>NZ_JBXEOX010000001.1:0-3597731 GCF_056856535.1 Burkholderia sp. L-4
GATGAACGATTTCTGGCAACACTGTTCCGCACTGCTGGAGCGCGAGCTGACGCCCCAGCAGTACGTGACGTGGATCAAACCCTTGGCCCCGGTGGCCTTCGATGCGTCGGCGAACACGCTGTCCATCGCCGCGCCGAACCGTTTCAAGCTGGACTGGGTCAAGAGCCAGTTTTCGGGACGGATCTCCGATCTGGCCCGGGATTTCTGGAACGCGCCGATCGAAGTCCAGTTCGTCCTCGATCCGAAGGCCGGCATGCGCAGCGCGCCCGCCGGCAGCGCGCCGGCCGCCCCGCGCGCGCCGCTCACCCCGAACGGCCCGGCCGCGACGGTCGCCGCGATCGCCGCCAACCTGACCGCGAATGCCGCCGCCGCGCCCAGCGCGCCGGCCGACGTGCCGATGACGCCGTCGGCGGCCGCCGCGCATCACCTGAACGCCGACGACGCCGACATCGACCTGCCGAGCCTGCCCGCGCACGAAGCGGCGGCCGGCCGCCGCACGTGGCGCCCGGGCCCCGGCGCGGCCCCCGCGAACGGCGGCGAAGCCGATTCGATGTACGAACGCTCGAAGCTGAACCCGGTGCTCACGTTCGACAACTTCGTGACCGGCAAGGCCAACCAGCTCGCGCGCGCCGCCGCGATCCAGGTCGCGGACAACCCTGGCATCTCGTACAACCCGCTGTTCCTGTACGGCGGCGTCGGCCTCGGCAAGACCCACCTGATCCATGCGATCGGCAACCAGCTGCTGCTCGACAAGGCCGGCGCGCGAATCCGCTACATCCATGCGGAACAGTACGTGTCAGACGTGGTGAAGGCGTACCAGCGCAAGGCGTTCGACGACTTCAAGCGCTACTACCACTCGCTCGACCTGCTGCTGATCGACGATATCCAGTTCTTCTCCGGCAAATCGCGCACGCAAGAGGAATTCTTCTACGCGTTCGAGGCGCTCGTCGCGAACAAGGCGCAGGTGATCATCACCAGCGACACGTATCCGAAGGAAATCTCGGGCATCGACGATCGCCTGATCTCGCGCTTCGACTCGGGCCTGACCGTCGCGATCGAGCCGCCCGAGCTGGAAATGCGCGTCGCGATCCTGATGCGCAAGGCGCAGTCGGAAGGCGTGAACCTGTCGGAGGACGTCGCGTTCTTCGTCGCGAAGCACCTGCGCTCGAACGTGCGCGAGCTCGAAGGCGCGCTGCGCAAGATCCTCGCGTATTCGAAGTTCCATGGCCGCGAGATCTCGATCGAGCTGACCAAGGAAGCGCTGAAGGACCTGCTGACCGTGCAGAACCGGCAGATTTCGGTCGAGAACATCCAGAAGACCGTCGCCGACTTCTACAACATCAAGGTCGCCGACATGTATTCGAAGAAGCGCCCCGCGAACATCGCGCGGCCGCGGCAGATTGCGATGTACCTGGCGAAGGAACTCACGCAGAAGAGCCTGCCGGAAATCGGCGAGCTGTTCGGCGGGCGCGACCACACCACCGTGCTGCATGCGGTGCGCAAGATCGCCGACGAGCGCAGCAAGGACGCGCAGCTCAACCACGAGCTGCACGTGCTGGAACAGACGCTGAAGGGCTGAGCGCGCGCACCGCGCTTGATAATTCGGCCTCCGCCCCAATTTAAGGGGGGCGGTTCGGTTTTGAGGCACAATACTGGTTTGACCGCCCCGGTGGTGGCGGGCCAAGAGCCCGGCCGGCGGGGCGCTGCGAGGCTGCTGCGCTGCAGGCCGTTACTCAACGAAGGAACTCTATGCAACTGGTCAAGACCGAACGAGACACCCTCCTCAGGCCGCTGCAAACGGTCAGCGGCATCGTCGAACGCCGCCATACGTTGCCGATCCTCGCCAACCTGCTGATCACCAAGAACGGCCCGGACGTTTCATTCCTGTCGACCGACCTGGAGCTGCAGATCACCACGCGCGCCGATTTCGGCGTCGGCGGCGACCAGATCGCGACCACCGTCGCGGCCCGCAAGCTGCTCGACATCCTGCGCGCGATGCCTGACGGCCAGGTCACGCTGTCGCTCGCCGACAAGCGCCTCACCGTTCAATCGGGCAAGAGCCGCTTCGCACTGCAGACGCTCGCGGCCGACGAGTTCCCGACCGTCGCGCAGGCCAAGGATTTCGGCGCTACGCTCACCGTCCCGCAGAAGTCGTTCCGCCAGCTGCTCGGCATGGTGCACTTCGCGATGGCGCAGCAGGACATCCGCTACTACCTGAACGGCATGCTGCTCGTCGTCGACGGCGACCAGCTGATGGCCGTGGCCACCGACGGCCACCGCCTCGCGTTCTCGTCGATGAAGCTCGAAGGCGGCACGTTCGGCCGCCAGGAAGTCATCGTGCCGCGCAAGACGATTCTCGAGCTGCAGCGCCTGCTCGAGGACATCGACGACACCGTCACCATCGACATCGCGCAAACCCAGGCCAAGTTCACGTTCGGCCAGGTCGAGCTCGTGTCGAAACTCGTCGAGGGCAAGTTCCCCGACTTCCAGCGCGTGATCCCGAAGGCGCACAAGAACACGTTCGAGATCGGCCGTGAAGAACTGCAGCGTTCGCTGCAGCGCGCGGCCATTCTGACCTCGGACAAGTTCAAGGGCGTGCGCTGCATCATCGCGCCGGGCCAGCTGAAGATCATGTCGACCAACGCCGATCAGGAAGAGGCGCAGGAAGAACTCGAAATCGCCTACCAGGGCGATACCGTCGACATCGGCTTCAACGTCACGTATCTGCTCGACGTGCTCGCGAACCTGAAGGTCGACACCGTGCAGGTGAGCCTCGGCGACGCCAGCTCGAGCGCGCTGATCACCGTGCCCGAGAACGACGAGTTCAAGTATGTCGTGATGCCGATGCGCATCTGACGCGCACGACATCAAGACACACACCAGGGGGCGGCAAGCCCCTTTGGCGTTTTTATGGCGAACCGACAACCCGTCCTTTCGGTGCCTGACCGGCACCGTGGATGGGCCAGGAAACTGGAGCGGCCCGGCGATTTCCTTCGCTGAAACGCACCGCGCCGCCACTAGAGTGGCCTCGCAGAACCGGAAGATATCCATGAGTGAACAGCACAATTCGCAACCCGATAACAGCAGCTACGGCGCCTCGTCGATCCAGATCCTCGAAGGTCTGGAAGCGGTGCGCAAGCGCCCCGGGATGTACATCGGCGACACGTCGGACGGCACCGGTCTGCACCACCTCGTGTTCGAGGTGCTCGACAACTCGATCGACGAAGCGCTGGCCGGGTACTGCAACGACATCCACGTGACGATTCACGCCGACAACTCGATTTCCGTGACCGACAACGGCCGCGGGATTCCGACCGACGTGAAGATGAACGACAAGCACGAGCCGAAGCGCAGTGCGGCGGAAATCGTGATGACCGAGCTGCACGCCGGCGGCAAGTTCGACCAGAACAGCTACAAGGTGTCCGGTGGTCTGCACGGCGTGGGCGTGTCGTGCGTGAACGCGCTGTCGAGCTGGCTGCGCCTCACCGTGCGGCGCGACGGCAAGAAGCGCTTCATGGAATTCCACCGCGGCGTCGCGCAGGATCGCGTGATCGAGGTGGTGGACGGCGTGGAAGTGTCGCCGATGCTCGTGACCGGCGACACCGAGAACCGCGGCACCGAAGTGCATTTCATGGCCGATCCGACGATTTTCGGCACGGTCGAGTATCACTACGACATCCTCGCGAAGCGGATGCGCGAGCTTTCGTTCCTGAACAACGGCGTGCGAATTCGTCTCACGGACCTGCGTTCGGGCAAGGAAGACGATTTCGCGTTCGCCGGCGGGGTGAAGGGCTTCGTCGAGTACATCAACAAGACGAAGACCAACCTGCACCCGACGGTGTTCTTCGCGAACGGCGAGAAGGATGGCGTGGGCGTCGAAGTCGCGATGCAGTGGAACGACAGCTACAACGAAAACGTGCTGTGCTTCACGAACAACATTCCGCAGCGCGACGGCGGCACGCACCTGACCGGCCTGCGGGCCGCGATGACGCGCGTCATCAACAAGTACATCACCGACAACGAAATCGCGAAGAAGGCGAAGGTCGAGACGACCGGCGACGACATGCGCGAAGGGCTGTCGTGCGTGCTGTCCGTGAAGGTGCCGGAGCCGAAGTTCAGCTCGCAGACGAAGGACAAGCTGGTTTCTTCCGAGGTTCGTGCGCCGGTTGAGGAAGTCGTCGCGAAGGCGCTCGAAGAGTTCCTGCTGGAAACGCCGATCGACGCGAAGATCATCTGCGGGAAGATCGTCGAAGCTGCTCGGGCGCGGGATGCTGCTCGGAAGGCGCGTGAGATGACGCGACGCAAGGGTGTGCTCGACGGCGTCGGCCTGCCGGGCAAGCTCGCGGACTGTCAGGAGAAGGATCCGGCGAAGTGCGAAATCTACATCGTCGAGGGTGACTCGGCAGGTGGGTCGGCAAAGCAAGGGCGTGATCGCAAGTTCCAGGCGATCCTGCCGCTGCGCGGCAAGGTGCTGAACGTCGAGAAGGCGCGCTACGACAAGCTGCTGTCGTCGGAACAGATCGTCACGCTCGTGACCGCGCTTGGCTGCGGGATCGGCAAGGACGATTACAACCTCGAGAAGCTGCGTTATCACCGCATCATCATCATGACCGACGCGGACGTGGACGGTGCGCACATCCGGACGCTGCTGCTCACGTTCCTGTATCGCCAGATGCCGGACATGATCGAACGCGGGTACGTGTATATCGCGCAGCCGCCGCTTTACAAGATCAAGGCGGGCAAGGACGAGCGGTATCTGAAGGATGACGTGGAGCTGAACGCGCACATGCTGCGGTTGGCGCTGCAAGGGTCGGAGTTGGTGCCGGGTGAGAATGCGGCGGCGATTTCCGGTGATGCGCTTGGGGAACTGGCGCGGTCGTATCTGCTGTCGCAGAGCGTGATCGAGCGGTTGAGCCGGTTGTATGACCCGGCCGCGCTGGAAGCGGTCATGGATGGGGTGGTGATCGATCTCTCCAGCGAGGCTTCGACCGAGGCTTCGGCGAAGGCTCTTCATGCCGCGCTGCATGACGAGGCTTTGAAGAACGAAGTGCGTGTGGTGCCTTCGTATGACGCGGTTCGCGAACAGCGGGCGCTGCATGTCGAGCGGACGCATCACGGCAACGTGCGGGTTTCCGTCATCGACCAAGAATTCCAGCACACGGCGGATTATCAGCAGCTCGTGACGACGGCGAATACGTTCAAGGGGCTTATTGGGGAAGGTGCGGTCATCAAGCGCGGTGAGCGCAGCATGGCCGTGGCGGACTTCAAGAGCGCGATGAAGTGGCTGCTGGCGGATGCGGAGCGCAACGTCTCCAAACAACGCTATAAGGGCCTCGGCGAGATGAACCCCGAGCAGCTGTGGGAAACGACGATGGATCCGGCGGTGCGGCGTCTGCTGCGTGTGCAGATCGAAGATGCTATTGCTGCGGACGGGATCTTTACTACCCTCATGGGGGATGATGTCGAGCCGCGGCGGGCGTTTATCGAGTCGAATGCGTTGCGGGCGGGGAATATCGACGTTTGACGACAACTTCGGTCTAGAACCCCAGAGTAAGTACGACTAGCCCACCCGCCGAGCGCCAGTTTTATGAGCGCTCAGCCACAAAATCATAATCCGAAGGTCCGGGGTTCGAATCTCTGATTCGCCATTAGCTTCACCCCAAAGCCGCTGTTCCGCAAGGACAGCGGCTTTTTTGCTTTCCGTGCCGTGAAACCCACCCAAAACGGATACCAATAGGCGAGCGTTTTTGGTGCAACGCGGTTTTCCGGAAGTGGGGCTATTTGCCGCTTTCACCTTCTGTGGAGTGCCCACCCGATGAAACGCTCCTATCCCACCTCCCGCGCCGGCCCCTGTAACCTAAGCAGCGCCCCCGCCCGCCAAGCCTACGAGCAATACCGAAACACCGCCCCTTTTGCATTGCTCGTAGCAACGCCGCTGGCTGCCTCAATCATTCCGACTCCGAGCGGTGCGAGTCGATTATCTGCGGGTGTTCGCAGATGCGTATCGTGTTGCGGGAAATCGTTGGTCCGAGGATGCGGCCCATGTCGACCATGCGCAGGAGTTTGGCCCACGGCACCGGATTTTCAAGTTCGCGCGCGCCAGCGTAGGCGTCGCTGCGATGATCTGGATGGCAAATGCTACCTCCAATTCTGGAACGCAAAGCTCGGCACAAGACCGCCAGTCGGAGTACATCAACGCCAAGCGCTTCTGCGATACGCCTCCGCCTTCGGGCAGTAACGAATGTTCGACGCTATCTCGCCAGATTGACCACGCCGAACGATGCATCAAGTTGTACGAGGCGTGGGATCAGAAGTGGTTGCCAGGGCGGCATGATGAAAAGATTGTCGGTTGGAAAAATCGCCTTCAGAATTTGAAGGATGAACACAATGGAAGTGCACCCAAAAATGTCCTCAAAAGAGCAGTTGAAATTGGTCTTCGATAAGTACAGCACCCACCCCGAATTCCTGGGGTTGGAGTTGACCGATCCCAATCAGCGCGGTGCGGTAGATGACACCGTTCTGCATCTTGCGGCTCGCACCGGTGCTATTGAAGACATGAAGATTCTGGTCGATGCGGGAGCAGATGTGAACATCGCGGGCGATCTGGGTAATACGCCACTGCACCAGGCGGCCATGATGGATCAATTCGACTCGATCAAGTTTCTCTTGAAGTGCAGCGCCAAGAAGCATCTGAGGAATGAATTTGATCAGACGCCGCTCGAAGTTGCAGAGCTTAACGAGAACGCAGAGATAATCCGACTTCTCAAGACAGGTCGATGAAGCCCATTATCCGAAAGGGCGACACAACCGATCACGGTGGCATTGTGCTCGATGGCTTCGGCTTCTCGAACCTGAACGGCCGCCCGGCATCTGGTGTTGGCCATATGGTGCTGTGTCCGAAGTGCCAAGGCGCCTATCCGATCGTTCAAGGTGCGCGGCGACAATCATTTTGGCCGGTATAGCGACAGAGGTTTTGGCCGGTGGGGAGAACTCGGAGGCGGCGTAGCCGCCGGAGAGTTCTCCCCACCGGCGGCGCCGAGTCGGCCGGGTTCTACGATGGCTGATCAAATCAAGAAGAAGCGATCAGCCGCATGTCCGGAACCCGTATCACCGACCAACAGGTTCGCCTCTACATGTCCAAACGCAAACACCACTCTCAGGAGATTGCCGCCGCCAAGGCCGGCATCAGTGTGCGCAGTGCCCGGCGCATAGAACGAGATGCCTCACTGCCGTCCCAGAAGCCCCGCGGCTATTGGCGTTCGCGCCCTGATCCGTTCGCCGACGTCTGGGACACCGAAGTCGTCGCGATGCTCACGAACGCGCCGCAATTGCAGGCGATCACGATCCTGCGCAAGCTGCAGGACGATCATCCCGGGCAATATCCCGACAGCACACGCCGCACGCTCGAGCGGCGCGTGAGGCACTGGAGAGCAATGTCCGGGCCGCCCAAGGAAGTCTTCTTCCCCCAGCAGCATGAGCCCGGCGCGCGGGGCCTGTCAGACTTTACCGACATGGCTGAACTGCGCGTGACCATCGCCGGCGCGCCATTCGCTCATCGGCTGTACCACTTCGTGCTGGCCTTCTCGCGCTGGGAGTACGCGAATGTCGTCGAAGGCGGCGAGAGTTTCGAAGCCCTGTCTACGGGCTTGCAGAATGCGCTCTGGCAGGCCGGCGGTTGCCCGCTCGAGCACCGCACCGACAGTCTGTCGGCGGCGTTCAGGAATCTGCTGTCAACCTCGGACGTAATTTCCCCAGAAGTGTCGAAGTAAAATTCCCCACCCTGTTCGGACGGTGATCAGCCGGCGACGTGATCGAATGGGTTCCTTCGGGGGCGGCCCGGGCGCCGGCGAGCCGGTTCAGCGGGCACGGGGTTCAGGGAAGACGGACGGTTGCGCAGATGGTCCGGCAGCAGATCGGCGTGTTCTCGCAGGCGGTACGATGTGCCTTCGATCTGCACGACGATCGCGTGGTGCAGCAGCCGGTCGAGCAACGCCGCGGCCACCACGCTGTCGCCGAACACGTCGCCCCATTCACCGAAGCTGCGATTGGACGTCAGGATGATCGCGCAGCGCTCGTAGCAGGCGTTGACGAGCTGGAAGAACAGGTTGCCGCCGTTGGAGCCGATGGGCAGGTAGCCGATCTCGTCGACGATGAGCAGGCTGTTACGGGCAAGGAAGCGCACGCGCTGCGCCAGGTTGCCTTCCCGTTCGGCCTTGGCCATCGAGTTCACGATCTCGGCCAGCGAGCCGAAGTAGACGCTCTTGCCCGCGCGCACGGCTTCCACGCCCAGCGCAATGGACAGGTGCGACTTGCCCGTGCCGGGCGGCCCCAGGAAGTGAACGGTCTGCCGTCGTTCGATGAACTCGAGTTGCGCAAGCGTCATGATGCGATCGCGATCCAGGCTCGGCTGGAAGCTGAAGTCGTAGCCGGCCAGCGTCTTGATCGTGCCGAGCCGCGCGGTCTGCAGCGCCATCCGGATGCGGCGTGTTTCGCGTGTCGTGAACTCCTCGCCCAGCAACGTTTCCAGCACTTCGAGCATCGAACTGTCGCCTTGCTCGAAGCGGTTCAGGGTGGCATCCAGCGTTTCGAGCGCGCGCGGCATGCGCAGGCCGACGAGATAGCGCCGGATGCGCTCCAGTGTCGAGGCAGGCATGCTGTTCATGCGGTCCTCCCGGCTTCTGCGAGACGTCTTGCGACCTGGTCATAGAACGACAAGGGCCGGCGAGCCACGCTCGCCGTCACCGATGGCACGGGGTGCCGTGCCGGCTGCTTACGCTGGTTTGCACGCCGATGACCGGGCAACAGCGAGGTTCGTCGCCGGCCTTCCAACACGGGATGCACCGCCAGCAGTTCACCGTCCTCGTAGATACGGATCTCGTGAGCCAGACTGTGGACGTCGAGCACGCGCTTGCGCGTACGATCGGGCACGCTGTAGTAGTTGCCACCGACCGAGACGAGACCTTCGTGGCTCACGCGCCGCTCAAGCCGGATCACGCCGTTGAAGGTGCCGGCCGGCAACGCCTGCAGCGTAGGACGCTCCTCACTGAAGTGCTGAGCGACGACGCGGTGCGTGGTGCCGTGCACGCGGACATTGGCAACCGTGTCGAGCCACTCGCGCAGTTGGCGGTTCAGGTCGGCGAGGTTCTGGAAGCGGCGCGCCAGGAAGAAGTCCTGCCGGATATAGCGATACGGCCGCTCGACCTTGCCCTTGGTCTTGGCGCGATACGCCTTGCAGGCGCGCGGCGCGAAGCCGTAGTGCTGCGCAAACGCGACCAGCTTCGCGTTGTAGACGATGTGCTTCTCGACTTCGCCCAGCACGGCCGCCTTCATCCGGTCGTACAGAATCTCGCGCGGAGCGCCGCCGAGGTGCTCGAACGCTTCCATGTGGCAGCGCAGGACGGTCTGCAGGTCCTGATGCTCGACGAAACGTCCCCAGAGATAGCGGCTGTGCCCAAGCACGATCGAGAACAGCCAGATCGAACGCCGCTGGCCGGGCGCGTCATCGAGCTCGACATTGAAGTGCGCGAAATCCACTTGAGCCTGATGACCGGCGGGCGTCTCAAAGCGCACCTCGAAGCCGCGTTGGCGCGGCGGCCGGACTTCCCGAACCAGGTCGCCCAGCGCCGTGCGGCCGCCGGTATACCCCATGGCCCGGATCTCGCGCAGCAGACGTTCGACGCTCAGGTCGGGAAACTCGCGTACACGTTCGGTGACGTAGTGGACGAACGGATCGACCACGCACGGTCGCGGCGCGCGCGGACCGTAACGCGGCGCCTGAACGCCATTCCTGATGTATTTACGAACGGTCTTGCGATCCATACTCAGTCGAGCAGCGATGGCCGAAATACTCAGCCCTTGCCGATGCAATTCCAGAATCGTCATCACTTCCTCCAGCTCGACCACCGACACCCCCACGACGGATCTCAAGGGCAATATGGTCAGCGATCGACAGGACGGCGCCGCTACTGCGGCGCCGTCGTATAAAAAACTGGGGAAAATTACTTCGACGAAAGTGGGGAGTATCTATCCGACGCTGACAATCTGCACGACGAGGAGGACTTCACGGTGCGCTATGCCGCGCTGCTCGAGCACTACGGCATGGCCGGCACGCGCAACAATCGCGGTCAGGGTCACGAGAACGGCAGCGTGGAGTCATCGCATCGCTACCTGAAGGAGGCCATCGATCAGGCGTTGATGTTGCGCGGGCATCGGGACTTCGCCGATCGCACGGCCTACGACGAGTTTCTGCGCGAGGTCGTCATGCGCCGCAACCGGCGCAATGGGGCAGCGTTCCGCCTGGAGCGCGAGCAGCTCATCGATCTGCCTCTGCGGCGCACCACCGACTTCGTTGAGGAGGAAGCACGCGTCACACGCTGCAGCACCTTCACCGTGCGCGGCATCCTCTACAGCGCGCCGTCGCGTCTGATCGGCCACCGCCTCAAGGTGCGCGTCTATGGCGACCGGCTCGACTGCTATCTATCTGGTGCGCTGGTGCACAGTGCCCCGCGCGGCTCGCGTACTGGCGACAACCGCCGCGCCCTCGATTACCGGCACTTGATTGAAGGTCTCAAGCGCAAGCCGCAGGCCTTCAAGGGACTCGCGTTTCGCGACGAGCTGTTTCCGCGTGAGGCCTATCGCCGAACGTGGGAGCAGCTCGAGGCACGGCTGACGCAGCGCGACGCCTGCAAGATGATTGTCGGTCTGCTTGAGCTCGCCGCGTTGGATGGCGTCGAAGCCGTCCTGGCTTCGCGCCTCAACGCATTGCTGGTGGACGGCAGACTGCCGGATCTGAAGGCATTGCGTGAGGAATTTGCGCCGCGCCAGGTCGATTGCCCGGTGGTTAATGTTGAGATACCCCCGGCCAGCTCCTATGACGACCTCCTGGGCAAGGAGGTGGCGGCATGAGCACACCGGGTTACGATTCCGGCCGACTGGCCCTGATGCTCAATGAATTGCGTCTGCCGACCATCGCGCGCCTGTGGCCTGAGTTTGCACAGCGCTCCGACAAAGAAGGCTGGCAGGCAACGCGACTGCTCGGCGCACTCCTTGAGCACGAACTCGCCGAGCGCGCCAAGCGGCGCATCGAGCGACACCGTGCCGAGTCCCATCTGGATCCAACCAAGACACTGGCCAACTTCGACTTCAGCATGGTGCCGATGGTCTCCAAAGCCCATGTCATGGCGCTGGCTGCCGGCGATTCGTGGCTCGAGAAAGGCGCCACAGTGCTGCTGTTTGGCCCGCCTGGGGTCGGCAAGAGTCATCTTGGGTCGGCCATCGGACACGCGCTGATCGACGCCGGTTACCGCGTGCTGCTCACGCGCACCAGTGAGATCGTGCAGAAGCTGCAGGCCGCGCGTCAAAGCCTGCAACTGCCTTCAGCGCTCTCCAAGCTCGACCGCTTCGACCTGATCATCCTGGACGACCTGTCGTATGCCCGAAAAGACCAGGCCGAAACGAGCGTGCTGTTCGAGCTGATCGCCGAAAGATACGAGCGCCGTAGCCTTCTGATAACCGCCAACCAGCCGTTCTCGGGATGGAATGACGTGTTTCCGGATCCCGGCATGACCGTCGCCGCGATCGACCGGCTCGTCCATCATTCGACGATCTTCGAGATGAACGTCGAAAGCTACCGCCGTCGCACGGCCAGCGACAAACAGACCGGCCGGCGCCGACAATCATCCAGCGACAATCACAAGGAAGGAGCAACAACCATGACCGAATAACCACCGACAATCATCCCGGTCGACCGGCCAAAATGATTGTCGGTAAACCGGCCATGCTGCTTGACGCTATCTATTCAAGGCTCAAGTCAGTACATGATTGAAGGCCGCGCAGCTGCGCTCGACGGGATGAAGACTGCATGTGGCGCATCGCTGATCGCCAGCCCACATGAGTTCATGGCCAGCGAGTGATTTGCAGCGATGTCGGATATATCGGGCAAAGTTCGGCGATCCGAAGCCTCTGCCCAAACCCGGTTCAACAGTGGCCATCTACTCAGCGAGATGGCCACTGTTCACCTCCCCATCACCGTCCTCACTACCGCATCCCGCCGAATCAACCCGTGATAAAGCGCAATCGCAAAGCGCGCGAGGAACGTAGCAAAGGAAAGCGGCCTTGCAACTTCGACGCCTTTCACTGTTGCAATCTGGCTCAAGACTCGACGCCGAAATGAAGCTCTCTGTGGCAATTTGGGCACAATGCGATCGCATTTTCGACCGTGTCTTCACCGTCGTCTGCAAGGCGTTGCTTGTGGTGCACCTCGAGGTATGGTGTGCGGTCTTTTTTCCTAAAAAACGGAGCGAGTACTTTGCAACGCTCACAAGCGCCATTCGCTCGAAGCAGGACCTCCGCAACAACGTCAGCGCTCCGAACGTAGATCTCCGTGACAGCCCTGATCTTTGCCGGCTTTTTGTTGGCTCGTGCGAGTCGCTTTCTTCGTGCTGCCGATGTGTCCGCAAGCGCTCGATCAACGTCTTTGTCGAAAGCGGCCTGACGTGCCTGAACGGTCTGCAACTCTGCGACCTGCCCCTCATACTGAGCAAGTTCGAACGTACCACGCTCTACCCGTATGAACTTCGCCTCTCGTTTTGACGGATCAAAATCTATGCACTGGGGGCAGTGATCCTCCACCTTGCGACGCACCGTTGCCTGAAATGTCGCCATATCTTGATAATTTTCTGGCAACTTCCCTGACGAGAATTTTGCGAGCAGCGCTTCATAGATTTTTTTGTACGGCGCTCTTCCACCCAGTTCTCGCACCACATCCTCAATGTCGCCAACTTTCACGCTGTACTGCGACATCTACTCAATCCCCGTATTCAGAGTATTTTTTTGATTTTCCGTACACCTTTTCTGCTGGATATTTCTTTTTATTAATTTCAATTTTCTCCAGCGCAGCCTTATGGAGATCTATCTCCAACCGGTCCGCCAGCAACACCAGGTACGCAAGGACGTCTGCCATCTCATGACGGATCGCTGTCAACTGGTCATCCGAAAGCTCGACCTTCTCCCCGGAATCAAGCCATTGAAACGGCTCCAGCAGCTCGCTAGCTTCGACGCTCAGCGCCGCCGCCAAATTCTTGGGCGTGTGAAATTTCTGCCAACCCCGCTCCGCTACAAACTGTCGGAGCACATTGCGAAGTTCTTCCAATTCCACTTTTTTCTCCGCTGGGCTGCATACGAAGTTTCAATAGAAAGGCCTCTCGGGTCGCCATGGAATTAGCCCCTTCGAGGCCTATAGAAACGGCAGGACCGTTATAGGAATTTGGAAAATATCACAATTTCGAGATAAGAATCCTCTCGCTCTCCCTCAGCTCCCCGCCATCCATCGCCCAACCACCCCATCCCTCCGAATCAACCAGTGATAAAGCGCAGCAGCAAAGTGCGCGAGGAACGTGGCAAAGAACAGATACGCCAACACCCGATACACGCCCCTGAGCCACACAAACGTCACCGGATACCCTCCCGCCGATAGCATCGCTCACCCGATCAGCAGCATCGTGCCCATCAGCGCATACAGCACGAGAGGCGCCCCATGCCGAGTGCACCACACACATTTCTGCCGCGCCAATGCAAAAACCCCCGCCTTTCGGGCGGGGGTTCTTGGCTTAGGGAGCCTGACGATTACCTACTTTCACACGGGAATCCGCACTATCATCGGCGTAGAGTCGTTTCACGGTCCTGTTCGGGATGGGAAGGGGTGGGACCGACTCGCTATGGTCATCAGGCAAAGAGGGTTGTCGCGCTGCTTCGCAGCACAACCAATCTTGGAAGAAGCAGTAATTTTGGGGTTGTGCGTATCAGCACATCGCGGTCATTCAACCGCTGTCTGTAAAACAGACTTGTTATAGGATCAAGCCTTACGGGCAATTAGTATCAGTTAGCTGAACGCATTACTGCGCTTACACACCTGACCTATCAACGTCCTGGTCTCGAACGACCCTTCAAGGGGATCTAGTCCCCAGGGATATCTCATCTTAAGGCGAGTTTCCCGCTTAGATGCTTTCAGCGGTTATCTCTTCCGAACATAGCTACCCGGCGATGCCACTGGCGTGACAACCGGTACACCAGAGGTTCGTCCACTCCGGTCCTCTCGTACTAGGAGCAGCCCCCTTCAAATATCCAACGCCCACGGCAGATAGGGACCAAACTGTCTCACGACGTTTTAAACCCAGCTCACGTACCTCTTTAAATGGCGAACAGCCATACCCTTGGGACCGGCTACAGCCCCAGGATGAGATGAGCCGACATCGAGGTGCCAAACACCGCCGTCGATATGAACTCTTGGGCGGTATCAGCCTGTTATCCCCAGAGTACCTTTTATCCGTTGAGCGATGGCCCTTCCATACAGAACCACCGGATCACTATGACCTGCTTTCGCACCTGCTCGACTTGTCGGTCTCGCAGTTAAGCACGCTTATGCCATTGCACTATCAGCACGATTTCCGACCGTACCTAGCGTACCTTCGTACTCCTCCGTTACGCTTTGGGAGGAGACCGCCCCAGTCAAACTGCCTACCATGCACTGTCCCCGACCCGGATCACGGGCCAAGGTTAGAACCTCAAACAAACCAGGGTGGTATTTCAAGGACGGCTCCACCGAAACTAGCGTTCCGGTTTCATAGCCTCCCACCTATCCTACACAGATCGGTTCAAAGTCCAATGCAAAGCTACAGTAAAGGTTCATGGGGTCTTTCCGTCTAGCCGCGGGTAGATTGCATCATCACAAACACTTCAACTTCGCTGAGTCTCGGGAGGAGACAGTGTGGCCATCGTTACGCCATTCGTGCAGGTCGGAACTTACCCGACAAGGAATTTCGCTACCTTAGGACCGTTATAGTTACGGCCGCCGTTTACCGGGACTTCAATCAAGAGCTTGCACCCCATCATTTAATCTTCCGGCACCGGGCAGGCGTCACACCCTATACGTCCACTTTCGTGTTTGCAGAGTGCTGTGTTTTTATTAAACAGTCGCAGCCACCAGTTTATTGCAACCCCTTCACCCTCCTGGCGCAGGCCAGTCAAGCTACAAGGGCGTACCTTATCCCGAAGTTACGGTACCAATTTGCCGAGTTCCTTCTCCCGAGTTCTCTCAAGCGCCTTAGAATACTCATCTCGCCCACCTGTGTCGGTTTGCGGTACGGTCATCGTTAGACTGAAGCTTAGAGGCTTTTCTTGGAACCACTTCCAATTGCTTCGCTCCCTAAGGAGCTCGCGCCACACCCTTGAATTACGCGCCCGGATTTGCCTAAGCGCCTTCTCCAATGCAGCGACCGGGACTTCCAACACCCGGACAACCTTCCGCGATCCGTCCCCCCATCGCATCTAACAATGGTGCAGGAATATTGACCTGCTTCCCATCAGCTACGCATTTCTGCCTCGCCTTAGGGGCCGACTCACCCTACGCCGATGAACGTTGCGTAGGAAACCTTGGGCTTACGGCGAGGGGGCCTTTCACCCCCTTTATCGCTACTCATGTCAGCATTCGCACTTCCGATACCTCCAGCACGCTTTTCAACGCACCTTCGCAGGCTTACGGAACGCTCTCCTACCATGCGAGCAAAGCTCGCATCCGCAGCTTCGGTATATAGCTTAGCCCCGTTACATCTTCCGCGCAGGACGACTCGATCAGTGAGCTATTACGCTTTCTTTAAAGGGTGGCTGCTTCTAAGCCAACCTCCTGACTGTTTTAGCCTTCCCACTTCGTTTCCCACTTAGCTATATTTGGGGACCTTAGCTGGCGGTCTGGGTTGTTTCCCTCTTGACACCGGACGTTAGCACCCGATGTCTGTCTCCCGTGATTGCACTCTTCGGTATTCGGAGTTTGCTATGGCGGGGTAATCTGCAATAGACCCCCCAACCATGACAGTGCTCTACCCCCGAAGGTGAGACACGAGGCACTACCTAAATAGTTTTCGGAGAGAACCAGCTATTTCCAGGTTTGTTTAGCCTTTCACCCCTATCCACAGCTCATCCCCTAACTTTTCAACGTTAGTGGGTTCGGACCTCCAGTACGTGTTACCGCACCTTCATCCTGGCCATGGATAGATCACCTGGTTTCGGGTCTACGCCCAGCAACTGAACGCCCTATTCGGACTCGCTTTCGCTACGCCTGCCCTATACGGTTAAGCTTGCTACTGAACGTAAGTCGCTGACCCATTATACAAAAGGTACGCCGTCACCCCTTACGAGGCTCCGACTGTTTGTATGCATGCGGTTTCAGGATCTATTTCACTCCCCTCCCGGGGTTCTTTTCGCCTTTCCCTCACGGTACTGGTTCACTATCGGTCGATCACGAGTATTTAGCCTTGGAGGATGGTCCCCCCATCTTCAGACAGGATTTCACGTGTCCCGCCCTACTTGTCGCACACCTAGTTCTTTCATACTGTTTTCGCCTACAGGGCTATCACCTGCTATGGCCGCACTTTCCAGAGCGTTCGGCTAACAATACAAATAAAGAGTGCAAGGCTCATCCCATTTCGCTCGCCACTACTTTGGGAATCTCGGTTGATTTCTTTTCCTGCGGTTACTTAGATGTTTCAGTTCACCGCGTTCGCTTCGCATGGCCTATGTATTCAGCCATGGATACTCCAAAAGGAGTGGGTTTCCCCATTCGGACATCTACGGATCAAAGCTCGTTTGCCAGCTCCCCGTAGCTTTTCGCAGGCTACCGCGTCCTTCATCGCCTGTGATCGCCAAGGCATCCACCACATGCACTTGTTCGCTTGACCCTATAACGAGTCTGTCTCTCGACAGCCGCTACAGGTTGAGTTCTCGCGTTGTGCCGTATTCCAATTGAGTCAAACATAGAGTTCGAATCATCTTGAGATACATCGATACAATCACAACCCGGATAGTTTCCACGTCCATCTCAAGACGCTTCCGCTATCCAAATTACTTACTTCTTCTAGATTGTTAAAGAACGACAGCCGATATCCGTTGATATCCTCTGACTGGCTCAATCGCCAATGAGAAAGACTCGAATAAATCATCATTCGAATGTTTTTCATTGAAGATTATCGAAAGCGGCCGGCATTATAGCCGATAAAACCTCTAACAGACAGTCTTTCTGTCTTAATCAACAGCCGATAAGCGTGAGCGCTCAACTTGTGCGAGAAGCTCTGGAAAGGAGGTGATCCAGCCGCACCTTCCGATACGGCTACCTTGTTACGACTTCACCCCAGTCATGAATCCTACCGTGGTGACCGTCCTCCTTGCGGTTAGACTAGCCACTTCTGGTAAAACCCACTCCCATGGTGTGACGGGCGGTGTGTACAAGACCCGGGAACGTATTCACCGCGGCATGCTGATCCGCGATTACTAGCGATTCCAGCTTCATGCACTCGAGTTGCAGAGTGCAATCCGGACTACGATCGGTTTTCTGGGATTAGCTCCCCCTCGCGGGTTGGCAACCCTCTGTTCCGACCATTGTATGACGTGTGAAGCCCTACCCATAAGGGCCATGAGGACTTGACGTCATCCCCACCTTCCTCCGGTTTGTCACCGGCAGTCTCCTTAGAGTGCTCTTGCGTAGCAACTAAGGACAAGGGTTGCGCTCGTTGCGGGACTTAACCCAACATCTCACGACACGAGCTGACGACAGCCATGCAGCACCTGTGCGCCGGTTCTCTTTCGAGCACTCCCACCTCTCAGCAGGATTCCGACCATGTCAAGGGTAGGTAAGGTTTTTCGCGTTGCATCGAATTAATCCACATCATCCACCGCTTGTGCGGGTCCCCGTCAATTCCTTTGAGTTTTAATCTTGCGACCGTACTCCCCAGGCGGTCAACTTCACGCGTTAGCTACGTTACTAAGGAAATGAATCCCCAACAACTAGTTGACATCGTTTAGGGCGTGGACTACCAGGGTATCTAATCCTGTTTGCTCCCCACGCTTTCGTGCATGAGCGTCAGTATTGGCCCAGGGGGCTGCCTTCGCCATCGGTATTCCTCCACATCTCTACGCATTTCACTGCTACACGTGGAATTCTACCCCCCTCTGCCATACTCTAGCCTGCCAGTCACCAATGCAGTTCCCAGGTTGAGCCCGGGGATTTCACATCGGTCTTAGCAAACCGCCTGCGCACGCTTTACGCCCAGTAATTCCGATTAACGCTTGCACCCTACGTATTACCGCGGCTGCTGGCACGTAGTTAGCCGGTGCTTATTCTTCCGGTACCGTCATCCCCCGACTGTATTAGAGCCAAGGATTTCTTTCCGGACAAAAGTGCTTTACAACCCGAAGGCCTTCTTCACACACGCGGCATTGCTGGATCAGGCTTTCGCCCATTGTCCAAAATTCCCCACTGCTGCCTCCCGTAGGAGTCTGGGCCGTGTCTCAGTCCCAGTGTGGCTGGTCGTCCTCTCAGACCAGCTACTGATCGTCGCCTTGGTAGGCCTTTACCCCACCAACTAGCTAATCAGCCATCGGCCAACCCTATAGCGCGAGGCCCGAAGGTCCCCCGCTTTCATCCGTAGATCGTATGCGGTATTAATCCGGCTTTCGCCGGGCTATCCCCCACTACAGGACATGTTCCGATGTATTACTCACCCGTTCGCCACTCGCCACCAGGTGCAAGCACCCGTGCTGCCGTTCGACTTGCATGTGTAAGGCATGCCGCCAGCGTTCAATCTGAGCCAGGATCAAACTCTTCAGTTTAAACCTGTTACTGTTTTCGGTTCGGTTAAGAACCGGTCGCTCACTCAAAGCTGACAGGAATATGAATCACTTCATAAACCTGACTTACTTTAGTGTGAGACTCTTGATACTTTCGCTATCTGATCCGAGGATCAGCTCGCTGCCATCAAGCGCCCACACTTATCGGCTGTTAATTTTTAAAGAGCAATCTGCGAGGAACTTCGTGTTTCCCGGCAGCGCTGCGTTTTCAGCAGCAGAGAAGCGAGATTATCAACCGTTTTTTGAGACTCGTCAACAACTTTTTTAACTACTTCGTTGCGACGACTGCGGTTTAATTTCGCGTGCACTGGAATCGATAAAACCGACTTCAACAGCACCGCTTCCCTCTTCTTCCCCCGCGCCGTGTTTCGGTTAGCGCGAAAGAGGCGTGATTCTATGCATCTGCCCCGGTCTCCGCAACCCCTTTTGTGAAATATTTTTGACATGCCAGGGCGGAGACCGCTCAGCCTTCCCGGTGCTCGTATACAGGCGACACGGCAGGCGCCGCCTCGGTCGCCCTTGAACAGCCCCGCCGCATCGAACGCAGCTTCCGTCGATTACCGCCCCACCATCGCCCTCACCACGCCATCCCGCCGAATCAGCCCGTGATACAGCGCCGCCGCAAAGTGCGCGAGGAACGTCAGGAAGAACAGATACGCGAGCACGCGATGCGCGACCCGGAGCCACGCGAACGTCACCGGATCAGCCGACACCAGCGCCGGCAGCTGCACGCCGCCGCCCAGCGTCACCGGATACCCGCCCGCCGACAGCATCGCCCAGCCGATCAGCGGCATCGCGACCATCAGCGCATACAGCACGAGATGCGACCCGTGCGCGGCCACCTTCTGCCACCACGGCAGATCCTCGGGCAACGCCGGCGGCTTCGACAGCACCCGCACCACGATCCGCACACACACGAGCACCAGCACGGCCACACCCAGCGGCTTGTGAATCGCCACCAGGATCTCGTGCCGTTCGGAAACGGACGCCACCATCCCCACGCCGATGAACAGCATCGCGAGGATCATCGCGGCCATCACCCAATGCAGCACCCGCGCCGGCAAACCAAACGTCGTAGAAGCCTTCATCACCGTCCCTCCGAACTCAACCTGGCCACGCCGGCCACCCCGGCCTCTTCACTCGTGCGCCGCAGATACGAATCCGCATAGGCCGCCGAGCGCGCCGCCAGCAACGGATCGCCCGACACCTGGATCCCTTGCGGCAGCACCGTCGGGTCGTAATTCACGTCGCGGCACGGGCCGCTGTCCTGCGCCTCCACGCGGTCGAGCACGAGCGTGCCCGCGTCGATCGTCGTGCGCTGCGCGGGCCAGACCTTCGTCGCGTCGTCCACCGGATCGCCGGGCTCCGCCAGCGTGACCAGCAGCTTCCACTTCTGCGGGCCAGCCGCGATGCGCTGCGTCACGTCCTGCTGCAGCACGTTCGGATCCGCGGCCGTCGCGACGTCGCCGGCGCCGGCCGTCTGCTCCGGCACGACCCGCCACCGCACCGCCTGGCGCTTGCCGGCCGCGTCGACGAAGTAGAACGCGTTCAATCCGTAATAGCTTTCGGTGACGTAGCTCGCGCTCGGCTTCGCACCCTTCACCCATTGCAGGAACGCGCCCGCCTCCGGATGCGCGCCAAAGAACGCCTTCACTTTCGCCGGATCGGGCTTGCCCGTCTTCGGATCGGGCCGGGTCGCGAGCGTCTGCTCATAGAATGCCTGCGGCGTCGCGACCGGAAACACCGGCATCGCGTTCATCCCGGTCCGCCATTGCTCGCCGTCCGGCGCGGTGAGCTTCAGCGCGAGGCTGCGGATCGGCACGCTGCTGTCGGGCGCGTACGGATTACCGCCCGGCAGTGCGAAGCGGCCGACCACCGGCGTGCGCACCGCGTTGAAGAACGGCGCGACCGAATACGCGCTCGCGGCGCCGTTGCCCTCGAAGTAGCCGGTCACGCACACGCCCTTCGCGTGATTGCGCCGGAAGCCGGGATGGACGCCGCTGTTGGTCTGCAGCGCGTCGACGAGCCGCTGCGGGGTCAGACGGGCCGGCGCGAGCCAGCCACCCGCATAGCCGAACGCGACGGCCACGCCGGCCACCGCGCCGCCGATCACGGCCCAGCGCCACCACCCGCGCCCGGGCTCGCGCTGCGGCGAAGAAGAGGAAGATTGCTTCATGAATGCGCTCCCGATCGTCAGATCATTGTCGAACCCGCGTAGGACGCCGCCCGCGCCACTTTATTCCACGAAAAAAATTTTCCTATGCTGGAGGGAATAATCGATGCCGGCCGACGTCCTACGCGGCATCCACGACCCTTTCGGCAACCGGCCCGGCCATGCCCTCCACCGCCCTCGACGACGAAGCATTACGCGAACTCATCCCCAGGCTGCGACGCTTCGCGCTCTGGCTGGCGCGCGACGTCCATGCAGCCGACGATCTCGTCCAGTCGACGCTCGAGCGCGCGCTGTCGCGCTGGACGAGCCGTCGCGACGACGCGTCGCTGCGCAGCTGGCTCTTCACGATCCTGTATCGGCAATTCCTCGACGGGAAACGCAGCGCGAAGCGCTACGCGTGGCTGCTCGGCCGTATCCAGGACGACGACGAAGCGCACTGGCCCTCCGCCGAACGCGAATTCACGGCACGCGCGACGCTCGAAGCGTTTGGCCGGCTCCCAGACGAGCAGCGCAGCCTGTTGCTGCTCGTCGCGGTCGAGGGCTTCACCTATCAGGAAGCCGCCGACCTGCTGGAGGTGCCGATCGGCACCGTGATGTCGCGGCTCTCCCGCGCGCGCCAGGCGCTGCGCCAGCTCAGCGACGGCGAGCTTCCCGCTCCTTCCTTGCGATTGATGAAGAAATGAACACGCCTCCGAACGAACACGACCTTCACGCCTATGTCGACGGCCAGCTCGACGACGATGCGCGCGCCGCGGTCGAGCGCTATCTCGCGCTGCATCCGGAGCGCGCGGAACAGGTGAAGCAATGGCAGCAGGATGCGCAGCGGTTGCGGGCCGCGCTGGAAAGCGTGCGGATGCCGCCCGACAACCCCGCGCTGGATCCGGCGGCGATTCGCGGCCGGCGCGCGGAACGCTCGCGGATGCGGTTCGCGATGGCGGCTTCGTTCGTGTTCTGCGTCGGGCTCGGGACGTTCGGCGGATGGCAGGCGCGCGGGTGGAACGCGGCGCCGCCCATCGCGCCGATGAGCGATGCGGTCAAGGCTTACCGGATGATGGTGGTCGATCGGACGGCCAAGGTCGACTACCGGCCGACCGGTGCGGGCGATTTGCAGGGATGGCTCACCAAAGGCGTGGGCGCATCGGCGAAGCTGCCGGATTTGAGCGCGGCGGGGTTCCGGCCCGTCGGCGGACGGTTGTTCACGACGGACAGTGGCGCCACGGCCGCGATGGTGCTCTATCAGAATGACGCCGGGCAGACGCTGAGCTTCTATCTCCGGCCGGCGGAATCGGAACATCGGCTGCTGCCGAATGGGCAACGCATGGATGGCGCGCTGCTCGCGCGGTATGGGTCGGTGAACGGGCTCAACTATGCGGTGGTCGGGCCGGCCGGGAGCCTCGGGGAGAAGGCGGTCGTGCAGGCGCTTGATCAGCAGACTTGAAGTGGTGGGATGCGCGCCCGGCTGGAGATCGGTGGTTGGCGGCAGGGCCTTATGCGGTGTGGCTCGGCGGGCTTGAGTACCCTTGCACTCGTCGGTTTATTGCACAGCGTTCCGACTGGCTGTGCCGGCTGGTTTTCCACATCGGTAGAGCGTATTCGGTACCCTCATCTTTAGAATCACAGGGTTTCGAGTTGCCGCGGAGCAGGATGTCCACATCCATCATGGTTATGCTCCATGCGGACATCGATTGGTTCACTCACCTTTGGTCGGCACAGCGTTTCGGGTTGTTTCGGCGCGCGATATCCACACCCCGTGAGATAACGCGAACATCCGCACCGAATTCGCTTACCCTCACCCGTTGACTGCACAGGATTTCGAGTGTCTTGGCTTCTCGATATCCACAAGGCATTCAATCACGGCGGATTGCGCGAGCACTCTCCATATCATCCGCTCTATTTCGGCAAAGCCTTGCCAGACAACGCGTCCGGCCTGTTTCGTGTGGGCGAACGCAAGGCGCTCACCGGCTCAATGCACAGCGATCCGACTGGTTGGGTGTAGGGGTTATCCACATACGGGGCGCCGACCAGCACACGACACGCGATGCATATTCCGCACGCGCTCAGATCGCAGGACCTGCTGCTCTTCGTCCAGTCGTGTGCTCAGGCATGCTGATCGGCTCATCGCGGTCGGAACTCGCCGACATCCGCACCCCGCTTGCGATGCGGGCGCATGCCCATCTTTTGCCGCCACAGCGTTTCGTGTCGGTTTGTGTGGCGGTTATCCACATAGGGAGGCTGACCGCCCTCACCACCGCGAAAGTCACTTGGTCAGATGAATCCCGAGAATCTCGCCGGTTTCCGGAGAGACGACATACGTCATCGACGTCCCGAGCGGGCTCGCGTTGCCAAGTCCGCGCATGCCGGGGGGCATCTTCGCCAGGAACGTTACGCCGATGACTGCGTCCTCGGGCTTTGGGTCGAACCTGGCGGCACTTTCGTCCTCGATGTAGATCTCGAAGTTGCGCAGGTCCTGCCCGGTCTTCGCAAAGTCCTCATAGGCGGCCTTCAGGCCGAGCAGCGTCGCGGTATTGAGCTGGACGGAACAGCGATGGACCCTGCCAAAATTCAATTTGATCATCGTGCTCTGGGAAATATTGGCTCCATATCCGGCGAACGTACCGGTCAAAGAGCGCGCAGGTGCTTGGTCGTTGCTGGGTATCTGCGCCGCGTGAGCACATGTCGCACACTGGCATCACTTATCGTGTCTCGGACCGTGCCCTAAATTCACGAAGGCAAGCGCTGCAGGTCGTTGTCAGTAAACCGATCGCCGCCTCCATCGATTCGTCATCGCTGAAGCGATAAACATCACCATCCTCGTACGTGCCTCCCAAATTGGCGATATTCCCTCTCTCCGATTCAAGCATGAAACCTGGATATTCGATCTCGTCGCGAACAAGCGTCAAAGGCACGACGCCGTCATCATCCCTCCAGTTCTGACGATCATTGACGAGATGGAGCACGGCTCGCGTAACAAGCTCGCCGCCACAGCATCCGTGATACGAGCAATGCACTAACGGCATCAAGCCTCCGTTGTTCTAATACTTGGTCTCGCGAATGCAACTCGTATCGATGGCGAAGAAAAGCCATGTCGAACTACGACCGCCCCTCTTTGTGCTGCTGGCCGACCCACGCTCAACTCGACTCGCGACCAGAACGCCGCAGGCGATCGTCGATTCGACAGGCAAGCTGATGACCGGGTGCGCTTCCGCGCTGCTTCTGCAGCGGCAGCCCACTTGCTGGCCTCGTTCAGCTCTGCCGCCTGCGCATCCTTCAATGCGGCCGCGAGAAACGCACTCCGCTGCGTTCCGGCCATCGTCGACCGTATAAAGCCGATTGCGTGATCGCCTACCTCGCCAGATAGATCCCAAGGATCACCCCGTTCTCTGGAGAGATGACGTAGTTGATCGATTTCCCGAGCCGGTTTGCGTTGCCAAGGCCCTTCATTCCCGGGATGAACTTTGCGGTAAACGACACGCCAATGACGTCCTTTCCATCGACACCTTCGCCGTTGGATGCCTTTCGTTCATAGATGGACACTTCGAAATTATTGATGTCCTGCTCGCTCTTTTCGAAGTCGGCATAGGCCGAGCGCAGCCCGATGGTTGTTGCGGTATTGAGGGTGACGCGGTCGTTGTCCGCATCACCAAAAATTGTTTTACTCATGGTAAGTACAGGAATCGTCAATAGAAGAAGCAGGGCAATATGCTTCATAGTGAATAGACCGTTTTCGTGGCGGCATGGTAGCCCTTATGGCCATCACTTGGTGTGCCAAGGTACCCTCGGTAGTCGGGATCATCACCCAGCCCCATCTCGGCCACCGCCTTATCCTGATTTGAAAAAAGGTTGCTTTCATAGGAGTCCCTGCTCCTTGTCGTTCTATTCCCGCGCCGATCGGTGTGATCGCCGTGCGTGTGCCAATAACCGACCTCTTGTGCGCAATTCGGAGGTTGGGGCGCACGCGAATCCCACGGATTAACCGCGGCCCCATCCCCCCGGATCGCCTTCGTATAGTCGAACCGACCATCCGGTGTCCGATAGATGAGCCCGCCGTATTCCAGGTTGTCGCGAATCGACTTGTCGTTGTATCTGAGCAAGGCGGCCTTTGCCGCACCATCCGGCGTCGCAAACCGGCCGGACCTGAACTTCTTGCAGGTCGTGCCCAACGGATCGATCCAGCCCGTGGGATTGGGGCCGTACCGATACGTATTCAGTCCGCCCTGCAAGCCGACAGGATCCTTCGAAATGAAACGCCCGCTCTCCGGAGCGTAGTAACGATGCCGGTTGTAGGCAAGCCCGGTCTCGTCATCCAGCTGCTGCCCCTGGAACCGGATCGGATTGCGCACTGTCAAGCCCGTGGCACGCGATACGCGCTCGATGACTTCTCGCGCGTCACCCCAAGCCCTGTAGCTGGCCTCCCACACCACGTCCCCAAGCTCGTCGGTCAACAACTGCGGCGTGCCGATCTGATCGCAGTGGTAGTAGTACACCCCTGCCTTCGACTTCGGTTCCGGAATTCGCCGCAGTGGATCCTCCTCAGGCGTATGACGCATCGCGGCATCGTGGCTCGGCGTTTCCACGCCCTCGACCGCCGCGCCGACATACTGGGCGAGCGGCACGAACGAATCAGCCTCGTACACGTAATGCGTACTGCTCATGGCGCCGCTTTCGTATGCAAGCGCGTTGCCTTCCCAGCCATACGTCGTCACAACACCATCGACTTCCTTCGCGATTCGTCGCCCGAACGCATCGTAGAAATAACGTGCCTCGCTGCGGCGTGCCTCGGTTTCAGTTAGGGCTCGTGCCAGTCGATTGAATCCGTCCCACTCGAAGCGCTGCAGGCTGCCCGCGGCTCGGGTTTCGACGAGGTTACCCTGCGGGTCATACTCGAGTTGCTTGCCCGCATACGCACGAAGCAGGTTGCCGAGCACCTTCGACACCTGCGGTGGCAACGTGCTTTCAGGCCGAACCGGGCTCGTCGGCGTGCGCGCTTGACGATGATCAGGACTCCGTGCGTCGATCACATTGCTCGCCGGATCGAACGCAAACCGCTCCGTACCTCCGGGCCCGACCGACTCGATCAATCGTCCGATCGGATCGTATCGGTAATCGCTCAATCCGCGCCGACTGTCTTCGACATGCGTCAGCTGACCCGCAAGATCGTAACGGTAATGTCTGCCGCTCAGCGGCGCAGGCGCATGTTCGCGCCGGAGAGTCTGGCTGCGGATCAGGCCCGCCGGATCGTAATCCGTGCTCTGGATCAGTTTGCTCGGTAGCACACGCCGGACCTCACGGTGTAGATCGTCCCGCTCGAACTGCATCCGTTCGTCGCCATCGAGCAGCATCCCATGGACATGCCCGGAACCGTAGGTCAACCAGTCGATCACGTGGCCATCCGGTCGGATCGTCCGCTTGCGGTTGCCCAGCTCGTCATATGTGTGATGCCACACGTAGCTGCGCTTGACGCCGGACAAGTCGTACGCATGATGTTCGCGAACCAGATTGCCGACCGGATCGAAGAAATGCTGCACCCGGCTGAATGCATTTTGCGCGTCGGCCAGGCGACCGAGCGCATCGTAAGCAAAGCGCTCATCGGCATCGCCGCTTGCGCGGCGCGTCAGCCGGCCTGCTCCATCGTATTCGACCCGTGTGACCTTTCCCGCAACGTCGATGGTCGACAGGCGACTCGTTTCGTCATCGAAGCCGTAACGCGTCACTATCCCGTCAAAATCGACCGTTTCGAGCAGCCGGCCGACGGGGTCATAGGTGAATCGATAGCTGGCCTGATTCGCATCGATCAGACTGACCAGCCGGCCGAGGCGATCGTGGCCGTAGTTCAGCGTGTGGCCGAGGGCATCGCTGCGCACATGCAACCGACCCGCCGCATCGTAGCCGTAGCGCGTCGTGCGGTTCATTGGATCGGTGTAATTCAGCAGGCGCCCTTCGGCGTCGTATTGAAAGCGTTCGACGCCCGCTGGCGTCCGCACCTCACTCAGCCAGCCGTTTGCGCCATAGCCGAACGCTGTCGCGATACCCATCGCATCCGTGGCTTCGACCAAACGACCTTGCGCATCATATTTCCACTGCGTCGTCTTACCCGAACAATCGGTATGCGCAGTCAGTCGTCCAGCCTCATCGTATGCCATGACCGTCGTGCCGCCCTTCGCATCGGTCACTTCACTCGGCAGCCCCTGCGCGTTGTAGCTGTATTTCGTCTCGTGGCCGAGCGGGTCCGTCTCCAGCACGACGTTCCCCGCTTCGTCATAGCCGCGTTTCCATGCATGCCCCTGCGGATCGACAATACGGATCATCTGATCCTTCTCGTCATATTCCATCTCGATCACGCTGCCATCGACACGCTGGTGGCGCACCATATTGCCGCGGGCATCGTACGCCATCTTCTCGTTGCCGCCATCCGGATACGTATGCTGCACGAGATTGTGGTGCACATCGCGATACATCCACTCCTCGCTGCCTTCCGGATAGATGATTCTGAACGGATAGCCGTAGCGGTCGTAGTAATGTCGCGTGACGTTGCCGAGCGCATCGGTCACGCTCACCATCCGGAAGTCGGGGTGCCACGCGAAGCGCGTCTCGTCGCTGCCACCATCCGCGTATTCGCGAACACATTTCGCCTTCGGTCCGGTTCCGTTCCATTCAAGGTTGGTGCCACGACCGGTGCGGTCCGTATAGCGCGTAATTAGGTGGTGACGGTACGCATATTCACGGCGGTTGCCGTTGCGATCCGTTGCTGCGACGAGATCGTTGTCCTCGCTGTATTCGTAACGCGCAAGCGTGCCGACCCGTGTTCCTTCGCCATCGTGATGCAGCACCTCGGCGATGCGATGCTTGTCGTCGTATGCGAACGCAACAATCGCTTGTGGCGCGATGATCCGAGAGAGGTGTTGCTGCGCATCGTAGTCGAGTGTCAGCTGATTGCCGGAGCGATCCTTGATGAATGCGAGACGAAACGCGTCGCCACGCTTCTCGTATGCTTCAAGCAATTCGTGGCCTCGAGTGACAGTCATCCACGACTCGTCCAGCCGCAACAAGGTCAATCCTTCGCCGCGATCATCGTGCGCGTCGCCCGGGGAAAGCAGCGGATAGTCGATGCTGCGACCGGTCGCATCGTGATACACGAGCTTCGATGCATGCATGTCGATGCGCGTCGTCAATGATGTGATCCATCGGGCGCCGAGTTCGCCATGCACGTCATTTGCGTCGAAGAAAGACCGATAGGTGCGGCTCCATATGATCGGCATCACGCCGGGAAGGACAAAATCCTGATGGGTCACCCGTTCGTCGCCCAGCGCAAACCCGACTGAACGTCTCGTCGCCGCCGCGGGCGTCGACGCCGGACATCCGAGCTTGCAGTCGTTCGGGCCCGGATGCTGCGCCTCTTCCGTATGCCGGACCGATTCCTTCTGCCCTTCACCCTCCTGGCGGTGCACCTTCGTGCTGCCTTGCTCCTTGATTCCGGTCTGGTGTTTGCGCTGACGATGCAAAAAGTCGCGCTTCTTGTCGATGGCGACCTGGATCAGATTGATCAGCCAACCGATCTTGCCCGCGTCTACGCCGCCGAGCGCAAGGATTTTTTCCTTGATCACCGGCACCAAGGTGCGCAACGTCTTCGCCATGTTCAGCAGCGGCTCGCGATACTTTAGATCGAGCGCCTTCGCCGCTTGCGTCCCCGTGTTGATGAGCTCCTTTGCTTCGATCTTCACAAAGTCGACGATCAAATGACCGAGCCCCGCAAACGTCTTGCGTGCATCATGCGCCGCGAAGCCAGATGCAACCTGGCCCGCATGCTGCCCAACCGCCCGCACATTGTGCGCGACACTCAATTGCTTCTCGCCCGCCACCTCCTCGAACAGGCGCGCGAAGCCGATCATGAATTTCTCGATGTAATCGGCGCAGGTCTTGAGCAGGTTGTCCAGCTCCTTCTTCACGCCATCGACGAAACTCTGAATACGGCCGGCGAACTGCTCGCTCAGACTATCGATCAGTGCCTGCAGCAGTGCGGTCTGCATGACCTGCAATGTCGCTTCACCGAGTGCCTTGCCGCTTTCGACGACCTTCTGCCGCACGAGCTTCATCACCGGACGCACACCCATCCGGAATTCGGCAGTACCGGGCGGAATCGGGATGATGCCGATCAGGTCCAGACCGAGGTTCAGATAATCGAACACATCGGGATGCTTGCCACTCTGTCCATGCTCGATCATGTCCTTGATATCGAGCACGAGATCGACGGCTGCCATGATATTCGCCACCACCGGCAGCGCGTTGGCAACCATCTCGAGCCGCTCGATGGTGATGAAGTCGTGGCTGATGGCACGCAACCATCGGTCACAAGCCTTGACGCCAGCCTTTACATCGATGGTCTCGATCTGCAGCAACGGCGCGACGTAGACCTCGGTCGGCTTGGGAAGAATGACGCCCGAAGAAGCGGTCATGATTGTTCTTTATTCGAAAGTGGTGGGTCGCGCCTTGCGCGAGCGGATACTCAGAGAACCTTCAGCGCAGGCACAGCACTGCGCGCGGCTTGGGCGAGCGCACCGACCTGCTGGGCTGCGGCGCCGAGTTGGCTGGCCTGCGAAAGGGCCGCACTGGCACCAGACGGCAACGCACTGCCAAGGGCACCTTTGGCGAGGGTCATCGCCTGACCCACACCTCCCTGGGCAACCTGCCCCGCCATGCCGGCCAGTTGGGTCGCCCCCGACACCGCACCCATCGCGCCCGACGGCAACACGTTTGCGAGCGCCCCCTGCGCGAGCCCCATCGCCTGTCCGCTCAACGCCTTCCCGATACCACCTTGCGCGGCCTGCCCCGCGATAGCCGCCAACTTCGTCGCAGCCGGTAGTGCCCCGGGCGGCAGCAGACCGCCGAGTTGAGACATCGCCGTCGCGGTCGGATCCGCTCCCTGCATCGGTTTCGCTGGCCATTGCGCCGTCTTGAATACGCTCGACGGATCGTACTGATTGCGCGGATCCTCGCCGAACTGGACCTGCACAGCGCCGGCCGGCAAGCCGCTCACGATCGTATGTCCCTTCGCATCAAGCGCGCCTTCCCGCAACACGCCGCCGCTGGCGTCCAGCACCGTGAACTTGCCGCCCTTGAAACCCTCGCCGTTGGCGTACTGATGCAGCAACTCCAGCTGCCCCGGCTGATCCGGCCGCGGGCTCGGCAACGGATACCCCATGCTCGCCGGACCCGCGAACGTATGAGACGCCCCCTTCACGTCGATCTTTCCGGGCGCATGGACCTCGACATTGCCATCCTTGATCCGGATGTATGCCCCGCCACTCGTCAGCAGAATCCCCTGATCGGCCGCGATCTCGATGCGATCCGTCGCCGACACGACCTTCACCGCCTTCTGCGCGGTCACCTCGATGTTGTCCGACTGCGCCTGGATCTCCACCTTGCCCTTGCCCGCGAACAGCTTCATCCCCGCGTTCTGTACGAACAGGCTCAGCTTCTGCCCGATGCTCCCGATCAGCGACTTGCCCGCCGCGACATGCACGCTCTGCCCGCTCGCCACGTTCACATGATCGTTCGCGACGACATGCACCGACTGCTGCGTCGACATCCCGATTCCCGACGGGCTGCCGAACAGCATCACCGGTTCCTTGAACGCGTTCGCGTTACCCGTGCCGCCGCCTGCCGTGCGCCCGCCGGATGCGCTGCCCGACTTGCTGTCCTGCGTCGCGTCGGTGAACGCGCGCATCGTGTCCTGCGCGTCCTTCAGGCTTTCCGCCTGATGCTGCTCGCTCACACCCGACATCGCTTCGACGAGGCTTTCACCCGTCACGAGCTGCTGCTGCGCTTCCTTCACGTCGAGCGGCTGGCTGTTCGGCGCCTTCGGGTGCGTCGTCACGTAAAGGCCCTGGCTCGCCCGCACCGCGCCGTACGCATCCGAGCGCAAGTCGAACCCGCTGCCGAGATACGACCCGCGCGAATTGCCGTTCTGGTCGATGAGGTAACCGAGGTGCAGCAGGCTGTTCGCGCTGCTGCTCATCAACTGCACGCGGTTCTGCCCGGTCGCGTCGTCCATCACGAGCTGGTTGTAGCCGCCGCCCGAATACTCCTTCGACCGGTAGCCGGAGAGGATCCCGTCGCTGTGCCACTGCGGCTGGTTCGCGCCGTTGTACACGCGCCCGACGGCCAGCGGCCGGTCGCAGTCGCCGCCCACGTAATCGATCAGCACTTCCTCGCCGATACGCGGCACGTGCACGCCGCCGTAGCCGCCGCCCGTATCGGACTGCACGACGCGCACCCAGCACGACGCGTTCTCGTTGGCCGGATTCAACCGGTCCCATACGAACTGCACACGGATCCGGTTCAGTTCGTCGGTATAGACCTCCTCGCCCTGCGGCCCAACGACGATCGCCGTTTCGAGGTGCATCTCCGGCTTCTTGTGCTCGAACGGGCTGCGATACGGCACGCTCACGCGCTGCGCCTCGACCTCAACCAGATAGAAACCGACCGATCCGTCGTCATGTGATACCTGAAGCCCAGGCGTGTTTTCGTAACGTGCTCGCGTCCGGTCGAGCGAGCGTTTCAAGCTGTGCGGGAAATCCGAATCGCTACCGGATACGGGCAGGTTGTTCTCGATCCACCACGCGACCTCGATTGCGGCAAACTCGCGCTGATCGGCGGAATCACGATCATGCTCGGGATGGTCTGCCAGCGTGAAGCGCCGACCGGCATCGATCGCGCGCACGCCGCCCGCGGCATGGAAGCGCTTTGCCTGCGACTCCCATCCCTCCATCTTGACCTTCGCAAGATGATCACCACGGGCCTGGTCCAGATACGTATAAGCGCCGGTGTACTCGTAGACTTCGAGTTGATCCGGCAACTCGCCCTGGCCGGCCATCGTCGGCAACGACGTGCCCTTCGGGTTCGACGGCTGTGCAGGATTCTTGTAATCGAATGTGCGCGTCGTGAGCGTCACACTCTGCAGCGTGCGTGTGCCTGACCATTGCGTGAACGCGTCCGCTTCGCCCGCCGTGCCGCCGCGGTAGAAGCGCACGATTTCCGGCGACAGCGGCGCAAACGCCTGCAGGTTGTCGGTGATCACGAGCGTATGCGACTTGCCTTCGTCGGCTTGCTGCCACGCGCAGTAAAGCCCCTCCTCTTCCATCAACCGATGTACGAAGTTCCAGTCCGTCTCGCTCTGTCGCGTGTACGAACGGTTCGCCAAAGGCTGTGACAAGGCAAAGCGGAACCGCCCGCGCGCTTCCGGATGCATGCCAAGTACGTCGGAAATGATTTCCTCGACGTTCTTGTCGATCCAGATCTTCTCGTCCCGGCGAAACCGGAGCACGTGCATCGTATGCGGTCTTTTAATGACGCCCCTCAGAGGTTGGGGGCGACAGGCATTCTCCAAGGCATGAGATCGGCGTAGTCGTCGGCGGTTGCAGCGAGCGGCAACCTGGTGAACAGCCAAACCAGATAGCGATACGGCTCGACGCCGTTCGCCTTGCACGTCTGGACGAGGGAGTACAGGTTGGCACTGGCCTGCGCGCCGGCAACGGTATCGGAGAACAGCCAGCCCTTGCGGCCGACGACGAACGGTCGGATCGCGTTCTCGCACAGGTTGTTCGAGATAGGCCAGTTGCCGTTATCGACGTATCGGACCAGCTTGGGCCACTGTCCGCTCATGTACTGCAATGCCTTACCGAGCAGACTCGACGGCACGACGCCCGGCAGATGCTCGACCAGCATGCGCTCGATGATGGCGAGCACGCGGGCGCTGTACCGGGCGCGCAGTCGTTGCCGGCGTTCAGGCTTCCACTTCGCGCTGCGCGCCTCGGCTGCGAACAGCTTGCCGATCAGCACGACGAAGCGCGTAGCCAGCAGATCCGACGAACGTGCCGCCTTCGGCACCGACTCCTCGGCCTTGATGAAGCCGCGGCGCACGTGTGCCCAGCACCCGAGATGCACGAGCTGATGATCGTGGGCGATGCCGTTGTAGAGCTCGTATCCGTCAGTCATCAGCACGGTGCCAGGCTGCACGCCGGCATAGAGCTTCTGCGCATGCTGGGCGCCGCGCCCCGGCGAGTACGAGAACATCCGTACCGGCGGCCCTGAGCCGTTGACCTGCGCCCATAGGTAGCTCTTCGCCTGCGGTCTTCGTCCCGGCTCCTTCAGCACCTGGAACGTGGTTTCGTCGCCGTAGATCAAGTTCGATTCGAGCAGCGCGTCGCGCATCAGGTTGATCACCGGCTGCGTGGCGAGCCCCACCCGCACCACGCTGGCGGCCAGCGTGTTCGACGAGATGTCGCCGCCGAAGCGACGCAGCAGCGTGGCTTGGCGATACAGTGGCATACCGTACTGGTACTTGCCGGTGATGATCCACGCCAGCGCGGATTCCGTGAGCAGCCCGCGCGCAATGATACGCGCTGGCACCGGCGTGACCTTGATGCCGAGATCACAGCACGGGCACGCGTACTTGACGCGCTGGTGCTGAACGACGCGCACCTGCTCGGGAATCACGTCGAGCTGTTCGCTCGTTTCCACGCCGATCTCGACGAGAGCGTGACCGTCGTGCGCGCAGAATCGTTCGGACTCGGGCAGTTCGTGTCGTACGACTTCGCGCGGCAGATTCGGATCGAGTGGTTTGCGCCCGCGCTTGCCTCGCGTGTGGGCGGCGACCGACGTACCGGGCACGTCCTCGCGCGCAGGCGCGTCGGTGGCCGTCGCAAGTGCCTCGGCTTCGTTGAACAGGTCGAGTTGATCGGCATGGCGCGCCTCGCTCGATGCACCGAACAGTTCGTGCTTGTAGGCCCGCAGCTTCTCTTCGGCCAGATCGCGCTGGGCCGTCACGAGCCGAAGCTCACCGCGCAGCGCATCGCGTTCGGCGCTCGCGGCAATCAGCGCCTCGTACTCCTCGGCGCTCAACATGACGGGGTCGTTCGGCATGGCCGATTAGACCATGCCACCCGCGTGGTGTTCAGCTCATCCGCGCGTAATATCGCTGGGGATGCTTCTGGATCACGGCCAGGTCGATGCCGTCGAGCAGCCAGTGCAACTGCTCGGCGCTGAGCGTGATCGTGTCGCCTCCGTTCGGCCAGACGAAGCGGTCGGCTTCGAGTCGCTTGAGCAGCAACCAGAAGCCGTTGCCACCCCAGCCGAGAATCTTGATACGATCGCGACGGCGGTTGCCGAAGACGAACAGTGCCGAGGTCATAGGGTTCAGGCGCATCGCCTGTTCGACCAGGATCGACAGCCCGTTGATGCCCATGCGGAAGTCGACGGGATCGCGATGCAGGTAGACCTTCAGCCCTTCGTCGAACCGGAACACGGCAGCCTCCCGAGCATCTGGACGAGCATCGTCAGTTCATCGAAGTTCGCCTGGCTCAACTCCAAGGAAACGCCGTTTGGCAGGCGCACATTCAGCGAGAACACCGCAGCCGATTTAGCCGGAGTGGGGGCAGCCGCAGAGGTGACGACCTGCATAAAGGCTGATTCCTCAGGCACGGAAGCCGTAGACAACTCGACGCGCGCCTCTCGTGACGACTCCGTCGCGGAGCTGACTATCTCGCCCGCGGCTTGTTCGCGCTGATACTTGGAAATCCATGTCCGAACGAGGTTCGGATTGATGTCGTGCTCCATAGCCGTCCGCGCGATCGACACCCCTGGCTTCAGACACGCCTGTATCAACTCGCGCTTCGCATCCTCGTCGTACTTGCGCCGTCCGTCTCGCTTGAGATCGACCACCAACCGGCTCTGCAAACCTCCGTCTTGCTCGTTCATGCACACCTGTCCACGCTCATTGAACATGGACACGTAGCCTCGGTGAATCAGCCTCGCCGTGCAATGGCGTCCTTCAAAGAGCGCTTACCGTGCATCCAGGCGCGCAACTCGAGCTGATAGGTCGTCAACCCACCGTTCGCGCCAAGCCGGCGCGCGGTGTAGATGTAGCCGCTGACCGGCCGATATGCGCTGTTCCCGAGCCGAATCCAGAGCGTCGCAGGCTGAGCAATCAGCTTCTTGAGTTCAAGGCTGTCATTGCTCGATACGACGTCGAGCGTAAACGAATAATCCCTGCCGATCTGCGATCGGCCGACTGCGCGCTGTACGGCAAGTGCGTTGCCCCCCAGCGGGGTGTCCAACTTGAGCAAACGATCCTGCTGAAGCAAGCCGCCGCGAAGCGCGGCGCCGATGTCCGGCATGTTCATGATGCAGCCCTTTTTTATTTCAGCACCCTCGGATGGTGTCTGTGACTCTGTCGGGCGGGATTTTACCGTTTAATCAGGACGTTATGGTTAATCGTCGGACCAAGAAAAGAAACATGACCAGAACACGCGCCACACGATCCATGATGCGGATCGCACCTGCCGTTGTCGCATCGTTCGGTTCACGCCAGCATGTCGTCGCTGCCGCTGTGCTTCAATGTCTCTCGTAGACAGCACCTGCCAACCAACTCGCCCGCTTCCCACTATTTCCGGAAACCCGCATCGTCATCGAGCCTGAGCGCCACGGCCCGGATCCTCGTACCGAGCCGGTGCGTGAGCATCTCCCGCATTGCTCGGCTTTTTCTTCGATTTCATCGCGCCGGTTTTCACCTTCGTCGATCAGGGTTCGAAGTCGACTGTCATCCGGCGTGACGAGAAATACGCGGTGATCGCTGAAATCACGGCCTGGCGTGTGACGGCATCGATCGTCTTTTCATCATGTCCTGGGTCCACGTGCTTCATCGAGTCGACGTAGACGACGAATGCAGGACTGTTGTTCGCAGTCGGCAGCAGCGCTTCGCCAAATACGCGGACGACGTGCACGCCATCGGATAAATCGATCGCTCCGCGCGAGACCATCAGTACTTTGTACGTCATCACTGTACCTCGTGCGGTTCAGTCATCAACGAACGGCTTCCCCTGGATGCCAGCGATTCTACAAATGTGACGGCTCACGTATCACCCAAGCGCTTCACAGCTTCCCGCTTCGTTCCTCTGCTCGCTGCACGCAGTGCATATCCCGAGCAGATCACAGTCGACGGACTGTGCTTATCCAAAGGTGTTAACAGGGTTCGTATATATACGTAGTGATAGTTAACAAGTCCTGTGGCCCACAGTGGATAACCTCCGTAACGCACTGAATTTTCAACATGAGGCGAAATGCATAACCCTGGGCGAGCGACGTGAACAGCGCCCGGCAGCACAGAACAACTTTTCGTCGATTCGCCGCTTCGCCGACCTATCCTCAATCGTTCCACTGTGAATCCAGAGGCTTGCCGGACGGTTATCCAGAGGGCAATGTGGATAACACCACAGCGCATCGACGCGTTTTGCTGTGACGCGAGCACGTGAAGCCAACGTTCCCGGCATCGCCAGGCACCATCGATCGTCAGCGTCCACACGCGCCGTTTCAAAAAATTTTCACGAAGGGGCTTGTGCTCCTCAAAAACCCTCTCTATAATTCGCGGCTTCTTAGGCTCGTAGCTCAGTTGGTTAGAGCACCACCTTGACATGGTGGGGGTCGTTGGTTCGAATCCAATCGAGCCTACCAACGAACAAAATGAAGGGGTCCGGCAGCACAACTTGCCTACAGGCAACGCGGCTCGCCAAACATACAAACGCCACGCGGCAACATCGCGTGGCGTTTTTCTTTTCCGGTCCGAAACAACGCATGAAGCCCCGATGCGTTGCGCGAATCGCGGCATCACATTCTCTCCGGCGTCCCGACCTGCCATGCAACGGTCGCTGTACGGCGCGTAGAATCGTCTGCGCATCGACGTGGCGGCTTCGCCCATCGCCCGATTTCCACCGCATCAGAACAACCACGCGCGCTCCGCGCGACTGAGAGCACACGACCATGTCCGAGGTCACGACCGCCGGATCGTCCGCAAGCAACGACGAAATCGCCGCTTACGTCGGCAAGAATGCCGCCTGGTTCGAGCGCAAATGGGCGATCGCCGAAGCGCGCAAGAGCCGGCAGTCATGGAACTGGGCCGCGTGCTTCCTCGGCCCGGTCTGGATGGCGTATCGATGCATGTACTGGCAGGCGGCCACCGTGCTTGCCGCCACGCTCGGCATCACGCTGGTCGAGCTGCTGTACTTTCCGAACTACTTCGAATCGAGCATGCTCGACCCGGTCACGATTGCGATCGCGGTCTCGCTCGGCTGGTGCGGGAACAGCCTCTACAAGCGGCACGTCGAACGCAGGATCGAAAAACTGCGCCCCAGCGCGACATCCCGCGAATCGTTGCTCACGCTGCTCGAAGCGCAAGGTGGCACGAACTGGCTGGCGGCGGCCGGTTTCGCCGTCGCGACGCCGCTGCTCGGCGTACTGATGTTCACCACCGTAGGCGCGATGTACTGATTGCTGTAGCCGGCGATCGGTGAAGCAGAAAGAAGAGGGCGGACGGCGCCGTCGCCATGCATCCGCGTGGCATGCGGTGCCGGCTCGCGTCACCTTCAGTGCAGATGCTTCAATTTGTCAGGATTCCGCACGACATAGATCGCGACGATCTTGCCGTCGTCGATCTCCAGCGCGGTGGTCTGCAGCTCGCCATCCGCTTCCAGCGTGACAAATCCCGGCAGCCCGTTGATGAACCCGGCCCGCACGAGCTTCGACGCATGCGTCGCGAATAGCTCCGCCAGGTACGCGTGCACCTTCATCACGAGTTCGAAGCCGAACACCGGCTTGCCGGCTGCCGTGCGCTTGCCGCCGCCGTCGGAGTGCAGGCTCACGTCCTCGGCGAGCATCGCGACGAGCGCACGCATGTCGCCGCTGCGCGACGCCGCGAAGAACGCCTCGGCCAGCTCGATCCCGCGCTGCTTCTCGACATGAAACCGCGGCCGCGCCTCGCGCACGTGCGTTCGCGCCCGCGCGGCAAGTTGCCGGCACGCGGCCGCGTCGCGCTGGATCGTCGTCGCCACTTCGTCGAACTCAAGACCGAACACGTCGTGCAGCAGGAACGCCGCGCGTTCGAGCGGCGACAGCCGTTCGAGCGCGAGCAGCAGCGGCAGCGTGACGTCGTCCTGTTCGTCTTCCTCGATGACCGGCTCGGGCAGCCACGGGCCGATGTAAGTCTCGCGCTGATGCCGCGCGGACTTCAGCTGGTCGAGGCACATGCGCATCACCATGCGGCGCAGGAACGCCTCGGGCACGCGCACCTCGGTACGGTCGACATCCATCCAGCGGATGAACGCGTCCTGCACCACGTCCTCGGCATCCGCGACGGAACCCAGCATCCGGTACGCAACGCGGATCAGCGTGCGGCGCAGCGGGTCGAAGCTCGCCGCCGCATCGGCCCGTGCTTCGGCGCAGCCCCTGGCCGGGGCGTGGTCCGTCATCAGGCCGCCATCTTCGCGGCGGCGGCCTTTGCATCGGCCGGCTCGATCCACAGCCCGAAGCCGACGGCGAGCCGGTTCCAGCCGTTGATCACGTTGATCATCAGCGTGAGTTTCACCTGTTCCTCCTGGCTGAAATGATCGTTCAGCGCAGCATAGGCCGCTTCATGCGCGGCGTGGCCCTCCGACAGCCGCGTGAGCGCCTCGGTCCAGCCGAGCGCCGCGCGTTCGCGGTCGGTATAGCAGGGTGCTTCGCGCCACGCGGCAAGCAGGTAGATGCGTTGCTCGGTCTCGCCGTGCTCGCGCGCCTCGGCGGTGTGCATGTTAATGCAGTTCGCACACGCGTTGATCTGCGACGCGCGGATCTTGACGAGCTCGATCAGCGTCGGCTCGAGGCTCCCCGCAGCGGCGACCGATACGGCCATCCAGTTCTTCATCAGCGCGGGGGCGGCGGCAAACGGATTGAGTTTCGCAGTCATGGTTCCTTCTCCTTTCGTGTGGGTTCCGGTGACATGACGAGCGAGCCTCCGCGCGTGTGACATCGACGCAGAAAATTTTTCGAATCACGCACGGATGGAGATCGCAAGCGAAGGGCCGAGCGATTCAACACCGTGCCGATGACCGTACACGACGGCGTTCGTCAGACAAACTCGCACGCCACGCGGCTGTCATGGGCCGTCAGTAGCACGCCGCGCAGGCTGGCATCCGGCAAAGCCCGCCCGGGCGGGCATCCCCGCGTCGTCACGCATCCGGCACATGCGCACCCGATGCTTTCATTTGTCTTTCTGTCGCGTTTCATCGGCATCCCGATTCGCAGCATTCACATTTCTGGACCATACTGTTCTGCACGGGCAGATGAAGTGACGCCGCATCCGCGGCCCGGCGCGCGCGCCGGCTGCCCGACGACGCAGCAGGTCGCACGTCAGCCGCGCGCATCATGCGCAAGGCTTTCCTTTTTCCGGCAACGCAACGCAGCGCATCGCGCCGTGGACGGTAAACCGATGAGCCTTCTTGCCTCGCAGCTTCAGCGCCGTTACCAGGACGTGCGCTCCCATAGCGTCGCGCTGACCGCGACGCTGTCCGCCGAAGACCAGGCCGTGCAGTCGATGCCCGACGCGAGTCCGACGAAATGGCATCTCGCGCATACGACCTGGTTCTTCGAAACCGTCGTGCTGATGCGCCGCGTGCCCGGCTACGCGCCGTTCGACGACGCGTTCCAGTTCCTCTTCAATTCCTATTACGAAGCGCTCGGCCCGCGCCATCCGCGGCCGCAGCGCGGGTTGCTCACGCGCCCGTCGCTCGACGAGGTGCACGCGTACCGGCAATACGTCGACGACGCGATGCTGCGCGCGCTGGCCGGCGCCGATGCGGCGCTGCTCGACGAGATCGCGCCCGAGGTCGTGCTCGGCCTGCATCACGAGCAGCAGCACCAGGAACTGATCGTCACCGACATGCTGCATGCGTTCTCGTGCAACCCGCTGAAGCCGGCGTTCCGGCCGCGCAACGGGATGGACGGCGATGCGATGGCGACCGGCGACGCCGGCGCGCTGCGCTGGCTGCATCAGCCGGGCGGGCTCGTCGAGATCGGCCACGACGGCGACGCGTTCTCGTTCGACAACGAACGGCCGCGCCACACGGCGCTCGTGCGGCCGTACGAAATCGCGAACCGTCTCGTGACGAATGCGGAGTTCGCGGCGTTCGTCGCCGATGGCGGTTACACACGCCCCGAGTTCTGGCTGTCCGATGGCTGGGCGACGGTGCAGCGGGAAGGGTGGCAAGGACCCGCGTACTGGATGCCCGACGACGACGATGCGGCCGCCACGCGCGTGCGGCGCACGTTCGGCCTGCACGGCGTCGAGCCGCTCGCGCCGGACGCGCCGGTGTGCCACGTGAGCTTCTACGAAGCGGCCGCGTATGCGGAATGGGCCGGCGCGCGGCTGCCGACCGAATTCGAATGGGAAACCGCGTTTGCCGCCGAAGGTATCCGGCAGATGCTCGGGCACGTATGGCAGTGGACGCGCTCGTCCTACGAGCCGTATCCGGGCTTTCGGCCGCTCGCGGGTGTCGCGGCCGAATACAACGGCAAGTTCATGGTCGGCCAGCAGGTCCTGCGCGGCAGCAGCATCGCGACGCCGCCCGGGCACGAACGGCCGACGTACCGCAATTTCTTTCCGCCGGCGGCACGCTGGCAATTCACGGGAGTGCGACTTGCGCGAGACGTCTGAGCAGACGGCCACGAGCGGTGGCCAGCAACCCGCCCGCGATGCGCGGCCGAGCGCGTTCGAGCGCGACCTGATCGACGGACTGTCGCGCACGCCGCGCAGCATTTCGCCGAAATACTTCTACGATGCGGCCGGCTCCGCGCTGTTCGACCGCATCTGCGAACTGCCGGAGTATTACCCGACGCGCACCGAGCTCGGCATCCTGCGCGATCGCGCGGCCGAGATCGTGCGGCGCGTCGGCCCGCATGCGGAACTCGTCGAATTCGGCGCCGGCTCGCTCGAGAAGATCCGCGTGCTGCTCGACGCATTCGCGGGCAACTATGCGAACGCGCCGGCACGCTATGTGCCGGTCGACATCTCGGCGGACTACCTGCACGGCGCGGCCGCGCGACTGCGGTCGGCCTATCCGTGGCTCGACGTCGCGCCGCTCGCGGCCGACTATACGAAGGCCGAGCAACTGGCCGCGCTGACCGCGACACCGGCGCGGCGCATCGGTTTCTTTCCCGGCTCGACGATCGGCAATTTCTCGCGGGAAGAAGCCGACGCGTTCCTGCGCGATGCCGCGCGGCTGCTGCGCGGTGGCGGCCTGCTGGTCGGCGTCGATCTCGTGAAGGACGAGCGCACGCTGCACGACGCGTACAACGATGCGCAGGGCGTGACCGCGCAGTTCAACCTGAACCTGCTGGTGCGCGCGAACGCGGAGCTCGGCGCGGACTTCGACATCGCTGCGTTCTCGCATTGCGCGTTCTACGACCGCGATCGGCAGCGCATCGAGATGCATCTCGTCAGCGACGTCGCGCAAACCGTGCACGTGCGCGGCCATGCGTTCCGCTTCGAAGCCGGCGAGCGCATCCATACGGAGAACTCGCACAAGTTCACGATCGACGGCTTCCAGGCGATCGCGCGCCGCGCCGGGTTCGAGCCCGATACCGTGTGGACCGACGCGGACAACCTGTTCAGCGTGCACTGGCTGCGCAGCGTCGACGACATCCGCGCTTGACCCGCGCGTTGGCGAACCGCTCGCGCCGCGCGGTGCGGGCGGTTCGCATCCCGCGCACGCCGGCCGGCCCGATCGAATCGCCCGGTTTCGTGCCGAAACGCCCTTTTTACCGGTGCGATGCACCGTCGCACCGGTGTTTCGAGTGCGGCCTCTCCCTTGTCCCGCAAGGGTTTGCGGCTCTTCGTAAACGTCCGTTACCTGTCTCGCATACCCGTTTCACCTGTGTCCGTGTCCGGTGCCTAGACTCCGAACCGTATTCACATGACGCACGACACGTGCAGGGAGTCGCGAGATGAGCAAGAAACTTATTCTCGGTGCAGTTCTCGGTGTAGCGGCGCTGGCAGCTTCGGGCGTCGCGTCGGCCCACGTCGACCTGTCGGTCGGCATCGGCGTGCCGGGCGTCTACGCGGCGCCGGCACCGGTCTACGTCGCGCCGCCGCCGCCCGTCATGTACGCGCCGATCGGCTACCGCGATGACGGCTGGCGTGGCGATGGCTGGCGCCAGCGCGAATGGCGCGAACACGAGTGGCGCCGCCGTGAATGGCGCGAGCACGAGTGGCGTGACCGCGGCGGCTGGCGCGGCGGCCGCTGGGACTGAGCGGCCCGGTTGATTGCCACGAGAGGAGAGTGACAACATGAAACCCATTCGACACATCAGCGTGTATGCCGCGGCCGCTGCCGTGGCGCTCGCAACGATCGGCAACGCGCACGCGGCGGGCTGCATGAAGGGGGCGGTGGTCGGCGGGGTCGCCGGCCACTACGCGGGCCACCACGCGGTCGTCGGTGCGGTCGGCGGCTGTGTCGTCGGCCACCACATGGCGAAGAAGCAGGCGCAGGAGCAGGCCGCTCAGCACCGGGCGGCCGCGCAGGGCACGCAGCCGGCGCAATAAGACTTCATCACCGGGGCGGCGCCGAGGCGCCGCCACCGCCTGTTTCGTTTCCCGTTCACGCAGGACCAGGATTGATCCGACGAATGCGCGCCACGCGCGCCGTTACGATCATTTACAACGTCGTGCGGCGCGAATTTTGCGCGTTCATAGAATGCAGTCACACGAACGCGCTCCAGGGAGTACCAGATGAAACAGCAACGATATCTGTCCGTATTGACGGCCGCGCTGCTCGCGCTCGGCTCGGTGTCCGCGTACGCGGCGGCCGGCGGCAATGGCGGTGGCAACGGCGGCGGTCATGGCGCAGGCGGCTCGGGCGGCAACGCGGGCGGCATGTCCGGCGGCCACATGAGCGGTCAGGCGCTGAGCAACTCGAACGGCATGCGCGCGGGCGACCGCGACAAGGGCCTGTCGCGCGCAGCCGACCGCTCCGACACGATCGCCGACCGCGCCGGCGTGCAGCCGGGCCGCGGTCATACGCACGGGCATGCGCCAGGCCATACCGCGCAAGCGTCGACGTCCGCGCATCGTTCGCATCACAACGCATTCGGCCGCACGCTGTAAGCACGGCGCACGCATGCGGGAAAAGGGAGAAGGGCGCTTCGGCGCCCTTTTTTCATGGCGGAAACGCAACGCCCCTGTTGCGCCGGAAGCTTGAGCCGACCCGATTTGCAACCAGCCGTAACCGCATGGCGCGCAGGCGAGAATACGGATCGCCTTCGAGCGGTCGGCAAAAGCGGAATCGATACGCGGCGCGCGCGTCGCAACGGCACCCGGCACGATCGACCGACGCAGAAAAAAGGGCGGCTCGCCGCCGCCCTTCGTCTTACCGCCCGGCGCCCGCCGGCGGCACCGCAGGCTCGAACAACGCGTCGGCCTGCCGCACGCGCACGAAGCGCGCCGCGCCGTCGCCGTCCACCAGCGCGCGGAAATGCGCTTCGCCGCACGCGAGCTTCGCGCGTTCGTGCTCGCTCGGCACCTGGCCGTCCGCATTCGGCGTATCGACGACGAAGTACAGCCGCTCGCCGCCGTCCTGTTCCGCGAGCACGGCCCAGTCGGGGTGATAGCTGCCGAGCGGTGTCTGCACGCGGAACCACGCAGGCAGCTTCGCGTACAGCTTCACGCCGTCGTGCGCCTCGAGCGCGTCGGCGAACGCGCGCTCCGCGTCCGTCTCGCACACGACCGCTTCGTGAATCGACTTCCGCGCATCGGGCCGCAGGTTGCGCAGATAACCGGTCAGCGCCTCGCTCTCGAACGATTCGAGCGCATGCACGTGGCGCTCGCCGAGCTTGCGGTACGCGATGCCCGCGACGAGCGCGTGGCGCTTGCAGCGGTTGATCGCCTCGGCCGCGACCGCGATGAACTGCTGCGGATTCACGCGGAAATCGTCGAGCCGGCCGCTGTCGGCCAGGATCGTCGCGAGCGAACGGCGCGTGAGCTGCGTGCGGTCCTGCAGCTCGGTGAGCAGGTCGGGCAGCGGCAGCTCGCCTTCGTCGATCAGCACCGTGCCGGCGCCGGCCACCTCGATCGCCTCGATGCCGGCCTTGCCGATGTCGATCTCGGCCTTGCGCCACTGCAGCCGCGCACGCGCGATGTCCGGCGCATCGCGCAAGGCGGCCGCGCAGTCGCGCACGAGTTTCGCGTTGTCGAACTCGACGCGGTACACGGTGCGATGGCGAATCCGGTCCCACAGCGACCGGAAATCCTCGCCGAACACGACGGCCTTGCCCGACGCATCGCGCCGCAAAGCGATCGCGCGGCGCTCGTCGGCGTTGCGCACCGTGAAGCGGCCCGACAGCTTGCGCAGCGTCGCGACGATCGGCGCACGCAGCCTCTCGAACGCCTCGGGCAGCACCAGCGCGCTCTGGCGCAGTGCATCCTTCAGCCGGTCGAGCACCTTGCCCTGCGCGTCGACGTAGCCCTGCTCATGCAGGCAGTTCCACAGCACGCGCGACAGCTCGATGCCGAGCGCGTGCGCGGGCCCGTCGGCTTCCTGCACGGGCAGCGCCGCGAACTGGTGTTCCTCGACGATCCCGAAACGGATGCCCGTATCGGCCTCGATTTCCTTCTGCAGGTTTTCCGCGAACGACTCGTAGCGCTCGGTCGCGATCACGGTGAGCGTGTTCACGCCCGCGTCGCGCACGCGTTCGCCGTCCTGGTCGACCGCGAGGCGCAGCCCGCGGCCGAGCGTCTGGCGGCGCTCGCGCTCGGTCTGGATGTCGCGCAGCGTGCAGATCTGGAACACGTTCGGGTTGTCCCAGCCTTCCTTCAGCGCCGAGTGCGAGAAGATGAACTTCAGCGGCGTGTCGAACGACAGCAGCGCTTCCTTCTCGCGCATGATCAGGCCGTACGCGCGCTCCGCGTTCTCGCGCGCCGCCGCGCTGCTTTCACTCGTGTCGGTCCAGCCGCCCTTGCGGTCGATCGAGAAGTAGCCGTTGTGCGCGCGCCCGACTTCGAGCGCGACGTCGACGCCGTCGAACAGCGCACGGTAGGCCGGCACACGTGCCGCGCGCGCATATTCCTCCTCGAAGATCAGCGCGTAGTCGCCCTTCACGGGCATGCCGTTCTCGTCGTAGCGGCGATAACGCTCGACCGAATCGACGAAGAACAGCGACAGCACCTTCACGCCGCGCTCCGCGAGGCGCAGCTCCTTGTCGAGATGCTCGCGGATCGTGCGGCGGATCATCTCGCGCTGCACGGCGAGCGTGTCGATGTCGCCGAACGCCTCGCCGAGCGACAGGAACGCCTCGCCTTCCGGATGGCGCAGCTCGACGTACTCCGCACCCTTCACCGCGTGCACTTCGCCGATCCGCAGCCCCGCATACAGCGCGCGCCGGGTCAGGCGCTCGAGATCGTCGCCGTCGGTGACCGTCACGATCTGGCGCTTCACGCCGGCCGCCGTCGCGACGTCGAGCTCGACACGCGCGCTGATCGCGCCGCGCCGGTTCGACACGCCGACGAGCCGCACGTACGGCTTGTTGTGCGCATCCTCGACGATCGCCGACGCGATCTCGATCTGCTTGACGAGCTTGCGCTCGTACGCGTCGACCGCGTCGAGCCGGTACACCATGTGGTGGCGGTCGACGTGCGTGGCCGAGTAGCGCAGCGTGCAGAGCGGCGCCATCGCGGCGAGCGCTTCGCGGCCGCGCCCTTCGAGCCCGCCGTCGACGCTCTGCGGCTCGTCGACGATCACGATCGGCCGCGTCGCGCGGATCAGGTCGATCGGTTTCTCGCCGCCGGTCTTCTCGCTGTCCTTGTAGAGGTTGTTGATTTCCTTCTTGTTGATCGCGGCAACCGTCATCACCATGATCTGGATCGCCGCGCTCGCCGCGAAGTGGCGCACCTGGCCGAGCTTCGCGGAGTCGTACAGGAAGTAGTCGTACGGCACGCCCGCGTACAGCGCGCGGAAGTGATCCTCGGTGATGGACAGCGTCTTGTGCACGCCTTCCTTGATCGCGATCGACGGCACGACGATCACGAACTTCGTGAAGCCGTAGCGGCGGTTCAGCTCGAAGATCGTGCGCAGGTACACGTAGGTCTTGCCGGTGCCGGTCTCCATCTCGACGGTGAAGTCGCGCGAGCCGGGCAGGCCGGACGGCGGCAGCCCGCCGCGTAGCTGCACGTCGGCGAGATTGCGCGCGAGCGCGTCGTCGGTCAGCGACAGCCGGTTGCCGACCCCTTGCTCCGACACCGCGAAGCCGAGCGAGCCTTGCGCCGCGGCCGTCGTGCCGGGCGCGGCGTTCGCGAGCACGCTGAAGTCGCCGCGATACGATTCCTGGCCGCGAAACAGGTCGCAGACGGCGTCGATCGCCTCGCGCTGGTAGTCGAGATCCGCTTCGAAATGCAGCCGCATCACAGGCTCCGCACGCGCTTCACGCCGTGCTGTTCGAGCAGCGCGGCGAGATTGAGCTTCGCGACGTCGTCAACGAAGCCGCTGTCGCGGAACAGGCACGTGACGTCGCGCGTCGCGCCGGTTGCGTCGAGCAGGTCGACGATGCCGTCGGCGAGCGGGCCCGCGTCGTCGCGCGCGATGCGCGCATCGAAGCACGCGACGATCGCGCGGCCGATCAGGTGCACGGTCTTGCCCGCCACCTGGTGATGCTCGACCGGCGTGCACAGGTCGAGGCCGAGCTTCAGCGTCAGCTCCGCGAGCAGGTCGTCCTCGGTGCGGCCGGTCTTCACGTGCTCGACGGATGCGAAAAGGGCGTGGTCGAAATCGTCGCGGCGCGGATCCCACTCGATCACGTTGGTGGTGTCGAGCCGGTACACGCGAAAGCCCAGGTCGCCATAACTTTCCGGATAGTCGCGCGCGACCTGCTGCGCGGCGCGGCGCAGGCGCTCCTTGGTCACTTCGGCGAGCGTCAGCGGCTTTTTCAGCTTCGCGCAGAAATCGGCGGCCGCCTGCTGCGTCTTGTCGCGGCGGTCGAGCGCCTCGGGCAGCTGCACGAGGATGTAGCGGCGCGCGCCGCCGTCGGTGGCGTTCACCTGCATCACCGCGTGGCCGGTCGAGCCGGAGCCCGCGAAGCAGTCGAGCACGATGTCGTCGCCGCGCGTGCACCAGCCGATCACGGCCGCCGCGAAATCGACCGGCTTCGGCAGGTCGAACGGGATGCCGAGCGTCTTCAGGAGCGCGTCGTCGGAGCCGGCGAACGGCAGCACCGACGGCACGTTCTCGTACATGTTCTCGTCGAGGTAGTAGATCCGCTGCGGCTGCGTGGTCTCGTCCGCGCCGAATTCGATCTGGCCGCGCTCGATCAGCGCCTGCATCGTCGCGGGCGGGTTGCGCCAGCCGCGCGCGGGCATCGCGCACGGCTTGCCGGTGACCGGATGGATCAGCGGCGTGAAATACTCTTCCGGCGCCTTCTTCTTGTTCGGCCAGGCCATCGACACGAGGCGGTACACGCGGCCTTCCTCCGACAGCCGGTCGTACATCACTTCGCCGCCGGACAGGTTGGTCTGCGCCTTCATCCACGCGCGATACGCCTTCTGCGCGTCCTTCGCGTTGCCGCTGCGGTACATGGCGTCGTGCGCGGCATCGAGCATGCGCTGGGCGTTGCGCTTCGGGCGCTTGAGCGGCGCGCGTTCGAGCAGCGTCTCGGCGTTGCGCGCGAACAGCACCAGCGATTCGTGCTGGTATGCGACGCCGCGCGCGTCGCCCTTCGGATTGCGCTTGTCCCACACGGCCACGCCGAGCTCGTTCTCCTCGCCGAAGATCTCGCGCAGCATCAGCACGAGCGCATGCACTTCATGCTCGTCGATGTGCACCGCGATCAGCCCTTCGTCGGACAGCAGCGCGTGCGCGAGCTTCAGGCGCGGATACATCATGTTCAGCCAGTCGGTGTGGAACCGGCCGTTCGCCTCGGTGTTGGTGCTGCGCTTCACGCCGCCCTGGGTCTGCCCGGTCATCGCCAGGTAGTGGCGGATGCTGTCGCTGAAGTCGTCCGGATAGACGAAATCGCTGCCGGTGTTGTACGGCGGGTCGATGTAGACGAGCTTCACCTTGCCGGCATAACTCTTGTGCAGCAGCTTCATCACGTCGAGGTTGTCGCCCTCGATCACGAGGTGGCGCGTGTCGTCCCACGCGACGCTGTCGTCGGGGCAGGGCCGCAGCGTGCCGGTCGACGGCGTGAGCGCGGCCTGGCGCGCGCTGCGCTTGCCGTGCCAGTGGAAGCCGTAGCGCTCGTCGGCGTCGCCGACCGTGCGTTCGCCGACCAGCGCCTTGAGCACGTCGACGTCGACCGACGCGCCGTCCGGCCCTTCGGTCACGAGTTCGGGGAACAGCGCCTTCAGGCGCGCGACGTTGTCGGCGGTGAAATCCGTCGACATCGCCTGCGGGCTGGCCGCATCGAGTTTCTGCATCGTCTTTTCCATCGGAGCCCGGCCGCGCGCGCCAGGACGTCGGGCGCGCTCACGGCACCGGCGGCAATGGCCACCCGGGCAAACCCGAAACGCTAGCGAGTCGGTCGGCGCAGGTCAAGCGCCGATGTGGGCCGAGCGTGCGCGCATCGGCCGCGATCGCCCGCCGGACGGGCCGCCAGCGGATTCGGGCCGGTTGTCGCACGCAGCGGCCGGCGGCCGTGCCGCGGGCGTTCAGCGGCGCGCTGGAAAGCACGAAAAAAAGGGCACGGTTGGCGTCTGGCGCCGGCGTGCCCGCATGGAGAATCCCGGATGGAGGGTGCGGCGGGGCCCGGCAGGCCCCGCCCGGATGGCCGGCGCTCAGATCAGAAGCGCGTGCGGATGCCCGACGTCAGTTCGAGCTGGTTCTTCGCGCCGAACGTCGACGACACCGTGTAGCCGCCGTGCAGCTTCATGTAGTCGCCGGCCAGGTACACCTCGGTGCGCTTGCTCAGGTGATAGAACACCGACCCGTAGATCGTCTCCTTGAAGCCGTTGGCGACGCCGTTGGTCAGGCTGAACGCGCCGAGGTTCGCGTTCGGCGTGAAGCCGTCCGCGTTGTTCGCGGCATTCTTGACGCGCATCTGCTGGTAGCCGAGCTCGTAGTCGAGCGCGCCCGGCGGCGCCACCTTCACCGACACCGTCCACGAATCGTCGTGGCGCTGGCCGAGCGAGCCCTGGTCGCCGTTGTAGCGGAAGTAGCCGGCATTCAGGCGCACGATGCTGAACGTGTAGTTGCCGCCGACCGAGAACGTCTGGTTCCGGAAGCCGTTGTGGTTCACGTGGTTGTAGAAGCCCGACACGTTGAACGGCCCGCCGTTGTAGCCGAGCGCGGCCTGGTACGCGGAGCCGGTCGCGAACGAGGTCGAGTTGCTGAACTGGTAGCCGGCGCTCGCGAAGATGCCGTTGCTGAACAGCTTCTTCCACGCGATGCCGTTGTTGTAGCGCGTGCCGGTCGGGCCGGCCGCGTAGAAGATCATCTGCTTGAAGTTGTTCGAGTTGGTCCAGCCGCCCTCCTCGGTCGACAGCTTCGCGGAACCGTACGGGTCGCCGTAGATCGCGGCCGAATCGCGCGCGATCGTGTTCTGGAAGCCGGCCGTCAGCTTGCCGAAGCGCTCGTCCTCGACACCCACCCATGCGTCGCGGTCGAAAATCTGGCCTTCGTCTTCCATCTGGCCGTTTGCGACCACGAATTCGCTTTCGAGGCGGAAGATGACCTTGGTGCCGCCGCCGATGTCTTCGGCACCGCGCAGGCCCCAGCGGCTGCCGCTGAACCAAGGCTCGCCTTCGTTGCCCATCCCGATCACGTGATTGCCGTTCGCGTCGGCGTGGGTCCGGTAGGTCGGAAAGCTCAGGTCCATCAGCCCGTAGAGCTGCACGCTCGACTGCGCATGCGCCTGGGTGCCGGCGCACAGGCCGGCCGCCGCGATGGAAAGGGCAAGGGTTTTTCGTTTCAAGATCGTCTCCTCCGAGCTGCCGCATTGAAATCTGGTCGTTGGCAGTACGTAATGTATGCCTATGCCGACTCTTGCCGGCCACAGCGAGAGGGCCGACGCGTAGCATCGTAGAGCGTGCAATCCTTCACGACGCTTTCCCGGACGCGACAATCGGATCGGTGAAAACACCGAACGCGCGACCATCACGGATCGGGCGGGCGCGCGCAAGCGGGCCTGCCGGGCATCCGGCTGGCCTGGTCAACCTTTCGTGCTACGAATCGACGTTTCGTGCGACGGGAGCGCGCCCGTCAGTCCTGCGTGCTCTTCATGCGCAGGATGTAACCGAGCCCGCGCAACGTGATGATTTCGGCCGTGCTGCCCGCGAGATGCTTGCGCAGCCGGTGGATGTAGATGTCAATCGCGTCGGCGCTCGGCTCGTCGTCGAGCGCGAACACGCTGTCCATCAGCCGCGCCTTCGACACCGTCTTGTTCTGCTGCAGCATCAGCGTTTCGAGGATCGCATGCTCGCGGCGGCGCAGCGCCAGCACCGTTTCGCCGCAGCGGAATTCGCGCGTGCCGAATGCGTAGACGAGGTCGCCGCACACGAGCTGCGTCGTGCCGACGCCGGCCTGCCGGCGGATCAGCGCGCGGATTCTCGCGACGAGTTCGCGCGACTCGAACGGCTTCACGACGTAATCGTCGGCGCCCGCGCCGAAGCAGTCGACCTTGTCGTCGACCGAACCGTGCGCGGTCAGCATCAGCACCGGCACGTTGTCGTTGCGGCGCCGCAGCCGCGCGAGCACCTCCTTGCCGCTGATGCCGGGCAGCCGCATGTCGAGCAGCACGGCGTCGTAGCGTTCGGTCTTCAGCACGGTGTCCGCGCGTTCGCCGTCGCCGACGCAGTCGACCGCGAAATCCTCGCCGCGCAGCAGGTTCACGATCCAGTGCGCGAGTTCGGCGTTGTCTTCGACCAGCAGGAGTTTCATGACGGCTTTCTCTTCAATCGTAGGCGGGCAGCCGTACGGTCACGACGATACCGCGATTGCCGGGCCCCGGCGCAAGCGACGCGCTGCCGCCGTGCGCCTGCGCGATCTCGCGCACGATCGCGAGCCCGAGGCCCGAGCCCTCGGTGTCGGCCGACACGCGGTAGAACCGCTTGAACACGTGCGGCCGCGCTTCGGCCGGGATGCCGGGGCCGTTGTCGACCACGTCGAGCACGACCGCGTCGCCGTCGCGCCGCGCGCAGACGGTCACGCAGCCGCCCGGCTGCGTGTAGCGCACCGCGTTGTCGACGAGGTTCATCACCAGCGCGGTCAGCAGGCTGTCGCTGCCGGCGACGTCGAGCCGCTCGCCGAGATCGGCGCCGAGGTCGATGTCGCGCCGCTGCGCAAGCACGATCGTCTCCTCCAGCACGCTCGACACCACGGCCGCGAGATCGACGCGATGGGTCAGGAGCGTCGACGGCGTCGCTTCCGCATGCGCGAGCAGCAGCAGCTTGTCGGTCACGTCGGCCATCTTGCGGCTGCTGCGCTGCATGCTGTCGAGCACCGCCGCCAGCTCAGGATCGTCGTGCCCGCGCTGCTGCGCATACTGGATCTGCGTATCGAGCACCGCGATCGGCGTGCGCAGCTGGTGCGCCGCATCCGCGATGAAGCGGCGCTGCGTGGCGGTGTGCATGTTCAGCCGCGCGATGCACTGATTGATCGCGTCGACGATCGGCCGCAGTTCGTGCTGCAGCCGCTCGGGGCGGATCGGCTCCAGCTCCATCGGCCCGCGGTCGGCCACGTCGTCCTTCAGCTTCATCAGCGGACGCAGCTCGAACGTGAGGCCGAGAGTCACGAGCACCACCGCGAGCACCAGCATCAGCGACAGCCGCACGAGCTGCGGCCGCCAGATCGTCGCGACCATCGCGCCGTGCGAGCGCGTCGTCTTCGCGACGACCACCGTGACCGTCTCGACCTGTCCCTCGTCGTACAGCTGGCGATCGTAGGCCACCGCGCGCAGCGGCACGCCATCGAGCGACGTGTCGTACAGCGTCGGCTCGACGCCGTGCCGCGCGGGCAGCTCGAGGGCCGGATTGCCGGCGAGCAGGCGCTCGTGGCCGTCGATCACCTTGTAGAACACCGAATCGCCCGACGGCGACTCGAAGATCTCCAGCGCGGCCGGCGGCACGTCGGCCATCGGCCGTCCGTTGCGCCATTCGACGTCCTCGCCGATCGTGCGCGCCGATGCGACGAGCGCGCTGTCCTGCACGAGCCCGGCCGTGGTCCGCGCGGTGTCGTACGACATCGCGCCCGCGATCAGCACGAACACCGCGAGCGGCAGCAGCAGCCACCACAGCAGCCGCCCGCGCAGGCTGTGCGCCATCCCGTTGTGCTCCTTCTCCGCAATGCCGAACCGCGCCGGGGTCGCCGGCGCGGTCGGAAGTGTCATGTCAGGCGTGCACCGGCGGCGTTCAGAACGCCGCGGGCCGCCACTTCAACAGCCGCTTCTCGAGCCAGGTCAGCAGGTAGTCGGCGGCCAGCGCGACCACGGCCAGCACGATCATCGCCGCGAACACGCCGCTCGCGTTGAACGCGCCCTGGGCGGTGGAGATTAGCAGCCCGATGCCCTGCTTGGAACCCAGGAATTCGCCGACCACCGCGCCGACCAGCGCGAAGCCGAAACTCACGTGCAGGCTCGCGAGAATCCAGCTCAGCGCGGACGGGATCACGACGGCCGTGGTGATCTGCCGGCGCGACGCACCGAGGATCTGCGCATTCGCGATCAGGTAGCGGTCGGCTTCGCGCACGCCCTGGAACGCGTTGCCGAACACGACGAAGAACACCATCACGACGGCCAGCGCGATCTTCGACGCCATCCCGAGGCCGAGCGCGATCACGAAGATCGAGCCGAGCACGACGCGCGGAATCGAGTTCGCGATCTGGATGTACAGGCCGAACACGTCGGCCATCAGCTTGTTGCGGCCGAGCACGATCCCGCAGATCACGCCGGCGACCGAGCCGATCACGAAGCCGATCCCGGTTTCCTCGAGGGTGACCCATACCTGCGTGAGCAGCGGGCCCTGCGACGTGCCGTTCACGAACCAGTCGCGGATCTGCTCGAAGATCAGCGACGGCATCGAGAAGAAGAACGGATCGATCCACTTGAGCCGCGCGGCGAGTTCCCACCCGCCCAGCACGACGACCAGCACGGCGATCCGCAGCGTGACGATCAGGTTGCGCCGGCGTCGCAGCCGGCGTTGCGCGGCGCGCTCGTCGTCCTCGAGCGTCGTCGCCGGAATGGCGGTGGGGGGAAGCGTCATGTCGGTCATGCTCCTGTCCTTGCTGTCCTTGCCGTGCGGCGTATGCGTCAGCCGATCTGCACTTCTTCGCGCAGGTCGTGCCAGATGTCCTTGGAAATTTCGATGAAGCGCGTGTCGTAGCGGATCTCCGACGTGACGCGCGGGCGCGGCAGGTCGATCTCGTACACGCGCTTGAGCGTCGCGGGGCGCGCGGTCAGCACGAACACGCGGTCGGCGAGCGCGATCGCCTCTTCGAGATCGTGCGTGACGAACACGACCGAGCCCTTGTTCGCGGACCAGAGCTGCAGCAGCTCGTCCTGCATCAGCGTGCGCGTCTGCATGTCGAGCGCGGAGAACGGCTCGTCCATCAGCAGGATTTCCGGCTGGTTGATGAAGGTCTGCGCGAGCGCGACGCGCTTCCTCATCCCGCCGGACAACTGGTGCGGGTAGTGCTTCGTGAACTTGTCGAGGCCGACCTTGCGGATCCATTCCTCGGCCTGCGCATACGCGACATCCTTCGAGCGGCCGCGAAACAGCGGGCCCGCCGCGACGTTGTCGATCACGTTGCGCCACGGGAACACCGCGTCGGCCTGGAACACGAAGCCGATGCGCGGGTCGATCCCGTCGACCGGACGGCCCATCACGCGCACTTCGCCCGACACGGGCTTGAGCAGCCCGGTGATCAGGTTCAGCGTCGTGGACTTGCCGCAGCCGGTCGGCCCGACGATCGCGATGAACTCGCCGCGCGCGACGCTCATGCTGAAGTCGCGCAGCGCGACGGTGGCCTTGCCTTCCGGCGAAATGAAGCGGCACGACACGTTGCGAAACTCGATCGCCGGTGTGCTCGGGGAGACTGCCTGGTTCATCGCATTCGTCCTGCGGGTGAAGAGGGCGTCGCAGCGTGGCGACGCCGGGCCGGCCAGCCGGACCGGAACGGGGAGCGCACGGCGGCGGGATCGCCGCCGCCGGCGCCGCGCGTTACTTCGCGTTCACGAAATCGTTCGTGAAGGTGCGCGCGAGGTCGATGTGCTTGCCCTTCACCGACGGGTTGAACGCGGACAGCACCTTCAGCACGGTCGCCGGGCCGTCGGCCGGCATCCTGCCGTCGGCCGTATACATCGGCAGCGACGCCTTCAGCGCGGACACGTACAGCGCCTTGTCCTTCTGGTAGTCGACCGGCATCTTCGCGGCGATGTCCTCGGCGCTGTGCGTGTGGATGAACTGCATCGTCTTCGCGAACGCGTGCGCGAGCTTGGTCGCTTCCGCCTTGTGCGAATCGGCCCACGCGGACTGCACGTACAGGCTCGCGGCCGGGTAGGTGCCGCCGAGCGCGGCGCGCGTGCCTTCCAGCGTGCGCAGGTCGACCAGCACCTTCGCGTCGCCCATCTTCTCGAGCGCGGACACCGTCGGCTCGGTCGTCATGCCGGCATCGATGCGGCCCTGCTTGATCGCGGCGATGAAGCTCGCGTCGGCGCCGACCGGCAGCATCGTGTACTGCGTCGACGGCACGCCGTGCTGCAGTGCAAGGTATTGCGTGAGGAAGCTCGTCGACGAGCCGAGGCCCGTCACGCCGAGCGTCTTGCCCTTCGCGTCGGCCATCGACTTGAACGTCGGCGCGGCCTTGGTCGACACCATCTCGACTTCGCCCGGCACCTGGCCGAACACGGCGATCGCCTTCACGTCCTTGCCCTTGCTCTGCAGGTCGATCGTGTGGTCGTAGAAGCCGACGACGCCCTGTACGGCGCCCGCCAGCAGCTCGTTCTCGGCGTCGACGCCGGCCGGCTGCGACAGCAGCTCGACATCGAGCCCTTCGGCCTTGAAGTAGCCGAGCTCCTGCGTGAGCCGCGCGGGCAGGTAGATCAGCTTCGCGATCCCGCCGACCATGATCGTGATCTTGCCGCCGTCGTCGGCGAAAGCGGGGTGAGCGGCAAGCGCGCAGCTCAGGCTGGCTGCCACGGCGAGGGTGCGCAGGATGGGTCGCATCGGGTCGTCTCCGTTCGTTGTATTCGTCTGGCGCGATGCGTGCTGCATCGTCACGACGAGTATAGGGACGCGAAACCTTCCGCTACCTTTCGCGGGCCGGCGATTCCTTTAGGGGTTTTCCAGCAACGGGGGCCGGATGCGGCTAGCGCCAGCCGGTCAGCGTCCGCCCCATCGCATCGAGCCCCATGTCGAACAGGTGCGACACGAACGGCACGAGGTTCGGGATCATCAGTTGCACGAGCAACAGCCCGACGAGCATCGTGACGGGGAAGCCGACCTGGAATACGCCGATCTGCGGCGCCGCGCGGTTCAGGATGCCGAGCGCGAGGTTCGCGATCAGCAGCGCGGTGACGACCGGCAGCGCGAGCAGCAGCCCCATCTCGAACACGGTCGCGCCGAACGCGGCGAGCGTGCGCCAGCCGGGCGCGTGCAGCAGGTCGGCCGACACCGGCAGCGACTGGAACGATGCGGCGAGCGCCGCGAACACCTGCAGGTGGCCGTCCACCGCGAGGAACGCGAGCATCGCGATCGCGTTCAGGAAGCGGCCCAGCACCGGTGTCGCCCCGTTCGAATGCGGATCGAAGAAAGTCGCGAAACCGAGCCCCATCGACAGCCCGATGAAGTCGCCGGCCGCCTCGACGGCCGCGAACACGAGCTGCATCGTGAAGCCCATCGCGATGCCGATCAGGAACTGCGTGACGACGATCCAGATGCCCTGCGCGGAGAACACGGTGACGTCCGGCATCGCGCCGAGCGTCGGCGCGACGACCAGCGCCATGAACGCGGCAATGCCGATCTTCACGCGCACGGGCACCGACGCGTGGCCGACGACGGGCGCCGTCGCGACGAGCGCGAGCATCCGCACGAACGGCCACAGGAAGGCGGTGAGCCAGCCGTTGAGCTGCGCGTAGGTAACCGAGAACATGGCCGCCGGGCGGTGCGCGCGGCTCAGCCGGCGCCGAGCGTCGCGACGTGCAGCAGCGTCTGGCGCAGGTAGTCGAGCATCGTCGTCAGCATCCACGGGCCGGCGATCACGAGCGTCGCGGCGACCGCGAGCAGCTTCGGGATGAACGACAGCGTCGATTCGTTGATCTGCGTCGCGGCCTGGAACAGGCTCACGACGAGGCCGACCACGAGCGCGACCAGCAGCAGCGGGGCCGCGAGCAGCAGGCCGATCATCATCGCCTGGTGCGCGAGGGTCATCACTTGTTCGGGCGTCATCGCGCGAATCCTCCGCCGCTTACGTGAAGCTCTGCGCGAGCGAGCCGATCAGCAGCTGCCAGCCGTCGACCAGCACGAACAGCATCAGCTTGAACGGCAGCGACACGGTGGACGGCGATACCATCATCATCCCCATCGACATCAGCACGCTCGCGACGACCATGTCGATGATCAGGAACGGGATGAAGACCGTGAAGCCGATCTGGAAGCCGGTCTTCAGTTCGCTCGTGACGAACGCGGGCACCAGCAGCGACAGCGGCACGTCCTCGGGGCCCTGCATCGGCGCGGCCTTCGAGATCTTCGCGAACAGCGCGAGATCGGTCTCGCGGGTCTGCTTCAGCATGAAGGTCTTGAACGGCGCGACGCCGCGCTGCACGGCCTGCTCCATCGGCATCGAGCCGTCGGAGAACGGCTTGTAGCCGTCGTTGTACGCACGGTCGAGCACCGGCGACATCACGAAGAAGGTGAGGAACATCGCGAGGCCGACGAGCACCTGGTTCGGCGGCGTCGTCGCGGTGCCGAGCGCCTGGCGCAGCAGCGACAGCACGATGATGATGCGCGTGAAGCTCGTCATCATCAGCAGCATCGCCGGCAGGAACGACAGCATCGTGAGCAGCAGCATCGTCTGCACGCTCAGCGAATAGGTGGTGCCGCCATGCGGGCCCGGGCTCGCGTTGAACGCGGGCAGGCCGTTCGCCTGCGCGCAGGCGAGCGCCGGGGCGAGGCAGAGGATCAGCACGGGCGCGACGCGCGCCGCGCGACGCAGGAATGCGTGTTTCATCGGAATGCGGAGACGGAAAGAGGGCGCGGCGCCATGTCAGCGGTCCTTGCCGCGACCGAGGCGCTTCACGGCTTCGCCCGCGAGCGCGTCGCGGAACCGCGAGCCGAACGTGCCGGGCAGGCCGCCGTCGGACGGGTTGCCGCCGGCGGGCGCGTCGGCCGAAGCCGGCGCCGTTGCAGTGGCCGAAGCCGAGCCGGCCGGCAGCGAATGCAGCAGGCGCACGCTGCCCGGCGCGACGCCGAGCACGAGCCAGGTGTCGCCGATCTCGACGATCGTCGCGTTTTCCTTCGCGCCGACCGCGACGCTCGACACGACCTTCAGCGGGCCGCCGCGCCGCGCGGGCTGGAAGCCGAAGCGGCGCGCGAGCCACGCGCATGCGAACACGAGGCCGATCACGACCGCGAGCCCGACGAGCGTCTGCAGCACCGCGCCGATGCCGAGCGACGGCGCGGCCGAGCCGACCATCACGCTCGATGCGATCGAGCCGGCATGGTTCACCGCGTTCATGTCGGCGGCCCCGGCCGGCGTGCACGCGAGCGATGCGGCGACGGCAGGCGCCGCCGCTGCAATCGCGTTGCGCACGCGGCGGCCGGGCTTCACGACGGTCATCGATTCAGCTTCCGGATGCGTTCGGCCGGCGTGATGATGTCGGTCAGGCGGATGCCGAACTTGTCGTTGACGACCACGACCTCGCCCTGCGCGATCAGGCAGCCGTTCACGAGCACGTCCATCGGCTCGCCGGCGAGGCCGTCGAGCTCGACGACGGAACCCTGCGCGAGCTGCAGCAGGTTGCGGATCGCGATCTTCGTGCGGCCGAGCTCCACGGTCATCTTGACCGGGATGTCGAGGATCATCTCGATGTCGTTGTGCGTCGAGCTCGCGGCGGCCTTCGACAGCGGCTGGAACACGCCGGCGCCCGTCGCGCCCGCCTGCACCGGCTGCTGGTTCTGCTCGGCGAGTGCGGCCGCCCAGTCGTCCAGGCCGGGATCTTCCTCCGCCGCGGCCGGGGCCGCCTGCGCGTCGCCGGCCGAAGCCGCGAGGGCCGCGTCGGCCATCGCCTGGATGTCGTCGTCGGGCGTCTGGTTCAGCTCACTCATATCCACCTTCCTTCATCGTATCGCCCGCGCTGATCATCTTCTGCACGCGCAATGCGTATTGACCATTGAAAATTCCGTAGCCGCATTCCATCACCGGCACGCCGTCGACCTTCGCGGTGATCGTGTCCTCGATCTCCAGCGGCAGCACGTCGCCCGCGCGCAGGTTCAGGATCTTCTCGAAGGTCGACGAGATCTCGGCGAGATTCGCGGTCAGCTCGACCTCGGCGGCCTGCACCTGCTGCGACAGCACGCGCACCCAGCGGCGGTCGACTTCGAGCGCCTCGCCCTGGATCGGCGACGCGAGCACGTCGCGGATCGGCTCGACCATCGAATACGGCATGCAGATGTGCAGCGTGCCGCCCGTCGGCCCGAACTCGATCGAGAACTGCGTGACGATCACGATCTCGTTCGGCGTCGCGACGTTCGCGAACTGCGTGTGCATTTCCGAGCGCACGAATTCGAACTGCAGCGGCCGCACGCTCTTCCATGCGGTCGTGTAGTGCTCGAACACGAGGTTCAGCAGCTTGCCGATGATCCGCTGCTCGGTGGCCGTGAAGTCGCGGCCCTCGACGCGCGTGTGAAAGCGTCCGTCGCCGCCGAACAGGTTGTCGACGACGAAGAACACGAGGTTCGGGTCGAACACGAACAGCGACGTGCCGCGCAGCGGCTTCACGTGCACCAGGTTCAGGTTCGTCGGGATCGGCAGGTTGCGGGTGAACTCGCTGTACTTCTGCACCTTCACCTGGCTGACGGAGATTTCCGCCGTGCGCCGCATGAAGTTGAAGATGCCGATCCGCAGCAGGCGCGCGAAGCGGTCGTTGATGATCTCGAGGCCGGGCATCCGGCCGCGGACGATCCGCTCCTGCGTCGCGATGTTGTAGGGGCGGACGCCCGATGTGTCGCGCTGCTCGTCGACCGAATCGGCTTCGCCCGTGACGCCCTTGAGGAGGGCATCGACCTCCTCCTGGGACATGAACTCCTGGTGACCCATACGCGCTCCTTTGGCGGCCGCGTTACTGGACGACGAATTCGGTGAACAGCACGTCGTCGACCTTCGCGCGCTGGTTGCCCGGCTGCGTCGGCTGCTCGATCAGGTCCCGCAGTTCCTTCGCGAGCGAGCGTTTGCCGTCCGGCGTCGCGAGTTCCTCGGGATGCTTGTTCGACAGCGCGAGCAGGATCCGGCTGCGGATCTCCGGCATCCGCGCGGTCAGTTGCTCCTGCGCCTTCGGATCGGTGAGCTTCAGCGACAGGCCGACGCGCAGGTAGTGCTGCATGCCGTCGTCGGACTGCAGGTTCACGGTCAGCGGGTCGAGCGGGAAGAACACCGGCGCGGACAGCGGCGGCGGTTCGGCCGGCGCGCTCGCATGGCCGACGCCTGCCTTGCTCAGGAACACGTACATGCCGCCGGCGGCGGCGGCGGCCGCGCCCAGCGCGATGACGGCGATGAGCGCGATGCGCTTGAACTTGCCGGACGAAGCCGGCTTGTCGGCGGTCGGGTTTGCAGTCGTGGAGGCCATGTGAATGCGTGCGTGATGTCTCGTAGCATGCATTGTTCGGCATCCGGGCCGAGCCCGATGGGCGGAAAAGAGGGGGGATTTGCGGCTATCTCAGCCGATTGTCGGCCGGATGCTGGGCAGCGGGGCCGGCGGAGCGCGGCGGGACGGCGCGCCGGGCGGGCGTCGGCCGGCCGGCGCGGGGGTGTCAGATCGGCAGCAGCGTGAGCAGCGGCGCGATCAGCACCATCGCGACGCCCGCGATCATCATCGTCAGGCTCGACACGACGCCTTCCTCGCTGCCGATCTCGCGCGCCTTCGCGGTGCCCACGCCGTGGGCGGCCGCGCCGAACAGCGCGCCGCGCGCGAGCCGGGTGCGCATCGGCACGAGTGCGAGCACGAGCTCGCCGAGCAGCATCCCGCAGAGGCCGGTCGCGATCACGAAGAGGGCCGTGAGGTCCTTCGGCGCGTGGATCTTGTCCGACACGGCGAGCGCGAACGGCGTCGACACCGAGCGCGTCATCAGCGAGCGCTGCAGCTCGGGCGACAGGTGCAGCAGCTTCGCGAGCAGCAGCGACCCGCATACGCCCGCGGTGATCCCGACCGCGACGCCGACCGACAGCGACAGCCAGTGGCGGCGGATCAGGTCGCGATATTCATAGATCGGCACCGCGAACGCGATCGTCGCCGGCCCGAGCAGCCACATCAGCCAGCGCGTATCGCGGAAGTAGACCGAATACGGGATGCCGGTCAGCAGCACCAGCAGCACCAGCACGCCCGGCACGAACACGAGCGGCGAGAACAGCAGCGTCTTCTTGTACGCATAGAGCCGCTTCGACACGAAGTACAGCACGACCGTCAGCACGAAGCAGCCGAGGGAGATCGCGGTGTTCACGCGGTCGGCGGGCAGGTTCGATAGCGCGGCGAGCATGGTCGGCTCCGGCTCAGTGCGCGGACACGGCGCTCAGGCGCGCGCGGCGGCGTTCGGCGAACACGCGCTGCGCGGCGAACCGGCGTTCGAGCTTCGCGGCGAGATCGACCGCGACGGCCACCGCCACCATCACGAACGCGGTGCCGGCGAGCATCACCAGCGCGATGCGCCAGCCGTCCTCGCGGAACAGCCCGCCGTACTGCACGGCCGCGACGGCGGCCGGCACGAAGAACAGCAGCATGTCGGACAGCAGCCAGTTCGCGCCGTCCTTCACCCACGCGGGCGCGACGCGGCCCGAGAACAGCAGCACGAGGAGCACCGCGAGGCCGATCACGCCGGACGGAATCGGCAGGCCGACCTTGCGCACGGCCCAGTCGACGGCCATCCACAGCGCGCCGAGCGCGGCGGCCTGCAGCGCAATCCGGCCCGTATGCGCAAGGCTGCCGGAAGCGGCAGGGCGGGCGGCGGCAGCGGCGGTCGGCTTGGTCATGGCGGGCTCCATACGGAATAGTGCGTCGATGGTGTGAGTATAGGGTTTCCCCTAACCATAAATAAAATGACTTGTCTCTATCCTTATCATTCCAATTCGGAATTCAGTTTGGGCTTTCCGCACCAATTTGGGGAGATATCGATGGAATTGCGCGCGCTGCGGTACTTCGTCGAGGTGGTTCGCCAGCAGAGCTTCACGGCGGCGGCCGACAAGCTGTTCGTCACGCAGCCGACCATCAGCAAGATGGTGAAGGCGCTCGAGGACGAGATCGGTTCGCCGCTGCTGCTGCGCGACGGCCGCCAGATGGTGCTGACCGATGCGGGGCGGATCGTGTTCCAGCGCGGCCAGGACGTGCTCGCCGCGCAGGCGCAGTTGCAGTCGGAGCTGAACGATCTCGGCACGCTCGGCCGCGGCGAGCTGACGATCGGCATCCCGCCGCTCGGCGGCTCGCTGTTCACGCCGATCATCGCCGCATACAAGCAGCGCTATCCGAACATCGAGCTGAAGCTGTTCGAACAGGGCGCACGGATGATCGAGGCCGCGCTGACGTCGGGCGAGCTGGAGCTCGGCGGGTTGCTGGAGCCGGTCGATCCCGGCACGTTCGAGCGGCTGCCGATGGTGCGCGCGCCGCTGTGGCTCGTCGCGCCGCGCGAGTCGCGCTGGGAGGACCACGCGGCCGTGCCGCTCGCCGACCTGGCGCGCGAGTCGTTCGTGTTCTATGCGGAGAGCCTCGCGCTGCACGACGCGGTGCTCGATGCGTGCCGGCAGGCGGGCTTCACGCCGTCGATCGTGAGCCGCAGCGGCCACTGGGATTTCATGGCCGCGCTCGTGCATGCGGGCGTCGGCATCGCGCTGCTGCCCGAGCCGTATTGCCGGCGGCTCGACGTGGGCCAGTTCACGTGCCGGCCGATCGTCGAGCCGGAAATCACGTGGGCGATCGCGCTCGGCTGGCTGAAGAAGGGCTACCTGTCGCACGCGGCGCGTGCGTGGCTCGACGTCGCGCGGGCGACGCTGCCGATCGCGCCCGGCGACGATCTGGCGTTCGGCGGGCTGCGGGCGCGGGAGTGACGGCCGGCCCTGCGTGCGGCGCGATCAGACGTGTCGAATCGGACCCGGATACCGGGCCACCGTGGGGTCGTGCGTGAGTGGCGTGATGCCTTCCGACGTCACCTGGGCAACCAGCAGCCGGTCTAACGGGTCGCGATGCCGCCGTCAGTGCCCCATCGCCGGCCCCGCGCCCTTCCTCGGTTTCGTGATCCACACGAGCGCCGCCAGCGCGATGAACATCACCGCCGACAGGTGGAAGAAGTCGTTGGTGGCCATCATGAAGCCCTGCTGCGTGACGAGCTGGTTGAGCTGCGCGTTGGCCGTCTGCCCGACGATGCCGAGCTGCGCGAGCGCGCCCTGGTAGTCGGTCGTGTTCTGCGCGTAGATGCTCACCGATTCCGACAGCCGCGCATGATGGTAGATCGCGTCGTTCTCCCAGAACGTCGAGCTGGCCGCGGTGCCGATCGCGCCGGACAGCGTGCGCAGAAAGTTCGACAGCCCCGACGCGCTCGCGAGCCGCTCGTCGGAGATGCTCGACAGCGTGATCGTCGTCATCGGCACGAAGAAGCACGCGACGCCGATCCCCTGCACGAGCCGCGGCAGGATCACGTGGTTGAACGGCACGTCGAGCGTGAACGTCGCGTTCCACAGCGACACGCCCGCGAACACGATGAACGCGAAGCTCGCGACCATCCGCAGGTCGAGCCGGTGCATGTTGCGGCCGATCAGCGGCGACAGCACGAGCGCGAGCAGCCCGACGGGCGCGGTCGCGAGGCCGGCCTTGCCGGCCGTGTAGCCCATCACGGTCTGCAGCCACAGCGGGAAGATCACGACCGAGCCGAAGAACGCCATGAAGCCGAACGAGATGATCAGCGCACCGAGCGCGAAGTTGCGGTCCTTGAAGAGCGACAGGTCGACCACCGGCTCCTTCTCGGTCGCCTCCCACACGAGCATGAACGCGAGCGACACGACGGCGATCAGCGCGAGCGCGACGATGAACGACGAGTTGAACCAGTCGCGGTCCTTGCCGAGGTCGAGCATCATCTGCAGGCACGACACGCCGATCACGAGCAGCGCGAGGCCGATCGCGTCGATCCGCTGCTTCGACGTCTTCGTCTCGCGGCCGCGCAGCAGGAAATACGCGCAGGCCGCGGAGAAGACGCCGATCGGCAGGTTGATGTAGAAGATCCACGGCCACGTGTAGTTGTCGCTGATCCAGCCGCCCAGCAACGGGCCGAAGATCGGCGCGACGATCACCGTCATCGCCCATAACCCGAGCGCGAGCCCGCGCTTCGCGGGCGGGTAGCTGCGCATCAGGATCGTCTGCGACAGCGGCACCATCGGCCCCGACACGAGGCCCTGCAGCAGCCGGAACGCGATCAGCGTCTCGAAGTTGGTCGCGAAGCCGCACAGCGCCGATGCGATCGTGAACGCGAGCACCGACAGCGTGAACAGCCGCACCTCGCCGACCCGCCGCGCGAGCCAGCCGGTGAGCGGCACCGCGATCGCGGACGCGACCGAATACGACGAGATCACCCACGTGCCTTCGCTGGTCGCGACACCGAGGCTGCCCGAGATGGTCGGCACCGCGACGTTCGCGATCGACGTGTCGAGCACTTCCATGAAGGTGCCGAGCGCGAGCCCGATGGTGAGCAGCGCGAGCGTCCCGCCGGACAGCGGCGCGGGTTCGGCGGCGGGGGAGGCGGCGGATGCCGTGGTGGCGGACATCGGAATCTCCTAGAGGCGGCGCGCACGACGCGCCGGCACAACGCACGGGCGTGCGACGCAGCGCAACCCGGCCGGGTGGAACGAAAAAGGGGAAAAGCGCAGCGCGTGTCCTGTCATCTTCTGCCCAGACAGAGAAATAAGCGAATGCTTAACCTAGACATGGGGCCTCCGCGCGCGTCAGGCGTCTTCGTCGGGTTTCGGGCAGCCGGTCGAGCTGGGCCCGTTGGCGATGAAGCGCTGCAGCAGGCCGGTGAGCGTCGCGAGTTCGTCGGCCGAGAAGCCGTCGAGCTGCGCGTTGAGCACGGTCGCGACCAGCGACGGCAGCGCGCGGGCCGCGTCGGCGCCGCGCTCGGTCAGCGTCAGCTCGATCATCCGGCGATCCTGCTCGCTGCGCGAGCGGGCGATCAGCCCCTTGCGTTCGAGCCGGTCGAGCATGCGCGTCATCGAGCCGCTGTCGTACGACATCTTGCGCGACAGCTCGAACGGCGTGCTCGCATAACCGCGCGACAGCAGCAGGATCACGCCGATCTGCTGCGCGGTGAGGTCGAGCGGCTCGAGCGCGCGATCCATCCGCTCGACGAGCGCCTGCTTCGCCTTCGACAGGTAATAGCCGAGGCTCGTTTCCAGCGCGATGTTCTCGGGATCGTAGAGGCCGCCGGTCATACGATTGCGCGCGCAGCAATAGTGCGTTTCAGGTTAAAACGCGCCCAGTATCTTGAAAAATGATTGCTTAGTCAATATTATTTGAGGCAACCAGTTACGACGTGCATGTTGCACTGCCGGAGACTATGTTCTGACCGATGCGCCCGCGCTGCCGGGCACCCGAGGATGTTCGCGATGCTGTTCCTGAAAAATGCCGCCGGCGCGCTGCGCCGCAACCTGACCGATACCGCTCATCATGTGTTTTCCGGGCCGCACCGCGGCTGGAAGATCGCGCTGTACGTGACGATGCTGGTCGTGCCGGGCGGCTCGCTCGCGGCGCTCGGGTTCGCCTGGTTCGATCATCGCCGGCAGCGCAACGCGAAGGGCGGCGCCCGCCGCACGAGCCAGCCGGCCGCCACGGAGCCGTCGACATGGCGCGCCGCCGCCGAGCCCATCCCGGTGCCGGCGCGCTGCCACTGACGTCGCCCCGCCCCCGTTTTCCCGTCTGATCCGGCCGGGCGCCCGCCGCGCCACGCGTGGCCGGCGCCGCACGCCCGTCTTCCCGCAAGCGATCCGTAATGGCCGGTAAACCGGCCGGCCGCGCCGGTAACACAATCCGGCCCGCGCGCACCGTACCCTTAGGGCTTCGCGGCTTCCCCGCCGTCAGTTACCATTTGTCCGCCAGCGGCATGACGACCGCATCGCGCGACGCCGCTCGCCGGCCGTCACGCCCAGACAGGAAAACCACCATGCCGTACGCCTCCCTCCCGCGCGCCCTTCGCCCGCTGAGCGCCGCCGTCGCCGTCGCGACGGCCGTGCTGCTCGCCGGCTGCGCCGTCGGGCCCGACTACCACCGGCCCGACACGTCGATTCCCGCAGCCTTCAAGGAAGCGCCGGCCGGCTGGAAGGTCGCGCAACCGGCCGACCGCACCGACCGCGGCCCGTGGTGGACGGTCTACAACGATCCGCAGCTCGACGCGCTGATCGGCAAGCTCAACGCCTCGAACCAGACCATCGCGCAATCGGCGGCCGCCTACCGGCAGGCACGCGCGCTCGTCACCGAAGCCCGCGCCGCGTATTTCCCGACGGTCGGGCTGACCGCGTCGGGCTCGCGCGCCCGCACGCCGCGCACGTCGGTGTCGTCGGGCTCGTCGAGTTTCGGCAGCGGGTCGTCCGGGTCGATCAACAACAGCTACAGCGTCGGCCTCGATGCGAGCTGGGAGCCCGACCTGTGGGGCAAGGTGAGCCGCACCGTCAGCGCGCAGCGCGCCGGCGAAGCGGCGGCGGCGGCCGATCTCGCGAACGCGCGGCTGTCGCAGCAGGCGCTGCTCGCGCAGACCTATTTCCAGCTGCGCACGTCCGACGCGCTGCAAAAGCTGCTCGACGACACCGTGAAGTCGTACGAACAGTCGCTGAAGCTCACGCAGAACCAGTACGCGCAGGGCGTCGCCGCGCGCGCGGACGTGATCCAGGCGCAGACGCAGCTGCAGAGCGCGCAGGCCGCGCAGATCGACAATGGCGTCGCACGCGCGCAGTACGAGCACGCGATCGCGACGCTGATCGGCGAACCGGCGTCGACCTTCTCGCTGCCGCCGAACCCGCTCGCGGCCGAGCCGCCGATCACGCCGGTCGACGTGCCGTCCACGATCCTCGAACGCCGGCCCGACATCGCGGCGGCCGAACGCCGCGCGGCGGCCGCGAACGAGCAGATCGGCGTCGCGATCGCGGCGTTCTTCCCCACCCTCACGCTGTCGGCCACCGGCGGCTTCCAGAGCTCGGTATGGTCGCAGCTGTTCACGCTGCCGGCGCGTTTCTGGACGGTCGGCCCGCAGCTCGCGGCCACGCTGTTCGATGCCGGGCTGCGCGCCGCGCAGACCGATGCCGCGCGCGCGACCTACGACCAGGATGTCGCCGCGTATCGCCTCGCGGTGCTCACCGCCTTCCAGGACGTCGAGGACAACCTCGCGTCGCAGCGCATCCTCGCGCAGGAAATCGACGTGCAGCGGCAGGCCGTCGACAGCGCCGAACACTCGCTCGCGATCGTCACGAACCAGTACAAGGCCGGCACGGTCGCGTACCTGAACGTGCTGACCGCGCAGACCACCGCGTTCACCGCGCAGCAAAAGCTCGCGACGATCGCCGGCCAGCGGATGGTGTCGTCGGTCGGGCTCGTGAAGGCGCTCGGCGGCGGCTGGGACGTGTCGGACCTCGCGCGCGAGAACGGCGGCATGGCGGCGCCGGCCCCCGTGCCGGCATCCGGCGCGGCCGCGACGCCGCTCGCGCAGAAGTAAGGGCAGCGAGCGACGCGCGCGTCAGCGCTGCGCGTCGCCGAAGATCAGCGACACCGCGTTGTTGCCGATCGGGTGGCCGAGCAGGTTCAGCAGCCCGGCGAGGTTCGCCTGCTGTTCGGGCGCCGCATGCGCGGTGCCGCGGAACGATCCCTGGCCGGGGCCGAAGCTGCCGTGGCCGTCGAGAAACAGCGGGCCCTGCGTCGTCGACAGGTCGAGATCGGCGCCCGCGCCCTTCGCCTGCAGCACCGCGCGGTACGAACCGAGCGGCTTCACGCGCGACACGCGCGAACTCATCGAGTCGATCGTCACCGTCAGCTGGCCGAACGCGTTGCTGCCGAACAGGCGCCAGTCGCTCCAGCCGATCCGCACGTCGCCCTGCAGGTCGAGCGTGTTGAACGGCGTGCCGAGCCCCGCGAGCAGCGATGCGGGCACGGCCATCGTGCCCGCCGACAGCACCGCGCCGCGCCATGTCGCATCGAGCGTCACGGCATCGGGCATCGCCTCGGTCTGCCGCATGCGCATCTGCACGCGCCCCGTCAGCAGCGGCCAGAAGCGCGTGGTCCATTCGACCCGGCCCGGCAGCAGCGTCGCCGCGCTCTGGTCGGCGCCCGGCGCGAGCATCAGCGTGCCCGAGCCGTGCCACAGCGACCCGTCCGGGTCGACGAGATTCACGTGTCCGCCGGTCGCGCGCGCGAACTGCGGCGCGATCCATGCCGCCGGCGCGAGCGCGACGAGCGTCACCGCCGTCGCCAACCCGCCCGCCAGTGCCCACGGCAATACGGCGGCGAGCCGTCTGATCCCCGGCCTCATCGGCCGACCGCCGCTTGCGTCATCCACTGCGTCATTTATTTCTGTACGGAAGGTTGCATCACGGCCGTCAGGTCGACCTGGCCGTCGTCCTTCAGCGCGGTCGCGTGCGCCTCGCCGACCTGCACCTTGAACTGCCGGCGCGCATCGTCGAGCCACTGCGTCCACGCCGGGAACGACACGTTCTTCATCTGCACCTGCACGCCGTTACCGACGATCTGCACCTGCGCCCCCTGCAGCCCGTGATCGGACAACGACGCGGTCAGCGCGTCCTTCAGCGCGAGGCCGGTCGGCGCGACGCCCTGCGCGGCGGCCGCCAGCGACTTCGCCTCGTTCGCCTGCGCGGTCATCTGCGCGAGTTCGTGACGCATCGCCGGCAGCTCCCGCTGGATTCGTGCGCGGCCTTCCTGCGCGGGCGACCACAGCACCGAATACGCGATCGCAACGGCCAGCACGGCGCCGCCCCAGCCGAGCAGCATCTTCTCGCGCGGCGAGCGCACACCCCAGAACTGGGCCAGCGTCTGGTTCAGTTGTTCGGTTTTCATGAGCGGCTCCGGATCGTCCATTTGCCCGTGTTGCTGTCGACTTCGCCGGACAGTCCGTTGCGCGCGAGGCGCTGCGTGAAATCGGGATCGACCTTGACCTCAGGCTTGAAGCCGACGTCGAGCCGCCGGTCGTGATAGTCGAGCGACGCGATGCCGTTCAGCGGCAGCGCGCCCATCGAACGCGACAGCCCGCTCGCCAGCGCGAGGAAATCGTTCGGCGACAGCTCGCCGGCCGCCAGGCGAAGCTGGTCGAGCTGGCGCTGCATCTGCGCGGGCGGATCGAGCACCGTCGTCGTCTTCGGGAACGCGGACAGCAGCGTTTCGGTGATCTGCGCGGACAGCGCATCGCGCTCGCGCGACAGCTTCCACCAGTGCAGGTTCATGCCGATCACCGCGACGCCGAGCGTCGCCGCGAGGAGCGCGAGCGGCACGCGCAGCCGCTTCACCGTCGCGCGGTCGAAGCGCCACGGCTGCGACTCGAATTCGAACTGGCACAGATCGAACTTCTCGGTGAGCGCGCGGCGCGCGAACGTGTCGAACGGCAGCGGGGCGGCGCCCGGCAGCAGCGCCGCGTCGGACCGGCCGACCGACGCGAGCCGCGGCTCCGCACCCGGTTCGCCGAGTTCGTACAGTTCGACGTCGCCGCCGCGGGCGAGCGCGGCCAGCGTGCCGGCCGCGCGCGCCGCGGGCGCCGCGAAGCCTTCGCCGAGTGCGCCGCGCGCCACCGCGAGTTCCAGGCGCGGCGCACCGGCCGCGGCCGGCTGCGCGCCGGCTTCGACGAGCACCGGCTCGACCGACGTCGCGAGTCCGAGCACCGCGGCGACCGTCGCCGGGCGGGCGGCCGGCTCGAGCGCCTCCGTGGCGAGCGCGGCGGCATCGGCCGGCGCGACCGGTGCCGGTTCGGCCGACGCGCGCGGCGCCGGCAGGCAGCGCGTCGCGGGCACCGCGCTCAGGTGCCGGTGGCCGGCCGCCGTGAACGCTTCGCAGATCGTGCGGAACCACGGGCGATCGACAACGGCCAGCACGCGGCGCCCGTCGGGCAGCGCGACCGGATCGAGCGCGATGTGGCAGCCGAGCGGATCCTGGATCAGCTGGTCCTCGACGATGTTGGGCAGCGCCTGGCGCAGCTTCGGCCCCTTCAGCGGCGGCACGGCCGTGGCCAGCAGCAGCACGTCGCGCGCGGCGACGATCAGCACCGTCGCATTCGCGCGCGGCAGCAGCGCGAGCGCGGCGCGTCCGGCGCGCTGCACCTGGCCGGCCTTGTCGACGAGCGTGAACGGCAGTTCGGGCCACTGCCATTCCTGCAACGGCACGGCAGGCTCGCGCGGCGGCAAAGAAACAATCAACGTGCTCACAAGAGCTCCTCTCCCGATTGGCGTCGTTATAGCTGGTCGCGGATACGCACGACCCGCGTCGAGTGCGTGGTCGGATCACGATACACGAGCGAGGTGCGGTCGACCTCCGCCCGGTCGTGCTGGATCCGGCCATGCACGATGAAATAACTCGAATTGACGTCGACGAGGCTCGAGTCGATCGTCACGTTCGGCGCGCCGGCGCCGCGCAGCGCAAGCTGCACGTCGCCGACGTTCCGGAAAAACACGGTCTCGCGGCGCGACACGAGCGCCTGCGCGGACGACACGCTCATCCCCGGCACCAGCGACGCGATCACTTCGGCCGGCGCGGTGTTCATGTTCACCGGTGTCGTGGTCGGCAGCACGGTGACGAACGGGCGCAGCCGCGCGACCATCTCGGGCGTCACGCCGTCGACGTCGAGCAGACTGTCGACGCTCGTCATCATCAGCGGCGCCGGCCCGCGGTCGCCGCCGGCCATACCGGGATCGTCGGTGAAGCCGCCGCCGCCCTGGTCGGTCGTGACCGGCGCGGTCACGGCGTTCGCCGCGGTACCGCCGCCGCCGGGCAGGTTCGGCATCTGGAAGCGCGTCGCCGAATGCAGCAGGCCCGCGCGCACCTGCAGCGCGATGCGCTTCGCGAATGCGCCGTCGTAGCCGAGCGTCGTCAGGAGGCGCTGGAAGGCCTGGAGCTGCGTGACGTTCAGCTGCAGCACGCCGGGCGCCGGCGACGACACGAGGTTACGCAGGTTGAACTTCGCCTGCGCGTCCTCGATCGAGCCGGAGATATAGGTGTCTTCGCCGCCGCTGTCGTTGGGCGCGCCGATCCTGCCGAGGAAATCCGACAGCTTCGTCTTCGCGATCGGCACGCCCCAGATCCCGCCGAGATAGGTGATGCCGGGCGCCGTGTCGCCTTCGGAGCGCAGGATCATCCGCGTCCAGTCGAGCGCGCCGCGCGCGACCCACTGCGCCTGCGCGATCACCCGCTGGTTCTCGATGCGGCGGATCTGCACCTGCTGGCGCCACAGCATCCCCGAGACGAGGATCGCGGACAGCGCGACGACGAGCAGCGCCGTGATGATCGCCGCGCCGCGCTCGCGGCGGGCACGCGTGCGGCCGGCGGCGGGGTTGCCGCGGTTGCGGAAGGGCGGACGGGAGCGGCGCGCGCGCATCGTCATTCCCCGACGAGGAAGATGCGCGTGACGGGCACGCGCAGCGACGTCGCGCCGATGCTGACCTGCAGCCCCGTCACCGCGCGCGTCGGCGGCGCGTTGCCGATCTGCGGCACCTTGAGCGCGTCGTTGTTCTGCGCGAGCGCGTCGTCGGCCGTCTGCAGGTTGGTGGTCCAGCCCACGCGCGGCACGTACAGTTTCGCGTCGATCGCGCCGACGCCGCCCATCAGCGCGACCCAGCTCCAGCCTTCGACGCTGCTGTCCTTCAGCATCGTGCGCAGCCGGTTCGCGTCGTCGATCGGCGGCGACACATAGCGCACGACGCGCCCGCCGGCGATCCGGTAGCGGACCACCTGCAGCCGCGGCGCGGCGCCCGGCACCTCGAGTTCGCGCACGATCTGCAGCGTGTTGCCGGCGACGCCGATCGCCGGCTGGCCGGCTTCGTCGTCGGTCGCGGCGAGCCGCGCGTCGATGCGCATCTGGTCGAACATCTGCGCGAACACGCGCTCGTCTTCCATCGCGGCCGCGACCTTGTCGCGGCCGCGCATGATCTGGTCGAGCCCGCGCCACGCGAGGATCGCGACCACCGCGAGAATCGCGATCGCGATCATCAGCTCGATCAGCGTGAAGCCGCGGACGCGGCGGGCGGACGGGCGGCGCATCGGCGCGTCAGAGCGGACGGCTGGTTTCATTCGCGACCACCGTCACCATCTGTGCGAGCACGCCGGATTGGCCGGGCATGCTCACCGAAATCCGGACGCGCCGGAACACCGGGTTCGGCGTCGTGCTCACACGCTGCGTGCAGACGAGCTGCACGTTGCCTTGCGAGCAGTCGAAGCTCTGCTCGCCGACCTCCGGCCATGCGTGCGTGAGCCGCAACTGCGCGAGCGCGTTGTCGGCGCTCCAGCCGGCCAGCAGCCGGCGATGCAGGTCGGACGCGTTGGTCGCCATCGTGCCGACCGCACGGATCGACGCGGCGAGCGCGACCGCGATGATCGCGAGGGCGACGAGCACCTCGATCATCGTGAAACCGCGCGATGAAGAAACGGAACAGGGCAGGCGACGACGCATCGTCATTGCACCTCGTAGCGGCCGTTGCCGGTGCCGACGATCGTCGCGCTGCCGGCGGCCGAATGCAGCGTCACGCGCACCGGCGTGTCGATGCTCTCGGTGCCGAACACGACGCGGCTCGCCTGCGTGTCGGAGCCCGGATAGTCGATCTCGGCGCCGGTGACGCCGCCGTCCCAGTCGCGCGGGCGCAGCAGGTCGTCGCGCAGCGTGCGCCAGCCGTCGGGCGAACTCACGTCGAAACGGAAACCGTGCTCGGTCGGCTGCCACGCGATCGGCCGCGCGCGCACCTGCGCCTCGTCGCCGGCCGTCTCGAACAGCAGCGCGACGCGCTGCGCTTCTTCACGCAGGTCGGTGCGCGGATTGCGCGTCAGCGACAGCGACGCGAGCGACACCAGCAGCCCCGCGATCACCAGCACGACCAGCATTTCGAGCAGCGTGAAGCCGCGCGTGCGACGACGCGGCGCGCGGTGGTTCACCGGCCCGCCGCCGGCACGCGCCGGTACGGCCGACACCGCGCCGCGACGCGCACGGCGATCGCGACCGCAGCGGGAGGTCGTGCGAATGGCGGGCATGAAGAACGGGAGTGAAACGCCGGGCCGATCAGTGCCGGCTTATTGCCACGAACCGATGTCGGTATCGTTGCCTTCGCCGCCTTCCTTGCCGTCGGCGCCGTAGCTGAACACGTCGACCTCGCCGTGCACGCCCGGGTTCAGGTACTTGTAGCCGTTGCCCCACGGGTCGTTCGGCAGGCGCTCGAGATAGCCGCCGTCCTTCCAGTTGTTCGGGATCGGATCGGTGGTCGGCTTCTGGATCAGCGAATTCAGACCCTGCTCCTGGGTCGGATAACGGCCGTTGTCGAGCCGGTACAGCTTGAGCGCCTGCATGATCGTGCCGATGTCCTGCTTCGCGGCGATGCGGCGGGCCTCGTCCGGGCGGCTCATGATCTTCGGCACGATCAGCGCCGCCAGGATCCCGAGGATCGCGACCACCACCATGATCTCGATCAGCGTGAAACCGCGCTGACGACGCACGGCCGCGTTGCGGCGAGTGATCCACGTTTGCATGACTGACTACCTCTTCCAAAAAATGTCGTCGATTGAGTGACGCACCCCGCGCACCGGACGATTGCCTGACAGCAAGCTTCCGGTCCCGCGGGCGCGGAGCACGCATTGTAAGGCGCGCATCGTCGAGGGCTTTCACCCAACGCAAATTTCATATACATCCGTACAATAGCGCGCATGAACGCGCTCTCGATCCGGATCCTTTCCCTCGCCCTCTTCGCGGGTTTGTGCGCGACGGCCACCTACTGGGTCGTCACGCTGTCGGCCCGCGAAGCGCCGCTGCCCGCCGCCGCCGCGCGGCTGCCGATCCGCACCGAGGACGCCGCGGCGCTCTTCGGCGGCCAGCTCGACAAGAATCCCGTCCAGGACATCCACCTGTTCGGCATTCTCGCGCTCGACCATGGCGGTGCCGCGATCGTCGGCGTCGGCGGCGAACCGCCGCGCGCCGTGTCGCTCGGCGCGGACGTCACGCCCGGCGCGAAGCTCGCCGAAGTCCGCCCGCGCTCGATCATCGTCGACCGCAACGGCGCCCGCGCCGAAATCCAGCTCCCGGCGAACACGCCGTCCCCCGCGATCTACATGCGCTGAACGGCGACGGCCTGACCGTCAGGCCGCCACGTCACTGCACCATGTTGTTCAGCTCGATGATCGGCAGCATCACCGCCAGCACGATCACGAGCACGATGCCGCCCATCGCCAGGATCAGGAGCGGCTCCAGCAGGCTCGTCAGGAACATCGTGCGGCGTTCGAGCTCGCGCGCCTCACCTTCGGCCGCGCGATCCAGCATCGTCGTCACGTCGCCCGTCGCTTCGCCGGAACGGATCAGGTGCACGAGCACCGGCGGAAACGTCTTCACGTTGTTCAGCGCCCGCGACAGCGCGGAGCCCTCGCGCACGCGCACGATCGCATCGTCGATGTTCGCGCGCATCGCGCGGTTCGACAGCGTCTCGCCGGCCGCCTGCAGCGCGCGCAGGATCGGCACGCCGGCCGCGGTGAGAATGCCGAGCGTGCTCGCGAAGCGCACCGTGTTGTAGCCGCGCACGAGCTTGCCCGCGAGCGGTGCGGTCAGCACCCAGCGGTCGAACGCGAGCCTCGGCCCGTCGCGCGACAGCGTCGCCTTCACGAACCACACGACCAGCACGACAGCGATCAGGATTGCCCACCACCAGTGCCGCACGAAATCCGACAGCGCCATCATCACGACCGTGAGGATCGGCAGTTGCTGTTTCGTGCTCGCGAACACGTTGACGACCTGCGGGACGACGTAACTCAGCAGGAACGTGACGATGCCGAACGCGATCAGCGTGACGATCCCCGGATAGGTGAAGGCCAGCAGGATCTTCTGCTTCAGCGCGTTGCTCTGCTCGATGTAGTCGGCCAGACGCGACAGCACGATGCCGAGCTTGCCGGTGTGTTCGCCGGCCGCGACGAGCGCGCGATAGATTTCCGGAAAATCGCGCGGGTGCTGGCCCAGCGCATTGGCGAGCGAATGGCCGCCGAGCACCTCGGCGCGGATCGCGGCCATCAGTTCGCGGATGTAGTCGCGCTCGGCCTGCTCGGTCAGCACGCCGAGCGCCTCGTCGAGCGGCAGCCCGGCGATCAGCAGGCTCGCGAGCTGGCGCGTGAGGATCGCCTGTTCGCGCTGCGACAGCTTGCGGCCGAACGCGAGCCGCTGCGAACGCGCCCCGCGCGTCGCGCTGGCGGCCGGCTCGACGACGAGCGGGGTGAGCCCCTGCGTGCGCAGCTGGCCGCGCGCGGCACGTGCGCTGTCGGCGTCGATGACGCCTTTCTGCGCACGTCCCGCCGCATCGATTGCTTCGAAACGGAATGCCGGCATCGCGCTATGCGCCTCCCGTCACGCGCAGCACTTCCTCGAGCGACGTCGCGCCTGACGCGAGCCAGCGCTCGGCGTCGTCGCGCAGCGTGCGCATTCCTTCCGCGCGGCCGGCGGCGAGAATCTCGGCATCGGCCGCGTTGCGATGGATCAGCGAGCGGATCGATTCGTCGACCAGCAGCAGTTCGTATACGCCGCGCCGGCCCGCGTAACCCGAATGCCCGCACTTGTCGCAGCCGACCGGATGCCACACGGTGCGGCCGTCCTCGTGCCGCTCTTCCTTGCAGACGGGGCAGAGCTGGCGCACGAGACGCTGCGCGAGCACGCCGAGCAGCGACGACGCGAGCAGGTAGGGCTCGACGCCCATGTCGGTCAGGCGCGTGACGGCGGACGCCGCATCGTTCGTGTGCAGCGTCGCGAGCACCAGGTGGCCCGTCAGCGATGCCTGCACCGCGATCTGCGCGGTTTCGAGGTCGCGGATTTCGCCGATCATGATCACGTCCGGGTCCTGGCGCAGGATCGAGCGCAGCGCACGGGCAAAGGTCATCCCGATCCGCTCGTTCACCTGCGTCTGGCCGATGCCGCCGAGGTCGTATTCGATCGGGTCCTCGACGGTCATGATGTTGGTCGTCGCGGTTTCGAGCCGCGACATCGACGCATACAGCGTGGTCGTCTTGCCCGAGCCGGTCGGACCCGTGACGAGCACGATGCCGTGCGGGCGGGCGATCAGCTTGTCGAACTGCACGAGCGTGTCGCGGCCCATCCCGAGTGCCTCGAGGTTCAGGCGCTGCGCATCCTTTTCCAGCAGACGCAGCACCGCGCGCTCGCCGTGCCCGGTCGGCAGCGTCGACACGCGCACGTCGACCGGCCGGCCGCCGACGCGCAGCGTGATGCGGCCGTCCTGCGGCAGGCGTTTCTCCGCGATGTCGAGCTGCGCCATGATCTTGATCCGCGAGATCAGCGCGCCGTGCAGCGCCTTCTTCGGGCGGACGACGTCGCGCAGCGTGCCGTCGACGCGAAAGCGCACGACCGACGCGTTCTCGAACGGCTCGATGTGGATGTCCGACGCCTGTTCGCGCGCCGCTTGCGTGAGCAGCGCGTTGATCATCCGGATGATCGGCGCGTCGTCTTCCGACTCGAGCAGATCCTCGACTTCGGGGATGTCCTGCATCAGCCGCGACAGGTCGACTTCGCCTTCGACCTCGCCGACCACCTGCGCGGCGCTGCCGTCCTGGCGCGCATAGGCCTGGTTGATCGCCTGCGCGAGCTCGTCGGCCGGCACGTGGTGCACGGCAATCGAGCCGAAGTTGCGCGCGATCTCCGCGAGCGCGGCATCGCTCGTGCGTTCGCTGATCCACACCTCGAGCGTGTCGTCGAGCTGGTGCGCGATCAGCACCTGGCCGCTCTTCGCGAAGCCGTACGGCAACAGCCGCGCGGCGAGCGGCGACGGCGGCTGGCGTTCGCCCGGCGCGCCGTCGTGGGCGGAAGACGCGAGCACGTCGCTCACTGCGAGGCTCCCGGCGTGGCGGTCAGCGGCTGTTGCGGCACCGCCTGCTGCGGCACGCTCTGCGGCTGCGCGGGCGTCGCCTCGGGCAACGGCTGGGCCGGCACCGGCACCACCTGGCGCTGTACCTGCTGGCGACGCATCTTGTCGAGATCGAACAGGTTGCCCGCGGCCGTGCCGCCCTGGCTCGGGCCGATCGGCATCGGCGGGACGACCGGATCGTCCTTGTCGCGGATCACGTTGTTGTCCGACTTGTACGCGCCCGTCACGCCCTGGATGTAGTCGTAACGATTGGCCGTGACTTCCTGCGCGGTGCTGCGATCGGAAATGATGACCGGGCGCAGGAACACCATCAGGTTGGTTTTCGCGCGCACCTTCGATTCGGAACGGAACAGCTGGCCGATCCACGGGATGTCGCCGAGCAGCGGCACCTTGCTGTTCGACACCTGGTAGTTGTCCTGCATCAAGCCGCCGAGCACGATGATCTCGCCGTTGTCGGCCAGGATCGTCGACTGGATCGAGCGTTTCGTGAAGGTCGGGCCGGTCTGCGCGCTGGTCGTGCCGGCGACGACCGCCGAATCCTCGGTATAGAGCTGCAGCTTCAGGATCCCGCCGTCGGTGATCTGCGGCTTCACGTGCAGCGTCAGGCCGACGTCGCGGCGGTCGTACGTATTGAACGCATTGCTCGTCGTGCCGCTCGTCAGGTTCGAATACGAACCGGTCGCGATCGGCACGTTCTGGCCGACGACGATCTTCGCTTCCTCGTTGTCGAGCGTGATCAGGTTCGGCGTCGACAGCACGTTCGCGTCGCTCACGCCCGCGAAATACTGCAGCAGCGCGCCGAGCCCCTGCACGCCGAACATGTTGTGCAGCCAGCCGATGTTGAGCCCCTGGGACAACTGCCCGAGATTGGAGGCCAGGCCGCCGCCGGTGATCCCGCCGGCAGCGTTGGTCAAACCGCCGGCCGTCAGGTTGACGATGCTGTTGCCCAGGCCCAGCCCGGGGTTCAGGTTCGTGCCGCCGAGAAACTGGCCGCTCGCCACCTGCCACTGGATGCCGAGGTTGCCCTGCGTCGTCGAGTTCAGCTCGACGATCAGCGCTTCGATGTAGACCTGCGCACGCCGCGCGTCGAGCTGGTCGATCACCGAGCGCAGGTTGCGGTAAACCGGATCGGACGCGGTGATGATCAGCGAGTTGGTCGCCGCGTCGGCCTGGATCATCCCGCCCGGCTGGTTGTCGTCGCCCTTGTCCTTGTCGCCGCCGAGCAGGCCGCCCGTGCCGAGACCGCCGCCGCCGGACGAGCCGCCGTACGACGAGGACGAAGACGAACCGCCGAGGCCGCCCGACGGCAGCGGCGGGGTACCGGACGTGCCGGTCGAGAAGTTGCCGCTCGACGACGAGCCGCCGTTCTGGTTGAAGCTGTTCGCGTCGTTGGACGAAGCGGACGAGCCGCTGTCGTTGCCGCCCTTGCCGAGCATCCCGCGCAGCGTCTTCGCGAGCTTCACCGCATCGGCGTTGCGCAGCGGCACGACGTGCATGTTGCCGGGCACCGCGCTCGGCGCGTCGAGCTGCTGCACGAGCCGCTTCGCGGCCGCGAGGCGCGATGCGTTCGACGCACGCAGCAGCAATGCATTGGTCCGCGGGTCGGCCGTGACCGACACCTTCAGCGTGGCGTCGCTGTTGCCGATCGCGCCCGGATCGAGCATTTTCTGCAGCTGCGCGGCGAGGTCGATCGCGTTCGCGTTGCGCAGCGGCACGACCTGCACCTGCGCGCCCGCGGCGCTGTCGATGCCGGAGATGATCTGCGCGATGCGGCGCACGTTGTCCGCATAGTCGGTCACGACGATCGTGTTGTTCGCCGGGTAGGCCGTCACCGTGTTGTTCGGCGAGATCAGCGGGCGCAGCACGGGCAGCAGGTTGTTCGCCGATTCGTTGTGCAGCTCGAACACCTGCGTGATCACCTGGTCGCCGCGGGCCTGCGGCACATTGCCGACATAGGTCGGCACGCCCTGCAGCTTCGCGTCGGCTTCCGGCACGACCTTCAGCACGCCGTGATCCTGCACGAGCGCGAAGCCCTGCATGCGCAGCGCCGACTGCAGCGTCTTCAGTGCCTGGTCTTCCGGTACCGGCCGTTCGGCCACGAGGTTGAGCTGCCCCTTCACGCGGGGGTCGACGATGATGGTCTTGCCGGTCGCGGCGCCGATCGCTTTCGCGACCTGGTCGATATCCGCATTCACGAAATTGAGCGTGACCTGAGCGTAGGCGGCCTGCGAGACGATGATGCCGGCGACGAGGAGGGTCGTGGCAATGCGCCGCATAACGAAGCGATTTCTTGTCATGGATGAATGGGTCGATGCCGGCTCAGGCCACTTCCGGCGGTAGTGCTGGGATCCAAGTCCGAAAGAGGCGACATTAGCAGTTTTTCATGTCCGAAATATCACATTGATCCGAGGACTGTCTCACATACGACAGGGATCCGGCGAATCGTATGCAATATGTAAGGATGGGGCGGCCCGCCGCATGTCGGCCATCGCCCCCGATTCGCGACGAACCGACATGAAAATGCGGTATAACCGGGCTGCCGTATTCCTGCATGTCGCAATCTGACGGTCTGCCGGTATGATACGGTCGGCGCGTTTCTCGTCGCACTAATAACAGGCACGGGTTTTCCCGACCTTCGCGCAATTCCTTTTCGTTTTCGCACGATGAACAGACGACGGTTCGCTTCGATCGCGTTGATCGCCGCTGGCGCGTGGTTCGCCAGCGCAAACGCTCGTGCGGATTGTTTCGACGAAGCGGCCAGATACCAGCAGGTCAATCCGCTGATCCTGCGCGCGATCGCGTGGCAGGAATCGCGCAACCGCCCCGGCGCGCTGAACAAGAATACGAACGGCTCGGTCGACTACGGCCTGATGCAGATCAATTCGATTCACCTGCCCGCGCTGTCGCGCTACGGCATCGGCCGCGACACGCTGATGGAACCGTGCAAGAACGTCTACATCGCCGCGTGGCATCTGAAGCAGAAGATGAACCGTTACGGCAACACGTGGCAGGCCGTCGGCGCCTATCATTCGGAAACCCCGGCGCTGCGCGACAAGTATGCGCGGCAGATCGCCGGCATCCTGTCGCAGTGGAAGCTGCTGCCGCCCGTGCAATGACGTGGCGCCGCGTCGCGGCCCGACCCGGTGCCGGCCGGCCGGCGCCCGTTTGATGCACAATGCGGATCTCGCGCCGCAACTTCGCCCGTCCGCGGGCCGATCGCGCCCCGGAAGGGCGCCGCGGCCGCTTTTTCATCTTTTCCGTTGGTGCATATCATCATGAATCCGGCAATGAACCAGCCGTTGCCCGTCACCGTGCTGTCCGGCTTCCTCGGCGCCGGCAAGACCACGTTGCTCAATCACGTCCTCGCGAACCGCGCGGGCCTGAAAGTCGCGGTGATCGTCAACGATCTCGCGGCGGTCAACATCGATGCGTCGCTCGTGCGCGATGCGCAGGCGCTGTCGCACGTCGAGGAGCGCCTCGTCGAAATGTCGAACGGCTGCATCTGCTGCACGCTGCGCGACGACCTGCTCGTCGAAATCCGCAACCTTGCATCCGAAGGCCGCTTCGACGCGATCATGATCGAATCGACCGGTATCGCGGAGCCGATGCCGATCGCCGAAACGTTCACGTTCGTCGACGACGACGGGACGTCGCTGTCGTCGATCGCGCGGCTCGACACGCTCGTCACCGTGGTCGACGCCTACAACTTCCTGCGCGACTACGGCTCCGACGACGCGCTCGCGACGCGCGGCATCGCCGCGTCGGAAGACGACGACCGCACGCTCGTCGAGCTGCTGATCGAGCAGATCGAATTCTGCGACGTGCTGGTGATCAACAAGGCGGACCTCGTCGGCGCCGACGATCTCGCCCGCCTGCAGCACATTCTCGCGCGGCTCAATCCGCGCGCGCACCAGGTCGTGTCGACGTTCGGCAACGTGCCGCTCGACGAAGTGCTGAACACGGGCCGCTTCGATTTCGACGAAGCGGCGAACGCGCCCGGCTGGCTCGCATCGCTCGATCACGATCACACGCAGTGCGACGACCCCGACTGCCATGACGCACATCATGCGCACGTGCACGGCGAAGCCGACGAATTCGGCATCGGTAATTTTGTTTACCGCGCGCGCCGGCCGTTTCACCCGGCCCGCCTCTGGGCGCTGCTGCATCAGGAGTGGCCGGGCGTGCTGCGCAGCAAGGGCTTCTTCTGGCTCGCGACGCGCAACGACATCGCCGGTTCGCTGTCGCAGGCTGGCGGCGTCTGCCGGCATGGGCCGGCCGGGCTGTGGTGGGCCGCGCAGGATCGCGCGGAATGGCCGGACGATGACGAATTGCTCGGCGAAATCCGCGCCGAATGGCTGGGCGATCTCGACGATCGCGCGGTCGGCGATCGCCGGCAGGAACTGGTACTGATCGGCATCGCGCTCGACGCCGATGCGTGGCGCGCGAAACTCGACGCGTGCCTGCTGACCGATGCGGAGTTCGCGGTCGGCGCGGCGGGTTGGGCCGCGTTCGACGATCCGTTCCCGGCATGGGACGTCGATTCGCACGACGATGACGATCACGGCAACACGCAGATCGTGCACGACTGACCACGTCGTAACGGCTTGTAAAAGTAACCGTTAACTTTTGCAAGAGCGGCTCGGACTGTGGCGAAAATGCCGCGCGCGCCCAACAAAAAACCCGCCGAAAGGCGGGTTTTTCTTGGAACAGGCGCTGGTTTAACGCTTGTTGACGGCGTCCTTGAACGCCTTGCCAGCCGTGAACTTGACCGTCTTGGCTGCCGGGATCTTGATGGTTTCGCCCGTCTTCGGGTTGCGGCCCGTACGTGCTGCGCGCTTGCCCGAACCGAAGCTGCCGAAGCCGATCAGCTGAACCGCATCACCCTTCGACACGGCCTTCTTGATGACTTCGAGCAGCGTGTCCAGCGTTTCGCCGGTTTGAGCCTTGCTGGCGCCCGTTTGGGCGGCGACGGCGTCGATCAGTTCCTGTTTGTTCATTAAGGTTCCTTTATCAGGTTAGGTTGACACGAACAGCGCGAACGCGCCGATTATACGTGCGCGAACCGTGCCGTCGAGAGTCAGACTCCGACGGCACAGCGCCGAATCCTGGCCCGCGCGACGCGCCCTCCGGCTTGCCGGCGGCCACCCCGCGGTACGGCGTTGCTATGATAGCGCAGCGCAAACCCAATAACGACAAGGGTTTCAAAGATTTTCATCGGTATTTCGCCGAATGAATCGTCGATTGCCCGTTTTTTGACCTGCGCCAACCGGACAGGATACGCAGCGCGGTCCGCCCGTGCGCCGCCCCGTTGCCCTTTTCCAACGGCCGGTCGGACGGCTCCGCGCAATCCCTTGCCAGGCTTGGCTGCCACGTTTTTTGTTTCGCATGCCCGACCGACTTGTACCCGCCACGCTCGCGCCTCGCGACGACGGCACGCTCGTCTCGCCCGAGTTCGGCGAGCTCCATCGCAATGCGTCAGGCGCGCTCGCGCATCACGCGTTCATCGCGGAAAACGGGCTGCCGGCACGCTGGCGACAGCGTCGCACCTTCACGATCGTCGCGACGGAATTCGGCACGGGCGCCGGCTTCCTCGCGACCTGGGCCGCGTGGCGCGACGATCCGTCGCGCTGCGAGCGGCTCCATTTCGTCGCGGTCGAACCGCATCCGTTTTCGCGCGAAGACCTGCGTCGCGCGGCTTCCCATATCGTTGCGAACACAACCATATCCGCGGATGCTGATGCATTGATCGACGCATGGCCGATGCTCGTGCCCGGCCTGCACCGGCTCGAATTCGACGAAGGGCGCGTGGTGCTCACGCTCGCCTTCGGCGATACGGCCGACATGCTGAAGAAGCTGGTCGTGCGGGCCGACGCGTTCTATCTCGACGGCGCCGCGTCATCGACCGACGTGATCCGCGCGCTCGCGAAGATGGCCGGCGACGCCGCGACGTTTGCAACGCGTGCACGTTCCGACGAGATGAAGCACGCACTCGGCGAAACAGGTTTCATCTTTCGCGAAGTCGACGATCGGCTCGTCGGCGATTATGCGCCGCGCTGGCGCTCGCGCCGGCACGAACCGCCGCGCGCGCTGACGGTTGCCACGCGTCGCGCGCTGGTGATCGGCGCGGGCCTGGCCGGTTGCGCGGTCGTCGAACGCCTGGCCGCGCGCGGCTGGGACGTCACGCTGATCGAACGGCACGAACGGATCGCGAGCGAGGCATCGGGCAATCCGGCCGGCGTATTCCATCCGCTGATGACGCGCGACGACAACGTCGCGAGCCGCCTCACGCGCAGCGGCTTCCTGCACGCGATCGCACGCTGGCGCGCACTCGAACGCGCGGGTCATGCGTTCGCGCGCAGCACGCACGGCATGATTCATCTCGCCGAATCGGCCGACGACTTCGCGCGGATGCGCGACGCATTCGACGCGTTCGGCGCGCCGTCCGACTATGTGACGCTGCTCGATGCCGACGCCGCGCGTGCGCATCTGAACCTGCCGGTCGCACATGGCGGCCTGCTGTTTCCGCACGGCGGCGCCGTCTGGCCGGCCGCGCTGTGCGCGGCGCAGTACGCGGCGGCCGGCGAGCGCGTACGCCTGCTTGCCTCCACCGGCGTCGCGCGGCTCGAGCGGCACGGCGATGCATGGCACGCGCTCGACGATACGGGTGCGACGCTCGCCGAAGCGCCCGTCGTCGTGCTCGCGAACGCGGGCGACGCCGCGCGTCTTGCCGGGCTGCAGCATGTCGCGCTGCAGCCGGTACGCGGCCAGCTCACGCTGCTGCCGCCGGGCACCGCGGCGCCGCTGCCGTGCCCGACGATCGGCGACGGATATGCGGTGCCGCTCGACGACGGCACGCTGCTGATCGGCGCCACGTTCGAGCCCGACGACGTCGATCCGGCGCTGCGCGCGGCCGGTCACGTTGAAAACCTCGATCGTGTGCGGCACCTGCTGCCCGGCCTGATCGGCGAGCTGCCGGATCCCGCCACGCTGCGCGGCCGCGTCGCATTCCGCTGGGTCGTCGGGGACCGCCTGCCGCTCTTCGGCCCGCTGGCCGACGAAACGCGAGCGCTCGCGAACGCCCGCGCGCTGGGCGGTGCGCAGGCACGCGATTTGCCGCGTACGCCCGGCCTCTACGGCGCATTCGGCTTCGGCTCGCGCGGCCTCGTGTGGGCCGCGCTCGGCGCCGAACTGATCGCATCGCAACTCGAAGGCGAACCCTGGCCGCTCGAGCGCGAACTCGCCGACGCCGTCGACCCCGCACGCTTCCTGATCCGCGCACTGCGCGCACGCCGCGTCGGCTCCGCCGGCTGACCGGCACGCGAATCGCGCACAGTCTCCCGATTTTTTCGCGCAAGGTTATCCACGCCACGCTGTGGATAACCGCGCGGAATCCGCACGCACTTCGTGTGTAATCACAGTGGACGTAAACTGGGCAACTCCGCACAGCTGTGCAACGGCCCGAAAGTTGCTCAACTCAAACGACTGTGCACGAACAGCCTGTGCAACCGGTTATGGTTTCGCCAACGCCTTGATCCGTCAGCGTAAACCGAAGTTATCCACAGAACTGTGCGTCCTTTGTTAACTTCTACTACGTATATATACAAGTAAACCTTTGAAACCAAAGACCTGTGGTGCCGCACAGCGCCGCGAGTCGATTCAATCGGTTCCGGAACGAAAAAGCTGTGGCACAATCGGTTTCCTTCGCGTTCGTCCGGCCAGGCGCCGGACATGCTTCAATGGAACGGTCCGCACGATTTCGAATCTGAATCTTCGAGACTGCGCAGTCCGTTCACACATCAGGCCGACAATCCAGATCGGCAACCTGAACGACGTTCCGCCCTGTGGCGGAACAGGCGGATCCCATGTCCCGCCGTCGTCGACCACAACAATCACATTCGGGGCGATACCCAGCCGGCGCGCATCCATTTCTGACGCTTGACCCCGCGTCGCTGGCGGTTGCTTCCAAAGGAGAAGTCACCACGATGAAGTCGGCGTTCTCATTCCTGCCCAACTGGCCGCTCGCGCCGGATGCCGTGTTCTGGGCCGGGCTCGCGCTGTTCGCGGCCGGCCTGTGCGGCGAGCTGTGCTACCGCGCGTGGCGTCTGCCGCGCATCACCGGTTATGCGGTGATCGGTCTCATTGCCGGTTCGTTCGGATTCGGCGTGATCGATACCAGCACCGACGAAACGTCGCGGCTGCTGATGGATGTCGCGCTCGGCCTGCTGCTGTTCGAACTCGGCAGCCGCCTCGACCTGCGCTGGATCCGGCGCAATCCGTGGCTCGTCGCGTCGAGCCTCGCCGAAGCCACGCTGACGTTCGTGCTCGTGCTGTTCGTGATGCTCGCGCTCGGCGTGTCGGGGATGGTCGCGCTCGTGCTGTCGGCGATCGCGATCGCGACGTCGCCGTCGATGGTGATCCAGCTCAAGACCGAACTGCGCGCGGAAGGGCAGGTGTCGCAACGACTCATCACGCTCACCGCGCTCAACAGCGTGTACGCGATCGTGCTGACCAAGCTCGTGACGAGCTGGCTTCACCAGGAAGCGTACGGCAACGTGTTCGCGACGATCCTGCAACCCGTGTACCTGATCGCCGGCTCGTTCATCGTCGCGTATCTCGTCGCGCGTTCGTGCAACTACCTGTTCCGCCACATGACCGCGACGATGCGCGACGAGCATTCGTTCGTCGCGCTGTTCGGGCTCGTGATGCTCGCGATCGCGGTCGCACAGGCGTTGAAGCTGTCGACGCTGCTCACACTGCTGCTCGCCGGCATCATCGTGAAGAACCTCGAGGCGCGGCCGCAGCTGTGGCCCGAGCATTTCGGCACGGCCGGCTGGCTGCTGACGGTGGTCCTGTTCGTGCTGACGCTCACGTCGTTCACGTGGGGCGACATCGCGCTCGGCGGGCTGCTCGCGATCGTGCTGATCGTCACGCGGCTCGTCGCGAAGCTGGCCGGCGTCGTTGCGTTCGCGAAGCCGAGCGGCCTCGGGATGAAGCAGGGCATTGCGCTCGGCATCGCGCTGACGCCGATGTCCGCGCTGTCGTACCTGCTCGTCGACGACACGTACCAGCTCTACCCGAATTTCGACCCGCACCTGCGCGCGATCGTGATGTGCTCGATCGTGATCCTGCAGCTCGTGAGCCCGTTCGTCGTCTACCGCTGCCTGTCGGCGGTCGGCGAACGCAGCGACAGCAACTGATTCCGGAACCTGCCATGGCACTCGAAACCTTCGTCAATTCCGAACCGTTCACGTTCGGCGTCGAACTGGAGATCCAGGTCGTCAACACGCACAACTACGACCTGACCAAGGCGGCATCCGACCTGATGCGCCTGATCCAGGGCGAGACCTTTCCGGGCAACATCACGCCGGAAATCACCGAGAGCATGATCGAGCTGTCGACCGGCATCTGCCATTCGCACGAGCAGGCCGTCAGCGAGCTGCATGCGATCCGCGACGTGCTCGTGAAGGCGGCCGACCAGCTCAACGTCGGGCTGGCCGGCGGCGGCACGCATGCGTTCCAGCAATGGAGCGACCGGCAGATCTACGACGCGCCGCGCTTCCAGTACATCTCCGAGCTGTACGGCTATCTGGCGAAGCAGTTCACGGTGTTCGGCCAGCACGTGCACATCGGCTGTCCCGATGCGGACAGCGCGCTGTTCCTGCTGCACTCGATGTCGCGCTTCATTCCGCACTTCATCGCACTGTCCGCGTCGTCGCCGTTCGTGCAGAACGTCGACACGGGCTTCCATTCGGCACGCCTGAATTCGGTGTTCGCGTTCCCGCTGTCGGGCCGCGCGCCGTTCGTGCTGACCTGGGACAGCTTCGAGGAGTACTTCACGAAGATGGTGAACACGGGCGTCGTCAACTCGATGAAGGATTTCTACTGGGACATCCGCCCGAAGCCCGGCTTCGGCACGATCGAGGTGCGCGTGATGGACACGCCGCTGTCGGTCGACCGCGCCGCGGCGATCGCCTGCTACATCCAGACGCTCGCTCGCTACCTGCTGACCGACCGGCCGCTGAAGCTGTCGGAGGACGACTACCTCGTCTACACGTTCAACCGTTTCGAAGCGTGCCGCTTCGGGCTCGAGGGCACGTGCGTGAATCCTCAGACGGGTGAACGCCGCACGATCGCGGAAGACATCCTCGACACGCTCGACCGGATCGCGCCGCATGCGGCCGCGCTCGGCTCGCGCGCGGCGCTCGACGAGATCGGCGCGCTCGCGAAAGCCCGCGTGAACGACGCATCGTGGTTGAGAACCGTTTTCAAACAGGAAAAATCGCTGAACGAGACGGTCCGGCAGCAGTGCTTACGTTGGCGTGAGTGAAAAAATGTTTTGCAGATTGCAGGCTCGACCGCGTCGCGATTCGCTGAATGACGGTTGGCGCCATGTCCGGCCGAAATCGGTGCCGGTCGTCCTGAAAATCTGTGGATAACCTAATATTCCGCTGCAAAGTCAATGATCTGTGCGCGGGATAACCCGGTGGATCAATGCCATTCGACCGATGGCCGATCCGAACAGGAAAATGCTGGCGCGCCCCGTTGCGCGGGCGCGCGGCATTGCGGGCACAACGAAAAATTTCAGTTATCCAGTGATTTTCCACAGAATGCAGGGGATAACTTAGCTGTGCGATTTTCCGCTCTCGCTTAGAATGTCGGCTTTGCGGACACCGGAACGGCGTGTGTCATTCCGGTCGCCGCGAACGCGACCGCCGCGTGTGCCTCGTGACGGCCGTGATGACGCACTCGAGAGAGCGCGTTTGTTTTGAGATAGACATTCGATCTCCACACTACGGCCGCTCGGCAATCCGGGCGGCGGCAAAGCGAAAAGACTATGAGCGAAGGCGTTTACGGGAACCAGGCTTCGGGACGTGTGACCCACAGCCTGCTGCGGTTGAGCACGGCCATGCGGAGTCAGGCATGGGATTGGGCGGAAGGCGCTGGCCTCACGCCGACGCAGGGCGAGATTCTCGTGCTGCTGCTGCAGCGCAAGGGCCCGATGCGGCTCGGCGAGATCGCGCGCGAGACGCAGCTCACCGCGGCGACCACGAGCGATGCGGTCAGCACGCTCGAGACGAAGGGGCTCGTCGAGAAGCGCCGTGCGCTGGACGACGGCCGTGCACTGGCCGTGCGCCTGTCGGCGCGTGGCCGTACGGCCGCGAAGAAGGCGCTGCAATGGCCTGAATTCCTGACGAAAGCGGTCGGCAAGCTCGGCGCGGACGAGCAGGGCACGCTGTACCGCGCGCTGCTGAAGACGCTGCGCGAGCTGCAGGTGGCCGGTGCGACGCCGCCGCAGCGCATGTGCCTGACGTGCGCGCATTTCCAGCCGGGCAAGTTGTCGAAGAAGACCGTGCATCACTGCGCGGCGCTCGACATCTCGATGTCGGACAGCGATCTGCGTCTCGACTGCTCGGTGCAGGAAGAAGCCGACGCGGCGACGCAGAAGAAGACCTGGAAGATTTTCGCAGGCTGACGTCCGTCGATCGACCGGGAGGCCGATGATGAACGCTGAAGTCGTGGCGATTCGCCATGTGCATTTCGAGGATCTCGGGAGCTTCGAGCAGGTGCTCGGCGAACGGGGGAGGCGGGTGCGTTATGTCGACGTCGGATCGTCGCGGGTCGAGGTGCTCAACGTGCTGGAGCCGTCGCTGTTGGTCGTGCTCGGCGGGCCGATCAGCGTGTACGACGATGCGCAGTATCCGTCGATCGCGCCGCTCTTGGCGCTCGTCCGGCAGCGCATCGACGCGGGGCTGCCGATCCTCGGCATCTGCCTCGGCGCGCAGTTCATCGCGCGGGCGCTCGGCGCACGTGTCTATCCGGCCGCGCAGCACGAACTCGGCTGGGCGCCGCTGGCGCTCACCGATGCCGGCCGCGCGTCGCCGCTGCGTCACCTCGATGGCGCGGCGACGTCGATGCTCCATTGGCACGGCGATACGTTCGACCTGCCGGGCGGGGCAATCCATCTCGCGTCGACACCGGCGTGCCGCCACCAGGCATTCGCGTGGGGGCAGCACGTGCTGGCGCTGCAATGCCACCCGGAAATCCGCACCGACCGCTTCGAACCCTGGCTGATCGCGAACGCCGGTGAAATCGCGGCGACGCCCGGCATCGACGCGCGCCGGTTGCGTGCCGATACGGTGCAGCACGGCCCCGTGCTCGAAACGGCCGCGCGGCGCATGTTCGCGGAGTGGCTCGACAGCGTCGGGCTATAGCGCCGCGGGCGGCTCCGCCCGCCGCGAAGGTCTGGCCCGGCCCGCATCCGTCGCAGGCCGGCGCACTGCCGTATGCCCCGCATTTTCCGCATCGCCGGCACGCTGCTGCCGGCCGTACCTGACCATCCGCTTACTGCCGGTTGCGCCGTCTGCACGCTTCCAGCCTGCGTGCTACGCTCGTCCGCTCTTTCCCTTTCCTGGCGAGCGGCTTCCATGACTGCGCTGTTTTCTCCGTTCACGCTGCGCGGCGTGACCCTTCCGAACCGGATCGTGATCTCCCCGATGTGCCAGTACTCGGCCGAACGCGGCGAAGCGACCGACTGGCACATGATTCACCTCGGCCATCTCGCGCTGTCGGGCGCCGGGCTGCTCTGCATCGAGGCGACCGCGGTCGAACCCGACGGGCGCATCACGCACGCCGACCTCGGCCTCTGGGACGACGTGACCGAAGCCGCGCTGAAACCGGTACTGGCCGCGATCCGCAAGCATTCGCCGGTGCGCATCGCGATGCAGTTGTCGCATGCGGGACGCAAGGCGTCGAGCGCGGTGCCGTGGGAGGGCGGGCAACTGGTATCGGTCGCCGACGGCGGCTGGTTGCCGCACGGCCCGTCGGCCGTGCCGCACAAGGACGGCGAGACGCCGCCGCTCGCGCTCGATGCCGCGGGCCTGAACCGCATCCGCGAGGCCTTCGCCGCGTCGGCGAAGCGTGCGGCGCGGCTCGGCATCGACGCGATCGAAGTGCATGCGGCGCATGGCTACCTGCTGCACCAGTTTCTGTCGCCGCTCGCGAACCGGCGTACCGACGAATACGGCGGCTCGCTCGAAAACCGGATGCGTTTTCCGCTCGAGATCTTCGAGATCGTGCGTGCCGCGTTTCCGGAGGACCGGCCGGTCGGCGTACGCGTGTCCGCGACCGACTGGGTCGAAGGCGGCTGGGAGCTCGACGATACGATCGCGTTCGCCCACGCGCTGAAACAGCGCGGCTGCGACTGGATCGACGTGTCATCCGGCGGCGTGTCGCCGCTGCAGAAGATCCCGCTGTCGCCCGGTTACCAGGTGCCGTTCGCGCAGGCGGTGAAGCGCGCGGTCGGCATGCCGACGATAGCGGTGGGCTTGATCAACGAGCCCGAGCATGCGAACCGGTTGATCGAGGCCGGCGATGCCGACCTCGTCGCGATGGCGCGCGCGATGCTGTACGACCCGCGCTGGCCGTGGCATGCGGCGGCCGAGCTCGACGCGCAGGTGACGGCGCCGCCGCAATACTGGCGTTCGCAGCCGCGCGAGCACAAGGCGTTGTTCGGCGACATCGCATTCGGCCAGCGTTGAGCGTTCCGCATGCAATATTGCGTGCGATGTTGAACGAAGCAATCGTGAACGTGTAGGATGCGGGTGATCCGCCGCATGCCCCGACGCGGCACCACCCGGTGCCGCGTTTTCGTTTGGCGCGACGCCGGGCCGCGATCGCGGCCGCTTCCATTCAAGTCGTCTTCACAAGGATTCGTTCGATGAGTTCACGCAGGATCGCGGTGCGCCGCTCGGGAGTACACGGCAAGGGCGTGTTCGCCGTGGCGCCGATCAAGGCCGGCGAGCGCGTAGTGGAATACAAGGGCGAGCGAATCTCGTGGAAGGAAGCGCTGCGCCGCCATCCGCACGACCCGAGCGAGCCGAACCATACGTTCTACTTCGCACTCGACGAAGGCGGCGTGATCGACGGCAAGATCGACGGCAACAGCGCGCGCTGGATCAACCATTCGTGCGCGCCGAACTGCGAGGCCGAGGAAGTCAAAGGGCGCGTGTTCATTCACGCGCTGCGCGACATCGGGCCGGAAGAGGAGCTGTTCTACGACTACGGCCTCGTGATCGATGCGAAGCTGACGAAGAAGCTCAAGCGCGAATACGCGTGCCACTGCGGCGCGGTGTCATGTCGCGGCACGCTGCTCGCGACGTCGGACGAAGGCGGGAAGAAGAAAAAGAAGAAGGACAGGAAGGACGGCAAGTCCGAGTCGAAGCCGAAGGACAAGAAGAGCAAGAAGTAAGACAGGCGGCGGCGTACCTTGCGCCGCCGCTGTCGTTCGGGCCCCGGGGCGGCGGGTCGCTCGCCGCGAATCGCTCAGTGCGTCGAGGCCGCCGCCGGCGTTTCGCTGGCCGGCTTCTCCGGATGCGCGGCGAGCGGCACCCTCACCACGAAGCGCGAACCGCCGTCGGGCGCATCCTCGTACGACACGGTGCCGCCATGCATCGCGATGATGTCGTGCACGATCGCGAGCCCGAGCCCGGCACCCGTCTCGACGCCGTTACCGCTTTGCGCGTCGCCGCGGAAGAAGCGCTTGAACAGGTCGGCCTGCTGGTTCGCGGGTACGCCGGGGCCGTTGTCTTCCACGACGATCTCGGCGGCCGGCTGGCCGTCCTCGAGCGCGCTGCGCGCGACCTTCACCGTGATCCGCGCACCGTCCGGCCGGGCAAGCGGCACGTATTTCAGCGCATTGTCGAGCAGGTTCGCGATCACCTCGCGCAGCAGCACGGGGTTGCCGCGCACGGTCAGCTTCTCGTCGTCGTCCGCGCCGTCGGCGCGCTGGAAACCGAGATCGACGTGCGACGCGAGGGCACGCGGCACCCATTCGGCACCCGTCTCGAACGCCATCGCCGCGAGGTCGACATCGACGAAGCGTGCGGCCTGCTCACCCGGTTCCGCGCGGGCAAGCGACAGCAACTGGTTGGACAGCCGCACCGCACGGTCGGCGGCCGCACGCAGTTCGCGTACCGCCGCATAGGTCTGGTGCGGATCGCGCGCGACGGCGGCCTGTTCCGCATGCAGCTTCACGGCCGTGAGCGGCGTGCGCAACTGGTGCGCGGCGTCGGCGATGAACTTGCGCTGCGCGTCCAGCGCGGTCTTCAGGCGGCCGAGCAGCGCGTTCATCGCGCTCGTCAGCGGCCGGATCTCCAGCGGCACCTCGGTTTCGTCGACCGGTTCCAGCGACGTGTGGGTCTGCCGGTTCAGCGAATCGGCGAGATGCGTGAGCGGGCCCAGCTGCTGGTTCACGACGCGCCACACGATGCCCCAGCCCGCGAGCAGCAGCAGCAACAGGGGCATCATGATCGCGACGAGGAATTCGGCCGCGATCCGGTAGCGGTGCCGCACCGGCTGCGCGACTTCGACGACCATCGGCTTGCCGCCCTCGACGTTGTCGACACGCACCTGCGCGACGCGCACCGCGCGGTTGTCGTACTCCGCCTCGAACACGTACGCGTGGTGCATGCGGCGCACGTTGATGCCCTGCAGCGGCAGTTTCGGATCGCCGGCGAGTTCCTGCTCGCCGTCGCTGATCCGGTAGATCAGCGCTTCGGCGGGATCGGAGAACATCGCCTGCGCGAGCGGCGGCACCGTGAACGGCGCGTCGGGGCCGGCGATCTGGATCTGTTTGGAGATGGCGGTGGCGAGATCGGCGAGCGAGCGGTCGATCACATGCTGCGTGTACTGCCACGCGAGCCAGTAGGCGATCAGGCCGCTCATCAGCGCGAGCATCGACAGCGGGGCGGCGAGGCGCCGGAGCAGCGAACGGCGCAGGCTGGTGGTCACAGCCGGATCAGGAGACATTTCGACGGGCAAATGGATAAGCGCCGCTCACGGGGAGCGGCGCGGTCGTACGCCGGGCGGCGCAACGGAGCGGGGGGCGCACACGCCGGCGGCACCTGGCCGACCGGCATGCGGCGCCGCTCAGACGCTCGCCGTCTGGCGGATTTCCTGCAGCAGGTAGCCGAAGCCGCGCACCGTGACGATTTCGACACGGCACTGCTCGAGTTTCTTGCGCACCCGGTGCACGTAGACTTCGATCGCGGTGTCGCCGAGATCGCCGCCGAAGTGCGTGAGGTGATCTTGCAGCTGGGCCTTGCTGACGACGCGGCCGTGACGCAGCAGCAGCATCTCGAGCACCGCGAATTCGCGCGGCGACAGCTCGAGCGGCTTGTCGTCGTTGAAGATGCGGCGGTCGACGCCCGACAGGCGGACGCCGCCGAGCGACACTTCCGGCCGCGGCATGTCGCTGTGCGGGCCGCTGCGGCGCATCACCGCGCGGATGCGCGCCTCGAGCTCGGCCGGCTCGAACGGCTTGAGCATGTAATCGTCGGCACCGGAGTTCAGGCCCTGGATCCGGTCGTTCAGCTCGTCGCGTGCGGTCAGCACGATCACGGGCGTGTGGCGGTTGGTCTGGCGGAAACGCGTGAGCAGCGTCATCCCGTCGATGCCCGGCAGGCCGAGGTCGAGGATCACGAGTTCGTGGCGGTTCTGTGCCAGCGCCTGTTCGGCAAAGATGCCGTCATGCACCATGTCGACGGTGAAGCCAGCCTGCTCGAGGCTGCTCTGGATGCCGCGTGCGATGGGGCGGTCGTCTTCGATCAGAAGGAGTCGCATGAAGTTCGCTCAAGTACAATGGGTTGGCGGTTCAGGCACGCGGACAGCACGACGCCGTTTCCACAGGGGCGCCGCCTTACCTGACAATCAAGCATGGCGGCCAGCGAACGATTAAATCCAATCATGTCCGATATTTCGATCCACGACCTAGAAGCCGCGATCAATTTCTGGCGCGCCCGCTCGCCGTCGAGCGGCGACGAACTCAAACTCTGCGAAGAGGCCAGCGCGCTCTCCAAGCCGTATGCGCTGCTGATTGTACAGCGCGAAAGCGCGTTGCAACTGGAAGGTTTGGACCCCAAGGCACGGAAAGCGTATGAGACTTACGTGCGCCTTAAGGATGGCTTGGAAAGCTGAAGGCTTTCGCTGAGTACATCCTAGAAAACGTTCATCGAAATGAAAAGTTGACGCGCCGCGCACCAAAAGACGCGCGGCGGTAGAGGAAAGCGTCAGGCGGACGGTTGCGCGTGCGCGCCGGCGCGGTCGATGAACAGCGCGAGTTCGATGTCGCGTTCGGTCAGGCCGTCGGCGTCGTGGGTCGACAGCGTGACGTCGACGCGGTTGTACACGTTGAACCATTCCGGATGGTGGTTCATTTCCTGCGCCTTGATCGCGACGCGCGTCATGAAGCCGAACGCTTCGTTGAAATCGGCGAAGCGCAGGCTGCGCTGGATGGCGTCGCGGCCCGGCACGGCCGTCCAGAGCGGCAGGCCTGCGAGCCGGGTCTTGCGTTCTTCTGATGTGAGCTTGTGGATCATCTTGCACCTCTCGTTCGGTAACGGCGCCCGCGCGCGGCTGCGCCGCGCGGCACGGCCGGCGCCGTTCATTGTTTCATAGTTGCGGGAAGGGTGACGGGCACCGGCCTCGGCGCCCCGGCGTGTCACGCGTCGGCGTCGTCGGGCCAGCCTTCGCCCGTGCCGCGGTGCAGCACGCGATCGCTATCGAGCACCGCGCCGGCCGCGAATTCGGGCAGCGCCGCGAGCCGGTCGGCCAGCGCACGGCCGTCGACGCCGGCGAGCGCGAACAGCTGCGCGAAATCGTCGATCACGAAGTAGGTCTTCTGGAACGTGTCGATCCGGTACTTCGTGCGCATCACGCGCTCGAGGTCGAAACCGAGCCGGTTCGGCGCCGCGCTTTCGAGGCTGTACAGGCTTTCGCCCTTGCTCGACACGATCCCGGCGCCGTAGATCGACAGCCCGTTCGGGCCGCGCGGATCGCGGATCAGCCCGAATTCCACCGTATACCAGTAGAGCCGTGCGAGCCGCGCCAGCGCGGCCTCGTCGTCGGCGACCGCGAGCGCGGTGCGGCCGTACGCCTGCATGTAGTCGGCGAACACCGGGTCGATCAGCAGCGGCACGTGGCCGAACAGGTCGTGGAAGCAGTCGGGTTCCTGCAGGTAGTCGAGCTGGTCGGGCCGGCGCATCCACCAGGTGACCGGGAAACGGCGGTTCGCGAGATGCTCGAAGAACACGCGGTCGGGCACGAGGCCCGGCACCGCGACGATCTCCCAGCCGGTCGCGGGCTTCAGCTGGCGGTTCACGTCGGCGAACGACGGCACGCGGTCGGCCGGCAGGTCGATCTTGCCGAGCCCGGCGACGAACGCGTCGCACGCGCGCCCGCGCAGCAGCGCCGACTGGCGCGCATAGAGCTGCTTCCACACCGCGTGGTCGACCTGGCCGTAGCGCCGCAGCGGCTGGTCGATGGTGAAATCGGCGCGGGTTTCGAGGCCCGCGTCGAACTGCTCCTGCAGTTTCGCGGTGACGACGGTGGACATGATCAGGCTCTGCACGCTGGGGTGGGTAACCATGCAAGTGTAGAGCGGGCCGCGCGCGGAAAGGGCGCATCGTTGGCGCTGATATGATGGTTGATGCGATAATCGTGCATCAAATCATGAATTAATGCGGAGAATGCTCATGCTGGAACTCGATCACTTCGATCTCGCGCTGCTGGACGTGCTGCAGCGCTTCGGTCGCGCGACGCATCAGCAGCTCGGCGAGGAGGTGCCGCTGTCGCCGTCGCAGATCGGCCGGCGGCTGCAGCGGCTCGAGGCGGCCGGCGTGATCGAAGGCTATCGCGTGATGCTCCGCCCGGAAAGGCTCGGGCTCGGCGTCACCGCGTTCACGAGCCTGAAGCTCAAGCACCACGGCGATTCGATCATCGAGCAGTTCCAGCAGCAGATCGACGTGCTGCCCGAAGTGCTCGAATGCCACGCGGTGGTGGGCGATGCCGACTACCTGCTGCGGATCGTCGCGCCCGACCTGAACGCGCTGTCGCAGTTCGTGATGAAGAAGCTGATGCGCGTGCCGGGCGTCGACAGCGTGCGCTCGAACATCGTGCTGACGACCTTCAAGCGCAACGGCGCGCTGCCGCTCGCGCACCTGGCGCCCGGCGCCGCATGACGCAATGACGGGGCGGCGGCAGGGCTGAAGGCGGCCCGCGCTGCGCGGCCGCCGAAGGGCCGGATCAGGCGGTTTCGTGCTGCGTATCGGCGTTCAGCAGGTCGACGTACGCGACCGCGACGAGATCGTCCTGCGCCACGCCGAGCTTCGCGAACACGTCGTGCGCTTCGGCTTCGCCGCCGGCCTCGTCGTCGTCCGGGCCGAGCACGACTTCCAGTTCGATGAAATCGCCGAGGCCGTCGACGCGGTCGAGATGGATGCGCGTGCGACCCGCAAGGTACACGTGCCGTTCCTTCGTCACGATCCCGCGGGTGGTCAGCGCGGTCGCGAGCAGCGCGTGCATCGCGTCGGGGTTCGTCACCGGGCTGCGCGTGTAGTACGACGCCTTCGGGCCGTCGCGGTCGTCGCGCTGGTAGAAGATCAGTTCGGCCGGCGTGCCGTCCTCGAAACGGCGCAGCTTGAGCCGGCCGCGCGGCACGTCGTAGAAGAAATCCTGCTGGCGGTAGAACAGCGGCGCTTCGGTCGCGAGCTTGGCAGCCTGTTCGCGCAGCCGGTCGAATTCGCGGGCGCGGGCTTTGATCTCGATGTTGCGGGCCATGCGGGTCTCCTTCAATCGGGGTCTCGCGGTGTGCGAACGCACAATCTAGCAAAAACGCGAAGACGATGGCGTGACCGCCGGTGTGGCGGGATGACGCGTGCGGGCCGTCACGCCACCTTCATCAGCACGGCTCATATCGCCCACTGGGCCTCGATCAGCCCGCCCACTGGGCCTCGATCAGCCGCAGCGCGGCCGCGATCGCCGGTTCGTCGCGCCGCTCGGCGAGCGTCACGAACGTCAGCTCGGTCGGCACCGTCACGCGTTCGACGATCGTCAGCGCGTGGGCGTGCGCTTCGGCCAGCGCGGTCGAGTCGCGCGCGAGCGTCAGTCCGATCCCCGATTTGACGAGGTCGAGCATCGACTGCTCCTGGTCGACCTCGGCGACCTTCACCGGCTGCGCGCCGGCGTTGGCGAAGCGCCGCGACAGCAGCCGGTGGTGCGCGGACGCCGGCGGCGTCCAGATCCACGGCAGCGCGGCGAGCGCACGCCAGTCGTGCGCGCGCTGCACGCGTTCCTTCCAGCCGGCTGGCGCGAGCACGCGGTACTGGAAATGCGTGAGCGTGACGGTGTGGAACAGTGCGCCGTCGAGCGAATCGTCCTCGCCCGGCCGGCCGATGTAGTAGCCGACATCGAGCGCCCGCGTGCGCACCTGTTCGATCACCCAGCCCGACATCCCGTGCCGCAGCGCCGTCTCGATCTGCGGATGGGTCTCGACCAGCGCGCGCAGGAAGCCGCCGAGCCGCAGGAAACCCGGATCGAGGATCGTGCCGATCCGCAGCCGGCCGCGCACTTCGTGCCGCAGCGCGGCAGCGGCGCGCTGCACGTCGGCGGCTGCGGCGAGCGCGCGTTCCGCATGCGGCAGCAGTGTCTGGCCGTCGCGCGTGAGCGCGAGCCCGCGCGACGTGCGCGTGAACAGCGTGACGCCGAGCGTCTCCTGCAGATGCTTGATCTGCAGGCTGACGGCCGGCTGCGTCACGTGCAGCTGCGCGGCGGCGCGCGTCAGGTTGCCTTCGCGCGCGACCGTCGCGAACGCGCGGAGCAGGGTGAGATCCATCGTCGTGATATGAGCGTGACTTATAACGCAGTTCAGCATAACTCATTGGATCGGCTGCAGGCCGCGGGAGTACGCTTGCTCGGGTCATGGTGTGCGCGGCCGCCTGCATGGCCCGCGACGCACTATGCTGAAAATGCGCGCGGCATCGCGCCGCGCGGCGCACAACAAGGAAGAAGGGGACACGCCGTGAGTACTCCACGTACGCTCGAAGGCGAATTCGATTACGTGATCGTCGGCGCGGGCACCGCGGGCTGCGTGCTCGCGAACCGCCTGACCGAGGATCCCGACATCCGCGTCCTGCTGCTGGAAGCCGGCGGCAAGGACGACTATCACTGGATCCATATTCCGGTCGGCTATCTGTACTGCATCGGCAACCCGCGCACCGACTGGCTGTACAAGACGCAACCCGAGGCGGCGCTCAACGGGCGCGCGCTGTCGTATCCGCGCGGCCGCGTGCTCGGCGGCTGCTCGTCGATCAACGGGATGATCTACATGCGCGGCCAGCGCGAGGATTACGACAGCTGGGCCGAGGCCACCGGCGACGCCGGCTGGTCGTGGGACAGCGTGCTGCCGATCTTCAAGCGCAGCGAGGATCACCATGCGGGCGCGAGCGACGCGCACGGCGCGGGCGGCTACTGGCGCGTCGAGAAGCAGCGTCTGCGCTGGGAGATCCTCGAATCGTTCGCGCAGGCCGCACAGCAGTCCGGCATTCCCGCGACCGACGATTTCAACCGCGGCGACAATACCGGGGTCGGCTATTTCGAGGTGAACCAGAAGCGCGGCGTGCGCTGGAATACGTCGAAGGCATTCCTGCGGCCCGCGATGGCGCGGCCGAACCTGACCGTGATCACCGGCGCGCAGGCGCAGCGCGTGATCTTCGACGGGCGGCGCGCCGTCGGCGTCGAGTATCGCGGCGGCGGCACCGACTACGTCGCGCGGGCCCGCGCGGAAGTGCTGCTGACGTCCGGCGCGGTGAATTCGCCGCAGCTGCTCGAGCTGTCGGGAATCGGCGACGGCCGGCGATTGCAGGCGCTCGGCATCGACGTCGTGCAGGATCTGCCGGGCGTCGGCGAAAACCTGCAGGATCATCTGCAGTTGCGGATGGCGTTTCGTGTCGAAGGCGTGCGCACGCTCAACACGCTGTCCGCGCACTGGTGGGGCAAGCTGATGATCGGCGCCGAATATGCGTTGCTGCAGCGCGGGCCGATGTCGATGGCGCCGTCGCAGCTCGGCGCATTCGCGAAATCGGATCCGGACGATCCCGCGCTCACGCGCCCCGATCTCGAATACCACGTGCAGCCGTTGTCGCTCGAACGCTTCGGCGAACCGCTGCACAGCTTCAACGCATTCACGGCGTCGGTGTGTCATCTGCGGCCGACCTCGCGTGGCAGCGTGCACGTCACGAGCGCCGATCCGGGCATCGCGCCGGCGATCGCGCCGAACTATCTGTCGACCGATCACGATCGCCATGTCGCCGCGAACGCGCTGCGCCTGACGCGCCGGATCGCGTCCGCGCCGGCGCTCGCGCGCTATCGTCCCGCGGAAATCCTGCCGGGCACGCAATACCGGAGCGAAGCCGAGCTGATCGAGGCGGCCGGCGCCGTCGGCACGACGATCTTCCATCCGGTCGGCACCTGCCGGATGGGACGGGCCGACGACGAACGCGCGGTGGTCGACAGCCGGTTGCGCGTACGCGGCATCGCCGGGCTGCGGATCGTCGACGCGTCGGTGATGCCGTTCATCACGTCGGGCAACACCAATTCGCCGACGCTGATGATCGCCGAGCGCGCGAGCGACATGATCCGCGCCGATCGCCGCGCGGCGCGCGAGGCGACGCCGGTGCGAACCGACGCTGCGGCGTCGGTTGCGTGACGGCCCGCTGACGCGCGCGACAGCGGGCCGTCATGCACGCGGCCGCTGATTCGCTATGCGAAACAAGCCGTCGCCGCGGCCGCGCGAGCGGCACGATCCATGCTCGATGCAGGCCGCGCAGTCGCGCGGCTTGTTTCATCGCGCGTGCCGGGTGTGGCGGAAGGTCAACGCGCGATGATGCACGTGTCAAAAAAGCATGGCGAAAAATCGCGTTCGGCCGCGTGCGACAGGGCGGTCAGCCCTATAAGTGCAAATCCCGATGATTGCACTGCACCAACGGCGCGACAATGTTGCGCAATGTGCATACGCGTCGGCGCGGGAGACCAACCCTCGAGGCGTACCACGGCGCCCGGGGGCAGCCCGCTGATCCGCTGACCTGTTCGCGGCCGCTTGCGCCAGGCATCCCGGTGCTTCGCCTGACTTCGTACGGAAGGGAACATGATTCTCGGCGACACGATTCTGGAAACACGCGGACTGACGAAGGAATTCAGGGGCTTCACCGCCGTGAACGGCGTCAACCTGCGTGTGCGCCGCGGTGCGATCCACGCATTGATCGGGCCCAACGGCGCGGGCAAGACCACCTGCTTCAACCTTCTCACCAAGTTTCTGACACCGACGGCCGGCCAGATCGTCTTCAACGGCATCGACATCACCGACGAGCGGCCCGCGCAGGTCGCGCGGCGCGGCATCATCCGTTCGTTCCAGATCTCGGCCGTGTTCCCGCACCTGACCGCGCTGCAGAACGTGCGCATCGGCCTGCAGCGCGCGCTCGGCACCGAATTCCATTTCTGGCGCAGCGAACGCACGCTGAAGCGGCTCGACGACCGCGCGATGGATCTCCTCACGCAGGTCGGCCTCACCGATTTCGCGCACGTGCCGACCGTCGAGCTCGCGTACGGCCGCAAGCGCGCGCTCGAGATCGCGACGACGCTCGCGATGGAGCCCGAACTGATGCTGCTCGACGAGCCCACGCAGGGGATGGGCCACGAGGACGTCGATCGCGTGACCGCGCTGATCAAGAAGGTCGCGAGCGGCCGCACGATCCTGATGGTGGAACACAACATGAACGTGATCGCGGGCATCTCCGACACGATCACCGTCCTGCAACGCGGTGAGGTGCTGGCCGAAGGCTCGTATGCGGAGGTCTCGAAGAATCCGCTCGTCATCGAAGCCTACATGGGCAGCGCCGACGCGGCGCTCGCGGGGGCGCACGCATGAAGCACAGCGAACGGGAGGAACGCGAATTGAGCGGCGTCGAGAGCGGTACGCCCGCGCTGGAGATCACGGGCCTGGAGGCCTGGTACGGGGAATCCCACATATTGCACGGTGTCGACCTGACCGTGCATCGCGGCGAGGTCGTCACGCTGCTCGGCCGCAACGGCGCGGGCCGCACGACGACGCTGCGCGCGATCATGGGCCTCACGGGCCGCCGCAGCGGGTCGATCAAGGTCGCGGGCCACGAGACGATCGGCCTCGCGACGCACCGCATCGCGCATTTCGGCATCGGCTACTGCCCGGAGGAGCGCGGGATCTTCTCGAGCCTGTCGTGCGAGGAGAACCTGATGCTGCCGCCGCTGATCGGGCCGCGCGAGCACGCGATGTCGCTCGACGAGATCTACGCGATGTTCCCGAACCTCGCGTCGCGCCGGCAGAGCCAGGGCACGCGGCTGTCCGGCGGCGAGCAGCAGATGCTCGCGGTCGCGCGGGTCCTGCGCACCGGCGCGAACCTGCTGCTGCTCGACGAGATTTCCGAAGGCCTCGCACCGGTGATCGTGCAGGCGCTCGCGCGGATGATCGTCGCGCTGAAGGCGCGCGGCTACACGATCGTGATGGTCGAACAGAATTTCCGCTTTGCCGCGCCGCTCGCCGACCGCTTCTACGTGATGGAGCACGGCACCATCGTCGAGCATTTCCAGGCGGCCGAACTGGAAAGCAAGATGCCGACCCTGCACGACCTGCTTGGGGTGTGACGCCGCCCCGTTGCCCTTGCCGCTAGCCGTGGCGGCCCTCGAACAACCACAACGCATCAGAACAACAGGAGACGTCAATGAAAATGAAGACCCTCGCACAGGCCTGTCTCGCACTCGCGGCCGCCGCGTTCACCGCCGGCGCCGCACACGCGGCGGATACCGTGAAGATCGGCTTCATCACCGACATGTCGGGGCTTTACGCGGATATCGACGGGCAGGGCGGCCTCGAGGCGATCCGCATGGCGGTCGCCGATTTCGGCGGCAAGGTGCTCGGCAAGCCGATCGAGGTCGTCTACGCCGATCACCAGAACAAGGCCGACATTGCCGCATCGAAGGCGCGCGAATGGATGGACCGCGGCGGGCTCGACCTGCTGGTCGGCGGCACGAACTCGGCCACCGCGCTGTCAATGAACCAGGTCGCGGCCGAGAAGAAGAAGGTCTACATCAACATCGGCGCGGGCGCCGACACGCTGACCAACGAGCAGTGCACGCCGTACACGGTCCACTATGCATACGACACGATGGCGCTCGCGAAAGGCACCGGTTCGGCGGTGGTGAAGCAGGGCGGCAAGTCGTGGTTCTTCCTGACGGCCGACTACGCGTTCGGCAAGGCGCTCGAGAAGAACACGTCGGACGTCGTGAAGGCGAACGGCGGGCAGGTGCTCGGCGCGGTGCGCCACCCGCTGTCGGCATCGGATTTCTCGTCGTTCCTGCTGCAGGCGCAGGCGTCGAAGGCGCAGATTCTCGGCCTCGCGAACGCGGGCGGCGACACGATCAACTCGATCAAGGCCGCGAAGGAATTCGGCATCATGAAGACGATGAAGCTCGCCGCGCTGCTGATGTTCATCGACGACGTGCACAGCCTCGGCCTCGAGACGACGCAGGGCCTCGTGCTGACCGACAGCTGGTACTGGAACCGCGACGCGGCGTCGCGCCAGTGGGCGCAGCGCTACTTCGGCAAGATGAAGAAGATGCCGTCGAGTCTGCAGGCGGCCGACTACTCGTCGGTGACGACCTACCTGAAGGCCGTGCAGGCCGCCGGGACGACCGACTCCGACAAGGTGATGGCCGAGCTGAAGAAGATCAAGATCAACGACTTCTACGCGAAGGGCTACATCCGCACGGACGGCAGCATGATCCACGACATGTACCTGATGGAAGTGAAGAAGCCGTCGGAATCGAAGGAGCCGTGGGATTACTACAAGGTGCTCGCGACGATTCCGGGCGAACAGGCGTTCGGGACCAAGCAGGAGACGCGCTGCGCGTTGTGGAAGTAAGCAGGGCGTAGCGGCGCGCACGGGCGCGCCGCTCGGTGGCGGCTGCCGCGATGTGCCCGCTGCGCCGCCCGCGTGCGTGGCGCCTGAAGGTTGCGCACGCAACGAAACTCATTCTGACGGCTAAGTCGATGGAAATCTTTGGCATTCCGTTGCCGGCGATGCTGAGCCAGTTGCTGCTCGGGCTCGTCAACGGCTCGTTCTACGCGATCCTGAGCCTCGGGCTCGCGGTGATCTTCGGGCTGCTCAACGTGATCAACTTCGCGCACGGCGCGCTGTTCATGCTGGGCGCGATGCTCGCGTGGATGGGCCTGTCGTACTTCGGGCTGCCGTACTGGGCGATGCTCGTGCTGGCGCCGCTGGTGGTCGGCGCGTTCGGGATCGCGATCGAACGCTCGATGCTGCGCTGGCTGTACAAGCTCGATCACCTGTACGGGCTGCTGCTCACGTTCGGCCTCACGCTGGTCGTCGAAGGCGTGTTCCGGTCGATCTACGGATCGTCGGGCCAGCCGTACGACGTGCCGTCGCAGCTGTCGGGCGCGACCAACCTCGGCTTCATGTTCCTGCCGAACTATCGCGCGTGGGTCGTCGTCGCGTCGCTCGCGGTGTGTCTCGCGACGTGGTTCGTGATCGAGAAGACGCGTCTGGGTGCCTACCTGCGCGCGGGCACCGAGAACCCGAAGCTCGTCGAGGCGTTCGGCGTGAACGTGCCGATGATGATCACGCTCACCTACGGCTTCGGCGTCGCGCTCGCCGCGTTCGCCGGCGTGCTGGCCGCGCCGGTGATTCAGGTGTCGCCGCTGATGGGCCAGCCGATGATCATCACCGTGTTCGCGGTGGTCGTGATCGGCGGGATGGGCTCGATCCTCGGCTCGATCGTCACGGGCCTGCTGCTCGGCGTGATCGAAGGCTTCACGCGCGTGTTCTATCCGGAAGCGTCGGCCACCGTCGTGTTCGTGATCATGGCGATCGTGCTGCTGTTCCGCCCGGCGGGCCTCTTCGGCAAGGAAAAATGATGCAGAGAAAAGTGCTCTACGGCGTGCTGCTCGCCGCACTGCTCGCCGCGCCGTTCATCGGCGCGTATCCGGTGTTCGTGATGAAGGTGCTGACGTTCGCGCTGTTCGCGGCCGCGTTCAACCTGCTGATCGGCTATACGGGGCTGCTGTCGTTCGGCCATGCGATGTTCCTCGCGACGGCCGGCTACGCGACCGGCTATTCGATGCAGACGCTCGGCTTCACGCCGGAGCTCGGCGTGCTGGTCGGCACCGTCGCCGCGACGCTGCTCGGGCTCGTCGTCGGGCTGTTCGCGATCCGCCGGCAGGGCATCTACTTCGCGATGATCACGCTCGCGTTCGCGCAGATGGTCTATTTCATCTACCTGCAGGCGCCGTTCACGCACGGCGAGGACGGCCTGCAGGGCGTGCCGCGCGGCCGCCTGTTCGGGCTGCTCGACCTGTCGAACGACGTCGCGCTGTACTACGTCGTGCTGGCGGTGGTCGTCGCCGCATGCGCGTTCATCGTGCGGGTCGTCCATTCGCCGTTCGGCCAGGTGCTCGTCGCCATCAAGGAAAACGAAGCGCGCGCCATCTCGCTCGGCTACGACACCGACCGCTTCAAGCTGCTCGCGTTCATCCTGTCGGCCGGGCTCGCGGGGCTGGCCGGCTCGCTGAAGGTGCTCGTGCTCGGCTTCGAGACGCTGTCCGACGCGCACTGGACGATGTCGGGCCTGGTCGTGCTGATGACGCTCGTCGGCGGGATGGGCACCCTGTTCGGGCCGCTTCTCGGCGCCGCGCTGATCGTCGCGCTGGAAGACCGGCTCGGCGACATCGGAGAATGGCTCGCGTCGGCCACGGGCGTCGCGTGGTTTCATTCGCTCGGCGAGTCGGCGACGATCGTCACCGGGCTGATCTTCATCGCATGCGTGCTGGCATTCCGGCGCGGCATCGTCGGCGAGATGGTTGCGCGGATCAAGCCGCTCCGGGCATCGCCCTGAGCGCAGGCCGTACGCATCGCCGCCCGCTGATGCGCAGCACCATCCCGCATGCGCCGAAAAGGGTATTGCGGCCGGCTCGGGCCGGCGCCGCGCGACAGGCTGGTGCCCCATTTTCGTGCGGCAATGCACCATAGGGGTAAATGCTAAGTTGTCGTGGTGCTTAAGCCTCTTTAAGATTCACTCTAGTTCTGATGCACCGCGAAACGAATTTGCAGGTGGAGAACGAGGAGACAATCGAGGCACAAAGTGCCCGGACCCCAAAGCGCTGTTGGACGGAATCCAACAGCGCTTTTTCATTTGCGTGCACGGATTTCCCCCGATGGTGCATCGGCCTGCGCGATAGTCGTGCCCCGCACCTGCATGCGCACCGCTTCCGCGCTTCGCCGCGTTCTCCGTTTTTCCCGTTCCCGTCATTCGTTTCCAGACAGCGCGCCGTCGCGCACATGCTGTCCGGGCTTACCCGGTTGGCGTGCGCGAATCGCGTCCGTTACACTCAGCTTTCGCCGACCGAGCGGTCGGGAAAACGGTCGGCAGTTCTCCTACAAGCAGAATGCAGAAGAGGGAGTACGGTTGGATGAGCAGCGCGGGACGATGGTTCGGGGCAGGAAAGGCGGCTGGCGCCGCCCGTTCGTCGCGGGGTGTGGCAACGGTCAGCGCGGCCTTCCCGGGCCGTTCTGCGGCCTGTACGCGCGCTGCGACGCCATCGGGGGTCGTTGCGTTCGCATCCGTATCCGCATTCTCATGAGCCGCCGTTTTTTCGACGTTTCACCGCGCGCATACCTGGCCGTATCCGGCCGGAGCGGCGTGCGTTCCCGCCATCGTTGCGCATGCATCGATCGTTCGCACGATCCCGTATTTCTTCGCCACCTTCATCCTGACGACACTGCTGCTGCGCATCGTGACGGGCGAACGGCCGTGTCAGGCGGCAGGCGGCGGGTGTGCGGGGTTTCACGGGAAAACGAGCGTAGGCGCGGCCAGGCGAGATAGTTAAATTATTAACTTGTTTTGGGGACCGGGAGCCGCCCGAGCGACCCGTGGCTTTTTCGAGCAGCGCTTGGAGACAACGTAAATGAAGATGAATCGATGGATGGAGGCCGTGCTTGCCGCGGGCCTCGTGTGCGCGGCGGCAACGGCGTCGGCGCAGGTGAAGATCGGCGTGACGCTGTCGGCCACCGGGCCGGCCGCGTCGCTCGGGATCCCGGAAAAGAACACGATCGCGCTGCTGCCCAAGGAAATCGCGGGCAAGAGCGTGCAGTACATCGTGCTGGATGACGCCTCCGACACGAGCCGTGCGGTGCAGAACGTGCGCAAGCTGATCGACGAGGACCACGTCGACGCGATCATCGGCTCGTCCGTCACGCCGAACTCGCTCGCGATGCTCGACCCGGTATCGCAGGGCAAGACGCCGACGATCTCGCTCGCCGCGAGCGCGCAGATCATCTCGCCGATGGACGCGAAGCGCGCGTGGATGTTCAAGGTGCCGCAGAATGACCAGCTGATGGCCGATGCGATCGCCGGCTACATGGCGAAGCACGGCGTGAAGACGGTCGGCTTCGTCGGCTTCGCCGATGCGTACGGCGACAGCTGGTACAACACGTTTAACGCGGCGGCCGCGAGGAACGGCCTGAAGGTCGTATCGAACGAGCGCTACAACCGCACCGACGCGTCGGTGATGGGGCAGGTACTGAAGCTGCTGGGCTCGAACCCGGATGCGGTGCTGATCGCGGGCTCCGGCACGCCGGCGGCGCTGCCGGCCAAGACGCTGAAGGAGCGTGGCTACAAGGGCAAGGTGTACCAGACGCACGGCGTCGCGAACAACGACTTCCTGCGCGTGTGCGGCAAGGATTGCGAAGGCGAGATCCTGCCGGCCGGCCCGGTGCTCGTGACCGACCAACTGCCTGATTCGAACCCGGTGAAGAAGCCGGCGCTCGGTTACAAGGCCGCGTACGAGAAGGCCTACGGCGCGGGCTCGCTGTCGACGTTCGGCGGCCATGCGTGGGATGCGGGGCTGTTGCTGCAGCGTGCGATTCCGGAGGCGCTGAAGAAGGGCCAGCCGGGCACCGAGGCGTTCCGCGAGGCGCTGCGTGCGTCGCTCGAAAGTGTGAAGGACCTTCCCGTGTCGCACGGCGTGATCAACATGACGGCAACCGATCACAACGGCTTCGACACGCGTGCGCGCGTGATGGTGCAGATCGTCGACGGCAAGTGGAAGCTGCAGGCCGAGTAAGCATCACGTGAAACCGGCATGCGCGGCGCGAACGGCGCCGCGCATGCCGTCGGCAGGGCGCCGGGCCTGACGGGCCGCGCCCCGGGCTGCTGGAACGTCCGGGGGCCGACACATGGCGCGTGACGCGCCTGCCGTGTCGCCCATGCCCCGGGGCGTTTCCGCCTTTCGTTTCTCCGCAGCATTCTCGATACACGAAACGTATGGATCTCTCGATTGCGGCGATCCTCGCGCAAGACGGCATCACGACGGGCGCCATTTATGCATTGCTGTCCCTGGCGCTCGTGCTGGTGTTTTCCGTCACGCGGGTGATCTTCATTCCCCAGGGCGAATTCGTCGCCTACGGTGCGCTGACGCTTGCCGCGTTGCAGGCGCAGAAATTTCCCGCCACCTGCTGGCTGCTGTTCGTGATGGGCATCGCGTGCTTCCTGCTCGAAGTCGGCGGCCTGATCCGGCATCGCGAGCGCCGCCATCAGCTCGGCCGCACGCTCGCGACGCTCGGCAGCCGCTACATCCTGCTGCCGCTCGCGGTGTTCGCGATCACGCGCAGCTTTGCCGCGCAGCCGATGCCGATGCTCGCGCAGATCGCGCTGACGCTTGCGATCGTCGTGCCGATGGGGCCGTTCGTCTACCGGCTCGTGTACCAGCCGATCGCCGAAGGCACGACGCTGCTGCTGTTGATCGTGTCGGTCGCCGTCCACTTCGCGATGGTCGGCCTCGGGCTCGTGATGTTCGGCGCGGAAGGCTCGCGTACCAACGGATTCTCGGACGCGTCGCTGGCGATCGGCAGCATGACGATCTCGGTGCAGAGCATCCTGGTCGTCGCCACGGCGCTCGTGCTGATCGGTGCGCTCTACGTGTACTTCGGCCGCACGATCGCCGGCAAGGCGTTGCGTGCGACGTCGGTGAACCGGCTCGGCGCTCGGCTCGTCGGCATCGGCACGACGGAAGCGGGGCGGCTCGCGTTCACGTTTGCGGCGGGGCTCGGCGTGCTGTCCGGGATCCTCGTCGGCCCGCTGACGACGATCTACTACGACTCGGGCTTCCTGATCGGCCTGAAGGGTTTCGTCGGCGCGATCATCGGCGGGCTCGTCAGCTATCCGCTCGCGGCCGCCGGCTCGCTGCTGGTTGGCGTGCTTGAATCGTATTCGTCGTTCTGGGCGAGCGCGTACAAGGAGGTGATCGTGTTCACGCTGATCATTCCGGTGCTGCTGTGGCGGAGCTTCGTGACGCCGCATGCGGAAGAGGAAGAGGAGTGACGCGATGAAGACGATGGTACGCAACAAGACCTTCTGGGTGTTTCTCGTGGTGTTGTTCGCGCTGCCGGTGCTGCCCGGCGCGCTGCACGTGCCCGAGTACTGGATCACGCTGCTGAACTACATCGGCCTCTATGCGATCGTCGCGATCGGGCTCGTGCTGCTGACGGGCGTTGGCGGGATGACGAGCTTCGGGCAGGCCGCGTTCGTCGGCATCGGCGCGTATGCGACCGCGTTCCTGACGACGCGCTACGGCGTATCGCCGTGGCTCGCGCTGATCGTCGGCGTCGTGCTGACGGCGCTCGTCGCGCTCGTGCTGGGTGCGGTCACGATGCGGCTGTCCGGGCACTTCCTGCCGCTCGGCACGATCGCGTGGGGCCTCGCGCTGTTCTACCTGTTCGGCAACCTCGAGCTGCTCGGCAAGTACGACGGGATCAACGGCATTCCGGCGCTGAACCTGTTCGGCCTCGCGCTCGAAAGCGGCCGCAGCCTGTACTTCCTGATCTGGGCCGTCGTGCTGGCCGCGATCGTGTCGGTGCAGAACCTGCTGAACAGCCGCCCGGGCCGCGCGATCCGCGCACTGCGCGGCGGCGGCGTGATGGCCGAGGCGATGGGCGTGAACACGGCATGGATGCGCGTGGTGATCTTCGTCTACGCAGCCGTGCTGGCGGCGGTGTCGGGCTTCCTGTACGCGCATCTGCAGCGTGCGGTGAACCCGACCCCGTTCGGGCTGAATCACGGGATCGAGTTCCTGTTCATGGCCGTGGTCGGCGGCGTGTCGCACGTGTGGGGCGCGGTGCTCGGTGCAGCGATCCTTACGGTGCTGCAGGACTACCTGCAGACGCTGCTGCCGAAGCTGCTTGGCTCGGAAGGCAACTTCGAGATCATCGTGTTCGGCGTGCTGATGGTGCTGCTGCTGCAGTACGCCCGCCAGGGCGTGTGGCCGTTCGTTGCCCGGCTGTTCCCGCGCGGGCCGAGCGCGCACGTGCCCGAGCAGGCCGATCCGCTGCCGCAGCGTGCGAAGCCGGCGGCCGGTGAGCCGCTGCTCGTCGTCGACAATGCACGCAAGCAGTTCGGCGGGCTCGTGGCCGTCAACGACGTCAGCTTCGACGTGAAAGCGGGGCAGATCATCGGGCTGATCGGCCCGAACGGTGCCGGCAAGTCGACCACGTTCAACCTCGTGACGGGCGTGCTGAAGCCGACGGGCGGCACGATCACGTTCCGTGGCGAGCGCATCGACGGGCTCACGTCGCGCCAGATCGTCCGCCGCGGCATCGGCCGTACCTTCCAGCACGTGAAGCTGCTGCCCGCGATGACGGTGCTCGAGAACGTCGCGATCGGTGCGCATCTGCGCGGCCATACGGGCGTCTGGCGCAGCATCGCGCGGCTCAATGCACACGAGGAGGCGCAACTGCTGGCCGAAGCCGCACGCCAGATCCGCCGCGTGGGGCTCGAGAAGCACATGTACGACGAAGCGGGCAGCCTCGCGCTCGGCCAGCAGCGGATTCTCGAAATCGCCCGCGCGCTGTGCTGCGATCCGACGCTGCTGCTGCTCGACGAGCCGGCTGCGGGGCTGCGTTACCAGGAGAAGCAACAGCTCGCCGACCTGCTGCGACGGCTGAAGGCGGAAGGCATGAGCGTGTTGCTCGTGGAACATGACATGGATTTCGTGATGAATCTCACCGACCGGCTGGTGGTGATGGAGTTCGGCACGCGGATCGCGGAAGGGCTGCCGCAGGATGTGCAGCAGGACCCGGCCGTGCTTGAAGCGTATCTGGGCGGGGTGGAGTGATGGCGGACACGACGATGCCGATTCTCGAAGTGCGCGGGCTGGCAGTCCGGTACGGGAAGGTGGAGGCACTGCACGGTGCGGCGATCAAGGTCGGTGCGGGGCAGATCGTCAGCGTGATCGGCCCCAACGGTGCCGGCAAGTCGACGCTGCTGAACGCGATCATGGGCGCGTTGCCGGTTACGGGGCATGCGTCGGGCGCGGTCGTGTACCGCGGCAGCGACGTCGGTGCGTTGCCGGTTGAGCAGCGTGTCGCGCGCGGGATGTGCCTCGTACCGGAAAAGCGCGAGCTGTTCAGCACGATGACGGTCGAGGACAACCTTGTGCTGGGGGCATATCGCCGCAAGCAGGCTGGCGAATCGAACTTCCTCGACCAGCTCGACCACGTGTTCGCGCTGTTCCCGCGGCTGAAGGAGCGCCGCAAGCAGGCGGCCGGCACGTTGTCGGGCGGCGAGCGGCAGATGCTTGCGGTCGGCCGCGCGCTGATGGGCAAGCCCGACCTGTTGATGCTCGACGAGCCGAGCCTCGGGCTCGCGCCGCTGATCGTGAAGGAGATCTTTCATATCATCAGCGCGTTGCGCGGTACGGGGGTGGCGACGTTGCTGATCGAACAGAACGCGCGGGCCGCGTTGCAGATCTCGGATTACGGCTATGTGCTGGAGACCGGTGAGGTTGCGCTGGAAGGGCCGGCCGCCGAGCTTGCGCAGAATCCGCGCGTGATCGAAACGTACCTGGGGCTGGCGAAGAAGACGGCTTGATGGTCCGAGCGGTTGGCGGGAAACGAACGGCGTGTTTCACGTGAAACACGCCGTTTTTATTTGCCGGTGAGGCCTGGTTGGCTCGAGGTCTGGGGATAAGCGCCGGAGGAATCGTCTTGAGTCCTGTGCGGCGGTGGCTCGTTCCACAGGCCGATGATGTGTGGAACCTCGGTGGACAAGGGTGAGAGCAACCGGCAGAAATGCTGTGAAGAGAAGGGGGCACAGCATGTCGTGTTCGCGCGGCCGCGCGGGCCACAGATATCGATCGGGTCATATTCCGCTTGCGGCGTTCTCGCCAGCCAGGTTTTTTGCACAGGTGCAGCGATGTACGGCAAACCGTGCTCGGGCTTTGCCTGAACAGGCTCGACACCTTGGATTCTCCCGTCCACGGCCCAAAAATCGACGAAATGCACAGACCCTACCATTCGGACGGCATTCGGGTGAAAAGCGAACCCGCTATAATTCGGCCCATACATTTCTCTGATAGGTTCGTGCGCAGCTCGGCGTGCGGAATCCACCATGCTTTTTCCCACAGAATTTGACGTCATCGTCGTCGGTGGCGGTCATGCCGGCACGGAAGCCGCGCTGGCGTCCGCCCGTATGGGCGCGAAGACGCTGCTGCTGACCCACAATATCGAAACGCTCGGGCAGATGAGCTGCAATCCGTCGATCGGCGGCATCGGCAAGGGCCATCTGGTCAAGGAAGTCGACGCGCTGGGTGGCGCAATGGCCGCCGCGACGGACGAGAGCGGTATTCAGTTCCGGATCCTCAATTCGTCGAAGGGCCCGGCCGTGCGCGCGACGCGTGCGCAGGCCGACCGCATCCTGTACAAGGCCGCGATCCGCCACCGGCTCGAGAACCAGCCGAACCTGTGGCTGTTCCAGCAGGCCGTCGACGACCTGATGGTCGAAGGCGATCGCGTGGTGGGCGCCGTCACGCAGATCGGTATCCGCTTCCGCTCGCGTGCGGTCGTGCTGACGGCCGGCACGTTCCTCGACGGCAAGATCCACGTCGGCCTGAACAACTACACGGGCGGCCGCGCCGGCGATCCGGCAGCCGTGTCGCTGTCGTCGCGCCTGAAGGAGCTGAAGCTGCCGCAGGGCCGGTTGAAGACCGGTACGCCCCCGCGTATCGACGGCCGGACGATCGACTTCTCGAAGCTCGACGAGCAGCCGGGCGACCTCGATCCGATTCCCGTGTTCTCGTTCCTGGGCCGCGCGGAGCAGCATCCGCAGCAGCTGCCGTGCTGGGTCACGCATACGAACGAACGCACGCACGACATCATTCGCGGCGGCCTCGACCGTTCGCCTATGTATACAGGTGTGATCGAAGGCGTCGGGCCGCGTTATTGCCCGTCGATCGAGGACAAGATCCACCGGTTCGCGTCGAAGGAATCGCACCAGATCTTTCTCGAGCCGGAAGGGCTGACGACCAACGAGTTCTACCCGAACGGGATCTCGACGAGCCTGCCGTTCGATGTCCAGCTCGAGCTCGTGCATTCGATGCGCGGCCTCGAGAACGCGCACATCCTGCGCCCGGGTTATGCGATCGAGTACGACTACTTCGACCCGCGCGCGCTGAAGGCGTCGCTCGAGACCAAGGCGATCAACGGGTTGTTCTTTGCGGGCCAGATCAACGGCACGACCGGCTATGAAGAGGCGGCCGCGCAGGGCTTGCTGGCCGGCCTCAATGCGGGTCGCTATGTGCAGGAGAAGGACGCGTGGTGCCCGCGCCGTGACCAGGCCTATCTGGGCGTGCTGGTCGACGATCTCGTGACGCGTGGCGTGGCCGAGCCGTACCGGATGTTCACGAGCCGTGCCGAGTATCGCCTGAGCCTGCGTGAAGACAATGCCGACATGCGCCTGACCGAGATCGGCCGCGAGCTGGGGCTCGTCGACGACGCGCGCTGGGACGCATTCAGCCGGAAGCGCGACGCTGTTTCACGTGAAACCGAACGCCTGAAGTCGACGTGGGTCACGCCGAAGACGCTGCCGCCGGAAGAGGCGACCGCGCTGCTCGGCAAGGCGATCGATCACGAATACAGCCTCGCCGAACTGCTGCGTCGTCCGGGCATCAGCTACGACGGCGTATGCGGGCTGAAGGGCGGTGAATGCGGTCCCGCGGAGCCGCTGACCGACGATCCGGTGCTGCTCGAGCAGATCAAGGAGCAGGTCGAGATTGGTATCAAGTATCAGGGCTATATCGAGCGCCAGGCATCCGAGATCGAACGCAACGACGCGAACGAGAACACGCGCTTGCCCGACGGTATCGATTACCGTGAAGTGCGCGGGCTGTCGTTCGAAGTGAGCCAGAAGCTCAACGAGTTCCGGCCGGAAACGATCGGGCAGGCATCGCGCATCTCGGGCGTCACGCCGGCGGCAATCTCGCTGCTGATGGTGCACCTGAAGCGTCGCGGGCTGGGCCGCCGGAATGGCACGGCCGCCGAGGCAACGGAGCAGGGGGACGGCGCCGTCCCGACGCAACAATGACGGCGCGTCGCGCGCCGGCGGTTAATCGGGACGTACTGGAACAGATGCTCGTCGAAGGCACGGCGGCGCTCGACCTCACGCTGACGGATGCTCAGCGCAACCAGTTGCTCGACTATGTCGCGCTGCTCGGCAAGTGGAACGCGGTCTACAACCTGACCGCGATCCGCGACCCGAAGCAGATGCTGATCCAGCACATCCTCGATTCGCTTTCGATCGTCCCGCATCTGCGCGGCCGTGCGTCGGCGCGTGTGCTCGACGTCGGTTCGGGCGGCGGGTTGCCCGGCATCGTGCTCGCGATCGTCGAGCCGGACTGGCAGGTCACGCTGAACGATATCGTGCAGAAGAAGTCTGCATTCCAGACGCAGATGCGCGCGGAACTGAAGCTCGCGAACCTGTCGGTCGTCACCGGGCGGGTCGAATCGCTGCAGCCGGGCGTCGAAGTGCCGGAAAAATTCGACATGATCGTATCCCGCGCTTTCGCGGATCTGTCCGACTTCGTTAAACTTGCTCGACATCTGGTTGCGCCGGGTGGATCGATCTGGGCAATGAAGGGCGTTCACCCGGATGACGAAATTGCGCGTTTGCCGGAAGGCAGCCGCGTGAAGCAGACGATCCGGCTGGCGGTGCCGATGCTCGATGCCGAGCGGCATCTGTTCGAAGTGGCCGTCGACGACGCGAATTGAAGGCGCGCGGTAGCGCGCCGTTTGTTTGAAGGTAAAGGGAACACACCAACGATGGCAAAGATCTTCTGCGTTGCGAACCAGAAGGGGGGCGTCGGCAAGACGACGACATCGGTCAATCTCGCCGCAAGCCTTGCAGCGCAGGAGCAACGAGTCCTGCTGATCGATCTCGACCCGCAGGGCAACGCGACGATGGGCAGCGGGATCGACAAGGCCGCCTGTGAGGCGACCGTGTACGAAGTGCTGGTCGATGGCGTGTCGGTCGCCGATGCGCGCATCCGCCCGGACGGCGTCACCTACGACGTTCTGCCCGCGAACCGCGAGCTGTCCGGTGCCGAGATCGAACTGATCAGCATCGACAACCGCGAGCGCCGGCTGAAAGCAGCGCTCGAACGCGTGGCCGACGACTACGATTTCGTGCTGATCGATTGCCCGCCGACGCTGTCGCTGCTGACGCTGAACGGGTTGTGCGCGGCACATGGCGTCGTGATCCCGATGCAGTGCGAGTACTTCGCGCTGGAAGGGTTGTCGGACCTCGTCAACACGATCAAGCAGGTTCACGCGAACATGAACCGCGACCTGAAGATCATCGGCTTGCTGCGTGTGATGTTCGATCCGCGCATCACGCTGCAGCAGCAAGTCTCCGATCAACTGAAAGCGCACTTTGGCGACAAGGTGTTCGACGCGGTGATTCCGCGCAACGTGCGCCTGGCGGAAGCGCCGAGTTACGGGTTGCCGGGCGTCGTGTTCGACCGCAGCTCGCGCGGTGCGCAGGCGTATCTCCAGTTCGGTGCCGAGATGATCGAACGCGTCCGCGCGTTCGAGGTGTCGTGATCCGGACATGAGCGAAGCGAGGAAGAAAGACATGAACGCGGTACCAAAGAAGAAGGGCTTGGGACGTGGCCTCGAAGCGCTGCTCGGCGGCAGCGCCGATATCACCGAAGCGGTGAAGATCGAAGGGGCGCCGAACACGCTCGCGCTCGGCAAGCTGCAGGCCGGCAAGTACCAGCCGCGGACGCGGATGGACGAGGGCAGCCTGCAGGAGCTCGCGGCCAGCATTCGCGCTCAGGGCGTGATGCAGCCGATCCTGGTACGGCCCATTTCACCAGACAAATACGAGATCATTGCAGGCGAGCGGCGGTTCCGCGCGGCGCGCCTGGCCGGTCTCGATGAAGTGCCGGTGCTCGTAAAGGACGTGTCCGATAAGGCTGCCGCCGCGATGGCGCTGATCGAGAACATCCAGCGCGAGGACCTGAACCCGCTTGAAGAAGCGCACGGTATCCAGCGCCTGCTCGACGAGTTCGGTTTCACGCACGAGCAGGCGGCCGAATCGGTCGGCCGTTCGCGCAGCGCGGTGTCGAACCTGCTGCGCCTGCTGAACCTCGCGTCGCCGGTGCAGACGATGCTGCTGGCCGGCGATCTCGACATGGGGCACGCGCGCGCGCTGCTCGCCGTCGATGCGGCCACGCAGATCACGCTCGCGCATCAGGTCGTCAACAAGCGCATGTCGGTGCGCGAAACCGAGAAGCTCGTCGCACATACGACGAAGGAAGCGCCGGCCGTGAAGGCGCGCGCGAAGGACGACGGCGGCCGCGATACGCGCCGTCTCGAAGAGGAGTTGTCCGACCTGCTCGCGTCGACGGTGAAGATCAAGCTCGGCCGCCGCGGGCGCGGGCAGGTGACGATCGACTTCGGCAACCTCGATGCGCTCGAGGGCATTCTCGCGCGGCTGCGCGGCAACGTCGCAACCGAAGAGTAAGGACAGCCAATGGAGAAGACGGGCGCACCGGCGCCGCGCCGGTGGCTCGGATGGCTTGCGCAGGAACCGGTACTGTCGGTGCTTGCACTCGGCCTGATCGTGCTGCAATGGGTGCGTCCGCAACCATTTTCGGTGCTTGCAGGTCGCGTCGACTGGCAGACGGTCGCGACGCTCGCGGGCCTGCTGATGCTGACCAAGGCACTCGAGCTGTCCGGTTGCCTGATGTGGCTCGCGCACCGCATCGTGCATCACGTGCATTCCGAACGCGGGCTCGCGATGCTGCTGGTCGGATTCGCCGCGGTACTGTCGATGTGGCTCACCAACGACGTCGCGCTGTTCGTCGTCGTGCCGTTGATGGTGTCGCTGCGTGCACTGACGCCGCTACCGTTCCGGCGGCTCGTGATCGTCGTCGCGCTGGCCGTCAACGCGGGGTCCGTCGCGACACCGCTCGGCAATCCCCAGAATCTTTTCCTGTGGCAATTGAGCGGCGTGTCGTTCGGCCGCTTCGTGGTTACGCTCGGGCCGCTGGCGCTTGCGTTGATGGCGTTGCTGCTCGTGCTGACCGCGTTCATGTTTCGCGCGAAGCCGCTCGATCTGTCCGGCGACGCCATCGCGTTACCGGTACAGCGCATGCACGCGCTGATCGCGGCAGTGCTGTTCGCTGCATTCGTACTGCTCGCCGATGCCCACCATCCGCTGCCGGGCCTCGTCGGCGTCGCCATCGTCCTGCTCGCCGTCAAACGCAACGCAGTCCTGAAGATCGACTGGCTGCTGCTGCTGATCTTCGTGCTGATGTTCGTCGTGCTGCGCAGCGCGGCCGCGCTGCCCGTCGTGCACGACACGATCGCGAATGCGCGGCTCGATTCGCCGCTGCGCGTCTATGCCGCGGGCGCCGTGCTGTCACAGGTGATCAGCAATGTGCCGGCGGCGATCCTGCTGTCGGAATTCACGCACGACTGGCGTGCGCTGGCGTTCGGCGTATCGGTCGGCGGTTTCGGTTTTGCCATCGGTTCGCTCGCGAACCTGATCGCGGTGCGTCTCGCGAAGGAGCCGCGCATGTGGCTGCCGTTTCATCTGGTGTCGATTCCGTTCGCGCTCGTGAGCGCGGCACTTGGCGCGTGGTTGCTCGTTCACGGTTGAGCAGGGCGGGTGCGCGGCACAGGTGTGCGATTCGAGGGGCGGGGAAGGGTGCGGTGTTCGCGGTGGTTATAGGCTGTTGATAAGTGCCGCAACCCACAGTCGAACACCTGTGGTGGCGCGACAACTGATTGGACGTATCGATGCGCGAGCGTCCGGTCGAATTTCACCCGTCGCGCACGACCGATCGGCCAGGGCGCTTCGCGTGTTCCGGGCCGTCGTGCCAAGTCATTCCGGGCGAGTGTTTCACCGCGCATTTCCCGCGGCGATCGTGCCGCTCCGCCCGGACCCGTACCGGGCATCGTTTCCCCGTCATTCCCCCTGCCGCCGGCGTTTTACGCGCAAGAAATACCGGTGCAAGAAATCGACCTTACAACTGTCATCGTACGTCGTCGAATCGGGTGTTTTTTCACATGATGAGGCGTCGTTTTATGCAGGTTTTTGTCGCGTCTAAAGCCTTGAATCACTTGCAACTATCGCTTACAATCGCCCGGATTTGTTAGCTAGGCACCCCTGAAAGCTTTCAGAAAGCTTGGGGTCGGGTTCAAGGACTTTGCGGAAGATTGCGATGGCGGGTCAGGCGCCGGACGACAGGCACGATGATCAGCGAACGCAACGCCCCGCTTCGGCGGCCGGTGAGTGGCGCGAATCCGACGACTGGGATGTCGAGCAGCAAGATAACAACATCGTTCCGCTTACACGGACGGAAGCCGAGAGGCTGTTCGGTCCGAACGTGAGCAAGCCCTCGCGCGTGACCCCCTACAAGGTGGTGTTCGCGCAAGTGGTCCTGTCCCTGGTTGCAACGCTGGCGTGGTGGCTGTTTTCGAAGTCGCCGGGCGCCGCTGCGCAATCCGCGTTTCTGGGCGGAGCGATTGGCTGGGTGCCAAGTGCGGTATTCGTGGCACGACTGAAGGCAGGTGGCTCGGCCACCGTGATGAGCTGGGTGATGGGCGAAGCCCTGAAGCTCGCTCTGACGATCGGGATGTTCACCGCAGTGGCGTTCGGCTGGGCCGGCGTGCACTGGGTGCCGTTCCTCGTCACGTACCTCGTCGTGCTGAAGACCTACTGGATCGCGCTGGCCTGGCGGTAAGGAACAAGCAGCGTGCGGTTTCGACAGCGAACCGCACCGGCCCGTTCCCGCAATAGCGTGTTGCGGAACAGGCAAAACGATTTTCGACAATTTGGGTGGCATTAACGATATGGCAGCTAGCGAAGGCACGCGCGGTCCGGATCCGTCCGAGTACATTGCGCACCACTTGCAGAATTTCTCCACCTCGCATCAGACGTCGATTTTCGACATCCACGTCTGGAATCTCGACACGCTGTTCTGGTCGATCGTGTGCGGCATCGTGACGATCGTCCTGCTGCGTCTGGCCGCCCGCAAGGCGACGTCGGGCGTGCCGGGCCGCTTCCAGTGCGCGATCGAGATGCTCGTCGAAATGGTCGAAGACCAGTCGAAGGCCATCGTCCACGGCAATCGTACCTTCATCGCTCCGCTCGCCCTCACGGTGTTCGTGTGGGTCGCGCTGATGAACTCCCTCGACTTCCTCCCGGTCGACCTGCCGGGCCGCGTGATCGGCCTGCTCGGTCTGTCGGACGTGATTTCCCACCATCGCATCGTCCCGACGGCCGACCTGAACGGCACGCTCGGCATCGCGCTCGGCGTGTTCGTCCTGATGATCTACTACAGCATCAAGATCAAGGGCGCGGGCGGCTTCGTGCACGAGCTGCTGTCGGCACCGTTCGGCGCACACCCGCTGCTGTGGATCCCGAACCTCGCGCTCAACATTGTCGAATATCTCGCGAAGACCGTTTCTCTCGGTATGCGGCTGTTCGGCAACATGTACGCGGGTGAGCTGTTGTTCCTGTTGATCGCCCTGCTCGGCAGCATGTGGAGCTTCGGTGGCGACGCAACGTTCCTCGGCTTCGTTGGTCATGTGATCGCGGGTAGCGTCTGGGCAATCTTCCACATCCTGATTGTTCTGTTGCAGGCATTCATTTTCATGATGCTGACGCTGGTGTATCTCGGCCAGGCGCACGACAAGCACTAAGCGCGGCGTGCAAGAAAGAGTCTTCGTTTTAGTTTTTTAAATCTCAGTTCCAAGTCTTTTCACAAAGGAGTGATCATGCAAGCTTACATCGCCAACATCCAGGGTCTGACCGCCATCGGTATCGGCATCATCATCGGCCTGGGTGCAATCGGCGCCTGTATCGGTATCGCGCTGATGGGTGGCAAGTACATCGAAGCCTGCGCGCGTCAGCCGGAACTCATCAACCCGCTGCAAACGAAGATGTTCCTGCTGGCTGGCCTGATCGACGCTGCATTCCTGATCGGCGTTGGTGTCGCAATGCTGTTCGCGTTCGCGAACCCGCTCCTGTCGAAGCTCGCAGGCTAAGGTTCCTCGGAAATATGCGTCCGGCGTGAGCCGGCGCAGGGCGGAACGGAGACTTGGGGCGCTGATCGAATGCAACTCGATGAGCGCCTTACCGTTTCATTTTTCCGGAATAGCAGATAAGGAAACACCGTGAATCTCAACGCAACTCTGTTTGCGCAAATGGTCGTGTTCCTGGTCCTCGCGTGGTTCACGATGAAATTCGTGTGGCCGCCGTTGATCAACGCCCTCGACGAACGTTCGAAGAAGATCGCCGACGGCCTCGCCGCCGCGGAGAAGGGCAAGGCGGAACTCGACGCAGCGCACAAGCGCGTGGACCAGGAACTCGCGCAGGCCCGCAACGACGGCCAGCAGCGCATCGCCGACGCCGAAAAGCGTGCCCAGGCGGTCGCCGAGGAAATCAAGGCCAACGCCCAGGCTGAAGCCGCCCGCATCGTCGCTCAGGCGAAGGCGGAAGCAGAACAGCAAATCGTGAAGGCGCGCGAAGCGCTGCGTGGCGAAGTCGCCGCGCTGGCCGTGAAGGGCGCCGAGCAGATCCTGAAGCGCGAAGTCGATCAAACGGCCCACGCCCAACTGCTGAATCAACTGAAAGCCGAGCTCTGATCATGGCCGAACTTGCAACCATCGCCCGCCCTTACGCAGAAGCGCTGTTCCGCGTGGCCGAGGGCGGTGACATCGCCGCCTGGTCCACGCTCGTGCAAGAGCTGGCCCAGGTTGCGCGTCTGCCGGAAGTGCTGTCGGTCGCGTCGAGCCCGAAGGTGACGCGCACGCAAGTAGCCGAGTTGCTGCTTGCTGCGGTGAAGTCGCCGCTCGCGGCCGGCGCCGAAGCGAAGAACTTCGTGCAGATGCTGGTCGACAATCATCGCATCGCGCTGCTGCCGGAAATTGCCGAGCAGTTCGAGGCGCTCAAGAACGAACGTGAAGGCGCAGCCGACGCCGAGATCGTGAGCGCGTTCCCGCTGAACGGCGCGGATCTCGACAGTCTCGTCTCGGGCCTCGAACGCAAGTTCAAGCGCAAGCTGAAACCGACGGTCGAAGTCGATTCGTCGCTGATCGGCGGCGTGCGCGTGACGGTCGGCGACGAAGTGCTCGACACCTCGGTTCGCGCGCGCCTCGCATCGATGCAGGCTGCCTTGACCGCCTGAGCGCCACGCCGGCACGCAACAGAATTGACTATCAGGAGCGAATAATGCAACTCAATCCCTCTGAGATCAGCGAGCTGATCAAGAGCCGGATCCAGGGCCTTGAAGCGAGCGCAGACGTTCGCAACCAGGGCACCGTGATCTCCGTGACCGACGGTATCGTGCGTATCCACGGCCTGTCGGACGTGATGCAGGGCGAAATGCTCGAGTTTCCGGGCAACACGTTCGGTCTCGCGCTGAACCTCGAGCGCGACTCGGTCGGCGCGGTGATTCTCGGCGAATACGAACACATCTCGGAAGGCGACGTCGTCAAGACGACGGGCCGCATTCTCGAAGTGCCGGTGGGTCCGGAACTCGTCGGCCGCGTGGTCGATGCGCTCGGCAACCCGATCGACGGCAAGGGCCCGGTCAACGCGAAGCTGACCGACGCGATCGAAAAGATCGCCCCGGGCGTGATCTGGCGCAAGTCGGTGTCGCAGCCGGTGCAGACGGGCATCAAGTCGATCGACGCGATGGTGCCGATCGGCCGTGGCCAGCGTGAGCTGATCATCGGCGACCGTCAGTGCGGCAAGACCGCGGTGGCGCTCGACGCGATCATCAACCAGAAGGGCAAGGACCTGATCTGTATCTACGTCGCGATCGGCCAGAAGGCTTCGTCGATCATGAACGTGGTTCGCAAGCTCGAAGAAACGGGCGCGATGGAATACACGATCGTCGTCGCCGCTTCGGCGTCGGATTCGGCCGCGATGCAGTACCTCGCACCGTACGCTGGCTGCACGATGGGCGAATACTTCCGCGACCGTGGCCAGGACGCGCTGATCATCTATGACGACTTGACCAAGCAAGCCTGGGCATACCGTCAGATCTCGCTGCTGCTGCGCCGCCCGCCGGGCCGTGAAGCGTACCCGGGCGACGTGTTCTATCTGCACTCGCGCCTGCTGGAGCGTGCCGCTCGCGTGTCGGAAGAGTACGTCGAGAAGTTCACGAACGGTGAAGTGAAGGGCAAGAGCGGTTCGCTGACGGCACTGCCGGTCATCGAAACGCAGGCGGGCGACGTGACCGCGTTCGTTCCGACGAACGTGATCTCGATCACCGACGGCCAGATCTTCCTGGAAACCGACCTGTTCAACGCAGGCATCCGCCCGGCAATCAACGCCGGCGTGTCGGTGTCGCGAGTCGGTGGCGCCGCTCAGACGAAGGTCGTGAAGAAGCTGTCGGGCGGTATCCGTACCGACCTCGCGCAGTACCGTGAACTGGCTGCATTCGCGCAGTTCGCATCGGACCTCGACGAAGCGACCCGCAAGCAGCTCGAGCGCGGCCGCCGCGTGACGGAACTGCTGAAGCAGCCGCAGTACCAGCCGCTGCAGGTCTGGGAACTGGCCGTGTCGCTGTACGCCGCGAACAACGGCTACCTCGACGATCTCGACGTCAAGCAAGTGCTGTCGTTCGAGAAGGGCCTGCGCGAAAACCTGAAGACCAGCCACGCTGACCTCATCAAGCGCATCGAAGACACCAAGGATCTCTCGAAGGACGACGAAGGCGCACTGCGCTCGGCGATCGAATCCTTCAAGAAGTCCGGTGCCTATTGATCCGCGAGTGACACATTGAGGCCGCGCGGGTGCTGATGCGCCCGCGCCGCTTCGGTGAGCGATGCATGAGCCCCGAGTAAAGCGCTAAAGCGCTAACCCGGGGCGCAAAGGAGCAAGCTATGGCTGGAATGAAGGAAATTCGCGGCAAGATCAAGAGCGTGCAGAACACGCGCAAGATCACGAAGGCGATGGAGATGGTGGCCGCATCGAAGATGCGCCGCGCGCAGGAACGCATGCGCGCCGCTCGTCCGTATGCGGACAAGGTCCGTGCCATCGCCGCGCACATGAGCCGTGCGAACCCGGAGTACCGCCACCCGTTCATGGTGGCAAACGACGGCGCGAAGACGGCCGGCATCATCCTCGTCACGACGGACAAGGGGTTGTGCGGCGGTTTGAACACCAACGTGCTGCGTGCGACGGTGCAGAAGTTCAAGGAGCTGGAAGAGAAGGGCCAGAAGGTCGAAGCCACCGCGATCGGCGGCAAGGGCCTCGGGTTCCTGAACCGCTTCGGCGCGAAGGTGATGTCGCAGGTCGTGCACCTCGGCGACACCCCGCATCTGGACAAGCTGATCGGCGCCGTGAAGACGCAGCTCGATCTGTATTCGGAAGGCAAGCTGTCGGCGGTTTATATCGCTTACACGCGCTTCGTCAACACGATGAAGCAGGAAGCCGTGATCGAGCAGCTGCTGCCGCTGTCGTCGGAACACTTCGAAGCCGATGACGGTACGCCGGCCACGTCGTGGGACTACATCTACGAGCCGGACGCGCAGGCAGTCGTCGACGAACTGCTCGTGCGTTACGTCGAGGCGCTGGTGTACCAGGCCGTCGCGGAAAACATGGCGTCCGAGCAATCGGCGCGCATGGTCGCGATGAAGGCCGCGTCCGACAACGCGAAGACGGTGATCAGCGAACTGCAGCTCGTATACAACAAGAGCCGTCAGGCCGCGATCACGAAAGAACTGTCGGAGATCGTCGGCGGCGCAGCCGCTGTTTAAGCGCGCGCCCGGGACGACAACTGCGCCTTTGCGCGAGTAAAGAATCAGGTATTTAAAGGAAAAGCGATGAGTACTGCTGCTTTGGTAGAAGGCAAGATCGTACAGTGCATCGGCGCCGTTATCGACGTGGAATTCCCGCGCGACAGCATGCCGAAGATCTACGACGCGCTTATTCTCGATGGCTCGGAACTGACGCTCGAAGTCCAGCAGCAGCTGGGCGACGGCGTGGTCCGTACCATCTGTCTGGGTGCTTCCGACGGCCTGCGCCGCGGCCTGACCGTGAAGAACACGGCAAAGCCGATCTCGGTGCCGGTCGGCAAGCCGACCCTCGGCCGGATCATGGACGTCCTCGGCCGTCCGATCGACGAAGCCGGCCCGATCGAAAGCGAACATACGCGTTCGATCCACCAGAAGGCTCCGGCGTTCGACGAACTGTCGCCGTCGACCGAACTGCTCGAAACGGGTATCAAGGTCATCGACCTGATCTGCCCGTTCGCCAAGGGCGGCAAGGTTGGCCTGTTCGGCGGTGCTGGCGTGGGCAAGACCGTCAACATGATGGAGCTCATCAACAACATCGCGAAGGAACACGGCGGTTACTCCGTGTTCGCGGGCGTGGGCGAGCGTACCCGTGAAGGGAACGACTTCTACCACGAAATGAAGGACTCGAACGTTCTCGACAAGGTCGCGCTGGTGTACGGCCAGATGAACGAGCCGCCGGGCAACCGTCTGCGCGTCGCGCTGACCGGCCTGACGATGGCCGAGCACTTCCGTGACGAAGGCCTCGACGTGCTGTTCTTCGTCGACAACATCTACCGTTTCACGCTGGCCGGTACCGAAGTGTCGGCACTGCTCGGCCGTATGCCGTCGGCAGTGGGCTATCAGCCGACGCTGGCTGAAGAAATGGGCAAGCTGCAAGAGCGCATCACGTCGACCAAGAAGGGCTCGATTACGTCGGTCCAGGCCGTGTACGTCCCTGCGGACGACTTGACCGACCCGTCGCCGGCGACGACCTTCGGCCACCTGGACGCAACCGTCGTTCTGTCGCGTGACATCGCTTCGCTGGGTATCTACCCGGCGGTCGACCCGCTCGACTCGACGTCGCGCCAGATCGACCCGAACGTGATCGGTGAAGAGCACTACTCGATCACCCGTCGCGTTCAGCAGACGCTGCAGCGCTACAAGGAACTGCGCGACATCATCGCGATTCTGGGCATGGACGAACTGTCGCCGGAAGACAAGCTGTCGGTCGCACGTGCACGTAAGATCCAGCGTTTCCTGTCGCAGCCGTTCCACGTTGCTGAAGTGTTCACGGGCTCGCCGGGCAAGTACGTGCCGCTGAAGGAAACGATCCGCGGCTTCAAGATGATCGTCGACGGCGAGTGCGACCACCTGCCGGAACAGGCGTTCTACATGGTCGGCACGATCGACGAAGCCTTCGAAAAGGCCAAGAAGATCCAGTAAGGGTCGGGTGTAACGCAGCGGGCGCCGTTGAGGTCGTTGATTCTCCTGTACCCCCGGGGACAGGAGACACGGCGCCCACGTAATACGCTCAACCAGGAGTCGATATGGCAACCATCAAAGTAGACGTCGTCAGCGCGGAAGAGCAGATCTTCTCGGGCGAGGCGAAATTCGTCGCGCTGCCGGGCGAAACGGGTGAGCTGGGCATTCTGCCGGGTCACACGCCGCTGATCACGCGGATTCGTCCGGGTGCGGTGCGCATCGAAGTCGAGGGCGGCAACGACGAATTCGTGTTCGTCGCGGGCGGCATTCTCGAAGTGCAGCCGGGCGCCGTGACGGTGCTCGCCGATACCGCGATCCGCGGCAAGGACCTCGACGCGGCGAAAGCCGAGGAAGCGCGCAAGCGTGCCGAGGAAACGCTGCAGAACGCGAAGTCGGATCTCGACCTCGCGAAGGCGCAATCCGAGCTCGCGACCGCGATGGCGCAGCTCGAAGCGATCCAGCGTCTGGCGAAGATCCGCAGCCGGCACTAAGCCGCGCCGCGTATCCCGCGAAAGAAAGCAGCCTTCGGGCTGCTTTTTTTTCGTCTGCGGATTGCGGGCCAGATCATTCCGTCCGGTCGTGCTATTTCATCCGTCCGCCGCGAATTGATGTCAGAGTGTCGTCAGCGGAGCGCGGCATCATCCGCAGTGAGGCTGTCCGTCGCGATCGAGGCGATGGAGGCGGGCGCGGCAGGCGCGCGCGGGCCGATCAGATCAAAAGACGGAGACATTCATGGCAGCAGACCTTGGCGTGGGCGCGCTGATCGCGCCCGAGAACGGCTTGTCGTACGTGCGTGGCGCGACCGACGTGCCGCTGTCCGAAGCGACGATCGGCCGGTTCCTGCGCGACACCGCCGGCCGCTTTCCCGACCGTCCGGCCGTCGTGTTCCGCGAGCAGCAGGTGCGCTGGACCTGGCGCGAGTTCGCGAACGAGGTCGACGTGCTCGCGGCGGGGCTGGCCGCGCTCGGTATCGTGAAGGGCGACCGCGTCGGCATCTGGTCGCCGAACCGCAGCGAATGGCTGCTCACGCAGTTCGCGACCGCGCGCATCGGTGCGGTGCTCGTCAACCTGAATCCGGCCTACCGGCTCGCCGAGCTCGAATACGCGCTGAACAAGGTCGGCTGCAAGGCCGTGATCACGGCCGAGCGCTTCAAGTCGTCGGCCTACGTCGAGATGCTGCAGGCCATCGCGCCGGAGCTCGCGACCACGACGCCGGGCGACCTGCACGCGGCACGCGTGCCGAGCCTGCGCACGGTCGTGTCGATGGGCGACGTCGCGCCGGCCGGCATGTTCCGCTTCGCGGACGTGATGACACGCGGCCGCCAGGCCGTCGATCCGGCATTGCTCGATGCAATCGGCGCGACGCTCACGGCCAACGAACCGATCAACATCCAGTTCACGAGCGGCACGACCGGCAGCCCGAAGGGCGCGACGCTCACGCACCGCAACGTCGTCAACAACGGGCGCTCGATCGCGACCGCGATGCGCTTCACCGAGCACGACACGCTGTGCATCCCGGTGCCGCTCTATCACTGCTTCGGGATGGTGCTGGCCGTGCTCGCGTGCGTGTCGAAAGGCGCGGCGATGGTGTTCCCCGGCGAGGCGTTCGATCCGGTTGCGACGCTCGCGGCCGTGGCCGGCGAGCGCTGCACCGCGCTGCACGGCGTGCCGACGATGTTCATCGCCGAGCTCGATCATCCGGCGTTCTCGACCTTCGATCTTTCGACGCTGCGCACCGGGATCATGGCCGGCTCGCCGTGCCCGATCGAGACGATGAAACGCGTCGTGTCGCAGATGCACCTGTCGGAGATCACGATCGCGTACGGGATGACGGAGACGAGCCCCGTATCGTTCCAGAGTTCGACCGACGATCCGCTCGAGAAGCGCACGACGACGGTCGGCCGCATCCAGCCGCACCTGGAAGTGAAGATCGTCGATGCGAGCGGCGACATCGTGCCGGTCGGCGCGACGGGCGAGCTCTGCACGAAGGGCTATTCGGTGATGCTCGGCTACTGGGACGACGACGCGAAGACGCGCGAGGTGCTGGTCGACGGCTGGATGCACACGGGCGACCTCGCGACGCTCGATGCGGACGGCTACTGCAATATCGTCGGCCGCCTGAAGGACATGGTGATTCGCGGCGGCGAGAACGTCTATCCGCGCGAGATCGAGGAGTTCCTGTTTCGGCATCCGAAGATCCAGAGCGCGCAGGTGTTCGGCGTGCCGGATGCGAAGTACGGCGAGGAGCTGTGCGCGTGGATCGTGCTGCGCGCGGACGAGCAGATGACGGAGGACGACGTGCGTGCGTTCTGCAGCGGGCAGATCGCGCACTACAAGATTCCGCGCTACATCCGCTTCGTCGACGAGCTGCCGATGACGGTGACGGGCAAGGTGCAGAAGTTCGTGATGCGCGACCGGATGATCGAGGAGCTGAAGCTCGACGTGCAGAAGACCGCTTGATGCGGGACGGCGCGGGAAAAATGCGGGAAAAGACGTGGCGGCCTGCGGGCCGTTACGTTTTCGATGGACGAAAAAAAGCGGGCTTATTAGCCCGCTAAAAACCACACGCTACGGGGTTAGCGCGAGGAGACCAAAGATGAAACCGAATCCGGCGGGGGGCCGGAAACGACTCCAACAGGGATGCCCCTCGGAAGGGCTTCGGTACGTGACCGACTGGCTCGCAGCGCTTCGCGTCCGCTCACACTTGGCACACGAGACCGCATCCGTGTTGAAACCGTTGAGGCCATTGTGGGCGAATTAATGACCCGTCGCGGTAACAAAGTGTTTCAGGTTGTAACGCCCGCCAGATAAGGCTTCCCGGGATTTTTTGCTGTTTTCGGGGTCCTGAAAAAGGTCATTTTTACCCATATTTTCCGCTGCGTTTTCAGCCGATGCGCACGATGCGTTTTTCATGCGTATCGGGCGCGATGAATGGCCGATTTTCACGTCAGAAAGTGCGCGGCATGATCGATACCGCGGATGACGATTCATTCGTCAGAAAGATTTTGAAACGTGATCGGAATGCGCGGAAGTCGGCCGATCGGCCGATTCGGGTGGTTTCGCGCCGATTGTCGGGTCGGGCGACGCGAGGGCAATGTGTAACGGCGGCAGGTTCGCCGCCGCCATGCCGCGCATTCGGCAGGCGGCGGCCACGGGGTCGATGCCCGTTATCGGCCGCCGCGGACGGGCTTCTTACTTCAGCCACTTGTCCGAAATCGCCTGGTATTCGCCGGTCGACAGCGCGAGATGCAGCCACTGGTCGACGTATTGCTGGAACACGACGTCACCGCGCGGCACCATGTACGCCTTCTCGCCGAACTGGAACGGCTTGTCCGGATGCACCGAGCACAGCCCCGGATTCAGCTTTTGCTGCAACTGCGTCTCGGACGCATCCGTCACCATCACGTCGGCCTTGCCCGCGAGGATCTGCTTGAAGATCGTCACGTTGTCCGGATAGACGGTCAGGTTCGCATGTGTGAAGAACTGTTTCGCGAACCGCTCGTTGGTACCGCCCGGATTCACGATCACACGCGTCTCGGGCCGGTCGATCTGCGCGACGGTCTGGTACTTGTCGGCGTCCGCGCAGCGCACGATCGGCGTCTTGCCGTCGACGACGTACGGCTGCGTGAAGAACACGCGCTTCTGGCGCTCGAGCGTCGTCGACACACCGCCCACCGCGATGTCGCATTTCGCGACGAAATCGGCGGTCAGGTTCGGCCAGCTCGTCTTCACGAAGTCGGTCTTCACGCCGAGCGATTTCGCGAGCGATTCGGCCATGTCGATGTCGATGCCCTCGAAACGGCCGTCCGCGCGGTAGTACGAATACGGCTTGTAGTCGCCCGTCGTGCACACACGCAGCGTGCCGCGCGCGAGCACGTCGTCGAGCCGCGCACCGGCACCGGGCGCGGCGGTGGTGCCGGTGGTGGTCTGCGCGTGCGCGGCGGCGCAGCAGAGCAGCGCGGCCGCGGCGAGCGTGGCGAATGTCTTCATCGGTCTCCTCCTTCATTCGATATGAGCGTCCGATCATAACGGAGCCATCGCGCGCGTCATATGGCCGCCATCGCGTCGGCATGCGCAGCGTGAGGGCGGCTGTCCGGTAAAATGCCGCTTTGCCTTCGCATCGTCGCTCCTACCGTGGCCCATAACCTGCTCAACGACACCTTCCTGCGTGCGCTTCTGCGCGAGCCGACCGACTACACGCCGATCTGGCTGATGCGCCAGGCCGGCCGCTACCTGCCCGAATACAACGCGACGCGTGCGCGCGCCGGCAGCTTCCTCGGCCTCGCGAAGAATCCCGACTACGCGACCGAGGTGACGCTGCAGCCGCTCGAGCGTTTCCCGCTCGACGCCGCGATCCTGTTCTCGGACATCCTGACGATTCCCGACGCGATGGGGCTCGGTCTCGACTTCCAGGTCGGCGAAGGGCCGAAGTTCGCGCATCCGGTGCGCACCGAGGCCGACGTCGCGAAGCTCGCGGTGCCGGACATCGAGGAGACGCTCGGTTATGTGACGGGCGCCGTGCGCGAGATCCGCCGCGCGCTCACCGACGGCCAGGGCCGCCAGCGCGTGCCACTGATCGGCTTCTCGGGCAGCCCGTGGACACTCGCGTGCTACATGGTCGAAGGCGGCGGATCGGACGATTTCCGCACGGTGAAGTCGATGGCGTATTCGCGCCCCGACCTGATGCACCGGATCCTCGACGTGAATGCGCAGGCGGTGGCCGCGTACCTGAACGCGCAGATCGAAGCGGGCGCGCAGGCCGTGATGATCTTCGATACGTGGGGCGGCGCGCTGGCCGACGGCGCATACCAGCGCTTCTCGCTCGACTACATCCGCCGCGTGGTGAGCCAGCTCAAGCGCGAGCACGACGGCGAGCGCGTGCCGGTGATCACGTTCACGAAGGGCGGCGGGCTGTGGCTCGAGGAGATCGCGGCGACCGGCGTCGATGCGGTCGGGCTCGACTGGACGGTCAACCTCGGCGCCGCGCGCAAGCGCGTCGCGGGGCGTGTCGCGCTGCAGGGCAACCTCGATCCGACGATCCTGTTTGCGCCGCCGGCCGCGGTGCGCGAACAGGCGCGCGCGGTGCTCGACAGCTACGGCAACCATCCGGGCCATGTGTTCAACCTCGGCCACGGCATCTCGCAATTCACGTCGCCCGATCACGTCGCCGAACTCGTCGACGAAGTACACAACCACAGCCGCGCGATCCGTAGCCGAGCCGCTGGCTGAACGCAAGCGTTGTCATGCTGCACTGCGGGATGACAGCGTTTCGCTGTCGGGACTAAACAGGGCGCAACCCCGCTCCCGCTGCCGATCCGGTGCTTGTCAAGACTTGACTTATACACATTTTCCACGTTGCAGCGCGGTAGAGCCCTGTATCGGTCAATTTGTCTCGCTATTGTTCGGTAATTTGAATAGCAGCCTTATGGAATAAGGCTCCGCGGGGCGGCGCCCCGCGCGGCGAAAAACAGCGGAAAGCACGGCCCCGCGCGCGTTGCGGCCATTCGGGGGCGAGTTCTCAACAAAGTTATCCACAGGACTGGGCAGGGTATACGGCGATTCCTAATGCGAATCCAAAACTTAGCGCGGAATCTGAAGTTTTACTTTAAGTTCGCTGCCGCGATGCGGACGCGGATGCAAGCCGCCTGTCCTTCGCGTGCCGCTGCCGGTGGGGCGCCGCAATGAGCGGCACCTACCTGCGCGTCGCGCTCGACCATCCGCTCGCGACCCTGTTCGACTACCGCTGCGACGCGCAGCCGGCACCCGTGCCCGGCACGCTCGTGCAGGTGCCGTTCGGCAAGCGGCAGGCCGTCGGGCTCGTTTGCGAAGTGACGACTCACACCGATGTGCCGCCGTCACGGCTGCGCGCGGTCGACGCGATCTGCGCCGACCTGCCCCCGCTGTCGGCGGACTGGCTCGCCCTGGTGTCGTTCGCCGCCGACTACTATCAGCGCGGGCGCGGCGAGGTTGCGCTGCCGGCGCTGCCGCAGGCGCTGCGCGACGCCGGGCGCTGGGGGCGGCTGCTCGCGCCCGAAGTGCGCTACCAGCCGACCGAAGCCGGCCGCGCGGCGTTGCCCGATGCATTGCCCGCGCGCGGCGCCGCGCTGCGGCGGCTTGCACAGGCGCTCGTCGATACCGGTTCGTTGACGCTGCCCGACGCGCGGGCGCTGCATCCGAAGGCGGCCGCGACGCTCGACGACTGGGCCGCGCGCGGCTGGGTCGACGTGGAGGAGATCGGCTGGGCCGATGCGCCTGTGCCCAAAGCTGTGGATAACCTGTCGACAACCGGTGGACGAACCGTGCCGCCGGCACTGACCGACCAGCAGGCCGAGGCGCTCGACGCGATCCGCGCGGCAGCGGGCTTCGCGCCGTTCCTGCTGCACGGCGTGACGGGCAGCGGCAAGACCGAGGTCTATCTGCATGCGCTCGCGTCGCTGCTCGATGCACGGCCGGACGCGCAGGCGCTCGTGCTCGTGCCCGAAATCAACCTGACGCCGCAATTCGAGGCCGCGTTTCGCGCGCGCTTCGCGGGGGCGCTCGCCGACGACGCGATCGTCACGCTGCACAGCGGGCTCGCCGAGGGCGAGCGGGCGCGCAACTGGCTGGCCGCCCACACGGGCCGCGCGCGGATCGTGCTCGGCACGCGCCTGGCGGTGCTGGCGTCGATGCCGACGCTCGCGCTGATCGTCGTCGACGAGGAGCACGAGCCGGCGTACAAGCAGCAGGAAGGGCTGCGCTATTCGGCGCGCGATCTCGCCGTGTGGCGCGCCAAGCAGCTCGGCATCACGGTCGTGCTCGGCTCGGCCACGCCGTCGCTCGAAAGCTGGTGGCAGGCCGAGCAGGGGCGCTATACGAAGCTCACGCTGTCGCGCCGCGCGGTGGCCGACGCGACGCTGCCGACCGTGCGGCTGATCGATCTCGAAGAGGAGCGGCGGCGCGGCCGCGCGTCGATGGGCGGGCTGTCGGGGCCGCTCGTCGCGGCGCTGAAGGCGCGGCTCGAACGCGGCGAGCAGAGCCTCGTGTTCCTGAACCGGCGCGGTTACGCGCCGCAGCTCGCGTGCGACGCATGCGGCTGGGTCGCCGGTTGTCCGCGCTGCAGCGCGTACGTCGTCCTGCACAAGCCCGAGCATGCGCTGCGCTGCCATCACTGCGGCTGGGAGGCGCGCATTCCTCGGTCGTGTCCCGAGTGCGGGAACGTCGACATCGCGCCGCTCGGGCGCGGCACGCAGCGTATCGAGGAGGCGCTCGCCGAGGCCGTGCCGGGCGCGCGGGTGCTGCGGATCGACGCGGACAGCACACGCCGCAAGGGCAGCGCGCAGGCGCTGTTCTCCGACGTGCATGCGGGCGAGGTCGACATCCTGGTCGGCACGCAGATGATCGCGAAGGGGCACGACTTTCAGCGCGTGTCGCTCGTCGGCGTGCTTAATGCCGACACCGCGCTGTTTTCGCACGATTTCCGGGCGAGCGAACGGCTGTTCGCGCAGTTGATGCAGGTGAGCGGCCGCGCGGGGCGGGCCGGGCTGCCGGGCGAGGTGATGGTGCAGACGCGTTACCCGCGTCATGCGCTGTATCACGCGCTCGGGCGGCAGGATTACGTCGGCTTCGCGAATTCGACGCTCGGCGAGCGCCGCGACGCGCACCTGCCGCCGTTCGTCTACCAGGCGCTGCTGCGCGCCGAAGGGCGCACGCTCGACGCGGCGCTCGCGTTCCTGCTTCAGGCCGCGGCCGCATTGCCGGGGCTGCCGGGCGCCGATCGCGTGACCGTGTACGACGCGGTGCCGATGACGATCGTCAAGGTCGCGAACGTCCATCGCGCGCAGTTGCTGCTCGAAAGCGCATCGCGGGCGGCGCTGCAGCATGCGCTGCGCGCGTGGCAGCCGGCACTGCGGGCGCTGAAGGGCGTGCTGCGGTGGAGCGTCGAAGTCGACCCGCTGGATATCTGAGCGGCGCGCTGCCGTATGAAGAAGCCCGGCCCGCCGGGCGTCACCCGCCTGCCTCTCGTCGCGCGTCCGAACCGGGCGTCGCATCGTTTCTCCCACCCAGTGCAACCCGTTTTCGGCCGCTTCCACGCGCGTCGACGGTTGCACACGCGCGATCAGCCGGCCCGATCAGGGAAAACACCGATCCGCCGACCACGGGCAACCCCTAGGTTGCAACCACATAAGTGGCTGATTATATTGGCTAACTTGTGGGTGCAACCTGTTCGGTAATTTGGTTGCACCTTTTTATTGCGTGCCGTAGGATTTCGCGCATCCTCTTACACCACATCGCCGGGCTCGCACCGGCGCACGAACCCACCATGGCAAGCACGACTCTCGGCGTCAAAGTCGACGACCTTCTCCGCTCGCGCCTCAAGGACGCAGCCGCGCGCCTCGAGCGCACTCCCCACTGGCTGATCAAGCAGGCGATCTTCGCGTATCTCGAGCGGATCGAGCACGGCCAGTTGCCGCCCGAACTGTCGGGCCACAGCGGCGTGACGGAGCTCGCCGACGGTCAGGCGGCGGACGGCGACGACGACAACTCGCCGCATCCGTTCCTCGAGTTCGCGCAGAACGTTCAGCCGCAATCGGTGCTGCGCGCGGCGATCACGGCCGCGTACCGCCGCCCGGAGCCGGAATGCGTGCCGTTCCTGCTCGGTCAGGCGCGCCTGCCGGCGAACCTGCAGGCGGACGTGCAGGCGCTCGCGACGAAGCTCGTCGAGGCGCTGCGCGAGAAAAGCTCGGGCGGCGGCGTCGAAGGGCTGATCCACGAGTTCTCGCTGTCGAGCCAGGAAGGCGTCGCGCTGATGTGCCTCGCCGAGGCGCTGCTGCGCATTCCCGATCGCGCGACGCGCGATGCGCTGATTCGCGACAAGATCAGCAAGGGCGACTGGCGCTCGCACGTCGGCCACGCGCCGTCGCTGTTCGTGAACGCGGCGACCTGGGGGCTGATGATCACCGGCAAGCTCGTGACGACCAACAGCGAAGCGGGCCTGTCGTCGGCGCTCACGCGCCTGATCGGCCGCGGCGGCGAGCCGCTGATCCGCAAGGGCGTCGACATGGCGATGCGCCTGATGGGCGAACAGTTCGTCACCGGCGAGACGATTTCCGAAGCGCTCGCGAACAGCCGCAAGTACGAAGCGCGCGGCTTCCGCTACTCGTACGACATGCTCGGCGAAGCGGCGACGACCGAAGAGGACGCGCAGCGCTACTACGCGTCGTACGAACAGGCGATCCACGCGATCGGCAAGGCGGCCGGCGGCCGCGGCATCTACGAAGGCCCGGGCATCTCGATCAAGCTGTCGGCGCTGCACGCGCGCTACTCGCGCTCGCAGCAGGACCGCACGATGAGCGAGCTGCTGCCGCGCGTGCGCGCACTCGCGCTGCTCGCGCGCCGCTACGACATCGGCCTGAACATCGACGCTGAAGAGGCCGACCGCCTCGAGCTGTCGCTCGACCTGCTCGAGGCGCTGTGCTTCGATCCGGATCTCGCGGGCTGGAACGGCATCGGCTTCGTGGTGCAGGGCTACCAGAAGCGCTGCCCGTTCGTGATCGACTACCTGATCGATCTCGCGCGCCGCAGCCGTCACCGCCTGATGATCCGCCTCGTGAAGGGCGCGTACTGGGATACCGAGATCAAGCGTGCGCAGGTCGACGGCCTCGAAGGCTATCCGGTCTATACGCGCAAGATCTACACCGACGTGTCGTACCTCGCGTGCGCGAAGAAGCTGCTCGCGGCGCCCGACGCCGTCTACCCGCAGTTCGCGACGCACAACGCGTACACGCTGGCCGCGATCTACCAGCTCGCGGGCCAGAACTACTACCCGGGCCAGTACGAATTCCAGTGCCTGCACGGGATGGGCGAGCCGCTGTACGAGGAGGTCACGGGCCGCGACAAGCTGAACCGTCCGTGCCGCGTGTACGCACCGGTCGGCACGCACGAGACGCTGCTCGCGTACCTCGTGCGCCGCCTGCTCGAGAACGGCGCGAACACGTCGTTCGTGAACCGTATCGCGGACAAGACCGTGTCGGTGAAGGAACTGGTCGCCGATCCGGTCGACGAAGCGTCGAAAGTCGTGCCGCTCGGCGCGCCGCACGCGAAGATCCCGCTGCCGCGCAACCTGTACGGCGACGAGCGTCCCAATTCGATGGGCCTCGATTTGTCGAACGAACACCGGCTCGCCTCGCTGTCGTCCGCGCTGCTCGCGAGCGCGCATCATCCGTGGCGCGCGGCGCCGATGCTCGCCGACGACGCGCTCGCCGACGCACCGGCACGCGACGTGCGCAACCCGGCCGACCAGCGCGACCTGGTCGGCACGGTCAGCGAGGCGACGGCCGAACACGTGAGCGCGGCGCTCGCGCACGCGGTAGCCGCCGCGCCGATCTGGCAGGCGACGCCGGTCGACGCCCGCGCTGACTGCCTGGCGCGCGCAGCCGACCTGCTCGAAGCGCAGATGCACACGCTGATGGGCCTGATCGTGCGCGAAGCCGGCAAGTCGCTGCCGAACGCGATCGCCGAGATTCGCGAAGCGGTCGACTTCCTGCGCTACTACGCGGCGCAGATCCGCGACGAGTTCTCGAACGACACGCATCGCCCGCTCGGCCCCGTGGTCTGCATCAGCCCGTGGAACTTCCCGCTCGCGATTTTCATGGGCCAGGTCGCCGCGGCGCTCGCCGCCGGCAACACGGTGCTCGCGAAGCCGGCCGAACAGACGCCGCTGATCGCCGCGCAGGCCGTGCGCCTGCTGCGCGAGGCCGGCGTGCCGGCCGGCGCGGTACAGCTGCTGCCGGGCACCGGCGAGACCGTCGGCGCGGCGCTGGTCGCCGATCCGCGTACGCGTGCGGTGATGTTCACGGGCTCGACCGAAGTCGCGCGCCTGATCAACAAGACGCTGTCCGCGCGCCTCGACCCGGAGGGCAAGCCGATTCCGCTGATCGCGGAAACGGGCGGCCAGAATGCGATGATCGTCGACTCGTCGGCGCTCGCGGAGCAGGTCGTCGCGGACGTGATGCAGTCGTCGTTCGACTCGGCCGGTCAACGGTGCTCGGCGCTGCGCGTTCTGTGTCTGCAGGACGACGTCGCGGACCGCACGCTGACGATGCTCAAGGGCGCGATGCACGAGCTGGCGCTCGGCAACCCCGACCGGCTGTCGACGGACGTCGGCCCGGTGATCGACGGTGAAGCGAAGCAGACGATCGACGCGCACGTCGCGACGATGAAGGACAAGGGCCATGCGGTCACGCAACTGCCGACGCCCGAGGCCTGCGCGCACGGCACGTTCGTGCCGCCGACGCTGATCGAGATCGGCAGCATCGACGAGCTCAAGCGCGAAGTGTTCGGCCCCGTGCTGCACGTGGTGCGCTACCGCCGCAGCCAGCTCGACAAGCTGCTCGAGCAGATCCGCGCGACCGGTTACGGGCTGACGCTCGGGATCCACACGCGGATCGACGAGACGATCGCGCACGTGATCTCGAATGCGCACGTGGGCAACATCTACGTGAACCGCAACGTGATCGGTGCGGTGGTCGGCGTGCAGCCGTTCGGCGGCGAAGGGCTGTCGGGCACGGGTCCAAAGGCCGGGGGCGCGCTGTACCTGCAGCGCCTGCTCGCGACGCGTCCGTCGGGCCTGCCGCGTTCGCTCGCGCAGACGCTGATCGCGGACGGCGCGGTCGAAGGCGATGCGCGCGGCAATCCGGCGGCGGCGCTCACGACGCTGCGCGACTGGCTGATCGAGCAACGCGAGCCGGCACTGGCCGCGCGTTGCGACGGCTATCTGGCACAGGTGCCGGCCGGCGCGACCGCCGTGCTGACCGGGCCGACGGGCGAGCGAAACACGTATACACTCGGCCCGCGCGGCACGGTGCTGTGTGTCGCGGCCACCCCGAGCGGCGCGCGCGCGCAGTTCGCGGCGGTGCTGGCCACCGGCAACCGCGCGTTGTTCGCGGGCGCGGCCGGCGAGGCGCTGGTCGCCGCGCTGCCGGCGTCGCTGAAGGCGCATGCGAGCGTGCGCAAGCAGGCCGACGCGCCGTTCGACGCGGTGCTGTTCGAAGGCGACAGCGACGAACTGCAGACGCTCGTGAAGGACGTCGCGCAGCGCCCGGGCCCGATCGTATCGGTGCAGGGCGTGTCGGTGGGCGCGTTCGAGAACGGCGATGCGGAAGACTACGCGCTCGAGCGGCTCCTGACGGAACGCTCGGTGAGCGTGAATACGGCCGCGGCGGGCGGCAATGCGAATTTGATGACGATCGGCTGATCATCCTTGCCGTTCGGATCAAACAAAGAAGCGGCAAGGCGATCCCGAAGCCGCTTCATTTACCCTGGTACCAAGGAGATGCTATGCAACACACGATGAAAAAGGTGGCAGGCGCGACGTTCGTCGCCGTCATGTCGCTGGCGGGGACGGCCCATGCGGATGACGTGAAGATCGGTTACGCAGGGCCGATGACGGGCGCGCAGGCGCACTACGGCAAGGACATGCAGAACGGGATCGTGCTCGCGCTGGAAGACTTCAACGCGACGAACCCGAAGATCGGCGGCAAGCCGGTGAAGTTCGTGCTGAGCACGCAGGACGACCAGGCTGACCCGCGCACGGGCACGACGGTTGCACAGAAGCTCGTCGACGACGGCATCAAGGGCATGCTCGGCCACTTCAACTCGGGCACGACGATTCCCGCCTCGCGCATCTACGCGAACGCGGGCATTCCGGAAATCGCGATGGCGACGGCGCCGGAATACACGCAGCAGGGTTACAAGACGACCTTCCGCATGATGACGTCCGACACGCAGCAGGGCTCGGTGGCCGGCACGTTCGCGGCGAAGGATCTCGGCATGAAGAAGATCGCGATCGTCGACGACCGCACGGCCTACGGCCAGGGTCTCGCCGACCAGTTCGAGAAGGCGGCGAAGGCCGGCGGCGCGACGATCGTCGACCGTGAATTCACGAACGACAAGGCGGTCGACTTCAAGGCGATCCTGACCAAGCTGAAGGCTGCGAAGCCGGACATGGTCTACTACGGCGGCGCGGATTCGCAGGCAGCGCCGATGGTCAAGCAGATGAAGGCGCTGGGCTTCACCGCACCGCTGATGAGCGGCGAAATGGTGAAGACGCCGACGTTCCTGAAGATCGCGGGCAACGCGGCCGACGGCACGATCGCTTCGCTGGCCGGCCTCCCGCTGGAAGAGATGCCGGGCGGCAAGACCTACGCGGACAAGTACAAGAAGCGTTTCGGCGAAGAAGTGCAGACGTACTCGCCGTACGCGTACGACGGCGCGATGGCGATGCTGAACGCGATGAAGAAGGCCGATTCGACCGATCCGGCGAAATACCTGCCGGTGCTCGCGAAGACCGACATGGCCGGCGTGACGTCGACGCACGTCGCGTATGACGCGAAGGGCGACCTGAAGAACGGCGGCATCACGATGTACAAGGTCGAGAAGGGCGAGTGGAAGCCGCTGAAGAGCATCGGCGGCAAGTAAGCAGCCTGTGAGTCGCGGGCGGCGACGTCGTCGCCCCGTTGAACATGCGAAAGCCATCGGATCGTTTGGGGCCGGTGGCTTTTTCTTTGTCGGTGCACGGCCGGGTAGTGCATATGAATCCTGCCGGCGATGGTGTGGCGATGCGTTGCAGGATCATGCGCGGTCGATAGGTTCCGCCAGGCGTGCCACCAGTGCAGGTCAACGACTCGTCGAAGTGACTGACGGCAGTATTAGGTTACTTGCCGTCGCAGCACTTGTTAGGGCAATCAGGCAGGAAGGAGATTTCCACACGCCTTCCATTGTCCACGTCGCCGTGCGAATAGACGTGGACGCTCGTCTTGATGATGCCGCGTAGAAAACCTAGCTGCTCCAGCAGCGCATACGCGGTTTGCATTCGGGACTGTGCAAGGGACAGTGCTCTTTGCTCCCCTTCTTCAGCATGGCCGCTAATCAGTGTTGTTTCTTTGGTGAAGTGATTGGCGTAATCGATTTTTTTATCGATTGCCCATTTTGTAATGCGGATGATTTCTGAATTGGATATATGTGAGCTATTTGGCGAGAAGTAGATGTCGAAATTTTCGCTGGCGATGCACGCAAATGATGGGCTGGAAATGAAGAGGCATAGGCCGAGAATAAGTTTAGGCATTATATATAATATATCCTGCAATACTGTCGGCATTGTTGATTGCTTGATTCGGATTTTCGGCTCCGAATGTCAAGCAATCTTCCATAAAGTATCTGTGATCTCTGGTTCCCATTGTATCGTCAAAATGACTTGCCTCATGAATCAGGGTGGAGATCATCGAATCCTTTTCCCATGAGAAGTCACGCATCGTGCAAAAGTCGACGTGTATTGCGATTGTATGGGTTGCGGTATCCGGTGAGCACACTGATGCGGCGACGCCTGACTGATTTGGATTTGGAACGCATCCGATATGCTTGAATCGCTCGCTATCCCATCGCGTAAAGTTGTGGCCCGTAAGCGATTTGAGTACTTCGGTGATTGCAGTCAGCCCTGTTAGTAGTATCCTGCGCGTGCCTTCGTCTGTTCTGCCAAACCATTGTAGTACGCGTGCCTTGTCGGTGCTGGACCAGCGTTGCAAATCCGTGATTCTTTTGTCGACGAGAGAAACGGCTCGATCCCGTATGCTCAAGACCATTTCTCGAAATTCCTTGTTGGTCATGTTCGGGCATATTTTCTCGGTGTTGATTGTTACTTCCACCATCGATCCGGGGTTGGTATTGGTGGCGGTGCCCGAGTGTACGAGGAACCATTCCTCATCGTCATGTGCAGCAAAATTTTTCATTGTCTCAATGGCCCGCTGTATAGATTTTCAGGAACGCCGCAGCGTCGGTAACGATTCGACGTGTTTGCCCGTCCGAATCGGTGGTACCCGTGAAGATCTGCCCGGTGTCGGTCACCACTCGATAGCGGACGTTTGCGAGCGGCCGACGGCTGCCATCGAGCAAGATGAATTGCTCGTCGTGCATGACGCTCGATCGAGCAAATGACCGATCGGCTGCACCAGGTTTAGGCCTATCCAGCGTCGCTATCTCGTCCGCAGTGAAAATCATCCGCATGCCGCGCTCAGCGTAAAAGACCGGCGGCGGATGGCATTCGCAGACATTGATGTCTCCGCTCAATGCCCATTGTTTGCCGTTCGGGCCGGTACCAGGCCAGCGCGGCCCTTGCGGTGCGATGTGCCCTTCACGCTTGCAGGCCGAACAGTAGGTCTTCATATCGAGTGTGGCGATATGAACGCGCGGTGGTGGATCGGAACAGGTCACGGTGTCGAGACCTTCGATAATGACCGCATCACCGGCGTGGTCGCCTTTGGCAAGAAAGTAGCGGATCACAGGAGCCGCCTCAGTGGGACAGGGGCGTTTGGGTAACGACGCTAAATACAATGGACGACGCGACGCCTCGCCGCTCTGGGTTGTCAGTGATCGTGTCGCCGTTATCGAGTTCACTGCCGACGAAGGCGAGTGGTGCGAAGTCGGACCTGTCGGCCAAACCCAGACCGCTGATCACGCACGCGGTTGAGCCGTCCGGATAGTGGACCAGGTCGCCCACCACGGCCGCGTTGCCTAAGTGCGGTGCTACTTCCCATGTACCGGACGGCTCGCGCAACGCACCGCCGTGCGCTGTCGTCGCACCACGTACGGCCAGTCTGTAGGCGGGCGCTGCGGGCGGCGGCACGTAGGTCGGATCGAACAGTCCAGCAACGCTTTGCCGTTCGCGTACGTGAATGCCCAATGAGGTGCGCAGCGTTTCGGTAATGCGATCGCCGTTGCTCAATCGGCTGCCGACCAACGCGAAGGGCTTGCCCTCGCTATGGTTGTTTCCCGCCCCATCGATGATCACGGCCTCGCTACCGTCGTCGTAGGTCACCACGTCTCCGACGCGGGCTACCTCCAGCCCAGCCAGGGTCAGGCCGCTGGTTGCAGTCGTGACGCGTCCGCCACGTTCGGTGAGTGAGCCAACGGTGGCAAAAAGATGGGTCGGTGCTTTGTGTTCGTTTTTCATCGTGCGTCCCTGTCTCGGTAAATGGAATGACCAGCTTAGAGACGCTATTTCAGACAAGAACCATTGATCAATCGGACGAGTATGATTTGTTATCCTCAAGTTTTATTACTCGTTTCATATCATCCTTTGGATCGACCACGCATGCCGAAATGAGCCGGTGCGGTGGCGCGGTTGGGTGCTTTCTTGCAGCGCGTGAAGCACGCTTCGATCACCGGATGCCGGAGGAATTCGGAAAATGCAGACCGTAACCAACGGATGCCGTGGACGGCGGAATGGCGCCGCTTCCGACCTGGATGAAAGCTGTCGGCAAGTGGGATAGGAGTGTACGAGTTGCGAGTGCCTTGACCAAACCTCAGGTACTTAATCCCCGCGCACGCGCAGCAGGAACTTCTGCAGCTTGCCGGTCGGCGTGCGCGGCAGCGCCTGCGCGAACGTGAATTCGCGCGGAATCTTGTACGCGGCCAGCCGCTCGCCGCAGAACGCGCGCAGCGCCTCCGCGTCGGGCGCCGCATTCGCGCGCAGCACGACGTGCGCGACGACCGTCTCGCCCCAGTCGGGATGCGGGGCCCCGACGACGGCCGCCTCGGCGATGTCGGGGTGCGCGCCGAGCACGTCCTCCACTTCCTTCGAATAGACGTTCTCGCCGCCGGTCACGATCATGTCCTTCAGCCGGTCGACGATGAACAGGTAGCCATCCTGATCGATCCGCGCGATGTCGCCGGTGCGATACCAGCCGTCCGGCGCGAACGCCGCGTCCGTCGCGGCCGCGTCGTCGAGATAGCCGAGCATCATGCAGTCGGCCTTCAGCCAGATCTCGCCGGTCTCGCCCGGCCGCGCGTCGATGCCGTCTAGCCGCACGACGCGCAGGTCGACGCCCGGGCCGCCCTGGCGGCCGATCGAGCCGGCCTTCGCGATCTGCTCGTCCGGATACAGCGTCGTGCCGGCCGGGCCCGTTTCGGTCATCCCGTACACCTGGAAGAACGCATGGCTGCGATACGCCTGCGCGAGCCGTTCGGCCTGCGTGGCGCCGATCGGGCCGCCGCCGTACAGCCACGCGCGCACGCTCGACAGGTCGAACGCGCCGAAGCCGTCGACCGTGTCGAGCGGCAGCGTGTACGACACCGGCGCGCCGAAATACAGCGTCACGCGTTCGCGTTCGATGGTTTGCAGGAAGCGCAGCGGATGGTATTCGCGCATCAGCACGACGGTGCCGCCCGCGAACAGCGTGCCGCCGAACCAGTTGTTCAGCGGCGACGAATGCCAGATCGGCATCGCCATCAGCGTGCGCTCGTTGCGGCCGATGCCGGTCGCGAGCGCCGCCTGCATCGCCGCGAGCGTCACGGTGCGATGGCTGTGCACGCAGCCTTTCGGGCGGCCGGTCGTGCCGGACGTGTAGAGAATCTGCGCGATGTCGCCGTCGGCCGGTTCGATCCCCGCGAGGGCGTCGCGCGTCATGCACATCGTGTCGAAGTTCGGCACGCCGTCGAGTTCGCCCTCGGTCACGAGCCGCCGCGCGGGATGCGCGAGGCGCTCGATCACCGGCGCGAGCGCCACGTCGAACAGCAGCGCCTTGCAGCGGCTGTGCTCGAGCACGTAGTCGACTTCCGGTGCCTGCAGCTTGTGGTTGATCGGCACGAACGCCGCGCCGAGCCGCCATGCGCCGAACATCAAGTCGACGAAGGCCGGCGTGTTGAAGCACATCGCGGCGACGCGGTCGCCGGCCGCGACGCCGAGCGCGCTCAGCACGGCCGCCGCGCGGTGCGAGCGCTCGCGTGCGGCGGCATAGGTGATCGTCGCGGATTCGTTGACGAGGAACGGCTTGTCGGGCGTCGCACGAGCGGCGCGGTCGAGGGCGGCGACGAGGTTCATCGGGGCTCCGGGCGGGCGAACGAAGGCGAACGCGGGTGAACAAGGGTGAACGGACCGGCGTCAGGCCGGGTAGGCGCGCTGCAGCAGCGCGGCGACGTCGATCGCATGCGGATCGAGGCCGCCCGCGATGCGGCCCCAGTCGGGCGCGGCGAGCCGGGTCGCGACGAACGCGTCGGCGACGGCCGCCGGCGCGTCGCGGCGCAGCAGGCACGCCTGCGCGACAAGCGCGAGCCGCTGCGCGAACACGCGGGCCGATGCTTCGAGCGTGTCGGCCGGCGCGGCGAGCATCGCGCGCAGCGCGTCGAGCGCCGCGCGGATGCGCGGTTCGCCCGCGCCTAGGTCGGCGAGTTCGTCGAACAGCGCGGCGGCCGCGTCGGGCTCGCGCGACACCGCGCGCAGCACGTCGAGGCACATCACGTTGCCCGAGCCCTCCCAGATCGAGTTGACGGGCGCCTCGCGGAACAGCCGCGCGATCGGGCCGTCGTCGACGTAGCCGTTGCCGCCGAACACTTCCATCACCTCGCCGGTCAACTCGACCGCGCGCTTGCAGACCCAGAATTTCGCGGCGGGCGTGACGATCCGCTTCCATGCGCGCTCGCGCGGCGAGTCGTCGCGTTCGAACGCGTCGGCCAGACGCATCGCGAGCGACAGCGCGGCTTCGCTTTCGAGCGCGAGATCGGCGAGCACGGTGCGCATCAGCGGCTGCTCGGCGAGCGCGCGGCCGAACGCGTGGCGCTGGCGCGTGTACGCGATCGCCTGCACGACGCCCTGACGCAGCATCGCCGCGCTGCCGAGCACGCAGTTCAGCCGCGTGTAGGTGGCCATCTCGATGATGGTCGGAATGCCGCGGCCTTCGTCGCCGAGCATGATGCCCCACGCGTCGTTCAGCTCGATCTCGCTGCTGGCGTTGCTGCGGTTGCCGACCTTGTTCTTCAGCCGCTGGATCTCGACCGCGTTCTTCGTGCCGTCCGGCCGCCAGCGCGGCACGTAGAAGCACGACGGGCTGCCGGCCTCGGTGCGTGCGACGACGAGGTGCGCGTCGCACATCGGCGCGGAGAAGAACCACTTGTGGCCGCGCAACCGGTATTCGGCGCCGCGCCCGCCCGCGCCGACCGGCGTGGCGAGCGTCGTGTTCGCGCGCACGTCGGAGCCGCCCTGTTTCTCGGTCATGCCCATGCCGAACCAGATCGAGCGCTTGTCGGCGACCGGCACGTCGCGCGGATCGTAATCGTCGCTATAGAGCTTGTCGCGCAGCAGGCCCCACAGCGCCGGTTCCTTCTGCAGCACGGGAATCGCGGCCTGCGTCATCGTGGCCGGGCACAGCGTGCCGGCCTCGATCTGGCCGTGCAGGTAGAAGCCGGCGGCGGTCGCGGCCCAGCGGCCGCGGCGCGATTCGCGGAACGCGAGCGACACGAAGCCTTCGTGGCGGTACTGGCCGAGCAGCGCGTGCCAGGCCGGGTGGAAATCGACGCGGTCGATGCGGCGGCCGCGCCGGTCGAACGTGTTCAGTTCCGGCGCGTGGCGGTTCGCTTCGTCGGCGAGCCGCGCGGTGTCGGCGCGGCCGAGCCACGCGCCGTACGCGTCGAGCTGCGGCATGGCCCAGTCGGCGCCTGCCCGGGCGAGCGCGTCGCGTAGCGCGAGATCCGTCGCGAAGAGGTTATAGTCGACCAGTTCGTCGACCTGGTTCGTGACGGCGTGAGTCGATTCGGTCATCGCGTGTGTCTCCGGTCTCATGCTTCGCGGGCAGCCGGCGCCATGCCGCGCGGCGCGCGCTTCGGCACGGCTTCGGGCGCCCGGTAAAACGTATTCCCTGCCGATTTCAGAGTAGCAAATATGCCGCCGCGACATGTTCAGGTTCCGGCGCCGCCCGGCCAGCCGGCGGCGCAACCCGCGCCCGCATTGCGCCGCCGGCCGCGCCAGTCGCGCGCGCAGGCGAGCTCCGATGCGCTGCAGCAGGCGTTCGTTCAGCTTTTGCTCGAACGCGGCTATGCAAAGGCGACGATCCGCGAGATCGCGGCCGTCGCGGGCGTGAGCATCGGCACCTTCTACGAGTATTTCGGCGACAAGCAGAGCCTTGCGGCGCTCTGCATCCACCGTCGCGTGCAGGCGCTGGCCGACCGGCTGCGCGATGCGGCCGAGCGGCTGCGCGGCGCACCGCGGGCCGAACTCGCCGCCGCGCTGGTCGACCTGCAGGTCGACGCGATCGCCGCCGATGCGGCGCTGTGGGGCGCGCTGTTCGTGCTGGAGCGGCAGGTCTCGCCGTTGGCCGCGTACCGCCGGCATTACGACGCGTATGTCGCGCTGTGGCGCGACGCGCTGGCCCAGGCGGCCGATCCGCCGCCGGCCGCGCGGCTCGACGGGCTCGCGCGGATGGCCCAGACGATCTGCTACGGCGGGCTGTCGCAGGCCTTGCTGACGCTCGGGCCCGCGCTCGATTTCGCCGCGCAGCGCCGCGAACTGCGGGCCGTGCTGCTCGCGTACCTGGCGGCGGCGGATGCGTAGCGCCACGGGAAATGCCTGATTCGCATGTCGGGCCCGCCCACCAGCCTTGCCGTTGCGTGCTTCTCCCGGTGAGCCATGAGGAAAATGCATGGACGCCATGACGAACTTTCGATTGTCCGCCGATATTGGCTCGGGCTAAATCATGCGGCAGACGGAGGGCCGCGCGTGACGCGGGCCCGCCCGAAGGACATCAGAAGGAGGAGTCATGCGAAGCGCCACCGCGCCCCGTTCGAAACTGCCCGACGTCGGGACGACGATCTTCACGGTGATCGGCCAACTGGCTGCCCAACACGACGCGTTGAACCTGTCGCAGGGCGCGCCGAATTTCGCGCCCGATCCGGCGCTCGTCGAAGGCGTCGCGCGCGCGATGCGCGACGGGCACAACCAGTACGCGCCGATGGCCGGCGTGATGGCGCTGCGCGAGCGGCTCGCCGAGAAGACGGAAGCGCTGTACGGCGCGCGCTACGACTCGGCGACCGAGATCACGGTGATCGCGAGCGCGAGCGAGGGGCTCTACGCGGCGATCAGCGCGCTCGTGCATCCGGGCGACGAGGTGATCTATTTCGAGCCGTCGTTCGACAGTTATGCGCCGATCGTGCGGCTGCAGGGCGCGACGCCGGTCGCGATCAAGCTGTCGCCCGAGCATTTCCGCGTGAACTGGGATGAAGTGGCTGCCGCGATCACGCCGCGCACGCGGATGATCATCGTCAACACGCCACACAACCCGACCGCGACCGTGTTCTCGGCCGACGATCTCGACCGGCTCGCGCAGCTCACGCGCGATACGGGCATCGTCGTGCTGTCCGACGAGGTCTACGAGCACGTCGTGTTCGACGGCGCGCAGCACCAGAGCGTCGCGCGCCACCGCGAGCTGGCCGAGCGCAGCGTGATCGTGTCGTCGTTCGGCAAGTCGTTCCACGTGACCGGCTGGCGGGTCGGCCATTGCCTCGCGCCGGCCGAACTGATGGACGAGATCCGCAAGGTCCACCAGTTCATGGTGTTCTCGGCCGACACGCCGATGCAGGTCGCGTTCGCGGAGATCCTCGCGCGGCCGGACAGCTATCTCGGCCTGTCGGCGTTCTACCAGGCCAAGCGCGACCTGCTCGCGCGCGAGCTGGCCGGTTCGCGTTTCGAACTGCTGCCGAGCGAAGGCTCATTCTTCATGCTCGCGCGCTTCCGTCACTTCTCGGACGAAAGCGACAGCGATTTCGTGCTGCGCCTGATCCGCGACGCGCGTGTCGCGACGATTCCGCTGTCGGCGTTCTACACCGACGGCACCGATGCCGGCGTGATCCGGCTCAGTTTTTCGAAGGACGACGCGACGCTGGTCGAAGGCGCGCGGCGGCTGCGTTCGCTGTAGGAAAACCGGCGACGGGCACCCGGCGACGGGCCCGTCGCATCGACCAGACACTGGAGATCACGATGAAGCACACGGCCACCCTGAAACTCGCGTTCGCACTTGCTTGCGCAATCGGCTCCGGCGCGGCGCTCGCCGACGCGCAGACGCTGCGTTTCGGCCTTGAAGCGCAATACCCGCCGTTCGAATCGAAAGCGCCGAACGGCGACCTGCAGGGCTTCGACATCGACGTCGGCAATGCCGTCTGCCAGATGGCGAAGCTGTCGTGCAAATGGGTCGAGACGTCGTTCGACGGGCTGATTCCCGCACTGAAGGGCCGCAAGTTCGACGCGATCAATTCGGCGATGAACGCGACCGAGCAGCGGCGCCAGGCGATCGACTTCACGACGATCATCTATCGCGTGCCGACCCAGCTGATCGCGCGCACCGGCAGCGGCCTGCTGCCGACGCCCGAATCGCTGAAGGGCAAGCGCGTCGGCGTGCTGCAGGCATCGATCCAGGAAACCTTCGCGAAGGCGCACTGGGAACCGGCGGGCGTGGCGGTCGTCGCGTACCAGGATCAGAACCAGGCGTACGCGGATCTCGTGGCGGGCCGCCTCGACGCGACGCTCGTGCTCGCACCGTCCGGCCAGCGCGGCTTCCTGTCGCGCCCGGACGGCAAGGGCTTCTCGTTCGTCGGCCAGCCGGTGCACGACGACAGGATCCTCGGCAGCGGGATCGCATTCGGCCTGCGCAAGGGCGACGACGCACTGAAGGCGAAGCTCGACGCGGCGATCGACAAGCTGAAGGCGGACGGCACGGTGAAGTCGCTCGGCCTGAAGTATTTCGGCGATATCGATATTTCGACCAAGTAAGCGGGCCGCACGATGCAGAACCGGGAGACGGCGGCCGCGGGCGGCGAACCGCGCGGCGGCGCGCAGCCGGGCGAGGCGCCCGACGCCGTGCTCGTCGCGGAACTGGGCGATGCGCTGGTTACGCGTTCCGCCGAGATCGATCCGCGTTACTTCACCGCGTACAACGAGCCGGCCGGCGTGCGGCCGCGCGCGCTGGTGCGCCCGCGCAGCGTCGACGACGTGTCGCGCACGCTCGCGCTGTGCACGCGGCTCGGGCTGCCGGTCGTGCCGCAGGGCGGACTGACCGGGCTCGCGCGTGGCGCGGTCGCGCTCGGCGGCGAGGTCGTGCTGTCGATGGAACGTTTTGCCGGTATCGAAGCGATCGACGCGGCGTCCGGCACGATGACCGTGCGCGCCGGGACGCCGCTGCAGACGGTGCAGGAAACCGCGGAAGCGGCGGGCTTCACGTTCGGCGTCGATCTCGGCGCGCGGGGTTCATGCCAGATCGGCGGCATGCTCGCGACCAATGCGGGCGGCACGCGCGCGATCCGCTACGGGATGATGCGCGAGCAGGTGCTCGGGCTCGAAGCCGTGCTCGCGGACGGCACGATCGTCTCGTCGATGAACCGCATGCTGAAGAACAACGCGGGTTATGACCTGAAGCAGCTGTTCATCGGCAGCGAGGGGACGCTCGGCGTCGTCACGCGCGCGGTGTTGCGGCTGCACCCGCTGCTCGCGGCGCCGGCCACCGCGCTGTGCCGCGTGCGCGACTACGACGCGGTGGTCGAGCTGTGGAACCGCGTGCGCACGCTGCCGGAAGTCGTCAGCTTCGAGGCGATGTGGCCGGCGTTCTACGACTACGTCGCGCGTCACACGCCGGACGTCACGGCGCCGTTCGCGGGCGAAGGCGGCTTCGCGGTGCTGATCGAATGCGCGACGAGCGCGCCGGGCGGCGATGCGCGCCAGGCGCTGGAATCGGGCCTCGCGGCGGGGTTCGACGCGGGGCTGGTGGACGACGCGGTGCTCGCGATGTCGGAGCGGCAGGCGCGCGACCTGTGGACGTTGCGCGAAGGCCTGGCGATCGATGCGCTGCCGCATCTCGTCAATTTCGACGTGAGCTTGCCGACGGGCGAGCTCGGCACGTTCGCCGGGCGCTGCGAGGCGGCGCTGCGGGCGCGCTGGCCGGACGTCACGTGCCTGTTCTTCGGTCATGTCGGCGACGGCAACGTGCATATCGGCGTATCGCTGGCCGGGATGACCGCGGCGGACCTCGAGGCGCTCGACCACTGCGTGTACGCGGTGGTGCGCGACATGGGCGGCTCGGTATCGGCCGAGCACGGGATCGGCGTGCTCAAGCGCGCTTATCTCGCGCACACGCGCAGCGACGCGGAAATCGGGCTGATGCGGCGCCTGAAGGCCGCGCTGGACCCGCACGGCCTTCTCAATCCCGGCAAGGTGCTTTGACGCGGTCGATTCCCGTGACCGACGGGAAGCGACCGGCGAGATAGGTACGTCAGCCGTCCACCCAGCGCAGCGCGCCGATCTTCAAGTGTTCGACGACGCTGCGCGTCCAGTCGAGCTCCGCATTGAGCAACACCAGCGCATGTTCGTTCTGCAGCAGGAACAGGCGCGGCACCTGGTCGGCCTGCGCGGTGGCCCGCAGCCCTTCCAGCCGTTCGCGCTCGGCGTCGAGCCGCGCGATCCGCAGCTCGAGCTGGTGGCGCGCGTCGTCGGCGTCGAGCAGCGGCAGGAACGCGAGACCGGCGCCGAACACCGGGAATTCGCGCGCGGGCTCCGCGAGCAGCGCATGCAGCCACGCCTGCCCCGCCATGTGCCCGGCTTCGGTCAGCGCATACAGCGTGCGTTCCGGAAATGCCCCGTCGCGCTCGGTGTCGTGCACGGCGATCAGCCCGTCGCGCAGCAGCCGGTCGATCGTCTGGTAGAGGCTCGTGCGCTGCCGCACGTTGACGACTTCGTCGTATCCGCGGGCCTTCAGTTGCTGCAGCATCCCGTACGGATGCATCGGCGTTTCGGTGAGCGTCGCAAGGACGGCCAGCGCGAGCGGGGACGGACGACTCGTAGACATGAATAGTTAATTTATATCTAGTCAGAATATAACTATTCTCAACCAGACTATCTTATTTCACAAGGGTTTCAGCCGAGGTGCGATCGCTTCGCGGCCGGCGCGACGGTTTCCATCGTCGCGAGACCATGCACGATGCCGCAATCCTCGACCGAATGTTCGCCGACGCACTGGCGGCGCAATTCGGTCAGCTGGTCGCGCAGATGCGTGAGTTCCGCGAGGCGCGCATCGACGTGTCCGATGTGATCGTCGAGCAGCGAATTGATCGAATCGCAGCGGTCGGCCGGCGTGTCGGTGAGCCGCAGCAGCGCGCGGATTTCGTCGTGCGCCATGTCGAGCGCGCGGCAGTTGCGGATGAAGCGCAGCCGTTCGACGTGCACGTCGGTGTAGTTGCGGTAGTTCGAGTCGGTGCGCTCCGCATCCGGCATCAGCCCCTCTTTTTCGTAGAAACGGATCGTCTCGGGGGTGCAGCGGGCCGCTTTGGCCAGTTCGCCAATCTTCATGCCTTTCTCCCGTGTAAGGGTTGACCTTGTAGTGGCTTCAGGGTGTTAACTGTACTCCGTCAAGCCATTGAAAGCCATTGAGGAGGTTGTCATGACCGACGCCCAGCGTACCCGCGACCCGCGACACCGTCATGCCGGCGGCGCCGATGCATGCTGCGCCGACCCGCGCGACACGCAGACGGCGACCGTTGCCGATGCGGCGCCGGCGGCCGGCGAGCGCGCGCGCGGCGAGGTTGCCTCGCGCGGCCGCGACCATGATCAGGATCATTCGCACGACGACGCGCATCAGCACGGCGCGACGTGTTCGCACGACCACGCCGCGCATGACCATGCCGGTCACGACCACGACCACGACCACGACCACGACCACGACCACGACCACGACCACGACCACGACCACGCGGCCGGCGACTGCTGCGCGCCTGCCGCGCTGACGCTCGCGCCGCTGCCGGTCGCGCAGGCGACCGCGTCGGGTCATGTGCGCTCCGCGTTCCGGATCATGCAGATGGACTGCCCGACCGAGGAAACGCTGATCCGCAAGAAGCTCGGCGGGATGGACGAGGTGTCGGCGCTCGAATTCAACCTGATGCAGCGGATGCTGACCGTCGAGCACGTGCCCGGCGCGCAGCCGGCGATCGAAAGCGCGATCCGCACGCTCGGGATGACGCCCGAGGCCGCGACGGCCGGCGCACCGGCGGCGGGCGTCGCCGACGCGCCCGCGAAGCCGTGGTGGCCGCTGGCGCTGGCCGGCGTCGCCGCGATCGCATCCGAAGGCGCGACGTGGGCCGGGCTGCCGGTATGGCTCGCGGCGGCGCTCGCGCTCGCCGCGGTGCTCGCGTGCGGGCTCACCACGTACAAGAAGGGCTGGATCGCGATCCGCAACGGCAACCTGAACATCAACGCGCTGATGAGCATCGCGGTGACGGGCGCGATGGCGATCGGCCAGTGGCCGGAAGCCGCGATGGTGATGGTGCTGTTCACGATCGCCGAATTGATCGAGGCGAAGTCGCTCGACCGCGCGCGCAACGCGATCCAGGGCCTGATGCAGCTCGCGCCGGACACCGCGACCGTGCGGCAGGCCGACGGCGCGTGGCGCACGGTCGAGGCCGCGCAGGTTGCGCTCGGCGCGGTCGTCCGCGTGAAGCCGGGCGAGCGGATCGGGCTGGACGGCGAGGTCGTCGCGGGCCGCTCGACGGTCAACCAGGCGCCGATCACCGGCGAGAGCCTGCCCGTCGAAAAGGCGACCGGCGACGCCGTGTACGCGGGCACGATCAACGAATCGGGCTCGTTCGAATACCGCGTGACGGCCGTCGCGGCGAACTCGACGCTCGCGCGGATCATCCACGCGGTCGAGGAAGCGCAGGGCGCGAAGGCGCCGACGCAGCGCTTCGTCGACCAGTTCGCGCGCGTCTACACGCCGATCGTGTTCGCGGTTGCATTGCTGGTCGCGGTGGTGCCGCCGATCGTCATGGGCGGCGCGTGGCAGGACTGGATCTACCGCGCGCTGGTGCTGCTCGTGATCGCGTGCCCGTGCGCGCTGGTGATCTCGACGCCGGTGACGATCGTGTCGGGGCTCGCGGCGGCCGCGCGGCGCGGGATTCTCGTGAAGGGCGGCGTCTACCTGGAAGAAGGGCGCAAGCTCGCGTGGCTCGCGCTCGACAAGACCGGCACGATCACGCACGGCAAGCCGGTGCAGACCGACTTCGACCTGCATGCGGACGACGCCGATGCGGCGCGCGTGCGGCATCTCGGCGCGAGCCTCGCGGCGCGCTCCGATCACCCGGTGTCGCAGGCGATCGCGGCCGCGGCGCGCGATGCCGGCACGACGGCCTTCGCCGATGTGCAGGACTTCGAAGCGATCGTCGGGCGCGGCGTGCGCGGCACGATCGACGGCACGCGCTACTGGCTCGGCAACCATCGGCTCGTCGAGGAGCTGGAGCGTTGCTCGACGGCCCTCGAAGCGAAGCTCGACGCGCTGGAGCGCCAGGGCAAGAGCGTCGTGGTGCTGGTCGACGACGTGCGCGTGCTCGGCATCTTCGCGGTGGCCGACACGATCAAGGACACGAGCCGCGAAGCGATCGCCGATCTGCACGCGCTCGGCATCCGCACCGCGATGCTGACGGGCGACAACCCGCACACCGCGCAGGCGATCGCGCAGGAGGCCGGCATCGACGACGCGCGCGGCAACCAGTTGCCGGAAGACAAGCTCGCGGCGGTCGAGACGCTGTCGGCCGGCGGCGCGGGCGCGGTCGGGATGGTCGGCGACGGGATCAACGATGCGCCGGCGCTTGCGCGTGCCGACATCGGCTTCGCGATGGGCGCGATGGGCACGGACACCGCGATCGAGACGGCCGACGTCGCGCTGATGGACGACGACCTGCGCAAGATTCCCGCATTCGTGCGGCTGTCGCGTGCGACGCACCGCGTGCTGGTGCAGAACATCGGCTTCGCGCTCGGCGTGAAGGTCGTGTTCCTCGGCCTCACGGTCGCGGGGCTCGGCACGATGTGGATGGCGGTCTTTGCCGACGCGGGCGCGAGCCTGATCGTCGTGGCCAACGGCTTGCGGCTGCTGTCGTCCTCCGGGGCGTTCGGCGGCGCACCGGCCAAGCGTTGAGGAGCGGGCGATGAGCTTTCTGAAACGGATCCTGGGCGGCCACGGCAGTGGTCATGGCGGCGGGCACGGCAGCGGCGGGCACGGCAGCGGTGGCCACGGCGGCGGGCATCACGGCGGCCAGCGTAGTGACGGGCACGGCGGCCACGATGCACGCGGCCGGGATCGCCACGGCTGGGGCTGGCAGGCGGCAGATGCGACCAACGGCGGCCAGGGCGGCAACCTGCCGCTGAGCCAGCTCGCGTGCGCGGGCTGCGGCGCGCTGAATGCGGCCGATGCGCGCTTCTGCGCGCAGTGCGGCGCGGCCCAACGCAGCCAGGCCTGCAGCCGTTGCCACACGGCGCTGGCGGCCGACGCGCGTTTCTGTTCCGGGTGCGGGACGCAGGCGACTTAACACGCCTGCGCGCATGATCATCGGCCGGCGCGCGTCGTTTCACGGCGGGCCCGGCGGCCTGTCGATCAGCGCAACGGCAGGTAGATCTCGGTGCGCAGGTCGGCCGGCGCCGCATCCATCGGCGTGTTGAGGTACAGCTCGAACGGCGGCGCGTCGGCGGCTTCGCGGCCCGAGTGACGCAGCCAGTCGCCGTAGAGCCACTGGTAGGCCGTCTTCAGGCCCGCATACGGCCCCGTATGCAGCAGCACCGCGTACTCGCCGCCGGCCACCGTCGCGCGTTCGACCGGCGGCGCGGGCTCTACGTCCGGCGCGCAGTCGGCCGGCATGAAGCACGCCTTCGCGCGCAACTGCGCTTCGGGCGTCGTGTCCGGATCGTCGTAGAAAATGCCGATCATCTTCGCGCCCGGGCCGATCAGCCCGTGCTGCGCGACCCATGCGCCGATCCGCCCGAACGCATCGCCGACCTTCAGGTAAGCGCCGGTGTGCGCGACCGCGTAGCCACGCAGTTCCGGCAGGCGCCGGATCTCGACCTCATGCTTGAACATGTCTTCCTCTCCTCTCTGTAGCGGGTAGATCGGCCGGTGCACGCCCGTGCGCCGGTGCTGGGCAGGCGGCACGCCGTAGGCGTCGCGGAATGCCCGCGCGAACGCGTGCGCCGAACCGTAGCCCGCGCCGCGCGATCTCGTCGATCGGCCGCGCGGTGCACACGAGATCCGCGGACGCGCGCACGATGCGCATCCGCCGTATCGTCAGCACGATCGACTCGCCGTACAGCGCGCGGTACACGCGTTGCCAGTGATACGGCGACAGGCACGCGACCTCGGCGAGCCGATTCAGGTCGAGCGGGCCGTCGAGGTGCGCGAGGATGGTTTCGTGAACGCGCGCCACGCTTGCCGCATAGCGACGCCACGCGGGGCGGCCGGTTTTCGTTTCGGCTGTCATCGACGGGTCCGGGGCAAGAACGGAAACCACGGTAGCACGGGCGCGATGGACAAATCTTGCGGAAATGCGTAGCCGTCCTGAATCCGCCCCTTTTTATTTTCGCCGAAATGGGGTCTTGCCCCTCCGCAATCAATGACTAAAGTTAAAGACGGTGAAATCGGGTGATCGCGTCATTTTTCTCGGGTAAGTTGCTCGGACAGGGCCGCACGTTTTTCGAAGTACGCAGGTAGTTCGTCGATGTTCAATCGCAACACCACGTTTTCGGGAGAAGAAGAAATGGATGCTTCCAGCTTCATCACGTCGCTGCAGAGCACGCTAGGCGGATACCTGCCCAAGATCGCCGGCGCGATCGGCATCCTGGTGATCGGCTGGCTGATCGCGGTGGTGGTGCGGGCCGGCGCGCTGCGCCTGCTCAGCGCGCTGAAGGTCGACAAGCGGATCAGCGACAGCACCGGCCAGGGCGCGTGCGTCGAGCGCATCATCGCCAGCGGGCTGTTCTGGCTCGTGCTGCTCGTCACCGCGGTGGGCATCTTCAACGTGCTCAACCTGTATGCGGTTTCCAATCCGTTCTCGCTGCTCGTCACGCACATCGTCAACTACCTGCCGAACCTGATCGGCGGCGCGGCGCTGACGCTGATCGCGTGGCTCATCGCGTCGCTGCTGCGCAGCCTCGCGAACCGCGCGCTGAAGGCCAGCCGGATCGACGACAAGCTGTCCGAAGGCGCCGGCATGCAGCCGATGAGCGGCTATCTCGGCGATGTGCTGTTCTGGCTCGTGATCCTGATGTTCCTGCCGGCGATCCTCGCGTCGTTCGCGCTGTCGGGGCTGCTGTCGCCGGTGCAGGGGATGGTCGACAAGCTGCTCGCGATCGTGCCGAACCTGTTCGCGGCCGCGGTGATCGGCTTCGTCGGCTGGGTCGTCGCGCGCGTGCTGCGCGGCCTCGTGACGAACCTGCTGGTCGCCGCCGGCGCCGATCGCCTCACGCAGCGCCTCGACAGCCCGACGCCCGTGCGCGTGTCGAGCCTGATCGGCACGATCGTCTACGTGTTCGTGTTCGTGCCGACGTTGATCTCCGCGCTCGACGCGCTGAAGATCGAGGCGATCTCGATTCCCGCGACCAACATGCTGAACCAGTTCCTCGGCGCGGTGCCGGACATCGTCGCGGCGATCGTGATCGTGGTCGTCACGTTCTACTTCGCGCGCTTCGTCGCGTCGCTCGCGCAGAAGCTGCTCGAAGCCGCGGGCGCCGACGGGCTGCCGGCGGTGCTCGGCGTCGAGCGCGTGTTCTCGGGCATCCTGCAGCCGTCGGTGCTGGTCGCACGGCTGATCGTGTTCTTCGCGATGCTGTTCGCGTCGGTCGAAGCCGCGAACCGGCTCGGTTTCTCGCAGGTGCGCGACGTCGTCACGCTGTTCATCGAATTCGGCGGCCACGTGCTGATGGGCGGCGTGATCCTCGTGATCGGCGTGTGGCTCGCGGGCCTCGCGCGCCGCGTGCTCGAGCAGGCCGACCGCGAACACAGCGTGCTGTTCGCGCGCATCGCGCAATTCGCGATCCTCGGCCTCGTGTTCGCGATGGGGCTGCGCGCGATGGGCATCGCGAACGAGATCGTCCAGCTCGCGTTCGGCCTCGTGCTCGGCGCGATCGCGGTGGCCGTGGCGCTGTCGTTCGGCCTCGGCGGCCGCGAGGCGGCCGGCAAGCTGCTCGACCGCTGGTTCAACCAGCGCCGCGGCGGCCAGTAAGCACGGGCGATCCGGCCCGCGTCGTGCGGCCGGATCGCCGTTGCAACCCGCGCGGCCGGCGTTTCCGTCAGCGAAATGTCAGCCGCGATCTTTGCCGAATTTCGATAACACGTCGTTTAATGACTCTCTAGCATCGATTCTCAGTCGCGCGGGCCGGCAAGGCCCGGCGCCCTTGAGGAGAATGTCCGATGAAAGCAGAGTCGAATGGCCGGCCCGCCGCCGGCGCCAAGTCCGGCCAGCCCGCGCTGCAGCAGACGCTCGGGACCTGGCAACTGTGGGGCATCGCGGTCGGCCTCGTGATTTCCGGCGAATACTTCGGCTGGAGCTATGGCTGGGCGAGCGCCGGCACGCTGGGCTTCGTCATCACCGCACTGTTCGTCGCGGCGATGTACACGACCTTCATCTTCAGTTTCACCGAGCTGACGACGTCGATCCCGCATGCCGGCGGCCCGTTCGCCTATGCGCGCCGCGCGTTCGGCCCGACCGGCGGTTATCTCGCCGGCGCCGCGACACTCGTCGAGTTCGTCTTCGCGCCGCCCGCGATCGCGCTCGCGATCGGCGCGTACCTGCACGTGCAGTTCCCCGGCCTCGAGCCGAAGCACGCGGCGATGGGCGCGTATCTCGTGTTCATGGCGCTGAACATCGTCGGCGTGCAGATCGCGGCGACCTTCGAGCTCGTCGTCACGCTGCTCGCGATCTTCGAGCTGCTGGTGTTCATGGGCGTCGTGTCGCCGGGCTTCGCGTGGAGCAACTTCGCGAAGGGCGGCTGGTCGGGCGCCGATCATTTCAGCGTGGGCGCGTTCCACGGGATGTTCGCGGCGATCCCGTTCGCGATCTGGTTCTTCCTCGCGATCGAAGGCGTCGCGATGGCCGCCGAGGAAGCGAAGAACCCGAAGCGCTCGATTCCGATCGCGTACGTCGCCGGGATCCTGACGCTCGTTGCGCTCGCGATCGGCGTGATGGTGTTCGCCGGCGGCGCGGGCGACTGGACCAAGCTCGCGAACATCAACGATCCGCTGCCGCAGGCGATGAAGTACATCGTTGGCGCGAACAGCGGCTGGATGCACATGCTCGTGTGGCTCGGGCTGTTCGGGCTCGTCGCGTCGTTCCACGGGATCATCCTCGGTTATTCGCGCCAGATCTTCGCGCTGGCCCGCGAGGGCTACCTGCCCGAATGGCTCGGCAAGGTCCATCCGCGCTTCAAGACCCCGCATCGCGCGATTCTCGCGGGCGGCGTGGTCGGCATCGCGGCGATCTACAGCGACGAGCTGATCCAGTTCGGCGGGCAGACGCTGACCGCGAACATCGTGACGATGTCGGTATTCGGCGCGATCGTGATGTATATCGTGAGCATGGCGTCGCTGTTCAAGCTGCGCCGCACGCAGCCGAACATGGCGCGGCCGTTCCGCGCGCCGATGTACCCGATCTTCCCGGCGTTCGCGATCCTGGCCGCGCTCGTCTGTCTCGGCACGATGGTGTATTTCAACGGGCTGGTCGCGCTGGTATTCGTCGGCTTCCTCGCGGTCGGCTACGCGTACTTCCTCGCGACGCGTTCGCAGCGGGCGAGTGCGCCGGGCGACGCGCTGCTGGAGGAGTGAGCAGCGTGAAGATGGCAGGCCGTTTCTGACGGCATCCGGCGCGCCCCGTCGAACGGGCGCGCCGTCGGCTTTTGGCAAGGATGGGCAAGGAGGCTCGCAGATGTCCTATACGGAGACGATCGGTCCGCGCACGTACCGCTTCGCGGACCTGAAGACGCTGCTCGCGAAGGCGAGCCCGCTGCGTTCCGGCGACCAGCTCGCCGGCGTCGCGGCGGCGAGCGAGGAGGAGCGCGTGGCCGCGAAGATCGCGCTCGCGGGCGTGCCGCTGAAGGCGTTCCTGAACGAGGCGGTGATTCCGTACGAAGACGACGAGGTCACGCGCCTGATCATCGACGATCACGACGCGCAGGCGTTCGCGGAAATCTCGCACCTCACCGTCGGCGATTTCCGCAACTGGCTGCTGTCGCCCGCGGCCGACGGCGCGGCGCTCGAACGGATCGCGCCGGGCCTCACGCCCGAGATGGTCGCGGCCGTGTCGAAGCTGATGCGCAACCAGGACCTGATCGCGGCCGCGCGCAAGCGCCGCGTCGTCACGCGCTTTCGCAACACGGTCGGGCTGGCCGGCCGGATGTCGGTGCGGCTGCAGCCGAACCACCCGACCGACGACGTGAAGGGCATCGCCGCGTCGATGCTCGACGGGCTGATGTACGGCTGCGGCGACGCGATGATCGGCATCAACCCGGCCACCGACAGCCTCGCGGCGATCGTCAAGCTGCTCGCGATGATCGACGCGTTCCGCGAACGCTACGGCGTGCCGACCCAGTCGTGCGTGCTCACGCACGTGACCAACACGATCGCGGCGATCGAGAAGGGCGCGCCGGTCGATCTCGTGTTCCAGTCGATCGCGGGCACGGAGAAAGCGAACGCGAGCTTCGGCATCTCGCTGGCCCTGCTCGGCGAGGCGCGCGAGGCCGCGTTGTCGCTGAAGCGCGGCACCGTCGGCAACAATCTGATGTATTTCGAGACGGGCCAGGGCAGCGCGCTGTCGGCGAACGCGCACTTCGGCGTCGACCAGCAGACCTGCGAAGTGCGCGCGTATGCGGTCGCGCGCAAGTTCGAGCCGTTCCTCGTGAACACGGTGGTCGGCTTCATCGGCCCCGAATACCTGTACGACGGCAAGCAGATCATCCGCGCGGGGCTCGAGGATCACTTCTGCGGGAAGCTGCTCGGCGTGCCGATGGGTTGCGACATCTGCTACACGAACCACGCGGAAGCCGACCAGGACGACATGGACACGCTGCTGACGCTGCTCGGGGCGGCCGGCATCAACTTCATCATGGGGATCCCGGGCGCGGACGACGTGATGCTGAACTACCAGAGCACGTCGTTCCACGACCAGCTCTACGTGCGCGAGGTGCTCGGGCTGCGCCGCGCGCCGGAATTCGAGGAATGGCTGGAGACGATGGAGATTGCCGACGCGCACGGCGTGCTGCGCACGGCGACGGCACGCGTGCCGCTGCTCGCGGGGGCGAACGACTGGATGGGGGTGTCCGCATGAGCGACGCCGTCGAGAAGAATCCGTGGGCGCAGCTGAAGTCGTTCACGAACGCGCGGATCGCGCTCGGCCGCGCGGGCAACAGCCTGCCGACCGCGCCGCTGCTGGCCTTCAACCTGTCGCATGCGCAGGCGCGCGACGCGGTGCACCAGCCGCTCGATGCGGACGCGCTGCGGCGCGAGATCGAGGCGGCCGGCCTGCTGCCGACGCTCGGCGTGCAGAGCGCCGCGCCGGATCGCGACCATTACCTGCGCCGGCCCGATCTCGGCCGCAAGCTGTCGGACGACAGCCGCGGGTTGCTGGCCGGCTACGGCGCGGCGCTCGACGAGGCGCCGGACGTCGTGTTCGTGGTCGGCGACGGGCTGTCGGCGTTCGCGGCCGCGAAGCAGGCGCTGCCGCTGCTGCAGGCCGTGCGGCCGCGGCTCGACGCGGACGGCTGGCGCGTCGGGCCGGTGGTGGTCGCGAAGCAGGCGCGCGTCGCGCTCGGCGACGAGATCGGCGAGCTGCTGCGCGCGAAGGTCGTCGCGATGCTGATCGGCGAACGGCCGGGGCTCAGCTCGCCGGACAGCCTCGGCGTGTACCTGACGTGGGCGCCGAAAGTCGGCTGCCACGATGCGCTGCGCAACTGCATCTCGAACGTGCGGCCCGAAGGGCTGCCGCATGCGGCAGCCGCGCACAAGCTGCATTACCTGATGACGCATGCGCGCCGCCTCGGGCTCACCGGCGTGGGGCTGAAGGACGACAGCGATGCGCTGCCGCCGCCGGCGGAAGCCGGGCGGATCGGCGCGGCGTGACTACCTGAACAGCCGCTCGCACAGGAAATCGACGAACACGCGCAGCTTCGGCGACAACTGCCGGCTCGACGGCCACACGATCGAGAACTGCCCCGGCGCGATCCGGTAGTCGTCGAGCACGGTGACGAGCGCGCCGTGTTCGAGTGCGTCGCGCGCGAGGAAGTCGGGCATGTAGCCGATGCCGAGCCCCGCGAGCACGGTGCCGCGCAACGCCTCCATGTTGTTGCAGGTCATCGCGGTGCGCAGCTTCAGCGGCGTGCCGTCGTCGGCCGCGAGCGCCCAGTCCTGCAGCTTGCCGGTGGTCGGGAAGCAGTAGCGTATGCAGTCGTGCGCCTCGAGGTCGCGCGGCGTGCGCGGCGTGCCGGCCTGCGCGAGATACGCGGGCGTCGCGCACAGCACGAACGCGAACGGGCCGAGCCGCCGCGACATCAGGCTCGAATCGGACAGCGGGCCGCTGCGGATCACCGCGTCGAACCCGCCCTCGACGACGTCGACCATCCGGTCGTTGAAATCGAGATCGAGCTCGACGTCCGGATAGCGCTGCCGGAATTCCGGCAGTACGGGCAGCAGGAAGCGGTAGCCGATCACCGGCAGGCTCACGCGCAGCCTGCCGCGCGGGCGCTGCGCGGACGCCGTCACGGCCGCTTCCGCATCGCGGAAATCCTCGAGGATCCGCTGGCAGCGTTCGTAGAAGTGTCGTCCCTCGTCGGTGAGCGTGACGCGTCGCGTCGTGCGGTTGAACAGGCGCACGCCGAGCGACTGTTCGAGTTTCGCGATCGTCTTGCCGACCGCCGACGCCGAAATGCCGAGCGCACGGCCGGCCGCGACGAAGCTCAACGCTTCGGCGGTGCGGACGAACGCGACGATGCCGGAGAGGTTTTCCATCGTTCCATCGAATCGAAGGGCGCAAGACGACGCTCGCGCCACAGGAATTGCGGAATTTTAGTCCGTTATATGCGGAGCTTTGCGTAGTTTTTCGCGGATTGAATCGGATTTATCTTCTGTCGCTCTGACGGCGCAGCCGCGCCGGCTTTTCGAGGAGCGATGATGGATCACCCTGTATCGGCCGTTTCGGCCCAGTCGGCGCGCCGGCGCGCATGGGTGCTGGCCGCCGTCTGCATGGCCGCCGTCGCGCTGCCGCTGTCGTTTTCGGGCGGCGCGGTCGCGACGCCGGCCATCGGCCGCGACCTGCACGGCAGCCCGGTCGCGATGAACTGGATCACCAACGCGTTCATGCTCGCGTTCGGCAGCTTCCTGATGGCGTCGGGCGCGCTCGCCGACCAGTTCGGGCGCAAGCGCCTGTTCGCGATCGGCGTCGGCGGCTTCACGCTGATGTCGGTCGCGCTCGCGTTCGCGCCGTCGATGCTCGCGGTCGACCTGCTGCGCGCCGCGCAAGGGCTCGCGGCCGCCGCGGCGCTCGCCGGGGGTACCGCCGCGCTCGCGCAGGAGTTCGACGGCGCGGCGCGCACGCGTGCGTTCAGCCTGCTCGGCACGACCTTCGGCATCGGGCTCGCGTTCGGGCCCGTGCTCGCCGGCGGCCTGATCGGGCACTACGGCTGGCGCGCGATCTTCATGACGAGCGCGGTGGCCGGCGTGTTGTCGCTCGTGTTCGGCCTGCCGCGCATGCACGAGTCGCGCGACCCGCACGCGACGGGGCTCGACTGGCCGGGCACGGCCGCGTTCACGGCCGCGCTGACGCTGTTCACGTTCGGCGTGATCGAGGCGCCCGCGCGCGGCGGGTCGAGCGCGCTCGTGATCGCGCTGCTGGCCGGGGCGGCGCTTGGCGCGGCTGCGTTCGTGACGATCGAGACGCGTGTCGCGCGGCCGATGCTCGACCTGTCGCTGTTTCGCATCGCGCGCTTCGTCGGCGTGCAGGTGCTGCCGGTGTCGACCTGCTGCTGCTACATCGTGCTGCTCGTCGTGCTGCCGCTGCGCTTCATCGGCATCGACGGCTTCAGCGAGATCGACGCCGGCTGGCTGATGCTCGCGATCTCCGCGCCGATGCTGGTCGTGCCGTTCGTCGCGGCGACGCTCACGCGCTGGCTGTCGGCCGGCGTGATCTCGGGGCTCGGGCTCCTCGTCGCGGCGGCCGGGCTCGTGTGGCTGGGCATCGCGTTGCGCGGCGGCGCGGGGCCCGCGGCGATCGCGCCGATGCTCGCGATCGGCGTCGGCGCCGGCATGCCGTGGGGGCTGATGGACGGGCTGTCGGTGAGCGTCGTGCCGAAGGAGCGCGCGGGGATGGCGACGGGCATTTTCAGCACGACGCGGGTGGCCGGCGAGGGGATCGCGCTGGCGATCGTCGGCGCGGTGCTGGCCGCGCTCGCGCGGACCGGGCTGACGCAGGCGGCGGGCGCGGCCGGCACGCCGGACGCGACGCTGCGGGCGGCCGCACGGCTCGCGACCGGCGATCTCGCGGGCGCGGCCGCCGCGTTGCCGGGCGTCGGGCACGCGGCGTTGATCGCGAGCTACGCGCATGCGTTCGACCGGCTGCTGACCGGGCTGGCCGTCGTAACCGTGTTGTGTGCCGCCGTGGTGTTCGCGTTTCTCGGCGGGCGGCCTGCCGTGGCTGAAACGCCTGAAGCGGATGACGGCGCCGGCGCGCCAGTGCGCGGCCGGATCGAACCGGCCTGCGCGGAAACGCACGGACGTTGAGCGTTGCGTCGTCGTCGCGCGTGGCGGTGCGGATGACGGCAAGCCGCGCGCCGGCCTATTCCGTCGCGCGTGGATCACACGCGACGCGTCATGCGAGCACGAGCGGCGGCAGCGCCGCATCGGCCCGCGCCTGTGCCCGTTCCACGTCGACGACCACATAGCGCAATGCATCGGGCCACAGGTGCGCGCGGCTTCCCGCATCCTCGTCGATCGTCGCGCGTCCCTGCACGAGCCAGGTCGTCTGGCGCACGAAATCGACGAACAGCAGCGCGATCGCGGGATTCACGAGCAGGTTGCCGATCGTGTTGAAGAGGTTGTTGCCCGCGAAGTCGGGCAGCACGAGCGTGCGGCGGTCGGGCAGGTGGACGAGCGGCTCGAACGAGCCGTCGCCGCGCGGCTGGCGGCCGCGGTACGAGCAGTCGCCGTTGCCGGTCGCGTCGGCGGTCGCGACGATCAGGAAGGCCTGCTCGCGGATGAACGCGATGGCGTCGTCGGTCAGCGGGCACGGGTCGTTCATGGTGTCGGGCGGCGCGAATGCCGTTGCGTGTCGATCGTCGGGTCGCACGCAAGCGACATGCCACGCGGCGCGGCCCGCATCCGCGTGCAGCGCAGTGCCGCGCACTGTGGAAATTTCGAACACCGGCCGCGCCGCTGCGCAATCGCGGTGTTCAGAATCGGCGCACCGGTCGTGCTTCACGCGTGAACACCGCACGGTGCGCACACGGGCCGGCGGCGATCGACGTGGTCATGTCCTGTTTGGCACGCATGTTGCGTAAACGGATGCAGCGCATTCCAACCGGCGCTGCATCCACACAAAGCACGATGAACAGGAGACATGTATGAACCCGTTTGACCTGAAGCAACTGGGCCTCGACGTCGAATACCCGTACCGTCAGCAGTACGACAACTACATCGGCGGCAAGTGGGTCGCGCCGGTGAAGGGCGAGTATTTCGAGAACGTGTCGCCGATCAACGGCCAGCCGTTCTGCCGCGTGCCGCGCTCGGGCGCCGACGACATCGAACTGGCGCTCGACGCCGCGCACGCCGCGCGCCGCAAGTGGGGCAAGACGTCCGTGGCCGAGCGCGCGAACCTGCTGCTCGCCGCCGCCGACCGGATGGAAAAGAACCTGAAGCTGCTGGCCGTGGCCGAGACGATCGACAACGGCAAGCCGCTGCGCGAGACGATGGCCGCCGACCTGCCGCTCGCGATCGACCACTTCCGCTACTTCGCGGGCTGCATCCGCGCGCAAGAGGGCGGCATCTCCGAGATCGACGACAACACCGTCGCGTACCACTTCCATGAACCGCTCGGCGTGGTCGGCCAGATCATCCCGTGGAACTTCCCGCTGCTGATGGCCGCGTGGAAGCTCGCGCCGGCGCTCGCGGCCGGCTGCTGCGTCGTGATGAAGCCGGCCGAGCAGACGCCCGCGTCGGTGCTGGTGCTGATGGAGCTGATCGGCGACCTGTTCCCGGCCGGCACGATCAACATCGTGAACGGCTTCGGCAAGGAAGCGGGCGAAGCGCTCGCGACCAGCAAGCGGATCGCGAAGATCGCGTTCACGGGCTCGACGCCGGTCGGCAAGCACATCCTGCGTGCCGCGGCCGAGAGCCTGATCCCGTCGACGGTCGAACTGGGCGGCAAGAGCCCGAACATCTTCTTCGCCGACGTGCTCGACCAGGACGACGCGTTCCTCGACAAGGCGCTCGAAGGGCTCGCGATGTTCGCGCTGAACCAGGGCGAAGTGTGCACGTGCCCGTCGCGGATCCTGATCCAGGAATCGATCTACGAACGCTTCATCGAGAAGGCCGTCGCGCGCGTCGAACGCATCAAGGCCGGCCACCCGCTCGACCTGCAGACGATGATCGGCGCGCAGGCGTCGCAGCAGCAGCTCGACAAGATCCTGTCGTACATCGACATCGGCCGCGGCGAAGGCGCGCAATGCCTGACGGGCGGCGAGCGCACGGCGCCGGCCGCGGAACTCGGCACGGGCTACTACGTGAAGCCGACGATGCTGCTCGGCAACAACAAGATGCGCGTGTTCCAGGAAGAGATCTTCGGGCCGGTCGCGTCGGTGATGACGTTCAAGGACGAGCAGGAAGCGATCGAACTCGCGAACGACACGTTCTACGGGCTCGGCGCCGGTGTGTGGACGCGCAACGGCACGCGTGCGTACCGGATGGGCCGCGAGGTCGAGGCCGGCCGCGTGTGGACCAACTGCTATCACCTGTACCCCGCGCATGCGGCGTTCGGCGGCTACAAGCAGTCGGGGATCGGCCGCGAGACGCACAAGATGGCGCTGTCGAACTATCAGCAGACGAAGTGCCTGCTGGTGAGCTATCAGGCCGAGGCGCTCGGGTTCTTCTGATCGCCGACACGGGGGCAAGCGCCGGGACGCACCGGCCGGCAGCGCAACGCCGGCCGGTGCGGTTGCCGGTCTTTCACGGTGACGCGGGCAGCGCATACGGCGCCGGGCGCGCTCGCGCGGCGCGTGGCCCGTTTCGATTTCGACATTCGGCGCCGGCGCTGCATCGTCGCATCCGGCACCGGAGACGACACCGGCGGCCGCCCGTTCGCGGCGGCACGGTGCGCTCACGTGCTTAACAAGAACCAGCATGGCAGAACCGCCCCGATCCTTTCCGCGTCACCCGGTATTTCATCCGGGTGAACTCGACGCGCAGCACCGCTTCGGCGTCGCCGACGAAGCCGAGCGGATGAGCGACGTCGTGACGACGCGCCTGAGCATCGGCGTGCGGCAGTTTGTCGAATCGCAGCCGTTCATGTTCGTCGGCGCAGCGGGCGGCACCGGCGCTGTCGTGACCTGCGACATCGTGCAGAGCCTGCGCGATGCGAACGGCGATCTGCTGCCCGTCGTTCGCGTGATCGACACGAAGACGCTGCGGTTCGCGTTGCCCGCACATGACGGCGGCGGCCGGATCGCGTCGGCCGTGTACGACGGCAGCGGTGTCGGGTTGCTGTTCGTCGATTTCGTGCGCGGGATCCGGTACCGGATCAACGGCCGCGCCACGTTGCGGGCCGATCAGCCCGAAGCGGACGCGGCGCCGTGGGCGGCGGGCAGCACGATCGTCGAGCTGGCGGTCGCGCAGGCGTACGGCAACTGCGGCACGCGGGTCGTGCGGCTGAAGCCGGCCGGCTAGCCGGTGTGCGGGAGCCGGTCGCAGCACGGATGCGCGGTCGCGGCGCATGTTGCACCGCGTATCGCACCGGCGGCGTGCGCGCGGCGCCGCCTTCGGGTGCGCCCGCATGGCGCGTATCGGCCGGGCAGCGTGCAATGGCGGGCGATTCGCAGGGCCATGCGGTTCGGCACGGGACTTGCGTGACAGGCGCGGTTCCGCGCAGGTGAGGGAGGACACGATGGATCAATACGTGGCGTGCAGGGAAGAACCGACCGCCGAAGACACGCGGCGCAATGCGCAGGGCGACGATGCGCTGGCCGGGCAGGCGGTCGTCAGCGTCGCGCACGATGCGGACGAGCAGGCGCGCAACCTGATCGGCTGGCGGCAGACCTACGACCAGCTCGCGGCCGGCCGCTTCGTCGGCACGCTGACCGAGCTGCCGCTCGACACGATGAAGCTGTTTCGCGAATCGACGAGCCACCTGCTGCGTCAGGCGTGCGAAGTGCGCGGCGACGCGTACTGGTTCGGCATTCCGCTCGTGTCCGACGGCACGGCGCGCGTCGATGCGTGCCGCATCGGGCCCGGTGCGCTCGCGTTCCGGCCCGGCAACATCGAATTCGAACTGGTGACGCCCGCGCAGTTCTCGATCTACGGCGTCGTCGTGCGCGGCGACGTGCTGCGCCGCTACGCGCAGGAGGTCGAACGCCGTGCGCTCGACGAGCGGCTGTTCACGCAGTGCGTGATGCAGGTCGGCGATGCGCGGCTCGCGCGCCTGTGCGCGCTGCTCGGCCGCCGCCTCGACGGCGCGGTGGCAATGGCCGGCCCGCTGCCCGATGCGCAGCGCGACGACCTGCAGGCCGACGTGCTGGCCGCGCTGTTCGACGTGTGCGCGCACCCGGCCGACGACGGCAGCGGCGCCGCGCCGTCGACGCGGCGCTGGATCGTCGATCAGGCGCGCGACTACGTGCTCGCGCACCGTACGCGCCCGGTCGGCGTGCCGGAATTGTGCGAGCAGTTGCACGTGAGCCGGCGCACGCTGCAGTACTGCTTCCAGGACGTGCTCGGGATGGCGCCCGCGACCTACCTGCGCACGCTGCGGCTGAACGGCGCGCGGCGCGACCTGTGCGGCCGCGCGGCCGGCTCGGTGCAGGATGTCGCGGAGGCATGGGGCTTCTGGCACCTGAGCCAGTTCGCGACCGATTACCGGCGCCTGTTCGGCAAGCGGCCGTCGGAGACGCTGCGCGATCGCGCGGTGCGGGTCGGCGCGGGGTGACGAAGGCGGCGGGGGGCGACGTTCCGACTCGCTGCCGCGCCCGGGTTCCTTATCCGGTGGCCGCCGCCGCATCGCGCGGTGCGGGCCACGGCAGCCCATCCCAGTCGACGTTCCGGTAAGCGGCTTCGACCGCCGCGAGATCGTCCGGCCGCTCGCTGCGGTGCAGCCCGCGCAATTCGGCCGGCAATTCGAGTTCGACCGGTACGCAATGCGGATAGTCGCGCACGCGCAGCGCCGGCCCGATCGTCGTGAAGCACGCGAGCGTCGGCACGTCGAAACCGTCGGCGAGATGCAAGGCGGCCGTGTCGGGCGCGAACAGCAGGCGGGCGCCCTTGACCCACGAGATGAAGCGCGCGGTGTCGGTGGCGTCGCCGCTCACGTCGACGTAGTCGGGATGCGCGACCGGGCCGAAACCGGCCACCGGCAGCCCGTAGCGCTGCACGAGCCGATCCACGAATGCCGCGCGCAGCGCGGGCGGCACGCTGCGCACGGCGGTGCTCGCGTTCGGGCAGAACAGGACGTACGGCCGCTGCCACGCGGCCGGCAGCGCGGGCAGCGGCAGCCGGGCGAGCCAGCGGTTGCGCTTCGCGGCGGCCGGTACGGCGGCCGGGTCGACGCCGAGCGCATCCAGGAAGAAATCGATCATCGGCAGCCGCGCGAATGCGGGCCAGTACAGGTGATTGCCGACGTCGATGCATGGCGCATCGGCGGGCAGCGCGTCGACCGGGCACGGCAGCGTGCGCGACGGCGCGACGACGTCGGCCGCGAGCGCATACAGCGTGTCGACATAGCGCGGCGCGCGGGCCGGCCGGTACAGCGTGAAACGCAGGCCCGGGTGGGCCGCACGCAGCGCGGCGACGGCCGTCAGCCCGATCACCGAATCGCCGAGCGTGACGCCCATTCCGTTGATCACGTGCACGTGCCGCGCGTCGTCGTAATCGAGCCGGAACGGCCGATGCGCGGCGTGCAGCAGGCCGAGCGCGGGCGCGGCCGGCACGTGGCCGTCGGCACGCAGGTTGCCGGACTCGAGGTCGTACGGCGCGACGAGCGCGCCGTCGGGCGCGAGCAGCGTGCCGGGGCAGGCCAGCGCGTCCTCATGCGACAGCCCGGCGCCGGGCGGCGCGGTGTGCGTGTCCACCGTCACCCGCCGCGCGCCCGGCGGCCTTGCTCGCGGATCTGTTCGAGCGTCGCGGCCGGCGTGCTGGCGTCCTGCGGGATGCGGATCTCGATCACCGCGGGCAACCCGCAGGTCAGCGCGCGCTCGAGCGCGGGCGCGAATTCGGCGGTGCGCTCGACCGTCTCGCCATGCGCGCCGAATGCACGCGCATAGGCGGCGAAATCGGGATTCGTGAGCCCCGTGCCGTGCACGCGGCCCGGATAGTTGCGCTCCTGATGCATGCGGATCGTGCCGAAATGCCCGTTGTTGACGACGATCGCGACGATGTTCAGCCCGTACTGCATCGCGGTCGCGAGTTCGTTGCCGGCCATCATGAAGCAGCCGTCGCCCGCCAGCGCGACGACCGCGCGCGACGGGTACAGCGACTTCGCGGCGAGCGCGGCCGGCAGCCCGTAGCCCATCGCGCCGCTGGTCGGCGCGAGCTGCGAACGGAAGTGCCGGTACGCGAAGTGGCGATGCAGCCAGATCGCATAGTTGCCGGCGCCGTTGGTCAGGATCGCGTCGTGCGGCAGGCGCTCGCGCAACTGCACCATCACGTCGCCGAGCTGGACGTCGCCGGGCATCGGCAGCGGCGCATGCCATTCGCGGTACGCGCGATGGGCGTCGGCGGCCGCGCCGGCCCATGCCGGACGGGCGGGCGGCTCGAGCGCGGCAAGCGGCGCGGCGATCTCGGGCATCCCCGACACGATCGGCAGGTCGGCCGCATACACGCGGCCGAGTTCGTCGGCGCCCTGGTGCACGTGGATCAGCGTCTGGCGCGTTTTCGGGATGTCGAGCAGCGTATAGCCGCCGGTCGTGGCTTCGCCGAGGCGCGGCCCGATCACGAGCAGCAGGTCGGCGTCGCGGATGCGCTTCGCGAGCGCGGGGTTGATCCCGAGGCCGACGTCGCCCGCGTAGTTCGGGTGCGCGTTGTCGATCGTGTCTTGGAAGCGGAACGCGCACGCGACCGGCAGTTGCCAGCGTTCGACGAAGGTGCGCAGGTTCGCGCAGGCGTCGGGCGTCCAGCCGCTGCCGCCGACGATCGCGAACGGCCGCTCCGCGCGCGCGAGCCGCTCGCGCAGCTCGTCGAGCTGCGCGGCCGACGGCGCGGCCGCGACGCGTTTCGCGGCCGGCACGACGGGTTGGGACGCGCACGCTTCGGACAGCACGTCCTCCGGCAGCGCGAGCACGACCGGGCCGGGCCGGCCCGACGTCGCGACGTGAAACGCATGGCTCAGGTATTCGGGGAGGCGGCGCGGGTCGTCGATCTGCGCGACCCATTTCGCCATCTGGCCGAACATCCGGCGGTAGTCGATTTCCTGGAAGGCTTCGCGGTCGAGGTGCTCGCGTGCGCACTGGCCGACGAACAGGATCATCGGTGTCGAATCCTGGAACGCGGTGTGCACGCCGATCGACGCATGGGTCGCGCCGGGCCCGCGCGTGACGAATGCGATGCCGGGACGGCCGGTCAGCTTGCCGACCGCTTCGGCCATGTTCGCTGCGGCCGCCTCGTGACGGCAGACGACCGTCTGGATGCGCGCGGTGTCGTCCGCCAGCGCATCGAGTACGGCGAGGAAGCTTTCGCCCGGCACGCAGAAGACGCGTTCGACGTGATTGGCGAGCAACGCATCGACGAGCAGTCGCGCACCGGTGGTGGCGCGCGGCTCAAGATCCTTGGCATGCGACATGGGCTGCCGTCTCCCTGGGTAGCGGGACGTACAGCTTACGCCCGTTGGCCGGGCGCTGAAAAGTGCCGCGGGCAAGCGGGGTGGCGCTGCTTGACCCTCGCGCTGTACTGGAATCCCAAGGCGCGCGAGGATCGCGCCGCGATCATGGACTATATCGGCTAGGACGATCCGCTGGCCGCGCTCGAACTGGACGAACTGCTGGAGGCGAAGGCAGCGGCGTTGCCGGCGCGCGCGGAACTGTATCGGCGAGGGCGCGTGGCAAGTACGCGCGAACTGGTGATTGCGCCGAACCATGTGCTCGTCTATCGCATTCGACCCACCGAGCACATCGTGGCAATTCTTCGCGTGTTGCATGCGCGACGGCAGTGGCCGTGATGGCGTCATGCGGATACATGGCTTGCATCGAGCCTGTCGCGGTGTGCATGAACCCCGCCCGCGAGCGGAAGAAGATCATCCCGACAAACCGATCGCCGCTCACGCTGTGCCGCTCGACGTCGTGCTCGTGACCCACAACGAGCGGGACTTCGCCGGTTATCCGGGCTTGCGGCTCGAGAACGGGTTGAACGACTGATGCACGCCCGTTAGCGCCCGGCGGCCATGCGGGACATCGTGACCCGCGTGGCCGCCGGAACCCGCATCAGCACTCGACGATGTTCACCGCCAGCCCGCCGCGCGACGTTTCCTTGTACTTCGTCTTCATGTCGGCGCCGGTCTCGCGCATCGTCTTGATCACGGAGTCGAGCGACACGTAGTGCGAGCCGTCGCCGCGCAGCGCCATGCGCGCCGCATTGACGGCCTTCACCGACGCCATCGCGTTGCGCTCGATGCACGGGATCTGCACCATCCCGCCGACCGGGTCGCAGGTGAGGCCGAGGTTGTGTTCCATGCCGATCTCGGCCGCGTTCTCGACCTGCTGCGGCGTGCCGCCGAGCACGGCCGCGAGCGCGCCGGCCGCCATCGAGCACGCGACACCCACTTCGCCCTGGCAGCCGACTTCCGCGCCCGAGATCGACGCGTTGAGCTTGTACAGAATGCCGATCGCGGCGGCCGTCAGCAGGAAGTCGATCACGCCTTGCTCGTTCGCGCCGGGCGTGAAGCGCGTGTAGTAGTGCAGCACGGCCGGGATGATGCCGGCCGCACCGTTGGTCGGCGCGGTGACCACGCGGCCGCCGGCCGCGTTTTCCTCGTTGACCGCGATCGCATACAGGTTGATCCAGTCGATCATCGACAGCGGATCCTGCAGCGCGCGCTCCGGGCTGCCGGTCAGCGTGCGGTACAGTTGCGGCGCGCGGCGCTTGACCTGGAACGGGCCGGGCAGGTTGCCGTCGGCGTCGGGGTTGCCGATCCCGCAGCCGCGCGACACGCACGATTGCATCACGGCCCAGATCTTCAGCAGCCCGTCGCGCGTTTCTTCCTCGGTGTGCCACGCGCGCTCGTTTTCCCACATCAGCTGCGCGATCGACTTGCCGGTCGACGCGGTCAGCGCGAGCAGCTCGGCGCCGGTGCGGAACGGGTGCGTCATCTGCTCGGCCGCGCTTAGCACCTTCGTGTTCGGCGCGCCGGCCGTCACGACGAAGCCGCCGCCGACCGACAGGTAGGTGCGCTCGACCAGTACCGCGCCGTTCGCGTCGCTCGCGCGCAGCTTCATCCCGTTCGGATGCTCGGGCAGCGCCTGGCGGTAGAACGCGATGTTCTCCTTCAGCACGAACGGCACCGGATGCGTGCCGAGCAGCGCGAGTTTCTTCGACTGGCGGACGTCTTCCAGCCGCGCGTCGATCGTGTCGGGATCGACGGTGTCGGGCGCGTCGCCGAGCAGGCCGAGCATCACGCCGCGGTCGGTGCCGTGGCCCTTGCCGGTCGCGCCGAGCGAGCCGTACAGCTCGACCTTCACGTGGGCCGTCGCGTCGAGCAGCCCGTCGCGCTCGAGGCCCTGGACGAACATCAGCGCCGCGCGCATCGGCCCGACCGTGTGCGAACTGGACGGACCGATGCCGATCTTGAAGAGGTCAAACACGCTGACTGCCATTTCGATACCTGCCTTGCTTTAAGAGTAGTGCTAGCGCGCCTGCAATGGCAGGCACGCGGCGAGCCATGCGGGCGGCGTTGGGGAAAGCTGCTGCGCGACGCGGGCATAGCGCCCGTCGAGCCGCGCGGCCAGATGGAAGAGTTCGGTGGCGTTTTTCGGGTCCCACTGCCCCGTGTAGCCCGGCAAGCCGGCCTCGCGGCGCTTCGCGTCGAACGGCACCGGCGAATTCACGAATTCCTCGTGGGTCTTCTCGCCGAGCGCGTACGGCACGAGCCAGTCGAGCGCCGCCGCGAGCGTCGCGCCGTTCGCGCCGCGTTCGCGCAGCCAGTTGCGGTTGAAGCGGCGCGCGGCGAGCGCGGCCGTCACCAGCGGCTGCAGGTCGTAGACCGCGTAATGCAGCGCATCGCGTTCCTCGAAGTCCCATGTCTTGCCGTCCGGGCCGATGTTGTCGGCGAGATGCTCGACGAACAGCCGTTGCGCGGCGTTCATCATCTTGCGGTCGCCGAGCGTGAACGCGGACAGCGCGATCAGCTTGATCCGGTGGCTCTGCCAGTTGTTGCGCCAGGTGCCGGTGAGCGGGCGCTTCTGCGCGTCGATCTGCGCGACGTAGCCGGCGCCGAGCTTTGCGATGAACGCGGCCGTCGCGTTGCGCGTTTTTACCGGCAGCGCGCTCGCGGTCATGTCGTACGCGACGATCAGGCTCTCGAAGCGCGTTTCGTCGATCGGATTGAAGCTCGGCTGGTAGGTCGAGACCCACGCGGACAGGAAGCGGTCGACGAGCTGCAGGTAGCGCGGCGCGTTCGTCACGCGCCACGCGAGCGCCGCGTCGCGCATCAGGTCCATGTCCTTCAGCGCGGCCGCACTCTGGTCGTAGATGCCTTCGTGCGGCAGCGTGCCCTCGGTGTGCACGCGCGCCATCGCCTTCGGCTGCTCGCCGATGCGCGCGTCGACGCTGCGGATCAGCGCCTGCACGCCCGGCTCGGCCTGCGTTGTCTCGCTCGCCTGCAGCGCCGGCGCCGCGCAGAAATTCATCGCCGCGCGCGCGCCGCCGGACGCGCCGAGGCCGGCGGCGGCAAGCGACAGCGAGGCGACGAGCATCGGCACGAAACGACCGGCACGCGCGTGCGGCCGCGTCCTGTTTGCACCATGGCCCGGAAACATCGGACGCACCATGCGGAACTCCTTCATTGGCTGGATCGCGTGTGATGTTAGCCGGATTGGCGGGGGAACGTGAACCGGTTCGCCCGGCGAACGCAAAAACCGCACGCAACCCCGGGTTGCGTGCGGTGTGGTCATCGTCGGGCGGCGCCGGGGCTGGCGTGCGTTACGCGTATTCCGACATCGGCACGCACGAGCAGAACAGGTTGCGGTCGCCGTACGCGTTGTCCGCGCGGCCGACCGGCGGCCAGTACTTGTTCGTGCCGAGCGACGCGACCGGGTACGCAGCCTGCTCGCGCGAGTACGCGTGCGGCCATTCGTTCGCGGTGACGACGGCCGCCGTATGCGGCGCGTGACGCAGCGGGTTGTCCTCGCGATCGGCGCGACCTTCCTCGACCGCGCGGATTTCCTCGCGGATCGCGATCATCGCGGCGATGAAGCGGTCGAGTTCTTCCTGCGATTCCGATTCGGTCGGCTCGACCATCAGCGTGCCCGGCACCGGGAAGCTCATCGTCGGCGCGTGGAAGCCGTAGTCCATCAGGCGCTTCGCGACGTCGTCGACGCTGATGCCGCTCGACTCCTTGATCGGGCGCAGGTCGAGAATGCACTCGTGCGCGACCAGCCCGCCCGGGCCCGAATACAGCACCGGGTAGTGGGGCGCGAGGCGCTTCGCGATGTAGTTCGCGTTGAGGATCGCGGTTTCCGTCGCGGCGGTCAGGTTCTTCGCGCCCATCATCGCGATGTACATCCACGAGATCGGCAGGATCGACGCCGAGCCGTACGGGGCGGCCGACACCGCGCCGATGCCTTCTTCGCCGCGCGCATAGCCGGTCGAACGCTGGTTCGGCAGGAACTTCGCGAGGTGCGCGCCGACCGCGACCGGGCCGACGCCCGGGCCGCCGCCGCCGTGCGGGATGCAGAAGGTCTTGTGCAGGTTCAGGTGCGACACGTCGCCGCCGAACTGGCCCGGCGCGGTCAGGCCGACCATCGCGTTCATGTTCGCGCCGTCGACGTACACCTGGCCGCCGTGCGCGTGCACGATCTCGCAGATCTCGCGGACGTTCTGCTCGAACACGCCGTGCGTCGACGGATACGTGATCATGATCGCCGCGAGGTCCTTCGAATGTGCTTCGGCCTTCGCCTTCAGGTCGGCGATGTCGACGTTGCCCTGGGCGTCGCAGGCGACGACCACGACCTTCATGCCGGCCATGTGCGCCGACGCCGGGTTCGTGCCGTGCGCGGATGCCGGGATCAGGCACACGTCGCGATGCGCTTCGCCGCGCGATGCATGGTACGCGTGGATGATCAGCAGGCCCGCGTACTCGCCCTGCGAGCCGGCGTTCGGTTGCAGCGACACGGCCGCGTAGCCGGTGGCCGCGACGAGCATCTGCTCGAGCTGGTCGATCATCTCGCGGTAGCCGACGGTCTGCTCGGCCGGTGCGAACGGATGGATGCCGCCGAACTCGGGCCACGTGACGGGCAGCATTTCCGACGTCGCGTTCAGCTTCATCGTGCACGAGCCGAGCGGGATCATCGAGCGGTCGAGCGCGAGATCCTTGTCCGACAGGCTGCGCAGGTAGCGCAGCATTTCGGTTTCGGAATGGTGGCGGTTGAACACGTGGTGCGTCAGGTACGCGCTCGTGCGTTCGAGGCCGGCCGGCAGCGCGGCGACGCCGGCGAGGCCCGCGTCCAGCGCGTCGACGGCCGGTGCGGTGCCGCCCGCGGCCTGCGCGAACACGTCGAGCAGGTCGGCGAGGTCGTCGCGCGTCGTGGTTTCGTCGACCGACACGCCGACTTGCGTGTCGCTCACGCGGCGCAGGTTGATGCGCTTGGCCTTCGCGAATTCATGGACCTGCGCGGTGCGCGTGCCGGTGTCGACCGTCAGCGTGTCGAAGAACGTGTCGTTGACGGTCGCGAAACCGAGCTGCTTCACGCCGGCGGCGAAGAGCGCCGCGATGCGGTTCACGCGCAGCGCGATCGTCTTCAGGCCATGCGGGCCGTGGTAGACCGCGTACATGCTGGCCATGATCGCGAGCAGCGCCTGCGCGGTACACACGTTCGACGTCGCCTTCTCGCGGCGGATGTGCTGTTCGCGCGTCTGCAGCGCGAGGCGCAGCGCGGGCTTGCCCTGTGCGTCGACCGTCACGCCGACGAGGCGGCCCGGCATCTGGCGCTTGAATTCGTCGCGCACCGCGAGATAGGCGGCGTGCGGGCCGCCGAAGCCCATCGGCACGCCGAAGCGCTGCGTGTTGCCGATCGCGACGTCCGCGCCCCATTCGCCGGGCGGCGTCAGCACGGTCAGCGCGAGCAGGTCGGCCGCGACGACCACGTGGCCGCCGGCCGCATGGATCGCTTCGGTGAGCGCGCGGTAGTCGCGCACGTCGCCGTTCACGCCCGGGTATTGCAGCAGCACGCCGAATGCGTTCGCCTGCGCCGCGTCGGCGGCCGGGCCCGTCCTGACCTCGATGCCGACTGGCAGCGCGCGCGTGCGGATCACTTCGAGCGTTTGCGGCAGCACGTCGTCGGCGACGTAGAACACGTTCGACGCCGGCTTGCCGGTGCGCTGCAGCAGCGTCATCGCTTCGGCCGCGGCGGTCGCTTCATCGAGCAGCGACGCGTTCGAGATCGCGAGGCCCGTCAGGTCGGCGACCATCTGCTGGAAGTTCAGGAGCGCCTCGAGGCGGCCCTGGGAAATTTCAGGCTGGTACGGCGTGTAGGCCGTGTACCACGCCGGGTTTTCGAGCACGTTGCGCAGGATCACGGCCGGCGTGTGCGTGTCGTGGTAACCCTGACCGATATACGAGCGGAACACCTGGTTCTTGTCCGCGAGAACCCGCAGCGCGGCGAGCGCTTCGGCCTCGCTCTTCGGCTGCGCGAACGGGCCGAGCGGCAGCGTTTCGGCGCGGCGGATCGAGGCCGGGATCACGGCCTCGATCAGGGCGGCGCGCGACGCGAAGCCGAGCGTGTCGAGCATGGCCTGCTGGCTGGCGGCGTCGGGGCCGATGTGGCGTTCGGCGAACGCGTCGTGCGTTTCGAGCGCGGCGAGCGAGAGGGGCGTGCGGTTCATCAGGCGGTCCGGGTGTTCGAGCTTCATGGCGTGACTCTGGTCCCGCGCGGGCCGAGGCCGGCGCCGCGCGGTTCGGGTAGGGAAATTAGTCGATCAGCTTGCCGTAGGCGGCTGCGTCGATCAGCTTGTCGGTCGATGCGCCGGCCGCGAGCTTGATCTTGAAGAGCCACACGCCGTACGCGTCGCTGTTCACTGCTTCCGGTGCGTCGGTGGCTTCTTCGTTGATGGCGATGATTTCGCCGGACACCGGCGAGTAGATGTCGGATGCCGCCTTCACCGACTCGACGACGCCGACGGCATCGCCTTCCTTCACTTGCTTGCCGACTGCCGGCAGTTCGAGGAACACGATGTCGCCAAGCGTGTTCTGCGCGTGATCGGTGATGCCGACCGTCAGCGTGCCGTCTGCCTCGGTGCGGATCCACTCGTGTTCGTCGGTGTATTTCAGCTCGGCCGGGACGTTGCTCATCGGTTGCTCCTGGATAAAAGGGTGTGATTCGTTCTTCTGGCGCGCCGCCATGGCACGCCGGGTAGGGTTGCGCCGGGTGCCATCTCCCGGCTTACCGGGAGGCACGCCTCCCGGCCGTTACGCAGCGAGGACCTTGCCGTTGCGTACGAACGGCAGTTTTACCACGCGCGCGGGAAGATTCTTGTCGCGAATTTGCACCTGGATCAGGTCGCCGATCTGGACGGCGGCCGGCACGCGTGCGAACGCGATCGATTCCTGCATCGACGGCGAGAACGTGCCGCTCGTGATCTCGCCTTCGCCGTGCGGCGTGACGACCTTCTGGTGTGCGCGCAGCACGCCGCCCGCCTTGCCGTTTTCCTTCTGCAGGATCAGGCCGACGAACGCGGCGCGGGTGCCGTTGGCTTCCAGTGCGGCGCGGCCGACGAAGTCGCGCGGCGCGGTGAGGTCGACCGTCCACGCAAGGCCCGCGTCGAGCGGGGAGACGGTGTCGTCCATGTCCTGGCCGTACAGGTTCATGCCGGCCTCCAGGCGCAGCGTGTCGCGCGCGCCGAGCCCGCACGGACGCACGCCGTTTTGCTGCAGCGCGGCCCACAGCGCTTCGACGTGCACGGCCGGGACGATCACTTCGAAACCGTCTTCACCGGTATAGCCGGTGCGGGCGATGGTGAGGTCGCCGAACGGCGTGCCGGCGACCTGCGCGGCGTTGAACGGCTTCAGCTCGCTGGTCGCGGCGCGTGCGGAAGGCACCGTCGTCCACACCTTTTCGCGCGCGTTCGGGCCCTGTACGGCGACGATCGCGAAGTCGCGGCGCGGCGCGATCGTGAGACCGAAGCCGCCTTGCTCGTTCAGCTGGTTGAACCACGCGATGTCTTTCTCGGCCGTGCCGGCATTGACGACGACGCGGAAGAATTCCTCGGTGAAGTAATAGACGATCAGGTCGTCGATGACGCCGCCCTGCGGGTTGAGCAGGCACGAGTAAAGCGCCTTGCCGGGCGTCTTGAGCTTGCCGACGTTGTTTGCGATCGCGTGCTCGAAGAACGCGCGCACGCGGCTGCCGGTGAAATCGATCACGCACATGTGCGACACGTCGAACATGCCGGCGTCGGTGCGCACGGCTGCGTGTTCTTCGATCTGCGAGCCGTAGTTGACGGGCATGTCCCAGCCGCCGAAGTCGACCATGCGGGCATTGAGCGCGCGGTGCGCGGCGTTGAGCGGGGTGTGTTTCAGTGCAGTCATCGAGGCCTCAGGCAAGGCGCTTGCGCGCGGATCAGAACGGCCATGTGCCGACCGCCGCGGCCGATGGCCCGAGCGATCCGGTACATGCCCCTCTGTCCTCGATACCTGAGAGATTGCGCGGCGGGCAAAGCCCGGCCGGCGCGCGCCCCTTCGGTGGGCAGCCTGCCCGCGCAACCAGTGCGCTGCGGGCTACTGCCGCTCTCCAGAGTGCGGGGAGCGTATGGCCCGCGCAGTGCGCGGACGCGATTCCCCGACGCGGTCGGTCCTTTTGCCTGAGAGTTTGCGGGTGTGCCCCTTCGGCGGCGCAACCAGTGTCGAAACCACCCGGTTACACGCTCTCCCGACGCGTGCGGGCGACTGTACGCGAGCAGATGGGCATTGTCAATTTGGGCAAAATAATGTCGCTTCGCGACAAGCGGCGGCGTGAGGGGCCGCCGCTTTCGCCGACACCGGGAAGGGGCGGCGCTGCCGGGATTACTCGCCGATCGCGCGTGCGGCGGTGTCGAGTTCCTGGTTCAGCACGCGCTGCTCGTCGCCGGACAGGCCGCCGTTATGCTGGGCCGACATGTCGTTCGCTTCCTGGCGGATCACGTCGAGGCGGTGGTGCAGTTGCGCGCCGTACGGCGGCGGGTAGTAGCCGTTGTTGACGCGCGCGTCGATCCGGCGGTGCAGGTTGTCGATCCGGCCCTGGACCTCCTGCATGCGGTCGTTCGCGACGACCTGCGGATTCGGTCGCGGCGGAGGCGGCGGTGCCTGCCGGACCGGTCGCTGCGGCTGCACGATACAGGCCGCGAGCGTGGAAACCAGGACGCAGCATGCCGCTGCGCGAATCAACCGTTGCATCACATTCTCCTGACGGTTTGGTGTCGGATCGACTTTTTGAGAAACGCGTCAGACCGGATGACCGCTGACTTTCGTTCCCGCACCATTTGTAACGGAATGTTCCGGACCGTGCCGGCGGGGCGGCCCGCGCAGGGCCGCTGCCCGCGAACGACGCGGGAGGGCGACTGCGGCTGGGCAGGCGCCGGCCCGGCCGGCGGCCCGTCAGATGGCGCGGCGCACGAATGGTACCCGGCGGCCGTCGTGCTCGCTTTGCGCGGCAAGCTCGATGACGGTCATCACGTCGACGGCGTCCTGCGCGGTGACGGGGAACGGCGCGCCGTCGCGGATCGACGCCGCGAGCGCGCGGTAGAACTCAGCGTACTGGCCGTCGAGGGTCGGGATCGGGCGCTCGACCTCGACGTCGCCGTCGAGCACGCGCAGCAGGCCGGGCGGGTTGCCGCCGCCGAATTCGACGTCGTCCGCGGTGAGGCCGGCCTTGAGCTGGTCTTCCTGCGTGTCGAGCCCGAACTTCTGGTAGCTGCCGCGCGTGCCGTGCAGCGTGAAGCGCGCGGGCTCGATCGCCGACAGCGCGCTCGCATGCAGCGCGACCTCCTTGTCCGGATAACCGAGCAGCAGGTGGACGAAATCGGGCGCGGTGCCATCGTCGCGGCGCGTCTTGACGGTCGCGCTCACCGTTTCCGGCAGGCCGAACAGCGCGAGCGCCTGATCGATCAGGTGCGGGCCGAGGTCGAGCAGCAGGCCGCCGCCGCGGGCCGGTTCCTCGCGCCAGCGCGTGCGCGGCGTCGGCCGGAAACGGTCGAAGTGCGACGCGAAATAGGTGAGGCGGCCGAGCTCGCCCGATTTGACGATGTCGCGCACGGTGAGGAAATCGCCGTCCCAGCGGCGGTTGTGAAACGGCGCGAACAGCCGGCTGCGCGCGTTCGCGAGCCGCGCGAGCGCGAGCGCCTCGTCGGCGGTGAGCGTGACGGGCTTGTCGACGACCACGTGGCGGCCGGCCTCGAGCACCTGGCGTGCGAGCGTGAAGTGCGTGTCGTTCGGCGTGGCGATCACCACGCACTCGATATCGTCGAGGCCGAGCAGCGTGTCGAGATCGGGGACCACGCGCGCGCCCGGATACGCGGCCTGCGCGCGATCGGGCTGCCCCGTCGCGATCGCGGCGACTTCAGTGCGGCCGCTCGTGGCGATCACCGGCGCGTGAAACGTCGCGCCGGCGAAACCGAAACCCATCAAACCAATCCTGAGCAATGACGACATGGCAATTCCTGGCTGCGAAGGAAACTAAAGGATGGCGCGCCGAAACGGCGCGAAGACGACCGGCTATTTTGGCATGGCGCCGCCGCTTGCACAGGCACGTCGGGCGAAATGCGCGACGCGACGCAGCACATGCGCAAGGAAGGCCGGCATTTTGCGCGAGGCCGTGCGCCGCGCGCGGCCTCGCGGGCTGCCCGGCCGAGCGGTGAACGGGCGGCGTGCGGCCCACACACCGCGTCATGCGGCTGCCCGTTGCCGCACGGCCGTTGCGACCTGAGAAGCCCACGCCGCGCACGCGGCTTCACCGGGATGGAAGCCGTCGGCGGCCATCAGGTGGCGCTCGAGCGGCAGGTCGACCCGCAGGAACGTGCAGTGCGGCTGCGTGCCGGCCCAGCCGGCGAGCGCCGCATTGAGCCGCTTCGCGCGCAGCCCGAGATACCACGCGAGCGGCTGCGGCAGCGCCGGGAAGCGCTCCATCGGCGGCACCGCCGACAGGATCGCGTGCCCGACCCGGAAGCGGGCGGCGAGCAGCCGCACCAGCTCGGCCTGCTGCGCCAGCCAGCGCGCGGGCGCCACGCCGCCCGTCACGTCGTTGACGCCGAGCGACGTGACGGCCACGTCGAACGGCTCGGCCGGCTCGGCGGCGAGCCACTCGACGAGCTCCCGGGTGGTGAGGCCCGTGCGCGCGAGCAGCTTCCAGCTCACGCGGTGCGTGGCCGCCAGCGCGTGCGCCAGTTGCCCGGCGAGCGCGTCGCGCTGCGTGGCGACGCCGACGCCCGCGGCGGCCGAATCGCCGACCACCAGCACGCGCAGCGGCGGGCCGTCGCCGGCCACGCCGTCGCGCGGGCCGGCCGCTTCGGGCAGCCGCGGCGTGACGCGCCGCACGTAGCGCCCCTGCGCGAACAGCAGCGGGCCGAGGGCGGCGGTGGCGAACGGGTAGCCCATGAGGTCGATCCGGTGGTTGGTTCAGACGAATGAAATCGGACCGGCGCGGGTGGCGCCGGGGAGTAGGTATTGTGTCCGATCGCCGCGCGAACGGGGCCGGATTGGCCGAACGGGCAGGGACGACCGCGCCGGACGGACAGGGGGTGCCCGCCCGGCAAGCCCGCGCGGCCCCGTCCGGCGGCATGCCCGAAATGCGCGCCGCCGACGTGTTAACATGCGCGTCCTGCCCGCGTGTCCGCCTGCTTCGCCAGCCTGTCGCGCACGGCATCCTCCCGGCGTTCCGCCGTCAACCGCAACACCATCCGTCATCATGTCCGCAGGCCTCAATCCCGCCCAGAACGAAGCGGTGCGCTACCTCGACGGTCCCTGTCTCGTGCTCGCCGGCGCGGGCAGCGGCAAGACCCGCGTGATCACGCAGAAGATCGCGCACCTGATCGAAGCGAAAGGCTTCGAGCCGCGCCATATCGCCGCCGTCACGTTCACGAACAAGGCGGCCGCCGAAATGCGCGAGCGCGTGTCGAAGCTGCTCGAGGGCAAGACGCTCACCACGCCCGGCAAGGAAGGCCGCAAGGTGCCCGTCAACCAGCTCACCGTCTGCACGTTCCATTCGCTGGGCGTGCAGATCCTGCGCCAGGAGGCCGAGCACGTCGGGCTGAAGCCGCAGTTCTCGATCATGGATTCGGACGACTGCTTCGGGATGATCCAGGAGCAGCTCGGCACGACCGACAAGGGGCTGATCCGCAAGATCCAGAGCATCATCTCGCTGTGGAAGAACGGCCTGATCATGCCCGACGAGGCGATGGCGATCGCGGCGAACGAGGACGAGCACCAGGCCGCGCTGGTCTACCGCAACTACGTCGCGACGCTGCACGCGTACCAGGCGGTCGACTTCGACGACCTGATCCGCCTGCCGGCCGAGCTGTTCGCGAAGAACGAGCAGGTGCGCGACCGCTGGCAGAACAAGCTGCGCTACCTGCTGATCGACGAGTACCAGGACACCAACGCGTGCCAGTACGAGCTGCTGAAGCTGCTCGCCGGCCCGCGCGCCGCGTTCACGGCGGTCGGCGACGACGACCAGGCGATCTACGGCTGGCGCGGCGCGACGCTCGAGAACCTCGCGCAGCTCGGCAAGGATTTCCCGAAGCTGCACGTGATCAAGCTCGAGCAGAACTACCGGTCGACGGTGCGGATCCTGACCGCCGCGAACAACGTGATCGCGAACAACCCGAAGCTGTTCGAGAAGAAGCTGTGGTCCGAGCACGGGATGGGCGATTCGATCACCGTCACGCCGTGCAACGACGAGGAGCACGAGGCCGAATCGGTCGTGTTCCGGCTGTCGGCGCACAAGTTCGAGCGGCGCGCGCAGTTTCGCGACTACGCGATCCTGTACCGCGGCAACTTCCAGGCGCGCATCTTCGAGCAGGTACTGCGGCGCGAGCGGATCCCGTACGTGCTGTCGGGTGGCCAGTCGTTCTTCGACAAGGCCGAGATCAAGGATCTGTGCGCCTACCTGCGGCTGATCGCGAACGCCGACGACGATCCCGCGTTCATCCGCGCGGTCACGACGCCGCGCCGCGGGATCGGCAACACGACGCTCGAGGCGCTCGGTTCGTTCGCGGGGCAGGCGAAGGTGTCGCTGTTCGAGGCCGTGTACATGGGCGGGATCGAGGCGCGGCTGTCGGCGCGCCAGGTCGAGCCGTTGCGGATGTTCTGCGACTTCATCCAGCGCCTGACCGAGCGCGCGGACAAGGAGCCCGCGACCGTCGTGCTCGACGACATGATGGAGGCGATCCACTACGAGGCGTACCTGTACGACGCGTTCGACGAGCGGCAGGCGCAGTCGAAGTGGCAGAACGTGCTCGAATTTCTGGAATGGCTGAAGCGCAAGGGCACCAAGCCCGAGACGGAAGCCGTCGACGGCGAGGCCGAAGGCTTCCACAACGCGGACGGGCTCGCCGATACGGGCAAGAACCTGCTCGGCCTGATCCAGACCGTCGCGCTGATGTCGATGCTCGAGGGCAAGGACGAGGATCCGGACGCGGTGCGGCTGTCGACCGTCCATGCATCGAAGGGGCTCGAGTATCCGCACGTGTTCCTGGTCGGCGTCGAGGAAGGCATCATGCCGCACCGCGGCGGCAGCGAGGACGACGGTCCGATCGACAGCGAGCGGATCGAGGAGGAGCGCCGGCTGATGTACGTCGCGATCACGCGCGCGCAGCGCAGCCTGCACCTGAACTGGTGCAAGAAGCGCAAGCGGGCCCGCGAGACGGTCGTGTGCGAGCCGTCGCGTTTCATCCCGGAGATGGGGCTCGACGAAGCGCCGCCGCCGACGCCGGAAGAAGCGCCGATGTCGCCGAAGGACCGGCTCGCGAGCCTGAAGGCGCTGCTGCAGAAGTAATGCGGTAGTCCGGCGGACCGGAAAGACAAAACCCCCGCGATGCGTGTGCGTCGCGGGGGTTTTTTACGGATGGCCCGGCGCGATTACTTCGACGCGTTGACCATGTAGTCGACGGCCGCCTTCACGTCGGCGTCCGACGCGGTCGACCCGCCCTTCGGCGGCATCGCGCCCTTGCCGTGCAGCGCGTAGTTGTAGACCGTGTCCATCGAGTCCTTCAGGCGCGGCGCCCAGTCCTCCTTGCTGCCGAACTTCGGTGCGCCGAGCACGCCGGCCGCGTGACAGGCTTGGCAGGTCGACGTGTACAGCGCCTTGCCGGCCGTTGCCGCATCGGCACTGGCCGGCGCGGCCGCGGGTTTTTCGCCGGCCTTCGGAATCGCGGCGATCGCGGCCATGGCGGCGGCGGCCTGCGCGTTCGACGCGTCGGCGCCCGATGCGGCGGCGCCGGCGGCGGGCGCGGCATTGGCGGCTGGGGCGGCCGGTTCGGGGAAGTTCGCGCCGTCGTTGTTCGCCATGTAGACGATCGCGCGGGCGATTTCATAGTCGCTGACGTCGTCGGGGCTCGTGCCGCCGCGCGGCGGCATCGCGCCCTTGCCGGCGAGGGCCGTCTTCAGCAGCGTGTCGAAGCCTTGCGAGATGCGCGGCGCCCAGTCGTCCTTGTTGCCGAACTTCGGTGCGCCGGCGGCGCCGGTGCCGTGACAGGTCACGCAGACGGCCTTGTAGACCGCCTCGCCGGTCTTGTACGTGCGGGGCGCGTTGGCGTCCTTCACGTCGACCTTCGCGAGTGGCGCGATGCGCGCGGCGACCTGCTCGTCGGACAGCGCATCCGTGCCGGCGCCGGAACGGAACGCATGGTTCGCATAGTTGGCGAACAGGACGATCAGGATGATCGGAATCGCGAACGACGCGATGATGACGGCAATCAGCTGCCCGGGGGTTTTGACGGGAGATTCGTGGGGTGCTTCGCTCATGCTTGCCTCGTCTCCATGAATAGGAATTGTGAGCGCGGTGCAACGGCAAAATGGCAGTCCAATGAAGCACGGACGATTATAGACGGAACGTTTACATCACGGCGAGCGATGCGATGGCGCGTGTTTACCCGCACGCAGCAAGGCCCGGCGGCCATTCGGCGGGTAAGGTGGACGCGTCATGGGAAACCGGGTATCCTTGCCGTCTTGCCAAACGTGGGCGGCCTGTATATGGGGTCGCTTCACTGTCTCACGCGCCCGTAGCTCAATGGATAGAGTACTGCCCTCCGAAGGCAGGGGTTGCTGGTTCGATCCCAGCCGGGCGCGCCAAGCCTGTTCAGGCTCTCAGCGGTTTTCCCCCTTTGTCGTGCAGCCGCGTTGCAGCTGAATTGCAGCGGGCACCGGCGTCGGTTCAGACGTCAACGGCGCGACCCATTGCGCCAGGTGGTCGGCCGACAGGTGTGCATACCGCTGCACCATTTCCATCGTTTCCCATCCGCCCAGTTCCTTGAGTACCTGAAGCGGCGTGCCGCGCTGCACGTGCCAGCTTGCCCAGGTGTGGCGCAGGTCGTGCCAGCGGAAGTCGCACAGACCGGCGCGCTGCAACGCCTTGGCCCATGCCGCCGTGGCCGTCTGGTAGACCGGTTTGCCGTGATAGACGAACACGCTGTCCACGCATTCCGGCAACCGCGGGTTCGCGCGCTGGCGGCGCAGCACGGCGATCGCGGTGTCCGACAGCGGCACGGTGATCGCCTTTCGCGCCTTCGCCTGATCCGGATGGATCCAGGCGACGCGACGCGCGAGGTCGATTTGTGACCATTGGAGCCCCGTCACATTGGAACGGCGCAAGCCGGTCTCGAGACTGAAGCGCGCCATGTCGGCGAGATGCGCGGGCAACTCGGCGAGCAATCGCTCGGCCTCGACCGGCGTCAGCCAGCGGATGCGCTTCGAGACGACCTTCGCGCGCTTCGTGACGGGGGCACGCGCCAGCCATTCCCATTCGACGGCCGCGTTCAGCACGGCTTTCAGCACGCCGATCACGCGGCGCACGGTGGCGTCGCTGACGGCCCGGCCTGTTTCGACGACACCGTGCCGCGTGCGCACCGTACGCGGCTCCTGACGTTTGGCGAGCGCGATCGCATCGATGCGGCCGCGGTCGATATCGGCGAGTGCGACGCCGGACAGGTGCCGGTCGAGCCAGCGCAGATGGATCTTCGACGTTTCCAGGCTCGCGAGGCCCGATCGCTCGCCGACATAGCGGATGACCGCGTCGTTCCACGAATGGCGTGGCTTCGTCCCGAGCCGAGCCTGGTTCCACAGGTCGACCTTCAACCGGTCGTGGAATTCCTGGGCCTGCGCTTTGTCGCGGGTGCCAGTGCTTCCCTGTATCGGCGTTCCGCCGCCAGGGGGGTACAGCTTGTATTGCCAGTTCGGGCTGGTTTTCCGCTTGTAGAGCGACATGGGTTCGCTTCCTCTTGCTGATTGTTTTGCGTGACGCGCGGGAGCCATTCCCCGGCGAGGTAGCGCTGCAGCGCAACGATGGAAAAGATCCAGCGCTTGCCGACCTTGCGGCCGGGTAGCGCGCCGGCCTTGGCCTTCAGACGCACCGTTTCGGGATGCGCGCCGAGCAAGGCCGCCGCGCCGGACAGGTCGACGGTCGCCGGATTCGCGTCGTCGGCAGGCCGCGCGCCGGGTGGGCATGCAGCGCAACTCGTGGAGTGATGGGTCGCGTGTGAACGGTGCATAACACGTTGATATTCAAGGGTTTGGTTTGCCATCGGTCGCCATCATTCACGCGTGGCGGCGGCACGGAACCCGTGGCACGAAATTGCGCCGTCGATCGCGACCGATGGCATCGCGTGCCCGACTCGTGGCGCGCGATTGCGGCCGGCCGTTGCGCCTTCCCGGTGCTCTTTCTTCTTTCTCTTCAATGAGTTGAAGAGAGAGAAAGAGGAGGGTGTGGCGGTTGGCGGGCAAACCGGACTCGTGGCAAAAACGGCACGACACGTGGCGAATCCGGGCAGATGCGCGGCGGCAGTTTCCTCAAGAATCAAGGACTTGAGAGCCGGCACCCCTGGCAACCGCGACTCGCGTGCGCTGCGTGACCGCTTCCCGCGACCCGCGCCGCGCGCCAGCCGGTATGCTGAATCGCGGCTCATGCGCGGCCTCCGTGCAGCGCGTCGGTCGCCAGGTCCTCGCGCACCGACACGTGCAGGCCGAATGCCGCCAGGCGCTCGAGCGACACCGGCGTGAGATACGGCACGCGGCGCATGTAGATGCGGCGCTCGACCTCCTTCTCGCCGACCACGACACCGGCGTGCTTGAGCTGCGCCTTGAACACGCGATCGGACTTCACGGGCAGGCCGTTCCACTTGTCGCGCAGCGCGCTCGTGTGCGCGAGGTGATCCATTACGTGCCCGGTGCGCAGCAGCAGGCAGAATTCGCCGTCGACGGTGTCGAACGTGTACGGATGCTTGTAGTTGCCACCGTCGATTTCCGACAGCACCGTCTCCATGATCCAGACCCACGGCTCGCGGTCGGCGCTCGTTTCGGCGACGTGGCCGTTCATCTCGGCGAGCAGGTCGCGCGGGAAATCGCCTTCGCTCGGGTCCATGCCGGCGAACTCGCACAGGTAGCGCCAGGCCAGCCCGACCGCCGCGTAGTTGCCGGCCATGCGCCGTGCACCGTCGTCCTCGCCGCTGGCGCGGCAGCCGGCAAGTGCCTTGTCGCGCAACGTTGCGTACTGGTCCAGTGCCGCGCGCCGGTCGAGCCCGGTCAGGAATTCGAGCCATTGCCGCAGCGGGAAGCGCGGCAGGTCGTCAGGCAGGAGCGGCCCGCGCTTGCCGGTCAGTGTCGTGCGCACGAGCTTGCCGAGCAGGCTGCGCACCGGCACGTCCTCGCCGGCGAGCATCACGGGGGCGCACAGCAGGTATTCGGTCATGTCGGTGCCGCGCCGCGTCACCGTGTATTGATAGTTCTCCTGCAGCAACCCGACCGCCTTGTCGATCACATCCTGCCGGCGCGCCGACAGTTCTTCCCAGCCGACCGGGTGGCTCGTGTGACTGATGCTGGTCAGCAGCCGGAATTCGGTCTGCAGCGACTGCCCCGAGAACATCGTGAACGCGAGCGAGCGCTCGAGGCGCTTGATGAGCGTCGACTTGCCCGCGCCCTTGTTCGCCTGGATCGTCAGGTGCGGCCAGAAGCCGAGCAGCGCTTTCAGATGGCCGCCGAGCGCCCACACGAGCGGGATCGTCGCGGCGTTCTGCCGGAACGTCGTCTGGTAGGCCGAGATCACGCGGCGCGCGTCGCTCACCGGGCCGCCGGGGAACGTCAGGTTGTGATACGGGCACTGCTTGTCCGCTTCGGTGAAGTAGCAGTCGGGGCCTTCGTTGACGATCAGCCGGCCGTCGCGCCACGCGAGCCCGACGAAGTTCGCGGCGCGGCGCGCACCCAGGTCGGCGCCGCGCTCGAGGATGTTCACCATCCGCTTGAACGGTGCCGGCGCCCAGATCGGGCCGAACTTGCCCCATTGGTCGACGTTGTGCAGCTGGTCGTCGAGCATCACGCGGCGGATCAGCTGCGCACCGTGCCGCGGCGCCTGCACCGACACCGCGAAGTAGACGGTGGGCGCCTGGTCGGCGTCGCCCGTCATCGTCGACGTCGCGCTCGCGACGGCCACGCGGCTGATGCCGGCGATGCGAAAGCCGCACAGATCCGTCATCACGGGCGTGTCGACGCCCGATTCCTCGTTGCGATCCATCTTGGTGATGTAGCTCGTGAAATCCGGCCGCACGCGAAACCGCCAGTACTGCGCGAAATCGTGCGGCGGCAGGAAGATGCGCGGCCGGCCGCGGCGTGACGCGTCGCCGGGCAGGCCGGCGACCAGCCAGGGTTCGAGCTGGTCGAGCGCGCGCGCCAGGTCGGCCGGGCCGCGCAGTTGCAGGTAGTCGTTCACGTCGTTGATCGGTGTGCGCGCGGTGTCGCCGTCCGCCAGATCCGCGAGCCAGTCCGACTGGTCGACCAGCACGGCGCTGATGTCGAGTGCCGTCAGCCGTTCGTGGAGCGTCCACGCGGCCTCCGGGCCGGGGCGCTGCCCGGCGCGCGGATGGCCGTCCGCGAACGGCTCGTCGTTGTCCAGGCAGATCGTGACCTGCTTGCCGCGCAGGAACGCGAAGTCGATGCGCTCGGCGTTCGCGAGGCCGCGCAGCGCGAGCGCGGCCGTGCCGGGCAACGCGCAGGTATCGATCGACAGCGCGTTGATCGCGCTCTCGACGATGACCACGCGCTTCGCGCGGTCGAGCCGGCGCGCGTCGGCGGTCCACGCATGGCCGGCCTTGTCGCCCTGCGTCTGCGTCTTGACGCCGCCGTTGAGCGCGGGATCGACGTAGCGCATGTCGACCGCGACGACACGCGCATCGCCCGGCGCGCGCACCACGAACGCGGCGGCCGGGCCGCCGTGGCCGACCTCGCCGGCGGCGATCTTCGGGCTCGTCCACGTATTGAAGCCGAGGGTGCGCGCGGCGATCGCCGCGTCGATTGCCGCAGCGGCAATGCCGCGGCCGCCGAGGTAGTCGCGCACGCGCTCGCGCTCGGCCAGGCACCGGTCCGCGATGTACTCGACGGTCGATTTCTCGCGGCGCTCCGCCGGCGCCGGCCGCTCGGACGGGAGGCCGTACGCGTCGTGCAGATAGCGCACGGCATCGGCGACGGTGCCGCCGCGCGCGTGGATCACGAGATCGATGCAGGAGCCGCCGGCGTCGGCGCTGTGATCGCGCCAGCCGGTGCCGTATTTCGGGTGGTTCGCGTAGATCGACAGCGACGGGTTGCGATCCGCGTGCTGCGGCGAGTGATAGAGCGCACGGTCGCCGCCGCGGCCGCGCTTCAGGCCGAGACGGTCCGCCAGGTCGTGCAGGTCGATGTGTCGTTTCAGTTCGTCGATCGAGGCCATCGTCGTTATTGCTGTCGTTCAGGTTGTGCGGGCTGCGCGGAAGTGGCCGCCGTGGCCGGTGACGCGACGAGCGCGCGCAGCGCGGCGGCGGATTGCGGGAAGCCGAGCGCAAGGCGGTCGGCGAGCGCCGACACGAAGCAGCCGAGCGCGAGTTGCCGTGCAACGTGGTCGGGCGCGTGGTCGAAACACGGCATGTCGGCGGCCGCCGCGATGGCCGCCCGGAGCGCGACGTCGTGCGGTGCGGGATCGGCGTAGCGGTTCATGCGCGTGCCTCCGGGCCGCGGCTCGCACGGTTCGAGATCATGAGGAATCCTTTCAATGGCAAAAACAGTCCCTCGCGCCGTTCAGGCACGATGCGAGGGAAACGGGAGAAGGTGACGGGTTAGGGCGTCAGACGGGCAGCTCGAGCTGCGCGGCGAGGCGTTCGCGCACGTGCGGCGAGAGCGGCAGCTGCAACGACAGGTTCGGGATCGCGGACGGCGACAGCGTGCGCGCGAATTCCATGTTGACGACGTACGTGTGGCCGCATTCCGGATTCGAGCACTGGAACGTGATTTCGCGGAAGGTCAGCGACATTTCACGGCTGCTGCGCGCGGTGGCGCGCGTGCGGCAGTGCGGGCAGCGGTTCAGGATTCGCATGAGGGCTCACTCCGGGCTGAAGACTTCGAGCGGCCGGGCCGGGCGGGGAGCGTGCGTGCGATTCGGCTGCAGCACCGGCCGATCGGCGGATGGGCACGGGCACGCGCACGGCTCACAATCGGGGCTTCGGGCACATTCGAAAGCGGGGGACATGGAGGCGTTCCGGCTCAATGACGCGCGCTCCGGGAGCGGGGCGCCGTGATCGCGCGCAGATGGCTCGCGCCGAGGCGGATCAGCTCGCGCGCCATGCTCGAGATCGAGCGGTTGCGCTGCGCGGCGAGCTGTTCGAGTTCCCCGCGCTCGACAGGCGTCAGCCCCACGTAGACGGGTTTGTCCGACATCGTGCCGCGCGGCGAACGGCGCGGTCCTTTGGGAGTAGTCATGGTCGGTATACTTTGAGGAGATAGTCTTGCGTTACGATGAGGCTAGTGTAATGAGCAAAAAACGACGCGTCAATTGTTAATGGGTAATTTATGACACAAATCGGGAGTCGCTTGCGGGACGAGCGCTTGCGGATCGGGCTCAGCCAGGACGAGTTTGCGACCGTGGGTGGCGTCGCGAGACGCTCGCAGTCGGCATACGAGTCGGACGAGCGCGCTCCCGACGCGGCTTATCTGCTGGCCATTCGCGCGATCGGCGTCGATATCGGTTACGTGCTGACCGGCGAGCGGTTCGCCGCCGGCGGGGCGGCGCCGGCGGCGGGCACCCGCGACGCGGACGAAGCCGACGTGCTCGCGATGTACCGGCAGCTCAACGACACCGGCAAGGCATCGCTGCATGCGTTCCTCGCCAGTTGCATCAATTCGGGGGCGATGGTGCAGGCCGCGACGCCGCGGCGCGCGAAACGCCTGCCGGAGAAGCGTCGCGCGGCGCTCGATCAGCGCACGGCCGAAAACGTCGATCGCGCGATGGCCGAGATCGAACGGCTGAAGGCCGAACGCGCGACGAAGCCGTCGAAGAAATAAGCGTCTGGCGGGGCGGTGCCCCACGCCGCCATCAGGCACGTGTGCGCAGCACGCGTGGCCAACCGTTGCCCGATTCGATCCGTTGCGTGTGCGACAGTCGGGGCGATCCCTCTCCTCGTTTTCCGTGTCGTGGCGGCGCCCTCGGCGCGCCGCACAAGGGCATCGGATAAAATCGGATGAAACACTGTATATCCATACAGTATTGGTTTAGCATTCTGAAAGCCGGTGAGCTGGCGGCGGGGCGTTCCGAGGCGCCCCGTCGTGTCAGGCGGCCCCCGGTTGATGACTGAGTTTGCGGAGACCGGAAAAATGGACACCAACAGGAAGCACGACAACGGGACGATCGGCGCGCCAGCACACACCGACCATCGCGCGGATGCGCGTGGATTGACGATGGGGCCGCCGCGGTATCGTTCGGACCTGACCGACGACGAGCGGGCTGATGCGCACGCGGCGATCGACAGCGCGATGCTGTCGGTCGGGCAGGTGCTCGAGGCCGCGCTGCAGGCGATGGCCAATCTGCGTGATGCGCGTGCCACCTTGCAGCAATGCGGCGACACGCGTGACCTGCGCATGACGCTCGGCGGCCGTCAGCAATCGAGCTGAACCGCTACCCAGTCTGATCCCCGCAGGCCGGCATTCGCTCCGGCCGCCGCAGCGAATCCGAGTTGCGCATCCTGCGTCTCGCCTCGCGCCCCATCCCACCGAAATCCTGAATTCGCCGCCGCGATCGACACCTTGCGATCGCGTATCGGGCATGGCGGCCCGTCGGCCGCCGGGCCGCCGGTCAGTGCTTGCCGGAGCGAGGCGTCTTCTTCGGCGTGTCGCGCACCTCGAGTTCGAGCGCGGTCGTGAACCCGCCGTCGCCGATCGTATGCGTTGCTTTCTTCACGAGCCACGGTGTGTCGTCGATGTCCGGCTTGAACCCGGTCACCGTGACGGGCATCTCGGGAAACAGCTCGGGCCGGCCGAGTGCGAGCGTGTAGCTCAGCGTGGACTGGCCGCGCTGGGTGCGCGCATATTCGGCTTGCGCGGCCGCGCGGGCCTCGGCCTCCGTCGCGTAATCGTCGGGCAGCACCTTGGCGTTCTTGCCCTTCGCATCGCCGACGACCACCGACAGCCGCCGCGCACTGCCGTTCGAGTGATAGTGCGCGCGCACCGACGTGTAACTGTCGCGCTGCGCGACGTGATAACGATGTTGGTCACCGCTCGCGCGCGTGACGGCCAGCACGTCGAGCGTCTTGCCGCTGATCGTTTTGCCCGTACCGATCGGCGTGAACAACAGGTGCTTGTCCTTGACGGTCATCACCGCGTCGTAGCGCTTCGCGAGACGCGTCAGGAACGACATGTCGGACTCCTGCGTCTGGTCGACATGATCGATCCGCGTCGCGGCAAGCGTCGCGTCGACGGCTGCCGTGAGCCCGTAGCGCGCGGCGATGGTTCGCACGATTGCGCCGATCGTCTGCCGGTGCCAGCTTTTCTCCCGGCGTTCGTGCATGTCGTTGGTCATCGACGCCGAGCGTGCGCGGATCGTGATGACGTCCGGCGCGCCGCTGTGCTCGACTTCGTCGACCGTGAACGTACCCTTGTCGACGAGCGGTTCGCCGACCCATCCGATCGACAGCTTGATGCTGGCGCCGCGCTTCGGAATGGCGAACGTCCCCTTGGCATCGTCGAGCACCAGGTCGAGCATGTCCGCTTCGTCCGCGCGCGATTCCGACAGCGACAGGCTGATGAGGTTGGGCGCGATCAGGCGCGACAGGTCGCGGCCGTCGAGCGTGATGCGGTAGTCGGCCTGCGGCTGCGTACGTCCCGTGCGGACCTGCGCGTCAGCCGGCGTGCGTTCCTGCGTGCTCATTGCTCGGCCGCTCCGCTTTCGTCGTCCTGCGGCGCTTCGGCCAACACGCCATCATCGACGCGCTTCAGCGTCAGCGTGAATGCGATCTTGCGTGGAATGCCTTCTTTCGTGTGATACGTGGCCGTCTCGTTGAGGCTGTCGATGACATATGCGCCGTACACGTTACCGTTGCCGTCGACGAGCACGTAGGCATCGCCTGCGTCGCCCATTCGTGCGAGCGCCTCGATCGAGGCGATCTCGCCGATGCCGTTGTCGGGCGCGACGATGCCGGTGAGCGTGATCGTGTCGTCGCCGGCGCCGGTGAACTGGCTTGCATCGCGCACGCCAATGCGCGAGCTGGTGCGATGCTTCCAGTTGCGCTGGCGCTGGAGTTCCTGGTAAGGCGTGGTCGCCAGGCTGAAAACGAACTGGTCGAGCGACATCATCATGGGCGGGTTTCCTCCAGCGGACAATCAATCGGACAGGCGCGACGCGGTGCGCGACGCCTTCGCGCGTTCGGTGCGTTCGAGTTCGGCGCGCACCATGCGGGCGATCTCGGCCGCATCGACGCCCGGCGGCGGCGCGATGTTGATGGTGACGGGGCCGGCCGGCGGCGCGGCGCTCGCCACGGCGGCCGGCGCCGTGAGCGGCGGGCGGTAGTCGAGCGACAGGTTGTAGCGTTCGAGCGGCGCGGCGGCGGCGACCGCGGGGCTTGCGGCAAACGCGGGCGGCCCGACCAGGGCGGCGGCGGTCGTGAGCGCGGCGGCGGTTCGCGTCATGCGGGCCGGGGTGCCGGTGGTGCCGCCTGCCGCGGTGCCGTCGGATGGGGGCGATGCCTGCATGCCGAGTTTTTCCTTGAGCCAGCCGACCGCCGAGCTGCCCAGGCCGCCGATCGTCTCCTTCAGCGCTCCGAGGCGATTCGTGATGCCGCCGACCAAGCCGGACACCATGCTGGCGCCGACTTCCTGGAAACGCGGGCCGAGATCGCCGAACCAGTCGCCGATGCCGCCGAGTGCGGCTTTCACCCACTCGACGGTGGCGTCCCATTTGGCGGCGATCCAGTCGCCGGCCGCGCCGAATGCGCCCTTGATGGTTTCCCACAGCGCGATGAATTTCGGGCCGAGCGTGTCCCAGTTCTGCCAGACGTAGACAGCGGCCGCGGCGATCAACCCGATGACGAGCAGCAGCGGATGCGCCATTGCGAGCCGGCCGAGCATCATCAATGCCTGCCCGACGAGCCTGAACGCGCCGGCCATCGACGTCGCGAAGCGCAGCACATTGACCGATCCAAGGATGTTGCCGAAAACGCTTGCCAGCGTGCCGACGACGGTGAGTGCGCCGCCCAGCGCCGCGAAGGTCGTGACGAGAATCCGGGTGGCCGTGCCGTGTTCGCGCACGAACCGGACGATCTTCTCGAGCATCGTGGCCGTGACGTCCAGCGCCGCGTTGTAGACCGGCGTGATTTTCTCGCCGATTTCGAGCTTCAGGTCGCGCAATTGCGCGAGCACGGCGAGCTCGCGGCCCGCGGTCGAATCCGCGGCCTTCGCCCGCATTCCGGTGATGCCGTCGGCGGCGGCGCTCTGTCTTTCGGTGTCGTGGATCTGCTCGCGTTGTTCGTACATCGTCGCGAGCAGGGTTACTGCGGCCTTGTCGGGGACCAGCTTCGCCAGCGCGGCTTTCACCTTGTCGGGCTGGGTGATGCCTTTCGCGGCGAGCTTCGGCAGCAGCACCTTTTCGAGCCATTCGAGCGGCGACGCCTGCAGCATGTCGCTGCCCGCCAGCGCACCCGGCTTGAGCCCGCGGATCGCGCCGTTCTTCGCATGCATGACCTGCTTCGGATCGACCAGGCCGAGCGCCGTCAACTGCCGTGCGGCGGGCGCGGTCATCTTGCCGTCGAAGAGGCTGCCGGACAGCGCGGCGAGGCCTTCGCCGGCCGCCTTGCCGCCGAGCTTCTCGACGAGTGGCTGCATCTGGTAATAGAACGCGTCCGTGCGCAACTTCCTGGCTGCGCCGCCCCCCGATTCGGCGAAGTTGTTCCATTCATCGCCGCTGACCTTGCCGCCGGTTGCCGTCTGCATCTTCTGCACGATGTTCGCTTCGGCGCCGAACGCGGCTTCGTTCTTCGTGCCGCCGCGCAGGTCGATGACCTTCAGCATGCCCATGAACTTGTCGACGTTCGCCTTGGCATCGTCCTTGCCGAACAGCGCCTCGTTCGCCGATCTCATGTTCGCGAGCATCGGCATCACGACGCGCGCGCGTTGCTCGTCGCCGCCCAGCGCCGACAGTGATTCGCGCATCAGGGCCAGGTTGTCGACGAGCGACTGGCCGCCGATCTGCTGCGCGCGCGCGAATTTCACGGCGTCGGCCGATGCGCCCTGCGCACGCAGGCGCAGCGTTTCGCTCTCGGCCTGCTTCGCGACGTCGAGCGGTTCGGACAGCATGCCGAACATGCTCTTGCCGGCGCCCGTGATCGTCTTGCCGCGCTCCGCCCATTGCTTGCCCACGCCGCTCAGTGCGTCGATCTTCGCGCGCCTGGCGTCGGCGCGCTGGCGGCGCGTGTCGTCGAACGCGAGCACGTCGGCCGTCATCTTCGCCTTGCGTCGCGCGCTGTTCGTGGCCAGCGCGAATTCATGCTGGTCGAGGTGGCGCGTGTCGATGCCCGCGCCGACGAGCTGCGTGCGCAGTTCGCGGATGCGCGCGACCTGCCTGCCTTGCGCGGCCGTCAAATCCGTGGCCGTGCGTTCCAGCTTGGCGAGGTCGTCGACCATCTGGCGCGACGACGGACCGGACGCGCGCAGCGCCACGCGCAGCTCGCCGGCACGCAGCTTCGCTGTCTTGAGGTCGGTCGCGGTTTTCGCCACACCGCCGCGCAAGTCGCGAAACTCGCCGATGCGCTTCTGCGTCTTCGCCATGTCGTCCAGCTCGCGGCGGGTGGCTCGCAGCGAGTCGGCCAGCCCCTTGTTGCCGGTCAGCATCATTTGCAGGGGCTTCGTCATGTTGTCGACCATGTCGACCATGACGCGCAGTTTCGTGGTGTTGTCCATCGTCGATCGTTTCGCTCATTGGGCGCCGGCGCGCACTCGCGCGCGCTCGCGCCAGTCCATCAGCTCGGCCAGGCTGAAAGCGTCCATCACGGGCGGTGTCCAGCCGAACACCGTCGCGATGTCCGCCATCGGGTCTTCTATGCGGTCTGGGAGGCCAGTCGGGATTTCACGGCCTTCGGCATCAAAAAACCGGCGAAGATGCCCCCCAGTTGCACGAGGTCGGCCGGGTCGATGCCGGCGACGTCGGCTTCCGTCAGCATCGGCGAGCTGATGCGCGGCAGCACCTTCGACAGCGCGACGACGTCGAGGCTGACGAGGTCGGACAGCGATACGCCGCGCAGCTCGCCCGATTTCGGTTTGCGCAGCGTGATCGACGTGATCGTCTGGTTGCCGCGCACGATCGGCGTGTCGAGCGTGTGGGTGGCCGGATCGTCCTGTTCGGGCGTTGCGATGGCGGCCACGGCGGGCGCGTCGGCCTGCAGGTCGTTCGCGGCCGGTTCGGATTGGATCGGATTCATGGTGGTCCTGTCGTTGATCTGTCGGGAGGAAAGGCGGAGGCAGGCCCGGCCGGCGTAACCGGCCGGGTGGCGGATTACAGGCCGATCGCGTTGCGCAGCGCGGCGAACAGGTCGTTGCCGTTGACCTTCTCGATCATGTTGACGAAGTCGATCTCGATCACGTCCTGGCCGTTCACGGACAGCTTGTAGTAGCTGGCGACCGTCGTGACCTTGAACGCGGTGTCTTCCTTCGACTTCGCGGTGCCCGGGTCGATTTCGCTGTGGCGGCCGCGGATCACGATCTCGATCGCGTCGACGCTGGTCGAATCCTCGGATTGATAGCCGCCGGCGAAGCGCAGCAGCACGCCGTCGTGCTTCGTGATCGCGTACTGGCCGAGCACGGAGCGCATGAAGCCGCCGCAGGTCCATTCGAGCTGGATCCCTTCCTGCCCGAAGTCGACCTTGATCGGGCCGCTCATGCCGCCGCCCTGGTAGTCCTCCATCTTGCGCGTGAGCTTCGGCAGCGTGACTTCGACAACCTGGCCGACGAAGTTCTCGCCGTTCTGGAACAGGTTGAATCCCTTGAGTTTGCGAGGCATACCCATCGTGTGTGACTCCTGGTGAGGCCGGTCGTTACGCGCTCACGCGCGCGGCGAAATCGGCGAGATAACGGTCGGTGATGCGCTGGCGCAGCATCAGGTTTTCGAGCGGCGGAACCGGCGTGTATTCGTAGTCGAGATACGCCTTGCCGGACTTCAGCACGTCGGTCGTGTTCGGCTCCGGGTCGTACCAGGCCGAGCCGCCGATCAGGTAGCCCTGCGAGATCCATTCGCGGAACTTGGCGTTGATCGTTTCGATGATGTCGCGCGGCAGCGACGGGTTGAGCGGGCCGTCGATGATGGCCATCTGCGCTTCCGCGATCGAATCGGCGATGACCTGCGCGGTGCGCGTGTAGTTCTCGAACGCGAACAGCGGATCGTCCGAGCACGTGCGCGAACCCCAGAAGCGGAAGCCGTTGCGGTTCACGAGCGTCGTCACGTCCTGTTCGTTCAGGAACCCCGCGTCCGTCGCCGGATCCTGCAGGTCCCACGACACGTCGGCGCTGATGCCGGTGACGCCGTTCACGCCGACGTTCGACAGCGTCTTGTGCCAGCCCGTGTCGTTGTCGATCTTCGCGCGCAGGCCGGCCGCATACGCGGTGGCCGGCACGACGACGGTCGTGTTGGTCGTGTCGTCCCACGCGAGGAAGTCCGGCCAGACCACCATCAGCTCGCGCTGGCTGAACTGCTTGCGGTACGTGACGGCTTCTTCCTTCGTCTTGCAGCCGTTGGCCGAGACGTAGGCGAACGCGCGCAGCGATTGCGCGACCGACGCGAGCGCGGCGGCGACGGGTTGCGTGTCGAGGCCCGGCGTCGCGAGGATGCGCGGCTTCACGCCGAAGCGCGCCTGCGCGCCGAGCAGCGCCTTCATGCCGGTGTACTTGCCGTCGGCGGTGACGCTGCCGATCACGTTCGTTGCCGTCTCGGCGGCGTCCTTGCCTTCGGCGACGCGCACGACGATCGTGACGGGCTTGGTCTGCCGGCCGATCGCATCGAGCGTGCGGCGCAGCGTGCCTTTGGTGCCGGCCTTGCCGAGTGCGGCGACGACGTTGGTCAGCAGCACGGGCGTGTCGAGCGGGAAGGCGGTGGCGTCGGCGTCGGACGCCGTGCAGACGATGCCGACGACGGCCGTCGACACGGTGCGGATCGGGCGCGAGCCCTCGTTGATTTCGATGACGCGTACGCCGTGGTGGTAATCCTGCGGCATGGTGTGTGGCTCCTGTGTGTGCAGATGAAAGAGAACGGGAGGAATCCCGTGCGGATCAGGCCGCGGGGTCCGCGACCGGAGCTGCGGGTGCGCTCGGCTCGGCCGGAGGCGGGGGCGGCGGCGGTACATACGGCGCCGGCGTTGCCGGCCACGTCACCGCATCGGGGAACGTGTCCGCCTGGATGACCGACACGAGCGCCATCTGGTAGGCCGACCAGGCCTTGAAGTAGTAGACGCCTTCGTCATCGAGCAGCCCCGCCGCATAGGCATCGGCCTTGCCGGCATTGGCCTTGCGCGCGGCTTCCAGCCGGCGCTCGAACTCGGTCATCGCGGCGTCGCGCTTTTCCTGTTCGAGCAGCGCCGCCGGGACGGCCCACGCGCCGTTGATCCATGCGTGGCGCGGTGACGGTTGCGGCTCGGTCGTCAGGCCGAGTTCGTCGGGCGTCTTGCCGGCGGTCGCGATTTCGACGGCTTCGCCGGTATCGGTGCGATAGCAAAGGCGGCCGCGGAAGTCCGGCAACAGGGCCCACGCGCCGTCGCGGTAGAACGGCCAGGTCGTCGGCGTGCGCGCCGGCGGTTGGTCGAACGTTGCCCATGACGGCACGAGCCAGCGGTCGGGGTTGCGCGGGTCGGCGTCGGGCTGGCCGCTGCTCAGGTATTCGCCGTTGGATTGGCTGTAGTGGTGGATCAGCATGTTTCGTTATCCAGAGTTAGTAGGCGCGGATCATGGCGAGCAGCGCGATGTTGCGCGGCCGTGCTTCGTTGCTGCCGTCACCGTTGACGGTGATGGCGTGGCTGTGGCGACCGGCGCCGCCGATGCCGACGTTGTGGCCGTGGTTGCCGGCTTCGCTGAGCCAGATGCCGGTGCCGGCACCCTCGGTGCCGTGCATGTCCTGCCGGTCCCAGTTGTACGGGCCCCAGCCTTGGCCGTAGGAGGTGGCGACGACGCCGACGCGCCCCATCCGGACACCGTGCGCGTGGCCAGGATCATTGACGCCGTGGCCGTGCTGTCCCTGCCCGTCGGTCCAGGCCGAGTGCGCGTGATCGCCGACTTCGCCCGCGCTTGCGCCGTGGCCGTGCCATCGGTTCGCGCTGTCCTGCCACGAGCCGAGTATTCGATTGGTATCGATACCGCGTGCGTCGTCCCAGCAGCGGATGTGCTCGCCGCGCAGTTCGGGGAGGCGGAATGTCGTCGTGCCGTTACCGTGCGAGAAGCTGCCCCACAGGGCTTTCTGCCATTCATCCTCCGTCACCAGTGCGCCGCTGGCCTGTGCGTACGCCCACAATGCGGGATAGTCGGCGCGATTGACGAGCGCGCCGTTGGCCTTGAGGAACCCCGTGCGTACCGACGTACGAGGTTCGAAGACGATCTGGCCGATGGAGTTCGTCGATAGAGCGGCCAGCACCCATTCGGTAGTAGCGAGCGCCGTTGACCGGTCGCCTGCCGCGGGTGTAGGGCCCTGCACGGGCGTTTTGAAGACAGTGCCTCCGGGCGTGAACGATGCCTGCGCGACCGAGTTGCACGTGACGCCGAACGACCCATCGTTGATGTGGTACAGGCCGGTGTCCGGTGCGCCGTCGTTGATGAACGTGAGGGACGGTGCTTGCGCGCTGCCTTCCGACAGGTAAATCCGCTTGCCCGGATCGAACCAGAGATCACCTGTCATCGTGCCGCCCTTCGTGCGATCGAGCGGCGTCAGGTTTCCGGTGTGCCATGCCGGCTTGCCATCGATGCGGAAGGTGTGGTCATCGGTGTGATACGCGAACGAGCCGTTGTTTGCGCCCCACCAGCCAACCGCCTTGTCGTTGCCAAAGAGGTAGCCATCGATGGGGCCGATGCGCAGGCGTCCTTCGTATGGGCCATTGCCGAGAGCCAACTCACCACGAATGCTGGTGTTGCCGCCGATCGATGTGCCGGCTCCCTGATCGTCGATAGTGACGCGACCGGTCGCGAGGTTCAGCGTGAACGGCCGGTAGTCGTTGAACGTGCCCTCCGGATCACCTTTCTTCGTCGACAGCAGATAGACGTTCACGCCGTCGTTGCGCCAGAACGCACCGTAGTCGCCGTAGACCGTTCGGAAATTCGCGCCACCGGTGTCCAGTTCACGCGAGGTCACGCCACCCTTGAACGTGGCGCTCCCCCCTGCCTGAACCGCATTGCGACCGTCATCACCGACATCACCGACGAGCAGGCGCTTCGCCACCGAGAACGCCTGCGTGCCGCGGCTGACACGAAACGCGGGGAACTGCGTGACACCGTCGTCCGCGAACGCATTCACGCCGAAATCGTTGCCGCCGTTGCCTCCGGTTGCCGCGCCGTCCCGCTTGAACATCGACCAGCGGATCTTGCCGCCGTCAGTGAAGAACAGCGTCGAGAAATTGCCGGCGCCACCGTCGATCGAGGCAGCCTTCGCATAGCTCGTACCTTCCGCAACGGTGTCGCCGCCGACACGCAGTCGCGAATTCCCGTCGTCGTTCTTGACGTCGCCAACCAGCACGCGGCCGCCGTAGCCGATGCGCAGGGCGCGCGCCTGGTTCGCGTCGGTCTCGGCGTCGTTGGCGGTCTTGTTGAGCCACAGATCGACGTACTCGCGGCCCCAGGCACCGCTGTCGAAACCGGAGCGGATCGTTGCGATGAGGCGCGACCCTGTATCCGGATTGTTGCCGCTGAACGTGCCATGCAGGCGCACGCGGCCTTCGCGACCGTTCTTGCCGGTCGGCGGACGAATCGACACGTGCGCGGTATCAGGACCCGCATCGAATTCCGTGACGACCGGGCCGGTGAACTTCGCGCCGGTCAGCGCCGCGTATCGCGACGCGGCGGTCTTCGGCGTCAGCACGCGCGTATCGTCGGTGCCGGTGTTCACTTCTCCCTGCGTCGCCAGCTCGACCACGCCCTGCCGCTCCGTCGTCGCCGGCGGATTCAGGAACGATGCGTCGCCGAACACGAGCTTCGTCGCGTCGATCGTCGCGAACTGCATGTCGGTCGACAGCAGCAGTAACGCGGCCGGCGACTTCTCCATGATCGGCGTCGTCTGGCCGTATGCGGCCAGGAGCACGCCGTTCTCGAGGTAGAGGCCGAATCCGTAGAGCGAATACTGGTCCGCCGAGTCGTCCTTCAGCGTCGTGTGGATCGTGTCCGGCGCGACGTTGGCGCCGCCGAAGGACTTGATCCGTTTCAGCTCGTTCGGCAGTTTCGTGAGCCCCTTGTCGGCGACGAACGGCGCGTTCGCCAGGCCGATTTCCACGACCTGGTGGGCGTTCGTGCCGCCGTTGCCGGCGGCGACGAGTGCGGCACGGCCGGCGTCGGTGATGATGATCTGGGTTGCCATGTGCGATCAGTAGTCGGTGAGGTTCAGGCGGCGATAGGCCGCCACGCGCGCGGCGGCGCCGATCAGTTGTCGGCCCCGCATCTCGAAGCCCTGCGTGAACGTGTAATGCGCCCGCACGGGTTTGGTGCGATCGATTTCCGCGAGGATGTCGGCCACGTATTCGGCGGTCGGCGGCTGGCCTTCCTGGCCGCTGACCGTCATCACGAGGTCGAACGTGCCGGGCCGGCCCGGCGGCCGCTGCTCGAACCATTCGCGCAGGACGATGTTTCCGCCAAAGGCCGCGACGACCTCGCGCACCGACGCGGCCGTGCCCTTGCGACGGGCGATCGGAATCGCCTGGCCGGCGCGGGCGCGCTTCACGTACTCGGGCCAGTAGTCCTTCCATGCGTCGACGCCGAGGTGCCAGGCGAGCCACGGCAGCAGGTCGGGGCGGATCGCGTCCGGGTTCATCAGCGTCGCGAGCGGCGTCGGCACGTCGTCGATGCGGGCATTCGTCGCGGCAAGCCGGCGTTCGAGCCGCGACGCATTCGGCGGCAGGATGTCAATCATTGCTGTACACCCCGCCGTCGATCAGCTCGATCCCGGTGCAATAGGGCGCCTGCTGTTTCGTCGCCGGCAGGCCGGCGAGCGGGCTTTCGAGGATCACCTTCTGCACGCCGGCCGCGCGGGCGGCCGCGTAGATCCCGTCGAGCGTGACTTCCATCCCGAGGCGGTGCATCGATTCGGTGTACTTCTTCATCGCGCGGTTGGCTTCGGCGAGCGCCACCGCGCGATCCGGGCCGGCGAAGAACACCAGCCGCGCGCGCACCTGGTAGCGCAGGATGTCCGCGCCGCGCACGGTGACCTGGTCGGTGAGCGGCCGAACGTCGTCGGCCTGCAGCGCAGCGGCCACGGCGTCGATCAGCGCCTTGTCGGCGGTGCCGTCGCCGTCGCGCGCCAGCACCGTGACGAGCACTTCGCACGGGGCCGGGCTGATCGCCGACGCGTCGAGCACGCGGCCGTCCGCATTGCGTGCGTGCGAGACGTACGCGCCTTCGGGGCCCGCGACGGAGAAGCTTTGCGGTGCGAGCTGCGTGCGGGCGCGCAGGTCGGTATCGCTTTCCATGACCGGCGCGACGCCGTGTTCCGGATCGGCGGGCGAGATCGTCAGGCGCCGGATGCCGAACAGCGCCGCGAGGTTGTCGAGGTCCGCGCCGACCGCATAGGCGAGCATCACGGCGCGCGCAGCGTCGTTCACGCGCTGCCGCAGCACGATTTCGCGGTAGGTGTTTTCCTGCAGCAGCTTCACGAGCGGCTCCGATTCGAGCGCCAGCGTCGCGGCGATCTCGGCCTGCTCGGCAGCCGGGTAGAGCGACACGAGCCGTGCCTTGCGCACGGCAAGCAGCGTCTCGTAGTCGATCGTGTCGACGACGTCGGGCGACGGCAGTTGCGAGAGGTCGATCGGCGTCACGCTCATGCCGTGCCTCCGTGCGTGACCGGCACGCGAGTCGATACGGCGGTGCCGCTTTCGTTGGTCCAGCCTTCGATGTCGAGATAGAGCGAGCCGGCAGCCGCGTTCGCATCGTCCGCGGCGAGCACGACGCGGGTGAGCGTCAGGCGCGGTTCCCAGCGCATGAGCGCCGTCGCGACGGCTGCATAGAGCCGCGTGCGCACGGTGCCGTTGCCAGGCGCGTCGATCAGGTCCGGCAGTTCGGAGCCGAACGTGCGGCGCTTCACGCACGACGCGAGCGGCGTCGTGACGATTCTGCCGATCGACTGGTAGAAATGGTCCAGGCCCGAGATCGAGCGGCCGGTGTTCGCGTTCATGCCTTTCATTGCGGTGCGCTTACGAGTTGTCCATCGCCTTGTTCGCGATGCGTGTGATGCGGGAGGCTGATGCCCTGGGATTTCACTTCGCGCGTGAAGGTGGCGGCGCCGTCGATCTGCATCGTGGCGCCGCCGCCGGCGCCGCCCGTGCCGGTCATGCCGGATTCGAACGCGAACGGCCCCTTGACCGTCATCGCGCCGGTGCAGGTCGTCTGCTGCGCGTCGAACGTGATGCGCTCGGCCTGCACGGTCGCGTCCCGGGTCTGTACGACGACCGATCCCGGCGCGACGACACGGAGGGTCGCGCCGGCCGGCAGCTCGGCCGTGAGCGCATGCGCCGCGTGGTCGTACGTGATGCTTGCGCCGTCGGGATAGACGCGCGCATGGGTATCCGGGCTCGAAGCCGGCGCAGGCGCGGCATTCGAATAGACGCCGCGCAGCGCGACGCCTTGCGCCGGGTCACCCATCGGGCAGAGCAGCACGACCTGTTCGCCGGGCGTCGGCGGCAGCCATTCGCGGGTCCCGCCGGCGGTGCCCGCGACCCACGGAATCCAGTTGGTTTGCAGTCCGCTGCCGTCGGCATCGGCGTCGCCGACCGAGACACGGCACAACGCCGCCGCATGGTCGACCGCGAGGATCGTTCCCTTGCGCACCGCGTTGCGTGCCTGTCGTTGAATTTCATTTGCGTCCATGCAGTCATGGTGACGGTCGGCTGGTCGCGGCGCGAGTGATGGCCTGTGTCGTCGCGACGACGACAGCGCGTACCGGGTGCCGGCACGAAGACGCGCATCGACAATTGCTGCACCGGTCGGCGCGAGGATGGAGTCGTGCGCCTTCGTGACGTCGTCACGAGGTTTGAATGTGTGTGCCGATCGACGTCGGGAAGCAGGGCGATGAGCTGGGTATGCGATGGAGCGTGTGGCGAGGTGGTCTGAACGGATGCCGCGTGAATGGCGGGACCCGCGCTCCGCAGGGATGTCGCATGGGTGCTTGTCGCGGGCCGCGCATGGGCGTGCCGTCGCCGGCGAAGGCCGGTTCGACAGGAAGGGATGACGAGCTGATCCGCGTGCGATCGGGCGGTGCGGTTTCGCCTAGCGGCGAGACGAGGTGGCCGGCTGCGGCGCGCAGCCGTGGGAGAGGCGAACGACGCGGTGTGCGGGAGGGCGGGCCGGTGCCCGCCGGACTCAGCGGGTCTGCGGCAGCGCGACCCACGTCAGGGTGTCGGCCGGATCGACCTTGGTGTCGTCGACATGCGTGATCACGTGCCGACCGTCAGGCCCGGTCGTCACGGCGACGCTTTCCGTCAGCGCCAGCCGGATCGACAGGTCGACGGCAGCCTGGTCGCGGATGCCGACTTCGAAGGTGATGCCGCTCGCGCGCGCGGCCGGGTTCGTCACGAGATCCGGCTGGTTCGCACGCACCCATTCGACCAGTGCGACGAACACGGGATCGGTGTCGCCGGAAAAATTCGTCGCGAGCACGTGGGCCGTGTACCGGTATTCGAACGAGGGCGTCAGCGAGCCGGTCGTCGCGATCGACCCCTGCTCGACGAGTACGGACAGCGCGCCCGGTTCGGCGGCGAGCGACGGGATGGCGGCGGCGAGCGCCTGCCGCAGGCTGTCCGGCTTAATCATGCGGATGGGCTCCATGGTCGGGGGTGGGCGTGCCGGCCTGGCATGCCGCGATCATGTCGACGGTGGCCGCGCATGTCGCCCAGGCCGCCTTGACGAGGGTGAGCGCGCCGTCGAGGTCACCGTTGGTGCGGGGTGCGAGCATTGGCAGCGTGCACGGTTTCACCGTCTGGCACGTGTTCGACATAATCGTCGGCGCCGGTGAGAGCGGGACTGGCTTGCAGGCGGACAACGTCGTCAGGCAGAGGAGTGTCAGCCCAGGCGCGAAGCGTGGCGTTTTCATCGGTCAATCTCCGGTTTTCAAGTCGAATGGCGTCGAGCTTCGACGCGATCGCGGTATGCGCGCGATCGAGCCGTGCCTGCTGTTGGGCGTGCGTGGCGGCGTCCTGCCGCATGCGCGCAATGACGTCGTCGCGCGCGGCAAGCGCCTGTTGCGCATCGGCTCGCTGCTGCTGCGCGATGGCCAGGTCGGCACGCAGCGCATGCAGGTACAGCGCTGCCGCGACGCATGCGGACAGCGCGACGGCGCAGGCGGCGAATTTCGCGACGAGTCCGTTCATGTGCCGGTCGTGGCGTTGACCGAACCCGATGCCGCACCGGCCGAGGGGCGTATCGGCGCATAGCGGTCGTAGGCGCGCGCGAGCTTCACGTCGTAGAGGTTCGTCGCGTAGTCGGGCCCGTTGTACGCGCGGGCGAAAGCGGCCCACTGGCGTGCACCGAGCGCGCGGCGCAGCGCGTCGTTGGCCGCGATGTAACGGACGAACGCATCGAGGTGCTGTGCTTCGCCGGTTTCCATGCATGCGACGAATTCGTCGATGGACGCGTAGCCGAGGCGCAGCCAGTGATAGCCCATCACCTGGAACGAGCCCCAGCTCGCGGATTCCCACGCGGCGCCGGCATCGATCGCCTCGGCCGCGGCGAGGCGCGTGTATTCCGCGGCGCTGCCGCGATAGCCGCCGCGCGTGCACGACACGATGTCTGGCTGACGGGCAGCGAACGGCGCCGGGTCGATGCCGCGCGCCTGCAGCCGCTTCCAGAACACATGGCGCTCGAACAGGATGACGGGCCGGCCGTCGGGCAGGAAGCCGGCGCCGCGCGACTCGACTTCGTTGACCGCCCGAACGCACGCAAGCGGCACGTCGAGCGTGCGCGCGGTGCGTTCGAGGTCGGCGAGCGCGAGATGTTTCGGATCGCGTTGGCCGGTGGCCAATGCGGCAAGGGTCTTCGGGCCGGCGATGCCGTCGTCGACGAGGCCGGTCCCGCGTTGCAGCGCGATGACGGCGGCTTCGGTCGCCGCGTCATAGCAGTGCGTGACCTGTACCGCGTAACCGGCGCGAATCAGTCTGCGTTGCAGCAGGCCCACGTCGTCGCCGTGGTCGCCGAGGCGGCGGGTCTTCATGATTCATTCGCTCCTCAGGAGGCGTGCGACATTGCCGCGCGTGCCGCAGACGAACGTCGCGAGGAATACCGAGGTGGCCGCGTCGAAGAAGCCGACGGAGCCCGCATGCAGCAGCAGTTCGATCGATGCGCCGCCGGCGACGGCGACGAGACTCCATGCGAACCACGATGCGTGGCGCCGGTGCCGCGCGCCGTTGCGTCGATAGGTGAGCACGCGTACGAGCACGGCGACGTGCGCGGAGAGTGCGATCAGCGCGAGCGGGAGAGGCATGTCATCCCCCTTTGCGGAACAGCGAGAGCAGGTCCAGCGTCTTGACCCGCTCGATCAGTTGCAGCGTGACGGTAATGACGAGCGCGGCCGCGAAGAACGCGGCGACGCCCGTCGAATGGATCGGCGTGGCACCGACGATTTCGGGTGCGGCGAGGTAGCCCATCACGAGCGAGATCAGCAGGTAGGCGGCACGCCGCGCGACACCGATCTCCTTCGATGTGACGACCACGAGCGCGGCGCCCGTGAACGCGCCGATCAGCGCGTTGCCGTCGATGCCGGGCGCGAGCCCGGCGACGCCGAGCGCGGCGGACAGCATGGCGGCGGTGGTGAGGTTCGGTTCGGCCATGAAGGCGATTCCAGGGTCAGTCAAACAGTTGCAGCAACGGCCTTGCGCTCGTCACGGTGTCGAGCGGCGGCAGGTAGACGGGCGTGCCGGCGGGCAGGACGACGCCGAGGCTGGCGAGCCCGGTGTTCGCTTCCAGCACGGTCTCGACGGTGCCGTCAGTCCGACCGTAGTGACGCCAGCACAGCGCGTCGACCGTGTCGCCCTGCAAGGTGCGCGCGATCATGGCTGGTCCCTCCGGTGCTGAAGGGGCCGGCTGTCGGTGGCGCTGCCGGCCGGCGCGCTGCGCGGGGGAGTCGATGTCGTGCTGCTTGCCATGGCGAGGTCTCGAGCCGTGAGGCAGTGAAGATGGTTGTCATGGTCGAGCTTCGCGGGGCGGGGTTCAACGAGATGCGTGCGTGATCCGTCCGGACACGCAGCGCGGCGCGTGTCGCGGCGCGCATCGCGCTTTACGCTTCACGGACTAGCGCGGGATGTTCGCGGGCGGGTGCCGTGCGCGCCTTGCAGCGGAATTGCAGCCTGGGTGAACCGGGCTGGCCTTGAGTGATCTTGTGCAGCCTTGGTTTTGCCTGGAGGGAGGCGCGCGGAGCCTTGCCGGGCAAGGGGCGGGCAGGCGTAGGTAAAACTCCGAAGGCAGGGGTTGCTGGTTCGATCCCAGCCGCCGCCGCTGTCGCTACCTGACGGCTCCGGGCGGCTGTGCCGCGCCGCCTCACCGCCGTGCGAGAATCTCCCGCAACGACAACTCAAGCGTCGATCGCGGCGGCCGTCCGCGCATCACGCCGACTCCCGATGGCAGCCCTTCCGTCTACCCCGACCGCGGTCGATGCGCGCGCGCTGACCGATGCGCAACAGGCGCTGCTCGCGCGTCTGCACGCCTATTCCCCCGACGATCCACGCGCGCCGCTGCCGTACAGCCGGCGCCTCGCCGAAGCCGAAGGCTGGTCGCATGCCCACGCGCTGGCCGTGATCGACGAATACAAGCGCTTCGCGTTTCTCGCGCAGGCGGCCGGGCATCCGGTGACACCGTCGGTCGCGGTCGATGCCGCATGGCATTTCCACCTGCAGTACACGCTCGAATACTGGGACGTCTTCTGCGCCGGCGTGCTGCGCGCGCGGCTGCATCACATGCCCGGTACGGGCGCGCCGGACGAGGGCGCCGTGTATGCGCGGCGCTATCGCGACACGCTCGACAGCTATCGCCGGATGTTCGGCCACGAGCCGCCGGAGTCGATCTGGCCGCGCCCGGTCGATCGGCCGGCCGAAGCGGCGGCGCCGCAGGCAGACGAGCCGGCCGCCGCGGCGCCGCGCCGCACGTTGGGCACCCGGTTGCCGAAACTCGCGTGGCCGGCGGCCGCCGCAAGCGTCGCCGCGACCTGCGCATCGGCGCAGGACTTCAACGTGCTGGATTACACGGGGCCGCGGTTTCTCGCGTTCTACATTCCGGTCTGCATCGCCGCGCTGCTGCTGATCGGGCTCCTGCAACAGATCGAATACCGATGCCGGCGCAGGCGTGCATTCCCATCGGACCTGACCGCCGAGGAGGCCGCGTACCTCGCCGGCGACGCGTCGCGGGTCGTGCAGGTCGCGACGCTTTCGCTCGTCCACGCGGGCGCGATCGATCTGACGATGGCCGGACGGCTGGGTGGGCGCGTGCGGCTTATCGACGCGACTCGGGCGGGCGCGTACGCGGACGCATGCGAATGGCTGGCCGGGCAGCCTGACGGGGAGGCCAGCTTCGGCGCATTCCGCCAGTTGCTGGCACGTCACGCTGCCGAGCACGCGAAATCGTTGCGCGCGCGTGGCTGCTTCTGGGCGCCGGGCGACCTGCGGACGGCGCGCATGGCCGCACGCGCGATTGCGCTGCTGGTGCTCGGCACGGGCGCGGCGAAACTGGCGGTCGGGCTGAGCCGGGGGCGGCCGGTCCTGTTGCTCGTCATCGGCATGGCGGCATTCGCGATTGCGTACCGCATCGTCGTGGGGCGGCTGACCGGATTCGGGCGGCCTGGCCTGACGGTGGGCGGGCAGGCGTCGCTCGCCGCGCGGCGGACCGTGCGCAGCGACGATCACGACGGGCCGGACGCATTGCTGTGGACCGCCGCGCTGTTCGGCGCGGGCGCCCTGGCCGGCACCGCATGGGCTGCGCATTCGATGGTGCTGATGGAGCCGCCGCCGTTGGCGCCGGCCGCCGCACGGGCGGGCGGATCGACCGGTTCCTCCTACGGTTCGAGCGACTCGTCGTCGAGCTGCAGTTCGTCGAGTTCGTGCAACTCCAGCTCCTGCAGTTCGAGCAGTTGCGGCGGATGCTCGTCGAGCAACTGAGCGCGCCCGGTCACGAAGGCACGATGGGGACCGGGCGCCTTCGTCAATCGATCGCCGCATCCGCGGCGGTCGTCTCCTGAATATCGTCTCCGGCTTCGGTGTCCGCGGCGTCGATGATCGTGAACCAGTCGAACGCCGGCATCGCGGCGAGCTGGTCGGCCGTGGCCGCATACTCGTGCGGCGTGGCCCGCAGGTAACGCAGCCGGTCCGTCCACTCGGGCAGCGGGTCGGGCGACGTCGTCAGCACCACGTTCAGCAGATCCTGTTCGGCGCGTGCCGCGACGATCCGCAGCGCGGCCTGCACACGCTCGACGTCGCCGGCGGCGTCGAGGATCAGCACGCCCGGAATCGGCGCTTCGCGCGGCGGCAACTGCACGGCCGTGCCCTGACGTTCGACGCACAACCGGTAAAGTTCGCGATGCAGCGGCAGTTGCGCCTGCAGCGCGTCGCGCTTGCGCACGCGTGCCTGCGCGGTGCGGGCCAGCCGCCGGCGCAGTGCGGGTTGCGTGACCAGGCGGTCGATCGCGTCGTCCCACGCGTGCGGGTCGTCGCCGGCAAGCAGTACGTCGTCGCCGTCGTTCAGGCCGATGCGAAGCGCCGGCAGGTCGCTCGCCACCACGGCGATGCCGGCGGCCGCGAATTCCTGCCGCCGGATGGCGCTGGCCGCGTTGTCATCGGCATCGGCGAGCGGCATCAACGCGATGTCCCAGTCCAGCACGCGCAACTGCTGCGCATACGCGCGATACGCATCGGGCGCGGGCAGGAAGGAGGCTGCCGGATGGTCCGCCCAGCCGGCGGGCGCGTGCGTGCCGAAGAACTGCACGGCGACGCGGCCGGCGTGGCGCGCGCAGACCGCGCGCAGCGCGGCGTCCACGCGTGCGAAGTTGGCCGGCCGCAGCGCGTCGCCCGCGACGCCGATGGTCACGCGATCCGCCGCACGGGCCGGCACCGGCCGCAGGAACAGGTCGAGATCGACGCCGTCGGGCAGCACGAACACGCGTGGGTTCCACGGCCGGTAGCGGTGCGCGAGATCCGGCGTCGGGACGACGACAGCGCAGGCGTTGCCGAGCGTATACGCGATGCCCGTCCACGCCGGATCGTCCGGCGCCGCGGGCGGCGGGCAGTCGGTCGCATAAATCACCGGCTTGTCGAATTTGAAGATCGCGCGCAGGCCGTCGAGCGACAGCCGGCCCGGCGTGTGGCGATCGAGCAGCACGGCGTCCGCCGTGGCGATCGCGGTGCCGTCGGCCATGCCCCAGACGAATTCCCAATCGTTGCCGAGCCGCGCGAACGGCAGCGCGACGCGGCGCTGCACGGACGCACCGTCGACCGGATCGAGCGCATAGGCGACGAGGCGCTTCTTCTGCCAGGCACGCGGCACGTGCGCGCCGCCGGGCGCGGGTGCCGGTGCGCGAACCGGCCGCCGGCCCTGTTCGGCGAGCCACGCGTACAGCGTACCGTGGCGGATGCAGTCGGCATCGCCGGGGAGCACGTGTACCGCCGCATTGACGTGACGGTACGTGCGCGCGATCGCGTCCGACGGCACGACCAGCGCATCGGCACGCCGGATCGCGTCGTGCATCGCGGTCAGCCGGCGCGCGCTGCCGGCGACTTCCGGGCCATCGAGCGAGAGCGCGTCGAGCGGCCGGTCGAGATCGCAGACGACCGGCTTGCCGAGCGCGAACATCTGCTCGAGCGCGGGGCCCGACAGCAGGCTTGCGACCGCGCCGTGCAGGACGACGATGTCCGCTCGCTGGAGCGCGTCGAGGTCGATGCCGTTGCTGCCGACGGGAAAGTCCACCGCCCATTCGCGATCGAGCTGGCCGAACGGGGTGCCGAACCGCGCCGCGACGTGCGGGTGCGTGGCCGGTTCGGCGCAGACGACGGCCATGCGCCGCACTGCGCGCGCCGCTGCCGCCCGCGCGCCTGCCGGGCCACGCGAATCGGGCCGCGCATCGAGCGCGCTGGCATGGGCCTGGGTCTTGTCGACGAAGTGCCGCAATTGCCGCCAGAACGTTGCCTCTTCTTCCCGGTAGACGTCGCGCGCTTCATGCACGGTCGCTTTCGCGTGCGCGATTTCGCGCGGATCGAGTCCCCATGCGATGCCCTTGCCGCCCATCACCCAGCGCTCCGCGTCCGGCATCGACGCGTCGTTGAGGATGCACACGACCGGGCAGCCGCACAGCAGCGCTTCGAAGGCGATGGTGGACCACTCGTACAGGTACACGCATTCGACCCGGCGCAACAGTTCGGCGAGCTCGTGCGCGGAGCGCTCCGGCACGCGGCCGGAGATCTCGATGGATTCGGCCGTCGCCGGATGCAGGCTGCCGCCGCGGCGAAGGTGGCGGTTCAGGAAGACGGCCGTGCCGCTGCGAGTCGCGTCGTCGACGCCGTCGCAGTGGAAGATGCGCGTATCGACGAGCGGGATTCTCAGCAGGTCGGCCTGCCATCCGTCGGGCACGATCGTCGGCCCGAACGCGAACACGAGATCGGTCGGCGCCAGGTCGAGCGGGTTGCCGTTGATGCGGCCGGGTTCCGCGAGCAGATAGCGCGCCACACAGCGTGAACCGAACGGATTGCCCTCGACGATCTCGGGATACACGGCCACCGGGCTGCGGCCCGCTTCGAAGTGGGCCTGCGCGATCTCCTGCGTCAGCAACGGCGTGCGCAGCGCGGGATGCACTTCCGTGGTCTTGAGGTAGGCCTCGCAGCCGAGCAGGTTCAGCGCATGGCACAGGTAGTGCATCGCGCGCACGCCGCCCGACGTCTGCTTGTAGCCGGGCGCGGTGAGGTAGTACGGATGGTCGAGCGGCGCGAAGATGCGGGGCGAGTCGTTCATGGGACGAATGGCGAAAGGCGCGATGAAGGGCGACGGGCGGCCGGTTACGCGCCGGCCCGGTAGAAATCGGATACCACGTCGATGACGCGATCCTGTTCCGCCTCGCTCATCGCGTGGTACAGCGGCAGGCGCACGAGCCGGTCGGCGACGTCGTCGGTAACCTGCATGCCGGAGCCGCACCGGCCGTAGCGCAGGCCCGCCGGCGAACTGTGCAGCGGCACGTAATGGAACACGGCGAATACGCCCGCGTCGCGGATCCGTTCGAGCAGCGCCGTGCGTTCGGCGAGGTTGTGCGTGAGGAGATAGAACAGGTGGCCGTTGCCCTGCTCGCTCAGCGGCGTGGCGGGCAGCGTGATGTGCCCGGCTTCGTGCAGCGGCCGCAGCGCGTCTTCGTAGCGTTTCACGGTCGCGCGCCGCTGCGCGGTGATCACGTCCGCGTGTTCGAACTGCGCGTACAGGAACGCGGCGATCAGCTCGCCCGGCAAGTACGACGAACCGACGTCGACCCACGTGTACTTGTCCACGTGGCCGCGGAAGAACTGGCTGCGGTTGGTGCCCTTCTCGCGGACGATTTCCGCACGCTCGACGAGGCGTTCGTCGTTGACGAGCAGCGCACCGCCTTCGCCGGCGATCACGTTCTTGGTCTCGTGGAAGCTGAGGCACGCGAGGTGGCCGATGCTGCCAAGCGGCCTGCCCTTCCAGGTCGACTGGATCGCCTGCGCGGCGTCCTCGACGACCCACAGCCGGTAATCGGCCGCGAGGTGCGAGATCGTGTCCATGTCGCACGCCACGCCCGCGTAGTGAACCGGGACGATCGCGCGCGTGCGCTCGGTGATCGCGGCCGCGACGAGCTTCTCGTCGAGGTTCAGCGTGTCGGGCCGGATGTCGACGAAGACGGGCGTCGCGCCGCGCAACGCGAATGCATTGGCGGTCGACACGAACGTGTAGGACGGCATGATCACCTCGTCGCCCGGGCCGACGTCGGTGAGGATCGCAGCCATCTCCAGCGCGGCCGTGCACGAATGCGTGAGCAGCGCGCGATGACAGCCGATGCGCGCTTCGAGCCACTGGTGACACAGCTTCGTGAAGGCCTGGTCGCCGGCGAGCCCGCCCTGTTCCACCGCTTTCGCGATGTAGTAGAGCTCCTTGCCGACGATGAACGGCCGGCCGAACGGAATGCGGTCGAGATTGGGAGGAGCGAACATGACGGGACTCCGCGGGAGCATATGAGGGGCGACGGGCGGCAGCTTGCGCGGGGCGCGTTCAGCCGTCCTTCCTGACGAGCAGCGTGAATTCGTACAGCCCGTAGTCGTGCAGCAGCGCGACGTGCCGCGAGTAGCGGCGCTTGCAGCGATCGAACAGCGCGCACGGATCGGCGTAGTAGAGCCGTTCGGGGCGCATGAACGGCGGATCGGAATACGACGTCAGGCAGTTGAACGAGAAGCCGAGTCGGCTCGTCGCATGCAGCATGTCGAGCGTCGTGTGGATGTAGTCGAGCCACGTCGCGTCGTCGTGGCCGCGATGGACGTTGAAGATCCCCGACGCGATGCCGTAGTCGGCGCTCGCCAGCGGCGTATCGCCGACGTGAAACGACACGTCGGCGCGGTCGCGATAACGCTGCCGTGCCGCGTCGACCATCTCGGGCGACACGTCGTTGCCCGCGTAGGCATGACGGCGTCCCGCCGCATGCTCGTCGAGGAAATCCACCAGCGCGCCATAACCGCAGCCGATGTCGTTGACCGAAAAGGCGTCGGCATCGGGCGCGACGATTTTCGTCAGCTGTGCGAAGCGCAGCCGCTGGCCGTCCTCGCCGTTCCAGTCCACGCCGCGCGCGGTCTGTCCGTGCTCGGCGAGGCGCGCGCCGTAATAGGCGGCGACGTCCGCCAGCAGGCTCGAGTGTCGGGAATCGTGCATCGCGTGGTCCTCAGGTCCGGCCGGTCACGACATGGCGGCGCGCCTCCGGGCCGCAATGAAACAGCACGTCGAGCACCGTCACGCCATGCACGAACTCGCCCCACAGCTGCGCATAGGGCGGATAGGCTGGATAGTCGAACCAGCGCACCGCGATGCCTTCGGCCGCGAACCGGCTCTCGTCGAGGTAGTCGCGTGCGGCGGGGCCCGACAGGTATTCGGTCGCGCCGGCCTGGAGGCACAGGTTCAGCAGTTTGTCGGTGCGGTCGCCTTCCAGCGTGTAGTCGGACGACGAAGAAATGCGCGTGGCGATGCCCAGCTGCTGGTTGATCCAGGCCAGCATCGCGAGGTTCAGCGTGCTCAGCGTGTCGTGCCGGCCGTTCAGGTAAAGCGCCTCGAGCTGCTCCGCGTAGCGCGCGAAATGCGGCGCACGCGCGTAGTTCTGCCGCAGCCGCGTCCAGTGCTGCTGTGCCCATTGCGTGCCGTCGATCTCGGTTTCGCGAATGCTCTGGTGATAACGGCCTTTCACCTTGACCGGCACGGTCAGCCACTGCACGCCTTGCGGCGTCTTGATCTGGTTGCGGTTGCGCCAGTCGCGCCGCGTGTACTGCGCGTCGTCGTACAGGATGAACTCATCGGTCGCGGCGATCAGGTCGAAGTACCCCTTCCACGGGATGTAGTTCGACTGGACGATCGCGATGCGCTTCGGCTGCGGATTCATGTCGATCAGGCGGGGATGTGACCGTACCGGTACATGTCGACGAGCTCGGGCGGAATGCCCCAGTCCGTCGCGCCGAGCCGGTCGTGCAGTGCCTCGAGATCCGCGCGGCTCGCGCGTTCGAGCTGTTCGACCATGCGGTTGCGTGCCGGGACGAAGTCGTGCTGGAAAGCCGCGTTGATCTGGTGGCGGACCGTCTTGGCGATCGCCGCTTCGCGCGACAGGTTGCGGATCAGCGGCCGCTCCGGCGCGAGGTCCGCATAACGCGGGTCGATCGGCTCGCCGCGCATCGCCGCGACGAGATCGCGGCACAGCACCGGCGACAGATGAAAGCCGTCGCGCTTGGTGCCGCCGAGGATCCACAGGTCGCGCACGCTGGTCGCGCCGATCAGCGGATAGAGATCGGATGTCGTCGGGCGCCAGCCGACGTTGACGTTGACGAGATTCGCGCGCGAGAAACGCGTATTGATCTGGTCCATCGCCGATTTGAGCAGCGTGTACGCGCTGCCGGCATGCCCGTGTTCGTGCGGCACCGGGCTGATGTAGTTGCTGGCGCCGACGAGCGTGCGGTCCGGGCCGTACGGCGCCGAATAGACGCCGCACGCGAGGCCGCGGTTGGTCGTGCGCACGCAGTGCGTATGCACGTTCTCGCTGCTCTGCAGTTCGATCGACATGCCGATGCCGTAGAACAGCCGCTGCACCGGCAGCTCCGGCAGGCTCGCCTGCAGCACGCGCGTCAGGTTCGCGCCGTTGCAGAGCACGAAGCGGTCGGCCTCGACCGTCGAGCCGTCGCTCAGCCGGGCACCGGTCACGCGCCCGCTCGCGACGTCGATGCGCTCGACTTCGGCCGAAACGAAGGTGACAGGGCCTGCCGCGGCCACGCTGGCCTGGAGCGCATCGAGAAACTGTTTCGGGTTCGTCCAGCCTTCGCGCCTCAGATACACCGCGTTCAGCGCGCGGAACTGCGGATGCGGGTGATAGTTCGGGATGCCGGCGGGATCGACGGCCTCGCACGGCTCCTCGAATTCGCGGCAGAAGCGCCGCATCGCCGCGAAGTTCTCGTCGTCGAGCGCGTCGGTGGCCGCGTTGTTGAGCACGTAGGTGCCGAAGCCGTGCGCGACCGCGTGCGCCGGTGTGCAGATCTCGGCGAACACGCCGGGCCAGGCGGCGGTCGCCGCGCGGCTCAGCTCGAACTTGAAGCGGTCGAGCGGCGTGCCGAGCGAATCGCCTTCCAGTTCGGTGAACGAGTTGAGCATCGCGGCGGCCGCGCGCGTCGCGGAACCTGGGCGCTGCGCGGGACCGACGACGACGAGCTCGATGCCCGGCTCGGCGCGCTGCCAGGCACGGGCCGTCATCAGCCCGAGGATGCCGTTGCCGAGGATCGCGATCTTCATGGGCGCACCCCGCCGCCTTCCGGGAACGTCAGATAGCACAGCGACGGATACGATTTCGCCTTGTGGATGCGGTGCGGGTGCTTGCCGAGCAGCTCGCGCACGTAGTGGATCCCTTCGGCCGGCGTCTGGCCGCCGCGCGTGAGCTGCCAGAACGCGACCACGCCGCCGGGCACGAGCCGCTTCATCACGGTCTCGAAGGCGTGGCGCGTCGGTCCCGGCACGTTCAGGTCGAACCACGCGAGCGCGACCGGTTCGCCGGGATGCGCTTCCTCGTAGGCGGCGAGCGTTTCGCGGCAGTCGCCTTCCCACACGTGGTGCTTGCCGTTCACGTGGCCCATCGCGTTGTTGCGTTCGTGCAGCGACAGCAGGTTGCGCAGCAGGTCCGCGTAGTCGCCGGCGAGCGAGTACGTGCCGTCGGAGAACAGCTTGCGATCGCGCGAATCGGTGTCGGAGAAGCCCGCGTAGCCGGTGAACGTATCGAACGCGTGAATCCGGCGCTGGAAGTTCAGCGGCTCGAGGATCGCGCGGAAGTTCTCGCACAGCACGGCGGTCTGCCCGCGCCAGGTGCCCAGATCGAGGATCGAGCCGGGCAACGGCACGATCTGCTCATAGACCTCGAACGTCGCGAGAATCCGCGCGAGCAGCGAGCCGCGCACGAACAGGCCGAGCGAGCGTTCGAGTTCCTCCTGCGTCGCCGGATAGGTCTGCATCAGGTCGAACAGTTCGCGCCGCGCGGCGAGCTGATCGTCGTTCGAGTTGGAGATGATTGAGGACTCGTGCATACACATGGCTCCAGGCGCTGAGGGTGGATTCGAGGGCATCCCCAGCCGCGGGCCGGCAAGCGGCTTGCGCCCGGCGCGATCGTCCGCGCGGTGGACGCCTCCAAGTCTGTGCCCGAGTCTATCGATCCGCGCCCGGATCGAACGGCGGATTAGCGGGCCGTTTCACCCCGCATTTCGACGGATGCCGCCGCGACCGGCGGCCGGGCGGGCGCAGCCGCCGCATGCCGCCGCAATGCCGAAAACCGTTATCCGGCGCGGCCCGGCGCGATCCGGCACCCATGCGCGGCATGCCGTCTCGGCCGACGATCCGCGTTCCGCGCCGCTCGAGCCGCAACCTTGACCGGCGTCATGCCGGCACCCGCGCGGTCACATGAAAAGCGACCAAATCCGGCACCTGCTCCGCCGATTGGAACGACAGGCGCGCGCCGAGAATGCTGGCATGTCGAAGGCCGTCCGCCCGCATGCCGACCGGTATCCGCCCGGGCGTGCCTTCGCGATCACGTGCCGGCCCGCGCGCCGGTGCGCGCGCCCCTATCGAACCCAGGCTGGCTTACCACGATGACTGATCTCACGCTGCCCGACTCCCCCGTCGCCACGATCGAAGCGGCGCTGGCGCTGCACCAGGCCGACCGCCTCGAAGAAGCCGAGACGCTGTACCGGCAACTCCTCGACGCCGACCCCCGGCACGCGGACGCGCTGCACCTGCTCGGCCTGATCGGTCACCAGTACGGGCGCTATCAGGAGGCGTCCGAACTGATCATGGCGGCGATCGAGATCAAGCCCGACGCGATCTACTACTACAACCTCGGCAACGTGATGCAGGCGCACAATCGCCCCGCCGCGGCCGCCGAGTGTTTCCGCCTCGCGATCGAGCTGCGGCCCGACTACGTCGACGCGTACAACAACCTCGGCAACGCGCAGCGGCTGGCGGGCAACGCGCGCGCGGCCGTCGACGCGTTCTGCCAGGCGATCGCGCTGCAGCCCGACCACGGGCAGGCGTACAACAATCTCGGCAATGCGCTGCTCGACCTGAACGAGATTCCGGCCGCGCTCGAGGCGTACCAGCACGCGGTCGCGCTGCGCCCCGAGCTGCCCGAGCCGCGCAGCAACCTGCTGTTCGCGTACCACTACAGCGATGCGTTCGACCAGCAGGCGTATCTCGACGAAGCGGCCCGCTTCGACGCGCTCGTCACCGGCCGCGCGCAACCGTGGTCGACCTGGCTCGTCGACCTGATCGCGCGCATCGGCCGGCCGCTGCGCGTCGGCATCGTATCGGGCGACCTGAAGTCGCATCCGGTCGGCTATTTCATCGAGGGGATGCTCGCGCACCTGAACGGCGCGCGTGTCGAGCTGCATGCGTACCCGACGCGCGACGTCGAGGACGACGTCACCGCGCGCCTCAAGCAGCGCTTCGCGTCGTGGACCCGCCTCGCGGGCCTCGGCGACGCCGCCGCGGCCGCCCGGATCCGCGACGACCGCATCGACGTGCTGATCGATGCGTCGGGCCACACGATCCACAACCGCCTGCCGCTGTTCGCGTGGAAGCCCGCGCCGCTGCAGGTGAGCTGGCCCGGCTATTTCGCGAGCACCGGCATGCGCGCGATCGACTACGTGCTCGGCGACCGCCACGTGATGCCGGACGACGAGGCCGCGCATTTCGTCGAGCGCGCATGGCATTTGCCCGACAGCTACCTGTGCTTCACGCCGCCGGCCGTCGAGCTCGACGCCGGCCCGCTGCCGATGCTCGCGAACGGTTATCCGACCTTCGGCTATTTCGGCAAGCTCGCGAAGCTCACCGACCGCGTGATCGCGGTATGGTCGCGCGTGCTGGCCGACGTGCCGAACGCGAAACTGTTCGTGAAGGCGCCGCATCTGGACGACCCGCGCGAGCAGGACGCGCTGTCGGCCCGCTTCGCGGCGCACGGCATCGGCGCGGCGCGCCTGCTGTTCGAGGGCCGCTCGCCGCGCGACGAATACCTCGCCGCGTACCGGCGCGTCGACCTGATGCTGAGTCCGTTCCCGTACCCGGGCGGCACGACGACGGCCGAAGCGCTGTGGATGGGCGTGCCGGTGCTCGGCCGCCGCGGCGCGCGGTTCCTGTCGCACATCTGCGAAAGCCTGCTGCACGCGGCGCGCCTGCCGGAATGGATCGCCGACGACGATGACGATGCGTACGTCGCGAAAGCCGTCGCGTTCGCGCGCAATCCGGCCGAGCTGGCCGTGCTGCGCACGACGTTGCGCGCGCAGGTGCTCGCCGCGCCGCTGTGCGACGCGCCCCGCTTCGCGCGCCATTTCGAGGACGCGCTGCACGCGATGTGGGCGCGCCACGTCGAGGCCGCGCCGGGAGCCGCGTCGTGAACGGCCGGTCCGTGCTCGTCACCGGCGGTGCGGGCTTTCTCGGCTCGCACCTGTGCGAGCGCCTCGTCGGCGCCGGTTACGACGTGATGTGCGTCGACAACTTCTACACGGGCAGCAAGCACAACGTCGCGCACCTGATCGGGCACGTCAATTTCGAGCTGATCCGCCACGACGTGTGGCTGCCGCTGTACGTCGAAGCCGACCGCGTATTCAACATGGCGTGCCCGGCGAGCCCGGTGCACTACCAGAGCGATCCCGTGTCGACGGTGAAGACGGCCGTGCTCGGCGCGATCAACATGCTCGGCCTCGCGAAGCGCTGCGGCGCGCGCATCCTGCAGGCGTCGACGAGCGAGGTGTACGGCGACGCGCAGCAGCATCCTCAGCAGGAAAGCTACTGGGGCAACGTCAATCCGAACGGGCCGCGCGCGTGCTACGACGAAGGCAAGCGCTGCGCCGAGACGCTGTTCTTCGACTATCACCGGCAGCACGGCGTCGACATCCGCGTGGTGCGGATCTTCAACACCTACGGCCCGCGCATGCGCGCCGACGACGGGCGCGTCGTGTCGAACTTCATCATGCAGGCGCTGCGCGGCGAACCGATCACGCTGTACGGCGACGGCAGCCAGACGCGCTCGTTCTGCTACGTCGACGATCTCGTCGAAGGCCTGCTGCGCATGATGGATCAGAACGACGACACCGGCCCGATGAACCTCGGCAATCCGAGCGAGATCACGATCCGCGAGCTGGCCGAATGCGTGCTGCGGCTCACGGGTTCGAAAAGCCGCATCGAATATCGCCCGCTGCCCGCCGACGATCCGCTGCAGCGCCGCCCCGACATCGGCCGTGCGCGTCAGCGCCTCGACTGGCAGCCCGGCGTCGCGCTCGAGGACGGCCTGAAGGAAACGATCGCCTATTTCCGCAAACAGGTGAATGCATGACCCCCGAACTGATCGACGCCACCTGCCCCGTTTGCGCGCATACCGTTGCCGCGCCGTTCTTCCCGGCCGGCGAGCACACGCTCGCGACGCTTGCCTGGCCCGCGTCCGCCGAAGCGGCCCGCCGGCTGCCGCGCCATGTGCTCGACTTCGTCCAGTGCCCGCGGTGCTCGCACGTGTGGAACCACCGCTTCAGCTACGATGCGATTCCGTATCAGAGCAACCCGAACCGGATGTTCAACAGCGGCGGGATCTGGAAGGGCCATCTCGCGGCCACGCGCGACCTGCTGCTCGGCGCGCTGCCGGCCGAACCGGCCGTCGTCGAGATCGGCTGCGGCGAAGGGCATTTCGTGCGCGGGCTCGCCGAAGCGAGCCGCGGCGGCCGCTTCGCCGGCTTCGATCCGAACGCGAGCGCGGGCACCGGCCACGGCATCGAGTTCCATGCGCGGCTGTTCGAGCCGCTCGCCGACATGCCGGCCTTCCGGCCCGATGCGATCGTCATCCGCCACGTGCTCGAACACCTGACCGAACCCGCGAAGCTCGTCGAGCAGCTCGCATGGGGCGCCGCGCGCCAGCCGAACGCCTGCTGGCTGTTCGCGGAAGTGCCGTGCATCGATCGCGTGTTCGAGACCGAACGCCTCGCCGATTTCTTCTACGAGCACGTGTCGCAGTTCACGACGGAGTCGTTCCGCACGCTGATGGCGCGCGCGGGCGAGGTCGTCACGCTCGCGCACGGCTACGACGGCGAAGTCGTCTATGCGCTGGTGCGGCTCGGCGTGCCCGAGCAGGCGCGCAAACGTGCCGATGCGTCGACGCATTTCGCGGCCCGCACGGTCGAGCACCGCGCGGCGATCGCCGGGCAGCTCGCGGCGCTGGCCGAATCGGGGCGGCGTGTCGCGATCTGGGGCGGCACCGGCAAGGCCGCCGCGTTCATCCATCACTTCGATGCCGACGCCGCGCGCTTTCCGCTCGTCGTCGATTCCGATCCCGACAAGGTCGGCACCTACGTGCCGGGCACGGGCCAGAAGATCGAATACCGCGACGCGCTGAAAGCGGCGCCGGCCGACGTGATCATCATCCCGACGCAATGGCGCGCACGCGACATCGTCGCCGAGATGTCGCGCGAGGGGATCGCGGCCGCGGCCGTGATGATCGAGCACGAAGGCCGGCTGATCGACTTCGGGCGCGAACCGCATCCGTATTGAGCGGCCCACGCGATGGAGTCGATCGGACCGCAACTGCAGGCGGCACTCGCGCATCACCAGGCCGGCCGTCTCGTGGAAGCGAAGACGCTGTACGACGCGATCCTCACGGCGCAGCCGGGCCAGCCCGACGCGATGCATTTCCTCGGCCTGCTCGCCTGCCAGCTGAAGCAGTACGACGCGGGTCTCGCGCTGATGGAGCGCTCGCTCGCGGCGCGGCCGGACGCGTCGTACTTCAACAACCTCGGCAACATGCTGCGCGAATGCGGCCGGCTCGACGACGCGATCGCGCATTACCGCCGCGCGGTGGCGCTGCGCCCCGAGTTTCCGGAAGCGCACAACAATCTCGGCAACGCGCTGCGCGACGCGCGGGTCCCGGCCGAGGCGATGGCGAGCTGTTCGCGCGCGATCGAGCTGCGGCCCGGTTACGCGGAGGCGTACAACAACCTCGGCAATGTGCTGCAGGATCTCGGTGAACTCGACGCGGCGGCGGCCAGCTACGGCAAGGCGATCGCGTTCCACACCGCGTATGCGGAAGCGCACAGCAACCTCGGCAACGTGCTGCGCGCGCAGGACAAGCACACGGAAGCGATCGCGCACTACCGCCGCGCACTCGAACTGAGCCCTGCGCTGCCGGCCGCGCGTCACGGCCTCGGCCTGTCGCTGTGGGCGCTCGGCGAACTCGGCGAAGCCGCGCGGGTGCTGCGTGCCGCCGTCGCGGCCGAACCTGGCGATGCGGACCTGCACAACAACCTGGCCGGCGTGCTGCGCGATGCGGGCGACCTCGACGGCGCCGCGTCGCACTATGGGCGCGCACTGGAACACGATCCGTCGATGGCGGTCGCGCATGCGAACCTGAGCGGCGTGTTGCGCCGCCAGGCGCGTTACGCGGAGGCGTTGCGGCATGCGCGGCATGCGATCCGGCTGGCGCCCGGTCTCGCCGATGCGCACAACCATGCCGGCAATGCGTATCACGGCCTGAACGATCTCGACGCGGCGGACGCGAGCTACCGCACCGCGCTCGCGCTGAACCCGGCCGATGCCGGCGCCGCCCACAACCTGTCGGTCGTGCTGCTCAAGCGCGAGCGGCACGACGACGCGCTCGCGTATTGCCGGCAGGCGCTGTCGGCCGGCCGCCCGAGCGCGGCGATGCACGTGAATCTCGGCGACATCCTGCGCGGCCAGGGCAACGTCGACGCCGCCGTGCCCGCGTACCGGGACGCGCTGGCGCTGGTGCGCGACGACGCGGACGACGGCGCGGCCGACGTACTGAGCCGCCTGCTGTTCGCGTCGGCCGCGTCGGCGAGCGTGCCGCCCGCCGATTACCTGAACGACGCGCGCCGCTACGGCCGGCATCTGGCGGCCCGTTCGACGCGTTATCCGCACGACGTAAGCGAACGTGCGGCGCGCGCGCGGCACCGCCCGCTGCGCGTCGGTTTCGTGTCGGGCGACCTGCGCCTGCATCCGGTCGGGATCTTTCTCGAAAGCGTGTTCGCGCATCTCGATCGCACGCGCGTCGCACCGCACGTCTATGCGACGTCGGACGAGGAAGACGTGGTCACCGCGCGGCTCAAGCCGCATGCGGCCGCCTGGCGCTCGATCGCCGCGCTCGATCCGCAGGCGGCCGCGCGCACGATTCACGACGACGGCATCGACGTGCTCGTCGACCTCGCGGGCCACACGCAGGCGAGCGGCCTGGCCGTATTCGGCTGGAAGCCCGCGCCGGTGCAGGCGAGCTGGCTCGGCTTCTTCGCGTCGACCGGGTGCGATGCGATCGACTACTTCATCGGCGACGCGTACACGTTGCCGGAAAGCGAAGCCCGTCATTTCGTCGAGGCGCCGTGGCGGCTGCCGGACAGCTACCTGTGCTTCACGCCGCCGGCCGACGACGTGCCGGTCGGCCCGCTGCCGATGGCCGCGAACGGCGGCGTGACGTTCGGCTGTTTCGGCAAGCTGGTGAAGCTCGGCGACGACGTCGTGCGCGTGTGGTCGCGCGTGCTGCACGCGCTGCCGTCGGCCCGGCTGCTGCTGAAGGCGCGCGAACTCGAGCACGCGGCCGTGCGCGACGCGACCGCCGCGCGGTTCGCGCGGCACGGGATCGACGCGAGCCGGCTCGCGTTCGAACCCGCGTCGCCGCGTGCCGACTATTTCGCCGCGTACAACCGGATCGACATCGCGCTGAGCCCGTTCCCGTACCCGGGCGGCACGACGACGGCCGAGGCGCTGTGGATGGGCGTGCCGGTCCTCGGCATGCGGGGCACGCGCTTCGTCACGCACATCTGCGAGAGCCTGCTGCACGCGGCCGGCATGAACGACTGGATCGCCGGCGACGAAGACGACTATGTCGCGAAGGCGGTGGCGGCCGCCGACGACGGGGCGCGCCTGACGGCGCTGCGCGCGGATTTGCGCGCCACGCTGCTCGCGTCGCCGCTGTGCGACGCGGCGCGTTTCGCACATCATCTCGAAGACGCATTCCACGGCATGTGGGCACGCTATACGGAAACGGCACACGCAGCATGAACGACATCAACGACACCCTGCAACGCGCGCTGGCGCATCACCAGGCCGGCCGTCTCGCTGAAGCGAAGACACTGTACGACGCGATCCTCACGGCGCAGCCGGGCCAGCCCGACGCGATGCATTTCCTCGGCCTGCTTGCCTGCCAGCTGAAGCAGTACGATGCGGGCCTCGCGCTGATGGAGCGCTCGCTCGCGGCGCGACCGGACGCATCGTACTTCAACAACCTCGGCAACATGCTGCGCGAATGCGGCCGGCTCGACGACGCGATCGCACATTACCGCCGCGCGGTGGCGCTGCGCCCCGAGTTTCCGGAAGCGCACAACAACCTCGGCAACGCGCTGCGCGACGCGCGGGTGCCGGCCGAGGCGATGGCGAGCTGTTCGCGCGCGATCGAGCTGCGGCCCGGTTACGCGGAGGCGTACAACAACCTCGGCAATGTGCTGCAGGATCTCGGTGAACTCGACGCGGCGGCGGCCAGCTACGGCAAGGCGATCGCATTCCACACCGCGTATGCGGAAGCGCACAGCAACCTCGGCCACGTGCTGCGCGCGCAGGACAAGCACACGGAAGCGATCGCGCACTACCGCCGCGCGCTCGAACTGAATCCCGCGCTGCGCGTCGCGCAACGCGGGTTGGGTGCCGCGCTGCGGGCGACCGGCGATTTCGACGGCGCGCTCGCGCATGCACGCGCGGGACTCGAGCCGGACGATGCCGAAGCCCATTGCGCGCTCGGCATCTCGTTGCGCAGCATCAACGATTTCGACGGCGCCGCCCAGTTGTTCGAACGCGCGCGCGAGATCGATCCGCGCTACGCGCCGGCCTGGGCGCGGCTCGGCGAGCTGCGTTGCCAGCAGGGCGAATACGAGGCGTCCGTGCACCTGTGCCGGCGCGCGATCGAGCTCGATCCCGAGCTGGCGGACGCGTACAACTTTCTCGGCCTCGCGTATCACAACCTCGACCGGATGGCGGCCGCGGAGTTGAGCCATCGCCACGCGATCGACCTGAACCCGGACGACGCCGATGCGCACCACAACCTCGCCGCCGCGCTGTTCCGCCTCGACAAGCTCGACGAGGCGATGGACGAATACCGGATCGCACAGGCGCTCGGCATCGATCCGGTGAAGATCCAGCTGACGCTCGGCGACATCCGCTGGGCGAAGCGCGACTTCGCGGGCGCCGTCGCGGCCTTTCGCGAGGCGATCGAGCACGACCCGCATCGCGCGTATGCGCGCCTGCTGTTCAACATGTCGAGCTCGGCGGCGTTCGAGCCGCGGGACTGGGTGGTCGAGGCGCACCGCTACGGTGAACGCCTGGCGCGCGACGTGCAGCCGTTCGAGCACGATCGCGCCCGGCGCGTGCGAGACGCGCGCGGCCGCCCGCTGCGGGTCGGCTTCGTGTCGGGCGACCTGCGCCAGCATCCGGTCGGCATCTTCCTCGAAAGCGTGCTCGCGCATCTCGATCGCACGCGCATCGAGCCGCATGCGTACGTGACCTTCGTGGTCGAGGACGACGTGACGGCGCGGCTGAAGTCGGGCTTCGCGAGCTGGAAGAAACTGACCTGCATGAACCGCGACCAGGCGGCGCGGATGATTCGCGACGACGGCATCGACGTGCTCGTCGACCTCGCCGGGCACACGAACTGGAGCGGGCTGCCGATCTTCGCGCACCGGCCCGCGCCGGTGCAGGCGAGCTGGCTCGGCTTCTTCGCGACGACGGGGGTGCGCGCGGTCGACTATTTCGTCGGCGATGCGTACACGCTGCCGGCCGACGAGGCCGAGCACTTCGTCGAGGCGCCGTGGCGGCTGCCGGACAGCTACCTGTGCTTCACGCCACCGGCCTACGACGTGCCGGTCGGCCCGTTGCCGATGGCCGCGAACGGCGGCGTGACGTTCGGCTGCTTCGGCAAGCTCACCAAGATCAGCGACGACGTCGTCGCGCTGTGGTCGCGGCTGCTGCAGGCACTGCCCGATGCACGCCTGCTGCTGAAGGCGCACGAACTCGGCGCGGGCGACCTGAATGCGGCGACGCGCGCGCGCTTCGCGCGGCACGGCATCGACGCGGGCCGGCTGATCCTCGAAGGCGGGTCGCCGCGCGCGGAATACTTCGCCGCGTACAACCGGATCGACATCGCGCTGAGCCCGTTCCCGTACCCGGGCGGCACGACGACGGCCGAAGCGCTGTGGATGGGCGTGCCGGTGATCGGCATGAAGGGCGGGCGCTTCGTCACGCACATCTGCGAGAGTCTGCTGCATGCGGCCGGGATGGGCGACTGGATCGCCGACGGCGAAGCGTCGTATCTCGCCAAGGCCGTCGCGTTCGCACAAGATCGCGACGGGCTGGCTGCGTTGCGCGCGACGTTGCGCGAACGCACGCTCGCGTCGCCGCTGTGCGATGCCGCGCGGTTCGCGCGCAATCTCGAGGACGCGTTCCACGGGATGTGGGATCGCTACGCGGCCGGCGAGACGACGGAGCCGCGCGCATGACGGGCCTCGTCGCGGAACGGTTGAACGCGGCGCTCGCGCACCATCAGGCCGGGCGTCTCGACGATGCGCGCGTGTTGTACGAGGCGATTCGCCGCGACGCGCCCGACCAGCCGGACGCGACGCATTTCCTCGGGCTCCTCGCATGCCAGCTCGGCCAGTTTCCGGCCGGCCTCGCGCTGATGGAGCGCGCGATCGCGCTGCGTGCCGATCCCGTCTACCTGAACAACCTCGGCAACATGCTGCGCGCGCACGGCCGGCTCGACGACGCGATCGGCGCCTATCGCCGCGCGATCGCGCTCGCGCCCGGTTATGCGGAAGCGCACAGCAACCTCGGCAACGCGCTGCACGAGGCGGGCGACGCCGACGCCGCGATGCTGAGCTGCGCGCAGGCGCTCGCGCTGCGGCCCGACTATGCGCCGGCCTACAACAACCTCGGCAACGCGCTGCGGGACAAGGGCGAAGCGGATGCCGCGGCGCGCGCGTACGAGAAGGCGCTCGCGCTCGATCCCGCCTATGCGGAAGCGTGTTTCAACCTGGGCAACGTGTGCGGCGCGCAGCATCGGCACGACGACGCGATCGCGCACTACCGCCGTGCGATTGCGCTGCAGCCGGGCCTGCACGCCGCGCATCACGCGCTGGGCATGCTGCTGCTGGAGCGCGGCGAACTCGACGCCGCGATCGCGAGCCTCGCGTGCGCGGCGGAGTCGGGCGACGTCGACTGGTTGTTCGGCCTCGCGGCCGCGCTCGATCATGCGGGCGATCTCGACGGTGCGGTGGCGAGCCTGCGGCGCGCGCTGGCTGTCGCGCCCGATCGCGCCGAACTGCATCACCATCTGGCGCAGACGCTCGTGCGGCAGGGCAAGCGGCGCGAGGCGCTCGACAGTTGCCGCGTCGCGCTGTCGTTGCCGAACCCGACCGCGCAGATGCACGCGGTGATGGGCGACATCCTCTGTGCGCTGTGGCATATCGATGCCGGGCTCGCGAGCTACGACCGCGCGCTCGAACTCGATCCGGCGTTTCGCAACGCGCACTCGGGCCGCATGTTCCACGGCGCCGGCACCGACCGGCTGTCGGCGGCGCAACTGCGCGAGCGCGCCTGCGCGTTCGGCGCACAGATGGCGGCGCTGGCGTCGCCGCATCGCCACGCGCCGCGGCCGGCGAACGGGCGCGCGTTGCGGGTCGGCTTCGTATCCGGCGACCTGAAATCGCATCCGGTCGCGGTGTTCCTGCTGAGCGTCGTCGCGGCGCTCGATCGGTCGCGCGTCGAACTGGTGGCCTACGCGACGCAACCGGTCGAGGACGACACGACCGCGGCGCTCAAGCGCCACTTCGCGCTGTGGCGCGACCTCACGCCGCTCGACGACCGTGCGGCCGCCGACCTGATCGCGGCCGACCGCATCGACGTGCTGGTCGACCTGAGCGGTCACACGGCGTCGAACCGGCTGCCGCTGTTCGCGTGGAAGCCGGCGCCGGTGCAGGCGACCTGGCTCGGCTATTTCGCGACGACGGGCGTCGCCGCGATCGACTACGTGATCGGCGATCGCCACGTGCTTCCACCCGACGAGGCGGCGCATTTCGTCGAACGGCCGTGGCGACTGCCGGACAGCTATCTGTGCTTCACGCCGCCCGCGCTGCCGCTCGACGTCGGGCCGCTGCCGGCCGAGGGAAACGGGTGCGTGACGTTCGGTTGCCTGAACAACGCGAACAAGATCGGCGAGCCGGTCGTCGCGCTGTGGTCGCGCGTGCTGCATGCGGTGCCGGGCTCGCGCCTGCTGCTGAAGTCGGCGCAGCTCGACGAGGCGGCGCTGCGCACGAGTCTCGCCGCGCGCTTCGCCGCGCACGGCATTCCCGCCGAACGGCTGCTGCTGCGCGGCGGCTCGAAGCGGCTCGCGCATATCGGTACGTTCAACGACATCGACATCGTGCTCGATCCGTTCCCGTATCCGGGCGGCACGACGAGCATGGAGGGGCTGTGGATGGGCGCGCCGTTCGTCACGCGGCGCGGCGACCGTTTCCTGTCGCATATCGGCGAAAGCATCCTGCACACGCTCGGCATGCCGGAATGGATCGCGGACGGCGACGACGCTTACGTCGCGAAGGCGGCCGCGTTCGCGAACGACCTGCCGCGCCTGGCCGCCGTGCGGGCCGGGCTGCGCGAGCGGCTGCTGCGCTCGCCGCTGTGCGATGCGCCGCGCTTTGCCCGGCACCTCGAAGCGGCGTTCGCGCAGATGCATGCGGCGGCGGTCGAACAGGCGGCGCGCGGCGCGCACTAGCGTAGGCGCGGCGCCCGGGGGCGTGCGAGGCGCCTCCTTTCGCCACCTGCCTGCCGGCGAAAAAAAAGCCGCACGCATGCGGCTCGACGATACGACGTCGGCGCCCGCTCGATGGCGGCGCGCGTTGTTGTTCGCAGGCTTACAGCATGCCGGTCGTCTGGTAGGCGCTCGCGGCGCGGATCCGCTCGCGCGATGCGGTGAACTGCTGCGCGAGCCGGTCGCGATCGGCCTGCGCGTCCTGTGTGATCGATGCGTCGATGTCCATGATCCGGCGGATCGTGTCGAGCGCGGCCGGCGTCTGCTCCGGCGCCAGGCTCATCAGCAGCGGCGAGCGCGCGTCGGCCAGCGCGGCGACGCGCTCCCAGTCGCGCAACGCGCTCGCCGACTGCATCGCCTGGGTCAGGTGCAGCGCATGGTTCAGGGCATCGGTCGTCATGGTCATGGTCGTCGTCCGGTGTCGTGCGAAGGGCGCGTTACTTGTTGGTGGCGAGCGCACCCGCGCTGTTGGTGCCGCCGAACAGCTGGGTCAGGTACTTCGTGTTGTTCGCCATCGTCGCCATCAGGTTGTTCAGCGCGGTGAACTGCGCGTTGTACTGCGTGGTCAGCTGGGCCGAGTAGTTCTGCAGTTGCGTCGCCTGGTCCGACAGGCTCTTCAGGTCCGCGTTGATCGCGGTGGTGCGCTGGTCGATCAGGCCGTTGGTCTGCGTGTAGTTGCTGACCAGGTTGTTGAGCGTCTGGCCGACACCGTTCGTCGTGTTGAACAGTGCGCCGACCGCCGGGTTGTTCGACGTGAGCGCGGTGTTCAGCGCGCTCGAGTCCACCTGCAGCGTGCCGTCCGCCTGCAGGCTGATGCCGATGGCCGCCAGCGAATAGGTCGAGCCGCCCGTCGTGACGCCGCCGCTGATCGCGGTCGCGAGTCCGTTCGAGATCGTGTTCAGCATCGAATCGCCGAGCAGCGGGCCGGCCGTCGACGTGTTCGGATCGTACGACGACAGCGACTGCGCGGTCGTCACGTAGGTGTTGTACGCGCTGACGAACGCGTTGATCGCGGTCGTCGTGGCCGTCGTGTCGGGCGACAGCGTGACCGTCTGGGTCGTGTTCAGCGCCTGCGTCGTCAGGTTCAGCGTGACGCCCGTCAGCACGCCCGACACGCTGTTGGACGCGCTCGTCACCGGCGTGCCGTCGACGGTCAGTTTCGCGTCGGCGGCCGCCGTCACGGTCGTGTAGCCCGAGGTCAGCTTCGAATTGACGCCGGTGCCGCTCACCGACACAGTGTTGGCCGCGCCTGTGTTGTTCGACTGGATCACGAGATGCTGGCCGTCCGAGCCGGTGATGACCGACGCGGTGACGCCCGGGTTGCCGGCCGTCGTGTTGATCGACTTCGCGATGTCCGACAGCGATGCACCGGCCGCGACGTTGACGTTGAAGGCCGTGCCGGTGCCGAGCGTGATGCTCAGCGAACCGGCGGAGATCGTGTCCGAGGACGTGATGCCGGCCGACGACAGCTTGTTCGCGGTGGCGAGCTGCGTGACGTTGACCGCGTACGAGCCGGCCACCGCGCCGCCGCCGCTCTTGACCGACGCGGTGATGCCGTTGCCGCTCGCGGTTGCCGCGAGGCCGCTCAGCGTCGTGCCGTTCGACAGGCCCGTGATCGCGGTCTGCAGCGCCGACAGCGCGGATTTCAGTTTGCCGACCGCCGACAGTTCGGTGTTGTCGGCCGTCTGCTTGTTCGTGAGGGTGGTCTGCTGGCCGATGGTCTTGGCCTGCACCAGCGACGTGACGAGCGAATTGACGTCGAGCGTCGAATTGGTCGCGCCGCTGATGATCGATTGTCCGGCCTGCGCCAGGATGCTGCCGATATCCGTCGTGCTCGTCGTGGCCATGCGGGTGCTCCAGTCGTTTGCGCGATGACGCGCGTTTCGGCGGGTCGCCGTACTTCGGTTTCAATGCAAGCAGGGAGGCATGCCTCCCTGGAGTGTCGGGTCCGACGAATCGAACCGGCGCCGTCGCGCGCCGCAACGCGGACGACGCCGTGCGCGCGGGCGACTCGCCCGGCGCGGGGTGTTCCCGATTACTGCAGGAGCTTCAGGACTTGCTGCGGCAGCGAGTTCGCTTGCGCGAGCACCGAGATGCCGGCTTGCTGCAGCACTTGCGCCTTGCTCAGGTTCGCCGTTTCCGTCGCGAAGTCCGCGTCGGTGATCTGCGAACGCGCCGCGCTCATGTTCGTTGCCTGGGTTTGCGTCGTCGTGATCGCAGCCTGGAACGTGTTTTGTGCCGCACCCAGCGTTGCCTGGAACGTGTTCACGTTCTTCAGTGCCGCGTCGATCGACGTGATGGCCGACTGTGCGCTCGTCTGGTCGCTGACCGTCAGGCCGCTCAGGCTCAGGCCGCCGCCCGTGCTCGTCCACACCGTCGCGCCGAAGTTGACGGCCACGGTCTGGTTGGCTGCCGCGCCGACCTGGAACGTGACGTTGCCCGCTGCGCTCAGGATGGTCTGGCCGTTGAACGACGTTTGCGTTGCCACGCGGTCGATTTCGCCGAGACGCGTCGTGACTTCAGCCTGCAGGTTCGCACGTGCGTTCGAATCCAGCGAGCCGTCGCCTGCTTCGACTGCCAGCGTACGGATACGCTGCAGGTTGTCGACGGTCGACTGCAGCGCGCCGGCTGCCGTCTGGATCATCGAGATGCCGTTGTTCGCGTTCGACACGCCTTGGGTCAGCGCGTTGATCGCTGCCGTTTGCGACGTCGAGATCGCGAGACCTGCCGCGTCGTCGGCTGCCGTGTTGACGCGCTTGCCGGACGACAGGCGGTTGATCGCTTGCGACAGCGCGTTTTGCGAGCCCGACAGATTCGTCTGCGTCGTCAGCGAAAGGATGTTGGTGTTGATGTTCAGCATTTGCTTCCTCGTTTTGGAAAATGCCTGAGATACAGACAGGTTCTGATTTCGGCGTTGCGCTTTTTCGCGTCTGGCGCTGCCCGCCTTTCCTGGTTGACGGCGGCACCCGGCGAAAACTTTAGAGGGATGTTTGAGGAAATTCGGGACGGAAGAGGGGATTTCGCCGGGAAGGCTCGCCCGGCATGGCGGACAGCGTGGTGGCCAGGGCGCGGAACGCCGCCCGGTTGGGTGGAACGTTTGCCCGCGATCGACAAAAGGATGGTTTTGTCTGTGATTCCCTGCTATGATGGCGGGCTGAATTGAGATTTCTGTCACGCCTCTGCCGTTTTCGGCATGTCTGCTGGCAGTCAAACGCGGCGCTGCACGCGGCTGTGAAGCGTACTCGCGGTGCTTTCCGCCTCTCTTTTCCGGCCTCCGAGGCCGTATTTCCGCTCGTTTCGCCTGTTCGTGGGGACGCTCGGATGGCCGGTGCGTGGCGCTTGGCCGCTACGTTTTTGACCGTTTAAGCAATTTAGGAACGACATGACGACGATTCTTCTGAAAGAAAACGAGCCGTTCGAAGTGGCGATTCGCCGCTTTCGTCGCGCTATCGAAAAAAATGGCCTGATCGCTGAACTGCGTGAGCGCCAGTCTTACGAAAAGCCGACCGCAGTCCGCAAGCGCAAGAAGGCAGCAGCCGTCAAGCGCCTGCACAAGCGTCTGCGCAGCCAGATGCTGCCGAAGAAGCTCCACTAAGAGCGTCTGACGGTTCGCCGCGAAACGGCGGAGTGTGCCTCGAAAGAGGCCGCTCCGCCGTTTTGCTTTTGGGGTCCGGGAAAATCCCGAGGCTCGCCGCGGAGCGGCCGTTCCGGCCGACGGCCGCGGTTGGCGGCCGGCCGGTGCGGCGTCCGGAAGTCGATTTTCGCGGTCAGGCCAGCCCTGCGCGGGTTGCCCGGCTTCAGGTCATCCGCGTTCTGATATTCCCGGTAACGGCGGTTCTGCACGCTGCCGATTGGCGCGCGCGGCGTCAAGGCGTGGCGGCCGACCTGCGTCGGGGAGTGCGCCCGCATCGATGGCGAGCCAGCCTGGCGCATCGAGGCCGCCGGTCGCGCGCAGCGGCGTCGCGCCGGCGAATCGTCGGCATGCGCGAGCGAGGCGGCGAAGCAGGCAGGGGTGGCGGCCTCGCGGCGTGGACGGACGGGCGGTCGCGCGAAGCCGACGGTCATGGCGGGTGAGCAAAAATGCGAGTAAGAATCATTCGCATCGCGCTAAAATGTCGCGCATCGTATCAAGACCCGCCGAACGCGCAATATTTCCAGGCCGCGCACAAGGGCATCCGGCCTCGCCTGGCGCGGCCGGCCGGCACTTGCGCGGTGTTTGACATCAGATGACCTTCCTCCCGTCGACCCGGGGCCGCCGCCTGTGCCGGCCCGTTTTCCTGTCGCCGCGCACGCGATGAATGCGTTCCTGCGACCGTTTCTCGTCCGCCTGCATCGCTGGTTCGGGCTCGCCATCGCGCTGTTCCTGTTCGTCGCGGGGCTCACCGGCGCGCTGATCGCATGGGACCACGAGCTCGACGCGGTGTTGAACCCCGACTTCTACGTCGCGCGCAGCGGCGCCGCGCCGCTTGCGCCGCTCGAACTGGCGACGCGCATCGAGGCTGCCGACCCGCGCGTGCAGGTGACCTATCTGCCGCTCGCGGTCGAGCCAGGGCACACGCTGCAGGCGGGCGTGATACCGCGCACCGACCCGGCGACCGGCCGGCCGTACGCGATCGATTTCAGCCAGATCGCCGTCGATCCCGCGACCGGCGCGGTGCAGGGCCGCCGCGAATGGGGCGCGCCGTCGCTCGCGCGGCTCGACCTGATGCCGTTCATCTACCGGCTGCACTACTCGCTGTTCCTCCCCGAGTACGGCGGGATCAACTTCGGGTTCTGGGTGATGGGCGTCGTCGGTATCGTGTGGGCAATCGACAGCCTGATCGCGCTCGTGCTCGCGTTCCCGAACCTGAAGAGCTGGCGCAAGTCGTTCGCGTTCCGCGTGCGGCGCGGCGGCTATCCGCTCGTATTCGACCTGCACCGCTCCGGCGCCGTATGGGTATGGGGGCTGCTGCTGGTCGTTGCGGTCACATCGATCTCGATGAACCTCGCGGTTCCGGTCGTGCGCCCGCTGGTGTCGCGGCTGTCGCCGCTCGCGCAGACGCCGTACACGAATCCCGAGCGTTTCCCGCCGGCTCCGCCGGGCAGCACCGTGCTGCCGCGCGAGCGAATCGTCGAGATCGCGCGCCCGGCCGGGCGCGACGCGGGAATCACCGCGCCGCCCGGTGCGCTGCTGTTCGCGCCGGCGATGAACGTCTATGCGGTCGGGTTCTTCACGCCCGGCAACGACCACGGGGACGTCGGGCTGGGTAACGCGTGGTTGTACTGGGATGCGGTGACGGGCAAGCCGGTCGCCGCCCAGGTGCCCGGCCGCGGCTCGGCCGGCGACCTGTTCATGCAGGCGCAGTTTCCGCTGCACTCGGGGCGGATCGCCGGCGTCGCGGGCCGCGTCGCGATCAGCGCGCTCGGCATCGTCATCGCGATGCTGAGCGTGACGGGCATCTGCATCTGGGTGAAGAAGCGCAGCGCACGCGTGCGGGCCGCGCGAAGCGCACGGTCGGCCGTGCCGGCGTCGTCACGCGCCGCGCGGTAAGCGACGGGGGCGCCGTGGCCACCGTCGCCACGGGCGGCGTTGAAGGACGGGTGCCCGGCTGGCGCCGGTGCCTGCGCCTGCGTGGTCAGCCCGCCTTGCGCTTGCGTGCCGGCTGTTTCCGGCCGAGCGCCGCGCACCGCGCGTGGCACGGGCAGCCGATCTCGTGATCGTTGACCATGCCGGTTGCCTGCATCAGTGCATAGCAGATCGTCGAGCCGACGAACTTGCAGCCGTATGCCTTCAGCGCCTTGCTGAGCGCGTCGGACTGTTCGGTCGACGCGGGCGCGTCGCGGTACGACTGCCATGCATTCTGGATCGGCGTATTGCCGACGAACGACCACAAAAATGCGGCGAGCGAGCCGTGTTCGTCGCGGATGCGCTGCACGGCGCGCGCATTGGTGACCGCCGATTCGACCTTCGCGCGGTTGCGCACGATGCCCGGATTCTCCAGCAGCTTGTCGATGCGCTTCGGCGTGAAGCGCGCGACGGCGTCGACGTCGAACTCGGCGAACGCGTCGCGATACCCCGCGCGCTTGTTCAGGATCGTCGACCACGACAGCCCGGCCTGCGCGCCTTCCAGGATCAGCATTTCGAACAGGTGGCGATCGTCGTGCGACGGCACGCCCCACTCGGTGTCGTGATAGTGAGCGTCCGCTTCCGTCTTCACCCAGTTGCACCGCTGCGACATCGTCTGCCTCGTTTTCAGTGTCGAATCGATCGTGCCAGCATAGCGGAAGCCCATTTTGCGGGATAGCCGGCCGAACGGCAGATGGGCGCGCGGCGCCGATCCGGTTAAGCTTGGCGCCTGTTCGAATCAGCGGGATGAAGGCATGGCGGCATTACTTTTTGCGATCGGCATCGACGGCGGCGGCACGGGCACGCGCGCGGTGCTGGCCGACCGGCACGGGCGCGAGCTCGCGCAGGGGCGCGGCGGCCCGTCGGGGCTCGGGCTCGGCATCGAGCGCGCGTGGGCGTCGATCGGCGCGGCGTGCGCGGACGCGTTCACGCAGGCCGGCCTTGCGTTCGACTGGTCGCAGTGCGCGCTCGGCTGCGGGCTCGCGGGCGTCAACAATGCGGCGTGGCTCGCGGCGTTCCGGGCGCAGGCCCCGCTCGGCGCGCTCGCGATCGAGAGCGATGCATATACGACGGTCGTCGGTGCGCACGGCGGCGCGCCGGGGCTCATCGTCGCGCTCGGCACCGGCAGCATCGCGGCGGCGCTCGATGCGGGCGGCGCGTGCCGGATCGCCGGCGGGTTCGGCTTTCCATCCGGCGACGAGGCGAGTGGCGCGTGGCTCGGCGTGCGCGCGCTCGCATACGCGCAACAGGCGCTCGACGGCCGCGTGCCGCGCGATGCGTTCGCCGATGCGCTGCTCGCGGAAACGGGCGCGCAGGATCGCGACGCGCTCGTCCAGTGGTCGTGCGATGCGAACCAGACGATCTACGCGCGTCTCGCGCCGGTCGTGTTCACGCACCGCACGCATCCGGTGGCGGGCGCGCTGATCGCGCAGGCCGGCGACGAGATCGGCAAGATGATCGACGCGCTCGATCCGCAGCACGCGCTGCCGGTCGCCCTGTGCGGCGGGCTGGCGGATGCACTCGCGCCGGCCGTGCCGGCGCGCCATGCCGCGCGGCTGCGCGCGCCGCTCGACGATTCCGCACATGGCGCGCTGCGGCTCGCGCTGCAGGCGCTGCGGGCGGCGGAAGGCGGCTGAAGCGAGACAAGGCGGGGGGAAGGCGCGTCGACCCAGCGCCAAAGGCGCGCTTGACCGGGAACCGCCCGGCGCGCCGCCGGGCACGACGTTAAAATGGCGATTCCGCAGCGTCCTGTGCGCCATTCTCCCGTCCCATGTACAAAGTCATCGCCACCGATCTCGACGGTACCCTGCTGAACAGCGACCACCAGCTCGATCCGTACACGATCGACACCGTCCGTCGGCTCGACCGCGACGGCTTGCAGTTCGTGATCGCGACGGGGCGCCATTACGCGGACGTCGCCGGCATTCGCGACGTGCTCGGCATCCGGCCGTACCTGATCACGTCGAACGGCGCGCGCGTGCATGCGCCGGACGACACGACGATTCACGCGCAGGACATCGATCCCGCGATCGTCCGCAGCCTCGTGCAGCCGGAGGTCACCGGCGCGCATGGCCGCACGATCGTCAACCTGTTCACCAACGACGGCTGGCTGATCGACCGCGACGCGCCGCACCTGCTCGACTTCCACCAGGATTCGGGCTTCCGCTACGACGTGATCGACATGGCCGCGCACGACGGCGCCGATATCGCGAAGGTGCTGTATATCGGCGAGCCGGCCGATCTGGCGGTCGTCGCCGAGCAGATGCGCGTGCGCTTCGGCGATGCGCTGTACGTCACGTATTCGCTGCCCGACTGTCTGGAAGTGATGACCGCGAACGTGTCGAAGGGCCGCGCGCTGCGCACGGTGCTCGGGCGGCTCGGCGTCGATACCGGCCACTGCATCGCGTTCGGCGACAACATGAACGACATCGACCTGCTCGAAACCGCCGGTCACGCGTTCATGATGAACAACGCGAACCCCGACCTGGTCGCGCGGCTGCCGCACATTCCGCGGATCGGCAACAACTTCGATGCGGGGGTCGCCCGGCACCTGCGCTCGCTGTTTTCGCTCGAGGACAACGTCGCCGCTTCCTGAGCGTCCGGCCCCCGGGCGCGTGTCCCGTGCGGAAATGAAAAACGGGCGCCAGTGGCGCCCGTCGAAATTGCCTGCCTCGATGTTGTTGGACAGCGTGAGGCTCGCTGCTCTGCTCGCTTGACCCCGTAGTGTTTTATTCGCTTGTGCGAGCCGATGCCGGAAGCAGGTCGACGGCGTCGTCACGCCCGGCGACCAGCGGGTAGATGATCCCTGCGAGTACCGCGCCGATCATCGGCGCCACCCAGAACAGCCAGAGCTGGCCGATCGCGTCGCCGCCGACGAACAGCGCCGGGCCGGTCGAGCGCGCCGGGTTCACCGACGTGTTGGTGACCGGGATCGAGATCAGGTGAATCAGCGTCAGGCACAGGCCGATCGCGATCGGCGCGAAGCCGGCCGGCACACCGCGCTTGTCGGTCGCGCCGAGGATCACGAACAGGAAGAAGCCCGTCATCACGACTTCGCAGATGAACGATGCGCTCAGCGAGTAGTGGCCGGGCGAGCGATCGCCGAAGCCGTTCGTCGCAAAGCCGCTGCCGACGACGTCGAAGCCCGGCTTGCCGGTGGCGATCAGGTACAGCACGAACGCGCCGAGCGTGGCGCCGACGACCTGCGCGACGATGTACGGAGCGAGATCGCGTGCCGGGAAGCGGCCGGCGACCGTCAGGCCGACGCTCACCGCCGGATTCAGGTGGCAACCCGAGATGTGGCCGATTGCGAATGCCATCGTCAGCACGGTCAGGCCGAAGGCAAGTGCGACGCCGGCAAAGCCGATGCCGAGGCCCGGAAAGGCGGCGGCCAGCACGGCGCTTCCGCACCCGCCGAGCACCAGCCAGAACGTGCCGAATACCTCTGCAGCGAGACGCTGAGAAAGATTCATGTAAGGACCTCGTTCAAGTGGGTTGAAGACCACCGGACGACACTGCGGATTTAATCCCTCGCCCGGAATTGGTCTGGATTATAGGAAATGAATCGCGTCCGGGAGGGTCAACGATTGTTAAATTTGAATGGCTGACGAATGCCTTTTATTAGAATAAGTCCGCATTCTCGATAAAGCCGAATCGGTTAAAGATGACAGTATTTATTTCGAAGGGCAGGGCGGCAGTGCGGATGACGTAACGGGTGTTGGCGTCCCGGCCGGATTCGCCGGGGCCGCATCATCGAAAAGGGGAGTCGAAAAATGTCTCAATACGCGAAACTCAAGGCGCAGATCGCTGATCTGCAGGCTCAGGCGGACGACGTGCGCCGCCAGGAAGTGGCGGCGGTCATTGCCGACGTCCAGCGAATGATTGCGGAATACGGCCTGACGGCCCAGGACCTGGGCTTCGCGGAACGGGCACGGCGCGGACGTCCGCCGAAGAAGGCGCCGCTGCCGCCGAAATACCGCGATCCGAAGTCGGGTGCAACCTGGAGCGGGCGCGGCAAGCCGCCGAATTGGATCGTCGGGAAAAACCGCGATCGTTTCCTGATCGAATGACCGGAAGCCGAAAAGAAAGAGCCGCATCGTCGATGCGGCTCTTTTGTTTTACGCGCCGATTTCGGCGCGGATTTTGCTGAATATTTCCGCGCGGATTTCCGCGTCAGGCGCTCGCGACCCGGCGCAATACCGGTTGCTTGGCCGCCGCGCAAAGCGATTCGTAAGTTTCGACATAACGCTGCGCCATTGCCTTCGAGCTGAAACGCGTGTCGAAACGCTGGCGGATCGCGGTGCGCGACAGCGTGTCGATCCGGTGCAGCGCACCGACCGCGCCCTGCACGTCCTCGACGATGAAGCCGGTCACGCCGTCCTCGATCACTTCCGGCACCGAGCCGCGGTTGAACGCGACGACCGGCGTGCCGCAGGCCATCGCCTCGATCATCACCAGGCCGAACGGCTCCGGCCAGTCGATCGGGAACAGCAGCGCCTTCGCGCCGGACAGGAACGCGGGCTTCTGCGCCTCGTTGATCTCGCCGATGAATTCGACGTGCGCCTGGCCGAGCAGCGGCTCGATCACTTCCTTGAAATAGTCGGCGTCGGCCTTGTCGACCTTCGCGGCGATCTTCAGCGGCAGCCCGCTTTGCGCGGCGATCCGGATCGCGGTGTCGACGCGCTTTTCGGGACAGATCCGGCCGAGGAACGCGAGGTATTCGGGCTTCACACCCGGCTGCGGCGTCAGCAGCGTGTCGGGCAGCCCGTGATACACGGTGCCGGCCCACGCGGCCTGCGGCAGCGGCTTGCGCTGGTTGTTCGAGATCGACACGACCGGCGCGTCCGGGAACGCGTCGAACACCGGCTGCAGCTCGGGCAGGTCGAGGCGGCCGTGCAGCGTCGTCACGTACGGCGTGTCGAGGCGCGACATCAGCGGGAACGGCAGGTAGTCGAGGTGGAAGTGCAGCACGTCGAATTCGTGCGCGACCCGGGCCACCTGCTCGAGGAGCCGCATGTGGGGTGCCATCGAATCGCGGATCGACGGGTCGAGCCGCAGGGCGCGCGGCCACGCCGCCTCGAGACGGGCCGACGTGACGGAGTCGCCGCTGGCGAACAGCGTCACGTCGTGGCCGAGTTCGACGAGCGCCTCGGTGAGGTAGGACACGACACGCTCGGTGCCGCCGTAGAGTTTCGGCGGAACGGCTTCGTAAAGCGGCGCGATCTGGGCAATTCGCATCGGTGTTCTCCGGTTTTCGATCCGTGGGCGCCATCGCGCCGACGCGGATCCCATACAACGTTGCGGAACTCGCCGACGCACGCGTCTGGCGTACGTGGCCGGGCCCTGGACGGGGTGCGCGGGGCGCCGGACGGCAAGCTGCGGGGCGGGCCGGCACGGCTCGCGCCGCCGCCCATTGGAGTCCATTATCGATATCGCCCTGCGGGGTTCGAGTGTTTTTTCAAACACTTAAGGCTTGTTACACGATGAAATACGCGAAAACCCCGAGAAAAAGGGCGCGGAATCATGAATCGAGATGGCCGCAACTATTGTTGCGCGATCGTGAAAAACCACTATAATTTTTACCGATCCGATTGTCGGCAGCCCTGCCGGCAAGCCTTCCGCCACCGAGCGGGCGGCCATCGGCACCCTCGCAGCCGAATGCGCGCTGTCATCCGCTTTCCCGATTGCCCCTTTCAATTCGCTTTGTCGGAAAAATTCCTACACGGTTTACAGACAAATCCTGCATGGCATACGCCACTTCGCTGATACCGACATAAATGGCGTTTGGCCAAAATTCGCCCTGTAAGACTATAAACGAGCCGACAGTGCGCCAGGAGCGCTCCGATCGAGCAAACGTTTTCATAACACGAATGGCCAAAGCAAAGCTCTTATAACGGGGGAATCATGAGCGCTACCAGCGAAATGCTCAGTGAGATCAAAGAGGTCAACCTGTCGTACCTCCTCCTCGCGCAGCGCCTGCTGCGGGAAGACAAGGCGATGGGCATGTTCCGCATGGGAATTTCCCAGGAACTCGCCGACGTGCTCGCCAACCTCACGCTCGCACAGACCGTGAAGCTTGCCGCGTCGAACCAGATGCTGTGCCGCTTCCGCTTCGACGATCACGCGCTGCTGTCGTCGCTCGCCGACAAGGGCCGTAGCGATGTCGTCGCGCACGCCCACTCGGCCATCCTGATGGCCGGGCAGCAGGTCGAAGGCGTCCGCTGATCCATCCCGCCTTGCGTTGTGTCCCGGCGTACCGCGCCGGAGGGCAGCGTATTGGCCATCCATTCGAACAACGTCAAGCGGACGGTTATCACCATGGCAAGCAAAAGCGTCGTGATCGAGGTGAAGGAAATCACCCTCGCCATCGAACTGATCGAACTGGGCGCCCGGCTGCAGCTGCTGGAGGCGGAGACGAGCCTGTCGCGGGACCGTCTGATCAAGCTGTACAAGGAGCTGAAGGGCGTGTCGCCGCCGAAGGGGATGCTGCCGTTCTCGACCGACTGGTTCATGACGTGGCAGCCGAACATCCACTCGTCGCTGTTCTACAACATCTACCGGTTCATGCAGGACCACGGCCGCTGCGAGCCGATCCAGTCGATCGTGAAGGCGTACCGGCTCTATCAGGAGCACGTGAATCTGTCCGGCGACGAGGCCGCGCTGAGCCTCACGCGGGCATGGACGCTCGTGCGCTTCTTCGATTCGGGGATGCTGCAGATGACCCCGTGCACGCGCTGCGGCGGCCACTTCGTCGCGCATGCGCATGATCCGCATCAAGGTTTCGTGTGCGGCCTCTGCCAGCCGCCGTCGCGTGCCGGCAAGACCCGCAAGGCCGCCGCCGCGCGCGCCGAACTGGCTGCCACCGCGGCCTGAGCGCCGCCGGGCGGGGCGCGGGCGGTTGCCGCGGGCCGCGCGAATCGTCCGTGCCGTGCTGGTAAACACTGCCGGGCCGCCGCCGGGCGGCCGCGAAAGTTTTCCTGCCGACTGCCGTAAACCTGTTTAACGGCGGTCTTCCCGCCGGTCTTTCGTGAGGGACAGGCAGTGCTGATTATCGTGGGAACACTCGTGACGCTGTTGTCCGTCTTCGGCGGCTATGCGCTGGCAGGCGGGCATCTGGGCGCATTGATCCAGCCGGTCGAGATCCTGATGATCGTGGGCGCCGGCGTCGGCGCATTCATCCTCGGCAACGGCGGCAAGACCATCAAGGCCACGCTGCGCGTGCTGCCGACCCTCTTCAAAGGGTCGAAGTACACGAAGGACGTCTACATGGAGCTGATGGCGCTGCTCTACGTGCTGCTGGCGAAGGCGCGCAAGGAAGGCACGCTGACGCTCGAGGCCGACATCGACGATCCGGAAAAGAGCCCGATTTTCACGCAATACCCGAAGATCCTCGCCGATCATCACATCGTCGAGTTCCTGACCGACTACCTGCGCCTGATGGTGGGCGGCAACATGAACGCGTTCGAGATCGAGAGCCTGATGGACGAGGAGATCGAGACGCACCACGCGGAAGGCGAAGGCCCCGCGCACGCGCTGATGCGCGTCGGCGACGCGATGCCGGCGTTCGGCATCGTCGCGGCCGTGATGGGCGTGGTCCACACGATGGCGTCGGCCGACAAGCCGCCCGCGGTGCTCGGCGCGATGATCGCGCAGGCGCTGGTCGGCACGTTCCTCGGGATCCTGCTGTCGTACGGGCTGATCGGGCCGCTCGCGAGCCTGGCGGAGCAGCGCGTCGCCGAGTCGACGAAGATGTTCCAGTGCATCAAGGTGACGATCCTCGCGACGCTGAACGGTTATGCGCCGGCGATTGCCGTCGAGTTCGGCCGCAAGGTGCTGTTCTCGACCGAGCGCCCGTCGTTCTCGGAGCTCGAAGAGCACGTGCGCCGCGTGAAGGCGAAGTGACGCGGAGCGCACGATGAGCAAGAGCAAGGATCGCGCGATCGTCGTCAAGCGGGTGGCCCCGGCGAAGAAGGGCCACCACGGCGGCGCATGGAAGCTCGCGTACGCGGATTTCATGACCGCGATGATGGCGTTCTTCCTGTTGATGTGGCTGCTGAGCTCGGTCACGCCGGTGCAGCTTAAGGGCATCGCCGAATACTTCAACACGCCGCTGAAGGCCGCGCTGTTCGGCAGCGGCGACCGCAATTCGCAGGACTCCAGCATCCTCAACGCCGGCGGCCGCGACCTGTCGAGCGTCGACGCCGGCACGCTGCGCCGCACCGACGGCTCGACGCAGCTCGCCGATCGCGTCGCGAAGGCCGGCGACGACAACACGCGCTCGCAGGCGCAGGGCGCGCAGGACCGGCTCGAGCAGGCGCGCCTGCACGACCTGCAGATCAAGCTGATGGCCGCGATCGAGGCGAATCCGACGTTGCGCCAGTTCAAGCAGCAGATCCGCATCGATTCGACGCTGATGGGGCTGCGCATCGAGATCGTCGATTCGCAGAAGCGGCCGATGTTCGCGATGTCGAGCGACCGCGTCGAGCCGTACATGCGCGACATCCTGCGCGAGATCGGCAAGACGCTGAACGACGTGCCGAACCGGATCATCGTCCAGGGCCACACCGACGCCGTGCCGTACGCGGGCGGCGAGGGCGGCTACAGCAACTGGGAGCTGTCGGCCGATCGCGCGAACGCGTCGCGCCGCGAGCTGATCTCCGGCGGCATGGACGAGGCGAAAGTGCTGCGCGTGCTCGGCCTCGCGTCGACGCAGAACCTGAACAAGGCCGACCCGCTCGATCCGGAAAACCGCCGGATCAGCGTGATCGTGCTGAACCGCAAATCCGAAGAGGCGCTGATGCGCGACGACGCGACGACCACGACGCTGTCGGCCGATGCGGCCGGCTCGAAGCAGCTCGCGCAGCAGCTCGGCGCGGCGCCGGCCGTGCGCCCCGCGCTCGCGGCGTCCGCCGTCGCGGTGCCGAAACCCTGATATCGACAAGACCCGCTCCGAGACAGACATGATCCGAACCATTCTCGCCATCGACGACTCCGCGACCATGCGCGCCCTGCTGCAGGCGACGCTTGCACAGGCCGGCTATGACGTGACGGTGGCGCCGGACGGCGAAGCCGGCTTCGACATGGCCGCGACCGCGCCGTACGACCTGGTGCTGACCGACCAGAACATGCCGCGCAAGAACGGGCTCGAGGTGATCGCCGCGCTGCGCAAGCTGACCGCGTATGCGGACACGCCGATCCTCGTGCTGACGACCGAGGGCAGCGATGCCTTCAAGGATGCCGCGCGCGACGCGGGCGCGACGGGCTGGATCGAGAAGCCGATCGACCCGGCCGTGCTGGTCGACCTGGTCGCGACGCTCTCCGAGCCGGCCGCATCCTGACATGAACGCGACGAATTCAACCGGTGACCGGGCATGACTCTCGACATCACTCAGTTCTACCAGACCTTTTTCGACGAAGCGGACGAGCTGCTCGCGCAGATGGAGCAGCTGCTGCTGAACCTCGACGTCGACTCGCCCGACCCCGAAGACCTGGCCGCGATCTTCCGCGCCGCGCATTCGATCAAGGGCGGCGCGGCGACGTTCGGCTTTTCCGCGCTGACCGATACGACGCACATCCTCGAATCGCTGCTCGACCGCGCGCGCAACCACGAGCTGACGCTGACCAAGGAGATGGTCGACGCGTTCCTCGAGACCAAGGACGTGCTGTCCGACCAGCTCGCGGACTACCGCGCGAGCGCCGAACCGGACGCGGCGGCTGCCGCGACGATCTGCGCGAAGCTCGAACGGCTGAAGGCCGAGAGCGGCGCGGGTGAACCGGCGGCGGCGGCCGCGCCGGCACCTGCGCCCGCGGCCGCACCCGCTGCTCCGGCCGCGGAACCCGCCGCCGGTGGCGAGCGCGCGCCCGATCACGTGGTCGAGCAGGCCGTCGCGGCCGCGCATCCGGCGGGTGACGCGGACGCGGGCGCGGGCGGCCCGCACCTGAAGATCACGCTGGTGGGCGTCGACGCGAAGGACCAGGCGCTGCTCACCGAGGAACTCGGCAACCTCGGCCGGATCGTCGGCCGCGAGGCAGCGGGCGCCGACCTGTCGCTGTGGCTCGAATCCGATGTGCCGTCCGACGACATCGTCGCCGTGTGCTGCTTCGTGATCGACGAAAGCCAGATCCGCGTCGCGCACGGCACGGCGCCGGCCGCACCGGCCGCGCCGGCTGCCGCGCAGGACACGGCGGCGCCGGTTGCCGAACCGGCCGCCGCCGCGCAACCGGCGCGCGTCGAGGTGTTCGCGCCGCCGGCCGCCGCGCCGCAACCGGCCGCGCCGGCGCCCGCCGAGCCCGCCGAGCCGGCCGCCGCGGCCGCACCGGCCCAGCCGCCGCAACCCGCGCCGCAACCGCCGGCCGAACACGCGGCGCCGGCCGCCGCGCACCACGACGACAAGCGTGCGCGCCCGGCCGCGGCCGCCGCCGCGGGCGCCGAAGGCAGCTCGATTCGCGTCGGCGTGGAGAAGGTCGACCAGCTGATCAACCTCGTCGGCGAGCTCGTGATCACGCAGGCGATGCTCGCGGAAACCGCGAGCGCATTCGATCCGGCGCTGCACGACCGCCTGTTCAACGGGATGGCGCAGCTCGAGCGCAACGCGCGCGACCTGCAGGAAGCGGTGATGTCGATCCGCATGATGCCGATGGACTACGTGTTCAGCCGCTTCCCGCGCCTCGTGCGCGACCTCGCCGGCAAGCTCGGCAAGCAGGTCGAGCTCGTCACGTTCGGCCAGGCGACCGAGCTCGACAAGAGCCTGATCGAGCGGATCATCGATCCGCTCACCCACCTCGTGCGCAACAGCCTCGACCACGGGATCGAAACCGTCGACAAGCGCGTCGCCGCCGGCAAGGATGCGGTCGGCCAGCTCGTGCTGTCGGCCGCGCATCACGGCGGCAACATCGTGATCGAGGTGAGCGACGACGGCGCGGGCCTGAACCGCGAGCGGATCCTCGCAAAGGCCGCGAAGCAGGGCATGCAGGTGTCCGACAACATCAGCGACGACGAAGTCTGGCAGCTGATCTTCGCGCCGGGCTTCTCGACGGCCGAGACGGTGACCGACGTGTCGGGCCGCGGCGTCGGGATGGACGTCGTGAAGCGCAACATCCAGTCGATGGGCGGCCACGTCGAGATCACGTCGCAGGCCGGCCGCGGCACGACCACGCGGATCGTGCTGCCGCTCACGCTCGCGATCCTCGACGGGATGTCGGTGAAGGTCGGCAGCGAGATCTTCATCCTGCCGCTGAACTTCGTGATGGAGTCGCTGCAGCCGTCGACCGACGACATCTACACGGTCGGCAACGGCGAGCGCGTGGTGCGCGTGCGCGGCGAATACCTGCCGCTGGTCGCGCTGCACGAGGTGTTCTCGGTCGAGGACGCGCGCACCGACCCGACGCAGGGGATCGTCACGATCATGGAAACCGAGGGCCGCCGCTTCGCGATGCTGATCGACGAGCTGGTCGGCCAGCAGCAGGTGGTCGTGAAGAACCTCGAAACCAACTACCGCAAGGTCCACGGCATCTCGGCGGCGACCATCCTCGGCGACGGCAGCGTCGCCCTGATCGTCGACGTCGCGGCGCTGAACCGTGAAACCCGTGCGACGCACGGCGCCCGTGCCGGCGCCGAGCTCGCGATGTTCTGACTCTCGCCATCAACCGATTGGGGGCAAACGTGTCTGCTGAAGTCCAAATGATCAATCCGGCCGCGGCGAACGCGGCAACGAGCCGCCGCGACGCGGAGCAGGGCGACGCGACGGGCCAGGAATTCCTCGTGTTCACGCTCGGCGACGAGGAATACGGGATCGACATCCTGAAAGTGCAGGAAATCCGCGGCTACGACAGCGTCACGCGCATCGCGAACGCGCCGGAGTTCATCAAGGGCGTGATCAACCTGCGCGGGATCATCGTGCCGATCGTCGACATGCGGATCAAGTTCCATCTCGGCCGCGTCGAGTACGACCACCAGACCGTCGTGATCATCCTGAACGTGTCGAACCGCGTGGTCGGGATGGTGGTCGACGGCGTGTCGGACGTGCTGACGCTGCAGACCGACCAGATCATGCCGGCGCCGGAATTCGGCGCGACGCTGACGACCGAGTACCTGACCGGCCTCGGCACGGTCGACGGCCGGATGCTGATCCTGATGGACATCGAGAAGCTGATGTCGAGCCGTGAAATGGCGCTGATCGAGACACTCGGCGGGTAAGCGCGCCGCGCGCGCAGCAATTTCGGGAGAATCTGCAATGTTGCACAACTGGTCGATCCGTACGACGCTCACCGCGGTCGGACTCATTCTCGTGTGCCTGGCCGCCGCGGTCGGCGGGCTCGGCCTCTACGCGCTCAATCACGCGAGCCGTTCGCTCGACGAGATCGCGCACGTCGACCTGCCGGCGATTCACACGCTGGACGACACGGCCGCGCACCTGCTGCGCTCGCGCGTCGCGCTCGACCGCTTCCGTACGCTGACCGAAGGCGGCAATGCGGCCGACGCGGCGAAGGTGCTCGACCGCGCGCAGGAGCTGTTCGCGAAGTCGAACCAGAACTGGCAGGCGTTCCAGTCGTTGCCGAAGCTCGGCGTCGAGCAGGCGCTCCTCGACGAGCTCACCGCCCGCTACACGACGATCGTGAAGGAAGGCGTCGAGCCCGAATTCGCGGCGGCGCGCGCGGGCGACATGGCGGCGTACCACGCGATTGCCGACGCGAAGATCAGCCCGATGTTCGTCGCGTTCGACCAGACGGCGGCGGCCGTGATCGCATCGCTGCAGAAGCGCGCGGAAGAGCGTCAGGCCGCGACGCAGTCGCAGATCTCGCTGATGGTCGCGCTGATCGCCGCCGGCATCGCGATCGCGTTCGTCGTCGTGATCGCGATCCGCTTCGTCCTGCGCGGCCTGATCGTGAAGCCGATCGAGGACGCGATCGCGCACTTCGAGCGCATCGCCGGCGGCGACCTCACGCAGCCGGTGAGCGTGTTCAGCACGAACGAGATCGGCCGCCTGTTCGGCGGCATCAAGCGGATGCAGGACGCGGTGACGACGATGGTGCAGGCCGTGCATCGCGGCACCGAGTCGATCGACGTCGGCGCACGCGAGATCGCGACCGGCAACATCGACCTGTCGCAGCGCACCGAGGAGCAGGCCGCGTCGCTGCAGGAAACCGCGTCGAGCATGGAGCAGCTGACGGGCACCGTGCGGCAGAACGCGGAGAACGCGCGGCAGGCGAGCCAGCTCGCGGTGAACGCGTCGGACATCGCGACGCAGGGCGGCGACGTGGTTGGCCAGGTCGTGTCGACGATGCAGGACATCGCGGCCAGCTCGGGCAAGGTCGTCGACATCATCGGCACGATCGAGGGCATCGCGTTCCAGACCAACATCCTCGCGCTGAACGCGGCGGTCGAAGCCGCGCGCGCGGGCGAACAGGGCCGCGGCTTCGCGGTGGTCGCGGGCGAGGTGCGCTCGCTCGCGCAGCGCAGCGCGAGCGCCGCGAAGGAAATCAAGCAGCTGATCGGCGATTCGACCGAGAAGGTCGACAGCGGGTCGGCGCTCGTGGCGCGTGCCGGCGCGACGATGGAAGAGATCGTGCAGGCCGTGCGCCGCGTGACCGACATCATGGGCGAGATCAGCGCGGCGTCCGACGAGCAGTCGACCGGCATCGAGCAGGTCAACCGCGCGGTCGGCCAGATGGATTCGGTCACGCAGCAGAACGCGGCGCTCGTCGAGCAGGCGGCGGCGGCCGCCGCGTCGCTCGAGGAGCAGACGCGCCAGATGAAGGCGATCGTGTCGGGCTGGCGCGTCGCAGGCGGCATCGCGCTCGCGCCGGCGCGCAGCGTCGCGCGGCCGGTCGCGCACGAACCGGCGGCCGTGCCTGCGTTGCCGTCGGAGCCGCGTCACGACGCGGCGCCGGTCGCCGCGCTGCCGGCGCCTCAGGCGGCGGCACAACCGGCACGGCGCGCCGCGCCGGCCGCCCGTGCGGCCGCGTCGGGCGCCGGCGCCGAACCGAAGCGCACGGCCGACACCGCGCGCACGCAGAAGGATGCAACGGCTTCCCGCGGCACCGCCGCGGGCGGCTATGGCCCGCGCCTCGCGAAGTCGGCCGCACCGGCGGACAAGCCGGCCGCGAAGCCCGCGCTCGTGCGCCCGGCGCTGAACGGCGAGAAGCCGGCGCTGGCGGCGGCCGGCACGTCCGACGACGACTGGGAGACCTTCTAAGCCATGTCGCACGCGCGCGCGCCGTTTCGACCCGATGCACCGGATGCCTCGCCTCGCGCAGGGGATCCGGGGCGCGACTTCGCGTTCACGGGCGCGGATTTCGCACGCATTCGCGCGCTGATCCATCAACGCGCGGGGATCTCGCTGTCCGAGCACAAGCGCGACATGGCGTACAGCCGTCTCGCCCGGCGGCTGCGTGCGCGCGGCCTCGACACGTTCCGCGACTACCTCGACCTGCTCGAGCAGGAGGACGATCCGCTCGAGTGGGAAGCGTTCACCAACGCGCTGACGACCAACCTGACCGCGTTCTTCCGCGAGTCGCACCATTTCCCGATCCTGTCGGATTTCGTGAAAGGGCGCCCGGCGCCGGTGTCGGTCTGGTGCTCGGCGGCGTCGACCGGCGAGGAGCCGTATTCGATCGCGATCACGCTGATCGAGGCACTCGGCGAATCGGCGGCGCGCGGCGCGTCGATCCTCGCGACCGATCTCGACACGCAGGTGCTCGCGAAGGCGGAGGCCGGCATCTACACGTACGACCAGGTCAAGCACCTGTCGCCGGAGCGGCTCAAGCGCTTCTTCCTGAAAGGCACGGGTCCGCAGTCAGGCCGTGTGAAGGTGCGCCCCGAGCTGCGCGCGATGATCCGTTTCGAGCAACTGAACCTGACCGATGCGGACTACGGGATCGCGAAGCCGTTCGACGCGATCTTCTGCCGCAACGTGATGATCTATTTCGACAAGCCGACGCAGGGGCAGGTGCTGTCGCGCTTCGAGCCGCTCGTGAAGCCGGGCGGGCTGCTGTTCGCCGGCCATTCGGAAAACTTCACGTACGTGACGCAGGCGTTCCGGCTGCGCGGGCAGACGGTGTACGAACTGACACGCGACGCCGCGCAGGGCGCGCGGCCGCGCGGCGCGCAGGCGCCCGCGGCGGCCGCGATGCCGTCGCCCGTGCGCGCGCGGGCCGCGGGCGCCGTGCCTGCCTATGGAGAGCGCGGATGAGCGCACTGCCGATCGCGACCAATCGCTATTTCGACAGCCACTTCGGCCTTCCCGGCGTGAAGCTGTTGCCGAACGAGTTCTACACGACCGCCGAGGACATGGTGCTGATGACCGTGCTCGGCTCGTGCGTCGCCGCGTGCATTCACGATCCGTACGCGGGCATCGGCGGGATGAACCACTTCATGCTGCCCGACGACGGCGCCGATGCGGGCGCGGCCGCGTCCGAATCGATGCGCTATGGCGCGTACGCGATGGAAGTGCTGATCAACGAACTGATCAAGGCCGGCGGGCGCCGCGAACGCCTCGAGGCGAAGGTGTTCGGCGGCGCGGCCGTGCTGGCCGGGATGACGACGATCAACATCGGCGATCGCAACGCGGATTTCGTGCGCCGCTACCTCGCGCTCGAACGCATCCGCATCACCGCGGAGGACTTGCAGGACGTCCATCCGCGCAAGGTCGCGTTCATGCCGCGCACGGGGCGCGCGATGGTGAAGAAGTTGCGGCTGCAGGTGCCGGGCGTGACCGAGCGCGAAGCCGCGCTGGCGCGCGAGGCCGACCGCTTGCGCGCGGCGCGCCCGCGCGCGCACGTCGAGCTGTTCCAGGCGAAACGGCCGGCCGCGCCGCAACCGGCGCGCCCGCGCATCGAGCTGTTCGGCGCGCGCGGCGCCGCGCCGGCCGGCAGCGGCAGCGCGGGCGGTGCCGGCGGCGTGCGGGCGGCGAACCCGTATGCGGCGAACCTATCAAGAAAGCAGGAGGCATGACCGCAGTGCAGAAGATCAAAGTATTGTGCGTCGACGATTCGGCGCTGATCCGCAGCCTGATGACCGAGATCATCAACAGCCAGCCCGACATGACGGTGTGCGCGACCGCGCCCGATCCGCTCGTCGCGCGCGAGCTCATCAAGCAGCACAACCCCGACGTGCTCACGCTCGACGTCGAAATGCCGCGCATGGACGGGCTCGACTTCCTCGAGAAGCTGATGCGCCTGCGGCCGATGCCGGTCGTGATGGTGTCGTCGCTGACCGAGCGCGGCTCCGAAATCACGCTGCGCGCGCTCGAACTCGGCGCGGTGGATTTCGTCACGAAGCCGCGCGTCGGGATTCGCGACGGGATGCTCGACTACGCGGAAAAGCTCGCCGACAAGATCCGCGCGGCGTCGCGCGCGCGCGTGCGCCAGGCGCCGCAGCCGCAAGCCGCCGCGCGCTCGGCCGACAGCCCGGCGGCCGCGCCGATGATCAACAACCCGCTCGTCAGTACCGAGAAGCTGCTCATCATCGGCGCGTCGACGGGCGGCACCGAGGCGATTCGCGAAGTGCTGACGCCGCTGCCGCCGGATGCGCCGGCCGTGCTGATCGCGCAGCACATGCCGCCGGGCTTCACGAAGTCGTTCGCGCAGCGGCTGAACGGCCTGTGCCGGATCGCGGTGAAGGAAGCCGAGCACGGCGAGCGCGTGCTGCCGGGCCATGCGTATATCGCGCCGGGCCACGCGCACCTGTTGCTTGCGAGAAGCGGGGCGAACTATATTGCGCAACTGTCGGACGAGCCGCCGGTGAACCGGCACCGCCCGTCGGTCGACGTGCTGTTCCGTTCGGCGGCGACGCACGCGGGCAAGAACGCGATCGGCGTGATCCTCACCGGGATGGGCCGTGACGGCGCGGCCGGCCTGCTGGAAATGAAGCGCGCGGGCGCCTACACGTTCGCGCAGGACGAAGCCAGCTGCATCGTGTTCGGGATGCCGCGCGAGGCGATCGCGCTCGGGGGCGCGGACGAGGTCGCGCCGCTCGCCGACATGAGCCGCCGCGTGATGGCGCGCCTGGCGACGATGGGCGACCGCGTGCAGCGCGTTTGAATGGAATGTCACGGGGCGCGTGCCACGATACGCGTCCCGACGGAAACGAATCTGGAAAGGAACGACGATGGACAAGAGCATGAAAATCCTGGTGGTGGACGATTTCCCGACGATGCGCCGGATCGTCCGCAACCTGCTGAAGGAACTGGGCTATTCGAACGTCGACGAGGCCGAGGACGGCCTGGCCGGCCTCGCGCGGCTGCGCGGCGGCGGCTACGACTTCGTGATCTCGGACTGGAACATGCCGAACCTCGACGGCCTCGCGATGCTGAAGGAAATCCGCGCGGACGCGACGCTCACGCACCTGCCGGTGCTGATGGTCACGGCCGAGTCGAAGAAGGAGAACATCATCGCGGCCGCGCAGGCCGGTGCGAGCGGCTACGTCGTGAAACCGTTCACGGCCGCGACGCTCGACGAGAAGCTGAACAAGATCATCGACAAGATGGCGAAGGCCGGGAGCTGACGTGAACGAGCCGATCCATGCGGCGCTCGCCGGCGCGGGATTCAGCGCCGACAGCCAGCCAGAAGGCGCCGATTTCGCGAGCGACCGCATCCTCGCGCGCATCGGCCACGTCACGCGCACGCTGCGCGACTCGATGCGCGAGCTCGGGCTCGACAAGCACGTCGAGCGCGCGGCGGAGGCCGTGCCCGATGCGCGCGACCGGCTGCGCTACGTCGCGACGATGACCGAGCAGGCCGCCGTGCGCGTGCTGAATGCGATCGAGGTCGCGAAGCCGATGCAGGCGCGCATCCAGAACGAGGCCGAGGCGCTCGACGCGCGCTGGACGCAGTGGTATGCGGCGCCGATCGAGCACGCGGAAGTGCGCGCGCTGATGGACGATACGCGCGCGTTCCTGCGCACGTTGCCCGAGGCGACGTCGGCCACCAGCGCGCAGCTGCTCGAGATCATGCTCGCGCAGGATTTCCAGGATCTCACCGGGCAGGTGATCAAGAAGATCATGGACATGGTCTACCTGATCGAGCAGCAGCTCCTCACCGTGCTCGTCGAGAACATCGCGCCCGAGCGGCGCGAACAGTTCGCGGCCACCGCGGCCGCGCTCGCGGCCGAGCAGATGAGTGCGACCGGCAGCCCCGAGTCGCTGCTCAACGGCCCGCAGATCGCGCCGGAAGGCAAATCCGACGTGGTCCAGGACCAGGGGCAGGTCGACGACCTGCTCGCGAGCCTCGGCTTCTGACCTTGCCGCCACGCGTCGGCGCGCCCCGTTTCGCGGGGCGCCCGCCGCGCACCTTTCCCGTTCCCGCCTCGTTTCCCCGTGCGCGCCGCGTCCCTGCGGCGCGGCGTGATCCTGCGTCGAATTGACACTTGGTCACACTCAGCAGGCATACTACGCGTCAGCAGCAACGTAGCGTCATTCGTACGAATCATCGGTTGGCAGGCGGCGCAGGCCCGATGGCGGCGCCGCCGCAACGAAGCCAATCCCTTGGGGGGGAACGTGAAGCTGAAACGCTTGGGCTGGACCGTCGCGCAGGCGGCGGCCGCAATGGGTGTGCTGTGGGCCGTCCACGCACATGCTGAACTGGGCGGCGCGCCGATGTCGCCGCCCGCGGACGATCAGGCCGCCACCGTGCGCGCGCTGCAGCGCGCGATGCGTTCGGCGGACGGCGTGCAGACGAGCACGGCCGGCTATACCGTCCGCGAGATCACGCTCGGGTCGGGCACCGTCATCCACGAATACACGTCGGCCGCCGGCAGCGTGTTCGGCCTCGCGTGGAGCGGGCCGACGATGCCGGATCTCGCGTCGCTGCTCGGCAGCTATTTCCCGCAGTACACCGCAGGCGTCCAGGCGGCGCACAAGGCGCGCGGCTGGCGTGCGCCCGTGGCCGTCGACACGAGCGGCCTCGTGATCCGGACGGGCGGCCACATGGGCGCGTTCTCGGGTCAGGCGTGGCTGCCGGCGGCGCTGCCGGCCGGCCTGGCCGGCACCGACATCCAGTGACAGCGGGAGAGCGATCTTGAGCATTCATCGTACATTCAAGCGCTGGCTCGGCGTGCTGGGCCTCGCGGCCGCGACGGCCGTGCTCGTCACCGCATGCGGCGGCGGCGACGGCGGCGGCGGCAGCAACACGGGCAACAACGGCAACAACGGATCCGGCGGATCGGACGGCAATTCCGGAAATACCGCCGTCATCACGGTCGCCACGGGCGTCGCGAACGTGATCAACATCCCGACCATCAGCGTGAAGGTCTGCGCGCCGGGCACGTCGAACTGCCAGGTGGTCAACAACGTGCTGGTCGATACCGCGTCCTACGGGCTGCGGCTCGTCGGCAGCGCGGTGTCGGGCGTGCTGGGCAGCCTGCCGCAGGTGACGAGCGGCGGCGCGCCGGTGGCCGAGTGCGGCAAGTTCGTGTCGAGCTACACGTGGGGATCGGTACGCACGGTCGACCTGTCGATCGGCACCGAGCAGGCGCGCGCGCTGCCCGTGCAGATCATCGGCGACCTCGGCACGACCAACGTGCCGAGCTCGTGCACGAACGGCGGCGCGTCGGCCAACTCGGCGGGTGCGCTGGGCGCGAACGGGATCCTCGGCATCGGGCCCGCGCCGTACGACTGCGGCACGACCTGCGCGACGTCGACGTCGTCGAGCAACAACTACTACGCGTGCCCGAACGGCGACAACGCGAGCTGCACGGTGGCGCTCGTGCCGCTGTCGCAGCAGGTGGCCAACCCGGTCCATCGTTTCGCGAACAGCGACGGCGTGAGCGTGCAGATGCCGGCCATCTCGAGCAACGGGCAGGCGAGCGCGACCGGGACGCTGACGTTCGGCCTGCCGAGCCTGAGCGGCAAAACGGTCCTGACGTCGACCACGACGGGCGACGTCAGCGCGACGTTCCTCGGGCGCAACGTGACCGCGTTCTTCGATACGGGCTCGAACGCGTATTTCTTCAACGATTCGGCGCAGACGGTCTGTTCGCGGAACACGGAGTTCTACTGCCCGTCGTCCGCGACGACCTACTCGGCGACGCTGAGCGGCCAGAACGGCGCGTCGGGTGTCGTGTCGATGCCCGTCTCGAACGCCGATTCGCTGTTCTCGAACCCGTCGACGTTCGCGTTCAACGACATCGCGGGCCCGTTCGGCTCGACCAGCTGGCTGGACATCGGCATGCCGCACTTCTACGGCAAGACGATCTACTTCGGGATGGACAAGACCGCGAGCGGCGGCGCGCAGCCGTTCGTCGCGTTCTGACAGGGCGCGGCGGCACGCGGGAACAAAGGGGGGCGAGCGATCGCCCCCTTTTTTTATCGCGCCGCCGTGCGTGTCCGATGGGCCGGATTTCCGCCGCGCGCGGGCGCAGCGCCTACGATGTAAGACCGGCACCGGCACCGGTGCCGGCACGACATCGAGGAGACAACGTCATGAACCCGCGTATCCAGCGCATCACGCCGTTCCTGTGGTTCGACCGCGACGCCGAGGCGGCGGCCGGCTTCTACGTGTCGGTGTTCGACAACGCGCGCATCGTGCACGTCGCGCGCTACGGCAAGGCCGGCGCGCACGCGTCCGGCAGCGCGGAGGGCGCGGTGATGACCGTCGCGTTCGAGCTCGACGGGCAGGCGTTCGTCGCGCTGAACGGCGGCCCCGTGTTCCAGATCACGCCGGCCGTGTCGTTCGTCGTCAACTGCCGCGACCAGGACGAGATCGATCATTACTGGGCACGCCTGTCCGAAGGCGGCGACGAGCGCGCGCAGCAGTGCGGCTGGTTGCGCGACCGCTTCGGCGTGTCGTGGCAGGTCGTGCCGGTGCAGATGGCCGAACTGATGACGGGCGACCCGGCGCGCGCCGAGCGCGTGATGGCGCAGGTGATGACGATGAAGAAGCTCGACCTCGCCGCGCTGCAGCAGGCGGCGGATCAGGCCGGATAATCGAATGCCGCGCACGTCAGGCGATTATCGTTGGGGCGCGGTTTCATTCGAATGTAATCAAATGCCGGATTATCGGGGGCTGTCGTTTCTGTCAGGTCTTCAAGATTATTAAAATGACGCGGCATGCAAGGCCGCGGTACCGCATTATGCTTAAGCGGCCTTTCCCGCGCGGCATCGGCGTCCATGCGAACGGGCGAGCACCGGCCGGCAGGCGAAAGAGGTGGAGTCCGGTGAAAATCAAACATATAATGCCGGCGTTGTTTCCGGGGTGCCAATATAAAACAGGAGGGTAATAAGATGGGTTTTTCCGAAGCCGTTCGTACCGCACTCAATAAATACGCGACATTCGAAGGCCGTGCGCGTCGTGCCGAATACTGGTATTTCACGCTGCTGAGCGTCATTCTTTCGATCGCGGCCCAGGTCATCGGCGCGGCCGGCCGCGACGGCGGCCTGATCACGCTGCTGCTGCTCGGCGTCATTTGCCTGGTCTCGCTGGCGCTGCTCGTTCCGGGCATCGCGGTCAGCGTGCGCCGCCTGCACGATACGGGCCGCTCGGGCTGGTTCCTGCTGATCGCGCTGATTCCGGTGGTCGGCGGCATCCTGCTGCTCGTGTGGATGTGCTCGCGCGGCACCGACGGCCCGAACCGCTTCGGCGCCGATCCGATTCCGGCCGTCTGACCGGTCCCGCCCCGGCGCGCGAGCGTCGCGCCGGGGCCTGAATGTCCCGCCTTTCCCGCCCGTCGGTTCACCGCAGTCGTTTCGCCCTTTCCCCGCTTCCCGCCGTCGGCGTCCTGCCCGCGGCCGACCCCTCGCCATCGCGCCGATCGGCACGTTTTTCCGCGTTGCCGCGCGTCGCTGCGCCCCCGCGCCGGCCGCGTTCGCACCGGCTCGCCCGATTCTCCGAAATACCCCCCTTTCCCGGCTTTGCTCGACCGATCGGCGTTTGACGCCTGCATGAATAATCGGTGTCACTGGAAAGCGGCATTCCGCCGTACCCGACTGGAGGCCCCGTGGCAGACGAGAGCGATCTCGACAAGACCGAAGCCGCCACTCCCAGGCGCCGCGAGAAGGCGCGCGAGGAGGGGCAGGTCGCGCGTTCGCGCGAGCTGGCTTCGTTCGCGCTGCTCGCGGCCGGGTTCTACGGCGCATGGCTGCTCGCGGGCCCGTCGGGCGCGCATCTGCAGACGATGCTGCGCGGCGCGTTCACGTTCGATCGCGCGACCGCATTCGACACGAACCGGATGCTGTCGGCGGCCGGCAGCGCGAGCCTCGAGGGCCTCACCGCGCTGCTGCCGATCCTCGCGCTCACCGGTCTCGCCGCGCTGCTCGCGCCGATGGCGCTCGGCGGCTGGCTGATCTCGCAGAAGACGTTCGAGCTGAAGTTCGACCGCCTGAACCCGATCTCGGGCCTCGGCCGGATCTTCTCGATCCAGGGGCCGATCCAGCTCGGGATGTCGGTCGCGAAGACGATCGTCGTCGGCGGGATCGGCGGCGTCGCGATCTGGCGCAGCAAGGACGAACTGCTCGGCCTCGCGACGCAGCCGCTCGGCGTCGCGCTCCCCGACGCGCTGCACCTGGTCGCCGTGTGCTGCGGCACGACGGTCGCCGGGATGCTGGTGGTCGCCGCGCTCGATGTGCCTTACCAAATCTGGCAGTACAACAAGAAGTTGCGCATGACGAAGGAAGAAGTGAAGCGCGAGCATCGCGAGAACGAAGGCGATCCGCACGTGAAGGGGCGGATCCGCCAGCAGCAGCGCGCGATCGCGCGCCGCCGGATGATGGCGGCCGTGCCGAAGGCCGACGTGGTCGTCACGAACCCGACGCACTTCGCCGTCGCGCTGCAATACACGGACGGCGAGATGCGCGCGCCGAAGGTCGTCGCGAAGGGCGTGAACCTCGTCGCGGCGCGCATCCGCGAACTCGCGGCCGAACACAACGTGCCGCTGCTCGAGGCGCCGCCGCTCGCGCGTGCGCTGTATCACAACGTCGAACTCGAGCGCGAGATCCCCGGCTCGCTGTACTCGGCCGTCGCCGAGGTGCTCGCGTGGGTCTACCAGCTCAAGCGCTTCCGCTCGGAAGGCGGCGCGTTTCCGGCGGTGCCGGTCGATCTCGACGTGCCGGCCGAACTCGACAAGGGCACGTCGGTCGCCGCCGGCGACGAACGCGAGGAAGCCGAGGACACGCTCGGCCAGCAAGGAGCGTCGCAATGATCCGCCCCCACGCTCACCCGCGCGCGCCGTTCCCCGTAGCGGCTACCGCCCCTGACGCGGCCCGGCCGGAGGCAGCATGAGCACCCCGACCACCGGCCTGTTCGCCAAGCGCCAGAACCCGTTCGCCGGCACGAACCTGCGCGCGCTCGCGGGCCCGATCCTCATCTGCATGATCCTGGGGATGATGATCCTGCCGCTGCCGCCGATGCTGCTGGATCTGCTGTTCACGTTCAACATCGCGCTGTCGGTGATGGTGCTGCTCGTCAGCATGTACACGATGAAGCCGCTCGACTTCGCGGCGTTCCCGAGCGTGCTGCTGTTCTCGACGCTGCTGCGCCTGTCGCTGAACGTCGCGTCGACGCGCGTCGTGCTGCTCGAGGGCCACACCGGGCCGGACGCCGCCGGCCAGGTGATCGAGGCGTTCGGCCACTTCCTCGTCGGCGGCAATTTCGCGGTCGGCATCGTCGTGTTCGTGATCCTGATGATCATCAACTTCATGGTGATCACGAAGGGCGCGGGGCGGATCGCCGAAGTGTCCGCGCGCTTCACGCTCGACGCGATGCCCGGCAAGCAGATGGCGATCGACGCCGATCTGAACGCGGGCCTCATCAACGAGGAACAGGCGCGCAAGCGGCGTCTCGCCGTGTCGCAGGAAGCCGAGTTCTACGGGTCGATGGACGGCGCGTCGAAGTTCGTGCGCGGCGATGCGATCGCCGGCCTGATCATCATGGCGATCAACGTGATCGGCGGGCTGATCGTCGGGATGGTCCAGCACGACATGTCGTTCGCCGCAGCCGGCACGAACTACACGCTGCTGACGATCGGCGACGGCCTCGTCGCGCAGATCCCGTCGCTCGTGATCTCGACTGCAGCCGGCGTGATCGTGTCGCGCGTCGCGACCGACGAGGACATCGGCACGCAGATCACCGGCCAGCTGTTCACGAACCCGCGCGTGCTGACGATCACCGGCGTGATCATCGTGGTCATGGGGCTGATCCCGGGGATGCCGCACTTCGCGTTTCTCGCGCTCGGCGGCGGCGCGATCTGGCTGGCCCGCACGCTGACCCGGCGCGCGGCGGCCCGCAAGGCGGCCGGCGACGTGACCGACATCGCGCCGCCCGCGGTGCTGCCGTCCGACAGCCACGAGGCAACCTGGGACGACGTGCAGCTGATCGATCCGCTCGGCCTCGAAGTCGGCTACCGGCTGATCCCGCTCGTCGACAAGGGCAGCGACGGCGAGCTGCTCAAGCGCATCAAGAGCATCCGCAAGAAATTCGCGCAGGAGATTGGCTTCCTGCCGCCGGTGATCCATATCCGCGACAACCTCGAGCTGCGGCCGAACGCGTACCGGATCGCGCTGAAGGGCGTCGAGATCGGCGTCGGCGAAGTGTTCCCGGGCCAGTGGCTCGCGATCAACCCGGGCCAGGTGACGGCCGCGCTGCCGGGCGCGGTCACGCAGGATCCCGCGTTCGGGCTGCCGGCCGTGTGGATCGACGTCGCGCTGCGCGAGCAGGCGCAGGTGTACGGCTACACGGTGGTCGACGCGAGCACGGTCGTCGCGACGCACCTGAACCATCTCGTCGTCCAGCATGCGGCCGAACTGCTCGGCCGCCAGGAAGTGCAGGCGCTCATCGAGCGCACCGGCAAGGACGCGCCGTCGCTCGTCGAGGACCTCGTGCCGAAGACGATCTCGCTGACGACGCTGCAGAAGGTGCTGCAGAACCTGCTCGAGGAAGGCGTGCCGATCCGCGACATGCGCACGATCCTCGAGGCCGTGTCCGAACACGCGGGCCGCGGCGACGCGTACGAGATCACGGCCGCGGTGCGGCTCTCGCTCGGCCGCGCGATCACGCAGCAGTGGTATCCGGGCGCCGGCGAAATGCAGGTGATGGGCCTCGATGCGAATCTCGAGCGCGTGCTGTCGCAGGCGCTCGCCACCGGCGCGAACCCGGGCCTCGAACCCGGCCTCGCGCACAACCTTCTGACCGGCACGCAGCAAGCGATGCTGCGTCAACAGAATCTCGGGCTGCCGCCCGTGCTGCTCGTGCAGCACGCGCTGCGCGCGATGCTCGCGCGTTTCCTGCGCCGCAGCCTGCCGCAATTGAAAGTGCTGTCGTATGCCGAAGTGCCGGACACACGCACGATCAAGGTCGTTAACGTCATCGGGGGTTCCGCTTGAACATTCGCAAATTCACCGGCGCAACGAGCCGCGACGCACTTCGTCTCGTGCGCGAGGCGCTCGGCGCCGACGCGGTCGTGCTGTCGAACCGCACGCTCGATGACGGCAGCGTCGAAATCGTTGCACTCGCCGATTCGGACCTGGCCGCGGTGACGCCGCCGGCCGCCCGCTCGCGCCTCGCCACGCCGCGCCTGCCGGAATCCGTGCCGGCCGCCGCCGTGCCGGGCATCGTATCGCGCCCGGGCGCGGTACCGGCGCGCCCGGTCATGAATCCTTATGCCGCCGGCGAAGGCGGGCTGCCGGACGTGTTCTCGTCCGTGTTCGGCGCGAGCGCCGACGCGGAGGAGCCGGACGCGCACGCGTCGGCGCTCGATGCGGATGCGCCGGCCGGCATGCCGCCGGCTGCGGCCTCGCCGTCGATCGCCACGTCCGCCGCCGGCATCGCCGCCGACACCCCGGCCGCCGGTGCGGCCGAACCCGCCCCCTGGCTGGTCGAGCACGCGAAGCGCCTGACGCAGCAGCGCGACGCGCTGATCGCACGCGCGCAGGCGCCGGCCACGCCGCCGGCGAGCGCACCCGCGCCGCAGGCCGCCGCGCGCGCGACGCCGCCCGACTGGGCGCGCGACATCGTGCGCGACGCCGAGCGCCGGATGCCGGCCGCCTCCCGCGCCCCGACACGGGCGCCGCGCACGCGGCAAAGACGGCCGAGCGCACGCGCCTGTCCGCCGACACGGCCGCCGCGGTGGCCGACGCGGTGAAGTCGCGCATCGAGCGGATCGTCAACGACACGGTGATGCAGGAACTCGGCGAACTGCGCGGGATGATGGAAGAGCAGTTCGACAGCCTGAAGTGGCACGACCGCCAGCGTCGCAGCGCCGTGCACGGCGCGCTGACGAAGCACCTGTTCGCGGCCGGCTTCTCCGCGCAGCTCGTGCGGATGCTGGTCGACAACCTGCCGTCCGGCGACGGCACGCAGACCTTCGAACAGGCCGCCGAATGGGCGCAGTCGGTGCTCGCGTCGAATCTGCCGGTGCTCGACAGCGAGGACGCGCTGATGGAGCGCGGCGGCGTGTTCGCGCTGATGGGGCCGACGGGCGTCGGCAAGACGACCACCACCGCGAAGCTGGCCGCGCGCTGCGTGATGCGCTTCGGCGCGAGCAAGGTCGCGCTGCTGACCACCGACAGCTACCGGATCGGCGGCCACGAGCAGTTGCGCATCTTCGGCAAGATCCTCGGCGTGCCGGTGCACGCGGTGAAGGATGCGGGCGATCTCGCGCTCGCGCTGTCCGAGCTGCGCAACAAGCACATCGTGCTGATCGACACGATCGGCATGAGCCAGCGCGACCGCGCGGTGTCCGACCAGATCGCGATGCTGCACGGCGCGAACGCGCCGGTGCAGCGCCTGCTGCTGCTCAACGCGACGAGCCACGGCGACACGCTCAACGAAGTCGTGCAGGCATACCGCAGCGCGGGCGAGCATCCGCACGCGGCATCCTCCGATCTCGCCGGCTGCATCCTCACGAAGCTCGACGAGGCGACCCACCTCGGCGGCGTGCTCGACACGGTGATCCGCTACAAGCTGCCGGTCCACTACGTGTCGACCGGCCAGAAGGTGCCGGAGAACCTGTACGTCGCCTCGACCAAATTCCTGCTGAAGAGCGCGTTCTGTGTGCCGCGCGACGGCTCCCCCTTCGTGCCGCAAGACGAGGACATGCCGACGCTGCTTTCCGCACTGACCGCACGTTCCACCGCCGAGCTGCACGAGGTGCGATTTGGATAAACGGATCATCGACCAGGCCGAAGGGCTGCGGCGCCTGCTGGCCGGGCGCGCGTCGCGCATCGTCGCGGTGACGGGCGGGCCGACGGGGGTGGGCTGCACGTCCGCCATCGTGAATCTGGCGACGGCGCTCGCGTCGCTCGGCAAGGACGTGCTCGTCGTCGACGAACGCGCCGACGTGCATTCGGCCAGCGCGACCCTGGCGGGCGCGTGGCTGCGCGACGGCGAACGCACGCGGGTGGCTGCCGGCTTCGGCCTGTGCGCGGCCGCGCGGCTCGCGCGTGCCGGCTACAGCGACGCGCAGTTGAGCGATTTCATCGACGGCCCGGCCGACATCGTGCTGGTCGACGCGCAGCTCGGCGCCGACGGTTCGTTCTCGGCGCTCGCCCGCGAGGCCCACGACGTGCTGGTCGTCACGCGGGTCGCCGCGCAGGCGATCACCGAGGCGTACGCATGCATGAAGCGGCTGCATTTCGCGCACGCGTTCGCGCAGTTCCGCGTGCTGACCAATCACGTCGGCAGCCACGCGGACGCGAAGACGGCCTTCGACAACCTCGCGGGCGTCGCGAGCCGCTACCTGACCGTGTCGATCGCCGACGCGGGCTGCGTGAGCGCCGATCCGCTCGTCGAGCATGCGCGCGAACTGATGCACGCGGTGGTCGATGCGTTCCCGTCGTCGCCGGCCGCGCGCGACTACCGGCAGATTGCCGCCGACCTGCTGTACTGGCCGATGCGCCCGCGGCCGGGCACGGGGCGCGCGGTCCACGCGGGCGGCAAGCCGTCGTATGAGGCCGGCGCGGCACACGCCGCGTGAGCGCCACCGGAAGGAGAGAGCCATGATGTACAACGCTCAAGGAAAGATGTCCCAGGCCGACGTGCTCGCGCAATATGCGCCGCTCGTGCGTCGCCTCGGGCTGCAGCTCGTCGCGAAGATGCCGGCGAGCGTCGATCTCGACGATCTGATCCAGGCCGGCATGATCGGCCTGATGGACGCGGCCGGCCGCTACAAGGAAGACCAGGGCGCGCAGTTCGAGACCTACGCGACGCAGCGCATCCGCGGCGCGATGCTCGACGAGCTGCGCAGCAACGACTGGCTGCCGCGCAGCCTGCGCAAGACGTCGCGCGAGGTCGAGCACGCGGTGCACCAGGTCGAGCAGCATCTCGGCCGCTCGGCGAGCGAGACCGAGATCGCCGAGCACCTGAAGATGCCGCTCGACGAATACCAGGGGATGCTGCAGGACCTGCACGGCAGCCAGCTCATCTACTACGAGGATTTCGACCGCGCGGCCGACGACGAGCCGTTTCTCGACCGCTATCGCGTCGATCACGCCGATCCGCTGTCGGCGCTGCTCGACGAGCACCTGCGCGAGGCGCTCGTCGAGGCGATCGAGCGGCTGCCGGAGCGCGAGAAGCTGCTGATGTCGCTGTACTACGAACGGGGTCTGAATCTGCGCGAGATCGGCGCGGTGCTCGAAGTGAGCGAGTCGCGCGTGTGCCAGCTGCACAGCCAGGCCGTCGCGCGCCTGCGCGCGCGGCTGCGCGAACAGGCCTGGGTCGGCGCGGAGTCCTGACCCTGTCAGGGCGGCCACGCGCGCCGACGCCGCGCGCTTGTGCCGTGCTTGCGTCGCGGTGCTCGCGCATTTTGCGCGCCGATTTGCTACAATCCCCTCCGTTTTCCGAGGAGCGTTGCGACGGACCGTCCGTGTCCGCCAGGCTCGGAAGGCTTCACCAAGCAGCCGTGCGGCGCGTTCAGCGATCGTCGCGCCGGCCCCGCTTCCTGAACGGCGCTCACGTCACCAATCTAGAACTTTTTTAGAAAGGAGGGCGTGATGAACGCCATTATCGATTCCAAGGCTTCCCACGATTACGTCGTCGCCGACATGGCACTGGCCGGCTGGGGCCGCAAGGAACTCAACATCGCCGAGACCGAAATGCCGGGCCTCGTGCAGATCCGCGACGAATACAAGGCGCAGCAGCCGCTGAAGGGCGCGCGCATCGCCGGTTCGCTGCACATGACGATCCAGACGGGCGTGCTGATCGAGACGCTGAAGGCGCTCGGCGCGGACGTCCGCTGGGCCTCGTGCAACATCTTCTCGACGCAGGATCACGCCGCGGCCGCGATCGTCGAAGCCGGCACGCCGGTGTTCGCGTTCAAGGGCGAGTCGCTCGACGAATACTGGGAGTTCTCGCACCGCATCTTCGAATGGCCGAACGGCGAATTCGCGAACATGATCCTGGACGACGGCGGCGACGCAACGCTGCTGCTGATCCTCGGCGCGAAGGCCGAGAAGGACCGTTCGGTGATCGCGAAGCCGACCAACGAGGAAGAAGTCGCGCTGTACAAGTCGATCGCGAAGCACCTCGACATCGATGCGACCTGGTACTCGAAGCGCCTCGCGCACATCAAGGGCGTGACCGAGGAAACCACGACCGGCGTGCACCGCCTGTACCAGATGGAAAAGGACGGCCGCCTGCCGTTCCCGGCGTTCAACGTGAACGATTCGGTCACGAAGTCGAAGTTCGACAACCTGTACGGCTGCCGCGAATCGCTGGTCGACGGCATCAAGCGCGCGACCGACGTGATGATCGCGGGCAAGGTCGCGGTCGTCGCGGGCTACGGCGACGTGGGCAAGGGCTGCGCGCAGTCGCTGCGCGGCCTGGGCGCGACCGTGTGGGTCACCGAAATCGATCCGATCTGCGCGCTGCAGGCGGCGATGGAAGGCTACCGCGTCGTGACGATGGAATACGCGGCCGACAAGGCCGACATCTTCGTGACGGCGACCGGCAACTACCACGTGATCAACCACGATCACATGAAGGCGATGCGCCACAACGCGATCGTCTGCAACATCGGCCACTTCGACTCGGAAATCGACGTCGCGTCGACGCGCCAGTACCAGTGGGAAAACATCAAGCCGCAGGTCGACCACATCATCTTCCCGGACGGCAAGCGCGTGATCCTGCTGGCGGAAGGCCGCCTCGTGAACCTCGGCTGCGCGACCGGCCACCCGTCGTTCGTGATGTCGAACTCGTTCGCGAACCAGACGCTCGCGCAGATCGAGCTGTTCGTGCGCGGCAACGAGTACGAGAACAAGGTGTACGTGCTGCCGAAGCATCTCGATGAAAAGGTCGCGCGCCTGCACCTCGCGCGCATCGGCGCGAACCTGTCCGTGCTGTCGGACGAGCAGGCTTCGTACATCGGCGTGCAGAAGGACGGCCCGTTCAAGCCGAACCACTACCGCTACTGATGCGTCGCGGCCGCCGCCGTGCCGTGCGCGCCCCGCTGCGGGACGCACGGTGCGGCAGCGGCCCGGCGCCGGATCGCCGGCTTGCCGCGCGGCGCCTTCGGGCCCGCGCGGCGGCCGGCGGCGGCCACTGATCGTACAGATCGACAACCGAACCGGAGCACTCCATGAGCGTCATCCTCACCTGGGTCATCAACGCGCTCGCGCTGCTGATCATCACGTATCTCGTGCCGTCGATTCACATCAAGAGCTTCGGCACCGCGCTGATCATCGCGGTCGTGCTTGGCCTGATCAACACGGTGATCCGTCCGGTGCTGATCCTGCTGACGCTGCCCGTGACGATCGTCACGCTGGGGGTGTTCATCCTCGTCGTGAACGCGCTGTGCTTCTGGTTCGCGTCGTCGCTGCTGAAGGGCTTCGAGGTGTCGGGATTCTGGTCCGCGTTCTTCGGGTCGATCCTGTACAGCATCGTGTCGTGGCTGCTGTCCGCCCTGATCTTCGGCCAGCGCGACATCGGCTGAGGCTGAACCCACCGAATCATGAAACCGATCGAACTCTCGTTTGAATTCTTCCCGCCGAAGACGGCGGACGGCGTCGAAAAGCTGCGCGCGACGCGTGCGCAACTGCTGCCGCTGAAGCCGAAATTCGTCTCCGTGACGTTCGGCGCCGGCGGCTCGACGCAGCAGGGCACGCTCGATACCGTGCTCGACATGCAGAAGGACGGCCTCGAGGCCGCGCCGCACCTGTCGTGCATCGGCTCGTCGCGCGACAGCCTGCGCGCGATCCTCGACCAGTACCGCTCGCACGGCATCCGGCACATCGTCGCGCTGCGCGGCGACCTGCCGTCGGGGATGGGCGAGGTCGGCGAGCTGCGTTATGCGTCCGAGCTCGTCAGCTTCATCCGCGCCGAGCATGGCGACTGGTTCCACATCGAAGTCGCCGGCTACCCGGAGTATCACCCGCAGTCGCGTTCGCCGAAGGCCGATCTCGAGAATTTCGCGCGCAAGGTGAAAGCCGGCGCGAATTCCGCGATCACGCAGTACTTCTTCAACGCCGACGCGTATTTCCGCTTCGTCGACGATACGCGCAAGCTGGGCGTGGACGTGCCGATCGTGCCGGGCATCATGCCGATCACGAACTTCTCGCAGCTGATGCGCTTCTCCGAGATGTGCGGCGCCGAAGTGCCGCGCTGGGTCGCGCGCCGGCTCGAAAGCTTCGGCGACGATCGCGAGTCGATCCGCGCGTTCGGCGCGGACGTCGTCACGGGCCTGTGCCAGCGCCTGATCGATGCGGGCGTGCCGGGGCTACATTTCTATACGCTGAACGCAGCGACCGCCACGCGGACGATCTGCGAACGGCTCGCCGTGTAAGCGCGGTCGCGCGGTTGCATGCGCCAAAACCCCGCCGGGTTCCCGGCGGGGTTTTTTTTCGTGACGCGTGGCGCAAGCGCCGGCGCGTCAGCGCTGCGCCTGCATCAGCGGCGGGCGGCGATCGAACCACGGCCGCGCCTGCTCGAGCTGCCGCGCGAGCCTGAGCAGCAGCGCGTCGTCGGCGTGGCGCGCGGCGAACTGCACGCCGATCGGCAGCCCGCGCGCATTCCAGTAGAGCGGCACCGACATCGCCGGCTGGCCGGTCAGGTTGAACAGTTCGGTACAGCCGGCCCACGCGAACGCCTTTTCCGACGACTTCGCGAGCATTTCCTTCAGCAGCGGCTTGACGGGCAGCGCGGCGACCAGCTTCATCTGCGCGGATTCGAACGGCGTCGGCTGCAGCTCGCCGATCTTCACCGGCGGCGCCGCGAGCGACGCGCACAGGATCGCGTCGTAGCGCGAGACGAGACCGGAAACCTGCACGGTCAGCTGGCGCTGCCATTCGAGCACGTCCGGCAGGCGCGTGCGGGCGAGGCGCCGACCGACCACGGCCATCGCCCACGTCGCGGCCTCGAATTCGCCGCGCCGCGGCGTGCGGCCGGTCAATGCGCGCGCGCCGAGCACCATCTCCTCGGCGATCGTCGCCCACAGCGTGAGGAAGGTTTCGGCCGCGCGGGCGTAGTCGACGTTCAGCGTCGCCGGTTCGACATGGTGACCGAGCGATTCGAGCAGCGCGGCCGCATCGTCGAGCGCCGCCCGCGTGTCGTCGGCGAGTGCCGGCGCGAGCATCGGATCGACGACGAAGCCGATCCGCAGCGGGCCGGGCGGCGTGTCGATCGCGCCGAGGAAGGTGCCCGGCGCGCCGGCCGGCAGCGTCTGGCCGGTCGTCACGTCGAGCAGCAGCGCGCTGTCGCGCACGCTGCGCGACACCGCATGCTGGACGACGAGTTCGCCGTTCGACGGCTGGTCGACGAGCACCGGGTTGCGGCTCGGCTTCAGGCCGAACAGCCCGCAGCACGACGCGGGAATCCGGATCGAGCCGCCGCCGTCGGACGCATGCGCGAGCGGCACGATGCCGGCCGCGACCGCCGCCGCGGCGCCGCCGCTCGAGCCGCCGGGCGTGTGATCGAGATTCCACGGGTTGCGGCACGCGCCGAACAGCTCGGGTTCGGTGTACGGCATCTGGCCGATTTCCGACGTGTTGGTCTTGCCGAACAGGTTCAGGCCCGCCGCGCGGCTGCGCGCGATCACCGGGGAATCGTCGGCCGGCACGAAATAGCGGTAGTGCCGACTGCCCATCGACAGCGGCAGCCCGGCGACCGCCGCGCCGAGATCCTTGACGAGATACGGCACGCCCGCGAACGGCGCATCGGCGCCGGGTTCGGGCGCGGCGCCCGCGCGCTGGCGCGCGGCTTCGTAGTCCTGCAGCACGATCGCGTTGATCGCGCCGTTGACCGCTTCGGCCTGCCCGATCGCGGCGTCGAGCAGTTCGCGCGGGCTGGCCTTGCGGTCGCGCACGAGCGCCGCGAGGCCGATCGCGTCATGCGCGAGATAGTCCGAGTGCATCGCTGTCACCCCCGTTGTGACTCGTGGCGATGAGGGGAGCATAACGCGGGCCCGGTGCGCCGGGCCCGCGGCCGGGCTTGTTTACAGGTGCTCGGCGAGGAACGTCAGCGTGCGGCCGTGCGCGAGCGCCGCCGCGCGCTGGTTGTACGACGCGCGGTCCGTGCAGTTGAAGCCGTGCTCGGCGCCCGCGTACACGTGGAAGGACGCGTGGCCATGGCCGGCGAACGCGGCCTTCACCGCATCGACGGCCGTGAGCGGAATCCCGTGATCGTTTTCCGCGTAATGGAACAGGATCGGCTGCGTGACCTTGCCGGCCAGGTCGAGCGCGTTCTGGATGCCGCCGCCGTAATAGGACACGGCCGCGTCGAGCTTGCCGGTCGCGGCCGCGCGGTATGCGAGCTGGCCGCCGAAGCAGTAGCCGATCGCGGCGACCTTGCCGGCTACTTCGGGGCGGGCGCGCAACGCGTCGGCCGCCGCGCCGATGTCGGCAACCGCGAGACCCACGTCGGTCTTCTTCATCAGCTCGATACCCTTGTCGCGATCCGCGCCTTCGTAGGTCAGCTCGACGCGCGGCTGCGTGCGCCAGAACACGTCCGGCGCGAGCGCGACGAAGCCGTCGGACGCGTACTGGTCGGCGACCGCGCGGATGTGCGCGTTCACGCCGAAGATCTCCTGGATGATGATGACGGCAGGGCCCTTGCCGCGCTTGGGCAGCGCGAGATAGCCGCCGAAGCTGTCGTTACCGGTCGGGATGTCGATCCATTGGGCAGTCACGTTCTGAACTCCTGGCGAACGGGATGCGCGATGCGCACCCCGGGGTGAAAGAGGGCGGCCTAGTGTGCCACCAATCGCCGGGTGCTGCAGCGCACGCGCCGGCTTCTCGCGCAGCGATCGTTTCGATCTCGATTATTCATTTTTCGGCGCCGCGCGGCTTCGATAGAGTCGATGTGCCGGCATTTACAAAGCGCTTTCGCGCATCGTTCATCGAAGGATTCGCCATGTCTGCCCGTCTGTTTGCCACGCCCTTTTCCGAACGCTTCGGCCTGCGCCTGCCGCTCGTGCAGGCGCCGATGGTCGGCGCGACCACGACCGCGATGGTCGCCGCCGCATCGAACGCGGGCGCGCTCGGCAGCCTCGGCGCCGCCGCGTTCGCGCCCGAGCGCCTCGCCACCGAAGTCGACGCCATTCGCGCGGCGACCGATCGCCCGTTCGCGGTCAACCTGTTCGTGCTGCCGGACGCCACGCCCGACGCGGCGACCGTCGCGCGCGCACTGGCCGCGATCGACCCGCTGAACGCGGCGCTCGGCTTGCCGCCGGGCACCGCGCCGGCCCGCTACGCGCCCGACTTCCGCACGCAGCTCGACGCGCTCGTCGCGCTGCGCGTGCCGGTCGCGAGCTTCACGTTCGGCGTGCTCGACGCGGCCGACGTCGCGCGGCTGAAGGCGGCCGGCACCTATGTGATCGGCACCGCGACGCACGTGGCCGAAGGGCTCGCGTGGCAGGCGGCCGGCGCCGACGCGCTGTCCGCGCAGGGCGCCGAGGCGGGCGGCCATCGCGGCACGTTCATCGGTTCCGCCGACGATGCGCTGATCGGCACGCTCGCGCTCGTGCCGCAGCTCGTCGACGCGACCGGCCTGCCCGTGCTCGCCGCGGGCGGCATCATGGACGGCCGCGGGATCGCGGCCGCGCTCGCGCTCGGCGCGCAGGGCGCCCAGCTCGGCACCGCGTTCCTCACCTGTATGGAAAGCGCGATCGCGGCGGACTGGAAGGCGCGCCTGCTCGCGAGCACCGATACGTCGACGCAGGTCACCCGTGCGATCACCGGCCGCCACGCGCGCGGGTTGCGCAACACGCTGATGGCGCGGCTCGGCGCACACGTGGCCGACGTCGCGCCGTACCCGGTGCAGAACGCGCTGACGCAGCCGCTGCGTCAGGCCGCCGCGCGCGCGAACGACGGCGACTACCTGTCGCTGTGGGCCGGACAGGGCGCGCCGCTCGCGCGGCGCCGCGGCGATGCGCTGACGACGTCGCAGCTCGTCGCGGCGCTCGATGCCGAATGGCGCGCATCGGCCGCCTGAATGGTTGATGCCGGACGACGAAGCACGCGTGTTGTCACGCGCGTTTCATTCAATGATCCCGGGCACAAAATACCGAATCGAAATGACCCGGGAATCTTTTGAATCGATCTGTCGGGAAGCTGCCGGAAATTAGCGGAAACCCTTATCCGGCGGGGCTTGCGGCGATATTCGAGTCACCCTTCCAAAGTGCGCATATCGGTAGTGTTACCACTACCCCAAAAAAGTCCCACAAATTAATTTGATCGCCTACACTTGCGCGCAAGTACGGACGGGGGCGGCTGCTAAAAGCGGCTGTTTTCACGTGCTTGAGGCCAAGTGCATGAACGATGCATCCGGCGAATCGTCCAGTGATTGCAAACACAGGGATGGCAGCGGGGCACCGGGCGATGGCGTTTATTGGGACCGAACTGGAGACTTACATGAATATCAAGATGCAAAAGCTGTTGCCGATCACCGCCGCAGCAATGCTGTGCGCTGCAGCTGCAAGCAACGCGTCCGCCGATCAAGTCGTCAAGATCGGCCACGTCGCGCCGTTGACGGGCGGCATTGCACACCTGGGCAAGGACAACGAAAACGGTGCGCGTCTCGCAGTCGAGGAGATCAACGCGAAGGGTCTCACGATCGGCGGCCAGAAGATCACGCTGCAACTCGACCCGCAGGATGACGCGGCCGACCCGCGGCAGGCCACGCAGGTTGCGCAGAAGCTCGTCGACGACAAGGTCGTCGCCGTGGTCGGCCACCTGAACTCGGGCACGTCGATCCCGGCCTCGAAGATCTACAGCGATGCGGGCATCGTGCAGATCTCGCCGTCGGCGACCAACCCGGCCTATACGCAGCAAGGCTTCAAGACCACGTACCGCGTGGTCGCGACCGATGCGCAACAGGGTCCGGCACTGGCGAACTACGCGCACTCGAAGGGCATCAAGAGCGTGGCGGTGGTCGACGATTCGACCGCATACGGCCAGGGTCTCGCGAACGAGTTCGAGAAGAAGGCGAAGGCGCTCGGCCTGAAGGTGATGTCGCATGACGCGACGAACGACAAGGCGGTCGACTTCCGCGCGATTCTGACCAAGATCAAGGGCGAGAACCCCGACGCGATCATGTACGGCGGCATGGACGCCACCGGCGGCCCGTTCGCGAAACAGGCGAAGCAGCTCGGCCTGCGCGCGAAGATCTTCGCGGGCGACGGCGTGTGCACGGAAAAGCTGGCCGACCTGGCCGGCGATGCGACCGACAACGTGGTGTGCTCGGAAGCCGGTGCCTCGCTCGAGAAGATGGCGGGCGGCGCGGCGTTCAAGGCGAAGTACGAGAAGCGCTTCGGCCAGCCGATCCAGATCTACGCACCGTTCACGTATGACGCCGTGTACATCATCGTCGACGCGATGAAGCGCGCGAACTCGACGGACCCGGCGAAGATCCTCGCGGCGATGCCGACGACGAACTACTCGGGCGTGATCGGCACGACGACCTTCGACTCGAAGGGCGACCTGCAGCACGGCGTGATCTCGCTGTACAACTACAAGGGCGGCAAGAAGTCGCTGCTCGACGAAGTGAAGATGTAACGCGACAAGCGGTCAACAGAAGGGGTGAAAACGCGCATGCGGCAACGCATGCGCGTTTTCTTTTGGTTTCCTTTGGGCCGTTCGGGTCGGTGTGCGTCGTACCGTCAGATCTTCAGATGGGCGAGCACCCTCGGCGCGACGAGCGCGACGAGTGCCGCGCACAGCGCGACGACCGACAGGCCGATCGTCAGGTTCGCGGCCTGCGCGACTGCACCGATCACGACCGGACCGAACAGCAGTCCGAAATACGCGAGCCCCGCCACGTGCGCGAGCCCTTCGGCCGCGTGGATGCCCTTCACGCGCGCGGCGGCCGCGAACAGCACGGGCATCATGTTCGCGAGGCCGAGGCCCATCAGCGTGAAGCCGGTCAGCACCGCGGCCGGATTCGGCAGCAGCAGCGCACCGATCATCCCCGCGCATGCGAGCGACGCGCTCGCGAATACGAGCTGCGGCGCGCCGAAGCGCGCACGCACGGCGTCGCCCGCGAAGCGCGCGACGGCCATCCCGCCCGAGAACGCCGCATACGCGGCGCTCGCGAGCGCGGGGCTCGCCGCGACGACGTCGCGCATGTAGACCGTCGCCCAGTCGTACATCGCGCCTTCGGCGACCAGTGCGATCAGCGCGATGCCGCCGAGCATCCACAACGCGGGCGAGCGCCAGCGGTTGCCGCCGCCATGCGCGTGTTCGTGGTGCGGCACGTGCGGCAGCACGGCCGGGCTGGCGGCCACGAGCACCGCCGCGCTCACGGCCGCCGCGAGTGCGAGGTGCACGGCCGGCGCCATGCCCGCCGACAGCAGCGCGCCGCCGGCGGCCGCGCCCGCCATCCCGCCGATGCTGAACATCCCGTGCAGCGACGACATGATCGGCTTGCCGAGCGCGATCTCGACCGCGCTCGCCTCGGCGTTCATCGCGACGTCGAGCGTGGCCATCGAGAAGCCGAACAGCGCGAGCACCGCGAGCAGCATCCAGTAGTCGGGCACGACGAGGATCAGCGCCGCGCACGCGGACATCACGAGCCCGCCGGCGAGGCACGCGGTGCGCGAGCCGACGCGGGTGATCCAGCGCGCGATGGTCAGCATCGCGGCGATCGAGCCGCCGGCGACCGCGAACAGCGCGATCGACAGCAGGCCGGGGCTCAGCGCGAACTTGTCGCGCACGGTCGGCACGTGCACGCCCCAGGACGCGTACATCATGCCGGCGACGAAGAACAGCGCCATCGACGCCGTGCGCGCGCGCTGGCGGGCCGGCAGCGGCAGCACGCGGTGCGCGTCGGGCGGCGCGGCGAACGGGGACGACGATTCGGGGGAGGAGGATTCGGACACGGAAAGGCTCGCCAGGAGAAATGCGCGGACGCACGCGGCGTCCGTCGGAATCGTCCGATTCTATCGAACCGCTTACGATCGTGCCGGGCACTGCCGTTCGGCCGACGATCGGACGGCCGAGCCGCATTGGTCATTCGGTCGATGCGCGGCGCGTCGCGCCGGCGGGTAACATCGAATCGTATGCGGCATGCACGACGCGCCGCCCTTCGACCGCAGGAGTCCTCTTGAACATCGATCCCGCCCTCGCGCTGCATTTGCTGCACCGTTGCGCGCTCGGCACGCTCGCCACTCATACGCGCGAACCACTGGGTTTCCCGTATCCGACGGTCGTCCCGTTTGCACCCGATGCAAGCCATCGGCCCGTGATCCTCGTCAGCGGCCTGGCCGAGCACACGCGCAATCTCGCCGCCGATCCGCGCGCGGGCTTCCTGGTCGTCGACGCGCCGGATGGCGACGTGCTGAACGCCGAGCGTGCGACGCTGCTCGGCCGGTTCGTGCCGCTCGGCGACGATCCGCATGTCGCCGCGCGCTACCAGCGCTATGAGCCGGACGCCGCGCGCTATCTCGCACTCGGCGATTTCGCGTTCTGGGCGCTCGAGATCGAGCGGCTGCGCTATATCGGCGGTTTCGGGCGGATGGGCTGGGTCGACGGCCCGCATCTCGATGCACGGCCGCCGCTCGCGTTCGACGACGAGCAGGCGCTGTGGAACGCCTACGAGACGGGCGAGGCGCGCCGCGACGGGCTCGACCTGCTCGGCGTCGATTGCCACGGCGCCGACTGGCGATACGACGGCCGCCGGGTGCGTACGCCCTTCGATGCGCCGTCGGCCGATCTCGGCGCGCTGCGCGACCGGCTGACGGCATGCGCACGCGGTGTGACGTGACGTCGCGGGTCAGTGATTTGTCCGTTTAGCAAACCGCGTCATGTGGTTTTCGCAAAGCTGTCGTCCGATGAAAGCTTCTATTTTCCCGAATACAGGGTAATTGCGTATGTTGATAGTCCGAATAGGCAATCGCTAATGTCCTAATCTCTGTACGGAGACGTAAAAATTTGAGAAAAGGCCGCGGCCGGTCAAAATGACATGCGCGAATTACAATTGATCTCGGGATTTTCGTGAATCTCGCTTCTATCAAATCTTTTTTGTGCTAATCTCTGCCTTCGAAAATCCGAGGCACATATATTTCATGAATGGTGAGCTGGCTGCAGACCGGCGCCATTAGTCAGATAGAAAGGGAAACTATGTCTTCTTACAAGGACCTGCTGGCCCAGCGGGAGAAGCTGGAGAAGCAAATCGAAGAAGCGAAGTCGCGTGAATACGCTGAAGTGCTGAATGACGTGAAGCAGAAAATTGCCGACTACGGCTTTTCGCTCGCCGAACTCGGTCTCAGCCGCGCGAAGGCAGGCAAGGTTGGCCGTCCGCGCGCAGGCGTGGCCGCGAAGTACCGCGATCCGGAAACGGGCGCGACGTGGTCGGGCCGTGGCAAGCCGCCGCGCTGGATTGCAGGCAAGAACCGCGAACAGTTTGCGATTTAAACGTTTGTTTAAGTCGTCTGCGCTTCGAAAGAGCCGCGTGTCCGTTCAGGAGCGCGGCTTTTTTGTTTTCGGACGCAGCCGTCCTGCAAACATTGTCATGAAAATGTAATAATCGCCATGTGAATGAAAATGCGACACGTTCGTATAAGCGATTGATTTAAATAAGAAATTTTCGGGTATTGAGCGGGTTCGCGACGCGCGTTTGATAGAATTGCGTATCGCACACCGATATCTCATATTTCATGTCCACGTTTTCCGGCGACGCGCAGAGCGCAGATAAGCACACGGTTGCGCGCAAGAGCACGCTCGTCAGTATTGTGCTGAATGTGGTGCTCGCCACATTTCAGATCGTCGTCGGTACGATTGCGCATTCGCAGGCGTTGATTGCCGACGGTGTGCATTCGATATCCGATTTGATCTCGGATTTTGTCGTGCTGGTTGCGAATCGTCATAGTGGCGCATCGCCCGATGCCGACCACAATTACGGTCATAGCCGCTACGAGACGGTCGCATCATTGTTTCTCGGCGCGATCCTGATCGCGGTCGGGATCGGCATGCTCTGGCGCGCCGGCGACCGCCTCGTCAATCTCGACAATATCCCCGCCGTCCATTTTTCCGCGCTGGTCGTGGCGCTGACGGTACTCGTGTCGAAAGAGGCGCTGTTTCGCTACATGCTGCGCGAGGCGCGGCGCGTGCGTTCGGCGATGCTCGTCGCGAATGCATGGCATGCGCGTTCGGATGCCGCCTCGTCGCTGGTCGTCGCGATCGGCATCGTCGGCAGCCTGGCCGGCGTGAAGCTGCTCGACCCGATCGCGGCCGCGATCGTCGGCTTCATGGTCGCGCGGATGGGCTGGACGTTCGGCTATGACGCGCTGCAGGACCTGTCCGACCGCGCGCTCGATATGGGCGATACGGCCGAGATCCGCGCGCTGCTCGCGGCGACGCCCGGCGTACGCGACGTGCACGACCTGCGCACGCGCAAGATGGGCGATGCCGCGCTCGTCGACGCGCACATCCTCGTCGATCCGAAGATTTCCGTATCCGAAGGGCACTACATTGCCGAAACCGCGCGTGCGCGTGTGCTGTCCGACCCGCGCGTGCTCGACGCGCTGATCCACGTCGATCCGGAGAACGACGCGGCGCGCCGTCCGGCGCTCGCGCTGCCGCCGCGCGGCGAGATCGCGGCACGGCTCGAGGCCGCGCTCGCGCAGCGCGGGCTGCAGGCGGCGGCGATCAACCTGCATTACCTGAGTACGGGGCTCGAGATCGACGTGACGCTCGTCGGCGATCCGCACGATACCGATGCGGCGCTGGCCGGCCGGCTCGACGTCGGTGCGCTGGAGCGCGAGTTCGGCGCGCGCCGGATCGGCTTCACGCGCGCGATGCCCGCGCGTGCGTGACCGGCGGCCGCGCACGCCGCGCACCGGCCGGGCCGGCCCGCGCGTTACAGCGGCAGTTGCGTGTCGAACTTGATTTCGCGCAGCACGACGCTCGTGCGCACCTGCGACACGGCGGGGATCTTGAAGATGCGCTCGTGCAGGAACACGTCGTATGCCTTGATGTCCGGCGCGACGATCTTGAGGATGTAATCGGCTTCGCCCGTCGTGCTGTAGCACTCGGTGACTTCCGGGCAGGTCGCGATCTCGCGCTCGAACTGCTCGACGCCGCCTTCGTTGTGGCGTGTCAGGTGCACGTGCGCGAGCGCGCAGACGTGCAGGCCGAGCTTCTCGCGATCGAGCAGCGCCGTGTAGCGCTGGATCACGCCCGACTGTTCCATGTCCTTGATGCGGCGCCAGCACGGCGTGCTCGACAGGCCGACCTGGTCGGAAATTTCCTGAACGGAACGGCGCGCGTCGAGCTGCAACAGGCGAAGGATTTTTTGCGAAAAGGAATCGAGCGTCACCTGCGCCTCCATGCGGCAGCAACAACATGCTGAATGTTAGAGGGCCGGGAAAGGAAAGGCAATCTGGCGTGGCGCTGGTGAGCGAGATTCGCTAATTTGCTCGTGGATCCGTGGGATTTTGTCCCGCCCCCGCGCGCTCCGACCGATCGGTGTCCGATACGGCGAGGCCGGCGAGCGCGGCCTGCTGGCGGCGCAGGTCGGCGAGCATGTTGCAGAACAGCGCGCCTTGCTCGATCGCGTCGTCGAGCGCGACGTGCGTGTGCGGATGGTCGTCGAACCAGTGCTTCGGAAAGCGCGGCTTGATCGCCTTGCGGTAGGGCAGGCCCGTCATCGCGAACGCGAGCGTCTTGATGTCGAGCGCGGACCACGAGAACGGGCAACGTCCCGCGAAGCGCATCATGTACCAGAACATGAACGTGAAATCGAAGCCGGCCGGCATCGCGACGAACACGGGCTTGCCGGGCAGCGCCTCGACCCAGTCGACGTACGCGACCAGCGCCGCCTCGGGCGCCTGCAGGTCGCGCCGGCACGCGGCCCAGGCTTCCGGTTCGGTCTTCCACCACGCTTCCTGCACCGGGTGCGCCTGCGCGCCGGGCAGCGTCTCGAGGTTGGCCGAGAACGTCGCGATCAGCTGCTTGTCCTCGGTATAGGCGGCCGACGCGAAGCTCAGCATCGAGTGCGGGCCGGGAATCGGGCCGTCGGCCTCGACGTCGGTGCTGACGTAGATTTCCGGGATGGCGGTCTGGTTCATCCGAATACCTTGTCTGACACGAACGGGTTCGTGCGGCGCTCGTCGCCGAACGTCGACACCGGGCCGTGGCCCGGCACGAACGTGACGTCGTCGCCGAGCGGCCACAGCTTCTCCTTGATCGAACGGACGAGATCCTCGTGGTTGCCGCGCGGGAAATCGGTCCGGCCGATCGAGCCCGCGAACAGCACGTCGCCGACGATCGCGATGCGGTGTGCGCGGCTGAAGAACACGACGTGGCCGGGCGTGTGGCCCGGGCAGTGATAGACCTCGAGCGTCTCGTCGCCGAACTGCACGGTGTCGCCGTCGTTCAGCCAGCGGTCGGGCTCGAAGGTGTCGGCGGCCGGAAAGCCGAAGCGCTCGCTCTGCATCGGCAGCTTCTCGATCCAGAAGCGTTCTTCTTCCTGCGGCCCCTCGATGGGCACGCCGTAGTGCGTCGCGAGCGTCTTCGCGCCCGCGCAGTGATCGATGTGCCCGTGCGTGAGCAGCACTTTCTCGACCTGCACGTTCTGCCGCGCGACTTCCTGCTGGATCCGGTCGAGATCGCCGCCCGGATCGACGACGGCGGCACGGCCCGTTTTCTCGCAGACGAGCAGCGAGCAGTTCTGCTGGAACGGCGTGACCGGAATGAGCGTGACTTTCATGGAGGCACCGGCGGCTAAAAGGAGCGATTGTACCGGTCGCGCGCGCCGCCTGCCGCTCGTGCGACGCGTGCCGCGGCGCGCGGGTGAGGGCATTCCCGGAGCATGCCGATTGTTACAGCCATAGTGAGAATCAATGGTCCGTCGGGGGTGCTTTTCGAGATGGCGTTTTGATTTATGTATAATGCGCCCCATTGCGCGTGAATTTCACGCCATTCGCTGGTGTTTCGGCCCCGTTAAAAGAGGCGTCCGATTCACCGTCAAGCATCAGCCGCCGGGGAGTCCGGCGGTGTATCCAGCACCGAGCATTCGGTGCTCACGTCTTGTCCGGCCGGGTGCTGCGCGCCCGCCTGCGGCCCTGCTGCCGCGCCGCCGGATGAGGCCTGTGCCGCCGTTCCTGTGCGTTGATCGTATCGACGCGCGCGAACGTGGAGCCATGTTCGATGGCGGCATGTGGGGTCTGGTCAGGCTGTTGGGGACAGGTTGCGCCAGACGTGAAAACTAATCAGGACGGTTGCGGCATAGACGAAAGCCGCGCCCATGCTAGCCGCCTGCTCGCATCCGAGCGGGGCGTGCACGCATTTGCCGTCCGGGCCGCGTATCTGCGTTGTGAAGCAGCGTTGTATCGGAGCGGCCCGAACCAGAAGGCGACACGTCGATGAATTTACGTTTTCCGAGTCGATTCGGAACCATTGCATTGTTTTTTGCGCTGACGGGCTGCGCGGTGCCATCCAGCCAGACCACCGGCAGCGTGAACCAGAAGAAGGCGGTCGACAAGACGGCCGCGGCCGCCAAGGCGGACGACGACAAGCAGCCGCTCAATTTCGATTCCGCGCTGGCATCGCTGCCGGCCGCGGACAGCAAGGACGCGAAGAAGCCGTCGCTGGCCGACGCCGAGCCGATCGACGGCAAGGATGTATCCGACTTCCGCCAGACGGGCCGCGCTTCGTGGTACGGGCGGGATTTCCACGGCCGCCGCACCGCGAACGGCGAGCGCTTCAACATGAACGCGCTCACCGCCGCGCACCGCACGCTGCCGCTGTCGTCGTACATCAAGGTGACGAATGCGTCGACCGGCAAGTGGGTCGTCGTGAAGGTCAACGATCGCGGGCCGTTCAAGCGCGGCCGTGTGCTCGACCTGTCGTATGCCGCTGCCAAGCTGATCGGCCTCGTGCACGCCGGCACGGGCCGCGTGAAGATCGAGGGGCTGTCGCCGCAGGAAGCGCGCGAGGCGCGCGACGAAATGCTCGCGTCGATCTCGGCGAAGTAACGCGGCGGTTCGTCCGCTCACGCGTCGAGCATCAAGTACAAAGGGCTGCCTTCCGGCAGCCCTTTGTCGTTTCGGCGCGGCGTCGTTCCGCGTCAGCCTTCCTTCAGCGCGAGCGCACGCGCATACAGCGTGTTGCGCGATGCGCCCGTCAGCGCGGCCGCGAGCTTGGCCGCGCTCTTCACCGGCACTTCTTCCAGCAGCAGCCTGAGCAGCGCGTCGTGCGCGGTGTCGTCGGCTTCGCCGCTCGACGCCGGCGCGCCTTCGACGACCAGCACGAACTCGCCGCGCTGCCGGTTCGCATCGCCGGCCAGCCAGGTCTGTCCTTCGGACAGGGTGCCCTGGAACAGCTGCTCGTGTAGCTTGGTGAGTTCGCGCGCGATCAGCAGCCGGCGCGCGGGGCCGAATGCATCGGCGAGCGCGGCGACGGTTTCGGCGATCCGGTGCGGCGCTTCGTAGAACACCAGTGCATACGGGTGCGACACCAGCGCCTGCAGCGCGCTGGCGCGCTGCTTGGCCTTCGGCGGCAGGAAGCCCGCGAACGTGAACGCGCCGGCCCAGTCGCCGGCCACGCTCAGCGCGGTCACGGCCGCGCTCGCGCCCGGCAGCGGGATCACCGCGAAGCCGGCCTCGCGCACCGCGTCGACGAGCCGCGCGCCGGGGTCCGAGATGCCGGGCGTGCCGGCGTCCGAGACGTAAGCCACGCGTTCGCCGCCACGCAGCAGTTCGATCACGCGCTGCGCGGCTTCGCGTTCGTTGTGTTCGTGCACGGCCAGGAGCGGCTTCGAGATCCCGTAGCGGGCGAGCAGCTGGCCGGTGTTGCGGGTGTCTTCGGCCGCGATGCGGTCGGCGAGGCCGAGCACGTGCAGCGCGCGCAGCGTGATGTCGGCCGTATTGCCGATCGGCGTGGCGACCACGTAAAGCGCGGCGTCCGGGTAGTGCTGCGTGTGCGCGAGTTCGAGGAGGGCAGTCATGGCAGGCAATGCACGCAATCGCGGCGCAAGCGGAACAAGGTCGGCATTGTGCCACGCGGCGCCGGCCAGCCCGGGCGACGGGCGCGGATTGCCGCACGCGGGCGACAACTTTTCCGGCGCGGCACGATCCAAACCGGTCGGTGCGGCGTTCGAGCAGCGCGCGCGGCAGTTTCTCGAGCGCCGCGGCCTCGGGTTCGTCGCGGCGAACGTGACGATGCGCGGCGGCGAGCTCGATCTCGTGATGCGCGAACCCGACGGCATGCTCGTGTTCGTCGAGGTGCGCGCACGGCGCAGTGTCCGGCACGGCGGCGCGGCCGCGAGCGTCGGCTGGCGCAAGCGGCGGCGCCTCGTCGCGGCCGCGCTGCAGTTCTGGGCGCGGCACGGTGCCGGTGCCGCGTGCCGGTTCGATGTCGTCGCGTTCGAGGCCGGCCGGCTCGCGTGGCTGCGCGACGCATTTCGTACCGACGATGCGTAGCCGCGACGTGTGACGAGATGTAAAGAGTTCTTGCCGGACCCCCGGAGAGGGTGCCGGAGTACGGTAAACTCGCCGCACCCACGATGTCGCGCGAAATGTGCCACGCGCCCAGTTCACCAGGAATCGATGTCAGTCGAACGTATTCAGCAACAATTCCACGACAGCGCCGCGCTTCACGCCGAAGCGGCCGACGCGCTGTCGTTGCCGATCGCAGCCGCGGTCGATGCGATGTTCGCCGCGCTGGCGAACGGCAACAAGATCGTCGCGTGCGGTGACGGCCCGTCGGCTGCTGCCGCGCAGTATCTCGCCGCGTCGCTCGTCGGCGGCTTCGAGCGCGAGCGTCCGGGCCTGCCGGCGATCGCGCTGGCCACCGATGCGTCGCAGGCCGGCCTCATGGGGGCGGCGGCCGCCGAGCAGCTGTTCGCGCAGCAGGTGCGCGTGCTCGGCCAGACCGGCGACATCCTGCTGGTGCTCGATGCGGGTGGCGCGTCGCCGCGCGTGCTGGCGGCGATCGACGAGGCGCACGAGCGCGAGATGACCGTCGTCGCGCTGACGGGCGGCAATGGCCATGCAGTCGCGGCCGCGCTGTCCGATACCGATATTCCGATCAGCGTGCACGCCGTTCGCGCGGCACGCATCCACGAAGTCCATCTGCTGACCATCCACTGCCTGTGCGACGGCATCGACGCGATGCTGCTGGGTGAGGATTGAACGAAGGAGAGCCGTCGATGAATCAAAGCCGCGTCAAACAGACGCTCGTCAGAACCACGCTGCTCGCCGCGCTGACGGCGGGCCTCGCCGTGTCGCTGCAGGGTTGTGTGCTCGGAGTCGTGGGTGCAGCGGCCGGCGGCGGCGCGCTGATCGCGACCGATCGCCGGACGCTCGGCGCGCAGACGGAGGACCGCGAGATCCAGGTCAAGGCGCTTTCGCAGATCAACAACGGGCTGCCGGACCAGTCGCACGTGAACGTGACGGTGTTCAACCGCCGCGTGCTGCTGACGGGTGAAGTGCCGAACGATGCGTCGAAGCAGCGTGCCGAGGAAATCGTGCGCGGCATCAACAACGTGAACGGCATCGTCAACGAGCTGTCGGTCGAGCCGGCGTCGTCGTTGTCGTCGCGCGCGAACGACTCGTATCTCGAAGGGCGCGTGAAGTCCGAGCTGATCGCGACGAAGGGCATCTCGGCGAACTACTACAAGGTCGTCAGCGAACGCGGCAACCTTTACCTGATGGGCCTCGTGACGGTGGACGAAGGCAATCGCGGCGCGGAAGCCGCGAGCCAGGTGCCGGGCGTCGAGAAGGTCGTGAAGGTGTTCCAGTACGTGAAGCCGCAGGACGCGCAGGCGCTGCAGGCCGCATCGCCCGCGAGCGGCGCATCCGGCGTGCCGGCTGCCGCCGCGCCGGCGGACAGCGCGACGGTCGGCGCGGTACCCGACGCGTCGGTGCAGTCCGCGCCGCTGCAGTCGCCCGCCCCGATCTCGAATTCGTCGAGCGTGCACCCGGGCAACCCGAAGGCGCCGGCGCAATGAAGGGCGCGCGGATGAAGCAGATGAAACAGTGGATGGTGCAGGGCGCCGCCGGCGCGGCGCTCGTGGTCGGCACGCTGGGCGCCGCGCACGCGGACGTCGGCGACGGCCTGAAGGTTGCGCGCAGCAATGCCTGCATGGGCTGTCACGCGGTCGACCGCAAGCTCGTCGGCCCGTCGTTCAAGGATATTGCCGCGCGCTACAAGTCCGATCCGCAGGCCGTCGCGAAGCTGTCGAAGAAGGTGAAGGACGGCGGCTCGGGCGTCTGGGGCGCGATTCCGATGCCCGCGCATCCGCGCATGACCGACGCCGATGTCCGTTCGGTGGTCGAATGGGTGCTGGCCGGCGCGCCGTCAAAGTAACGCTTCAGGAGGATGTAACCCCTATTGCCAAGCGCAGAAATGCGTGTGTATGATGGTCGACTGTTGGGGCGGTAGCTCAGCTGGGAGAGCGTCGCGTTCGCAATGCGAAGGTCGGGAGTTCGATCCTCCTCCGCTCCACCAACGGAATTCGAAAGGCCCGATCGCGAGATCGGGCCTTTTTGTTTTTGCGGGTCCGATAGCCGGCGGACTACGTCGCCAGATCCTGAACCAACCGGAACGTCGGCACCGACAACACGGCCGCCCCCACCGTAACGACCGCGAGAATCGCCGTTCTTTTCCGCAGCAGCGCACCGACGACGATCGATAGCGCATAGAACGCGCAGGTCAGCAGGATGATCCACCATAGCGCTGCGTAACCGGCACCGCCTTCGAAATTCGATACGTTGCGCGTAATCCGAGCTGCGACATAGCTGGCGACGGTCACGCTCGCCGGCAGACACAACACCGAATACAGCATGAAGACGATGATTTGCCGAAGTGTCGGATCGGATGACGTCATCGAGAGCGTTCTTTCGCGGATGGGCGGGAGCGCCCGACCATCCGCCGCGCGGGCCGATCCGGGCAGCCGGCAGGATGCGGCCGTTTTCGGCATTTGGCAACCGCCACCCGTCATCCCGCCTTCCCCTCACCCCCGCCCGAAACTCGGCCGCTTCGGATCGTAAGCCCACCCCGGCACCAGATAGCGCATCGCGACCGCGTCATCCCGCGCGGTGCCGCCCACCGCGTTGTACAACGCATGCGCCGTCTCGATCTGCGCCATGTCGAGCTCGATCCCGAGCCCCGGCCGTTCCGGCACGGCCACCTTGCCGCCGACGATCGCGAGCGGCTCGCGCGTGAGCCGCGCGTCGCCTTCCTGCCAGATCCAGTGCGTATCGATCGCGGTGATCGTGCCGGGCGCGGCGGCGGCCGCGTGCGTGAACATCGCGAGCGACACGTCGAAGTGGTTGTTCGAGTGCGACCCCCACGTGAGCCCCCAGTCGCGGCACAGCTGCGCGAGCCGCACCGAGCCCTGCATCGTCCAGAAATGCGGGTCGGCGAGCGGGATGTCGACCGCCTGCAGCCGCACCGCGTGATCCATCTGCCGCCAGTCGGTCGCGATCATGTTGGTCGCGGTCGGGATCCCCGTCGCGCGGCGGAATTCGGCCATGACCTCGCGGCCCGAATAGCCGCCTTCGGGCCCGCACGGATCTTCCGCATACGCGAGCAGGTGGCCCTGCCCACGGCACAGCGCGACGGCCTCGTCGAGCGACCACGCGCCGTTCGGGTCGAGCGTCGCGCGCGAATCGGGGAAGCGCGCCTTGATCGCCGCGATCGCTTCCAGCTCGTCGGCGCCGGCCATCACGCCGCCCTTCAGCTTGAAATCGGCGAAGCCGTAGCGGTCGACCGCGGCTTCGGCCTGCCGCGCGATGTCGGCCGGCGCGAGCGCCGTTTCGTTGCGCAGCCGGAACCACGCGTTCACCGCATGCGCCTCGTCGCGATACGGCAGGTCGGTGCGGCGCCGGTCGCCGATATAGAACAGGTACGCGAGCATCGGCACCGCGTCGCGCTGCTGGCCTTCGCCGAGCAGCGCCGCGACCGGCACGTCGAGGTGCTGGCCGAGCAGGTCGAGCAGCGCGGCCTCGATCGCGGTGATCACGTTGTCGAGCCGCAGGTTGATCTCGTGCGGCTGCCGCAGCACCGCGGCCTCGCCGGCCGACGTCACCTCGTGCCGGATCGTGCGGCCCGCCCCGGCACCCGCGCCGGACAGCGCCGCACGCACCGCGTTGAGGGTCGCCTGGTAGCGGCCGATCGACTGGCCGACCACGAGATCCGTCATGCGCTCGAGCGCGTGGCGGATGCCTTCGCCGCCCGGCACTTCGCCGACGCCCGTATGCCCGCTGCTGTCGTCGAGGATCACCAGGTTGCGCGTGAAGTACGGCGCGTGCGCGCCGCACAGGTTGAGCAGCATGCTGTCGCGGCCGGCGACGGGAATCACCTGCATGCGCGTGACGCGCGGCGTGCCCGCGCGGCTGGGTTCGGACATCGGTTCGCTCCTGGTTCCGGTGGCGCGCGGGCCGCCGGACGCGCCGGCGCGGCCCGCGCCGTTCATTGAAGCTCGACGCGGCGGATCTCGCCGACGACGAACAGGTAGCAGATCACGGCGACGAGCGCGTGCGCGACGACATAGACGAGCGCGCCGTTGAACGAGCCGCTGCGGTCGACGATGTAGCCGATCGCGATCGGCGTCGTGATGCTGGAGAGGTTGCCGCAGGTGTTGAGCAGCGCGCCGCTCAGCCCGGCGATCTGGCGCGGCGCGGTGTCGGCGTTGACCGCCCAGCCGAGCGCGCCGAGCCCCTTGCCGAAGAACGACAGCGCCATGAACAGCACGACGAGCACGTGCGAATCGGTGTAGTTGCAGACGATCATCGACATCGACAGCAGCATGCCGGCCACGATCGGCACCTTGCGCGCGACCGACAGCGACCGGCCCTGCTTGAGCAGCGCGTCGGACACGACGCCGCCGAGAATCCCGCCGAGGAACCCGCACACGGCGGGGATCGACGCGACGAGCCCCGCGTTGAGGATCGACATCCCGCGCGCCTGCACGAGATAGACGGGAAACCACGTGATGAAGAAATAGGTGAGCGCGTTGATGCAGTACTGCGCGACGTACACGCCGATCAGCATCCGGTTCTTCAGCAGTGCCTTCACGTGACGCATCGACGGGCCGCCGTCGCGTTCGCCCGCCGCCTGGTCGATGTTGACGAGCGCGCCGCCTTCGGCGAGGTAGTCGAGTTCCGCGCGGTTGACGTTCGGGTGGTCCTTCGGGTCGTACATCGTGCGGTTCCACACCATGACGAACGCGAAACCGAGCACGCCCATCACCGCGAACACCGACTGCCAGCCGAACGCGTGCACGAGCCAGCCCATCAGCGGCGCGAACACGACGGTCGCCGCGTACTGCGCGGCGTTGAAGATCGCGGACGCGGTGCCGCGCTCGGCAGCCGGGAACCACGCGGACACGATTCGGCTGTTGGCCGGGAACGACGGCGCCTCGGCCGCGCCGACGAGGAAGCGCAGCCCGAACAGCAGCGCGAACGCGGCCGCGCCGCCGAAGAAACCGATCGCGCCCTGCAGCAGCGTGAACAGCGACCAGAAGAAGATGCTGAACGCGTAGACGATGCGCGACCCGTAGCGGTCGAGCAGCCAGCCGCCCGGCAGTTGCGCGACCACGTACGACCAGCCGAACGCGGAGAAGATGAAGCCGATCTGCACGTGGCTCAGGTGCAGCGCGCGGGCAAGGCTCGGGCCCGCGATCGCGATCGCCGCGCGGTCCGCGTAGTTGATTGTCGTGACCGCGAACAGGACGGCCAGCACGAGCCAGCGCACGCGCGTGCGCCGGACCGTTGCCGACGCGGACGCCGGCAGCGCGTGAAGCGGATTCATGACTTGTCTCCTCCGAAGGACGGAAGGTGCCGTCGTGCGGCGGGCGCGTCGGCGCGCGCGTGATGTTGTCGTATGGGTGCCGCCGGCCGGAGGCAGGGCACCGGGCGCCGAGTCGGGCAAGGCGTCCGGGCCATTCTGTCATGTCGAAAACTTCGCTTTCATGCCAATTGCTGACTTGATCGATTCAGCATTTGAATCGATCGGTCCCGCGATCGGTCCGGCGCGCGCGTCGTCCGCGCCAGCCGGGCAGCACGCGCACGAGCGTGCCGGACGCCAGCGCGGAGCGCCGTCGGCGGTGTCGCCGTCGCGTTGCAGCCGCCCTGGTTGCCCGTCCGGGCGGCCTGACCGGCGCCGTGGTCGCCCGAGGGGGGGGGCGCTGCCGTCAAATTTTTACCCGGATAATATTGACATCCAATTAATACCCGGATAAAAATAGCGTCATTCTGATCCCGGCCTGCGGGCGACCACGATGACAACCTCCACGCTTCTTCCTTCGTACACGGCCTTCGACGGCCACCGGCGGCTCGCGTCGGGCCCGCTCGCGACAGTTGCGCTCGCGGTCCGGCAGGCGGCCGGCGACGCGACGCACGGCACGATCCTGATCTTCGACGACGCGACGGGCCGCTCGATCGACCTCGACCTGCGGGGCACGGACGACGACATCCGCGTGCGCTATGCGCCGCCGTCGGGCGACGTGCCCGGCGCTGCCGGCGCGTCGGCAGGCGCGGGCGAGCAGCGCGGCCGTGGCCGGCCGAAGCTCGGCGTCGTATCGCGTGAAGTCACGCTGCTGCCGCGTCACTGGGAATGGCTTGGCGCGCAGCCGGGCGGCGCGTCGGTCGCGCTGCGCAAGCTGGTCGAGGACGCGCGGCGCACGCATGCGGCGGCCGACCGGCACCGCGACGCGCAGGCGCGCGCCTATCACTTCATGTCGGCGATGGCGGGCGACCTGCCCGGTTTCGAGGAAGCCGCGCGGGCGCTGTACGCGAACGAGCCGGCGCGGCTGGCCGAACTGGTTGCCGGCTGGCCGGACGATGTGCGCGACCACGCGCTCGCGCTGGCGCGCGGCGACCTGCCGCCGTCCGCCGAAGACTGCTGACGGAGCGCCGACGCGATGACCGCATTCGACCTGAACCACGGCGCGATCGCGCCGGTCGCCGACGAAGTCGATGTCGTCGACCTGCGCGTGACGGGCGCCATCCCGCGCGAACTCGACGGCACGTTGCTGCGCAACGGCCCGAATCCGCCGGGCGGCCGCTTCGAAGGCAACGACATGCTGTCGTGGTGGCCGGAAGCCGCGATGCTGCACGCGATCGCGTTCGACCGTGGCCGCGCGACCGGCTACCGGAACCGCTGGGCGCGCACGCAGCGCTGGGCCGCCGTGCATGCGCCGGGGCAGGTGCCGCATCTGTCCGACACCAATCCGAACGTGAACGTGCTGCAGCATGCGGGCGAATTGCTCGCGCTGGCCGAGGGCGGCGCGCCCCTCGCGATCACGCCCGCGCTCGATTCGCTCGGCGCGGCGGCGCGGCACGCGGGCTTCGGCGGCGGAATGACCGCGCATCCGAAGGTCGATCCGGTGACCGGCGAACTGATCGCGTTCCGCGCGGACTGGCGCGCGCCGTGGCTGCGCTACGGCGTGATCGACGTGCACGGCGTGCGGCGCGTCGACGTCGAAATCGACCTGAATGCGCCGTCGATGATGCACGACCTCGCGATCACCGAAACCCGCAGCCTGCTGCTCGACCTGAACGTCGGCTACGACTTCTCGCTGCTGAAGCAGGGCCACCGGATGCCGCTGCGCTGGCACGACGACCGGCCCGCGCGCATCGGCGTGATGCCGCGGCACGGCGGCGCCGTGCGCTGGTTCGGTGTCGAGCCGTGCTTCATCCAGCACGTCGTGAACGCATACGACTGCGACGCGTCGTGCATCGTGCTCGACGTGGTGCGCTATCCGTCGTTCCTGCGGTTCGATGCGCGCACGGGCCGCTTCGCCGACAACCCGGTCGGCGAGCTGTGGCGCTACGTGATCGACACGGCGAACGGGCTGGTCGACGAAGGGCCGCTCGCCGACGGCGGCATCGAATTGCCGCGCATCAACGACAGCCGGACGGGGCGCCGCTACCGCTACCTGTATGCGGTCGAGCAGCCGAACAACGCGGAAATGCGCGGCGTGATGCGCTTCGATCACGCGCGCGGCACGACGACGCATTACGCCGTGCCGCCCGGCGACCAGAACGGCGAGCCGGTGTTCGTGCCGCGCCCGGGCGGCACCGACGAGGACGACGGCTGGCTGCTGGTGATGGTCTACCGCGCGGCGACCGACACGAGCGACGTGGTGATCCTCGATGCGCGCGCGATCGATGACGAGCCGGTCGCGACCGTGCACCTGCCGCGCCGCGTGCCGGCCGGGTTCCACGGCGCATGGGTACCGCGCGAGCGTTGAACGTGAGCGGCGGCGCGCGTCACTGCGCGCGCAGCGCGTCGACGATCTTCAGCCGCGCGGCGCGCATCGCCGGCAGGAACCCGCCGACGAGCCCCATCACGAGCGAGAACAGCAGCGTCTTCACGACGATCGCGGGCGTCAGCACGAAGCGGAACGACAGGTCCGAGAAGGTCTGGAAGTTGGTGGTCGAGAACGACGCGAACTGCATCAGCGACGCGCACGCGAGCCCCGCGACGCCGCCGACGAAGCCGAGCAGCAGCGCTTCGAGCAGGAACGCGGCGAGCACGTTCCTGCGCTTGAAGCCGAGCGCGCGCAGCGTGCCGATCTCGGCCACGCGGTTCGCGACCGACGCATACATCGTGATCATCGCGCCGATCATCGCGGCGATCGAGAAGATCGTCGACAGCGTGATGCCGAGGATGTTGATGAACGTCGACAGCGACTTCGACTGGTCGCCGTAGAACGTCTGCTCGCGCTTCGCCTCGTCGGTCAGCCGCGGGTCGACGTCGATATCGGCCTTGAAGCGCGCGAAGCCGTCGGCGCCCGGGATGCGCAGCACCATCGACGAATAGCTGGTGCGCCGGAACGACTGCATCAGCTGGTCGACGTCGCCCCAGATTTCCGAATCGAAACCGCTGCCGCCCGCGTCGAAGATGCCGACGATGGTCCAGTCGCGCTGCGCGAAATGCAGGCTGTCGCCGAGCTGCGTGCCGCTGAAGCCTTTCGCGATCGCGCTGCCGACGACGATCTCCGACGAGCCCGGCGCGAACATCCGGCCGGCCACGCGCTTCACGTGCGGGCGCAGCGCGAGCCCGGCCGGCGACACGCCGCGGATCACGACGTTCGACGGTTTGCCGCTCGACGTCTTCACGAGCGAGATCAGCACGACCGCTTCCCTCGACACGAGCGGCCGGCCGTCGGGGCCGAGCGCGACGGCCGGGTGCATCTCGAGCGCGTTGGCCTGCTGGTGGTCGATCGAACTCTGGATCTCGGTCTCGGCGCCCTTGCGGATCACCACCGCGTTGTCGGCTTCGCCGGTCGACACGAGCGTCTGCGTGAGCCCCGCGTCGAGCATCTGCACGGTCGCGAACACGAAGATCACGAGCGCCATCCCGCCGGCGGTGAGCGCGGTGGTGAGGCGCCGGGTCCACAGGTTGCGCGCGATGTAGGTGAGCGGGATCGCCATGCGCGTCGTTACCCGATCGCCCGCAGGCCTTCGACGACGCGCACGCGTGCGGCCTGCCACGCCGGCACGAGCGCGGCCGCGAGGCCAACCGCGACCGAGCATGCGGCCTGCAGCGCGACCGTCCCGGCCGACACCCTGAACACCGGGAAGATGCCGCCGGCCGCCTGCTTGAACAGGCTCGCGGCGGGCGGTGTCGCGAGGATCCCGAGGCCGCCGCCGGCCAGCGCGATCACGACCGATTCGCCGAACACGAGCAGCGCGAGAAAGCCGGGGCCGAAGCCGAGCGCCTTCAGCGTCGCGTACTCGGCCGTGCGTTCGCGCGCGCTCATCGCCATCGCGTTGGCCATCACGGCCATGATGATCAGGATCACCACGTAGGACACGAGGCGAATCGCCGCGATGATCTGGTTCGACATCGCGACGAAGCCGAGCTGGAACGCCTGCTCGGTCTCGGTCAGCGTCTCGGCGAGCGAGTTCTTGAACACCGCGTCGACGTTGCGTGCGATCGACGCGCCGTCGTCGGGGTTCGCGACGCCGAGCACGAACACGCCGACCTGGTCGGCCTGCTTCGGCGTGCGCTGGCGCACCGTCTCGTTCAGGTAATCCCAGTGGAACACCAGTTGGCGCGTGATCGTCGAGTCGTCGCGGCCGTCGAGGATCCCGCGCACGACGAAATCCCACGTGCCGGGATAGATCGTGCCCTTCAACGGGATCACGTCGCCGATCTTGAAGCCGAACTGCGTGGCGAGCTGGCGGCCGACCAGGCAGCCGCGGCGGTCGCGGTCGTAGTCGGCGCGCTGCTGCGCCGGGATGATGAATTCCGGATACAGGTCGAGGTAGTTGTCCGACACCGCGAAGCTCGCGAAGAAGTTCTTCGGGTCGCGGTAGATGCCGCCGAACCAGTTCGAGCGGACCACGGCCGTCACGCCGTCGACGCCGCGGATCCGGTTCTCGTAGCTGACGGGCAGCGGAAACACCAGCGAGATCGCGTTGCGCGTGACGAGCCGCCCGCTGGACGCGGCGGCCGCGCCCGCGTACCACGCGTCGACCACCGTATGCAGCAGCCCGAACGCCAGTACGGCGATGGTCAGCCCGAGCACGGTCAGCAGCGTGCGCAGCCGGTGGCGCAGCGCGTTGCGTGCGATCAGCTTCAGCACGTACATCGCGCGCGCTCCCGCCGCCGCTCAGCCGGCGTGCCCATCGATCAGCTCCCCTTTTTCCAGATGCACGAGCGACTGGGCGGCGCTGGCCGCATGCGCGTCGTGCGTCACCATGATGATCGTCTTGCCGAGCTCGGCGTTCATCCGCTGCAGCATCGCGAGCACGTCGGTGGCCGATGCGCGGTCGAGGTCGCCGGTCGGCTCGTCGGCGACGATCAGCACGGGATCGGTGATCAGCGCGCGGGCGATCGCGACGCGCTGCTGCTGGCCGCCCGACAGCTCGGACGGATAGTGGCTGGTCCGGTCGCCGAGGTTCACCATGTCGAGCACGAGCTCGACGCGCTCGCGCCGCTCGCGGCGCGACAGGTGCGTGAGCATCAGCGGCAGCTCGACGTTCTCGAACGCGGTGAGCACCGGCATCAGGTTGTAGAACTGGAAGATGAAGCCGACGTTCGCCGCGCGCCATTCGGCGAGCTGCGCCTCCGCGAGCTGCGAGATGTCGAGGCCGCCGACGCGCAGCTCGCCGCTGTCGGGCCGGTCGATGCCGGCCACCAGGTTCAGCAGCGTGCTCTTGCCGGAGCCCGACGGCCCCATCAGCGCGACGAAGTCGCCTGCGCCGATGTCGAGCGTGATGTCGGTCAGCACGGGCACGATCTGGTTGCCGCGCCGGTACGACTTCGCGACGTGGCTGATCTCGACGAGGGGCGGCGGTGCGTCGTTCACGCGCGCTACTTCTTCGCGACGGTCACTTTCGCGCCGTCCTTCAGCTTCGCGCCCGGCGCGAGCACGACCGTGTCGCCGGGTTTCACGCCGCGGATCGCCACCAGTTCGCCGATCCGCAGGCCGCGCGTCACGGCCGCCGCGTGCACGGTGTCGTCCTTCACGACGAACACGACCGGCCGGCCGTCGCGCTCGACCACCGCGCTCGCCTGCACGGCCGTGACGGGCTGCCGGTCCTGCGCCGACACGGGTTTCGACAGGAATGCGATCTTCGCGCTCATGTCGGGCAGCACGCGCTCGTCGCGGTCGACGAAACGCACCTTCACTAGCACGGTGGCCTTCGAGCGGTCGACGGTCGGCACGATGCGCGACACGCGGCCCGCGAAGCGCATGTCGGGCAGCGCGTCGAGCTGGATCTCGCACGGCTGCTCGGCGCGGATCTTCGCGATGTTCGATTCGGCGACGTCGGCCTCGACCTCGAGCGTGTCCATGTCGGCGATCGTCACGACCGCGCCCTTGCTGTCCGACGCGGACGAGAACGGCGTGATGTTGTCGCCGACGTTCGCGTGCTTCGCGAGCACGATGCCGTCGAACGGCGCGCGGATCACCGTCTGGTCGACCGCGACCTGCGCGGCCTGCGCATTCGCTTCGGCCGACGCGATCGCCGCCTGGTCGCTGCCGACCGACGCGCGCGCCTTGTTCACGCGGGCCGTGTCGATGTCGAGCTGCGCGGCCGGCACGGCGCCCTTCGGCGCGAGCGCGGCGGTGCGACGCAGCGCGATTTCGGCGTCCTTCTGCTCGGCCAGCGCCACGCCGAGGTTGGCGCGTGAGACCTGCACCTGCGCGCGCGCCTGCGCGAGCGACGCTTCCACGTCGCGGCTTTCGAGGCGCGCGATGATGTCGTCCTTCTTCACGCGCGTGCCTTCGAGCACGCCGAGCCATTCGACGCGCCCCTGGCCCTTCGACGCGACCGCGGCCTTGCGCTGCGGCACGACGTAGCCGGTCGCATTGAGCTGCGTGTCGTTCTGGTACGGGTAGGCGGACGTGACGGACGTGGTTTCGACCGTCGGCCGGCCGCTGAGCGCGATGCCGGCGGCGATCGCGACGACGACGGCCGCGGCGGCGGCCGCCAAGCGGACCCACCGGCGCCGGCGGGGCGCCGGTGCGATCGGACGCCGGTCGATTTTCAGTTTGTCCAGATTGTGATCGGGCAATTTGAGCGCCTCGAGACGGCGGCGGTCTGGCGACCGGCCGCGATCCGGTTTCCGGGGAAAGGGACGGATGGACGCCAGTATAAGCGCCGCCCCGACGGCGCGCGAGCCGGTTTGCGGCGCGACGCGGCGGCAGCCGGAGCGGGACGACGAGCCGGCCCCCGGGGAAACCCGAAGGTGCAAGCAACGTGTCAACTTGCCGCGAACACGGTGCGTTATGGAACCAGTGCGTCAGGTTTTGTCGCGGCGGACCGGCGAAAGCCGGCCTCGCGGCCTGGGGCTCCGATGCGAATGCCTCGCATCTTTACTTACCGGTACGTTTGATTTTTTCTCCGCTAAAGGAAGAACAATGAAGAAGACGCTCGCTTCGATCATCGCCGCGGCATTCGCGCTCGCATCGGTTTCGGCATTCGCACAGGCGTCCGCGCCGGCAGCCGACACGTCGGCAGCCGCTCCGGCACCGGCCAAGAAGGATCACAGCAAGCCGAAGCACCAGCTGAAGCACCACGGTTCGAAGAAGGGCCAGGCGAAGGCTGCAGCCGCATCGGCCGCCGGCACGAACGACGCAGGCACGCAGAACTAAGCACGCTGCCTGGGGACGGCAGGCGTAGCCGGCCGTCCGTCGAACAACCCCGCATGCTCCGGCATGCGGGGTTTTGTTTTTTCAGGCGCCGCGTTCGCCGGACGGCAGTGGCGATGGCCGTGACGGCGTACGCATCGCGTCGACCACCGCACGCATGCGCCGCCAGTGCGAGCCTTCCCAGAACACGCGCCGGCACACGTCGCACGCGGCGAAGCGCCGGTGCCGCTGCCGGACCCCGTCCGGCACGCGCGGCGCGGCGGCGGCCGCGTCGAGCGGGTGCAGCGGCGCATTGCAGCGCAGGCACAGCCGGAACGGCCGCATGTGCGGCGCGAGATCGAGCCGCTCGAACAGCTCGCGCAACTGGTCGGCCGGCTGCAGCGCATGCAGGTAGCAGCCGCGCACGACCGCGCGCCGCTTGAGCAGCTCGCGGTCGCGCGTCAGCACGATCCGGCCCTCCCGCTCGGCCAGCGCCGTGAGTTCGTCGTCGCGGTAGTGGTTGTCGTAGCAGGTGTCGAAGCCGGCGAGGCGCAGCAACTGAGCGAGGCCGCCGAGATGCGCGTCGGCGACGAAGCGCCACGGCACCGGCGGCGGCGCGGTGGCCCCGTTCGCCGCCGGCCGGGCGCGTTCCGGAAAGGCTTCGACGCGGTCGCCGTCGCAAAGCGGCCGGTCGAGCGCGGCGGGCAGATCGTTCACGCAAAGCCGGCCGATTTCGGTATGCGGGATACCGATCGCCTCGATCGCATGCTTCACCGTCGCGTCGCGCGCGCAGGCGCGCCCGAACGCGCGGTCGCGCCGCGCGCGCGGGAGAAACGCGTTCAGTTCGCCATGGAAGCGGAAGGTCGCGGTCGCCATCCGTGCAGTATCGCACCGCGCCCGGCCGGCGGCAGGCGCTGCAGACGGCCGGCATCTGTGTTTAACTCGCGGCTTCACGGAGCGAAGGAGCGGGCAATGGATCTCGGGTTTATCGGGCTGGGCGAAATGGGGCAGGCGATCGCGACGAACCTGCTGAAGGCGGGCCACACGGTGCGGGTCTGGAACCGGTCGCGCGAGCGCGCCGAGCCGCTCGCGGCGTTCGGCGCGCAGATCGTCGACACCCCGGCCGATGCGTTTCGCGGCGACGCGGTGTTCTCGATGCTCGGCGACGATGCCGCCGCGCGCGCGGTGTTCGACGACGCGCTGCTCGCGCAGGCGCCGCGCGGGCTGATCCACGTCAACATGGCGACGGTGTCGGTCGCGCTCGCCGAATCGCTCGCGCACGCGCACGCGTCGCGCGGTATCGACTACGTCGCCGCGCCGGTGATGGGGCGGCCCGACGTGGCCGCCGCCGCACGCCTGACGATCATGGCCGGCGGCCCGGCCGAGGCGATCGACCGCGTGCAGCCGCTGTTCGACGCGATCGGCCAGAAGACCTGGCGGTTCGGCTCGCTGCCGCAGCACGCGAACGTCGCGAAGATCGCCGCGAACTTCACGCTCGCGTCGGCGATCGAGACGCTCGGCGAGGCGTCGGCGCTGCTGGGCGCGCACGGCGTCGCGATGCGCGACTTCCTCGACGTGATCACCAACAGCGTGTTTCCGGGGCCGGTCTACGAGGGCTACGGCTCGATGATCGCGGAGCGGCGCTACGAGCCCGCGCGCTTCAAGGCGCGCCTCGGGCTGAAGGATGTCCGCCTCGCGCTGGAAGCCGGCGACGCGACGTCGGTGCCGCTGCCGGTGGCGAGCGTCGTGCGCGACAGCCTGCTCGACGCGCTCGCGCATGGCGGCGGCGACCAGGATTTCGCGGTGCTCGGCGAGGTCGCGCTGCGCCGCGCCGGCCGCTGACGCGCGACAGAAGCGCCATGCTCGCGGCATAATCGGCATTTCGTTTTCCCTGCATTCCCTACATTCAGAGGCGGTCATGAACCTGCATACGTGGTGGCTTTTCGTGGCGACGGTGTTCGTCGTATCGGCGATCCCGGGCCCGAACATGCTGCTCGTGATGACGCACGGCGCGCGCCACGGGCTGCGCCGCTCGGCGTCGACGATGGCCGGTTGCCTGAGCGCGCTGGTGCTGATGCTGTCGGTGTCGGCGGCGGGCCTCGGCGCGGTGCTCGAGGCGTGGCCGGCGATGTTCAACACGCTGCGCTTCGCGGGTGCGGCTTACCTGATCTACCTCGGCGTGAAGGCATGGCGCGCGCGTGCCGACGATGTCCCGGCGGCCGGCGCCGAGCCGGCGGCGGGCCAGACGGCGGCCGCATCGCGCGGGACGCTGTTCCGCAACGGTTTCCTGGTCGCGGGCAGCAACCCGAAGGCGATCTTGTTCGCGGCCGCCTTGCTGCCGCAGTTCATCAACGCGGCCGAGCCGACGCTGCCGCAATTCGGCATCCTCGTCGTCACGTTCGCGGTGATCGAGGTGAGCTGGTATCTCGTCTACGCGTCGTTCGGCACGCGCATCGGCACGACGCTGAAGAGCCAGAGCGTCGCGAAGGTGTTCAACCGGCTGACGGGCGGGCTGTTCGTCGGCTTCGGCGCGATGATGGCGCTCGTGCGTCACTGATTTCGACCCGACCTGATTCCGGCGCGCCGAACGCCCCGTCTCTTGCATGAGGGCGGGGCGTTCGGCTTTTCGGGGCCGCTTCAGGCCCGCTGCACCGCCGCTCATGCACGCGGGCGAGTCAATGCCGCCGCGCCGGCCCCGCGCCCGGCCGCGAGACCGAACCCGGCGGCCGTGCCGGCGAACGCGAACCCCACGCCGCACACCGCGTTCCATCCGCCCCAGGCCCAGGCGCTGCCCGCGAGCGCCGCGCCGAGTGCGCCGCCGACGAAGAACAGGCCGACGAACAGCCCGTTCAGGCGGCCGCGTGCGGCCGGGTCCAGCAGGTTGATCGCGCGGCGGCCGATCGTCTGGTCGACGATGACGCCCGCGTCCAGCAATGCCGCACCGCCGGCCAGCAGCGCGAGTGCGACGCCGCGATGCGCATGTGTGTCGAAACCGAACCAGCCGGCCCCGGCGATGCCCAGCACGACGAGCGCCGCGAGCATCGTGCCGTGCGCGATCCGCTGCGCGGCCGGGCCGTGGCCATGGTCGCCGGCGCGGCCGGCCAGCGGCGTGACGATCGCGCCGCTGGCGCCCGCGAACGCGAACAGCGCGATTCCGTGCAGGTCGAGCGCGAACGGCGGCTGCGCGAGCCGCAGCCCGATGGCCGTCCAGAACGCGCTGAACGCGGCCATCGCGAGCGCGGCCGACAGCGCATGCCGGCGCAGCACCGGTTCGTCGGCGAGCAGGCGCCCCAGCGACGCGAGCAGCGTGCGGTAGCCGGCCGTGATCGACGGCGTGCGCGCCGGCAGGCGCAGCGCGAGCACGACGGCGATCGCCGCATTCGCGACCGCGGCCAGCAGGTAGAACGCGCGCCACCCGGCCGAACCCGCGATCAGGCTCGCGAGCGGCCGCGACAGCAGGATGCCGAGCATCAGCCCGCTCATCACGTTGCCGACCGCGCGGCCACGCTGCGTTTCGGGCGCCATCGACGCGGCCATCGGCACGAGCATCTGGATCACGCTCGACGCCGCGCCGGCCGCCAGCGTCGCCAGCAGGAACACGGTGCCCGATTGCGTGAACGCGGGCAGCGCGAGCGCCGCGGCACACGCGGCGAGCGTCGCGACGATCAGGCGGCGGTTCTCGAGCAGGTCGACCAGCGGCACGAGCAGCACGAGCCCGGCCGCGTAGCCCAGCTGCGGCAGCATCGCGACGAGGCCGGCGAGGCCGGGCGGCAGGTGCAGGTCGGCGCTGATCGGGCCCGTCAGCGGTTGCGCGGCGAACAGGTCCATCACGATCACGCCGACCGTCGCGGCGAAGAACAGCGTCATCCCGGTGCTCAGCGCGGGCGGCGCGGCGACAGACGGGGGAACGGAGGCGGGACAACGGTGGGCAGGGCAGTTCATCGGAAGCCTGGGAGAGGGAGCGAAGGAATCCCCATCGTAGGTGCCCGATGTTTATGCGACAATTGAAATATGTCTAACATGATTATGCGAGTTTGTTTTGAATACGCGTGATCTCCTGGCGTTCGTGGCGGTGGTCGACAGCGGGTCGATGGTCGCCGCGGCCGCGAAGCTCCACCTGACGCAGCCGGGCCTGACGCGGCGTGTGCAGAACCTCGAAACGCTGCTCGGCGTGCCGCTGCTCGAGCGGCAAAGCAAGCCGCTGAAGCCGACCGCCACCGGGCGCGACGTCTACGCGCTCGCGCGCAACGTGCTGGGTGCGGTCGACGAACTGATGGCGGCGGGCGCGCCGGACAGCGAGCCGTCCGGCGAGCTGCGCATCGGCGTGCCGCCGTTCCTGTCCGAGCTCGCGCTCGAGCGGCCGATCGACCGGCTGCGCGACGCGTTCCCGCGCCTCACGCTGCGCGTGACGGCCGGCTGGTCGCCGGCGCTGATGCAGGGCATCGAGCGCGGTGCGCTCGACGTCGCGGCCGTGATGGTGCCGGCCAGTACGGTGCTGCCCGACGCGTTCGCCGCGACGCTGCTCGCGACGCAGCCGACGGTGCTCGTTGCCGCGCGCGACTTTCCGCTGCCGGACGGTCCGCTGTCGCTCGACACGCTGTCGGGTTTTCCGTGGGTGCTGAGCCAGGACGGCTGCGGGATGCGCTCGGCGCTGAGCCGCGCGCTCGGCGCGGCCGGGCTGCCGTTCGACGTCGCGGTCGAGGCGTTCGGCTCGGAGCTGCAGCTCTCACTCGTCGCGCGCGGCGCCGGGATCGGCATCGCCGCGCCGAATGCGCTGGCGCGCAGTGCGCATCGCGACGCATTGAGGGTGGTGGAAACGGCGGGGCTGGAAACGCGGATCAACGTGTGGATCGTGCACGGCACGCTGCCGGGCCGGCTGGTGCGGCCTGTCGCGCTGCTGCGCGACGCGCTGGGCGAGGTGCTTGACCGCGAGAACGGGGAAGGGTCAGATGCGGCAATGGCGAACTAGAGGCAGCGTTCGAGGGAAAATCCTTATTTTCTCTACGGAAATGTTGCAATGCGGAAATCGATTCGATATAGTGACACCTGTCTCCTCCATGTCTCCTCTGATATGGATTCAGCCCGCCGGTTAGGCGGGCTTTTTTTTGCCTGCGATTTTGCCGCGGCGATCCATTCGTCGGCGCGCGCCGGCGTCAGAACTTGTACGTCATCCCGACGTAGCTGATGATCGGGTCCGCCTTCAGGTCCGATTTCGATTCCGCGAGCACCGAACCGTCGGCCGCCTTGATCGTCACCGTCGACGTCGTCTTCAGCGGGATGTACGTCACCGATGCGATCAGCCCGAAGTGCTCCGTCATGTTGTACTGCAGGCCCGCGTTGAACACCGGCTGCCATGACGACGACGCCTTCGCTTCCACCGATGTCGTCCCCGGCTTGCCCGCGCCCGCCGCGAGGATCGCGCCGAGGTTGTCCTGCGTCTGCTTGATGAAGTTCGTGTTGAGCTGCAGGTCGCTGAACCAGTTGTACGACACGCCGAGGCCGAGGAACGGCCGGAACTTCGCGGTCGCCTGCCCGAAGTAGTACTGCAGGATCACCGCCGGGCTCCACTGCCGCACGCTCTTCACGATCGGGTTGACCGACGCCAGCCCGATGTTCTGCGTGCCGAGCGCGCCGGCAGGTCCCGGCGGCTTGATCGTGCCCTGGCCCGACACCTTGAACACCGGCGGCACGCCCGCCACCGACGTGACCGCGATGTGGTCGGTCAGGAAGTGGCTGACCGTCAGGCCGACGGTGTCGGCGCCGCTCGTGTGCAGCCCCGTGCCCGCCGACGTGAACGACGGCGGCAGCCGCAACGGCGTGTTGATCGGCGTCGGCGCGACGTTGGTCGTCATTGGCGTGCTGCTCTGCTGCGGCATGATGTGGAACCAGCCCAGCGTGACGACGTTGCTGCCGGCGCTCTGCGCGTGCGCCGCGAGCGGCGCCAGCACGGCGGCGCCGGCCGCCGCGCGGAGAAGGGTTGTCTTCATCACGGCTTTTCCCTCCGCTTACTGGACGAATGCGCCGATCGTGAAATACGGCGTCGATCCCGCGTTGTCGAGGAAACCGAACACGCCACCCGAGAAGATGAACTTGCCGGTCGGCGACGTGCTGCTTGCGCCCGTGTGGGTCGTCGTGACCGTGCCCGGCACCTTCTGCGTGTAGTCGAGGTCGAGCACGCGCGTGAGCGACGCCTGGGACGGCTGGAACGGATCGAGCAGCGTCGCCTGGGTGTTGATCAGCGCGGTGGTCCGGTAGTTGAACTCGCTGTCGACGCCGATGTACTCGCCGTTCTGCGAACCGGCCGCGATCGCCGTCTGCGGCGCGAGGATCGAGATGCTCGATTCGTCGTCTGCGGTGAGGCCCGGCACGCCGTTGCTGTCCGGCGTCGGGTTCGGGTTCGCGACGCCCGTGCGCACGAGGATCGGCACGAGCTGGTTGCGCAGCTTGCCGACGATCATGAAGCCCTTGCCCTGCGGCGTGGCCGACAGCGTCGGCTTCAGCTGGCTCTGGTAGTTGTTCGACTGGAACGCGCCGCTGCCGTCCGCGGACAGCGCGAAGTTCGAGCCCTGCTGCGTGCACGCGCCTCCGGCGAACTGGCCGGTCGAGTCGCACTTGGTCCACGAGCCGTCCGCGTTGATCGTCACCTTCGCGTCGATCGACGCCGGCGCGAACTTCTGCGACGGCACTTCGCCGAAGCCGGTGTGGCTGTACGTGCCGGCGACCTTCGTGATGTCGGTCTCGATCGACGAGAAGCCGATGAACGGGTAGTACGGGAATTTCGTGTCGGGCACCGCGGCCTGGCCGAGCACGCCGTCGAACTGGATTTCCTTGCCGGGGATCGTGCCGCCCGCGACGCCGAAGCCGACGAAGATCCGCGCCGGGCGCGATGCGTCGAGGCTCGCGCCGTTCAGCCGGAACGCGCACTGGTTCAGCTTGTTGGTCGGCAGCAGCGTTTCCTGCGTGAGCGTGCCGCTGTCGACGGTGCCCGCGCGGGTCGGCGTGACCGTGCCGGTCGTGCGCGGCACGGCCGATTCGACGTACGTCACCTGCCAGGTCATCTTGGTCGTGTCGAGCTGGACCTTCGCGAGTTCGCCGCTGCCCGCGCCGCCCGTGAACACGGTGCTGTAGTCGAGCGTGGCGGGACAGAGCCGGTCTTCGACGAGCGGCGGCGGGTTGTCGCTGCCGCCGCCGCAGGCGGAAAGAAGGGGGGCGGCAAGGGCCGCCGCCAGAATGAGGTTGCGCTTCATGTTGCTCCTCCAGATTTGTCTTGTACGGCGGCCAGCTCCCTGTCGGCCGCTTCTGTTCGTCGTGCTCGTCCTGCTCGCGCCGTGCCGCGCGCGTCGTGCGTTACGCGACGGCGGACGGGCCGCCGCCGCGTCCCCGTTCGCTACTTGCTGATCTGCGCGCCCACGCCGAAGTACGGTGTCGACGAAGTCGTCGAGTTCGCCGACGTCGACGTGACGCCGCCGTTCACCGTGCCCTGGATCAGTGCCGCGTACAGGCCACCCGTCGCGATCACCACGCCCGATGCGGACGGGTAGTTCGTGCCGGACGGCGGCCTCGGTGTCGTCGTCGCGTTCAGCAGGCCCGGCGTCGTCTGGCCGTAGTCGAGCGTGAAACCGTCTTCCTCGACCTGCGTGGACGGATTGATGAACGACGCGTTGCCGCCGCGGATCAGCGCGGCCGTGTACTTGAAGTTCGAGTCCGCGCCCGCGTAGCCGCCGTCGATCGTGCCCGACTGGATCGCCGTCGCCGCACCGAGCACCGCGATGCCCGATTCGTCGTCGACCTGCGCGTCGACGTGCAGCGGCGGCGTGCCGAGGTTCACGTTGCCCGTGCGCACGATCACCGGCACCGTCGCGCCGTTGAGCTGGCCGATCACCATGTGCGCGGTCGCCGACTTGCCGGTCGCGCCGACGATCGGCAATTGCGTCTGCGGCAGCGTCTGCGGCGCCTTCGTGCTGTCGAAGTAGCCGCCGTTCGCGCTCGTCTTCCACGGGTCGCCGGTCGTCTGGCAGCCGCCCGAGCCGCTCGACGTGCACGCGCCGTTCGCATCGAACGTCTCGCTCGAATTCGTGCCCTTCGTCGCGTAGTCGCCCGACGGCACGAGGTGGTAGATCAGCGCGTTGTACGTGCCCGGCAGCTTCGACAGGTCGGTCGTCGTGTTCGCGAAGCCGAGGAACGGATAGAAGTCGAAATGACGGTTGGGCACCTTGCCGACGTCCTTTGCCACCACGATCGGGCCGACGGCGATCGTCAGTCCGTCGTACTGGATCGTCGCGCCCGGAATGCCGCCGCCCGCGACGCCCATGCCGACCAGCAGCATCGGCGGGTTCGCCTGGTTGAAGTCGGCGGCCGTCGAATAGGTCGAGCCGTCCGGCGCGGGGCCCGTGCCCGGCGTGAGGACGAATGCGCAACGCGTCTGCTCGGCGGTCGGCAGCGTGCCGGTCGGCGGGTGGATGACCTTGCCGGTGATGGTCGTGCCGACGCGGCTCGGCGTGACGGTGCCCGTCTTCAGCGGAATCGGCGATTCGAGCCACTTGAGCGTGTACGTCATCGCGACCGCGTCGATGTTGACGCTGACGATCTCGCCGCTACCGGCGCCGCCGAGATACGTGCTCTTCACGATGTCGGCGTTGGCCGGGCACAGCGCGCCGTTGATGGGCTGCGACGGCGGCGGCCCTTGCGTGCCGCAACTCGATCCGGAACATTGGGGCGCGTTGATCGGCGCGAGCGCGCCGCCGGAGTCCCCTCCACCACATGCAACCAGGAAAGGGGCGATGGCAAAGGCCGTTGCCACCCCCTTCGATAAGGCGTGCGACATGCCGCTGTCTCCAATCGTTTAATTGTGCGAGCTAATGTCGCTGCCTGGGTTTTTGCTGTCAATTGATGAACCCGTCTAAAAAAGGCGATTGAAACGGGAATCGTGTTTTGAGTCCTTGCCTGACATGGCATTCGGTAAGAATTTAAACGTGCGGCAGGCCGAGAAAAGCTTCCTGAGTGGGGGATGCGCGACGCCCGGCACGCTCTCGGCGCGCCTTCCTGCGGATAACGGCAGCGTTTAAAGCGACGGTATCCGGTTTATCCCTATTCGGGATTGACTGGAGCAGGATCGGGGGATTTAATTCGCCGGTAATCGCGCAATGGAAAGCTTGTAAATATTTGTAAATGCGCGATCAGGGATTTTTATTTATTGCCTGATATGGATAAATAAAAAGCCGGCCACTGGCCGGCTTTGCATTGCATGCGATGCTGAATCAGCGTTTGAGACCTGCGTCCTCGGCCGCGCCGATGTTCAGGTTCATGCACTGGATCGCGGCGCCCGACGCGCCCTTGCCGAGGTTGTCGAGGCGCGCGACCGTGACGAAGCGCTCGGCATTGCCGAACACGAACAGGTCGACACGGTTCGTATCGTTGTTCGCCTGTACGTCGAAGAAGCCGCCGTCGAGGTTCGCGTCCGCATCGAATGGTGCGACGCGCACGAACGCTTCGTCCGCGTAGTACTCGGCGAACACACGCTGCACGTCCTGCGGCGTGGCGCGCTTCGCGAGCTGCTCGGGCGTGAAGTAGGTCGTCACCGCGAGCCCCTTCAGGAACGGGCCGACGATCGGCGTGAAGATCGGTGCGTTCGCGAGGCCCGTGTGCGCGGCCATTTCCGGCAGGTGCTTGTGCGTGAGGCCGAGCGCATACGGGCGCGGGCTCGCGAGCTTGCCGCCGGGCGCCGCGCTTTCGTATTCGGCGATCATCGACTTGCCGCCGCCGCTGTAGCCGGTGATCGAGTAGCTGTGCGCGGCGAACGTCGGCGCGACGATCCCTGCGTCGACGAGCGGGCGCATCGCGAGCACGAACGCCGAGGCGTGGCAGCCGGGCACGGCGATGCGCTTCGACGTCCGAATCTTCTCGCGCTGCGCGCGGGTCAGCTCGGGCAGGCCGTAGGCCCAGTCGGCGCTCGTGCGGAATGCGGTGCTCGCGTCGATCAGCGTCGTGTTCGGGTTCTCGACGAGCGAGGCCGATTCGCGCGACGCGACGTCGGGCAGGCACAGGAACGTGACGTCCGACGCGTTGATCAGGCGGCGGCGCTCGTCGACGTCCTTGCGCTTCGCTTCATCGATACGCAGGATCTCGATGTCGTTGCGTGCCGACAGGTATTCGAAGATCTTGAGGCCGGTCGTGCCTTCCTGGCCGTCGACAAAAACTTTGGTGCTCATTTCGCTCTCACTGGATGAAACGCGGGCCCGCGCCCGGAAACCGCCATTTTAAGACGTCATCCGGCGGGTCTGCGCCGCGCGGGGCGAAAAAAGACGGCCGCCGGCCGTCTTGTGTCCCTTTGCGACGCCCGCCGGTGCGGGCGTGCGGGCGTCAGGGGCGTGTTCAGCGGGCGCCGGCGTCCCAGCGTGCGGTCGCTTCGGCCACGCGCCGGCCGAATGCCTTGCCGGTCTCGAGGTCGCCCGGCAGCGGGCCTTCGTCGGGCGTCGCGTCGGCCGGCGATTGCGCGAGCAGGCCCGTGGAGCCGCCGAGGTAGTTGATGTCGTTGCGCGTGGCCGCCTTCGAGTTGGCCGGCATCAGGCTCGTGCCGACCCACACCATCCCGTGCTGCATCGCCAGCGTGACGAAATATTGAATCGTCGAGAACTTGTCGCCGTTCATCGTCGCGGAGTTCGTGAAGCCCGCGGCGACCTTGTCCTTCCACTTCTGCGTGAACCACGCTTTCGACGTGGCATCGGCGAATTGCTTGAACTGCGCCGACGGGCCGCCCATGTAGGTCGGCGCGCCGAAGATGATCGCGTCGGCCGCGTCGAGGGCGGCCCAGCCCGCGTCGTCGAGGTCGCCGACGGCGATCAGGCGCACGTTCGCGCCGGCGTCCTGCGCGCCGGCATGCACGGCCTCGGCCAGTTTCTGCGTGTGACCGTAGCCGCTGTGATAGACGATGACGATGTTCGACATGAAGCGTTCTCCGGAAAGGGACGGGAACGGCGGACCGCAGGCTCGCCGCGTCACGCGCCGCCTGCCGGCGGCGCGACGGTCGCGCGGCAGGGATTGCCGCGGCCGGTGACGACGAGTCTAGCAAGCCGAAATGACGAGACAACGTGCGCGCGGCGCACTGAAATTCGCGGCGGACGGCCATCGCGGCGGCGCCGTCTGGTGGCGCATGGCGCCGCTACTGGCCGTAAGTGACCGTGAATTGCGCGGTGCCGATCGCCAGCGTGCCGATCTCGTGCTCGAACATCGGCGCGGGGCGGCCCTGCGACACGCGCAGGTCGGTGCCTTTCAGCGCGTAGACGGTGATCACGTAGCGGTGCGGCTTGCCGGGCGGCGGGCACGGGCCGCCGTAGCCGTCGCTGCCGAAGTCGTTGCGCGCCTCGCTCGCGCCGATGCGCCGCAGGAAGCCGGATGCGCTCGCGTCGGCCGGCAGGCTCGTGACGGTGGCCGGGATGCCCGCGACGGCCCAGTGCCACCAGCCGTGGCCGGGCGCATCGGGATCGAAGATCGTGACCGCATAGCCGCGCGTGCCGGGCGGCGGGTTGTGCCATGCGAGCTGCGGCGAGCGGTTCGCGCCCTTGCAGTCGCCGCGGTCGAATACGTTCGCGGCGCGCACGCGCCCGCCGGGCGTCAGGTCGTCGCTCGTCACGGTGAACGGGCTTTCCGCGTGTGCGGGCAGCGCCGCGAACACGGCGGCGCAGAGCAGGACGAAGCGGATGGACGGAGACGGGTGACCCGATGGCGCAGGCGGAGTGGTCCGGCGATCCACACGCATATGGCGCTTCTCCCGTCACGTGGGCCGGCCCGATGCTCCCGGCGTTGTTGGCGTTGTGTGTTGCCCGCGCAGCTGATGGCGGCGATGGTTCAAGTCTAGCATTAGGGTTCGATGAACGACGCACGCCGCCGCCCGCGATTGCGCCCGGTCATCGTGCGGATCGGCGGACGAAAAAAAACCGCCCGCGATCGGGCGGGCGGTTTTTTCGGCCAGGACGCCGGCATGCAGGCCGGCGCGGCGTCATTCCTTCGGGGCCGTCGCGCCGCCGTGCGCCGCCGACCACTCGGCCGGCGCGTGCAGGAATTTCTCGACTTCGTCGAGCGTCTTCGTTTCGAAGTAGCCGGAGGCCTTCGCGACGCGCAGCACGTCCCACCACGTCGCCAGCGCGTGCAGGTCGACGTCGATATCCTTCAGGACCGACACGCTTTCCTTGAAGATGTTGTAGTGGAACAGCACGAAGCAGTGGTTCACCGTCGCGCCCGCGGTGCGCAGCGCGTTGACGAAGTTGATCTTGCTGCGGCTGTCGGTCGTCAGGTCTTCCACCAGCAGCACGCGCGAGCCTTCTTCCAGATGGCCTTCGATCTGCGCGTTGCGGCCGAAACCCTTCGGCTTCTTGCGCACGTACTGCATCGGCACCATCATCCGGTCCGCGATCCAGGCCGCGAACGGGATGCCGGCCGTCTCGCCGCCCGCCACCGCGTCGATCTGCTCGAAGCCGATGTCGCGCGTGATCGTCGTTTCCGCCATTTCCATCAGCGCCCGGCGCACGCGCGGGTACGAGATCAGCTTGCGGCAGTCGATATAGACGGGGCTTGCCCAGCCGGACGTGAAGATGAACGGTTTTTCGGCGTTGAAGTGCACCGCCTGCACTTCGAGCAGGATTTTGGCGGTCGTATCCGAGATCGACTGACGATCGTAGCCTGTCATGGGCATTCCTTGGGTGATGAGCGAGGAGCGGGCGCGGGCCCGGTGGCGCAGCAAGGGGAACCTGCCCAGGGGGCCGGGGCGCGATCGGAGGACCAATCGCATCGCTGCGCGCGTAGCCGGCTATTTTACCCGATTCAGGCCGGTTTTCGGCGAAATTCGCGCAGGTTCGCGTGGCCCCTCACCACCGGCGAAACAAACGGGGCGCGAACGACCCGGTGCCGATGCCTGGGATGCGGCGCTGCACCAACGGGCGTCATTTAGGGGGTGTACACTAGGCGACCCTTAGAAATCGTTCAGTACTTTGTACTTTCCTCTTGCCACCCGCCAAGGTTCGATGGCGTGCCGACCCGGCGCGTCGCGTGCCGTCTCGCAGTCGACCACCCCCTCGATTCAAGCAGACGCGGCCGAAGGTGCTGTGTACTGAGCCGTCAATATTTCGCATGTCTCTCGCAGGTCAATCATGGACGAACAACTGAAGCAGGCCGCTCTCGCTTATCACCTGAATCCGAAACCCGGCAAGATTTCGGTCACCCCCACCAAGCCGCTGTCGAACCAGCTCGATCTGTCGCTCGCGTATTCGCCGGGCGTCGCCGCCGCGTGCGAGGCGATCCACGCCGATCCGCTCGACGCGCAGAAGTACACGTCGCGCGGCAACCTGGTCGGCGTGATCACGAACGGCACGGCCGTGCTCGGCCTCGGCAACATCGGCCCGCTCGCCGCGAAGCCGGTGATGGAAGGCAAGGGCTGCCTCTTCAAGAAATTCGCGGGCATCGACGTGTTCGACATCGAGCTGTCGGAGTCCGACCCCGACAAGCTCGTCGAGGCGATCGCGATGCTCGAGCCGACGCTCGGCGGCATCAACCTCGAGGACATCAAGGCGCCGGAATGCTTCTACATCGAGCAGAAGCTGCGCGAGCGCATGAAGATCCCCGTCTTCCACGATGACCAGCATGGCACCGCGATCATCGCGTCGGCCGCGATCCTGAACGGCCTGAAGGTCGTCGGCAAGAAGCTGTCCGACGTGAAGCTCGTGTGCTCGGGCGCCGGCGCCGCGGCCATCGCGTGCCTGGACCTGCTGGTGAACCTCGGCCTGACGAAGTCGAACATCCTCGTCGCCGATTCGAAGGGCGTGATCTACGAAGGGCGCGGCAACCTCGACCCGTCGAAGCAGCGCTACGCGGCCACCACCGACGCGCGCTCGCTCGCCGACGCGATCGTCGGCGCGGACGTGTTCCTCGGCTGCTCAAGCGCGGGCGTGCTGAAGCAGGACATGGTCAAGACGATGGGCGAGCGCCCGCTGATCCTGGCGCTCGCGAACCCGGAACCGGAAATCCGCCCGGAAGACGCGAAGGCCGTGCGCCCGGACGCGATCGTCGCGACCGGCCGTTCGGACTACCCGAACCAGGTCAACAACGTGCTGTGCTTCCCGTTCATCTTCCGCGGCGCGCTCGACGTCGGCGCGACGACGATCACGGAAGAAATGAAGCTCGCGTGCGTGCGCGCGATCGCCGAGCTGGCGCAAGAAACCGACCAGAGCGAGGAAGTCGCGAAGGCGTACGAAGGCCACTCGCTCGAATTCGGGCCGGACTACCTGATCCCGAAGCCGTTCGACCCGCGCCTGATCATCAAGATCGCGCCGGCCGTCGCGCAAGCCGCGATGGATTCGGGTGTCGCCACGCGCCCGATCCAGGACATGGACGCGTACCGCGAGCAACTCGGCGCGACCGTCTACCGCACCGGCATGGTGATGCGCCCGGTGTTCGCGACCGCGAAGCAGAAGCAGGCCCGCATCGTGTTCGCCGAGGGCGAGGACGAGCGCGTGCTGCGCGCCGCGCAGTTCGTGCTGCAGGAAAAGATCGCCAGGCCGATCATCGTCGGCCGTCCGTCGGTCGTCGACATGCGCCTGCAGAAGATCGGCTCGAAGCTGAAGGCCGGCGTCGATTTCGAAATCGTCGATCCGGAAGACGATGCGCGCTACCACCGCTACTGGCAGGCGTATCAGGAGATCGGCGCGCGCGACGGCGTGACGCCGGAAGTCGCGAAGGCCGCGATGCGCAAGTTCAACACGCTGATCGGCACGATGCTCGTGCACCTGGGCGACGCGGACGGGATGATCTGCGGGATGATCGACACGTTCCACAGCCACCTGAAGTTCATCGAGCAGGTGCTGGGCCGCGCGAAGGGCGCCGAGCACTTCGCCGCGATGAACCTGCTGATGCTGCCGGGCCGCAACCTGTTCGTGTGCGACACGTACGTGAACGAGCTGCCGAGCGCCGAACAGCTGGCCGACATGACGATCCAGGCCGCGGCCGAGATCGAGCGCTTCGGCATCGCGCCGAAGGCCGCGCTGCTGTCGAACTCGAACTTCGGCAGCGCGCCGTCGGCGTCGTCGCGCCGGATGGGCGAGGCCCGCAAGCTGATCGTCGAGCGCGCACCGAACCTGGAAGTCGACGGTGAAATGCACGGCGACGCGGCACTGTCGGAAGTGATCCGCAAGCAGGCGTTCCCGGGCACGACGCTGTCGGGCGAAGCGAACCTGCTGATCATGCCGAACGTCGAGGCGGCGAACATCGCGTACAACCTGCTGAAGATGGTCGGCGGCGAAGGCGTGACGGTCGGCCCGTTCCTGCTCGGCGCGGCGAAGCCGGTCCACATCCTGACGCCGGCCGCGACCGTGCGCCGGATCATCAACATGACGGCCGTTGCCGCCGCGAACGTGAACACGAAGTAAGTCCGCGCCCGCGTGTGCCGCGCTCGATGCGCGGCGCAATGAAAAACGCCACGGAACGCAGGTTCCGTGGCGTTTTTTTTCGCATGAACCGCAACGGCGGGGCGGGCGGGGCGTCCCGAGCGCGAACGCCTCGCCTGCCGCGTCCCGTTACGCGACCTGCTGGTGCGACTGGCCGCCTGCCGGCGAACGCCACTTCGTCAGCAGCGTGTCCCACTTCCGGCGTACCGCGCGCAGGTTGTTCTCCTTCACGTGGCCGTAGCCGCGAATGCCGTCCGGCAGCGCCGCGAGCTCGAGCGCGAGCGGGCGGTTGGCCGCGTTCAGTTTGCCGAGCACCTCGCCGATCAGCGCTTCGTACTCGCCGATCAGCGCGCGCTCGGTGCGGCGCTCCTCGGTGCGGCCGAACGGATCGAGCCCCGTGCCGCGCAGGAACTTCGCTTTCGCGAGCAGCCGGAACGCCGACATCATCCACGGGCCGTACGCCTTCTTCACGAGATGGCCGTGAGCATCCGTCTTAGCGAACAGCGGCGGCGCGAGGTGGAATTTCAGCTTCCAGTCGCCTTCGAACTGCGCGCTCAGGCGCGCGAGGAACGCGGGGTCGGACTGCAGTCGCGCGACCTCGTATTCGTCCTTGTACGCCATCAGCTTGAACAGGTTGCGCGCGACCGCTTCGGTCAGTTGCTCCTGCACCGTGTCGCCGTCCGCCAGCGCGCGTTCGGCGGCGCGCACCTTGTCGACGAAGGCCGCATAACGCGAGGCGTACGCGGCATCCTGGTACGCGGTGAGGAATTCCACACGCTTCGCGATCAACGCGTCGACCGCCTTCTTCGTGTGCAGCGCGATCACCGTGGCGCCTTGCGCGGGACGTGCGTCGCCGGCCGCGGCCTGCTTCACGCTGGCGAGGTCGTACGCGGCGCGGCGGCCCCAGTCGAATGCCGCACGGTTCTTCTCGACCGACACCGCATTCAACTCGATCGCACGTTCGAGCGACGCGAGCGTGAGCGGCAGCCAGCCTTTCTGCCACGCGTAGCCGAGCACGAACGGGTTCGTGTAGATCGCGTCGCCGAGCAGCGCGACCGCGAAGCGGTTCGCGTCGATGAAGTCGACCGCGGTGCCTGCCGCCGCGCGGATGTCGTTCTCCGCGGACAGCCCCGGGAATGCCCAGTTCGGGTTCTTGATGAACTCGGCGGTCGGCGTCTGCGCGCTGTTGACGACCACGCGCGTCGTGTCGTGCCGCATCCGCGACGTGCACTCGTCGCCGGCCGTGACGATCGCGTCGCAGCCGATCACGAGGTCGGCTTCGCCCATCGCGATCCGCGTCGCATGGATGTCGGTCGGCGCGTGCGAGATCTGCACGTGGCTCATCACGGCACCGCCCTTCTGCGCGAGGCCGGTGACGTCGAGCACGGTCACGCCCTTGTTTTCCAGATGCGCGGCCATCCCGAGCAGCGCGCCGATCGTGACGACGCCCGTGCCGCCGACGCCCGTCACGAGCACGCCGTACGCACGGTCGATCTCGGGCAGCGTCGGTTCCGGGATCGGCGGCAGCGCGTTGCCGTCGACCGAAACCGCCTTCGGCTTCTTCAACTGGCCGCCCTCGACCGTGACGAAGCTCGGGCAGAAGCCCTTCACGCACGAGAAATCCTTGTTGCAGCTCGACTGGTTGATCTGGCGCTTCGTGCCGAATTCGGTTTCCAGCGGCTCGACCGACAGGCAGTTCGACTGCACCGAGCAGTCGCCGCAGCCTTCGCACACCGCGTCGTTGATCACGACGCGTTTGGCCGGATCCGGATACGTGCCGCGCTTGCGGCGACGGCGCTTCTCGGTCGCGCAGGTCTGGTCGTAGATCAGGATCGTCGTACCCTCGATCTCGCGCAGCTCGCGCTGCACGTCGTCGAGCTGGTCGCGGTGATGGACCGTCACGCCCGGCGCGAGCAGCGCCTTCTGGCTGTCGTACTTCTCCGGCTCGTCGGTCACGATCACGATCTTCTTCGCGCCTTCGGACGCGAGCTGGTGCGTGATCTGCGGCACCGTCAGCACGCCGTCGACCGGCTGGCCGCCCGTCATCGCGACGGCGTCGTTGTAGAGGATCTTGTAGGTGATGTTCGCCTTCGACGAAATCGCCGCGCGCACGGCCAGCAGGCCCGAGTGGAAGTAGGTGCCGTCGCCGAGGTTCGCGAACACGTGCTTCTCGTCCGTGAACGGCGCCTGGCCGATCCACGGCACGCCTTCGCCGCCCATCTGGCTGAAGGTGCTCGTGCTGCGGTCCATCCATACGGTCATGTAGTGGCAGCCGATGCCGGCGATCGCCCGCGAGCCTTCCGGCACGTTGGTCGACGTGTTGTGCGGGCAGCCCGAGCAGAACCACGGCTTGCGCTCGGTCTGCACATGCGGCTTCGCGAGCGCCATTTCCTTCGCGTTGATCACCGCGAGCCGCGCGGCGATGCGCGCACGCACGTCGGACGGCAGCTCGAACTTATCGAGGCGCGTCGCGATCGCCTTCGCGATGATCGCCGGCGACAGTTCGTAGTGCGCTGGCAGCAGCCAGTTGCCCATCGGCACCGACCATTCGCCGCCGGCGCCGTCCTTCTCGTCGAACTTGCCGAACACGCGCGGGCGCTGGCCGTCCGGCCAGTTGTACAGCTCTTCCTTGATCGCGTATTCGAGAATCTGGCGCTTTTCCTCGACGACCAGGATTTCGTCGAGGCCGCGCGCGAACGCCTGCGCGCCCTGTGCTTCGAGCGGCCATACGCAGCCGACCTTGTAGAGCCGGATGCCGATCCGCGCGCAGGTGTCGTCGTCGAGGCCGAGATCGGTCAGCGCCTGGCGCACGTCGAGATACGCCTTGCCGCCCGTCATGATCCCGAAGCGCGCGTTCGGCGAATCGATCTCGATCCGGTCGAGCTTGTTCGCGCGCACATAAGCGAGCGCGGCATACCACTTGTAGTCGAGCAGCCGCGCTTCCTGCACGAGCGGCGGGTCGGGCCAGCGGATGTTCAGCCCGCCTTCCGGCAGGATGAAATCGGTCGGCAGCACGATCTCGGTGCGATGCGGGTCGATGTCGACCGACGCCGACGATTCGACGACGTCCGTCACGCACTTGAGCGCGACCCACAGGCCCGAGTAGCGGCTCATCGCCCAGCCGTGCAGGCCGAAATCGAGATATTCCTGCACGTTGGACGGGAACAGCACGGGCAGGCCGCACGCCTTGAAGATGTGTTCGGACTGGTGCGCGAGCGTCGACGATTTCGCCGCGTGGTCGTCGCCGGCGAGCACCAGCACGCCGCCGTGCTGCGACGAGCCGGCCGAGTTCGCGTGCTTGAAGACGTCGCCGGTGCGGTCGACGCCCGGGCCCTTGCCGTACCACATGCCGAACACGCCGTCGTGCTTCGCGCCGGGGTACAGGTTCACCTGCTGCGAGCCCCATACGGCGGTGGCGGCGAGATCTTCGTTGAGGCCGGGCTGGAAGACGATCTGGTGGGCCGCCAGATGCTGCTTGGCTTTCCAGAGCGACAGATCGAGGCCGCCGAGCGGCGAGCCGCGGTAGCCGGAGATGAAGCCGGCCGTATTGAGACCGGCGGCGCGGTCGCGTTCCTGCTGGAGCATCGGCAGGCGCACGAGGGCCTGGATGCCGCTCATGTACGCGCGACCGCGCTCGAGTGTGTATTTGTCGTCAAGCGTGACGGACTTCAGCGCGGCTTCTAGCGACGCGCGTTGGTCTGCGTCTAGCGGGGCATTCATTAACTGTCTCCTCCACCCGGTCTGGGATCACCAAAACTTCGGTTGCGTCGGCATCTTTTGGATGCGTCGGCAGTGGCCGGCATGTTCGCCGGTTTTAAGCGATGGTAGCACTGGGGCAAACCCGCCGCCCATCGGTTCGAATGCGGTTGGAAGGCAGGTGGAATGGCGGCGGCGCACCGAAAAAAAGGGGCGTGATGATGCGTTACATCATGTAAAAGCATGTAAAGCCGCGTCCATCTGCGGGCAAATGCCGTTAATCTTGTCGGCCTGCCGGAGGTGCCCGGTCGCGTGGGTTCGTTTCGACGCAATCGGGGAGGCGCCGGCAGTTTTACAGGAGGTGCAATGAACACACGTCATATCCAGAGTTTCCTGATCGTGTCCGCCGCGTTTTTCGCGATGACCGGCCCGGTGCGCGCGCAAGGCGCGAGCGCACTGGCGGCAGCCGGCGCGCAGATGCGTCAGATCGTGCCGGCCCAGGACGCCGCCGCGCAGCCGTCGGCCGAGCGCGCCGTCGAGTCGAAGGCGAACGCGCGTTGATCCGGTCGCGCGGCCGGCAGGCCGCGCCGGAATGAGAGAAGGGCGGGAATCCTCGGATTCCCGCCCTTTTTCTTTGCGCCGCCGGATCGTGCGGGCGGCCCGGTTGCCCGAGGCCGCCGCTTGCCGAGTGCGTCAGGCCTTGTCCTGCACGACGCCGCGGCGGATCTGGTCGAGTTCGATCGACTCGAACAGCGCCTTGAAGTTGCCTTCGCCGAAGCCCTGGTTGCCCTTGCGCTGGATGATCTCGAAGAAGATCGGCCCGATCTGGTTCTCGGTGAAGATCTGCAGCAGCAGGTCGTCGCGCGCGCCGTCGATCAGGATCTTGCGCTTCTTCAGTTCGTCCAGCGATTCGCCGTGGTTCGGCACGCGGCGGTCGACCAGCTCGTAATACGTGTCGATCGTGTCGAGCAGTTTCACTTCCTTGCTGCGCAGGCCGTCGACCGCCTGGTAGATGTCGCTCGCGCCGAGCGCGATGTGCTGGATCCCTTCGCCGTGGTACGCGTCCAGGTATTCCTGGATCTGGCCGGCCGTTTCCGAGCCTTCCTCGTTGATCGGGATGCGGATCTTGCCGCACGGCGACGTCATCGCCTTCGACTTCACGCCCGTCACCTTGCCTTCGATGTCGAAGTAACGCACTTCGCGGAAGTTGAACAGGCGCTCGTAGAACTCGGCCCATTCCTGCATGCGGCCGCGGTGCACGTTGTGCGTCAGGTGGTCGATGTACGTCAGGCCGTGGCCGACCGGGTTCGGGTTCGCGCCGGCGATCGGCTCGAAGTCGACGTCATAGATGCTGATGTCGCCGATCGCGCCCGGCTGCGCGCCGTTCTTGCCGCGCCAGCGGTCGACGAAATAGATCAGCGAATCGCCGATGCCCTTGATCGCCGGGATGTTCAGCTCCATCGGGCCCGTCTTGTTGTCGAAGCCCCACGCGCCGAGGTCGAGCGCGCGCTGGTACGCCTTCGCGGCGTCCTGCACGCGGAATGCGATCGCGCAGATCGACGGGCCGTGCAGGCGCGCGAAGCGTTGCGCGAACGAGTCGGGTTCGGCGTTGATGATGAAGTTGATGTCGCCCTGGCGGTACACCGTCACGTCCTTGTGGCGGTGGCGTGCGATCGCGGTGAAACCCATCCGCTCGAACAGTTGTCCGAGCGCTTTCGGGTCCGGCGCCGTGTATTCGATGAATTCGAAGCCGTCGGTGCCGACGGGGTTGTCCCAGTTGGGGATCTGCATGTCGTGTCTCCTGTGCGGGGCGGTCGGCCCGGGGCGACGTCCGCCTGCCTGGCCTGGTTCGATGTCGACGGCCGCACATGCCCGGGCGTGCGCGGCGAATCGATACATGCGACAGAGTGTAGCGGGCGGGCACGAGCGGAAACTTGCGAACTTAATCGCCGCCCCCTACGATGGCGCAATTTCCAGCCTTGAAACAATCATTGGAGGGCAGAAGATGGCGCAAGCCGAACTGGATGCCATCGACCGGCGGATTCTCGCGATTCTTCAGGAGAACGGGCGCCTGTCGAACCAGGAGATCGCCGAGCGCGTGAACCTGTCGCCGAGCCCGTGCCTGCGGCGGATCCGGCGGCTCGAGGAGATCGGCGTGATCACCGGTTATGTCGCGCTGCTGAACCCGCAGAAGCTCGGGCTCGACCTGCTCGCGTACGTGAGCGTGCGGCTCGAGAAGCGCGGCGGCCTGGCGCCGATGCGGGTCGACGAGACGTCGGCGCGCGCGGGCGCGACCCATGCGGAGCTGTTCCGCGCGGCCGTGCAGACCTGGCCGGAAGTGGTCGCGTGCCACGCGATGACGGGGGACATGGATTACCTGCTGCGCGTGCAGGTGGAGGACATGGCGCATTTCTCCCGCTTCGTGCAGGAGCACTTGCTGCATCACCCGTCGGTGATCGACGTGAAGACGAGCTTTTCGCTCGAATGCTTCAAGGAGACGACGGCGTTGCCGATTCGCTCGGTGCGCTAGTGTGGAGGAAAGGGCGGGAACCGGGCGCGCCGCTGGCGCACCCGGCCGGCCGATGTCAGGCCGTCAGTGCGGCGGGCATCAGCGATTCGATGAACTTCGTCGTGCGGCGCGCCTGGCGCTTCATCGCGTAGTCGAACACCGCGGCCTGTTCCTGCAGCATCTCGGCGATGATCGTCGAGTGGTCGGCCGGCGGCAGCGACAGGTACGCATCGGCTTCGCCGTACGCGTACTCGATTCGCATCCCGGACTTCTTCGCGATGTGCATCATCGTCGCGTTACGCGACAGGCAATGCATGTACAGCATCGTCACGTGCGTATTGCGGCTGCGGATCGCCGCGCGCTCGAACAGCTTCGAGCCGACGCCGCGGCCGCGTGCGCTTTCGAGCACCGACACGCCGAATTCGGCCGTGCGCTTGTCGCCCTCGGCCGGCAGGTAGGCCAGGTGGCCGACGCCGATCAGTTCGAGGTCGTGGTCGAACACGCCGAACACGGTGTCGCGACCGAAGTCGATCGTGCGGACATAGTTCTCGATCACGTGGTCGGGCACCATCTGGCCGAAGCGCAGCAGGCGGTCCTCTTCGCCGAGCGAGAGAAAATGGGTGAGCATCTGCTCACGGTCTTTGGAAGCCAGTTCCCTGACGAGAACCGGCGCACTGCCGACCGTGCCGGCGACTGCGGCGGGGCCGTTGAATTGCGTGTTCATCGTGGGTTCCTCAGTGTGTGGCTGCACAAGCGGGTTGTGCAATGCAACAGCATTTTACCCGACAGGGGTTGGGGAAAACCCGTATTTGACGTTGTTTGTGCCGAGGAGAAATTCTAAACCCGCTTAGTTCATTTGCTATCTATTTGATTTTTAACGGATTTAAAATTCATCATATGAAACGCGCGACGGGCGATCGCAGTGTACCCGTCACGCAACGCATGCTGCTGCGCGGCAATCAGGCCGCCGTCGACAGCCCGCGTTCGATCAGGTCGATCACCTGCTCCGCGAAGTCGCGATAGCCGAGGCGGCCGCCCGGCTTCAGCCACGTGAACGTCCAGTTGATCATTCCGAACACCATCATCGTCACCGATGTCTGGTTTTCCTTCGAGATGCGGTCCGGGTACGCGCGGGCGAGCTGCCGCGTGAATGCCGCGACGATGTCGCGCTGGCGGTCGAGCACGATTTCGCGCTGCGCGTCCTCGAGATACTTCACGTCGTTGAGCAGCGCGACGTGCCGGCTGTGCGACGTCTCGTATTCGGCGAGGAACGCGCGCACGAGCTCGGCGAACGCGTCGCGTTCGCTCAGGCCGCGCCGCTGGCTCGCGCCTTCGACCTCGGCGATGATCAGCATCAGCCGTTTGGTATAGCGGTCGAGCAGGTCGAACAGGATCGCTTCCTTGCTCTCGTAATAGTGATAGAGGCGTGCCTTCGACGTGCCGCTCGCGGTCGCGAGATCGGACATCGACGTGCTCGGATAGCTCGTCTGCGCGAATTTCTCGGCGGCCAGATCGAGGATCTGTTCGCGCTGGGATTCGTGGTCGGGCGCTCGGGTACGGGCCATGTTCGAATGGGGAAGATTAGCGGTGCGCGAAAGCCGCGCGGGCCGCGCGCACCTGCGTGGAAGAGAGGGCGTCGGGCGCGTCGTCCTGCAACTCGAGCCGGCCGGCTGCCGCCAGTGCGCGGCAGCGCCACCAGGCGATCGAATCGCTGACGAACAGCCCGCCGCGGTCGGCGGCGGCCATGATGCTGCCGACGAGGCGCCGCGCGGGCAGCCAGTCGGTTTCGGCGTGCGAGACGATCAGCGCGTCGAGATCGGCATAGTAGCCGCTCTTGATCGTGTTGCTGACCCAGTAGCGCAGTTCGGCGTTCAGGTGTTTCGCCTCCTGCCATTCGAGTGCGAGGCGGCCGATGCGCAGTACCGAGACCGGCGCGGCCGCCGGGCGTTTGCGCGCCAGTTCCGCGGGCGAGAACATCCCGGTCGAGCATGCCTGGTCGGTGCGCGACAGCGCCCTGCGCTGCGCCGGGTCGAAATCGGCGGCCGACAGCCGTACCTCGTTCAGGCGCTGCGGCACGTTGCGCAGGTGGTAGGCGACGCGGCGCAGCAGCAGCTTGTCGCCGACGCTCGGCGCGTGCCATACGACCACCTGGCCCGTGTCCATCGCGAGTTGGTCGAGACGCGCGAATTCGCCCTCGATTTCCGCGTTCCAGTCGGGGATCTGGTCGCCGAGCACGTCGTGCCAGAAGGCGGCGCGCGTGTCGGGCGTCTCGTCGGCGCCCTTGAGCGGTCCGACGCCGAGATCGTCGAGCAAACCGACGACGTGCTCGTCGCGCCCGGCTTGCGCGAGTGCCTCGCGCAGCGACGCGGCGGCGGTGCCGCCCTGAATCACATGAATGGTACTCATCGGCCTGTCGTCAACAAAAGAAAACCGCCGGCCGGGCGGACGTCGCGATGTCCAGCCGGCCGGCGGCCCCTAGTGTAAGCGAGATGTGTGACGGCGAGAAACCGCCCGGCGCCGCGGCGCAATGCCGCTCAACGCTCGTCGTAGCTCACGACGACCTTGTCGCTGATCGGGTGGCACTGGCACGTGAGCACGAAACCGTCCTTCACTTCGTGCTCCTCGAGCGTGTAGTTCTTCTCCATGCGCACCTCGCCTTCGATCACCTTCGCGCGGCACGTGCAGCACACGCCGCCCTTGCACGCGTACGGCAGCGCGAGGCCCGCGCGCAGGCCGACATCGAGCAGGCTCACGCCTTCGTACGGCAGGCGCAGCTTGCGCTTCTTGCCGTCGAGCACGATTTCGAGGTCGGCGGCCGGCGTCTGCTCGGTGATTTCGACGGCCGGCGTGCCGGCTTGCGGCAGCGGCGTGCCGAAGCGCTCGACATGCACCTTCGCCTGCGGCACGCCGGCCGCCTTCAGCGCGGCTTCCGCCGCGTCCATCATCGGCGCCGGGCCGCAGATGAACGCTTCGTCGATCGCGTCGGCGGGCGTCAGCGTGCGGAGGAATTCCGCGCATTTCGCCTGGTCGAGCACGCCGTTGAACAGCTCCACGTCCTGCAGGTCGTCCGACAGCACGTGATAGAGGACGAAGCGGTTCATGTAGCGGTTCTTCAGGTCCTCGAGCTCCTCCGCGAACATGATCGCGTCGACGCTGCGGTTCCCGTAGATCAGCGTGAAGGTGCTGCGCGGCTCGAGTTCGAGCGTCGTCTTCACGATCGCGAGCACCGGCGTGATCCCCGAGCCGCCGGAAAACGCGACGTACTGCTTGCCGTGGTCGGCGTTCAGGTGCGTGAAGAAGCGGCCGTCCGGCGTCATCACGTCGATCGTGTGGCCGGGCTTCAGCGTGTCGAACGCGAAGTTCGAGAAGCGGCCGCCGCGCACGCGCTTGATGCCGATGCGCAGTTCGCCGTCGCGGTCGTAATCCGTCGTGCCGACGCAGATCGAATACGAGCGGCGCGTTTCCTCGCCGTCGATGTGGGTCTTCAGCGTGACGAACTGGCCCTGCGTGAAGCGGTACGCGTCGCGCAGCTCGGGCGGCACGTCGAACGAGACGGTGACGGCGTCGGCGGTCTCGGGCCGCACGTCGCGGATACGCAGCGGATGAAATTGCGGGGTCGCCATATTCAGTAGGGTTTGAAGTAGTCGAAGGGTTCGCGGCAGTCGACGCAGCGATACAGCGCCTTGCAGGCCGTGGACGCGAATTGCGCGAGACGCTCGGTGCGGGCGGAGCCGCAGCGCGGGCAGGCGGGCGCCGCGACCGGCCGCGGCACGAAGCGCACGACGTTTTCCCGTGGCGCGGCGCTGCCGCACTGGCCGACCGGCGGCGCGATGCCGTACGCGCGCAGCTTGTCGCGCGCCTCCTGCGTGATCCAGTCGGTCGTCCACGCGGGCGCGAGCACCGTCTCGATCCGGTGCGGCGGCAGGTCGGCGGCCTGCAGCGCGGCGGCGATGTCCTCGGCGATCTGCGACATGGCCGGGCAGCCCGAGTAGGTCGGCGTGATCACGACCTCGAGCTGGCCGTCGTCCGCGCGGCGGACGTCGCGCAGGATGCCGAGTTCGCGGATCGACACGACCGGAATCTCGGGATCGGGCACGGCTTCCAGCACGTCCCACGCGCGGGCGAGCAGCGGATCGTCGTGGCGCGCGGCGGGTGTGGCGTGGGAGGGGGCAGCGGTCTGGACGGACATCGTCGGGCTCCGTGGCGTTGGCCGGTTACCAGGTTGCGCCGGGATGCTGGCGCGCGAGGCTCTGCATTTCGGCGAGCAGGTAGCCCATGTGCTCCGAGTGCTCGCCCTGCTTGCCGGTCGTCACGTGCTTCACGGGCGCCGGCAGCGCGAGCGTCGCCTCGGCGAGCGCATCGTCCACGTCCGCGCGCCACGCGGCTTCGAGCGCGGCCGGCGCCGGGCCGATGCCCGAAGCGGCGATCGCGTTGTCGATCGCATCGGCCGCGAAGCATTCGCGCGTGTACGGCATCAGGTAGTCGAGCGCATCCTGCGCGCGGCGATGCGATGCGTCGGTGCCGTCGCCGAGGCGCACGAGCCACTCGCGGGCGTGCTGCACGTGATAGCGGGTTTCCTTCACCGATTTCGCGGCGATCGCGGCGAGCTGCGTGTCGGTCGACGTTTCCAGTGCGCTCCATACGTGCAGCATCAATGCCGCGTACAGGAAGTTGCGCACGATCGTCACCGCATAGTCCTTGTCGGCGTGCGCGGTGCCGGAGACCGGCCCGTAGTGCGGCAGCTCGGCGAGCGTGAAGTTCGCGAATTCGCGCTCGGTACGGAAGTACGCGTAGTCGTCCTCGGTCTTCGTCGTGCCGTTGAGCTGGCGCTCGAGCTCGGCCGCGTGCGTATACAGCATGCGCGCCTGGCCGATGAGGTCGAGGCTCATGTTGGTGAGCGCGATGTCTTCCTCGAGGATCGGGCCGTGGCCGCACCATTCGGCGTTGCGCTGACCGAGGATCAGCGCGTTGTCCGCGAGGCGCAGCACGTAGGAGAGGTGTTCGGGCGTGATCGTCATGGCGCGGGCGTTACATGTGGTTGACTTCGTCGGGCAGCGTGTAGAACGTCGGGTGACGGTAGATCTTGTCGCCCGCCGGTTCGAACAGCTCGGCCTTCTCGTTCGGGTCCGACGCGGTGATCGCCGACGACGGCACCACCCAGATGCTCACGCCTTCCTGGCGCCGCGTGTAGACGTCGCGCGCCATGCGCAGCGCCATCGTCGCGTCGGCGGCGTGCAGGCTGCCGCAATGCTTGTGGTCGAGGCCCTGCTTGCTGCGCACGAACACTTCCCAGATCGGCCATTCCTTGTTCATCACTTTCTCCTGATTCCTGAATTCGGGTGTTGCCGCTCAGGCGGCGTGCTGTTCGGCGCGGGCGCGGCGCTTCGCCTCGTGCGCGAGCGCGGCTTCGCGTACCCATGCGCCGTCCTCGTGCGCTTTCACGCGGGTCGCGAGGCGTTCCTTGTTGCACGGGCCGTCGCCGTTGACCACGCGCCAGAATTCGTCCCAGTCGATCGTGCCGTAGTCGTGGTGGCCGCGGGCTTCGTTCCATTTCAGGTCGGGGTCGGGCAGCGTCACGCCGAGCACCTTCGCCTGGTCGACCGTCGCGTCGACGAATTTCTGCCGCAGGTCGTCGTTCGAGATCCGCTTGATGCCCCATTTCGCGGACTGGCTGCTGTGGACCGAGTCGGCGTCGCTCGGGCCGAACATCATCAGCACCGGCCACCACCAGCGGTCCACGGCCTGCTGGACCATCGCGCGCTGGGCGTCGCTGCCCTTCATCATCGACAGCAGTGCGTCGAAACCCTGACGCTGATGGAACGACTCTTCCTTGCACACGCGGATCATCGCGCGAGCGTAGGGGCCATACGTGCAGCGGCACAGCGGAATCTGGTTCATGATCGCGGCGCCGTCGACCAGCCAGCCGATCACGCCGACGTCGGCCCAGGTCGGCGTCGGGTAGTTGAAGATGCTCGAATATTTCGCCTTGCCGGCGTGCAGTGCGTCGATCAGCGAATCGCGCGACACGCCGAGCGTTTCGGCCGCGCTATAAAGATAGAGGCCGTGGCCGGCTTCGTCCTGGACCTTCGCGAGCAGGATCGCCTTGCGCTTCAGGCTCGGCGCGCGCGAGATCCAGTTGCCTTCCGGCAGCATGCCGACGACTTCCGAATGCGCGTGCTGCGAGATCTGGCGTACCAGCGTCTTGCGGTATGCGTCGGGCATCCAGTCCTGCGGTTCGATCTTGCCGTCGGCGGCCATCACCGCGTCGAACCGCGCCTGCTCGGGCGACTCGGCTGCGGCGTCGAGCGGTGCGACGTTGCCGGGGATGTCGAGGGATTGCGTGTACATGGCGAGACTCTCGTCCGGTTGAATGTGTGCGAAGTATAAACCAACCGACCGGTCGGTTAATAAATTTCTTGCGGATTTGCGGCGAGACTCGGGTAAACGAGGGACGTCGGGGCGCGATCGGGCGACGCAGCGCGTTCCCGCACGCGAGCCTCGCGCCTTCTGCGGCACAATGCCCGCTTTCCGATGAGGATTTTGCCGATGTCATTCCGAAGCAGTTTCGCCGCGGCCATGCTGGGTGCGGCCGTTCTCGTGTCGCCGCTTGCTGCGTTCGCCGCGCCGGCCGGATGGGTTGCCGCGTGGGCCACCGCGCTGCAGCCGATTCCCGACCTTGCTGCGCCGCCGCCGCTCTACCGCGCGCCCGACGTGGCCGGGCGCGCCGTGCGCCAGATCGTGTACCCGACGGTGTCGGGGCGCGCCGCGCGGATTCGCGTCAGCAATGCGTACGGCCGTGCGCCGCTGGTCATCGAGGCCGCGAGCCTCGCGCGCGCCGGCGAGGGGGCGGCGCTCGCCGGCGGCGCGGTCGCGCCGGTCCGGTTCGGCGGCAAGCCGTCCGTGACGCTCGCGCCCGGCCAGGAGATCGAAAGCGATCCGGTGGCCATCGACGTGGCGTCCGCGCAGCCGTATGCGATCAGTCTCCAGATGGGGCCAAACCAGCGGATGACGGTCTGGCACCGCGTGTCGAACCAGTTCAACTATGTGTCTGCGCCGGGCGATCACGTGAGCGATCCCGGCGCCGCCGCGTTCCGTACCCGTTTTACTCAATTTGCCTGGGTGACCGAGCTGGCAGTCGAAACAGGTCCCGCGCGGGCCAGTATCGCCGCGATCGGCGACTCGATCACCGACGGGCTGCGCTCCAGCGTGAACCGGAACCGCCGCTGGCCTGACGCACTCGCGCGCCGGCTGACGGCGTCGGGGGCCGATTCGGTCGGTGTCGTGAATCTGGGCATCAGCGGGAACCGGCTGCTCAGCGATTCCGCGTGCTACGGCACGTCGCTGGCGTCGCGGTTCGAGCGCGATGCGCTGTCGCGTGCGGGTGTGAAGGCGGCGGTCGTGCTGATCGGCATCAACGACATCAACTTCGCGGCGATGCCGCCGCGCGCGGGGCTCGATTGCGACCACCCGCATACGCAGGTGACGGCCGCGTCGCTGATCGACGGCTACCGCCGGCTGATCGAGGCGGCGCACCGCCAGGGCGTGAAGGTTTACGGCGCGACGCTCACGCCGGCGGCGTTGCCGGCCGGGCGTGAAGCGATCCGGCTCGAGGTGAACCGGTGGATCCGGAGCGGCGGCGGGTTCGACGGCGTGGTCGATTTCGATGCGGTGCTGCGCGATCCGGCGCGCCCGAGCGTGCTGCAGCGCCGATATGACAGCGGCGACGGTATTCATCCGAGCGACGCGGGCTACACGGCGATGGCCGACGCGGTGCCGATCGAGCAGCTGCAGGCTGCGGCCGGCGGCAAGTGATGAGGCTCTATATATAGAGAGAAGTGTGGTCGGCGACGGCGCGGGCGTCGTTGTCGCGTCGCCCGTCGAACCCCCAGCCCCCGTGCGCGGCAGCGCACGGGGGCTTTTTCAAACTTTTTTCACAAAGGGCTTGCGTGGGCGGCGCGAGGTGCATAGAATCACGCCTCTTTCGCGCTCACGGAAACGCGGCGCGGAAGGAGGGGAAGCAGTGCGGTTGAGGCTTGGCAGGAACGGCCCCGACGGTACGGAAGTTGAGCCCCGCGGTCGCAACGACGTAGTGCAAAAAGTTGTTGACGAACTGCGAAACACGGTTCATAATCTCGCTTCTCTGCTGCTGAAAACGCAGCGCTGCCGGGAAACACGATGTTCCTCGCAGATTGCTCTTTAAAAATTAACAGCCGATAAGTGTGGGCGCTTGATGACAGCGAGCTGATCCTCGGATCAGATAGCGAAAGTATCAAGAGTCTCACACTAAAGTAAGTCAGGTTTATGAAGTGATTCATATTCCTGTCAGCTTTGAGTGAGCGACCGGTTCTTAACCGAACCGAAAACAGTAACAGGTTTAAACTGAAGAGTTTGATCCTGGCTCAGATTGAACGCTGGCGGCATGCCTTACACATGCAAGTCGAACGGCAGCACGGGTGCTTGCACCTGGTGGCGAGTGGCGAACGGGTGAGTAATACATCGGAACATGTCCTGTAGTGGGGGATAGCCCGGCGAAAGCCGGATTAATACCGCATACGATCTACGGATGAAAGCGGGGGACCTTCGGGCCTCGCGCTATAGGGTTGGCCGATGGCTGATTAGCTAGTTGGTGGGGTAAAGGCCTACCAAGGCGACGATCAGTAGCTGGTCTGAGAGGACGACCAGCCACACTGGGACTGAGACACGGCCCAGACTCCTACGGGAGGCAGCAGTGGGGAATTTTGGACAATGGGCGAAAGCCTGATCCAGCAATGCCGCGTGTGTGAAGAAGGCCTTCGGGTTGTAAAGCACTTTTGTCCGGAAAGAAATCCTTGGCTCTAATACAGTCGGGGGATGACGGTACCGGAAGAATAAGCACCGGCTAACTACGTGCCAGCAGCCGCGGTAATACGTAGGGTGCAAGCGTTAATCGGAATTACTGGGCGTAAAGCGTGCGCAGGCGGTTTGCTAAGACCGATGTGAAATCCCCGGGCTCAACCTGGGAACTGCATTGGTGACTGGCAGGCTAGAGTATGGCAGAGGGGGGTAGAATTCCACGTGTAGCAGTGAAATGCGTAGAGATGTGGAGGAATACCGATGGCGAAGGCAGCCCCCTGGGCCAATACTGACGCTCATGCACGAAAGCGTGGGGAGCAAACAGGATTAGATACCCTGGTAGTCCACGCCCTAAACGATGTCAACTAGTTGTTGGGGATTCATTTCCTTAGTAACGTAGCTAACGCGTGAAGTTGACCGCCTGGGGAGTACGGTCGCAAGATTAAAACTCAAAGGAATTGACGGGGACCCGCACAAGCGGTGGATGATGTGGATTAATTCGATGCAACGCGAAAAACCTTACCTACCCTTGACATGGTCGGAATCCTGCTGAGAGGTGGGAGTGCTCGAAAGAGAACCGGCGCACAGGTGCTGCATGGCTGTCGTCAGCTCGTGTCGTGAGATGTTGGGTTAAGTCCCGCAACGAGCGCAACCCTTGTCCTTAGTTGCTACGCAAGAGCACTCTAAGGAGACTGCCGGTGACAAACCGGAGGAAGGTGGGGATGACGTCAAGTCCTCATGGCCCTTATGGGTAGGGCTTCACACGTCATACAATGGTCGGAACAGAGGGTTGCCAACCCGCGAGGGGGAGCTAATCCCAGAAAACCGATCGTAGTCCGGATTGCACTCTGCAACTCGAGTGCATGAAGCTGGAATCGCTAGTAATCGCGGATCAGCATGCCGCGGTGAATACGTTCCCGGGTCTTGTACACACCGCCCGTCACACCATGGGAGTGGGTTTTACCAGAAGTGGCTAGTCTAACCGCAAGGAGGACGGTCACCACGGTAGGATTCATGACTGGGGTGAAGTCGTAACAAGGTAGCCGTATCGGAAGGTGCGGCTGGATCACCTCCTTTCCAGAGCTTCTCGCATAAGTTGAGCGCTCACGCTTATCGGCTGTAAATTTAAAGACAGACTCAGGGGTCTGTAGCTCAGTCGGTTAGAGCACCGTCTTGATAAGGCGGGGGTCGTTGGTTCGAATCCAACCAGACCCACCATTGTCTGGCGGTAGGTACCTGAGGCATCTGTACTCATGGGGGCATAGCTCAGCTGGGAGAGCACCTGCTTTGCAAGCAGGGGGTCGTCGGTTCGATCCCGTCTGCCTCCACCAATCACCAACGCTAAGTGCTTGGTTCACACGCTGAACCGAGAATTTTGCATTGGCGATTGAGCCAGTCAGAGGATATCAACAGATATCGGCTGTCGTTCTTTAACAATCTGGAAGAAGTAAGTAATTTGGATAGCGGAAGCGTCTTGAGATGGACGTGAAAACTATCCGGGTTGTGATTGTATCGATGTATCTCAAGATGATTCGAACTCTATGTTTGACTCAATTTGGAATACGGCACAACGCGAGAACTCAACCTGTAGCGGCTGTCGAGAGACAGACTCGTTATAGGGTCAAGCGAACAAGTGCATGTGGTGGATGCCTTGGCGATCACAGGCGATGAAGGACGCGGTAGCCTGCGAAAAGCTACGGGGAGCTGGCAAACGAGCTTTGATCCGTAGATGTCCGAATGGGGAAACCCACTCCTTTTGGAGTATCCATGGCTGAATACATAGGCCATGCGAAGCGAACGCGGTGAACTGAAACATCTAAGTAACCGCAGGAAAAGAAATCAACCGAGATTCCCAAAGTAGTGGCGAGCGAAATGGGATGAGCCTTGCACTCTTTATTTGTATTGTTAGCCGAACGCTCTGGAAAGTGCGGCCATAGCAGGTGATAGCCCTGTAGGCGAAAACAGTATGAAAGAACTAGGTGTGCGACAAGTAGGGCGGGACACGTGAAATCCTGTCTGAAGATGGGGGGACCATCCTCCAAGGCTAAATACTCGTGATCGACCGATAGTGAACCAGTACCGTGAGGGAAAGGCGAAAAGAACCCCGGGAGGGGAGTGAAATAGATCCTGAAACCGCATGCATACAAACAGTCGGAGCCTCGTAAGGGGTGACGGCGTACCTTTTGTATAATGGGTCAGCGACTTACGTTCAGTAGCAAGCTTAACCGTATAGGGCAGGCGTAGCGAAAGCGAGTCCGAATAGGGCGTTCAGTTGCTGGGCGTAGACCCGAAACCAGGTGATCTATCCATGGCCAGGATGAAGGTGCGGTAACACGTACTGGAGGTCCGAACCCACTAACGTTGAAAAGTTAGGGGATGAGCTGTGGATAGGGGTGAAAGGCTAAACAAACCTGGAAATAGCTGGTTCTCTCCGAAAACTATTTAGGTAGTGCCTCGTGTCTCACCTTCGGGGGTAGAGCACTGTCATGGTTGGGGGGTCTATTGCAGATTACCCCGCCATAGCAAACTCCGAATACCGAAGAGTGCAATCACGGGAGACAGACATCGGGTGCTAACGTCCGGTGTCAAGAGGGAAACAACCCAGACCGCCAGCTAAGGTCCCCAAATATAGCTAAGTGGGAAACGAAGTGGGAAGGCTAAAACAGTCAGGAGGTTGGCTTAGAAGCAGCCACCCTTTAAAGAAAGCGTAATAGCTCACTGATCGAGTCGTCCTGCGCGGAAGATGTAACGGGGCTAAGCTATATACCGAAGCTGCGGATGCGAGCTTTGCTCGCATGGTAGGAGAGCGTTCCGTAAGCCTGCGAAGGTGCGTTGAAAAGCGTGCTGGAGGTATCGGAAGTGCGAATGCTGACATGAGTAGCGATAAAGGGGGTGAAAGGCCCCCTCGCCGTAAGCCCAAGGTTTCCTACGCAACGTTCATCGGCGTAGGGTGAGTCGGCCCCTAAGGCGAGGCAGAAATGCGTAGCTGATGGGAAGCAGGTCAATATTCCTGCACCATTGTTAGATGCGATGGGGGGACGGATCGCGGAAGGTTGTCCGGGTGTTGGAAGTCCCGGTCGCTGCATTGGAGAAGGCGCTTAGGCAAATCCGGGCGCGTAATTCAAGGGTGTGGCGCGAGCTCCTTAGGGAGCGAAGCAATTGGAAGTGGTTCCAAGAAAAGCCTCTAAGCTTCAGTCTAACGATGACCGTACCGCAAACCGACACAGGTGGGCGAGATGAGTATTCTAAGGCGCTTGAGAGAACTCGGGAGAAGGAACTCGGCAAATTGGTACCGTAACTTCGGGATAAGGTACGCCCTTGTAGCTTGACTGGCCTGCGCCAGGAGGGTGAAGGGGTTGCAATAAACTGGTGGCTGCGACTGTTTAATAAAAACACAGCACTCTGCAAACACGAAAGTGGACGTATAGGGTGTGACGCCTGCCCGGTGCCGGAAGATTAAATGATGGGGTGCAAGCTCTTGATTGAAGTCCCGGTAAACGGCGGCCGTAACTATAACGGTCCTAAGGTAGCGAAATTCCTTGTCGGGTAAGTTCCGACCTGCACGAATGGCGTAACGATGGCCACACTGTCTCCTCCCGAGACTCAGCGAAGTTGAAGTGTTTGTGATGATGCAATCTACCCGCGGCTAGACGGAAAGACCCCATGAACCTTTACTGTAGCTTTGCATTGGACTTTGAACCGATCTGTGTAGGATAGGTGGGAGGCTATGAAACCGGAACGCTAGTTTCGGTGGAGCCGTCCTTGAAATACCACCCTGGTTTGTTTGAGGTTCTAACCTTGGCCCGTGATCCGGGTCGGGGACAGTGCATGGTAGGCAGTTTGACTGGGGCGGTCTCCTCCCAAAGCGTAACGGAGGAGTACGAAGGTACGCTAGGTACGGTCGGAAATCGTGCTGATAGTGCAATGGCATAAGCGTGCTTAACTGCGAGACCGACAAGTCGAGCAGGTGCGAAAGCAGGTCATAGTGATCCGGTGGTTCTGTATGGAAGGGCCATCGCTCAACGGATAAAAGGTACTCTGGGGATAACAGGCTGATACCGCCCAAGAGTTCATATCGACGGCGGTGTTTGGCACCTCGATGTCGGCTCATCTCATCCTGGGGCTGTAGCCGGTCCCAAGGGTATGGCTGTTCGCCATTTAAAGAGGTACGTGAGCTGGGTTTAAAACGTCGTGAGACAGTTTGGTCCCTATCTGCCGTGGGCGTTGGATATTTGAAGGGGGCTGCTCCTAGTACGAGAGGACCGGAGTGGACGAACCTCTGGTGTACCGGTTGTCACGCCAGTGGCATCGCCGGGTAGCTATGTTCGGAAGAGATAACCGCTGAAAGCATCTAAGCGGGAAACTCGCCTTAAGATGAGATATCCCTGGGGACTAGATCCCCTTGAAGGGTCGTTCGAGACCAGGACGTTGATAGGTCAGGTGTGTAAGCGCAGTAATGCGTTCAGCTAACTGATACTAATTGCCCGTAAGGCTTGATCCTATAACAAGTCTGCCTTGTAGATCGGCGCCGTGTGAAAGCACCGGCCGCAAGATCCAAGCGACAAGTTGGATTCTCGTGTGTGATACACACAACTTAAAATTACTGCTTCTTCCCAGATTGGTTCTGTTGGCCACGCCAGCAGAACAACCCCCTTTGCCTGATGACCATAGCGAGTCGGTCCCACCCCTTCCCATCCCGAACAGGACCGTGAAACGACTCTACGCCGATGATAGTGCGGATTCCCGTGTGAAAGTAGGTAATCGTCAGGCTCCCTAAGCCAAGAACCCCCGCCCGAAAGGCGGGGGTTTTTGCATTTCGGCGACGGAAATGCGCGTCGGCGCTCAAGCGCAATGCGGCCGGAACTGATGCGTCGATGACGTCGACGCGGGCCGCGCTCGTATCCAGTCGGCGCAAATTCCCTCCGTCTGCTGGGTGGCTCAGCACCCGCAAATAGCAATTGGCGTCGCTGAGGTCGGCATCCTCTCGTTATCGACTCGAAGTGGCGACACGTTCGGCCGATAGCCGGTCCGCTCGATCGCCTGTTCGCCGGAACTCCATGTCGAGGATTTGCACAACGCCATGTGGCTTGGCGCAATGGTTCTTGCCGTCAGGATATTTGCCATCTCGTCCCATCTGCATGCGTACGGAAGCCTTCTCCCGCGAAAATTGCGGCGCTCGTTCCATTGTTACGAGATCCCTCCTGCGTTTTTCGCGACCGTGTCGGCTGCCGGTGTGAGCGTCGTACGGCTTGCGGCGCAGCTGAACTCCGACGTTTCTTGTCGAAGGTACGGAATGATCGAGGCGCCATGAAGAGGCACGACAGAGTTGCGTCGGATAACGCAAAGTGGTGCTATCAAGTGCCGTTCTTCGCCTAATCCGCCGGATATCATCCGGATTCGACTCATCCGAGGCGGTGAGCACCCGGTTCGCGGCAAGCGCAACGATCCGGCTGGAGTGCCAGTTGTAACGCCTGTGCGTCGCCCTGCAGGCGCCATCAACAATCCGCGCTGTTCTTTTTGACGAGCATGGGGCGGCCGCCTCAGAACACGTAGATTTCCTCGATGAGCGAATAGGCGGTGCCGCCGAAGCAGGCGCTTCCTTCCTCGATCGGCGCAAAGTGCGCGCCGTTTGCGTCGACGCCGGTCGATCGCACCGCGCACGTCGCGCTGAGATCGCGCAGCGCGGAATCCTTGGTTGGCGGAAACCGGCGTGTTGTGTCCCGGCCTTATTCCCGGGTCGGCACGGGCATCGCTGGGCAGCGCGCGCCGGTCATCAACGCCGCGGGGCAGAGGGCAGCTTTCCAGTGCCTCCGGAAGTATGAGGTGCGGCGAAAGCCCCTGCACCGAACCCCGTGCAACTATTCACATTCAGCTGAACGAGATGGGCGTCGTGCGGGCACGCAGGATGTCGTGTGTACGCGGAGGATTCGCTGCGATAAGCCGACCAGATGCTGACGTTGGTCGGCCAGCGCGACGGGGAGAGGTAGGGGGCACCGTATTTCAGGACGTTTGCCAAGGTCGTGGTGCGGGGCGTGTGGGGCGCGCCTGGTGACCGTACATCATCGCCGAGCAAAGGCTGCAGCACGCCCCCCCAGGCAGGTCGCGCTGTCGGATTCGGCGGGCGGGGCGCTGTCGCCGGCCGGGACGGGATAAACGGACGCATCGTTGGTCCGCCGTGCATAGGCGATCGCGTCCTGATTCATCGACCATGCTGCGGTCGAACCGTTATGCGTCGAGCTCAGGCAGCGGACGTCGAGCACGCGGGCTTCAACTGATCATATGCGGCGAGAGCTGCTGCCGCTCCGGAGCGTCTCTCGGCGTGTTTTTTATCCTGGGCTTGCTGACGGATCTTCGCGATCGGGCTCGAGCGACACCGGGTGTCAGTGGCGGCGGCATGTGCGGCCGGTCCGCCCAAGGCCGTGAAGGCAATCGCAAGAGCGAGCAGGTGCATGGGAATCCACGCGGGAAGATGACGGAAGGCGAGGGTCGGTATCGCGCCGGCCGTAGGTCCGCGTGGGGGATTTCATCCGGGCGCGGCGGCGCCGTTGCCATGGCGCCACCACCGGAAGGTTCGGATAACCCCTTGCCGGGTGCCCCGGGCAGTTCGAGCCTGGCCGCGGCGACGCGGGTAGCGAGTAATCCCGATTTCGCGCAAGCAACCGCGTGCGGAAGCCGCCAGGCACACCGTCCGCGAGGTCGGCGAAGCCGCCCGGCACGAAATTTGCGGAAATTTTGCGTCTACCCGCTTGGCATTGTGTGAAAGAGGTCGTATGATGGCGGTCTTTCGTTTTTAGCGCAGATGCAGATCGGCGCTAAGGGCGGAGTCTGACGAAGATGTGGCGCCGGTCGGCAACATCTCGTGCTTGCCTTAGCCGGGCAAGGGCGGGAGATCGGTGGTAAAGCGGGAGTCAGGAAGAGAGTGAAAATAATCTTCCGGATGTGCTTGACACGAGTGCGATGCACCCCCATAATCGTCAGTTCTCTACGGAGGGGTGCCCGAGTGGCTAAAGGGGGCAGACTGTAAATCTGTTGGCTTACGCCTACGTTGGTTCGAATCCAACCTCCTCCACCAAGATATCAGCGTAGCGAGCGGTAGGGAATCGTTAGTGGCCCGTGCGGGTGTAGCTCAATGGTAGAGCAGAAGCCTTCCAAGCTTACGACGAGGGTTCGATTCCCTTCACCCGCTCCAGACCGCGAAGTTGAAGCGTAAAACGCCCATGTGGCTCAGTGGTAGAGCACTCCCTTGGTAAGGGAGAGGTCGGCAGTTCGATCCTGCCCATGGGCACCAGCAGTAAAAAGTCAGTGTCTTGTTTGCGCGCGGCGCAACCTGTGAAATTCCTTTTGGGAGTTGAAAATGGCCAAGGAAAAGTTTGAGCGGACCAAGCCGCACGTGAACGTTGGTACGATTGGTCACGTTGACCACGGCAAGACGACGCTGACGGCAGCGATCACGACGGTTCTGACGAAGAAGTTCGGCGGCGAAGCGAAGGCGTACGACCAGATCGACGCGGCACCGGAAGAAAAGGCGCGCGGCATCACGATCAACACGGCACACGTCGAGTACGAAACGGCGAACCGCCACTACGCACACGTCGACTGCCCGGGCCACGCTGACTATGTGAAGAACATGATCACGGGCGCGGCGCAGATGGACGGCGCGATCCTGGTTTGCTCGGCAGCTGACGGCCCGATGCCGCAGACGCGTGAGCACATCCTGCTGGCGCGTCAGGTTGGCGTTCCGTACATCATCGTGTTCCTGAACAAGTGCGACATGGTGGACGACGCTGAACTGCTCGAGCTGGTCGAGATGGAAGTTCGCGAGCTGCTGTCGAAGTACGACTTCCCGGGCGACGACACGCCGATCGTGAAGGGTTCGGCGAAGCTGGCGCTGGAAGGCGACACGGGCGAGCTGGGCGAAGTGGCGATCATGAGCCTGGCCGACGCGCTGGACACGTACATCCCGACGCCGGAGCGTGCAGTTGACGGCGCGTTCCTGATGCCGGTGGAAGACGTGTTCTCGATCTCGGGCCGTGGTACGGTGGTGACGGGTCGTGTCGAGCGCGGCATCGTGAAGGTCGGCGAGGAAATCGAAATCGTCGGTATCAAGCCGACGGTGAAGACGACCTGCACGGGCGTTGAAATGTTCCGTAAGCTGCTGGACCAAGGTCAGGCAGGCGACAACGTGGGTATCCTGCTGCGCGGCACGAAGCGTGAAGACGTGGAGCGTGGCCAGGTTCTGGCGAAGCCGGGTTCGATCACGCCGCACACGCACTTCACGGCTGAAGTGTACGTGCTGAGCAAGGACGAAGGCGGCCGTCACACGCCGTTCTTCAACAACTACCGTCCGCAGTTCTACTTCCGTACGACGGACGTGACGGGCTCGATCGAGCTGCCGAAGGACAAGGAAATGGTGATGCCGGGCGACAACGTGTCGATCACGGTGAAGCTGATCGCTCCGATCGCGATGGAAGAAGGTCTGCGCTTCGCAATCCGCGAAGGCGGCCGTACGGTCGGCGCCGGCGTCGTCGCCAAGATCATCGAGTAAGCCAGTTATTCGTTGATCGACAGTTTTGGGGCTGGCAACAGCCGGCCCCAACATGGTTTAGGGGTATAGCTCAACTGGCAGAGCGTCGGTCTCCAAAACCGAAGGTTGGGGGTTCGATTCCCTCTGCCCCTGCCAAAAATAGCCACGTGTCCTACGTGGCATTTGTTTTAAGGTGTTATGGCGAATCCATCCGTCGAAACTGTAAATACCTCCGGCGATAAGCTGATGCTGGCCCTGGGTGTATTGCTGGTGTTGGCCGGATTCGTGGGCTTCTTCTGGCTGGCCAATCAGCAGTGGTATGTCCGCGGTGCCGCGTTGGCGGTAGGGATCATCGCCGGTGTGGCCGTCGGGCTGATGTCGGCCCCTGGCAAGAGCCTCATCGCTTTTGCCAAGGATTCGTACAAGGAAGTCCGGAAGGTCGTTTGGCCCACCCGCAAGGAAGCAACGCAAACCACGCTCGTCGTGTTCGGTTTCGTGCTCGTGATGGCGATTTTCCTCTGGTTGAGTGACAAATCGATCGAATGGGTGATTTTCTCGGCGATTCTGGGTTGGAAATGATATGAGCGATACTCCGGCATCCCCGAGCGGAAAACGTTGGTACGTCGTGCACGCCTACTCCGGTATGGAGAAGAGCGTGCAACGTGCGCTTCAGGAGCGCATCGAACGTGCTGGCATGCAGGACAAATTCGGTCAGATCCTGGTCCCGACCGAAGAAGTGGTTGAAGTCAAGGGCGGTCACAAGGCGGTGACCGAGCGTCGTTTCTTCCCCGGCTACGTGCTGGTGGAAATGGAGATGACGGACGAAACGTGGCACCTCGTGAAGAACACCGCGAAGGTCACCGGCTTCGTCGGCGGTGCGCGTAACCGCCCGACCCCGATTTCCCCGAAGGAAGTCGAGAAGATCATGTCGCAGATGCAGGAAGGCGTCGAGAAGCCGCGCCCGAAGACCCTGTTCGAAGTCGGCGAGATGGTGCGTGTCAAGGAAGGCCCGTTCACGGACTTCAACGGCACCGTCGAAGAAGTCAACTACGAAAAATCGCGCGTGCGTGTGTCGGTCACCATCTTTGGTCGATCCACCCCGGTCGAACTCGAATTCGGCCAGGTCGAAAAAGTTTGATCCCGATTCGGTGGGCAGCCTCGGCTGCCCACCTTCGCGCTTACGGCCCGCGTCATGGCCGTTGAGGAGCGTCAGTAGCCAGCGGCGAACGCGCGTTATTACTCACCGAACGCCCTTTCGGCGTTCCAATGAGGTTCACAAATGGCAAAGAAGATTATCGGCTTTATCAAGCTGCAGATCCCTGCAGGTAAAGCCAACCCGTCGCCGCCGGTCGGTCCGGCACTGGGCCAGCGCGGCCTGAACATCATGGAGTTCTGCAAGGCGTTCAACGCGCAGACTCAAGGCATGGAGCCGGGTCTGCCGGTGCCGGTGGTCATCACGGCATTCGCTGACAAGAGCTTCACGTTCGTGATGAAGACGCCGCCGGCAACCGTCCTGATCAAGAAGGCGGCGAAGGTGGACAAGGGCTCGAGCAAGCCGCACACCGACAAGGTCGGTTCGATCACGCGCGCTCAAGCCGAAGAAATCGCGAAGACCAAGATGCCGGACCTTACGGCAGCTGATCTGGACGCAGCCGTTCGCACCATCGCTGGTAGCGCACGCTCGATGGGCATCACTGTGGAGGGCGTGTAAATGGCTAAGATCTCCAAGCGCCGTCAGGCATTTGCCGCCAAGGTTGATCGTCAGAAGCTGTACGCGATCGAAGACGCACTGAGCCTCGTGAAGGAATGCGCGAGCGCGAAGTTCGACGAGTCGATCGACGTCGCAGTCCAGCTCGGCATCGATGCAAAGAAGTCGGACCAGGTCGTTCGTGGTTCGGTCGTTCTGCCGGCCGGTACGGGCAAGTCGGTTCGCGTTGCCGTGTTCGCGCAAGGCGAAAAGGCCGAGCAGGCACGTGCAGCAGGCGCGGAAATCGTCGGTATGGAAGACCTGGCTGAGCAGATCAAGGCTGGCCAGATGGACTTCGACATCGTGATCGCTTCGCCGGACACGATGCGTATCGTCGGTACGCTGGGCCAGATCCTCGGCCCGCGCGGCCTGATGCCGAACCCGAAGGTCGGTACGGTCACGCCGGACGTCGCAACCGCCGTCAAGAACGCGAAGGCTGGTCAGGTGCAATTCCGTGTCGACAAGGCCGGTATCATCCACGCGACCATCGGCCGTGCATCGTTCGAACCGACCGCACTGCGTTCGAACCTGTCGGCGCTGATCGAAGCGCTGCAGAAGGCCAAGCCGGCAACGAGCAAGGGCGTGTACCTGCGCAAGATCGCACTGTCGAGCACGATGGGCGTCGGCGTGCGTGTCGACCAGGCTACGCTGGCAGCACAGTAAGCAAGTATTCGGGCCGCTTCGTTCGCGAAGCGGCCTACATGGGCTTTGGGCGGTTGCTCGTGCAGCAAGGCGAGCAACCGGTTATCAAAGACCGTTGGTGGGGCGCAGCAGTCGGGTGATCCCTTAATTCAAGCCAACGCAGATGGCGAACCCGAAAAAGTTTTGCAGTGGTGAAGCCGCAGGCCGTGAAGCGATTCGCGGCGTGAGGTGGAAATACTCCTAACGAGGTCGGACGCCGTTGTTGAACGAGGTACGTGAGGTTTCGGCCATACCGGCCGCGCCGAACGTATCGTTTCTGGAGGCTAACCGTGCCGCTTAATAGAGAAGACAAGCAAGCCGTCGTCGCTGAGGTTTCCGCGCAAGTCGCGAAGGCCCAGACCGTTGTGCTGGCTGAGTATCGTGGAATTGCGGTTGGCGATCTGACCAAGCTGCGCGCGCAAGCGCGTGAGCAGAAGGTTTACCTGCGCGTGTTGAAGAACACGCTGGCGCGTCGCGCTGTTGAAGGTACGCCGTTTGCTCCGCTGGCAGAGCAGATGACTGGTCCGTTGATCTACGGCATCTCGGAAGATGCAATTGCTGCTGCTAAGGTCGTCAACGACTTCAGCAAGGGCAATGACAAGTTGGTCATCAAGGCTGGTTCGTTCGATGGCAAGGTGATGGACAAGGCTGGCGTGCAAGCGCTGGCAAGCATCCCGAGCCGCGAAGAACTGCTCTCGAAGCTGCTGTTCGTTATGCAATCGCCTGTTTCGGGCTTCGCGCGTGCTCTGGCAGCGCTGGCCGAGAAGAAGCAAGCGGAAGCTGCATAAGCGAGCGTGCATCAGCGTTACTGATCGCTGGCTGTATCCGAATTCAATTTAGGAGTATTTCAAATGGCAATCGCAAAAGAAGACATCCTGGCAGCAGTCGAAGGGATGACCGTTCTGGAACTGAACGAACTGGTCAAGGCGTTCGAAGAGAAGTTTGGCGTGTCGGCAGCTGCAGTGGCAGTCGCTGGCCCGGCAGGCGGCGGCGCTGCTGCTGCAGCAGAAGAGAAGACCGAATTCACGGTCGTCCTGGCTGAAGCCGGCGCCAACAAGGTTTCGGTCATCAAGGCCGTTCGCGAACTGACGGGCCTGGGCCTGAAGGAAGCGAAGGACCTGGTTGACGGTGCACCGAAGCCCGTCAAGGAAGGCGTCGACAAGGCTGCTGCTGAAGAAGCCAAGAAGAAGCTGGAAGAAGCTGGCGCGAAGGTCGAAGTCAAGTAAGTTTCGACGCGCTGTGCGAAGGCTGGCGGTATTTTCACCGCCGGCCTTTTTGTGCTTTGTGGGGACGTTATTCTGGCACTCATTCGGGAGCCCGAATAATCGGCCCCAGAAGCCAAAGAAAACCGCCTGATCGTTGTGAAAGATCACGCACGATTGGCGGTTCTCTTTGTCTTCTGAAGCGACTGCAGAAGGCAAGTTTGGTCGGGTAGCGGGCAACACAGGCATCCGCTGCCGTCAGCCAGCGGTTGGTAGCGGCCAACCACCAAGCTTCTCGGCTCGTTCAAGCCGTCGAACGGCCATCGGGTCTCAGTCGGTGAACACTCGGGTTTGAAACGTCCAGGTATTCCGCCTCGATAGCACCCGCCGTGATTCGGAGATCGTATGCAATATTCCTTCACCGAGAAGAAGCGCATTCGCAAGAGTTTCGCGAAGCGCCCCATCGTTCACCAAGTTCCGTTCTTGCTGGCTACCCAGCTTGAATCATTCAGCACGTTTCTGCAAGCCGATGTGCCGGCGACGCAACGCAAGCCTGAAGGTTTGCAGGCCGCGTTCACATCGGTATTTCCCATTGTTTCGCACAACGGTTTCGCGCGCCTCGAGTTCGTGAGCTATGCGCTGTCCTCGCCGGCATTCAACATCAAGGAATGCCAGCAGCGTGGCCTGACGTACTGCTCCGCGCTGCGCGCGAAGGTCCGCCTTGTCATCCTCGACAAGGAATCGCCGAACAAGCCGGTCGTCAAGGAAGTGAAGGAGCAGGAAGTGTACATGGGCGAAATTCCGCTCATGACGCCGACGGGCTCGTTCGTCATCAACGGCACCGAGCGTGTCATCGTCTCGCAGCTGCACCGTTCGCCGGGCGTGTTCTTCGAACACGACAAGGGCAAGACGCACAGCTCGGGCAAGCTGCTGTTCTCGGCACGGATCATTCCGTACCGCGGCTCGTGGCTCGACTTCGAATTCGATCCGAAGGACATCCTGTACTTCCGCGTCGACCGTCGCCGCAAGATGCCGGTCACGATCCTGCTGAAGGCCATCGGCCTGACGCCGGAACAGATCCTCGCGAACTTCTTCGTGTTCGACAACTTCACGCTGATGGACGAAGGCGCGCAACTCGAGTTCGTGCCCGAGCGCCTGCGTGGTGAAGTCGCGCGTTTCGACATCACGGATCGTGATGGCAAGGTCATCGTCCAGAAGGACAAGCGGATCAACGCGAAGCACATTCGCGACCTCGAAGCCGCGAAGACCAAGTTCATCTCGGTGCCGGAAGACTATCTGCTCGGCCGCGTGCTGGCGAAGAACGTCGTCGACGGCGACACCGGCGAAGTGATCGCGAGCGCGAACGACGAAGTCACGGAAAGCGTGCTCGAGAAGCTGCGCGAAGCGGGCATCAAGGACATCCAGACGCTCTACACGAACGACCTGGACCAGGGCCCGTACATCTCGTCGACGCTGCGTGTCGACGAAACGACCGACAAGACGGCCGCGCGCATCGCGATCTACCGCATGATGCGTCCGGGCGAGCCGCCGACCGAAGAAGCGGTCGAGGCGCTGTTCAACCGTCTGTTCTACAGCGAGGAAGCGTACGACCTGTCGAAGGTCGGCCGCATGAAGTTCAACCGCCGCGTCGGCCGTGACGAGATCGTCGGCCCGATGACGCTGCAGGACGACGACATCCTCGCGACGATCAAGATCCTCGTCGAGCTGCGCAACGGCAAGGGCGAAGTGGACGACATCGACCACCTCGGCAACCGTCGCGTGCGTTGCGTCGGCGAACTGGCGGAAAACCAGTTCCGCGCGGGTCTCGTGCGTGTCGAGCGCGCGGTCAAGGAACGCCTCGGCCAGGCCGAAAGCGAAAACCTGATGCCGCACGACCTGATCAACTCGAAGCCGATTTCGTCGGCGATCCGCGAGTTCTTCGGTTCGTCGCAGCTGTCGCAGTTCATGGACCAGACCAACCCGCTGTCGGAAATCACGCACAAGCGCCGTGTTTCCGCACTGGGCCCGGGCGGTCTGACGCGCGAACGCGCAGGCTTCGAAGTCCGCGACGTGCACCCGACCCACTACGGCCGCGTGTGCCCGATCGAAACGCCGGAAGGTCCGAACATCGGCCTGATCAACTCGCTCGCACTGTACGCGCACCTGAACGAATACGGCTTCCTCGAGACGCCGTACCGCAAGGTCGTGGACAGCAAGGTGACCGACCAGATCGACTACCTGTCGGCGATCGAGGAAGGCCGCTACATGATCGCGCAGGCGAACGCCGCGATCGACGAGAACGGCCAGCTGATCGACGAACTCGTGTCGTCGCGTGAAGCCGGCGAAACGATGATGGTCACGCCGGACCGTATCCAGTACATGGACGTCGCGCCGTCGCAGATCGTGTCGGTGGCAGCCTCGCTGATTCCGTTCCTCGAGCACGATGACGCGAACCGTGCACTGATGGGTTCGAACATGCAGCGTCAGGCGGTGCCGTGTCTGCGTCCGGAAAAGCCGGTCGTCGGTACGGGCATCGAGCGCACCTGCGCGGTCGACTCGGGTACGACGGTTCAGGCGTTCCGCGGCGGCGTCGTCGACTATGTCGACGCGGGCCGTATCGTGATTCGCGTGAACGACGACGAAGCGGTCGCAGGTGAAGTCGGTGTCGACATCTACAACCTGATCAAGTACACGCGTTCGAACCAGAACACGAACATCAACCAGCGTCCGATCGTGAAGATGGGCGACAAGGTCTCGCGCGGCGACGTGCTGGCCGACGGCGCCTCGACGGACCTGGGCGAGCTCGCGCTCGGCCAGAACATGCTGATCGCGTTCATGCCGTGGAACGGCTACAACTTCGAGGATTCGATCCTGATCTCGGAGAAGGTGGTCGCGGACGATCGCTACACGTCGATCCACATCGAAGAGCTGAACGTCGTTGCACGCGACACGAAGCTCGGGCCGGAAGAAATCACGCGCGACATCTCGAACCTGGCGGAAGTCCAGCTCGGCCGTCTCGACGAATCGGGCATCGTGTACATCGGTGCCGAAGTCGAAGCAGGCGACGTGCTGGTCGGCAAGGTCACGCCGAAGGGCGAGACCCAGCTGACGCCGGAAGAGAAGCTGCTGCGCGCGATCTTCGGCGAGAAGGCTTCGGACGTGAAGGACACGTCGCTGCGCGTGCCGTCGGGCATGAGCGGCACCGTGATCGACGTCCAGGTGTTCACGCGTGAAGGCATCCAGCGCGACAAGCGTGCGCAACAGATCATCGACGACGAACTGAAGCGCTACCGCCTCGACCTGAACGACCAGCTGCGTATCGTGGAAGGCGACGCGTTCCAGCGTCTCGCCCGCATGCTCGTGGGCAAGGTCGCGAACGGCGGCCCGAAGAAGCTCGCGAAGGGCACGAAGATCGACCAGGCTTACCTGGAAGACCTCGACCACTACCACTGGTTCGACATCCGCCTGGCGGACGACGAGGCAGCGGCGCAGCTCGAAGCGATCAAGAACTCGATCGAGGAAAAGCGTCACCAGTTCGACCTCGCGTTCGAAGAGAAGCGCAAGAAGCTCACGCAAGGCGACGAACTGCCGCCGGGCGTGCTGAAGATGGTCAAGGTGTACCTCGCGGTGAAGCGCCGTCTGCAGCCTGGCGACAAGATGGCAGGCCGTCACGGTAACAAGGGTGTCGTGTCGAAGATCGTTCCGATCGAAGACATGCCGTACATGGCCGACGGCCGTCCGGCAGACGTCGTGCTGAACCCGCTCGGCGTGCCGTCGCGGATGAACGTGGGTCAGGTTCTCGAAGTGCACCTCGGCTGGGCCGCGAAGGGCCTCGGCTGGCGTATCGGCGAAATGCTGCAGCGTCAGGCGAAGATCGAGGAACTGCGCGTGTTCCTGACGAAGATCTACAACGAGTCGGGCCGCCAGGAAGACCTGGAAAGCTTCACCGACGACGAGATCCTCGAACTCGCGAAGAACCTGCGTGAAGGCGTGCCGTTCGCGACGCCGGTGTTCGACGGTGCGACCGAGGAAGAAATGGGCAAGATGCTCGACCTCGCGTTCCCGGACGACATCGCCGAACAGCTCGGCATGAACCCGTCGAAGAACCAGGTCCGTCTGTACGACGGCCGCACGGGTGAAATGTTCGAACGTCGCGTGACGCTCGGCTACATGCACTACCTGAAGCTGCACCACTTGGTCGACGACAAGATGCACGCGCGTTCGACCGGCCCGTACTCGCTCGTCACGCAGCAGCCGCTGGGTGGTAAGGCGCAGTTCGGTGGCCAGCGTTTCGGTGAAATGGAAGTGTGGGCACTCGAAGCGTACGGCGCGTCCTACGTGCTGCAGGAAATGCTGACGGTGAAGTCGGACGACGTGACCGGCCGGACGAAGGTGTACGAAAACCTCGTCAAGGGCGATCACGTGATCGATGCAGGCATGCCGGAATCCTTCAACGTGCTCGTGAAGGAAATCCGCTCGCTCGGTATCGATATCGATCTCGACCGCAATTAATCGGACTACGGAGAGAAAGCAATGAAAGCTCTGCTCGATCTATTCAAGCAAGTCCAACAGGAAGAAGTTTTCGACGCGATCAAGATCGGTCTGGCCTCGCCGGACAAGATCCGTTCGTGGTCGTTCGGCGAAGTGAAGAAGCCGGAGACCATCAACTACCGTACGTTCAAGCCGGAACGCGATGGTCTCTTCTGCGCGAAGATCTTCGGGCCGATCAAGGACTACGAGTGCCTGTGCGGCAAGTACAAGCGTCTGAAGCACCGCGGCGTGATCTGCGAGAAGTGCGGCGTCGAAGTGACGCTGGCGAAGGTGCGTCGCGAACGGATGGGCCACATCGAACTGGCCTCGCCGGTCGCGCACATCTGGTTCCTGAAGTCGCTGCCGTCGCGTCTGGGCATGGTGCTCGACATGACGCTGCGCGACATCGAACGCGTGCTGTACTTCGAAGCCTATGTGGTGATCGAACCGGGCATGACGCCGCTGAAGGCGCGGCAGATCATGACCGAAGAGGATTACTACAACAAGGTCGAGGAATACGGCGACGAATTCCGTGCCGAGATGGGCGCGGAAGGCGTGCGTGAACTGCTGCGCGCGATCAACATCGACGAGCAGGTCGAGACGCTGCGCACCGAGCTGAAGAACACCGGCTCGGAAGCGAAGATCAAGAAGTACGCGAAGCGCCTGAAGGTCCTCGAGGCATTCCAGCGCTCGGGCATCAAGCCCGAGTGGATGATCCTCGAAGTGCTGCCGGTGCTGCCGCCGGAACTGCGTCCGCTCGTGCCGCTGGACGGCGGCCGCTTCGCGACGTCGGACCTGAACGACCTGTATCGCCGCGTGATCAACCGTAACAACCGGTTGAAGCGTCTGCTCGAGCTGAAGGCGCCTGAAATCATCGTCCGCAACGAAAAGCGGATGCTGCAGGAAGCCGTCGACTCGCTGCTCGACAACGGCCGTCGCGGCAAGGCGATGACGGGCGCGAACAAGCGTCCGCTGAAGTCGCTCGCCGACATGATCAAGGGCAAGGGCGGTCGTTTCCGTCAGAACCTGCTGGGCAAGCGCGTCGACTACTCGGGCCGTTCGGTCATCGTGGTCGGCCCGACGCTGAAGCTGCACCAGTGCGGTCTGCCGAAGCTGATGGCGCTCGAGCTGTTCAAGCCGTTCATCTTCAACAAGCTGGAAGTGATGGGCGTCGCGACGACCATCAAGGCTGCGAAGAAGGAAGTCGAGAACCAGACGCCGGTGGTGTGGGACATCCTCGAAGAGGTGATCCGCGAGCACCCGGTGATGCTGAACCGTGCGCCGACGCTGCACCGTCTCGGTATCCAGGCGTTCGAGCCGGTGCTGATCGAAGGCAAGGCAATCCAGCTGCACCCGCTCGTTTGCGCGGCGTTCAACGCCGACTTCGACGGTGACCAGATGGCCGTTCACGTGCCGCTGTCGCTCGAAGCGCAGATGGAAGCGCGTACGCTGATGCTGGCGTCGAACAACGTGCTGTTCCCGGCCAACGGCGATCCGTCGATCGTGCCGTCGCAGGATATCGTGCTGGGTCTGTACTACGCGACCCGCGAAGCCGTCAACGCGAAGGGCGAAGGCCTGTCGTTCACGGGCGTGTCGGAAGTGATCCGCGCGTACGAGAACAAGGAAGTCGAGCTGGCCTCGCGCGTCAACGTGCGGATCACCGAAATGGTCCGCAACGAGGACACGTCGGAAGGCGCGCCGGAATTCGTGCCGAAGATCTCGCTGTACGCGACGACCGTCGGCCGCGCGATCCTGTCGGAGATCCTGCCGCACGGCCTGCCGTTCTCGGTGCTGAACAAGCCGCTGAAGAAGAAGGAAATCTCGCGCCTGATCAACACGGCGTTCCGCAAGTGCGGTCTGCGCGCGACGGTGGTGTTCGCCGACCAGCTGATGCAGTCGGGTTTCCGTCTCGCGACGCGTGCCGGCATTTCGATCTGCGTGGACGACATGCTCGTGCCGCCGCAGAAGGAAACGATCGTCGGCGACGCCGCGAAGAAGGTGAAGGAGTACGACCGCCAGTACATGTCCGGTCTCGTCACCGCGCAGGAACGCTACAACAACGTGGTCGACATCTGGTCGGCAACGTCGGAAGCGGTCGGCAAGGCGATGATGGAGCAGCTGTCGACGGAGCCGGTGACGGACCGCGACGGCAAGGAAACGCGCCAGGAGTCGTTCAACTCGATCTACATGATGGCCGACTCGGGCGCCCGGGGTTCGGCGGTTCAGATTCGTCAGCTGGCCGGTATGCGCGGCCTGATGGCGAAGCCGGACGGCTCGATTATCGAGACGCCGATTACCGCGAACTTCCGCGAAGGTCTGAACGTGTTGCAGTACTTCATCTCGACCCACGGTGCACGTAAGGGTCTGGCTGATACGGCACTGAAGACCGCGAACTCGGGTTACCTGACGCGTCGTCTCGTCGACGTCACGCAGGATCTGGTCGTGGTGGAAGACGATTGCGGCACGTCGAACGGCGTCGCGATGAAGGCGCTGGTCGAAGGCGGTGAAGTCGTCGAAGCGCTGCGCGACCGTATCCTCGGCCGCGTCGCGGTCGCGGACGTCGTGAACCCGGAAACGCAGGAAACGGTGTACGAATCGGGCACGCTGCTCGACGAAACGGCGGTCGAGGAAATCGAACGCCTCGGCATCGACGAAGTGCGCGTGCGCACGCCGCTGACCTGCGAAACGCGCTACGGCCTGTGCGCGGCCTGCTACGGCCGTGACCTCGGCCGCGGCTCGCTCGTGAACGTCGGCGAAGCAGTCGGCGTGATCGCGGCACAGTCGATCGGTGAGCCGGGCACGCAGCTGACGATGCGTACCTTCCACATCGGTGGTGCGGCATCGCGTGCGGCAGTGGCTTCGTCGGTCGAAGCGAAGAGCAACGGTATCGTGCGCTTCACGGCGACGATGCGCTACGTCACGAACGCGAAGGGCGAGCAGATCGTCATTTCCCGCTCGGGCGAAGCGATGATCACCGACGACTTCGGTCGCGAGCGAGAGCGTCACAAAGTGCCGTACGGCGCGACGCTGCTGCAGCTCGACGGCGCGACGATCAAGGCCGGCACGCAGCTCGCCACGTGGGATCCGCTGACGCGTCCGATCATCACCGAGTACGGTGGTACGGTGAAGTTCGAGAACGTCGAGGAAGGCGTGACCGTCGCGAAGCAGATCGACGACGTGACCGGCCTGTCGACGCTGGTCGTGATCGACGTGAAGCGTCGCGGTTCGCAGGCTTCGAAGAGCGTGCGTCCGCAGGTGAAGCTGCTCGACGCGAACGGCGACGAAGTGAAGATTCCGGGCACGGAGCACGCGGTGCAGATCGGCTTCCAGGTCGGCGCACTGATCACCGTGAAGGACGGCCAGCAGGTGCAGGTCGGTGAAGTGCTCGCACGTATCCCGACCGAAGCGCAGAAGACGCGTGACATTACCGGCGGTCTGCCGCGGGTGGCGGAACTGTTCGAAGCGCGTTCGCCGAAGGATGCCGGCATTCTCGCGGAAGTCACGGGTACGACGTCGTTCGGCAAGGACACGAAGGGCAAGCAGCGTCTCGTCATCACGGATCTCGAGGGCAACCAGCACGAGTTCCTGATCGCGAAGGAAAAGCAGGTTCTGGTTCACGATGCCCAGGTCGTCAACAAGGGCGAAATGATCGTGGACGGTCCGGCCGATCCGCACGACATCCTGCGTCTGCAGGGTATCGAGGCGCTGTCGCGCTACATCGTCGACGAAGTGCAGGACGTGTATCGTCTGCAGGGCGTGAAGATCAACGACAAGCACATCGAGGTGATCGTTCGCCAGATGCTGCGTCGTGTGCAGATCACCGACAACGGCGATACGCGCTTCATCCCGGGCGAACAGGTCGAGCGTTCCGACATGCTGGACGAGAACGATCGCATGATCGCCGAGGGCAAGCGCCCGGCTTCGTACGACAACGTGCTGCTCGGTATCACGAAGGCATCGCTGTCGACCGACTCGTTCATCTCTGCGGCATCGTTCCAGGAAACGACCCGCGTGCTGACCGAAGCGGCGATCATGGGCAAGCGCGACGATCTGCGCGGCCTGAAGGAAAACGTGATCGTCGGCCGTCTGATTCCGGCCGGTACGGGTCTCGCGTTCCACAAGGCACGCAAGGCGAAGGAATCGTCGGATCGCGAGCGTTTCGACCAGATCGCAGCGGAAGAGGCATTCGACTTCGGCACGCCGAGCGCGCCGGCGGAAGAGCCGCAACACCCGGCAGCCGAGTAAGTGCGGGCGGCGCAAGCCGCCTCACCTCGCTGTCACCGAAACCGTCCGGTTCCGCCGGGCGGTTTTTTTTCATCCGTCGTTCACGTGCATGACGTGCCTGAGCCGCGCCCGCGCATGCCCGCAATCGCCGGCCGCGCGGCCGCGACAGGCCCGCGATGCACGCGAACGGACCCTGACCGAACGGCCAACAACGCTCGATTCGCCACGCGCCGCGCAAGCGGGTTGTTAAAATCGCGATCATCGTTCAGCCGTCCTTGTTCCCATTCATGTCCCGCGCCCTCGAAATCCTCGACGAAGTCTTTGGTTATTCCGCCTTTCGCGGCCAGCAGGGCGAGATCGTCGAGCACGTCGCCGGCGGCGGCGATTGTCTCGTGCTGATGCCCACGGGCGGCGGCAAGTCGTTGTGCTACCAGATCCCGGCGCTGCTGCGCCGCGAGGCCGGGCAGGGCGCCGGCATCGTCGTGTCGCCGTTGATCGCGCTGATGCAGGACCAGGTCGCCGCGCTGCGCGAAGTCGGCGTGCGCGCGGCCTACCTGAATTCGACGCTGTCGGGCGCCGAGGCCGCGGCCACCGAGCGCGCGCTGCGCGAAGGCGAGATCGACCTGCTGTACGTCGCACCGGAGCGGCTGATGACCGGGCGCTTCCTCGACCTGCTCGAACGCGCGAAGATCGGCCTGTTCGCGATCGACGAAGCGCACTGCGTGTCGCAATGGGGGCACGATTTCCGTCCGGAATACATCCAGCTGTCGGTGCTTCACGAGCGCTTCCCGTCGGTGCCGCGCATCGCGCTGACGGCCACGGCCGACGCGATCACGCGCGACGAGATCATCCATCGTCTCGCGCTCGACGACGCACGCGTGTTCGTATCGAGCTTCGATCGCCCCAACATCCGCTACCGGATCGTCGAGAAGGACAACGCGCGCGCGCAGCTGCTCGACTTCATCCGCGCGGAGCACACGAATGCCGACGGCACGACCGACGCCGGCGTCGTCTATTGCCTGTCGCGTCGCAAGGTCGAGGAAACGGCCGAATGGCTGAAGGCGCAAGGCGTGCGGGCGCTGCCCTATCACGCCGGGATGGAGTTCGAGGTGCGGCAGAAGCACCAGGAAATGTTCCAGCGCGAAGAGGGTATCGTGATGTGCGCGACGATCGCGTTCGGCATGGGCATCGACAAGCCCGACGTGCGCTTCGTCGCGCACCTGGATCTGCCGAAGAGCGTCGAAGGCTACTACCAGGAAACGGGCCGTGCGGGCCGCGACGGGATGCCCGCGAATGCGTGGATGGCGTACGGCCTCGGCGACGTCGTCCAGCAGCGCAAGATGATCGACGAATCGGATGCGGACGACGCACACAAGCGCGTGCAGACGTCGAAGCTCGACGCGCTGCTCGGGCTGTGCGAGACGATTTCGTGCCGCCGCGTGCGGTTGCTGAACTACTTCGGCGAAGAGAGCCGGCCGTGCGGCAACTGCGACACCTGCCTCGAGCCGCCTGCGTCGTGGGACGCCACGCGCGAGGCGCAGATGGCGTTGTCGTGCGTGTTCCGCGCGCAGCGCGCGAGCGGTTTCAATTTCGGCTCGAGCCACCTGATCGAGATCCTGCGCGGCGGGCGCACCGAGAAGGTGTTGCAGCGCGGCCACGACCAGCTCAGCACGTTCGGGATCGGCGCGGCGCTGTCCGAACCGGAATGGCGCGCGATTTTCAGGCAGCTCGTCGCGTACGGCTACCTGGCGGTCGACCATGGCGGCTTTGGCGCGCTGATGCTGACGGAGGCCGCGAAGGCCGTGCTGAAGAACGAGGAGAAGGTCACGCTGCGCCGCTACGTGAAGCCGCAGCGCACGCGCCAGTCGTCGAGCCGCAGCGGCACGCGCGTCGACCCGACCGCCGGCATGGGCACGCGCGAGCGCGCACGGTGGGACGCGTTGCGCGCGTGGCGCGCGGAAACCGCGAAGACCGACGGCGTGCCGGCCTACGTGATCTTCCACGATGCGACGCTCGCGGAAATCGCGCGCAACGCACCGGAGTCGATCGACGACCTGCGCCACATCCCCGGCATGGGCGTACGCAAGCTCGAACGCTTCGGCGACGAGATCATCGACGTGGTCGAATCGGCCTGACACAGGTGTTCGGACCCTTCCTGTAAACCACGCGGTCGACCGGCAAATCACGCAACCCGTTGACTTAGTTGGTATTTCCGGACTATTATGCTGGGTTCCGGTATTCGGTGGGCTGTGTCGCGTTCGAAAGCGCGCGCCCGATTCGCCGGTGCGGAAGTCAACTGTGCGCCGATTCTCGCTTTGCCCGAAATCGATGCGCAGATTTTGTTCAATTTCAGGAATAAACAATGCCAACCATCAACCAACTGGTTCGCAAAGGCCGTCAGTCGGAAACGACGAAGAGCAAGAGCCCGGCCCTGCAGGACTGCCCCCAGCGTCGCGGCGTGTGCACCCGTGTGTACACGACGACGCCGAAGAAGCCGAACTCGGCACTCCGTAAGGTCGCCAAGGTTCGTCTGACGAACGGCTTCGAAGTGATTTCGTACATCGGCGGTGAAGGCCACAACCTGCAGGAACACTCGGTTGTGCTGATCCGCGGCGGCCGTGTGAAGGACTTGCCGGGTGTGCGTTACCACATGGTTCGCGGCTCGCTGGATACCCAGGGCGTCAAGGACCGTAAGCAAGCGCGCTCGAAGTACGGCGCGAAGCGTGCAAAGGCTGCCAAGTAAGCAGTTTTTGATCAGGGATCGCCGCAGGGCGGTCAAGGCGGGAGTGCCGGATTGCCGGTGCTGTCGAGTAAGTGGTCACCCGGCCAAGCTGGTTAGTCGTGAAGATGTGATCGGGTTTGTTGGTGGCCGCGGAGCTGGAACCAGCTCCAACTGAACAAGTAAAGGAAGAATCATGCCGCGTCGTCGCGAAGTCCCCAAGCGGGAAGTGTTGCCGGATCCGAAGTTCGGCAACGTTGATGTTGCCAAGTTCATGAACATGCTGATGCTGTCCGGCAAGAAGTCGGTCGCAGAGCGCATCGTTTATGGCGCATTCGAACAAATCCAGACCAAGGGTGGCAAGGACCCGCTGGAAGTGTTCACGGTTGCGCTCAACAACGTGAAGCCGGTGGTCGAAGTGAAGAGCCGTCGCGTTGGTGGTGCCAACTATCAAGTTCCGGTCGAAGTGCGCCCGTCGCGTCGTATGGCATTGGCGATGCGCTGGCTGCGTGAGGCTGCGAAGAAGCGCAGCGAGAAGTCGATGGCCCTGCGCCTGGCAGGTGAACTCTCCGAAGCGGCCGAAGGCCGTGGCGGCGCGATGAAGAAGCGCGACGAAGTTCACCGCATGGCAGAAGCCAACCGCGCGTTCTCGCATTTCCGTTTCTAAGCGCCTGGCTGGGCTGTTAGCGGAAATAAATTCCGGGCGGGTGCGCTTTTCAGGCGCCTCGCCCGTTTGTGTTGAAGCATGATGCAGCCGGGCTGCATCGTGTTATCCCAGTAGAGGATCAAAGTGGCTCGCAAGACTCCTATCGAGCGCTACCGCAATATCGGTATTAGCGCTCACATCGACGCCGGCAAAACGACGACGACCGAGCGCATTCTGTTTTACACCGGTGTGAACCACAAGATCGGTGAAGTCCACGACGGCGCAGCCACGATGGACTGGATGGAGCAGGAACAGGAACGTGGCATCACGATCACGTCCGCTGCTACCACGGCCTTCTGGAAGGGCATGGGCGGCAACTATCCGGAACACCGCATCAACATCATCGACACCCCGGGCCACGTCGACTTCACGATCGAAGTCGAGCGCTCGATGCGCGTGCTCGACGGCGCGTGCATGGTGTACTGCGCAGTGGGCGGCGTGCAGCCGCAGTCGGAAACGGTGTGGCGCCAGGCGAACAAGTACAAGGTGCCGCGTCTCGCGTTCGTCAACAAGATGGACCGTACCGGCGCGAACTTCTTCAAGGTCTACGACCAGCTCCGTCTGCGTCTGAAGGCGAACCCGGTTCCGGTCGTGGTGCCGATCGGCGCGGAAGAAAACTTCAAGGGCGTCGTCGACCTGATCAAGATGAAGGCGATCATTTGGGACGAAGCGTCGCAAGGCACGAAGTTCGACTACGTCGACATCCCGGCCGAGCTCGCGGAGACCTGCAAGGAATGGCGCGAGAAGATGGTCGAAGTGGCTGCCGAAGCCAGCGAAGACCTGATGAACAAGTACCTGGAAGAAGGCGATCTGCCGGAAGCCGACATCGTCAAGGCGCTGCGCGACCGTACGATCGCGTGCGAAATCCAGCCGATGCTGTGCGGTACCGCGTTCAAGAACAAGGGCGTGCAGCGTATGCTCGACGCCGTGATCGACTTCCTGCCGTCGCCGGTCGACATCCCGCCGGTCAAGGGCGAGCTCGAAAACGGTGAAGAAGCGGAGCGCAAGGCGTCGGACGAAGAGAAGTTCTCGTCGCTCGCGTTCAAGATCATGACCGACCCGTTCGTCGGCCAGCTGATCTTCTTCCGTGTGTACTCGGGCGTCGTCAACTCGGGCGACACGCTGCTGAACTCGACCAAGGGCAAGAAGGAACGCCTCGGCCGTATTCTGCAGATGCACGCGAACCAGCGTGAGGAAATCAAGGAAGTTCGCGCAGGCGACATCGCTGCTGCGGTCGGCCTGAAGGAAGCGACCACGGGCGACACGCTGTGCGACCCGGCGAACCCGATCGTTCTCGAGCGCATGGTGTTCCCGGAGCCGGTGATCTCGCAGGCTGTCGAGCCGAAGACCAAGGCTGACCAGGAAAAGATGGGCCTCGCACTGAACCGTCTGGCTCAGGAAGACCCGTCGTTCCGCGTGCAGACCGACGAAGAATCGGGCCAGACCATCATTTCGGGCATGGGCGAGCTCCACCTCGAAATTCTGGTCGACCGGATGAAGCGTGAATTCGGCGTGGAAGCAACCGTCGGCAAGCCGCAGGTTGCGTACCGCGAGACGATCCGCTCGACGGCGAAGGATGTCGACGGCAAGTTCGTCAAGCAATCGGGTGGCCGCGGCCAGTACGGTCACGCGGTCATCACGCTCGAGCCGAACGAACAAGGCAAGGGCTACGAGTTCTTCGACGAGATCAAGGGTGGTGTGATTCCGCGTGAATACATCCCGGCGGTCGACAAGGGTATCCAGGACACGCTGAAGTCGGGCGTGCTGGCTGGCTTCCCGGTCGTCGACGTGAAGGTTCACCTGACGTTCGGTTCGTACCACGACGTTGACTCGAACGAAAACGCGTTCCGCATGGCCGGTTCGATGGCGTTCAAGGAAGCGATGCGCAAGGCGAACCCGGTCGTCCTCGAGCCGATGATGGCCGTCGAAGTCGAGACGCCGGAAGACTACATGGGCAACGTGATGGGCGACCTGTCGGGCCGTCGCGGTATCGTCCAGGGCATGGAAGACATGGTCGGCGGCGGCAAGATCGTTCGCGCCGAAGTGCCGCTGTCGGAAATGTTCGGTTACTCGACGTCGCTGCGCTCGCTGACGCAAGGTCGCGCAACGTACACGATGGAGTTCAAGCACTACGCTGAAGCTCCGCGCAACGTTGCCGAAGCGATCATCAGCGCGAAGTCGAAGTAAATCTGCAGCTACCAACTGATTATTTTTTGAAAGAAGAGAATCATGGCAAAAGAAAAGTTTGAGCGGACCAAGCCGCACGTGAACGTTGGTACGATTGGTCACGTTGACCACGGCAAGACGACGCTGACGGCAGCGATCACGACGGTTCTGACGAAGAAGTTCGGCGGCGAAGCGAAGGCGTACGACCAGATCGACGCGGCACCGGAAGAAAAGGCGCGCGGCATCACGATCAACACGGCACACGTCGAGTACGAAACGGCGAACCGCCACTACGCACACGTCGACTGCCCGGGCCACGCTGACTATGTGAAGAACATGATCACGGGCGCGGCGCAGATGGACGGCGCGATCCTGGTTTGCTCGGCAGCTGACGGCCCGATGCCGCAGACGCGTGAGCACATCCTGCTGGCGCGTCAGGTTGGCGTTCCGTACATCATCGTGTTCCTGAACAAGTGCGACATGGTGGACGACGCTGAACTGCTCGAGCTGGTCGAGATGGAAGTTCGCGAGCTGCTGTCGAAGTACGACTTCCCGGGCGACGACACGCCGATCGTGAAGGGTTCGGCGAAGCTGGCGCTGGAAGGCGACACGGGCGAGCTGGGCGAAGTGGCGATCATGAGCCTGGCCGACGCGCTGGACACGTACATCCCGACGCCGGAGCGTGCAGTTGACGGCGCGTTCCTGATGCCGGTGGAAGACGTGTTCTCGATCTCGGGCCGTGGTACGGTGGTGACGGGTCGTGTCGAGCGCGGCATCGTGAAGGTCGGCGAGGAAATCGAAATCGTCGGTATCAAGCCGACGGTGAAGACGACCTGCACGGGCGTTGAAATGTTCCGTAAGCTGCTGGACCAAGGTCAGGCAGGCGACAACGTGGGTATCCTGCTGCGCGGCACGAAGCGTGAAGACGTGGAGCGTGGCCAGGTTCTGGCGAAGCCGGGTTCGATCACGCCGCACACGCACTTCACGGCTGAAGTGTACGTGCTGAGCAAGGACGAAGGCGGCCGTCACACGCCGTTCTTCAACAACTACCGTCCGCAGTTCTACTTCCGTACGACGGACGTGACGGGCTCGATCGAGCTGCCGAAGGACAAGGAAATGGTGATGCCGGGCGACAACGTGTCGATCACGGTGAAGCTGATCGCTCCGATCGCGATGGAAGAAGGTCTGCGCTTCGCAATCCGCGAAGGCGGCCGTACGGTCGGCGCCGGCGTCGTCGCCAAGATCATCGAGTAACATCGACGATCCGCGGATCCCGACGGGGTCCGCGATTCCGCGGTACGCAGTTGTGCCGTCGAAACCGGGTGTCCAGCTTGTGCTGGCACCCGGTTTTGTTTTTCCGGCGGCGCGTTGCGTGGGCCGTGAAATGCACGCCACGGTTTCAGAATTTCGTGTAGAATCGCGGGCTTAGCAGTGGAAGTACTGTCCGGAACCTGATGCTTCGCTCCCCGCTGGCGTCATGTTTCACGTTCTTTTAGTGTCCGGCGATGCAACATCGCCTCGCTCTTTTCAAGGAATCGTCATGCAGCAACAGAAAATCCGCATTCGCCTGAAGGCATTCGACTATCGTCTGATCGATCAATCGGCTGCCGAGATCGTCGATACCGCGAAGCGGACTGGCGCAATCGTCCGTGGCCCGGTGCCGCTGCCGACGCGCATTCAGCGTTTTGACATCCTGCGTTCGCCGCACGTCAACAAGACGTCGCGCGATCAGCTCGAAATCCGCACCCACCAGCGCCTGATGGACATCGTCGACCCGACGGACAAGACCGTCGACGCGCTGATGAAGCTCGACCTGCCGGCTGGCGTCGACGTGGAAATCAAGCTGCAGTAAGGCTTCCGGCGCCGATCGGCATGTCGGGCGGCGCTAAGTCTTTGTATTGCTTGCGGAAATGGAAAAGTCGGGCTATACTGCTTGGCTTTTCGCGTATTCGCGTAAAAAAGTTGGGCCTTGCGTGCCCGGCATTTTGTAAATCAGCCCCGACCAATCGCAGTCGGGAATGGAGAAAATGATGAGCCTTGGACTCGTAGGTCGCAAGGTTGGCATGACCCGTATCTTCACGGCTGAAGGGGATTCGATTCCCGTCACCGTGCTGGACGTGTCGGACAACCGCGTGACGCAGATCAAGACTGTTGAAACCGACGGCTACACGGCCGTGCAGGTTGCATTCGGCTCCCGTCGTGCATCGCGCGTGACGAAGCCGCTGGCAGGTCATCTCGCCAAAGCCGGTGTCGAAGCCGGTGAAATCCTCAAGGAATTCCGCATTGACGCGGCCAAGGCAGCCGAGCTGTCGAATGGCGCCGTGGTCGGTGCAGATCTTTTCGAAGTGGGCCAGAAGGTCGACGTGCAAGGCGTGTCGATCGGTAAGGGCTACGCCGGTACGATCAAGCGTTACAACTTCTCCTCCGGCCGTGCCACGCACGGTAACTCGCGCTCGCACAACGTGCCGGGCTCGATCGGTATGGCGCAGGATCCGGGTCGTGTTTTCCCGGGTAAACGCATGACGGGTCACATGGGTGACGTGACGGTGACGGTGCAGAACCTCGAAATCGCTCGTATCGACGCAGAGCGCAAGCTGCTGCTCGTGAAGGGTGCGATTCCGGGCGCGAAGGGCGGCAAGGTCTTCGTGACGCCGGCCGTCAAGACCAAGGGGGCGAAATAATGGAACTCAAGCTCCTGAACGAAAATGGTCAGGAAGGTGCAGTGGTCAACGCATCGGACGTCGTGTTCGGTCGTGACTACAACGAAGCGCTGATCCACCAGGTCGTCGTCGCTTACCAGGCGAATGCTCGCCAGGGTAACCGCGCACAGAAGGACCGTGAGCAAGTCAAGCACACGACCAAGAAGCCGTGGCGCCAGAAGGGTACGGGCCGTGCTCGTGCCGGTATGTCGTCGAGCCCGTTGTGGCGTGGCGGTGGTCGTATCTTCCCGAATTCGCCGGAAGAAAACTTCTCGCACAAGGTCAACAAGAAGATGCATCGCGCAGGTCTCTGCTCGATCTTCTCGCAGCTGGCCCGTGAAGGCCGCCTGTCGGTCGTCGAGGACATCATCCTCGAAGCGCCGAAGACCAAGCTGCTGGCCGACAAATTCAAGACCATGGGTCTCGACTCCGTGCTGATCATCACCGACACGGTTGACGAAAACCTGTACCTGGCATCGCGCAACCTGCCGCACGTGGCAATTGTCGAGCCGCGCTACGCTGACCCGCTGTCGCTGATCTACTTCAAGAAAGTGCTGGTCACGAAGGCTGCGGTCGCCCAGATCGAGGAGTTGCTGTCATGAGCGAGATTCGCAAGAACGATCATCGTTTGATGCAGGTCCTGCTCGCACCGGTGATCTCGGAAAAGGCGACGCTGGTTGCCGACAAGAACGAGCAAGTCGTGTTCGAAGTCGCACCGGATGCCACGAAGCAGGAAGTGAAGGCGGCCGTCGAGCTGCTGTTCAAGGTTGAAGTTGATTCCGTCAACGTGCTGGTTCAGAAGGGCAAGCAAAAGCGCTTTGGCCGTTCGATGGGCCGTCGCAAGGACGTGAAGAAGGCGTACGTTTGCCTGAAGCCCGGCCAGGAAATCAACTTTGAAGCGGAGGCCAAGTAATCATGGCAATCGTTAAAGTTAAGCCGACATCGCCGGGTCGCCGCGCGATGGTCAAGGTGGTCAACAAGAACCTGCACCAGGGCAAGCCGTTCGCGGCACTGCTCGACTCGCAGAGCTCGACCGCCGGCCGTAACAACAACGGTCGTATCACCACGCGTCACAAGGGTGGTGGTCACAAGCAGCACTACCGTATCGTCGATTTCCGTCGCACGAAGGATGGCATCCCGGCAAAGGTCGAGCGTCTCGAGTACGACCCGAACCGTAGCGCGAACATCGCGCTGGTGCTCTACGCAGACGGCGAGCGTCGCTACATCATCGCCCCGAAGGGCCTGACCGTCGGCCAACAGCTGATGTCGGGTTCGGAAGCGCCGATCCGTGCAGGCAACACGCTGCCGATCCGCAACATTCCGGTCGGTACGACGATCCACTGCATCGAGATGCTGCCGGGCAAGGGCGCGCAAATGGCGCGTTCGGCTGGCACGTCGGCCATGCTGCTGGCACGTGAAGGCGTCTACGCGCAGGTTCGTCTGCGTTCGGGCGAAATCCGCCGCGTGCACATCGAGTGCCGTGCAACGATCGGTGAAGTCGGTAACGAAGAGCATAGCCTGCGCCAGATCGGCAAGGCTGGCGCGAACCGCTGGCGCGGTATCCGCCCGACGGTGCGTGGCGTTGCGATGAACCCGGTTGATCACCCGCACGGTGGTGGTGAGGGCAAGACGGCTGCAGGTCGCGATCCGGTGAGCCCGTGGGGTACGCCGGCTAAGGGTTACCGCACCCGCAGCAACAAGCGCACGACGACGATGATCGTCCAGCGCCGTCACAAGCGTTAAGGAGTAGGCAATGGCACGTTCTGTTAAAAAAGGTCCGTTCTGCGACGCCCATTTGCTGAAGAAAGTTGAGGCGGCTGCAGCTTCGCGCGACAAAAAGCCGATCAAGACCTGGTCGCGTCGCTCGACGATTCTGCCGGATTTCATCGGCCTGACGATCGCTGTTCACAACGGCCGTCAACACGTTCCGGTGTACATCTCGGAAAACATGGTCGGCCACAAGCTTGGCGAGTTCGCACTGACCCGTACGTTCAAGGGTCACGCAGCCGACAAGAAGGCCAAGAAATAAGGGGCAATCAAGATGGAAGTGAAAGCAATTCATCGCGGTGCCCGCATCTCGGCGCAAAAAACGCGCCTTGTGGCTGACCAGATCCGCGGTTTGCCGGTCGACAAGGCGCTGAACGTTCTGACGTTCTCGCCGAAGAAGGCGGCTGGCATCGTGAAGAAGGTTGTGCTGTCGGCAATCGCGAATGCGGAGCACAACGAAGGCGCCGATATCGACGAGCTCAAGATCAAGAGCATCTACGTCGACAAGGCTGCATCGCTCAAGCGTTTCACCGCGCGCGCCAAGGGCCGCGGTAACCGCATCGAGAAGCAATCCTGTCACATCACTGTGACGGTCGGGAATTAAGGAGCCATACGATGGGACAGAAAATTCATCCGACTGGCTTCCGCCTGGCTGTCAGCCGCAATTGGGCTTCGCGTTGGTACGCGAACAACAACAATTTCGCGGCGATGCTGCAGGAAGACATCGGTGTTCGTGAATACCTGAAGAAGAAGCTGAAGAACGCTTCGGTCGGTCGGGTCGTCATCGAGCGTCCGGCGAAGAACGCGCGCATCACGATTTACAGCTCGCGTCCGGGCGTGGTCATCGGCAAGAAGGGCGAGGATATCGAACAGCTGAAGACGGAACTGCAACGCCGCATGGGCGTGCCGGTTCACGTCAACATCGAAGAAATCCGCAAGCCGGAAACCGATGCTCAGCTGATCGCTGACTCGATCACGCAACAGCTCGAGCGCCGGATCATGTTCCGTCGCGCGATGAAGCGTGCGATGCAGAACGCGATGCGTCTGGGTGCCCAAGGCATCAAGATCATGAGCGCGGGCCGTCTGAACGGTATCGAAATCGCTCGTACGGAGTGGTATCGCGAAGGTCGCGTGCCCCTTCACACGCTGCGTGCTGATATCGACTACGCGACTTCGGAAGCGAAGACGACTTACGGGATCATCGGCGTCAAGGTGTGGGTCTACAAGGGCGATACGCTCGGCCGCAACGACGCACCGGTGGTGGAAGAAGTAGCCGAAGACAAGCGTCCGCGTCGCAATGCGCGTCCGGGCGACCGTCGTCCGCGCCGTGACGGCGAAGGCGGCGCTCCGGGTGCTCGTCGTGGCGCACCGCGCCGCGGCGCCGGCAAGCCCGAAGACGGCAAGACTGGAGAATAACGATGCTGCAACCGAAACGCAGAAAGTATCGTAAAGAGCAGAAGGGTCGTAACACCGGCAAGGCGACGCGCGGCAACGCAGTGTCGTTCGGTGAATTCGGCCTGAAGGCGATCGGTCGCGGTCGTTTGACCGCACGCCAGATTGAAGCGGCGCGTCGTGCAATGACGCGTCACATCAAGCGTGGCGGCCGCATCTGGATCCGGATCTTCCCGGACAAGCCGATTTCGCAGAAGCCGGCCGAAGTGCGTATGGGTAACGGTAAGGGTAACCCGGAGTACTACGTCGCCGAGATTCAGCCGGGCAAGATGCTCTATGAAATGGACGGCGTAACCGAAGAACTGGCACGCGAAGCGTTCCGTCTGGCTGCAGCCAAGCTGCCGCTGAAGACGGCATTCATCGTGCGCCAGCTCGGCGCCTAAGGAGAAAACATGAAGGCTTCCGAACTTCTCCAGAAAGACCAGGCCGCGCTCAACAAGGAGCTGGCGGACCTGCTGAAGGCGCAATTCGGCCTGCGCATGCAACTCGCGACCCAGCAGCTCACGAACACGAGCCAGCTGAAGAAGGTTCGTCGCGACATCGCACGTGTGCGGACCGTCATGACTCAGAAGGCGAACCAGAAATGAACGATAGCGTGAAAACCTCGCTGAAGCGGACGCTGGTCGGTCGGGTCGTCAGCAACAAGATGGACAAGACCGTCACCGTGCTGATCGAGCACCGCGTCAAGCACCCGATCTACGGCAAGTATGTCGTGCGCTCGAAGAAGTACCACGCGCATGATGAAGCGAACACCTGCAACGAAGGCGATCTCGTCGAAATCCAGGAAACTCGTCCTGTTTCGAAGACGAAGGCCTGGACGGTGTCGCGCCTCGTCGAAGCCGCTCGCGTCATCTAAGCGGGCAGCGCAGTAGGCAGTAACAGGCACCTCTCCTCGAAGTGCTTGAAATCGCAAAGTTTTTGCTTGCGTGACCAGGATTATTTGTTATAATCCTGGTCTTCCCTCTTTATGGGAGCCCCGTCGCGGGCGAAGTTGGTGGGGGAAGCGGACTGGCGCCTGCCTGTCCGAAAGATTCACCGAATTGCGATGGCGGGTTTCGTTTGCCGTCGCTGCTGTTCCAACCCAAGCAGCCGATTGGCTGACGGGACCAAGACTGACCGAATGCATCATGGTGGTGCATCCGGATTAAGTTGGGAAAGACAAACCATGATCCAGACCGAATCTCGGCTCGAAGTAGCCGACAACACGGGTGCGCGTGAAGTCATGTGCATCAAGGTGCTCGGCGGCTCGAAGCGTCGTTATGCCGGCATTGGCGACATCATCAAGGTGACCGTCAAAGAGGCAACGCCGCGCGGGCGCGTGAAGAAAGGCGAAATTTACAACGCCGTGGTGGTCCGCACCGCCAAGGGCGTGCGCCGTCAAGACGGCTCGCTGATCAAGTTCGACGGCAACGCCGCTGTGCTTTTGAATAACAAGCTCGAGCCGATCGGCACCCGTATCTTCGGGCCGGTGACGCGTGAGCTGCGTAGCGAACGATTCATGAAGATCGTTTCGCTGGCGCCGGAAGTGCTGTAAGGAGTCGCGATGAACAAGATTCGCAAAGGCGACGAAGTGATCGTCGTCACTGGCAAGGACAAGGGCAAGCGCGGCGTCGTGCTGGCTGTCGGTGCTGAGCATGTGACGGTTGAGGGTATCAACCTCGTCAAGAAGCATGTGAAGCCGAACCCGATGAAGGGTACGACGGGTGGCGTGGAAGCGAAGACGATGCCCCTGCATATTTCGAACGTCGCACTGGTCGACGCGAATGGCAAGGCGTCGCGTGTTGGCATCAAGGTCGAGGAAGGCAAGAAGGTTCGCTTCCTGAAGACGACCGGTGCCGTACTGAGCGCCTGACGCAGCGGAGTAAAAAATGGCTCGTTTTCAAGAGTTTTACAAAGAAAAGGTTGTGCCCGGCCTGATCGAGAAGTTCGGTTACAAGTCGGTCATGGAAGTGCCGCGCATCACCAAGATCACGCTGAACATGGGTCTTGGCGAAGCGATCGCTGACAAGAAGATCATCGAGAACGCCGTTGGCGACCTCACGAAGATCGCCGGCCAGAAGCCGGTCGTCACGAAGGCACGCAAGGCAATCGCTGGCTTCAAGATCCGCCAGGGTTACCCGATCGGCGCGATGGTGACGCTGCGTGGCCAGGCGATGTACGAATTCCTCGACCGTTTCGTGACCGTTGCCCTGCCCCGCGTGCGAGATTTCCGCGGCGTGTCGGGTCGTGCGTTCGATGGCCGTGGCAACTACAACATCGGTGTGAAAGAGCAGATCATTTTCCCCGAAATCGACTACGACAAGATCGACGCACTGCGTGGGCTGAACATCAGCATCACGACGACTGCGAAGACCGACGACGAAGCAAAGGCTCTGCTCGCCAGCTTCAAGTTCCCGTTCAGAAACTGAGGTTACCGTGGCTAAACTGGCACTGATCGAACGTGAAAAGAAGCGCGCCCGCCTGGTCGCGAAGTTCGCAGCAAAGCGCGAAGCGCTGAAGGCGATCGTCGAAGACCAAAGCAAGTCGGAAGAAGAGCGCTACGAAGCACGCCTGGAGCTGCAGCAACTGCCCCGCAACGCAAACCCGACCCGCCAGCGTAACCGCTGCGCGATCACGGGCCGTCCGCGTGGCACGTTCCGTAAATTCGGCCTCGCGCGTAACAAGATTCGTGAAATCGCATTCCGTGGCGAGATTCCTGGCCTGACCAAGGCGAGCTGGTAATAGGAGAAACGTAAATGAGCATGAGTGATCCTATCGCCGATATGCTGACTCGCATCCGCAACGCGCAGATGGTCGAGAAGGTATCGGTTGCGATGCCCTCGTCGAAGGTCAAGGTTGCAATCGCGCAAGTCCTCAAGGACGAAGGTTATATCGACGATTTCGCCGTGAAGGCGGAAGGTGCGAAGTCCGAACTGAATATCGCGCTGAAGTACTACGCAGGTCGCCCGGTCATCGAACGCCTCGAGCGCGTGTCGAAGCCTGGTCTGCGCGTGTACCGCGGCCGTAACGACATTCCGCAGGTCATGAACGGCCTCGGCGTGGCTATCGTGTCGACGCCGAAGGGCGTGATGACCGACCGCAAGGCGCGCGCTACCGGCGTCGGCGGCGAAGTCATCTGCTACGTCGCTTAAAGCCGAGGAGAGAGAAACATGTCTCGAGTAGGTAAGAGCCCGATCGCGCTGCAAGGCGCGGAAGTCAAGCTGGCCGACGGTGCTATCACCGTCAAGGGCCCGCTGGGCACCATCACGCAAGCGATCAATCCGCTCGTGAACGTGGCGAACAACGACGGCACGCTGAATCTGTCGCCGGTCGACGAAAGCCGCGAAGCAAATGCACTGTCGGGCACGATGCGCGCGATCATCGCGAATGCCGTGCACGGCGTGACCAAGGGTTTCGAGCGCAAGCTGACGCTGGTTGGCGTCGGTTACCGTGCGCAAGCGCAAGGCGACAAGCTGAACCTGTCGCTGGGTTTCTCGCACCCGGTGGTGCACCAGATGCCGGAAGGCGTCAAGGCTGAAACCCCGACGCAAACCGAAATCGTGATCAAGGGGATCAACAAGCAACAAGTCGGTCAAGTGGCTGCGGAAGTCCGCGGTTACCGTCCGCCGGAGCCCTACAAGGGCAAGGGCGTGCGTTATGCCGACGAGGTTGTGATCCTCAAAGAAACGAAGAAGAAGTAAGGGTGCGCAATCATGGATAAGACTCAATCTCGCCTGCGCCGCGCTCGCCAGACGCGTATCAAGATCGCTGAGCTGCAGGTCGCGCGTCTCGCCGTGCATCGCACGAACACGCACATCTACGCTCAAGTGTTCTCGCCCTGCGGCACCAAGGTGCTCGCCAGCGCGTCGACGCTCGAAGCAGAAGTGCGCGCCGAACTGGCCGACAAGTCGGGCAAGGGCGGCAACGTGAATGCCGCGACGCTGATCGGCAAGCGTATTGCCGAGAAGGCAAAGGCTGCCGGCATCGAATCCGTCGCCTTCGACCGCTCGGGCTTCCGCTACCACGGCCGCGTCAAGGCGCTGGCTGAGGCAGCTCGCGAAGCTGGGCTCAAGTTCTAAGGAAGGAATTCGTCATGGCAAAGATGCAAGCGAAAGTTCAGGCTGACGAGCGCGACGACGGCCTTCGCGAAAAGATGATTTCGGTCAATCGCGTGACCAAGGTCGTGAAGGGTGGCCGTATTCTCGGCTTCGCCGCACTGACCGTGGTTGGCGACGGTGATGGCCGCATCGGTATGGGCAAGGGCAAGGCGAAGGAAGTGCCGGTCGCTGTCCAGAAGGCAATGGAACAAGCTCGCCGCAACATGTTCAAGGTGCCGCTCAAGAACGGCACGCTGCAACACGAAGTGCACGGCAAGCACGGCGCATCGGCCGTCCTCCTCGCTCCGGCGAAGGCAGGTACGGGCGTGATCGCCGGCGGCCCGATGCGCGCAGTGTTCGACGTGATGGGCGTTCAGAACGTCGTGGCGAAGAGCCACGGTTCGACGAACCCGTACAACCTCGTTCGCGCCACGCTGGACGGCCTGCGCAAGCAGTCCACCCCGGCAGACATCGCGGCGAAGCGCGGCAAGTCCGTCGAAGAAATTTTGGGCTAAGCCCGGGTGGTCACCATGTCTGAAAAAACTGTCAAGGTTCAGCTCGTTAAGAGCCTGATCGGGACCCGCGAATCGCACCGCGCGACCGTGCGTGGTCTGGGCCTGCGCCGACTCAATTCGGTCAGCGAGCTCCAGGACACGCCGGCGGTCCGCGGCATGATCAACAAGGTCTCGTACCTCGTTAAGGTCATCGCGTAAGCGGCCCTACGGATCAAGGAGTTGATATGGAATTGAATAACCTGAAGCCGGCCGCTGGCGCCAAGCACGCCAAGCGTCGCGTCGGTCGTGGCATCGGTTCGGGCCTCGGCAAGACGGCTGGCCGTGGTCACAAGGGTCAGAAATCGCGTTCGGGCGGCTTCCACAAAGTCGGTTTCGAAGGCGGTCAGATGCCGCTGCAACGTCGTCTGCCGAAGCGCGGCTTCACGTCGCTGACGAAGGAATTCGTCGGTGAAGTGCGCCTGGGCGACCTCGAGAAGCTGCCGGTCGACGAGATCGATCTGCTCGCACTGAAGCAAGCCGGCCTGGTCGGCGAGCTGACGAAGAGCGCAAAGATCATCGCGACGGGCGAACTGAAGCGCAAGATCGTCGTGAAGGGTCTCGGTGCCACCAAGGGTGCGCGCGCTGCGATCGAAGCGGCCGGCGGTTCGTTCGCCGAGTGACACGCGTAGCGCGTCGTCACTTGCATTCATCGGAGAAGGTACTTGGCTAACAGCCCGAGTCTTGCAAAACCCGGTCGAAGCACGGCGAAATTCGGCGATCTGCGTCGGCGAGCGATGTTCCTGCTCCTGGCGCTGATCGTCTATCGCATCGGCGCGCACATTCCCGTGCCGGGCATCGATCCGGATCAACTGGCTAAGCTGTTCCAGAGCCAGGCGGGCGGCATCCTGGGCATGTTCAACATGTTCTCGGGTGGCGCGCTTTCCCGCTTCACGATCTTTGCGCTGGGGATCATGCCGTACATTTCGGCGTCGATCATCATGCAGTTGCTGGCGATCGTATCGCCGCAGCTCGAGGCGCTGAAGAAGGAAGGGCAGGCAGGGCAACGGAAGATCACGCAGTACACGCGGTATTTCACCGTGGTGCTCGCGACCTTCCAGGCGTTCGGTATCGCGGCCGCGCTGGAAAACCAGCCGGGCCTCGTCACCGACCCCGGCATGCTGTTCCGTCTGACGACGGTCGTGACGCTGGTTACCGGTACGATGTTCCTGATGTGGCTCGGCGAGCAGATTACCGAGCGTGGTCTGGGCAACGGTATCTCGATCATCATCTTCGGCGGGATCGCAGCAGGGTTCCCGAATGCCGTGGGTGGGTTGTTCGAGCTGGTGCGTACGGGTTCGATGAGCATCATTTCGGCGATCATCATCGTCGTTCTGATCGCCGCGGTGACTTACCTGGTCGTGTTCATCGAACGCGGTCAGCGCAAGATCCTCGTGAACTACGCGAAGCGCCAGGTCGGCAACAAGATCTACGGTGGGCAGTCGTCGCATCTGCCGCTGAAGTTGAACATGTCGGGCGTGATTCCGCCGATCTTTGCATCGTCGATCATCCTGTTCCCGGCGACGATTCTCGGCTGGTTCAGTACCGGTCAGCCGACGGGAAGCTGGATTTCCAATACGTTGCATAACGTAGCGGAAGCGCTGAAGCCGGGCCAGCCGGTCTATGTGCTGCTGTACACGCTGGCGATCGTGTTTTTCTGCTTCTTCTACACCGCACTGGTGTTCAACAGCAGGGAAACCGCGGACAACCTGAAGAAGAGCGGCGCGTTTGTTCCGGGCATCCGTCCGGGCGATCAGACCGCACGATATATCGACCGCATCCTCACGCGTCTGACGCTGGCCGGTGCGATCTACATCGTCTTCGTGTGTCTGCTGCCGGAATTTCTGGTGCTGCGCTGGAACGTGCCGTTTTATTTTGGTGGAACGTCGCTGCTGATCATTGTCGTCGTCACGATGGACTTTATGGCGCAGGTGCAGTCGTACGTTATGTCGCAACAGTATGAGTCTCTGCTCAAGAAGGCGAACTTCAAGGGCGGCAACATCCCGATGCGTTAAGGACTATGGCCAAAGACGATGTAATCCAGATGCAGGGAGAGGTGATTGAAAACCTCCCGAATGCGACCTTCCGTGTGAAGCTGGAAAACGGCCATGTCGTATTGGGACATATTTCCGGGAAGATGCGGATGCACTACATCCGTATCCTGCCGGGCGACAAGGTGACGGTTGAGTTGACGCCTTACGATCTGTCTCGTGCGCGGATCGTGTTCCGGGCGAAGTGATTTGAAAAAAGGGTATTATCATGAAAGTGATGGCATCGGTTAAGCGCATTTGCCGCAATTGCAAGATCATCAAGCGCAAAGGCGTCGTTCGCGTGATCTGCAGCTCGGATCCGCGCCACAAGCAGCGCCAAGGCTGACCGCGCGTTTGTTTGCGCTTTTTGTTTGAGGAAAAACAATGGCTCGTATCGCAGGGGTTAACATCCCGAATCACCAGCACACCGAGATCGGCCTGACGGCTATCTTTGGTGTCGGCCGCACCCGTTCGCGCAGCATCTGCGTGGCAGCTGGCGTCGATTTTTCGAAGAAGGTCAAGGATCTGACCGACGCAGACCTGGAAAAGCTGCGTGAAGAAGTGGGCAAGTTTGTCGTCGAAGGCGATCTGCGCCGTGAAGTGACGATGAACATCAAGCGCCTGATGGACCTCGGTTGCTACCGTGGCGTCCGTCATCGCAAGGGCCTGCCGATGCGCGGTCAGCGTACGCGTACGAACGCACGTACCCGTAAGGGTCCGCGTCGTGCAGCGCAAGCGCTGAAGAAGTAAGCGGAACTGACAGTTACAGGAAAACGTAATGGCTAAGGCTTCGAACACCGCGGCGCAACGCGTTCGCAAGAAGGTTAAGAAGAACGTCGCTGAAGGCGTGGTTCACGTTCACGCGTCGTTCAACAATACGATCATCACGATCACCGATCGCCAAGGCAACGCTCTGGCATGGGCGACGTCGGGCGGTCAGGGCTTCAAGGGCTCGCGCAAATCGACGCCGTTCGCTGCTCAGGTCGCAGCCGAGTCGGCTGGCCGCGTCGCGATGGAATACGGCGTGAAGAATCTGGAAGTGCGGATCAAGGGCCCGGGCCCGGGTCGCGAGTCGGCAGTGCGCGCACTGCACGGCCTCGGCATCAAGATCACCGCGATTTCGGACGTCACCCCGATTCCGCACAACGGCTGCCGTCCGCCGAAGCGTCGTCGTATCTAAGGATGTGCTGGCACGTTCGTGCTAGCGCATTGCCTGTCGCCGCTCAGCGTCGACGGGCGTTGCTTTTTTGATTGACTAAGCCCACCGTTCGCCCCAAAGGGAGCGGACTAGCGCGGATTTCGGTTCGCGTGACTGATTGATAAAGGAATGCAAAGTGGCACGTTATATCGGCCCCAAAGCCAAGCTGTCCCGCCGTGAAGGCACCGACCTGTTCCTGAAGAGCGCACGCCGCTCGCTCGCCGACAAGTGCAAGCTCGACAGCAAGCCGGGCCAGCACGGCCGTACCTCGGGCGCACGTACGTCCGACTACGGTACGCAGCTGCGTGAAAAGCAGAAGGTCAAGCGCATCTACGGCGTGCTGGAGCGTCAGTTCCGCCGCTACTTCGCTGAAGCCGACCGCCGCAAGGGCAACACGGGTGAAAACCTGCTGCAACTGCTCGAGTCGCGCCTCGACAACGTCGTGTATCGCATGGGCTTCGGCTCGACCCGCGCTGAAGCGCGTCAGCTGGTGAGCCACAAGTCGATCACCGTGAACGGCGTCGTCGCAAACGTCCCGTCGCAGCAAGTGAAGGCAGGTGACGTCGTCGCGATCCGCGAAAAGGCGAAGAAGCAAGCGCGTATCGTCGAAGCGCTGTCGCTGGCCGAGCAAGGCGGCATGCCGAGCTGGGTTGCAGTCGATGCGAAGAAGTTCGAAGGCACGTTCAAGCAAATGCCGGAACGCGCCGAGATCGCAGGCGACATCAACGAAAGCCTGATCGTCGAATTGTATTCGCGTTAATCCGATTGACGGCCGAGGTACCCCGATTGCGTTGCGCAAGGAAGGGCCTCGGCTGTTTATTTTCTGGTTGTTACCGGTCAGCCTTATCGGTGTAACGAGCCGAGGGTATTGAAAAGGAAAACCCATGCAAACCAGTTTGCTGAAACCCAAGATCATCGCCGTGGAATCGCTGGGCGAGAACCACGCGCGGGTGGTCATGGAACCGTTCGAACGCGGTTACGGCCATACCTTGGGCAATGCGCTTCGCCGCGTGCTGCTGTCGTCGATGGTTGGCTACGCGCCGACCGAAGTCACGATCGCAGGCGTGGTGCACGAGTACTCGACGCTGGACGGCGTGCAGGAAGACGTCGTCAACCTGCTGCTGAACCTGAAGGGCGTGGTGTTCAAGCTGCATAACCGTGACGAAGTGACGGTTACGCTGCGCAAGGAAGGTGAAGGCGTTGTCACGGCCGGCGATATCGAACTGGCCCACGATTGCGAAGTCATCAACCCGAATCACGTGATTGCGCACCTGTCGAAGGGCGGTAAGCTCGACGTTCAGATCAAGATCGAAAAGGGTCGCGGCTATGTGCCCGGCAACGTCCGTCGTTATGGCGAAGACACGGCCAAGATCATCGGCCGCATCGTCCTCGACGCATCGTTCTCGCCGGTTCGCCGCGTGAGCTACGCGGTCGAAAGCGCACGTGTCGAGCAGCGTACCGACCTCGACAAGCTCGTGATGAACATCGAGACGAGCGGCGTGATCACGCCGGAAGAAGCGATCCGTCAATCGGCCCGCATCCTGGTCGACCAGCTGTCCGTGTTCGCGGCGCTGGAAGGCACGGAAACGGCAGCCGAAGCACCGTCGCGCGCGCCGCAGATCGACCCGATCCTGCTGCGTCCGGTGGACGATCTCGAGCTGACGGTTCGTTCGGCGAACTGCCTGAAGGCCGAGAACATCTACTACATCGGCGACCTGATCCAGCGCACGGAAAACGAGCTGCTGAAGACGCCGAACCTCGGTCGCAAGTCGCTCAACGAGATCAAGGAAGTGCTCGCTTCGCGCGGTCTCACGCTGGGCATGAAGCTCGAGAACTGGCCGCCGGCTGGTCTCGACAAGTAAGCCCGGTTGTTGCTGTAGTTGGCAAAGATGCGGATTTTCCTTTAAAATCCGCATCTTGCTTTTTTTCGCTACCGGCCCGTGCACCCTCGGGGTGCGATAGAAGAGCTGGATCAAAACTTTGAATCAAGGAAACTGAAATGCGCCATCGTCATGGTCTGCGGAAACTGAACCGCACGAGCAGCCACCGTCTGGCTATGCTCCGTAACATGTCCAACTCGCTGATCGAGCACGAAGTCATCAAGACGACGCTGCCGAAGGCGAAGGAACTCCGTAAAGTCGTCGAGCCGCTAATCACGCTCGGCAAGAAGCCGTCGCTGGCAAACCGTCGCCTGGCGTTCAACCGCCTGCGCGATCGTGACTCGGTGGCGAAGCTGTTCGACGTGCTCGGTCCGCGTTTCGCGAACCGTCCGGGCGGCTACCTGCGCGTGCTGAAGTTCGGCTTCCGCGTGGGCGACAACGCACCGATGGCACTGGTCGAACTGCTCGACCGTCCGGAAGTCGACGAAACGGAAAACGTGCAAGAAGCCGAGTAAGCTTCCGGTACGCCGCAGTATCTGAAAAGGGCCGAGCAATTGCTTGGCCCTTTTTGTTTTCGAGATGCCGGCTGCGATCGATTGTCGCAGGCCGGCGCCGGCAGCATTGCGCGGGCTGCGCTACGATACGGGCAGCCGACGCGATCCGAGGACAGGCAATCCGCGCCGGCCGGAGCCGGTAGACCTGCCAGGAGGGCGCGGATGATAGTGGTGCTGATGCTGACGACGGTGCCCGATGCGGCGACGGCCGCGGCGCTGTCCGATGGCGCGCTCGACGCGCGGCTGGCCGCATGCGTGTCGGAGCTCGGCGCGATCAAGTCGCGCTATCACTGGCAGGGCAAGGTCGAAACGGCCGACGAGATCCAGTTGCTGTTCAAGACGAGCCCCGTGCGGGCGCTCGAACTGGAGCGATTTATTCTCGCGCATCATCCGTACGAGACGCCCGAAATCGTCTCGTGGCAAACGACGGCGTCGGCCGCGTATGGCCAGTGGGTGACCAGCGAAACTCAACGTCTATTTCATGTTTAACGGTATGGCGCTTTCCGTGCGCGTGCGCGCGCTGCGGTTCCTGGCAGTCCTGTTGTCGTTCGCGGTCATGCTGGGCGGCCTGTCGGTCGCGCGCGCGGCCGACGATTTCCTCGATCCGTCGGTCGCGTTCAAGTTCAGCGCGAGCGAGTCGCCGGGGCAGGTGGACGTCCGCTTCAAGGTCGCCAACGGCTATTACCTGTACCGCGAGCGGTTCGCGTTCGCGGTGAAGAGCGGACAGGCGACGCTTGGCGAGCCGCAATTCCCGGCCGGCCACGTGAAGTTCGACCAGACGTTCCAGAAGAACGTCGAGACCTATCGCGACGAAGTCGTCATCCACGTGCCGGTGAAGCAGGCGGCCGGGCCGTTCGACCTCGCGGTGACGTCGCAGGGCTGTGCGGACGAAGGGATCTGCTATCCGCCGGCCGAGCACGTCGTGAAGGTCGGCGGTGCGGCGCTCGGCGCCGCGTCGTCGTCCAGTGGAGACGCGGCGGCCGCGGGCAGCTGGTTCGACAAGGTCACGAGCGCCGATTTCGCGCAGTCGCTGCTCGAAGGCCACGGCTTTTTCACGATCGTCGCCCTGTATTTCGTCGCGGGTGTCGTGCTGAGCCTCCTGCCCTGCTCGTACCCGATGATCCCGATCGTGTCCGCGATCATCATCGGCCAGGGCACGCGGGCGACACATGCACGCGGCCTCGCGCTGTCGCTGACCTATGTGGTCGGCATGGCGCTCGTCTACACGGTGCTCGGCATTGCCGCGGCACTGGTCGGCCAGAGCCTCGGCGCGTGGCTGCAGAACCCGTGGGTGCTCGGCGCGTTCGGCGTGCTGCTGACCGCGTTCGCGGTATCGCTGATCTCGGGCAAGGACATTGCGTTGCCCGCACGCTGGCAGAACGGCGCGGCCGAAGCCTCGAGCGCGCGACAGGGCGGCCACTTCGTCGCGGTCGCGGCGATGGGCGCGTTGTCGGCGCTGGTCGTCGGCGCATGCATGACGGCGCCGCTGTTCGCCGTGCTCGCCTTCATTGCGCACACCGGCAATGCACTGCTCGGCGGGGCGGCGCTGTTCGCGATGGGGCTGGGGCTCGGCGTGCCGCTGCTGGTCGTCGGCGTCGGTGCCGGGACGGTGCTGCCGCGCGCAGGTGCGTGGATGGACGGGGTGAAGGTGTTCTTCGGCATCGTGCTGCTCGCGGCCGCGCTGTGGATCGTGTGGCCGGTGCTGGCAGGCGGCCTGAAGATGGTGCTCGCCGCGTTGTGGCTGCTGGTCGCGGCCGCGGCGCTCGGCCTGTTCACGCCGAATGCCGGCGCCGCGTCGATCTGGCGCCGCCTGGGCCGGGGCCTTGGCGCCGCGCTCGCGATCTGGGCCGCGACGCTGCTCGTCGGCCTGGCGGCCGGCTCGACGGATCCCGTGAAGCCGCTGGCCGTGCTGGCGGCACGCACGGCGGCGTCCGGCGGCGCTGCGGCTGCCGGCGCGGCCGCCGCGCAGGACGGCCCCGCGTTTGCGTCGGTGCGCTCCAGCGGCGAACTCGACGCGCTGCTGAAGACGTCTGGCAAGCCCGTGATGCTCGACTTCTACGCGGACTGGTGCGTGAGCTGCAAGGAGATGGAGCATCTGACGTTTACCGACGCTCGCGTGCAGGCGCGTCTCGCACAGCTCCACCTCGTGCGCGCGGACGTCACCGCGAACAATCCGGACGACCAGGCGCTGCTCAAGCGCTTCAACCTGTTCGGGCCGCCGGGCATCATCTTCTTCGATCGCAGCGGCAACGAGATCGGGCGCGTGGTCGGTTATCAGGCGGCCGAGACGTTCCTGCGCAGCCTCGACCGCGCCGCTGTCCCGACGGTGTAGCGAACGAGGGCGTTCGACGCGGCATCGGCCTCGATCGTCGGTAAACAAAAAACGGCGGAACACCGAAGTGTCCCGCCGTTTTTCGTTGGGCCTGCCGGCGCGCGATCAGCGCTGCGCTTTCAGCAGGCGCGCGGCGTCGAGCGCGAAGTACGTGAGCACGCCGTCGGCGCCGGCGCGCTTGAACGCGAGCAGCGATTCGAGCACGACCTTGTCGTGGTCGAGCCAGCCGTTCATCGCGGCCGCCTTCAGCATCGCGTATTCGCCGCTCACCTGGTACACGTAGGTCGGGAAGCGGAACTCGTCCTTCACGCGGCGCACGATGTCGAGATACGGCATGCCGGGCTTGACCATCACCATGTCGGCGCCTTCGTCGATGTCGAGGCGCACTTCGCGCAGCGCTTCGTCGCTGTTCGCCGGATCCATCTGGTAGGTCATCTTGTTGCCCTTGCCCAGGTTGGATGCCGAGCCGACCGCATCGCGGAACGGACCGTAGAACGCCGACGCGAACTTGGCCGAATAGGCCATGATCCGCGTGTGGATGTGGCCGTCGCTTTCCAGCATTTCGCGGATCGCGCCGATGCGGCCGTCCATCATGTCCGACGGCGCGACGATGTCGACGCCGGCTTCAGCCTGCGCGCGCGCCTGATCGATCAGGATCTCGATCGTGTCGTCGTTGATCACGTAGCCGTTCTCGTCGAGCACGCCGTCCTGGCCGTGGCTCGTGTACGGGTCGAGCGCGACGTCGGTCAGCACGCCGAGCTCGGGGAAGCGTTTCTTCAGCTCGCGCACCGCGCGCGGAATCAGGCCTTCCGGATTGGCTGCCTCGCGGCCGTCGGGCGTCTTCACCGACGGCTCGATGGCGGGGAACAGCGACAGCACGGGCACGCCGAGTTCGACGCATTGCTCGGCGACGTGCATCAGCAGATCGACCGACACACGCTCGACGCCGGGCATCGACGGCACCGGCTGCCGTTCGTTGGTGCCTTCGACGACGAACACCGGGTAGATCAGGTCGTCGGTGGTCAGGCGGTTTTCGCGCATCAGGCGGCGGGAGAAGTCGTCGCGGCGCATCCGGCGCGGACGATGAAGCGGATGGAAGCTCATGGCGATTTGGCAGAAATCAGGGCGGTAAGGACCTTACGGAACCCTTAGGTGATTTTTGAGAGCGTTGGTATATGATAGCGATCGAGCGGCACGCGTCGCGTGCAGCTCCCCGCTTCTCCTCCCTGAGCGGGTGCCTGTCGTTTTTCGATTAGGCTGTTTGACCCGCCGTCCAACGGCGGGTTTTTTTATGAGCCGGCCGAATCCGCAGGCGCCATCAGGTGCGCGCCGCCGATCCCGGCCGCGCGTTGCCCGATCATTGTGCTACAGGCTCGCCTTTTTCGTCGGCGACGGACGGCCGCACCCAGCTCTCGATCAGCTCATGTGCCTCGTCGAGCCCCGTGCGCTTCAGCGCGGAGAACAGCTGGACCGTCAGCTTGCCCTGGACGCCCTGGTCGCGATACGCATCGAGCCCCTTTTGCGTGGTCCGCAGCGCGTTGATGCTTTCCTGGCGCGTCAATTTGTCGCACTTGGTCAGCAGCGTGTGGATCGGCTTGCCGGTCGGCGTGAACCACTCGATCATGCGGCGATCGAGGTCGGTCAGCGGACGGCGCGAATCCATCATCAGGATCAGGCCGCAGAGCTGCGAACGCGTCGCGAGGTAGGACGACAGCAGCATCTCCCAGTGCGCCTTGGCGGCGCCGGGCACTTCCGCATAGCCGTAGCCGGGCAGGTCGACGAGGTTCGCGACGGGCTCGGCGGCCGGGCCGACGGAGAAGTAGTTGATATGCTGCGTGCGGCCAGGCGTCTTCGACGCGAAGGCCAGCCGCTTCTGGTTGCACAGCACGTTGATCGCCGTCGACTTGCCGGCATTCGAGCGGCCCGCGAACGCGATTTCCGGCTGGACCGTCGGCGGCAGGTCGCGCAGATGGTTGACGGTCGTGTAGAAGCGGGCTTGATGGAGCAGAAAGGCCATGGGAACCGGAAGGACGGGCGGCGCGAGCCGCTTGGTGGAGGCGGGGTAGCCCCGATAGGCGCGGGAGCTTTCAACGCGATATTGTACAATACGGCGGTTTTACCGAAGGCCACCCGGCGCCTGCCTCGCGCTTTTATGTGGCTTCTGCGGTAGACTGGTCGCCGTCGTTTTTTGCAGAACCTCAAATTCCCACAAGACGAAACAGGGTGTGCGAATGAATCGACTGTGCAAGTCTCTGATGGTGCTTCAGGTTGCAGCAGGGTTCGTAGGTTTCGTAGCGGAGGCAAACGCGGCGGATGCGGCAAAGCCGGATCTCGACCGCGGCAAGGCGATTGCCGGGCAGGTCTGCGCGTCGTGTCACGGCGCCGACGGCAATAGCGCGTCGGCCAGTTTCCCGAAGCTGGCCGGCCAGCATCCCGAATATCTGGTCAAGCAGCTGAACGACTTCAAGACGCAGCCGGGCGCGAAGGGGCCGGCGCGCAACAACGCGGTGATGGTCGGATTCGCGAGCGCGTTGAGCGCGGACGACATGCGCAACGTCGCCGCGTACTACGGGTCGCAGACGACGAAGCTCGGTACCGCACGCGACGCGGCGACCGTGCCGGTCGGCCAGAAGATCTATCGCGGCGGCATCGCGGAGAAGGGCGTCCCCGCCTGCGCGAGCTGTCACGGGCCGACGGGGCAGGGGATGCCGGTCCAGTATCCGCGTCTGTCGGGGCAGTGGGCCGATTACACGGTCGCGCAGTTGACCGCGTTCCAGCAGGGTGCCGGCGCGCGCAACAACAACGAGGCGATGCATCAGATCGCCACGCGCCTGTCGGACAACGAGATCAAGGCCGTCGCGGATTACATCGCGGGCCTGCGTTGACCGGCCGGTCGCGAACCGAATGACCGGTCGCCCGCAGGGCGGCCGGAGCCAGAACAAGAAAAGGGTGGGGCGCCGCGCCAGTGCGGCCGCCTTGCCCTTTTTTGTTGTCAGTTGGAGTTTGAATGAGCGTTACCACGTCGGGGTTGCAGTCGAAGTCGGGTCAGGGTGCGTCGAGGCGCGCGGTCGAGTTGCTGAGCTCGATGCGCTTCGCGATCGCGCTGCTGGTGGTGCTGTCGATCGCGAGCATCATCGGGACGGTCCTGACCCAGGACGATCCGTATCCGAACTACGTGAACCAGTTCGGGCCGTTCTGGGCGGACATCTTCCGCTCGCTCGGCCTGTACAACGTGTACAGCGCGTGGTGGTTCATGCTGATCCTGATCTTCCTCGTCGTGTCGATCTCGCTGTGCGTGATCCGCAACGCGCCGAAGATGCTCGCCGATGCGAAGAGCTGGAAGGACAAGGTCCGCGAAGGCAGCCTGCGCGCGTTCCACCACAAGGCCGAGTACTCGGCTTCCGGCACGCGCGCGAGCGTCGCGGCGACGCTCGCCACGTTCGTCACCAAGGCCGGCTACAAGCACGTCGTGCGTGAAAACGACGGCGCGACGCTGATCTCCGCGAAGCGCGGCGCGATGACCAAGTGGGGCTACATCTCCGCCCACCTCGCGATCGTCGTGATCTGTATCGGCGGCCTGCTCGACAGCAACCTGCCGATCAAATTCCAGATGTGGATGTTCGGCAAGAGCCCGGTCAACACGAGCGCGACGATCAGCGAGATCTCGCCCGACCATCGGCTGTCCGCGTCGAACCCGACGTTCCGCGGCTACGCGTGGGTGCCCGAGGGCCAGTTCGTGTCGACCGCGATCCTGAACCAGCCGAGCGGCTCGTTGATCCAGGACCTGCCGTTCTCGATCCAGCTGAACAAGTTCATCGTCGACTACTACACGACGGGCATGCCGAAGCTGTTCGCGAGCGACATCGTCGTGATCGATCGCGAGACCGGCCAGAAGATCCCGGCGCGCGTCGAGGTCAACAAGCCGTTCACGTACAAGGGCGTGTCGATCTACCAGTCGAGCTTCCAGGACGGCGGCTCGCAGATGCAGATGACGGCCTACCCGATGACGGGCGGCAGCGCGACGACCCTCCCCGTGAAGGGCACGATCGGCAGTTCGGCGCCGCTGCAGGTGCCCGGCGCCGACGGCGACACGATCGAGTTCTCCGATTTCCGCGCGATCAACGTCGAGAACATGGCCGACGCGAACGGCAAGCCGGACGTGCGCGGCGTCGCGACGACGAGCTCGCTGAAGGAAGTGTTCGACGAGCGGCTCGGCTCGGGCGCGAAGACGTCGAAGCCGACGCAGCTCCACAACATCGGCCCGTCGGTGCAGTACAAGATCCGCGGCAAGGACGGCCAGGCGCGCGAATTCAACAACTACATGCTGCCCGTCGACATGAACGGCGAGCGCGTGTTCCTCGCCGGCGTGCGCGCGAGCCCGAACGATCCGTTCCGCTACATGCGGATCCCGGCCGACAGCCAGGATTCGATCGGCGAATGGATGCGCCTGCGCGCCGCGCTGGAGGATCCGGCCGTGCGCGCCGAGGCCGCCGCGCGCTTCGCGCAGCGTTCGCTGCCGGGCACCGACGCATCGCTGCGCGGCCGCCTGCAGGACAGTGCATCGAAGGTGCTGACCCTTTTTGCTGCAAGCGACGACAGCGTCGGCCGCGGTGCCGACGGCCAGCCGGTCGGCGGCTTCCAGGCGGTGGCGACGTTCATCGACCGCTCGGTGCCGAAGGCCGAGCAGGAGAAGGCGGCGAGCCTGCTGCTGCGGATGCTCGAAGGCTCGATGTGGGAGGTCTGGCAGATCGCGCGCGAGCGTGCCGGCGAGCCGGCCGCCCAGCAGGGCACCGAGACGATCCGCTTCGTGCAGAACGCGATCAATGCGCTATCCGACAGCTTTTTGTATGGATCGCCGGTCTATTTGCAGCTTGACTCATTCAAACAGGTGCAAGCTTCGGTATTTCAGTTGACGCGCGCACCCGGCAAGAATCTGGTGTATCTTGGCAGCCTGCTGCTGGTCGCCGGCATCTTCTCGATGTTCTACGTGCGCGAGCGGCGCCTCTGGTTCTGGCTGAAGGACGCCGGTTCGGGCGTCGATGTGGTGATGGCGATGTCCACGGCCCGCAAGACCTTCGATTTCGAGAAAGAATTCGTGCAGACGCGCGACGCGGCCGGCGTCGCCTTGCGCGCCGCACCTCGCGACGCCGCGCCCGCCGGTGCGGCATCGACGGCCCGCCCGCCTGCCGGCGGCGGTTCCGATTCCGAGAATTCCACCCGGTAACATCATGGATCTCACGCAAGTTTCCTCTTCCCGTGCGGCGTCGGCCCAGGCGCCGGTTTCGTCGCCGCTGTTCGACGACCGTCCTTTCCTCGCGCGCCTGTCGCTGTTCGACTGGCTGTTCGCTCTGGCGCTCGTGGCGGGCGCGGGCTATGCGCTCGTGCACTACAACGCGCACATGGATTACTACGACAAGGCGGTGATGATCGGCACCGTGCCGGCGCTCGTCGCGCTCGGCTGGCGCTGGAAGCCCGCGCGGCTGATGATGGCGTCGATCGCCGTGCTGTCGCTGCTGTCGATCCAGATCTACCAGGGCGATCTCGCGCGCGCCGATTCGGCGTTCTTCCTCAAGTACTTCCTGTCGAGCCAGTCGGCGATCCTGTGGATGAGCGCGCTGTTCGTGCTCGCGACGATCTTCTACTGGATCGGCCTGCTCGCGCGCTCGGAAACGGGCGCCGCGATCGGCCAGAAGCTCACGTGGGTCGCCGTGCTGATGGGCTTCACGGGGCTGATGGTGCGCTGGTACGAGTCCTACCTGATCGGCTCGGACGTCGGCCACATCCCGGTTTCGAACCTCTATGAAGTGTTCGTGCTGTTCAGCCTGATTACCGCATTGCTGTACCTGTATTACGAAGGCCACTACGGCACGCGTTCGCTCGGCGCGTTCGTGCTGCTGGTGATCAGCGCGGCGGTCGGCTTCCTGATGTGGTACTCGGTCGCGCGCGATGCGCAGCAGATCCAGCCGCTCGTGCCGGCGCTGCAGAGCTGGTGGATGAAGATCCACGTGCCGGCGAACTTCATCGGCTACGGCAGCTTCGCGCTGTCGGCGATGGTGTCGGTCGCGTACCTGATGAAGGAGCGCGGCGTGCTCGCCGATCGCCTGCCGACGCTCGAAGTGCTCGACGACGTGATGTACAAGTCGATCGCGGTCGGTTTCGCGTTCTTCACGATCGCGACGATCCTCGGCGCGCTGTGGGCAGCCGAGGCATGGGGCGGCTACTGGAGCTGGGACCCGAAGGAAACCTGGGCGCTGATCGTATGGCTGAACTACGCGGCGTGGCTGCACATGCGGCTGATGAAGGGCCTGCGCGGCGCGGTCGCTGCATGGTGGGCGCTCACCGGCCTGCTGGTCACGACGTTTGCGTTCCTCGGCGTCAACATGTTCCTGTCGGGGCTGCACAGCTACGGCAAGTTGTAAGATTTCCGCCGCTCGTCCGACTATCGAACCGCCGGTGCACTGCGTGCCCGGCGGTTTTGTTTTGTAACGGGCGGGCGAACCGGGCGTCGAACGGCGCACGACGGGCCGGGTCGAACGCTCATGAAGCATGCGCGCCGCGCATGCAGGAGGAACAGCACGATGTGGATCAAACGCCCTTTGCGGAACGTACTGACCGGCGGTGATATTTCGTCCAGCGAGGTCACGCCGCGCGCGGTATTCGAGAACCGGCGGCGCGTATTGCAGGCGGCCGGCCTCGCGGCGGCGGGCGGGCTGCTCGGCGGCAGCGGCGCGGCATTCGCCGTGTATGCGTCGCCCGACGCGCGGGCGACGAAGCTCGCGGCAAAAACGAATCCGAAGTTCGTCGCCGCCGACAAGGTGACGCCGTTCAAGGACATCACGTCCTACAACAACTTCTACGAGTTCGGCACCGACAAGAGCGACCCGGCGCGGAACGCCGGCACGTTGCGGCCGCGCCCGTGGCGTGTGAGCGTCGAGGGCGAGGTGCTGCACCCGAAGGTGTTCGATCTCGACGAACTGATGAAGCTCGCGCCGCTCGAGGAGCGCGTGTACCGGCTGCGCTGCGTCGAGGGATGGTCGATGGTGATTCCGTGGATCGGTGTGCCGCTGTCCGAGCTGATCAAGCGCGTGCAGCCGACCGGCAACGCGAAATACGTGCAGTTCATCACGCTGGCCGATCCGTCGCAGATGCCCGGTCTGTCGACGCCCGTCCTCGACTGGCCGTATTCGGAAGGGCTGCGGATGGACGAGGCGATGAACCCGCTGACGCTGCTGACGATGGGCGTCTACGGGCAGGTGCTGCCGAACCAGAACGGCGCGCCGGTGCGGATCGTCGTGCCTTGGAAGTACGGCTTCAAGAGCGCGAAGTCGCTCGTGAAGATCCGCTTCGTCGACAAGCAGCCGAAGACGAGCTGGAACACCTACGCGTCGAACGAGTACGGCTTTTATTCGAACGTGAATCCGAACGTCGATCATCCGCGCTGGAGCCAGGCGACCGAGCGGCGCATCGGCGAGGACGGCTTCTTCACGCCGAAGCGCAAGACGCTGATGTTCAACGGCTACGGCGATCTCGTCGGGTCGATGTATCAGGGCATGGACCTGAAGAAGAACTTCTGAACGCGACCGTGAGAAACGACATGCCTCCTCCGACGCTCACGCCCGCGCGTGCCGCGGGCGCCGGGCCGGCCGCGCGCGCGGCGCGAAACGGTGCGGTCCGACCCGCCGCGCCGCGCTGGCTCGTGCCGGCCAAGGTGCTGGTGTTCGCGGCCGGCCTCTATCCGCTCGCGCGTCTCGTGCTGTTCGGGCTGACCGACCGGCTCGGCGCGAATCCGATCGAATTCATCACGCGTTCGACGGGCCTCTGGACGCTCGTCTTGTTGTGCATCACGCTCGCCGTCACGCCGCTGCGGCGCATGACGGGGTTCGCCGCGCTGCTGCGTTTTCGCCGGATGATCGGGCTGTTCGCGTTCTTCTACGCGACGCTGCACTTCACGACCTACCTGTGGTTCGACAAGTGGTTCGACGTCGTCGCGATCCTGAAGGACGTCGGCAAGCGTCCGTTCATCACGGTCGGCTTTGCCGCGTTCGTGCTGCTGATCCCGCTCGCCGCGACATCGACGCGCGCGATGGTGCGCCGGCTCGGCCGCCACTGGGCGACGCTGCATCGCACGATCTACGCGATCGCGCTGTTCGGCGTGCTGCACTTCTGGTGGATGCGGGCCGGCAAGCACAATCTCGCGCAGCCGAAGCTCTATTCGGCCATCGTCGCCGTGCTGCTCGGCTGGCGGCTGATCGCATGGGGATGGCGGCGCGTGCGTGCGTGACGGCGCGGCCTGGAAAAACAAAAGGCGATGACTGGAAGTCATCGCCTCGTTTCGCCAGCCGCGCGGGCGGCCTCGCGTCGTTACTTCGCGGCGGCCGGGCTCGATGCCGGCGCGGGCATGGTCGATGCGCCGCTCGACAGCTCGGGCGACAGCGTGAGCGGCGAGCCCGACGTGTCGGGTGTGTCGTCGGACGACGCGTTTTCATCGGTCGGTTTCACGTCCGACGGCGGCGTATCCTGCTGCTGGAGCGGCTTGGGCATCGGAGGCACGGTGGGCAGATAGAGCGCGCCGCTTTGACCGCAGCCGGCAAGAATCGCCAAAGCCGCTACAATCGCGCTCATCCGGAAAACGACTCGCATGATCGTCCCTGAACAATTGAACCGATAGAGTTTAGCATGTCCGATACCGAATACCTGACCCGTGCCGAGGCCGTGCTGATGGCCGTCGAGCGTACCGTCGACGCCGCGAACGACGGCGACCACGACATCGATCTGGAGCGTAACGGCAGCGTCCTGACGCTGACGTTCGAGAACGGCTCGAAGATCATCGTCAACCTGCAGCCGCCGATGAAGGAAGTGTGGATCGCCGCGAAGGCGGGCGGATTCCACTACCGTTTCGTCGACGGTCAATGGCGCGATACGCGCACGGGCACCGAGTTCTTCTCGGCGCTCTCCGAATACGCGACCCAGCAGGCCGGCTTGCCGATCACGTTCAGCCTGTGACGTGCCGGGGCGCCGGATCCCGAGCGTTGCCGCCAAAGAAAAAGCGCCCCGCGGGGCGCTTTTTTCATGTCCGGGCCGTGTGTCAGTGGCCGCGGAACAGGTTCATGATGTCCTGCTTTTCCTGTTCGTCGACGTGCGGGACCGCTTCGTCGACGCCCTGCGCGGCCGGTGCCTGCGGTACGCCGACCGTCGACACGAAGCCGTGACCCGGCGTGAATTCGGTGAAGTACAGCTCGCTGCCGAGCGATTCGACACCGTCGGGCATCGTCGGCTTGAACTCGGGCACGCCCTTCAGCGCCGCGCCCATGTAGTCGATCCAGACCGGCAGCGACAGGCCGCCGCCCGTTTCGCGATCGCCGAGGCTGCGCGGGTTGTCGTAGCCGATCCACGCGATCGCGGCGAGCGTGTGCTGGTAGCCGGCGAACCACGCGTCGTGCGAATCGTTCGTCGTGCCGGTCTTGCCCGCGAGGTCGGTGCGCTTCAGGATGTTGGTCCGTGCGCCCGTGCCGCGCTGGGCGACGCTCTGCAGCAGGCTGTTCATCACGTACGCGTTGCGCGCATCGATCGCGCGCGGCGCGTTCTGCTCGGCGACGAGCGGCTGCGCGCGGGCGACGATCGCGCCGTTCGGATCGGTGACTTCGGCGATCAGGTAAGGATTGACGCGGTAGCCGCCGTTCGCGAACACCGAGTACGCGCCGGCCATCTGCAGCGGCGTGACCTGACCGGCGCCGAGTGCCATCGGCAGGTAGGCCGGATGGCGCTCGGCGTCGAAACCGAAGCGCGTGATGTACTGCTGCGCGTACTTCGTGCCGATGTGGTTCAGGATCCGGATCGACACGAGGTTGCGCGAGCGCTGCAGCGCGGTGCGCATCGACATCGGGCCCTCGAAGCCGCCGCCGTAGTTCTTCGGCTCCCACGGCTGGCCGCCCGTTTCCGCGGCACTGAAATACAGCGGGCCGTCGTTGATCACGGTGGCCGGCCCGAGGCCCTTGTCGAGGGACGCCGAGTAGATGAACGGCTTGAACGACGAACCCGGTTGCCGCCACGCCTGCGTGACGTGGTTGAACTTGTTCTTGTTGTAGTCGAAGCCGCCGACGAGCGAGCGGATCGCGCCATCCTGCGGGACGATCGACAGGAACGCGCCTTCGACCTGCGGCAATTGCGTGATCGACCACTTGCCGGTGTCGTTCTTCACGACGCGCACGATCGCGCCGGGGCGGATGCGGCGGTTCGGCTGCGCGTTGGCCGACAGCGCGCCCGACGCGAAGCGCAGGTTGTCGCCCTCGATCGTCGCCGTGCTGCCGTCGATGAATGCCACCGTGATCTGGCGCGGGCTCGCGGCCGTGACGACCGCGGCAATCAGCTCGCCGTTGTCGGGATGTTCGAGCAGCGCGTCGTCGATCGCCTGTTCGCGGTCGTCGGCACCGGCGGGCAGCTCGATGAAGCCTTCCGGCCCGCGATAGCCGTGGCGGCGCTCGTAATCCATGATGCCCTTGCGCAGCGCGGTGTACGCGACCTGCTGGTCCGCGGAATCGATCGTCGTGACGACGTTGAAGCCGCGTGTGTAGGTTTCCTCGCGGTACTGCGCGTACATCATCTGTCTGACCATTTCCGCGACGTACTCGGCGTGCACGCTGAAATCGCGTCCCGGGCCCTTGACGACGAGCGGTTGCGCGACGGCTTCGTCGTACTGCTCGCGCGTGATGAAGTTCAGCTCGAGCATCCGCTGCAGGATGTATTCCTGGCGCACCTTCGCGCGTTTCGGATTGACGACCGGGTTGTACGCGGACGGCGCCTTCGGCAGCCCCGCCAGCATCGCGGCTTCCGCGAGGCTGATGTCCTTCAGGTCCTTGCCGAAATAGACCCGCGCGGCGCTCGCGAAGCCGTACGCGCGCTGGCCGAGATAGATCTGATTCATGTAGACCTCGAGAATCTGATCCTTCGTCAGCGCGCGCTCGATCCGGTACGCAAGCAGCATCTCGTAGATCTTGCGCGTGTAGGTCTTCTCGCTCGACAGGAAGAAGTTGCGGGCGACCTGCATCGTGATCGTGCTCGCGCCCTGCGACGCGTGGCCGTTCGTCAGCGCGACGAAGCCGGCGCGGATGATGCCGGTGAGGTCGACGCCGCCGTGATCGTAGAAGCGCGCGTCCTCGATCGCGAGGATCGCCTTCTTCAGCGAGTCGGGCACGTCCTTGAAATGCACGACGTCGCGGCGCTCCTCGCCGAATTCGCCGATCAGCACGTGATCGGACGTATAGATGCGCAGCGGCACCTTCGGGCGATAGTCCGTCAGCGCGTCGAGCGACGGCATGTTGGGCCAGGCGATGACGAGGGCATAGCCGAGCACGAGGCCGCCGGCCACGACGGCGGCCACGCACATCGCGGCGAAGCCGAGCAGGACTTTTTGCCACCAGGGCCGCTTCTTCTTCGGCTCCGGGGCGGGAGGCGGGGACGTAGGAGTCGTGGATTGCATAGGCACACCGGAAAACAGTCCCGCGATTATAGCTGCCCGGTAACACCGGTCCTGGCGCGGGGGGGTGCCCGCCGGCAAGCCGCGGGTCGGCGGGCCGCCAGTATGACCCGCGCACGGCCGCCGCCGGCCGCTGCTGGCCGTTTGGCCGACTGTCGGCCCTGCAAGCCGCTTTGCAGAATCAGGTCTCGGCAACGTGGCGTGGGCCGCGACGATTTCGGGAGGCTGGGATGGCGGGACGATGGGTAGCGCGGTTGGCGCAGGGCAAGCACCGGTCGACGGGGATCGACATCGGCGCGGACGAGCTGAGGGTGGTCGTGCTGAGCCGGCGCGGCCGGGGCGCGGACGTGCGGGTCGAGGGGCTCGAGCGGGAGCCGGTCGGATTGTGCGGCGGGCCGGAAGACGCGCGCTGGGCCGCGGTCGCGCGGGCGCTGGCGGCAGCCGTCGCGCGGCTGTCGGCGGCCGACGTGCGGTGCGACACGCGCGGCGTGATGGCGTTGCGCGATGACGAGATACGTACCGCGACGCTCGACCTGGCCGGGCGTCACGACATCCCGGACGCCGCGCGGCAGGCGGCCGAGCGCATCTCGGGGCTGGCGCCGGACAGTTTCGCGTTCGACTGGCGGCAGCACGGCGGCGCGCGATCCGGTGAAATCGCGGTGGCCGTGGCCCCGCTGGCGCTGCTGGAGCGGCGGATCGACGTGGCCGCCCAAGCCGGTATCGACCTGACCGCGGTCGACGGCGAGTCGGCCGCGATGCTGCGCGCGTTGCGCTATGCTGCTCAGCTCGAACTCGACGCGCAGGGTTCGTACGCCGCGCTCTGGTTCCGCGACTCGGAGGTGCGAGGCTGGCGAATCGAAGGGCCGCTGGCGGTTCCGGTGCTCACGCTGTCCGGCCTCCCTCCGGAGACGCTTCCCGATGCGCTGCGCCGGTGCGCGCTCGGCGCCGTGCGCCGTGTGTTCGTCGCCGGGGACGAGCGAAGCATCGCGTGCTTCGATACGTCCGTCGCGGAGATTGGCGACGTGCTTGGCTCGGCGGTGGTGCCGTTCGACTGCACGGGCTGGGACGGGCAGCCATGCGCGCCCGGCGGCATGCCGGGCGGCCCGGCATTCGCCGTCGCATTCGGGCTGGCGTTGCGCGGGGTGTGGGAATGATGGTCGACCAGGCGGCACTCGGCGGCTTCAACCTGCTGCCGTACCGCGAGCGGCGGGCGCACGCGTTGCGGCGTCGCCGGGCTGTGCAGTGCGGGGCGGCGATCCTGCTCGGCGTGCTCGGCGCCGCACTGTGGACGGGCGCGGCCACCTGGATGCGGTGGCGCGCGGACGCCGCGCGCATAGGCGTGGAGACGCGGCTGCGGCAGTTGCAGCCGCGGGTGCATGCCGCGACGCGCGCCGCCGATGTGGCGGCAGTCATCGCGCGGCGCGATGCACAGGTCGCCGCGCTTGCCGCACCGTACGAGCGCGCCGCGGGGCTGCTGGCGACACTGGCGCGGGTGCGCGACGACGGCGTCCGGCTAGACACGCTGCGCACGACGCCGGCCGGGGCCGTGCTCGAGGTGCGTGCCACGAGCTATCGGGCAGCCGCGCGATGGCTTGCCGGGATGGCGCGCGAGCAGCGCGACTGGCGGATCGACGTGGATGCATTGAAACCCGTGTCGAGCGCGCCGGTCCCACTGGCCGGGTTGCCGCTCCGGTTTTCGGTTCAATTGCGCTGGCACGACGCGATGCCGTCGCGGACCGCGACGGGAGACGGCGCATGACGGCGATCACGCATTGGCCTGCGCCGCGTGGCGATGCGTGGCCAGGCGGCATGCGGCGGGTCTCGCCGGGGGCCCTGCATGCCGCCGGCTGCGTGCTGACGTTCGTGGCCGTGCTGGCGGGCGGCATTCATCTGGCGAATGCGGCCGACTGGAGCGGGCTCGCGCAGAGTCGCGCGTTGCTCGCCGCCGCGCAGGGGCGTGTGGTCGACGCGCAGCGCGTACTCGGGGCCGCGGAGCACAGGCACGAGACCCGTTTGCCGCCGGCGCATGGCGACCGCGCGCCGGGCGCGCCGGAATGGGCGGCGCTGATGCTGGAATTGGCCGATCTCGCCGCGTCGAGCGGGCTGCACGGCGTATCGATCGAGCCGCAGCCCACCGACGGCGCGGCGCGGGATGGCCGGCGCACTGTGCGTATCGTTGCCGACGGCGGCTTTCGCGCGCTGTCGACGATGGTCGGCGGGCTGGCGCGCTTTCCGGTGCTGGCGGTGCCGTCGGCGCTGCGTGTCGAGCGAGGCATGCAGTCGACACGGGTGGACATGTCTGTCGACGTGTATCCGGCGCTGCCGGCGGCATCGTCCGCACGCGGCACGATGCCGCTTCAGGCCGCTGCGCTCGACGCCGATCCGTTCGGCGGGGAAGCCGACGGGAGGGCGGTCCGCCTCGCCGGCACGATTCGCGACGCGCGTGCCGGTCTCGCGTTGTTCGACGACGGAGACGGCGTGTTCACCGCCGTGGCGCCCGGCGAAGCGCTGGGGGCAGTGCGCGTGGTGCGCGTCGAGCCCGCGGCGGTGATGCTCGCGACGGCGGACGGCGCGCACCGGGTCGTCCTGGACGACGGAGGGCGGCCATGATGAAGCACGGCTGTCGGGTACTCGCCGTCTGGGCCGGATTGACGGCGGCCGGTGCGGGCGCGTCGTTGCCGCCCCTGCCAGCAGTCTGGCCCGCCGCGTCGGTGGAGGCGCCGGCGCCGGGCCTGCCGCTGCCGCACGGGAGCGTGGACGGCGCGGACAGCGCGGCTCCCGAGGAAGCCGGCCCGCCGCCGTCCGGCCAGGCTGCTCGCGCGGTGCTTCAGGCGGAGCCCGCTCCACCGGCACCGCAACTGGAGGGGCCGCCGATTCCGTTGGCGCCGCCGGCCCGAATGAGCGACGCCGCTGCGCGGCAACCCGACGATGCAGACGACGCGCGACGAATCTCGCTGAATCTGCAGGGCGCCGGGCTCGCGGCCGCGTTCGACGCATTCGCGCGGTTCACGGGGCTCAATATCGTCGTTGGCGAGCAGGTGCGAGGCACCGTCACGTTACGTCTGAACAATGTGCGCTGGCGCGATGCGTTCGACACGCTGCTCGACACGCACGGGCTCGCGATGTCCCGGCGCGGCAACGTGATCTGGGTCACGCCGGCGGCCGAGCTGGCCGCCCGGGAGCGCGAGCGCTTCGAAATGCATGCGCGGGCCGCCGATCTGGAGCCGCTCGCGAGCCGCACGTTCGCGCTGCACTACCCGCGCGCGCAGGACGTGCAGCGGCTGCTGGCCGGCGCGACCGGCCAGCGCCTGCTGTCGAAACGCGGCGCCGCGGCGGCCGATCCGCGCACGAACCTGCTGTTCGTCACCGATCTCGCGCCGCGCCTCGCGCAGATCGCGAGCCTGATCGACGCGATCGACCGGCCGTCGCGGCAGGTCCGGATCGAGGCCCGCATCGTCGAGGGCGAGCAGGGCTTCTCGCGCAACCTCGGTGCACGCGTCGCGCTGCGGGCGCAGGGGCGTCCGTCGGGGGGCGAGAGCGCCACGTTCACGGCCGACGCGCGCAACGCGCTCGACCTCGCCGCGCGGCCGCTCGGCGGCTTCGACGCGGCGACCGCCGGCTTCACGTTGTTCGCCGCGCCGCTCAGCCGTGTCCTCGACGTCGAGCTGAGCGCGCTGGAGGCGCAGGGGCGGGGCCAGATCGTCTCGCGGCCGCGCGTGGTGACGGCCGACCGCGTCAAGGCCATCGTCGAGCAGGGTTCGGAGCTGCCGTACCAGGCGAAGGTGGGCAATGGCGTGAGCGGCGTGCAGTTCCGCCGTGCGACGCTCAAGCTGGAGGTCGAGCCGCAGATCACGCCGGACGGGCGCGTGGTGCTGGATCTCGATGTGACGAAGGACAGCGTCGGCGAGCCGACGGCGGCCGGCCCGGCCATCCATACGAAGCATGTGCGGACGCGTGTCGAGGTCGAGAATGGCGGGACGGTCGCGATCGGCGGCATCTATGAACAACTGAACCGGAACGATGTGACGCGCGTGCCGCTCTTGGGCAAAATACCGTTTCTGGGCGCGCTTTTCCGGCATCGCGCGCAGCGCGACCAGCGCAACGAACTGGTCGTGTTCATCACGCCGACCGTCGTCGATGCGCGTTGCGATGGGCGCGACGCGGGCGATGCGGATCCCGATAAAACGGGGCCAGAAGGCGTCGGCGCAGGCTCGACAAGGCAGCCGCTTTGCCAGTAAGCTGCGCCACACACCAGCAAGATTGAAGCAGAGGAAGCCGTTGCAAGCGCGGGACCCACATGCAAACGTATTTTTCGTCGGCCTTATGGGAGCGGGTAAGACCACCGTGGGCCGTGCGGTCGCGCGTCGTCTCGACAGGACGTTCTTCGACTCCGACCACGAAATCGAGGCCCGCACGGGCGCGCGCATTCCGGTGATCTTCGAGCTGGAGGGCGAGGCCGGATTTCGCGATCGCGAAACGCAGGTGATCGCCGATCTCACCCAGCGCGAGAACATCGTGCTCGCGACGGGCGGCGGCGCGGTGTTGCGCCCGGAAAATCGCGACTGCCTCAAAAGCAACGGCATCGTCGTCTACCTGCGCGCCAATCCGCACGATTTGTGGCTGCGCACGCGCAAGGACAAGAACCGCCCGCTGCTGCAGACCGACGATCCGAAGGGGCGTCTCGAGGCGCTGTACGAAGTACGCGACCCGCTGTACCGCGAATGCGCGGATTTCGTCATCGAGACCGGCCGTCCGTCGGTCAACGGTCTCGTCAACATGGTGCTGATGCAACTCGAACTGGCCGGCGTCATCGCCAAGCCGCTACAAGCATGATTACTGTCAACGTCGATCTGGGCGACCGAGCCTATCCGATTCACATTGGTGCCGGCCTGATCGGCCGCACCGAGCTGTTCGCGCCTCACATCAAGGGTTCGTCCGTCACGATCGTCACGAACACGACGGTCGATCCGCTCTACGGCGACGCGCTGCGCGCGGCGCTCGCGCCGCTCGGCAAGCGCGTATCGACGGTTGTGCTGCCGGACGGCGAGGCGTACAAGAACTGGGAAACGCTGAACCTGATCTTCGACGGCCTGCTGACGGATCGCGCCGATCGCAAGACGACGCTCGTCGCGCTCGGCGGCGGCGTGATCGGCGACATGACGGGCTTTGCCGCCGCGTGCTACATGCGCGGCGTGCCGTTCATCCAGGTGCCGACCACATTGCTGTCGCAGGTCGATTCGTCGGTCGGCGGCAAGACGGGCATCAACCACCCGCTCGGCAAGAACATGATCGGCGCGTTCTACCAGCCGCAGGCCGTGATCGCGGACATCGGCGCGCTGACGACGCTGCCCGATCGCGAACTGGCGGCCGGCGTTGCCGAGATCATCAAGACCGGCGCGATCGCCGACGCGGCGTTCTTCGACTGGATCGAGGCGAACGTCGACGCGCTGAACCGTCGCGAGCCGGCTGCGCTCGCGCATGCCGTGAAGCGTTCGTGCGAGATCAAGGCGAGCGTGGTCGCGGCCGACGAGCGCGAAGGCGGTCTGCGCGCGATCCTGAATTTCGGCCACACGTTCGGCCATGCGATCGAGGCCGGGCTCGGCTACGGCGAGTGGCTGCACGGCGAGGCGGTCGGCTGCGGGATGGTGATGGCCGGCGACCTGTCGGCACGGCTCGGCCTGCTCGACGAAGCGTCGCGGCAGCGCCTCGACGCGGTGATCGCGGCCGCGCATCTGCCGACGCGCGGGCCCGCCCTCGGCGACGCGCGCTACATGGACCTGATGCGCGTCGACAAGAAGGCGGAGGCCGGCGCGATCAAGTTCATCCTGCTGAAGCGATTCGGCGATACGCTGATCACGGAGGCGCCAGACGAAGCCGTGTTCGCTACACTGGCGCAGACGACCCGATAACGGTGGCCCGGATGCCCCGGCGCCCCTGACATGGAGGAGACGTGAGCGAGACATCCAGCAGCACCTTGCCCGAAGCCGGCCGCGCATCCGCTGCGCCGGTGGCCGAGCCGCCGACGCTGGCGGCGCTGGAAGCCCATCTCGCTCCGTATGCCGCGCACGCGTCGCAATCGCGCGGCCGCCGCCATCCGGAAACCCCGCCGGCGGCGCGCACCGAATTCCAGCGCGATCGCGACCGCATCGTCCATTCGACCGCGTTCCGCCGGCTCGAATACAAGACGCAGGTCTTCGTGAATCACGAAGGCGACCTGTTCCGCACCCGCCTCACGCACAGCCTCGAAGTCGCGCAGATCGCCCGCTCGGTTGCCCGCAACCTGCGCCTGAACGAGGATCTCGTCGAAGCGATCTCGCTCGCGCACGATCTCGGCCACACGCCGTTCGGCCATGCCGGCCAGGACGCGCTGAATGCATGCATGCGCGACCACGGCGGCTTCGAGCACAACCTGCAGAGCCTCGCGGTCGTCGACGAGCTGGAGGAGCACTACGGCGCATTCAACGGGCTGAACCTGTGCTTCGAGACGCGCGAAGGCATCCTGAAGCATTGCTCGCGCGAGCATGCCCGCAAGCTCGGCGCGCTCGGCGAACGTTTCCTGCACGGCCGCCAGCCGTCGCTCGAAGCGCAGCTCGCGAACATCGCCGACGAAATCGCATACAACAACCACGACGTCGACGACGGCCTGCGTTCCGGCCTGATCACGATCGAGCAGCTTGCGGAAGTCGAGCTGTGGCAGCGTCACTACGAGGCGGCGCTCGCCGAATTCCCGCACCTCGAAGGCCGCCGGCTCGTGCACGAGACGGTGCGCCGCATCATCAACACGCTGATCGTCGACCTGATCGACGAAACGACGCGCAACCTCGTGCGCGTCGCGCCCGCGTCGCTCGACGACGTGCGCGCCGCGCCGCCGCTCGTGTCGCACAGCGCGACGGTCGCCGCTCAGGCAGCCGCGCTCAAGCGCTTCCTCTTCAAGAACCTGTACCGCCACTACAAGGTGATGCGCATGGCGAGCAAGGCGCAGCGCGTCGTCACGGGGCTGTTCGACGCATTCATCGACGATCCGCGCCTGCTGCCGCCGCCGTACCAGTCCGACGACGCGGCACATCAGCCCCGCCTCGTCGCGCACTACATCGCCGGCATGACCGACCGCTTCGCGCTGAAGGAATATCAGCGCCTGTTCGTCATCAACGACAACTGACTGTCACAAACGATCACTAGACTTCGCCGGTTCAATGGCGACGGGAATGTTGCACACGCTGTTGGTAACGTTTTCATAGGAGAGAGGTCGATGAAGAAGAAGCCTGCGGGGACACTGGTTCGTTCGATCGCGCTCGGCGGCGCGCTGATGTTCGGGGTGCAGCACGTGGCGCTCGCCGCGACGGAAATTCAGTTCTGGCATGCGATGGAGGCCGCGCTCGGCGAGCGGGTCAATGCGATCGCCGACCAGTTCAATGCGTCGCAAAGCGACTACAAGATCGTGCCGGTCTTCAAGGGCACCTACGACCAGGCGCTCGCGGCCGGCATCGCCGCGTATCGCAGCGGCAATGCGCCGGCGATCCTCCAGGTCTACGAAGTCGGCACGGCCACGATGATGCAGGCGAAGAAGGCCGTCGTGCCGGTCTACGACGTGTTCAAGCAGGCCGGCGTGCCGCTCGACGAAAAGGCGTTCGTGCCGACCATCGCGAGCTATTACAGCGACGCGAAGACGGGCCATCTCGTATCGATGCCGTTCAACAGCTCGACGCCGGTGCTTTACTACAACAAGGACGCGTTCAAGAAGGCCGGCCTCGATCCGAACCAGCCGCCGAAGACGTGGGCCGACGTGCAGGCCGATGCCGAGAAGCTGCGCAAGTCGGGGATGGCGTGCGGCTTCACGACCGGCTGGCAGGGCTGGATCCAGCTCGAGAACTACAGCGCGTGGCACGGGCTGCCGTTCGCGAGCCGCAACAACGGCTTCGACGGTACCGACGCGGTGCTCGAATTCAACAAGCCGCAGCAGATCGCGCACGTCGCGTTCCTGCAGCAGATGGCGAAGGACGGCACGTTCACGTACGCGGGCCGCAAGGATGAAGCGTCGGCGAAGTTCTACAGCGGCGATTGCGGGATCATGACGACGTCGTCGGGCGCGCTCGCGAACGTGCAGAAGTTCGCGAAGTTCAGCTACGGCACCGGCATGATGCCGTACGACGCGAACGTGAAGGGTGCACCGCAGAACGCGATCATCGGCGGCGCGAGCCTGTGGGTGCTGGCCGGCAAGGATCCGGCGACCTACAAGGGCGTCGCGAAATTCCTCGCGTACCTCGCTTCGCCGGCGGTCGCCGCGAAGTGGCACCAGGACACGGGCTACCTGCCCGTCACCAAGGCGGCCTACGACCTGACGCGCGAACAGGGCTTCTACGCGAAGAACCCGAGCGCCGAAACCGCGATCAAGCAGATGCTGAACAAGCCGCCGCTGCCGTACACGAAGGGGCTGCGCCTGGGCAACATGCCGCAGATCCGCACGGTGGTCGACGAGGAGTTCGAACAGGTCTGGGCGCAGAAGAAGTCGCCGAAGGACGCGCTCGATTCGGCCGCCTCGCGTGGCGACGAGCTGCTGCGCCGCTTCGAGAAATCGGGCGGCTGAGCACGCATCGCGTCGTGCCGCCGGCGGCCCCGCGCATGAGCGCGTGCCGTCCGGCGGCGCGGTTTCCTTTCCGTTTCGCCTGACCGGATATCCGCGATGCAATCCCGTTCCCGTTTCGGTACGAGCCTGTTGCCGTACCTGCTGATCGCGCCGCAGCTCGCGATCACCGCCGTGTTCTTCCTGTGGCCGGCGGGCGTCGCGCTGTGGCAGTCGACGCAGACGCAGGACGCGTTCGGCACGTCGAGCGAATTCGTCGGCTTCGCGAACTTCGCGCACCTGTTCGCCGATCCGCTGTATCTCGATTCGTTCCGTACGACGCTCGTGTTCAGCTCGCTCGTCACGGTGAGCGGGCTCGTCGTGTCGCTGCTGCTCGCCGCCTGCGCCGATCGCGTGATCCGCGGCGCGCGCGCGTACCGCACGCTGCTGATCTGGCCGTACGCCGTCGCGCCGACGATCGCGGCCGTGCTGTGGGCGTTCCTGTTCAACCCGAGCATCGGCCTGATCACCTATGCGCTCGCGAAGAGCGGCATCGTGTGGAACCACGCGCTGAACGGCGGGCAGGCGATGTTCCTGGTCGTGCTGGCATCGGTATGGAAGCAGGTGAGCTACAACTTCCTGTTCTTCTACGCGGGCCTGCAGGCGATCCCGCGCTCGCTGATCGAGGCGGCGGCGATCGACGGGGCCGGGCCGGTGCGGCGCTTCTTCAACATCGTGCTGCCGCTGCTGTCGCCGACGAGTTTCTTCCTGCTGGTCGTGAACCTCGTCTACGCGTTCTTCGACACGTTCCCGGTGATCGACGCGGCCACCGGCGGCGGCCCGGCGCAAAGCACGAAGACGCTGATCTACAAGATCTTCACGGAGGGCTTCCAGGGGCTCGACATCGGCAGCTCGGGCGCGCAGTCGGTCGTGTTGATGATCATCGTCGTCGGGCTCACGGTGATCCAGTTCCGCTTCGTCGAACGCAGGGTGCAATACGCATGATCGAAAATCGCAAGGGCTTCGACCTGTTCTGCCACGCGGTGCTGATCGCGGGCGTCGTGCTGATCGTGTTCCCCGTCTACGTCGCGTTCTGCGCGGCGACGATGAACGCGCAGGAAGTGTTCACGGTGCCGCTGTCGCTCGTGCCGAGCACGCACCTGTTCGAGAACATCGCGTACATCTGGGGGCACGGCAGCGGCGGCACGACGGCGCCGTTCGGCCGCCTGCTCGTGAACAGCTTCGCGATGGCGCTCGGCATCGCGGTCGGCAAGATCGCGGTGTCGATCCTGTCCGCGTACGCGATCGTCTATTTCCGCTTCCCGTTCCGCAACACGGCGTTCTGGCTGATTTTCGTCACGCTGATGCTGCCGGTGGAAGTGCGGATCTTCCCGACCGTGCAGGTCGTGTCGACGCTGCACCTGACGAACACGTACGCCGGGCTCACGATGCCGCTGATCGCATCGGCGACCGCTACGTTCCTGTTCCGCCAGTTCTTCATGACGCTGCCCGACGAGCTGATGGACGCCGCGCGCATCGACGGCGCCGGGGCGCTGCGCTTCTTCTGGGACGTGGTGCTGCCGATGTCGAAGACGAGCATCGCGGCGCTGTTCGTGATCACGTTCATCTACGGCTGGAACCAGTATCTGTGGCCGATCCTGATCACGACGGAAGCGTCGCTGTCGACGGCGGTGGTGGGCATCAAGACGATGATCGCGAGCGGCGACGCCGCGACCGAATGGCAATACGTGATGGCGGCGACGCTGCTGGCGATGATCCCGCCGCTCGTCGTCGTGCTGGCGATGCAGCGCTGGTTCGTGCGCGGCCTCGTCGATTCCGAGAAATGAACCATGGACGGTAACCGGGAGAAGGACCAGGTATGGCTGCGCTGAGCTTGAAGGGCGTCAGGAAATCCTACGACGGCAAGCAGCATGTGCTGCACGGCATCGACGTGGAGATCGCGGACGGCGAATTCATCGTGCTGGTCGGCCCGTCGGGCTGCGGCAAGTCGACGTTGCTGCGGATGATCGCGGGGCTCGAGTCCGTGACGGACGGCGAGATCGCGATCGGCGAGCGCGTCGTCAACACGCTGGAGCCGAAGGATCGCGACATCGCGATGGTGTTCCAGAACTATGCGCTGTATCCGCACATGACGGTCGCGCAGAACATGGGCTACGGGCTGAAGATCCGTGGACTCGAGCGCGCGACGATCGATTCGCGGGTGGCCGCGGCCGCGAAGATCCTCGAGCTCGAGCCGCTGCTGGCACGGCGGCCGCGCGAACTGTCGGGCGGCCAGCGGCAGCGTGTCGCGATGGGGCGCGCGATCGTGCGCGAGCCGTCGGTGTTCCTGTTCGACGAGCCGTTGTCCAACCTCGACGCGAAGCTGCGCGTGCAGATGCGGCTCGAGATCCAGCGGCTGCATGCGCGGCTGGCGACGACGAGCGTCTACGTGACGCACGACCAGATCGAGGCGATGACGCTCGCGCAGCGCGTGATCGTGATGAACCGCGGCTACGCGGAACAGATCGGCGCGCCGGTCGACGTGTACGAGAAGCCGGCGACGGTGTTCGTCGCGGGCTTCATCGGCTCGCCGGCGATGAACCTGATGCACGGCCGGCTGTCGGATGACGGCGCGACCTTCACGGTCGCGGGCGGCGGCCCCGCGCTGCCGGTCGCCGGTGCGCCAGGCATCGGCGCGGAGATCGCCACCGGGCGCGACTGGGTGCTCGGCGTGCGTCCCGAGCACATGACGCCGCAGCCGGGCGTCGCGCACGCGACGCTGCCGGTCGACTCGTGCGAGCTGCTGGGCGCGGACAACCTCGCGCACGGCCGCTGGGGCAACCACGACATCGCGGTGCGCCTGCCGCATGCGGACCGTCCCGCACGCGGCACGGCGCTCGCGGCCGCGCTGCCCGCGCACCGGCTGCATTTCTTCGATCCCGAAACCGGCAAGCGTGCCGGTTGAACCTGCTGCACTTGCCGAGAGACCGACGATGACCCTCCGCACCGACTGGCCCTATCCGCGCGTCGTCGCCCATCGCGGCGGCGGCACGCTCGCGCCGGAGAACACGCTTGCCGCGCTCGACGAGGGGGCGCGTCGCGGGCACCGGATGGTCGAGTTCGACGCGAAGCTGTCGGCCGACGACGTGACGTTCCTGCTGCACGACGACACGGTCGACCGGACGTCGAACGGCCACGGGCCGGCGGCGGGCATGCGTTACGCGGCGCTCGCCGCGCTCGACGCGGGCGCGTGGCGCGACGCGCGCTTCGCGGGCGAACGGATGCCGACGCTCGAGGCGGCGGCGGCGCGCTGCATCGCGCACGGGCTCGCCGCGAACGTCGAGATCAAGCCGTGCCCGGGGCGCGAGCGCGAGACCGGGCAACGCGTGGCGGCCGACGCGGCTGCGTACTGGCGCGCCGCCGCGGTGCCGCCGCTGCTGTCGTCGTTCTCGTTCGATGCGCTGCAGCAGGCACGCGCGACCGAGCCGGCGCTGCCGCGCGGGATGCTCTACGAAGCCGTGCCGGACGACTGGCACGCGCAGGTCGTCGGCGCGCTCGGCTGCGTATCGTTGCACGCAGACCACAAACGGCTCGACGAACCGCTCGTGCGCGCGATCAAGGCGGCCGGTCTGCGCATCCTGGTTTACACGGTGAACGATCTCGAACGGGCGCGCGAACTCGCGCGCTGGGGCGTCGACGCGGTCTGCACGGACCGGATCGACCTGATCGCCCCCGATGCGCTGGACGACATCGCCGTCGTCTGACGATCACGGCAGCGCCACGGCGCGGCTCGAGCGGCAACGTGCCTGACGCGAAAAAACAACGCCCCGGCGGGATTTCCGCCGGGGCGTTGTGCACCGTGGAGACGTTACGTCAGGAAAAATCCGCTACAAATTGCAGCAGGATTAACCATTCCCCAAATATTCGACTACGCTTAGAAACGGTAGCCGACGTTCAGGTACGTGACGATCGGGTTGAGCGAGATCTTCGCTTTCGACGTTTCGGTCAGGGTGCCGACCGGCGTCCGGCGGGCCGTCGTGAAGGTCGCGGTCACGCTGACCGGGATGTACGAGATCGACAGGCCCCCGAACCAGTGTTTCGTGAAGTTGTACGTGAAGCCGGCGTTGAATACGGGCGCCCACTGGTTGCTGGTCGTCGCGCTGGTCGGGCCGCCGAGCACGCCGTTCTCGAAGCTGCTGTTCGTGATCTTTGCGCCGGTGAACCAGACATACGTCGCGCCGACGCCGACATACGGACGGAACTTCGCGTTGGCGTCGTTGAAGTGGTAGCGAAGCAACACGGCGGGGCTCCACTGGTACGCACGGCCGAGTACGCCGAACTTATCGAACTGACCCTTGCCGGTGATGTCGAACTTCGGCGGTATCCCCATGACGAGCTCGGTGGAGATGTGGTCGGTGACGAAGTAGCCCGCTGCGAGCCCAAGTGTATCGGCGTCGTTGATGCCGGCGCCCGTGTTGGGAATCGATTGGTTGATGGGCGTGCCGCCGACGCGATACAGGAACAGCGGATCGCTGCTGTCCTGCGGCGACAGGTGCAGCCAGCCGGTGCTGACGTAGAAATCACCTGCGGATTGTGCTTGTGCCGTACCGCCCGCAAACGTGAATGCGAGCGCTGCGGCCCCCGTAATGGCCAGTTTTCGTTTCATTGTGTCTCCTCCGATGTAAGGCGTGCTCATTATGACGACTGCGTTTAAAACCAAACAAGCTCGTAAGTTAGAGTTTTCACCCTAGGATTAGTACGACCGTACGCTTACGCGCGCCGCAGGGACAGGCATTCTACGCAGGTGCGCACTTTCGGACCTTCGGGTATTTCCTAACGCGTTCAAACGGACATTCAGCATGGCACGGTTAGCACGACTCTACGTTCCCGACCAGCCGCAGCACGTGATACTGCGCGGCCTGGATCAGCAACCCGCGTTCGTCGACGACCAGGACTACGAACTCTTCATCGATTGCCTGAAGGCCGCCGCGCGCGATCATCACCTGTCGGTGCACGCCTACGTGCTGCTGCCGCGCCAGGTGCAACTCCTCGTGACGCCGAGCGACGAGGCGAGCCTGCCGAAAGCGATGCAGGCCGTCGGCCGCCGCTACGTCGCGCATTTCAACCGGCGCTACTCGCGGCGCGGCACGCTGTGGGAAGGCCGCTACCGCGCGACCGTGATCGAGGGCGAGCGCTATTTCCTGCTCGCGAGCCGCGTGGTCGAGATGAGCCCGGTGCGGTCGCAACTCGTCGCGACGCCCGAGGCCTATCGCTGGTCGAGCTACCGGCATCACGTCGGGCTCACCGTCGACAGCCTGATCACCGACCATCCGCTGTACTGGGCGCTCGGCAATACGCCGTTCGACCGTCAGCGCGCGTACAAGGAGCTGTGCGAGCAGCCGCTCGACGAGCGGCAGGCCGACCAGCTGCAGCAGGCGACGCTCAAGGGCTGGGTGCTCGGCGGCGAGCATTACCGCGAGTGGGCGGCGCGTACCGCGAACCGGCGCGTGTCGCCGTTGCCGCGCGGACGCCCCAGAAAGGTGCGTGAGAACACGCCGCCGATCCAGCAGTAATGCCGGAAAGGCGGGCCGGAAGCGGCGCTGCGGGCGCCGCTTCTTTTTGCACCAAAACGATACGTCCCCAATAAAACGGCACCAGATCGATGCGTCTAATTAATTGGGGTTCGATCAAGCGGTTTTTGTTGCTATTTCCTTGATTCGTCGCGTATATTCCGAATTCCGGTGGCCCGGGCGAAGCCTGCCCAACCACTGTCGGCCGCGCCGTCTCCCGTCGGGAGCGGGATCGGCGGCAACAAGAAAACGGTTCAACGGCCTCCAGGCCCCCTTTACGACGGTGTCCCCATGAACGACCACCAGCAGCCGCTCGCCGCGGTGCCCGCCGCACAAGGTCTGTACGACCCGCAAAACGAACACGACGCCTGCGGCGTCGGCTTCGTCGCTCACATCAAGGGCAAGAAGAGCCACGAGATCATCCAGCAGGGCCTGAAGATCCTCGAGAACCTCGACCACCGCGGCGCGGTCGGTGCCGATCCGCTGATGGGCGACGGCGCGGGCATCCTGATCCAGATTCCGGACGCGTTCTATCGCGAGGAGATGGCCAAGCAGGGCGTGGACCTGCCGCCGGCCGGAGAATATGGGGTCGGGATGATCTTCCTGCCGAAGGAGAACGCGTCGCGTCTCGCGTGCGAGCAGGAGCTCGAGCGGACGGTGAAGGCGGAAGGCCAGGTCGTGCTCGGCTGGCGCGACGTGCCGGTCGACCATGCGATGCCGATTTCGCCGACCGTGAAGGCGAGCGAGCCGCTGATCCGCCAGATATTCATCGGCCGCGGCAAGGACATCATGGTGACGGACGCGCTCGAGCGGAAGCTGTACGTGATCCGCAAGACCGCGAGCCACCGCATCCAGGCGCTGAAGCTCAAGCACGGCAAGGAATACTTCGTGCCGTCGATGTCGGCGCGCACGGTCGTCTACAAGGGCCTGCTGCTGGCCGGCCAGGTCGGCGTGTACTACCGCGACCTGCAGGACGCGCGCGTCGTGTCGGCGCTCGCGCTCGTGCACCAGCGCTTCTCGACCAACACGTTCCCGGCATGGGAACTCGCTCACCCGTACCGGATGATCGCGCACAACGGCGAGATCAACACCGTGAAGGGCAACGTGAACTGGCTGAACGCGCGTACCGGCGCGATCGCGTCGCACGTGCTCGCCGACGACCTGCCGAAGCTGTGGCCGCTGATCTACCCGGGCCAGTCCGATACCGCATCGTTCGACAACTGTCTCGAACTGCTGGTGATGGCCGGTTACCCGCTCGTGCACGCGGTGATGATGATGATTCCGGAAGCGTGGGAGCAGCACACGCTGATGGACGAGAACCGCCGCGCGTTCTACGAATACCACGCCGCGATGATGGAGCCGTGGGACGGCCCGGCCGCGATCGCGTTCACCGACGGCCGCCAGATCGGCGCGACGCTTGACCGTAACGGCCTGCGTCCGGCGCGCTACATCGTGACCGACGACGATCTCGTGATCATGGCGTCGGAAGCCGGCACGCTGCCGATCCCCGAATCGAAGATCGTCAAGAAGTGGCGCCTGCAGCCGGGCAAGATGTTCCTGATCGACATGGAGCACGGCCGCATCATCGACGACAAGGAGCTGAAGGACAACCTCGCGAACGCGAAGCCGTACAAGAGCTGGATCGACGCCGTGCGCATCAAGCTCGACGAGATCGAGCCGAAGGCCGAGGAAGTCGCGGCCGGCCGTACGCAGGGCGCCGCGCTGCTCGACCGCCAGCAGGCGTTCGGCTATACGCAGGAAGACCTGAAGTTCCTGATGGCGCCGATGGCGCAGCAGGGCGAGGAAGCCGTCGGTTCGATGGGCAACGACTCGCCGCTCGCGGTGATGTCGAACAAGAACAAGACGCTCTATCACTACTTCAAGCAGCTGTTCGCGCAGGTCACGAACCCGCCGATCGACCCGATCCGTGAAAACATGGTCATGTCGCTCGTGTCGTTCATCGGCCCGAAGCCGAACCTGCTCGACACGAACAACATCAACCCGCCGATGCGTCTCGAAGTGTCGCAGCCGGTGCTCGATTTCAAGGACATCGCGAAGATCCGCGCGATCGACCAGTACACGGGCGGCAAGTTCAGCGCGTACGAACTGAACATCTGCTACCCGGTCGCATGGGGCAAGGAAGGCATCGAGGCGCGTCTCGCGTCGCTGTGCGCGGAAGCCGTCGACGCGGTGAAGTCGGGCTACAACATGCTGATCGTGTCGGACCGCAAGACCGACGCCGAGCATGTCGCGATCCCGGCGCTGCTCGCCACGTCGGCGATCCACACGCACCTCGTCCAGCAAGGGCTGCGCACGAGCACGGGCCTCGTCGTCGAGACGGGCTCCGCGCGTGAAACGCACCACTTCGCGCTGCTCGCGGGCTACGGCGCGGAAGCCGTGCACCCGTACCTCGCGATGGAAACGCTCGCGAAGATGGCCGAGGGCCTGCCGGGCGACCTGTCGCCGGAGAAGGCCGTCTACAACTTCACGAAGGCGGTCGGCAAGGGCCTGCAGAAGGTGATGTCGAAGATGGGCATCTCGACGTACATGTCGTACACGGGCGCGCAGATCTTCGAAGCGCTCGGCCTGTCGAGCGACCTCGTCGAGAAGTACTTCAAGGGCACGGCGTCGAAGGTCGGCGGCATCGGCCTGTTCGAAGTAGCGGAAGAGGCGATCCGCCTGCACCGCGACGCGTTCGGCGACAGCCCGGTCCTGCGCGACATGCTCGACGCGGGCGGCGAGTACGCATACCGCGTGCGCGGCGAAGACCACATGTGGACGCCGGATTCGATCGCGAAGCTGCAGCACGCGACGCGCAGCAACTCGTACCAGACGTACAAGGAATACGCGCACCTGATCAACGACCAGACCAAGCGTCACATGACGTTCCGCGGCCTGTTCGAGTTCAAGGTCGAGCCGACCAAGGCGATCCCGATCGACGACGTCGAGCCGGCGAAGGAGATCGTCAAGCGCTTCGCGACGGGCGCGATGTCGCTCGGTTCGATCAGCACCGAAGCGCATGCGACGCTCGCGATCGCGATGAACCGGATCGGCGGCAAGTCGAACACCGGCGAAGGCGGCGAGGACGAGAAGCGCTATCGCAACGAACTGCGCGGTATTCCGATCAAGTCGGGCGAGACGCTGAAGTCGGTGATCGGCGACGAGATCGTCAGCGACATTCCGCTGAAGGACGGCGATTCGCTGCGCTCGAAGATCAAGCAGGTCGCGTCGGGCCGCTTCGGCGTCACCGCCGAGTACCTCGCGTCGGCCGACCAAATCCAGATCAAGATGGCGCAGGGCGCGAAGCCGGGCGAAGGCGGTCAGCTGCCGGGCCACAAGGTGTCCGAGTACATCGGCAAGCTGCGTTACTCGGTGCCGGGCGTCGGCCTGATCTCGCCGCCGCCGCACCACGACATCTACTCGATCGAGGATCTGGCGCAGCTGATCCACGACCTGAAGAACGTGAACCCGAGCGCGAGCATCTCCGTGAAGCTCGTGTCGGAAGTGGGCGTCGGCACGGTCGCGGCTGGCGTGGCGAAGGCGAAGGCCGATCACGTCGTGATCGCCGGCCATGACGGCGGCACGGGCGCATCGCCGCTGTCGTCGGTCAAGCACGCCGGCACGCCGTGGGAGCTGGGCCTGGCCGAAACGCAGCAGACGCTGGTGCTGAACCGCCTGCGCGGCCGGATCCGCGTGCAGGCCGACGGCCAGATGAAGACGGGGCGCGACGTCGTGATCGGCGCGCTGCTCGGCGCGGACGAATTCGGCTTCGCGACGGCGCCGCTCGTCGTCGAGGGCTGCATCATGATGCGCAAGTGCCACCTGAACACGTGCCCGGTCGGCGTCGCGACGCAGGATCCGGTGCTGCGCGCGAAGTTCAAGGGCCAGCCCGAGCACGTCGTGAACTACTTCTTCTTCGTCGCCGAGGAAGTGCGCGAGATCATGGCGCAGCTCGGCGTCGCGAAGTTCGACGACCTGATCGGCCGCGCCGACCTGCTCGATACGCGCAAGGGCATCGAGCACTGGAAGGCGAAGGGCCTCGACTTCTCGCGCGTGTTCTACCAGCCGGAAGAGTGCGAGGACGTCGCGCCGCGTCACGTCGACGTGCAGGATCACGGCCTCGAGCGCGCGCTCGACCACGTGCTGATCGAGAAGGCGAAGGCCGCGATCGAGAACGGCGAGCATGTGTCGTTCATCCAGCCGGTGCGCAACGTGAACCGTACGGTCGGCGCGATGCTGTCGGGCGTGATCGCGAAGAAGCACGGCCACGAAGGCCTCGCCGACGACGCGGTGCACATCCAGCTGAAGGGCACGGCCGGCCAGAGCTTCGGCGCGTTCCTCGCGAAGGGCGTGACGCTCGACCTCGTCGGCGACGGCAACGACTACGTCGGCAAGGGCCTGTCGGGCGGCCGGATCATCATCCGTCCGACCAACGACTTCCGCGGCAAGTCCGAGGAAAACATCATCTGCGGCAACACGGTGATGTACGGCGCGATCGAAGGCGAATCGTTCTTCCGCGGCGTCGCGGGCGAGCGCTTCTGCGTGCGCAACTCGGGCGCGACGGCGGTCGTCGAAGGCACGGGCGACCACGGCTGCGAATACATGACGGGCGGTACGGTCGTCGTGCTCGGCGAGACGGGGCGCAACTTCGCGGCCGGCATGTCGGGCGGCCTCGCTTACATCTACGATCCGGACGGCACGTTCGCGGCGAAGTGCAACAAGTCGATGGTCGCGCTCGAGCCGGTGCTGCAGCAGGCCGAGCAGGAGCGCACGGTCGATCGCGCGCTCTGGCACGCGGGCACGACGGACGAAGCGCTGCTCAAGGGGCTCGTCGAGCGTCATTTCCAGTTCACGGGTTCGCCGCGCGCGAAGTCGCTGCTGGAAAACTGGGACGCGGCGCGCCGCCAGTTCGTGAAGGTGTTCCCGCACGAATACAAGCGCGCGCTGGGCGAGATCGGTGCGAAGAAGGCGGCGAAGGAAGTGCTGGCCGCCTGAGCGACGAACGACATAGCGAATGCCGCGCGCGCGTGATTGCCGCGCGCGGCTCCCCCACCCGATACACCGAACAGAAGAGCACCTTATGGGCAAGGCAACCGGTTTTCTGGAGTTCGAACGCCGCCACGAGGCGTACGAAGCACCGCTCACGCGCGTGAAGCACTACAAGGAATTCGTCGCGGCACTGACCGACGCGGACGCGAAGGTCCAGGGCGCGCGCTGCATGGATTGCGGCATCCCGTTCTGCAACAACGGCTGCCCGGTCAACAACATCATTCCGGACTTCAACGATCTCGTTTACCGCCAGGACTGGCAGCAGGCGATCGAAGTCCTGCACTCGACCAACAACTTCCCGGAATTCACGGGCCGCATCTGCCCGGCGCCGTGCGAGGCGGCGTGCACGCTCGGGATCAACAACGACCCGGTCGGCATCAAGTCGATCGAGCACGCGATCATCGACAAGGCCTGGGCGGAAGGCTGGGTGAAGCCGCAGCCGGCCGAGCACAAGACCGGCAAGAAGGTCGCGGTCGTCGGTTCGGGCCCCGCGGGCCTCGCCGCCGCGCAGCAGCTCGCGCGCGCGGGCCACGACGTGACGGTGTTCGAGAAGAACGACCGCGTCGGCGGCCTGCTGCGTTACGGGATTCCCGACTTCAAGCTCGAGAAGTGGCTGATCGACCGCCGCATGCGCCAGATGGAAGCGGAAGGCGTGACGTTCCGCACCAGCGTGTTCATCGGCAAGGATCCGCTGCCCGAGTCGATCGGCAGTCTCGCGAAGGAAACGATTTCGCCGGACACGCTGAAGGAAGAATTCGACGCGGTCGTGATCGCGGGCGGTTCGGAAACGCCGCGCGACCTGCCGGTGCCGGGCCGCGAGCTCGCGGGCGTCCATTTCGCGATGGACTTCCTGCCGCAGCAGAACCGCGTGAATGCCGGCGACAAGCTCGTCGACCAGCTGCTCGCGAAGGGCAAGCACGTGATCGTGATCGGCGGCGGCGATACGGGTTCGGACTGCGTCGGCACGTCGAACCGTCACGGCGCGAAGCAGGTCACGCAGTTCGAGCTGCTGCCGCAGCCGCCGGAAGAGGAAAACAAGCCGCTCGTGTGGCCGTACTGGCCGATCAAGCTGCGCACGTCGTCATCGCACGAGGAAGGTTGCGAGCGCGATTGGGCGGTCGCGACGAAGCGTCTCGAAGGCAAGAACGGCAAGGTCGAGAAGCTGATCGCGGTGCGCGTCGAGTGGAAGGACGGCAAGATGCAGGAAGTGCCGGGCTCCGAATTCGAGATGAAGGCCGACCTCGTGCTGCTCGCGATGGGCTTCACGCAGCCGGCGGCGCCGGTGCTCGACGCGTTCGGCGTCGCGAAGGATGCGCGCGGCAATGCGCGTGCGGCGACCGAAGGCGATCGCTCGTACTACACGTCGGTCGACAAGGTGTTCGCGGCGGGCGACATGCGCCGCGGCCAGTCGCTCGTGGTGTGGGCGATCCGCGAAGGCCGCCAGTGCGCACGCTCGGTCGATGCGTACCTGATGGGACATTCGGAACTGCCGCGCTGAGCTGGATCGCGCGGGTTTCGACGGAAGCCGGGCGTCCGAAAGGGCGCCCGGTTTTTTTTATGGCTGGCGCCTGCCGGGGCGCGCCGGTTTCGCGTGCGCGGCGACGCCGTCCGATCGGGTTGCCGTGCCCGCCGGTATGCGTCATTTTCGCGAAGCATCGCCTAACCTGATGACATCCAGGCGCGATTTCCCGATATCTCAAATCCTTTCGTTTTGTAATATTCCTTGAAAACTGTCATATCATGTCGCCCCTCGGGCCGCGTTCGCGGCCGACGCACCTGACTGACCCTATTTACAAGGAAACCGGATGGAAGCACTCCTGCAAGCGCTGATCGACGCCGTCAACGGCGTGTTGTGGAATTACGTGCTGATCGCGCTGCTGCTCGGCGCCGGCGCGTGGTTCACGCTGCGGTTCCGGATGATCCAGCTGAAGGCGCTGCTCTTCAGCATGAAACTGGTCGGCAGCAAGGGCGAGCCGGGCAGTATCTCGTCGTTCCAGGCGTTCGCGACGGGGCTCGCGAGCCGCGTCGGCACCGGCAACATCGCCGGCGTCGCGGTCGCGCTGACGGTCGGCGGCCCGGGCGCGATCTTCTGGATGTGGATGACCGCGCTCGTCGGGATGTCGTCCGCGTTCGTCGAGGCGACGCTCGCGCAGATCTTCAAGGTGTCGCATCCGGACGGCAGCTTCCGCGGCGGCCCCGCGTACTACATCCAGACGGGCCTGCGTTCGCGCGGCTTCGGCGTGCTGTTCTCGCTGTCGCTGATCCTTGCGTTCGGTTTCGTGTTCAACGCGGTGCAGGCCAACGCGATCGCCGACGCATTTCATACGTCGTTCGGCTGGAGCCGCGAGACGGTCGGCCTCGGCCTCGTGCTGCTGTCCGCACCGATCATCTTCGGGGGGATCCGCCGCATCGCGACGGTCGCGCAGGTGATCGTGCCGCTGATGGCGATCGGCTACCTCGCGCTCGCGGTCTACGCGGTCGCGACGCACATCGCGCTGGTGCCGGACGTGATCGTGCTGATCGTGAAGAGCGCGTTCGGCCTCGAGCAGGCAGCGGGCGGCCTGACCGGCTATGCGGTGAGCCAGGCGATCGCGATCGGCGTGAAGCGCGGGCTGTTCTCGAACGAGGCGGGGATGGGCAGCGCGCCGAACGCGGCCGCGACCGCGAGCACGCGGCACCCGGTCACGCAGGGGCTGATCCAGATGCTCGGCGTGTTCGTCGACACGATCGTGATCTGCAGCGCGACCGCGTTCGTGATCCTGCTGTCGGGCCAGTACGAACTCGGCACTGGCATGGAAGGCGCGGCGCTCACGCAGCGCGCGATCTCGAGCCACGTCGGCGACTGGGGCGGCATCTACATGGCCGTCGCGATCTTCTTTCTCGCGTTCTCGTCGGTGATCGGCAACTACGCGTATGCGGAAGGCAACGTCGAATTCATCACGAAGCGGCGCGGCGTGCTGCCGCTGTTCCGCGTCGCGGTGCTCGCGATGGTGATGTTCGGCAGCGTCGGGCAACTGCCGCTCGTCTGGGCGATGGCCGATACGAGCATGGGGCTGATGGCGATCATCAACCTGATCGCCATCATCGCGCTCGGCAAGTACGCGCACGCCGCGTGGGCCGACTATCGCCGCCAGCGCGCGGCGGGCGTCGCCGATCCGGTGTTCACGCGCAACACGATCCCCGAACTCGCGCGCGTGCTGCCGGCCGACGTGTGGGGCGAACACGGGCCGCTGCCGCAGCGTCCGGCGGCGTCGGCCGACGCGGCCAGCGCGCCGCGCGGCGCGGTACGCGGGTCATGAACGGCGACCGGCTCCGTGCGTTCGTCGCGCTGATGCCCGATGCGGCGTCGCGCGACGCGCTGCACGCGTTGCCGGTCACCCGTGGCGCGCGACGCACGCTGCCCGCGCAACTGCACGTGACGCTCGCATTCATCGGCGCGATCGAGCGCGAACGGTGCGACGCGCTGGCCGCGCACCTGCCCGCGCTCGCGGCGGCCCATGCGTTGCCGCCGCTGCCGGTCGAGCGGATCGCGTGGTGGCCGAGCCTGCCGCGCGCGCGGCTGATCGTCGCGGAACTCGCGGCCGATCCCGCGTGCGTCGCGCTGAATGCCGGGTTGTCGGCGGTGCTGCGCGAACTCGGCGTGCCGGCCGACCGGCGGCCGTTCCGCCCGCACGTGACGCTCGCGCGGCTGCCGCATGACGCGGTCGGCCAGCCCGCGCACGGCGGCGCGCCGGGGCGACAGGTCGTGCTGCGTGTCGACGCGCTGACGCTGTTCGAAAGCCGGCTGTCGCATGAAGGCGTGTCGCATCGGCCGATCGCGTCGGCGCCGGTTGCGTGCGCGGATGGTCACGCCGCGCGCTGAGCGGTTTCCGCGATGCGGGGCGAAGGCCGGCCATCATCGACAGCTCGCCGGACAAACCGTCTGGACCCGATGGGGCGACGCCGCCGCCCGACGTCCGGCCTGCTGCGTTCTAACGTCGGTAGCGCGCGAGCGTCAGGCCGGACAGATCGATCTCCGGCTCGTGTCCGGTGACGAGGTCCGCCAGCAGCTTCCCCGAACCCATCGACATCGCCCAGCCCGTCGAGCCGTGGCCGACGTTGAGCCAGAGCCCGTCGATCCCGCTGGCGCCCAGCAGCGGAGGCCCGTCGGGCGTCATCGGCCGGCGGCCGACCCAGAAGCGCGCCGAGGCCCGATCGGCGGCCGCCGGAAACCAGTCGTCGAGCACCTTCATCAGCGTATCGAGCGCCTGCTGACGCAGCGCCGCGCGCCGGTTGCCGAGTTCCGCGGTGCCCGCGACGCGCAGCGTCGGGCCGAAGCGCGTGATCGCCGTCTTCAGTGATTCGTCCATCAGCGCGGCGCACGGCGCTTTTTCCTCGTCGACGACTTCGAGCGTGGCGGAATAGCCTTTCACCGGATACAGCGGCACGTCGATTCCATGCGGCCGCAGCAGGCCGGCGCTGTCGACGCCAAGCGCGACGACGATCGCGTCGGCGGCGAGCATCGCATCGCGTGGCGTGGCATCGCCCGCCGCGCGCGAATCGACCCGCACGCCGCGCACCTTGCCGCCCGCGACGTCGAGCGCGCGGATCTCGGTGCGAAAGCGGAACGTCACGCCGTTCGCCTCGCACAGCGCCCGCAGTTCGCGCGTGAAGCGGGCGCAGTCGCCGGCTTCGTCGTCGGGCAGGTAGATGCCGCCGACGGGCGCCTGCCGCGCCCAGCGCAGGCCCGGCTCGATCGCCGTGCAGCCGGCCGCGTCGAGTTCGCGAAACGCGATGCCGGCGTCGCGCAGCACCTTCAGCGCGGGCTGCACCATCTCGACGTCGAACGCGCCGCGCAGCAGTTGCAGGTAGCCGCGGCTCGCGCCGTAGTCGAACGGATAACGCTCGCGAAACGCATGCAGGCATGCGCGGCTGTAATACGCGACGCGCTGCATCCGCTGCTTGTTCACGCGGAACCGTTCGAACTCGCATTCGCGCAGCCAGCGCGCGATCCAGCGCCACTGCGCGGCATCGAGTGTCGGCCGGAAGATCAGCGGCGACGCGGGCTTGAACAGGTACTTGAGGATCTTGCCGGGCATCCCGGGCGCGGCCCACGGCGTCACGTAGCCGGGCGCGATCACGCCCGCGTTGCCGAGGCTCGTCGCTCGCGCGACGTCGGCCTCGCGTTCGATCACGGTGACGTCGCAGCCTGCTTCGCGCAGGTGCCAGGCGGTGGTGACGCCGATCACGCCGGCGCCCAGAACGATCACGTGCATGCGGTTTCCGGGGCGAAGCAGTTGATCACGACGCGACGGCCGGATCGTCGACGAGCGACTTGCCGCGCGTTTCCGGCAGCACGAGCGCGGCGACGATCACGAGCAGGTAGCCGCCGCCCGCCACGAGGCCGATCGCCTTCACGAGCGACATCGACTGCGACAGCGCGCCGACGAGGATCGGGAAGAACGAGCCGAGCCCGCGGCCAAGGTTGTAGCAAAAGCCCTGGCCCGAGCCGCGGATCGCGCCCGGATACAGTTCCGACAGGTACGCGCCGACGCCCGCGAAAATCCCCTGCACGACGATACCGAGCGGGAAGCCGAGCAGCAGCATCGCGGTATCGGTGATCGGCAGCATCGTGTATGCCATGCCGAGCGAGAACGAGCCGATCGCGAACAGGATGAACGACGCGCGGCGGCCGAGCCGGTCGGACAGGATCGCGCCGACCACGTAGCCGACGAACGAGCCGACGATCAGCACGACCAGATAGCCGCTCGTGTTGAACACCGACAGGTGGCGGACGGTTTTCAGGTAGGTGGGCAGCCACGTCGTGATCGCGTAGTAGCCGCCGAGCATGCCGGTGCACAGCGCGCTGCCGAACAGCGTCGCGCGCAGGTGCGGCGGCGAGAAGATCTCGAGGAAGTGGCCCGACACGCGGCCCTCGTCGCGCGCGCGGCGCGTGGCCGTGTAGATGTCGGGATCGCTGACGTTGCGGCGGATGTACAGGATCCACAGCGCGGGCGCGATGCCGATCCAGAAGCACGCGCGCCACGCGAGCTGCTCGGGCAGCAGCGCGAAGAATGCCCAGTAGAGGATCGCGGCCGCGCCCCAGCCGAACGACCAGCTGCTCTGCACGGTGCCGACGGCCTTTGCGCGATGCTCGGGCGAGCGGATCGTCTCGGCCATCATGATCGTCACGACCGACCATTCGCCGCCGAAGCCGAAGCCCTGCAGCGTGCGGGTGGCGAGCAGCTGCCAGAACGAATGCGTGAACCCGGACAGGCACGTGAACAGCGCGAACGTCGCGATCGTCCACTGCAGCACGCGCACGCGGCCATAGCGGTCGGCGAGGATGCCGGCGACCCAGCCGCCGATCGCCGACGAGATCAGCGAACTCGTCGCGATCATCCCCGCCTCGCTCTTCGACATGCCCCAGGTCGCGATCAGCGTCGGAATCAGGAACGAATAGATCATGAAGTCGAACGCATCGACCGCGTAGCCGCCGAAGCCGGCGTACAGCGTCCGGCGCTCGCGCGTCGACAGTTCGTTGAACCACTGGAATGCCTGCATGCTTGCGCCCCCTCTCGTCTTGTCTCGCGCTGCCGCGTGGCGGTTATTTTACGGGCGCGGCCCCGCGCGCCAAAAAGGCGGGGACGGGTTCGTGCGGGCAAGGAGGGGGAGGGAAGGACGCGTCAGAGCGTCAGGCCGCCGTCGACGTGAATGACCTGGCCGGTGATCTGCCGCGCCGCATCGGACAACAGGAATGCGATCAGCGCGGCGACATCGTCGGGTTCGGCGATCCGGCCGAGCGGTGTCGCCTGTTCGGCCTGCGCCCACGCGGCGGCGTTGCCGGCGCTCGGGCCGTGGTCCTTGCGCGTGAAGCCCGGCGCGACGGCGTTCACGGTGATGCCGCGCGCGGCGAATTCGGCGGCCGCCGAGCGCACGAGCGATTCGAGCGCGGCCTTCGCGGCGGCGGTCGCCGCGAACGGCGCATCGGCGCGGTAACGGTGCGCGACGAACGAGCTGACCGCGACGATGCGCGGGGCGACCGACGCTTCGAGCAGCGGCCGCGCGCGGCCCGCGAGCGCCGAGAACGCGCCGGGCATCGCCGTGAAGGCGCACGCGAGCGTGTCCGCGGAAAGATCGGAAAAGGATTGCCGCGCGGCGAAGCCGGCGTTCGCGACGAGCTGGTCGAGCCCGCCGAAGCGCGTGGCGGTGGTATCGACGAGCGCGGCGGCAAGACCCGGTTCGCCGAGATCGCCGGTCAGCGTGATGCATTCGGCGCCGGCCGTCGTGCACGCACGGGCGACTTCGGCGAGCCGCGCCCGCGCGGAATCGTCCGCGCCGCGCGCATGCAGCGCCAGCGCGATGCCGGGCGCCGCGAGCCGTCGTGCGAGCGCCGCGCCGATCCCCGCGCCTGCGCCGGTGATCAGCGCGATGCGCGCGCGTGCGCTCACGCGGCGACCTTGTCGCCGGCGTTCGCGCGTTCGACGTTGATCGTGCCGACGTGGAACGCGGCCAGCGACTCGCGGTGCGCGATGCTGACGATCGCGGCCTTCGGCAGCCGTTCGGCGAACAGGTGATACAGGCGTGCCTCGTTGTCGGCGTCGAGCGCGCTGGTGGCTTCGTCGAGGAACAGGAAGTCGGGCTTGTGCAGCAGCACGCGCGCGCCGGCAAGACGCTGCTGCTCGCCGGGCGACAGCACGCGCGTCCAGTGCGCGGTCTCGTCTAGGCGCTCGACGTAATCCTCGAGGCGGCACGCGCGCAGCGCGTCGCGGCAGGCTTCGTCGCTGAACGTGTCGGGTGTCGCCGGATAGGTGAGCGCGGCCTTCAGCGTGCCGATCGGCAGGTAGCTCGTCTGCGGCACGAACATCATCCGCGCGCCGACCGGCGCATCGATCGCACCGTCGCCGAACGGCCACAGGCCCGCGAGCGCGCGCATGAACGTGCTCTTGCCGGAACCCGACTTGCCGATCACGAGCCAGCGCGAGCCCGGCTCGATCGTCACGTTGCCGATGTCGGCGAGCGCGTTGCCGTTCGGCAGCGCGAGCTTCAGCGCCGACGTCGACAGCTTCGCGTCGTCGATGTAGTGCAGGTTGATGCCGCCGTGCTCGGTCGCGGGCGACAGGCTTTCCTTCAGGTGCGACGTGCCCATCACGCGCTTGAATTCGCGCAGACGGTTGACGGTGGCGCGCCATTCGACAAGGGTCGAGTAGCTGTTGATGAACCACGAGAACGAATCGCTGACGGTGCCGAACGCGGACGAGATCTGCATCAGCACGCCGAACGAGAACGCGCCCGCGAAATAGCGCGGCGCGGCGACGACGAGCGGGAAGATGATCGCGATCTGCCCGTAGAAGCTCAGCACGAACGTCAGCCGCTTCGTGTACTTCATCACGCGCCACCAGTTGTCGCGGATGCGCATGAAGAGGCCCTGCGCGTTGGCCGCCTCGGTCTTCTCGCCGTCGTAGAACGCGATCTGCTCGGCGTTCTCGCGCACGCGGATCAGCCCGAAGCGGAAATCGGCCTCGACGCGCTGCTGCTGGTAGTTGATCGACACCAACGGATGGCCGACCTTCTGGATGATCAGCGAGCCGATCACCGCGTACAGCGCGGCCGCCCACACCATGTAGCCGGGAATCGAGATCGGCGTCGCGCCGAGCGTGAACGTCAGCGCGCCGGCGAGCGACCACAGGATCGTGATGAACGACACGAGCGTGACGACCGTCGACAGCAGGTCGAGCGACAGCGCGAGCGTCGTGGTCGCGAACGACTGGAGGTCGTCGGTGATCCGCTGGTCGGGGTTGTCCGCGAGGCGGTCGCGTTCGATCCGGTAGAACGCGCGATCGCCGAGCCACTGGCCGAGGAAGCGGTCGGTGAGCCACTGGCGCCAGCGGAAGCCGAGCAGCTGCCGCAGGTAGCGGCCGTACACCGCGAGGATGATGAACGCGAACGCGAGCGCGGAGAACTGCATCAGCAGATTCGGGAAGTCGTGGACGTCCTTCGACTGCAGCGCGTTGTAGAACTCGGCGTTCCACTTGTTCAGCCGGACGTTGATCCAGACCACGCAGAGGTTGATCGCGATGATCGTGACCAGCAGGCCCCACGCGATTTTCCATTCGGACGATACCCAGTAGGGCTTGATGAGGCTCCATGCGGATACCGGGCGCTCGTCCTGCGGCGCGTCGGAGGCGGAGCGGACGGGATCGATCGATTGGGTCATGTGCTTCCTGATGAGTAGCCGGCGCGCGGGCCGGGCGAAGCCGGGCGCGCGCCGCGATACGGCATGCCGGGGCGCGGCGCCGACGGACGGCGGGCGCAGCGATGGTCGCCCGCGCGTCTTAAACGGCGCTTAAGGGCCGGCGGTGACGCGGCAACCGGCCGCTCGCGCGGCCGGCCTGCGGGCATTGTGCCAGAGCGGCGCGGGCCGACGGCGAATTTGCCCCACGGGGACAGTTTGCGGCGCTTTCGGCTTTTATGGTCTAATGGCCGACGACGAAACAGGGGTGCTTCGTGGCGTGGCCGGCGGATGTTCCGGGCGGCGCGGCGAGGCTGAGAAAAACCCTTTGCACCCGATCCGGGTAATACCGGCGAGGGAAGTTTCTGATCCCGCCGGGCCGCGCTGGCCGCCATCCCATATGGTCAGCGCCCGAGTCCCGCCCGGCCGGCCTTTGCTGCCGGTTTCGTCCTTTTGGGTACGCGCATTGCGCGTTACGGAAGGAATGATGACCGCACAATCTTCAGTCTTTTGCTTGATTCCCGCCCCGATGCCGCATGCGTTCGCATGGGGCGGCGCGCGCGCGTCGACGCTCGTCGTGCGTATTCGCGCGGAGGGCGCCCGATGAACGTCCAGGATGCACGGCCCGATTTCGCGGTGCTCGGCGGCGGCCTCGTCGGCCGCCTGATCGCGTGGCGGCTCGCGGGCGACGGGCATCGCGTCGCGCTGTACGAGCGCGGCGGCCCGGACGGCGAGCAGTCGGCTGCCTGGATCGCGGCCGCGATGCTCGCGCCGCTCGCGGAAGCGGCGAGCGCGGAACGGCTGATCACCGAGCTCGGCGCCGCGTCGCTCGAACGCTGGCCGCAATGGCTCGCGGAACTGCCCGAACCCGTTTTTTTCCAGCATCACGGCACGCTCGTCGTCTGGCACCACGCGGACCGCGCGGAGGCGCCGCTGTTCGAGCGGCGGGTGCGCGCGAACGCGCCGGCCGACCTGCTCGACGGCGGTTTCGTGACGCTCGCCGGCGCGCAGGTCGATGCGGCCGAGCCCACGCTCGCGGGCCGTTTCGCCCGCGGCCTGCTGCTGCCGCGCGAAGGGCAGCTCGACAATCGCCAGGCGCTGCGCGCGCTGGCGGCGGGCCTCGCCGAACGCGGCGTCGATCTCCGCTGGCACGTCGCGATCGACGATGCCAACCTGCCCGCCGCGCATTTCACGATCGATTGCCGCGGGCTCGGCGCGAAATCCGCGCTGCCCGCGCTGCGCGGCATCCGCGGCGAAGTCGCGCGCGTGCATGCGCCCGGCATCGGGCTCACGCGGCCCGTGCGGCTGCTGCATCCGCGCTACCCGCTGTACATCGCGCCGAAGCAGGACGATCTCTATGTGATCGGCGCGACCGAGGTGGAGGGCGAGGACATGTCGCCCGTCAGCGTGCGCTCCGCGCTCGAACTGCTGAGCGCGGCGTTCTCCGTGCATCCGGCGTTCGGCGAGGCACGCATTCTCGAACTCAACGCGCAGTGCCGGCCGACGCTGCCCGATCACCGCCCGGCGGTGATCTGGGACGGCGCATCGACACTCGCCGTCAACGGCCTGTACCGGCACGGCTTCATGATCGCGCCGGAAGTCGCGCAGGCAGCCGTCGCCTTTGCGCAAGCCGCGTTCGGCGGCGCGCTGGGCGATGCCGACGCGTTCGCCGCGTGGCGCGACGCCGCGCGTTGGCCGACGCTCCTTCATCACCGCAGCGACGCGCGCCAGCCGGCCTGACGCGCGCCGCCGACCGAATCCGACCGAGCCTCATGGATATCCAGATCAACCAACAGACCCTGACGCTGCCCGACGGCGCGACGGTGGCCGACGCGCTCGCCGCGTACGGCGCGCGGCCGCCGTACGCGGTCGCGCTGAACGGCAATTTCGTCGCGCGCACGCAGCATGCGGCGCGCGCGCTCGCGGCGGGCGACAAGCTCGACGTCGTGCACCCCGTCGCGGGCGGCTGAGCGCCGCCGGTTCGTCCCCGCTCTTCCAGGAAAACGACATGACGTCCCTCACCTCCGCCGACGCGCTGACGCTGTACGGTGAAACCTTCGCAAGCCGCGTGCTGCTCGGCACGTCGCGTTATCCGTCGCTGCAGTCGCTGTCCGATTCGATCGACGCGTCGCGTCCCGGGATGGTGACGGTCGCGCTGCGCCGCCAGATGACGGGCGGCACCGCAGAAGCCGGCTTCTTCGACCTGCTCAAGCGCCACGCGGTGCCGCTGCTGCCGAACACGGCCGGCTGCCAGACCGTCGCCGAGGCCGTGACGACCGCGCACATGGCGCGCGAGGTGTTCGGCACCGACTGGATCAAGCTCGAGCTGATCGGCGACGACTACACGCTGCAGCCCGATCCGGTCGGGTTGATCGAGGCCGCCGCGCAACTGGTCAAGGACGGCTTCAAGGTGCTGCCGTACTGCACCGAGGATCTCGTGATCGGCCGGCGCCTGCTCGACGTCGGCTGCGAGGCGCTGATGCCGTGGGGCGCGCCGATCGGCACGGGCAAGGGCATCGTGAACCCGTACGGCCTGCGCGTGCTGCGCGAGCGGCTGCCGGACGTGCCGCTGATCGTCGATGCGGGGCTCGGCGTGCCGTCGCACGCGTGCCAGGTGATGGAGTGGGGCTTCGACGGCGTGCTGCTGAACACGGCCGTGTCGCAGGCCACGCACCCCGAAATCATGGCGCGCGCGTTCGCGCAGGGCGTCGAGGCGGGGCGCGCCGCGTACCTGGCCGGGCCGATGGACGCACGCGAGACCGCGCACGCGAGCACGCCGGTCGTCGGGATGCCGTTCTGGCACCAGGACGGGGGCGGCGCATGAGCGCGCGCTTCGCCGACGCATTCTGGCCGCCGGCCGACGAGCTGGCCGAAGCGGCCGAACGGATTCGCGCCCGCCTCGGCGACTGGCCGGACGGCGCGGCGCCGTGGCGGCTCTGCGTGGCGGCGCCCGACGTGCCGTCCGACGGCGACGTGCTGATCGTGTCCGCCGGCGACCGCGCCGCGCAGGCGCGCGCGTCGGCCGCGTCGCGGCCGGCCTCGCCGGAGGCGGTCGCGATCGAATTCGACGAGCAGGGCGCGGTGCTGCATGCGGCGGGCGCGCGTTACGCGCTCGAAGCCGCGCATCCGCTCGCGGACGACTGGGTCGCGGCGCTCGCCGCCTTCCTCGATTGCGGCTTCGCGCCGGTCGACGCGCTGGTGCTCGCGCTGGCGTGGCAAGACGGCGACGAGACGCGCGCCGCCGACGCGTGGCCGGTCGATGCCGCGCGGTTTCCGCGTGTCGCCGGGCTGCCGCCCGCGCCGGAGCCGGCATTCGCGCCGTGCCCCGCGCAACTCGGCCTCTATCCGGTCGTGCCGGACGCGGCGTGGGTCGAGCGCGTGCTCGAGGGCGGTGCGCGGACCGTGCAACTGCGCGTGAAAGGCGCGACGCCGGACGCGCTGCGTCGCGAAATCGCGCGTGCGGTCGCGGCGGGGCGTCGTTATCCCGATGCGCGCGTGTTCATCAACGATCACTGGCAGATCGCGGTAGATGAAGGCGCGTACGGCGTTCATCTGGGTCAGGAGGACCTCGAAACGGCTGATCTGGCCGCGATCGCGCGCGCGGGCCTGCGGCTCGGACTTTCGAGCCACGGTTATTACGAGATGTTGCGGGCGTTGCACGCGCGCCCGAGCTACCTCGCGCTCGGCCCCGTCTACGCGACCGCCACGAAGGCCGTCGCCGCGCCGCCCCAGGGCCTCGCGCGGATTGCCCGCTACGCGCGCTTCGCCAGCGCGCGGGCGCCGCTCGTCGCGATCGGCGGGGTGGGGCTCGACACGCTGCCGGCCGTGCTGGCGACGGGCGTCGGCAGCGTCGCGGTGGTCAGCGCGGTCACGGGCGCCGCCGATTATCGGACGGCGCTTATTGCGCTGCAGCAATGTTTTCCCGGACAATTTGACAATCATTGACCGCCGGGCCCGGAACGGCGTCACGACATCATTCCAATGCAGGCCCTATAATTCGGCGTTCTGCGTAAAAGGACTGTCAGCTCCGTGAGCCCCACTCCTACCGAGACCCTGCTGGAACTTCGCGACGTCGACTTTGGCTACGGCGACCGCCTCGTCCTGTCCAACCTGAACCTGCGCTTCGGGCGCGGGCAGGTCGTCGCGGTCATGGGCGGCTCGGGTTGCGGCAAGACCACCGTGCTGCGCCTGATCGGCGGCCTCGTGCGCGCGCGCCGCGGCCAGGTGCTGTTCGACGGCGCCGACGTCGGCGCGCAAACGCGCGACGGCCTGTACGCGCTGCGCCGCAAGATGGGCATGCTGTTCCAGTTCGGCGCGTTGTTTACCGACATGTCGGTGTTCGAGAACGTCGCGTTCGCGCTGCGCGAGCATACCGACCTGCCCGAAGACCTGATCCGCGACCTCGTGCTGATGAAGCTCAACGCGGTCGGCCTGCGCGGCGCGCGCGACCTGATGCCGTCCGAGGTGTCGGGCGGGATGGCGCGCCGGATCGCGCTCGCCCGCGCGATCGCGCTCGATCCGCAGCTCATCATGTACGACGAGCCGTTCGCCGGCCTCGACCCGATCTCGCTCGGCATCACCGCGAACCTGATCCGCACGCTGAACCAGGCGCTCGGCGCGACCTCGATCCTCGTCACGCACGACGTGCCGGAATCGTTCGCGATCGCCGACTACGTGTACTTTCTGGCCAACGGCGGCGTGCTCGCGCAGGGCACGCCCGACGAGCTGCGCGCGTCGACCGATCCGAGCGTGCGGCAGTTCATCGACGGCGCGCCGGACGGCCCGTTCAAATTTCATTACACGAGCCCGCCGCTTGCAGCGGATTTCGGGCTCGGCGGAGGGCGCGCATGATCAGCGCGATCGGACGTTACGTCATCGGCGGCCTCGAGCGCGCGGGCTACGGCACGCGGCTGTTCGTACGCCTCGTGCTGCAATTCTTCCCGCTGCTGCGCCGGCCGCGGCTGGTCACGAAGCAGATCCACTTCCTCGGCAACTATTCGTTCGTGATCATTGCCGTGTCGGGGCTGTTCGTCGGCTTCGTGCTCGGCCTGCAGGGCTATTACACGCTGAACCGCTACGGGTCCGAGCAGGCGCTCGGCCTGCTGGTCGCGCTGTCGCTCGTGCGCGAGCTCGGCCCGGTCGTCACCGCGCTGCTGTTCGCGGGCCGCGCGGGCACGTCGCTCACGGCCGAGATCGGCCTGATGAAGGCCGGCGAGCAGCTCACCGCGCTCGAAATGATGGCGGTGGACCCGATCAAGACGGTGATCGCGCCGCGCATGTGGGCGGGCATCATCGCGATGCCGCTGCTCGCGGCGATCTTCAACGCGGTCGGCGTGCTCGGCGGCTACTTCGTCGGCGTCGTGCTGATCGGCGTCGATCCGGGCGCGTTCTGGTCGCAGATGCAGGGCGGGGTCCAGGTCTGGGCCGACGTCGGCAACGGCGTGCTGAAGAGCATCGTGTTCGGGTTCGCCGTGACCTTCATTGCGCTGTATCAGGGGTATGAAGCGAAGCCCACGCCCGAAGGCGTGTCGCGCGCGACCACCAAGACGGTCGTGTTCGCGTCGCTCGCCGTACTCGGCCTCGATTTCCTGCTGACCGCGCTGATGTTCAGCTAAGCCTCAGCCAAGCCAAATTTTGGGATGACGATGAAAAAGACTGCTCTCGACTTCTGGGTCGGCCTGTTCGTGGTGGTGGGCTTCCTTGCGGTGCTGTTCCTGGCGCTGAAGGTCGGCAACATGAGCTCGCTGTCGTTTCAGCCGACCTACTCGGTCCGGATGAAATTCGACAATATCGGCGGGCTGAAGCCGCGCGCGGCCGTGAAGAGTGCCGGCGTCGTGGTCGGCCGCGTGAAGTCGATCGGCTTCGACACGAACACGTACCAGGCGCTGGTGACGATCGACATCGACGGCCAGTACCCGTTCCCGAAGGATTCGTCGGCGAAGATCCTGACGTCGGGCCTGCTCGGCGAGCAATACATCGGCCTCGATCCGGGCGGCGACACGGAAATGCTGAAGTCGGGCGATACGATCTCGATGACGCAGTCGGCGATCGTGCTCGAGAACCTGATCGGCCAGTTCCTGTACAGCAAGGCCGCCGATGCGGGCGGTGCGAAGCCGGCAGCCGGCGCGCCGGCTGCGCCGGCTCCGGTGGCGGTGCCGGCGTCGGCGGTGTCCGCCGCGTCCGGTTCGGCGGCCCAATAACCACACGAGAGAATAGAAGAGGGTAATGACCATGCAGACGATCCGCATCAGGCACGCCGCGCTGGCGATAGCGGCAGCCGCCGCGTTGAGCGGCTGCGCGACCGTGCAGACGCCGACCAAGGGCGATCCGCTCGAAGGCTTCAACCGGACGATGTACAAGTTCAACGACACGGTCGACACCTACGCGCTGAAGCCGGTCGCGAAGGGCTACCAGTACGTGGTGCCGCAGCCGGTGCGCGACAGCGTGACGAACTTCTTCTCGAACATCGGCGACGTCTACATCGCGGCGAACAACATCGTGCAGCTGCGGATCGCGGACGGCGTCGGCGACATCATGCGCGTCGTGATCAACACGGTGTTCGGCGTCGGCGGCCTGTTCGACGTCGCGACGATCGCGAAGCTGCCGAAGCACACGGCCGATTTCGGGATCACGATGGGCCGCTACGGCATGCCGTCGGGCCCGTACCTCGTGCTGCCGCTGCTCGGCCCGAGCACGCTGCGCGACACGGCCGGCCTCGGCGTCGACTACGTCGGCAATCCGCTCACCTACGTGAAGCCGGACGGCCTGAGCTGGGGCCTGTTCGGCGTGAACCTCGTCAACACGCGTGCGAACCTGCTCGGCGCGGGCGACGTGCTGGATGCCGCGGCGCTCGACAAGTATTCGTTCGTGCGCAACGCGTACCTGCAGCGCCGCCAGATGCTGATCAGCAACGCGCGCGGCGAGGCCGCCGCGACGTCGAGCAACGACGCGCTGCCGAAGTACGATCTGCCGGACGACGGTGCGGCACCGGCGGCGGCCGGTACGGCGGGCGCGGCAGCGGTGAGCGGCGCGACCGCGCCGGCGGGGGCATCGGGCGCGGCGGTTGCCGCGCCGGCCTCGGGCACGGCCGAAGGACCGAATCCGGCCAGCGAAACGAACGTGCCGGCGATGCAGGTGGCGCCGCCGTCGCCGGGCGGGTTCCGCTTCCCGAGCATCCGGCTGCACTGACGGATTTACATTCGTTACAGCCGGAAACGATTCAGTCGGTAGCGTGCGCGAACTTGCGCGTAAGCTACCTGCTCCAACCTTCGCATCGACTCATTCATGCAGGTCACTATGATGAAAAAACTGTTCCTGATCCCCGTATTCGCGGCGCTGTTCTCGTTCGGCAGCGCGGCTCACGCGCAAGTCGACCAGTCGAACCCGCAGTCGCTGATCAAGACGGCGACGCAGCAGGTGCTCGACGAAGTCAAGCAGCAGACGATCAAGCAGGGCGACACCAACCGCATCATCTCGATCGTCAACAAGGACATCCTGCCGTACACCGATTTCCGCCGCACCACGCAGCTCGCGATGGGCCGCAACTGGCGCACGGCAACGGCCGAGCAGCAGCAGCAGGTTCAGGAGCAGTTCAAGCTGCTGCTGATCCGCACGTACTCGGGCGCGCTGGCGCAGCTGAAGCCGGACCAGCAGATCCAGTACCCGCCGTTCCGCGCCGATCCGGCCGATACCGATGTCGTGGTCAAGACGGTCGCGATGAACAACGGCCAGCCGGTCCAGATCGATTACCGCCTGTACAAGTCGGCGAACGGCTGGAAGGTGTATGACCTGAACGTGCTCGGCGCGTGGCTGATCCAGACGTACCAGCAGCAGTTCAACGAAAAGATCCAGCAAAGCGGCGTGGACGGCCTGATCCAGTTCCTGACGCAGCGCAACCAGCAACTTGCCGCCGGCAAGCAAGCGTCGTGAGCGGCTTCGAAGCCGGCTCCTCGCTGACCGTCGCGAGCGCGAAGTCCGCGCTCGCGGACGGTCTTGCGCGCATCGGCGCGGGCGCCACCGCCGTCGATTGCGCGGCGCTGACGCAGTTCGACTCGTCCGCGCTCGCCGTGCTGCTCGCATGGCAACGTGCCGCCATGTCGCGCGGCGCGACCCTCGACATCCTCAATCTCCCGCCGAAGCTCGCCAGCCTCGCGCGCGCCTACGGCGTCGACGCGCTCATCGACGGCACCGGGCGACATTGACCCTGTCCGACCGGAGCCTGCCGCGCCAGCTGGCGCGCGCACGCGTCAGGCCGCGCGCCTCCGGCGCCGGCTCCCCCAGCCGGTTTGCCCTATAATCAAGCGTTTTGCGGGGCAGCCAATCGGCGTCCGGCCCCCATTTTCTTTCGCAGCAAGCACAGAATAGGCGTCGCGGCCCTGGCGTCGCGCACAGTCATGTCAGCCATAGAAATCCGTCACGTCAAGAAGCGCTACAAGTCGCTTCAGGCGCTCAAGGGCGTCAGCCTGTCGGTCGAGGAAGGCGAGTTTTTCGGTCTGCTCGGCCCCAACGGCGCAGGCAAGACCACGCTCATCAGTATCCTCGCCGGGCTCGCCCGGGCCGACGAAGGCAGTATCTCGGTGCGCGGCCACGACGTCGTCAAGGACTTCCGCGGTGCGCGCCGCGCGCTGGGTGTCGTCCCGCAGGAACTCGTCTTCGACCCGTTCTTCACCGTCCGCGAGACGCTGCGGATCCAGTCCGGCTATTTCGGGCTGCGCCGCAACGACGACTGGATCGACGAAGTGATGGCCAATCTCGACCTCACCGAGAAGGCCGACGCGAACATGCGCGCGCTGTCGGGCGGGATGAAGCGCCGCGTGCTCGTCGCGCAGGCGCTCGTGCACCGGCCGCCCGTGATCGTGCTCGACGAGCCGACCGCCGGCGTCGACGTCGAATTGCGCCAGACGCTGTGGAAATTCATCTCGCGCCTGAACCGCGAGGGTCACACGATCGTGCTGACCACCCATTACCTCGAGGAAGCCGAGTCGCTGTGCGACCGCATCGCGATGCTGCGCCGTGGCGAGGTGGTCGCGCTCGACCGCACCGACGCGCTGCTGCGCCGCTTCGCGGGGCTGCAGCTCTATCTGCGGCTCGCGACGGGCGCGCTGCCGGCCGAGCTGCGCGGGCTGGAGACCGACCCCGCCGCGCGCGCGCCGGGCGAGCACCTGCTGCGTCTCACGAGCTACGACGATGTCGAACGCATTCTCGCGCAATGCCGCGCGGCAGGCAGCACGTTCGACGAGATCGAGGTCCGCAAGGCCGACCTCGAGGATGTGTTCGTCCAGGTGATGAACGGGGCCGAGGTGATCGAGGGTCTGGCATGAATCAACAATCCCCGCGCGAACTGCGTTCCCTGCCGGCCGAAGGGACGCTGGGCACGGCCCGGCGCGTGCCGGGCAGCGGCTTCCGGACGCTGTTCTACAAGGAACTGCTGCGTTTCTGGAAAGTGTCGTTCCAGACGGTGCTCGCGCCGATCGTCACGGCGCTGCTGTACCTGACGATCTTCGGTCATGCGCTGTCGGGCCGCGTCGAGGTCTATCCGGGCGTCGAGTACGTGAGCTTTCTCGTGCCGGGCCTCGTGATGATGAGCGTGTTGCAGAACGCGTTCGCGAACAGCTCGTCGTCGCTGATCCAGTCGAAGATCACCGGCAACCTCGTGTTCATGCTGCTGCCGCCGCTGTCGTACCGCGACATCTTCGGCGCGTACGTGCTCGCGTCGGTCGTGCGCGGGCTCGCGGTCGGCACCGGCGTGTTCGTCGTGACGATCTGGTTTATCCCGATGCATTTCGCGGCGCCGCTGTTCATCATTGCGTTCGCGCTGCTCGGCTCGGCGATCCTCGGCACGCTCGGCCTGATCGCCGGGATCTGGGCCGAGAAGTTCGACCAGCTCGCCGCGTTCCAGAACTTCCTGATCATGCCGCTGACGTTCCTGTCGGGCGTGTTCTATTCGACGCACTCGCTGCCGCCCGTGTGGCGCGAGATCTCGCGTCTCAATCCGTTTTTCTACATGATCGACGGCTTTCGTTTCGGGTTCTTCGGCGCGTCCGATATCAACCCGTTCGCGAGCCTCGCGATCGTTACCGGTTTCTTCGTGCTGCTCGCGCTGATCGCGATGCGGCTGCTCGCGACCGGCTACAAACTGCGTCATTGATATCGACAGGCTGCGGCCGCCTCCCGGGGCGCCGCCGCCGACAGGAGCCTTACACCATGTTGCCGACTCCCGAACAGGTCAAGCAATACATCGCCGGCGGTCTCGCCTGCACGCATCTGGAAGTCGAAGGCGACGGCCAGCATTTCTTCGCGACGATCGTGTCGGCGGCCTTCGAGGGCAAGCGGCCGATCCAGCGGCACCAGCTCGTCTATGCGGCGCTCGGCGATCGCATGAAGCAGGAAATCCACGCGCTCAGCATGAAGACGCTGACGCCCGCCGAATGGCAGAACGCATAACCGGAAATCACTGAGTGCAAGTCACCGTCAACGAGCGCGACGCCGTCAAGAGCGTCGCCACGGCACACCCGGCCGCCAACGGGGAATCGCAGGGACAGGGGATGGACAAGCTCGTGATCGAAGGCGGTAACCGTCTGTCCGGCGAGATCGTCGTGTCGGGCGCGAAGAACGCCGCACTGCCGATCCTGTGCGCGGGGCTGCTCACCGCCGATCCGGTCGATCTCGACAACGTGCCGAACCTGAAGGACGTGCGCACCACGCTGAAGGTGCTGAACCAGATGGGCGTGAAGAGCGAGACCGACGGCTGCCGCGTGCAGCTCGACGCGTCGCGCGTCGACAACCTCGTCGCGCCGTACGAGCTCGTGAAGACGATGCGCGCGTCGATCCTCGTGCTCGGCCCGCTGCTCGCGCGCTTCGGCGAGGCGAAGGTGTCGCTGCCGGGCGGCTGCGCGATCGGCGCGCGTCCGGTCGACCAGCACATCAAGGGGCTGCAGGCGATGGGCGCCGAGATCAGCATCGAGCACGGCTTCATCGAAGCGCGCGCGAAGCGCCTGAAGGGCGCGCGCATCGTGACCGACATGATCACGGTGACGGGCACGGAAAACCTGCTGATGGCCGCGACGCTGGCAGACGGCGAGACGGTGATCGAAAACGCCGCGCGCGAGCCGGAAGTGAGCGATCTCGCCCACCTGCTGGTCGCGATGGGCGCGAAGATCGACGGTATCGGCACCGATCGCCTCGTGATCCAGGGCGTCGAGCGGCTGCACGGCGCGCGCCATTCGGTGATCCCCGACCGCATCGAGGCCGGCACGTTCCTGTGCGCGGTCGCGGCGGCCGGCGGCGACGTGATGCTGACGGGCGTGCGCCCGCACATTCTCGACGCGGTGATCGACAAGCTGCGCGAAGCCGGCGTGTCGATCGAGGAAGGCGACAGCTGGCTGCGCGTGAAGATGGACCGCCGCCCGTCGGCCGTGACGATCCGCACGTCGGAATACCCGGCGTTCCCGACCGACATGCAGGCGCAGTTCATGGCCCTCAATACGGTCGCGACGGGCACCGCGCAGGTCGTCGAAACTATTTTCGAGAACCGCTTCATGCACGTGCAGGAGCTGAACCGGCTCGGCGCGAACATCACGATCGACGGCAATACCGCGCTCGTGACGGGCGTCGAGAAGCTGTCCGGCGCGAACGTGATGGCGACCGACCTGCGTGCGTCGGCGAGCCTCGTGATCGCCGGGCTGCGCGCCGACGGGGAAACGCTCGTCGACCGGATCTATCACCTGGACCGCGGCTACGACCGCATGGAAGCCAAACTGACCGCCGTCGGCGCGAACGTGCGCCGCCTTTCCGGGAGCCAAGCATGACCGCGCCGCTGACCCTCGCCCTGTCGAAGGGCCGGATTTTCGAGGAAACCCTGCCGTTGCTCGCCGCGGCCGGCGTGCAGGTGACCGAGGATCCGGAAACGTCGCGCAAGCTGATCCTGCCGACGACGAACCCGGACCTGCGCGTGATCATCGTGCGCGCGAGCGACGTGCCGACCTACGTCGAATACGGCGCGGCCGATTTCGGCGTGGCCGGCAAGGACGTGCTGGTCGAGCACGGCGGCTCGGGCCTGTACCAGCCGATCGATCTGAACATCGCGCGCTGCCGGATGTCGGTGGCGGTGTCGGCCGGCTTCGATTACGCGAGCGCCGTGCGCCAGGGCGCACGCCTGCGCGTCGCGACGAAGTACGTCGAAACGGCGCGCGAACACTTCGCCGCGAAGGGCGTGCACGTCGACCTGATCAAGCTGTACGGCTCGATGGAGCTCGCGCCGCTGGTCGGGCTGGCCGACGCGATCGTCGACCTCGTCAGCTCGGGCGGCACGCTGAAGGCGAACAATCTGGTCGAGGTCGAGGAGATCATGGCGATCTCGTCGCGCCTCGTCGTGAACCAGGCCGCGCTGAAGTTGAAGCGCGCGGCGCTCAAGCCGATCCTCGACGCGTTCGAACGCGCGTCGCAGAATGGCGGTTGAGCGCATCACCGTAACGGAACTCCCATGTCCATCACCATCCGCAAGCTCGATTCGACGAACGAAGGCTTCGGCGCCGCGCTGCGCGCGTTGCTCGCGTTCGAGGCAAGCGAAGACGAAGCGATCGAGCAATCGGTCGCGAAGATCCTCGCCGACGTGAAGTCGCGCGGCGACGCCGCGGTGCTCGAGTACACGAACCGCTTCGACCGGCTGAGCGCGAACAGCGTCGCCGCGCTCGAACTGCCGCAGGACGCGCTGCAGACGGCGCTCGACGGTCTCGCGCCGAAGGCGCGCGCGGCGCTGGAAGCGGCCGCGGCGCGTGTGCGCGCGTACCACGAGAAGCAGAAGATCGAGTGCGGCACGCATAGCTGGCAGTACACGGAAAGCGACGGCACGGTGCTCGGCCAGAAGGTCACGCCGCTCGACCGCGTCGGCCTGTACGTGCCGGGCGGCAAGGCCGCGTATCCGTCGTCGGTGCTGATGAACGCGATTCCCGCGCGCGTCGCGGGCGTCGGCGAGATCGTGATGGTCGTGCCGACGCCGGACGGCGTGAAGAACGACCTCGTGCTCGCCGCGGCGCTGCTCGGCGGCGTCGACCGCGTGTTCACGATCGGCGGCGCGCAGGCGGTCGGCGCGCTCGCGTACGGCACGGCGACGGTGCCGGCCGTCGACAAGATCTGCGGCCCCGGCAATGCGTACGTCGCGTCGGCGAAGCGCCGCGTGTTCGGCACGGTCGGTATCGACATGATCGCCGGGCCGTCGGAAATCCTCGTGCTGTGCGACGGCACGACCGATCCGAACTGGGTCGCGATGGACCTGTTCTCGCAGGCCGAGCACGACGAGCTCGCGCAGTCGATCCTGCTGTGCCCGGACGGCGCGTTCCTCGACCGTGTCGAGAAGGCGATCGACGAGCTGCTGCCGTCGATGCCGCGCCGGGACGTGATCCGCGCATCGCTCGAAGGGCGCGGCGCGCTGATCAAGGTGCGCGACATGGCCGAAGCGTGCCGGATCGCGAACGACATCGCGCCCGAGCACCTCGAAATCTCGGCACTGGAACCGCAGCAATGGGGCCAGCAGATCCGCCACGCAGGCGCGATCTTCCTCGGCCGCTACACGAGCGAAAGCCTCGGCGACTACTGCGCGGGGCCGAACCACGTGCTGCCGACGTCGCGCACCGCGCGTTTCTCGTCGCCGCTCGGCGTGTACGACTTCATCAAGCGTTCGAGCCTGATCGAGGTCAGCGCGGAAGGCGCGCAGACCCTCGGCGAGATCGCCTCCGAGCTCGCGTACGGCGAAGGGCTGCAGGCGCACGCGAAGAGCGCCGAGTTCCGGATGAAGGGCTGACCACGCACCACGCGGGGCCGAGCCGGGGCGGGCGCCGATGCGCCGGCGCCGGCCGCACCGCGGAGCGCGGCTGGAGACCAGTGCAGGGCGGCAGCCGCCGCCTTGCCGACCATTTGATGCCGGCGCGACGCACGCCGGCTTGAGACCATGACGACGCCACAAGACATCATCCGCCGCGACGTGCTCGCGATGACGAGCTATCCGGTGCCCGACGCGAGCGGGTTCGTGAAGCTCGACGCGATGGAGAATCCGTATCCGCTGCCCGAACCGCTGGCGGCGGCGCTCGGCGAGCGTCTCGCGCAGGTCGCGCTGAACCGCTACCCGGCGCCGCGCCCGGCCGCGCTGCTCGACAAGCTGCGCCACGCGATGGGCGTGCCGGCCGGTTGCGACGTGCTGCTCGGCAACGGTTCCGACGAAATCATCAGCATGATCTCGGTCGCGTGCGCGCAGCCGGGCGCGAAGGTGCTCGCGCCGGTGCCGGGTTTCGTGATGTACGAGCTGTCGGCGAAGCTCGCGCAGCTCGAATTCGTCGGCGTGCCGCTGCAGGCCGACCTGACGCTCGACGTCGACGCGATGCTCGTGGCGATCGCCGGGCACCGGCCCGCGATCGTCTATCTCGCGTACCCGAACAACCCGACCGGCACGCTGTACGACGATGCCGACGTCGAACGGATCATTGCCGCCGCGCGGCACAGCCTGATCGTGATCGACGAGGCGTACCAGCCGTTCGCCGAGCGCTCGTGGCTGCCGCGCGCCGCCGAATTCGACAACGTCGTCGTGATGCGCACGGTGTCGAAGCTCGGTCTCGCGGGCATCCGCCTCGGCTATCTCGTCGGGCGGCACGCGTGGCTGACCGAATTCGACAAGGTGCGCCCGCCGTACAACATCAACGTGCTGACCCAGGCGACCGCCGATTTCCTGCTCGACCACCTCGACGTGCTCGATGCGCAGGCGGCCGAACTGCGCGCGGAACGCACGCGTCTCGCGCAGGCCGTGGCCGCGCTGCCGGGCACGACGGTGTTCCCGAGCGCCGGCAATTTCCTGCTGGTGCGCGTGCCGGACGCGGCCGCCGTGTTCGATGCGCTGCTTACCGAACGGGTGCTGGTCAAAAACGTGAGTAAAATGCATCCATTGCTGGCCGAATGCGTGCGGCTGACCGTCGGTTCTCCCGACGAAAACGCCCGCCTGCTGGCCGCCTTGAAACTCGCGCTGCCCGGTTGAGCCCAGGGCGCGGCGGCGCGCGACGATCAATCCCCATTTACCTCAGACTCAATCAAGGAATTGCCATGCGTGTGGCGGAAGTCGTTCGCAATACCAGCGAAACGCAGATCCGTGTGAAGCTCGATCTCGACGGCACCGGCCAGCAGAAGCTGGCCACCGGCGTGCCGTTTCTCGACCATATGCTCGACCAGATCGCGCGGCATGGTCTGGTCGATCTCGAGGTCGAAGCGCATGGCGACACGCATATCGACGACCACCACACGGTCGAGGATGTCGGCATCACGCTCGGTCAGGCCGTCGCGAAGGCGATCGGCGACCGGAAGGGCATCCGCCGCTACGGCCATTCGTACGTGCCGCTCGACGAGGCGCTGTCGCGCGTCGTGATCGACTTCTCCGGCCGGCCGGGCCTCGAATTCCACGTGCCGTTCACGCGTGCGCGGATCGGCACGTTCGACGTCGACCTGTCGATCGAGTTCTTCCGCGGTTTCGTGAACCACGCGGGCGTCACGCTGCACATCGACAACCTGCGCGGGATCAACGCGCACCATCAGCTCGAGACGGTGTTCAAGGCCTTCGGCCGTGCGCTGCGCGCGGCGGTGGAGCTCGACGAGCGTGCGGCGGGGCAGATTCCGTCGACGAAAGGCAGCCTCTGATCGTCCGGATGGGCGGACGCTAAGGACAACCTCACGGCTTCGGCGCGCGGCGCCGGCTTGCGATGGATCTGCTCAAATCGTTCATTTCGCTGCTGGCGCTGATCAACCCGGTCGGCGCGGTGCCGTTCTTCCTGAGCCTGACGGCGCAGCAGACGGACGGCGAGCGGCGTCGCACGATCCGGATCGCATCGGTGTCGGTATTCTGCGTGATGACGGTGACCGCGCTGCTCGGGCAGCAGATCATCAACTTCTTCGGCATTTCGGTCGGGTCGCTCGAAGTGGGCGGCGGGATCATCATGCTGCTGATGGCGATCAACATGCTGAACGCGCAGATCGGCAACACGCGATCGACGCCGGAAGAGCGCCACGAAGCCGAGCTGAAGGACAACATCGCGGTCGTGCCGCTGGCGATTCCGCTGCTCACGGGCCCCGGCTCGATCAGCACGGTGATCATCTATGCGGCGAACGCGCATCACTGGTATGAACAGGCCGGGCTGGTCGCGATCGGCGCGGTCCTGGCTTTTCTGTGTTTCGTCGCGATGCGGCTCGCCGAGCCGATCGCGAACTGGATCGGCCGCACGGGCATCAACATCGCCACGCGGCTGATGGGTCTGATGCTGTCGGCGCTGGCGGTGGAATTCATCGTCAATGGACTGAGGGCGCTACTGCCTGCACTGAGATGAAAACTTCGATTGCGATTGTGGATTATGGGATGGGCAACCTGCGCTCGGTCGCGCAGGCGCTCAAGAAGGCCGAACCGGCCGCCGACGTGGCGATCGTCGACACGCCGGCCGCGATTCGCGCGGCCGACCGCGTCGTGCTGCCCGGCCAGGGCGCGATGCCCGACTGCATGCGCTGCCTCGGCGAATCGGGCCTGCAGGAGGCCGTGATCGAGGCGTCGCGCACGAAGCCGCTGCTCGGCGTGTGCGTCGGCGAGCAGATGCTGTTCGACTGGAGCGCGGAAGGCGACACGAAGGGCCTCGGCCTGTTGCCCGGCAAGGTCGTGCGCTTCGAGCTCGACGGCCGCGTGCAGGACGACGGCTCGCGCTTCAAGGTGCCGCAGATGGGCTGGAACCGCGTGCGCCAGTCGCAGCCGCACCCGCTGTGGGACGGCGTGCCCGACGACGCGTATTTCTACTTCGTGCACAGCTACTACGTGACGCCGGACAACCCGGCACATACGGTCGGCGAAACGGCATATGGTGCGCCGTTTACGTCCGCGGTCGCGCGGGACAACCTCTTCGCGACCCAATTCCACCCGGAGAAAAGCGCGGAGGTCGGGTTGCGTCTGTACCGCAACTTCGTACACTGGAAACCGTGAACGTGGTGCGCGAACCACAGTCGACGGGCCGCGGAGGCCCGTCTTGCGGGGCTCGCGCGCCTAGGCGCCGAAAGAGTTGTACTAAACTAGCGAGACGGCGCGGTACCGGATTGGCCGGTACGCGCCGGATTCTTTTCTTCTTCCACGACGACACCCGATTGCTATGTTGCTGATTCCGGCCATCGATCTAAAAGACGGTCAGTGTGTGCGCCTCAAACAGGGCGACATGGACCAGGCCACGATTTTTTCCGAGGACCCGGCGGCGATGGCCCGCAAGTGGGTCGATCTCGGCGCCCGGCGGCTCCATCTGGTCGACCTGAACGGCGCATTCGCCGGCAAGCCGAAGAATCTCGAGGCGATCGAAGCGATCCTCGACGAAGTCGGCGATGAAATCCCCGTCCAGCTCGGCGGCGGCATCCGCAGCCTCGAGACGATCGAGAAGTATCTCGACGCGGGCCTGTCCTACGTGATCATCGGCACGGCGGCCGTGAAGAACCCGGGCTTCCTGCAGGACGCGTGCACCGCGTTCTCCGGCAGCATCATCGTCGGGCTCGACGCGAAGGACGGCAAGGTCGCGACCGACGGCTGGAGCAAGCTGACCGGCCACGAAGTGGTCGATCTCGCGAAGAAGTTCGAGGACTACGGCGTCGAATCGATCGTCTATACCGACATCGGGCGCGACGGAATGCTGCAGGGCATCAACATCGAGGCGACCGTGAAGCTCGCGCAGGCGGTCGGCATTCCGGTGATCGCCAGCGGCGGCCTGTCGAACCTCACGGACATCGAGAACCTGTGCGAAGTGGAAGAGCACGGCGTCGAAGGCGTGATCTGCGGCCGCGCGATCTACTCCGGCGATCTCGATTTCGCGGCCGCGCAAAGGCGCGCGGACGAACTGAACGGCGAACTCGACAACGCGTAACGCGGTTTCCCGTTCGCCGGGGCTGCCCGCAGGCGGCCCCGACCGGAAGTCTCGTGCGAGGCTTCCGCAACCGGCCGTCCCAGCGCGGCATTTGGCGCAACATCATGGCTCTAGCTAAACGCATCATCCCCTGCCTGGACGTGACTGCCGGGCGTGTCGTCAAGGGCGTCAACTTCGTCGAGCTGCGCGATGCCGGCGATCCCGTCGAAATCGCCCGCCGCTACGACGACCAGGGCGCCGACGAACTGACGTTCCTCGACATCACCGCGACGTCCGACCAGCGCGACCTGATCCTGCCGATCATCGAAGCCGTCGCGTCGCAGGTCTTCATTCCGCTGACCGTCGGCGGCGGCGTGCGCGCGGTCGAGGACGTGCGGCGTCTGCTGAACGCGGGCGCGGACAAGGTCAGCATGAATTCGTCGGCGGTCGCGAACCCGCAGCTCGTGCGCGATGCGGCCGACAAGTACGGCTCGCAGTGCATCGTCGTCGCGATCGACGCGAAGCGCGTGTCGGCCGACGGCGAGACGCCGCGCTGGGAAGTCTTCACGCACGGCGGCCGCAAGAACACGGGCCTCGACGCGATCGAATGGGCGCGCAAGATGGCCGAGCTCGGCGCGGGCGAGATCCTGCTCACGAGCATGGACCGCGACGGCACCAAGTCGGGCTTCGACCTCGCGCTCACGCGCGGCGTGTCGGACGCGGTGCCGGTGCCGGTGATCGCATCGGGCGGCGTCGGTTCGCTGCAGCATCTGGCAGACGGCATCAAGGACGGCCGCGCCGACGCGGTGCTGGCCGCGAGCATCTTCCACTACGGCGAGCACACGGTCGGCGAGGCGAAGCGCTTCATGGCCGACCAGGGCATCCCGGTGAGGCTGTAATGAATACGGAAACGAAATCCCTGCCCGCGTGGCTCGACAAGGTCCGCTGGGACGACAACGGCCTCGTGCCGGTGATCGCGCAGGAAGCAGCGACGAACGACGTGCTGATGTTCGCGTGGATGAACCGCGAGGCACTGGCGAAGACGATCGAGACGCAGCGCGCGGTCTACTATTCGCGCTCGCGCAAGCGGTTGTGGTTCAAGGGCGAGGAGTCGGGCCACGTGCAGCACGTGCACGAGGTGCGGCTCGACTGCGACGAAGACGTCGTGCTGCTGAAGGTCGAGCAGGTGTCGGGCATCGCGTGCCACACCGGCCGGCATTCGTGCTTTTTCCAGAAATTCGAGGGCACCGTCGACCACGGCGACTGGGTCGCGGTCGAACCGGTGCTGAAAGATCCCGAACACATCTACAAATGACGCAATCGACCGAAGACACGCTGCTGCGCCTCGCGGCCGTGATCGATAGCCGCAAGGGCGGCGACCCCGATCAATCGTACGTATCGCGCCTGTTCCACAAGGGCGACGACGCGGTGCTGAAGAAGATCGGCGAAGAGGCGACGGAAGTCGTGCTGGCCGCGAAGGACGTGCGCCAGGGCGGCGCGCCGAGCGCGCTCGTCGGCGAGGTGGCCGACCTGTGGTTCCACTGCCTCGTGATGCTGTCGCACTTCGAGCTGAGCCCGGCCGACGTGATCGCCGAACTCGAGCGCCGCGAGGGGCTGTCGGGCATCGAGGAAAAGGCGCTGCGCAAGCGCCGCGAGCGCGAGGAAAACGGCGGCTGATGCGCATCGTCCCGCCGCGGTGGCAGCAGTGCGGTAAGCTGTAAGAATTGTCATCTTACGGGGGTAGCATCATGAACGATACGTCGAACCAGTTTCCGACGCCCGCGGTGCCGGGGGCGGCGGATGCCGAGCGCCTGAACGGGCTGCGCACGCTGACTCACGTGCTCTACGGCCTTTATGCATTTCACTGGCTGACGGGCGGCGTCACGGGCATCATCGCGATCATCATCAACTACGTGAAGCGCGGGGACGTGGCCGGCACGCCGTATGCCGACCATTTCGAGTGGCAGATCCGCACGTTCTGGCGCGCGCTGATCGCGTACGTCATCGGGTTCGCGCTGGCATTCGTCGTGGTCGGATTCGCAGTGATGTTTGTCACGTGGATTTGGACGCTGTACCGTATCATCAAGGGTTGGCTGTACCTGAACGACAACAAGACGCTCGATCCGCAGGCGTGGTTCTGACCGGCGCGCGCGGGCGTTTCGCAGGAGCAACATGAGTCACGATCCGAATTGCCTGTTCTGCAAGATCGCGGCAGGCGAGATCCCGAGCACGAAGGTGCACGAGGACGACGAATTCGTCGCGTTCCGCGACATCCGCCCGGCGGCCGAGACGCACGTGCTCGTGATTCCGCGCCGGCACCTGCCGACGCTGTCGGCGGCGAGCGCGGACGATGCGCCGATGCTCGGCCGGCTGATGCTGCTCGTCGCGCGCCTTGCCGACCAGCTCGGCGTCGCGTACACGGGCGGCGAGACCGGTTTTCGCACGGTGATCAATACGGGCCCGGGCGGCGGGCAGGAGGTCTACCACCTGCACGCGCATATCCTGGCCGGTCCGCGCCCCTGGCAGCGGATGGGTTGACGGCGCGGGGCGTTTCCCCGCATCGATAGTCGAAGCCGGCGCGTCGCCGGCGATTTGCGCCGCCCGGCGGCGTGGTTGAGGAGAGGTTTCATCATGGGTGGATTGAGCATTTGGCACTGGCTGATCGTGCTGCTGATCGTCGCGCTGGTTTTCGGTACGAAGAAGCTGCGCAACATCGGCAACGATCTCGGCAGCGCCGTGAAGGGTTTCAAGGACGGCATGAAGGAAGGCGAAACGCCGGCCGATGCGCAGCAGCTGCCGCGCTCCGGCTCGGTCGACGTCAACGCGAAGGAAACGACGCGTTCCGATTCGAACAAGGCGTAACGCCGGCCCGCTGACAGGCATTCGCGATGCTGGATCTCGGTCTTTCGAAGATGGCGCTGATCGGCGTCGTCGCGCTCGTGGTGCTCGGCCCCGAGCGCCTGCCGCGCGTCGCGCGTACGGCAGGCGCGCTGTTCGGTCGTGCGCAGCGGTACATCAACGACGTGAAGGCGGAGGTCTCGCGCGAAATCGAACTCGACGCGTTGCGGACGATGAAGACCGATTTCGAATCGGCCGCGCGCAATGTCGAGACGACGATTCACGACAACCTGCGCGAGCACGAGAAGGAACTCAACGACACGTGGCATTCCGCGGTCGGCGGTCTTGACGAAGCGTCGGGTGCCGCAGGGTCCTACGGTTCCGACGCGCCTGCTGCGCCGTCGTGGCGCGGCAGTCCGGCCGCGCTCGCGACGAAGCGCCGCAACTGGCGCGTGAAGCAGGCGGCGACGCCTGTCTGGTACAAGCGCGCGACCACCCGCCGCACGCACGTGCAGTCGGGCGCCGCGCGTGTCGCGCGCCACCAGCCGGCCAGCCTGCGCCGGCCGACGCGCTTCTTCTGAGCCGAGCGCATGCTCGCTCGTCAATCCTACCGAGGGCCGGTGTGAGCGACCCCCAGCAGAACCCGGGCGACGCCCCGGAAGAAACCTTCATTTCCCATCTCGTCGAGCTTCGCGACCGCATCATTCGCGCGGGGCTGGCCGTGATCGTCGTGTTCCTCGGGCTCGTCTACTGGGCGCCCGACATCTTCCGGCTGCTCGCGCGGCCGCTGATGGAGAATCTGCCGAAGGACGGCAAGATGATCGTCACCGACGTCACCGGCTCGTTCTTCGTGCCGATGAAGGTCACGATGCTCGTCGCGCTCGTGATCGCGCTGCCGGTCGTGCTGTACCAGATCTGGGCGTTCGTCGCGCCGGGGCTGTACCAGCACGAGAAGAAGCTCGTCACGCCGCTCGTCGGCAGCAGCTACGTGCTGTTCCTGTGCGGGATGGCATTCGCGTACTTCCTCGTGTTCCCGACGATCTTCCGCGTGATGGCGCACTACAACGCGCCGCTCGGGGCCGAGATGACGACCGACATCGACAACTACCTGAGCTTCGTGCTCGGGATGTTCATCGCGTTCGGGGTCACGTTCGAGGTGCCGATCGTCGTCGTGCTGCTCGTCCGGATGGGCGTGCTGACGGTGAAGAAACTGAAGGAAATCCGCCCGTACGTGATCGTCGGCGCGTTCGTCGTCGCGGCGGTCGTCACGCCGCCGGACGTGTTCTCGCAACTGATGCTCGCGCTGCCGCTGATCGTGCTGTATGAAGCCGGGATCCTGGCCGCGCGGTTCTTCGTGCCGAAGAAGCCGGCCGAAGAGGGCGAGGCGGGGAACGGCGAAGCCGCGGGCTGACGGCGGCGCACCGGGCGGCGGGCCGGCTCTTCCGGTCAGCTCGAACGGTGCGGCGATGCCGTGGCCGAGCCGGCAAGCGTGTGGCATTGTCCCCTTCCCGGGCAATACGGATCGGTCGAAGCAAAGCAAAAGGGCAGCCAACCGGCTGCCCTTTTTCATTTCCACCGACGACAACGGGCGCGTGATGTCGCGCGACCCGCCTGCCCAACCTCATTCGGTATCGCTGTCCTGCTCGTCGAGCGTCTGCTTCGGCGGCGGCGGGCGCTTGCCGATCACGACGCTCACGTCGAACTCCTTGCCCTTGCGCACGACGTGCACCTTGGTCGGCGTGCCGGGCTTGATCTGCGCGACGACGTTCAGCAGCTTGGTCGTGTCCGTGATGTCCTCGCCGTTGACCGTGACCAGGATATCGCCCGGCTTGATGCCGGCCTTGTCGGCCGGGCCGCCCTGCAGCACGCCGGCGACGATCGCGCCCGATTTCTGCTGGAGCCCGAACGACTCGGCGATCTCCGGCGTGACGTCCTGCGGTTCGACGCCGATCCAGCCGCGCGTGACCGAGCCCGTCGTGATGATGCTCTCGAGCACCGTGCGCGCGGTCGACACGGGAATCGCGAAGCCGATGCCGAGCGAGCCGCCCGAACGCGAGTAGATCGCCGTGTTGATGCCGAGCAGGTTGCCGTTCACGTCGACCAGCGCGCCGCCCGAGTTGCCGGGGTTGATCGGTGCGTCGGTCTGGATGAAGTTCTCGAACGTGTTGATGCCGAGGTGATTGCGGCCGAGCGCGCTGATGATCCCCATCGTGACCGTCTGGCCGACGCCGAACGGGTTGCCGATCGCGAGCACGACATCGCCGACGCGCGACTGGTCGGAGCGGCCGAGCGTGATCGTCGGCAGGTTCGTCACGTTGATCTTCAGCACGGCCAGATCGGTCTCGGGATCGCTGCCGATCACCTTCGCGGTGGCCGTGCGGCCGTCGGCGAGCGCGACTTCGATCTGGTCGGCGCCGTCCACGACGTGCTGGTTCGTTAGAATGTAACCTTCCGGGCTCACGATAACGCCCGAGCCGAGGTTGGCTGCCGGTTCGTCCTGCTGCTTGCGGGCGTTGCGGTCGCCGAAGAAGTAGCGGAACAGCGGATCTTTCGCGCGCGGGTCGGGCGGCAGCGAGCCGTCCTTGCTGGAGAACACGTTGACGACGGCCGGCATCGCCTTCTGCGCGGCTTCCGCGTACGACGTGGTCGCCGGCGCGCCGCCGATGCCGGGCGCGACCTCCCGCAGCGCAACGATCGGCGTGGCGAGCTGCTTGCCGAGCTGTCCTTGCCGTTGCAGCCATTGCGGCTTGAGCGTCACGACGATGAACATCAGCGCGAGCAGCACGGTAACCGCCTGCGCGAAGAACAGCCAGAAGCGTCTAAGCATCTGAATGGATTAGAGGTTTATATGGATCGGATCGAACTTGAATTGTACTTGAACAATACCCTCGAAACCGCGCGCTTCAAGGACTATTGCCCGAACGGCCTCCAGGTCGAGGGGCGCCGCAAGGTCGAGAAGATCGCCACCGGCGTGACGGCGTCGGTCGCGTTCCTCGAGGCCGCGCTCGAATGGGGGGCGGATGCCGTGCTCGTCCATCACGGTTATTTCTGGCGCAACGAGGCGCCGCAGATCACGGGCCGCAAGTACCAGCGCCTGAAGCTGCTGCTCGCGAACGACCTGAACCTGTTCGCGTTCCACCTGCCGCTCGACGCGCATCCCGAATTCGGCAACAACGCGCAGCTCGGCGCGAAGCTCGGGCTGATCGGCGAGCAGCGTTTCGGCGAAGGCGACCTCGGCTGGATGGCGACGCTGCCGATGCCCGTCACGCTCGAGCACTTCGTCGCGAAGGTCGAGAACACGCTCGGCCGCACGCCGCTCGTGCTCGGTGACCCGGAGATGCAGCTGCGCCGTATCGCGTGGTGCACCGGCGCCGCGCAAAGCTATTTCGACGCGGCGATCGATGCCGGCGCGGACGTGTACCTGACCGGCGAGGTGTCCGAATACGTGACGCACACGGCTGCCGAGAGCGGCGTCGCGTTCGTTGCGGCGGGGCACCATGCGACCGAACGTTACGGAATCCAGGCGCTTGGCGCCCACTTGTCCGAAGAATTCGATATCGAGCACCTTTTTATCGATATTCACAATCCGGTCTGAGCGACGGATTTGCGGCGGTGCATCGAAATTTTCGCAATGTAGCGGATGCTTAAAAGTGAAATGATTTAATCGCTCCGATAGTGGGGGATAACCCTTAACTATCAAACACTTCGAAGGGATTTTCATCTCCGGGCCTTGTAAATGGCGACTCCATTCGAGCAAACTAGCGGCGGAATGGAAAGTCGTGACGGAAAATCCAACTCAGAAGTGGGGCGTGTGATGCGAGACAAGGAAGAGAAACGCGTCGACAGCGGCCGCCGTACCTGGCTGATTGCGACATCCGTAGCAGGTGGCGTGGGAGGCGTAGCCACCGTCATACCTTTCGCGGCGTCGCTTGCGCCGTCCGCGAAAGCGAAAGCGGCCGGTGCCCCGGTCGAGGTTGATATCAGCGGCCTGAAGCCTGGCGAAATGGTCACCGTGCCGTGGCGCGGCAAGCCCGTCTGGATCCTGAATCGCACCGATTCGATGCTGGCCGACGTGGTCAAGGCCGACAAGGAAGTCGCGGATCCGACCACGAAATCCCCGTATTCGATGCCGTTGCCCGCGTATTGCGCCAACGAATATCGCTCGCGGGCCGATCGCAAGAATATTCTCGTCGTGATGGCCGTGTGTACGCACCTCGGCTGCACGCCTAGCCAACGCTTCACGCCGGGTCCGCAGCCGAACCTGCCGGACGACTGGCCGGGCGGTTTCCTGTGCCCGTGCCACGGTTCGACCTACGACCTCGCCGGCCGTGTGTTCAAGAACAAGCCGGCGCCTCAGAATCTCGACATCCCGCCCTACATGTTCACGTCGGCGACGACCCTCGTGATCGGCAAGGACGAGAAAGGAGAAGCGTGATGGCCGCCGACAACAAAGAAGTCTCCACGACAGGTCTCACCGGCTGGATCGATCAGCGCTTCCCGCTCACGTCCACCTGGAAGAAGCACGTTTCCGAGTACTACGCGCCGAAGAACTTCAACTTCTGGTACTTCTTCGGCTCCCTCGCGCTGCTGGTGCTCGTCAACCAGATCGTCACGGGCATCTTCCTGACGATGAACTACAAGCCCGACTCGATGCTCGCGTTCGCGTCGGTCGAGTACATCATGCGCGAGGTGCCATGGGGCTGGCTGATCCGCTACATGCACTCGACCGGTGCATCGATGTTCTTCGTGGTCGTCTACCTGCACATGTTCCGCGGGCTGCTGTACGGGTCGTACCGCAAGCCGCGCGAGCTCGTGTGGATCTTCGGCTGCGCGATCTTCCTGTGCCTGATGGCCGAGGCGTTCTTCGGCTACCTGCTGCCGTGGGGCCAGATGTCGTTCTGGGGTGCGCAGGTGATCGTGAACCTGTTCTCTGCGATCCCGTTCGTCGGCCCGGACCTGTCGCTGTGGATTCGCGGCGACTACGTCGTGTCCGACGTCACGCTGAACCGTTTCTTCGCGTTCCACGTGATCGCGATTCCGCTCGTGCTGGTCGGTCTCGTGATCGCGCACCTCGTCGCGCTGCACGAAGTGGGGTCGAATAACCCGGACGGCATCGAGATCAAGGCGAAGAAGGACGAGAACGGCATCCCGCTCGACGGCATCCCGTTCCATCCGTACTACTCGGTGCACGATTTCCTCGGCGTGTGCGTGTTCCTGATGATCTTCGCGCTGATCGTGTTTTTCTCGCCGGAGATGGGCGGCTACTTCCTCGAGGCGAACAACTTCGTCCCCGCGAACCCGCTGCAGACGCCGCCTGAGATCGCGCCGGTCTGGTACTTCACCGCGTTCTACGCGATGCTGCGCGCGACCACCGACCCGTTCAAGATCGTGCTGATGATCGTGATCGCGCTGCTCGGCGTGCTCGCGCTGATCCGCGCGCGCGGCAAGTGGAAGGCCGGCCTGCCGGTGCTGGCCGCGGCGATCGTCGTGTTCATGTACCTGACGGAGTCGAAGTTCTGGGGCGTCGTCGTGATGGGCTCGGCGGTGATCACGCTGTTCTTCCTGCCGTGGCTGGACCGCAGCCCGGTGAAGTCGATCCGCTACCGGCCGCTGTTCCACAAGGTGTTCCTCGGGATCTTCGTCGCGGCGTTCCTGACCCTCGCGTTCCTCGGCACGCGGCCGCCATCGCCGGCTGCGACGCTGATCGCGCAGGCCTGCGCGCTGATCTACTTCGCGTTCTTCCTCGGCATGCCCGTCTGGACGCCGCTTGGCACGTTCAAGCAGCCGCCGGAGCGGGTGCGCTTCAAGCCCCATTAACGTGAGCGAGGAGAGAACGACATGAAGAAACTGCTTTCGACACTCGCGCTGATCGGGGCGACCGCGTGCGCGCTGCTGGCGGCGCCGGCCGTGCGGGCGGAAGGTAATTTTCCGCTCGACCGGGCGCCCGATAACACGGAAAATCTCGTTTCGCTTCAGCATGGCGCGCAATTGTTTGTAAACTATTGCCTGAACTGCCACAGCGCGAACCTGATGCGCTACAACCGTCTGACGGATCTGGGCATATCCCAGAAGGAGATCGAAAAGAATCTCCTGTTCACGACCGACAAGGTCGGCAACACGATGTCCGTCGCGATGCGGCCCGAAGACGCGAAGAACTGGCTCGGCACCACGCCGCCCGACCTGTCGGTCGAGGAGCGCGCGCGCGGCCGCGACTGGCTGTATACGTATCTGCGGAGTTTCTACCGCGACGATACGCGGCCGACCGGCTGGAACAACGCGGTGTTCGAGAACGTCGGCATGCCCCATGTGTTGTGGCAGCTGCAGGGGCAGCGCATTGCCAAATTCGAAGACAAGACGGACGAGGAGACGGGCGAGAAGGTCCACACGCTCGTCGGCTTCCAGCAGGTCACGCCGGGCACGCTGTCGTCGCCCGACTATGATGCTGCGGTGGCCGACCTGGTGGCCTATATGACATGGATGTCCGAGCCGGCCCAGCAGACCCGCAAACGCCTCGGCGTGTGGGTGCTGATCTTTCTCGGTGTCCTGACTTTCCTGGCCTGGCGGCTCAATGCCGCGTACTGGAAAGATATCAAGTAAACACGCCTGACCGGCGTGGGGCCGGCGCAAGGCGGAACCCGTGAAAGGGGTTGCGCCGCGTGCCGGCCCTCGGCTTTTTTGAGGAAACGCAAATATGATGGTTCTGTATTCCGGCACAACTTGCCCGTTCTCCCAGCGTTGCCGGCTGGTGCTGTTCGAGAAGGGCATGGACTTCGAAATCCGCGACGTCGACCTGTTCAACAAGCCGGAAGACATTTCGGTGATGAACCCGTACGGTCAGGTGCCGATCCTGGTCGAGCGCGACCTGATCCTGTACGAATCGAACATCATCAACGAGTACATCGACGAGCGCTTCCCGCATCCGCAGCTGATGCCGGCCGACCCGGTGCAGCGCGCCCGTGCGCGCCTGTTCCTGCTCAACTTCGAGAAGGAACTGTTCGTCCACGTCAGCACGCTCGAGAACGAGAAGGGCAAGGCGGCGGAGAAGAACCACGAGAAGGCACGCCTCGCGATCCGCGATCGCCTGACGCAGCTCGCGCCGATCTTCGTGAAGAACAAGTACATGCTCGGCGAAGAGTTCTCGATGCTCGACGTCGCGATCGCTCCGCTGCTGTGGCGCCTGGATCACTACGGCATCGAGCTGTCGAAGAACGCCGCGCCGCTGATGAAGTACGCCGAACGGATCTTCAGCCGTCCGGCCTACATCGAGGCACTGACGCCGTCCGAAAAGGTCATGCGTCGTTGATGTTGCAATGAAGGAATGACGGAGCGGGCGGCGCGGCGTGCCGCGTGCCTGCTCCGGGTTCGAGGATCGTGATGCAAGAGATTTCAACGAAGCCTTATCTGCTGCGCGCGTTGTACGAGTGGTGCACCGATAACGGTTACACGCCGCATATCGCGGTGAGGGTCGACAACTCGACGCGCGTGCCGCGTCAGTTCGTGCGTGACGGCGAGATCGTGCTCAACATCAGCTTCGAGGCGACGAGCCAGTTGCAGATGGGCAACGAGTGGATCGAGTTCACGGCCCGGTTCTCCGGGAAGGCGCACAAGATCGAGATTCCGGTGGCCAACGTGCTCGCGATCTATGCGCGCGAGAACGGGCAGGGCATGGCGTTCCAGGTCGATGCGGTTGCGGGCGAAGGCGCGGATTCGGGTACGTTCGACGACGACGCCGCGCAAGCGGAAGACGGGCAGCGTGACGAGCCTGCGTCGACGTTGACGCCGGTCGCCGACAGCGGCGCGAACGAGGAGCCGTCCGAAGGCGCCGACGAACCGCCGAAAACCGACGGCGACGGCACGAAAGGCGGCAGCAGACCTCGCCTCAAGATCGTGAAATGAGGTAGAATCTCGCGCTTACGCCGGCTTAGCTCATCTGGTAGAGCAGTTGATTTGTAATCATCAGGTGGCGGGTTCGAGTCCTGCAGCCGGCACCAAACACTAGTTTCAAGTAGTACCCGGAAGTCCCAAAACCCGCGTCCAGCCTAGCGCTGACGCGGGTTTTTTGTTTCTGGACGTCCCGTGAGAGACCGGGGCATCCCCGAAATTTGGGGGTAAGATTCGGGGTACGACTTCCGGGATTTGGGGGTATGCCGTACCCTCGACGAACAATGAAAACCAAACCTCTTACCGACGCCAAGTGCCGCAACGCTAGATTCGATGAGGCCGGGGGAAACAAACTCTTCGACGGCGGTGGCCTGTATCTCGATCTGCGCTCCAGTGGTTCGAAGAAATGGCGGCTCAAATACCGGTTCAATGGCAAAGAAAACCTGCTGACGTTCGGCGACTATCCCGCGACGTCGCTCGCTGATGCTCGGTCGAGGCGTGACGAAGCGAAGCGGCTGTTAGCGGAAGGGAAGAACCCAGCGTTCGAGCGTGACGTCGAGAAGCAGACTCGCGCCATTGCCGCACAGAACACCTTCGAGGCCGTCGCGCTGGAGTGGTACGAGGCGCAGCAAGCGACATGGAGCGCTTCGCACGCGAACCGAGTCAAGAAGCAGCTCGATCGCGAGGTGTTTCCCCTGATCGGCCAGCGTCCGATTTCTTCGATCGGCGCCCCGGATTTGCTCGCGGTCATTCGACGAATCGAAGGGCGAGAGGCGTTCGAGACGGCGCGCAAGACCTTGCAGACATGCGGCCAAGTCTTTCGCTATGCCGTTGCAACGAGCCGTGCCGAGCGAGATCCGTCGCCGGACCTGCGAGGCGCATTGAAGGCGGTGCCCGTCAAGCATATGGCGCGAGTCGGCGAAAGCGAGCTGCCGGAGTTGCTTCGCTCGATCGCTGCCTACGAGGGAGAGCCGGAGACTCGGCTCGCTCTGCGGTTCTTGGCATTGACCTTCGTTCGCACTATCGAGCTGCGGCAGGCGGAGTGGACTGAGATCGACCTGGAGCGCCGAGAGTGGCGCATTCCGGCCGAGAAGATGAAGATGCGTCGTGTGCATATCGTGCCGCTCGCCGAGCAGACGATCGCGCTGCTTTTCGAGCTGCGCGCGCTGACGGGCCACCGTCGCTGGCTTTTCCCGAACAGCCGCAGACCGTTGCAGCAGATGAGCGAGAACACGATTCTGTACGCTCTATACCGGATGGGTTATCGCAGCCGTATGACCGGGCACGGGTTCCGTGGTCTCGCTTCAACGATCTTGAACGAGAAGGGATTCAATTCCGACTGGATCGAGCGCCAGCTCGCCCACTCGGAGCAGGACGGGGTGCGGGCGGCATACAACCATGCCGAGTATCTGTCTGAGCGCCATCGGATGATGCAGTGGTGGGCGGACTATCTCGACAAGCAGAGTGGGGCGCAGATCATCCCGATCGCGGCGACAAGACAGACCGTGCAGCCACGTGTACGGCCAGCGTAAGTCGACACTTGACCTCACGGTCACGACCGATCTGACAGCGCCCGCTACGTCATCCCACCGCGTAGACATAACGCATAAGCCTGCCCCTTATGGCTCACGATCAAAGGCCAGTTGCCGCCGGCTTTTTTGGTGCTGTGGGGAGTTTGCTAGTGATGTACTTCGCTGCGTATTCGATTTCGGGAAAAACAGTGCTCACATTCACATTTATTTTGTCGAGCTGAGACATAATCGCCGGCTTGTTGGCTGATTTGATGGTGTGTCTGCGAATTCGGATGCCGAATCTGTTTCTGTCCTCAAGATTTGATGTCAATCCATAAATCAGGAATGCTCCTTGTTGGGCCAAAATTCTTCTGTTGTTCAATTTTGGTTTAACTGCAACAATTCCTTTCAAATCTGATATTTCGATTTTTGGTAGAAAATACGATTTCTCCGCCTTTATGAAGTGTAGGAGTCGTTCGCCGACTTCAGATTTGACGAGTTCCTCCGAATCCGACATGTCCCTTATCTCGTCGCGCTCATAGCCCCGAAGATTGGCGAGATTTGCAATGCAACTGACTGTGTCGCTGTCTGAATATCGAATCTTATCTTTCGCGATGGAAAATCTTATGAATTCCGCATCGGATTTTGGATTGGAATTGCATGCAAAATAGAGGGCAATAAGGGGGTTGTAAGTCAAATCCAGTAGTCTGGTAGGAAGGGAGTAGTGCTGCATTCTCACCAGTTTCTCGAAGGTGGATTCGTCTGAATTAAACTCTGACGGATGTAGTGTTATTAATTCTCTGATTATGTCCTTTTCCTCTTTCCTGTGTTCTCTTTGCCGAAATAAACTCGGTTTAAGCAGGTAGGAGCTATCGGCATGCCCGCGAAAAAAGGCAATTCGCTGTGGTGCCATTTTGGTTTCTTCGATGATTCTAATCATGTCGCTCAGTGAAGCGATTTCTTCTTGTGCTTGTTCTGGCATATCTTTGATATTCGGTTATCTATGGGAAATCTTTCGAAAAAGTATCGTCGCTTGGAAGCTCCGGGACGTTTAAAGCAATATTTCTGAGGGGGTGCAGCCTGTCCTCGAGGATTGTCGGCGATTTTTTCTACAACGTCGACCGTCCGTTCCTGGGCGGACTGGGGCAGACGATCTGACGGTGTCCGTCTGGACTAGTCCAGCCTTGTGCATACTTATGACCCCCTTGCCGCGCACCTCCCACCGCTTTTTTAGAGTTCCCACCGCACTGCCGGCTCCCTGCATTTCGGTATGAATATGACCCCCCTTAGGCGGGCCGGGAGTAGGAAAAACACGCGGGTGTGAGCCCCCGCGTCTTTGCCCTAGACGCAGGGTCCCCCGCTTTCCGGCCGCCATGACACTTGCGGCTGGCGCAACAATGTCCGATCGGGACGCGTCGCGGACACTCCCCTCAAAAACACGTTGTTGACGCCCTTCGAATCCCGGAGAGCCGTGTCCCGTCTGACTTCGCGGTCGCTGCGGTCGGTCCACGCCTGTCCGCTCAGTGCAAAACGAGTTGGAGATTTGGAGATAAACGCCTGAATCGGCCGCAAAGCCTTATGGGGTAAGGCTTCGCGTGTCTCCAAACGATTTGGAGAGCGCTGGAGATACTGGAGATAAACCGGGCTGGATTGTTACGGCTACGGCAAGATTCGCGGCCATCGCCGGCCCGGTTCCGTCTGGAGCGTATCGCTCAAAGTAACTTTGACGCACGGGCCAAAATGCCGCGCAAAGGAATGCCCGCCACCGCCCTCCCGGACGGCGGCGGCGTCTTTCACAGTTCGAGCGTGAAGATCGACGGCAGTACGCGGTAGACCATGAACTTGCCGTGACCGGGGATGTATTCCTGTCGGTACGGATAGCCGTCACTACGCGGCATCAGTACGCCCCGCTTCATCAGTGCCTTGGCGACGATCTTGTGGTCGAAGCCGGCACATACGTCCTTGCGAAACACGGCCGCTTCGATCAGGTATTCCGTCTCGACGCTTTCCGCATCGTCGGCGCTCATCTTGCCGCCGAACTCGGCGTAATACTCCCGATCGGAGGCGATTGCCGTGCGCCGCTCGTCGCGCTTCACGTGCTGCTTGAAGCCCGCTCGATGCGGCACGTTCGGCCGATGGTCGTCCTGCGCCCGGTTCATCCATACGAAGCGGTTGTCGCCGTGTGCCGCGAGGAAATGCTGTACCTGCCGCACGGCTTCCGCCTCGTCCGAGTTGCCGGTGCCACCGCGCAGTTCGAGCCAGCCTTCGAAGCAGCGACGCGCGGCCTCGACTGCTTCGCCCTGCGGCCAGCCGGTCAGCCCGTGCGCCGTCGCCAGCTCGCCGGCCACCGCGACGAGGCAGAACCGCTTGGCGACACGCGCGACCTGCGAATGCGAACCGTCCGGTACCCATTGCCCGACCAGCTCGTCAACGCGAACACGCAGATGCTCGGCCAGCTCGCCGGCCTGCGACGACGCCCACTCGATGAACGCGGGGCCTGCCGTGCCGTAGTGCATGCCGGCGTGCCGTTCTAGATGCTCGATCAGCGCGGCCGGCGTCGGGAAGCCGTGCAACTTCTCTACGACCCCCATTTCGCCCACCTCGGCCGGGATCGCAGGCAAGCGCACCTCGATACCTCCTTTCATGGGTTTGTTGCCCTCGGCCATCAGCGCGGACACGCTCTTTTCGCCGTTCGACAGGAACAGCAGCCGCCACGTGAGCACGGGCTTTGCTGAGCCGCTACGCGACGCGCGAGCCTTGCCCGACTCGTTCGCGAGCATGTAAATCACATCGCCGACCAGACGCGGCTCGACCTGCCCGATTTCATCGAGGATCAGCAGCGCGTCGCTATGCTGCGTGGCAACGGCTTCTAGCGCGTTGTCGGTCGCCTTCCAGCTCCGCACGTAGTCCGGCGAGCCGAACACGGACGCGGCGATGACGCCGCCGGTCGACTTACCCTTGGACGTCGTGCCGAGCAGGTGGAAGCCGCCCGACTGGAGCCCGGAGAAGTGCAGCAGCGGACCAGCGAAGGCGGTAGCGACGCAGAACAGAAGCCGGCTATTGCCAACGCAGTAGGCCGCAACCTCGCGTTGCCAGTCGTCCAGCGTGCCGCGCTCCTTGAACTGGCTCTGGATGGGCGTGTCGGCCTGATAGATCAGCGCCTCTTTGCCGGTCCCGATGACGCGATCGGGAAGCACGAACGCGCCGTGATGCCAGCCGACGCGCGGCACGCAGCGCACACGCTCGTCCGGCTGCGCCATCTGCACATAGTTCGCGATCTGCGTGCGGGCGATCTGCGTCACGCCGAGCTTCACGCCCATATCGAGCAGCATGCGGCGCAGCTCCGTGCCGTCGCCGGCAAAGAGGCCAGCTGGCACTGCCCAGCGTTTCAGGATGCCGTCGCGGTCCGTGAATTCGAGCAGGTAGCCCCACTCGCTGTTCATCTCGTTTCGCGTCTCCGCAATCACGTCGATTCGCGTACTGACCCAATGCGGCGGCAGCGGGTCGCCCTGATTGTTGAAGCCGTGAAACCACACGCCCTTGTCGTCGACAACGAACCGTGACTTGCCGTCCTGCGCGCGGGCCGTTTTCGGGCGCTTGGCGGGCTTCGCGGCGGCTGGAGCGGCCTTGCCCTTGCCGGCGTCAGCCGAGCCGGCCGGCGCGAGTGCAGCGCGCACGGCAGCGGCCACCGCTTCCGGGCCGAGGTGTGCAGCCAGGTCGTTGAAGTCGGTTCCGGCCGCCGGGCGGTTCGGACCGAAGTCGGGCACGGCCAAGATGCCGGCGACGGCCTCGGCCGCCGCGCGGGCCTTCGTCACGCCCGGATTGCCCTTCGTCGTGTGGTCGTCGTCGGAGCATACGACGATGCGCGCGTCCGGATATTGGCCGCGCAGCGCCGTTGCAACGGCATGCAGGTTGCCGGCGTCGAACGCGACGGCGGCCGGATAGCCGGTCGCGGCCGAGATCGTCGCGCACGTCGCGTAGCCCTCGCCAATCAGCAGCGTGGACGGCGCGGAAGATAGCGGGCCGCCGATCAACGAGAAGCAGCCCGCCTTGCGGCCGTTCGGCAAAAAGCGCTTCTGGCCGTCCGTCAGGATGAATTCCAGCGTCCACAGCTTGCCATCCGCGTCGCGCGCCGGGATGACGAGTGCGCCGTCGCATGCGGCCGTGCCAATGCACAAGCCGCCGCGATAGACGCGCAGCGCGTCGACCGGGATGCGCTTGCGAACGAGGTACGGGTGATCGGCCGGCGCGGGCTCGGCCGCGGACCAGATCGATTCGGCGAGGGCCGATGCGGCTTGCTGTTTCTCGGTCAGTTCGGCCAGCTCGGCCGCTTCGCGGACTGCGCGCTCAGCTTTCTGCCGCTCGCGCTCCACTGGATCGACGGGCTTGGCTCGATGCGCGCGCGGATCGAAGCCGCCTTGTTTGGCAAGGTGAAACAGCGTGTTGATGGTGATCTTGCCGCCCTTGAACGACTTCCACACATCGCGCGCGTCCTTGCCGTTGTAGTTCTGCGCGCCTTGGCTCCATTCGTTCCAGAGGGCGAAGCCCTCCTCGCCAAACTCGGCCTTGAGCGCCATCCCCACCTGACGCCACGTGTCGCGGTCGTCGGGCGGAACATAGCCGAGCGCGACTCTCGCCCGCTCGAATTCGGACATGGGTGCGTTACTCATAGGTTCCCACTGGACGCGCGTCGGTCGGCTTCCGATTAGTAGTCCATATCGGGCAAGCAGCTACCCGACGCGCGAAGAATTGAATGATGCGACGATGCCTAGCGGCGCAGCGTCAGCCGGCCGCGCGAGGCACCGCCAGAACCGCACCGCCCGCCGTGACGTCGTTGCTGTAGACGTAGCGGCCGAGCCGCGACTCGCCGAGTGCGTCGTTGGCCGCCTCCAGCGCCGCGCCGATCGACGGCAGGGACGCGCGGAACAGGCTCAGCACAAGCCAGTAGTCGTCATCGGACATGGCCTTGTCGGCCGCCCAATGCAGGCTGTCCAGCAGTTCCATCGCATCGCTGATCCGCGTGCCGATGCGGTTGTGATCGGGGCGATTCACCTCGGCCACGAAGTGCGACGCGAGCGGTTGCACGGCATTCTTGTTCGTCTTTGCCATGACCGCCCCTCAGTGCGTCGTGCGCGGTTCGCGCGTGACGAGGCCGAGTGCCGCGAACAGGTGCTGTTGCACGCGCCCCATCAGGCCGGCTGCGAACGCTTGGCGGCTGATCGTCACGCGGTGCGCGTCGACGTCGCCGGCGTTCTGCATGGCGGATTCCATGCCGCGCGCGAACGCAGCGGCTTGATGCGCCGCGTAGTCGTGCAGTCGCACGTCGCCTTTCAGGTCGAGCCATGCGTCGGCGCAGATCGCGCCCAGGTCGACGGCGAATTGCAGCTCGATCGGAGCGCCGGTATCGAGCGGCGGCGCATTGTCGAAGCCATTGATAACCGCGGTTCGGATGCGCTGGTCAGTCATGGCACACCTCCGGCTGCGCGGTGCGGCGCATTTCGGCGGAGTACCGGCTCGCGACGCTTTGCCCCATGTCGACGAGCGCTCGCTCGTAGGTGCCCTCCGCGAGATGCGAACGGACAGCATCGAACAGGGCTTCGAGCTGGGCGAACTGATGGGCCGCACACATGGCGATCATCTTGACTTCGTTCGGCAGGCGGAATTCAGGCATGGCGCACCTCCAGAATCGACGCGAGGAGTTGCCCGACGTCGATCGTGCAATCCAGCTCCGCTTCGCGGCGAATCGGTGTGAGGTTCCAGTCGTGGACGGCTGCGTGCGTGAATTCGCCGGACCGGCGACCGTAGACGCTGCGCCCCGAGACGGGGCCGCCCAAGATCCGCACGCGCCAATCGTGATCGGGCGTCGGGCGAGCCGATGCCACCTCGACCAGCATGCCGATGCGCGAGCGAGCATCGCACTTCGTGACGATCGCCAGATCGCCGATCTTGCAGCGCAGCTCAGCCATGACGCACCTCCGCGCGGACGAGCGCGGCAATCGCGGCCAGTGCTGCCCCGGTCGCATCGAGCGCGTCCTGATACGTGTTGGCGGTTGCTGCGTCGCGCAGTGCTGCGCGGACGATGGATTGAATGAGGTGGAATTGCTGCCCGGTACGGGCGTGCGGCAACTGGCGCATTGGGTGCGACCTCCTTGGACGGGTTGACGAACCCGGTCCCCGCTGTCAATCGGGGTGGCCGGGCACATGGCAGGGTTGACAGACCGGCGTCCAAGGGAACCGGCGTGCGCGAACGCACCCCCACCAAGGCCCGACCATAGAAGGCGCAAGGTGTACGGACGTAAAAAAACCGCGCGAAGGCGGTTGTCCGCCTTGGAACTATTCCGGCTGTCACCCCGGGCCGCTGTTGTCTCAGCGACATCCACAGGATACTGCGCACCGCCGCGATGCGCAAATCGAGGAAGGGACGGGCCAACGGCAGCGGCTTGACGCGGCCGACTCGCCGTGCTTTTCACCACGGCAAAGTGACTTTGTCGCGACGTCACGCCGGAGCCTTCGGATCGAGGAGGAATACCGCGATCTTGATGACGTCCGCCGCCTTCTTCAACCTAGAAGGCATGCGCCTACCATCGATCTCGAAAATGGCTGCCGCCGCCATCATGCCGCGAGCCGCTTCCTTACGATCCGTATCAACACATTGCTCGTGCGCCAACGCGTAGCGCTCATGCTGATGTTCGATCAGCGTCCAATAGTGCTGGATTTCGGCAGACTTTTGCGTCGCGCGCGCGAACTCCAAATCAATCGCGGTTTGTTCGCCCAACGTGGTCGTGTCGCTTGCGCTCATGCCTCACCTCGCTTCGCGCGAGTCGCGAGCCACAACTCTACGTCCCGTTCGAGCCAGCCGACGGCACGAACACCAAGGGCGATTGGCCGGGGAAACGTTCCTGCATGAATTCGGCGATAGATTTCGCTTTTGCTCAAGCCAACACGCTCAATAAGCGGTCGCATGCGGACGACTCGATTGCCGGACGTTAACGACAGATTTTCCATTCAAGCTCCTCATCTCTAGGAACCGTGCGGGACCGCACGGGCTAGTACGGAGCTTGAAGCGAGATGCGCGACTACCGTATCGATAATCGCGTTTCGGTTTTGCAAAACAAGACGATCGATACGTCAGTCTCGCTTTTCATGCTTTAACCCGCTGAGCCAGTTTCGCTTTACCTTGCGCACGTGATCTGCCGTAACACCAAGTCGCGCAGCGATCTCCGAGCAAACGTGACGCCCTTGGATATCCTCGCCATTGCGTCGCCGTCGGGTTAATTCGGCGGAGATCTTCGTATTGGTCGCCCCTGCAAGTCGCGCGGCCTGGGCTGGCTTGATGGCCTTGCGTCGCTTTTGCTTGGCTTGTTCCTGTCGCTCTCGTTGCTCCACCTGAAGCATCGCAAAGCGAGCCTGTAATACGTCATGCTGCTCCGTAACCTCCGCAATCCGCATATGCAATGCATTGATCCGCCCTACGAGTGCGGTCTCGGTCTCACGTCGTGCGTAGTGCACAACGGCTTCCAACGTGCGCCCATTGAATAAATCGTGTTTCATCAGCTCTTGGGTAGCACGCGGATTACCCGAATCGACGCATTTGACCAACAAGCCCGCAAGCAATCCTATGGCTTCACCAACCGGGACATTCGGCGGGATGAGTTCCCGCATTTGGCCGAACGGGCTTTCGCCTTGGGCGGCTGCAAACGGTTGTGATGCCCTATGATGTGCGGCAGTGGCCGCGAACGACCGGAGAGTCCGAGCGAGTGGACTTGCACGCCTGGCACGGAGGCCCGGACGCGCTGACTTCATTGAATTTGCGCGAGATCTGTTTGAACTGGTCAATGGTGCACCCTTCTGTGCCGCCACCTTCTGAAGAGTGTCAAGCCGACCGGCGAAGGTGTCCGGTTTTCGGGTGGCCGCCCTAGGCTCGACCGTTATATTTTCTCATGTCTCATCGTTCAAATAAAATCGCGCGATTTCATATGCGACCATCAGAACCATATGGTGTGGAGAGGACGGAACGTACTATTTCTCCGTTTTTGCTACATGACGAGCTGCGCGCCGTTCCGTTCGACGTTCCCATGCCTTCCGCCAATCCTCCTGCCATGACGGCAAGTTTAGGTAGCGTTGCTGGGTTGCGTCGCATAGTGCTAAGAGGTCGACGATGTGCGTGAAGCGCTTCTGGTCGATTTCGCTCCAGCAGTACGGAGGACGCATCCGGCTCAACAGCTCAGTGCCTGTCAGAATCAAAATAGGATTGATCGGTCTCTCTGGTTTCCAATACTTTCGACCGGACTTTGCCAGGCGTGTGAGAGCTGCAATTTCCTTGCTGCTGAGTGTTTCCCTTAGGGTGCTGAAGACGAGTACCGCCCCTGGAAACATTTTCGCGAGGTAACGCATTCGATCGAAATCTTTCGCTTCAAAGGAGCCATAGGTCTTGCATTCTCCAAACAGTAGCCCCTCGATCTCCTCGCCAAATGACATCTCCTTCCAGAACATAGCGAAATCTGCTTCGAGGTCTCGTTTATTTGATGATTTTGCAGTGAAGCTTGGTACCGCAGTCGTTCGTAGATTGCCTACTACGCGGTTGCCGAGCGCGTCGAGGGTCAGTAAGACCGTAAAAGCGCCATCTGCGTAATTCGGGACGCTGAACGGGCCGGTGGTCCTGTAAAACCAATTGCTGGACGCTTGATCAATGTTGCCAACGGCCGAGAATGAATTTAGACATTTCGGGCATTCGAGTACTTCTCGTATTGTCGGAAGTGAAAACCACGTGTTCCGTTGGCAATTCGGGCATTTGGTTTTTAGGCCAAGCTTGAACACTCCTCGCTCAAGGACTGCGTCATAGAGGGTGGACTGTCCGTATTGTTCATTGAGTCGGCGCTTTACTTCGCCAACGGCCATTTCTCGCTCTGAAGTGATGTGCTCGTCTCTTGAGGGCGTCCCGTTCTTGCTTACGGCGCCTCCATTCATATGTTCGATAAGGGCGAGTAATTGCTTGTTTGCAAAGAGTGCAGGGTGCCCATCCAGTCTCTTGTATAGTTGTTGGACGAGTATTCCCGGGGGTGACAACTCAGCTTTCCATCCCCGGTCAGCTAGCCATGCAAAAAATATCTTATCTGATGCGGGAACCGTACGAGATTGCGCCAAGGAGTTGCGGACAATTTTTACTAGGCCATGTCGACCTATACGCCACTCGTCGCTAGTGCCTACAATTCCTGATATTGCGCGAGCAAGGTGGACTCCTCGGACTTTCGGGTAAACTTCAGCCAAGTTCTCGTCTGCGCCGTATAATCGCAGATCGAATTCGTTTGCACAGAATCCGTCGCTAAAAATCCAATTTCTTTTGGTGAATTCGGGGAGCAGAGGCTTCAGGCGCATTTCGAGATCGGATGCGCTGCTTATTTCTATCTCCTTGTCGCCGCTTGTATAGATGTTCGCAACTCCTCCATCTTTCCCTCTTGCCCATTCATCCCAGATGCGCGGAAACCAATGTTGTAATGAAAAGTATGGATTTGATTTGTCGGCAGGAGAGTCGCCGCCAAATTTTAATGTTTGAGCGTATGTCTGTAACTCCTCCATCGTAGAGTGGCGGCTGCAAATGAAAGTCGCGTGATCGAAATATTCGGGGGCGTGACGCCAAGGACGTCGCTCCCTAACAATGAAATCGTGAATGGCAGTATTGAATGAGTCAATTTTTGAAAACTGCTTCGGTAGGGCGATTACAGTGCGACCGCTTGCCCGTAGATTCCAGTAGTCGATAATATCTTCGACGTTCGCGGCATCCATAAAGTAAATGCACGCCTGTCTGCCGGGGAGTAAGCCTCCTCGCCGTTCGACTCGCCATGCTGAAATTCTTGTCGGGAATAGATTATCCAAGGAAAACAGTTCCGAGAACGATTCGGGGGTTGCTCTCGCGTACTCAATTTCTAGCGGTTCGGCATAGTGTTCAGCTATTGCTGATGCAATATTTGAAGGATATTCACCAAATGCGGCAGACCAGAAAAGACTCAATTTTCTGGGTGGCTCTGGAATCGTGATTGTCCTGGGATATTTTGCCTTGTACTTAAAATACTCGTTGTAGATATCGTTAAGTATTTCAAGTGCACTGATGCCAAGGCTTGGCCTTAGAATTTCAGATGGATTATTTTGGTGCCAAATTTCTTGTGGTTTCACTATGCGAAGCCGAGCATCTGTAATGTAGCTAGGAAGCTCGTCGGAAAACTGCACCAAAACGTCTGGATCGAAAGCGTCAATGTAGCCGAGAGTGACATTCTTTGCTGGTGGCGGGCGAAGTCCTCTTTCGCGCCAACTAGCAGGCATGCGCTTGTGCATGGGAATGATGGGGAAAAACATTCCTCCCCACAGGCTACAAGCCATTCGAATAGCTTCGCGAACTTGCGCGGCGTTGTTGGGATCCACTAGTAGCGCAAGTTTTAGTGGGCGGACCGTGATATTTGCCGTGCCGAACATATTGTTCCCGTCGTTGATGTCCCCTGAGGAGAGCTTACAGCAAACGATTTTGAAATGGCTGCTCTGGGGCGACCGTCGCGATACGACTGTCTTTCTTATCTCGTGTGACATCGAGGTAATCATCTCGAATCTGTCAGTGCCCTGAGAGGGACTATCTGGCTGTCCGAAACCGATCCCTTACGAACATAGGTGCTCAGGGATGTACGAAAATAAGGCTTTCGTTTTTACGGACATGGGGTATGATTCGGACGTCCTTTTCGAACACACCGAGAGTGCAGTATGTCCCGAACATTCGCATATGCCCGCGTCAGCACGACCGACCAGTCGACAACTAATCAGCTTCGCGAGATCGAAGCGGCCGGTTTCTCCGTCGACAAGCGTCGGGTTATTACGGAAAGCGTTTCCGGTAGTGTCAGCGCGGACCAGCGACCGGGGTTTGCGGAACTGCTTCTCAAAATGGAAGAAGGAGACGTGCTGATCGTTACGAAGCTCGACCGACTTGGTCGGAACGCGATGGACGTGCGCGCAACCGTCGAAGCGTTGGCCCTTCGCGGTATCCGAATTCATTGCCTTGCTCTGGGGGGTGTCGATCTGACCAGTGCAGCTGGCCGGATGACGATGCAGGTCTTGAATGCCGTTGCCGAGTTTGAGCGCGACTTGTTGATCGAGCGGACGCAGGCTGGTATCGCGAGAGCAAGAGCGGAAGGGAAAGCGATGGGCCGACCGCCTGCACTGACCAAGCAGCAGCAGAACGAGGTGCGACAGCAACTGAACGAAGGGGCCAGCGTGGCGAGTCTCGCAAAGCGCTACAGCACAAGCCGTCAGACGATCATGCGGGTGCGTGACGTGACGTAAATCCCGCACCGCTCAAAGTCACTTTTCGGTAGCAATGACCACGAAAGTGTCCCAGAAGGAGGCACATGAAATACGAACTTCCAGTCGATCACGGCCTGTCCGATGTTCTTGAGCAGCATCTTCTCTTCAGGGATGCGCGCGGTGGACCGGCGGTCAGCGACGTTCAATACGAAGCGCTTGCAGCAGGTGTGGCACGCGGGGAAAGTGTTCTTGTCGTCTCGCCGACATCCACAGGGAAGACGCAAATCGCGCTATGGGCAATCGCCGGCGGGGTCGAAAGAGGGTGCAACACCGTCTATCTGGTCACCCACCGCGCACTGGCCAAGCAGAAGTTCGAAGACTTCAAGACTCAGTTGCTTGGCCCCTTCTTGGGCGGCAACGCCGCCTCGCTGGTGGTGGCAACAGGCGACTATGTCGAGGACGCCGAGGGCATCGTACCCAGCGAGCCGCTTCGAGCACCGCTACTTGTTGCGACCTACGAAAAGTATTTGGCCCTGCTATCAGCATCTGGCGTGCCGAGGGACATGAGCAATACGGTTGTCGTGTGCGATGAAATCCAGCTGCTTGGTGACGTGACCAGAGGCCAGAACGTCGAGGTCTTGCTCACGCTGCTGCGCAATGCCGGGTGGAGGCAGTTCGTTGGGTTATCAGCGGTGCTTCAGCAACGAGATGCGAATGATCTCGCGAACTGGCTTGGCGTCAAATTGGTGGCACTGAACGTGAGGGAGAAGCACCTTCGCTACGAATGTTGGACTGAAGGCCGAATGGTCGTGGCGAGTTCTGACAAGCCCGACCAGACCGAAGAAGCGGCCCTGCCGGCTGGCGTTACGCTCGACCCGATAGCCGCACTGATGTCGCTTCTAGGTCAGAAGGACTCGCCACGCCCAGTCATTGTGTTTTGCATGAAGAAGCAGGACACGTATGACCTTGCAAGACGGTTCGTTGAAACGGCCTACAAGGGCCAGAAGGGGCAGATGTCCCTTGCCTTCGACGGTCTACCTGCAACATCGGCAAACGAGTTTCTTGCGGGTATCCTTGAGCGACGCGTAGCCTGCCACACCGCCGACCTTACGGACGAAGAGAGGCACGTCGTTGAGACGCATCTTCTCGACGGTCGACTAGATGTCGTTTTCGCGACCAGCACTCTGGCGGCGGGCGTCAACTTCCCGCTGGGAGCAGCGGTGTTCGCGGGATGGTCTCGTTGGGACAGTGATCTGCGAACCCGCGTTCCCATAGAGGCTAGCGACTTTCATAACATGGCCGGGCGAGTAGGCCGCATGGGTTTTGCGCACGAGCGTGGCCGTGTCGTCTTCTTTGCATCTACGAAGCACGAGCTTGGGGTCGCCTCCAAGTATCTTGCGCTAGGCGAACTGCCGCTGATTGAACCGCGGGTTCAGCCTCAGCGCTTTAATCAGCTCGCGTTGCAACTAGTCGCATCCGGCCTTTGTGCAAGCCAGGATGAGGTTGAGCGCCTTGTATGTTCGTCCTTCAGCGCTCTGCGCGAGGAAGACCGTAACACGGCGGCATTCAAGCGCTGGCCTGAATTGCTAAGAGGCGCAGTTGCTGGCCTGATCGATATGGGGTTTGTCGTCGCCACGTCCACTGGCAGGCTGGCGGCCACGCCGCTTGGCAAGGCCGTCGGCCACAGCGGATTGCTTCCCGAGACGGGAGTCTTCCTGCTTCGATATCTAGTCAATAAGGCCAACGCGCTCGTTCAACTCTTGCCTACTGCTACATCAGCCGGCGATACGCGCAGGTTGGCGTTCTTGCTGTTCTCCGCGTGTCTCGCCAGTCCAGAGTTTCGGCCGCAAGGCGGTGTGAAACCCACTCGTTTTTTGCCGTATCCACTTGATGCTGTTCCCTTGGTGGACGCCGATGGATACAGAGCTGATTTGGCGGAGCCGATGTGGAACGCCGATATCATGCCCATCAACGGAACCTGGCTTTCATGCGAGTGGCTGGATGGAGTGGCAATCCGAACGCTAGAAGGAACGCTTGAGAACCTAAGAGCTGGCATGTTGCACGAGCTGTTCCGCAACTTAGGTTGGGCGTTGCAAGGGATGGCAGAAATAGCTACGGCTGCCTGTGACAAGCGCGTTCCGCAGTCGAACCGGCCGGTCTCTCTGCATGTTGACGATGGAATGCTGGATGTCATAGCTCGTCTTCCCCGCGCCATTCGACGCCTCAGCTATCGTCTGACGGAGGGACTTCCTGATGATGTCCTGTGGATGGCTGGCTTGTGTCCTCCTGGCTCGCCATATCAACTCAGGAGAGAAGAGGTGCTCGCACTACGTGCAGTGGGGCTCACTACCCCCGAGGTTCTGATGCTCGGGTCACAGGACGCGGACGCGGCTCGGGTCAGGGCGCTCACTGGAGCAAAGCCGGACCCCCAAGCGAAGGCGAATTGGCTGCGCGATGCGTGCCGCTCTTGGAAGACCAATCAACGGGTCAGGGCTGCGGAAAGGCAGGCTAGACGGGCGAAGAAATGTCCGCGTGCAGACTTCGTCGAGCGCTTCTATCAGGCCACAGGCAATGACTTCGAGCGAGTGTTCGAAGACGTGCTTGCCTACCTGAAGGTGGATTGCAAGCGACTGGATGACAAGACGAAGACGGGGGCTCCCGACTATCTTGTCCAGTTGCCAAGTTCGCCGCCGCTTGTAGTCGAACTTAAGTCGCGCGAGACGGGCAAGCTCGTCGACTACAACCGCGCCGTTGAGGTGTTGGCTGCGTCTGAAGTCCACGGCTACAAGGACGCTTTCTGCGTGACGCTTTGTCAGCCCGGAGTTGACCCCAGCGTTCCGACCGTTATCGCATCATGTGGCCGACTATCCGTTATCGAGGCCGTAGACCTTGGCGAGGCGCTATTGCGCTATTGCGAGGGCACTCTTTCGGGGGAGCAGTTGTATCGCTGGCTAGCTACTCCAGGACAATCACTAGCTGCCGACCTTCCGTATCGAGAATACGCGTAAGCATGCGAAGCCGGCTCGCGGATCTGCTAGCCGGCATGTTGTTCTAAGAAGTGCCTACGTCAAGGCGGGTGCGGGGATGTCCGGCCCCATGTTGCCGTCGATTGCTTGGCATGTCGGAAAGCGTGAGCCGGCTCACTGGTGGACACACCGGACTGCGGTGCGACGCCAGCCTGAATGATTAACCCTCCGTTGCCAAACGGAATACGGGCGAACCAATCTGGCGGGAGTCCGAGCGACGATGCGCCGCCGGCCGCCGCGACCAAGTCCGCATCGAGCGCGTTGAGCCAGTTAACGGTCTTGATCTTCGTGTAGCTTCACCTTCAATAGTCGTCCTCGTCGTACTTAGAACGCACAGGCCTCTCCGGGTAGGGAATAGGTGAATAGGTGGCGAGCAGTGCTTTCAACACTTTGAGGTTGACATCCAGATTGGGCTCCTCGCAGACACCATCGCCGCGATCAACGTACATCCTATCGTCAATGGTGCATAGGGCCGCTCGACACGCCTGCTCCAAGGGCACTTTGAACTGCGTGATAAACGCAACGAAGTCGGTTTCCTCGTATCCGTACCAGATGGCCGTATAGGGCACGAACTCAGCGATCAGCCTAGGTAGCCACTGGGCTGCAGTGCCGGTGACGATGATCTGGCGAACTGTCTCGGCGTCGAAGTTAACGGGATACCAGGGCGGAGTTATATCGGATTCGCCGGGTATGAATGCATGCATCAATCTAGCGAAAGGCGTGCGCCCGTACGGCCACCATATGGCTAAGCTGGCTGCATCAGCAAAGCGATGGCCGTTCGTCGCTCTGCAACGCGCCTCAAGGACAGCGTCGACTTTCTCGATGACCGACACCACGGCCTCTTCATCTCGTCCCACCAATCGCGTCCATACATCTACTAGATGCAAGGCTCGCCATGCGCTGTCGTTAGTTGTGCTGTCCCAACTGATCTTTCCGATGAAGCTACAGGCCAAACGCCCCAGTAGCGTACCGACCTCGTTCGCATGGGCTTTGACGTAGTCTGCCATTCCACGCAATGCGAAAGAATGGGCGGTGAGCCGCCCTTCCTCAACGTCAAGGATCTCTTCCTCTTGCAAATATTCGATGAAGCCAGTCGGATCCAGTTCAGTTTTGTTCTCGGTGCCGATCACTTGGTGAATCTGCACAAACGCGTCACACTCGTAGCTTTCAAATGCCTCCAGAAGCAACCAACAGACGGCTGCGTGGTGGGCCGGGTTAATCGGCCAGCGCTTCAGCAACTGCTGGATGCCGGCGGCGGTGATCATGTTTCCCGCTTCGGAAATGATCGATCGGATCATGAACGACTCGGCGGTGTAGCCGGTAGTGGTGTGCCAAGTCGCTGTGATTTGGTCCTCAAAGGGAGGGTTCCCATGGACGACGCGGATCTCATATCGGGCCGCCGCTTTTCTGAGCAGTACACCAAACATGTTCAGCTCATAAGGTGTTTTCAAACTATCCAGGATGTCGCGGCGGCTTCTTTTAGCGGCTTGCAGCGCTGCGGGAAATGTATCGATCGGTTGGGTTGCGATGGTCCATAGCGACGCTTCGCTGTAGCTCTTTACAGAAACCCTGTACACGTAGGACTCGAGAAACGCTTGCGTGGCTTTGTCGGCCGAGCGGTAGATGTCACTACGCGAAGTGATGACAAAGCGCTTGTCCTGGTTTGCGCGGACAAGGAAGTTGCGCATTTCATGGGTGAGTGGGGTCGTCGAAAGTTGATCGCTGATTCCCCAAGGATCTGAGATGACGAATAGTGCCGGTCCAGGCTGCTCGAGTTTCTGACTAAGACTGCTGATTTCCCGCTCATGGTGGACTTCGAAGGGGGCTAGCTCACTGCGATGCAATGCGGCCAGATGTTCCGCAAGCGTAGTCTTGCCTACCCCGGGAGGTCCGAGCAACAAGATCACATTGTGCTGTTGGAGGTGTTCACGCATCTGCGCAAAGTCTATTGGCAGTTGCAACTTTCGGGGCGCCGGGTCGTCGGTGATCCCACCATGGGCCATGATCAGCTCGGCTAGGCTTGCGACGGTCAATGCGGAAGGAGCATGTCCTAACAACCTTGATCGGCAGGCGTGTTTAAGCGCCGCGATACAGCGGTGAATTTGCAAGTACGGGATCTTGAACTGGCTAAACAGCAGCTTTTCAATGCGAAAGGTGAGCAGTTCATCCGTCAGGCCTGCAATAATTGCCACCCGTCCTTTCAGCCTGCTGGCCCCGTCACGAAGGCTCGGATCAAGGAAGGCCGCAGCCGATCCGGCATGCTGGGGTGGTATGTGTAAGGCATCTTGGTGCAAACCGAACAGGGCGCTGTCGACGCCCGCGTTGGTCAGCAGATAGTAATAGGCTTCAGATTCTGCCAGCAGGACTTCCAGTGCGCGTTTACGTGGAGCCGGCCCTCTCGAACCTCTCGGCCGGGACAGGCCATTACCGATCACCTTTGAAAGTGCATCTTGAGTCCAGGGCCCGGTACTGCGCGTCTTGCATTGAATTATGACCCTCCTGTTAGCAGAAGCCGGGAGCGTCAATGTCGCGCTCTGCTCATCTGGCTCCCAATGAATCTCGATGTCCTCGGCACTATCGGGTTCTATGTGGATTTCCGTTGCCTGTCTATCGCGTAACAAAGCGGTCAAGGAAATCCAGATCGAGGCGTCGATCTGGTACTCGAAGCCTCGATACCCTGGTAGTCCGCTACCGCTTGGTTCGACTGCCATTCTTTACCCTCTTGTTGGAATGCAAAATACAGTAACAGAACGGTCTCGCCGACGTCGACGGTTTCCGGCCGGCCGCCTTTTCGACTGCGTGCTGATATTCCTCGATCGCTGCGCTGTACTGCTTAAGACAGCGCACCAGCGCTTGGCGAACCTCGGGGGTGAAGCCGTTGCGGAAGTAGAGGACGCCCCGAACTACAAGGGCCACACCCGTAATCGCTTTTTGATACGCGGGTTCGTAAAGCCCGAATGGCATAGTGTCCGCGCGTTGCGGATCCTTTGCCCAAGCTGCAATCTCGTCGTTCGTCATGGCGCTAAAACGGGCCGGCGTGTAGACGCCGCTGCACTCGGGACACGACACCATGTCGCCTTAGAGGGCGAGAGTCTTGCCGAAGACGACGTTGGTCGACGTGCAAGCGAGCACGCGTCCACCGTGCGAAGTCGTATCGCCTTCCCGAATGAACGCAGAACTTATGCCGAATCCTCTGTAGAAATTTTGCGAGGACTGTATCACGCACCGAATAAGGGTAACTACCCTGTCAAAGTTGCCGGGAGGCTTCGCAGGTGAATGGCGCGGTGCAAATTTTGACCATTCAAAGTTACTTTTCGTCGAACAGAAGGCCAGCTTTTGCCGTTGCCTCGGGGAGGGCTGCGGCACGGGAGTTTCTTTGCGCGCAGTGTTCCAGGGTGCGGGCAACTGTCGAATAAGCGAGCCGCATTGCTCTGCACCGGTGCTTCTCTCCAAGTTCATCTCCAAGAATAGAGGTCTTTTGGAGACATACTTGGAGATAGCCGGAGCCTTGCCAGTCGCGGCAGACCGGCCGAAAGGAGCGTTTGTCTCCAAATCTCCAACAAATATTTGCTCCGGCGGCGTACCGGATGCACCTTTCCTTGGCGGTGCCTCATGGAAAGACGAAAGGAAATTCCGCGAAGCAGCCATCGCGCAATTTTTTCGATAGCTGTTCAGCGTGCTCGGGCTCACCCTCCTCGTGTGTGGCGAGATCCAAGTAATAGTTCACGCCGTCGTGCTTCGCATAGATGATCCAATCGCCGGTTAGCCCCCTTTGGGCTCGTTCCTCGAACCCACCGATCACTAAGCGGTGCGCAAGGTACGCATGCCAATGTTCGGGATGCTCGCCGTATGTTTCCTCGACTTCGCGCAGCATTCGGTCTAGATCTCGGTTCCCGCCGTTGGCGAGATTCCAGCGGATTCCAATATTTCGGACAAGGTGCCGGGCCGAGCTGAAGTGCTTATGCCAAAAGGGTTGGAGGTTAGGTCCTTTGAATGGCGATTCACACTTTGTTTTGGATGTCGGGCGGATGCCTTCGAGATAGTCGAGTTCGTCCAACACGGCGAAGGGGTCGAAGTACCGATCGCTCTTATCCAGAAGCCGGACCGCGAGGGCGATACTGATGCGCGGCGCGTATGGCCGTCCGCGCACTGCCGTCGTCTTGAGCTTGGCGATCTCATCCGGGGTCAAGCTGACCATCGTTCCTGATTTTTCCACTGCCGGCGTGTACATGACGTTGACGCCTGTAGCATACACATATGCTCCGTGGGGTCCCTCTCGCAGGCCTCTCGGTGTGTGGGGGTACATTTGGGGGTGTATCGGATCTTTGTCTGTGGATATTCCTATTGGAATCAGTCTATTACGGCGTAAATACCATTCCTGCAGCCCACCAAACACCCATCCGAGGGAGTCCTCGGAAATTCAGAAACCCGTGATAGCATAAGGCTTCACGGGTTTTTTTATTCCAGCGTTGTCCAGCGATGCCCGTCTGAATCCGGGGGCATGTGGGGGCACCTCCGGGGGAATCTGAGCATCTGGTATGTGCCCTGAGAAAAATGCCCCCTCGGGCTGTAAGGTGCCCCATGCCATTGACCGACATCGCTGTCCGTAAAGCGACGCCCCGCGAAAAGCCGTACCGCCTCGCTGATGGGGGCGGCATGTACCTTGAGGTCGCACCATCGGGCGGGAAATACTGGCGGCTCAAGTATCGCTTCGCCGGTAAGGAAAAGCGGCTTGCGCTGGGCGTCTATCCGGATGTTTCGTTGGCCGCTGCGCGCGAGAAGCGCGACGACGCGCGGAAGAAGCTCGCGGCCGACATTGATCCAGGCGAAGCGAAGAAAGCCGAAAAGCGGGCGGTACGTCTAGCGGCGACCAATTCCTTCGAGGCAGTTGCGCTTGGCTGGATGGGCGCAGACGACGCACTTCGCTTCGATTACCGAGCCCGCGAAGGTCGCGGCGATGCTTCGGGTATTCGACGGGTTTTCGGGTACGTTTCCTGTCCTGTGCGCGCTCAAGCTTGCGCCTATGTTGTTTACTCGGCCCGGCGAGCTGCGCAAGGCCGAGTGGGCTCAGCTCGATCTTGATAAGGGCGAGTGGCGATACCCATGACGTCGGCCGGAGACTTTCGCTTTACTACCCATGCGGAAAGGATGTTCATCGCGCTTGACCAGTCGCGCTTCAAAGACAAGCGCCGCCGCTCCCAATCGCAGTCCAGTGCGAGTGAGTTGATTCAGCAGCCGTGGCAGTACTGGCGTGACGTGCCGTGTATCGTTCTTCTGGGCGAACCCGGTAGTGGCAAAACGGCTGAGTTTCGCCACCGTGTCCAGGAACTGCGGCAGGCAGCGGAACATGCATTCTTGAGTTGTTGGCGGGACTGGTGCGATGGCGATGAGATCTTCGATACGATCGACGATAAATGTTGCTTTTTTGAGATGATCGAGTCCGGCCGACCGGTTTGGTGGTTCATCGATGCGTTGGATGAAGGGCGAATCAAAACTGAAAAGGCTTTCGATGTTCTGCGCAAAGGTTTACGCCGCCTGCACGAACTCAATGCTCTCCATCTGGTAAAGCTGCGGCTATCGTGTCGCAGCCGTGACTGGCGACCTTCAGAAGCCGAACAGCTGTCCAGGTTCTTCGCGGCCGTTGAGTACGAGGAACAGCCCATTGAAGGCCTCACGACCCTTCAATTACTTCCGTTGCAAGAGGCTGCCATCCGCGCCCTAGCGTTCGAAAAGCTTTCTGGGGAACATGAGGTTGATCGGTTCATGGAGTCTTTGCAAAGGCGACATGTAACTGCACTCGCGAGTCATCCCTTGACGCTCGCGATGATGTTATCGCTGTACCTCGAAGATAATTCGTCTCTCGGCTATGACCGGACGACCCTGTACGCCAAGGCGATGGAACGTCTCGCCATCGAACACAATCGAGAGCACGCGGATCAAAAACCACCCCAGACTTTGCCAGCTGAGCGCATCGCCATTGCGCAGCAGATCGCTGTCCGAGTCGTGCTCGGCGGCAACGACACGATTGCCGTCCCCGACAGTGATGCACGGAGCGATCGAGCGGTCGACGTCTCCTGTACTGGTGCCAAGCGCTTCGAGATACTGGAAACACTCAACACCGGCTTGTTCACGCGGCACACACAGGGCGGTTTCGTTTTCGCGCACAAGAGCTTTGCCGAATTTCTGGCGGCACGTGACCTGTCCGACCGACTCGCCCATACGGCTCTGAGCCGTGCCACTCCATTGTTTCCAATTGAGCACGGTGTTATTCCCAGCCCCCTGCGGGAAACGGCAGCCTGGCTTGCGGGGATGGTCAGCCCCTTTCGCCGGTGGCTCATTGAGCACGATCCCCTTACTGCGGCCCAGGGCGATACCATCCGGTACACAAGCGAAGAGCGAGAGACCTTGCTCATGGCGCTTGCAGACCGGTTCGGCGAACGCACGTGGCAACGCGAATTTGACCGATTTGGCGATCTGGCGCGTTCAGTCTCGGATAAGGCGCTCAGGCAACTGTTGCGCAAAGACCGAAGTATGGCTGTTCGCCAGATGACAATCGAAATGATCGATATTGCCGAAGCTTCCGATCTGTTTCCCAGCTTGCTGAGCATTGCGGTCGATCCCACTGACGTACCCGCGATTCGAGCGAAGGCGACTGGCATTTTGGCGAGGCGCGCTCCTACGGATCTCGTAGCGGCGGCTCTCTCATTACTCCAGCTACCAGCCGATCAGGACCCTCAGGACGACATCGCGGGCGTTGTTGCGCACTTTCTCTATCCTCAACACCTGACAACCGAGCAGGTTCTCCTGTCCCTTCACATTCCCCGTCAGCCTTTCACGCTCGGTCACTATCGATGGTTCTGGGAAGATCTATTCCTGCAGCGCATTCCCGCCACGGTAGAGGATCTCCATGCCAGTCTGGACACGATAGTGCCGTTGCTCACGGATGACTCGGATTCCATTCAGTTACGACCGTACGCAAAAATCGCCACGTCTTTGCTGATCACCGTGCTTGACTCGGTGCCTGTAACGATCGAAGTCCTTGGCACATGGCTGGTTCGCCTGGCCGAATGGACACGTCACCATGGCGTGGCAGATCAAACTCTGCATGCTCAATTGGTCAGCGCGCTGAAAGCGAAACCAGACTTCGGCTCGTTATTGCTTCGTTGGCGGTTAGCCACCTGGCCCGACGACCAGGAGTTTCTGCCGTGGTGGCATGTTCCGTTTTACGAGGAGCTATCGAGCAATATAGGAGCTGAGTGCTGGATCGCGTTGTGTCGCTTGTACGCCGATCAACCGAACATAGGGGGGCGGTTGTTTGACGAAGTCACAGGTCTCGCATTTCGTCATCCGGGGATCGTACCCCTGGAAACTGTAGAAGCGCTTGCGCAATCGGTCCCGGCGTATCAAGCGAGGTGGGATAGCAATCGCGTCAGCGACCTTGAGGGACCACTTGCGCGGAGCATTCGGCAGCAGCGCCAGTACAAGCTTGAGAGCGATAGTCGCGATGCCAGCATGGTCAGCCAGATCCAGGCCAACATTGATCTGCTCCGCAAAGGGCATGCAAATGCGCTGATGTGGGTCACCGGTTCGGTGTCGTTCGACTGTTTCGATCGCCCACCGCTAAACGCACTTGCTGATCGTTACGGCACAGTCGTCGCACAGGCCATTCGCGATGGGGTGGTCAACAACTGGATCAACCTTGCCGATACCTCGGCCTTCTGGCCACGATCGAGCGTGCTGCCAAACGAGGCTCTTGTTGCTGGAATGGGCTTCCGCGAGCTATATCCGTCCAACGTAGACTTGCCGACGTTCAACGAGCATCAAGTGGACTGCCTCGTCTGGCGTGTGCTCCAGAACGATCATGACATTCCTGACTTGTTGTTGGTGCTGTGGGATGCTTACCCGGAGGCGTTCTGGAAACGTCTTGAGGACACGCTGCTTGCTGAATCGCAGTTGCCGGATGACGGGCACGCAATTATCTGGGGGCGTCTCGCTGCGCTGGAACATCTGCCTGCGGAATTAACGGCAAAAATTGTCGACCACCTGATCAGGCATCGCTTACCTAATCACGTGCACGCTCGCCGGTACGCGCTGAAGATGCTCTTGCTGACGGAGCGGCCGGAAGTCGGCGATCTCATAGATTCGACGATTCAACTAGAGTGGCGTTCAGGCGCTCTTCCTGCTCCGTGGACAGAATCGTCAGCGGTGGCGGCACTGTCCGCATGGTGGCTACTGGCCCCAGGCGATACACAAGTGTTCCTTGAGGCTGAAGTATTTCAAGGTCCGCGGCATCGGCCACGGGTCGTGGCTTTTGTAAATATATTGCAGGAGCTCTTGGGACAGCGCTTCGCGTTTGATAGTCGATGGCCAAGCACAGTGCCGTGGGAGAGCTATGCTGCGCTTTTGCCGCTGCTTTATGATTGCCCTCCCAAAGAGGTTGTTAGAGCTGGCGCCGGATGGGTCAGCCCGCAGGATCAGTTCCTAGAAGCGCGCAACGGCCTAGTGGTTCATCTCGCTAAGGCTCCGGCGCGCTTGGCTTGTGGCTGGTTTGCGCAATGGAAGATCAACCCGCACTATGGTGACCATCGGGACTGGTTCGCCAATCTGCATGCCGAGATCGAGCAACGTCGAGCGGACGAGTCTTGGACTCCGCTTGAACCGGCAACACTTGAAGCGGTTCTCGCTGGTCAGTCAGCGCTCGTTCGAAACGACACAGATGCGGCAGCTGTGCTGAATGAGACGATTGCAACGGGGCTCGTGCCAGCATTTCGCTCAGACCATAGCCTTGTGCCGTTGCTTTGGGAAGGGACCAAGGTTTCCGGCGATCGAAAGCCACTCGACGAGAAGGCGCTCCAAACTGCGATCTACGGCCAACTGATGCCGATGCTTGCTAAACAGCCGGTGGTCGGTGCGCGAGAGCCGGAGGTCTTTGATGCAAAAAAGCCCGACGCTCGTATTTCCTATCTCCTTGATTCGGGTATGAGGGTTGATATTCCGATCGAGATTAAGTGGGCGGGACATGCAGACGTCTGGGATGCAACGGACGGTCAGGTACTGAGGAAGTACATGCAGGACCCTCGCACCCGACACGCCATTTATATTGTCGGATGGGCGGGGGCCGGAGCGCAGCGCATCAAAATAGGACCAAACGGAGAGGAGCCGTCGTCAGCAATCGAACTCGAACAACAACTTCAAAGCGTGACCAACGCTCGATTGGAGCGCACTGGAAAGTATGTCGCTGTGCACGTTATCGACGCCAGTGTTCTCGATTAGCTCCGTAAATAAGCAAATTTACACGTCGCGTGCCGGTGCGTAGTGATCGGCATCGTGGAAAGCGCCGCTGCCGTTACGTCGCATTGACGAAATTTCCAGCGTACCTGTCCGGCATTTCAGAAAACAATGCTGGACAACAGGTCCGCTCACCGCTTACACCTCGATCCCCATCTTTTCTAGCGCATTCAGCACTGCGGCCTGACAAGGAGGGGTATCGGTGCTTGCCGGAGGATGTTTGAATGCCGCAGCCTTTCCCGGACACTGTCCGGTCAATTTCTGCACGACGCCTCTGACGTGACGAATCTCCGACAAAAGCATTGTCAACCATTCGGTGAACTGCTCACCGTCCTTGACCATGAAAGCTAGTCCGCGGAAGGTTTCCTCAGCGTTCTTCAAGTCCCCGTTTTCTTCTTTCCTCGTTCTGGGCCTACGCTGAATTTCCACAATGTAAACGGATTTGCCCTGGGCAACTATCCGGGCGAGGAGGATGCCTCGCAATCTTTTTTCCTCCACATCGATGTAGGGCCAGTGTTTTGTCGCCGTGGAGATCTTATCTTCGTTGTCGACAAAAGGCTTAAGTGCAATGAGCTCGGGCTCGGCATCGGCGACGAATCCGCGTTCTGGACTGAACCAGTCAACAGAACAGAGCAACTCAGGACGCGACTTCATCAGCGATCGCATCGCTTCCCACATATCTCTCAATGTGCCTTTGGATTCCATGAGCGGACGAGCATGGATAGATGCATAACCAGTACCCTTACCCGTGCGGTCCCTCTCGCCCGTGGAGTACTCACTTGGTTCACCCCCGTCCCCCGGCCTGCCCGCAGATGTTTTTGCTTGTTCACGCCTGACGTCTATTACTACCCGAGGCGTACCCAGTTCCTCGAAAGCATCGGTTTCGATTTCGACAGAAGCAGTTCCGTGATTTGGCGCATCATCACCTGTCAAATTGACGATGTCTGGCGGTTTAACGAGAACGCGAGATGGGGCACCCTTCCATCCTTCGCCTATGCCCTCACCATCCGCCGGTAAGTCGGTCTTGTTTGTATTTTCGCGGTCTCTCTGTATGGGAACACCTGTTGGCGGGCTACATCCAATAACCCTGAGGGATAAAAATGTCTTGCCGCCGTTTATCCATAATCCCTTGGCCTTGATGTTCGCAGGCCCCTGGAACCATGGGGTAACCTTAGGAAATGCGTAGGAGTCGCCACCTGCGAAGGCCGACTCGATCTGAAGGTAAATGCTTCGCGCGGCATCACGGGCAAAGTCGTCGTATCGGGCATGTGCCAGAAATACTGTATCTCCGTTTCGCATGCGGGACCGGAGCTTGATTGGCCAACAGCCTGGTCGAACATCGGTGGGCTCGAATGGTGCGTAAAAGCGCTCCGTTGCTTCTTTCCAGGGATAGGTGGCTAGAATCCGAGGCACTTCTTCTGACCGGCCGTAGCAACGAGACAGGAATTCGAGACATGGGATCAGAAGGTTCTTATCCTCGCCAAGCGGAAAATCAAGGAGCCAGTTCCTGTCTTTCTGAAACCACAACGGATAGTCGCTTGCGCTTATGGGGGAAGCTTTTCCTTCCTGAGAACATGCATGCGGTGAGATGCAACGCCACGCCCCGCCCGAGAAGTTGACGTCGAGCCTGTCTTCTGTGTGAAAGACTGCATCAGCTACGCAAACGCCATTTTCCCAGACCGATCCAATCCGAAGTAGTCCGAGGTGCGTTAGCGCGACATCGAAGCGCATCCAACCACGAGGAATGCCGTCGTCATCCAGCCTCCTGAAAAAAACGACGACTTTGGGAACTGAGTCGAGACGGCGGTTCTTCAAAATCCCGCCATACCACCAGACGATCAGCTTCCCCTTGGTATTGAGCAATTCCGACGCGGCATTGACGTTGCCATTCACTGGACGCGGAGTTGTTTGTATCACCAGGTTGCTCCCGTGCCGAACGCTACAGTCATGTCGTTAAGAGACGACGTTTGCTGAAAAAACGAGCCAGTGGGGTGTGGCATATGCGATCAAATAAATGGGGCAGGATACTTCGGCGAGAAATCAACGCCTCTCGATACGAGAAAATCGTACCATATCAGTCGCCCGCGTTCTTTTGTGGAGGAAATATTGCGTAACGCCTCGGCATCCGGTAGAAACGGAACTCCGATTTCTTCATGCAGAGCCGTTCATGCAGGATGCGCAGAGTGTCACTGACCGGCGCATTCGAGCCATTCCGGGATCGGCGTAATCGAGCCACCGGATGATCTCCGTAATCGAGCAAGTGCATGATCGGCGCAATCGGGCCGCCACGTGATGTGTCTGGGCGACACTACGGACCACGGCTGCGGGGTCATCGAACCCACTGACGAGCTCAAGCACCTAGGCGTCGCCGTGGCGCTGGACAGCCACATGGTGAAAGTGCCCGAAGTGCGGCGGCGTCTTTCCGCTCATTGCAAGCGGTGCGCGCACGCATCGCGGCCGGCGCGTCGGCTATCTCGGCGATAAAACCGGTTGCGGCGCAACCGTGATGCGCGCCTGCGCTCTTCTTTTTTGTCGGAGGAATGTAGCATGGCGGGTTTCCGCAGGCCGTCCCGTCAATACCGACAGTTGTGCATGCCACTTCGCCGCCTATAAAGACTCGCGCACAGGCGGTCGCCTTGCGCTAGCCATGCGGCTTATTGCGTGCTTGCGATCATGGGCACACCATCGACGAGGAGGACTGATGTTTTCGTGCGTGAGATTTATGGGGTCGTGCCGGACAGCTCGCGGCTAACGGGGTGGGTGGCGGTTGGGGTACCACCGATGGCTGAGGAGTAGTATGAACCGTCACTTCGCAGGCACACGGCGACGGCTTATTTGCGGCGGGCGCCGTTTGCAGATCGGAGATGGCATAGTGCGCCGCTACTATGGTCAGTAGAAGACCGAGTCCAAAGAAGCTGAACTGAGCAACGGCCAGTGCGCGGACATTGCGTTCATTTATTTTCGAATTATCGAACGTAGCGGTTTTGCCGAGATGCCCTGTCAGCGCGAATATGGTGAGTATGCCGGCTACAACCGATAGTAAAAGCGCTACCCACGATAGCTCGCCAATGACGCGAGCTGGTCCGCCGGAGCGTACTAGAAGATCCTTCGCGAACGTTGCCTCCAAGCCGAGGAGCGCAGTTGCCAGCGTAATCAACTGCTTTACGCCATCGGAAGCCGTTGCGAGGGCCGCTTTCGCCTGCTCTTGAGGGTCCAACATCAGCAGAACGGCCAGATCGGACAGAGGCTTTTCAAAGCTCGACGCATGTTACCAATGGTGATTCTGTCGGACGGCCTTGCGTTGCCGTACCCTTGCGCGTCGCGCACGATATTTCGGAGATTTTCCACAGCGCGTTCTGCGCTGCTCAGGCTATGTTCTCTCGCCATCCGATCAACGGCACGTCGAATCAGGCTCTCTAATTCGTCAAGCGCGTCTTCTTCGAACCTTCCTCTTACGATTGCCCATAGACGATCAAAGATGTCGTCAACAGAATTGACCATGGATTCTCCCCGAACTCTTTCGTCATTGCGTCATTTGGGGCGTTATTTTCGCATGGCTAGAATCTTCATGGGAATAAGTCAAGCGTCGGTTTCGAGTGCCGATTGTTGCCGACTTCTGTTGTGGACGCCGGGTAGCTTCGATAGTCGGCTTAGCTTGTGCCGAACGGGCTGTGCGAGTTCGCTCGTCCAATATCGTCCGGGACGCTACAATAGCGTCCAGCAGTCCGATATTGCTGCTGGTTGCATTGGACCGTTGAAGTCGGGCGGGCAACCGAACCAAAGTGTTCCCGAGAATTGGGGCACATTTGGGGGCACGTAGAAATCGGGGACCTGCCGGAAGCATTGTGTGGCGAGGCTGTGCTGGATGAATTCAATTCCTGCAGCCGCACCATATTGAACGAAGGGCCGGGAGATTGATTCTCCCGGCCCTTCGTCTTTTCTGCGGCCGTCTTTCTGGTCGACGAGGTGTCGTGTGCGCGGTGCCGCGACAAGGGGACTGTCCTTTCGACATCAATCTGCCGCTCACATCTGCCTGAACAACCCCGCATACGCACGACTGACGGGCAGCATCTCCCGCTGCCCGTGCACGCGAATCCGCAACCGTCCCAGCAGATCGCGCTCGATACGATCGATCGCCGCGTACGCGACGATCACACCGCGATGCACCTGCGCGAACCGCGCCGGATCGAGCCGCTGCATCAGGTCCTTCAACGGCGTGCGGATCACGAGCCGTTCGCTGGCCGTGACGATTTCCGTGTATTTTTCCGACGCCTGGAAATACAGCACATCGTCGATCGAAACGAGCCGCGTCGCATCCTTCACGCCCACGGTCAGCCAGCGGATCGGCGCGGCATCCCGCGATTGCGCCGCTTGAGCCAACGCTTCGGGATGCCCGACAGCCGGCTCGCCGCGCTGAAGCTTCGCGATACAGCGCAGCAGCCGCTCGTCCGTCACCGGCTTCAGCAAGTAGTCGACCGCTGAGCGATCGAACGCGTCGACTGCATATTCGTCGTAAGCCGTGACAAACACGACATGTATGTCCGGCACCAGCGCAGCCAGCTTCAATCCGTCGATGCCGGGCATCCGGATGTCGAGGAACGCGATGTCCGGGCGCGGCGACGCATTCAGTGCGGCCAGTGTTTCGATACCGTTGCGCGGCATCGCAACGATCTCCAGTTCAGGCCAGAGCTGCCGCAGTCGTTGCGCGAGCGAAGCGGACAGGTTCGGTTCGTCGTCGGCGATGAGGGCGGTCGGCATGTCAGTCGATCGGAGTCAGCAGGGTGGCGGTGACGCCATGTGCGGCACTCGCGTTCGTTTCGACGGTGACGCTGCCGCGCTCGCCATGCAGCGTCCGGATACGTGCAGCGACGTTGGCGAGCCCGACACCGCCGTACAGGCCAGAGCCGCCCTTGCCGAGGCCGACGCCCGTGTCGATCACGTTCAGTTCGAGCTTGTCGCCCCGCGTCCGGCCGCGAACGACAATCCCGCCGCCGTCGATCGACGGCTCGATCCCGTGCAGCAGCGCATTCTCGACGAGCGGTTGCAGCAGCAGCGGCGAGAACGGCAGCGCGTGCAATTCCTCCGGAACTTCGATCGCATATGACAGCCGCTCGCCGAGCCGGATCGAGGCGATCTTCAGCAACGCGTCGACGAGATCGAGTTCGTCGCCGAGCGTCGACGTCGCATCGCGCGTGCGGCGCAGGCTCGCACGCAGGTAGCGGTTCAGGTGGTCCAGCATCGTCGATGCGCGGGACGGGTCGCGTTCGATCAGGCTCTGCACGTTCGCGAGCGTATTGAACAGGAAGTGCGGCTCGATCTGCGCCTGCAGCAGCGCGAGGCGTGCGGCTGTCTCGGCCTGGCGCGCTTCGGCGGCTTCGCGTCGCTCGGTTTCGAGCGTCGCGCGCATGCGAAGCGACTGAAGGAACAGCGACACGCACACGAACAGCACGGCCGACACCAGGAACGACGGCCCGTAGTTGTCCCACGCTCCGATGCGGGCGTGCCCGAATACGTGCGGCACGTTCCCGCGAATGATGGTCGCGGCGATCTCGAACCCGGCGAACACGCTGACCGGTGCGATCACGATGGCCTTCAGCACGAGCCCCGGCTTGCGCGGCAGCAGCCGATTCGCGGCGCGGCTGAGCAACAGCGCGCAGAAACCGATCGTGTTGGCGACGACGAGGTAGGGCAGCAGCGGTTCGCCGACATGGACGACCCAGAACCCCAGGCCGACGACCGAATTGAAGCACGTGAACGCGAGCAGCGCGGCCGGATCGCGCAGCCGCCGCGGTGCGGCGCCGGCAGGCGGCGGTATCGGTGAAGGATCGGACGTGGCTCGCATGGTGTCGGGGGGGAGCGTGGTGCGCGATGCGCGTATGCCGTGACTTTAGCGTCACGCGGGCCGACTGCGTGAATGTTGCGACGAACGGCGCGCGGCTTCGACGACGTGCGTCGGCGGCCGACGGCTGGCCGGCTATCGCCACGAGTGTCGCGGAGCGTCGCCCGGAGGGATAGCGGATGGCGCCGGCTCCGCGCCGAGGGGGCCTCACCGGACGACCATCGCCACGACGCGCAACTCGTCCGCGGATTCCGGCCGCCCGTCGCAAGCCGCGCCGCGCGCAGGGGCTGCGCGGTACGGTGTCGGCGTGTCCATTCCGATCAGGCGACTTCGACCATGTCCGCGCTCCTTCATCTGAAGCCTTACGTGTACGTGATGTTCTGCGTGCTGCTTTACATCGGCATCAAGCGCTGTTTCCCGCGCGAGGTGCCGGCGATGCGACCGCTGATTTCTCCCGTCGTATTCGGGATGCTCGGCATCGTCAGCCTGAACGGTCTGTTTCCGCACGCCGGTGTCGATGCGAACGCGGTTGCGCTGGCGGCCGTGCTGGGCGGCGCGTCGCTGGGCTGGCTGCACGCGAGCCGGTGGCGCCTCGAATACCGCTCGATGCCGTCGGGCCTGCGCGTGCGCCTGCCCGGCGACGCAAGCCTGCTCGTCACGCTGATGGTGACCTTCGTCGCGGAAACCTGCATGCATTATGCAGTGGCCGTGCGGGCGCCATGGGCGGCGACGAGCGGCTTCGAGATGCTGTCGTTCGCCGTCTGGGGCGTGCTCGTCGGAATGACGCTTGGGCGTGCACTGAACGTGGTCGTGCGCTGCATGCGCCATGCGAGCGGATCGGAGCGCGGCGGCTTCCCGTATTCGGTCGATTCGCGATGACGGGCGCGAGCTTGATGCAGTTCGTCGTCAACTGGATCCGCATCGAAACGCCGGCGGCGCGTAATGTGGACTGTTTCGCTCCCGTTTTGCTGTCACGGCCGCGTCACGATACGCCCATAAGGTTGCACGTTTTCATCGCCGCGACCCCGCCCGACGGAGCCGTGCGCAACCCGCCCCGCGGCGACGTGCCCGCCTCGCAGGCCGGGCAACCGGGATCTCGCTCCGGCAGCCTGGCGGTCGCGCATCGCACCCTTCCATTCGCAAACACGATCGACGCCGGTTCGAACCGGATCGCGGCCGGTCAGGAGACAAGCACCATGCTGAGTCCGCACGAATTCTCGATGCTGTTGCGCATTGCGCGTGCGCCGGACAGCGTCGATCAATCGAATCCGGCCTTTGCCGTGCTGGTCGAGAAGCGTCTGGTCGACGATACGCAGGCGCGCATGAGCGCCGTGGCGGCGCGTCCGGCGCTGACGCCGATCGGCCAGATGTTGCTGGCGCGCTTCGACGAAGCGGCTTGAGGGGAGGCGTCACGCGTTCATCGAAATGAACGGCGTGACGCATGGAAATGCCGGGCGGCTTATTGCGCGACCGGCACCGTTACATCGCTGCCGAACCAGTGCATCGAGATCTTCTTCAACGTGCCGTCCCGGTGCAGCGAATCGAGCGCGTCGTTGATCGCCTTCTCGAACTTCGGATTGCCCTTGCGGAACGGGATCGCCATTTCCTGCTTGCCACCGTTCAGCACCGCCCCCGCGCGCAGCGGCAGGTTGGACGTCTTGATCATGTACGGCAGCATCAGCCGATCGTCGAGCGTTGCCTCGATCCGGCCCGCGGCGAGGTCACGCAGTTTCTCCGGCGCGCCCGGATACGTCTGCACCTCGATACCCGGCACGGTGCGCGCCATCTGGTCGTAGTTGGTGCCGAGCGTCACGCCCAGCTTCTTGCCCTTGAAGTCGTCGAGCGACTTGAAGTTGCGCGTGTCGTCCTTGCGCTGGATCAGCTGCGCGGCCGAGTACGTGTACGGCTGGCTGAAGTCGAGCGCTTCCTTGCGTTGCGGCGTGATCGTGACCTGGTTGACGATCACGTCGAACTTGCCGGCCTGCAGGCCGGCGATGATGCCGCTCCATTCGGTCGGGACGAACTGCGTCTTCACGCCGAGCTTGCCGGCGACCGCGTTCGCGACGTCGACGTCGAAACCCTCGAGCTGGCCTGACGTGCCGCGCGAATTGAACGGCGGATACGTGCCTTCGAGGCCGACGCGCAGCACGCCGGCTTTCTTCACGGAATCGAGCAGGTCTTCCGCGTGTGCGGCGACGGCCGTGAAGCCGAGGGCCGACGCGAGCAGCAGGCCCGACAGCAGGAACTTCGAACGTTTCATCGCAGATCTCCAGTGTTCAGTGTCGTGTAGGGAGCGCCGGGTATCGGTTGGACCCGGATGAGGCCGGAATACGGGCACGTAGACACTACTCGCAACCGCGCCGCGCCGGAAGTCGAATTGGCCCTGATTGCAATCGATTTCACCTGGCGGCGAGGGCGGAACGGTTCGGCGGGCGGCAGCGCAGGCGAAGCGCGGACCGATTGGATGCCGTGTCTTCAAATCCGGCCGGTTTACGAAGATGCCAGTAAATTGTCTGTAAAATCGCGCGAGCGAAGTCCAGTGCTCGCGCCATCCGAGGGCGCGTCAAAAGAAGAAAAGGCCGTAGCCATGAACATGCAGAACACGATCGCCGCGTTGCGTGGCGGGTTGCTTCAGCAGGACCGGTTGCTGAAGCTCGATACGCCCTTGGGGGGCAACGTCCTGACCGTGCAGCGGGCAGTCGGCCGCTCGCGCATCGGGCGTGCGTACGAGTTCACGCTCGACGTGCTGTCGACCGATAGCGATCTGGAACTTAAGAAGCTGATCGCGCAGCCCGTCACGCTGTGGATCGAGCAAGGCGACCGCAGCTATCGGCCGATCAACGGATACGTGCATACCGTGCGCCGGCTGGGCGCCGACGGCGGACTCACGACCTATCAGCTCACGTTCGCCGATTTCACCCATTTCCTGAAGTTCCGTCGCGACCAGCGGCTCTGGAACGACACGACCGTCGACCAGATCATCAGCGACGTGCTGAACCAGCATCCGCAGGCCAAGGGCCATTTCCGCTTCGCGCTGTCGAAGCCGCTGCCGAATCGCTCGTACACGCGCCAGCACGACACCGACTGGCATTTCGTGCATCGGCTGATGGAGGACGAGGGGCTCTTCAGCGCATGGCAGCAGGCCGACGACGGCAAGTCGCACATGCTCGTGATCACCGACAACCTGCAGGCGTTTGCGCCGCTGTCACCGGAGACGGTGAGCTTCTATCGCGGCGGTGCGGCAAGCGGGGCCGACGCGTTCACGCAATGGTCGGGCACGCGCACGCTGCAGAGCGTCACGCGGTCGACGCGCACGTTCGACTACAAGAATCCCGCGCAACCGTCGAATCCGAAAGGTACGTCGCTGCCGACGATGGCCGGCCAGGGTGAGCTGCCCGACCAGCTTGAGGTGTACGAGTACACGGGCGCTTACACGTATCTGGACCAGACGCGCGGCGACCATCTGACGAAGGTGCGGATGGAGGAGTGGGAATCGCAGGCGAAGCGCTTCCACGGTGCGGGCGGCGTGCGCGCGATCGACGCCGGCCGGCGCTTCACGCTGGCCGAGCATCCCGAGCACGATCGCGATTCCGCCGATCAGCGCGAATTCGCCACGATCGAGGTCGCGTGGTGGATCGAGAACAACCTGCCCGTTGCGAGCGACAGCGCGGACTTCCCGTACAGCCTGCGCGAGGCATTGATCCAGGCACAGGACGGTTACGGCGCCGATCCTGCGTTGCGTGTCCCGCACCACGACGGATCGACGGGCTTCTATCTCGTCGAGGTCGAGGCGCAGCGCGTGAGCGTGCCGTATCGCAGCCCGTTCGAGCATAAAAAACCGGAGATGCACCTCGAAACGGCAATCGTCGTTGGACCGCAGGGCGAGGAGGTCTATACCGACGAACTGAACCGGATCCGTGTGCAGTTCGTATGGGACCGGTTGAATCCGGCCAACGAGAACGCGTCGTGCTGGGTACGCGTGGTGCAGTCGGATACGGGCGGCGGCTACGGCGGCGTGCACGTGCCGCGCATCGGCGAGGAAGTGCTGATCGATTACGTGGGCGGCGACTGCGACCGGCCGCTGGCCGTCGGGCGCGTGTACAACGGCGCGAACCAGCCGCAGTGGCATAGCGACGGGATCCTCTCCGGCTACCGGTCGAAGGAGTATTCGGGCGGCGGCTACAACCAGCTCGTGATGGACGACGCGACCGGGCAGAACCGCGTGCAGTTGATGAGCAGCAGCGCGAACAGCCTGCTGCACCTCGGTTACCTCATCGACCAGAACGGCAATTCGCGCGGGTCGTATCTCGGCAGCGGGTTCGACTTGCGCTCGGATGCATACGGCGCGGTGCGGGCGAGCCAGGGCCTTTACGTGACGACGCACCCGAAGGCGCCGAACAGCCAGCCGCTCGACGTGAAGGAAGCGCAGCAGCAGCTCGTGACGGGTGAAAGCCTCATCGAAGCGATGTCGGGCGTGAGCGAGCAGCATCAGGCGGAAAGCCTGAAGGACGCGCAGGACACGATGCGCGCGTTCACCGACGCGACGCAGGACAGCAAGTCGGGCAGCGCATCCGGCGGGCGCACGGCAGGCGGCGGCACCGGAAGCGCGAATGCGTTCAAGGAACCGGTGATGCTGTTCGGCAGCCCGTCGGGAATCGGGATGTCGACGCAGCAGTCGGTGCATGTCGTCGCGAACGATCATGTGAACGTGGCGAGCGGGCAGAGCGTGCATGTCGCGGCGGGCAAGTCGCTGATCGGGAGCATCGGGCAGAAGCTGAGCCTGTTCGTGCAGAACGCGGGGATGAAGCTGTTCGCGGGCAAGGGCAAGGTGGAGATCCAGGCGCAGTCGGACAACATCGAGGTGACCGCGCAGAAGGCGGTGAAGGTCGTGTCGGCGACGGATCGCATCGAGATCGCGGCCGATCAGGGGATTCTGCTGACGAGCGGCGGCGGGTATATCCGCATTCAAGGCGGGGACATCGAGATTCATACGCCTGGCGCGGTCGATGTGAAGGGTGCGTCGCATACGTTCGCGGGGCCGGCGAGCATGGGGTATCCGTTGCCGAGTCCACGGCCGGATCAGCCGGGGCAGCTGGAGCTGTTTCACAAGTACGTGAACGGCGAGGCGGTGAAGGGCGGGCTGTTCACGGTGAAAGACGTGAACGGTGCGGTGCTGAAGAAGGGGGCGCTCGACAACAGCGGCTACACGGTCGTGAGCGGGCTGCCGCCGGGTGCGGTACGTGTCGAGTTCGGGAAGGATCCGCGCGAGTCGGATCAGCCGGCGAACTATTTCAAACAGGCGAAATGGCCGGCGGAGCCGGTCGAGCCGTCGCCGGAGGCGGCCCAGTCAGCGGCAACGGGACAGCTTGCCAGCCAGTTGCAAGGGATGGCCCCTGCTGCTGCGACGGCAGCCATGGGGCTCGTGAGCGGTGGCGGTGCAGGTGCAGCGCTGGGCGGACTGGCGAGTTCCGCGTTGCCGGCTGCGGCGGGCGCGCTGGGTGGGGCAGGTGCCGTCTCCGCGCTGCAGACGGCGTCGAGCCTGGGCAGCGCCGCTAAGCAGGTGGCCGGGATGGTGCAGGCGGCACGGCAAGGCGGACTCGCGGCGCTGGCCGCGCCGGCGGCGAATGCGGCGTCCGGGGCGTTGCAAGGCGCATTGCCGGGCGTCGCCGGTATCGCGGGCAAGGGCGCCACGACCGTCGCCTCGGCCGCGGGCGCGACGGGCATGAAGCTGCCGACGAGCGGGTTTGGCGGACCGCTGAAATCCTGAGAGAGCGGCGGCTCGTCAGCCGCCCGAATATAACGAACTGAACGAAGAACGACATGGCACAACAACTTCCGCCGGGCGCAGAGAAGGAACAGGCCGTTACCTGGCTCAGCGATGTTTCTCCGAAGGATGTCGCCGCGGTCGGCAACCGCTTCGATGCGTGGTTGCGCAAGATCAGCGGCAACCACATCACGTTCGAGGACGTGAAGACGTTTGCCGGTGCGGTACCGATCATCGGCAACATCATGGCAATGGTCGACGCGCTGGGCGATATTGCCGAGATCATCGAGAAGCGCGGCGGCCAGGTGCTCGACTACATGAGCCTTGCGATCAACCTGCTTGGCATCATCCCGGTTCCGCCGACGCTTGCGCCTTTCCGGATGTCGGCGCGCCCGCTGCTTGCGCTCGTTCGCCACGAATTGCTGATGACGCGCAACAACCTCGGCGCGGCGATCATCTCCGTGCTGGTCACGCATATCAACGCGACCTGCGCGACCGAGATCGAGGATTTTCTCAACAAGCTGAAGTCCGGCCTCGTCGAACTGCTCAACGGATGCGCATCGACGTGCCAGGAGCTCATGCTCGCGCTGGCGACCGGCATGGACAAGGCGCTGCACGGGCAACTCTTCGACGCCAACGCGAATCTGAAGCGACAGCAGGAGATCGCAAAGAAGATGGCGGACGATCGGCCGTGGTACAGCCCGAGCCGTGTCGGCGACGGCATCCAGTTTGCGTACGAGGGGACCAAGGCGCTGGGAAAGAAGGTTGTCAACAAGACGGCGGGCACGGTGGCGAAGCTCGCGCCGGATGCGTGGCTCGAGCCGTTTCGCGGCACGGTGACATTCCTTCGGACCGAAGCGCCGAAGATCGCGGCGTCGATTCGTTCGCTTGCCGGCAGTGAAGAAGGCAAGATGATGTGGCTGGTCTTGCAGCTGATCGAGGCCGTTGGCCGCGTCAAGGCACGCGCGAAGCTTCATGAGCAGAGTACGGACGTCAAGGCGAACGGGAAGAGCCAGGCGAAGAAGACGCGGGAGCAGGAAGGGCTGGAGAAAATCGACGGACAAGCGCCGGTCGAAGGGGCGGGGAGGGGCACGTGCAAGGCGTGCGGGCTCGGGGCATCGGAGGCATCAATCGATTTCGCGTTCGGCGACGAAACGTTCTCCCACGTGGATTTCGACCTGCCGGGCGCCATGCCGCTCGTTTGGGAGCGTACTTATCGTTCTCGTCTGTCGGCATATGACAATGGCGAGCTAGGTGCGCGATGGATCACGCCCTATACGACGCGCATCGACACCAAGAACGGTCAGTGGATCTATCGCGATGCGGAAGGGCGCAGCATCGAGTATCCGGCACTCGCGGCCGGCGCGGTGCACGATGATCTGTCGGAGAATCTGACGCTGTCGCGGCTCGACGATACATGGGTGACGATTGCGTACGGCCATGCCGTGCTGCATGTGTACGAGCGCCGCGGCGAGGCGTTCCGGCTCGCGATGCAGAAGGACCGTGCCGGCAACACGATCACGCTCGACTACGATGCGCTCGATCGCCTGGCGCGTCTGATCGATTCGAGCGGCAATGTGCTCGCGTTCGAGCACGATCGGCATGGCCGGATCGTGCAGATCGAACACGTGCTCAAGGATGGTGTTCGTCACACGCTGGCGAGCTACGAATACGATGCCGACGGCGATCTCGTGCGCGCGGTCGATCGTCACGGCAATGCGCGGACGTATCAGTATCGCCGTCACCTTGTGACGCGCTATACCGATCGCACGGGCCGCGGGATGACGCTCGAATGGGATGGCGCGGATGCCGAGGACAACGCAAACGCGAAGTGCATTCGTGAATATGCCGACGACGGCAGTCTCGATCTCCGGCTCGCGTGGAATCCGAACATCCGTCTGACCTACGTGACCGATGCGCTCGGACAGATGACGCGGTACTACTTCAACATCCACGGTTATGTGTATCGGATCGTGTATCCGGACGGTAACCAGGAGTGGTTCCGGCGCGATGCTCATCACAATCTGGTATTGCACATCCGGCAGGATGGCAGCATCGAACGGCGCGAATACGACGCGCGCGGCAATCTGGTTCAGCACGAACGTGCGGACGGCAGCGTCGTCGAGATGGCGTACGACGACAAGGATCAGATGATCCGGCTCGTCGACCCGAACGGGCACGTGTGGCAACGCAAGTACGACGATGCGGGCAACCTCGTCGAGGAAATCGATCCGCTCGAACACTCGACGAAGTACGAATACAACGACAAGGGCTTGCCGACGCAAATCATCGATGCGAAGGGCGGTTCGAAGACGCTCGAGTACAACGACGCGGGGCAGGTCACAAGCTATACGGACTGCTCCGGAAAGAAGACGGAGTGGCGCTATGACGATATCGGGCGCGTGATCGAGACAAAGGACGCGGCCGGTGGCGTGGTGGCCTATCGGTACGGCCCGAACGGGCAACCGACCGAAGTTCGCTCGCCTGCTGGCGTCGAACAGATCCAATACGATGCTGAAGGCCGCTTGCTCCGTCACACGGATCAGCTCAATCGTTCGACGCGATATGGCTACGACGCGGTCGGCCGCATTGCCAGCCGCGCCGATGCGCTCGGGCAGACGGTTGCGTATCGCTATGACCGCCTCGGGCGCCTGACCGCGTTGACCGATGCGAACTTTGCGACGTATCAGTTCCACTACGATCCGGCAGGGCGGCTGATCGAGGAAATCGGCTTCGACGGCAAGTCGACGCGTTATCAGTACGACAGCGAGAGCGGCAGTCTCGTTTCGATCGACGAAGCGGGTTGCGTGACATCGATCGACGTCGATGTGAACGGTCGGCTGCTGAAGCGCGTCGCGGGGGAAAGCGAAGAGCGGTTTGCCTACGATCGGAGCGGCAAGTTGATCGATGCGGTGAATCGATACGGCCGCGTGCAGTTCTTCTTCGATCCGGTCGGCAATCTCGTGCGCGAACATCATGCGTACGACCTGTTCGGCGAACGACGCAGTTACGTATGGCATCACGAGTACGACGAACTCGGCAATCGGCGGCGTACCGTTCGGCCGGACGGCCATGCGGTCGACTGGCTGATGTATGGGTCCGGGCATGTGCACGGGATGCTGCTCGATGGCGAGGAGCGTGTGCAGTTCGAGCGCGATGACTTGCATCGCGAGACGGTGCGTGTGCTGTCGAGCAAGGTCGGCCAGCGCACGCACTACGATCCGGCTGGACGCGTGTTGCAGCAGACGATTCAGCGATCGACATCGCCCGCGCCGCTTGCCGAGCGGCGGTATCGCTATGACGTGGTGGGGCAGTTGTCGCGAATCGAGGACAGCCGCAAGGGCGGGACCGACTATCGATACGATCCGGTCGGACGGTTGATCGAGGCGATCAGTCCCATCGCGAAGGAACGGTTTGCGTTTGATCCCGCGAGCAACATCATCGATCCGGTGCGGACTGCGGACATGTCTGCGTCGCGTCCGAGTCAGGTGCGGCCGGAAAGCACGTTGCCGGTTGAGGTGCCGAAGGTGCTCGGTAACCTGCTGAAGGCGTATGCAGGCATGCACTTCGAGTACGACGCGCGCGGGAATCTGGTGCGCAAGCGCACGCCGGCGGGTGAGCAGGAGTACGAGTGGGATGAATTCAATCGCTTGCTGTCCGCACGGGTTGCCGAGACGTCGCGGCAGAGTCAGGCGCGGTATTTCTATGACCCGTTCGGTCGGCGTATTGCGAAGGAGGTGAACGGCGAGCGGACGGTGTTCGGGTGGGATGGTGACACGCTGGCGTATGAGAGTGACGGCGAGCGCGGCACGCACTATCTGTACGAGCCGGGAACTTTCGTGCCGCTGGCGCAGTATGTTGCGGGGCCGGTTGAGGGGGTCGTGACACCGGAGTGGAAGAGTATCGACCGCTATGTGCCAGAGGAAGATCCGCTGCAGAAGGTGCCGGAGCGTCGAGGCGATGCGGCGGTGTTCTATTACCACTGTGATCAGATTGGTACGCCGCAGTTGTTGACGGATGCCGATGGAGACGTCGTGTGGGAGGCGTCGTATAAGGCGTGGGGGGAAGCGCGGGAAGTGATCGCGCGGGTGTCGAAGGCGGCGGGGATCGTGGCGAGGAATCCGCTGCGGTTTCAGGGGCAGCAGGACGATGAAGAGACGGGGCTCGCCTATAACCGGCACCGGTACTATGATCCGAGTTCGGGGCGCTTCGTGTCCAAGGACCCGATCGGTCTCGCTGGCGGCAACAACCTCTATCAATACGCGCCCAGTCCGACTGGCTGGATCGACCCGCTGGGGCTGGCTCGATGCCCTTGCGATCCGTGCTCGAAGTATGATGTTGGTACGTACGACGATCTCAAGAAGCGTTCAGCTTCTGGCGACGGCCTCGATATTCACCACGCGATGCAAAAACACCCAGCCGCCCAGGTTGTTGCTGGCTACGATCCAAAGACTGGCCCGGCCATAGCTGTTCCTGCTGGTGAACATGAACAAATTCCGACACGTAAGGGCGCGTATACGGGAACGGCGAGAGATTTGCTAGCTAGCGACATCAGAGACCTGAGACAACACACTGGCGCTTCTAACAAGTGCTTGCAACGGCTCATTGCGCTCAACAAGGAAATGTACCCAAAGGCTTTTAAGAAATAGTATTCACGTAAAAAGGACTTCAGTCATGAATACAGAGGAATTCGTTGCTGCGATCCGGACGCATGTACAGGAGCAGGCGGCAAGTGATCTTGTGAGAACTTTTACTGCCCCTCCGGGGCGGCGGCCTCGTGATCTGCTGATCAAGGTTTCGGAGTGGCGGGCTCGTTTACCGAGCGATGAACAACGGCTACTCGACGAAGCGATAGCAGAATCGGTTCGCGTTGCATTATTTGGTCTCTTTGCTGTAATCGACGGGTCAAGGGTCGTTGACGAAAATGTGGATCGGTTCATTATTACTGCTGTAGGCTACGACGGAGCTCGAACAGAGCTTAATGAAGATACCGCAGTCGACCTTCACAGTGAGTTTGCGCCTGATTGACGAGAGCCTTCGAAGGGAGCAGTAAAAGAACAGGGGCCGCGTAAGCGGCCCTTGTTGTTTCTGGTCGCTGATGTCCGGAAATAGACCAACGCGCGGTTACTCGTTTCTCCCCTGATAATGCGAGTTCACGCGCTGCGGCTCGAGCCTTTGGATGTGCTAGCGATGACGCAGGGCACCCGATTGCGCGCAACCTTGGCGGTCTTGGTGGCGTTAAGGAAGTCTTTCCTCAGGATCCTAGTACGAATCGAGGGGCGTTCAACCGCTTTGAAAGCCAGATTGCGGACCACGTGGCTAGTGGCGACAATGTAATCGTTCGAGTTGTACCACAGTATGGATCTGGCTCAACCAGACCTGATTCAATTCTCTATCAAGCTAGGATAAATGGTGTTACGCACTCGCGGACGTTTGCGAATCCTTGTCCATGCAAATGCCCATGACTGGAGATGAAATGACGCCCACTGAACGATTGACGACCTTTATAGCGGATATGCTGCGTTGGGAGATAGCGCTTGAGGCGAAGCGACGAGCCCTGAGAGGCAACCAGGACTCATCGGTGCGTGAGCAAATGTTGACCGATGCTAGAGAAGCGCTAAACCAGATTTTTATGGAGCATCTCAGTGCCGAGGCGCTTGCTACGAAGGCGCAAAGTCGCCTCGACTTGTTGCCTTCTGGTCGTCCGCCAGAGTTTGAGCAGCAAGTGCTGGATGATACAGAGAGCAAAGTCGGTAAGACGATCTACATCGAGACGTTCAATGAAAGAGGACTCGCTCAGCGTCTCCGTTACGCGCTCGTAATGGAGCACGATGAGCCGAAAATTGACGCCGTCTACGATTGGCGTCGGAGTACGGGTAAATGGGACAAGCAGGATTCCATCTAGAGTGAGTCACCGCGCCACATGGCGCGGGTGAAGCAAGGGCGGTTATCAGCAAAGCGGCTCGCAATGTAGGAATCAGGAATCCACTGCGCTTCGCGGACCAATTAAGATGCTGAAACGGGGTCGCTCCAGCTGCACTATAACCGGCATCGGTACTACGACCCGAGCAGCGGTCGGTTCGTTAGCAAGGGCCCGATCGGGCTCGCGGGCGGGATCAACGTCTATCAATACGCCCCCAACCCGATCTTGTGGACAGATGCACTTGGTCTGGCGCGTGAGCTGTCTGGATGCGATAGTTCAAACCGCCCTTTAAGCAGTAGCCAATATTCAGTGCTTCATGAGGTTCAGCTTGCTCCTGGTCAGGAGGTGGGTAGCGATCCATCGCATTTCAGGGAAGCGAGGGGACGTTCAATTGCTGTTGTGACTAGGGGGCGGCGAAATGTTATTGGAAGAGCCAGTGGTCGAGAATATGTTGGCCATGCTTCGGGAGAAATTTGAGTCGTATGACGCGACGAATCTCTACCCTCAATATCTTGAGCTCAGGAATTCGATAGACGAGTGGAAGTTTTCGTCGGGTGACTATTTTTCATGTCTTACATATGAAGAGCAACGACAGGGCTTCTCCGCGCCAAAGTTACTCAAGAAAAGCTATGAGAACGTCGACGAAGCACGTTGGCTAGGAAAATACAGCGCAGGCTTCCTAAATGGACGGCATGTCGTGACAGTCATGCCAGGTCAAAAGACCGTTCGAGCGCTCAGTGCAGATTTGTACAGCGAAGACGATGGTGTAATCGATGTGTGTAGTATCACTCATAAGGGGATTGATAATCCGGAGAAGGTCGCGTCTCGTGTGACGGGTATTGCTCGAATGAAACCGCTCGATGAATCTCGCAAGGTTTACGTCGCTGTGAGTGAGGGTGGGGCATTTTCGATTTATCTTTTTGAGTACTCGATGGATGAAAAGCCGAAAACTGCGCTAGCGTTCTCGAAAGGATGGACGGGCGAGTCTCGGTGGGACTTCCATTATGGGCCGTCCGGCGAGTTAGATCGAATCACAGCAGGCCCAGCGACACTTTGGGCACGAGCGTAGTTGACTTTTTGCTGATGGCGCTCTGCGGCAATCTGGTGCGAGAACACCACGTCAAGATTTGTTCGACGATCGACATTGCCCGCGCCGCTCGCCGAGGAGCGATATCGCTATGACGCGGCCGGGAAATTGTCGTGGATCGAGGATACAGGATGCCCATTATGAATAGCTTCGTTATAAATACGTTTTACAAGATTGACGATTTGATCAGCCTCGTCAGGGAAAAGAAGGACCGGGACGCTGTTTACATGGTCTATGTACAGAAGGATACTGACGATTTGCGAATCGGCACGGACGTCTATGTAGGTGACGTACCGGACTTCGATGATGACGACAACGAGGTATTTCCTGAGTCTGTAATTGCGTTGGGACTTGAGCAAGGCTATATGCGAGAGCACTTGCAAGATGTTATCGATTTGGCATACAAGCAGAAGCCAACGGCTTCAACTGAAGAGGTTGTTCGATGCTTGAACCACTACTCCAAGTACGATGATTTCCTGGACTTGTGCTGATTGATTGTTTGCGGGGCCGTGCGAGCGGCCCCTATCTTCGAGACGGGCTTACACTATAACCGGCATTGATACTATGATCCGAACTCGGGACGGTTCATCAGCAAGGACCCGATCGGCCTCGCGGGTCGGATCAACGTCTACCAGTACGCGCCGAATCCGGTAGGCTGGATCGATCCGTTAGGGCTTTCGAAGCAATGTCCTAAATGCTTGCCTAGCTGCAACGATTACGCGTCTCAGGGGCCGAAAGATTCAACTGAGATGGCCCAAGAACTTTCAAAGCAGATCAACCAAAATTCGGTAACGTTCTCTGCGCCCACAACACAAGACCACGTTGATCTGCTAGGGGCATCGCATTTCGATAAGGCCACGGGAACAGATATTCCGACACCTCATGTTCAGACTCGTACAATTAACGTTGGGCCAACCGGCCAAGTGACGACGTCGAAAAAGACAGAGGTTACAAGGGCTGCGACTAAACAAGACGTTCGTGTTGCAAGGGAACTGGCGAGACGAAAGGGGCTGTGCAAATGAGTGATCTGATTGATTCTTTGCAAAACTGGTATACCTCCCAATGCGACGATGTTTGGGAGCACTCTTATGGCGTCGAGATTACCAATATTGACAACCCGGGCTGGAGGGTCAAGGTAAGCGGTGCGTCAGGGAGGAAGCCTGTCGATATGAATGTAGAGCGCGATGAAGAAAATTGGATCACGGTGAAGACAACCGAAACGGAATTCGTCGGGTACGGTGGTCCTGGTAATCTGAATGAACTACTGGCGCTCGTTGTCGATTGGTTGCGATAAGTACGAAGGGCCGCGAGAGCGGCCCTTGTTGTTGGTGCAATGAGTTGAAGCTCGTCGTTCAGGTGGCGGTAATGGTGAGCTTGCCGTGTTGGACGTGAACGCGGAGTTTCTGTCCGGCGTGGAAACCTACGTCGTGTGTCAGCCAGCGGCCTGAGATCTTGATAAGGGATTGCGGCCGATGTGCGGGGCTTCGCGTCCAAGGAGCGTGAGACGGGGCTTTATTACAACCGGTATCGGTACTGCGATCCGAGTGGTGGGCGCTTCGTGTCGAAAGATCCGATTGGGTTGGCTGGCGGGGTCAACGTCTATCAATATGCGCCGAACCCGGTACAGTGGATTGACCCGCTAGGGCTCACGAAATGCCCTTGTGCCGACGACTTCGAGAAGATTCTCGCCGACGAAGGTGTCGTGACCGGAAGGCACGGTGACCTGAGAAGGATTGGCGGGCAACAAGACTCACATCACATTTACCAAGATGCCGCCGTGAATGGTCTGCCAAACTGGGCATTACGGCTGATACGCTGACTCGTGTGCCAAGGAATGGAAATGGTTCAACCAGGAGATGTTAGTGTGAGCAAATGGATTACAGATGATATGATTTTGGAGATATCCAAGATATGCGAATGTTTTTCAAAAAATATTTTCGAAAAATTGGTTTCGAATGGAAACTTTGACGCCAAAGAGTCGGAGGGGATTAAGAGGAATATTTTGGAATATCTGTGCGGGGATGTTCTGGATGAGAATGCGCTAAAAAGGATTGGAGTCCCTGATAGAGGCTACATCGTTAGTCACGTGAAGTTGTATGAAATTGATCCGGGGGCGCCATCGGGGTCCAGTAAGAGGATGCAACTCGATCTAATAATAGATGGCGTTGAAAGTGACCTTGCTCTTGTTGCGCATGCATATAAAATGGCTGAAGGGGACAGGATTTTGATTTACGATGCTCTGACTTTGTAGGGTTGGTTTGCTGCTGAATGAGAGTGGAGGTTTTGCGTTTCCGGGTTATTCTTTTTCGATGGGGCGTGCAGTCGCTCAGTTGAGGTGAGGTGATGTTGATACGTATCGATTGGCGTGAATTGTATGTTGATGAGTAAAAATTTTCGATATTGATGCAAGGTGGGTCACCTTCGCTTCTTTTTTTGGATTGGTTCGGGAAGGGGGCAGATGATTGCGTACGATTTTGATTCGGACCTGACCGCCATATTATGTCTATTTGGCTAGGGAGTCTGATGAAGAAGATGGTGACTTCGTAGGTGTGGCGATCACGGAAGTCGTAGTATCTTGCCCAAAGTTCAATCGGCAAAAAGTATAGATGCGGGATGCAGGTTTCAAGTGGTGTTTAGGAGGAACGCGCGGACCGACAGCAACCACCGAGTCCACTGCGCGCATACGGAATTGGCATAATCACGGCTCGCTGATACGAGCGCCGTGACGCAGGCACTTTCGTGCACCTGCCACATCGCTGCTCCTGCGCATTGACTCCAGTCCCGTTACCACTGCAATACCCATGTCGACCACCACCACGACCGAAGTGTCGTTGCAACACATTCTCGAACATCCCGGCGACTTCTCCGGCTGGCTCTGCCTGCCGCCGACGCCGTGGACGCTCGATACAGAGGGCGCATTCACCGAAGACGCCGACGACCCCGAGACCAATACGCCACCGGCCATCGCACAGCAGCCCGGCTGGCGCGTCACGCTGAACAGCGCGACGATCGAAGACATCGTGATCAACGCGCACGATCAGGTCGACGAACCGAGCGTCGCCCAATTGCTCGACGCGTTCCTTTTCTACGTCGAGAACGACGCATTTATCCTGTTCTGATGACACGCCGGCGAATGCGAACGACGACAGTGATCGAGCAAACAACCGTCGGTAACCGTTCGCACGTGACGGAAGTGACGCGCGACGACCCCGCGCAAGCGATCGCGGCCGTCGAACGACTGAACGGTCGCGATCGCTCGACCATCGCCTTCGACGCGAGCGATGCGACGGTGATGACGATCGGCGGTGGCCATGACGGCAGATATGTCGTCTTCATCGCATCGGATCGACGCCGCATTGCTGAACCTGACGGCACCCGAAGCACCTGCAGATGAAATGATCGAACTCGTGGCGGGCGGCCAGCGAGGTAGCTATTCGGCGCGACAGTGCGTCGATCGTGCAACGGCGACGCAGGCGGCAGCCTATTTCGTATCGACCGGCGGCGCCGATCCGCGGTTATGCTGGCAACCCGGCTGATTCGCCGCGGGACAGGAAGGAAATGAATATTGCACACGATCCGGCAGCATTGCGCGCGCAACAGGAAGCGGATTTGCGCACGCTACGGTCTGCACGCCGCCGAGCCCGAAGAGGGGTACCGTCGCGATGTCGACGCTCGGGCGTATGCCTGTCTATGGCACGCGCATCGCGCTGTCCGAAGGCGACGACGTCGGCTGGTTTTTCCATTGCGGCGAATACTCGGACGCCGCCGATTTCTATCGGCCGTTGCGCGCCGCGTACCTGTCGACCTACTTGCCTTCGGTCCTGCCCTATCTGCGGCTGCCAGCCGGCGCGCGTTTCATCATCGACGATGCAGGCTATGAAGATGTCTGGATAGCGTGGCGTATCGGTACGCGATCGAACTTTTTCAGCTGTCCAGAGGATGCGGGGCAAAAACGAAAAAGGACCGCCGAGCGGTCCTTTTTCCATGCAGCATCAACGTCGAACGAAGCCCGCCCCTCAAGGCAACGAAATCGTCAAATTAGCCGACTCCGGCCCGACCTTGATCACCTGCGAATAAGGCGCCAACGCCTGCAGCGTCTTGTCCTTGAGATAAGTATTGAGCCCGAGGTACCCGAGCAGTGCCACGAGTGCAAACACCGCCCCGATCGCCCAAACCGGCACCTCACGCTTCAACCGATGCGCGATCTGATCCGGCAACGGCCAATGCGGCGCGAACGGCGCCCGCTTGCCTTTCATATGCGCGATCTCATCGCCCAGCCGCGCGGTGAGGTAAGCGAGCTTCTCCGGCCCTTCGAGCAGATACTTGCCCTGGAACCCGAGCAGCAGACACATATGAAACACCTCGAGCGACTGCAGCCGCGCCGCGCCCTGCGCACGGCAATCCTCGAGATACTGATAGAACTTCTCGCCCGCGAGCTGCTCGCCGAACAGCACGAGCTGCAGCGGCCGGCGTTCCCAGTCGGCCCGGATCTTGAACTGCGACGACAGCACCATCTCGTCGATCGCGGCGCAGAACGCGAATTTCGCGCCGTAGACGTCCTCGGCAGCGATATTCAGCTTCTTCGCGCCGCGCTCGAAATCCGACAGGAACTCCTGGATCCGCGTGCTGAACTCGCTCGCGCTGTCCGGTTCCCGCCCGTTCTTGAGCAGGAACAGCATGAAGAAGCCGTCGTACAGCAAATCGAGCAGCGAACGCGCCTGGAACGCGGAGTCCGTCGACGCCGGGGTATGCATGGGTGCCGGCGCGTTGTCGCCGAACAGGGAAGGCGCGTAGCTCATGATGTGACCGCGATCAGTTCGAATTTCAGGTCATTGATGCCAGTCGGCGCATAGATCATCGCGGACTGGGCCTGCAGCATGCGCTCGTACAGCGGGCTGCGCGAATCGAGCGCGAAGTAGCACGCGCCCGGCCGCACCGGGATCGCGGGCGGCACCTGCGGCGTGTACGACAGCCGCACGCCGGGCATCGCCGACAGCACGAGCTTGTCGACGTCGTCGGGCGCGCCGACCTTGAAGCGGGCCGGCACGGCATCGACGAGCTCGACGCTCGGCATGTCCGCGGACACGGCCAGATAGAACTCGGTCTTGTCGTCGATCTTGCCGGAGTCGAGGCGGCCCAGGTGGAACGACGGACGTACCTCGTCGAGCGTGATCGCGAAATAGCGCGTCGAGATCACGGTGTCGAGCAGCTCGCGCAGCATCAGGTCGAGACGCGCAAAACTCGGTCCCGGATCGTCGTGGCGGTAGACGGGCAGGTCGGCGAGCGAATAACCCTTCGAGAACGTCATCAACTGGCCCGCGAGGCGCAGCAGTTCCTGGAACAGCCGCTCGGGATGCAGCGCCGCGTGCTGGTGCAGGTGCGCGAGCGTCGCGAATGCGGCGTTCGCGGTGTGCAGCAGCCAGAACGATGCGATGTCGCCCGAGCGGAACTCGATGATGTTCTTCGACGGCTCGCGGTGGAAACCGTACAGCGCGTTCACCTTCGCCTGCAGCGCGTCGACGAGCTGGCGCAGCCGCTGGTGCAGGATCGGCGATGCCTCGATCGCGAGGCACGGCGGCACGAAGCTGTCGTCGATCTCGAAACCGGAGGTCGCGGTGCGGCGCACGCGGACGAGCGGCACCGACAGCAACTGGTCGCGCGGTTCGCTGTGCGCGATCAGCTTGACCTGCGTCTTCAGGAACGTGATGTCGGCTTCGGCGGCATCGGTGAAGTTGTCGGCGACGCTCGTCTGCTCGCTGACGAAGCGCGTCATGAAGCCGGCGGCCGGATCGTCGCTGTAATTGGTGCCGTTCTCGCGCAGCGGGTGCAGCGCGAGATAGAACACGAATTCGTTGATGCCCTCGGGCAGGGTATCCAGCGCGATCGGTGGCGGCAGGTCGTCGGCCTGCGGCGCGGCATACAGCGCACCGTCCGGAAACACGAGCGCGAGTTCGGCGACCCGCAGCACGTTGCTGCCGAGCGCGTCGCGATCGATGCGCACCGAGCGCACGCCCCAGTTGTACGGCTGGATCGCCTGGATGGACTCGAACAGGCGCGCCTCGTGGTACGCGTCCTGTCGCTGAAAGTGTTGAGGCCGGAGGAACAGCCCTTCCCCCCACAGCACCTTGGCCGAATAACTCATGTCAAATCCGGTTAATGTGGCGTTGCGATGTAATCGATTTGGTCGTGCCCGAATTAAATCGCCAATTGTTAACTCTTGTTAATTGACATTCGTGCGACATGTTTAACCGCAGGACACTGAAGACAGCATATTCAGCGGTTGTGACGGCGCACCCTGCTGCGGTGCAATGACGGTGCCATCGGTGACCGTCATCGCGCAATTATGCAGGCCGATGATTATGCCGGATTTCTCCGACTTCACCGGATCGAACGTCAGTTTCCATCGCTGGAGTGCGGGATCGCGGAACAGCGCGACGATGCCGAACGCCTGCGCCTCGCGCGAAACCTTCTCGGTCGCCGTATAGCGCTGGCCCGGAATCAGCGTGATTTCACGTACGTTCAGCAGGTCGGCGCCGAGTGCGGCCTTTTCCTTGGTCGGATCGGTGAAGGCGTCGAACGGCGCTTGCTGGAACGACGTCGGGTCCTTCAGCGTATAGAGCCGCACGACGAGCGCGAGCGGCTTGTTGTCGGTCGCGGCATTCAGGTTCGGCGCCGCGGCGAGCGTGATGCCGAGGTTGCGCGGCGGCTTTTGCGCGTCGGGCACCTCGGGCTTGCCGATGCCGGCCGCGGACATCACGGCGCTCGCGGCCGAGCCGAGCAGCGGGGCGGCCGCGCATCCGGCCAGCAGGGCGCACGCAACCAGCGGCAGCGCGTAGCGAATCATGGACGATCTCATGTGTTTCCGGCGTGCCGCCTTTATCCCTGTCAAGACTGCCAGGTATTTCCGCGATCGCTGCGAATCCCCGGCGTTACATTGTTCAACTATTAAGCGCGCCGGCGTCTCGGCGGGCATCCGGAAATTTTTTCCGCCGCCCGGGCGGCGCGTCGTGCGACCAGTAAAACTTGCGCATTCCGGCCGAAAGAAAAACCGCCGCGGGCCTGCGGCGATAGGCCATTCGAGGGGGTAGCGCCCGGTTTTAAAAGGAATTACTCTTCACACGACGATTGAATTATGAAAAATTGATCGGTACTATACCCGCGCGCTTCTTGCAAAGCAAAAGAACCAGATTCTCAACGATTTAAAACTCACGCGCCGGTGGAAATAACGATGAAAGACCGTCTCTTCGCAAAACTGTCTGGGGTAGTAGTGGCTTGCGGCGTGATCGCCGGTTGTGCGAGCCAGCCTCCCGCGCCGCCGACTGCCGAGGTGTTCAACAAGTCGCTGGCCGATGCAGACGCCGTTGCGAAGGCGGGGGACCAGGACAAGGCGCTCGGCCTTTACCAGCAACTCGCGAAGTCGGATCCGACGCGCGAGGAGCCGTGGTCGCGCATTGCGCAAATCCAGTTCGCACAGAACCACTACGGCCAGGCAATCGTTGCCGCGCAGGAAGCGCTGCAACGCGACGCGACCGACCGTCAGGCGAAGAGCGTGCTGGCCGTGGCCGGCCTGCGGATCGCGACGCAGTCGCTCGGCGAGCTGCGCCAGGATGCGTCGCTCGCGGGCGACGCGAAGTCCGATGCGCAGGCGCTCGCGAAGCAGCTGCGCGACACGCTCGGCGAATCGGCGCTGTTCCCGCCTGAAACGAAGGTCGTGAAGCCGCGCCCGCCGCGCCGCGTCGTCCATCGTCCGAAGGGCGTTGCCGCACCGGCCGCCGAAGCGGCGGCAGCCACCACGCCGACGCCGCCCGCCACGCCGCAAAAGGGCAGCGCCGATCCGTTCGGCGCACTGCGCAACTGAAACCGCAACTGACGCGATAACCACAACTAACCTGGGAGCCGTCGAGATGGCCAAGAAAGAAAGCATTCAGAAAAGCTTGCAGAAAATTCGGCCGCCGCGCGTCCAGCTGACCTACGAGGTCGAGAAGGGCGATGCGATCGAGGTGAAGGAACTGCCGTTCGTCGTCGGGGTCGTCGGCGATCTGGCGGGCCAGTCCGAAATCGAGCAGCCGAAGCTGCGCGACCGCAAATTCGTCAACATCGACCGCGACAATTTCGACGACGTGATGAAGGCGATCGAGCCGCGTGCCGCGTTCCAGGTGGAAAACCGCCTGAGCCCGGAAGGCGGCAAGTTCGCGGTCGACCTGAAGTTCCGCTCGCTGTCGGATTTCAGCCCGGACGAAGTCGTCGAACAGGTCGAGCCGCTGCGCCGCCTGCTCGAGGCGCGCTCGAAGCTCGCCGACCTGCGCAACAAGCTCGCCGGCAACGACAAGCTCGAGGATCTGCTGTCCGAGGTGCTGAAGAACACGCAGCAGCTGCAGGAGCTCGCGAAGGGCACCGGCGGCGACAAAGACGGCGAATGACGACGGAGTGTTGAGATGAACCAGCAAACGGCTGCGGCCCAAGCGAGCGGCGCGGAATACGCCGCCGGGACTTCGCTGCTCGACGACATCGTCGAGAAGAGCAAGGTCGCGAAATCCGATTCCGAGCATGCCCGCGCGAAGGACCTGATCGGCGAACTCGCGCACCAGGTGCTCGACGGCACGGTGATCGTGTCGGACAACCTGTCGGCCACGATCGACGCGCGCGTCGCGGAACTCGACCGCCTGATCTCCACGCAGCTTTCCGCGGTGATGCACGCGCCGGAATTCCAGCGCCTCGAGAGCACGTGGCGCGGGATGGACTACCTGGTCAAGGAAAGCAACACGGGCCAGACGATCAAGATCAAGGCGCTGCACGCGCCCAAGCGCGACCTCGTGCGCGACTTCAAGGGCGCGAGCGAGTTCGACCAGAGCGCGCTGTTCAAGAAGGTCTATGAAGAAGAATTCGGCACGTTCGGCGGCTCGCCGTTCGGTGCGCTGATCGGCGATTACGAGATCTCGCGCCAGCCGGAAGACCTGTACTTCATCGAGCAGATGTCGCGTGTCGCGGCGGCTGCCCATGCGCCGTTCATCGCGTCGGCGTCGCCCGAGCTGCTCGGCCTCGAGTCGTTCGCCGACCTCGGCAAGCCGCGCGATCTCGCGAAGGTATTCGACACGGTCGAATACGCGAAGTGGAAGTCGTTCCGCGACTCGGAGGATTCGCGCTACGTCGGCCTGACGCTGCCGCGCTTCCTCGGCCGCCTGCCGTTCAATCCGAAGGACGGCCAGACCGCGGAGCGCTTCAACTTCGTCGAGGACGTCGACGGCACCGAGCACGACAAGTACCTGTGGTGCAACGCGGCGTGGGCCTTCGCAGCCCGCCTGACGGCTGCATTCGACGACTTCGGCTGGTGCGCGGCGATTCGCGGCGTCGAAGGCGGCGGCCTCGTCGAGGATCTGCCGACCCACACGTTCAAGACGGACGACGGCGAAGTCGCGCTGAAGTGCCCGACCGAGATCGCGATCACCGATCGCCGCGAGAAGGAACTGAGCGACCTCGGTTTCATCCCGCTCGTCCATTGCAAGAATTCCGATTACGCCGCGTTCTTCGCCGCGCAGTCGGTGCAGAAAGCGAAGAAATACAGCACCGACAGCGCCAACGCGAACGCCGTCCTGTCCGCCCAGCTTCAATACATCTTCTCGGTATCGCGTGTTGCGCACTACCTGAAGGCAATGATGCGGGACAAGATCGGCAGCTTCGCCTCGGCGCAGAACGTGGAAACATTCCTCAACCGGTGGATTTCGCAGTACGTGCTGCTCGACGACAACGCGTCGCAGGAGCAGAAGGCGCAATTCCCGCTGCGCGAGGCTTCCATACAAGTGTCGGAGATTCCGGGGAAGCCGGGCTCGTATCGTTCGGTCGCATTCCTGCGCCCGCACTTTCAGCTCGACGAACTCTCGATTTCTCTGCGACTTGTCGCTGATCTGCCCAAATCGGCAAATTCATAAGCGAGCAAAATCGCCCGGGCGGGCCGCCTGGGTAGGACGTTAAAACCACCTCTTTGGGGAGTAGAAGGGCCATGTTACACATTCACTTGCAATTTGGTAGCCCGGCAGTCAAGGGCGAGTCGGCTGACAAGGACCATCAGGGCTGGCTTGAGCTGAAGTCGTGGGATCACTCGATCGTGCAGCCGCGTTCGGCAACGGCGTCGTCGGCCGGCGGCCTGACGCAGACGCGGTGCGAACACGGCGACATGGTGTTCTCGAAGGAAATCGATTCGTCGAGCCCGCTGCTGTACCAGCACGCGTCGGGCGGCACGACGTTCGACGAAGTGACGATCCATTTCTCGCGCGCCGACGGTGAAGGCAAGCGCGTGCAGTATCTGGAAGTCAAGCTCAAGTACGTGATCATCTCGAGCATCGCGCCGAGCGTCCGCGAGGAAGGCCTGCCGATCGAGACGTTCTCGCTGAAGTACGCAGCCGTGCAGTGGAAGCAGACCCAGCAGAAGATCGGCGGCAACCAGGGCGGCAACACGCAGGGCGCCTGGAGCCTGACGAAGAACGACAAGACCTACGCGGTCTAAGGTCGGTTGCGGCAACGGGGCGCACGGCGTCCCGTTGCCGTTTTCGCTGTGCACGCCGGCTGATGAAACGATTCGAACCCAGTTTTCTCGACAAGCTGTTCGACGACGAACCGCACCTGCCGGCCTCGGCAGCGATGCGGCAATTGTCGCTGGACGAGCTCAAGAACACGGTCGCCCGCGACGTCGAGGCGATCCTCAACACGCGTATCGCGCATACCGAGAGCGAGCTGGCGGCGCTGCCCGAATGCCAGAAGTCGGTGCTGACCTACGGGCTGAACGACTTCGCGGGGCTGAGCCTCGCGAGCCACTACGACCGCGCGTTCATCTGCAAGTCGATCCAGCAGGCCATCGCGCGCCATGAGCCGCGCCTGCAGCAGGTGCAGGTGACGTTCGAGCTGAACGAGCAGGCCACCAACGCGCTCTATTTCGCGATCCAGGCGCTGCTCGTCGTGCACCCGGCCGAAGAGCCGGTGAGTTTCGACGCGATGCTGCAACCGTCGACGCTGCAGTATTCGGTCACGCGCGCACGCGCCGCGAGAATGCAGTAAATCAAGCCGCCGAGCGGGCCGGACCGCCCGGTGGTTGATCAGGTCCGGCAGGAAATATTGAGGTTCGGGGTCGTCGATGGAAGAATTGCTGCCGTATTACGAGCGCGAATTATCGTTTTTGCGGCGCTATTCGCGAGATTTCGCCGAACGCTATCCGAAAATCGCGGCGCGGCTCGCGCTGTCCGGCGAGCATTGCGAGGATCCACACGTCGAGCGGATGATCGAGTCGTTCGCGCTGCTCGGCGCGCGCATCAACAAGAAGCTCGACGACGACTACCCCGAGTTCACCGAAGCGCTGCTGGAAGTGCTGTATCCGCACTACCTGCGGCCGTTCCCGTCGTGCTCGATCGCGCAGTTCACGCCAGCTTCGCCCGGCCAGCAGACCGAACCGGTCGTGATCGAGCGCGGCACCGAGCTGAAGAGCCGTCCGATCCGCGGCGTGCAGTGCCGGTTTCGCACCGCCTACGACGTGACGCTCGCGCCGATCCGCATTTCGGAGGCCCGATACACGCCGGTCGCGCTCGCGCCGAGCGCGACGGTGCTGCCGTCGAACGCGACGGGCGTGATCTCGATCACGTTCGAATCGCTCGCCGCGCAGCTCGATCTCGGCGCGCTGAAGCTGTCGACGCTGCGCGCGCACCTGCACGGCGAGCAGTCGTTCGTCGCCGCGCTTACCGACTGCCTGTTCGTCAACGTGCTGGGCGCGTATGTCGAGCCCGAACGCAACGGCCGCTGGACCGCGCTGCGCAAGCTGCCGATCGCGCAAGCCGGTTTCGACGAAGACGACGCGCTGATCGACTATCCGGCGAAATCGCATCCCGCGTATCGCCTGCTCACCGAATACTTCGCGTTCCCCGACAAGTTCGATTTCGTCGATTTCGACCTCGCGGCGATTACGCGCGCGTCGGGCCGCTGCCAGCGCGCGACGCTGCATCTGGTGCTGCAGGACGTGCGCAGCGATTCGCACGTCGCGCGGCTGCTCGAGCTGCTGACGCCGAGTCATTTCCGGTTGTTCTGCACGCCGATCGTCAACCTGTTCCGCCAGCACGGCGAGCCGATCCGCGTCACGCATCGCGCGGTGTCGTATCCGGTGATCGCCGAGGCGCGGCGCGCGTTCGCGTACGAGGTGTACTCGATCGACTCGGTGAAGCTCGTCAGGCAGCAGGCGCACGAGGAGTCGGTGATCGAATTCCGGCCGTTCTACTCGCTGCATCATGGTGAATCGGCGCGGATCGGCCACTACTGGTTCGCGCGCCGCAACGACTGGGTCGCGCAGAAGAGCCCCGGCTACGAAACCGAAATCTCGATCGTCGATATCGACTTCGAGCCGACGTCGCCGCAAACCGACACGCTGAGCCTCGACCTCACCTGCACGAACCGCGATCTGCCGGCGATGCTCGCGTTCGGCCTCGAGGGCGGCGACCTGTTCCAGGAGGGCGGTGCGCAGACGAGCGGCATTTCGATGCTGCGCCGCCCGACGCAGAGCGTGCGCTTCGAGCGCGGCCGCGCCGCGCACTGGCGGCTCGTGTCGCATCTGGCGCTCAATCACGTGTCGCTGGTCGCGCACGGCCTTGCGCCGCTGAAGGAAATGCTGACGCTGTACGACCTGCGGCGCACGGCCGTGTCGATGCGCCAGATCGACGGCCTCGTCGGGGTCGAGCAGCGCGGCGCCGTGCAGTGGCTGCCCGGCAAGCCGTTCGCGACCTTCGTGCGCGGCATCGAGATCCGGCTCACGATCGACGAGGAGCACTTCGTCGGCGCGAGCCTCGCGTCGTTCGTGCGCGTGCTCGACAGCTTCTTCGGGCTGTACGTCCATCTCAACAGTTTCGTTCAATTGGTCGTCGTGTCGAAGCGCACCGGCGAGGAGATCATCCGATGCAAGCCCCGAACCGGCGAATCGATCCTGGCGTAGTCGACGCGCTGCTCGACGAGCCGCACCGCTTCGAATTCTTCCAGGCGGTGCGCGTGCTCGAAGGGCTGTTCGCACGGCAGGCGTCGGACGCGCCCGGCGCATGGCGGCAGGGCGACGTGGTCGCGCAGCGCATCGAATTCCGCAATACGCTGTCGCTCGGTTTTCCGCCGAGCGAGATCGAAGGCGTGCGCTCGTTCGACGACGGCGGCGCGCTGCTCGATTCGGGCGAGCAGCGTACCGCCGCGCTCGCGGCCGGCGAGCTCGGCCACGTCGAGCTGACGCCCGCGTTCTTCGGGCTGCTCGGCGGCCAGGGGGCGCTGCCGCTGCATTACACCGAGCAGATCGTCGCGCGGGAGTACCTGCGGCGCGATCATGCGGCGCGCGCGTTCTTCGACGTGTTCTCGAACCGCGCGACCGCGCTGTTCTACGCGGCGTGGAAGAAATACCGGCTGCCGTTCCATTACGAGCTCGATCGCGACGAGCGCTATCTGCCGCTGCTGCTCGCGATCGCGGGCGTACCGAGCGACGAGGTGCGCGACAGCCTCGCGGCCGGCCCGGGCGGCGTGCTCGACGAAGCCGTCGCCGGTTACGCGCTGGCCGCGCGGCACCGGCCGATGTCGGCCGCGTACCTGCAGCGCGCGCTGTCCGATTACTTCCGCGTGCCGGTGAAAATCGACCAGTTCGTCGGCAAGTGGTACGACGTGCCGCCCGACCAGTTGAGCGTGCTCGGCGAAGTCAACGCGGTGCTCGGCGCGACGGCGCTCGTCGGCGAACGCGTCTGGCAGCGCGACATGCGCGCACGGATCGTCGTCGGTCCGCTGTCCAAGCGCGATTACGAGGCCTTCCTGCCTGGCGGCGCGCACGCCGTCGCGCTCGAGCGGATGCTGACGCTGCTCGCCGGCGTCACGCTCGAATACGAGGTGAAGCTCGTACTGAAGCGCACCGAGGTCGGCGCGAGCGTGCTGGGCGCGGGCTCGCGGCTCGGCTGGGATGCATTCCTTTGCACGCGCGACGCGATCGAGGACCGCTCCGATGCACGCTACGAACTGCACGTGATTCATTGATTCCGAACGACAACAACACGCAATCGAACCTGAGATCGACGCCATGAGCACGCCTCTGAAGACCCTGATCACGAAACTGAATCCGCTGTGCCGGCACGCGACCGAGCGCGCGGCGAGCGCGTGCCTGGCGCGCGGCCATTACGAGGTCGATCTGGAGCACCTGTTCCTCGCGTTGCTCGAGGAGCCCGCCGGCGACCTGCCGCTCGCGCTGCGCGCGAGCCGCGTCGATCCGCATGCGCTGCGTGCCGATCTCGAACGCGAGCTGACGCGGCTGAAGACCGGCAACACGCGTACGCCGGTGTTTTCCGTGCACCTGATCGCGCTGTTCGAGCAGGCATGGCTGATCGCGTCGCTCGATTCGCAGCTCGGCCGCATCCGTTCGGGGCATCTGCTGCTCGCGCTGCTGACCGCGCCGGATCTCGCGCAGTTCGCGCAGCGGATGTCGTCCCAGTTCGCGGAAGTGAACGTGACGGACCTGAAGCACAAGTTCGACGACGTCGTGGCCGGGTCGAGCGAGGCCGAGCCGCGTCAGGCCGATACGGACGACGGCGGCGCGGCGGCGAGCGAGGCCGGTGCGGCACCCGCGGCGGGCCCGTCGAAGACCCCCGCGCTCGACACGTACACGACCAACCTCACGCAGCGCGCGCGCGACGGCAAGATCGATCCGGTGATCGGCCGCGAAGCGGAGATCCGCCAGGCGATCGACATCCTGATGCGCCGCCGCCAGAACAACCCGATCATGACGGGCGAGGCCGGCGTCGGCAAAACCGCGGTCGTCGAGGGGCTCGCGCTGCGGATCGCGGCCGACGACGTGCCGCCGCCGCTGCGCGGCGTGGCGCTGCACGTGCTCGACATGGGGCTGCTGCAGGCCGGTGCGAGCGTGAAGGGCGAGTTCGAGAACCGCCTGAAGAGCGTGATCGAGGAAGTGAAGAAGAGCGCGCATCCGATCATCCTGTTCATCGACGAAGCGCATACGATCATCGGCGCGGGCGGCCAGGCCGGCCAGAACGATGCGGCGAACCTGCTCAAGCCGGCGCTGGCGCGCGGCGAGTTGCGCACGATCGCCGCGACGACGTGGAGCGAATACAAGAAGTACTTCGAGAAGGACGCGGCGCTGGCGCGGCGCTTCCAGGTCGTGAAGGTCGAGGAGCCGAGCGAGCCGCTCGCGGCCGCGATGCTGCGCGGGATGTCGGGCCTGATGGAAAAGCACTTCAACGTTCGGATCCTCGACGATGCGATCACCGAGGCCGTGCGCCTGTCGCACCGTTACATCAGCGGCCGCCAGCTGCCCGACAAGGCGATCAGCGTGCTCGACACCGCGTGCGCGAAGGTCGCGCTCGCGCACAGCGCGACGCCGGCCGCGATCGACGACACGAGGAAGCGGATCGAGCGGATCGACGCGGAAATCGCGTCGCTGGAGCGCGAGGCCGCCGGCGGAGCGCCGCACGACGAGCGGCTTGCCGAACTGCGTGGTGCGCGCGACACGGCGCTCGAACAACTCGCGAAGGACGATGCGCGCTACGAAGCCGAGCGTGCGATCGTGGCCGAGATCACCGAGCTGCGCGATACGCTCGACAAGGCGCGCGGCCCGTCGGAAGACGGCCAGCCGGTCGACGTGCCGGCCACCCGCGACAAGCTCGCCGAACGCGTGGCGGCACTGCATGCGCTGCAGGGCGGCGAGCCGATGGTGCCGCTGCAGGTCGACGGCCATGTCGTCGCCGAGATCGTCGCCGCGTGGACGGGTATTCCGCTCGGCCGGATGGTGAAGGACGAGATCGGAACCGTCCTGAATCTGAAGTCGCTGCTCACCGCCCGCGTGATCGGCCAGGATCACGCGCTCGACGCGATCGCGCAGCGCGTGCGCACCGCGACCGCGAACCTCGAGGATCCGAACAAGCCGCGCGGCGTGTTCATGTTCGTCGGGCCGTCGGGGGTCGGCAAGACCGAGACGGCACTCGCGCTGGCCGACATCCTGTACGGCGGCGAACGCAAGATGGTCACGATCAACATGAGCGAGTACCAGGAAGCGCACAGCGTGTCGGGCCTGAAAGGCTCGCCGCCCGGCTACGTCGGTTATGGCGAAGGCGGTGTGCTGACCGAGGCCGTGCGCCGCAACCCGTATTCCGTCGTGCTGCTCGACGAGGTCGAGAAGGCGCACCCCGACGTGCTCGAGATGTTCTTCCAGGTGTTCGACAAGGGCGCGATGGACGATGCGGAAGGGCGTGAGATCGACTTCCGCAACACGCTGATCATCCTGACGTCGAACGTCGGGTCGGCCGCGGTGATGCAGGCGTGCCTGAACAAGCCGGCCGAGGAACTGCCCGATCCGGACGCGCTCGCCGAGACGCTGCGCCCGCAGCTGTACAAGACGTTCAAGCCCGCGTTTCTCGGGCGCATGAAGGTCGTGCCGTACTATCCGATTTCCGACGACGTGCTGGCCGAGATCATCGAGTTGAAGCTCGAACGGATCCGCCGCCGGATCGAGGCGAACCACAAGGCCGCGTTCGAATGGGACGAGTCGCTCGTCGAGGCGGTGCTTGCGCGCTGCACCGAGGTCGACTCGGGCGCCCGCAACGTCGACCATATCCTGAACGGCACGCTGCTGCCGGAGATCGCGGGCCACGTGCTCGGCCGGATCGCCGACGGCGAAGCCATCGCGCGTATCGCGGTGCGTGCGGACGAGGCCGGCGAATTCGCGTACACCGTCGAATGAGCGCGGCCGCGCAACGTCCAAGCATTGATGAACTGACCAAACCATGCCGATCAATCTTCCCGAGCTGCTGACGCCGATCAGCGACGCGTCGCCCAGCGGCGACGACCTGCTGTTTTCGAACGAATTCGACGCGATCCAGGACGCGCGGCGCTACGACGATCCGACGCTCGACCAGGGCGAATGGGTGACCGAGATCAAGGAGGCCGACTGGGGCTTCGTCGTCGATCAGGCAAGCGTGCTGCTGCGTACGCGCACGAAGGACCTGCGGCTCGGCGTGTGGCTGACCGAGGCACTCGCGCTCGAGGACGGCCTCACCGGCCTCACCGACGGTTATGCGTTGCTCGAGGGCCTGTGCCGTGAGTTCTGGGACACCGTGCACCCGCTGCCCGAAGGCGAGGACACCGAATACCGGCTCGGCAACGTCGCATGGCTCTCCGGCCGCACGGCCGAGCTGCTGCGCGCGGTGCCGATGACGGACGGTGCATCGAACGCGTTCAGCACGCTCGACTGGGAAGTGGCGCAGCACGTCGCGCAGGCGATCAAGCGCGACCCCGATCACGCGGACGAGATCGCGCGCGGCAAGCCGTCGCTCGACCAGATCGATTCGTCGCGGCGCGTGACGCCGATCGCGTTCTACACGACGTTGCTGGCGAACCTGAAGGCGTTCGAATTCGCGCTCGATGCGTTCGAGGAGCGGCTCGTCGAGCGCGCGGGCGATTCGGCGCCGAGCTTCCGTCAGGCGCGCGACGCGTTCGAGACCGTGTACCGGCTCGCCGAGCGTTTTGCGCGCGAGCAAGGCTACACGGGCAGCGCGCCGCACACGCAGGCGGCGCCGCAGGCGCAACCCGAGCGCATCGAGCCGGTGTTCGGCAATTCGATCCAGACCGAGGAGACCCACGTGCAGCAGCAGACCGCGCCGCTCCCTCCGGTGACGCAGATGATCGCCGGCATCCAGAACCGCGCGCAGGCCGTCGACCAGTTGCGTGCGGTCGCGCGCTATTTCCGCCAGACCGAGCCGCACAGCCCGGTCGCGTATCTCGCCGACAAGGCGGCCGAATGGGCCGACATGCCGCTGCACAAGTGGCTCGAGAGCGTCGTGAAGGACGACGGGTCGTTGTCGCATATTCGCGAGCTGCTGGGCGTGCGGCCCGACGAGCAGTCGTGACGGCTGCGCCGCGGCAACGCGCGTGACATGTGTTCGCGGTACCGTCGTGCCGCGAGAGCAGGGCTTTTTCCTGAGAGCGCGGGCCCCGGCGGGCCTGCGGCAAACAAGAAGACGAGTGACGCATGAACGTGACAGAACTGGCGCAGGCGCTTCGCGGCGGCCTGATCCAGCAGGACCGCCTGCTGAAGACGGACATTCCGTCGTTGCCGAACAATGCGCTCGTGCCGCGCCGGGCCGTGACCCGTTCCGAGCTGGGGCGCGATTTCAGCGTGACGCTCGATCTCGTGTCCACCGCGAGCGACGTCGAACTCAAGACGCTGATCGCGCAGCCGATCACGCTGTGGATCCAGCAGGCAGACCGGTCGTATCTCCCGATCAACGGCTATGTCCACACGGCGCGCCGGCTCGGGGCGGACGGCAGCCTGTCGAGCTACCAGCTGAGCTTCGCGTCGTGGATGCACTTCCTCAGGTTCCGCAGTGACATGCGGTACTGGCAGGACAGGAGCGTCGACGCGATCCTTGCCGACGTATTCGACGCGCATCCGCAGGCGAGGGGCCGGTATCAGTTCGCACTGTCGAAGCCGCTGCCGTCGCGCTCGTACTGCCGCCAGAGCGAAACCGACTGGAACTTCGTGCATCGCCTGATGGAGGACGAAGGGCTGTTCGGTTTCTGGCGCCACGCCGACGATGGCAAGACGCACATGCTCGTCATTACCGACGATCTGCACGCGGTCGACGAACTGTCGCCGAAAACCGTCGGCTTCGATCAAACGGGAGCGGGCACCGAAACCACCGGCTTCACGCAGTGGGCCGCGTCGCGGACCTTGCAGAGCACGCTGCACACGACGCGCACGTTCGACTACAAATCGCCGTCGTCGGCGGGCAGTCCGAACGGCACGACGCTGCCGACCAAGGCCGGGCAGGGCGATCTGCCGGACCAGGCCGAAATCTACGAATACACGGGCGCCTACACGTATCCGGGCCAGGATCGCGGCGAACATCTGTCGAAGATCCGCCTGGAGGAATGGGAGTCCCGCGCGAAGCGCTTCTTCGGCGTGGGCGGCGTGCGCGCGATCGATGCGGGCCGGCGTTTCATGCTGGCCGATCATCCGGCGCACGACCGCGATTCGCCGGGCGATCGCGAGTTCGCGGCGATCGGCGTGACGCGGTACATCGAGAACAACTTGCCGCTGTCGGACCACGACGCGCACTTGCCGCACAGTCTGCAGGACCGGCTCGCGCAGGCCAAGGCGGCGCACGGCGCGGCGGTGGCGTTCGAGGTCGGGCACGACGACGGTTCGGCAGGGTTTTATCTCGTCGAAGTCGAAGCGCAGCGTGCCGCCGTGCCGTATCGCAGCCCGTTCGAGCACAAGAAGCCCGTCATGCAGCTCGAAACGGCCGTCGTCGTCGGGCCGAAGGGCGAAGAGGTGTATACGGACGAACTGAACCGGATCAGGGTCATGTTCGTCTGGGATCGTCAGAACCCGGGCACCGAAACCGCGTCGTGCTGGATGCGCGTCGTGCAGTCGGATACCGGCGGCGGCTATGGGGCCGTCCATATTCCGCGGGTTGGCGAGGAAGTGCTGATCGGCTACATCGGCGGCGACTGCGACCGGCCGATCGTGATGCACCGCGTGTACAACGGGGCCGTCAAGCCGCAATGGCATAGCGACGGGATCCTGTCGGGTTTCCGGTCGAAGGAATACGCGGGGTCGGGGCACAACGAGATGGTACTCGACGACGCGACCGGGCAGAACCGTGCGCGCCTGTTCAGCAGCAGCGCGAATTCGCTGCTTCATCTCGGTTACCTGATCGAACAGAACGGCAACACGCGCGGCGCGTATCTCGGCTCGGGGTTCGATTTGCGGACGGATGCGTATGGTGCGGTGCGGGCCGGGCAAGGGCTGTACGTCACGACCCATCCGAAGCAGGCGAACAGCCAGCCGCTCGACGTGCGTGAGGCGCAACAGCAACTGGTCGATGCCGAGGGGTTGATCGAGTCGATGTCGCAGGTCAGCGAGATGCATCAGGCGGAGAGTCTCGGTACCGGGCACGATGCGCTGAAGGCGTTCGCCGACGCGACGCAGGAGAGCGTATCGGGTGCGTCGTCGGGCGGGCGCACCGGCGGCGGGGCCGGCAATGCGAACGCATTCAAGGAGCCGGTGATGCTGTTCGCGAGTCCGTCGGGGATAGGGATGGCGTCGCAGCAATCGGTGCACCTCGCGAGCGAGCGGCAGACCAATATCGTCAGCGGTCAGAGCACCTTCATCACGAGCGGCAAGTCGCTGATAGCCGGCGTTCGCGATCGCATCAGCCTGTTCGTGCAAAACGCGGGGATGAAGCTATTCGCCGCGAAGGGCAAGGTCGAGGTCCAGGCGCATGCGGACAATGTCGAGCTTACCGCGCAGAAGACGCTGAAGATGCTGGCGGCGACCGAGAACGTCGACGTGGCCGCCAAGCAGGAAATCCTGCTGACCTCGGGCGGCGCGTATATCCGGATCAAGGGCGGCAACATCGAGATTCACGCGCCGGGGAAGATCGATTTCAAGGGGGCGCAGCACCAGTTCGCCGGGCCGACGAGCATGCCGTATCCGCTGCCCGCGATGCCGGGTGGCACGTGCAAGCAATGCGTGCTGAACGCGCATAGCGGGCGCGAATCGATGGTCGAGGCAGATTGATGGACGAAGTCGACAATACAGGCGGCGACGCCGCCCCGAACGATATCGCCGACGCTGCCGAGATCGTCGATGCTGCGCCGAATCCACGCGAGCCCGAATGGCCCGTGTTCCTGGAGATGCTGAAGACGTCGCTGGAGCGCAAGGCCGACGACGGCCGCGCGATGCGGCTTTACGCGCTTGTCGATACACGCGGTTATCAGGGGCTCGACACGCAGCTCGCAGCCGTGCGCGGCCTGCGCTATGCATCGCTCTGGACCGACACCGGGCTCGATGCCTATACCGATATCGCGCCGTACCTGATCGCATTCGACCGTCAGGTGCTCGACGACAGAGATGCCGAACAGCATCGTATGCTGCGCCAGCTATGGCTGGATGCGGTCGATCTGCATGCGGTGACGTGGTTGTGTTCGGCGTGGTCGTTCGACGCGCTGGGCGCGCATTTGCGCCGGTATGTGAAGTACGCGCTGCCGAACGGTCGCGCGTACTACCTGTTTTTCTTCGATAACCATGTTTTGGCGCGGCTTCGGCGGGTGTGGAGCGATACGCAGGCGCAGCAGTTCGTCGCGCCGTTTGGCGAGATCCGCTATCGCGACCGGCGGCTCGACGAGGTCGTGTGGCATAACGACACGCCGACGATCGAAGGCGCGATGCCGGCGGGGGACGCGCCGGGCCTCAGCGAGCAGCAGCATGCGCAACTGGTCGAACTCGGGTATCCGGACAAGCTCGTGCTGAAGTTTCGCGAGACGATGGGGGCTATGGTCGATCATCTGTCCGATGTGGAACTGCATGACCAGGTCATCGAGCAACTCGACCGGGCGGCGGCACATGGGATCGTCGAGGAAGCGGAATTGCAGTGCTACGTGGTGACGGGCGTGCTGGTTGCGCCGCGATTCGACGAGCATCCGGTTGTGAAGTCGTGCTTCGAGGCCGTCGCAGATGGGAAGGCGACGCTCGATGACGCGCTGGCGACGATCGACGATGCGACGTGGGACGTGATTCGCGCGACACACGAGCGGGAATTGCTGGAGGCGCGTAGTGACGTGGCGTAGGTCCGGGCTCGCGGTGGCTTTGAGCTTGAGCGCGTGCGGCAAGTCGGAGCCGGTGTATAGCGGAATCTCGGCTACCGGTCGAAATTATCTGCCGTGCAACATGAGCGGCTTCGCGATCTCTGACACATTCGGAAATACGGCGAGCGGAGGGGGAGACGACCCGCCGGGCGCAGGGGGCGGTAGCGTCAAATGTTGTTGCAAGCTCAAGGGCACGGAGTTTGTCGTCAAGTGGAATTACTACGATGTCGACCAATGGCACAAAGGGAACAAGCAAATGTTCCATGCAGAGACGAAGGTGTCGATGCCGCAGTCCCAGGTGCCCGACGATGCGGGTGCCCGGATTCTCGAAGTGCATTTCTTTCCGGATCGACATGTCGAGTTCCAGTTTCCCGGCGAGATGCTCGATGATGCACGTCTGCCGATTGTCGATGTCGTGAAATGGATGAAGCAGTATCAGGTGCAACTGGACAAGCGGTACGACGAGCGCGAGGACCAGCGGTTTCGTCGTATCGCCCGTGTCGTTGCGTCGGCGTGGTTGAAGTACCGCCTGACCGACCGGAATGATCTCGAGCAGTATGCGTTTTACGACTTGCTCGTGAACAGCCGGTTCGATGCACATCCTGAGGTTCAGCGCATCCTGCAAACGGCCGCCGGAAAGCCGGGGATGTTCGCGAATTCAATGCAATCGCTGCCGAAGCGTGTGTTGTCCTCACTGTCGAACGACGCGTTTGAAGCAGCGACGGTGCCGGCGATATCCGATGGTTTGATGCCACCGCCGCGTGCAGAGGGCGCGCTGCTTGGGTGATCGTATCGGGTACGTATCGGATGCGATTTGCGATGCAAACGAGCGGGATTGAGGAAACGTGGACGTCTGCGGCTGCGGGATGCGCGACGATGGAAATAGGCGCGACGCACTCGGTGGATCATGTCGGTGCGGGCATTCGGATGATTGCGGTTGGCCGATGCTTGCACTGGCGTGCCGGTCGCGATTCAGAAGGGAAACATCAATGGGTAGCGCAATGAGATTGTCGAGTCTGGTAAGTCGTGTTCTGGCAGGGTGCCTGCTTGTGGTGACCGTGACCGCATGCGGGAAGTCGGAGCCGACCTACAGCGCGATTTCGGTCATGGCCCAGAACTACCTGCCCTATAACCTGGACAAATTCACGATCGTCGACGCATACGGAAATAAGGCGAGTGGCGGGGGCGACAGTATGCCGGGCGGTGGCGGTGGCGTGACCTGCTGCTATCAGCTCAAGGGGACAGATTTTACGGTCAAGTGGGACTACTACGACGTTGATCAGTGGCATAAAGGCGACGAGCAGACGTTTCATGCCGAAGCAAAGGTTACGTTGCCACCATCAAAGGCTCCGGAGAAAGTCGGGACTCGAATTGTCGCGGTTCATTTTTATCCGGATCGTCACGTCGAGCTTCAGTTTCCCGCTGCACCAGGGGACGACTCACGCATTCCGATGATTGACGTGTCTCACTGGATATCGAGTCATTACCAGACACAACTGAACAAACGCTACGACGAGCGCGAGGATCAGCAGTATCGCCGTATCGCCCGCATTGTCGCCGCGGCCTGGCTCAAATATCGGCTCACCGACATCGACGATCTCGAGCAATACGCGTATTTCGATCTGCTCGTTAATAACAGATTCGACGCTCATCCGGCCGTACAGCAGATCCTGAAAGCGGCCAGAGGCAAGCCCGGCACGTTCGCGAAGTCGATGCAATCGCTGCCGAACGGCGTTCTGTCCGAGCTGAAACGCAATAAATTCGAAGCAGTGGCGGTACCCGCCATTCCCACCGGTCTGTTGCCGCCGCCGCGCGTAGAGGAGAAACAGCATGGCTGAGAGAATCAAGCTCGACCCGGACGACGCGACGCCGGCGTCGGTATATGTAGCGCTTGCTCGTCAGAATGCGGATGCGTATCCGAAGGCCGATTGCATGCCGTGTGGGGCGACGATCCGCATTGGATTTTTCTTCGATGCCTTTGGTCGCAATCGCGACATCGACGATGCCTCAAGTTCTCAGTATTCGAACATCGCGCGACTCTGGGAAGCGCATCGTGAAATGAAGGACGAGAGGCGGCCCGCGAATCAGTTCTGGTATCGCTACTACTACTCGGGGTTGGGTACGCCGTTGAACGACGACAGCAATTCCGACGCGCTCAAGAACATGGAGAAGGCTGCCATCGTGTCAGGAGCGAAAAAGGCTGCGAGTGCCGCAAAATCCGTCGGCGGGTCGTTCACGCGCATCAATACGCCGATCAAACAGGCGGATATGAAAAAGCGCGTCGACGATGTGAAGAAGCAGATCCTTGCGGGGGATTTTTCACTTCGGCCGGTTGAGAAGGCATTCGAGGATTTCCGACGGGATATCGAGCGTATTCCCGCTCAAGCCCGGCGTATCACGAACGTGCTGAATGCGTCGCCTGAGCGGATTTGGGAGCGAACCAAGGCGACCGGCAGGTTGCTGTGGCGCAATGCCAAGAACGACGTCAAGACCAACATCAGGGGCAATCCGATGAAGACGGCGTGGGCGGTCGCGCGCGGTCTTTTCGTGGGGCTGGTGATGGAGAACGTGCCAATCGCTCGAGACAACGCTGTGATGGCAGAGGCCTTCGGAACGGGTGTCGATAGTCGACTGATCGCAGCGAAAGACCAGTTCGAGGCGGCTTACCGTGAAGTGAAAGGCAAGATGCAGAAGGTTCGTGTCATCGAGGTGTCGGTGTTCGGCGCGGATCGAGGCTGCGTATTGGCCCGGGCTTTCGTCAACGATCTGGCGGAGAAGTACAAACGAAGAAGCGATACCGATCTTGCAATCGACGGCGTTCCGATCCAGATCAAGTTCGTCGGCCTGCTTGACGCTGTTTCTTCGATCATGTCGGAAGAGGCCGGTGAACTGATCGGCATGGTGCCGTACTTGGGCCTGATCAAAACCAGTTACAAGGATCGCAAGCTTTCCATCCCCCCAAGCGTGCAGCATTGCGTCCACTTCGCGGCCGCCCACGAAATGCGCTTTTACCAGCGCCTTGATAGTCTTGAAAAGACCCGAGGGGCCCAGTTTCTCTACCCCGGAACGAGTTGCGACGTTGTGGGGGGCGCACCAACCGGTTCGCTTGGCCTGAATGCGGAACTGATGAGGGTACCGCTGCAAGACATGTTGCTGCAAGCGTTGAAGGCGGGGACGGCCATGGATACGATGGAGGACATGTACCTCTATAAGCGGAAGACCTTCGACAAGTTTTCGATCGCCAAACCCATTAACGGCAACGGCAAGCAATACCGCATCCGGCAACTCGTCGACGCGTACACGGCACTTGTTCCCTATAGAGACGGCCTCGACCTCGTCGCACACTCGAAAATCTTCCTGCGCTGGATCGCAGTCCGCTACCAGGATCCCGCGTTCCAACGCACGATGTCCGATCCCGTCTCCGACTGGAAGCGCAACATGTCCGACGCCGATCTGCAGCGCAAGACGGCGAAATCGCAGCTCGACTGGGAACTGCAGCGGCAGGGTATCAACATGAGCATGCTGGCGAGCCGCAGTCCGGCCGATCAGGCGACGCTGCGGGGGATGAAGGCGGCCAGCGATGCGGCACAAAAGCGTTACGAGAAGCTGATCGCGGAAGCGCCGAAGGACTACACGACCGTGTGGGAGCGCCTTCACAAGGAATCGGAAAAGATGCTGCGTAACGCGTCCTACCAAGAAGGCCTGAAGAAATCCGCAGAGCAAATCCGAAACATGCCGGACTCGTGGGATTCCAACAACAAGGCGAGTGCGGACGCCGTCGAAGCAGCCATGCTGCCCGAAGCGCAGATGGAACTCGTGTCCGCATGGAAGGAAGGTATCGAAGGTGAGCATCCCCTTCCTCCGGACGTGATGGCGTTATTCGACATGCTCGTTCACGACACGCTGCTGACGAGCTGGCAGGACCACGTGCTCGCGCCGTCGCTGTACTTCCGCACGCGGGACAAGGACGAATTCGGTTCGACCGATTTCGCCAAGGAGGCGAAGCAACGCCAGAAAGACGATCGCGTCGCCGCCCGCATCGACCAGGCTGCCAAGCAGAGCCAAGAGTGGGCGAAAAGCTACAAGGGCGGCGCGACGCCGCCCATTCATTGACTGCCGATAGCCGCCCATGAAAAACGGGCGGCGACATGCCTGTCACCGCCCGCATCGGATCGCACGCCGGCTCGCGATGAGCCGGCTGTCCGCCTTACTGCCCCACCCGGAACTCGATCCGCCGATTCCTCGCCCGCCCGTCGGCCGTATCGTTCGGCGCGATCGGCTGATCCGGCCCGACGCCCGTCGTCGTCATCTGCTGCGGCGGAATGTTCTTCGTGATCAGGTAACCCTTCACCGCATCCGCGCGCGCCTGGCTCAGCGCGATGTTCGACGTCCGGTTCCCCGAGTTGTCGGTGTGGCCGATGATGTCGACCGTGCGGTTCTGCATCTTCGCGAGCGCGGCCGCCATCTGGTCGAGGATCAGCCGGCCCTGCGGCGTCAGCGTCGCGCTGCCGGTCTCGAACTCGATCGTGCGATTGGCGAGCGTCTGGTCGAGCACGCCCTGCTCGGACGCCGACACGCGCAACCCGTTCTTGATCGTGTACGTCGGGTTCAGCGTGTTCGCCATGTCGCTGGCGAGCTGCTGGCGCTGCGCCTCGTTGTGCACCTCGCCCTTCATCTCGATCTGCGTGCCGTTGATCTTCAACTGCCCCTTGCTGATCTGCTTGAGTTGCGTGCCGAGCAGCTTCTGCACGTTGGCGCTCCAGTTCGGCGGCGTCGCGACGTCGCCGACCTCGATCTGGTCGACGACGTTCGTCGTGCCGTAGGTATCGCGCAGCTTCTGCAGCACGGCGGCCTTGGTCGCCTCGTCGGGCACCTTGCCGCCGACGACGACCTGGCCGGGCGCCGCGTTCGCGGGCGGCGGCGTGATCGTGCCGGCGGTGCCGCGCACCACCGTGCCGGACGCGGTGCCGGCGCTCGGGTTCGACGACGGCAGCGCGGTCGTCGCGACCGTGCCGTTGCCGACCGGCGTGACGGTGGCGCCGGTGTTCTGCGCGAAGGCCGCGCCGCTCGCGACGAGGCCGGCGGCGAAGAGGGCGGCGAGGGCGGGCGAGAGGGCGGCCGAAAGACGGGCGCGCCGGGCGTGAATCGTGCGATGCATCCCGTCAGCCTCCGATGAACGCTTCGCGGAACGCGTCGATGGCGACGCGCAGCGAGAGTTGCGGTTGGTCGAGGTAGCTGACGAGCTTGCTGATCTGCTGATCGTTTTGCGCATGGGCGTCGATCCACTCGGGATCGTCGATGTCGATGTTGTGGGCGGCATAGGTCTGCGGGTCGACCACGCTCAGCAGTGTCTTGGAAGACGCGCCGTTGAAGCCGATGATCAGCCGTTCGCGTTCGGCGATCGTGCCGATGAAGATCGCGAGTTCGAAGTCGGCCTGCGCGACGAACGGCGTGATGAGTTCGAGCCAGAACGCGGCGACGAGGCTGCGGTAGAACGGATCCACGGGCAGCGGTAGCGTGAGCCCGCGCTCGATGTGCGACGAGCCGCTCTGCATCACGGGCCGCAGCAGCGAGCCGAGCGCGAGCATCGCGCCGCGCAGCCGCACCGGATGGCCGCTTTCGAGCAGCATCTGCTGCAGGCCGTACAGCGACTGATGTTCGACGAAATCGTTGAAGGTACCGTCGTGCGACGTGCCGGGGCCGCCGACATCGATCGGTACCTGCGTGTCGCCGAGCGCCTGCAGCGCGCCGGGCGGCTCCTCCTTCGCGAGCAGCGCCGGCATCTGCGCCGCCACGCGCGACCACAGCCGCGCGAACGCGAGCGGGCTGCGCGCGAGGAACGCGAGCGGCCGGTCGACCTCGAGCGCGGTCGCGCCGAGGAACGGGAAGCGGCGCATCGACACGTCATGGCTCGCCACCATGTGGCCCGCGATCGCGAGCTTGCTGCGCGAGCCGATGAATGCGAAATGCATCGGCTTCGCATCCTCGTAGACGATCTTCCAGCGTGGATCTTCCGCAAGCAGCTCGAGCGCCTGCGCGATCCAGCGATCGAGCGTCTGCAGCAGCTGCGGATTGTGTGCGCTCTTGACGAAGTCGCCGCGCGACGGAATCTTGCCGAAGTAGGCGATTTGCGCCTGAACGGTTTGCGTCATTGCGCCCCCTGTGCATGCGTTGCGTTGGCGGCCGCGACGGCCGGCGCGGCGGCCGGCGTGCCCGTGCCGGCGGACTGCGTTGCGTTCAGCGCCGCGCCCGCGCTCGCGTCGGCGACCGACGACGGCAGCTGCAGGCCGCGCAGGCTCTGCTGCTGCGGCTGGTCACCGCCGCCGCCGGACGGTTGAGACGTGCTGATGATGCGCATCGTTACCGACACGTTCACGCTGCCCTGCGCCCACGTCAGGTCGAAGGTGCCGTCCGGGCGGCGCTTGCGCTGCGCCGAGTTGATCAGCTTCTCGAGACCGTAGCGGCCCGGCTCGTTGACGAGCTGCACCGTGCGGCCGTCGAAGGTCGTCGCGGACAGCGTCGCGCCCGGCGAGCCCTGCGGGTTCGGCCAGACGAAGTTGGTCCACTGCGGCGGCGTGTTGCGGTAGCGCAGTTGCTGGCCGTCGATCGCGATCGTGTATTCCGTCGTGCCCGTGCTCGGCTGCGGCAGGATCTGGAACACGGTCTGCGGCTCGGACGACGCGGCCGCGCTGCCGGCGGCGCCGCCCGCGAGCGGTGCGACCCAGCGTGCGAAGCCGTTCGTGAAGTCCGGCGTGAGCCCGATGCCCATGTCGCCCCACGTGCGGGCGGCGAGCGTGTCGCCGCGGCGTACCGCGAGCGGCCCGAGCGTCGTGCCGACGAACTTCGCGATCGAGCCGTCCGGACCGAACACCTGCGCGATCTCGCCGGCGCCGGCCTCGACCTTGGCGTTCGCCGCGAACGGGTACTTCGTTGCAAGCGAGTTCTGGAACGGCTGGTAGACCTGCGCGTTCCACACCTTGTTGACTTCGGCGCTGGCCGGCTGGATCACGACCGCGAACGCCTGCATCAGCGGCCGCACGAGCAGCGGGCGCAGCGACTTGCGTTGCGAATCGGTGAGGCCCGTCAGCATCTGCTCGTCGACGAGCTTCAGCGAATCGGCGAGCTCCGAACCGTTGCCGTCGAGCGTCTGCTGCATCAGCTGGCGCGCGCCCGGGCCCGGGTCGCCCTGGTTCTTGATCACGTTGAAGCGGGTACGGACCTTCGACAGCGAATCCATGTAACCCTTGAGCATCGACGTGCCGTCATGCGTCGCGACGATCCGCGCGAGCCCGATGAACTCCTGGCCGATCGGACCCATCGGCACCTCGGCCGGATTGCCGTTGATGTCGATGTTGGCCGCCGCCACCTGGCCGGCCTGCGAGCGCGTGAACAGCTGCTTGACCCAGTTCACCACGCCCGTCTGCGCCTTCTTGATGGCCACGTTCGCGAGCGACGGGTTGTCCCACGACGTCTGGTCGTACGCGGTCTCGAGGATCTTGCGGATCGGCGAATCCTGCGGGTCGCCGAGGCGGTTCATCCCGTCGACGGCCTGGCCGAAGCTGCTGAAGCCCTGCACCGCGATGCCCTGCATGAACTTCTGCCAGTGCTGCGCGTACTCGGTCTTGTACATGCCGACGAGCGTCTTCTGGATCTGCTCGGGGCTGCCCTCGAGCGTCAGGTCGTCCTGCGTCGACGTGTTCAGCACCCAGTCCTTCGCCTGCAGCTCCTTGGTCGCCGCGTCGCGGATCGCCGGCTGCACGTAGTCGAACCACGCTTCGCGCGTGAACGTGCCCGGAATCGCGTAGCTGCCCGCCACGAGCGACTGGTTGCCGTCGCCGACGATGCGCGCGATGGTCATCGGCGCGAAGCGGGTCGACGCGCGCGCCTTGATTTCCTCGTAGACGCGCTGGCGGGCCGGCATGCCGCGCACGACGCGGCGCAGGTTCTCGCGGGTCTGGTCGACGAGCGCGAGGTTCGCGTCGATCATCGGCCAGTCGTCGTCGTTCACGCGGGACAGGTAGAACGAGATCATGCGCTCGGCGCTCTTGATCATCTCGTCGCGCGGCATGTTGCCGCGATTCGTCTCGAGCCAGCCGCGCCAGAAGCGGGCGAGCTGGTCGGTCAGGTGCGCCTGCTCGACGTGGCGCTTGTCGGACAGCATCAGGTACGTCTTCAGCGCGTTGTACGCGTCCTGCACGTTGGTCGGCGACGCGTCGCTGTAGAGGCCGCCCTGCGGTGCGGCGGGCTGTTGCGCGGCGGCCGGCGCGGGGCCGGACGCGGCCAGTGCGGCACCGGCCTGCGGCGCGGCGCCTGCCGCGTTGGTCGAGACCGGCAGCGTGCCGCCCTGCACGGCGCCCGATTCGGGCGGGCGCGTCATCGGCACGAGCTGTTCGGGGTGCGCGTTCACGTCCTTCATGAACGACGCGAGGTTCTGCGACACCGGAGCCAGTAGGATCTGGCGCACGCCGTTGTAGTACTCGGTCAGCAGGTGCTGCTCGAGACGGTCGCCCTGGTACAGGCCGAGCGACACGGACAGCGGCTTGTCGCGGCGGAACTGCTCGAGCTGCTCGATCCGGTCTTCGAGGATGTCCATCGCCTGCAGGCGCGACTGCAGGTCGTTGCGGCCCTGTTGCAGGCGCGTGACGTTGTCGAGGTCGGCCTGCACGTTCGACACGAGTTGCTGGTTGCCGATCGTGGACCAGGTCCAGCCGCCGAGCGCGAGCGCGAGCGCCGCGACGAAGCCGAAGAAGGTGGCGTAACGCAGCCGCGTCTTGGTCGGGCTTGCGAACTGGCGCACCGTCTGGCGGTCGGCGAAGATCACCTTCGAGAACAGGTCGCGCAGGAAGAAGCCGTTCTTCGAGAACGCGCTGTGCGGCTTCGGCAGCGCGTTTCCGTCGAGGCCGAAGCGGTGCGCGATGCGCTGCGCGGCCGCGCTGTTGGTTTCGCCTTCCTGCAGGGCGCTGGTGAAGTAGAAGCCGCGGAAGATCGGCTTGTACTGGAACGGGTTGTTCTCGAACAGCGTCGCGAGGAACGCGCGCAGCGACGGCTTGATCGTCGAGAATTCGAGCGGGAAGCTCAGCTGGCCCGGCGACAGCTGGTTGCCGCGCGACAGCGACAGCTGCGCGACGCTGATCTCCTTCAGCCCTTCGTAGAGTTCCTCGAAGTGCGTATCGAACTGCGCGACCACGTCGCGCTTGTCGTCGGGCTCGTAGGGCAGGGTGGCGCCCCACACGCGGTCGTACTCGTGCTTGTCGCTGCTGCTGAAGAATTCGGTGAAGCCGGTGATCAGGTCGGCCTTCGTGAACATCACGTAGACCGGCGCGAACACTTCCAGCTTTTCCGTCAGCTCCTGAACGCGCTGGCGGAGGTTTTTCGCGAGGTTGATCGCGAATTCGGGGCGGTTGCCGGTGAGTTCGGCGATGCTCGCGGTGACGATGATGCCGTTGATCGGCGCCTTCGGGCGATAGCGCTTGAGCAGGCCGAGGAAGCCGAGCCATTCGCTGCGGTCTTCCTCGTGCACCGAATAGCGGCCGGCCGTGTCGAGCAGGATCCCTTCGGTCGTGAAGAACCAGTCGCAGTTGCGCGTGCCGCCGATGCCGTGGATCACGGCGCTGTTCTTGTCCGCGAACGGGAATTGCAGGCCGGAGTTGAGCACGGCGCTGCTCTTGCCCGCGGCCGGGTTGCCGATCACGATGTACCACGGCAGTTCGTACAGCGCGGAGCCGCCCGACACCTGGCCGATCTTCGATGTCTTGATCGTCTTCACCGCATCCGACAGGCGCGTGCGCAGCACGTCGAGGTCGGCGGTCTTCGAATCGGGGGCGAGCGCGGCGGCGGCGGGCGCGGCGATCTTGCCGGTTTCCGCCTGCTCCTCGAGCACCTGGCCGAGCTGCTGGTTCGCGCGCTTCACGCGCCAGCGGCGCCACAGCGCGACGACGAGCCACAGCGCGAGGATCGCCGCGAACGCGATCGCCGCCCACAGGAGCGGCAGCTGCAGCATGTCGGCGACGATGAAGAGAATCGCCGCTAGCGCGACGATCCCGACAATCGAGAGCGTACGCGGATGAGTCAGCACGTTGAGGATGCGTTGCATAGGACGTTCAGGTTCCGGTGCGATTCGGTGAGGCGACGCAGGCGCGCCGAGCGGCAAGGGTGGCGCCGCGATGTGTCGCCATGCTGTCAAACGGGATGAAGGGGGCTGGCATCAATGCGCCCGCGGCATCGGAGAAGGCGCGCGCATTAATGAAAGGACGCTGTGAGATTTAAAACGGAAGCGGCGGCCGGAAAAAATCGCGCACCGGAATGCCCGATTTTTTGCGTCGCCCGTATCGTTTCCTGCCGGGATATTTAAAAGCCCCATGCCGCCCTCATTATTTCCTGTCCGGCAGCCCTGGCTAGCTGCCGCGTCCCAGTTTAAAACCGGGTTTATGGTATTCCACGTGCCCGAGATCCATCATTTTCCATCGGCCGCCCCAGGTCAGGCCGACTTGCTCGGCGACCTGGCCGTACAACTCGTAGCCGCGCATCGCCCAGGGATCTTTCTCGGAAATGACCAGCTTGCCGTCGCGCAGGAATGCGTTATCGGCCGCCAGCCCGAATTGGTGATAACTCTGGAAGGCCGCCGCGTTGGTCACGTTGCTGCCCATCTGTGCCAGCCGGTTCTGCCGTTCCGGGCTTCGGTACCCTTCCAGCAGCGCCATCTCATAACCGTGCTGTTCGTGCATGATCTTGTAGACCAGCAGCAGACGCGTACGGAAATCCGGGTCCAGCAGGTTCCAGTCGCGGCTCGCATCCTTGAGTGCCGGGCGTATCTGCTCGACTTCCTTGGTGGCGAAGACTTCCGGCGGCAGCGGCGGCGGCGGTACGAGCTGCTCGCCCTGCAGCAGCGCGGCGATCTTCTCGTCGGGCACGCGCGCCGTGTCGTCATACTGGAACAATTGCCGGCCGCGTAAAGCAATGGCGACCAATGGCGGCGTCGCAAGAATACCTGCCGATACCATAATCATCAAGCGCCGTCGAACCAGTAAATTTTGCACATCGTTTAATGCGCCGCGCGTAACGCTTGCCGATTTAACAATCTGACTCCGCGTGCGCGCGGCGCGATCGTTCGCACGGCGCGTAAGACGGCCGTGAAACTGGGCGACGGATTCGAAAACGGTCGCGCGGATACCCGGTAAAAGCAACAGTGCCGCAACCGCAACGGCAAGGGCGAAATAGGCGACGAGTGCGACGGCAATCAAGGAAATCCCCGGAAATTGGAATTGATTGTGTTTTGCAATGCTTGCTCTTAGAATCAGGCTGCTTCGAGAGGCCGGGCTATATTATCGCGGTGAATTAAACCAGGATTCAATGAGACGCTGAATGAGTGCGCCGGAAAATTCAAATTCGAAAACTCCGCCCAGCCTGCTGTCCGATACTAAACCGGCAGGCGAGGGAGGACCTCAGCAGTCGCGCATTCTCGCGAATCTGGAAGGACGTGTCACGCCGCCCGCCGAACCCCCGCGCCGTTCGCTGAAGGCGCCGATCGCCGCCGTCGTCGCACTGGTGGTTGCCGTCGGCGGCTGGGGTGCGTGGCGCATGCAGCAGCACTCGGGCGAACCGGTCGCCGCCGTGACGGCCGCCGCCGAGCCCGCGGCCGCCGCGCCGGCCAAGGCCGTACCGGCCAGCAACGCCGTCGCGCAAGTCGCGCAGAATGGCGCATCCGCCGCATCCGCCGCGTCCGCCGTGCAACCGGCCACGATCGTCAACGACGATTCGGCATCCCAGGCCGTTGCCTCCGCATCGTCCGCGTCCGCCGCCGACGGCAGCCGCCTGTCGCGCGCACTGGCCAATGGCGCCGACGACGCATCGGGCGCAGCCACGGCCGGCGCGGCTGCAGCCGCCACGGCCGCAGCAGCCGCGACGACGAAGACCGCGAAGGCCGACGCCACGAAGAGCACGAAGGTCGCGGCGCACGGCAAGGCCGACACCAAGGCCGAGGCCCGCAAGCATCGCAAGGAACAGGAGGCGGAGCTCGCGCAGGCGAAGAAGCGCCGCGACGCGGCCGCGACCCGTACCGCGAAGGCGGCCGGGAAGGACGATCCGGATGCCGACCTGCTCGCGGCGCTCGTCGCGCGCACGAAGCCGGCCGACAAGAAGCTCGCCGCGCAGAAGGGCCAGGCCGTGCCGACCAAGACGGCCGCGACGTCCGGCTCGCTCGCGTCGCGCGTGAAGGAATGTTCGGAGCGCGGCTTCTTCGAAGATCAGCTGTGCCGCTGGCGTGTGTGTGACGGCCACTGGGGCAAGGACCCCGCGTGCCCGAGCGCCGCACAGTCGGAGACGCGGCAGTAGCGCGCGTTGCGCCTGCCGCCGCGCTTGGTCCGCGCCGCCCGTTGGGCGGCGCGTTGCTTTTGGGGGCGAGCAAGCTGCCGGTATGATGCGGCCTGATGCTGTCACGAGCGCGTCACGCCCGTCGGGCATACGTCTCCATTCCTTTCCCGGCGCGGGCCCGCGACCCGCGATGTGCGGCGCGTCGCGCGCCGCACGACCTTCGACACGATGGACCTGATCGTACAGACTTACGGCGCCGATACGTCCGGCATGGTGTGCGGCTTCCGCTTCGTGCCCGGCGGCGCCGGCGCGACGCTCGACGCCGACGCGGCCGCCGCGTGGCTGCGCACGTGCCGCGAACACGGCACAGGCGCGTCGGGCGATTTCGTCTGGCTGCATTTCAATCTCGCGCATGGCGCGAGCGAGCGCTGGATGCGCACGCATCTCGGGCTGCCCGACAGTTTCTTCGAATTTCTCCACGAGGGGTCGCGTTCGACGCGCATCGAGCAGGAAGACGGCGCGCTGCGCGCGATCGTCAACGACGTGATGTTCAACCTCGAGCTGACGCCGTCGGAGATCGCGACGCTGTTCGTCCACGTCGAGCAGCGCATCATGGTGACGGCGCGGCTCAAGCCGCTGCGCTCGGTCGACACGCTGCGCGCGTGCGTGCGCGATGGCGAGCGGTTCAGGTCGCCCGCGGAGCTGCTCGTGCACCTGCTGCGCGACCAGGCCGACCTGCTGATCCAGATCATGCGGCGCACGAGCGTCGACGTCGACCGCATCGAGGATCGCTTCCTGTCGCAGCGGCTCACGTCGAGCCGTATCGAGCTCGGCGCGATGCGCCGCACGCTGACGCGCCTGCAGCGCATGCTCGCGCCGGAACCCGGGTCGATCTTCCGGCTGCTTGCGAAGCCGCCCGCGTGGCTGCACCTGGAAGACGTGCAGGAGCTGCGCGAATCGACCGAAGAGTTCTCGCTCGTGCTCGCCGACCTGGCGGGGCTCAACGAGCGGATCAAGCTGCTGCAGGAAGAGATCGGCTCGCGTCTCGACGAGCAGAACAACCGGACGCTGTTCACGCTGACGCTCGTGACCGTGATCGCATTGCCGATCAACATCGTCGCCGGCTTCTTCGGGATGAACGTCGGCGGCGTGCCGTTCTCGGAAAACAAGCACGGCTTCTGGCTGATGGTGCTGCTCGTCGCGGGCTTCACCGCGCTCGCCGCCTGGTGGGCATTTCGGCGTCGCGACGACCGCTAGCGACGCATCGGCGCCGCGGCGCGGTCGCGCGTGCGTCGGGCGGACGAAAAAAGGGCCTCGCATGCGAGGCCCGTCAAAGGTCGGAGAAGCCGGTACGCCGTCCGGCGCCGCAGGCTGCGCGGCGCCGGACGGCTGCGCACCGTTACTGCGTCACTACCTTGCGCGGCTTGAAGATGCCCTGGTATTGCAGTGCCGGGCGTTCCTTCGTCGTCAGCTCCACGCCGCCGAAGGTCGGCGTCTGGCGCAGCTTCATCGCGGCCGGCGAAGCGACCGAGCCGATCGACGTCGAGCGCGAAGCCGGCGCGAGATTGTTCGCGACGAGCAGCGCGGCTTCGCTCTTCAGGTTCGCCAGCAGTACCGGATCGGTCGAGCCGTTGACCTGCGTGAGCAGCCCGCTCCAGGCCGCGTCGCTGTAGTTCACGACGTAGTAGTCGAGACCGCTCGGGTCGGCGACCACGCCCGTGCAGCCGTCGATCCGCGTCTGCGTCTGCGTGTCCTTCAGCGCGAGCGTCGTGCGTTTCGCGAGACCCTGGCCGTACGCGAGCGTGATCGGCACCGTCCACTGCAGGCCCGGATACGCGTTCTTGTTCGGGAACGGCTGCTGTTTCAGCGTGACGATGGTCTGGTTCTTCGTCAGGTCGCACTGCGTGTCGAGCGAGATCAGCGGCACGCCGGTCTGACGCACGTAGCTGTCGCCGATCGGGCCGACCGCCTGGCCGCTTTCCTTCGACAGCGCATCCCACAGGCGCTTCGGCGTACCGTTGCCGAACGAGTAGTCGACCAGGTACTGCTGCAGACCCTTGCGCAGTGTCTGCTCGCCGAGATAGTTCTCGAGCGTCTTCAGCACGTGACCGCCCTTGTCGTACGTGAACGCGCTGGCGCTCAGCACGAAGTCGTTCGACGCCCAGCCGTTGAAGTTCGGCGCGACCGGGAACGCGTTCGGGCCGATGTCACGATTGATCACGCGGTACTTGTTCTTCACCTGGTCGAGCCAGCTGAACTCGTCGGGGAAGAACTGGATCGTGGTCTTCGTCTCGAAGAACGTCGCGAACGATTCGTTGAGCCACACGTTGTCCCACCAGTCGGTCGTGACGAGATCGCCGAACCACTGGTGCGCGACTTCGTGCGTCAGCACCTCGTTGCCGTAGTGCGACATCGGCTGGCCCGGCTGCGGCAGGATGTCGTCGGCGAACTCGAGGATCGACCCCCAGTTCTCCATCCCGCCGAAGTTCAGGTCCTTCTGGTCCTTGAACGCGTCGTTCGCGGCCACCGTGTCGAACTTCGTGAGCGGCAGCGCGATGCCCGTGTAGCGGTAGTAGAAGTCGAGCGCCTGCTTGGTGCGGTCCATCGCCGGCTTCGCCCACTCGCTCATGCCCGGCGGCGTGAACACGCGCAGGTGCAGGCCGCCCTTGCCGCCCGGCAGCGGGCTCGTGAAATCGTCCTCGTAGGTGTCGAACATGCCGCCGCCGAAGAACAGCAGGTACGACGGCATCGGCGGGGTCTTCTCGAACTGCACGAGCTTGTAGCCGCCGCCGACGTTGGTCGACGGCTTTTCGGCCGCGTTCGACACGACGCGCCAGCTCGACGGCACTTCGGCCGTCACTTCATAGGTCGGGCGGAAGGCCGGCTCGTCCCAGCCCGGGAACCACTGGCGAGCCAGGTTGGTTTCGCCCTGCGTCAGGATCGCGCCGCTCGTCTTGCCGTCGGTGCCCTTCAGGTCGACCCGGAACACGCCTTCCGCGGCCGAGCAGCCCGGATACGGATCGTCGCCGCAGCTGCCGCCCGTCTTCGTGCCCGGATCGTCGTACGACTTGAAGTTGATGATGCCCGACCACTCCATGTGCAGCGAATAGGTGCCCGGCGAGATCGTGCCGCTCACGGGCCGCAACTGATAGAAGTCACCCTTGTCCTGCGGCGTCGCAATCAGCTGGATATTGCCCGGCTGCAGCGTGATGCGGCCGTTCGTGAACTTGATCCGGTGGCCGGCGATCACGATGTTGTTGACCGGCTTCAGCACCTTGATTTCGACGTCGGCGCGGCCGTCGAACGCGTTCAGCGCGTCGTTCGGGCGGAACCACAGCCGGTAGTTCACGGGCACCACGGTGTCCGGCAATTCGACAGGCGATACGCTCTTGTCGACGTTCGATGCGCTCGGCGGCGCGGTGACGGCGGGCGACGAGCCTGAATGCGGCGCGCCGGCGGAGCTGAGCGCGGAAGCGGAGCCCGCACCGCCGTCGTCGCCGCCGCACCCGGCGAGTGCCAGTGCGGCGACGAGCGGCAGATAACGCATCTTGCGAATATGGATCGACATGACTGAAACCTCGATTGTTGAAGGAATCGTTCAGTGCTGCGAAAACGCCGGCAAAAGCCATCCCCTCGCCGTTAATCAACGGCGAAAAAATGGCAATGACGGATTATTCGAAAAGACGGTAGCCGACTACGTGAAGGTAATCATGGTTTACTGCCCCCTCTGGATTTCCGGATATTGGTTAACTTGCCAGTTCAAAATGGCCGGACGCGTGTTGTACTGAATTGATTTCGCGCGCACGACACCGGGCCGCGCGCCCGGCGGGGCGCGCAATCCCTTTGAACCGACGACCTACGGGGCTGGCCGGGCCAGGCCGCAGGACGGAAGGAAGGCGGGTTGCCATTCCGTAAATGCGCCGTCATGCGGCTTCAAGGTTTGTCGGCTTGCTCCAAGGATGCGTAAATATACTTGATGGTTTTGGGTAAAGGAAACGAAAAATTTAGAAAGAGCATCTATTGAATTCTCCGCGCTTCATTGAATGCTGGAAGTCATTAATTCGCTTTCCGTTTAGCTGATGATTTCGTAGTTTTAATCTATTAACAATCTTGGGCTGCGGCGAAAACTACGAAATCCGGCGTGGAGCGGCACGCTCGGTACAATGCATCGACGACCCGCTCACCGATCGCCGCGAGGAGGCCCTTCCATGCCACGTACCCTGTTCCGTTTCGCGCCGCTGCGCGCCGTGCCGATGCTGTTCGCCGCCGTGCTGCTGCTGCTCGGCGGTTGCGCGGGGCTGACGCGCGACCCCGTGCGCGTGTCGGTCGCGGGGCTCGACCCGCTCGTCGGGCAGGGGCTCGAGATGCGCTTCAACCTGAAGCTGCGCGTGCAGAACCCGAACGATGCGCCGATCGAGTACGACGGCATCTCGGTGTCGCTCGACCTGAACGGCACGCCGTTCGCGAGCGGCGTCAGCGATCGCGCGGGCACCGTGCCGCGTTTCGGCGAAGCGGTGCTCGACGTGCCGGTGTCCGTGTCCGCCTTCGCCGCCGCGCGGCAGGCGTGGAACCTGCCCGGCGCGGCCGCGAACGGCGAACTGCCGTATGCGCTGCGCGGCCGGCTCGCCGGCGGCGTGATCGGCACCGTGCGCTTCAACGACGCGGGCACGCTGCGCATGCCGGTCATGCCGGGGTGGGGCGGGTAGGCCATGCGGTTTCCGGTAACGTCGCTCAAATGTCAACGAAAATTGACGATTTGACGGTCTTCAATGCTTATCGTCGCGTGAGGTCGATTTTTGCGGGCGTTGCCCCTACACTTGCCGATGTCCGAGGGCCGGACATTCATTTCAGGAGCAAACTCATGGCGGCAAAATTCGAGATCAAGAAAGCCACGAACGGTCAGTACTACTTCCACCTGAAGTCGGCGAACGGCGAGATCATTCTCGCGAGCGAGCGGTACGAAGAGAAAGGCAGCGCGAAAAACGGGATCGCATCCGTGCGGGAAAATGCGCCGCTGGACGAGCGCTATGAGCGCAAGCTCGCCCACAACGGCGAGCCGATGTTCAACCTGAAGGCGGCCAACCATCAGGTCATCGGCACGAGCGAAACGTACAAGAGCGTGCAGGGCCGCGAGAACGGCATCGCGGCCGTCAAGCGCGATGCGCCCGGCGCGGAAGCCATCGATCTCGCCTGACGGTCGATCGCGCCGCGACGCATGCTTTCGGGCGGGCGTCGCGGCGCCCGTTTTGCCGGTCCGGGCAAAGCGCGGTATGGTGTGGTCCGCGCGGTGAATTCCCGCCGCCATCGATGCCAACCGTAACCGAGTTCGCGTGACCGATTTCCCCGTTTTCCACTGGACCGACGCCGACGGCGCCGATCATGCCGTGCGCTGGCGCTCCGAAGCCGGCGTGCCGCCGCCCAAGCGTGCGGTGCCCGCCGACGATCGTCTTGCCGCCGACGCGGCTTACCGCCTTGCTTGCGAGGGCACCGCGCTCGTCTGGCAGGGTGATTTCCAGAATGCGCGCCAGCTCGTGCAGGCGATGGCGCGCCGTGTCGAGCGCAAGCCGAAGAAGGCGAAAGCCGCGGCCGGCGTCGACGCATTCAACCTGCATCGTCTCGCGCAGTCGCAGCGTGCGCGCACGCTCGGGATGCTGCTGATCCCGCTCGACGCCGACTACACGATCCCGCTGCGCCGTGCGCCCGACGTGCGTGCCGCCTGCGAGGAGGCGTATGGCCCCGGCGGCGCGCCGTCGGTCGTGTCGCTGCGCGAACTGCTCGGTCTCGTCGGTGCGCATGAGTGGCGCAAGAAGGGCGTACCGATTCCGGCGCTCGGCGGCGCGCCGATCCACCCGCACTATGGCGTGTTCTCGCCGGTGCGCGGCGAATACGTCGACCTCGTCGCGCGCGCGCCGCTGCCGGCGACATCGCTCGCGTTCGACATCGGCACCGGCACCGGCGTGCTGGCGGCCGTGCTTGCGTCGCGCGGCGTCGAGCGCGTCGTCGCGACCGACCAGGATCCGCGTGCGCTGGCGTGCGCACGCGAGAACGTCGCGCGGCTCGGCCATGCGAGCCAGGTCGACGTCGTCGAAGCCGACCTGTTTCCGCCCGGCCGCGCGCCGCTCGTCGTCTGCAACCCGCCGTGGGTGCCGGCCCGGCCGAGCGCGCCGATCGAATACGCGGTCTACGACCCCGACAGCCGCATGTTGCGCGGCTTCCTCGCGGGGCTCGCCGCGCATCTCGAGCCGGGCGGCGAGGGCTGGCTGATCCTGTCCGATTTCGCCGAGCATCTCGGCCTGCGGCCGCGCGAAACGCTGCTGCAATGGATCGACGAAGCCGGCCTCGTCGTGCTCGGCCGCGACGACATCCGCCCCGCCCACCCGAAGTCGACGGACGCCGACGATCCGCTGCACGTGGCACGCCGCGCCGAAGTCACGTCGCTGTGGCGGCTCGGCGCACGAGCCTGACCGCGCATTTTCGGTAAACTGTCGCCATTCCTCACGAATTCCCGCCGCCGGGCCGTGGTCGACCGACCGTGGCCCGGCGCCGCATCACGATGTCGAACAAGACCCACGAAATCCGTCCGGAGCAGTCCGTCGAGCTGCTGAAGGAACTGCACATCCTCACCCGCGACGGGAAGCTGAACCAGGACAGCCGCCGCAAGCTGAAGCAGGTCTACCACCTGTTCCAGTTCATCGAGCCGCTGCTCGCCGGCGTGCAGGCCGACCAAGGCAACGTGACGCTCGTCGATCACGGTGCCGGCAAGTCGTATCTCGGCTTCATCCTGTACGACCTGTTCTTCAAGCAGCAGCCGGGGCACGGCACGCCGGCGTTCGCGTCGCACGTGTACGGGATCGAGACGCGCGAGGAGCTCGTCACGCGCTCGACCGAGCTGGCCGCGCGGCTCGGGTTCGGCGGCATGTCGTTCCTGAACCTGTCGGTCGCCGACTCGATCACGTCGCCGCGGCTGCCCGAAACCGTCGACGTCGTCACCGCGCTGCATGCATGCGACACGGCGACCGACGACGCGATCCGCTTCGCGCTCGCGAAGCGCGCGCAGCACATCGTGCTGGTGCCGTGCTGCCAGGCGGAAGTCGCGGGCGTGCTGCGCAAGAACAAGGGCAAGTCGCTCGCGAACGCGCTGACCGAGGTGTGGCGGCATCCGCTGCATACGCGCGAATTCGGCAGCCAGATCACCAACGTGCTGCGCTGCCTGCAGCTCGAGGCGCACGGCTACCAGGTCAGCGTGACCGAACTGGTCGGCTGGGAGCATTCGATGAAGAACGAGCTGATCATCGCGCAGTACAAGAACCTGCCGCGCCGGCGGCCCGGCGAGCGGTTGAACGAGATCCTCGGGATGTTCGGCCTTGCCGAACTGAACGAGCGCTTCTTCGTGGCGCAAGCCGCGCGAGCAGGCGGCGAGGCCGCCGAGCCGGCCGAAGGCTGACGCACGGCCCGCGCGGCGCGTCAGACGTCGTCGCCCGGCCTGCGCATCCATTCGCGCCAGCCGTCATGGCCGAGGCGGCGCAGCGTTTCCTGATTCTTTTCGTAGATCGCGGACGCGTCGGGAAACGCGTCGACCGCGCGTGCGATGCTGTCCTCGCGCAGCAGATGCAGGATCGGGTACGGCGCGCGGTTCGTGTAGTTCTCGATGTCGTCGGGCGCGGTGCCTTCGAATCGGTATTGCGGGTGGAAGCTCGCGATCTGCAGCACGCCGTCGAGCCGCAACTGCTGCACCAGCCGTTCGGCAAAGAACAGTGCGTCGTTGTAATCGACGAAATCGGCAAACGCATGCGGGAAGATCAGCAGCGTCGTATCGACCTGCCGCGGGTCCGCCGCATCGAGCGCGCGCAGCTCGGTCTCGAGTTCGGCGAGCGCATCTTCCAGCGTCGTCGCGTCGCTGATCGCGTAGCGCACCTGTTCCTTCACGTAGACGCTTTTCGCGAACGGGCACAGATTGAGCCCGATCACCGCGCGCGCGAGCCAGTGCCGGGTGGCGGCGAGGATGTCGTCGTGCGATTCGGGGCGGGTGTCGGTCATCGTGAAACCAGTCGGGCGGAAGAACGGCGAGGGCCGCATTGTAGCGGGCGCGCCGCGCGCCGGCGCATGCGCCGCGTCAAGCGCAGGCGGCTTCGATCAACTGCGTGACGAGCGCGGGCGCGGTGCCGATCGGCGTTTCGCCGTGCCGGTACGTCTGGCTCGCCGCATAGATGCCTTCGACCACCAGCGCAAGCGCGTCGGCCAGCGCCTTCGGCTGCCGCGCGCCGGCGCCTTCGCATAGCGAGACGAGCCGTTTCATCAACTGTTCCTTGTTTTGCGCGACGCGCTCGCGCGCCGGGTGCGACGCATCCGGGAATTCGGCGGCCACGTTGACGAACGGGCAGCCGCGATAGTCCTTCTGCGTCGCGCGCTCGGCAAGATCGACGAAATACTGGATCAACTGCGCCTTCGGCTGCCCCGGGTGCTTCGCGGCGCTCGTGTCGAGCCGCTCGAAGAAGCATGCGTCCATCCGTTCGAGATACGCGAGGATCAGCTCGTCCTTCGACGAGAACTGGCGGTACAGGCTCATCTTGTTGACGCCCGCGCGCTCCACGACCGCCTCGACGCCCACCGTTCGCACGCCTTCCCTGTAAAACAGCTCCTCGGCGGCACGCAGCAGGTGCTCCTGTGCGGTGGCGCCGTCGATCGGCCGGCGCGTACGCCGCGCCGGCGGTTTGTCGATCTCGATGCCCGACATGATGACCCTCGACTACGTGATGAATTGCTTGACATGTTACCGACTGGTAACTACGATCGCAACACACTTGTGACCGGTCGGTAACAATCGCGCCGGATCGACAGACGAATGCCAAGCGTCGGCCCGGGTCAGCCGACGTTGCAATGCGCGGCGGAGGTGGCCTGATCGGGGCGGAGCAGGTGCGATGGCGCCGGAGCCGCCAACTGGAGAACGCGAAGATGAACTGGGCAGTGACACGAATCAGCGGGCGCTTCCACTACGGATGGCTCGCGGCGGCGGTGGTATTCCTGATCCTGCTGGCGGCAGCCGGCACGCGTGCGACGCCGAGCGTGCTGATGGTGCCGCTCGAGCGCGAGCTCGGCTGGAGCCGGGCGGCGATTTCGCTGGCGATCTCGGTGAACATCGCGCTGTACGGCCTGACGGGCCCGTTCGCGGCCGCCGCGATGCAGCGCTTCGGGCTGCGCCCGACGATCCTCACCGCGCTGGTGACGATGAGCGCGGGCGTCGCGCTGTCGTCGATGATGACGCAGAGCTGGCAGATGGTGGTGATCTGGGGGCTGATGGTCGGCTGCTCGACGGGCGTCGTCGCGCTGACGCTGTCCGCGACCTTCGTCACGCGCTGGTTCCATGCACGGCGCGGCCTCGTGATGGGGATCCTGACCGCGAGCACGGCCACCGGCCAGCTCGTGTTCCTGCCGATGCTCGCGGCGATCGCGCAGCGCCACGGCTGGCGGCCGGTCGTGCTGGTCGTCGCGGTGGCGGCGGCGATCGTGATTCCGCTGGTGGCGTTCCTGTTGCCCGAGCGGCCGGCCGACGTGAAGCTGCGCCCGTACGGCGAGCCGGCCGACGCGCCGCCCGCGCCCGACGCGACGAAGGAGAACCCGCTCGCGGTCGCGTTCCGCACGCTGCTGATGGCGAGCCGTTCGCGCGACTTCTGGCTGCTGTTCTTCAGCTTCTTCATCTGCGGCGCGAGCACCAACGGCTACGTCGGCACGCACCTGATCGCGATGTGCAGCGACTACGGGATGACCGAAGTGCAGGGCGCATCGCTGCTTGCGGCGATGGGGGTGTTCGACCTGTTCGGCACGACGCTGTCGGGCTGGCTGTCCGACCGTTACGACAACCGCGTGCTGCTGTTCTGGTACTACGGGCTGCGCGGGCTGTCGCTGATCTATCTGCCGCATGCGTTCGGGATCGATTTCTTCGGGCTGCCGCTGTTCGCGATGTTCTACGGGCTCGACTGGATCGCGACCGTGCCGCCGACCGTGCGGCTCGCGACCGATGTGTTCGGCAAGGCCGCGGCGCCGGTCGTGTTCGGCTGGATCGTCGCCGGCCACCAGCTCGGCGCGGCGTTCGCGGCGCTCGGGGCCGGGCTGCTGCGCGCGAGCCTCGGTACCTACACGGTCGCTTCGATGATCTCGGGCGGGCTGTGCATCGCCGGCGCGCTGATCGTGCTGCGGATCAACCGCGGCCCGTCGCGCGCGGCCGCGCAGGCGGCCTGATCGCGGTGAACGCGGCCGGCCGCGCAGCCTGCGGCCGGCCAATGCACGCACGGAGATTTGCATAGCGCGGCGGGAGCGGGCGCGCCGCCGCTCAAGCGGGTATGCTTGCGGTTCGCCGGGCGTTCGCGCCCCTTCATCGATGTCAGCGAGGAACCGCATGTCCGTCAAACCTGCTCCCACCACTGTTTCGATTCACGATCTGATCGCAGGCCGCTGGAGCCCGCGTGCCTATTCGGACGAGCCCGTCAGCGCCGGCGATCTGCACGCCGTGCTCGAAGCGGCGCGCTGGGCGCCGTCCGCGTACAACGCCCAGCCGTGGCGTTTCATCGTATTCGATCGCGCGCATGACGAAGACGCATTCAAGCGCGCGTTCGCGACGCTGGTGCCGTTCAACCAGGGCTGGAATGCGCCGGCGCCCGTGCTGATCGCGGTGACCGCGCACACGTTGACGCCGAAGGGCGAGCCGGCACCGACCGCGTCGTACGACGCGGGCGCCGCCGCGATGTCGCTGGTGCTGCAGGCGCATGCGCTCGGCCTCGCGGCCCACCAGATGAGCGGTTTCGATACGAAGGCGTTTCGCGACGCGTTCGCGATTCCGGCCGACGTCGCGATCCTGTCGATCATCTCGCTCGGCCACTACGGCAACGTCGACAAGCTCGATCCGGTGCTGCGCGATCGCGAAAAGGCGCCGCGTACGCGCCATGCGATCGGCGAAGTCGTCTATGCGGGCGCGTGGAAGAAGGGCTTCGACGCGGCAGCCTGACCCCGCAGGCGGCGGGCTGCGTCCTGCATCCCGCCCGTGTGTGTCCCTGGCGCGCCGCGGCGCGCGCCGTCGCCTGCCGCGCCCGCCGCGCGGCACCGGTGGCCCGCCCCGGTTGTGATCCAGCGGGCTTCATGTTAAAAAGCCCGTCCTTTCCGTTTTCGCGCCGGCCCTGCTGCGGCAATTTCCCATGACTTACTGCGCGATCGATTTCGGCACGTCCAATTCCGCCGTGGCGCTGCCCGACGGCGACGGCATGCGCCTCGCGCCCGTCGAGGGCGACCACCTGACGCTGCCCACGGCGATCTTCTTCAACAACGACGAGGAAACGGTCGAATACGGCCGTGCGGCGCTGGCTTCCTATATCGACGGTTTCGACGGCCGGCTGATGCGCTCGATGAAGAGCATCCTCGGCTCGCCGCTCGCGGAGACGACGACCGATCTCGGCGACGGCAGCGCGATCGCGTACACCGAAATCATCGCGCGCTTCCTGACCCACCTGAAACGCAAGGCCGAAGCGCGCGCGGGCGCGCCGATCGGCCGCGCGGTGCTCGGCCGGCCCGTATTCTTCGTCGACGACGATCCGCGCGCCGACCGTCTCGCGCAGGATCAGCTCGCGGCGGCCGCGCAATCGGTCGGTTTCGCGGACGTTCACTTCCAGTACGAACCGATTGCCGCCGCGTTCGACTACGAATCGCGCCAGCAGGCCGAGCGCCTCGTGCTCGTCGCGGACATCGGCGGCGGCACGTCCGACTTCTCGTTGGTGCGCGTCGGGCCCGAGCGGATGGCGCGGCTCGAGCGCAAGGACGACGTGCTGGCGCACCACGGCGTGCACGTCGCGGGTACCGACTACGACCGGCGTGTCGAACTGGCGGCGATCCTGCCCGCATTCGGCTACCGTTCGCTCGACCCGGAAGGGCGCGAACTGCCGAACAAGATCTACTTCGATCTCGCGACCTGGCACCTGATCAACACGGTCTACACGCCGAAGCGGCTCGGCGAGCTGAAGCTGATGAAGCACCTGTACCAGGACGTGCGGCAGTACGACCGGCTCACGAGCGTGGTCGAGCAGCGGCTCGGGCATGCGCTGATGGCGCGCGCGGAAGAGGCAAAGATCGGCGTCGCGGCGGGCGGGGAGACGATGATCGACCTGAGCGACGTGGAAGAAGACCTGCTGATCGCGTTCGACGCCGATCGCCTCGTCGATGCGAGCCGTGACGACACCACACGCATCGTCGACGCCGCGCGCGAGACGGTGCGGCTTGCGGGCATCGCGCCGCGCGAGGTCGGCGCGCTGTACTTCACCGGCGGTTCGACCGGGCTCGCGTTCCTGTCGGGTGCGCTCGCGGGCGCGTTTCCGGAGGCGCAACCGGTATTCGGCGACCGCCTCGCGAGCGTCGCGACGGGCCTCGGCATTCACGCGCAGCGATTGTTCGGTTGAATGGCGGCAGGCGGAAGGGCGTAGCTGCCATCCCGCATCGGCGCCCAAAAACAAAAAGCCCCGCCGAAGCGGGGCTTTTTTACACGAATTATCGCGCCAAGCTTAGACCGGACGGATGTTCGCAGCTTGCAGACCCTTCGGGCCCGTCTTCACTTCGAATTCAACCTTCTGGTTTTCTTGCAGCGTCTTGAAGCCTTCGACGCGGATTTCCGAGAAGTGCGCGAACAGATCGTCGCCGCCGCCTTCCGGGGTGATGAAGCCGAAGCCCTTTGCGTCATTGAACCACTTGACGGTACCGGTTGCCATGTTACTTGTTCCTAAAAAGATAAAACGGGGCCGAAGCCCATGGGGTGCGGAAAATCAAGGAAGGGGTAATAGGACCACCGGAGTACCGTTGATGGGCGAACTACGAAAGAACCAATTCACTCGCCACCTGAAATCCTGCGAAGTCCTTTATACGGCTAATCGCGCTCATGGTCAACCGTATTCCCATGCTCTCAGGGTTATTGCGTATATCAGGTTTACAAAGCTTGCAGGCGATGCGAATTTTTTGTAGGGGCCGAACGATTTTGGCGGCACGTTCGAGGTGCAACCGTTAAACTACGCGCCGCGCGGACGGGTTGCCCCGATCGGATGACTCGTCCCCCCAAGAATGCGTGCGCGGTGCTGTCCGAGCCGATCCCGGACCGCGGGCCGACCATGCTTTTTGAGACACAGGAGAGGATGTGAAGAGTTCTATTCAACGGAACATCGGCCCGTTTGCATTGATGCTGACGGGGCTGGGTTCGATTATCGGCTCGGGCTGGCTGTTCGGTGCCTGGAAAGCCGCGAAGATCGCCGGTCCGGCGGCGATCTGCGCATGGATCATCGGTGCGGTCGTGATTCTTGCGATTGCACTGACGTACGCCGAACTGGGCGCGATGTTCCCCGAGTCGGGCGGCATGGTGCGCTACGCGCGCTACTCGCACGGTTCGCTGGTCGGTTTCATCAGCGCATGGGCCAACTGGATCGCGATCGTTTCCGTGATCCCGATCGAGGCCGAAGCGTCGATCCAGTACATGAGTACGTGGCCGTATCCATGGGCGCATGCGCTGTTCGTGAACGGCGAGTTGACGACACCCGGCCTGCTGCTGTCGGCCGTGCTGGTCGTCATCTACTTCATGCTGAACTACTGGGGCGTGAAGGCCTTTGCACGGGCGAACACCGCGATCACGATCTTCAAGTTCCTGATCCCGGGCGCCACGATCCTCGGCCTGATGCTGACGAGCTTCCATTCGGAGAACCTCGGCACCGCGTCGAATGCGAGCTTCGCACCGTATGGCTGGTCGGCCGTGCTGACCGCGGTCGCGACGAGCGGCATCGTGTTCGCGTTCAACGGTTTCCAGAGCCCGGTGAACCTGGCGGGCGAAGCGCGCAATCCTTCGCGCAGCGTGCCGTTCGCGGTGATCACGTCGATCCTGATCGCGCTCGTGATCTACGTGCTGCTGCAGATGGCGTACATCGGTTCGGTGAATCCGGCTGACGTCGCGCAGGGCTGGGCGCACTTCAATTTCTCGTCGCCGTTCGCGGAACTCGCGATCGCGCTGAACCTGAACTGGCTCGCGATCCTGCTGTACATCGACGCGTTCGTCAGCCCGAGCGGCACCGGCACGACCTACATGGCGACGACCACGCGGATGATCTACGCGATGGAGCGCAACAACACGATGCCGAAGATGTTCGGCAACGTGCACCCGATCTACGGTGTGCCGCGCCAGGCGATGTGGTTCAACCTGCTCGTGTCGTTCGTGTTCCTGTTCTTCTTCCGCGGCTGGAGCTCGCTCGCGGCGGTGATCTCGGTTGCAACGGTGATCTCGTACCTGACCGGCCCGATCAGCCTGATGGCGCTGCGCCGCGCGGCGACCGACATCGAGCGCCCGCTGTCGATCCCGCTGATGAAGCTGATCGCACCGTTCGCGTTCGTGTGTGCGTCGCTGATCCTGTATTGGGCGAAGTGGCCGCTCACGGGCGAAATCATCCTGCTGATGATCGTCGCACTGCCGGTGTACTTCTACTTCCAGGCGAAATCGGGCTGGACCGGCTGGGGCGCCGACCTGAAGGCTGCCTGGTGGCTGGTCGCGTACCTGCCGACGATGGCCGTGCTGTCGCTGATCGGCAGCAAGGAATTCGGCGGTCACGGCTACCTGCCGTACGGCTGGGACATGCTGATCGTCGCGGCGATCTCGCTGGTGTTCTACTTCTGGGGTGTGAATACCGGTTACCGGACCCAGTATCTCGACGAGCGCGAGTCGCACGACGAGATCCTCGAAGGGGTCGGTGCCTGACGCATGACCTGTCGCCGGATTCGGCGGCGGCGGGAAGCAGCGGAAAAAGCCCGCCCGAGCGATGCTCGGGCGGGCTTTTTGTTTGCGTCGGCGAAGGCGTCGCGGCTCAGGCGTTGGTGCTCGCGAACACGTAGTTCGTCATCGCGAGCACGCGCTGGTAGGTGCCGAGCGACTGGATGCCGAGCTGGTAATCGTCGTCCGCCGCGCCGAGCGCCGTGAAGACCGGCAGCAGATGCTCGTCGGTCGGATGCATCAGCACCGCGTGCGGCGCCTGCCGGCGGTAGTCGAGCAGCGCATCGACATCGCGCGCGGCGAGCTTCGCCTCGAACCAGTCGGTGAATTCCGCGACGCGCGGGTCCGCATCCTCGGGCGCGGCACCGAAATCGGCCGCACGCAGGTTATGCGTGATCTGGCCCGAGCCGATCACCATCACGCCTTCGTCACGCAGCGGCCGCAGCGCACGGCCGAGCGCGAAGTGGTGCGCCGCATCCGCGCGCGGCTGGATCGACAGCTGCGCGACTGGCACATCCGCCTCCGGGAACATCAGCAGCATCGGCACCCACGCGCCGTGGTCGAGGCCGTGCTCGGTCGTCGCGGTCGCGATGCCGGCCGCATTCAGCAGCGTGGCCGCGCGTTCGGCGACGTCGGGCGCGCCCGGCGCCGGATAGCGGATGTCGTACAGCGCCTGCGGGAAACCGTAGAAATCGTGAATCGTTTCCGGATGCGCGGCGACGCTCGCAAGCGGCCGTTGCGTGCCCCAGTGCGCGGACAGCATCAGTACCGCGCGCGGGCGCGGCAATTCGGCGCCGAGATGCGTGAATGCGCCGGACGGCAGCGTCGGGTCGATCGGCAGCGTCGGGGCGCCGTGGGACAGATACAGCGAAGGCAAGCGGTTCATGGTGGTGGCCTGCAAAAAGGGTTTGCCTGTGACTATAGGCGCGCACCGCGTATTGATAAATCCGCGTGGCGGAATTTGATTGACGCTTGGTTGTTGATAATCGTCGCAACGTAATGCGTGACGGTGTGCGAAATCGTCAGTACGCGTGCAATCGAGTGAATTGCCGTGAAAATCGGCGAAGATGGGCGAAGAAGGGGGCTTACTGCGCGTGCCGGATGCCGGCCCAGGGTGTCGTCTGCGGCGCGCTGAGCGCGAACAGGTCGAGGACGCGCGTGACGGTCTGGTCGACGAGTTCCTCGATCGTCTTCGGCATCGCGTAGAACGCGGGCAGCGGCGGAAAGACGATGCCGCCCATCTCGGTGACGGCGGTCATGTTGCGCAGATGCGCGAGGTTGAACGGCGTTTCGCGCACCATCAGCACGAGACGGCGGCGTTCCTTCAGCGTGACGTCGGCCGCGCGTGTGATCAGGTTGTCGGACAGCCCGTGCGCGACGCTCGCGAGCGTCTTCATCGAACAGGGTGCGATCACCATCCCGTCGGTCGCGAACGAGCCCGACGCGATCGTCGCACCGACGTCGCGCACCGAGTGCACGACGTCCGCTCGGCGTTCGACCTCGGCCTTCGGCAGCTTCAGTTCATGCTGGATGTTGAGCCAGCCGGCGTTCGAAATCAGCAGGTGCGTTTCGACGCCGCCCGCGGCGCGCAGCAGATCGAGCAGCCGGACGCCGTAGATCGCGCCGGTGGCGCCGGTGATCGCGACGATCAGCCGGCGTGGCGGCGCGCTGGGAGAGGCCATCGAAAGGGCAGCGGCTGCCGCGTGTCAGGCGGCGGCGAACAGTTGCTGCAGTTCGCCCGACTGGTACATCTCCATCATGATGTCCGAGCCGCCGATGAATTCGCCCTTCACGTAGAGCTGCGGAATGGTCGGCCAGTTCGAGAATGCCTTGATGCCCTGGCGGATTTCGTCGTCTTCCAGCACGTTGACCGTCTTGAACTGGTCGACGCCGCAGGCTTTCAGCACCTGCACGGCGCGGCCCGAGAAGCCGCACATCGGGAATTGCGCGTTGCCCTTCATGAAGAGCACGACCTGGTTTTCGTCGACGATTTGCTTGATGCGTTGTTGGGTGTCCATGACTGACCTTGCGTTTGCGGGGCGTTAGATCGAAATGATAGCGGATTTCAACCGGGCGAGCCGGGCGTCAGCCCGGCCGCCGGCCGCCTGTCGTGCGTTCGATCGAGGCGAGATCGGCTAGCGATTCGACCGCGACGAAGCCGTGCGAGGCGAGAATGTCGCGGACGGCTTCGGCCTGATCGTAGCCGTGCTCGATCCAGAGCGTGCCGCCTGGTTTCAAATGGGCGCCGGCGCCCGCGACGATCGTGCGGATCGCGCTGAGGCCGTCGGCGTCGTCGGTGAGTGCGCCGCGCGGCTCGAAACGCAGGTCGCCCTGCGCGAGATGCGGATCGTGCTGCGCGATGTACGGCGGGTTGCTGACGATCGTGTCGAACACGAGCGCCGGATCGAGCGCCGCGTACCAGTCGCTCTGCAGCCACTGCAGCGGGCCGCCGGGGCGGCCTGCGTCGAGCAGCTTGCCTGCGTTGCGCTGCGCGACGACCAGCGCGGCCGGCGAGCGATCAAGCGCCCACACGCGTGCATCGGGGCGCTCGGCGGCGATCGACACGGCAATCGCGCCACTGCCGGTGCCGAGATCGAGCACGGCCGGATGCGGCAGCCCGTCGATCGCATCGAGCGCGGCTTCGACGAGCAGTTCGGTTTCGGGGCGCGGGATCAGCACGTCGGGCGTCACGTCGAACGGGCGGCCGAAGAACTCGCGGATCCCGACCAGTTGCGCGACGGGTTCGCCGGCGACGCGGCGCGCTTCGAGCGCGCGGTAGCGTTCGACCGCGGCCGCATCGAGCGGCGCATCGCCGCGCGTGATCAGCTGTGTGCGGGTCCAGCCGAGCGCGTGCGCGAGCAGCACGCGTGCGTCGACCGCGTCGAGCGGTGACGCGCGCAGCAATTCGGCGGCGGTGGTGTCGGGCATCGCGGCCTCAGTCGGCTTCGCCGAGCGACGCGAGCAGCTCGGCCTGGTGCTCGCTGACGAGCGCGCCGATCAGTTCGTCGAGATCGCCGTCCATGATCGCCTCGAGCCGGTACAGCGTCAGGTTGATCCGGTGGTCGGTCATCCGGCCTTGCGGAAAGTTGTACGTGCGGATCCGTTCGGAACGGTCGCCGGAGCCGATCAGGCTCTTGCGCGTCGCGGCTTCCTTCGCGTGCTGCTCGTGATACTGCTTGTCCTTGATGCGCGCGGCGAGCACCTTCAGCGCGCGGTCCTTGTTCTTGTGCTGCGAGCGGTCGTCCTGGCATTCGACGACGATCCCGGTCGGGATGTGCGTGACGCGCACCGCCGAATCGGTCTTGTTGATGTGCTGGCCGCCCGCGCCGGATGCGCGGAACGTGTCGATCCGCAGGTCGGCCGGGTTGATCTCGACTTCGCCGATTTCGTCGGCTTCCGGCATCACCGCGACCGTGCACGCGGACGTATGGATGCGCCCCTGTGTCTCGGTCGCCGGCACGCGCTGCACGCGATGGCCGCCCGATTCGAACTTCAGGCGCGAAAACGCGCCCTGGCCCGCGATCCGCACGATCACTTCCTTGTAGCCGCCGAGATCCGACGCGCTCTCCGACATCATTTCGACCTGCCAGCGCTGGCGTTCCGCGAAGCGCAGGTACATGCGCAGCAGGTCGCCCGCGAACAGCGCCGATTCGTCGCCGCCCGTGCCCGCGCGGATTTCGAGGAAGATGTTGCGATCGTCGTTCGGATCCTTCGGCAGCAGCATCTTCTGCAGCTCGGTCTCGAGGCGCGCCATATCGTCGCGCGCGCTGCGGATTTCGTCTTCGGCGAAGTCCCGCATCGACGGGTCGGCGAGCAGTTCCTGCGCGGCCTTCTCGTCGCTGCGCGACTGGCGCCACAGCGCGTATTGCTCGACGACCGGGCCGAGTTCCGCATGTTCACGCGTCAGCTTGCGGTACTGGTCGAGGTCGGCCGTGACGTTTTCGCGGCTCAGCAGGTCGTTCAGTTCGGCCAGCCGTGTGGACAGCTGGTCGAGCTTGCGTTGCATGCTCGTTTTCATGGTGTGGAGCGGCGCTCCCGGGCAAGGGGTATTCGGAAAGGATAGGCCGGCGCGGGGCCGGCGGCAGGGCGACCGGGCGGCGCTAGTGGCCGGACTGGTCGTTCGAGCGCGGCGCGTGCTGGTAGAAGCCGCGCATCAGGTCGATCAGCGAATCGCGATCGGCGCCGTTCACGCGGTTGAGCGCGCTCGTCGGGCCGTGGATCAGCTTGTTGGTCAGCGCCTGCGACAACGCCTCGAGTACGGCGGCCGGATCGTCGCCGCGTGCGAGCAGTTTCTGCGCCTTGTCGACTTCGGCGCGGCGCAGCGCGTCGGCCTGCGTATGCATGTGACGAATCACCGGCACGACGCTGCGCGTGTCGAGCCATTGCATGAAATTCTGCACGCGCGTCTCGATGATCGCTTCGGCCTGCGCGACCGCGGCCTGGCGCGACGCGTTGCCTTCGCGCACGATCGCGCCGAGATCGTCGACGGTGTAGAGGAACACGTCCTTCAGCTTGCCGACTTCGGGCTCGATGTCGCGCGGCACCGCGAGGTCGACCATGAAGATCGGGCGGTGGCGGCGTGCCTTCACCGCGCGCTCGACCGCGCCGAGGCCGATGATCGGCAGCGTCGATGCGGTGCACGACACGATGATGTCGAATTCGTGCATGCGGGTCGGCAGGTCGGCCAGCGGCATCGCGCGGCCGTTGAAGCGTTCGGCGAGCCGCTGGCCGCGTTCGGCCGTGCGGTTCGCGACGACGAGTTCGCGCGGGCCTTGCGCGGCGAAGTGCGTCGCGCACAGCTCGATCATCTCGCCGGCGCCGATGAACAGTACGCGCTGATCCGACACCTTTTCGAAGATCCGCTGCGCGAGGCGCACCGCGGCGGCGGCCATCGACACCGACTGCGTGCCGATTTCGGTCGTGCCGCGCACTTCCTTCGCCACCGCGAACGTGCGCTGGAACAGCTGGTTCAGATAGGTGCCGAGCGCGCCGGCTTCCGTCGCGGTGCGGACCGCGTCCTTCATCTGGCCCAGAATCTGGGTTTCGCCGAGCACCATCGAATCGAGGCCGGACGCGACGCGGAATGCATGCCGGACCGCTTCCGACTGCGGCAGCGCGTACACATGCGGGGCGAGCTCGTCGACCGGAATCCGGTGATACTCCGACAGCCAGCGGACCGCGCCTTCGCGCGCCGCGCGATCGTCGGTCGCGCAATACAGTTCGGTGCGGTTGCAGGTGGAGAGGATCGCCGCTTCGGGCGTATTGGGTGCCTGGGGGCCGAGAAACACGTTCTTGAACGTGACGAGAGCCGGCTTGATCTGCTCGAGCGGAAACGCCACGCGTTCGCGCAAGGCGACAGGCGCAGTGTGGTGATTGATTCCGATCGTGAGGAGTTGCATATCGAGGGCTATCGTTTGGCCCCATATTATAGCGTTTCAGCGATTTCCTCACTCGCGGCATACCGGGCATCAGCGTGGCGGGGCCGGGAATTTGGGGGTTCGATCGGCACGCGGTCGAGCTGATAGCCGTAGCCGTAGAGCGGCAACAGCCGGTAGCCGCGCTCCGGGAGCAATTGCAACTTGCTGCGCAGCCGGGATGCGTGCGTATCGAGCGTGCGCGACTTCATGTCGCGGCGGCGCCCCCACACGGTTTCGAGGATATGGGCGCGCGACACGGGCCGCGACAGGTTCGTGAACAGCAGCTGGGCGAAACGGAATTCCTTGGGCGTCAGTGAAACGATTGCGTTGCCGAAGCGCACGAGGTCGTGCGTTGCGTCGAATGCATATTCCCCATACATTTCGCGCGAGCGGGTCGGCGGCCGGCGTACGCCGGCGCGCCGGCTCAGTGCGTTGACGCGCGCAAGCAGCTCGGGGCCGCTCACGGGCCGCGCGAGGCAATCGTCGGCGCCCGCGTGCAGGCACGAGACGATTTCGCTTTCGCGCGGCGACTGCATCACCGCGATGGCCGGCAACCCGGGCAGGACCGTCTGCGCGCGCGGAATGACTTCCTCGGCGGGCTGATCGCCGGCCCAGTGGCCGGTGATCAGCATGTCGCAGGTGTTGTCGGCCGCGAGCCACGCGAAGAAGGCGGTGCTGGACGGAAACGCGTGGCACACGTGACCGCCCGCGAAGAGCAGCCGGTTCAGGAGCGCGGCGCGACGCGACTCGGGATCGATCAGAGCGATTCGCATGAGAGTTTCTTCATTACGGTAGCCGGTGCGCGCTTGCCATAACGTCGAGTCGGCCCCTACACTCGAACGTTCGCGGCACCCGGCTGGTCTCGGGTTCGATGGATGAATCGATGCTAGCCGCTGGTAACGTTCACGCCTATGGGACGAATCTGAATTTATAGAAGGCGTCGAATGAACTGGTTTGGAATCATTGTCCTGGGAGCGGCCGTCGGGCTGTTCGGCCGCGGGCTGCATCCGATGCGGCGCACGAGTCGGCCGGCGTGGTGGATCGCGGTGCTCGCCGGCATCGTCGGTGCGGCCGCCGCCCGCATGGCCGGCAATCTCTCGGGACTGTTTTACGATGGCGAGACGCTCGAATGGCCGGTCTGCACCGGCGTCGCGTTCCTTGCCGTAGCCGTGACGGTCGCGCTGTCGGCCCGTCGCTGAATGCTCTCAGGTGAAATCATGAATGCCCGTCTTCCCGAAGTCTCGCCGGTGCCGGCCCGCCTTGCGCTGTTGCGCGGTGCCATGGCCCGCGAGGACCTGGCCGCCTATCTCGTGCCGTCCGCCGATCCCCATCTGTCCGAGTATCTGCCCGAGCGCTGGCAGGCGCGCCGCTGGCTGTCCGGCTTCACGGGCTCGGTCGGCACGCTGGTCGTGACCGCGGATTTCGCGGGGCTGTGGGTCGACAGCCGCTACTGGGTGCAGGCCGACGCCGAGCTGGCCGGCACGGGCGTGCAGCTGATGAAGATGACGGGCGGCCAGCAGAGCGCGCCGCATGTCGACTGGCTGGCGCAGAACGTGCCGGCCGGCGCGACGGTCGGCGTCGACGGCGCGGTGCTCGGCGTCGCGGCGGCGCGCGGGCTGACGGCCGCGCTGAGCGCCCGCGGCATCGCGCTGCGCACCGATCTCGACCTGCTCGACGCGATCTGGCCGGAGCGGCCGGGGTTGCCCGGCGACGCTGTGTTCGAGCACACGGCGCCGCAGGCCGACACGACGCGCGCGAGCAAGCTGGCCGAGGTGCGCCGCGCGATGCACGCGCAGGGCGCGCAGTGGCATTTCGTGTCGACGCTCGACGATCTCGCCTGGCTGTTCAACCTGCGCGGTGCCGACGTCAACTTCAATCCCGTGTTCGTTGCGCACGCAATGATCGGCGCCGATCGCGCGACGCTGTTCATCGCCGACGGCAAGGTGTCGCCGGCGCTGGCCGAGTCGCTCGCGCGGGACGGCGTCGACGTCCGTGCGTACGGCGACGCGCGCGCGTCGCTCGCGGCGCTGCCCGCCGGCGCGACGCTGCTGATCGACCCGCGCCGCGTGACGTTCGGCACGCTCGAGGCCGTGCCGGCCGGCGTGAAGCTCGTCGAGGCGGTGAATCCGTCGACGTTCGCGAAGTCGCGCAAGACGTCCGCCGAGATCGAACACGTGCGCGTGACGATGGAACACGACGGCGCCGCGCTCGCGGAATTCTTCGCATGGTTCGAGCAGGCCGTGAACCGCGAGACGATTACCGAGCTGACGATCGAGGAGAAGCTCACGGCCGCACGCGCACGGCGCCCCGGCTACGTGTCGGCGAGCTTCGCGACGATCGCGGGCTTCAACGCGAACGGCGCGATGCCGCACTACCACGCGACCCGCGAGTCGCACGCGACGATCGCCGGCGACGGCCTGCTGCTGATCGATTCGGGCGGCCAGTACATGACGGGCACGACCGACATCACGCGCGTCGTGCCGGTCGGCACCGTCAGCGACCTGCAGCGGCGCGATTTCACGATCGTGCTGAAATCGATGATGGCGCTGTCGCGCGCACGCTTCCCGCGCGGCATCCGCTCGCCGATGCTCGACGCGATCGCGCGCGCGCCGATGTGGGCGGCCGGGCTCGATTACGGCCACGGCACCGGGCATGGCGTCGGCTATTTCCTGAACGTGCACGAAGGCCCGCAGGTCATCTCGCACTACGCGCCGGCCGAGCCGTACACGGCGATGGAAGAAGGCATGATCACGTCGATCGAGCCTGGCGTATACCGTCCGGGCCAGTGGGGCATCCGGATCGAGAACCTGGTCGTGAACCGCGCGGCCGGAAAGACGGAGTTCGGCGATTTTCTCGCGTTCGAGACGCTGACGCTGTGCCCGATCGACACGCGCTGCGTGCTGATCGAGATGCTGCACGACGAGGAACGCGCATGGCTGAACACGTATCACGCGACGGTGCGCGAGCGCGTCGGCAGGCACGTGAGCGGCGATGCGAAAGCGTGGCTCGACGCGCGCACGCAGCCGATCTGACGCCGCCGGCGGCAACGGCCGGACCATAAGCCGACATAAGCCGAACGACAGAACCGAGGGCAAGCCATGACGGACACCGCAGTGATCGTGATCGACATGCAGCGCGGGCTGGTGGAGCGGGCGCGGCCTGCCTACCGGCTCGACGAGGTCGTGTCGGGCATCAACCGGTTGACGGCGGCCGCGCGCGCGGCCAACGCGCCCGTCTGTTTCGTGCAGCACGACGGCGATGCGGACGACGACATCGTGCCCGGCACGCCGGGCTGGGAGCTGCATGCGGGGCTGGTCGTCGGCGGCGACGACTGGCGCGTGCGCAAGCAGGTGAGCGATTCGTTCCACGACACGCCGCTCGCGGCGCAGCTCGATCGGCACGGCATCCGTTCGGTGCTGATCTGCGGTTATGCGACGGAGTTCTGCGTCGATTCGGCCGCGCGCCGCGCCGCGCTGCTCGGCTACCGGACGACCGTCGTGTCCGACCTGCACACGACGAACGAGCGTGCGCACCTGTCGGCCGCGCAGATCGTCGCGCACCACCACTTCATCTGGAACAACAACTCGCTGTCGGGCAACGCGGTGACGCCGCGTCCGCTCGCGGAAGTCCTTGCTGCGGAGTTTGCATGACGATCAAGGCCGTGGTGTTCGATTTCGGCGGCGTGCTGATCGACTGGAGCCCCGAGTACCTTTACCGTGAGCTGATTCCAGACGAAACCGAGCGTCGCTGGTTTCTCACGCACGTGTGCGCGATGGACTGGGTGATCCGCCAGGACGGCGGGCAGATGATCGAGGAAGGCACGGCCGAGCTCGTCGCGAAGTTTCCGGAGCACGAGGCGCTGATCCGCGCGTTCTATGCGCGCTGGCACGAGATGATCCGCGGCGTGCTGGAAGAGGGCGCCGCGCTCGTCGACCGGCTGGACGCGCAGGGGATGCCGCTGTTCGGCTTGACGAACTGGTCCGCGCAGACGTTTCCGTACGCGTGGGACAACTTCCCGGTGCTGCGGCGATTCAGGGACATCGTCGTGTCGGGCCGCGTGAAGCTCGTGAAACCCGATCCGGCGATCTATCGCGAGATGCATGCGCGGATCGTGCCGCACCTGCCGGGTATCGCGCCGCACGAGCTCGTGTTCATCGACGACAACGCGAAGAATGCGCAGGCCGCGACGGCGCTCGGCTGGCACGGCATTCATCACACGAGCGCGGCGGCGACCGAGGCACGGTTGCGTGAACTGGGCGCGCTCGCGTAAGCGACAGCGGGCGACCGCGCGGCGATAAAAAAAGCGGGCCACGGGCCCGCTTTTTCGTTCTGCCGATCCGGAGGCGGCCGCCTCGGGCATTCGGCCTCGCGTTGCCGCGGTGCCGGATGCCCAGGCCGGCGTGCCGGTCAGCGGCTGATCGGCTTGTAGCGCAGACGCTTCGGCTTCGCGGCTTCCTCGCCGAGGCGCGCACGCTTGTCGGCTTCGTACTCCTGGTAGTTGCCGTCGAAGAACGTGACCTGCGAATCGCCTTCGAACGCGAGGATGTGCGTCGCGATCCGGTCGAGGAACCAGCGATCGTGCGAGATCACCATCACCGAGCCCGCGAATTCGAGCAGCGCGTCTTCCAGCGCGCGCAGCGTTTCGACGTCGAGGTCGTTCGACGGTTCGTCGAGCAGCAGCACGTTGCCGCCCGAGATCAGCGTCTTCGCGAGGTGCAGACGGCCGCGTTCACCGCCGGACAGGTTGCCGACGATCTTCTGCTGGTCGCCGCCCTTGAAGTTGAAGCGGCCGATGTACGCCCGCGACGGCGTTTCGTACTTGCCGACCGTCAGCACGTCGGCGCCGCCCGAGATTTCCTCGAACACCGTCTTCGAGCCGTCGAGCGCGTCGCGGCTCTGGTCGACGTACGCGAGCTTCACCGTCGGGCCCATCACGACTTCACCCGAATCCGGCTGTTCCTTGCCCGTGAGCATCTTGAACAGCGTCGACTTGCCGGCGCCGTTCGGGCCGATGATGCCGACGATCGCGCCGGCCGGAATCTTGAAGCTCAGGTTGTCGATCAGCAGGCGGTCGCCGAACGACTTGCTGACGTTCTTGAACTCGATCACTTCATTGCCGAGGCGTTCGCCGGCCGGAATGAAGATTTCCTGCGTTTCGTTGCGCTTCTGGTATTCCTGGCTGCTCAGTTCCTCGAAGCGCGCGATACGCGCCTTCGACTTCGCCTGACGGCCCTTCGGGTTCTGGCGCACCCATTCCAGTTCCTTCTTGATCGCCTTCTGGCGTGCCGATTCCGATGCTTCTTCCTGCTTCAGGCGCTCTTCCTTCTGGTCGAGCCAGCTGCTGTAGTTGCCCTTCCACGGAATGCCGTGGCCGCGGTCGAGTTCGAGAATCCACTCGGCTGCGTTGTCGAGGAAGTAGCGATCGTGCGTCACGGCGACGACCGTGCCGGGGAAGCGCACCAGGAACTGCTCGAGCCAGTCGACCGATTCGGCGTCGAGGTGGTTGGTCGGTTCGTCGAGCAGCAGCATGTCCGGTTTTTCGAGCAGCAGCTTGCACAGCGCGACGCGGCGCTTTTCACCGCCCGACAGATGCTCGATCTTCGCGTCCCAGGGCGGCAGGCGCAACGCGTCGGCCGCCACTTCGAGCTGCTGCTCGGGGCTGCCGCCGTCGCTCGACGCGAGGATCGCCTCGTACTTCGCCTGCTCGGCCGCGAGTGCGTCGAAATCGGCGTCCGGTTCCGCGTAGGCCGCGTAGATTTCTTCCAGCTTCTTGTTGGCCTGGAACAGGTCGCCGAGGCCTTCCTCGACGGCTTCGCGCACGGTCTTCGTCGGATCGAGCTGCGGTTCCTGCGGCAGGTAGCCGATGTTCAGGTTCGGCATCGGCGTGGCTTCGCCCTCGATGTCCTTGTCGACGCCCGCCATGATGCGGATCAGCGTCGACTTGCCCGAGCCGTTCAGGCCGAGCACGCCGATCTTCGCGCCGGGAAAGAACGACAGCGAGATGTCCTTCAGGATCTGGCGCTTGGGCGGCACGATCTTGCCGACCCGGTTCATCGTGAAAACGTATTGGGCCATTTCGGTGTGAAAGTCAGAAGTGGTTGAGACGGCCGCGCAGCGTGCGGGCGTGGCGGCGTCGGGTGATTCGGTACGGAGCGTGCCGCGCGGGGCGCGGCGGCGGCGCCGCGTGTCGGCGGCGCGAACGCGTATTGTACTTCGCCACCGGCTGCCGCTGGCGCCGCGCAGCCGTCCGGATGCGTCGCGTTACAGCCACGCGGCGACGCCGCCGTGCCCCGAGCACGTGCCGCGTCGATGGCGGCTGAAGCTGTACGTGCCGTCGCGGCAGCGCGCGCTCGCCCCGTCCGGCACGCGGCCCGATTTCGAATGCGCGGGCGCGTGCACGGTCTCGCCGTCGCGGTTGCGATACGTGTCGTGACGGTCGAGATCGGCTTCGTTGCCGTAGCCGGGCGATGCGCGGTACGCGTGTGCGGGGTGGGGCAACGCGGCGCAGGTGACAAGGAAGACGGCGGACAGTGCCGCGATGCGTGTCGCGCGGCGGAACAGGGCAGGCATGGTCTCTCCCGGTCGGTTTGTTGTTATCGATGTCGGGCGGATCGCCCGCGCCGCATGTTAACGGATCGGCGCCCGACCGGTGCCGGCGCCGCGCGGCGGCGCGACGCTACGCCGCGCCGGACATCGACGCCGCGCCGTCCGCCTGTGCGGCCTCGAGAATCCAGCGGCGGAACGCGGCGACCTTCGGCCGCTCGGCGTGATGCGGCGGATAGACGAGGTAGTACGCGAAATCGTCGAGCCAGGCGACCTCAGCAAGCTGCACGAGTCGCCCGCTCGCCAGCGCTCCGCGCACCATCGCGGCCGGCAGCAGCCCGGCGCCCTGGCCGGCGACGATCGCCTGCAGCAGCAGGCCCGAGTCGTCGAACGCGGGGCCGCGCGGCGGCCCGAAATCGTCGATCCGCTGCGCGCCGAACCAGATGTGCCAGCCCTTGCGCTCGGCGTCGTGCAGGTGCGGCCAGCCGACGAGGTCGGCCGGCGTCGCCGGCCTGCCGAGCCGCGCGACGAGTTCGGGCGACGCGAGCGCGACGATCTCCACCGTCAGCAGGCGCTCGCTGCACAGCCCGATGTAGCGCCCGAGGCCGTGACGGATCGCGACATCGACGCCGTCGCGCGAGAAATCCGCGAGCGCGTGGCTCGTGACGACCTGCAGGTCGACGTCCGGGCACGCGTGCCGGAACTGCGCGAGGCGCGGGACGAGCCATGCGGACGCGAAGAACGGCGTGACGCTCACCGTCAGCACGCCGCTGTCGGCGGCGCCCGACACGCGCTGCGACGCGTCGGCGATCTGCCGGAACGCGTTGCGCACGGGCGGCAGGTAGTCGCGGCCGGCGGCCGTCAGCAGGATGCCGCGGTTCACGCGCTCGAACAGCTGCACGCCGAGGTGCGCCTCGAGCGTGCGGATCATCTGGCTCACCGCGCCGGGCGTGACCGACAGCTCTTCGGCGGCCGACTTCACCGACAGGTGGCGGGCGGCAGCTTCGAAGGCGCGCAGGGCGTTGAGTGGCGGCAGGCGGGAACGATTCATTCAGTTTTTCTAAAGCGAAAGGCCGACGAAATATCGTTTGAGGCCGCGTGTATGCGCGAGTACCGTTGATGTATCGGATCACACGTTGCGTGGCCGCGTTTCGGTAGCGGATGCGATCAACATAGTTCATCTATATCCATGAGGCAATCCGGGCGCTGCCCGGCGGCCGGTGGAACCTGAGAGGAGCATCGTCATGAACCGCCCGGGCGCACCGCGCCTCTTCTACGGCTGGTACGTGGTCGCGGCCGCGTTCGCCGTCACGTTGGTCGGGTTCGGCAGCGCGTATACGTTCAGCGCGTTCGTCGAGTCGCTGCAGCGGGATTTCGCCGCGTCGCGCGGGCAGATTTCGCTCGTGTTCTCGCTCGCCGGCTTCCTGTATTTCGGTTTCGGCATCGTCAGCGGGCCGCTGGCCGATCGCTTCGGCTCGCGGCGGCTCGCCGTCGCCGGGATGTTGCTGACCGGCGCGGGGCTCGCGGCGGCCGGCGCGGCGCACACGCTGCTGCAGGTCTATGTCGCGTACGGGCTCGGGGTCGGACTCGGCGTCGGCTGCGCGTACGTGCCGGCCGTCGGTGCCGTGCAGCGCTGGTTCGTGCGCCGGCGCGGCTTCGCGTCGGGGCTCGCGGTCGCGGGGATCGGCGTCGGCACGCTCGTGATGCCGCCGCTCGCGTCCGCGCTGATCGCGCATGCCGGCTGGCGCGGCGCGTATTTCACGCTCGCCGTGATCGCGGTCGTGCTGGGCGCAGGCATGTCGCTGCTGATCGAGAACGATCCGCGCGGGCGCGGACTGCTGCCCGATGGCGATGCGGCCGACGATGACGGCCGGCATGCCGGTGCCGCCTCGGCCCGTGTGAAGGTGCAGGTCGGGGCGACCGTGCGCGAAGCCGTCACGTCGCGGCCGTTCGCGAGCCTCTACGCGGCATGCCTCGTGTGCTCGTTCGGCGTGTTCGTCCCGTTCGTTCACCTCGTGCCGTACGCGCTCGATCACGGCGTCGCGCCGCCCACGGCCGTGCTGCTGCTCGGGGCGATCGGCGTCGGCAGCACGGCCGGGCGCTTCTTCCTCGGCGGCCTGGCCGACCGCTTCGGCCGCCGCGCATCGCTGCTGGCGATGTTCGCCGGCATGGCCGTGGCGCTCGTCGCATGGGCGGGGGCAGGCACCGTCGCGACGCTCGCCACGTTCGCGCTCGTGTTCGGCGTGTTTTATGGCGGCTGGGTCGCCGTGCTGCCGGCGGTCGTGATGGACTATTTCGGCGGGCGCAACGTGAGCGCGATCATCGGCATCCTGTACACGAGCGTCGCGTTCGGCACGCTGATCGGCCCGGCCGCCGCCGGCTTCATCTTCGACGCGGGCGGCGGCTATCTCGTGCCGATCCTCGCGAGCGCCGCCGCGAATGCGATCGCGTTCGCGATCGTCGCGACGACCGGACGGGCGCCGGCGGCCGCGCGCGCAACCGGCGGATAGGCGCATCCGGCTGGGCGCGCCGCGCGATTTCCGGTAGCGTGGCCGGACCGGCAACCATCGGCCAACGGTCAGGGAGGCATCGTGACATTCGACGACGTCCGGCAGATCGCGCTCGCGTGGCGCGGTGTCGAGGAGGGCACGTCGTACGGCACGCCCGCACTCAAGGTGAAGGGCAGGATGCTCGCGCGGCTGCGCGAGGACGGCGACACGCTTGTCGTGAAGGGTGTCGGCCCCGACGAGCGCGCCTGGCTGATCGAATCGGAACCCGACGTGTATTACGTGACCGATCACTATGCCGGCTGGCCGATCGTGCTGGTCCGCTTGTCGGTCGCGCATCCCGACGCCGTGAAAAACCTGCTTCTGCGGGAATGGCACGCGATCGTCCCGGCCAGGTGGCGGGACGAAGCGGCGCACTGACTGCGCGGAATCCGGCGCCACGCCGGATCAAGCGTTGCATCGGTTCGCATCGATGCAACGAGTGGTTCCATCGAAATTCTTCAATTGGTTCTTAGTGACGAACCGTTTGATGCTTACACTCCTTCGCTTCGAAGGCGGCTGACGACAGCCGATGGAAAGGGCGCACGCGATGCGCCGGCGCCTGGCGCGCTGCATCGCACCCGCAGCTTCGCAGACTGCGCGGGCGCACCGACCCGAACGGCTCCATCCGGCCTCACGCCCCGCGTGCGACGCACGCACGGCCGCAGCCGGAATCAAGAACGACAACGCCCCGCGCCGCCTTCACGCGACACCCGGTCATACCGGAACCGTTTTTTGGAGAGAGACAGATGAGTGGAAGCAACACGGGCCTCGGCACGGGCCTGAAGCAGCGTCACGTGACGATGATGTCGATTGCCGGTGTCATCGGCGCGGGCTTGTTCGTCGGCTCCGGCCACGCGATCGCGGAAGCCGGTCCGGCATCGATCCTCGCGTATGCGATCGCGGGCGTGCTGGTCGTGCTGGTGATGCGCATGCTCGGCGAAATGGCCGTCGCGCATCCGGACAGCGGGTCGTTCTCGACCTATGCCGATCGGGCGATCGGCCATTGGGCCGGCTTCACGATCGGCTGGCTGTACTGGTGGTTCTGGGTGCTCGTGATCCCGATCGAGGCGACGGCCGCCGCGACCATCCTCAACGCCTGGTTCCCGGGCGTCGCGACGTGGATCTTCGCGCTCGGCATCACGCTGCTGCTTACCCTCACCAACCTTTTCTCCGTCAAGAACTACGGCGAATTCGAATTCTGGTTCGCGCTGATCAAGGTCGTCGCGATCGTCGTGTTCCTGGGCATCGGCGGCGCGGCGATCGTCGGAATCATCCCGGCGCCCGCCGTATCGGGCGTGTCGAACCTGTTCGCGCACCACGGCTTCATGCCGAACGGCGCCGGCGCGGTGCTGGCGGCGATGCTGACGACGATGTTCTCGTTCCTCGGCACCGAGATCGTGACGATCGCGGCCGCCGAATCGGACAACCCGCAACGCCAGATCGTGCGCGCGACCAACTCGGTCATCTGGCGCATCACGCTGTTCTATCTCGGCTCGATCCTGATCGTCGCGGCCATCGTGCCGTGGAACGACCCGCTGCTGCCGAAGCACGGCTCGTATCAGCGCGCGATGGAACTGATCGGCGTCCCGAACGCGAAAGCGATCATCGACGTGATCGTGCTCGTGTCGGTCGCCAGTTGCCTGAATTCGGCGCTGTACACCGCGTCGCGGATGCTGTTCTCGCTGTCGAAGCGCAAGGACGCGCCGGCGTTCCTGCATCGCACCGATTCGACCGGCACGCCGCGCGCGGCCGTGCTCGCGTCGACCGCCTTCGGCTTCGTGACCGTGATCGCGAACTACCTGATGCCGGAGCAGGTGTTCGGCTTCCTGCTCGCGACGTCGGGCGCGATCGCGCTGCTCGTGTATCTGGTGATCGCGATCTCGCAACTGCGGATGCGCAAGACGCTCGAATCGACCGGCGCCGACCTGACGCTGCGCATGTGGCTGTTCCCGTGGCTCACGTGGGCGGTGATCCTGTTCATCTGCGGCACGCTGACCGTGATGTTCGTCAGCGAGGAGCATCGGATGGAAGTGGGGGCGACGGCCGTGCTGGCGTTGATCGTGCTGCTGGCGTCGTGGCTGAACAAGCGTGGGCGCGATGCGCAGGCGAGCGCGGGGCGGCGGGTGTCGGCGACCTGATGTCACGACGAAGCGGCGGCGGACGCACGGCGTTCGCCGCTGGCTGGCGGAACGTCCCGCAATGAAAATGGCCCGACGGCGCTTGCCGTCGGGCCATTCGTTTTTCGTGCCGGGCACGTGTTGCGCGATGCCGCGTGATTCACACGGCATCGGTCGATGCAACGCTCAGACGTTGAACAGGAAGTTCATCACGTCGCCGTCGTGCACGACATATTCCTTCCCTTCTGCGCGCATCTTGCCGGCTTCCTTCGCACCCTGTTCACCCTTGTACGCGATGAAGTCGTCGAACGCGATCGTCTGCGCGCGGATGAAGCCGCGCTCGAAGTCGGTGTGGATCACACCGGCTGCCTGCGGCGCCGTGTCGCCGATATGGATCGTCCACGCGCGCACTTCCTTCACGCCCGCGGTGAAGTAGGTCTGCAGGCCGAGCAGCTTGAAGCCCGCGCGGATCACGCGGTCGAGGCCCGGTTCTTCCATGCCCATGTCGGCGAGGAACGCTTCCTTGTCCGCATCGTCGAGATCGGCGATTTCCGCTTCGATCGCCGCGCACACGGCAACCACCGGCGCATTCTCGCTTTCCGCGTACTTGCGCACCGCCTCGAGGTGCGGGTTGTTCTCGAAGCCGTCGTCCTTCACGTTGGCGACGTACATCGCCGGCTTCGCGGTGATCAGGCAGAACGGCTTGAGCAGCGCCGCTTCGTCGTCCGACAGCGCGAGGCCGCGCACGGCCTTGCCCTGGTCGAGCTGCGCGCGCACTTTCTCGAGCACCGCGACGAGCTTCGCCGCTTCCTTGTCGTTGCCCGACTTCGCGGCCTTCGAATAGCGCGTGAGCGCCTTCTCGACGGTGCCGAGGTCGGCCAGCGCGAGTTCGGTGTTGATCACTTCGATATCGTCGATCGGGCTGACCTTGCCGGCGACGTGAATGACGTTCTCGTCCTCGAAGCAGCGCACGACGTGCGTGATCGCGTCGGTTTCGCGGATGTTCGCGAGGAACTGGTTGCCGAGGCCTTCACCCTTGCTCGCGCCCGCGACGAGGCCCGCGATGTCGACGAATTCGACGACGGCCGGCACGACACGCTCCGGCTTGACGATCTCGGAGAGCGCCTTCAGGCGCGTATCGGGCACTTCGACGATGCCGACGTTCGGTTCGATCGTGCAGAACGGGTAGTTCTCGGCGGCGATGCCGGCCTTGGTCAGCGCATTGAACAGGGTGGACTTGCCGACGTTGGGCAAGCCGACGATGCCGCATTTGAGACTCATGGAATCCTTCGGACGGGTAAGGCGGCGCGGCCGGACAGGGCACGGCGGCGCGGGAAAAAAAGGGCGGCCGGCGCGTGGAGCGCGGCGGGCCGACGGTCAAAGACGCTATTGTACCGTGCCGACGCCCCGGATTCCGGGGTTGCGCCGAACGGCCGATGCGACGGGCCGCCCCGCCGCATCGGCCGCCAGCGATTCTGCTGATTTCCCGCAAAGTCCGGCCGCGTAAGGGTTTGGCCCCGCGGCTATAATGCCCGCCATGACTGCCCACCACTCCTTCGACGTCGCCGTGGTCGGCGGCGGGCTCGTCGGCAAGACGGCCGCGCTCGCGCTGACCCAGTCCGGCTACAAGACCGCCTTGCTTGCCCAGCCGGCCACGCCGCGCCCCGCCGATCTCGCGTTCGACACCCGCGTCTACGCGCTGTCTTCCAGTTCGCAGGCGCTGCTCGAGCGGCTGCGGGTCTGGCAGGCGCTCGACCACGGCCGGCTCGCGCCCGTCTTCGACATGCGCGTGTACGGCGACGCGCATGCGGAACTGCATTTTTCCGCCTACCAGGCCTCCGTGCCGCAACTTGCATGGATCGCCGAATCGTCGCTGGTCGAGACGTCGCTCGACGCCGCCCTGCGGTTCCAGCCGAACCTCACGTGGTTCGACGCGCGCGCACAGGGCTTCGACGTGCGCGACGACGCGGCCGTGCTCACGCTGTCGTCGGGACAGGTGCTCGAAGCCGATCTGGTCGTCGGCGCCGACGGCGCGCATTCGTGGGTGCGTTCCCAAATGGGGGCCCGGGTCGAACGGCGCGATTACCGGCAGACGGGCGTCGTCGCGAACTTCAAGGCGTCGCTGCCGCACCGCGAGACGGCCTACCAGTGGTTCCACGAGGGCGAGATCGTCGCGCTGCTGCCGCTGCCGGACGGCCACGTGTCGCTCGTGTGGTCCGCGCACACCGCGCATGCCGATGAATTGCTCGCGCTCGACCCCGCGCAGCTCGCGGCCGAGGTCGAGCGCGTGTCGCACGGCCAGGTCGGCACGCTCGAATGCGTGACGCCGGCCGCCGGTTTCCCGCTGGCGCTGCAGACGGTCGACAAGCTGATCGCGCCGCGCGTCGCGCTGGTCGGCGATGCCGCACACCTGATCCACCCGCTCGCCGGGCAGGGGATGAACCTCGGGCTGCGCGACGTCGCGGCGCTCGTCGACGCGATCGCGGGCAAGGAAAGCTTCCGCAACCTCGGCGACACGGTGCTGCTGCGCCGCTACGAGCGTTCGCGCCGCGAGGACATCCGCGCGCTGATGGTCGCGACCGACGGCCTGCAGCGGCTCTTCGCGGTGCCGGGCTCGCTCGCGAAAGCGGTGCGCAATGCGGGCATGGCCTTCGTCGGTGCGCAGCCGCTCGTGAAGCGCTGGCTCGTGTCGGCCGCGCTCGGCTGAACGAACCTTCCGCCGCTTCGCCGGTCGGAGACGGTTCCGTTACGGCGTACACTGTGCCGTGCACACCGATTGAGCTGAAGGAAGATTTCGATGAAAAAAACGATCCGCATCGCGTCGCTGGCGCTGGCCGTCACGATGGCGACGCTTGGCTGCACCGCGCAGGCCGACCAGACCACCGACAAGCTGAAGGCCACGCTGCAAGCCCGTCTCGGCAACGATGCGCCGATCAAGAGCGTGTCGAAATCGCCGGTCGCCGGCCTTTACGAAGTGAACCTCGGCTCGCAGATCATCTATAGCGACGCGGCGGGCGACTACGTGCTGCTCGGCGATCTCGTCGACACCAAGACGCACAAGAACCTGACCGACGCACGCCTGTCCGAAATCAACAAGATCGACTTCGCGAGCCTGCCGTTCGCGAACGCGATCAAGGTCGTCAAGGGCAACGGCGCCCGCAAGATCGCGGTGTTCTCCGATCCGAACTGCCCGTATTGCAAGAAGCTCGAGACGACGCTGCAGTCGGTCGACAACGTCACCGTCTACACGTTCCTGTACCCGGTGCTGTCGCCGGATTCGACCGTGAAGTCGAAGGCGATCTGGTGCGCGACCGACCGTGCGAAGACGTGGGAAGGCTGGATGCTCGACCACCGCACCCCGTCCGGCGCCGGCACCTGCGATACCACCGCGCTCGACAAGAACCTCGCGCTCGGGCGCGGGATGAACGTCACGGGCACGCCGACGATCTTCCTGCCGGACGGCCGCCGCCTGCCGGGCGCGGTCTCGGCCGACCAGCTCAATCAGGCGCTCGCCTCGAGCAAGTAACCGACTACACGCCGGGCACATGGCCCGGCGAGCGAGGGGCGCCCGCATGATCTGCCGGCGCCTCTCTTCGTTTTCGCCGCCGTATTCGACCGACCGATTGCCACGATGACCCAGCCGATCCGCTATTCGATTGTCCCGAAAGATCTTGCCGCGCACCTGTTCGAAGTATCGGTGACGGTCGCCGATCCCGATCCCGAAGGCCAGCGCTTCTCGCTGCCGGTATGGATTCCGGGCAGCTACCTCGTGCGCGAGTTCGCGCGCAACATCGTGACGCTCGGTGCGTTCAACGACGCGGGCCGCAAGGTGCGCATCGCGAAGACCGACAAGCACACGTGGCAGGCCGCGCCCGTGACCGGCGCGCTGACGCTGCGCTACGACGTGTACGCATGGGACCTGTCGGTGCGCTCCGCGTATCTCGACGAATCGGGCGGCTTCTTCAACGCGACGGCCGTGTTCCTGAGCGTCGCCGGCCGCGAGGCCGCGCCGTGCGAGGTCGACATCGCGAAACCGGCCGGCGCGGCGTTCCGCACGTGGCGCGTCGGCACCGTGCTGCCCGAAGCGCGCGGCACGAAGCGCTACGGTTTCGGCGCGTATCGCGCCGCGAACTACGATGAGCTTTCCGACCATCCGGTGACGATCGGCGAATTCGCGCTCGCGACGTTCGACGCGCATGGCGTGCCGCACGACATCGTGATCGCCGGGCGCGTGACGCAGCTCGACATGGAGCGGCTGCGCACCGACCTGAAGCGCGTGTGCGAAGCGCAGATCGCGCTGTTCGAGCCGAAGTCGAAGAAGGCGCCGATGGACCGCTACGTGTTCATGACGCTCGCGGTCAGCGACGGCTACGGCGGCCTCGAGCATCGTGCGTCGACCGCGCTGATCTGCAACCGCACCGACCTGCCGGTGAAGGGGCGGCCGGAAACGACGGAAGGCTATCGCACCTATCTCGGTCTCTGCAGCCACGAGTACTTCCACACGTGGAACGTGAAGCGCATCAAGCCCGCGGCGTTCGTGCCGTACGACCTGACGCGCGAGAACTACACGTCGCTGCTGTGGCTGTTCGAGGGTTTCACGTCGTATTACGACGACCTGATGCTGGTGCGCAGCGGGCTGATGTCGCAGGACGAATATTTCGCGGCACTGGGCCGGACGATCGGCGGTGTGCTGCGCGGCACGGGCCGGCTCAAGCAGAGCGTCGCGGAAAGCTCGTTCGACGCGTGGATCAAGTACTACCGCCAGGACGAGAATGCGACCAACGCGATCGTCAGCTATTACACGAAGGGTTCGCTCGTCGCGCTCGCGTTCGATCTCGCGATCCGCGCGCAGACGCGCAACCGGAAGTCGCTCGACGACGTGATGCGTCTGCTGTGGCAGCGCTACGGCCGCGACTTCTACCGCGGCAAGCAGGCGGGCGTCGAGGAGAACGAAGTCGACGCACTGATCGAGGAAGCGACGGGCGTCGCGCTCGGCCGCCTGTTCACCGATGCCGTGCACGGCACGCGCGACCTGCCGCTCGCCGAGCTGTTCGCGCCGTTCGGTGTGACGCTGGCGCCCGATGTCGCGAACGGCGCGGCCGCGAAGCCGACGATCGGTGCGCGTCTGCGCGGCGGCACGGACTGCACGTTCGCGGCGGTCTACGAAGGCGGTGCCGCGCATCGCGCGGGGCTGTCGGCCGGCGATACGCTGATCGCGGTCGACGGGCTGCGCGTGACGGGCACGAACCTCGATGCGCTGCTCGCGCGCTACCGGCCGGGCGACAAGGTCGAGGTGCACGCATTCCGCCGCGACGAGCTGCGTACCGCGAAACTGAAGCTCGACGGCCCGGAAGTCACGCGCTACCGGCTGACGGCGGCCGCGAAGCCGGTCGCGGTCTCCAGGGCCCGGGAAACCTGGCTGAAGGGGTGAACGTAAGAAGACGGGTATCGGGGCGCGATCACGGATTGTTCTGCTGCTGCAACAATCCGTCGCCCTGAACCCGCTTTTTCACGGTCGTGCGGCCACGCACAATGGCGTCACTCGCGCTACCGAAGCGCAACCCCACCGGAGCCTGACATGACGACCATTCTGCAAATCAATTCCGCTGCGCGTTCGCAAGGTGCGCAATCCACGCTGCTGGCCAACGAACTGACGGCAAAGCTGCAACAATCGAACCCCGGCGCGAAGGTCGTGGTTCGCGACCTGCTGGCCGATGCGCTGCCGCACCTCGACGAATCGGTGCTCGGCGCGTTCTTCACGCCGGCCGACAAGCGCACCGCGGAGCAGAATGCGATCGTCGCGAAGAGCGATGCACTGATCGCCGAGCTGCAAGCCGCCGACGTCATCGTGATCGGCGCCCCGATGTACAACTTCGGCATCTCGTCGCAACTGAAGACGTACTTCGACTGGATCGCCCGTGCCGGCGTCACGTTCCGCTACACCGAGAACGGTCCGGAAGGCCTGATCAAGGGCAAGAAGGTTCACGTCGTGACGGCCCGCGGCGGCAAGTACGCCGGTACGCCGAACGACAGCCAGACGCCGTACCTGCGCACCTTCCTCGGCTTCATCGGCCTGACCGACGTGAGCTTCATCTTCGCCGAAGGCCTGAATCTCGGCCCGGATGCGCAGAGCGCCGCGCTCGCGAGCGCGCGCGAAGCGATCGCCGCCGCGTAAGGAAGGCCGCCGCGGGTGCGACGCACCTGCTGCCTCTGCGTCGCCCGAAAAAAACGCCGCGTTCCCGAAAGGGGCGCGGCGTTTTTGCGTGCTTGCCGGCACGAAGGAACCGGCAGCGCGTCAAGCGAGCGTTTCGGCGACTTCCGGCAGGCGCCAGTCGATCGGCTCGCGGCCCGCATCGACCAGATAATCGTTCGCGAGCGCGAAATGGCGGCAGCCGAGGAAGCCGCGGTGCGCGGATAGCGGCGACGGATGCGGCGCCTCGAGCACGCAATGCGCGCTCGCGTCGAACAGCGCGCGCTTCGCCTGCGCGTGTGCGCCCCACAGCATGAACACGAGCCCGCGATGACGGCCGGCGAGTTCGCGGATCAGCGTGTCCGTGCATTGCTCCCAGCCGCGCTTCGCATGGCTGGCGGCCGCGCCGCGCTCGACCGTCAGCACGGTGTTGAGCAGCAGCACGCCCTGGCGCGCCCATGTGTCGAGACAGCCGTGGCGCGGCGTGTCGTGACCGAAGTTCGCGGCGATTTCCTTGAAGATGTTGCGCAGCGACGGCGGCGTGCGGACGGCCGGCGGCACCGAGAACGCGAGGCCGTGCGCCTGCGGCGTGCCGCGATCGTCGCCATGGTACGGATCCTGGCCGAGGATCACGACTTTCACGTCGTCGGGGCTCGTCAGGCGCAGCGCGCGGAACACGTCGGTCGGGTAGACCGTCTTGCCGGCTGCGCGCTCGTCGTCGACGAAGCGGCACAGCGGCGCGTACGCGTCGCTGTCGGTGAACGGCTTCAGCACGTCGCGCCAGACGGCCGGCAGCGCGTCGAATTGCGCGGCGAGATGCGGAACGTCGGCGGCGGCGGGCTGCGGTGCCGCCGCTGCGGGGGCCGGTGCCGCGGTTTTCTTCGCGGGTTTGCGCCCGGCCGCGGGCGGCTTGGAAGTCGCGGACGGTATATCGGCCGGTGCCGTTTCCGGCACGGGATCGTCGAACAGCGACGCCTGTTGCGGCGCTCGGGAAGTCTTGCGGGTTGCCATGCGTGATGCGTGTTTATTGCGCGCGCAGCCGGTAGCCGCGCTGCGCCTTGCTGATGTTTTCGGGAGCGAGGCCCGGCAGCGCCTGCTGCAGTTCGGCGGCAAGCGTCGAGAGCGCCGCTTCCGGGCCGTCGATCAGTTCGAGTTCGATTTCGCTGATCGGTTCGCGGCGCGTTTCGTGTTCCGCCTGGACGACGATCTCACCGAGGTCCACCGCGGCCTCGACGGTCGCACCGCCGATCGCGACGCGCCACAGCGTACGCGAAAAATCCGTGCGGAACAGCGCATGCAGCGCGCCGGCCGCATTATTCAGCGCGGCGGCCGCTTCCGGCACGTCGCAGGCCGCGACGAGCGCGTCGATCTCGAGCGCGTCGCCGGCGACCGGCAGTTCCCATTCGTGGCGGCGATGCAGGCCGCCTTCCGCACTGCCGACCGTCTTGAAGGTCTGCAGCCAGCCGTGCGGCGTGCGACGCACGCGCACCGCGCTCTTCGAGCGCGCCAGCGCGAGATCGGGTGTGTCGTAGTAGACGTTCGCGAGCGTGACGTCGCGGCCGGGTTCGCCGGTCAGCGTCTCGAAGAAGCGTCGCGCGGCGTCGGCCTGACCGGCCGGCAGCGCGAGCTTGATTTCCTTTTCGATCGCCATCAGAAGAACATCCGCGCGAGTTCCTCGCCCGGCTGCTCGGCGCGCATGAACGCTTCGCCGACGAGGAACGTGTTCACGTTCGCCGCGCGCATCGTGTCGACGTCGGTGCGCGACAGGATGCCCGATTCGGTCACGACGATGCGGTCCGCCGGAATCATGTCGAGCATGTCGAGCGTGGTCTGGATCGACGTCTCGAACGTGCGCAGGTTGCGGTTGTTGATGCCGAGCAGGGGTGTCTTGAGCGTCAGCGCCTGTTCCATCTCGTTGCGGTCGTGCACTTCGACCAGCACCGCGAGGCCGAGCGAGTGCGCATACGCCTCGAGGTCCTGCATCAGCGGCGTATCGAGCGCGGCGGCGATCAGCAGGATCGCGTCGGCGCCCATCGCGCGGGCTTCGACGATCTGGTACGCGTCGACGATGAAGTCCTTGCGCAGCACCGGCAGCGTGCAGGCCGCGCGTGCCTCTTCGAGGTAGCGGACGCCGCCCTGGAAGAATTGCTCGTCGGTCAGCACCGACAGGCACGCGGCGCCGTGCGCCGCATACGAGCGTGCGATGTCGGCCGGCACGAAGTGCTCGCGCAGCACGCCCTTCGACGGGCTGGCCTTCTTGATTTCGGCGATTACCGCGGCGTCGCCGGCCGCGTGCTTCGCACGCAGCGCGCCGACGAAGTCGCGCAGGTCGCGCGCGGAGGCGTCCAGCTTCAGTGCCTCGAGCGGCGTGCTGCGCATGGCCGCCGCGACTTCTTCGCGCTTGACGGCGATGATTCGGTCGAGAATGTCGCTCATGGGGATTCCTGCTTGATTCGTAAGGGGAGTCAGCGCTTGAACTGCTGCGTGAAGCGCACGAGTTCGTCGACTTTCGCGCGCGCCTTGCCGCTCGCGATCGCTTCGCGGGCGAGCTGGATGCCGTCCGCGATCGATTCGGCGACGTTCGCCGCATACAGCGCGGTGCCCGCGTTCAGCGTGACGATCTCGCGCGCGACGCCCGGCTGGTTGTCCAGCGCGCCGAGCAGCATCGTGCGCGACTCGTCGGCATTTTCCACCTTCAGCGTGCGGTTCGACACCATCTGCAGGCCGAAATCCTCCGGATGGATCTCGTATTCGTGCACCTTGCCGTCGCGCAATTCGCCGACGAGCGTCGCGGCGCCGAGCGACACCTCGTCCATCCCGTCCTTGCCGTATACGACGAGCACGTGCTGCGCGCCGAGGCGCTGCATCACGCGCACCTGGATACCGACGAGGTCGGGGTGGAACACGCCCATCAGCTGGTTCGGCGCGCCGGCCGGATTGGTCAGCGGGCCGAGGATGTTGAAGATCGTGCGCACGCCGAGTTCGCGCCGCACGGCAGCGATGTTCTTCATCGCCGGGTGATGGTTCGGCGCGAACATGAAGCCCATGCCCGTTTCGGCGATCGACGCGGCGACCTGCTCCGACTGCAGGTCGATGTTCACGCCGAGCGCCTCGAGCACGTCGGCGCTGCCAGACTTGCTCGACACGCCGCGGTTGCCGTGCTTCGCGACCTTCGCGCCGGCCGCGGCCGTGACGAACATCGACGCGGTCGAGATGTTGAACGTATGCGAGCCGTCGCCGCCGGTGCCGACGATGTCGACGAAGTTCGAGTTGTCCTGCACCTCGACATGGTTCGCGAATTCGCGCATCACGGTCGCGGCGGCGGCGATCTCGCCGATCGTCTCCTTCTTCACGCGCAATCCGGTGATGATCGCCGCGGCCATCACCGGCGACATGTCGCCGCGCATGATGAGCCGCATCAGGTGCAGCATCTCGTCGTGGAAGATTTCGCGGTGCTCGATCGTGCGCTGCAGCGCTTCCTGCGGAGTAATCGTCATCGTGGGGCTCCCGTCACGCAGCCTGTGCAGCCGCGGCGCGGGCCTGCTTCAGGAAATTCTCGAGCAGCGCATGGCCGTGCTCGGACAGGATCGATTCCGGATGGAACTGCACGCCTTCGACCGGCAGCGTCTTGTGGCGCACGCCCATGATTTCGCCGTCGTCGGTCCAGGCGGACACCTCGAGGCAGTCCGGCAGCGATTCGCGCTCGATCGCGAGCGAGTGGTAGCGCGTGACGTCGAAATGCTTCGGCAGGTCGGCGAACACGCCGCGGCAATCGGTTTCGATCCGGCTCACCTTGCCGTGCATGATGGTCTTCGCGCGCACCACGCGGCCGCCGAATGCCTCGCCGATCGCCTGGTGGCCGAGACACACGCCGAGGATCGGTTTCTTGCCGGCGAACTCGCGCAGCACGTCGAGCGTGATGCCCGCGTGTTGCGGATTGCTCGGGCCCGGCGACAGGCAGATCGCGTCGGGATCCAGGCGCGCGATCTCGTCGAGCGTGATTTCGTCGTTGCGGTAGGTACGCACGTCCTCGCCGAGTTCACCGAAGTACTGGACCAGGTTGTAGGTAAACGAGTCGTAGTTGTCGATCATGAGCAGCATGGTCAGTCTCCGGTCAGAAGTCGCTATCGAGGCCGTCCTGGACCTGTTCGGCCGCACGCAGCACCGCGCGCGCCTTGTTCTCGGTCTCTTGCCATTCGGATTCGGGTACCGAATCCGCGACGACGCCGGCCGCCGCTTGTACATACAGGTTGCCGTTGTGGATCAGCCCCGTGCGGATCGCGATCGCGAGATCCATCTCGCCCGAGAACGACAGGTAGCCGACCGCGCCGCCGTACAGCCCGCGCTTGACCGGCTCGAGCTCGTCGATCAGTTCCATCGCGCGCACCTTCGGCGCGCCGGACAGCGTGCCGGCCGGGAACGTCGCGCGCAGCACGTCGTAGTTCGTCATGCCGGGCTTCAGCTTGCCTTCGACCGAGCTGACGATATGCTGCACGTGCGAGTACTTCTCGATGACCATCTTGTCGGTCACCTGCACCGAGCCGATTTCGGCAATACGGCCGACATCGTTGCGCGCGAGGTCGATCAGCATCACGTGCTCGGCGATCTCCTTCGGATCGTTGAGCAGCTCGGTCGCGAGTTCCGCATCGCGCTCGGGCGTGTTGCCGCGCGGGCGCGTGCCGGCGAGCGGGCGGATCGTGACGATCTGATCCTCGCCGCGCTTTTCCTGGCGCACGAGGATTTCCGGCGACGCACCCACCACGTGGAAATCGCCGAAGTTGTAGTAATACATGTACGGCGACGGGTTCAGCGAACGCAGCGCGCGATACAGCGACAGCGGATTGTCGCGGTACGGCTTCGTCAGCCGCTGGCCGACCTGGATCTGCATCAGTTCGCCGGCCGCGATGTATTCCTTCGCCTGGCGCACGGCGGCCAGATAGTCGTCCTTCTTGAACTCGCGGAACGTCTCGGTGCGCACGCTGGCCGACGTGACGGGCGGCTGCACGGTCGTGCGCAGGCGCTGCTTCAGCTCGCGCAGGCGCTGTTTCGCCTTTGCGTAGGCTTCGGGCTGGCCCGGGTCCGCGTAGATGATCAGGTACAGCTTGCCGGCGAGGTTGTCGATGACCGCGACTTCCTCGGTCAGCAGCAGCTGGATGTCGGGCAGGCCGAGATCGTCGCGCGGCGCGGTGTTCGCGAGCTTCTTCTCGATATAGCGCACCGCGTCGTAACCGAAGTAGCCGGCGAGACCGCCGCAGAAGCGCGGCAGGCCCGGGCGCTGCGCGACCTTGAAACGCGCCTGGAACGATTCGATGAACTGGAACGGGTCGCCGTCGTGCGTCTCGACGACCTGGCCGTCGCGCACGACTTCCGATACGCCGTTGCGGGTGCGGACGAGCGTGCGGGCCGGCAGGCCGATGAACGAGTAGCGGCCGAAGCGTTCGCCGCCGACCACGGATTCCAGCAGGAACGAGTTGGCGCCCGCGCGTTCGGGCTGGGCCAGCTTCAGGTAGAGGGACAGCGGCGTTTCGAGATCGGCAAGGGCTTCCGCGATCAGCGGGATGCGGTTGTAGCCTTCGTTCGCGAGCGATTGGAATTCGAGTTCGGTCATGTTCCGGTCCTGTTCGGGACGAGCGGCGCGTGCGCCAGGGATCACTTGACGCTGCGCGGGTTGCCGTCGGCGAAAGGGCGGTCGATCGAGAAGTGCCTGTTGCCGGCCGGCATTCCGGGCGTGAACGTCGCGAGCCTGCGGCCGATCCTGAACGCGAGCGTTCGGACGCGGTGGAACTCGAGGTGGTGCGACGATCGGCGCGCGGATGCGCAGCGAGATAAAAAACGGCGCTGAAGACGTGCTTCAGCGTACCTCATCGAAGAGGTTAGCGCGACCAGCGACGCCAGGGCCAGGCTCCCCGGTCGATGCTGCTCAGACTCCGTTTTTTATTCAGAAACATGCGGATGGAAGAAATAATCAGACGGTTGGCCGGCCGGCGTTGTGCGCGGAAATTGCGCGAGCCGCGACCAGCAACGAATCGACTATACCATCCGAATTTATCGTTTGTATAGCTTTGCCGTGGTTGTAGCCGTACGGCACCGTCAGCGTCGCCATTCCGGCCGCGCGGCCGGCCAGCGCGTCGTTTTCCGAGTCGCCGATCGCGACCGCCGCGTCCGGCGGGACGCCGAGCGCGTCGCAGGCCGTCAGCATCGGCAGCGGATCGGGCTTCTTGCGTGCGACGCTGTCGCCGCCGAGCACGATGCCGAAGCAATCGGCCAGCCCGTATTGTTCGAGCAGCTCGACCGCGAAGCGGTGCGGCTTGTTCGTCACGCACGCGAGCCGGATCCCGGCCGCGCGCAGCGCGTCGAGGCCGGCGGCCACTTCCGGATAGAGGCGCGCATGGCGGCCGTTGATCTTCGCGTATTCGGTCTGGTAGATCGCCAGTGCGTCGTCGAAGCGCGCGTGCGCTTCGTCGGCCGGGAAGCGCGGCTTCAGCACGCTCTGGATCAGGTGTTCGGAGCCCTTGCCGACGTAGCCGATCACCTCGTCGCGCGACGTGGCCGGCGCGCCGAGCCGCGCGAGCATCCCGTTCAGGCCGGCCGTGAAATCGTCGGCCGTGTCGACCATCGTGCCGTCGAGGTCGATCAGCGCGGCTTCGATACGCGGCGCGGCAAAGCGGATCGGGGCGGCGTGCGTGGCGTCCGCGGTGGCCCCGGCCGGCGCGTGGCCGGCAAGCGACGAATCGGCCACGGCGTCAGCTCCGCTCGACAGTGGCGAGCGCGGCGCGCATCTCGTCGATCACCTTGCGGTAGTCGGGCTTGCCGAAGATCGCCGAACCCGCGACGAACGTGTCGGCGCCGGCCGCAGCGATTTCCGCGATGTTGTCGGCCTTCACACCGCCGTCGACCTCGAGCAGGATCTCGCGGCCCGTGCGCTCGGTGTACGCGTCGATGCGCGCGCGTGCTTCGCGCAGCTTGTTCAGCGTTTCCGGAATGAACGACTGGCCGCCGAAGCCCGGGTTGACCGACATCAGCAGCACGAAGTCGAGGCGGTCCATCACGTGGTCGAGGTAGTTCAGCGGCGTGGCCGGGTTGAACACGAGGCCGGCCTTGCAGCCGTGGTCGCGGATCAGCGACAGCGTGCGGTCGATGTGATCGGAGCCTTCCGGGTGGAAGCTGATCAGGTTCGCACCGGCCTTCGCGAAATCGGGCACGATCCGGTCGACCGGGCGCACCATCAGGTGCACGTCGATCGGCACCTGTACGTGCGGGCGGATCGCTTCGCACACGAGCGGGCCGATCGTCAGGTTCGGCACATAATGGTTGTCCATCACGTCGAAGTGGATCCAGTCGGCGCCGGCGGCGACGACGTTGCGGACTTCTTCGCCGAGCCGTGCGAAATCGGCCGACAGGATGCTGGGAGCGATACGGAATTGGGTCATGGCAGGGGAGCGGGGACGTTGCGGCGCAAAACCGTCATTCTACCGTCCGGCGACCCGGTGCGCGGCGGCGGGCCGTGCGGCCGAGGCCCGATTGCGCATAGAATGCCGAACCAATGCGGCGCGCCCGCGGCCCCGTTGCCCATGCCGGCACGGACAGTCACCTTCCACCGGAAACATCATGAGTCAGTATCAGTTCACCGTTTCGGTGAAAACCAGCTACCTGCCGGAACAATCCGACCCCGATCACCGTCAATACGCATTCGCGTACACGCTGACGATCCGCAACACGGGACAGGTCGCGGCGCAGCTGATCGCGCGTCACTGGATCATCACGGACAGCGAGAACCACGTGCAGGAAGTGAAGGGGCTCGGCGTCGTCGGGCACCAGCCGCTGCTGCAGCCGGGCGAACACTTCGAATACACGAGCTGGGCCGTGATCGCGACGCCGGTCGGCACGATGCGGGGCGCGTACTTCTGCGTGGCGGAAGACGGCGAGCGTTTCGAGGCGCCGGTCGACGAGTTCGCACTGCACATGCCGCGCACGCTGCATTGAGCGTGCGAAGCGCGTCAGCGCGGCTGGCGGTCGTTGTTGCCGCGGGCGTGCTTCTTTCTGCCCGACGACGTCCACACGACGATGAAGATCAGCAGGGCAAGCGCTACGAAGGCTTCGAGCGCGAAGATGAGCATCGGATATTGGTCGAGAAAATCTGACATGGCGGTTTCCATCAAGAACGGACATTGTATGTGGTTTGGGCCCCGGTTGGCCGGGTGGGTGGCAGCGGCCGCGGCGGCGGCGCTGCTTGCCGCGTGCGGCAGCGCACCGACGCGGACGTCGTCGCTGAAGCCGCCGACCGGCGCGGCGATCGTGCCGGGGCAGGTCGCCGCGAAGCGGCTCACGCCGGTCGCGTGGCAGCAGGTGCCGGGCTGGCAGGACGATTCGCTGATCGGCGCGACGGCCGCGCTGCGGCAGAACTGCGTGCGGCTCGCGCGCCAGCCGGCCTGGGCGCGCGCGTGCGCGGCCGCCGACCGGCTCGACGAGCTCGACGTCGGCAGCGCGCGCACTTTCTTCGAAACGTATTTCACGCCGTTCCAGCTCGCGAACACCGACGGGACGCTCGACGGGCTCGTGACCGGTTATTACGAGCCGCTGCTGCACGGTTCGCGCGTGCGCCGCGGCCCGTATCAGTACGCGCTCTATCGCTGGCCGGCCGGCTATCGCGCGGGGGCCGCGCTGCCGGCACGCGCGCAGCTCGAGCGCGCCGGGATCCTGAACGGCAACGAACTCGTGTGGGTCGACGATCCGATCGAGGCCTTCTTCCTGCAGGTGCAGGGCTCGGGGCGCGTGCTGCTCGACGACGGTTCGGTGATGCGGGTCGGCTTCGGCGGCACCAACAACCAGCCGTACCGTTCGATCGGCAAGTGGCTGCTCGATCGCGGCGAACTGACGCCCGCCCAGGCGACGATGCAGGGCATCAAGGCATGGGCGAAGGCGAACCCGACCCGCGTCGACGCGTTGCTCGACACGAATCCGCGGTTCGTGTTCTTCCGCGACATGCCGACCAAGGAAGATGCGCCGCACGGCGGCGCGGACGGCCCGATCGGCGCGCTTGGCGTGCCGCTGACGCCGGAGCGTTCGATCGCGGTCGACCCGTCGGCGATTCCGCTCGGCACGCCCGTGTTCCTGCAGACTACGCGTCCGCTGACGAATACGCCGATGAACCGGCTCGTGTTCGCGCAGGATACGGGTTCGGCGATCAAGGGCGGCGTGCGGGCCGACTATTTCTGGGGGCTCGGCGACGACGCGGGCGATCAGGCCGGCCGGATGAAGCAGGTCGGCCGGATGTGGCTGCTGTTCCCGAATTCGTGATGCGCAGCGGCGCGGTTGTTCCAGGCGGAATGCCCCACGTGACGTGACTTGACGGGCCGTGCCCCGGGACAAAACAGTCCGACCGGCTCTGGCCGATTCGGACTGTTTCTTTTTGGGGCGGCGCGATGACCGCTCCGCGTCGCTGACCGGCGGTGTCCGGTGTTATCCCTTGCGCTTGTCGACGACGCGGCGTGCCTTGCCGACCGAGCGCTCGATCCCGTTCACGGGCAGCACGTTGATCACGGCCGTCACGCCGATCAGCGACTTGATGTCGTGCGCGAGCGCCTGTTTTGCCGCGTGGATCGCCGCCGTATCGGGTGCGGAGTCGGGGCAGGGCTCGACGTTGAGCGTCAGCACGTCGAGCGGGCCTTCCTTCGTCAGCACGATCTGATAGTGCGGCGCGAGCGCGCGCTGCTTGAGCAACTGCTCCTCGATTTGCGTCGGGAATACGTTGACGCCGCGCACGATCATCATGTCGTCCGAGCGGCCGGTGATCTTCTCCATCCGGCGCATCGTGCGGGCGGTGCCGGGCAACAGGCGCGTGAGATCGCGGGTGCGATAGCGGATGATCGGCAGCGCTTCCTTCGTCAGTGACGTGAACACGAGTTCGCCGAGCTCGCCGTCCGGCAGTACTTCGCCGGTTTCCGGGTCGATGATTTCCGGATAGAAATGGTCTTCCCAGATGGTCGGGCCGTCCTTGGTCTCGACGCATTCGGACGCGACACCGGGCCCCATCACTTCCGACAGCCCGTAGATGTCGACCGCGTCGATGCCCATTCGCTGTTCGATCGCGACGCGCATGTCGTTGGTCCAGGGCTCCGCGCCGAAGATACCGATGCGCAGCGAGCTCTGCACGGGATCGAGACCCTGGCGTTCGATTTCGTCTGCGATCGACAGCATGTAGCTCGGCGTCACCATGATGATGTCGGGCCGGAAATCCTGGATCAGCTGCACCTGCTTTTCGGTCTGGCCGCCGCCGAACGGGATCACGGTCAGCCCTGCGCGTTCGGCGCCGTAATGCGCGCCGAGCCCGCCCGTGAACAGGCCGTAGCCGTAGCTGACGTGTACCTTGTCGCCGCGGCGTGCACCGGCGGCGCGGATCGAACGCGCGACGAGGTTCGCCCACGTGTCGATGTCGCCGGCCGTATAGCCGACGACCGTCGGCTTGCCGGTCGTGCCCGATGACGCGTGGATGCGCGAGATCCGGTCCTGCGGTACCGCGAACATCCCGAACGGGTAGCTGTCGCGCAGATCGCCCTTCGTCGTGAACGGGAAGCGCGACAGGTCGGCGAGCGTCTTCAGGTCGTCCGGATGCACGCCCGCGTCGTCGAACTTGCGACGATAGACGGGCGAGTGGTCATACGCATGCCGGAGCGACCACTTGAGGCGTTCGAGCTGCAGTGCGATCAGCTCGTCGCGTGAGGCGGTCTCGATCGGCTCGAGCGGTAGCGGGGTAGTCATGCCTGTCTCCAGTGTTTGTTATGTGCGGGCCGTCGGCGTCAGCGATCTTCCGGGATGACCGTGCCCTTGATCTGGGCGGATTTGCCGCGAAACATCGCGACCGTTTCACCGGTCTGGTTCGTGACGCGGATGTCGTAGATGCCGTGGCGGCCGGCGCGCGCCTGTTCGATCGCCTCGGCCGTCAGCACGTCGTCGCCGTGCACCGGGCGCAGGAATTCGATCGAGCAGCCGGCCGCGACCGTGTTCAGGTTGTACGAGTTGCACGCGAATGCGAAGGTCGAATCGGCGAGCGTGAAGATGATCCCGCCGTGGCAGGTCTGGTGTCCGTTCAGGAATTCGGGCCGCACGCGCATCCGCAGGCGGGCGTAGCCGGCGCGAACTTCGGCGATTTCCATGCCGAACGCGCGGCTGCAGGCGTCGGCTTCGTACATGGCCTGCGCCGTGGCGCGGGCCAGCGAATCGGGGTCGAGCGTGGTGGTGGCGTGCGTCATGTCAACGCCCCTCGAAGCGCGGTGCGCGCTTCTCGATGAACGCCGTCACGCCTTCCGCATAGTCGTGCGACTGGCCGAGCTTGCGTTGAAGGTCGCGTTCCAGGTCGAGCTGCTGGTCGAGCGTGTTCGTGACGCCGTCGCGCATCGATTGCTTGATCGATGCGATTGCGAGCGTCGGCTGTTGCGCGAGCTGGGTGGCGAGCTGACGGACCGTCGCGACGAGTGCGTCGTCGTCGACCGCACGCCAGATCAAGCCCCATTGCTCGGCCTGCTCGGCGCCGAGCTTGTCGCCGGTCAGCGCGAGCCCCAGCGCGCGAGCCATGCCGACGCGCTGCGGCAGGAACCACGTGCCGCCCGAATCCGGCACGAGCCCGATCTTGACGAAGGCCTGGATGAAATTGCTCGAGCGGGCGGCAAACACGAGATCGCATGCGAGGGCGAGATTCGCGCCGGCGCCGGCCGCCGTGCCGTTGACGGCGGCGATCACCGGAATCGGCAGGCGCTGCAGGCGGCGGATCAGCGGATTGAAGTGCTCGTCGATCAGCGTGCCGAGGTCGGTGGACGCGCCCGGCGTGAAGTCGAGGTCGGCCAGATCCTGGCCCGCGCAGAAGCCGCGCCCCGCCCCTGTCAGAATCAGCGCGCGCGCGCCGGCCGCTTCGACTTCATCGAGTGCCGACTGCAGTTCGCGATGCATCGCCCGCGTGAAGCTGTTCAGCTTGTCGGGGCGGTTGAGGGTGATCGTGGCCACGCGCGCGGCCTGATCGATATCCAGCTGAATCGCCTGATAGGACATGCAGTGTCTCCTTCATGACTTCGTTATAGGCGCGCGGCGGGGCGGTTACACGCGTTCGATCGCGAGGGCGATGCCCTGGCCGACGCCGATGCACATCGTACAGAGCGCAAAGCGGCCGCCCGTACGTTCGAGTTGATGGAGCGCGGTGGTCACGAGCCGGGCCCCCGAAGCGCCGAGCGGATGGCCCAGCGCAATCGCGCCCCCGTTCGGGTTCACGCGCGGATCGTCGTCGGCGACACCGAGCATGCGCAGCACCGCGAGGCCCTGCGACGCGAACGCCTCGTTCAGTTCGATCACGTCGAACTGGTCGATGGTCATGCCGAGCTGACGCAGCAGCTTTTGCGTGGCCGGCGCGGGGCCGATGCCCATCACGCGGGGTTCCACACCGGCGGTTGCCATGCCGACGACGCGCGCGCGGCGGCGCAGCCCATACTGGTCGGCTGCCTGCGCATTGGCGAGCAGCAGCGCGCACGCGCCGTCGTTGACGCCCGACGCGTTGCCGGCCGTGACGGAGCCGTCCGGACGCACGACACCCTTCAGCTTCGCAAGCGCCTCGAGCGACGTCTCGCGCGGATGTTCGTCGCGCGACACGACGATAGCGTCGCCTTTCTTCTGCGCGATCGTGACCGAGACGATTTCGTCGGCGAGCGTGCCGTCCTGCTGCGCACGCGCGGCCTTCTGCTGGCTGCGCAGCGCGAACAGGTCCTGATCCGCGCGGCTGACGTGGTAGTCGACCGCGACGTTCTCGGCCGTTTCCGGCATCGAGTCGACGCCATGCAGCTGCTTCATCAGCGGATTGACGAAACGCCAGCCGATCGTCGTATCGAAGATGTCGGCCTGGCGCGCGAATGCGCTCGCGGCCTTGCCCATCACGAACGGCGCGCGCGTCATGCTCTCGACGCCGCCGGCGATCATCAGGCGCGCTTCGCCCGACTTGATCGCGCGCGCGGCCGTGCCGACCGCGTCCATTCCGGAGCCGCACAGGCGGTTCAGCGTCGTGCCCGGCACGGCGGTCGGCAGGCCCGCGAGCAGCGCCGACATGCGTGCGACGTTGCGGTTGTCCTCGCCGGCCTGGTTCGCGCAGCCGTAGATCACGTCGTCGATCGCCGTCCAGTCGACGTCGCGGTTGCGCTCGACGAGCGCCTTGAGCGGCACCGCGCCGAGGTCGTCGGCGCGGACGTCTTTCAGGGCGCCGCCGTAGCGGCCGATGGGGGTGCGAATCGCGTCGCAGATGTAGGCGTCTGTCATGGGCGTATCGATGAGCAACGAACCCGCCGGGTGGCGGATTCGTTCATGGTAGAGAACGTGGCGGCGTTTGCACGTCGGCCATTCGGGTTATGCCGTCTGGCCGGCTTCCGCGGGGACTGCTTTCGGGGCAACATGGACGCGGCTTTGCACCACGCGGAAGCGGTTGGCGACGAACGCCGGGTCGGCCAGCGCCGCGTTAGCCGCCGGGTTCGCACCGGTGCCGTGGAAATCGGAGAACGCGGCCGACTGGTTGACGAATACGCCGCCCGTCAGGTTGATCGACAGCGCGACACCGCCGCGTACCGCCGCGTCGTGCGCGGCCTCGACGATCGCATCGTCGGTGCTGTAGACGGAGAGCGTCAGTGCGCCATGTTCCGCCGCGATTTCACCGGCGAGGTCGAGCGACTGAGCGGTCGAGTCGGTCGCGATCACGAACGAGATCGGGCCGAACCATTCCTGCGTGAATTTGGCGCGATCGGCCACGTCGAGCTGCAGTACGAGCGGCGTACGCACGCGGGCGTCGGGGAAGACCGGATGCTGGAGAGTCTGGCTGTCGGCGAGCACGCGGCCGAGCTGGCGGGCGTCGTCGATGCGCGCGGTCACGCCTTCGTTCTGGATCGCGCCGATCAGTTCGACCGCGCGTGCCGGGTCGCCGGTGAGTTTTTGGACGGAAACGGCGATGGCCTGTGCGACCTCGTCGAAGCTCGCATGACCGTCGGCCGTCCGGATCCCGTCGCGCGGCACGTAGATATTTTGCGGCGCCGTGCACATCTGGCCGGAATACAGCGCCAGCGAGAACGCGATGTTCCTGGCGGCTGCCTTCAGGTCGTCGGTCGAGTCGATCACGATCTGGTTGACGCCCGCCTTTTCGGTATAGACCTGTGCCTGGTGGGCATGGCGTTCGAGCCACGTGCCGTTCTGTGTGCTGCCGGTAAAGTCGATCAGCTTGATCTCGGGGCGCAGCGCGAGGTCCTGGACGAGGGCGCCGTCGTTGGGCTCGGTCGCGAGGAGCGTGACGACGTTCGGATCGAATCCGGCCTCGCGCAGTACGTCGCGGGCGATCCGGACCGTGATCGCGAGCGGCAGGATCGCACCCGGATGCGGTTTGACGATCACGGTGTTGCCGGTTGCCAGGTCGGCGAACAGGCCCGGGTAGCCGTTCCAGGTCGGGAACGTGCAGCAGCCGAGCACGAGCCCCGTGCCGCGCGGGACGACCGTGTAGCGCTTGTGCATCGCGAGCGGCGGGTTCTTGCCTTGCGGCTTTTCCCAGTGCGCGTCGGCGGGGATGCGGCGCAGTTCGTCCCATGCATAGGCGACGGCCTCGAGCGCGCGATCCTGCGCGTGCGGGCCACCGGCCTGGAACGCCATCATGAATGCCTGCCCGGTGGTGTGCATCACGCTGTAAGCGATCTCGAAGCTTGCGCGGTTCAGGCGCGCGAGAATCTCGAGGCTGACGCCGATCCATGCGCTCGGGCCGGCTTCGCGCCACGTGCGTTGCGCGGCGGCCGCGGCGGCGATCAGTGCGTCGGGCGTCGATTTCGGATACCGGATGCCGAGCGCGATGCCATAGGGCGACTGCTCGGCACCGACCGTTTCGCCGGACGCCGGCTGGTCGAGTTCGAACGTTTTGTCGAGGTGGGACTTGAATGCGGCCTCGCCATCGGCGTTCGCGCTTTCCCCGTACACTTTGGGGCTCGGCATTTCGGCGAACGGGCTCCAGTACCCGCGGCTCTCGATGGCGGCGAGTGCGTGCTTCAGCGTGTCTTCGTGCTTCGTGAACAGTGCATGGGTCATGGCGGCGGCCTGATGGACATTGAGAGGGGTTGGATCGATTAATTAACCGACCGGTTGGTCGGAGAATGGTAGCATCAAACTATTCGCATGTGCGAGGCGTTTCTCATTTCATTGATCGAGGAGAAATAGATGGCTTACGAGAACATCCTGGTGGAGACCCGGGGGCGTGTCGGGCTGGTTACGCTGAACCGTCCGAAGGCGTTGAATGCGCTGAACGATGCGCTGATGGATGAGTTGGGCGCCGCGCTGAAGGCGTTCGATGCGGATGACGGCATCGGCGCGATCGTCGTGACGGGGAGCGAGAAGGCATTCGCGGCCGGTGCGGATATCGGCATGATGGCGACCTACTCCTATATGGATGTTTATCGGGGCGACTACATCACGCGCAACTGGGAGACGGTCCGCGAGATCCGCAAGCCGATCATTGCGGCGGTTTCGGGCTTCGCGCTGGGAGGCGGCTGCGAGCTTGCGATGATGTGCGACATCATCTTTGCGGCGGATACGGCCAAGTTCGGTCAGCCGGAGATCAAGCTGGGCATCATGCCGGGCGCTGGCGGTACGCAGCGGCTGCCGCGCGCGGTGTCGAAAGCGAAGGCGATGGACATGTGTCTGACGGCACGCTTCATGGACGCCGCCGAAGCCGAGCGGGCCGGGCTCGTGTCGCGCGTGCTGCCGGCCGACAAGTTGCTCGACGAGGCGCTTGCCGCTGCGGCGACGATTGCCGAGTTCTCGCTGCCGGCGGTCATGATGGTCAAGGAGTCCGTGAACCGCGCGTACGAGACGACGCTGGCCGAGGGCGTCCACTTCGAGCGTCGGCTGTTCCATTCGCTGTTCGCGACCGAAGACCAGAAGGAAGGGATGGCGGCCTTCGTCGAGAAGCGGAAGCCGGAGTTCAAGAACCGCTGATCGGGTTCTGCCACGCGCGGTGTCCGACGGCCTGTTGGGCGCCTGTTGTCAGCACGGCCGGTCGTCGCCCGTCGAACCCCCAGCCCCCGTGCGCGGCAGCGCACGGGGGCTTTTTCAAACTTTTTTCACAAAGGGCTTGCGTGGGCGGCGCGAGGTGCATAGAATCACGCCTCTTTCGCGCTCACGGAAACGCGGCGCGGAAGGAGGGGAAGCAGTGCGGTTGAGGCTTGGCAGGAACGGCCCCGACGGTACGGAAGTTGAGCCCCGCGGTCGCAACGACGTAGTGCAAAAAGTTGTTGACGAACTGCGAAACACGGTTCATAATCTCGCTTCTCTGCTGCTGAAAACGCAGCGCTGCCGGGAAACACGATGTTCCTCGCAGATTGCTCTTTAAAAATTAACAGCCGATAAGTGTGGGCGCTTGATGACAGCGAGCTGATCCTCGGATCAGATAGCGAAAGTATCAAGAGTCTCACACTAAAGTAAGTCAGGTTTATGAAGTGATTCATATTCCTGTCAGCTTTGAGTGAGCGACCGGTTCTTAACCGAACCGAAAACAGTAACAGGTTTAAACTGAAGAGTTTGATCCTGGCTCAGATTGAACGCTGGCGGCATGCCTTACACATGCAAGTCGAACGGCAGCACGGGTGCTTGCACCTGGTGGCGAGTGGCGAACGGGTGAGTAATACATCGGAACATGTCCTGTAGTGGGGGATAGCCCGGCGAAAGCCGGATTAATACCGCATACGATCTACGGATGAAAGCGGGGGACCTTCGGGCCTCGCGCTATAGGGTTGGCCGATGGCTGATTAGCTAGTTGGTGGGGTAAAGGCCTACCAAGGCGACGATCAGTAGCTGGTCTGAGAGGACGACCAGCCACACTGGGACTGAGACACGGCCCAGACTCCTACGGGAGGCAGCAGTGGGGAATTTTGGACAATGGGCGAAAGCCTGATCCAGCAATGCCGCGTGTGTGAAGAAGGCCTTCGGGTTGTAAAGCACTTTTGTCCGGAAAGAAATCCTTGGCTCTAATACAGTCGGGGGATGACGGTACCGGAAGAATAAGCACCGGCTAACTACGTGCCAGCAGCCGCGGTAATACGTAGGGTGCAAGCGTTAATCGGAATTACTGGGCGTAAAGCGTGCGCAGGCGGTTTGCTAAGACCGATGTGAAATCCCCGGGCTCAACCTGGGAACTGCATTGGTGACTGGCAGGCTAGAGTATGGCAGAGGGGGGTAGAATTCCACGTGTAGCAGTGAAATGCGTAGAGATGTGGAGGAATACCGATGGCGAAGGCAGCCCCCTGGGCCAATACTGACGCTCATGCACGAAAGCGTGGGGAGCAAACAGGATTAGATACCCTGGTAGTCCACGCCCTAAACGATGTCAACTAGTTGTTGGGGATTCATTTCCTTAGTAACGTAGCTAACGCGTGAAGTTGACCGCCTGGGGAGTACGGTCGCAAGATTAAAACTCAAAGGAATTGACGGGGACCCGCACAAGCGGTGGATGATGTGGATTAATTCGATGCAACGCGAAAAACCTTACCTACCCTTGACATGGTCGGAATCCTGCTGAGAGGTGGGAGTGCTCGAAAGAGAACCGGCGCACAGGTGCTGCATGGCTGTCGTCAGCTCGTGTCGTGAGATGTTGGGTTAAGTCCCGCAACGAGCGCAACCCTTGTCCTTAGTTGCTACGCAAGAGCACTCTAAGGAGACTGCCGGTGACAAACCGGAGGAAGGTGGGGATGACGTCAAGTCCTCATGGCCCTTATGGGTAGGGCTTCACACGTCATACAATGGTCGGAACAGAGGGTTGCCAACCCGCGAGGGGGAGCTAATCCCAGAAAACCGATCGTAGTCCGGATTGCACTCTGCAACTCGAGTGCATGAAGCTGGAATCGCTAGTAATCGCGGATCAGCATGCCGCGGTGAATACGTTCCCGGGTCTTGTACACACCGCCCGTCACACCATGGGAGTGGGTTTTACCAGAAGTGGCTAGTCTAACCGCAAGGAGGACGGTCACCACGGTAGGATTCATGACTGGGGTGAAGTCGTAACAAGGTAGCCGTATCGGAAGGTGCGGCTGGATCACCTCCTTTCCAGAGCTTCTCGCATAAGTTGAGCGCTCACGCTTATCGGCTGTAAATTTAAAGACAGACTCAGGGGTCTGTAGCTCAGTCGGTTAGAGCACCGTCTTGATAAGGCGGGGGTCGTTGGTTCGAATCCAACCAGACCCACCATTGTCTGGCGGTAGGTACCTGAGGCATCTGTACTCATGGGGGCATAGCTCAGCTGGGAGAGCACCTGCTTTGCAAGCAGGGGGTCGTCGGTTCGATCCCGTCTGCCTCCACCAATCACCAACGCTAAGTGCTTGGTTCACACGCTGAACCGAGAATTTTGCATTGGCGATTGAGCCAGTCAGAGGATATCAACAGATATCGGCTGTCGTTCTTTAACAATCTGGAAGAAGTAAGTAATTTGGATAGCGGAAGCGTCTTGAGATGGACGTGAAAACTATCCGGGTTGTGATTGTATCGATGTATCTCAAGATGATTCGAACTCTATGTTTGACTCAATTTGGAATACGGCACAACGCGAGAACTCAACCTGTAGCGGCTGTCGATGAGACAGACTCGTTATAGGGTCAAGCGAACAAGTGCATGTGGTGGATGCCTTGGCGATCACAGGCGATGAAGGACGCGGTAGCCTGCGAAAAGCTACGGGGAGCTGGCAAACGAGCTTTGATCCGTAGATGTCCGAATGGGGAAACCCGGCCCTTTTGGGTCATCCTGGACTGAATACATAGGTCCAGTGAAGCGAACGCGGTGAACTGAAACATCTAAGTAACCGCAGGAAAAGAAATCAACCGAGATTCCCAAAGTAGTGGCGAGCGAAATGGGATGAGCCTTGCACTCTTTATTTGTATTGTTAGCCGAACGCTCTGGAAAGTGCGGCCATAGCAGGTGATAGCCCTGTAGGCGAAAACAGTATGAAAGAACTAGGTGTGCGACAAGTAGGGCGGGACACGTGAAATCCTGTCTGAAGATGGGGGGACCATCCTCCAAGGCTAAATACTCGTGATCGACCGATAGTGAACCAGTACCGTGAGGGAAAGGCGAAAAGAACCCCGGGAGGGGAGTGAAATAGATCCTGAAACCGCATGCATACAAACAGTCGGAGCCTCGTAAGGGGTGACGGCGTACCTTTTGTATAATGGGTCAGCGACTTACGTTCAGTAGCAAGCTTAACCGTATAGGGCAGGCGTAGCGAAAGCGAGTCCGAATAGGGCGTTCAGTTGCTGGGCGTAGACCCGAAACCAGGTGATCTATCCATGGCCAGGATGAAGGTGCGGTAACACGTACTGGAGGTCCGAACCCACTAACGTTGAAAAGTTAGGGGATGAGCTGTGGATAGGGGTGAAAGGCTAAACAAACCTGGAAATAGCTGGTTCTCTCCGAAAACTATTTAGGTAGTGCCTCGTGTCTCACCTTCGGGGGTAGAGCACTGTCATGGTTGGGGGGTCTATTGCAGATTACCCCGCCATAGCAAACTCCGAATACCGAAGAGTGCAATCACGGGAGACAGACATCGGGTGCTAACGTCCGGTGTCAAGAGGGAAACAACCCAGACCGCCAGCTAAGGTCCCCAAATATAGCTAAGTGGGAAACGAAGTGGGAAGGCTAAAACAGTCAGGAGGTTGGCTTAGAAGCAGCCACCCTTTAAAGAAAGCGTAATAGCTCACTGATCGAGTCGTCCTGCGCGGAAGATGTAACGGGGCTAAGCTATATACCGAAGCTGCGGATGCGAGCTTTGCTCGCATGGTAGGAGAGCGTTCCGTAAGCCTGCGAAGGTGCGTTGAAAAGCGTGCTGGAGGTATCGGAAGTGCGAATGCTGACATGAGTAGCGATAAAGGGGGTGAAAGGCCCCCTCGCCGTAAGCCCAAGGTTTCCTACGCAACGTTCATCGGCGTAGGGTGAGTCGGCCCCTAAGGCGAGGCAGAAATGCGTAGCTGATGGGAAGCAGGTCAATATTCCTGCACCATTGTTAGATGCGATGGGGGGACGGATCGCGGAAGGTTGTCCGGGTGTTGGAAGTCCCGGTCGCTGCATTGGAGAAGGCGCTTAGGCAAATCCGGGCGCGTAATTCAAGGGTGTGGCGCGAGCTCCTTAGGGAGCGAAGCAATTGGAAGTGGTTCCAAGAAAAGCCTCTAAGCTTCAGTCTAACGATGACCGTACCGCAAACCGACACAGGTGGGCGAGATGAGTATTCTAAGGCGCTTGAGAGAACTCGGGAGAAGGAACTCGGCAAATTGGTACCGTAACTTCGGGATAAGGTACGCCCTTGTAGCTTGACTGGCCTGCGCCAGGAGGGTGAAGGGGTTGCAATAAACTGGTGGCTGCGACTGTTTAATAAAAACACAGCACTCTGCAAACACGAAAGTGGACGTATAGGGTGTGACGCCTGCCCGGTGCCGGAAGATTAAATGATGGGGTGCAAGCTCTTGATTGAAGTCCCGGTAAACGGCGGCCGTAACTATAACGGTCCTAAGGTAGCGAAATTCCTTGTCGGGTAAGTTCCGACCTGCACGAATGGCGTAACGATGGCCACACTGTCTCCTCCCGAGACTCAGCGAAGTTGAAGTGTTTGTGATGATGCAATCTACCCGCGGCTAGACGGAAAGACCCCATGAACCTTTACTGTAGCTTTGCATTGGACTTTGAACCGATCTGTGTAGGATAGGTGGGAGGCTATGAAACCGGAACGCTAGTTTCGGTGGAGCCGTCCTTGAAATACCACCCTGGTTTGTTTGAGGTTCTAACCTTGGCCCGTGATCCGGGTCGGGGACAGTGCATGGTAGGCAGTTTGACTGGGGCGGTCTCCTCCCAAAGCGTAACGGAGGAGTACGAAGGTACGCTAGGTACGGTCGGAAATCGTGCTGATAGTGCAATGGCATAAGCGTGCTTAACTGCGAGACCGACAAGTCGAGCAGGTGCGAAAGCAGGTCATAGTGATCCGGTGGTTCTGTATGGAAGGGCCATCGCTCAACGGATAAAAGGTACTCTGGGGATAACAGGCTGATACCGCCCAAGAGTTCATATCGACGGCGGTGTTTGGCACCTCGATGTCGGCTCATCTCATCCTGGGGCTGTAGCCGGTCCCAAGGGTATGGCTGTTCGCCATTTAAAGAGGTACGTGAGCTGGGTTTAAAACGTCGTGAGACAGTTTGGTCCCTATCTGCCGTGGGCGTTGGATATTTGAAGGGGGCTGCTCCTAGTACGAGAGGACCGGAGTGGACGAACCTCTGGTGTACCGGTTGTCACGCCAGTGGCATCGCCGGGTAGCTATGTTCGGAAGAGATAACCGCTGAAAGCATCTAAGCGGGAAACTCGCCTTAAGATGAGATATCCCTGGGGACTAGATCCCCTTGAAGGGTCGTTCGAGACCAGGACGTTGATAGGTCAGGTGTGTAAGCGCAGTAATGCGTTCAGCTAACTGATACTAATTGCCCGTAAGGCTTGATCCTATAACAAGTCTGTTTTACAGACAGCGGTTGAATGACCGCGATGTGCTGATACGCACAACCCCAAAATTACTGCTTCTTCCAAGATTGGTTGTGCTGCGAAGCAGCGCGACAACCCTCTTTGCCTGATGACCATAGCGAGTCGGTCCCACCCCTTCCCATCCCGAACAGGACCGTGAAACGACTCTACGCCGATGATAGTGCGGATTCCCGTGTGAAAGTAGGTAATCGTCAGGCTCCCTAAGCCAAGAACCCCCGCCCGAAAGGCGGGGGTTTTTGCATTTGTGCGGCGGAAATGCGCGTGCGCGGCAATGTCAGTCGGTCTTCGTTCAGATAACCCGAGCCCCGAACGAAATGAGCGCGTTATCCGGCGTGTCCACGTAAAATTCGCGAATCCCCACCTCCGCATTCAAGACGATGAACGCCGCCACCCAGGTAGCCCGGGCCGTTTGCCCGCACGATTGTCCGGACACGTGCGCAATGCGCGTGACCGTCGAGAACGGGAAGGCGATCAAGGTAACGGGCGATCCCGATCATCCGCCGACGCAAGGTGTGTTGTGCACGAAGGTCAGCCGTTACGCCGACCGCGTCCATCATCCCGATCGCCTCACGGTTCCGCTCAAACGCGTCGGCCCGAAGGGCGAAGGGCGCTTCGAGCCGATCAGCTGGAGCGAGGCGTTCGACGAGATCGGCCGTCGCCTGGGTGAAATCGCCGCGCGCGCGCCGGAAGCGATCGTGCCGTACAGCTACGCCGGAACGATGGGGCTCGTGCAGGGCGAGGGCATCGCCCAACGGTTCTTCCACACGCTCGGCGCATCGCGGCTCGAGCGCACGATCTGTGCGGCAGCAGGCGCGGCGGGGCTGCGATATACGTATGGCGGCAGTCTCGGCATGCACCTCGAGCACTTCGAGGAAAGCGAACTGATTCTGATATGGGGCGCGAATCCGATCGCGTCGAGCCTGCACTTCTGGACCCGCGCGCAGGAAGCGAAGCGCCGCGGTGCGCGTCTTGTCGCGATCGATCCCTATCGCTCGCTGACCGCGGAGAAGTGCCATCAGCACATTGCGCTGAAACCGGGTACCGATGGTGCATTTGCGCTCGGCATGATGCATGTGTTGATCACCGAAAATCTGCTCGATCACGACTACATCGCTGACCATACGCTGGGTTTTGACGCGCTCAAGGCGCGCGCCATGTCCTATCCGCCGGAGCGGGTCGCGCAGATCTGCGGCGTCGATGCGTCGGAGCTGATCGATCTTGCGCGTCGCTACGGCGCCACGCGAAAGGCATCGATCCGCCTCAACTACGGCATGCAGCGCGTTCGCGGCGGCGGCAATGCCGTGCGCGCGATTGCCAGCCTGCCGGCGCTGACGGGAGCGTGGCGCGACCGCGCGGGCGGGCTGTTGCTGTCGTCGTCGGAATCCGCACCGGTCAACCAGGCGGCGCTGTTGCGCCCGGATCTGATGCCGGGTTGGCCGCACAAGCTGCCGCGCATCATCAACATGAATGCGATCGGCGACGCGCTGCTGCACCCCGGCGATGCGACATTCGGGCCGAAAGTCGAAGCCGTGATCGTGTACAACTCGAATCCGGTGGCGGTCGCGCCGGACTCGTCGAAGGTCGCCGCTGGGTTCGCGCGTGACGATCTGTTTACGGTCGTTCTCGAGCATTTCAAGACAGATACCGTCGATTTCGCCGACATTGTGTTGCCGGCGACCACGCAGCTCGAGCATCTCGATATTCACAAATCGTATGGCCACACCTACGTGATGGCGAACCTGCCGTCGATTCCGCCGGTGGGCGAGGCGCGGCCGAACACGGAGATCTTCCGTGGCATCGCGCGCAGCATGAGGCTCGACGAGCCGGCGCTGTATCACACCGACGAAGAGGTCGCGCGTGCGGCGCTCCGCTGGGACGACCCGGCACTCGACAGCGACTGGGAAGCGTTGAAGCGGGAAGGCTGGCTGAAGCTCAAGCTGCCGGAGGCGCCGTTCGCGAACGGCGGTTTCCGCACCCCGTCAGGCAAGTGCGAGTTCTACAGCCCGCGGCTCGAGCAGATGGGCATGGACCCCGTCCCGGACTACCTGCCGCCGTTCGAATCGGCCGAGGCCGCGCCCGAGCTCGCCGCGCGTTATCCGCTCGCGATGATCTCGCCGCCGGCCCGCCACTTCCTGAACAGCACGTTCGTGAACGTCGACAGCCTGCGTACGACGGAAGGCGAGCCGCACCTCGACATGCACCCGTCCGACGCCGAGGCGCGCGGCATCGCGGAGGGCGACGTCGTCCGCATCTTCAACGATCGCGGTTCGATGCAGGCGCTCGCACGGGTTACCGATCGCGCACGGGCGGGGCTCGTCGTCGGACTGTCGATCTGGTGGAAGAAACTGTCGCCCGACGGCAGGAACGCGAACGAGGTGACAAGCCAGGCGCTGACCGATCTCGGCAATTCGGCGACGTTTTACGATTGTCTTGTGGAAGTTGAACGAATTTGATCGAATATCGCGTTATGGTCGGACGAATATCCTCGGAAGTTCGAAGTGGACATCTAACCCTGTTGTCTCGGGGCGGGGGAGCCGTTACGATGCGTTTTAGCACGACCATTCGAAAATCTGTGAGGAGACGCGCGGCATGGACAAAATTTGGCTGAAATCGTACCCACCCGGCGTTCCAGCCGAAATTGACGCGTCTCCCTATCCTTCTGTCCCGGACCTGCTCGACGAAAGCTTCCGGCAGTATCGCGATCGCACGGCGTTCGTCTGCATGGGCAAGGGCATCACGTACGGTGAACTCGACAAGCTGTCGCGGCAGTTCGGCGCGTGGCTGCAATCCCGTGGCCTCGCACGCGGCGCGCGGGTCGCGATCATGATGCCGAACGTGCTCCAGTATCCGGTGACGATCGCCGCGGTACTGCGGGCCGGTTACACCGTCGTCAACGTCAACCCGCTTTATACGCCGCGCGAGCTCGAGCACCAGTTGAAGGACAGCGGCGCGGAAGCGATCGTCATCCTCGAGAATTTCGCGTCGACGCTGCAGTCCGTCATCGCCAATACGGCCGTCAAGCATGTGGTCGTCGCATCGATGGGCGACCTGCTGGGCATCAAGGGGTGGCTCGTCAATTACGTGGTGCGCAACGTGAAGAAGATGGTGCCTGCATGGCAGCTGCCGTCGTTCACGCGCTTCAAGGCCGCGCTGTCGGAAGGCGCGCGGCAGGCGTTCAAGCCGCAGAAGATCGGCCCCGACGACGTCGCGTTCCTGCAATACACGGGTGGGACGACCGGCGTCGCGAAGGGCGCGACGCTGTTGCACCGGAACATCGTGTCGAACGTGCTGCAGGCCGGCGCCTGGCACCATCCGGCACACGAGAAATACCCGGAGGTGAAACAGTTCGTGACGGTCGTCGCGCTGCCGCTGTATCACGTGTTCGCACTGACCGTCTGCGGTTTCCTGACGATGCGCACGGGCGGCATGGGAGTCCTGATCCCGAACCCGCGCGACATCGCCGGCATGATCAAGGAGCTGAAGGGCTATCAGATCTCGACGATTCCGGCGGTCAACACGCTGTACAACGCGCTGCTGAACCATCCCGAATTCAGTCAGCTCGACCTGTCGAAGCTCGTGATCGCCAACGGCGGCGGCATGGCGATCCAGGAAGGGGTCGCGAAGCGCTGGTATGAAAAGACCCATACCGCGATCATCGAAGGATACGGGCTGTCCGAAACGTCGCCGGTGGCGACCTGCAATCCCGTGACGGCGACCGAATACAGCGGGACGATCGGTTTGCCGCTGCCGTCGACCGAGGTGGCGATCCGCGACGATGCCGGCAATGACGTGGCGCTCGGCGAACCCGGCGAGATCTGCATCCGCGGGCCGCAGGTGATGGCGGGCTACTGGAACCGGCCCGACGAGACCGCGAAGGTCATGTTCCCGGACGGGTTCTTCAAGACGGGCGACGTCGGCGTGATGGACGCGCGCGGTTACGTGAAGATCGTCGACCGGAAGAAGGACATGATCCTCGTGTCCGGCTTCAACGTGTATCCGAACGAAGTCGAGGACGTGGTGGCGTCGCATCCGGGCGTGTTCGAGGTGGCGGCGGTCGGCGTGCCCGACGAGCATTCCGGCGAGGCCGTGAAGCTGTTCGTCGTGAAGAAGGATCCGGCGCTCACCGACAAGGACATCCTGGCCTACTGCAAGGAGCGGCTCACCGGCTACAAGCGGCCGAAGCTGGTCGAATTCCGTACGGAGCTGCCGAAAACGAACGTCGGCAAGATCTTGCGGCGCGAGTTGCGCGACGGACGCGCGTAAGTCGCGGCGAGGTTGAGCGAAAAAGCCCGGCAGACGCCGGGCTTTTTTGTTTGCGGATGACGCGGATCGGAACCAGCCGCTTTCCGCGGCGGGCCGGCGGCCCATCGCATCGTCGATTGTGCCGACACGACCGGCGCACATGGCGCGCCGGTGGCGCTTTCACCGTGATTGGCCGGCGGATTTCTGGCGCGCCGGTCCAGCATGGTCGCCGCCGGGGAAAAGAAAAAGGCGCCCGAAGGCGCCTTCAATATGCTGCGGCTTGTCAGGCAAGCTGATTAGAACTTGTGACGGATACCGACGCGCGCTGCGACCTGGTTGGCGGAGCTCGAACCTGCGAGACCGTTGATCGCCGCAGTTGCCTTCAGGACGTTGCCGTTCGCGTCGAGCACGTTGCCCGAAGCGTGTTGGTACACGCCGATTGCGTAGACGTCCGTGCGCTTCGACAGGAAGTAGTCGACGCCCAGCGAGCCTTGGTGGTACTTGGCTGCCGAGTTGCCGTCGATCTTGCTGCCTTGCGTGTAGTCGTACGCCGCGCCGAGAATCAGCGCCGGGGTCAGCTGATACTTGAAGTTGATTTCGCCGTTGTTGAACGTCGCGGTCTGGTTCACGAACGGGCCTGCCGAGAAGCCCTTGAACTTCGTGTTCGAGTACGTCGCGCCGATCGTTGCCGCGCCGAACGTGTAGGCGCCGCCTGCACCGATGACCTGGTACGTGTTCGCGTTGTTCGCGTACGCGCCGTAGATCGGCGACGAAACCGACGACGATGCGGAACCGTTGTTGAACATGCCGCCGAACTGGTTCGGCGTACGTGCGTTCAAGTAACCGACGCCGAGGACCAGCGGGCCGTTGTTGTAGCCTGCGCCGAGCGACCAGACCTGGTTCTTCGAGAACTGGCCTGCCTGGCCGCCGAAGCTGTACAGGCCGCCGAACGTGATGCCGCCGTAGCTCTGGCTCGTGAACTTGACCGCGTTGTTCACGCGATAGGCGTTGTTGAAGTTGTCCAGGTCGCCCGGGTGAGCGGCGATGTAGCCGCCCCACTGGTCGCCTGCCTCGAGCGGGCCGACGAAGTCGACGACGGAGTCGTACTGACGACCCAGCGTGACCGTGCCGTACTGGCTCGACAGGCCGACGTAGGCCTGACGACCGAACATCAGGCCGCCCTGACCGAGCTTGCCGCTGTTCACGTCGAAACCGTTTTCGAGGGTGAAGATTGCCTTCAGGCCGCCACCGAGGTCTTCGGTGCCGCGCAGGCCGAAGCGGCTGCCTTGCATCACGCCGCTGGCCATGCTGTACAGGTGCTTGCCGCCTGCATTGTTGTTGAAGAGCAGGCCTTCATCGATGATGCCGTAAAGCGTCACGCTGCTTTGCGCTTGGGCAGCGCCAGCGAACGCGCCCAGCGCGACGAGCGCGAGAAGCGACTTTTTCATTAACGGATCTCCAAGAATCACTGAATTTTTTTGGCGGGGCAGATAGTTATGTTCTGTTGACGGGCCCCATCAACTTCGCAAGAAGTCGGACGTAATGTAGCAAAACCGTTTTTTGCCACAAAGCGAAATGCCGTGGCGCAAGGCCGCCATGTTTCCTTTATGCAACAATGGTTAAAATCACGGGTTAACCGCAATTTCCGCTGAATAATCAAGTCGGTTACGCAGCGGACTCGTGCCCTTGCCGCTCGCGGCGGCACCTGCAGCCAGGAGAACAGGAACGTGTTGGATGAACTGATCAGCGAATTCGATCGCGGCTTGCGATCGCTGACCGGCATTAGCCGGATGAGCCGCCCGGTGCCCACGCCGGCCGAGGCGCCCGACGTCGAGCTGACGCCGGCCGAACGGACGCATGCCGCCGGGCTGATGCGCGTGAACCACGTCGGCGAGGTCTGCGCGCAGGCGCTCTACCAGGCGCAGAAGCTCACCGCGCGCACGGCGTCGGCGAAGGCGATGTTCGAGGAGGCCGCGCGCGAGGAAGAGGATCACCTCGCGTGGACCGCGCACCGCCTGAAGGAACTCGACTCGCGCCCGAGCCTGCTGAATCCGCTGTGGTATGCCGGCGCGCTCGCGATCGGCGTCGCGGCCGGTACGCTCGGCGACAAGGTCAGCCTCGGCTTCATGGCCGAGACGGAGCGGCAGGTCGAGAATCATCTCGAAGGCCATATGTCCGAGCTGCCGGCGACCGACGCGGCGTCGCGCGCGATCGTCGACCAGATGCGGATCGACGAGGTGAAGCACGGCAAGGCCGCGACCGACGCAGGCGGGATCGAGTTGCCGCTGCCCGCGCGGATGCTGATGCGCGCCGCGTCGAAAGTCATGACGAGCACTGCGTACTATCTCTGAGAATTGCGCCGGGGCGACGCATGACGCCGCCCTGGTTCACCGCCCCCGATACCGCCCGCCGACCCCTCGTTTTCCCGCCCCCGAAAGCCCCGTCCGCACGCCTGTCTGGCCCGTCTTTCTCACGTATCACCTTCACAAGTTGCACTAGCTCATTCATTTATAACGGTTTTTGGTATGAGGGGTCGCATGAGCATGTGCGCGTAAGTCCTTGTTCTAACTAACAAAATTCGTCAAAAAAGCGGGCCGCTCCCTTGACCGTGCCACACCCTTCCTCTAAAGTGGGAGACAGTGTGAGAAAGTGTATTTTTGTGTGATTTAGCGGGCTATTCCGGCTAAATTCTCAGCATTGAGCGGGTGCTTCGGTGCCCTGAACGGGAGAGCGGAAAGTGTTCCAAGGGGCGTCGGCGCTGACGCTCGATGCGAAAGGGCGGATGTCGGTGCCGGCTCGCTATCGCGAAGCGCTGCAAGGACAGGCAGAAGGACGGGTGACTGTGACCAAGCACCCGGACGGCTGCCTGTTGCTGTTTCCGCGCCCCGAATGGGAAGTATTCCGCGCCAAGATCGCCGCGCTGCCGATGGACGCGCACTGGTGGCGGCGCATTTTTCTCGGCAATGCGATGGACGTCGATCTCGACAGCGCGGGCCGGATTCTCGTATCGCCCGAGCTGCGCATGGCAGCCGGACTGGAAAAGGAAGTCATGTTGTTGGGAATGGGTAGTCACTTCGAGCTGTGGGATTCGCAAACCTACAACGCGAAGGAGCAGGCAGCGATGGCGCAGGGCATGCCCGACGCGCTGAAGAATTTCACGTTCTGATTGCGGTGACGGAGACGCCCGCGATGGGAAATGAATTGCGGCATCGGACGGTGCTGTTGGATGAGGCGGTCGAGTCGCTCGTGACGCGGCCGGACGGCGTGTACGTCGACGGTACGTTCGGGCGGGGCGGGCATAGCCGCGCGGTGCTCGCGCGGCTCGCGCCGGCCGGGCGGCTGATCGCGTTCGACAAGGACCCGAGGGCGATCGAGACGGCGCAGGGCATCGAGGATGCGCGCTTCTCGATCGTGCATGACAGCTTTGCATCGATGCGCGACGCGCTTGCGGCGCGCGGCGTCGAGAAGGTGGCGGGTGTGTTGCTGGACCTGGGCGTGTCCTCGCCGCAGGTGGACGATCCGGCGCGCGGCTTCAGCTTCCGCGCCGATGGTCCGCTGGACATGCGAATGGATCCGACGCGTGGCGAGTCGGCGGCCGAATGGCTCGCGCGGGCTTCGGTGCAGGAATTGACGGAGGTGATACGGGATTATGGGGAAGAACGGTTTGCTTTTCAGATTGCAAAGGCGCTTGTTGCTCGCCGGGCAGAGTCCGACCGTCTTGGGCCTCTCGACACCACGGGCGAGCTTGCCCAAATCGTGGGTCACGTCGTCAAAACCCGTGAGAAGGGCAAGGATCCGGCAACCCGCACCTTTCAGGCTATACGGATTCACGTCAATCAAGAGCTTGCGGACCTGCAAGTCGTACTAGACGCGGCACTGTCGTTGCTGGAGCAAGGGGGGCGGCTGGTGGTGATCAGCTTTCATTCACTCGAGGACCGGATCGTCAAGCGATTCATGCAGGCGCACGCCAGTGCGCCTGCGGTCGATCGTCGCCTGCCGATCCGCGCCGTCGACCTCCCGAGCCCGCCGCTCAAGATCATCAGCCGTCAGTTTCCGAGTGAAGCGGAAGTCGCCGCGAATCCGCGCGCCCGCTCGGCCGTGATGCGCATTGCGGAGCGCGTCACGCCATGAGCCGCTTCAATATCTTCCTGCTGATCATCGTGATGGGTTGCGCGCTGTCGGTCGTCAACTCGACGAACCAGCAGCGGCAGATCTTCATCCAGCTGCAGCGCGCGCAGTCGCAGGAGCGCCAGCTCCAGCAGGACTACGCGCAGCTTCAATATCAGCAGAGCGCGCTGTCGAAGACGTCGCGCATCGAGCAACTCGCGAACGATTCGCTGAAGATGCAGGCGATCTCGACCGGCCGCACGCAATACCTGACGCTGCCGCCGGGCGCGGCGAAGGCGATCGACGCGCCGATCCCGGCGTCGGCCGACACGGCAGGCAAGGGCAAGGGGGGCGCGCGATGAAGCCGTCCCAGAAACGCCAGAACGTGAAGTTCTCGTCGAGCCCCGTGCTGGGCGTGCACCTGCCGATGTGGCGCTCGAAGTTCGTCGTGTTCCTGCTGTTCATGGCGTTCGTCGCGCTGGCCGCGCGGGCGTTCTGGATCCAGGGGCCCGGCAACGCGTTCTATCAGAAGCAGGGCGAAAGCCGCTACCAGCGCACGCTCGAGCTGCCCGCGACGCGCGGCAAGATCCTCGACCGTAACGGGCTCGTGCTCGCGACGAGCCTGCCCGTGCGCGCGATCTGGGCGATTCCCGACGCGGTGCCGGACGATCTCGACGCCGACAAGATCAACCAGCTCGGCAAGCTTCTCGGCATGACGCCGAAGGAACTGCGCGTGAAGCTGTCGGAAGACAAGGGTTTCGTCTACGTGAAGCGCCAGGTGCCGCTCGACGTCGCGGACAAGGTCGCCGCGCTCGACATTCCCGGCATCTACCAGCGCAACGAATACAAGCGCTTCTATCCGGAAGGCGAGATCACCGCTCACCTGATCGGCTTCACGAACGTCGAGGACGAAGGGCAGGAAGGCGTCGAGCTCGGCGACCAGAAGTTGCTGTCCGGCACGTCGGGCGTGCGTCGCGTGATCAAGGACCGGATGGGGCACATCGTCGAGGACGTCGCCGAGCAGATCCCGCCGCACAACGGGACCGACGTCGACCTGTCGATCGACAGCAAGATCCAGTACATCGCGTACGCGAACCTGAAGGCCGCCGTCGAGAAGTTCAAGGCAAAGGCCGGCGCGGCGATGGTCGTCGACGTGCGTACCGGCGAAGTGCTCGCGCTCGTCAACTACCCGACGTACAACCCGAACGACCGCTCGCGCATGACGGGCGAGCAACTGCGCAACCGGATCATGACCGACGTGTTCGAGCCGGGCTCGATCATGAAGCCATTCACGGTGTCGCTCGCGCTCGATCTGCACCGCGTGACGCCGAACACGCTCGTCGAAACGGGCAACGGGCATTTCGTGCTCGACGGCGCGCCGATCACCGACGACGCGGGTTTCGGCACGCTGACGGTCGGCGGCGTGATCCAGAAGTCGAGCAACATCGGCGCGACGAAGATCGCGATGACGATGCGGCCCGAGGAAATGTGGAATATGTATACGAGCATCGGCCTCGGCCAGGCGCCGAAGGTCGGGTTCCCGGGCGCGGTGGCCGGCCGCCTGCGTCCGTGGAAGAGCTGGCGCCGCATCGAGCAGGCGACGATGTCGTACGGCTACGGCCTGTCGGTGTCGCTGTTCCAGCTCGCGCGCGCCTACACGGCGATCGCGCACGACGGCGAGCTGATGCCCGTGACCATTTTCAAGACCGACCCCAATCAGCCGATCACGGGCACGCAGGTATTCAACCCGACCACCGCGCGCGAAGTGCGCGCGATGCTCGAGACGGTGGTCGCGCCGGGCGGTACGTCGCCGGATGCGGCCGTGCCGGGCTATCGCGTCGGCGGCAAGAGCGGTACCGCGTACAAGCATGAAGGGCACGGCTACACGCGCAAGTACCGTGCGTCGTTCGTCGGGATGGCGCCGATGCCGAATCCGCGCATCGTCGTCGCGGTGTCGGTCGACGAGCCGACCGCCGGCAGCCACTTCGGCGGCCAGGTGTCCGGCCCCGTATTCTCGGCGATCGCCGGCGACACGATGCGTGCGTTGAACGTCCCGCCGAACATGCCGATCAAGCAACTCGTCGTGTCTGACGATTCGCCGGCAGCGCCGAGCGCAACGGGGCCGCAAAAGCTGGCCGCGGGGAGCGGTGCGAAGCATATGATCGTGTCCAGCACGACGCGTAATTCACCAGGAGTTGTTCGATGAGCGCCGCCCGCAGTTCCCATCCGGCGCATCAGCAGATCGCAGCCGCGCTTGCGTGGCTGCGTCAGCATGTGGCCCCCGCGGCGCAACTGCATGCCGACACGCGCAGTCTCAAGGCTGGCGACGTGTTCGTCGCGTATGCGGTCGACGGGGCAGACAATCGCGCCTTCATTGCCAACGCCGTCGCCCAAGGTGCGGCCGCCGTGCTGTATCAGCCGGAAGGGCTGGCCGCCGCGCCGGCCGCACCCGTCGCGCTCGCGGTGCCGGCGCTCGACCAGCTCGCCGGCGAGATCGCCAGCGGCTGGTACGGCGATCCGAGCGACAGTCTGCTCGCGGTCGGCGTCACGGGCACGAACGGCAAGACGTCGTGCACGCAATGGCTCGCTGTCGCGCTGACGGCGTTGCACCAGCCGTGCGCGGTGATCGGCACGCTCGGCAGCGGGATGCCCGGCCAGCTCGTGCCGACCGGCTTCACGACGCCCGACGCGCCGCAACTGCAGCGCAGCCTCGCGCAGTTGCGCGACGCCGGTGCGAAGGCGGTGGCGATGGAAGTGTCGTCGCACGCGTTGCATCAGGGCCGCGTGAACGGCACGGCCTTCGATATCGCGGTATTTACGAACCTTACGCAAGATCACCTCGACTATCACGGCACGTTCGATGCGTACGAAGCCGCGAAGGCGAAGCTGTTCGCGTGGCGCGGCCTGCGCGCGGCGGTGATCAATCGCGACGACGCAGCCGGCCGGCGCCTGCTCGAGAAGCTGGCCGGCCGCGTGCGCACGATCGCGTACGGGATCGGCGACGCGGCGGCACCCGACGCCGATCGCGAGCTGGTCGCGCTCGACGTGCGTGCGACCGCCACCGGCACCGCATTCCGCCTGCGTTCGTCGTGGGGCGACGCGGACGTCGAGGTTGGCACGCTCGGCACCTTCAACGTCAGCAACCTGCTTGCCGTACTCGGCTCGCTGCTCGCGGCCGATGTGCCGTTCGACGCGGCGCTCGCCGAGATCGAGCGGCTCGAGTCGGTCAACGGCCGGATGCAGCGGCTCGGCGGCCGGCTGCAGAACGACGAACCGCTCGTCGTGATCGACTACGCGCACACGCCCGACGCGCTCGAAAAGACGCTCGACGCGTTGCGCCCGATCGCCACGGCGCGCGGTGGCCGGCTCGTCTGCATGTTCGGCTGCGGCGGCGATCGCGACGCAACGAAGCGCCCGCTGATGGGCGCGATCGCGGAGCGGCTCGCCGACGAGACCGTCGTCACGAGCGACAACCCGCGCAGCGAGGATCCGCAGCGCATCATCGACCAGATCGTCGCGGGCATGACCGCACCCGATCACGCACGCCGCATCGAGGATCGCGCGAGCGCGATCCTGCAGGCCGTGCGCGGCGCCGCACGCGAGGATGTCGTCGTGCTGGCCGGCAAGGGCCACGAGGCCACGCAGGAAATCATGGGCAAGAAGCGTACGTTCTCCGATCAGGATCACGCGCGGCTCGCGCTGGCGGCGCGCGCGACGCACGGCAAGGGAGGCGGCGAATGACGATGCTCAGTCTCGGCGAAGCCGCCCGCCTGATTCCCGGCGCCACCGTCCACGGCGACGCGGGCGTCACGTTCGACCGCGTGTCGACGGACAGCCGCACGGCCGGGCCGGGCGACCTGTTCGTCGCGCTGAAGGGCGAGCGCTTCGACGCGCACGACTTCCTCGGCGACGTCGCCGCGCGCGGTGCCGCCGCGGCACTCGTCGTGCACGTGCCGGCGGGCGTCACGATGCCGGCGATCGTGGGCGGCGAAACGCGTGCCGCGCTCGGCGCGCTCGCGCACGGCTGGCGCATGCGATTCCCGCTGCCGCTCGTCGCGGTGACGGGCAGCAACGGCAAGACGACGGTCAAGGAAATGATCGCGTCGATCTTCGCGGCGGCGGTCGGCGCCGACGCGCGACTCGCGACGGCCGGCAACCTGAACAACGATGTCGGCCTGCCGCTGACGCTGTTGCGCCTGTCGGCCGCCCATCGTCTCGCGGTGATCGAGATCGGGATGAACCATCCGGGCGAGACCGAAGTCCTCGCGCGCCTCACGGCGCCGACGGTCGCGCTCGTCAACAACGCGCAGCGCGAGCACCAGGAATTCATGTCGACGGTCGAAGCCGTCGCGCTCGAACACGCGGCCGTGATTCACGCGCTGCCGCCGGACGGCGTCGCGGTGTTCCCGGCCGACGACGCGTACGCGGGCATCTGGCGCGTCGCGGCGACCGGCAACCGGATCCTCGATTTCGCGCTGCACGACGCCGAACGGCAGAACGACGCGCAGGTCGTCGGCCGTCTGCACGGCGGCGAACTCGCGATCGACACGCCGGCGGGTGCCGTCACGGTGCGGCTGCGCGCGCTCGGCGAGCACAATGCACGCAACGCGCTGGCCGCGACGGCCGCGGCGCTCGGCGCCGGCGTCTCGCTGTCGGCGATCCGGCAGGGCCTCGAATCGTTCGAACCGGTCAAGGGCCGGCTGCAGGTGAAGCAGGCGATTGCCGGGAGCCTCGCGGGTGCGACGGTCGTCGACGATACGTACAACGCGAACCCCGATTCGATGCGCGCGGCGATCGACGTGCTCGCCGCGCAATCGGGGCCGCGCGTGCTGGTGATCGGCGACATGGGCGAGGTTGGCGAAGAAGGGCCGGCTTTCCACCGCGAGATCGGCGCCTATGCGCGCGATCGCGGGATCGATGCGCTGTTCGCGCTCGGCGACGCGTCGCGCGACGCGTGCACGGCGTACGGCGACACGGCCCGCCATTTCGATGACGTCGGCGCGCTCGTGTCGGCGCTGCTCGCGGCCGGATACGGCGCACCGGCGACGGTGCTGGTGAAGGGCTCGCGGTACATGAAGATGGAGCGCGTGGTCGACGCGCTGACGAACCAACCCGCGGCGGGCACGGCGCCCGCCGCACACTGAGTAGAAGGAAGGAAGCATGCTGCTGGCGCTGGCGCAATGGCTGCAAGGAGACGCAAGCTTTTTGCGCTTGTTCACGTACCTCACGTTCCGTGCGGTGATGGCCACCATCACCGCGCTCGGGATCGGGCTCGTGTGCGGACCGTGGGTGATCCGCAAGCTGACGCAAATGAAGGTCGGGCAGGCCGTGCGCAAGGACGGCCCGCAGACCCACCTCGTCAAGTCCGGCACGCCGACGATGGGCGGCGTGCTGATCCTGATCGGCATCGCGGTCGCGACGCTGCTGTGGGGCGACCTGACGAACCGTTTCATCTGGATCGTGATGCTCGTCACGTTCGGCTTCGGCGTGATCGGCTGGGTCGACGATTACCGCAAGGTCGTCCACAAGGACCCGCGCGGGATGTCGTCGCGCGAGAAGTATTTCTGGCAATCGGTGATCGGGCTGTTCGCGGCCGTCTACCTGGCCTTCAGCGTGTCCGAGGCGAACAACGTGCGCGTGTTCGACCTGTTCATGGCATGGGTGAGGAGCGGCCTGTCGATGGGGCTGCCCGCACGTGCCGACCTGATGCTGCCGTTCCTGAAGTCGATCAGCTACCCGCTCGGCGTGTGGGGCTTCATCGTGCTGACCTACTTCGTGATCGTCGGCGCGAGCAACGCGGTGAACCTGACCGACGGCCTCGACGGCCTCGTGATCATGCCGGTCGTGCTGGTCGGCGCGTCGCTGGGTGTGTTCGCGTACGTGATGGGCAGCGCGGTCTATTCAAAATACCTGCTGTTCCCGCACATCCCGGGCGCGGGCGAGCTGCTGATCTTCTGCTCCGCGATGGGCGGGGCAGGGCTCGCGTTCCTCTGGTACAACACGCACCCCGCGCAGGTGTTCATGGGCGACGTCGGCGCGCTGGCGCTCGGCGGCGCGCTCGGCACGGTCGCGGTGATCGTGCGCCAGGAAATCGTGCTGTTCATCATGGGCGGCATCTTCGTCGCGGAAACGCTGTCGGTGATGCTGCAGGTTTCGTGGTTCAAGTACACGAAGAAGCGTTACGGCGAAGGGCGGCGCCTGCTGAAGATGGCGCCGCTGCATCACCATTTCGAATTGTCCGGCTGGAAGGAAACGCAGGTGGTCGTGCGTTTCTGGATCATCACGCTGATGCTGTGCCTGTTTGGTCTGACCACCCTCAAGCTGCGGTAAAGGAAAGGTAACAAGGATGTCTGGCGAGATGTTTGGAGATCGGCAACGGCCGATGGTGCTCGTACTGGGGCTCGGTGAATCGGGTCTCGCGATCGCGCGATGGTGCGCGAGGCACGGGTGCCGGCTGCGTATTGCCGATACCCGCGAGGCGCCGCCGAACCTTGCCGCGCTGCAGGCCGAAGGCATCGATGCGGAATTCGTCGGCGGGGCATTCACGCCCGCACTGCTCGACGGCGGCGTCGAGATCGTCGGGCTGAGCCCCGGGCTGTCGCCGCTCGAACCGGCACTCGCGGCGCTGGTCGCGGCCGCGCACGAGCGCGGGATCGCGGTGTGGGGCGAGCTGGAATTCTTCGCGCAGGCATTGCGTGCGCTCGGCACGAGCGGCTATCAGCCGAAGGTGCTCGCGATCACCGGCACCAACGGCAAGACCACGACGACGAGCCTCGCGGGCCTGCTGTGCCGGCGCGCGGGCAAGAAGGTCGCCGTCGCGGGCAACATCAGCCCGGCGATGCTCGACCGGCTCGCGAACGCGATCGACGAAACCGCGCTGCCCGACGTGTGGGTGCTCGAACTGTCGAGCTTCCAGCTCGAGACCGCGCGCACGTTTGCACCCGATGCCGCCGCGATCCTCAACATCACGCAGGACCACCTCGACTGGCACGGCGGCTTCGACGCGTACGCGCAGGCAAAGGGCCGGATCTTCGGTGCGACGACGACGCGCGTGCTGAACCGCGACGATGCGGCCGTGATGAAGTTCGCGCCGGCAGCCGGCGCGGCCGACGCGCCGCGCACGGTCACGTTCGGCCTGAACGAGCCGGTGCAGGACGGCGACTACGGGCTGTCGCGCGACAACGGCATTGCATGGCTGGTGGAAGCCGTCGATCGCGACGCACCGGATGAAGTGACGACGACCCGCCGGCGCAGGCGCGACGCCGCGCATACGCCTGACATCGCGCAGAAGCGCCTGATGCCGGCCGACGCGCTGCGCATCCGCGGGCTGCACAACGCGGCGAACGCGCTGGCCGCATTCGCGCTCGCCCGCGCGATCGACCTGCCGGCCGCGCCGCTGCTGCACGCGCTGCGCGAATATCGCGGCGAAGCGCATCGCGTCGAAGTGATCGCGACGATCGACGACGTCGACTACGTCGACGACAGCAAGGGCACCAACGTCGGCGCGACGGTCGCCGCGCTCGACGGGCTCGCGCAGAAGATCGTGCTGATCGCGGGCGGCGACGGCAAGGGCCAGGATTTCGCACCGCTGGTCGCACCGGTCGCACGCTGGTGCCGCGCGGTGATGCTGATCGGCCGCGACGCGCCGGCAATCCGCGACACGCTCGCCGAAACGGGCGTGCCGCTCGCCGATCACGCGACGCTCGAAAGCGCGGTGCACGCGGCGGCCGATCTCGCCGAGCCGGGCGACGCGGTGTTGCTGTCGCCCGCATGCGCGAGCCTCGACATGTTCAGGAACTACGCCCATCGCGCGGATGTGTTCCGCGCGGCGGTCGACGAAATCGCCATCGACAAAGGAGCGACGCCATGAGCTGGTCCGATCGCCTCGTCTCCCGGTTCAACGACCGGCGCGACACCGGCGGCAATGCCGCGGGCGGCCGCGTCGCGTCGGCCACGCGCGCCGCAACGGGCGGCCTCGCGAGCGTCGTCAACGGCGTGCGCCCGAGCCGTTCGCGGATGCTCGACTTCGACTACTCGCTGTTGTGGGTCGCGATCGCGCTGCTCGGCCTCGGCGTCGTGATGGTGTATTCGGCGTCGATCGCGATGCCTGATTCGCCGAAATACGCGTCGTATCACGATTACGCGTTCCTGATGCGCCACTGCATTTCGCTCGGCGTCGCGTTCGTCGCGGCGGTGATCGCGTTCCGCGTGCCCGTCTCGACATGGGACAAGTACGCGCCGCATCTCTTCCTGATCGCGCTCGTCGGCCTCGTGATCGTGCTGATCCCGCACGTCGGCAAGGGCGTGAACGGGGCGCGCCGCTGGATTCCGCTCGGCATCACGAACATGCAGCCGTCGGAAATCATGAAGCTCGCGGTGACGATCTACGCGGCGAACTACACGGTGCGCAAACAGGAATACATGCAGAGCTTCGCGAAGGGCTTCCTGCCGATGGCGTTCGCGGTCGGCCTGGTCGGTGCGCTGCTGCTGCTCGAGCCGGACATGGGCGCGTTCATGGTGGTCGCCGCGATCGCGATGGGCGTGCTGTTCCTCGGCGGCGTGAACGGCAAGCTGTTCGGCGGCCTCGTCGCAACGGCGGTCGGCACGTTCACGATGCTGGTGTGGCTGTCGCCGTGGCGTCGCGAGCGGATCTTCGCGTATCTCGATCCGTGGGACGAGCGCTACGCACAGGGCAAGGCTTACCAGCTCACGCACTCGCTGATCGCATTCGGCCGCGGCGAATGGCTTGGCGTCGGCCTCGGCGGCAGCGTCGAGAAACTGAACTACCTGCCGGAAGCGCACACCGACTTCATCCTCGCGGTGATCGGCGAGGAACTCGGCTTCGTCGGCGTGCTGGTCGTGATCCTGCTGTTCTACTGGATCGTGCGCCGCGCGTTCGAGATCGGCCGCCAGGCGCTCGCGCTCGACCGCACGTTCGCGGGCCTGATGGCAAAAGGTATCGGCATCTGGTTCGGCGCGCAGACGTTCATCAACATGGGCGTGAACCTCGGGCTGCTGCCGACCAAGGGCCTGACGCTGCCGCTGGTGAGCTACGGCGGCTCGGGCATCCTGCTGAACTGCGTCGCGCTGGCGGTGCTGCTGCGGGTCGACTACGAAAACCGGGTGCTGATGCGCGGAGGGAAGGTATGACCGCGTCGCAACGCACGCTGATGGTGATGGCAGGCGGCACCGGGGGCCACGTGTTCCCGGGGCTCGCGGTCGCGCACCGGATGGAAGCGGCGGGCTGGCGCGTCGTGTGGCTCGGCAATCCGGCCGGGATGGAAGCGACGCTCGTGCCGAAGCACGGCATTCCGATGGAATACGTGCGGTTCGGCGGGCTGCGCGGCAAGGGCCTGAAGACCAAGCTGACGCTGCCGGTCAACCTGTTGCGCGCGTGCTGGCAGAGCCTCGGCGCGCTGCGCCGCGTGCGGCCGGACGTCGTGCTCGGGATGGGCGGCTACATCACGTTCCCGGCGGGTGTGATGACCGCGCTGTCGGGGCGTCCGCTCGTGCTGCATGAACAGAATTCGATCGCGGGCCTGACGAACAAGGTGCTCGCGAAACTCGCGAAGCGCGTGCTCGTCGCGTTCCCCGGCGCACTGCCGCACGCGGAATGGACCGGCAACCCGATTCGCGCGGAACTTGCGCACACGGAACCGCCCAAAGCACGCTATGCGTCGCGCAGCGGTCCGCTGAACGTGCTGGTCGTCGGCGGCAGCCTCGGGGCGGCCGCGCTGAACGAAGTCGTGCCGCGCGCGCTGGCGCTGCTGACGCCGGGCGAACGCCCGCGCGTCGTGCACCAGGCCGGCGTGAAGCACATCGACGCATTGAAGGCGAATTACGAAGCGGCCGGTTTCGCGGCCGGCGAGGACGTGCGGCTCGTGCCGTTCATCGACGACATGGCGGCCGCGTACGCGGCGGCGGATCTGGTGATCTGCCGGTCGGGCGCGATGACGGTGTCGGAGATCGCGGCGGTGGGCGTGGCGGCGCTGTTCGTGCCGTTCCCGTACGCGGTCGACGATCACCAGACGACCAATGCCGCGTTCCTCGCCGATGCGGGTGCGGCCGTGCTGGTGCAACAACGCGACCTGTCGGCGGAACTGCTCGCCGACTGGCTGCGCGGCCAGTCGCGGGCATCGCTCGCGGACATGGCGGAACGTTCGCGCTCGCTGGCGAAGCCCGAGGCTACCGACGAAGTCGCGCGCGTGTGCGCGAAGGCGGCCGGCGCGCACCTGGAAACACTATGAAACACATCGTCAAACACATTCATTTCGTCGGGATCGGCGGCGCGGGCATGAGCGGCATCGCCGAAGTGCTCGTCAACCTCGGCTACGAGGTCAGCGGCTCGGATCTCTCGCGCAACGCGGTGACCGATCGCCTCCAGGCGCTCGGCGCACGGATCGCGATCGGCCACGACGCGGCGAACATCGCGGGCGCGAACGCGGTCGTCGTGTCGACGGCCGTGCGCTCGGACAACCCGGAAGTGCTGGCCGCCCGCAGCCAGGGCGTGCCGATCGTGCAGCGTGCGGTGATGCTCGCGGAGCTGATGCGCCTGAAGCAGGGCATCGCGATCGCCGGCACGCACGGCAAGACCACGACGACGAGCCTCGTCGCGAGCGTGCTCGCGGCGGGCGGGCTCGACCCGACCTTCGTGATCGGCGGGCGGCTGATCAGCGCCGGCGCGAACGCGCGGCTCGGCACGGGCGACTTCATCGTCGCCGAGGCCGACGAGTCGGACGCGTCGTTCCTGAACCTGTATCCGGTGATCGAAGTCATCACGAACATCGACGCCGACCACATGGACACCTACGGCCACGATTTCGCGCGGCTCAAGCAGGCGTTCATCGAATTCACGCAACGCCTGCCGTTCTACGGCAGCGCGGTCGTGTGCGTCGACGATCCGAACGTGCGGCAGATCATCCCGTTCATCTCGAAGCCGGTCGTGCGCTACGGCCTGTCGCCGGACGCACAGGTGCGCGCGGAAGACATCGACGCGCGCGACGGCAGGATGCACTTCACGGTGATCCGCGAAGGGCGCGCGCCGCTCGCGATCGTGCTGAACCTGCCGGGCCTGCACAACGTGCAGAACGCGCTCGCGGCGATCGCGATCGCGACCGATCTCGGCGTGGCGGACGACGCGATCCAGCAGGCGCTGACGGAATTCAACGGTGTCGGCCGGCGCTTCCAGCGCTACGGCGAGGTGCCGACCGCCGACGGCGGCCAGTACACGCTGATCGACGACTACGGTCATCACCCGGTCGAGATGGCCGCGACGATCGCGGCCGCGCGCGGCGCGTTCCCGGGCCGCCGCCTCGTGCTGGCGTTCCAGCCGCACCGCTACACGCGCACGCGCGACTGCTTCGACGATTTCGTCAACGTGCTGTCGACGGTCGACGCGCTGGTGCTGACGGAAGTCTACGCGGCCGGCGAGGCCGCGATCCCGACGGCCAACGGCGACGCGCTGTCGCGCGCGCTGCGCGCGGTCGGGAAGGTTGACCCGGTGTTCGTCGCGACGGTCGACGACGTGCCGGATGCATTGGCGAAGGTCGCTCAGAACGGCGACGTGGTGATCACGATGGGCGCGGGCTCGATCGGCGGCGTGCCGGCGAAGCTCGTGCAACACATTCAACAGAAGGCATGACATGAAACGACCCCCACGCTCACTTCGTTCGCTGTCGACCGGAGTTGGCGCTTTAGCGCTTACTCCGGTCCCGTGCAAGGCGCCCCCCGCGAGGGCGGTCAGCCTGCTTGGGGCGGCCCGGCGGAGGCTGGCATGAGCGGAATCGATCCGAAACGTTTCGGCAAGGTGGCGGTGTTGTTCGGCGGGGAATCCGCCGAGCGCGAGGTGTCGCTCACCTCGGGCCGCCTCGTGCTGCAGGGCCTGCGCGACGCGGGCGTCGATGCGCATCCGTTCGACCCGGCCGAGCGGCCGCTGTCGGCGCTGAAGGACGAAGGTTTCGTGCGCGCGTTCAACGCGCTGCACGGCGGCTACGGCGAGAACGGCCAGATCCAGGGCGCGCTCGATTTCTACGGCATTCGCTACACGGGCAGCGGCGTGCTCGGGTCGGCGCTCGGCCTCGACAAGTTCCGCACGAAGCTCGTATGGCAGCAGACGGGCGTGCCGACGCCGCCGTTCGAGACGGTGATGCGCGGCGACGATCTGGCCGCGCGCGCGGCCGACATCGTCGCGAAGCTCGGCCTGCCGCTGTTCGTGAAGCCGGCGAGCGAAGGTTCGAGCGTCGCGGTGCTGAAGGTGAAGACGGCCGACGCGCTGCCGGCCGCGCTGGAAGAGGCCGCCACGCACGACAAGATCGTGATCGTCGAGAAGAGCATCGAGGGCGGCGGCGAATACACCGCGTGCATCGCCGGCGATCTCGACCTGCCGCTGATCAAGATCGTGCCGGCGGGCGAGTTCTACGACTACCACGCGAAGTACGTCGCCGACGACACGCAGTACCTGATCCCGTGCGGCCTGCCGGCCGCACAGGAGGCGGAACTGAAGCGCATCGCGCGCCGCGCGTTCGACGTGCTCGGCTGTACCGACTGGGGCCGCGCGGATTTCATGCTCGACGCGGCCGGCAATGCGTATTTCCTGGAAGTGAACACGGCCCCCGGGATGACCGACCACTCGCTGCCGCCGAAGGCGGCGCGCGCGGTCGGCATCAGCTATTCGGAGCTGGTCGTGAAGGTGCTGTCGCTCACGCTCAACGACTGACGCAGGAACGGAACGACGTATGTGGAACAACGTTCGCCAACTCAACCTTGCCGCCAGCGCGCTGTACGCGCTGCTGCTGCTCGTGTTGGCGGCGGCCGGTTGCTACTGGCTGATCCAGCGCCCGACGTTCGCGCTGCGGGAAATCCGGATCGACGGCGATACCGAGCACATCAACTCGCCGACGGTGCGCGCGGGCGTGGTCGGCCGGCTGAAGGGCAATTTCTTCACGGTCGATCTCGATGCGGCGCGCGCCGCGTTCGAGCAGATGCCGTGGGTGCGCCATGCGAGCGTGCGCCGGGTGTGGCCGAATGCGCTGGCTGTCACGCTGGAGGAGTACAAACCGCTCGGGACCTGGGGCAGCGACCAGCTGGTGAGCGTCGACGGCGAGCTGTTCACCGCGAACCAGGGCGAGCTGGAGCAGGAACTGCCGGCGTTCGACGGCCCGGAAGGCAGTGCGAAGGAAGTCGTCACGCGGTACCGCGACTTCGGGAAATGGTTTGCGCCGCTGAAGGCGGCGCCGGAAGAAGTGACGCTGTCGGCGCGGTACGCGTGGACGGTGAAGCTGTCGAACGGCATGCAGGTCGAGCTGGGCAAGGAACGCAACAGCGACACGTTGCATGACCGGAGCCAGCGCCTGGTCGCGGCCTGGCCGGCCGTCACGGAGCGTTGGGGCAACGACATCGAGTACGCGGACCTGCGCTATCCGAACGGATTCGCGATTCGCGCGGCAGGCATGCGGTTCCTGACCGATACCGACAAGCGCAAGAAGTAACGAGAGATCACACGCAAGAGCACTTTATGAGCAAAGACTACAAGGATCTGCTGGTTTCCCTCGACATCGGCACGTCGAAGGTGGTGGCCATCGTCGCCGAGCTGAAGGGCGAGGGTCACTACGAGGTGATCGGTCTCGGCCAGAGCGAGTCGAAGGGTCTGAAGAAAGGTGTGGTGGTCAACATCGAGGCCACCGTGCAGTCGATCCAGCGCGCGCTCGAGGAGGCGGAGCTGATGGCCGACTGCAAGATCACCAACGTGTTCACGGGGATCGCGGGCAGCCACATCCGCAGCTTCAACTCGAGCGGGATGGTCGCGATCAAGGACAAGGAAGTCACGCAGACGGACGTCGCGCGCGTGATCGAGACCGCGAAGGCGATCAACATCCCGACCGACCAGCAGGTGCTGCACATCCTCACGCAGGAATTCATCATCGACGGCCAGGAAGACGTGCGCGAGCCGATCGGGATGAGCGGTATCCGGCTGGAAGTGAAGGTGCACATCGTGACGGGCGCGGTGAGCGCCGCGCAGAACATCGTCAAGTGCGTGCGCCGCTGCGGGCTGGAAGTGAACGACCTGATCCTGCAGCCGCTCGCGTCGTCGCTGGCGGTGCTGACGGAAGACGAGAAGGATCTCGGCGTGGTGCTGGTCGACATCGGCGGCGGCACGACGGACATCGCGATCTTCGCCGAAGGCGCGATCCGTCACACCGCGGTGATTCCGATCGCCGGCGACCAGATCACGAGCGACATCGCGATGGCGCTGCGCACGCCGACGCCGGATGCGGAAGACATCAAGGTCGGCTACGGAATCGCGAAGCAGGCGCTCGCCGATCCGGACGAAATGGTCGAAGTGCCGGGCCTCGGCGAACGCGGCCCGCGCACGCTGTCGCGCCAGGCGCTCGCGGCCGTGATCGAGCCGCGCGTCGAGGAACTGTTCTCGCTCGTGCAGCAGGTCGTGCGCGAATCGGGTTACGAAGAACTGTTGAGCTCCGGCGTGGTCATTACCGGCGGTGCGTCGATGATGCCCGGCATGGTCGAGCTCGGCGAAGACATTTTCCTGAAACCGGTGCGCATCGGTGCGCCGGAATATGCAGGCGGCCTCTCCGACGTCGTGCGCAATCCGCGCTACTCGACGGCGATGGGGCTGCTGGTCGAAGGCAGTGCTCAGCGCATGCGCGGCCGCAAGGTCGCCGTGCAGTCCGGCAACGCGGGACAGGTGTTCTCGCGGATGAAGGAATGGTTCCTGAGCAACTTTTGACGAACCGAATCGAAATTCGCGCTGGTGCCGGCGGCTGGCGCGCGACAGGAGGTTGCCCGATCTCCTGCCGAATAACGGCCGATTAGCAGTTTTTCTCTTGACGGAGGCAACATGGAATTCGAAATGCTGGAAACCGAGACCAACGGCACCATCATCAAGGTGGTCGGCGTTGGCGGCGCTGGCGGCAATGCCGTCCAGCACATGATCAACCGCGGCGTGCAGGGCGTCGACTTCATCGTGATGAACACGGACGCCCAGGCGCTGTCGCGTTCGCGCGCATCGTCGGTGATCCAGCTCGGCAACACGGGCCTCGGCGCCGGCGCGAAGCCGGAAATGGGCCGCGCGGCAGCGGAAGAAGCGCGTGAGCGCATCGCCGACGCACTGCGCGGCGCGCACATGGTGTTCATCACCGCCGGCATGGGTGGCGGCACGGGCACGGGCGCGGCACCGGTGGTCGCGCAGATCGCGAAGGAGATGGGCATCCTGACGGTTGGCGTCGTCAGCAAGCCGTTCGAGTTCGAAGGCGGCAAGCGCATGCGCGTCGCGGAAGCAGGTTCGCAGCAACTGGAGGATCACGTCGACTCGCTGATCGTCGTTCTGAACGACAAGCTGTTCGACGTGATGGGCGACGACGCCGAGATGGACAAGTGCTTCCAGTGCGCGGACGACGTGTTGAACAACGCGGTCGCCGGCATCGCTGAAATCATCAACGTCGATGGCCTCGTGAACGTCGACTTCGAAGACGTGAAGACGGTGATGGGCGAGCAGGGCAAGGCGATGATGGGCACGGCGACGGTTGCCGGCGTCGATCGCGCACGCCTCGCGGCGGAACAGGCCGTGGCGAGCCCGCTGCTCGAAGGCGTCGATCTGTCGGGCGCGCGCGGCGTGCTGGTCAACATCACGTCGAGCCGTTCGCTGCGCCTGTCGGAAACCCGCGAAGTGATGAACACGATCAAGAGCTACGCGGCGGAAGATGCGACGGTGATCTTCGGTGCGGTGTACGACGACGCGATGGGCGATGCGCTGCGCGTGACGGTCGTGGCAACGGGTCTGGGCCGTGCGGCGAAGAAGCAGCAGTCGGCACCGATGACGCTGCTGCGCACGGGTACGGACAACCAGCCGGTCAGCGCGGTGTCGCACGGCTATGCACCGGCTCATCACGTCAGCACGGCGGACTACGGCGCGCTGGATACGCCGGCAGTGTGGCGCAATTCGCGCGAAACCGCGGCATCGCACGTGCAGGCGCTGCAGGAGAAGGGTGTCGACACGTACGACATCCCGGCTTTCCTGCGCAAGCAGGCTGACTGACGCAAACACAGGCGAAGCCGCGGCGAAACCGCCGCGGTATCGCCGGCGTGACGGATGCTACGGACCAGGACAGGCCGCGTCGGCTGCGACGCCGGGCCGGGAAACGTGCCCTCTTCGCTCAGGCGGGGCGGGATGGACCGTGCTGTCCGCAACACGCTGAAAAACCGTATCGCTATGAGGGACCAGCCATGATTCAAGTGGGCGACGCGCTGCCCGACGCGCAGTTGTTCGAGTTCATCGACGACGCGCGCGAAGGGTGCACGCTGGGGCCGAACGCCTACAGCGTGCGCGACCAGGTTGCGGGGAAGCGGGTGGTGATCTTCGGATTGCCGGGCGCGTTCACGCCGACCTGCTCGGCGCAGCATGTACCGGGCTACGTCGAACACGCCGAGCAATTGCGCACGGCGGGTATCGACGAGATCTGGTGCGTGTCCGTCAACGACGCATTCGTGATGGGCGCATGGGGACGTGATCTGCACACCGCGGGCAAGGTGCGCATGATGGCGGACGGCAGCGCGGCTTTCACTCTTGCGCTGGGGCTGACGCAGGATTTGTCCGCGCGTGGCATGGGGATTCGTTCCCTGCGCTACGCGATGGTGATTGACGGCGGTGTGGTCAAGACGCTGGCCGTCGAGGCGCCGGGCAAATTCGAAGTGAGCGATGCGGCGAGTGTTCTCGCGACGTTGACGTCCTGATCGTGCGGTGCGCCGTTGCCTGCCGGCAACGCTGCTCACCGGCCTCAGGGCAGTTGTAACACGGGCTGATGACCGGAAACGCCTCCGTTCCGGGCATCGGCCCGTCCCGTATCGGCACGGGTAAACTGTCGAAACAGATTGATACGCAGTTGCAAACAGCGTTGAATAGGGAATTACGCTATAATCCCGCCTATCGAATATAACTCCTGATTGATATCTTCAATCAAGACGAAGAACACCATGTTGAAGCAGCGCACCATCAAGTCCATCGTGAAGACCGTCGGTATCGGTGTCCACTCGGGTCGCAAGATCGAGTTGACGCTTCGTCCCGCCGCGCCCGGCACGGGCATCGTCTTTTCACGCGTCGACCTGCCCACGCCCGTCGACATTCCCGCCTCGGCGATGTCGATCGGCGACACGCGGCTCGCGTCGGTGCTCCAGAAGGATGGCGTGCGCGTGTCGACCGTCGAGCATCTGATGTCGGCGTGCGCGGGGCTCGGCATCGACAATCTGTATGTCGACGTGACGGCCGAGGAAATCCCGATCATGGACGGCAGCGCGGCAACGTTCGTGTTCCTGATCCAGTCCGCCGGCATCGAGGAGCAGAACGCGCCGAAACGCTTCATCAAGGTGAAGAAGCCGGTCGAAATCCGCGATGGCGACAAGTTCGCGCGTCTCGACCCGTATTTCGGCTTCAAGCTGAAGTTCTCGATCGATTTTCGTCACCCGGCCGTCGACAAGACGGGCCAGGAGCTCGAAGTCGATTTCGCCACCACGTCGTACGTGCGCGAGATCGCGCGTGCGCGCACGTTCGGCTTCGCGCACGAAGCCGAGATGCTGCGCGAGATCGGCCTGGCGCGCGGTGGCAGCATGGACAACGCGATCGTGCTCGACGAGTACCGCATCCTGAACAACGACGGGCTGCGCTACGACGACGAATTCGTGAAGCACAAGATGCTCGACGCGATCGGCGACCTGTACGTGATCGGTCACCCGCTGCTGGCGTCGTACACCGCGTACAAGTCGGGTCATGGCCTGAACAACGCGTTGCTGCGCGAGCTGCTCGCGCACGAAGACGCGTACGAGATCGTGACGTTCGACGATCCGCAGGCTGCGCCGAAGGGCTTCGCGTTCGACGCGCAGACGGCCTTTGCGTAACCGGCGCGTTGCGCAAGCGATAAAAAAGCGGCCTTCGGGCCGCTTTTTTGTTGGCCGGCCGCTGCCGGCCAAAGGCGCCGTCAGCGCGACTTGGCGCCGTGCCGGGCCGCCATGCGGGCAAGCGCGGCCTGCAGCGGCGATGGTTCGAGATGATCGGCGAGATCGCGCAGGGCGGCGGCGCCGACCGAGGTCATCCGCGCCTGCTTCACGTGCGGCGGCTCCGGCGCGTCCTTCGGCCGCACGCGCACGCGCAGCGTCGTCACGGGCCAGCCGCGCTTCTGCAGATCGCCGAGCAGCCGCGGCTCGACCTGCCGCAACCGGGCAGCCAGCGCATTGTGCGCGGCAAAGAGGGTCAGGGTGCCGTCCTTGATGAAGCCCGGTTCGATGTGATTCGCGAGGTAGTCGGGCAGGAGCGCGGCGAGATCGCGCTGCAGCGACGCGATCTGCTCGACGCCGGCGCGCAGCGCCGCGAACGCGTCGGTGCGGCCGAGCACTTCCGACACGGGTTGCGGGCGATAGGCGGCGAGCGGGCCGAAACGCTTGGAAAATCGGTTCATCGAGGCATTCTTCGGGCGCGCACGCGCGCGGACGTTGCCGCCGATTGTACCCGCGCCGGCCCATGCCCGGGCGGCTTTCGCCCCGCCGGCCCGGCCGTCGGCGTGCGGCGCCCGTCCCGCCGAGAGACAGGCGTGCGCTTCCCCGCGTGCTAAAATTCGACGTTTGAGTCCACTAATTCGCTAAGCCGCCGAGGCTCGGGCGCCGGGGCGCGCAACACGCGCCGGGCGCCGGTGCTGCGACGCAGGATCCGATCCGATGACAACCGGTTTTCTCCAGAAAATTTTTGGCAGCCGCAACCAGCGGCTCGTCAAGCAATACCAAAAGACCGTCGCGACGATCAATGCGCTCGAAACGCAGATCGAGAAGCTGACGGACGACCAGTTGCGCGGCAAGACGGACGAATTCCGCCAGCGTGTCGCGGCCGGCGAGTCGCTCGACAAGCTGCTGCCCGAGGCGTTCGCGGTCTGTCGCGAGGCCAGCCGTCGCGTGCTGAAGATGCGGCACTTCGACGTGCAGATGATCGGCGGCATGGTGCTCCACTACGGCAAGATCGCGGAAATGCGCACCGGCGAGGGCAAGACGCTCGTCGCGACGCTGCCCGTGTACCTGAATGCGCTCGCCGGCCGCGGCGTGCACGTCGTGACCGTCAACGACTACCTCGCGCAGCGCGACGCCGAATGGATGGCGCGCCTCTACAACTTCCTCGGTCTGTCGGTCGGCATCAACCTGTCCGGCATGGAGCACGACCAGAAGCAGCAGGCGTACGCCGCGGACATCACGTACGGCACGAACAACGAGTTCGGCTTCGACTACCTGCGCGACAACATGGTCTACGAGACCGATGCGCGCGTGCAGCGGGCGCTGAACTTTGCGGTTGTCGACGAAGTGGACTCGATCCTGATCGACGAGGCGCGCACGCCGCTGATCATTTCGGGCCAGGCCGAGGATCACACCGAGCTGTACGTGCGGATGAATGCGCTGCCGCCGCTGCTCGAGCGCCAGATTGGCGAAGAGAAGGCCGACGGCACGGGCGTCGAGAAGCCGGGCGACTACACGCTCGACGAGAAGGCGCGCCAGGTGTTCCTGACGGAGTCGGGCCACGAGAAGGCCGAGCGCCTGCTCGCCGAATGGGGCCTGATCGGCGAGGGCGAGAGCCTGTACGCGCCGCAGAACATCACGCTGATGCACCACGTGTACGCGGCGCTGCGCGCGCACACGCTGTTCCACAAGGATCAGCACTACGTCGTGCAGAACGGCGAAGTGGTCATCGTCGACGAATTCACGGGCCGCCTGATGGCCGGCCGCCGCTGGTCCGACGGCCTGCATCAGGCGGTCGAGGCCAAGGAGCACGTAAAGATCCAGAGCGAGAACCAGACGCTCGCGTCGATTACGTTCCAGAACTACTTCCGTATGTACGCGAAGCTGGCCGGCATGACCGGTACCGCGGACACCGAAGCGTACGAATTCAACGAGATCTACGGTCTCGAAACGGTCGTGATCCCGACCAACCGTCCGCCGAAGCGGATCGACAAACAGGACCAGATCTACAAGACGGCCAAGGAGCGCTACGACGCGGTGATCCGCGACATCCGCGACTGCTACGAGCGCGGCCAGCCGGTGCTGGTCGGCACGACGTCGATCGAGAACTCCGAGTTGCTGTCGCATCTGCTGAAGCAGGCCGGGTTGCCGCACGAAGTGCTGAACGCGAAGCAGCACGAGCGTGAAGCCGCGATCGTCGCGGAAGCCGGCCGGCCGAACCGCGTGACGATCGCGACCAACATGGCCGGCCGCGGTACCGACATCGTGCTCGGCGGCAATGCCGAGAAGCAGGCCGCGTTCATCGAGGCCGACGACGCGATCCCGGCCGACGAAAAGGCGCGCCGCATCCAGCAGCTGCACGACGAGTGGGAAACGCTGCACGAGCAGGTGAAGGCGGCGGGCGGCCTGCACATCATCGGCACCGAGCGCCACGAATCCCGCCGGATCGACAACCAGCTGCGCGGCCGTGCGGGCCGCCAGGGCGATCCGGGCTCGTCGCGCTTCTACCTGTCGCTCGACGATCCGCTGCTGCGCATCTTCGCGGGCGACCGCGTGCGCTCGATCATGGATCGCCTGAAGATGCCGGAAGGCGAGGCGATCGAGGCCGGCATCGTCACGCGCTCGATCGAATCCGCGCAGCGCAAGGTCGAAGCGCGCAACTTCGACATCCGCAAGCAGCTGCTCGAATACGACGACGTGTCGAACGACCAGCGCAAGGTGATCTACCAGCAGCGCAACGAGCTGCTCGAAGCGCACGACATCACCGAGACGATCACCGCGATGCGTCATGGCGTGATCACCGAAGTCGTCCGCCAGTTCGTGCCGGAAGGCAGCATCGAAGAGCAGTGGGACGTGCCCGAGCTCGAGGAAGCGCTGCGCAACGACTGGCAGCTCGACCTCGCGATTCAGGAAATGGTGAACGAGTCGTCGTCGATCACGGCCGAGGAAATTCTCGATGCCGTGATGACGGCCGCCGACGAGCAGTACGAGAGCAAGGTCGCGATGGTCGGCCGCGAATCGTTCAGCGCGTTCGAGCGCTCGGTGATGCTGCAGACGGTCGACCGCCTGTGGCGCGAACACCTCGCGGCGCTCGACCACCTGCGCCAGGGCATCCACCTGCGCGGCTATGCGCAGAAGAACCCGAAGCAGGAATACAAGCGCGAGGCGTTCGAACTGTTCGCCGCGATGCTCGAGGCGATCAAGCAGGAAGTCACGCGTGTCGTGATGAACGTGCAGATCCAGTCGCCGGAGCAGCTCGAGGAAGCCGCCGAGCAGATCGAGGAACGCGCCGGTCATCTCGAGAACGTCGAGTATCAGCACGCCGACTACGCGGACGCCGGTGCGCCGGTGGCGAACGTCACGGCTGCCGCGGCCGCCACGGCGACGGCCGACATGGTCGGCAGCGCGATGACGCACAGCGGCCCCGGCGGCGAGATGCCGAAGGTCGGCCGCAACGACCCGTGCCCGTGCGGCAGCGGCAAGAAGTACAAGCAGTGTCACGGGAAGCTGTCATGATCGGCGGCGGCGCGCGTCACGCGTGCCGCTTCGATCCAGCTTCGCGTGACTGATGTGAGTTGCGGCGGCCCGCGCGTGCGGCCGCCGGTTCTTCCAATCGATGCCGGCGTATGCCGGCATTTTCCATCCGGCAGGTGTGCCCCATGGCTGTCAATTTTCCGTCGATCGATCCCGCCCAACTGCATCCCGTCGCCGGCGTCACGCTCGGCTGGGCGGAAGCGAATATCCGCAAGCCGAATCGCAAGGACGTGCTGGTCATTTCCGTCGACGAAGGCGCAACGGTCGCGGGCGTGTTCACCGAAAACCGCTTCTGCGCCGCGCCGGTCATCGTCTGCCGCGAGCATCTGGCGAAGGTGCGCGCGGGCGGTGCGGGCATTCGCGCGCTCGTCGTGAATACGGGCAATGCCAACGCCGGTACCGGCGAGCCGGGCCTCGCGAACGCGCGCGAAACCTGCACGGAACTCGCGCGCCTCGCGGGTATCGAGCCGGCGCAGGTGCTGCCGTTCTCGACCGGCGTGATCCTCGAGCCGCTGCCGATCGACCGCCTGAAGGCCGGGCTGCCGGCCGCGCTCGCGAACCGCAAGGCCGCGAACTGGTTCGATGCCGCGCAGGCGATCATGACGACCGACACGCTGCCGAAGGCCACGTCGCGCCAGGTGACGATCGACGGCCACACGGTCACGCTGACGGGCATCAGCAAGGGCGCGGGCATGATCAAGCCGAACATGGCGACGATGCTCGGCTTCCTCGCATTCGACGCGAACGTCGCGCAGCCGGTGCTCGACACGCTCGTGAAGGAAGTCGCCGACCGCTCGTTCAACTGCATCACGATCGACGGCGACACGTCGACGAACGACTCGTTCATCCTGATCGCATCGGGCAAGGGCACGCTGCCGGCCATCACGTCGACCGATTCGCCGGCTTATGCGGCGCTGCGCGACGCGGTCACGCAGGTCGCGCAGGTGCTGTCGCAACTGATCGTGCGCGACGGCGAAGGCGCGACGAAATTCATGACGGTGCAGGTCGAAGGCGGCAAGAGCGTCGCCGAATGCCGCCAGATCGCCTATGCGATCGGCCATTCGCCGCTCGTGAAGACGGCCTTCTACGCATCCGACCCCAACCTCGGCCGAATTCTCGCGGCGATCGGCTATGCAGGCGTCGCGGATCTCGACGTCGGCAAGATCGACCTCTATCTCGACGACGTGCTCGTCGCGAAGGCGGGCGGCCGCAACCCGGCCTACCAGGAAGAGGACGGCCAGCGCGTGATGAAGCAGAGCGAAATCACGATTCGCGTGCTGCTCGGCCGCGGCGACGCGCAGGCCACCGTCTGGACGTGTGACCTGTCGCACGATTACGTGAGCATCAACGCGGATTACCGCTCCTGATCGGGGGCGTTCGAACGCCATGGACAAGCTTGAACAGTTTCTGACCCGCGCCGAAGCGCTGCTTGGCCGCCTCGAGGGGATCCTGCCGCCCGCGCCGGCGGCCGTCGACTGGAACGCCGCCCACGCATTCCGCTGGCGCAAGCGCCAGGGGCGCGGCTACTTGCAGCCGGTGCCGGCCGTGTCGTCGATCACGCTCGCCGACCTGCACAACATCGATCGCCAGAAAGGGTTGATCGAGCAGAACACGCGGCAATTCGTGCAGAAGAAGCCGGCCAACAACGTGCTGCTGACCGGCGCGCGCGGTACCGGCAAGTCGTCGCTGATCAAGGCATGCCTGAACGCGTACGCGAACGACGGGCTGCGCCTGATCGAAGTCGACAAGGACGACCTGCACGATCTCGGCGACATCGTCGACCTGATCTCGCAGCGTCCGGAGCGGTTCATCGTGTTCTGCGACGACCTGTCGTTCGAGGAGGGCGAATCGGGCTACAAGGCGCTGAAGGTCGCGCTCGACGGCTCGATCGCCGCGCAGTCGGACAACGTGCTGATCTACGCGACGTCGAACCGCCGCCATCTGCTGCCCGAGTACATGAGCGACAACGAGTCGTACAAGCATCTCCCGGATGGCGAGATTCACCCCGGCGAAGTCGTCGAGGAGAAGATCTCGCTGTCGGAGCGCTTCGGCCTGTGGGTCAGCTTCTATCCGTTCAAGCAAGACGATTATCTCGACATCGTCGGGCACTGGCTGCGCCACTTCGGCTGCCCGGACGCGGAGATCGAGTCCGCGCGCGGCGACGCGCTCGTGTGGGCGCTCGAGCGCGGTTCGCGGTCGGGGCGCGTCGCGTGGCAGTTCGCGCGTGACTGGTCGGGCCGCAAGGAGCAGGCATGAGCGCGGATCTCGCACAAGGCGCAGTGCGCGCACCGGACGGCCGCAAGGTGACGGAAGTCGCGGTCGGCGTGATGGTTCAGCCGGACGGCAGCTACCTGCTCGCGCAACGCCTGCAGGGCAAGCCGTATGAAGGGTACTGGGAGTTTCCGGGCGGCAAGCTGGAGGCCGGCGAAAGCGTCGAGAACGCGCTCGCGCGCGAACTCCACGAGGAGCTCGGCATCGAGGTCACGGCCAGCCATCGCTGGCACACGCTCGAGCACGATTATCCGCATGCGTACGTGCGGCTCTATTTCTGCAAGGTGACGGGCTGGACGGGCGAGCCGCACAGCAAGGAAGGGCAGGCGTTCGTCTGGCAGAAACTGCCGGTCGCCGTTGCGCCGCTGCTGCCGGCGGCGCTGCCGGTGCTCGAATTGCTCGAGAAGGAAGCGGCGTCGAACTGACGCCGTGGCGGCCTGCCGGAAAGGCGGGCCATATCGCCGACGGGCGGTGCCGCTCGGCTGTCTCAGCTATCGCGACGGTCGTCCGTGCCGTCTTCTTCCGACGAGGGGCCCTCGTCGGAAGACCCGCCGATCCGGTACTTTTCCGCGGCCCAGGCCCCGAGGTCGAGTTGCTTGCAGCGGGCCGAACAGAACGGGCGGAACTGATTTTCAGGCGTCCAGCGCACTGCGGCGCCGCACGACGGGCATTTCACAACGGTAGTCATACGAAAGCGATCCGGCACACGGCCGTTACAGATTGCACAGTGTCAGATGGAACGGCACGTCGATATCCACCGCGCGCGGCCGCACATCGCCGTCCTGCATGGTGAACCGTACCCACAGCATGTATTTGTTGGCGCTCGCTTCGGGAATGACGCGCAGCTCCGGCGGCACGCGGACCTGCATCAGCTGGTAGGTGCGGCCCGACAGCATCTGTTGGTAGCTGCCCTGCATCGCCATGACCTTCGACGCCTGACCCGATTCGCGCGCGAGCCGCAGCACGATCGACGCGGCGTCGCGCAGCGGCAGCATCGGCAGAATCCATTTCGCGATGTCCTGGCGCCGTTGCTCGGCGGGCCATTGCTGCCACGCGTAGTACGACGGCAGGTCGAACTTGCACGTGCCGCCGGGAATCACCGCACGGCTGCGGATGCTGGCGAGCCATTCGTTGTCCACGAGGTGCTGGCCGGTCTTGCCCTGCATCTGCGCGAGATTGGCCAGCGTCTGCTCGATTTCGCCGAGCACGGCTTCGAGCGCGTTCTGCTCGATGCCCGGATTGCCGCGAAAGGGGGCGAGCGTCTGGCGTTGACGTTCGAGCTCCTTCATCAGATCCGATTTCAGGTCCGCGCGGCCCGTTACCTCGGCGATTTCGAACAGCGTCGTCAGCGCGACGTGGTGTTCACGCGGGTCCTCCTGAGCCAAAAAGAACGCGAAGCGCTCGAACAGATCTTCGAGGCGCAACAGCGTGCGAATTCGCTCGTTGAACGGATACTCGTAAAGAATCAAGCGCGCTCGCCTCTTGGGTAGGGATGGAAACAATGCAGGACATTCTAATGCTCACTCTCTACCCTAGCAACGCGCCAATTTCGTACACCATCACGATCGCGCGCGATGCTCAGTGCGCGGCGGCCGCGAACGCGACATAACGTTGGTGCAGTGCATCGACCTGCGCGGCGAGTGCATCGGGCGTCACCGCGTCGTTGACGATCACGTCGTCGGCCGCCGCGAGGCGGGCTTCGCGTGGCGCCTGTCGCGCGATGATCGCTTCGACCTGCTCGCGTGTGAAGCCGTTGCGCCGCATCACGCGCGCAATCTGCGTTTCGACCGGGCAATCGACGACGAGCACGCGATCGCTGCGCGCCTTCCAGTTGCCCGACTCGACGAGCAGCGGCACGACGAACATCACGTACGGGCCCTGCGCGTCGCGTGCTTCGCGATCGGTTTCCGCGCGGATCAGCGGATGCGTGATCGCTTCGAGGCGCCGGCGCGCATCGTCGTCGCTGAAGATCAGCGTGCGCATCTTCGCGCGATCGAGCGAGCCGTCGGCGGCAACGTAGTCGTGGCCGAACGCCTGTTCGATCGCGGGCATCGCGAGGCCGCCGGGGGCGGTGATGCGGTGGGCGATCAGATCGGTATCGACGAGCGACGCGCCGCGGGCGCCGAACAGGTCGGCAACGGTCGTCTTGCCGCTGCCGATGCCGCCCGTGAGTCCTACTGCGTACATGTCAGCCTCCGAGCGCGAAATAGAACGGCGTGCCGAAAAACAGCGTCGCGGCGCCGCCGGCCGCGAGGAACGGGCCGAACGGAATCGGCTCCTCGAAGCGCATGCGGCCGCGCCAGGTCGCGACGAGCCCGACGATCGCGCCCGTCACGGCGGCGAACAGCACGACCTGCGGCAGCGCGGCCCAGCCCATCCACGCGCCGAGCGCGGCAAGCAGCTTCAGGTCGCCGAAGCCGATGCCCTCGATGCCGCGCAGCCATTTGAACAGCCAGTAGATGGACCACAGGAACAGATAGCCGGCCATCGCGCCGATCACGGCCGAGCGCAGCGACGTGAACGTGCCGCCGAGATTCAGCACGAGCCCGGCCCAGAGCAGCGGCAGCGTCATCGAGTCGGGCAGGTAGCCGGTGCGGATGTCGATCGCGCTCATCGCGAGCAGCGCGGCGCACAGTGCGAATGCGGCGAGCGCGGCGACGGTCGGACCGAACGCGGCGAGCGAGCCGGCAGCGAGCAGCGCGCACGCGAGCTCGACGAGGGGATAACCGATGCCGATCGCGTGGCCGCAGCGGCGGCAGCGCCCTCGCAGCATCAGATAGCTGACGAGCGGGATGTTCTCCCATGCGCGCAGCACGTGGCCGCAATGCGGGCAGGCGCTGCGCGGGTGCCACAGGTCGTAGCGCGGCGGATAACCGTCGTCGGGCGCGGCGCCGGCGTTGCCGGTCGCTTCGTCGATCTCGGCCTGCCACGCGCGCTGCATCATCACGGGCAGCCGGTGCACGACCACGTTCAGGAAGCTGCCGACGCACAGGCCGATGACGACCGCGAACGCGTACTGCAGCGCGGGCGGCAGCATCGCCAGCACGAGCAGCGTGCTCTCGGGCGATTCGGAAACGGCGGACAGGGGCGCGGGCGTCATGAGGCTCAAGGTTCGGACTTAAAAGGCGACAGAATCGGTTGCGATGCTACACCACGTTGCCGAGCTGAAGGATGGGCAGGTACATCGCGATCACGAGGCCGCCGACAAGTGCGCCCAGGACGATCACGATCAGCGGTTCGCCGAGCGCCGCGAGCGCATCGAGACGCGCGTCGAGCTGGCGTTCGCAGAGCGCCGCGATGTCGGCGAGCATCGTGTCGAGCGCACCGGTTTCCTCGGCGACGGCGATCGGCTGGACGACGTCGTCCGGAAAGCAGCCGGCCGAGCGCATCGCATCGGCGAGGCGCGCGCCGCGCAACACGCGTGCCGCGACGTGCGCGGTGGCGTGCGCGAACACCGGATGGCCGGCCGTGCGCTCGAGGGTGGCGAAGGCGTCGGCGAGCGGCACGCCGGCGCCGAGCAGCGTTGCAAGCGAACGGCACCAGCGTGCGGCCGCGTATCGCTCGAGCGCGCTGCCCGCGAGCGGCGCCCGCAGCAGGCAGCGCGCGACCGCATGGCGCAACGGTGCGGACCGCCGAAGCGCGTGCTGCGCGGCGAGTGCCGCTGCCGCGGCGCCGGCCACGAGCGCGCCGCCCCACGCCGACAATGCGGAAGACAGCGCGAGCAGCACGCGGGTCGGCGCGGGCAGGGCTGCGCCGAAACCGTCGAAAATCTGCCGGAACGTCGGCACGACCCACACCATCAGCGCGGCCGAGATCGCGAGCGCGAACAGGATGACGGCGGCCGGATACGCGAGGGCGGCCCGCAGTTTGCGCCATTGCGTATCGGCGCGCTCGCGGTGTTCGGCGACGCGCGTCAGCACGATGTCGAGCGAGCCGGACGCTTCACCGACTTCGATCAACTGACGGTACAGCGTGCCGAACTGCGACGGATAGCGCGCGAGCGCGTCGGCGAAGCGCCGCCCGCCGACGATCTCGCGGGCGAGGCCCGCGGCGATGCGCGGCACGCCGTCGCGCGACCGTGTACGCGCGAGCATCTCGAGCGACGGTGCGATCGGCAGCCCGGCCTGCAACAGGCTCGCGAGCTGGCGCGTGAAACGCGTGATCTCCCGCGCGCCGGCCGTCGGCGGTCGGGCCGGCCCGCGGACGTCGAGCGACAACACCGCGATGCCGTCGCGTGCGAGCGTGGCGCGCGCGGCTGCGGCGTCGAAGGCGACGACGGTTCCGCGGTGCGGTGTGCCGTCGCGACGGCGGCCGCGCCACGCGAAGCGGGTTTCGCGCGGCGGCGTGGGCGTGCTCATACGGCGGGGGTGGCGGCGACGGCTTCCGCGAGGCTCGTCGTGCCGTCCCGCACGCGTGCGAATGCGGCATCGCGCAGGTTGCGCACGCCTTCGGCTGCCGCGCATTGCGCGAGCGCCCCGACGCTTGCGCGCGCGACGATGCGCTCCGCGAGTTCCGGCGAGACTGGCATCGTCTGATGCAGCCCGATGCGGCCGCGATAGCCGATCCCGTGACAGGCGGCGCAGCCGCGCGCGACGAAGGGCCGCCATCCGGCCGCCAGCGCCGCCGGGTCGCAGCCGGCTTCCCGCAGCCCGCGCGCCGGTGCGTCCGACGGGACACGGCATGCGACGCACAGGCGCCGGACGAGGCGCTGCGCGGTGACGAGCTGCAGCGCGGCCGCGAGGTTGTACGGCGCGACGCCGATATCGAGCATGCGGGCGATGGCGGCCGGCGCGTCGTTCGTGTGCAGCGTCGACAGCACGAGATGGCCGGTCTGCGCGGCCTTGATCGCGACGTCGGCCGTTTCGGCATCGCGTATCTCGCCGACCATGATGATGTCCGGATCCTGCCGCAACAGCGCACGCAGCGCCGTCGCGAACGTGAGCCCGGCCTTTTCGGCGACACCGACCTGGTTGATCCCGTCGAGCTGGATCTCGGCGGGATCCTCGACCGTGCAGACGTTGTGCGCGTCGCGATCGAGCATCTGCAGCGCGCAGTAGAGCGATAGCGTCTTGCCGCTGCCGGTCGGGCCGGTGACGAGCACGAGGCCATGCGGCGCGCGTATCGCGGCCTCCATCGCGGCGGCCTGCTGCGCGTCGAAGCCGAGACGGGCGAGCGTGAGATCGGGCGGCAGCGTGTCGAGGCGCCGCAGCACGAGCTTTTCGCCGAACAGCGTCGGCAGCGAGCTGACGCGATAGTCGCCGCGCGTGCCGCCGTCGATCGCGATGCGCAGCCTGCCGTCCTGCGGAAGTCGCCGCTCGGCGATGTCCATGCGCGCGAGCACCTTGATTCGCGTGACGAGCGCGTCGCGCAGGTGCGCGGGCGGCCGCGCGTGGTCGTGCAGCACGCCGTCGATACGCAGGCGGATGCGCCAGCCGGTTTCGAACGGCTCGACGTGGATGTCGGATGCATCGCGCACGCGTGCCGCGTGCAGCGTGTCCGTCAGCAGCCGCACGGCCGGCGCATCGTCGAGCTGGGCCGCGTCGAGTGCGTGAGGCACGGCGGCAGGCGGCGCGGCGGAGCGGGCGGGCGGCGGCTGCATGCGCAGCGGCGCCCCGGAAGGAGGAAAAGGCATGTGAGCCGGCACGCTGGCCGCCTGTTGACCGTGACCTGCAGATGGTCGCGCGTCGCGGGCGGTGCCGGCAGTCGGCCGTTCGGCTAGCGGGTGGCGGCGCGTGCGGTGCGCGCGCCGCGCGGCTTGAAGAGCTTGACGGTGCGCACGGCCTGATCGTCGCTGCGCATCACCTCGAGCATCACGTCGCCGATCTTCAGGCACACGTCGTCTTCCGGAATTTCCTCGAGGATTTCGAGCACCAGTCCGTTCAGCGTCTTCGGACCGTCGGTCGGCAGCTTCAGGTGCAGCCAGCGGTTCAGTTCGCGCAGCGGCATGCTGGCCGACACGATGCATTCGCCGTTCTCGTCCCAGCCGCCCGCGCGTTCGCTGCGCGGCATCGACGTCGTGAATTCGCCGATCAGTTCCTCGATGATGTCTTCGGGCGTGACGAGCCCTTCGAGCTCGCCGTACTCGTTGACGACGAGCGCGGTGCGTTGCCGCGTTTCCTGGAAGAACTGGAGCTGCTGGACCACCGGCGTGCCCGACGGCACGTAGTACGGCTCGGCGAGCAGCGTGCGCAGCGTCTCGCGGTCGAACTCCTGATTGTGGAGCGCGGTCAGCGTCTTGCGCACGTGCAGCACGCCGAGCACCTTGTCGATGTCGCCTTCGTAGACGACGAGCCGGTTGTGATAGCAGGTTTCGAGCTGGTGCAGGACGTCGTCGAGCGGCGCGTAGAAGTTGAGCGACTCGATCTGGCGGCGCGGCACCATCACGTCATCGACCGTGATGTTCTCGAGGTCGAACAGGTTGAGCAGGATGCTGCGGTGCTTGGTCGGCATGAAGCTGCTCGACTCGAGCACGATGGCGCGCAGCTCGTCGGCCGACATCCGCTGGTCGCGACCCTTCTTCGTGTTGATGCGCAGCGCCCACAGCACGCCGTTCGCGAGCGCGTTGACGAACCAGACGACCGGCTTGAACACGCGCATCAGCGGCGCGATCACGAGGCTCGCGGGCAGGGCGATGCGTTCGGGGAAGGTCGCGCCGACGATCTTCGGTGCGATTTCCGCGAACACGATGATCAGGAACGCGACGATGCCGGTCGCGATCGACAGCGCGAGGTTGTTGCGGCCGAACGTATGCAGCGCGAGCGACGTCGTCAGGACCGGGATGATCGTGTTGAACAGGTTGTTGCCGATCAGGATCACGCTGAGCAGCAGGTCAGTGCGCGTGAGCAGGCCTTGCGTGGTTTTCGCGCCGAGCGCGCCCTGGCCGGCGAGATGCTTCAGCCGATGGCGGTTGAGCGCCATCATCGCGGTCTCGGAAATCGAAAAGAAGCTGGAACAGAGGAGAAGCAGGAAGACGGCGCCGATTTGCGCCCATAAGGGAATTTGGTCCACGCGTCGGATGGGCAGTGAAGGACAGGGATGGAGGGAATATAGCAGAGGCCGGCGACCGCGATGTGTCGTGCGCGACACATGGGGCCTGAGGCGGCCGGGCAAAAAAAAACCGTGCACACGGTGCACGGTTTTTTACAAATCTGGTCGGGGTGAGAGGATTCGAACCTCCGGCCTCTACGTCCCGAACGTAGCGCTCTACCAGGCTAAGCTACACCCCGATTTGGACTCTTCCGATTTCGCCGTCTTCTTCAAGACCGCTGCGTCGTCGAGCAAGAACATAACTATAACGACGTTTCTTTAAAAAGGGAAGGCCTTGGAGAAGAAAATTTTCGAGACAGGTGAATTTCCCGTGTCGACGGTGCGTCGTCGCAGCCGTGGCGGCGACGCACGCGATCGGCTTACGACTGTCGCGACGTCGAATACGAGCACAGCGCGAGCAGGCTCTCCTTGTAGATCGAATCGGGGAACGCGGCGATCGCGGCGGCTGCGGCCTGCGCTTCCTGACGCGCGCATTCGAGCGTGTGATCGAGTGCGCCGGAGCGCGTGATCGCGTCGAAGATCGTGTCGAAACGATCGGTGCCGCCCTGTTCGATCGCTTCGCGCGCCAGTGCCGACTGCTCGGGCGTGCCGCGTTCGATCAGATAGATGAGCGGCAGCGTCGGCTTGCCTTCGCGCAGGTCGTCGCCGGCGTTCTTGCCCATGGCCTCGACGGTGCCTGCGTAGTCGAGCCAGTCGTCCATGATCTGGAACGCGGTACCGATGCGGCGCCCGTATTCGGCGGCGGCGGCCTCGGTCGGCGCATCGGCGCCCGCGAGCACGGCGCCCAGGCGGGCCGACGCCTCGAACAGCTTGGCCGTCTTGTAGCGGATCACCTGCATGTAGCGCGTTTCGTCGACGTCCGCATCGTGCATGTTGAGGAGCTGCAGCACCTCGCCTTCGGAAATGATCGTCGTCGCTTCGGACAGGATCTCCATCACGCGCATCTTGCCGACGCCGACCATCATCTCGAACGAGCGCGAGTAGAGGTAATCGCCTACCAGCACGCTCGCCGCGTTGCCGAACAGCGCATTGGCGGTCTGGCGGCCGCGGCGCAGCTCTGATTCGTCGACGACGTCGTCATGCAGCAGCGTGGCCGTGTGGATGAACTCGACGACGGCGGCCAGCACGTGCCGCTGGTGCGACGTTTCGCCGAGCGCGCCGGCGACGAGCAGCAGCAACGCCGGACGCAGCCGCTTGCCGCCCGCACCGATGATGTACTCGGCGATCTGGTTGATCAGCAGCACGTCGGACGCGAGGCTTTGCCGGATAACGCGATTTACCTGCTCCATGTCGCTGGTGATCGGAGCGAGCAGGTGGGCGGCGCTGAGGGTGGGGGAGGCGGTGGACGACGACATGATGATGGAATTGGGTGATGCGGCGGATTATAAGTCGAATCCGCGAAATCCCGGTCTGTCAGACGTGCCGCAGCCGTGATTTTGGCCGTTCGGCCGGGGCTTGTGCGCGGCAATCGTCGATCGGTTTTGACTTCGGTGCTAACCCCATGTATAATCACGTGTTTTCCGCGCGTGGTGTGCGGAAAAATTGGATCCAGAGTGAGGTTCTCAATGTACGCGGTCATAAAAACCGGCGGCAAGCAGTACAAGGTTGCCGTTGGCGAAAAACTCAAAGTAGAACAGATACCGGCTGACATTGACGCTGAAATCACGCTCGACCAGGTTCTCGCAGTGGGCGAAGGCGAATCGATTAAGTTCGGTGCGCCGCTGGTCAGTGGGGCTTCCGTCAAGGCCACCGTTGTGTCGCACGGTCGTCATGCCAAGGTCACCATCTTCAAGATGCGTCGCCGGAAGCACTACCAAAAGCACGGCGGCCACCGCCAGAACTACACTGAGCTGCGCATCGACGCGATCAACGCGTAAGCGCCTCGGTAAAGGAGCAATCAGATGGCACACAAAAAGGCAGGCGGCTCTTCCCGGAACGGCCGCGACTCCGAGTCGAAGCGTCTCGGCGTGAAAGTGTACGGCGGCCAGGCAATCAATGCCGGCGGCATCATCGTGCGTCAGCGCGGTACGCGCATGCACGCAGGCGAGAACGTCGGCATGGGCAAGGATCACACCCTGTTCGCGCTGGTCGACGGTCACGTCAAGTTCGCGACGAAGGGCGCGGACAAGAAGCATCTGGTCATCGTCGTCCCGGCGGCTGCCTAAGTCAGGCACCCACGGGCTTCGTAGCCGAAAGGCCCCGCAGTCTTCGCGGGGCCTTTTTTTATTTGGTCGCCGGGCGCATGCGCGGGCCGGCGACCCTCGCGCAACCGGCGTACGATCGGCCGAACGGCAGATTGTTCAAGCGTGCCGGCGCGCGGCACAATAGCGGAAATACTGGGCGGAGTGACGAATGAAGTTCATTGACGAAGCACGAATCGAAGTCATCGCCGGAGACGGGGGTGATGGCAGCGCGTCGATGCGCCGCGAGAAGTTCGTCCCGTTCGGCGGGCCGGACGGCGGCGACGGCGGCCGGGGCGGCAGCGTCTACGCGATCGCCGACCGCAACATCAATACGCTGATCGACTACCGATACGCGAAGAAGCATCTCGCGCGCAACGGCGAAAACGGTCGCGGCTCGGATTGCTACGGCAAGGGCGGCGACGACGTTACGCTGCGCATGCCGGTCGGCACGATCATCAGCGACATGGATACCGGCGAGCTGATCGCCGACCTGACCGAGCACGACCAGCAGGTGATGCTTGCCCAGGGTGGTGCCGGCGGGCTCGGCAACCTGCATTTCAAATCGAGCACGAACCGTGCGCCGCGCCAGAAGACGGACGGCAAGCCGGGCGAGCGGCGCATGCTGAAGCTCGAGCTGAAGGTGCTCGCCGACGTCGGTTTGCTCGGCATGCCGAACGCGGGCAAATCGACGTTCATCTCGTCGGTGTCGAACGCGCGGCCGAAGATCGCCGACTACCCGTTCACGACGCTTGCGCCGAACCTCGGCGTGGTGCGGGTCGGCCCGAGCAAGAGCTTCGTGATCGCCGACATCCCGGGGCTGATCGAGGGCGCGGCCGAAGGCGCGGGCCTCGGGCATCAGTTCCTGCGCCACCTGCAGCGCACCGGCGTGCTGCTGCATCTGGTCGATCTGGCGCCGTTCGACGAAAGCGTCGATCCGGTCGCGGAAGCCACCGCGATCGTCGGCGAGCTGCGCAAGTACGACGAAGCGCTGTACGAAAAGCCGCGCTGGCTCGTGCTCAACAAGCTCGACATGGTGCCGGAAGACGAGCGCGAGGCGCGCGTCGCCGATTTCCTCGACCGTTTCGGCTGGGACGGCCCCGTGTTCGAGATTTCGGCGTTGACGGGCCAGGGGTGCGAAGCGCTGTGCTACGCGATCTACGATTACCTGTCCGAGCATTCGGACGCACACCGTGCGGCGGAAGCGGAAGATCTCGCGGCGGACGTGCGTTTCCGCGATGCGCCGCCGGCGAACGGCGGTGCGGCGCCGGGCGACGACGCCTGAGCGGTTCCGGAACGCGCCGGGCGTGCCGCCCGGCGTCGGCGTTCAATCGCGCCCTGCCGGGCAGGCATCAGATACAGGAGACAGTGCAGGATGCGTTCGATCATCGCGGATTCGAAGCGATTGGTGGTGAAGGTGGGTTCCAGCCTCGTGACCAACGACGGCAAGGGGCTCGATCATGCTGCAATCGGCCGCTGGGCAGCCCAGATCGCCGCATTGCGCGCGCAGGGCAAGGAAGTCGTGCTCGTCAGTTCGGGCGCGATCGCGGAAGGGATGCAGCGCCTCGGCTGGAGCAAGCGGCCGCGCGAAATCGACGAGTTGCAGGCCGCCGCGGCGGTCGGCCAGATGGGGCTCGCGCAGGTCTATGAGAGCCGCTTCACCGAGCACGACATCCGCACCGCGCAGATCCTGCTCACGCACGCCGACCTGGCCGATCGCGAGCGCTACCTGAATGCGCGCTCGACGCTGCTCACGCTGCTGCGGCTCGGCGTCGTGCCGATCATCAACGAGAACGACACGGTCGTCACCGACGAAATCAAGTTCGGCGACAACGACACGCTCGGCGCGCTCGTCGCGAACCTGATCGAAGGCGATGCGCTGATCATCCTGACCGACCAGACCGGGCTGTTCACGGCCGATCCGCGCAAGGACCCGAACGCGACGCTCGTCGCCGAGGCCAATGCGGGCGCGCCGGAGCTCGAGGCGATGGCCGGCGGCGCCGGTTCGAGCCTCGGTCGCGGCGGGATGCTGACGAAGATCCTCGCGGCGAAGCGTGCGGCACACAGCGGCGCGAACACCGTGATCGCGAGCGGCCGGGAGGCCGACGTGCTCGTGCGCCTGGCGGCCGGCGAGGCGATCGGCACCCAGCTGATCGCGCGTACCGCGCGGATGGCGGCGCGCAAGCAATGGATGGCCGACCATCTGCAGGTGCGCGGCCATGTCGTGATCGACGCCGGCGCGGTCGAAAAGCTGACGGCCGGCGGCAAGAGCCTGCTGCCGATCGGCGTGATCGACGTGCAGGGCGCGTTCGCGCGCGGCGAGGTGATCGCGTGTGTCGGCCCCGACGGGCGCGAAGTGGCGCGCGGGCTCACGAACTACAGCAGCGCGGAAACGAAGCTGATTCACCGCAAGCCGAGCGGCGAGATCGAGGCGGTGCTCGGCTACATGCTGGAGCCGGAACTGATCCATCGCGACAACCTCGTGCTGGTGTGATCGCCGGCCAGGTTTCGGGTGTCCAGGCAGTCCAGTGAAAAAGCCCGCGCGACGCGGGCTTTTTCGAGTGACATGCGATGCGGAGGGCCCGCACCGTGCGCCGTCAACGCAACTGCGTCATCGCGGTGCGGTGGAACCGGATGTTTTCCAGGATCTGCCGGGTCGAGCCTTGCGGCATCTTGTTCGAGCAGAAGTAGTCCTGATACAGCGCGGAGTGGTAAGCGTTCAGTTCGCCGTTCTCGATGCGCCGCCAGTCGTTCTCGACCGTGCGATCCCAGCCGTTGTGGTCCGAGTTCAGGCCCGCGTACTGGCGCCATTCGTAGGTGTCGCAGCGGATGCCTTCGTAGTTCACGTTGCGCGCGCCGGCCGGGCTCGTGATGACGACCGCGTAGCGCACGACGCCATCGGAGCCGACGTCGAGCGACTTCGCGTCGACGAAGAACTTGAGCGGCGTGTTCTGCGATACGTTGAACGGCAGCAGGTCGCCCGTTTGCGGCAGCGGCGGCAGCGTGTCGACCGTGTTTTCCTTCCAGTTCCCCTGGCGGTCCAGCAGATAGACGAACTCGCTGTCATCCTTGTTGGACGGCGCTTTCGAATTCGCGCAGCCGGCCAGGGCAGCCATCGCGGCGATCGATGCGAGCGCGAGAGCAATCGCTTTCAATATGCATTCCTCGTAAAAAAAGGGCGCGACACCATGGTCGCGCCCGGTCATGCAGTCCGACTCGTCATTTGCCGACGATCACGTGGGGCGGCATCTCGTCGAGCGTGCTCGCCTCCACTTCGATCTCCGAACACACTACCGATGTGTCGACAATCGTCAGCGTCTGCTGGGCCTGTACGCCAATGACGCGCGGATAGCGCGACATTCGCGGCCCGCGCGGCTTCTCGGCTCGCTGCGCCGGGCGGCGCAGGAAGCGCGACAGTTCCGTCAGCGCCAACTGATAGACATCCCGCTTGAACTCGATCACCGCATCGAGCGGTACCCAGTACTCGTTCCAGCGCCACGCATCGAACTCCGGGTGATCGGTCGCGCGCAAGCAAATGTCGCAATCGCGTCCAACCATCCGCAGCAGGAACCAGATCTGCTTCTGGCCGCGGTAATGACCGCGTACTTCGCGTTTGATGAACTTGTCAGGCACCTCGTAACGCAACCAGTCGCGAGTGCGGCCGATTATCTTGACGTGTTCCGGATGCAGGCCCGTTTCCTCGTGCAGTTCCCGGTACATCGCCTGCATGGGGGTCTCGCCGTACTTGATCCCACCTTGAGGAAACTGCCAGGAATGCTCGCGGAGCCGCTTGCCCCAAAACACCTCGTTGCGCGCGTTCAAGAGGATGATGCCGACGTTCGGGCGAAAGCCTTCACGATCCAGCATACAACCACCTTCGAATCCTTTAAAATTGCTTTGATTATAAACAGATAACGGGCGCTGCGCACCGTGACGGAGCGAAACCGCGCGGGGTGCACCGACTGAATTGTCCCTGATTAGTCTGCTACGTCATCTGCGCCATCGTCGTTCGTCGCGCGCAGCTTTTTCACCTTGAAACTTTTTCGGGCGCCCCGCCTGGGGGCGCCGTTTTTGGAACCGTCCGCATGAAAGCTTCCCGTTTCTTTATCGGCACCCTGAAAGAAGCTCCCGCCGACGCGGAGATCGTCAGCCACAAGCTGATGGTCCGCGCCGGCATGATCCGTCGCGTCGCCGGCGGCATCTATAACTACCTGCCGGTCGGCTTGCGTTCGATTCGCAAGGTCGAGGCGATCGTGCGCGAGGAAATGAACCGGGCGGGCGCCATCGAGCTGCTGATGCCGGCCGTGCAGCCGGCCGAACTGTGGCAGGAATCGGGCCGCTGGGAACAGTACGGCCCCGAGCTGCTGCGCTTCAAGGACCGCAAGGACAACGACTTCGTGATCGGGCCGACGCACGAGGAAGTCATTACCGACATCGCGCGCAACCAGATCAAGAGCTACCGGCAGATGCCGGTGAACTTCTACCAGATCCAGACGAAGTTCCGCGACGAGATCCGTCCGCGCTTCGGCGTGATGCGCGGCCGCGAATTCATCATGAAGGACGCGTATTCGTTCGACAAGGACGCGGCCGGCCTGAACGAGTCGTATCGCAAGATGTACGACGCGTACGTGCGCATCTTCACGCGCCTCGGCCTCGAGTTCCGCGCGGTCGCGGCCGACAGCGGCTCGATCGGCGGCAATTTCTCGCACGAGTTCCACGTGATCGCCGACACCGGCGAGGACGCGATCGCCTACTGCCCGACCTCCGACTTCGCGGCGAACATCGAAGCGGCCGAAGCGCTGCCGCTGATCGCCGAACGCGCGGCGCCGGCGCAAGCGCTGGAAAAGGTCGCGACGCCCGGCAAGGCGAAGTGCGAAGCCGTTGCCGAACTGCTGGCGATCCCGCTCGAGCGCACGATCAAGTCGATCGTGCTCGCGACCGACAACGAAGGCGCCGAGCCGACGATCTGGCTGGTGATGCTGCGCGGCGACCACGACCTGAACGAGATCAAGGTGTCGAAGCTGCCGGGCCTGAAGAACCACCGCTTCGCGACCGAACAGGAAATCGTCGAGTGGTTCGGCACGCCGCCGGGCTACCTCGGCCCGGTCGGCACGAAGAAGCCCGTGAAGGTGATCGCGGACCGTACGGTCGCGAACATGAGCGACTTCGTCGTCGGCGCGAACGAGGTCGACTATCACATCGCCGGCGTGAACTGGGGCCGCGACCTGCCGGAGCCGGACGTCGCCGACGTGCGCAACGTGAAGAAGGGCGACGCGTCGCCGGACGGCAAGGGCGTGATCGACATCTGCCGCGGGATCGAGGTCGGCCACGTGTTCCAGCTCGGCACCAAGTATTCGGAAGCGATGGGTGCGACGTTCCTCGACGAGTCGGGCAAGCCGCAGCCGATGCTGATGGGCTGCTACGGCGTCGGCGTCACGCGCATTCTCGGCGCGGCGATCGAACAGAACTTCGACGACAAGGGCATCATCTGGCCCGAGTCGATCGCGCCGTTCGAAGTCGTGCTGTGTCCGATGGGCTATGACCGCAGCGAGATGGTGCGCGAGACGGCCGACAAGCTGTACGCGGAACTCGTCGCGGCCGGCATCGACGTGATCCTCGACGACCGCGGCGAGCGCCCGGGCGTGATGTTCGCCGACTGGGAACTGATCGGCGTGCCGCACCGCCTGGTGATCGGCGAGCGCGGCCTGAAGGAAGGCAAGATCGAGTACCAGGGCCGCCGCGACGCCGAAGCGACGCTGTTGCCGGCCGACGCGGCTGCGGCGACGGTCGCGGAGAAGATCCGCGCCGCGCTCGCACGCTAAGCTCGGCGCCCGGGGGACACGATGGAATACACGTTCCTGTCGGCCACCGTGCTCCTGGTGCTGATCACCGATCCGCTCGGCAACATCCCGCTGTTCATTTCGGCGATGCGGGACGTGCCGCGCGAGCGGCGCGTGAAGCTGATCCTGCGTGAAGTGGGGATCGCGTTCGTGATCCTGCTGTTCTTCATGGTGGTCGGCGACCGCTTCCTGCGGATGATGAGCCTCACCGACCTGTCGCTGCGGCTCGGCGGCGGGATCGTGCTGTTCCTGATCGCGCTGCGGATGATCTTCCCGCACCCGGACGGCGCGCTCGGCAGCGATCCGCGCGCGGGCGGCGAACCGTTCATCGTGCCGCTCGCGATTCCGGCACTCGCCGGGCCGTCCGCGCTGGCGACGGTGATGCTGCTGACGTCGCAGGCGCCCGGCAAGATGCTCGAGTGGGCCGGCGCGCTGACGGTCACGATGCTCGTCTGCGCGATCACGCTGGTGCTGGCCGAGCGGATCCAGCAATGGCTCGGCGAGCGGACGGTCGCGGCGTTCGAGCGGCTGATGGGCCTCGTGCTCGTCGCGATCTCGGTCGAGATGCTGCTGGCCGGCATTCGCGCGTTCGTGCACCAGTTGTAGGGCAGGCCGCGTACGCACGAAAAAAAGCGGCGCGCCGGGAAACCGGCGCGCCGCTTTTCTTATGGGGCCGGCAGGGCGGCGATCAGACGTCGGCGGTCAGTGCGCGGATCGTCGGCAGGTTGCGCCAGTAGCCCTTTGCGTCCATCCCGCAGCCGAACACGTAGCGGTCCGGCACCGAGAAGCCGCAGAAGTCGGGGTGCAGCGGCTTCGCCTTCGCGAGCGTCTTCTCGCACAGCACGGCCGACATGAAGCGCTGCGCGCCCATGTCGAGGATCCGGTCGCGGATCGCGGCCATCGTCTCGCCCTCGTCGAGGATGTCGTCGAGCACGAGCACGATCCGGTCCTTCACCGATTCGCGCGGCGCGACGCGCCAGTGCATTTCCGGGCTGCCCTGCGTCGTGTTGCGGTAGCGGGTCAGGTGGATGTAGTCGAATTCGAGCGGGAAATCGAGATGCGGCAGCAGCATCCCGGTAAACACCGCGGCGCCGCCCATCACCGAGAGAACGAGCGGGAACGCGTCGCCGATCTCGGCGCGGATCGCGTCGGCCATCTTGGAGATCGACGCGTTGACGGCATCGGCCGACACGATCTCTTCGGAGTGGTTGAAAATGTGGAGGGCTTCTTCGCGGTTCATGTGTTCTGGCGGGCAGTCGGTATACAAATAAGAATGAAGCAGAACGGCGGGCGCGCGCTACAGCAAAAACCCGCGCGCCCGGCCGGCGGGCGGAATCAGCGCATGCCGGGCATCATGCCCTTCAGGCCGCGCATCATCTTCTGCATGTTGCCGCCCTTCAGCTTCTTCATCATCGTACGCATCTGATCGTACTGGTTCAGCATCCGGTTGACTTCCTGCACCGGCACGCCCGCGCCGGCTGCAATGCGGCGCTTGCGCGTCGCCTTGATGATTTCGGGTTTGGCGCGCTCGGCCGGCGTCATCGAGCTGATGATGCCTTCCATCCGGCGGATCTGCTTTTCGGCCTGGCCCATGTCGGCCCCGGCGGCCGCCTGCTGGAACTGCGCGGGCAGCTTGTCCATCAGCGACGACAGGCCGCCCATGTTCTTCATCTGCGAGATCTGCGCGCGGAAATCGTTCAGGTCGAAGTCGCCGCCTTTCTTGACCTTGTCGGCCAGCTTCTGCGCGGCCTGCACGTCGACGCCGCGCTGTGCCTCCTCGACGAGCGCAAGGATGTCGCCCATGCCGAGGATCCGGTTCGCCATCCGGTCGGGGTGGAACACTTCCAGGCCGTCGAGCTTCTCGGCGACGCCGACGAACTTGATCGGCTTGCCCGTGATGTGGCGCACCGACAGCGCGGCGCCGCCGCGCGAGTCGCCGTCGAGCTTGGTCAGCACGACGCCGGTGAGCGGCAGCGTGTCGTTGAACGCCTTCGCGGTGTTGACCGCATCCTGGCCGAGCATCGCGTCGACGACGAACAGCGTTTCGGCCGGCTTCAGCGTGCCGTGCAGCGCGGCGATTTCCTGCATCATCGCCTCGTCGATACCGAGGCGGCCGGCCGTGTCGACGATCAGTACGTCATGGTAGTGGCGCTTCGCCCAGTCGACGGCCGCAATTGCGATGTCGACGGGTTTCTGGTCGGGCGTGGACGGGAAGAAGTCGGCGCCGACCTGTTCGCTCACCGTTTTCAGCTGCATGATCGCGGCCGGGCGATACACGTCGCACGACACGGTCAGCACCTTCTTCTTGTACTTCTCGCGCAGCAGCTTCGCGAGCTTGCCGGCGGTCGTGGTCTTGCCCGCGCCCTGCAGGCCGGCCATCAGGATCACGGCGGGCGGCGTGACCGCGAGGTTCAGCTCGGCGGCCTTGCCTTCGTAGTCGCCGCCGATCACGGCGGTCAGTTCCTTCTGGACCACGCCGACGAGCGCCTGGCCCGGCGACAGGCTGCTGATCACTTCTTCGCCGAGCGCCTTTTCCTTGACCTTGGCGATGAATTCGCGGACGACGGGCAGCGAAACGTCGGCCTCGAGCAGTGCGAGACGCACCTCGCGGAGCATCTCCTGCGTGTTCGCCTCGGTGAGCCGGGCCTCGCCGCGCAGCGTCTTGACGACGCGCGCCATCCGTTGAGTGAGATTGTCGAGCATGGGGAGCGATGGACAGTGGGGCCCGAAGGCGCGGCGGAACCGAACAAAGGGAGCCGTCGCGGGAAGGGGGCCTAGTGTAAACTTCGAACATGGATATTGTACTGTATGCCCTCACCGCATTCCTGTACGGCGGCCTCGCCGTCGCAGGCTGGCGCACGCACCGCCAGGGTGCGACGCCGCTCGTCGCGAGCGTGCCGGCCGTGCCGGTTCCCGCGTCCGCCGCGTCGGGGATGAGCGGGGCCGGCCGCGCGCTGCTGTTCGCCGCGCTCGTCGCGCACGGCGTACTGCTCCACATGACGATCTTTCCGAACGACGCGATGGTGTTCGGCTTCGCGTTCGCGCTGTCCGCGATGTTCTGGCTCGGCGCCGGCATCTACTGGATCGAGAGCTTCTTCTTCCCGCTCGACAGCCTGCGCCTGCTGGTCTTGCCGCTCGCGTGCGGCGCGTCGCTGCTGCCGCTCGTGTTCGGCGGCGTGCGGGTGCTTCCTTATGCCGCGGCGCCGCTGTTCAAGCTGCACTTCCTGATTGCGAACATCGCGTACGGGTTGTTCGCGATCGCCGCGCTGCACGCGATCCTGATGCTGATGGTCGAGCGGCGGCTGCAGTCGCTGCGCAGCGGCGGGCGCGACGGCTCGACGGGCTGGATCGCGAGCTGGCTCGAAACGCTGCCGCCGCTGCTCACGCTCGAGAAGCTGCTGTTCCGCCTGATCGGCGCCGGCTTCGTGCTGCTCACGCTGACGCTCGCGTCGGGCATCCTGTTCAGCGAGCAGATCGACGCGCGCGCGCTGCGGCTCGACCACAAGACCGTGTTCGCGATCCTGTCGTGGCTGATGTTCGGCGGCCTGCTGGTTGCCCGCAAGACATCGGGCTGGCGCGGCCGCGGCGCCGCGCGCTGGGTGCTCGTGTCGTTCGCCGCGCTGCTGCTCGCGTATGTCGGCAGCCGGTTCGTTTTCGAGGTGCTGCTGCACCGTTCCGTGGTTTGACCGCAGGTTTCCGATGCGACAGATTCTTCTCCTGATCCTTCTCTTCTTCGCGGGTTCGTGGCTCGCGCGCAAGCTGCGCCACGCGCAGGAGCATGCGCAGGCGCGCACCGGCCGCGGCGCCGGTTATGACGGCGCGTCCGGCGCCGGCGGCCCCGGAGCCGCGCGGCCGAACGGCGACGCGCGGTCGCTGCCCGAGCCGATGGTGCGCTGCGCCGAATGCGGCGTGCATGCGCCGAAGGGCGAAGCGGTCGCCGCGGGCGGCGACTACTTCTGCAGCGCCGAGCACGCGCAGCGCCACGCCGCGCGCGCGAACGGTCGCGACGTGCGATGAGCGACGCGCCGACGTTGTCGGTCGACGCGAACGGCTGGGTGCGCGAAGCGCGCCATGCGCCGTCGCCGAACTTCGAGAGGCGGCCCGCGGGCGCGGTGCCGACGCTCGTGGTCGTCCACAACATCAGCCTGCCGCCCGGCGAATTCGGCGGCGACGCGATCGAGTCGCTGTTCCTGAACCGCCTCGACTGCGATGCGCACCCGTATTACCAGCGCCACCTGCGCGGCGTGCGCGTGTCCGCCCATTTCCTGATCCGCCGCGGCGGCGAGCTCGTGCAGTTCGTGTCGTGCGACGAGCGCGCGTGGCACGCGGGCTCGTCCGAGTTCTTCGGCCGGACGCGCTGCAACGACTTCTCGATCGGCATCGAGCTCGAAGGCGCGGACGACGTGCCGTTCGACGACGCGCAATACGCGGTGCTCGCCGCGCTGTCCCGCGCGCTCGCCGCGCGCTACCCGGTCGACGCATTCGCCGGGCACTCGGACGTCGCGCCGGGCCGCAAGACCGACCCGGGCCCGCACTTCGATTGGCAACGCTTCGCGAGCGATGCCGGTTTTTCCGCCGAATACTTTCCTTTCCGTCAGCACTGATCGCGGGGTTTTTTGAGCGGAGAAAGTTTTTTCTCCGACCAATGCCTTGTCGTGTCTGCGCGTGAGCGATGTCAAGACCTTCACCGCAAATTATCCGTTTTGACCTCGTCCGAATGTCCACTATACTTGGTGCCAGTTGAGCAGTTCTGTACTAGATATAGTGTGTGTCGCAGGGGAAAACCCGAGCGGCACCGGCCGGCGGGCAACGCCGGCGGACAGGGTTCTCAGGGCGGCGCGTCAGGCCGGGCGGTCCGGGCGTCGCGATCAGCGCAGCGAACATCGACGGGGCAGGGTAGACATGACGAAGCACACGACCGGCCAGGTTGTCGCGCATCGACCGAACCGGCTTCCCCGGCGCATCGCTCGCCTCTTACCGCTCGCGCACCGCGTTGCGCAGCGTTCGTTTTAATCCGCGGTTCTTTCTCTCCGCACCATCCAACACCAGGAGCTTTGCACATGCAAACCACCGACAACGCGACGTCCCAGTACGAGAGCGCCTCGAGCCGTCCGCTCGGCGGGACCGAACAGGGCGCGAAGGCGCTCGCGCCGCAGGCCACGTTCGCCGACTACAAGGTGATCCGCCGCAACGGCAGCGTGGTGTCGTTCGAACCCTCGAAGATCGCGATCGCGGTGACCAAGGCTTTCCTGGCCGTCAACGGCGGGCAGGGCGCGGCTTCGGCGCGCGTGCGCGAGCAGGTCGAACAGCTGACGCACAACGTCGTGCGCGCACTCGTGCGCAGCCGCCCGAACGGCGGTACGTTCCATATCGAAGACATCCAGGACCAGGTCGAACTCGCGCTGATGCGCGGCGGCGAGCACAACGTCGCGCGTGCGTACGTGCTGTATCGCGAGAAGCGTCACCTCGAGCGCCAGCATGCGGGCGAGGACGCAGCGGCAGCGGGCGGCGAGTCGAGCACCGGCATCAACGTCGTCGACAACGGCGTCACGCGCCCGCTCGACCTGAACGCGCTGCGCGCGCTGATCGTGTCGGCATGCGACGGCCTCGGTGCTGCGGTTAACCCTGACCCGATCGTCGCGGAGACGGTGAAGAACCTGTACGACGGCGTGCCGATGAGCCAGGTCTACGACTCGGCGATCCTCGCGGCGCGCACGATGATCGAGAAGGACCCGGCCTACAGCCAGGTCACGGCCCGCATCCTGCTGCACACGATCCGTCGCGAGATCCTCGGCGAGGAAGTCGTGCAGGCCGAGATGTCGACCCGCTACGCGGAATACTTCCCGCAGTTCCTGAAGCGCGGCGTCGACGCCGGCCTGCTCGACGACAAGCTGCTGCAGTTCGACCTGAAGCGCCTCGGCGAAGCCCTCGACGCGAACCGCGACCTGCAGTTCGGCTACCTGGGCCTGCAGACGCTGTACGACCGCTACTTCCTGCACGTCGAAGGCACCCGCATCGAAATGCCGCAGGCATTCTTCATGCGCGTCGCGATGGGCCTGTCGCTGAACGAGATCGACCGCGAAACGCGTGCGATCGAGTTCTACAACGTGCTGTCGAGCTTCGACTTCATGAGCTCGACGCCGACGCTGTTCAACTCGGGCACGCACCGCTCGCAACTGTCGTCGTGCTACCTGACGACGGTCGCGGACGATCTCGACGGCATCTATGAAGCGCTGAAGGAAAACGCGCTGCTGTCGAAGTTCGCCGGCGGCCTCGGCAACGACTGGACGCGTGTGCGCGCACTCGGCTCGCATATCAAGGGCACGAACGGCAAGTCGCAAGGCGTGGTCCCGTTCCTGAAGGTCGTGAACGACACGGCCGTCGCGGTGAACCAGGGCGGCAAGCGCAAGGGCGCGGTCTGCGCGTACCTCGAATCGTGGCACCTCGACATCGAGGAGTTCCTCGAGCTGCGCAAGAACACCGGTGACGACCGTCGCCGTACGCACGACATGAACACGGCGAACTGGATTCCCGACCTGTTCATGAAGCGCGTGATGGAAGGCGCCGACTGGACGCTGTTCTCGCCGTCGACCTGCCCGGACCTGCACGACAAGTTCGGTGCCGACTTCGAGAAGGCTTACACGGCTTACGAAGAGAAGGTCGCGCGCGGCGAGATCAAGCTGTTCAAGAAGATCCCGGCGCAGCAGCTCTGGCGCAAGATGCTCGGCATGCTGTTCGAGACGGGTCACCCGTGGATCACGTTCAAGGATCCGTGCAACGTCCGCTCGCCGCAGCAGCACGTCGGCGTCGTCCACTCGTCGAACCTGTGCACGGAAATCACGCTGAACACGAGCGACACCGAAATCGCGGTGTGCAACCTCGGCTCGGTGAACCTCGTCGCCCACCTGGTGAAGCAGGCCGACGGCAGCTACGCGCTCGACCACGACAAGCTGAAGCGCACGATCAGCGTCGCGATGCGCATGCTCGACAACGTGATCGACATCAACTACTACGCGGTGCCGAAGGCGCGTAACTCGAACCTGAAGCACCGCCCGGTCGGCATGGGCATCATGGGCTTCCAGGACTGCCTGCACCTGCTGCGCACGCCGTACGCGTCGGAAGCGGCGGTCGAGTTCGCGGACCGGTCGATGGAAGCGGTCTGCTACTACGCGTACTACGCGTCGACCGAGCTGGCCGAAGAGCGCGGCCGCTACTCGAGCTACCGCGGCTCGCTGTGGGATCGCGGCATCCTTCCGCAGGACACGCTGAAGCTGCTGACGGAAGCGCGCGGCGGCTACGTCGAGGTCGACACGTCGGAGTCGCTCGACTGGACGACGCTGCGTTCGCGGATCGCCGCGCACGGCATGCGCAACTCGAACTGCGTCGCGATCGCGCCGACGGCGACGATCTCGAACATCATCGGCGTGTCGGCCTGTATCGAGCCGACCTTCCAGAACCTGTACGTGAAGTCGAACCTGTCGGGCGAATTCACGGTGGTGAACGAGTACCTGGTGCGCGACCTGAAGGAACGCGGCCTGTGGGACGAAGTGATGGTCGCCGACCTGAAGTACTTCGACGGCATGCTGTCGCGCATCGACCGCATCCCGGCCGACCTGCGCGCGATCTACGCGACCGCGTTCGAAGTCGACCCGACGTGGCTGGTCGAAGCGGCATCGCGTCGCCAGAAGTGGATCGACCAGGCGCAGTCGCTGAACATCTACATGGGTGGCGCGTCGGGCAAGAAGCTCGACGAGGTCTACAAGCTCGCATGGCTGCGCGGCCTGAAGACGACCTACTACCTCCGCACGATGGCGGCGACGCACGTCGAGAAGTCGACGGTCGCACACGGCGCGCTGAACGCCGTGCCGACGGGCGGCGCGGGCAACGGCGGTTCGGGCAGCGGCGGCGCGCAAGGCGCGGCAGGCGGCTTCGGTGCGGCGGGTGGCGATGTGTCGTCGGGCGCGATCAATGCAGCGCCGGCACTCGCGCCGGTCGAGGCGGACGGTCCGGTGTGCACGATGCGTCCGGGCGATCCGGGCTTCGACGAGTGCGAAGCGTGCCAGTAACGCAGTGCGCCTGACCTGAGAAGCAGGCAAAGGCGGCGCACACGACGACCGATCGAGGTTGAAGTGTGCGCCGCTCTCAACTAAAAAAATGATAAGGAATCTGTAACGCGCCACCTGCGTTGCAGGCAGTGACAAGCGATCGAAACATCCCCGACGGCGTCACGTTTCGATCGGCGTTCGATGCGTCGGGCGCACCTCGCGATACATGCGCAACTCACTTCGCGCGCTGCATGAACGACGATGCGTTGCTCAAAGTGTTGTATCGAGGTCGCAACGCGAATCGAAAAAAGGATTTTTCGTGAGCGAACCCTTTTATCGCTCAGGAAAAGATGGTACAAACCGTTCTAAATTGATGGTGAGAATTTATGCTCAACTGGGATGACGAGAAGACTGCCGTAACCCCCGCGAGCGGAGCGCAGCAAAACGCGTTGCGCACCTCCGCCGGGATGGCTGTCGGAATGCAGGCCGCTGCGCCTGCCGCCCATCAGGTCCGTGACATTTTCGAAGGCGATCTTGCGGTGCCGCCGCAAGCATCGGCTGTTCCCGCCGGCGGTACGGAAGCGCGGGTCAATGTCGCCGACAAGCGCATCATCAACGGCCAGACTGACGTGAATCAGCTGGTGCCGTTCAAGTACAAGTGGGCGTGGGAAAAGTATCTGGCCGGTTGCGCGAACCACTGGATGCCGCAGGAAATCAACATGTCCCGCGACATCGCTCTGTGGAAGGACCCGAACGGTCTGACCGAGGACGAGCGCCGCATCGTGAAGCGCAACCTCGGCTTCTTCGTGACGGCCGATTCGCTCGCGGCGAACAACATCGTGCTCGGCACGTACCGCCACATCACGGCGCCCGAGTGCCGGCAGTTCCTGCTGCGCCAGGCGTTCGAGGAAGCGATCCACACGCACGCGTACCAATACATTGTCGAATCGCTCGGTCTCGACGAAGGCGAGATCTTCAACGCGTACCACGAGGTCACGTCGATCCGCGCGAAGGACGAATTCCTGATCCCGTTCATCCACACGCTGACGGACCCGGCCTTCAAGACCGGCACGCTCGAAGCGGATCAGAAGCTGCTGAAGTCGCTGATCGTGTTCGCCTGCATCATGGAAGGCCTGTTCTTCTATGTCGGGTTCACGCAGATCCTCGCACTCGGCCGCCAGAACAAGATGACGGGTGCTGCAGAGCAATATCAGTACATCCTGCGCGACGAGTCGATGCACTGCAACTTCGGCATCGACCTGATCAACCAGATCAAGCTCGAGAATCCGCATCTCTGGACCGCGGAATTCCGCGCCGAGATCCGCGAGCTGTTCAAGCAGGCTGTCGAACTCGAATACCGCTACGCCGAAGACACGATGCCGCGCGGCGTGCTGGGTTTGAACGCGTCGATGTTCAAGAGCTACCTGCGTTTCATCAGCAACCGCCGTTGCCAGCAGATCGGCCTCGATCCGCTGTACCCGAACGAGGAAAACCCGTTCCCGTGGATGAGCGAGATGATCGACCTGAAGAAGGAACGCAACTTCTTCGAGACGCGTGTGATCGAGTATCAGACGGGGGGCGCGCTGTCCTGGGAATAACCCGCAGCAGCGAACCCGTCACATGATGTGAGCAGCCGGTGGCCTCTCGGCCCCGGCCCAAGGTTTAGGAGCAAGAACGCCTGATGCAAAGCATGCCCGGTGCCTTAACGGCCCAACGATACGACAGGCACTTTGCGAACCCTTCAGTGGGATGGGCAAACTTCCCTCCGGATAAAGCGGACGGCCGTGTGGCGGTCCGCTTGATCAAGCGATTAGGGGTAGCGGCGCGCGGTGCGCCGGCTACCGACTTGATTTGGCGCGCGAGGCCGAGTGGTCACGCGCGCCATACCGTATTCATTAGCGTAAGCGCGCGGTACCTGCGTACGCCGATGAATAGCCCGCTTCGAAGCGCACGTCCTGAACAGCGTCCGCGGGAAGCGGGTTTTGACGAAGGGTGTAGTTTGAACTGACTCTCATCTGAACCTGAAGGAGAACAACATGGCTACTGCCAAGAAGAAACCGGCTGCTAAGAAGGTTGCTGCCAAGAAGACCGTTGCGAAGAAGGCTGCTGCTCCGGCGAAGAAGGCCGCTGCAGTGAAGAAGGTCGCAGCGAAGAAAGTCGCCGTGAAGAAGGTTGCTGCGAAGAAGGCAGCACCGGCGAAGAAGGCCGCAGCGAAGAAGGTCGCAGCCAAGAAGGTCGCAACGAAGAAGGTTGCAGCCAAGAAGGTCGCAGCGAAGAAAGTCGCCGTGAAGAAGGTTGCTGCGAAGAAGGCGGCACCGGCGAAGAAGGCTGCTGCGAAGAAAGTTGCAGCGAAGAAGGTCGCCGTGAAGAAGGTTGCTGCGAAGAAGGCGGCACCGGCGAAGAAGGCTGCCGCGAAGAAGGCGGCACCGGCGAAGAAGGCTGCCGCGAAGAAGGCTGCGCCTGCGAAGAAGGCTGCCGCGAAGAAGGCTGCGCCTGCCAAGAAGGCTGCCCCTGCGAAGGCGGCTGCTGCGCCGGCGAAGAAGGCTGCTGCACCGAAGAAGGCCGTCGTGAAGAAGGCTGCGCCGGCAACGACCGCGTCGACCGCATCGGTTGCGCCGGCATCGGGCGTGAAGACCGCGCTCAACCCGGCAGCGGCATGGCCGTTCCCGACCGGCAGCCGTCCGTAATCGCGGCTGACCAGCACCACCCGGACACTCACGTGGTGTCCGCGGGTTGAGTAGCGCTACTCAATCAGTCCCGCCATCTGGCTCAGGTGGCGGGATTTTTTTCGTCCGTACTCGCCGCAGCCGACACCTCGGCGAGTACGGACGAAAAAAAACGCATGTGCAGCGTCGCACATGCGTTCGACCGCGGCTTGCGCCGCGTGCTGAGGATACCGGTTAGTGCGTGACGCGCGTGACGCCGCCGCTCGACAGCAGTCGTACGCGCTCGCCTGCACGGAACGCTTCGCCGCTGGCCGCCTGCGTGATCGAGCGCAGATCGCCGTTGTCGAGGCGCACGGTGATTTCGACACCGTTCGCCGTGCTGAGGTTTTCGCCCACGGCGTTACCCGCGACCGCGCCGACGAGGCCGCCCGCGATCGCCGTCAGGATCGAGCCCTTGCCGCCGCCGATCGCGCTGCCTGCGACCGCGCCGAGTGCGCCGCCGCCGAGCGTGCCGATCGCGCTGCCGCCGCCGTCGGACTGGATGCGTACCGCGCGGACGCTTTCGACCGTGCCCATGCGGACCGTCTGTTCGCGCTGCGCCTGGCCGACGCTATAGACATCGGCGGAACCGGGTGCCGTGAAGCAGCCGGCGAGCGTCAGCGTGGCCGTCAGCATGGCCGCGAGCGTGAGGGTTTTGTTCGTCAACATCTTTGCTCTCCCACAATATTCATTTGAGACTGTAACCGAATGCAGTCTCGAAGCGTGCGTCGATTTCCGCGCGCGTCAGTACGTAACTCTGGGGCCCCTGGTGGGCGATCTTGAGCGAGCCCATCAGGCTGGCGAGGCGCCCCGTGGTCGCCCAGTCGAGGCCATGCTCGATGCCGTACAGCAGGCCGCCCCGGAAGGCGTCGCCGCAGCCGGTCGGATCGGCGATGCGCTCGGCCGGTACGACAGGAATCTGCTCCGTGCCCTGCTTGTGGCGGATGGTCGCGCCGTGCTCGCCACGCGTAATGACGAGGGCGTCGACCCGGCTGGCGATTTCATCTTCGGACCATCCCGTCTTGTCGCTCACCAGCTTGGCCTCGTAGTCGTTGACCGCCACATAGGTCGCAAGTTCAATGCTGCGGCGCAGCGTCGCACCGTCGAACAGCGGCAGACCCTGGCCCGGGTCGAACACGAACGGCACACCGGCCTTGGCCAGTTCTTCCACGTGCTGCACCATCCCGTCGAAGCCGTCCGGGCCGACGATCGCGAGCTGGATGTCCGGCGCGTCGCCCGCATGGTTCAGGTGCGACTGCATCATCGCGCCCGGGTGGAACGCGGCGATCTGGTTGTTGTCGAGATCGGTCGTGATCATCGCCTGCGCCGTATACGTATCGGGCAGCACGCGAACGTGGTCGCGGCGCAGGCCGAGCTGGTCGAGCCGGTCGAGATACGGCTGCGCGTCGAGCGCGCCCATCGTCCCCATCATGCGCGCATCGCCGCCCAGCAGGTGCAGCGCATACGCGATGTTGCCCGCGCAGCCGCCGAATTCGCGGCGCATCGTCGGCACGAGGAAGCTCAGGTTGATGAGGTGCACCTGGTCGGGCAGGATGTGCTCGCGGAACCGCCCTTCGAAGGTCATGATGGAGTCGTAGGCGATCGAGCCGCAAATCAGCGTAGCCAAGGTGTGCGTTCCTGTAGAAATGAGGGGCCCTGCGCGACAACGCCGCGCGAAGGGCGCGGCGCGGCAGGGGAAAGCGGTAGAAAGCTTACTTCAGTGCGGCGAGCGCTGCATCGTAGTTCGGCTCGTCCTTGATTTCGCCGACGAGTTCCGCGTGGATCACCTTGTCCTGCGCGTCGAGCACGACGACGGCACGGGCGGTCAGGCCGTTCAGCGGGCCGCTCGTCACGTCGACGCCGTACGCGTTCGCGAACGCGCGGCCGGTGCGGAACGTCGAGGCCGTCACGACGTTGGCGAGACCCTCGGTCGTGCAGAAGCGCGTGGCGGCGAACGGCAGGTCGGCGGACACGACGACCACGACCGTGTTGTCGAGCGACGACGCGGCTTCGTTGAACTTGCGGGTCGACGTCGCGCAGGTCGGCGTGTCGAGGCTCGGCACGATGTTCAGCACTTTGCGCTTGCCGGCGAAGCTGGCGAGCGACAGGTCGGCGAGGTCCTTGCCGACCAGCTTGAAATCGGCGGCTTGGGCGCCGACGGCCGGGAACGTGCCGGCGAGATCGATCGGGTTGCCACCCAGCGTAACTTTGCTCATGTTCGTGCTCCGAAATAGCGCGCCGCTTGAGGCGCGCGGGTTGAGACGGGCGCGCATGCGCGCGCCGCGGTGCGTCACGGATAGAAGATCTGGACGCGGAAATTCGAGGCGGGCGTGCCGTTCGTTTCGAGGCGGACGACCATCGTCTGCGTGGTGCCGGGCGGCAGCCCGGCGTCGATCGGCGTGCCCGGACGCACGTAGTCGCGCGGTGCGAGCACGCGGCGCACGGTGACGCGATTGGCGTCGTCGAGCAGCGTGAGTTCGAGCGACGGGTACGCGAGCGCGACGCGGTAGCGGTTCGTCAGCGGTACCTTCAATTCGAGTTCGCGCGGCCCGTCGAGCTGGCGCAGGTCGGTCGCGTCGAGCCGCAGGCCGTCGATCGCGCGCGGCGGCGCGACCGTGCAGCCGAGCGGCGCGCAAGCCTGCCGGAACCAGCCCTGCGTGACGGGCCAGTCGATCATCAGCGTTTCACGTTGCCACCACGCGAGCTGCGTGACGAGCAGCACGGCCAGCACCGCCGCGACGAGGCCGCCGAAGAAACCGCCGAGCATCCCGCGCGGCTGCGGCGCGCGCGTCTCGCGCGTGACGGCGAAGTGCGGACGGTCGTCGTCGGACAGTGCGGCCGGGAACGGTGCCGCCGGCTCGGCTGCCGCCGCGGGTGCGGCCTGATCATGCCGGGGGAACGCGTCGGATCCGGTTGCGGGTTCGGGTTCGGTGACGGCCGGCGCCGGCGCGAACGCAAAACGCGGCTCGCGCGGTGCGCGTTCGTCGTCCGGCACGGCGAAGTGCGCGTGGCCGGCGGGTTCGGCGGCATCGGGCGTGGCTTGCGGTTCCGACGGGAGGTGGGCGACGAAGCGCGGCTCGCGCGGGTCGCGCTCGATCGGCGCGGGCGAGGCAGCGGTGTCGTGTTCCGTCGGCTGCGAATGCGGTTCGGCCGGTTGCTCGACGCCAGTCGAAGCGGCGTCGAGTTCGGTCGGGGACGGGAACGGCACGGGCGTGCCCGACAGATGAACGACGCCGGCTTCCGCGGCCGGGAGCGCGAGCGGCACCAGCGGCTCGACGCGGACGGTCTCGACGCTGTGCTGCAGCGACGGATCGACGCCGGCGTCGAGCCACGGCGCCCACATGTCCCAGCCTTCCGGCTTGTAATCGGTGTGGGACGGCGACGCGGCCGGCGCGTCGGCGGTGAACAGCCGTGCGGGCGGGGCCTGATGATGCGCGTCGCCGTGGTCCGGCGCCGCAGCCGCGTCGGTCAGGGCCGGTTCGGGCTGCGGCGCGTGCCCGGGAACGAGCGATTCGGACGCGTTGAAGACTTCGTGGCAATGGCCGCAGCGCACGAGCCCGTCATGCAGCGAGAGCTGTTCCTGCTGCAGCCGGAAGACGGTTTCGCAATGAGGGCAGCGCGTCGCAAGAAGCATGTCGAGCCGGGCGGCCTGCTGGCCAGAGTGAAGGACAGCGCTATTCTAATGGCTTTCCCGCCGGGTTCCGGCGAGGCATACCCAACCTTCGTGTTCACGCCAGACCGAGATGTCGACGTAGCGCGCGTAGACGGCCGCGACTTCGTCCGCCTGGCGCGCGAGCACGCCCGACAGCGCGATGCGCCCGCCCGGTTTGACCTTCGATGCGAGCATCGACGCCATCAGCTTCAGCGGGTTCGACAGGATGTTCGCGACGACGATGTCGAACTCGCCGTCCGGGCATGCGTCGGGCAACCCGTACGTGACTTCCGCACGGTTGCGCTCGCTGTTCTGCCGCGCCGATTCGACGGCTTGCGGATCGATGTCGATGCCGATGACGGGGTTCGCCCCGCATTTCTTCGCGAGGATCGCGAGAATGCCCGAGCCGCAGCCGTAGTCGAGCACCGACTGGCCGGGCTTCACCGACTGTTCGAGCCACTCCATGCACAGACGGGTAGTGGGGTGGCTGCCGGTGCCGAATGCGAGGCCCGGATCGAGCTCGAGGACGAGCGCATCGGGATCGGGCGCGTCGTGCCACGACGGCACGACCCAGATCCGCTCGCCGATCGGGATCGGCTCGAACTGCGATTGCGTGAGCCGCACCCAGTCCTGTTCCTCGACTTCGCGGACGACGAACTTCGGCGTTTCGGCGATGCCGATCTCGTTCGCGGCCGCGGCGAGCAGCACGGCCGGCTCATGGTCGGCCGACAGCAGCGCGACCACGCGCGAGTGCTGCCACGCGGTGCGGTCGGGCACGAGGCCCGGCTCGCCGAAGAGCGGCTGTTCGTCGGGCGTGTCGGCGTCGGCGTCCTCGACGGACACCGACAGCGCGCCGAGGTCGAGCAGCGCGTCGGACAGCGCCTCCGCATGCTCACGGGCCAGTTCGACGACGAGTTCGCGATAGCTCATGCTTACGCTTCTTCCGGTGCGACCTGCTGCTTCTGCGCGAGCCGGTTTTCGAGATAGTGGATGCTGGTGCCGCCTTCGACGAACTTCGAGTCGATCATCAGCTCGCGGTGCAGCGGGATGTTGGTCTGGATGCCTTCGACGACCATTTCCGACAGCGCGATGCGCATGCGGCGGATCGCCTGCTCGCGCGTCGCGCCGTAGGTGATCAGCTTGCCGATCATCGAATCATAGTTCGGCGGCACGAAATAGCCATTGTAGGCATGCGAGTCGACGCGCACGCCGGGGCCGCCCGGCGTATGCCACGACGTGATCCGGCCCGGCGACGGCGTGAACTTGAACGGATCCTCGGCGTTGATCCGGCATTCGATCGCATGTCCGCGGAACTGGATGTCGCGCTGGCGCAGCGCGAGCTTCTCGCCGGCCGCGATGCGGATCTGTTCCTGCACGATGTCGACGCCCGTGATCAGCTCCGATACCGGGTGCTCGACCTGCACGCGCGTGTTCATCTCGATGAAGTAGAACTCGCCGTTTTCGTACAGGAATTCGAACGTGCCCGCACCGAGGTAGCCCATCTTCTTGCAGGCGTCCGCGCAGCGGTCGCCGATGCGGTCGATCAGGCGCCGCGGAATGCCGGGCGCCGGCGCTTCCTCGATCACCTTCTGGTGGCGGCGCTGCATCGAGCAGTCGCGCTCGCCCAGCCAGATCGCGTTCTTGTACGCGTCCGACAGCACCTGGATCTCGATGTGACGCGGGTTCTCGAGGAACTTCTCCATGTACACCTGCGGGTTGCCGAACGCACGGCCGGCTTCCTCGCGGGTCATGTTGACCGCGTTGACGAGCGCAGCCTCGGTGTGCACGACGCGCATCCCGCGCCCGCCGCCGCCGCCGGCCGCCTTGATGATGACCGGATAGCCGATCGCGCGCGCAATCTTGACGATCTCCTTCGGATCGTCCGGCAACGCGCCTTCCGAGCCCGGCACGCACGGCACGCCGGTCTTGATCATCGTCTGCTTCGCGGTGACCTTGTCGCCCATCATCCGGATCGTTTCCGGGCGCGGGCCGATGAACGTGAAGCCCGACTGCTCGACGCGCTCCGCGAAATCGGCGTTTTCCGACAGGAAGCCGTAGCCGGGGTGGATCGCCTCGGCATCGGTGACTTCCGCGGCGCTGATCAGCGCCGGCATGTTCAGGTAGCTCAGGTTCGACGGAGCCGGGCCGATGCAGACGGCTTCGTCCGCGAGGCGCACGTACTTGGCTTCCTTGTCGGCTTCCGAGTAGACGACCACCGTCTTGACGCCGAGCTCGCGGCATGCGCGCTGGATGCGCAGCGCGATTTCACCGCGGTTGGCAATGAGGATTTTTTCAAACATAGCGAGTATTCGTCTCTTCGAGGGGCGCGCGAACGGCGCCAGGCGAGCATCTCGGCGGCGCGCGGCCGGCAGGGCCGCGCGGCGGGCTTAGCCGATCACGAAAAGCGGCTGGCCGTATTCGACGGCCTGGCCGTTCTCGACGAGGATTTCCTTGATCACGCCGGCCTTGTCCGACTCGATCTCGTTGAGCAGCTTCATCGCTTCGATGATGCAGATGGTCTGGCCTTCCTTGACCGTGTCGCCGACCTGGACGAACGGGTCCGCGCCCGGCGACGGCGCGCGATAGAACGTGCCGACCATCGGCGACGTCACGACGTGGCCTTGCGGTGCGGCCGGTGCGGCGGGGGCGCCCGCGGCCGGCGCGGCAGCGCCTTCGGTCGGCAGCGCGGCCGACGGAGCGGGCGCGCTGACTTGCGGGGCATACCCAGCCGTCGGCTGCACGTAGACCGGCGGTGCGTTCTTGACGATGCGCACCTTGCCTTCGCCTTCCGTCACTTCCAGCTCGGAGATGCCGGATTCGGAAACGAGGTCGATCAGAGTTTTCAGCTTACGAAGATCCATCGGGAATTCCCCTTTCAATACGTGAAAGCGCCGGTTAGGGGCCGGCGCTGAATCTAGATCGCGAAATCAGCCGCGCGACGTGCCTTGCAGCTTGTCCAGCGCGTACTCGAGCGCGTACAGATAACCTTTCCAGCCGAGCCCGCAGATCACGCCTTCGGCCTGGTCGGAAAAGTAGGAGTGGTGCCTGAACGCTTCGCGGCGATGCACGTTCGACAAGTGAACCTCGACGAACGGGATGCCAACGCCGGCGATCGCGTCCCGGATCGCAACGCTCGTGTGCGTGTACGCGGCCGGATTGATCAGGATGAAATCGGTCTGTTCCTCCCGCGCGGCCTGGATGCGGTCGACCAGTGCACCTTCATGGTTACTCTGGAACGACGACAACTCGGCGCCGGCTTCCCGGGCGCGCGCGGCAAGCGCCTGATCGATCTGAGCGAGCGTGACGCGGCCGTACACCTCCGGTTCCCGGGTGCCGAGAAGGTTCAGGTTGGGGCCGTGCAGCACCAGCAATCGTGTCATGGTCGCTTCTATTTCTGCGGAATTGCGCGAACTTTAGCGCTATTTAGAGAAATTTGTCTAGTTTTGCCGAACGGCCGGGCGCGACGGACCTGCAAGAATTACCGGCATGGAGGCAAAGTATCGGCGAATTCACGCGAAATTGCGGCGATCGACAGGCAAATCGCCGCCAACGTGCGGGCCGCCGTTCGGGCCGGTTACAGCGCGTCGAGCGTCTTTTTCAGCTCGGCCGGCTGGATTTGTCCCAATTTTGTCTCGCGAATCTTGCCGGTTTCGTCGATCACGACCGTAAACGGCAGCGCGCCGGCGGTATTTCCAAAATTACGGGCCAGATCGGCGCCTGCGTAACCGCTGACGAAGACCGGATAGTCGACCTTCACCTTCTGCAGGAAGTTCTTCACGTTCTGCTCGGAATCGACGCCGATCCCGATGAAACGGATGCCTTTCTGCTTGTACTGGTGCGACAGTGCGACGAGCTCGGGCATTTCCTCTACGCAGGGGCCGCACCACGATGCCCAGAAATTGACGACGACCTTCTGGCCCTTGAAAGCAGCCAGCGAGGCCGGCTTGCCGTCGGTGCCCGTCAGCGACGACGTCCACAGCTGGTCGACCGGGTTGCCCTGCGCGGCGGGCGCGGCGACGGCGACGCCGTCGTCGGCACTGCCGCGGAACCAATGGCCGGCGGTCAGTCCGCCGGCGACGGCGGCGGCCGCGACCACCGCGAGCGCCAACATGCGTTTCATCATCATCGTTGAATCATTCCGGTTCGGAAGGGGTCTTGCCTGCCTCGACAAGCGCACGCAGCGCGGCGGCATCGGCGCGGGCGACGCGGCCGCGCGCGTCGGCCTTGACCGCGCCGCGCAGGTCGTCGCTCGCATAGAGCGCGAGATGGATGCCGATCGCGTCCATGTCGCGCCGTGGGCGCCACAGGAAACTGAGCGTCTCGACGTCGGCGCGGCCCGCGAAGTGCCGCGTCTCGGAGACGTCGTACTGGACGTTCTGGTTCAGCAGGTAGATGGCGACGTCCTTCGGGTTGTCGGTGAATGCCTGCAAATGGATATCCGAATGGGCGTTCGCGGTGCCGTTCAGCACGGCGCCCGTCACATAGGGATGGAACTCGGCGAGCCGGCGCATCCAGTCGAGCGCGATCTCGCGGAGGCGGCGCAGTTCGTCCGGCTGGGTATCGCTCTGGAACAGCGCGAGGTATTCGCGCAGTTCTTCCTCGATCTGGTCGTTATCCGGCAGCCATTCGCCGGCAACGCGCGAATCGCCCAGCAACTGGCGCGCGGCCTTGCGCTTCGCGCCGGCATAGTCCAGGCCGTCCTCCGCGATCAGGCGGGCGGCGGATTGGGCGATTTCCTCGCGGACGCGCCGCGGGTCGAGAAGGGATTTGCGAGACATGATCCGGCAATCATACTCGATCGCCGACGGGCCCGAGCACGGGTACGGCGGGCCGCCGCCGGCCAGCCGGCCGGGGTTCGCCCGCATCGTTCGGGCCGCCGGGCAGCGCAGGCCGTCAGTTACAATAGCCATCTTTGTGTCGCGGCAAAAGTCGTGGGTCGGCGCCGGTCGCGCGGTCCGTCCGGCGCGCCGCACATGCATCCTTTCCGAATCGACGGCGCCCGGCGGCGCGAAAGCATTCATCTCTATGCACATCCATATTCTTGGCATCTGCGGCACCTTCATGGGCGGTCTCGCCGTACTCGCGCGCGAAGCGGGCCACACGGTGACGGGTTGCGACGCGGGCGTCTATCCGCCGATGAGCACCCAGCTCGAGGCACAGGGCATCACGCTGATCGAAGGCTACGGCGCCGAACAGATCGACCTGAAACCGGACCTGTTCGTGATCGGCAACGTCGTCACGCGCGGTAATCCGCTGATGGAGGCGATCCTCGATCGCGGCCTGCCGTACGTGTCGGGCCCGCAGTGGCTCGGCGAGCACGTGCTCGCCGGCAAGTGGGTGCTCGCGGTCGCGGGCACGCACGGCAAGACGACTACGTCGTCGATGCTCGCGTGGCTGCTGGAGGACGCGGGCCTGAACCCCGGTTTCCTGATCGGCGGCGTGCCGCTGAATTTCGGCGTGTCGGCACGGCTCACCGACTCGAGCTTCTTCGTGATCGAGGCCGACGAGTACGACACGGCGTTCTTCGACAAGCGTTCGAAGTTCGTCCACTACCGGCCGCGCACCGCGGTGCTGAACAACCTTGAATTCGATCACGCCGACATCTTCCCGGATCTCGCCGCGATCGAGACGCAATTCCACCATCTCGTGCGCACCGTGCCGGGCGTCGGCCGGATCGTCACGAACGGCCGCTCGGACGCGCTCGAACGCGTGCTGGCGCGCGGCTGCTGGAGCGAGGTCGAGCGCTTCGGCGTCGACGGCGGCTGGCAGGCGCTGCCGGCCGAGGACGGCGTGCCGGTCGACGAGCGCTTCGCGGTGTACTCGCAGGCCGAGCGCGTCGGCGAAGTCGCGTGGCAGGTGCAGGGCGACCACAACCGGATGAACGCGCTCGCGGCGATCGCCGCCGCGCGCCACGTCGGCGTGCCGCCCGCGCAGGCGGCGGCGTCGCTCGCGTCGTTCCGCAACGTGAAGCGCCGGATGGAAGTGCGCGGCAGCATCGACGGCGTGACCGTCTACGACGATTTCGCGCACCATCCGACCGCGATCGAAACCACGATCGCCGGCCTTCGTGCGCGCATCGGCCGCCAGAATGCCCGCATCCTCGCCGTGCTCGAGCCGCGCTCGAACACGATGAAGCTCGGCGTGATGAAGTCGCAATTGCCGGCCAGCCTCGCCGATGCCGATCTCGTGTTCGGCTACGGCGCCCCGACGGGGCGCGACGCGCTCGGCTGGAATCTCGGCGAGTCGCTGGCGCCGCTGGGCGACAAGGCACGCGCGTTCGACGATCTCCACTTGCTGGTGAAGGCCGTCGTCGAGGCCGCGCGCCCGGGCGACCACGTGCTCGTGATGAGCAACGGCGGCTTCGGCGGCGTGCACCAGAAGCTGCTCGATGCGCTCGGGAGCCGCACGTGATCCTGTATCTGCACGGCTTCCGGTCGTCGCCGGAATCGCAGAAATCGCGGCTGCTCGCCGCGCGCATGGCCGAACTCGGCCGTACCGGCGAGTGGCGGTGCCCGTCGCTGTCGGTGTCGCCGCTCGAGGCGATCGCGGTGGCCGAAGCGGAAGTGGCGGGCGCGCGCGACGTGACCGTCATCGGCAGCTCGCTCGGCGGCTATTACGCGACGTGGCTGGCGGAAAAGCACGGCTGGAAGGCCGTGCTGCTGAATCCGGCCATCGTGCCGCAACGCGATCTCGAGCAGCACCTGGGCGAACAGCCGCTGTGGCACGGCGGCGGCACGATCGTCGTCGAGCGCCGTCACCTGCATGAGCTCGACGCGCTGCGCGTGCCGGCAATCACGCGCGCCGAACGCTACTATCTGTTCGCGGCGACCGGCGACGAAGTGCTCGACTATCGCGAGATGCTGGCGCATTACCCGGGTGCGAAAACGCGCGTGATCGAAGGCAGCGATCACGGGATCAGCGAATTTGCCGACTATGTCGACGACGTTCTCGCATTTTGCGACGGAAAGACGTCATAAACCGGCCCTGTGCCGATCGAATTCCCATCATCATGCGGTGCCGCCGACGCGGCGCCGGGCAGTCTGAACGAGAGTACTGAGTGAACGTTTTCTTCGAGGAATCGGGCAGTTTCAAGGCGGGCAGCGTGCTGTCGCGCCAGGGCGATGCATTTCAGGTCGAGTTGCCCGGCGGGCGGCGCGCGAAGGTCCGCGCGAAAGACGTGCTGATCGAATTCGAGAAGCCGGCCGCGAGCGAGCTGATGCAGGAGGCCGACACGGCCGCGCAGCAGATCGACCTGGATTTCCTGTGGGAATGCGCGCCGGCCGACGAGTTTGCGTATACGGCGCTGGCCGCCGAGTACTTCGGCGCGGCCTACGGCCCGGTCGAGCGCGCGGCGCTGGTGCTGCGGCTGCATGGCTCGCCCGTCTACTTCCGCCGCAAGGGGCGCGGCCAGTATCAGCGCGCGCCGGAAGAGCAGCTCAAGATGGCGCTCGCGTCGCTCGAGCGCAAGCGCCAGCAGGCGCTGGTCCAGGCGCAGTACGAAGAGGAACTGAAGGCCGGCAAGCTGCCGGACGCGTTCGCGGGCAAGGTGCTCGGGCTGCTGACGCGGCCGGACAAGAACGCGATCGAATACAAGGCGATGGAAGCGGCGGCCGGCGCGCGCGGCGTGTCGCCGGCGCGGCTGATGCTCGACTGCGGCGGCATCGCGTCGCCGCGTGCGCTGCACGAGGCGCGCTTCCTCGCGGAATTCTTCCCGCACGGCACGGGCTTTCCGCCCGTCGCGGTCGGCCCGCTGCCGGACGATCTGCCGCGCGCGAACGTCGAGGCGTTCTCGATCGACGACATCACGACGACCGAGATCGACGATGCGTTCTCGGTCGAGCACCTGTCCGACGGCCGCGTGCGGATCGGCGTGCACATCGCGGCGCCGGCGCTCGGCATCGTGCGCGGCGACGCGGTCGATGCGATCGCGCGCACGCGCCTGTCGACCGTCTACATGCCGGGCGACAAGATCACGATGCTGCCGGACGACGTCGTCGACGTGTTCACGCTGAAGGAGGGCGATTACCGTCCGGCGCTGTCGCTGTACATCATCGTCAACCGCGAAACGCAGGAGATCGTCGCGAACGAGACGCGCGCCGAGCTCGTGTTCGTGAAGAACAACCTGCGCCACAACACGCTCGACGAGCTCGTCACCGAAGAGACGCTCGCGGCCGGCACCGGCGACTATCCGCACAAGGACGACATCGCCGTGCTGTGGCCGCTCGCGCAGGCGCTGTTCGAGAAGCGCCAGGTCGCCCGCGCGGGCTACGGCCTGAAGCGCGAGGTGCAGCGCAACACCGACTACAACTTCTACGTCGAAGGCGAGCACGTGTCGATCACGCCGCGTCGCCGCGGGTCGCCGCTCGACCTGATCGTGTCGGAGCTCGCGATCCTCGCGAACTCGACCTGGGGCGCGTTCCTGCACGACCACACGGTGCCGGGCATCTATCGCTCGCAGCGCGGCTTCGGCGCGCCGGGCCCGAAGCGCACGCGGATGCAGACGACGGCCGCGCCGCACGAAGGCCTCGGCGTGGCCCAGTACGCATGGAGCACGTCGCCGCTGCGCCGCTATGTCGACCTCGTGAACCAGTGGCAGCTGCTCGCGTGCGTGCAGCATGGCGTCACCGCGAAGCTCGCCGCGCCGTTCAAGCCGAAGGACGCCGACCTGTACGCGGTCGTGCAGGGTTTCGACGATACCTATACGGCCTATGCCGATTACCAGCGCCGCATGGAGTACTTCTGGTGCTTGCGCTGGCTCGCGCAGGAGCAGAAGAAGCAGGTGGTCGCGAGCGTCGTGAAGGGTGATCTCGTGCGCCTGGAGGACATTCCGCTGCTGCTGCATGTGCCGGGGCTCGGCGTGCATGCGCGCGGCACGCGCGTGCTGCTCGACGTGATGTCGCTCGACGAGCTGACGATCGAGGCGTCGGTGCGCCTGTTGAACGTGCTCGACGCGCCGACCGTGACGAGCGGCGACGCGGCCGACGAAGAGGATGACGCCGAAGGCGGCGACGACACGCTGGTCGACGCGGAAGACGCGTCGGCGGAAACCGAAGCCGAAGCGCTGGCCGAAGCGGACGGCGCGGCATCGGAGGCGGGCGGCGAAGCCGCGAACGGCAACGACGGCGAAGAAGGGCGCGCATCATGACCGCGGCGGTGTCGACGAGCGGTGCCGACCGCTATGTCGTGTTCGGCAACCCGGTGGCGCACAGCAAGTCGCCGTTCATCCACGCGCAGTTCGCCGCGCAGACGGGCGAGCCGATCGAGTATGCGCACCGGCTTGCGCCGGTCGACGGCTTTGAAGCCGCCGTGCGCGCCTTCGTCGCCGAAGGCGGCCGCGGCGCGAACGTGACGGTGCCGTTCAAGCTCGAGGCGCATGCGCTGGCCGACTCGCTGTCGCCGCGCGCGGCGGCGGCGGGGGCGGTGAACACGCTGCGCATCGATGCCGACGGCCGTATTCACGGCGACAACACCGATGGCGTCGGCCTCGTGCGCGACATCGAAGCGAATCTCGGCGTGTCGCTCGCGGGCGCGCGCATCCTGCTGCTCGGCGCGGGCGGTGCGGCGCGCGGCGTCGTGCTGCCGCTGCTCGACCGCGCGCCGCTGTCGATCACGATCGTGAATCGCACCGCGAGCAAGGCCGAGGCACTCGTCGGCCAGTTCATGCAGGCCGCGCACGATGCGGGCTGCACGCTCGCGGGCGGCGGCCCCGACGTCGTGCGCGCGGAGCCGTACGACGTGGTGATCAATGCGACGGCCGGCAGCCTCGACGCCGCGTTGCCGGAATGCGACGCGGCCGCGTTCGGCGCGGGCACGCTCGCATACGACATGATGTACGGCGCGCAGCCGACCGTGTTCATGCAGCACGCGGCGTCGCTCGGCGCGCGCACGGCCGACGGGCTCGGGATGCTCGTCGAACAGGCGGCCGAATCGTTCTTCATCTGGCGCGGCGTGCGGCCGGACGGCGCACCGGTACTGGCCGCGCTGCGCCAGGTGCTCGCGGCGAGCTGACCGGAGCGCGGCACGTGGTGGCGGTGAGCGGCACGCAGCGCACGCGATCGGTGAGCCTCGCTCGCTGGATCGCCTATGCGGGATCGGTGTTCGCGCTCGCGTGGCTCGCGACGCAGCTGTTCTATCTTGCGCAGATCGCGTTGTGGTCGTTCGTGAACCCGGGCTCGACCGCGTTCATGCGCACCGACGCGTGGTGGCTGTCGCGCGCGACGCCGCCCGCGCAGATCCAGCACCAGTGGGTGCCGTACGACCAGATCTCGCGCAACCTGAAGCGCGCGCTGATCGCGTCCGAGGACGCGACCTTCGCGACCAACAACGGCTACGACGTCGACGCGATCCTGCAGGCGTGGGAGAAGAACAAGGCGCGCGGCAGGATCGTCGCGGGCGGCTCGACGATCACGCAGCAACTCGCGCGCAACCTGTTCCTGTCGCGCGAGAAGAGCTACATCCGCAAGGGGCAGGAGCTCATCATCACGTGGATGCTCGAAGCGGTGCTCGACAAGGAGCGCATCTTCGAGATCTACCTGAATTCCGTCGAATGGGGCCGCGGCGTGTACGGCGCCGAGGCGGCCGCACGCTATTACTACAAGGTTCCCGCGAGCCGGCTCGGTGCATGGCAGTCGGCGCGTCTCGCGGTGATGTTGCCGAAGCCGCGCTGGTTCGACGCGCATCGCGGCTCGGCCTACCAGGCACAGCGCGCGGCGGTCATCGCGCGCCGGATGGGGACGGCCGAACTGCCGCAATCGGAGTGAGCGGCGCGAGCGCGCCGTCGCATTGTCCGTTCCGTCGCCCGTGCGCCATTGCTGCGCCGCAGCGCATTCGTGTCGCGCGCATGTCGGGCTACATCCGTTAGACGAATTCGTCTATTTCGCTTTCCTGAGCAATGCGGGCGACCGTGCGTTTTTGTTTGTCTGTATGGCACGAATTTCGCCCTTTTTTAGTCGCTGCGGGTAAACGCGAAAGCCGATGAAAGCGATGTGAAATGCAACGTTTCACGATTCGAAGCATTCCTGAAAGGTGTGCGCCGCACCCTTGGCCGGCCAAATATTTCAAAATTTTTCAAAGCTGACGGGCTCGCGTATATTGGCCAGCGCCTCGGCTCATCGGCCGCAAGCGAGGCGGGGGGCGGCTTATCCGGCTGCTCGACACAAAAAACATCCGAGAAGGAAAGCAACGATGCCAGCGAGCAAAGCGAAGCTGTTGTTGGGGGTAGTGTTTTCTTCGCTGATCCTGACGGCCTGCAACGACGACGTCACATCGTCCGCCGCTGCGAACGCCGCCAATTCAGCCGATCCCGCCGGTCAGGCGGACCAGGCTTACAACGATCCGAACAGTTATTCGTCGAGCGCGAACGCGTCGCTCGACCCCGCCGCCGCGGTTGAAAAGGCCGCCGTCACGCATCACCAGATCACGCTGAACGGCAAGACGATCCGCTACACGGCCACGGCCGGCCACCTCGTCGCGCGCAATCCGCAGACCGGCGCGCCCGAAGCCTCGTTCTTCTACGTCGCCTACACGGCCGACAACCAGCCCGCGGCGAAGCGGCCCGTCACGTTCCTGTACAACGGCGGCCCGGGCTCGGCATCGGTGTGGCTGCACCTCGGTTCGTTCGGCCCGCGCCGGATCCAGACGGGCGACCCGAACGCGAATACGTCGACGTTCCCGTTCGTCGACAACCAGGAAAGCCTGCTCGACACGACCGACCTCGTGTTCGTCGATGCGATCGGCACCGGCTTTTCCGAAGCGATCGCGCCGAACACGAACCAGACGTTCTGGGGCGTCGACCAGGACGGCGGCGCCTTCCGCGATTTCGTCACGCGCTACCTGACCGTGAACCAGCGCACCGGTTCGCCGAAATACCTGTTCGGCGAATCGTACGGCACGCCGCGCACCGACGTGCTCGCGAACCTGCTCGAGACGGCCGGCGTGAAGCTCGACGGCATCGTGCTGCAGTCGTCGATCCTGAACTACAACACGAACTGCGACATGGCGAGCGACTACGTCGGCAACTCGAACAACGGGTCGAGCCCGGTGAGTTGCGCGGGCTTCGTGCCGTCGTACGGGGCCGTCGGCGCGTACTATCAGCTCGACAATCCGAACCCGTCGAACCTGCCGCAGTACGCGGACCAGATGCGCCTGCTGACGGCCGGCAGCTACGCGCCCGCCGTGAACGCGTACCTCGCGAGCCATACGCCGCCGCCGCCGAACCTCGTGACGACGATGGTGAATGCGACCGGCGTGAAGCAGTCGCTGTGGAATGCGGACTTCAACGTGATCCCGACCTTCTTCGACAACAGCTTCCAGCTGTCGCTGGTCCCGGGCACGCTGATCGGCCGCTACGACGCGCGCGTGAACGTGCCCGTGTCGAGCCCGCTCGCGGCGGACGGCGATCCGTCGAGCTCGTTCATCACGAAGCCGTTCACCGACACGATCGGCCGCTACCTGCCGAACGAACTGAAGTACACCGCGCAGTCGGCCTACTCGGTGAGCAGCAACGCGATCAACACGTGGGACTGGACGCACGACGGGCTCGCGATGCCCGACACGATTCCCGACCTCGCCGCGGCGCTGACGCTGAACCCGCAGCTGAAGGTGCTGTCGTTGAACGGGTATCACGACATCGCGACGCCGTTCTACCAGACCGAGCTCGACCTCGCGCGGCTCGGGACGCAGCCGAACCTGACGATCAAGGACTATCAGGGCGGACACATGGTCTATCTCGACGATACGTCGCGTCCGCAGGAGAAAGCCGACCTCGTGACCTTCTACAACGCGGCCGCGCACTGATGCAGCGCCGGGCCGGCGTCGGGCGCCCGCGATTGCGCCGTCCGCCGGCCGTCGACGACCTCATTCCAGACTGGAGCCTGATATGAAGAACCGTTTCATCGTCGTTGCCGCGGCGCTCGCATGGGTCGGCGCCGCAGCATCCGTATCCGCGTTCGCGCAGGCGAGCGATGCCGCCGCACCGGCGCGTGCGCGCCAGGCGCAGCTCGGCGATCCGTACGTGCCGCCGGCCGCGCGCCGCGCGACCGCCGGCACGCAGACGACCGGCGCCGCGCTGCATGCGCAGGTGGTGCGCAAGCTCGCGAGCCAGTTCAGCGCGGCCGACACGCAGAACACGGGCTCGATCACCGAGTCGCAGGCGCGCGCGGCCGGCCTCGGCTATGTCGCGAATCACTTCCGGCAGATCGATGCGGGCGGCAACGGCCGCGTGTCGTTCGCCGACGTGCAGCGCTACATGCAGGCACGCAGCACGAGCAGCCAGCAGTAAGCGCGGCGGATCGTGAACCAACGGGGGCGGAACCCGCGACACGGCGGGTTCCGCCCCCGTGTTCATGGCGCGGCCGTTGCCTCGCACCCGCGGCCGGTTTTCGCCGGATTCTCATTATCTGGACAACGCATTCAAATATTGGAGCCGAGTGCGTGCGCTCCTACAATCCGAAGCACATCGACAGCTTCGGACCCACGCATCGCGCGGCGCCCGTCGCACACGGAGACACCTTCCATGAAGTTCGCCGGGCGCTTTACTCGGTGCATCGACCGCCGCCACGCCGCAGCACGGGACCTCGTTCCGGCGCCGCGCGTGCGGCTTCACCGATTCCGTTGAAGAAGCCCGTTCCATGACCAAGATGCCCGATTCCCTTGCCCTCGACGCCCGGCGCGCGACGCCGGCCGATGTCTCGCTGACCGACAGCATCGGCGCGACCAGCACGCCGCTCGATCTCGCCGCGCAGCAGGCCGGCACGCAGACGCTGCTGCGCGGCCTCGCGATCCTCGAGGCGATCGCGAACGGCGCGCGCGACATGCGCGCGATCGGCGCGGCGCTCGGGACGACGCGCAGCACGACGCACCGTCTCGTCAGCAGCCTCGTGCAGGCGCGCTACCTGCGCCAGGTGCAGGGCGGCTACCTGCTCGGCCCGAAGCTGATCGAGCTCGGCACGATCGCGCTCGAGCAGATGCCGCTCACCGCGGTGGCGCGGCCGCATCTCGAAGCGCTCGCGGAAGCGACGCTCGACACGATCCACCTCGGCGTGCGCGACGGCGACGACGTGCTGTACATCGACAAGATTCCCGGCACGCGCGGCCTCGAGATGCGCTCGCGCGTCGGCCACCGGATGCCGCTCGCGTCGACCGGCATCGGCAAGGCAATGATGCTCGACCTCGATCCGGACCTGTGGCGTTCGCTGTTCGAGGCCGCGCGACGCGCGCTGGCCGGCGTCAATTTCAAGCCCGACAACCGGCCCGAGACGAGCGCGTTCCTGCAGCGCATGGCCCACTACGCGGCCGGCGGCTATACGTTCGACCTCGAGGAGAACGAGGCGTCGATCCGCTGCGTGGCCGCACCGATCCGCGACGCGTCGGGCGCGATCGTCGCGGCCGTGTCGGTCGCCAGCACCATTCCGTACATGCCGCACGACCGGATGGACGAACTGATTCCGCTCGTGCAGCGCGAAGCGCGAGCCATTTCCGCGGAACTGGGCTGGAGCCCGCCGCAGGGTACCCGCAGGATCAAACGATGACCACTTCGACCCGGCCCGCTCCGGACGCCAGCACCGCCTTTCCGTCGCTGATCGCGCTCGACTGGGGCACGACGTCGCTGCGCGCCTACCTGTACGACGCGCGCGGCGCGCTGCTCGACACGCGCAGCCGCGCGGCGGGCGTGATGCATGTGCCGGGCGGCGGCGCGCGCGCGTTCGACGCCGTCTTCGAGGAAGCGTGCGGCGACTGGCTCGACCGCACGCCCGGCCTGCCGGTGCTTGCCGCCGGGATGGTGGGCAGCGCGCAGGGCTGGCGCGAGGCGCCGTACGTCGCGGTGCCGGCCGGCGCCGACGCGCTCGTCGCGGGCCTCATCACGGTGACGACGTCGCGCGGCGCGACGGTCTCGATCGTGCCGGGCGTGATCGCGACGGGCGAGCTGCCCGACGTGATGCGCGGCGAAGAAACGCAGATCGTCGGCGCACTCGCGAGCGATCCCACGCTTGGCGCCGATCGTTCAGGGGTACTGATCGGCTTGCCGGGCACGCATGCGAAATGGGCGTGGGTGAAGCACGGGTTGATCGAACGCTTCCAGACCTTCATGACGGGCGAGCTGTTTGCCGTGCTGCGCGATCACACGATCCTCGGCCGCACGATGCGCGCGGGCGCCTCGCCCGACCGCGACGCATTCGTGCGCGGCGTGTCGGTCGCGCGCGGCGCGCAGCGCACCGGGCTGCTCGCGACGATTTTCAGCACGCGCACGCTGGGGCTGACCGACCGGCTCGCGCCCGATGCGCAGGGCGACTACCTGTCGGGCCTGCTGATCGGCCATGAACTCAATGCGCTCGACGCGATGCTCGCGGAGCGCGGCATCGCGCTCGCGGACCAGCCGCTCTTGCTGATCGGCGACGACGGCTTGTGCGCGCGCTACGTCGACGCGCTCGAGGTATTCGGCCATGCGCATGCGCGCGTTGCCGCGCATGCGACCGAGCGCGGCCTGTGGCGCATCGCGTCGCGTGCCGGGCTCGTGCGCGCGGACGGCGAGCCCGTCTGCGCCGACCAATGAACTGCTTGCAGAGGAATCTTCGATGCCGTCCGACCTGACCTTGCCCGCGCCGTACACGCCCCACGCCGCCCTGATGCGCGCGTTCGACGCGTGTCCGCTGATCGCGATCATGCGCGGCATCACGCCCGCCGAGGCGGCCGACCACGGCCGCGCGCTGTACGAGGCCGGCTTCCGGATCGTCGAAGTGCCGCTCAACTCGCCGGATCCGTTCGACAGCATCGCGGCGCTGCGGCGCGCGCTGCCGGACGACGCGATCGTCGGCGCGGGCACCGTGCTGCGTGCCGAGTACGTCGATCGCGTGCAGGACGCGGGCGGCGCGCTGATCGTGATGCCGCACAGCGACGCGGCGGTGATCCGCCGCGCCCGCGAGCGCGGCCTCGCGAGCGCACCGGGCGTCGCGACGCCGACCGAGGCGTTCGCGGCCCTGACGCACGGCGCCGACGTGCTGAAGATGTTCCCGGCCGAACAGCTCGGCGTGCCGGTCGTGAAGGCATGGCGCGCGGTGATCGACCGCGCGGTGCCGCTGATCCCGGTCGGCGGCATTTCGCCCGACAACATGGCGCCGTTCCTCGACGCGGGCGCGAACGGCTTCGGCCTCGGCTCGGCGCTGTACCGGCCCGGCCAGTCGGCCGACACGACGGCGGCGAACGCGCGCGCGTTCCAGGCCGGCTTGCGCGTCGCGCGCGGCGGAGCGGCATGATGGGCCGCCTCGCGGGCAAGGTCGCGATGGTGACGGGCGCGGGCCGGGGTATCGGCGCCGCGATCGCCCGCGCGTTCGTTCGCGAGGGCGCGGCCGTCGCGCTCGTCGATCTCGACTTCCCGCAGGCGCAGCACACGGCCGCCGCGATCGCGCGCGAATTCGACGGCGCACGTGTGTTGCCGCTGCAGGCCGACGTCGCGCGGCAGGATGCGGTGCGCGATGCGCTCGCGCGGACCGAAGCGGCGTTCGGTCCGCTCGACGTGCTCGTGAACAACGCGGGCATCAACGTGTTCGCCGATCCGCTGACGATGACCGACGACGACTGGCGCCGCTGCTTCGCGGTCGATCTCGACGGCGTGTGGCACGGTTGCCGCGCGGCGCTGGAGGGAATGGTCGAGCGCGGCCGCGGCAGCATCGTGAACATCGCGTCGACGCATGCATTCAGGATCATCCCGGGCTGCTTTCCGTACCCGGTCGCGAAGCACGGCGTGCTCGGTCTCACGCGCGCGCTCGGCATCGAATACGCGGCGCGCAACGTGCGCGTGAACGCGATCGCGCCGGGCTACATCGAGACACAGCTCACGCGCGACTGGTGGGACGCGCAACCCGATCCGGCCGCCGCGCGCGCCGCGACGCTCGCGCTGCAGCCGATGAAGCGGATCGGCCGGCCGGAGGAGGTCGCGATGACAGCCGTGTTCCTGGCGTCCGACGAGGCACCGTTCATCAATGCCGCCTGCATCACCGTCGACGGCGGGCGCGCGGCGCTGTACCACGACTGACGCAACGATTCGAAAGACCGCACGTGCGACGGCCGCGCGCACGCTGCGTCGAAACCAACAAGCGGCTGCATCCTGTTCGATGAAAACAAGGAGACACTGGAGATGAAACGCAGAACGTTCGTAACGCTGGCGGCCGCGGCCGCGGTGGTGATGGGCAGCCCGGTCGCGCACGCGGCCGACCCGGTCAAGATCGGTTTCCTGGTGAAGCAGCCGGAAGAGCCGTGGTTCCAGGACGAGTGGAAGTTCGCCGAAATCGCGGCGAAGCAAAAGGGCTTCACGCTCGTGAAGATCGGCGCGCCGTCCGGCGAGAAGGTGATGAGCGCGATCGACAACCTGTCCGCGCAGAAGGCGCAGGGCTTCATCATCTGCACGCCCGACGTGAAGCTCGGGCCGGGTATCGTCGCGAAGGCGAAGTCGCACAACCTGAAGATGATGACGGTCGACGACCGCCTCGTCGACGGCGCGGGCAAGCCGATCGAGTCGGTGCCGCACATGGGGATCTCCGCGTACAACATCGGCAAGCAGGTCGGCGACGGCATCGCGGCCGAGATCAAGAAGCGCGGCTGGGACATGAAGGACGTCGGCGCGATCGACATCACCTACGAGCAGCTGCCGACCGCGCACGACCGCACGAGCGGCGCGACCGACGCGCTGGTGGCCGCCGGCTTCCCGAAGGCGAACGTGATCGCGGCGCCGCAGGCGAAGACCGATACGGAAAACGCGTTCAACGCGGCGAACATCGCGCTCACGAAGAACCCGCAGTTCAAGCACTGGGTCGCGTACGGGCTGAACGACGAGGCCGTGCTCGGCGCGGTACGCGCGGCCGAAGGGCGCGGCTTCAAGGCCGACAACATGATCGGCATCGGCATCGGCGGGTCCGACTCGGCGTTGAACGAGTTCAAGAAGCCGCAGCCGACGGGCTTCTACGGCACCGTGATCATCAGCCCGAAGCGCCACGGCGAGGAAACCTCGGACCTGATGTACACGTGGATCACGCAGGGCAAGGCGCCGCCGCCGCTGACGCTGACGACGGGCATGCTCGCGACGCGCGACAACGTGTCGAAGGTACGCGACGAGATGGGGCTCGCGTCGAAGTAAGCGGCCCGCCGGCTGCCGCGGCGATGCGGCGGCCGGCGGTCGATCGATTTCGGAAGTGGAGAGACGACGTGTCAGCGGCACTGCGTTTTGACAATATCGGCAAGGTATTTCCCGGCGTGCGCGCACTCGACGGCATTTCGTTCGACGTGCAGGCGGGCGAAGTGCATGGCCTGATGGGCGAGAACGGCGCGGGCAAGTCGACGCTGTTGAAGATTCTCGGCGGCGAATACCAGCCCGATGCGGGCAGCGTGCTGGTCGACGGCCAGCCCGTGCAGTTCGCGAATGCGGCCGCGTCGATCGCGGCCGGCATCGCGGTGATTCACCAGGAGCTGCAGTACGTCCCCGACCTGACGGTCGCGGAAAACCTGCTGCTCGGCCGCCTGCCGAACGCGTTCGGCTGGGTGAGGAAGCGCGAGGCGAAGCGCTACGTGCGCGAGCGGCTCGCGGCGATGGGCGTCGACCTCGATCCCGACGCGAAGCTCGGGCGGCTGTCGATCGCGCAGCGGCAGATGGTCGAGATCTGCAAGGCGCTGATGCGCAATGCGCGCGTGATCGCGCTCGACGAACCGACCAGTTCGCTGTCGCATCGCGAGACCGAGGTGCTGTTCAAGCTCGTCGACGACCTGCGTGCGCAGGGCCGCGCGCTGATCTACATCTCGCACCGGATGGACGAGATCTACCGGCTCTGCAATGCGTGCACGATTTTCCGCGACGGGCGCAAGATCGCGTCGCACGAGTCGCTCGCCGACGTGCCGCGCGAACGGCTCGTCGCCGAGATGGTCGGGCGCGAGATTTCGGACATCTACCATTACGCGCCGCGCGCGCTCGGCGACGTGCGGTTCTCCGCCGAAGGCATCGACGGCCATGCGCTGCGCGAACCCGCGAGCTTCTCGGTGCGCGCGGGCGAGATCGTCGGCTTCTTCGGGCTGGTGGGCGCGGGCCGCAGCGAACTGATGCGGCTCGTGTACGGTGCGGACCACCGGCGCGCGGGCGTGCTGACGCTCGACGGCGCGCGCATCGACGTGAAGCGCACCGGCGACGCGATCCGCCACGGCATCGTGCTGTGCCCCGAGGACCGCAAGGAAGAAGGGATCATCGCGATCGCGTCGGTCGCGGAGAACATCAACATCAGTTGCCGCCGCCATTCGCTGCGCGCGGGGCTGTTCATCAACCGCAAGGCCGAAAGCGAAACGGCCGACCGCTTCATCCAGCGGCTGAAGATCAAGACGCCGAACCGGCGCCAGAAGATCCGCTTCCTGTCGGGCGGCAACCAGCAGAAGGCGATCCTGTCGCGCTGGCTGGCGGAGCCCGACCTGAAGGTCGTGATCCTCGACGAGCCGACGCGCGGGATCGACGTCGGCGCGAAGCACGAGATCTACGACGTGATCTACCGGCTCGCGGAGCGCGGCTGCGCGATCGTGATGGTGTCGTCGGAGCTGCCGGAAGTGCTCGGCGTGTCCGACCGCATCGTCGTGATGCGCGAAGGCCGGATCGCCGGCGAGCTGCCGCGCGAACGGGCGAACGAGCACGCGGTGCTGAGCCTCGCGCTGCCGCAGACGAGCGCGGTCGAGGCAGCCTGACGCGACCGGCGACAATCGAATCGAACCTGCGCGGCGCGGGCCGCGCGAAGCAGGAGCAGGAGACACACCATGCAAGTCAACGAAAACCTCGCCAGCGCCGCCGTGAAGCCGACGGCCGACGCGCTGGTTCCACAGCAGGGCGACCGCCAGAAGTGGTGGCAGCACCTGACCGAATACAGCCTGATCGCGATCTTCGCGGTGATGTTCATCACGATGTCGCTGACGGTCGATCATTTCTTCTCGATCGACAACATGCTCGGCCTCGCGTTGTCGATCTCGCAGATCGGCATGGTCGCGTGCACGATGATGTTCTGTCTCGCGTCGCGCGACTTCGACCTGTCGATCGGCTCGACCGTCGCGTTCTCCGGCGTGCTGTGCGCGATGGTGCTGAACGCGACCGACAACACGTTCGTCGCGATCGTCGCGGCGGTCGCGGCCGGCGCCGCGATCGGCTTCGTGAACGGCGCGGTGATCGCGTACCTGCGCATCAACGCGCTGATCACGACGCTCGCGACGATGGAGATCGTGCGCGGGCTCGGCTTCATCGTGTCGAAAGGGCAGGCGGTCGGCGTGTCGTCGGATACCTTCATCGCGCTCGGCGGGCTCACGCTCTTCGGCGTGTCGTTGCCGATCTGGGTCACGCTGCTGTGCTTCATCGCGTTCGGCGTGCTGCTGAACCAGACGGTATACGGCCGCAACACGCTCGCGATCGGCGGCAACCCCGAGGCATCGCGGCTCGCGGGGATCAACGTCGAACGCACGCGCGTCTACATCTTCCTGATCCAGGGCGCGGTGACGGCGCTCGCGGGCGTGATCCTCGCATCGCGCATCACGTCGGGCCAGCCGAACGCCGCGCAGGGCTTCGAACTGAACGTGATTTCCGCGTGCGTGCTCGGCGGCGTGTCGCTGATGGGCGGCCGTGCGACGATCTCCGGCGTCGTGATCGGCGTGCTGATCATGGGCACCGTCGAGAACGTGATGAACCTGTTGAACATCGACGCGTTCTACCAGTACCTCGTGCGCGGCGCGATCCTGCTCGCGGCCGTGCTGCTCGACCAGCTGAAGAACCGCGGCGTACGCGACTGACCGACCGGTTTCCACGGAGACGAACCGCATGACCATCGACACTTCCGCGCACGGCGCGAGCGCCGCGCGATACGCGCGATACCCGAGCCTCGAGGATCGCGCGGTGCTGATCACGGGCGGCGCGACCGGCATCGGCGCGGCGTTCGTCGAGCACTTCGCCGCGCAGGGCGCGCGCGTCGCGTTCGTCGACCTCGACGCGGCCGCGGGCGCCGCGCTGGCGGACAGCCTCGCGCACGTGCGCCACGCGCCGCTGTTCATCCAGTGCGACCTGACCGACATCGACGCGCTGCGCCGTGCGATCGACGCGATCCGCGCGCGCATCGGCGCGATCGCGGTGCTCGTGAATAACGCGGCGAACGACGCGCGCCACGCGATCGGCGACGTGACGCCCGACGCGTTCGACGCGGGCATCGCGGTGAACCTGCGCCACCAGTTCTTCGCCGCGCAGGCGGTGATCGACGACATGAAGCAGCAGGGCGGCGGCGCGATCATCAATCTCGGCTCGATCAGCTGGATGCTGAAAAACGGCGGTTATCCCGTCTACGTGATGGCGAAGGCCGCCGTGCAGGGGCTCACGCGCGGGCTCGCGCGCGACCTCGGCCCGTTCGGCATCCGCGTGAATTCGCTGGTGCCGGGCTGGGTGATGACCGACAAGCAGCGCCGGCTGTGGCTCGACGACGCGGGCCGCGCGGCGATCAAGGCCGGCCAGTGCATCGACGCCGAGCTGCTGCCGGCCGACCTCGCGCGGATGGCGCTGTTTCTCGCGGCCGACGACAGCCGGATGATCACCGCGCAGGACGTGATCGTCGACGGCGGCTGGGCCTGACCCGTTCGCACCGACCTGCATCGTTTCCTCGACGAAGGAAAGGAGTTCGCCATGACCGCCCCGTCCTCGCACGCATCGTCGTCCACCAGCCAGTCGCGCCGCGCGCGCCTGGCCGCCGCCGCGCAGCCGGTCAGCCCCGGCCCGCAGACGGCCGCGTTCGCGCAGGGCGTCGGCGCCGCGCATGCGGCGGCCGTCACGCTGTCGAACGCGTCGTTGCGGCTCGACGTGCTGCCGCACCTCGGCGGCGGCATCGCGCGCTTCGACTGGCGCGGCGACAACGGCGCGCTGATGCCGGTGTTCCGCCGCTGCGAGCACCCGGAGACGGCGACGGACCCGAACGAGCTCGCGTGTTATCCGCTGCTGCCTTACTCGAACCGGATCGGCGACGGGCGCTTCGAATGCGACGGGCGCAAGATCGCGGTGCCGCGCAACCGCCGCGACGAACCGCTGCCGATCCACGGCGACGGCTGGCTCGCGCCGTGGCAGGTGGACGATGCGACCGGCACGACGCTGCAGTTGTCGCTCGACCGCGCGGGCGGCGCGCCGTATGCGTTCCGCGCGATCCAGTCGTTCGAACTCGACGATGCGACGCTGTCGATCGCGCTGACGATCGAGAACGCGGGGCGCGCGCGGCTGCCGTTCGGGCTCGGCGTGCATCCGTTTCTCGTGCGCGACAGCGTGACCGAGCTGGCCGCGGCGGCCGGCGGGCTGTGGTTGTCCGGCGCCGATTTCCTGCCGGTGCGGCACGTGAGCGTGCCGCCGGCCTGGCAGTTCGGCGTCGCGTATCCGCTGCCGGCCGCGCTCGTCAATCACGCGTTCACCGGCTGGGGCGGCCACGCGACGGTGAGCTGGCCGCGCCGCGGGCTGTCGCTGACCGTCGCGGCGGACGCCGACGCGTACGTGCTCTACACGCCGCCGGGCGAGGATTTCTTCTGCTTCGAGCCGGTCGATCATCCGATCAATGCGGTGAACCTGCCGGGCGGCGCGGCCGCGCACGGGATGACGCTGCTCGCGCCCGGCGAGCGCCTCACGCGGCGCTTCGCGTTCACCGTCGAACGCGTCGATGCACGCGGCCATGCCGCGACACGCGAGGGACGCCGGCGACGCGGGTAAAATACGCGGTCTACCAACGGTTTGCCGCGAGTACCCGCCATGTCTTCCCCGCTTACTTTCATCGAATCGCTGCGCGCCGCGTGGCAGCGCACCGACTCGCTGCTGTGCGTCGGCCTCGATCCCGAGCCGTCGCGCTTTCCCGTGCAGTTCGACGGCCAGCCCGACGCGATCTTCGAATTCTGCCGGCAGATCGTCGACGCGACCGCGCCGTACGCGAGCGCGTTCAAGCCGCAGATCGCCTACTTCGCCGCGCATCGCGCGGAAGACCAGCTCGAGCGCCTGATCGCGCACATCCACCTCCAGCATCCGGGCCTGCCCGTGATCCTCGACGCGAAGCGCGGCGACATCGGCAGCACGGCCGAGCAGTACGCGCGCGAAGCGTTCGAGCGCTATCGCGCGGACGCCGTCACGGTGAACCCGTACATGGGCTACGACTCGGTCGAGCCGTACTTCGAGCACGAAGGCAAGGGCGTGATCGTGCTGTGCCGCACGTCGAACCCGGGCGGTTCCGACCTGCAGTTCCTCGAAACGGGCGGGGCCGGCCATCCGGGCCGGCCGCTGTACCAGGTCGTCGCCGACCTCGCGGCGAACAAGTGGAACGCGAGGAACGGCCAGCTCGGCCTCGTGGTCGGCGCCACGTTCCCGAAGGAAATCGAGATCGTGCGCGGGATCGTCGGCGACATGCCGCTGCTGATCCCCGGCATCGGCGCGCAGGGCGGCGACGTGCAGGCGACCGTCAGCGCCGGCCGCACGGCCGACGGCACCGGCATGATGATCAACTCGTCGCGCGCGATCCTGTACGCGAGCAAGGGCGAGGACTTCGCCGAAGCCGCGGCGCTCGCCGCGCAGAAGACGCGCGACACGATCAACGCGCATCGCTGACATGCCGGCCGCCCGTTCGGGCGGCCACCGGCCGCGCCCGCGCCCGCGGGCCGCGCGCCTTCATCGCGTGTGTGCCGCGCTGGCGCACACGAACAACTTCCCGTCGCTTCCGCACCGCATGCCCGCCGTTCATTCGCGCGATGCTGCCGCTTGTCATCGAACTGTAACGAAAATGTCAAGAAAGGGAGTGACGCCATGCCCAAGCTGTCCCGCCGTGTCCTGAGCGCGTTCGCCGCATCGTGGTGCATGACGTTCGCCCATGCGGCGGACCTGTCGCACTGGCCGGCCGACAGCGCGAAGGCGCTGAACGCGATGATCGCCGCGCACGCGCACCGCGGCGACTACGCGGTGTTCGACGCCGACAACACGACCTACCGCTACGACCTCGAGGAATCGCTGCTGCCGTACCTCGAGAACCGCGGCGTGCTGACGCGCGACACGCTCGACCCGTCGCTGAAGCTGATCCCGTTCAAGGATTCCGCCGACTACCGGGAGTCGCTGACGAGCTATTACTACCGGCTGTGCGAGATCGACGACCTCGTCTGCTACCCGTGGATCGCGCAGGCGTTCGCCGGGCAGTCGCTCGCCGATCTGAAGCGCCACGTCGACGCGATGCTCGCCGACGGCAAGCCGGTTCCGGTCCGCTACTGGCAGGGCGACAAGGTGGTCGACGGCGCGGTGAACCCGCCACGCTTCTTCCGCGGCATGCAGGAGCTGTACACCGCGCTGCGCGAGAACGGCATCGACGTCTACGTGATGACGGCCGCGCACGAGGAACTCGCGCGGCTCGTGCTGTCCGACCCGAAGTACGGCTACCACGTGAAGCCGCAGAACGTGATCGGCGTGACGACGCTGCTGCGCAACCCGGCGACCGGCGCGCTGACGACGTCGCGGCTGCAGATCAAGGCCGGCAAGTACGACGAGGCGGCGAACCGCAGCCTGGTGATCACGCCGTTCCTGATGAACCCGATGACGTGGTACGAAGGCAAGCTCGGTTCGATCGTCGGCTGGATCGACCAGTGGAAGAAGCCGGTGCTGGTCGCGGGCGACACGCCGGCGTCCGACGGCTACATGCTGCTGAACGCGACCGACGTCGCGCGCGGCGGCGTGCGCGTGTGGGTCAACAAGAAGGACAAGCAGATGACGCAGATCCGCGCGTGGTCGGACGAATCGGCCGCGAAGCAGAAATCGCTCGGCCTGCCGGTGACGGCGGACAAGAACTGGATCGTCGTGAAGCCCGACGCGATCCAGTAAGCGGCAAGCGGGGCGCGTCGCGCGCCCCGGCCCGGTCAGCCTTCGCGCTCGTCGAGCAGCTTCAGCAGCCCGCGCAGCGCATGCGCGGCCGCCTGCGTGCGGATCTGCTCGCGGTCGCCCTTGAACACGAGCGTCTCGACGTCGGTATGCAGCCGGTTGCTCCAGCCGAACGACACGGTGCCGACCGGCTTCTTCTCGCTGCCGCCGGCCGGGCCGGCGATGCCGGTGACGGACAGCGCGACCTGCGCGCGGCTGTTGCGTAGCGCGCCTTCGGCCATCGCGCGCGCGACGGGCTCGCTGACGGCGCCGTGCTTGTCGATCAGGTCGGGCGGCACGCCGATCATCTCGATCTTGGCCTGGTTCGAGTACGTGACGAACCCGCGCTCGAACCACTGGCTGCTGCCGGAAATGTCGGTGATCGCCGCGGCGATCATCCCGCCGGTGCAGGATTCGGCGGTGGCGAGCGTCAGGTGCTCGTCACGCAGCTTGTTGCCTGCGCGGATCGCAAGCTGATGGACGACGGAATCGGTTGGCATGCGCGTCGGGATACGGGAGTCGGGAAATCGGTCAGCCGACGACGGAGCGCCACAGGGCGATCACGAGCAGCGTCATGAACGCGGCGACCAGGTCGTCGGCCATGATGCCGAGCCCGCCTTTCAGGCGGCGGTCGAAATAGCGGATCGGCGGCGGCTTGAGCATGTCGAAGAAGCGGAACGCGACGAACGCCCACAGCTGGCCGATGAAGGTCGCCGGCGTGACGAACAGCATCACGAGCCAGATCGCGACGATCTCGTCCCAGACGACGGCGCCCGGATCGGACCTGCCCGTCTTCCTCGCGGTGAAACCGGTGATCCACGTGCCCGCCGCGAAGCCGACGGCGATCAGCGCCCACCATTCGGGCACCGTCAGGTAGCGGTTGAGCACGACGAACGTCAGCCAGCCGAACAGCGAGCCGAACGTGCCGGGCATGATCGGCGCGAGCCCGCTGCCGAAACCGAGCGACACGATGTGCGCCGGGTGCGACAGCATGAAGCGCGCGGTCACGCGCTGCGGCGCGTCGGGTGCGGCGCCGGTCTCGGCCGCGGCAGGCGCGGGCGTCGGGTCAGTCTGCATGGAAGTGGTCGAAGCCGTGCAACGTGAGAGCGAGGGGCGCGCCGGCGGCGTCGTGCCACGCGATCGCGGGGAGCGCCGACGGCGCGGACAACGCGCGTATTGTACCGATTCGCGTGACCGGCACGCCGGCCGTTGCGCCGGCCGCCTCGACCGCCGCGCGGGCCGCGGCCGGCGCGGTGAAGCACAGTTCGTAGTCGTCGCCGCCCGCCAGCGTGCAACGGCGCTGCACGTCGGGCGGCAGCGTCGCGAGCGCGGCCGAGCGCGGCACCGCGTCGGCGTCGATCTCGGCGCGCACGTTCGAACGCGTCAGGATGTGCTGCAGGTCGCCGGCGAGGCCGTCGGAGAGGTCGAGCGCCGCGTGCGCGACGCCCGCGAGCGCCAGGCCGAGCGCGATGCGCGGCTCGGGCCGCTCGAGCGCGCGCCGGAACGCGGCCGCTTCGGCCGCGCCGGCCGCCCATTCGCCGCGCGCGACGCCGAGGCCCGCGCGGGCGTCGCCGAGCGTGCCGGACACCCACACGTCGTCGCCGTCGCGCGCGGCGTCGCGCCGCAGCGCCGCGTCGGGCGCGACTTCGCCGAACACGGTCACGCACAGGTTCAGCGGCCCGCTCGTCGTGTCGCCGCCGATCAGCTCGCAGCCATAGCGCTCGGCGAGCGCGAACAGCCCGTTGCTGAAGGCCTCGAGCCACGCCGCGTCGGCGCGCGGCAGCGCGCAGGCGAGCGTGAACGCGCGCGGTTCGGCGCCCATTGCCGCGAGATCGGACAGGTTGACCGCGAGCGTCTTGTGGCCGAGCGCGTCGGGCGCGACATCGGGAAAGAAATGGCGGCCTTCCACCAGCATGTCCGTCGAAATGGCCAGCAATTTCCCGGATCGCGGCGTGATCAGCGCGCAATCGTCGCCGATCCCGAGCGTCGACGCGCGCCCCCCCTGCGCGGCGCGGCGCGTGAAGAAGCGTTCGATCAGCGAAAACTCGGAGAGGGCGGCTGGCACGTCGGGCGATCCGGAACGGTTGAAGGAACGGCATTGTACGAGGCGAACGGCGGCGCTTCTGCACCATCCGGTACATTTTTGTCGCGGCTGTTGCACCCGAATCGCCGGTCTGGCGGCCGATGATTGGCGCTACAATGCCGTCGAACAGTTATTCTAATCCGCCCGTCACGAGACACATGTCCACCCAAGCCTCCTCCAAAGCCAAGCTCCGCGAAGCCGCACTCGACTATCACGAATTCCCGACGCCCGGGAAGATTGCGATCGCCCCGACCAAGCAGATGATCAACCAGCGCGACCTCGCGCTCGCGTACTCGCCGGGTGTGGCGTACGCGTGCGAGGAGATCGTCGAGAATCCGCTCAACGCCGCGCGCTTCACCGCGCGCAGCAACCTGGTCGGCGTCGTCACGAACGGCACGGCGGTGCTCGGTCTCGGCAACATCGGCCCGCTCGCGTCGAAGCCGGTGATGGAAGGCAAGGCCGTGCTGTTCAAGAAGTTCGCGGGCATCGACGTGTTCGACATCGAGCTGAACGAGTCGGACCCGCACAAGCTCGTCGACGTGATCGCCGCGCTGGAGCCGACCTTCGGCGGGATCAACCTGGAAGACATCAAGGCGCCGGACTGCTTCATCGTCGAGCGCGAAGCGCGCAAGCGAATGAAGATCCCGGTGTTCCACGACGACCAGCACGGCACCGCGATCGTCGTGGCCGCGGCCGTCACGAACGGCCTGAAGGTCGTCAACAAGGACATCAAGAAGGTCAAGCTCGTCGCCTCGGGCGCGGGCGCGGCGGCGCTCGCGTGTCTCGACCTGCTGGTCGACATCGGCCTGCCGCTCGAGAACATCACGGTGACCGACCTGGCCGGCGTGGTTTACAAGGGCCGCACCGAGCTGATGGATCCGGACAAGGAGCGTTTCGCGCGCGAAACCGACGCCCGGACGCTGGCCGAAGTGATCGACGGCGCGGACATCTTCCTCGGCCTGTCGGCCGCGGGCGTGCTGAAGCAGGAGATGGTGAAGGGCATGGCCGAGCGTCCGCTGATCCTCGCGCTCGCGAACCCGACGCCGGAAATCCTGCCCGAAGCGGCGCTCGAAGTGCGCCCCGACGCGATTCTCGCGACCGGCCGCACCGACTACCCGAACCAGGTCAACAACGTCCTGTGCTTCCCGTTCATCTTCCGCGGCGCGCTCGACGTCGGCGCGACGACGATCACGCGTGAAATGGAGATCGCGGCCGTCAACGCGATTGCCGAGCTGGCCCAGCACGAGCAGAGCGACATCGTCGCGACCGCGTACGGCATCCAGGATCTGTCGTTCGGGCCCGAATACCTGATCCCGAAGCCGTTCGATCCGCGCCTGATCGTGAAGATCGCGCCGGCCGTCGCGCAGGCCGCGATGGACGGCGGCGTCGCGACGCGCCCGATCGAGGACATGGAAGCCTACAAGCAGCACCTGCAGCAGTTCGTGTATCACAGCGGCACGACGATGAAGCCGATCTTCCAGATCGCGCGCGCCGCGTCGGAAGAGAAGAAGCGCGTGGTGTTCGCGGAAGGCGAGGAAGAGCGCGTGTTGCGCGCCGTTCAGATCATCGTCGACGAGAAGCTGGCCAAGCCGATCCTGATCGGCCGCCCGTCGGTGATCGAGCACCGTATCCAGCGCTACGGCCTGCGCCTGACGCCGGGCACCGATTTCACGGTCGTCAACACCGAGCACGACGAGCGCTACCGCGACTTCTGGCAGACGTACTACAAGATGATGGCGCGCAAGGGCATCAGCGAGCAGCTCGCGCGCGTCGAGATGCGCCGCCGCACGACGCTGATCGGCTCGATGCTGGTGAAGAAGGGGGAAGCGGACGGGATGATCTGCGGCACGATCAGCACCACGCACCGCCACCTGCACTTCATCGACCAGGTGATCGGCAAGCGCCCGGGCTGCAGCGTGTACGCGGCGATGAACGGCCTCGTGCTGCCGGGCCGCCAGATTTTCCTCGTCGACACGCACGTGAACGTCGATCCGACCCCGGAGCAACTGGCCGAGATCACGATCATGGCGGCAGAGGAAGTGCGCCGCTTCGGCATCGAGCCGAAGGTCGCGCTGGTGTCGCACTCGAATTTCGGCACGAGCAACGCGCCTTCGGCGAAGAAGATGCGCGATACGCTCGCGATCCTGCAGGAAACCGCGCCGGAGCTGAAGGTCGACGGCGAAATGCACGGCGACGTCGCGCTCGACGCCGCGCTGCGCAAGGAAATCCTGCCGGAATCGACGCTGGAAGGCGAAGCTAACCTGCTGATCCTGCCCAACATCGACGCCGCGAACATCGCGTACAACCTGCTGAAGACGGCCGCCGGCAACAACATCGCGATCGGGCCGATCCTGCTGGGCGCCGCGCAGCCGGTGCACGTGCTGACCGAATCGGCGACCGTTCGCCGCATCGTCAACATGGCGGCGCTGCTGGTCGCCGACGTGAACGCGGCGCGCTGAGCCAAAACGAACGCGCCAGGCCGGTCGAACCGGCGTGGCGCGTCGGGAAAATTGTAAACAAAAGCAAAAAGAGGCGTGCCCGCAACGGGCACGCCGCCGGGCAGGGCGCAAACGCGCTTCCCGCAAGCAACAAGCAGCATCTCTCCACTCCAGACAGCGAGCGCGGCAGGGAGGCAGGTCCTGCCAACAGCGAGATGCCATCCGGATTTTATCCTATGTAAGATAAATGTAGTGTAATTTCGGTAAGAAATGCGCGATTCCGGGTATCGCGACGCTTTCGATTCCCAAACGGACATTGATTCGCGCGGCCAATAACGCTACGCTAACGCCTTTGTTGGTCGTCAACTACTTGATTTAACAGCGGGAACCCTGGTTCATGGCACGCAAGTGGCTCCGCAACGGCGCGCTCGCGTCCGTCTTCGCGATGTTCGCGATGGGTATCGTCGGCACGCCGACGGGCAGTCTGGTTTCCGCCGCTTACGCACGGGAGGCCGTTCCGGCCGACGTGGCCGCCAGCGGGCTCGATACGATTCCGGTTGCCAGTCTTCCGCGCGAGGCCGTGACCACGCTGGGCCTGATCGGCGCGGGCGGCCCCTATCCGTACGAGAAAGACGGCGTCGTATTCGGCAACCGCGAGCGGATCCTGCCGAAGGCGAAGCGCGGCTACTACCATGAGTACACGGTGCCGACGCCGCGTGCCCGCAATCGCGGGGCGCGCCGGATCGTCTGTGGCGGGCCCTTGCGCCGGATCGACAACTGTTACTACACGGGCGACCACTACAACAGTTTTAAACGTATTGTTGAATGACTTCGGGACGAATGGCATGAGCGACTCCATCTACGCGCACGATACGGCGGCGGCGGATCTGTTCGCTGCCGGCGACGGCAATCTGTTTCAGCGCGTGATCCAGCTGCACGCGGCGGCGCAGGCTGGCAGCACGCCGGAGCAACAGGAAGCCGAACCCGGGCTTTCATCGAACGAGGAGCCTATGAGCCTTTTCACGACCGTGCGACCCAATCTCGTGCAGTCGATCCGCGCGTTCCGCGTGCAGGATCTCGCCGACGAAGCCACCCGGCTCGGCCAGCACTTCCTGTTCGCGTATTGCGGCGCCGCGCAGTCGAAGCAGGAAGTGATGGAAACGATCGCGACGTCGTTCCTGTTCCCGAAGCATTTCGGGAAGAACTACGATGCACTGTACGACTGCCTGACCGACCTCGTCGCGAAGGCCGGCGCGCAGCCCGGTTTCGTGATCGTTCTCGAAGGGCTGCCGATCGCGCAGAAATTCGACAAGGAAGGGCGCGAGACGCTGCTCGACGTGTTCCGCGAGGCGGCCGAGTTCTGGGCCGAGCGCAAGGTCGCGTTCCGCGTGTTCTACTCGTTCGCGTAAGCACGCACCGGCCCGCGGCCGATCCGGCAGGAAGCCCGCCTCGAGCGGGCTTTTTTGCGCCTGCGCGATGCGTCCGGGCCGGTGCGCGCGCCGCTTGCCGACATCCGCCTTTCATCCGGCGCCGTTTTTCGGGACAATCCGGTCGGCCCGGCTGTGGCAGCCGCCGTACCGGGTGCGTACAACAAACCATCGAGAGAGGGCTGTCTTCCCATGAATATTTCCCGTTCCGCACGCGCCGTCGTGCTGCCCCTGCTGGTCGCGGCCGGCGCCGCGCATGCCGCGCCGCTGACGCCCGAGCAGACCGTCGACCTTTACATCGGCGCGCTCGTCAACGGCGACGTGTCGAAAGCGCGCGAATTCAACGACGCGGTTCGTGAGAGCTACAGCGGCAAGGACGCGCTCGACATCGGCGTGCTGTCGACGATGGGCGAGTCGATGCGCAGGGACATGGCCGACGGGATACTGGCGCCGATGCCGCCGAAGGCCAGTGCCGCGTTGCGTCCGTCGGTCGAGAGCATGGCCGCCGCGTATCAGCGCGCGCTCAATCGCTCGACATGCAAGACGACCGGGTCATCGCAGCAACCGAACCCGGACGTCGAGGGCGCGACGATCGCGACAGTCGAATTCGCGTGTCGCGTGGCCGATGCGGGGCCAGGCGCGAAGGCGCTGGAGGCGAAGCTGGGGCCGAATCGGCGCCTGAAGAGCGAGGCGGCGCGCATTGCGTCGCTCAAGACGATCTTCTCGGGCATCGCGCAGGTGCTGGACGATGCACCGGTGACGCATCCGGTGGCGGGCAAGATCGACATCTACAGCCTCAAGGAAGGCGGCTGGACGACCGGTAGTCCGGGAGACGTGCTGACGCCGGTGGTCGACGCGTTGTCCGATTCGATGCCGCACGGCTCGTCGAGCGACAAGTAACGTGCGACGAACCGCGGCGTCCGCGTCGCGTGCGAGCGGGGAAGGGCCGTGCTGCCTCGCGGCGGCACACCCTGCTCGTCACCACCCGCCCCAACGCGCGGCCAGCGCCGCGAGCACGGCCGCGCCGGCTGTTTCGGTGCGCAATACGCGCGGCCCGAGCGACAGCGCGGTGAAGCCGCGGGCGCGCGCCGCGTTTTCCTCGTCGGGCGACAGCCCGCCTTCGGGGCCGATCAGCAGTGTGACGGCGGCGGCGGGCGGCGTGCCGGGCAGCGACGCGAACGGGATGCTCGCGCGCGGCGACAGCAGCAGCCGCAGTTCGCCGTCGGCCGGTGCGGCCGGCAGCGCGTCGAGCCACGTATGGAAGCCGGCGACCGGCGCGACGTCGGGCACACGGTTGCGTCCGCACTGCTCGCACGACGCACGCACGACGCCGCGCCAGTGCGCGACGCGCTTGTCCGCGCGTTCGCCGGACAGCTTCACGACGCCGCGCGCGGTCGACAGCGGCACGACCGCCGCGACGCCAAGCTCGACGGCCTTCTCGATCACCCAGTCCATCTTGTCGCCGCCGGCGATTCCCTGCGCGAGCGTCACGCGATAGGGCGGCTCGGCTTCGGCTGGTTCGAACGTTTCGATCTGCGCGATCGCGTTGCGCTTGTCGATCTCGACGAGTCGCGCGCGGTACTGGCCGCCGGTGCCGTCGAACAGCGCGAGCACGTCGCCCGGCTGCAGGCGCAGCACCTGGGCGTGGCGCGCGACGTCGGCCGGCAACGCGAGCGTGGCGTCGGCGCGCAACGCGGCGTCGACGAAAAAGCGCGGCACGGCCGCGGTGGTGGTGGCTTCGTTCATGCGTGTTGCGGTGTCGGTCATGCGTCGAGACGGTGTCCAAGCGCCCATCGGTAGCCGTCGAGATCCTCGATCTGCGCGAAGCGGTCGCCCCAGAACTGGTCCTGCGGCGCGCTCAGCGATTTCGCGCCCGCGTCGAGCGCGCGCTGCCAGGTGGCGTCGACGTCGTCGACATACAGATAGAAGGATTGCGGCGCGGTCATGTTCGCGCTTCTCGGCGTGAGCGCGGTCGAGCCGAACGCGCCTTCGGGCGCGAACATCACGATCAGCTGGCCGCGGTAGGTCATCTCGACGTGCATGATCGCACCGTCCTCGTCGTGCACGTCGCGCAGCGCGAAGCCGAAGGCGGCCTTGAAGAAATCGATGGCCGCGCGCGCGTTGCGTACGGCCAGGTAGGGCGTCAACCAAGGCACGTTGGCCGGACGTGGATCGGTCATGAAAATCTCCTGTGGGACCAGGTGGGCGCTGCATCCGGGTCATTCCGGTTCCGCGTTTCGCACGGCGAACCATGCGCAACCCCACGGGAAAAACGGAACGATGCGGCCGCCCGGACGCTCAGCGGCGAACGCCCAGTGTATCGCGCAGCGCGCGCGGCAGGGCAAAGAGGGACGCATGCAACCGCGCATCGTAGTAGCGCAGGTCGTGGACGCGGCGGGCCGCGAGGCGATCGTCGATGTCGTGCGCGAACAGCGCGGCCGCGTCGAGCGTGTCGCTCGCGATCGCCATCAGCCACTGCGAGCCGTACAGCGGCACGTGCGCGGACAACGGATCGACGACCGCGAAGCTCGCGCGCAGGTCGTCGAGCAGCGCGGCGATGCGCGCGGCGTGGAATATCGGCGAGCCGAGGTGCATCGAAATCGCGCCGCACGGCGTGAGAATGCGCTTGAGGCGTGCGTAGAACGCACGCGTGTAGAGGCCGGCCGCCGGCGAATCGGGCGGCGTGAGATCGAACACGACGAGATCGAAATGCTCGACGGTCGACTCGACGAAGTGCGCGGCGTCGCCGATCACGACCTCGACGCGCGGGTCGTCGAGCGCGCCCTGGTGCACGTCGTCGAGATAGCGGCGCGCCATCCCGACCACCTCGTCGTCCAGCTCCGCGATCACGATCCGCTCGATGCACGCGTGCTTGAGCAGCTGGCGGGCCGCGCCGCCGTCGCCGCCGCCGAGCACGAGCGCCTTCTTCGGCGACGGGTGCGCGAGCGCGGCCGGGTGCGTCATGCACTCGTGATACACGTACTCGTCGCCGACCGACGTCATCGGCCGGCCGTCCAGCGTGAACAGGCGGCCGAGCTGCGGGGTTTCCCAGACCTCGATCTGCTGGTGCGAGGACGCGACGCGCGCGAGCCGCCGGGCATTCGGGAAGCCGTAGGTGGCGTGGGGCGTAGGGTGGAAGAGAAGCGTGGTGCTCACGGGCGGACCCTTGGGGCAGGCAGTTCCGACGTCTGAATTATAGGAGGCGGGCGGTTCGACGGAAAACCGTGCCGGAACACTACGCGCCGACAAGGGAAATGTCAGCCCATCTGTTAAAATGACGAGCTTTGCAGCCCCGTCCGTAGGCTCCGTCCGCTTCGCGTCCGTCAGGCGCCGCACCACGCGCCGGGAACGATCGACGCTCGCGCTTCCGGATGCCGCCGTGCCCCCGTTTCCTCGACTCGTTCTCCGGACTCGACATGACGACTTCGTCTCCCGCCTCCACCACCCTGATGGCCAACGCGATCCGTGCGCTCGCGATGGACGCCGTCCAGCAAGCGAACTCCGGTCACCCCGGCATGCCGATGGGCATGGCCGAAATCGGCGTCGCGCTCTGGTCGCGCCATCTGAAGCACAACCCGACGAACCCGCACTGGGCCGATCGCGACCGCTTCGTGCTGTCGAACGGTCATGGCTCGATGCTGCTGTACTCGCTGTTGCACCTGACCGGCTACGACCTGCCGATGGAAGAGCTGAAGAACTTCCGCCAGCTGCACTCGAAGACGCCGGGCCACCCGGAATACGGCATCACGCCGGGCGTCGAGACGACCACCGGCCCGCTCGGCCAGGGCCTCGCGAACGCGGTCGGCATGGCGCTCGGCGAAGCGCTGATGGCCGACGAGTTCAACCGTGACGGCGCGAAGATCGTCGATCACCACACGTACGTGTTCCTCGGCGACGGCTGCCTGATGGAAGGCATCTCGCACGAAGCCTGCTCGCTCGCCGGCACGCTGAAGCTGAACAAGCTGATCGCGCTGTACGACGACAACGGCATCTCGATCGACGGCGACGTCGTGAACTGGTTCCACGACGACACGCCGAAGCGTTTCGAAGCGTACGGCTGGAACGTGATCCCGAACGTGAACGGCCATGACGTCGACGCGGTCGACGCGGCGATCGCGAAGGCGAAGCTGTCGGACAAGCCGACGCTGATCTGCTGCAAGACGGTGATCGGCCAGGGCGCGGCCACGAAGGCCGGCGGCCACGACGTGCACGGCGCGGCGCTCGGCGCGGAAGAAATCGCGAAGACGCGCGAAGCGCTCGGCTGGAAGTGGGAGCCGTTCGTGATTCCGCAGGAAGTCTACGCGGCATGGGACGCGAAGGAAGCCGGCAAACGCGCCGAAACCGAATGGGACGCGACGTTCGCCGCCTATCGCGCGAAGTTCCCGGCGGAAGCCGCCGAATTCGAGCGCCGGATGGCCAACAAGCTGCCGGCCGACTGGGCTGAAAAGGCCGCGGCGATCATCGCCGGCGCGAACGAGCGCGCCGAAACGGTCGCGACCCGCAAGGCGTCGCAGCAGGCGATCGAAGGCCTGGCCGCCGCGCTGCCCGAACTGCTCGGCGGCTCGGCCGACCTGACCGGCTCGAACCTGACCAACTGGAAGGCGTCGAAGGCGGTCCGCGCGAATCCGGAAGGCCCGGGCGTCGTGCTGGGCAATCACATCAACTACGGCGTGCGCGAATTCGGCATGAGCGCCGCGATCAACGGCCTCGCGCTGCACGGCGGCCACAAGCCGTTCGGCGGCACGTTCCTGACGTTCTCCGACTACAGCCGCAACGCGCTGCGCGTGGCCGCGCTGATGAAGGTGCCGTCGATCTTCGTGTTCACGCACGATTCGATCGGCCTCGGCGAGGATGGCCCGACGCACCAGTCGATCGAGCACGTGTCGAGCCTGCGCCTGATCCCGAACCACGACGTGTGGCGTCCGGCCGACACGGTCGAGACGGCCGTCGCGTGGACCCACGCGGTCGCCGCCGACCGACCGTCGAGCCTGATCTTCAGCCGCCAGAACCTCGCGTTCAACCCGCGTACCGATGCGCAGATCGCGAACATCGAGAAGGGCGGTTACGTGCTGAAGGACTGGGACGAAGAGATCGTCGCGCGCAAGATCATCCTGATCGCGACGGGCTCGGAAGTGGAACTCGCGATGAAGGCCGTCGAGCCGCTCGCGCAGCAGGGTATCGCGGCCCGCGTCGTGTCGATGCCGTCGACCAACGTGTTCGACCGCCAGGACGCCGAATACCGTGAGCGCGTGCTGCCGCACGGCGTGCGCCGCGTCGCGATCGAAGCGGGCGTGACGGCCTTCTGGCACAAGTACGTCGGCCTGGAAGGCGGCGTCGTCGGGATCGACACGTTCGGCGAATCGGCGCCGGCCGGCGTGCTGTTCAAGTACTTCGGCTTCACCGTCGAGCACGTCGTCGAGACCGCCAAGGCCGTACTGGCCTGACAACATACGCGACGCGCGCCACCCGTCGCGCGCGTCGCACCGTGAAGCTGCACGAAACGAATTTTTTCAGCCATCAGGAGATAGACCATGACGATTCGCGTCGCAATCAACGGCTACGGCCGTATCGGCCGCAACACGCTGCGCGCGTTTTATGAAAACGGCAAGAAGCACGATCTCGAGATCGTCGCGATCAACGACCTGGGCGATGCGAAGACCAACGCGCACCTGACCCAGTACGACACCGCGCACGGCAAGTTCCCGGGCGAAGTGTCGGTCGACGGCGACTACCTCGTCGTGAACGGCGACAAGATCCGCGTGCTGGCGAACCGCAACCCGGCCGAACTGCCGTGGGGCGAGCTGGGCGTCGACGTCGTGATGGAATGCACGGGCTTCTTCACGACGAAGGAAAAGGCGAGCGCGCACCTGAAGGGCGGCGCGAAGAAGGTCATCATCTCGGCGCCGGGCGGCAAGGACGTCGACGCGACGATCGTCTACGGCGTGAACCACGACGTGCTGAAGGCCGAGCACACCGTCATCTCGAACGCATCGTGCACGACGAACTGCCTCGCGCCGCTCGTCAAGCCGCTGAACGACAAGATCGGCCTCGAAACCGGCCTGATGACGACGATCCACGCATACACGAACGACCAGGTGCTGACGGACGTCTATCACGAAGACCTGCGCCGCGCGCGTTCGGCCACGCACAGCCAGATCCCGACGAAGACCGGCGCGGCGTCGGCCGTCGGCCTCGTGCTGCCGGAACTGAACGGCAAGCTCGACGGTTACGCGATCCGCGTCCCGACGATCAACGTGTCGATCGTCGACCTGTCGTTCATCGCAAAGCGCGACACGACGGTCGAGGAAGTCAACGCGATCATGAAGGAAGCATCGGAAGGCGCGCTGAAGGGCATCCTCGGCTACAACGACGCACCGCTGGTGTCGATCGACTTCAACCACAACCCGGCTTCGTCGACGTTCGACGCGACGCTGACCAAGGTGTCGGGCCGTCTCGTCAAGGTGTCGAGCTGGTACGACAACGAGTGGGGTTTTTCGAACCGCATGCTGGATACCGCTGTCGCATTCGCGAACGCGAAGTAATCCCGCACGTTGCGCGGCCGCCGCGAGGCGGCCTGCGCGGCGAACGAGCCCGGCCGGTTTTTCCGGTCGGGCTTTTTTGTTGCCGCGTTCGGTGGCTCACGCCGCGATCACCTGCTCGAGCGCGGCGGCGAACGCGCGCTTCAGCGGGCTGTCGAGATCGGTCCACGCGAGGCCGATGCCGGTGCGGTGCCCGGCCAGATCGAGCGGCCGCGCGAGCACGTTCGGCGGCAGCGCGCTCGCGGCTTCCGCCGGGATCAGCCCGATCCCCATGCCCGCCGCGACGAGCGCGAGCATCGTCGTGAATTCGCCGAACTCCTGGGCAATTTCGAGCGTCGTGCCCGCGCGGCTCAGCGCGAGCAGCATGTCGTCGTGAAAGCCGGGCGCGTAGCGGCGCGCGAGCACGAACACCGGCCGGCCGCGCAGCGCGGCCGGCGGGATCGGGTCGTGCACCGCGAGCGGATGATCGAGCGGCAGCGCGACGACGAAGCCTTCTTCCAGGATCACGCGCGTGTCGATGCCCGCATACGCGGCCGGCAGCCGGATCATCCCGAAATCGATCCGCCGGTCGCGCAGTGCGGCGATCTGGTCGGGCGTCGGCATGTCCTTCAGGTCGAGCGCGATCAGCGGATAACGCTCGCGCATCGTGCGCAGCACGGCCGGCAGCAGCGCGGGCAGCACCGACGACACGAACGCGATCCGCAGCGTGCCGATTTCGCCGCGGCTCGACAGCCGCGCCATCTGCTCCGCGCGCGCGGCCTGCTGCAGCGTGGCGCGTGCTTCGGGCAGGAACACGCGCCCGGTGTCGCTCAGTTCGACCTTGTGCCGGTCGCGCTCGAACAGGCGCGCGCCGAGTGCTTCCTCGAGTGCCTTGATCTGCATGCTCAACGCGGGCTGCACGATGCACAGGCGCCGCGCGGCGCGCCCGAAATGCAGCTCTTCCGCGAGCGTGACGAAGGCACGCAATTGCTTGAGTTCCATGGTCGGCGGGCCCCCGTGGGCGGTAATCAGATTTCATGATAACCGGATCAAAAACAAGCATTGGCGCGGGGCCCGGCCGCCGGTGGAAGATAACGTCGACGCGAGACCGGCCGCGACGGGCAGCCGGCTCCCCTGACATGAGGAGACATCGATGACTCACGCGCTTGACCGGTTCCGCCTCGACGGCCGCCGCGCACTGATTACCGGCTCCGGACGCGGGATCGGGCTGACGCTCGCCCGCGGACTCGCGGAAGCCGGCGCGGCGATCGTCATCAACGATCGCAATGAGGAGAAGGCCGCGACGCTCGCGCGCCGTTTCCGCGACGAAGGCTTCACGGCCGACCATGCGGTGTTCGACGTGGCCGAGCACGCGCAGGTGCGCGCGGCGATCGACGATGCCGAGGCGCGCATCGGCGCGATCGACATCCTCGTGAACAACGCGGGCATCCAGCGCCGCGCGCCGCTCGACACGTTCGATCCGGACGACTGGCATGCGCTGATGCGCGTGAACCTCGACGGCGTGTTCAACGTCGCGCAGGCCGTCGCGCGGCACATGATCGCGCGCGGCCACGGGAAGATCATCAACATCTGCTCGGTGCAGAGCGAACTCGCGCGGCCGACGATCGCGCCGTATGCGGCGACCAAGGGCGCGGTGCGGATGCTGACGAAGGGGATGTGCGCCGACTGGGCGCGCCACGGCATCCAGGCGAACGGCCTCGCGCCCGGCTATTTCGAAACCGAACTGAATCGCGCGCTGGTCGACGACGCGGCGTTCTCGGACTGGCTGTGCAAGCGCACGCCGGCCGGTCGCTGGGGGCGCGTCGACGAGCTGTGCGGCGCGGCGATCTTTCTCGCGTCGGCCGCCTCCGATTTCGTGAACGGCCAGACGCTGTTCGTGGATGGCGGCCTGACCAGCGCCGTTTGACGAGAGGAGAGGGTCATGCGTATGCGTTGCATGTGTGTGGTGATCCACGGGCCGAACGACCTGCGGGTCGAGGAGCAGGACGCGGGCGAGATCGGCCCGGGCCAGGTGCGCGTCGACGTCGCGATGGGCGGCATCTGCGGCTCCGACCTGCATTACTTCCGGCATGGCGGCTTCGGCGCGATCCGGCTGCAGCAGCCGATGGTGCTCGGCCACGAGGTGGCCGGCACGGTCGCGGAGGTCGCGCCGGACGTGACGTCGGTGAAAGTCGGCGACCGCGTCGCGGTCAATCCGAGCCGGCCGTGCGGCGCGTGCCGCTACTGCCTCGAAGGGCTGCCGAACCAGTGTCTCGACATGCGCTTCTACGGCAGCGCGATGCGCATGCCGCACGTGCAGGGCGCGTTCCGCAACGCGCTCGTATGCGACGCCGTGCAGTGCGTGAAGGTTGCCGATCACGTGCCGCTGTCGCTCGCGGCGCTCGCCGAGCCGTTCGCGGTCGGGCTGCATGCGGTGTCGCGCGCGGGCCCGCTGATCGGCAAGCGGGTGCTCGTGTCGGGGTGCGGGCCGATCGGCGTGCTTGCGGTCGCGGCCGCGCGCGTGCACGGCGCGACGGAGATCGTCGCGACCGACGTCGTCGAGGCGCCGCTGGCGGTGGCCAGTGCGCTCGGCGCCGACCGCACGATCAACGCGGCCGCCGATGCCGGCTGGGTCGCGCGTTACGCCGCCGACAAGGGCACGTTTGACGTGATGATCGAGTGTTCGGGCAATGCGCGGGCGCTGCGAGACGGGCTGGACGTGATGCGGCCGCGCGGTGTCGTCGTGCAGCTCGGGCTCGGCGGCGACGTCAGCCTGCCGCAGAACGTCGTGGTCGCGAAGGAGCTGTCGATCTGCGGATCGTTCCGCTTCCACGCGGAATTCGCGCTCGCGGTGCAGCTGATCAATGCGGGGCGCGTCGACCTGCGGCCGGCCGTCACGCGCGTGTTCCCGATGCGCGATGCGAATCTCGCGTTCGAACTGGCCGGCGACCGGCAGCGCGCGATGAAGGTGCTGATCGATTTCGCGGGCGAGACCGCGTGACGGCGCGGCGCTGACCCGCGACGGCCTCGACGCCGTCGCCACGAGGCGCGCCCGCGATTCGCGCGGCGTGCCTCGGTCGTCGTGTCGCGGAAACGGAGGATCGCGTTACGGCGTGACCTGCCGCGTGCCGACACGTTGCGAGGCGAGCCACAGCGCGATCAGCACCCCCGACAGCGCCGCGCCCGCGATGCACACGCCGCGCCAGCCGGCGATGCCGTACGCGACGCTCGCCGCGAACGACCCGAGCGCGCCGCCGATGAAGTAGCTCGTCAGGTAGATCGTCGTCACGCGGCTGCGCGCGTTCCCGGCCAGCGCGTAGATCACGCTCTGGTTCGAGATGTGCATGCCCTGCACGCCGACGTCGAGCAGCAGGATGCCCGCGATCAGCGCCGCGAGCGAATGCGCGCCGGCCGCGATCAGTGCGAACGACGCGAGCACGGCCGCGGCGAACAGCCCCGTCGCCGCGTTGCCGTGGCCGCGATCGACGAGCCGGCCGGCCGACGTCGCCGCGAGCGCGCCCACCGCGCCGACGACGCCGAACAGGCCGATCCGGCCTTCGGAATAGCCGTACGGCGGCTGGCTCAGCAGGAACGTGAGGCCCGTCCACAGCAGGCTGAAGCACGCGAACACCAGCGCGCCGTAGGTCGAGCGCAGCGCGATCAGCGGTTGCGCGCGCACCAGCGCGACGAGCGACTTCATCAGCGCCGCATAGTCGACGCGCGTGTCGCGGCGATCCTTCGGCAGCTTCACGGCGAGCACGCCGGTCAGCGCGAGCACCATCACCGCGGCGATGCCGTACACCGCACGCCAGCCGAACCCGTCGGCGATCGCGCCGGCCGCGACGCGTGCGAGCAGGATGCCGAGCAACAGGCCGCTCATCACGGTGCCGACCGCGCGGCCGCGCGAGCGCGCGTCGGCGAGCGATGCCGCGAACGGGACGAGCAGCTGCGTCGAGCAGGTGACGAAGCCGACCGCGACGTTCGCGACGACGAACGTCGTGAAATTGGTGCTGACGGTCACGGCGGCCAGCGCGACGACGTTGAGCATCAGCAGCCGCACGATCAGCGTGTGGCGGTTGACCGCGTCGCCGAGCGGGACGATCAGCAGCAGGCTCGCCGCATAACCGAGCTGTGTCAGCGTGACGAGATAGCCGAGCTCGGCCGGCGCGCGGCCGAAGCTGCGCGCGATCGCGGCGAGCAGCGGCTGCGCGTAATAGATGTTGCCGATGACGATGCCGCACGCGCAGGCAAACAGCAGTGTCATGCCGCGGGTCAGCGGAGGATGGTTGTCGTGATGCGGTTCCATGGTCGTGAAAAAAAACGGCGGCGCCGGCCGGCGGCACGGGGCCGTCGGCTGCGCGGGGTGACGGAAATCGGGGCCGGGGTGACGGATCGGCGGTGGGCCGATGCGCGCCGGGCGGATCGCGGCCGGGCCCGGATCGGGCGCGCAGCGGATCGTCGTGCGGCGGGCGCAGGCAGGGCGGGCCCGGGCGGGCCGCTCCGGTGCGGACAGGTGCGAGGCACGGGAACGGATGTGCGTATGATGCGGGAGTCGCCCCATAGCGTCCAAGACTGGATCGTTATGGTATTCATTGGCAAAACCAATACGTTGGCCGCGATGCTTCTTCGCCACATCCGCTATTTCCTGGCCGTCGCCGAGCAACGCAGTTTCACGCGCGCGGCCGATGCGCTGCACGTGTCGCAGCCCACGCTGTCGCAGCAGGTGCGCCAGCTCGAGGACACGCTCGGCGTGCAGCTGTTCGACCGCTCGGGCCGCACGGTGCGGCTCACCGAATTCGGCGAAGTCTATGCACGCCATGCGCGCGCCGCGCTGCACGAGCTCGATGCGGGGCAGCGCGCGCTGCACGACGTTGCCGATCTCGGTGGCGGGTCGCTGCGGCTCGCGATGATGCCGACCTTCGCGGCCTACCTGAGCGGCTCGCTGATCGACGGTTTTCACACCGATTACCCGAACGTCGCGCTGACGATCGACGCGATGCCGCAGGCGCGCATCGAGGCGCTGCTCGCCGACGACCGGCTCGACGCGGGTTTCGCGTTCATGCCGCCGCGCGCGCCGGACATCGACGCGCTGCCGCTGTGGGACGAGCCGCTCGCGCTCGTGACGGGCCGCACGCACCGTCTCGCGCGGCGCCGCCGCGCGCTGACGCCGGCCGAGCTCGGCGGCGAGCCGCTGGTGCTGCTGAGCCGCGCGTTCGCGACGCGCGAGCGCATCGACCGGTACTTCATCGAGCATGGCGCGCGGCCGACGATCGCGATCGAGACGAATACGATCAGCGCGGTGCTGGAGCTCGTGCGATGCGGCCGGCTTGCGACGGTGCTGCCCGATGCGATCGCGCGCGAGAGCGGCGAGCTGTGCGCGCTGGAGATCGATCCGCCGCTGCCGGCCCGCACGGCCGCGCTGCTCACGCGCAAGGGCGCGTACCGCAGCGTCGCGGCGCGCGCGTTCATCGAGCGCGCGCTCGCGTTCCGCTATCCGTCGGGCGGGTGACCGGGACGCCCGGGCCGTTTGGGAACCGGGGGCGCGTCAGGCGCCTGGCGTCGGGAAGAAGATGCCTGCGCGCTGCGCGGCGTTCGCGATGTGCGTTTCGATCGCGGTGCCCGCGGCGGCCGCATCGCGCGCGATCAGCGCGTCGACGATCGCGCGGTGCTCGTGCCACGTCGACAGCAGCAGCTCGCGCCGGTAGAACGGCATGCGCTGGCTTTCCTTCATGATGTCCGCGCTGCTGCGCAGCACCGATTCGATCGCCGCGTTGCCGGCCAGATGGATGATCCGCATGTGGAAGTCGAAGTCGAGCTGCGACGCTTCGTCGATCGCGTTGTCGGTCAGCGCGACGTGCAGGTCGGCGAGGTTGTCCTCGAACCATGCGATGTCGGCGTCGCTGACGACGCGCGCGGCCATCCGCGCGGCGAACCCTTCGAGCGCATAGCGCATCTGGTACGTATCGGGCGGCGACGACTGTTCGGAGAACTGCCACGGATGCGCGGCCGACGCCTGCGCGCTTTCGACATACACACCCTTGCCCGCCCGGATGCGCAGCATCCCGAGCGCCTCGAGCGTCGACAGCGCCTCGCGCAGCGACGCGCGGCTGATTTCCAGCTCCTCGGAGAGCTGGCGCTGGGCCGGCAGCAGGCTGCCGACCGGATAAACGCCTGCCTCGATCCGGTCGCGGATCGTCGCGATGGCGGCGTCGGTCACGGTATGCGGAACGTTTTTCATGGTGTGGACTTTGGCCGGTCTGACCGGCATTGTAATCCGCACGCGGGCAGTGCACGACGCCCCTACGGGAAAGCCACGATCCGACCCTGTCAGATGCGTCCCAAGCGGGCGGGCAGGGGCGGGAAATCCCTATTTTGTCGGTCCTTGACGCCACTATATCGGCTTCCTACTATCCACCATAACATCACTGGTCTTACCAGTATGAACAGACGAAACTGCAACCGTTGGATCGGGAGAGCGCCGTGTCGAAATTCCTCAATTCGCTGTTTGGCCGGGTAGTCGTCGCATTGATCCTGGGGGTCGCGCTAGGCGCGTTCTTCCCGCACTTCGCCGAGTCGCTGCGGCCACTCGGCGACGGCTTCCTGAAGCTGATCAAGATGGTCATCGGCCCGATCGTGTTCTGCGTCGTGGTCAGCGGGATGGCCAATGCGGGCGACCTGAAGAAGGTCGGCCGGGTCGGCCTGAAGGCCGTCGTCTACTTCGAGGTGATGACGACGATCGCGCTCGGCATCGGCCTGGTGCTCGCGTGGTTCACGCGCCCGGGCGTCGGGATGAACATCGACCTGCGCTCGCTCGACGCCGCGTCGCTCGCGTCGTACGCGAAGAACGCCGAAAGCCTGAAGGACACGGCCGGCTACCTGATGAAGATCATCCCCGACACCGCGATCGACGCGTTCGCGAAGGGCGACATCCTGCAGATCCTCGTGTTCGCGGTGCTGTTCGGTTCCGCGCTGTCGCTGCTGGGCGACAAGGCGCAGCGCGTCAACTCGCTGATCGAGGAACTGTCGCACGTGTTCTTCCGGATCATCGGCTTCATCATCAAGCTCGCGCCGCTCGGCGTGCTCGGCGCGATCGCGTTCACGACCGGCAAGTACGGCGTCGCGTCGCTCAAGCAGCTCGGCTACCTCGTCGCGGTGTTCTACGTGAGCTGCTTCGTGTTCGTCACGGTCGTGCTCGGCATCGTGATGCGCATCGCGGGCTTCTCGGTGTTCAAGCTGATTCGCTACCTGCGCGAGGAACTGTCGATCGTGCTCGGCACGGCGTCGTCGGACGCGGTGCTGCCGCAGGTGATGAGCAAGCTCGAATACATGGGCATCAAGGATTCGACGGTCGGCCTCGTGATCCCGACCGGCTATTCGTTCAACCTCGACGGCTTCTCGATCTACCTGACGCTCGCGGTGCTGTTCATCGCGCAGGCGACCAACACGCCGCTGTCGACCCATGACCTGATCGTCGTGCTGCTCGTGTCGCTCGTCACGTCGAAGGGCGCGCACGGCATCCCCGGTTCGGCGATCGTGATCCTCGCGGCGACGCTGTCGGCGATCCCCGCGATCCCGGTGCTCGGCCTCGTGCTGATCCTGCCGGTCGACTGGTTCGTCGGCATCGCCCGCGCGCTGACCAACCTGATCGGCAACTGCGTCGCGACGGTCGTCGTCGCGGTATGGGAAAACGACATCGACCGCGCCCGTGCGACGCGCGTGCTGAACCGCGAGCTGCGCTACGTGCCGGCCGACGAGGCAGGCCGCGCGGCGCCGGTGGGCGGCGACCAGGCTCACGCGCTCTGAGCGCGGCTCGGCGCGCGGGCCGGCTTCGCCCCCGGCCGTTGCGCGCGCTCGTCTTGCATGCGCCGGCGCCTCGATGCGCCGGCCTTTCACCAGAAATAACCGGAAATCAGGAGACGACGTGGCAGCCCCCATTCTCGATCCGAACGCGCCCGCGTTTGCGCGGCGCTACATGAACCTTGCCGACCCGCGCCTCGGGGCGCAGGCGCTGTTCGCCAGCGACGAATTCTTCGCGCCGAAGGAGCGCATGCTGAATCCGGAGCCGGCCGTGTTCATTCCCGGCAAGTACGACGACCACGGCAAGTGGATGGACGGCTGGGAAACGCGCCGCAAGCGCACGACCGGCCACGATTTCTGCGTGGTGCGCCTCGCGCGGCCGGGCGTGATCCATGGCGTCGACCTCGATACGAGCCACTTCACCGGCAATTTTCCGCCGGCCGCGTCGATCGAGGCGTGCGCCGTCGACGGCGACACGCCGCCCGACGACGCCGCGTGGCGCACGATCGTCCCCGCGACGACGCTGCAGGGCAATTCGCACCACTACGTGAGCGTCGACGACGCGCAGCCGGTCACGCATCTGCGCGTGAACCTGTATCCGGACGGCGGGCTCGCACGGCTGCGCGTGTACGGCCAGCCGCAGCGCGACTGGCGCCACGTGCCGGCCGGCGAGCTCGTCGATCTCGCGGCGATCGAGAACGGCGGTTATCTGGTGGCCGCGAACAACCAGCACTTCGGGCCGGCATCGCAGATGCTGATGCCGGGGCGCGGCGCGAACATGGGCGACGGCTGGGAAACGCGGCGCCGCCGCGAGCCCGGCAACGACTGGGCGATCGTCGCGCTCGCGCGGCCGGGCATCATCCGGCGCGTCGAGGTCGACACGGCGTTCTTCAAGGGCAATTTCCCCGACCGCTGTTCGCTGCAGGCCGCGCACGTCGCGGGCGGCACCGACGATTCGCTCGTCACGCAGGCGATGTTCTGGGCCGAACTGCTCGGCGAGCAGAAGCTGCAGATGGATCACGTGCACACGTTCGACCAGCTCGCGGCGCTCGGCCCCGTCACGCACGTGCGCTTCAACATCTTCCCGGACGGCGGCGTGTCGCGCCTGCGTCTGTGGGGCGAGCCGGCCTGAAGGAGGGCAGCGTCATGACCGGATCCCGCATCCTGCGCGTCGAACGCCTGACCCGCGAGGCGTTCGCGCCGTTCGGCGACGTGATCGCGCTCGAAGGCGCGCGGCACTTCCCGATCAACGGCGGCACGACCGAGCGCTTCCACGATCTCGCGGTGATCGACGTGTGCGCGGACGGCGGCCGGCCGCTCGTCAGCGTGTTTCGCGCGCAGCCGCGCGCGCTGCCGGTCGCGGTCACGCTGATGGAGCGCCATCCGCACGGCAGCCAGGCATTCATCCCGCTCGCGGCCGTGTCGCGCTACGCGATCGTCGTCGCGCCGGCCGGCGACTTCCGGCCCGATGCGATGCGCGCGTTCCTGGCCGAAGGCTGGCAGGGCGTGAACTATGCGAAGGGCGTCTGGCACCATCCGCTGCTCGCGCTCGACGCGCTCAGCGATTTCGTGATCGTCGATCGCGGCGGCCCGCAGCCGAACTGCGACGAGATCCCGCTCGAGTGCGCATGGACGCTGGCATTCGAGCCGGCTTGCGCGAGCGTCGAAGGGCATTCGTAAGCAATATTGGCCGGCCCGCGCGCCCCGCGCGGCTCGGACCGAAAAGAAAAACGGCCCGGGCGGCGAGATGCCGGCCGGGCCGTGCTGCGTGCGCGACGCACGCGAATCGGCGGCTCAGTGCTTGCGGTGCGGGCAGTTCTCGGTCGTGCACGAGCCGTACATCGCGAGCGAGTGCTCCTGGAGCCGGAAGCCGCGCTCCTTCGCGATCGCCTGCTGGCGGCTTTCGATCTCGGCATCGAAGAATTCCTCGACGCGGCCGCAATCGAGGCACACGAGGTGATCGTGGTGCGAGCCCTCGTTCAGCTCGAACACGGCCTTGCCCGATTCGAAGTTGCTGCGCGTGAGCAGGCCGGCCTGCTCGAACTGCGTGAGCACGCGGTAGACGGTCGCGAGCCCGATGTCGAGCTGCTCGTTGAGCAGGTTCCGGTAGACGTCTTCGGCCGTCAGGTGGCGCACCGGGCTCTGCTGGAAGATCTCGAGAATCTTGAGGCGCGGTAGGGTGGCCTTTAGCCCGATATTCTTGAGATCCGTCGGATTGGTCATGGCTAGGCATCCCTAGAGTACAATGCAGGGCTTCAATGTTACCGGCTTTTCGCCGTTCCAGAAACACGCGCGGCCTGCACGCGGGCCAGCACGGTGAAGGAAATGATCCCAGAATCGCTTTCGCACTTTCAGAGGAGTCGCATGCGGAGTGCCATCATCGCTGCCGCCGCCGTCGTCGCGCTGGCGGGTTGTTCGTCGTACGACAGCGTGACGCAGCGCATTGCGCAGAGCATCACGCCCTATCGGATCACCGTCGTGCAGGGCAACTTCGTATCGCAGGAGAAAGCCGCGCAACTGCAGGTCGGCATGACGCGCGAGCAGGTCCGGGCATTGCTCGGCACGCCGCTGCTGGCGGACATGTTCCACGCCGACCGCTGGGATTACCTCTTCTACTTCAAGCGCGGCTCGACGTCGATCGTCCAGCAGCGCGATCTCGTCGTGACGTTCGCGGGCGATCGCCTCGCGGGCTGGACTGGCGCCGACAACCTGCCGTCCGAGCTCGACCTGCTGGCCGACATCGACGGCGACCGCGGCGGCAAGAAGGCGAAGGCGGCCGCGGCGGCGCGGAAGGCGTCGGAAGCCGCTGCCGCGAGCGCCGCGCAGGCGCAGGCGGCGGCGAGTACGCCGGTGCCGGATGTCGTCGCCAGCCCGTCCGTCGTGCCGGCCTCCGGCGCGGCGGTCGACCAGGATGCGAACGCGCAGGCCGCCCGTGCGGCGAACCGCGCGACCAACCAGGTGTCGGGACAGGGTTCGGCCGCACGCCGCTTCACGCCATCCGCGCAGGCCTCGGGCGGCGCACCGGTGCCGGGCGGCCAGCCGCCGGGCGCCGCGCCGGCGATCCAGCCGCAGTTCCAGTTCCACCGCCCGCCGCAGCCGAACGTGTCGAACGAGGCGTCGCCGCCCGTCGGTCCGCAAGGTTCGGACAACCTGCAGAACCAGCCGCTCACCGCGCCGGCGCAGTAAGCGCGGTTGCGGAACCAGGGCGGCTCGCGCCGCCCGCCTTTAGACCTGTCGTGTAGAAAGCCATGAAGATTGCGATTGCCGGCGCATCTGGCCGAATGGGCCGGATGCTGATCGAAGCCGTTCTCAACGATGCCGACGCGCAGCTCGTCGGCGCGCTCGACCGCGCCGATTCGCCGTTCCTCGGCCAGGACGCCGGTGCGTTCCTCGGCAAGGAAACCGGGATCAAGCTGACCGACGACCTCGACGCGGTGTTCGCGCAGGCCGACTACCTGATCGATTTCACGCGCCCGGAAGGCACGATGGCCCACATCGCGGCCGCGCTGCGCCACGACGTGAAGCTCGTGATCGGCACGACCGGCTTCACCGCCGAGCAGAAGGCCGAGCTGCAGGCCGCGGCGGCCAGGATCGGCATCGTGTTCGCGGCGAACATGAGCGTCGGCGTGAACGTCACGCTGAAGCTGCTCGAATTCGCGGCGAAGCATTTCTCGCACGGCTACGACATCGAGATCATCGAGGCGCACCACCGCCACAAGGTCGATGCGCCGTCGGGCACCGCGCTGATGATGGGCGAGGCCGTCGCCGGCGCGCTCGGCCGCTCGCTCGACGAGTGCGCGGTGTACGGCCGCCACGGCGTGACGGGCGAGCGCGACCCGTCGTCGATCGGCTTCGCGGCCGTGCGCGGCGGCGACATCGTCGGCGATCACACCGTGCTGTTCGCCGGGATCGGCGAGCGCATCGAGATCACGCACAAATCGTCGAGCCGCGTGTCGTACGCGCAGGGCGCGTTGCGCGCGGTCCGCTTCCTGTCGGCGCGCGGCGCCGGCCTGTTCGACATGCAGGACGTGCTCGGCCTGCGCTGACCCACGGGGAAACTCCGATGGCGATACCCACCGGCGTTGTCCACTACCTCGAAAGCGGCGATGCGATCACGCATGCGGTCGCCTATGTGCTGCTGGCGATGTCCGTCGCCAGCTGGTGCTTCCTTTTCATGAAAGCCTGGCTCCTGGTCCGCGCGAAGCGCCAGGGGCCGCGCGCGCTCGCCGCGTTCTGGCGCGCGCCGTCGCTCGACGCGGGCATTGCCGCGCTCGCCGGCGCGGATCGCGAGCGCGTGTTCGTGCCGCTCGCCGAAGCCGCGCGCGACGCGGCCGACGACCATGACCCGGCCACGCTGGCCGCGCGCGTGGAGCGCGGCGAACGCGTGCTGCGCGCGCTGCGCCACGCGATGCTGCGCTCGCAGCGGCGTCTCGAATTCGGCCAGGTGCTGCTCGCGTCGATCGGCAGCACCGCGCCGTTCGTCGGGCTGCTGGGCACCGTGTGGGGTATCTACCACGCGCTCGGCAGCATCGCCGCGAGCGGGCAGGCGCAGATCGAGAACGTCGCGGGGCCGGTCGGCGAGGCGCTGATCATGACCGCGTTCGGGCTCGTCGTCGCGATTCCCGCGGTGCTGGCCTACAACATCCTCGGGCGGCTCGTCCGGCAGCTCGCCGAGGAACTCGACGGTTTCGCGCGCGACCTGCACGTGTTCGTGTGCGCGGCGGGCGCCTGACCGACGGGCGCGGGAGGAACGACCATGGCATTCGGCGGGCTCGAGCACCACAAGACGTCCGCGCCGATGGCGGAGATCAACATGACGCCGCTGATCGACGTGATGCTCGTGCTGCTCGTCATCTTCATCATCACCGCGCCGCTGATGACGCACGCGATCCGGCTCGACCTGCCGAAGGTCGCGGCCAGCGTCGCGCGCGACACGCCGTTATCCGTCACCTTGTCGATCGACGACGCCGGCAAGCTGTACTGGGACGACGCGCCCGTCGCGCTCGACGCGCTGCCCGCGCGCTTCCGGGCCGCCGCCGCGGGCGCCGCGCCGCCCGAGCTGCGGCTGCGCGCGTCGCGCGCGACGCGCTACGACGTGATCGCGCAGGTGATGGGCGCCGCGCAGGCCGCGGGCCTCACGCGGATCGGTTTCGTGACCGACGTGCCGCCGCAGGCGGGCGCCGCCGCGCCGGCCGCCGCCCCGGCGAAACCCTGACGCGCCCCGGTTGCGGGCCCCGGCCCGCGAGACCGGCCGTGCGGGCCGGCGCGGGCGGTATAATCGTCGTTTTTCCCGGTCCGGCAACAGCCCGCCTGTTCCCGCGCCGGGCATGCACGCCTTTCGATCCACTTCTGCGCGCGAGCCGTCGCGCCGCTTAAAGCCTAGCCCGAACCACACCATGCACGAAAGATACGTACCCGCCGACGTCGAAGCCGCCGCCCAGGGCGACTGGCGCGCAGCCGATGCCTACAAGACGCAGGAAGATTCGCAGAAGCCGAAGTTCTACTGCGTGTCGATGCTGCCGTACCCGTCCGGCAAGCTGCACATGGGTCACGTGCGCAACTACACGATCAACGACGTGATGTACCGCTATCTGCGGATGAACGGCTACAACACGCTGATGCCGATGGGCTGGGACGCGTTCGGGATGCCGGCCGAGAACGCCGCGATGGCGAACGGCGTGCCGCCCGCGAAGTGGACCTACGACAACATCGACTACATGAAGGGCCAGATGCAGTCGATGGGCCTCGCGATCGACTGGTCGCGCGAGATCGCGACGTGCAAGCCCGACTACTACAAGTGGAACCAGTGGCTGTTCCTGAAGATGCTCGAGAAGGGCATCGCGTACAAGAAGACGGGCACCGTGAACTGGGACCCGGTCGACCAGACCGTGCTCGCGAACGAGCAGGTGATCGACGGGCGCGGCTGGCGCTCGGGCGCGCTCGTCGAGAAGCGCGAGATCCCGATGTACTACCTGCGCATCACGCAGTACGCCGATGAACTGCTGAACGACCTCGACGGCCTCGGCTGGCCCGAGCGCGTGAAGATCATGCAGCAGAACTGGATCGGCAAGAGCTTCGGCGTGAACTTCGGCTTCCCGTACGAACTCGACGGCGAGCAGAAGCTGCTGCGCGTGTTCACGACGCGCGCCGACACGATCATGGGCGTCACGTTCTGCGCGATCGCGGCCGAGCACCCGCTCGCCACGCGTCTGGCGCAGGACAAGCCGGAACTGCTCGCGTTCATCGACGAATGCAAGCGCGGCGGCGTCGCCGAAGCCGACGTCGCGACGATGGAAAAGAAGGGCGTCGCGACGGGCTTCTCGGTCAAGCACCCGCTGACCGGCGAGCCGGTCGAGGTGTGGATCGGCAACTACGTGCTGATGAGCTATGGCGAAGGCGCGGTGATGGGCGTGCCGGGCCACGACGAGCGCGACTTCGCGTTCGCGAAGAAGTACGACCTGCCGATCAAGCAGGTGATCTCGGCCGAAGGCCAGACGTACTCGCTCGACGCATGGCAGGAGTGGTACGGCGACAAGGAAACCGCGGTCTGCGTGAACAGCGGCAAGTACGACGGCCTGCGCTACGCGGAAGCGGTCGACGCGGTCGCGGCCGACCTGAACGCCGGCGGCTTCGGCGACAAGCAGGTCACGTGGCGCCTGCGCGACTGGGGCGTATCGCGCCAGCGCTACTGGGGCACGCCGATCCCGATCATCCACTGCCCGTCGTGCGGCGACGTGCCGGTGCCGGAACAGGACCTGCCGGTCGTGCTGCCGGAAGACCTCGTGCCGGACGGCTCGGGCAACCCGCTCGCGAAGTCGGAAGCGTTCCTGAACTGTTCGTGCCCGAAGTGCGGCGCGGCCGCGAAGCGCGAAACCGACACGATGGACACGTTCGTCGATTCGTCGTGGTACTTCTCGCGCTACACGGCGCCGGACGCCGACACGATGGTCGACGCACGCACCGATTACTGGATGCCGATGGACCAATACATCGGCGGCATCGAGCACGCGATCCTGCACCTGCTGTATTCGCGCTTCTGGACCAAGGTGATGCGCGACCTCGGCCTCGTGAAGTTCGGCGAGCCGGCGAAGAACCTGCTCACGCAGGGGATGGTGCTGAACGAGACGTTCTATCGCGAGGACGCTTCGGGCAAGAAGACCTGGTACAACCCGGCCGACGTGACGGTCACGCACGACGACAAGGGCCGCCCGGTCGGCGCGACGCTGAACACGGACGGCCAGCCGGTCGTGCTCGGCGGCATCGAGAAGATGTCGAAGTCGAAGAACAACGGCGTCGATCCGCAGGTGCTGATCGACCTGTACGGCGCCGACACCGCGCGCCTGTTCACGATGTTCGCCGCACCGCCCGAGCAGCAGCTCGAATGGTCGGGCGCGGGCGTCGAAGGCGCGAGCCGCTTCCTGCGCCGCGTGTGGAGCTTCGGCTACGGCAACCGCGAGGCGCTCGCCGCGCGCGCGGGCTTCGATGCAGCCGCGCTCGGCGAAGCCGACAAGGCGCTGCGCCGCGAGATCTACAGCGTGCTGAAGCAGGCCGATTTCGACTACCAGCGCCTGCAGTACAACACGGTCGTGTCGGCCGCGATGAAGATGCTGAACGCGATCGACGGCGCGAAGGGCGCGACGCCCGGCGTGCTGCGCGAAGCGTACGGCGTGCTGCTGCGCGTGCTGTACCCGGTCGTGCCGCACGTCACGTTCGAGCTGTGGAAGGCACTCCGCTACGCGGACGAATTCGGCCCGCTGCTCGACGCGCCGTGGCCGAAGGTCGACGAGGCCGCGCTCGAGCAGGCCGAGATCGAACTCGTGCTGCAGGTGAACGGCAAGGTGCGCGGCGCGCTGAAGGTGGCGAAGGACGCGAGCCGCGAGGCGATCGAAGCCGCGGCGGTGGCCGACGAAGCATTCGCGAAGTTCAGCGACGGCAAGCCGGCGAAGAAGATCGTCGTCGTGCCGGGCCGCCTCGTGAACATCGTCGTCTGACGGCCGCCGGCCGTCGGACGTACCCAGAAGGAGCGAAGGTGATCCGCAGATCGTTTTTGATGCTCGTCGGCAGCGCGGTCGCGCTGTCGGCATGCGGCTTCCAGTTGCGCGGCCAGCAGGACTACGCGTTCAAGCACCTGCTGGTGGCCGGTGCGCCGGCGCCCGTCGAGGCGCGTCTCACGCGCCTCGTCGAGGCCGGCAGCGACACGAAGATCGTCAAGTCGGCGGACGACGCCGACGCCGTGCTGCGCATGTGGGAGTCGCGTGGGCAGAACACGCTGACGCTCAACAAGTTCGGCTCGGCGCAGGAATACGCGCTGTTCTATACGCTGAACTACACGCTGACGAGCAAGGACGGCACCGTGCTGATCCCGCCGAGCGCGATCGCGCTGAACCGCGCGATGACGTACAGCGACCAGTACACGAACGCGAAGGCGCAGGAAGCCGACATCCTGTACGGCGACATGCAGAACGACGCGGTCGACCAGCTGATGCGACGTCTCGCGATCGTCCATTCGCTGACGCCGGCGCCGGAGGACGTGGTGCCGGGTGTCGCGCCGCGCGCGCCGCTGCCGCCGCCGCCGCTCTGATCGACGGCGCACGTAGCGATGCAATTGCGACTTGATGCGCTGGAGCCGCACCTCGCGAAGGGGTTGGCCGGGCTCTATACCGTCTACGGCGACGAGCCGCTGCTCGCGCAGGAAGCGTGCGACCGCATTCGTGCGGCCGCACGCGCGGCCGGCTTCACCGAGCGTTCGGTGCATACGGTCGAGCGCGGCTTCGACTGGAGCGTGCTGCTCGGCGCGACCCAGGCGATGTCGCTGTTCGGCGAGCGCCAGCTGATCGAGCTGCGCATTCCGTCGGGCAAGCCCGGCAAGGAAGGCGCCGATGCGCTGAAGACGCTCGCGGCCGCGCCCAATCCCGACGCGCTGATGCTCGTCACGTTGCCGCGTCTCGATGCGGCCACGCAGAAATCCGCGTGGTTTACCGCGCTGCAGAACGGCGGCGTCGCGCTGAAGATCGATCCGGTCGATCGCGCGCAACTGCCGAACTGGATCGGCCAGCGTCTCGCGATGCAGGGCCAGCGGGCCGCGCCCGGCGACGACGGGCGGCGCGCGCTGCAGTTCATTGCCGAGCGCGTCGAAGGCAACCTGCTCGCCGCGCACCAGGAAATCCAGAAGCTCGGGCTGCTGTATCCGCAAGGGACGCTGTCGTTCGAGCAGGTGCACGACGCGGTGCTGAACGTCGCGCGCTACGACGTCTTCAAGCTGAACGAAGCGATGCTCGCCGGCGACGCCGCGCGGCTCGCTCGGATGATCGACGGGCTGAAGGGCGAGGGCGAGGCGATCGTGCTCGTGATGTGGGCCGTCGTCGAGGAACTGCGCACGCTGCTGCGGATCAAGCGCGGCGCGACGGCCGGCAAGCCGCTGGCGACGCTGCTGCGAGAGAACCGCGTATGGGGGCCGCGCGAGCGGCTGATCGGCCCCGCGCTGAACCGCGTGTCGGAAGGCGTGCTCGAGAAGGCGCTCGCGTTCGCCGCGAAGCTCGACCGGCAGGTCAAGGGGCTCACGGCCGTCGTGCCGGGCCGCCGCACGCAGGACGAGCCGCCGCCCGATCCGTGGGACGGGCTGTTCCAGCTCGCGATGACGGTCGCGGGCGCGCGCGGCGAACTACCGCCGACCGCGGGTCGCGTGCGACGCTAGGTCCCGTCCGGGCCGTCAGCGCGCACGGCGCAACCCGCTTACAATATTTCGATTGCCGGCGCGGCGTGTCTGCCGCGGCCTGGCGCGGATGGCCGCCCCGGATGGCCGTCCGCGCGCTCCCCCACGAATTCATGCCGCTCCGCGCGGCTCGCTTCTCGAGTCACACGATGGATATCGATCAGTACATGACCGACCTGGGCCGTCGCGCCCGGCACGCTTCCCGCGCGATGGCGCGCGCCAGCACGGCCGCGAAGAACGCGGCGCTCGACGCGGTGGCCCGCGCGATCGAACGCGACGCGCAGGTGCTGAAGGACGCGAATGCGCGCGACGTCGCCCGCGCCCGTGAAAAGGGGCTCGATGCAGCGTTCGTCGACCGCCTGACGCTGTCGGACAAGGCGCTGAAAACGATGGTCGAAGGGCTGCGCCAGGTCGCGTCGCTCGCCGATCCGATCGGCGAGATCGGCAACCTCAAGTATCGCCCGAGCGGGATTCAAGTCGGCCAGATGCGCGTGCCGCTCGGCGTGATCGGCATCATCTACGAATCGCGCCCGAACGTGACGATCGACGCGGCCGCGCTGTGCCTGAAGTCGGGCAACGCGACGATCCTGCGCGGCGGCTCCGAAGCGCTCGAATCGAACGCGGCGCTCGCGAAGCTGATCGGTGAAGGGCTCGAGGCGGCCGGCCTGCCGCAGGACGCGGTGCAGGTCGTCGCGACGGCCGATCGCGCGGCGGTCGGCAAGCTGATCACGATGACCGAATACGTCGACGTGATCGTGCCGCGCGGCGGCAAGAGCCTGATCGAGCGCCTGATCAACGAGGCGCGCGTGCCGATGATCAAGCACCTCGACGGCATCTGCCACGTGTACGTCGACGATCGCGCCGATCTCGCCAAGGCGCTGACCGTCTGCGACAACGCGAAGACGCACCGCTACGGCACCTGCAACACGATGGAGACGCTGCTCGTGTCGGGCGGCATCGCGGCTGCGCTGCTGCCGCCGCTCGGCAAGCTGTATCGCGACAAGCAGGTCGAGCTGCGCGTCGATGCGGCCGCGCGCGCGGTGCTCGCCGATGCGGGCGTCGGTCCGCTCGTCGACGCGACCGAAGAAGACTGGCATACCGAATATCTCGCGCCGGTGCTCGCGATCAAGGTCGTCGACGGCCTCGACGCCGCGATCGAGCACATCAATCACTACGGCTCGCATCACACCGATGCGATCGTTACCGAGGATCACGACCGCGCGATGCGTTTCCTGCGCGAGGTCGATTCCGCGAGCGTGATGGTCAACGCGTCGACCCGCTTCGCGGACGGCTTCGAGTTCGGCCTCGGCGCGGAAATCGGCATCTCGAACGACAAGCTGCACGCACGCGGCCCCGTCGGCCTGGAAGGGCTGACGTCGCTGAAGTACGTCGTGCTCGGACACGGCGAAGGCCGCCAGTAACCCGCGAGGCGCACCACCAATGGCAATGCTCTGGGTCAAGACGTTCCATATCGTTCTGATCGCCGCGTGGTTCGCGGGGCTCTTCTACCTGCCGCGCATCTACGTGAACCTGGCCATGGAGACCGATCCGGCCGCGGTACGCCGCCTGCTGCTGATGGCGCGCAAGTTGTTCCGCTTCATGACGATGATCGCGGTGCCGGCGCTGGCCTGCGGGCTGTGGCTGTGGCTCGTGATCGGCATCGGGCAGGGGCAGGGCTGGATCCATGCGAAGGTGACGGTCGTGCTGCTGCTCGTGATCTACCACGCGTACTGCGGGCACTTGTTGAAAGTGTTCGAGCGCGGCGAGAACAAGCGTACCGACAAGTGGTATCGCGTGTTCAACGAACTGCCGGTGCTCGGCATGCTTGCCGCGGTCGCACTGGTCGTGATCAAGCCGTTCTGAGCGGCGCGGCCGGTGCGGTGGCCGGTGCGGACCCCTGCGCGACGGCGCCCCTCGGGGCGCCGTTTGTCGTTGACGTGCGTGTTACGTGCCGGCTGATGCGCCGGTCATGCGCCGGCCGACCGCCACGCGCCGTCAATCCTTCGTGCCGTCGTCGATCCGGCGCCGCGTAATCGCTTCCTTCGCGCGGCCGACCCGTTCCATCAGCGCGGGGCCGCGCGACAGCGCCACGCCGACCGCGAGGATGTCGCCGATCGCGAGGTGCGACATCCGCGACGTCATCGGCGAGAACACGTCCGTTTCCTCGGCAACGTTCGACGCGAGGCTCACGGTCGCGAGCTTCGCGAGCGGCGAATGGCTCTGCGTGATCGCGACGACCTTCGCGCCGCACGCGAGCGCGGAGCGCGCGGCGTCGACGATGTCGCGCGTGCGGCCGGTGTTCGAGATCGCGACGACGACGTCGTGCGGCCCGAGCAGCGCGGACGACATCGAGAACGTGTGCGGATCCGAGTACGCGACGCTCGGCACGCCGAGCCGGAAGAACTTGTGCTGGATGTCCTGCGCGGCGATGCCCGAGCCGCCGGCGCCGTAGAACTCGATCCGCGACGCGTTCGACAGCAGCGCGATCGCCTCGGCGACGCTGCCGGCGGACAGGCTGTTGCGTACTTCGATCAGCGCGCCGATCGTGCGGTCGAACACCTTGCCGATGATGCCGGGCGCCGGTTCGTCGGGCTCGACGTCGCGATAGACCGACGACACGCCCGGCGCGACGCTCTGTGCGAGCCGGATCTTGAATTCGCGAAAGCCGCTGCAGCCGAGCGCCTGGCAGAAGCGGGCGATGGTCGGCTGGCTGACGCCCGCGCGCGTCGACAGCTCGGTCATCGCGAGGTCGAGCACCTCGCGCGGCGCGGCGAGGATGTAGTCGGCGAGCTTGCGCTCGGACGGGCGCAACTCGGCGCGGATCGCTTCAATGCGAGGCAGCATGGGGCGGTACGTGAAAATCGGGTTCGGATGAGCGAGTGTATCGCAATCGAATTGTAGAAAATCTACATGAAATTACTAGCGTCATTGTGGTGCTTTTGGTGGGATGGCGGCAGGTGAAATTAGGGTTTTCACTAGGTTTGGCCTTGCTGGTGGCGGGAATGAAGGTTGCGCGGCTGTCGATCCGCATTGCGCGCTTGTAGTTTTTCTACTAGACTGGCTTCGTTCGGTCGACGCACTCGACCGTCCCCACGATTCCAACCGCCGGTGTCGGCCGGCATACAGGAGCGCCCAGCATGACGTCGCTGCACCCCACCCTGGCGAAGGTCACCGAACGCGTGATCGCCCGCAGCCAATCGACCCGTTCCGCCTATCTGCAGCGCATCGACGGCGCGCAGGGCAAGTTCCCGGCACGCGGCGCGCTGTCGTGCGCGAACCTCGCGCACGGCTTCGCGGGCCTCGAAGGCAACGACAAGTTCTCGATCAAGGCGATTCGCGAGCCGAACATCGGCATCGTGTCCTCGTACAACGAGATGCTGTCCGCGCATGCGCCGTACAAGGATTTCCCCGAGATCATCAAGGCGGCCGCGCGCGAGAACGGCGGGGTCGCGCAGTTCGCCGGCGGCGTGCCGGCGATGTGCGACGGCGTCACGCAGGGCAACCCGGGGATGGAGCTGTCGCTGTTCTCGCGCGAAGCGATCGCGATGGGCACGGCGATCGCGCTCACGCACAACATGTTCGACGCGGCGCTGTGCCTGGGCATCTGCGACAAGATCGTGCCGGGCCTCCTGATCGGCGCGCTGCAGTTCGGCCACCTGCCGACGATCTTCGTGCCGGCCGGCCCGATGACGAGCGGCCTGTCGAACGACGACAAGGCGAAGATCCGCCAGCAGTTCGCGACCGGCCAGGTCGGCCGCGACGCGCTGCTCGAAGCCGAATCGGCCGCGTATCACGGCCACGGCACCTGCACGTTCTACGGCACGGCGAACAGCAACCAGATGCTGATGGAGCTGATGGGCCTGCACCTGCCGGGCTCGGCCTTCGTTCATCCGCACACGCCGCTGCGCACCGCGCTGACGGCAGAGGCCGCGCGCCGCGTGCTCGACCTGACCGTCGAGCGCGGCCATTACACGCCGATCGGCCATGTGATCGACGAGAAGGCGATCGTCAACGGCATCGTCGCGCTGCTCGCGACGGGCGGCTCGACCAACCACACGCTGCACCTCGTCGCGATCGCGCGCGCGGCCGGCATCCTGATCGACTGGAACGACTTCGACGAACTGTCGGCCGTCGTGCCGCTGCTCGCGAAGATCTACCCGAACGGCAAGGCCGACGTGAACCACTTCCACGCGGCGGGCGGCGTCGCGTTCCTGGTGCGCAACCTGCTCGAAGGCGGCCTGCTGCACGAGGACGTGACGACGGTCGCCGGCAAGGGACTGTCGCACTACACGAAGGAGCCGAAGCTGATCGACGGCAAGCTGACGTGGGTCGACGGCGCGGCCGAGAGCCACGACACGAAGGTGCTGCGCGGCATCCGCGACCCGTTCCAGCCGGACGGCGGCCTGCGCCTGATGCAGGGCCGGCTCGGCCGCGGCGTGATCAAGATTTCGGCGGTCGCGCCCGAGCACCGCAAGGTGACGGCGCCCGCGATCGTGTTCGATTCGCAGGAATCCGTGCAGGAAGCGTTCGATCGCGGCGAGCTGAAGCGCGATTTCGTCGCGGTCGTGCGCTTCCAGGGCGCGCGCGCGAACGGGATGCCCGAGCTGCACCGTTTGACGCCGCTGCTCGGCGTGCTGCAGGATCAGGGTTTCCACGTCGCGCTGGTGACCGACGGCCGCATGTCGGGCGCGTCGGGCAAGGTGCCGGCCGTGATCCACGTGTCGCCGGAAGCGCTGCTGGCCGGCCCGCTGGGCAAGGTGAAGACGGGCGATACGCTGGTGATCGACGCGGAAGCCGGCGTGCTCGACATCGAGATCGACGACGCCGAGTGGCATGCGCGCCCGGTCGCGCAGCCGCTGCACCAGGCCGAGAACGAGGTCGGCTTCGGGCGTGAACTGTTCGGCGTGTTCCGCGCGGCCGCGGCGCCGGCCGAGCAGGGCGCATCGGTTTTCGGGACGCTGGTCGGCGAAACGGCCGCCCACGTCGCCGCATGAATTTCAAGGAGCCAATTCAATGAAGACGATTGCTGAAATCGTGAAGCTGGGCCCGGTCATTCCGGTGCTCGCATTCGACTCGGTCGAGCAGGGCGAACACGTGTCGCGCGCGCTGCACGCAGGCGGCGTGAAGGTACTCGAGATCACGCTGCGCACGCCGGCCGGCCTGGAGGCGATCCAGCGCGCGAGCCAGCTCGCGGACGACATCGTCGTCGGCGTCGGCACGATCACGAAACCCGAGCACTGCGCGCAGGCGAAGCGCGCCGGCGCGAAGTTCGGCGTGTCGCCGGGCCTGACGAAGGACCTGCACCTCGCGTCGCTCGACGCGGGCCTGCCGCTGCTGCCGGGCGTGATGACGCCGAGCGACATCATCCAGGCGCTCGAATTCGGCTACGAGATCGTGAAGTTCTTCCCCGCGCAGCAGGCAGGCGGCGTGCCGATGCTGCAGGCGTTCCACGGCCCGTTCCCGGCGCTGAAGTTCTGCCCGACCGGCGGCATCACGGTCGACACCGCGCCGAATTTCCTGAAACTGCCGAACGTCGTGTGCGTCGGCGGCTCGTGGCTCACGCCGAAGGCCGCGCTTGCCGCGCAGGACTGGGCCGAAGTCACGCGCCTCGCGCAAGCCGCGAGCCAGCTGCCGCGCTAATGCTTGTATGAAATGAAGAAAGAACCCTCGGAAGCGAGCGCTTAGTGCTTGTTTTACCGAGGGTTTTTGCTGATGGAACCGGTTCTATCCGCAGGCCGTAAAGATAAGTAAAATTCAGCGTCCTGACGGGGTGGGTACCCCCCGTGTTTCGGAGACCTGCATAGCCGGGCATACTCGCAACAGCTCGCCCGGTTCGAACAATTCTAGGAGGAGTGCCACATGGGGGCTGTCCAAGGCAGCATGCTGCTCGTATTCACGCTGATCGCGATTGCCGCGCTGATCCTGATGATCGCGCGCTACAAGATCTACCCGTTCCTGGTGCTGATCATCGTTTCGCTCGGCCTTGGTCTCGTCGTCGGCATGCCGATGGACAAGATCGTCAAGTCGTTCGAGACGGGCACCGGCGGCACGCTCGGTCACATTGCGATCGTCGTCGGCCTCGGCACGATGCTCGGCAAGATGATGGCCGAATCGGGCGGCGCCGAACGGATCGCGACCACGCTGATCGACTGGTTCGGTGAAAAGAACATCCACTGGGCGATGATGTTCGTCGCGATCATCGTCGGCCTGCCGGTGTTCTTCGAAGTCGGCTTCGTGCTGCTGATCCCGATCGCGTTCAACGTCGCGAAGCGCACCGGCAAGTCGCTGCTCGTCGTCGGCCTGCCGATGGTGGCCGGCCTGTCGGTCGTGCACGGGCTGATCCCGCCGCACCCGGCCGCGCTGCTGGCTGTCCAGCAATACGGCGCCGATATCGGCAAGACGATCGCGTTCGGCCTGCTCGTCGGCGTGCCGACCGCGATCATCGCGGGCCCGCTGTTCGCGCTGACGATCTCGAAGTTCGTGAAGCTGCCGGACAACAACCCGCTCGCGTCGCAATTCGTCGATTCGCGCACGGACGGCCGCACGCGCGAACTGCCGAGCTTCGGCATCACGCTGTTCACGATCCTGCTGCCCGTCGTGCTGATGCTCGTCGGCAGCTGGGCCGACCTGCTGTTCACGCCGAAGTCGCTGCCGAACAACCTGCTGCGCTTCGCCGGCAACTCGGACGTCGCGCTGCTGATCGCCGTGCTCGTGAGCTTCTTCACGTTCGGCAAGCTGCAGGGCTTCAACCGCGACCAGATCCAGAAGTTCTGCAGCGAGTGTCTGGCGCCGATCGCCGGGATCACGCTGATCGTCGGCGCGGGTGGCGGCTTCGGCGGTGTCCTGCGCGACAGCGGGATCTCGCAGCAGATCGTCGAGACCGCGAAGCACGCGCATCTGTCGCCGCTGCTGCTCGGCTGGTTCGTCGCGGCGCTGATGCGTCTCGCGACCGGCTCGGCGACGGTCGCGATGACGACGGCCTGCGGCATCGTCGCGCCGATCGCGGCGGCGGCCGGCACGACGGTCAGCCCGGAGCTGCTGGTGCTGGCCACCGGTTCGGGCTCGCTGATCTTCTCGCACGTGAACGATGGCGGCTTCTGGCTGATCAAGGAATACTTCGGGATGACGGTCGGTCAGACGTTCAAGACCTGGTCGTTGCTCGAAACCATCATTTCAGTGCTTGGTCTGGGCTTCACGCTGCTGCTGAGCATGGTTTTGTAACAAGGGGTAGTCAATGATTCTGATCGCAATGGGCGTATCGGGCGCAGGCAAGTCGCTGATCGGCGAAATGCTGGCGGAACGCCTGTCGTGCAGCTATACCGACGGCGACGCGTTTCACAGCGCGGCGAACAAGGAAAAGATGCACAACGGCATTCCGCTGACCGACGACGACCGCTGGCCGTGGCTGCGCACGATCCGCGCGGCCATCGAGGAAAAGCAGCGTGCCGGCGAAACGGCCGTGTTCACGTGCTCGTCGCTGAAGCGGTCGTACCGCGACGTGCTGCGCGGCACCGACACCGATGTGCGGTTCGTGTATCTGAAGGGGTCGTTCGAGGTGTTGCAGGAGCGCCTGAAGAGCCGCACCGGCCATTTCTTCGATCCGTCGCTGCTGAAGAGCCAGCTCGATACGCTCGAGGAGCCGGGCCCGGACGAAGCGATCGAGGTCAGCATCGAGCTGACGCCCGAACGGATCGTCGATCAGGTCATGCTGAAGATCGGTACCGCGCAGCAGCATTGAGCGCGGTTCGCGGCAATCGTCACGCAAAAGGCGCCCTTCGGGGCGCCTTTTGCGTTGGCGCGAAGCCGGCCGGTCAGGCCGCGTGCGCGCGCCGCGCGATGCCGTCGAGCAGCACGTCGAGCATCGTGTCGTGCACGACGGCCGGGTCCAGCTGCGCATAGAGCGGGGCGGCCGACCTGACGAGCGGATGCTCGGCGTCGGACAGCGCGTTCATCTCCGCGAGTTCGACGTCGTTGGCCGCACGTGTGAGGCCGCCGGCTTCGGCGGCAGCGAGCCCGATCACGCTCGCGTACCAGCCGACACACACCGCCGGCAGCGCCGCGCGCGGGATGCCGGCGTCGGTCAGCGCGCGATGCACGGCCTCGATGTGTGCGAGGTCGGCCGGCCCCGTGCTCATGTGCCGCTGCAGCAGCGCGAACGCGGCAGGGTAGCGCAGCGCGAGCGCGCGGTACTGGCGCGCGAGGTCACGCAGCCGCTCGCGCCACGGCAGCGACGGGTCGACCGGCACGAGCGAGCGCGACAGCGCGTTCGCGATCGCGCGGTTCAGGCCTTCCTTCGACTTGAGGTGATACAGCACGCTCATCGGGTCGCAGCCGACCGACTGCGCGAGCTTGCGCACGCTGAATGCGGCTTCTCCGACGTCTTCGAGCAGCGCGAGGGCGGCCGCGACGATCGCGTCCTTGTCGAGGCCGCGCGGGCCTTGGGCGGGTTTGTCCTTCATCGAGGCGGGGCGGGCACGCCGGTGTGGGACCGGCCGTAAACTTGACGAAAGCATATTCTACACTGTAGAATTATTTCTGCGGTGTAGAAATTGGGTGTCCCGGCACCTTTCAAGACGTGCTTTCGCACAGTCCGGGATCCAGGCGGCACGAGCGTGCCCGCCGTCAACACGGGCCATCGCGCCCCCTCTTCTCGTTGACACCCATGTGGAACCGGCTGCCCCACCCGCGAAGCCAGAAGGCTATTCGACAGGCGGCCCAAGACCATGCAAGTGCAATCATGACGTCCAACCACCAACGACCCCTGATCCAGGGCGAATCGCGTTTCGAGCAAACGCAACTGAACATCGAAAAAGACAACTGGAACTGGTGCGACCCGGCTCGCTACGACGGCGAGCGCCCGGCCAACTGGTATGAGGCGTCGCTGTCGCGTCATGCGAACGGCACGCCGCTCGCGCACGATGCGGTGTGCGACGTGCTCGTGATCGGCGCGGGGCTGCTCGGCGCATCGGCCGCGCTGCATCTCGCGGAAGCGGGCGTCGACACGATCCTCGTCGACAAGCACCACGTCGGTTCGGCCGCGTCCGGCCGCAACGGCGGCCAGCTGACGCCCGGCCTCGCGCGCTGGGAGGCGGCCGACATGATCGACCATCTGTCGCACGACGACGCGAAGCGGCTGTGGCGCTTCGCGTCGGCCGAGTCGATGGACCTGATCGATGCGATCGGCGCGCGCTACGCGCTCGACCTCGACCGCAAGCGCGGCCACATCACAGCGGCCGTTCACCCGGGCCACATGAGCGCGCTGCTCGACGGCGCGGATGCGCGCCGTCATCTCGGCGACGCGGGCGTGACGCTCGTCGGCCGCCATCAGCTGCACGACGAATACGTGCGCTCGGGGCTGTATCACGGTGCGGCGATCGATGCGATCGGCGGCCAGATCCATCCGCTCGCGCTGGTGCGCGGCCTCGTGCACGGCTTCCGGCTGAACGGCGGCGCGCTGTTCGAGGGCACCGAGGTGCTCGAACTCGACGAGACGCCCGCGGGCGTCGTCGCGACGACGCCGGGCGGCACGATCACCGCGCGCAAGGGCGTCGTGCTCGCGCTGCACAACACGACGTTCCGGCTGCTGGACGACGGCGCGGCAACCACGGTGCCGTTCTTTACCTACGTGAGCGTGACGGCGCCGCTCGACGTCGATGTCGCGACGCTGATGCCGGCCGGCATGCCCGTGTACGACACGCAGTTCCAGATCGACTACTACCGGCCGGTGCGCGGCAACCGCCTGCTGTTCGGCGGGCAGGGCACCGGCACCTGCTGGGCGCAGCCCGACGTCAACGCGTATCTGCTGACGCGGCTGAACACGGTGTTTCCGCAGACCGACGGCCGCATCGCGCTCGACTACTGCTGGAGCGGCGTCAGCGACTTCACGCTGAACGGCGCCACCGACAGCCGCAAGACCGATGCCCGCGTGCCGATGTACATGGTGCAGGGCTGGAGCGGCCACGGCGTCGCGCAGACGGTGCGGATCGGCAAGGCGATCTGCGACGATTTCGTCGGCCGCAACGACGATTTCTCGATGCTCACGGGCATCGATCACCGCGCGATTCCGCTCGGCCGGCAGTTGTCGCCGATCGCGATTCCCGCCGCGAAGGCCGCGATGAGCGTGATGAGCGCGCTGAACCCGGGGCGGATGATCTCGTTCTGATGGTCCGGTGTTCAGGCTGCCGCGCGCCGTCAATGAAAAAGCCCGATGCGAATCGCTCGCATCGGGCTTTTTTTCGTCCGGGGACGGCGGTGCTTACGCGATCCGCTTCGCGAGTTCGACGGCCTTGCCGATGTACGACGCGGGCGTCATCGCAAGCAGCAGATCCTTCGCGTCCTGCGGGATCGCGAGCGTGCCGACGAATTCCTGCAGCGCCTCGCGCGTGATGCCCTTGCCGCGCGTCAGTTCCTTCAGCTGCTCGTACGGGTTCTCGATGCCGTAGCGGCGCATTACCGTCTGCACCGGCTCGGCCAGCACTTCCCAGCAGTTGTCGAGATCTTCGTTCAGGCGCTGCGGGTTCACCTCGAGCTTGTCGAGGCCGCGGATCAGCGAGTCGTACGCGAGCAGCGAGTAGCCGAGCGCGACGCCCATGTTGCGCAGCACCGTCGAGTCGGTCAGGTCGCGCTGCCAGCGCGACACCGGCAGCTTGTCGGCGAGGTGGCGCAGCGTCGCGTTCGCGAGGCCGAGGTTGCCTTCCGAGTTCTCGAAGTCGATCGGGTTGACCTTGTGCGGCATCGTCGACGAGCCGATCTCGCCGGCCTTCGTCTTCTGCTTGAAGTAGCCGACCGAGATGTAGCCCCACACGTCGCGGTCGAGGTCGAGCAGGATCGTGTTCGCGCGCGCGACGGCGTCGAACAGCTCGGCCATGTAGTCGTGCGGCTCGATCTGGATCGTATACGGGTTGAACGTGAGCTTCAGGCGGTTCTCGATCACGTCGCGCGAGAACGCTTCCCAGTCGAATGCCGGATACGCGGACAGGTGCGCGTTGAAGTTGCCGACCGCGCCGTTCATCTTGCCGAGGATCTCGACCTTCTCGATGCGGGTGATCGCACGGGCGAGACGCGCGGCGACGTTCGCGAGTTCCTTGCCGAGCGTCGTCGGGCTGGCCGGCTGGCCGTGCGTGCGCGACAGCATCGGCTGCTCGGCGTGCGCGTGCGCGAGGGCGACGAGGCGCTGGTAGACCGTGCGCAGCGCCGGCAGGATCACGTGTTCGCGCGCGCCGGCGAGCATCATGCCGTGCGACGTGTTGTTGATGTCCTCGGACGTGCACGCGAAGTGGATGAATTCGCTGGCCTGCTCGAGTTCGGCCTGGCCCTTCACCGATTCCTTCAGCCAGTATTCGACGGCCTTCACGTCATGGTTCGTCACGCGCTCGATTTCCTTGATGCGGGCGGCGTCGTGCGCGGTGAAGCGCTCGGCGAGCTGCAGCAGGAACTGCTCGGACGCATCGGAGAAGCGCGGGATTTCCGCGAAGCCGGCGCGCGACAGCGCGATCAGCCAGTGCACCTCGACGGTGACGCGGTGGCGCATGAAGGCGGCTTCGGAGAGCCAGTCGCGCAGCGCTTCGGTCTTGCTGGCGTAGCGGCCGTCGATGGGCGAGAGCGCGGTGAGGGCGAAAAGCGTATCGGGACGAGTGTCGGACATGATCGGGCGGGCCTTGGGGCCGGGTCGAGCGAGGGGGAAGGAGAATCCGGCATTTTACCATTGGCGCGGGGCGATCCCGGCCGAACCGGTCCGGCCGCTGCCGGCGCGGGCCACCGGCGCGGGCGACCAGTGCGGGCGACCAGTGCGGGACGGCGGGCGCGTGACGGCGGGGCGGCGCCAGAAAGGGCCGCTTGCGCGTGTCCGCGCCGCCGCCGCCGACCGGGGCTGCCCGCCGGTAGAATGCAGGCTTCTTCCCGACCGCCGCCCGCCGCGCCCCGCCTGCATGGAACTGAAATGGCTCGAAGACTTCGTTTCGCTCGCGGAAACGCGCAGCTTTAGCCGGTCCGCCGAACTGCGGCACGTGTCGCAGCCGGCGTTCTCGCGGCGGATCCAGGCGCTGGAGGCGTGGCTCGCGACCGAACTGATCGATCGTTCGGTTTATCCGACGCGGCTCACGCAGGCCGGGCAGATCTTCTACGAGCAGGCGCTGACGATGCTGTCGCAGGCGCACGAGGCGCGCACGCTGCTGCGCGGCCACGTCGGCGCGCCGGTGCCGACGATCGAGTTCGCGGTGCCGCACACGCTGTCGCTCACGTATTTTCCGCGCTGGCTGCAGCGGATCGAGGCGAAGATGGGCCAGGTCCACACGCGGCTGCGCGCGCTGAACGTGCACGACGCGGTGCTGTCGCTCGTCGAGGGCGGCTGCGATCTCGTGATGGGCTACCACCACCCGAGCCATCCGGTCGCGCTCGACCCGGCGCGCTACGACATGCTGGTCCTCGGCAGCGAGCCGATCAGCCCGTTCTCGGCGCCCGGCCGCGCCGGCCGGCCGCGCCATACGCTGCCGGGCGCGGCCGACGCGCGCGTGCCGTACCTGTCGTATACGCCGAACGCGTATCTCGGCCGGATGACCGAGGTCATCATCGCGAACGCGCCGACCCGGCTGTTCCTCGACCGCGTCTACGAGACCGACATGGCCGAAGGGCTGAAGGCGATGGCGCTCGCGGGCCACGGCGTCGCGTTCCTGCCGCACAGCGCGGTCGAGGATTCGGTCGCGGGCGGCCGGCTGATCCGGCTCGACCGGTCGGCGCGCGGCGGCGCGCATCCGTTCACGCTGACGATGGAGATCCGGCTGTACTGCGACAAGCTCGCGCTGCAGGGCGACGATCCGCGCCAGAAACTCGTGCGCGCGCTGTGGGAGGTCGTGCGCGACGAGCTGCGCGACACCCCGAATTAACCGCCGGCGGTTAATCGACCGCCGCCGGTCGGTCGCGGCCGGCTGACGGCGGCCTTGCGGTGCCTGTCGGGCGGCTGTCCGGCGGCCGGCCCGCGCGCATGCCAGCCGATTTTTTCGCCGGCGCGATGCACGGCCGATCGCGGGCGTTCTTGCGCAAATCGACCGCGGATTTGCGAAAAATCGCGATCATGCAAGAAACGCATAATCGAATAAGCAAACGGCATTGGATAAAAAAAACGGGTTTTTCGACAATGTGCGCAATCCGTTGAACGTTGGAGCTTCCATGTCTTCGCAACAGCAGTCCATCCCGTCCTACCTGCACGCCGACGATCTCGGCCCGTGGGGCAACTACCTTCAGCAGGTCGATCGCGTCGCGCCGTACCTCGGTTCGCTGTCGCGCTGGCTCGAAACGCTGAAGCGTCCGAAGCGCATCCTGATCGTCGATTGCCCCATCGAGCTCGATAACGGCACCGTCGCGCACTTCGAAGGCTATCGCGTGCAGCACAACGTGTCGCGCGGCCCGGGCAAGGGCGGCGTGCGCTACCACCAGGACGTGACGCTGTCGGAAGTGATGGCGCTGTCCGCATGGATGTCGGTGAAGAACGCGGCCGTGAACGTGCCGTACGGCGGTGCGAAGGGCGGCATCCGCGTGGACCCGCGCAAGCTGTCGCGGGGTGAGCTCGAGCGCGTGACGCGCCGCTACACCAGCGAAATCGGCATCATCATCGGGCCGAACACCGACATTCCGGCGCCGGACGTCAACACCAACGAACAGGTGATGGCGTGGATGATGGACACGTACTCGATGAACCAGGGCCAGACGTCGACCGGCGTCGTGACCGGCAAGCCGATCGCGCTCGGCGGTTCGCTCGGTCGCAAGGAAGCGACGGGCCGCGGCGTGTTCGTCGTCGGCTCGGAAGCGGCGAAGAAGAAGGGGCTGGAAATCGAAGGCGCGCGCATCGCGGTGCAGGGCTTCGGCAACGTCGGCGGCATCGCGGCGAAGCTGTTCCAGGAAGCCGGCTCGAAGGTGATCGCGGTGCAGGATCACACGGGCACGATCTACCAGCCGGCCGGCCTCGATTCGAACAAGCTGCTCGACCACGTCGCACGCACGGGCGGCGTCGCGGGCTTCGAAGGCGCCGAGCCGATGCCGAACGACGAGTTCTGGACGGTCGAGACCGACATCCTGATCCCGGCGGCGCTGGAAAACCAGATCACCGAGAAGAACGCGGCGAAGATCCGCACGAAGATCATCGTCGAAGGCGCGAACGGCCCGACGACGACGGCGGCGGACGACATCCTGAGCGCGAACGGCGTGCTCGTGATCCCCGACGTGATCGCGAACGCCGGTGGCGTGACCGTCTCGTACTTCGAATGGGTGCAGGATTTCTCGAGCTTCTTCTGGACGGAAGACGAGATCAACCACCGCCTCGAGCGCGTGATGCGCGAAGCGTTCGCCGGCGTGTGGGCGGTCGCGGAAGAGCACAAGGTGACGGTGCGTACGGCGGCGTTCATCGTCGCGTGCAAGCGCATCCTGATGGCGCGCGAAATGCGTGGCCTCTACCCCTGATCGTTGACTATGATCCATTCATGACGCAATCCCCCCGATTGCGGAAATGAACCCTCGCGGGCGATGCCGGATCCGGCCTCGCCCGCGCGCGCATTCGGGCGCCAGGAGCCGGGAGGAAGGCTTCGTGCAGGGCGATTCGTAGTGCGGTAAACAACCAGTACTTTCAAAAATATTACTTTGATACACTGGCGCGGGTTTTAGCCAAGGAGATGACCAAAATGAAATACCACAAGGCAGTCCTGATGGTCGCGGCGCTTTGCGCGTTCGCAAGCGGCGCGCATGCTCAGGAGACGGGCACGCTGAAGAAGATCAAGGACACGGGCGTGATCGCGCTGGGCCACCGCGAATCGTCGATTCCGTTCTCCTATTACGACCAGAACCAGCAGGTGGTCGGCTATTCGCGCGAATTCCAGATGAAGATCGTGGACGCGGTGAAGAAGAAGCTGAACCTGCCGAACCTGCAGGTGAAGAACATCCCCGTCACGTCGCAGAACCGCATTCCGCTCGTGCAGAACGGCACGGTCGACATCGAGTGCGGCTCGACGACCAACAACACCGAGCGCCAGCAGCAGGCTGCGTTCTCCGACACGATCTTCGTGATCGGCACGCGCCTGATGACGAAGAAGGATTCGGGCGTCAAGGATTTCGCCGACCTGAAGGGCAAGACGGTCGTGACGACCGCCGGCACGACGTCGGAGCGCCTGCTGCGCAAGATGAACAACGACAAGCAGCTGGGCATGAACATCATCAGCGCGAAGGATCATGGCGATTCCTTCAACACGCTGGAATCGGGCCGCGCGGTCGCGTTCATGATGGATGACGCGTTGCTCGCGGGCGAGCGCGCGAAGGCGAAGCAGCCGGGCGAGTGGGTGATCGTCGGCACGCCGCAATCGGAAGAAGCCTACGGCTGCATGATGCGCAAGGGCGATGCCGACTTCAAGAAGGTCGTCGACGACGCGATCTCGCAAGTCGAGAAGTCGGGCGAAGCCGCGAAGATCTACGCGAAGTGGTTCGAGAATCCGATCCCGCCGAAGGGGCTGAACCTGAACTTCCCGTTGTCCGATTCGATGAAGAAGCTGTACGCGAACCCGAACGACAAGGCACTCGACTGACCGCACGGCCGTTGATGCAGAAATGACGCTAATGAGACGGAAGAGGCCACGCTTCTTCCGTCTCTTTTTGCTGGAGTCTTGCCCATGTCTTACCACTGGAACTGGGGCATCTTCCTGAGCCCCGTGTCGACCGGCGAGCCGACGACTTATTTCGGATGGCTGATGTCCGGCTTTTGGGTGACGATCGAAGTGTCGCTCGTCGCCTGGGTCATCGCGCTGATCGTCGGGTCGCTGTTCGGCGTGCTGCGCACCGCGCCGAACAAATGGCTGTCCGCGATCGGCACCGTGTATGTGTCGATCTTCCGGAACATTCCGCTGATCGTGCAGTTCTTCGTCTGGTATCTCGTGATACCCGAGCTGCTGCCCGCGTCGATCGGTACCTGGATCAAGCAGTTGCCGCCGACCACGCAGTTCTTTACCGCGTCGATCGTCTGTCTGGGCCTGTTCACCGGCGCGCGCGTGTGCGAACAGGTGCGCTCGGGGATCAACGCGCTGCCGAAGGGCCAGCGCGCGGCCGGTCTCGCGATGGGCTTCACGCAATGGCAGACGTATCGCTACGTGCTGCTGCCCGTTGCGTACCGGATCATCGTGCCGCCGCTCACGTCGGAATTCCTGAACATCTTCAAGAACTCCGCCGTCGCGTCGACGATCGGCCTGCTCGACCTGTCCGCGCAGGCGCGCCAGCTCGTCGACTACACCGCGCAGACGTACGAGTCGTTCATCGCCGTCACGCTCGCGTACGTGATCATCAACCTCGTCGTGATGGCGTTCATGCGCTGGATCGAAGGCCGCACGCGGCTGCCCGGCTATATCGGAGGCAAGTGATGCATCAGTTCGACTGGAGTAGTATTCCCGGCGCGCTGCCGACGCTGTGGACGGGGGCGGTCGTCACGTTCCAGATCACGCTGATCGCGATCGTGGTCGGGATCGTCTGGGGCACGCTGCTGGCGCTGATGCGGCTGTCGGGCGTCAAGCCGCTCGCGTGGTTCGCGCAGGGCTACGTGACGGTGTTCCGCTCGATCCCGCTCGTGATGGTGCTGCTGTGGTTCTTCCTGATCGTGCCGCAGCTGCTGCAGGGCGTGCTCGGGCTGTCGCCGACGATCGACATCCGCCTCGCGTCGGCCATGGTCGCGTTCTCGCTGTTCGAAGCCGCGTATTATTCCGAGATCATCCGCGCCGGCATCCAGGCGGTGCCGCGCGGGCAGGTGAATGCCGCGTTCGCGCTCGGCATGAACTACGCGCAGGCGATGCGCCTCGTGATCCTGCCGCAGGCGTTCCGCGCGATGGTGCCGCTGCTGCTCACGCAGGCGATCGTCCTGTTCCAGGATACGTCGCTCGTGTACGTGATCAGTCTCGCGGACTTCTTCCGCACGGCGGCCAACATCGGCGATCGCGACGGCACGACCGTCGAGATGGTCCTGTTCGCCGGCGCATGTTATTTCGTGATTTGCTCGTTGGCGTCTGCTCTCGTCAAGGGTCTCCAGAAAAAGGTCACAAGATGATTTCCATCAAGAACGTTTCGAAGTGGTACGGCCAGTTTCAGGTCCTCACCGACTGCACGACCGAGGTCAAGAAAGGCGAAGTGGTCGTCGTGTGCGGCCCGTCGGGCTCGGGCAAGTCGACGCTGATCAAGACCGTCAACGGCCTCGAGCCGTTTCAGCAGGGCGAGATCCTCGTGAACGGCCAGTCGGTCGGCGACAGGAAGACGAACCTGTCGAAGCTGCGTTCGAAGGTCGGGATGGTGTTCCAGCATTTCGAGCTGTTCCCGCACCTGTCGATCACCGAGAACCTGACGCTCGCGCAGGTCAAGGTGCTCGGCCGCGGCAAGGACGAAGCGACCGAGAAGGGCATGAAGCTGCTCGAGCGCGTCGGCCTGAAGGCGCATGCGCACAAGTTCCCGGGGCAGCTGTCGGGCGGCCAGCAGCAGCGTGTCGCGATCGCGCGCGCGCTGTCGATGGACCCGATCGCGATGCTGTTCGACGAACCGACGTCCGCGCTCGATCCCGAGATGATCAACGAAGTGCTCGACGTGATGGTCGAACTCGCGCAGGAAGGGATGACGATGATGGTCGTCACGCACGAGATGGGCTTCGCGAAGAAGGTCGCGCATCGCGTGATCTTCATGGACAAGGGCGCGATCGTCGAGGACGACCGCAAGGACGACTTCTTCTCGAATCCGAAATCGGAACGCGCGAAGGACTTCCTCGCGAAGATCCTGCACTGAGCGTTCGCGCGTTTCGCGCGCGTCCATGCGAAAACCGCCCGGCATCGAGCCGGGCGGTTTTTTTTCGGCCGCCGGTCGCGTGCGTTACCAGCTGTAGCGGTAGCCGACCTGCCCGACGATGCCGCGCCGGTAATCGCCGCCGATGTTGCGCGCGATTTTCGCGTTCGCGTAGAGCTCGCCCGACTTGCCGAAGCTCGCGCTCACGCCGACCCCGAGCTCGTACCAGGTGCGGCCGAGGTGCGTCGCGAACGGCGTGCCGCCGACGACGGTCTGGCCCGGCGACAGGAAGTCGTGCAGCACGTCGGCCGTGAAGTACGGCGTCGCGGCGCCGCCGCCCGCATCCGACTGGAGGTTCGGCCGGAAGATGCGCACGCCGACGCGGCCGCGCAGCGCGTTCGTCGTCGTGCCCGATACGGCCGACACGTTGTCGTTGAACCCGTTCAGCTTCAGGTACTGGTACATCAGCTGCGCCTGCGGTTCGATCGCGATCGGCGTGCCGCCGATCGCGAACGGCTTGCCGACTTCCTGCGACAGCGCAATACCGAAACCGTTCTGCGACGCCTCGTTGCCGTAGCTGTCGCGATAGCGGTTGCCGTAGTGCGTGACCTGCCCGACGCTGTCGAAGTAGGTGCCGTCCGGCAGATAGCGCGTCCAGTAGCCGCCGACGCTCTGCGCGTGCATCTCGACCGAGCCCGTCGAGGTCGACAGGTCCTGCGCGTCGGCGCGCGCCATGTCGCTGAAACTCGCGTTCGACACGCCGATGCTGGCGGTCACGCCCGCATGCGTGCTGCCCGCGCCGTTCGGCGCCTGGTCGAGCGTCCAGTCCTTGCCGAACTGCGCGAAGAACGTGCGCTCGTCGGCCGCGAAGCGGCCCGCGTTCGCATCGAGGCTCTGGCCGCCGATGCGCCCCCATACGCCGTCGCGGTTGCCCGGCTGCTGCTTCTCGACGTTGTAGATGTCGCCGACGCGCTCGTGCAGCTTGCCGAGCGTGGAGAAGCCGTAGTCGGCGTTCAAGAGCGGCGTGAGCGCGTAGCCGGCGACGCCCGGGCGGTACGCGAGCGTGCCGCCGTTGCCGTTTCCGTTGTTGCCGCCGTCGCCGCCGCCGGACGGGTGGATCGGGTCGCCGGGGTCGGTCTGGTCGAGCTGCGAGCGAAGGTACCAGCCGTTCGCGTCGCTTTGACCGCCGCGATAGAGCCGGTATTCGTACGCGCCGGCCTGGACGGGCCCGGCGAGATGGAAGGCCGACGCGGTGGTCGTGCCGCCGTTGGCCGTGACGACCACCGGAATCCCGTCGCCGGTCGTCTGCGCGCCGGTGCCGGCCGTATTGGCGATCTTCAGGCCGGTCGTGCCGTTCGCGGCGCCGCCGTTCACGATCAGCCGGTCGGTCGGCGACGCGTCGGCGCCGAGATACGTGTTGAGCGCGATCGTGCCGCCGCGGCCGACATAGTTGCCGGTCGTCAGCGTCTTGTAGCTGCCCGTGAGCGTCGGCGAACCGACGGGGGCGGCGAACGCGACGAGGCCCGCGTTGCTCAGGCTGCTCAGGACCGAGCTGCCCGTCATGCGCCACGTGCTCGAGCCGTCGACCCTCAGCGCGACCGGATCGATCTTGCCGGTCAGCGTCGTGCCGTACCCGAGGAACACGTTGCCGGTGCTCGATGCGTCGGAGACGATGTCGCCCGCGAGGTTCACGCCCAATGCGTTGAACGTCACGTTGCTGCCGTTCGCAAGGTTCAGCAGCGTGCCGTTGCCGGCCGTCACGACCGTGCCGTTTACCGTGATGTCGGCCTTGCCGCCGCGCGCGGCGAAGGCCGGCCCGGCGACGGACGTCACGCTACCGCCCTGGACCAGGACCGAACTCGTCGCGCCGCTCGCGAGCATATCCGACGTCAGCACGCCGGCTGTCGCGCCCTTGAGCGTCGTGCGGTGCAGTTCGAGCAAGCCGCCGCTGTCCGCGGTTGCGCCGTTGCCGGCCGCGCTGTCGATCGACGAATCCGTACCGGTGATACGCCCGCCGTGCAGCGCGACGCTGCCGTCGGCAGCGCTACCCGACGTGGTGAGCGTCACACCCGACAGCGTGGCTGCCGCACCATCCATCACGATCGCATGCGCACCGGCGCCGGTCGTCGCGATGGTCGTGCCGTCGGCCAAGAACGCCGAATCGGCGCTCGACACGTAGACGCCGCGCGCATTGGTACCGGAGGTGCGGACGACCGTCGTCGGATAGGTCGCGATGAGCGCGCTCGTGCCGGTCGACGTGACGCCGTCGGCGCCGTTGCCGGTCGTGGCGATCTGCATATCGGACAGTGAGATCGTTGTGTTCGCGCCGAGGTTGCGGATCCCGCTGCCCGATCCGCCCGTTGCGATCGAGGTCGCGCCGGCCACGATACCACCGTGCGTGACGGTCGGGTCGATCAGCACGCCGTCGGCGCTGCCGTTCGCGATCACGGTGCCGGCGCCCGACATCGAGACCCATGTGCCGGCGCCCGTCAGGCGCACGCCCGCGATGCCGTCGTCGGCTTCGATCGAGCCGGTGTTGGCGAGTAGCGCCGATGCCCCCTGCACGAGCGCGCCGGTGCCATCGGACACGCGGATCGTCGACGCGTTGTTTACCGCGCCTAACGTGCCGACGACGACGCCCGTCGAGTCGGCGCCGGTCAGCAACACCGTATTGCGGTTATCGAACGTGCCGAGGTTTTGCGCGACGAAGCCCGTTACGCCGGCGGTCGACGACGTCACGGCGGCATGGTTGGTCAGCGTCGTCGCGACCAGGCCACCGGTGTTTGCGCCGGCGAGGTCGTGCGCCTGCCCGTCGACGACGCCCGCGATCGCGCCGGCCGCGTTCAGGTTGATCGTCGCGCCGGCGTCGATCGTGCCGTTCGCGCCGCCCTCGACCGCGATCGCGATGCCGTTCGCGCCGTTGACGTTGTAGGTCGCGTTGCCGGTCGACAGCGTCGTGCCGGCGTCGGTCGCGAGCACGCCATGCGCACGCTGGCCGTTGACGTCGGTCGTCAGCGTGCCGGCCGCCGACGCGCCCGTGTACGCCGCGCCGCCCGCGACGCGGAACAGCGTCGAGTCGTCGGTGTCGACGCTGAGGTGCTGAGCGGCCACGTTGATCTTCGAGCCCGCGCCGTATGCGTAGAAGCCGATCTGGTTCGTGCCTGACATGAAGGCCGGCACCGCGTTCGCGCCGACGTCGATCGTCGCGCCCGAGCGTGCGTGCACGCCGATCGCGCCGGTGCCCGTCAGGTTGAGCGCGCCGTCGAGCGTGGCCTTCGCAAGCGGCCCTTCGGCCCACACGCCGTAGTTGCGCGTGCCCGACGCGGGATCGAGGCCGCCGGCCACGTCGATCGTGCCGGTCGACGTCGCGGCGGTCGCTTGCGTGCCGGTGCCGAGCACCATCACGCCGATGCCGTTCACGCCATTCAGCGTGATCGTGCCGGTGTTGGTCACGGTCGCGGCCGTATCGGCCGCGAGCATGCCGACGTTGGCGAGCGGCGTGCCGGGCGCCGTGCCGTTGACGACGATCGCTCCCGCGTTGGTCAACGTGCCGGACGTCGAGCCGATGCTCGCGAGCGCGGCGCCGTTCTGTGTCTGCGAGCCGATCACGATCGTGCCGAGGTTGCTCGCGGTGCCCGATGCGCCGAGCAGGATGCCGTATGCGTGCGCGGCGAGCGCGACGTCGCTTGCCGTGCCGCCGGGTGCGTACTGGGCCGCGCGGCCGAGATAGATCGTGCCGCCGGCCTGGTTCGTGAAGCTGCCGCCGTCGACGAGGCCGCCGATCACCTGGCTGTCGAGCGTCGTCGCGTTGACGCCGACGTTGATCGTGCCGGCGTTCGACCCGGTCGCGCCGTCTGTCACACCTACCGCGTAGTTCTGCAGGTTCGGCTGGTTGCCGTCGAGCGTCCACGCGCCGACGTTCATCACGCCGTTGTTGACGAACGAGGTGCCCGTTCCGCTTGCGTACACGCCGTTGCCTTCCGTGTAAGCGTTGAAGCCGAAGTTGGCGGGCGGCGCGCTGCCGCTCGTGTCGAAGTTGTCGCCGGATGCGTAGCCGGACGAGATCGTGCCGTTGTTGACGCCGCTTGCACCACTCAGCAGGCGCACCAGCGTGAAGTCGCCCGACAGGCGCCCGTCGTTGATGAAGTGCGCACCGTTTTCCGCGAGGACGGCCGAGCTCGGGACGATCGTGTTGGTGCCGCGGAAGTCGATCTGGCCGTCCTTGCCGATCTGCAGCGTCGCGTTCGCGCCCGTGCCGTGCATGACCGACAGGAAATCGATCGGCAGCGTGTTCTTGTCGCCTGCGGACACGGTGTTCTGATACTGGAAGCTTTGCTGCGAGAACGTCACGGCCTGGCTGAACGCGCTGTCGTAGGCGGCCTGCGAGCCGAGCGCGCCGCTTTGCACCGAGCGCACGAGAAAGTCGTTGTACGCGGCAAGCGATGCGGCGTCGGTGACCTTCCACGTACTGCCGTCGAATGCGGTGAAGGTGCCCGCGTAGGCCGGCACGTCGAGCTGGCGGCTGCCGACGGCACCGCCGTCCGCAAGATAGTCGCCGGTGGTGAACTGAATCTGGTTGCGCGAGTTCCAGGTGACGGTGCTCGTCGTGGAGCCCGTTCCGTCCGCGACGGTAAGGTCGGTCCCCTTCGCGGCGATCGAGATCGCGTTGCCGGCTGCGTCGGGCGCGTTCGCCGCATTGCCGATCGACACGTTGAGCGATCCGCCGCTGGCGGCGACGGTGCCGATGCGCGTGTTCACGTACTGATCGCCGTTCACGTCGTGGTAGACGGGCACTTCGGTCGCGCCGGCCGTCGACGCGGAAAACGCGGACGAGTCGTAGGTCGCGACCGACGTGCGGGTGCCGGTGATCGAGTCGGGCGTGCTCACGCTGTGCGTCTTGCCGCCGAGCGACAGCAGCGGCTGGTTCGGGTTGCCCGACACGATGGTTGTGCTGCCGATCGGCGTGAGCGTGTAGCCCGGGTCGCCGCCGGCGCCGGTCCATGCGCCCGACACGCCGACGGTGTCGCCGCCCGACACGGTGGTGGCACCGGCCAGGTTGTCGTTGACGGTCGGGCTGAAACTGCCGAGCGCGCAGGTGCCGCCGCTCGCGACGGCCGCGCCGCTGCCGCAGGTCGATGCATGCGCGCCGCCGGCCGACAGCATGGCCAGCAATGCGCCGAGCGCTACCGCGCGGCGGTTCGTGCCCGATGCGCTACCCGAGCGCTTGCCGCGCGCCCGTGCCGTTTCCGCCACCGCGACCCAGCAGCCGGTGGTTTCGCTCCATATCGATCGAAATGAGTGATTCACGACAAGCCCCTATTTCTTGTTTTGAAATGGCATTCGCCGGAATTCGGCGAATTCGCAATCCGCGGTGGAGAAATAATCCGAAAGGGGCGTGCGGCGGCTACGGCTGCGTATCGCGCCAATCGTGTTTCGTTACACCAGCGATGGGCGGAGTCTACTGATTCGGAGCACGGTCGATTATCGAGAAATCGGGAAATGTGGGGATGCCAACCGTAGTGGGTTGTATTTTTGATTTGTGTGGTTAATCGAACCGAAAGCCATGCAGGTCAATGGACCCGGAGGCTGGGGTGAAAATCAGGAATGGCCGGTGGGGTGGGTGGGATACCGCACGGATTGATGGCAACCGATAAGCTAGAATGCGCGCCCGAGATTATATTTAATGGGAGGAATTTGCCGTTTCTTGATTTGATTGTTTTTTATTTTCGCTTGTAAATTAATAAAATCAAGCGAATTTCTCATGGTGCCGATTCATTGCGCCGAATGGCGGCCCGAGTGAAACGGCATCGGCCGAGGCGCGCCGATTTTCACCGGTAAGGGATGCGTCGGCCTCGACGCGAGGTTCGCTCGAGCGGAAAGGACGCAGGTTGCGGCGCGTGCCGTACCGGGTTCAGAAATCGATTGCGTCGTCGGAGTCGCCGTCGGCGGCGGTGGCGAGTGCCTCACGGACCTCGCGCGGCGCGGACGCCGATGCGTCGAGCGCCGGGTTGCGCAGTTTCTCGAGCACACGCTCGGGCACCGGGATCTGCATCCGCGCGGCGACGTCGCCGCACTGGAACATGATCAGCTCGCCCGGCTCGAACGCGGTCCAGACCTCGTTGTCGGTGAGCGGCTGCGTCGCGATCACCGCGACGCGATCTTCGGGCGTCGTGTATTTCGCGAAGTCGATCGACAGGTCCTCGTCGACGAGATGCGCGGTCGAGAACGGCCAGCGCCGCACCAGATAGTGCAGGCGCGTCGAGCAGTGCGCGAAGAGCGCCTGGCCGTTCGACATCAGGAAGTTGAACACGCCGTGATCGGTGATCCCGCGCGTGAGTTCGCCGACGCGCTCGAACAACTCCGGCAGCGGCGGCTGCGCGCCGGGAAAGGCCTCGCGCAGCCCCTGCATCAGCACGCAGAACGCCTGTTCGCTGTCGGTCGTGCCGACCGGGTGGTAGACGCTGCCGTCCATGTTCGGCGCATAGTCCTGCAGGTCGCCGTTATGCGCGAAGATCCAGTGCCGGCCCCACAGCTCGCGCATGAACGGGTGGCTGTTCTCGAGCAGGATGTGCCCCTGCGTCGCCTTGCGGATGTGCGCGATCGTGTTCTTGGACTTGATCGGGTAGCGCTTCACCATTTCGGCGATCGGCGACGTGGCCGATGCCTGGTGATCGATGAACAGGCGGCAGGCCTTGTCCTCGAAGAACGCGATGCCCCAGCCATCGGCATGGTGATCGGTCAGCCCGCCCCGGGCCGCGAAACCTGTGAAGGAGAATGTGACGTCCGTCGGCGCGGCGCAGTTCATTCCTAAGAGTTGGCACATTTTACTTGGGGCGGCAGGCTGAAGCGGGGGGGTAACGAACCGGGCGAACCCCGGTACAATGCGGCTTCAAGCATATCACCGAGCCCTGAGCGGTAAAAAGCGGATTCCGCTGGCCAAAGGTCCCGTGTTGCGGTTTGCCGTCAGTCGGCCCGCGCATGCGTGTTCCGGCCCCGCCAACGGCAAGCACGTTCCTCACGACGCCTCCTATGACTGCCTCGAACGCTTCCTCCCCGGCGACGCTCTCGCTCGCCCGTCCCGACGACTGGCACCTGCACCTGCGAGACGGCGACATGCTGGCCGCCGTGCTGCCGCACACCGCGCGTCAGTTCGGCCGCGCGATCGTCATGCCGAACCTGAAACCGCCGGTGACGACCACCGCGCAGGCGCAGGCCTATCGCGAGCGCATCCTCGCCGCGCTGCCCGCCGGGATGACGTTCGAACCGCTGATGACGCTGTACCTGACCGACAACACGCCGCCCGACGAGATCCGCCGCGCGCGCGAAAGCGGCTTCGTGCACGGCGTGAAGCTGTACCCGGCCGGCGCGACGACGAATTCCGACCACGGCGTCACCGATCTCGCCAAATGCGCGAAGACGCTCGAGGCGATGCAGGAAACCGGCATGCCGCTGCTCGTGCACGGCGAGGTGACCGATGCGTCGATCGACCTGTTCGACCGCGAGAAGGTGTTCATCGACCGCGTGATGACGCCGCTGCGCCGCGATTTCCCGGGCCTGAAGGTCGTGTTCGAGCACATCACGACGAAGGACGCGGCCGACTACGTGCGCGACGCCGACGCGGCGCCCGGCCTGCTCGGCGCGACGATCACCGCGCATCACCTGCTGTACAACCGCAACGCGCTGTTCGTCGGCGGGATTCGCCCGCATTACTACTGCTTGCCCGTGCTGAAGCGCGAAACGCATCGCGTGGCGCTGGTCGAGGCCGCGACGTCGGGCAACCCGCGTTTCTTCCTGGGCACCGACAGCGCGCCGCACGCGCGCGACGCGAAGGAAACCGCGTGCGGCTGCGCCGGCTGCTACACGGCGCTGCACGCGCTCGAGCTGTACGCGGAAGCGTTCGACACGGCCGGCGCGCTCGACAAGCTGGAAGGGTTCGCGAGCTTTTTCGGCGCCGATTTCTACGGGCTGCCGCGCAGCGCCGAGACGGTCACGCTGCGCCGCGAGGCGTGGGAACTGCCGCGCGAGATCTTCGCGGGCGACACGCCGGTCGTGCCGTTGCGCGGCGGCGAGACGATCGGCTGGAAACTGGCGTGACCGTTGCGCCGCCGCGTGGGTCCGGCCATGCGGCCGGCCGCATGGCGGCGGATTTCGCGCGGATCGACTGGTCCGCGCCGTGGCTCGGACCCTATGCGGAGCCGGGCCGCGCCGTCCAGGCGGCCGTATTGGCGGGTGACGCCGCGCTGCTCGATGCGCTGAATGGCGCGTTGCGCGACGGCGCGCGTGTCAGCGGTCGCGGCAGGCCGCTGCGGTTCGTGCCGCAGGCCGCGCTGCCGCCCGGCATCGCATACGAAACCCATGTCGCCGACACCGGCGGGGTGCCGACTCGCCACCATCTTCACGACTTCTTCAATGCACTCGTCTGGTTCGCGTATCCGCGCACCAAGGCCGCGCTGAACGCGCGTCAGGCCGCCGCGATCGAGGCGGCGGGCGGTGTCGGGCCCGTGCGCGGTTCGCTGCGCGACGCGCTCACGCTGTTCGACGAGAACGCCGCGCTGTTCGTCACGGCCGACCGCGCGCTCGCCGCTGCGCTGCGCGGCTTCGACTGGCCGCGGCTGCTGGTCGCCGCGCGCGACGCGTGGGGCACGCGCTGCGAAGCGCGGCTCGTCGGCCATGCGCTGCTCGAACAGCTCGTGACGCCTTACAAGTCCTGCACCGCGCACACGTGGATCGTCGAAGTGAGCGCCGACTATTTTTCATGGCCCGACGCGCAGCGCAACGCGCATGTCGACACGCGGGTGGCCGCCGAACTCGCGACGCGCGCGCTGACGAGCCGCGATTTCGCGCCGCTGCCGGTACTCGGCGTACCGGGCTGGTGCGCCGCGAATGCCGATGCCGCGTTTTATGACGATCCGGCGGTATTCCGCAGCGGCCGACGCGTGCGTGCTGCCGGTGGCGGCGCGCAGTGCTAGAATGCGCGTCGCAAAGCAGGCCAGGCAGTCGCGGCCTCGCCGCCTTCGGGCGCGCGAGGGCGAGGAAAGTCCGGACTCCACAGGGCAGGGTGATGGCTAACGGCCATCCGTGGCGACACGCGGAACAGGGCAACAGAAAGCAAACCGCCGATGGCCCGGCGCAAGCCGGGATCAGGTAAGGGTGAAACGGTGCGGTAAGAGCGCACCGCGGCGACGGCGACGTCCGCCGGCACGGTAACCTCCACCCGGAGCAATTCCAAGTAGGCAGGCGTGCATCTTCGGATGCAGGACGGGGCCCCCGTCTCGCCTGCGGGTAGGAAGCTTGAGCGCGTCAGCAATGGCGCGCCTAGAGGAATGGCTGCCACGCGTGGCGCGCTTCGGCGCGCGGCGTGCACAGAATCCGGCTTATCGGCCTGCTTTGCCGTTCGAATGCGAAAGGGCCGGCGTCTCCTTGCGGAGCGCCGGCCCTTTTTTCATGCGTGCGCGCGGTGCGTTCAGGCGGCGACGATGTCGAACGAATGCGTGAGTTCGGCCGTCTTCGCGATCATGATCGACGCGGAGCAGTACTTGTCGTGCGACAGGTTGATCGCCCGCTCGACCGTGCCCGGGTTCAGGTTGCGGCCGGTGACGGTGAAGTGGAAGTGCACCTTCGTGAACACCTTCGGGTCTTCGCTCGCGCGCTCGGCCTTCAGCGTGACCGAGCAGCCGGTGACTTCCTGGCGGCTCTTCTTCAGGATCAGCACGACGTCATAGGCCGTGCAGCCACCAGTGCCGAGCAGCACCATTTCCATCGGACGCGGCGCGAGGTTGTGGCCGCCGCCCTCGGGCGCGCCGTCCATCGCGACGAGATGCCCGCTGCCGGTCTCGGCGGAAAACGCCATGCCGTCCTGGCCCATCCAGCTTACTTTGCATTCCATGCTTGCACTCCAGCGTTGCCTGATTCGGATTCGATCCGGCATTGTAGCCCGCAGCGCAACGGTCGGCTGATGCGCTGCACGACGTGCAATGCCGGCGCCGTGCGGGCAGGGCGTCCGACGGCAATTTCCCTGCTTCTTTTAGGGGTTTTGCTCTAGATGACGGAGATTCCGGTTCCCGGGCGTCGGAATCATGCCATTGATTTAAAAGGGAAAATCATTGTTTTCGAGCGTCACGTCGTGAATTTCGCATTATGGTTTTGGATTTCGCCATGCAAATTTTCTTGTTCAGTCGGCGACGCATTCGTATAATGAGCCTCATTGGTTGTCGCGCTGCGGCAACCTCCGAATGTCTCCTCCACCCTCCTCCTAAGGTGGATTAAGCCCGAACCATCCGTTCGGGCTTTTTTTCGTCCCGTGCAAACATCGGCGCGCGGCTTGCGCGCGCCGGCAGCGTCACGCGGGCTGCCGTGCGGCAGGCGGCGATGCCGCGTCGGGCGCCGCGCCGCGCGAGCGCGTGTCAGGCGCAGGTGCATGGACGGCTGACGCATGGCCGTGACCGCGCGCGCAGAAGTGGCGGACGCGTTCGCGCACCGCGCGCAGGCGGGCGACGCGATCCTCGGCATGAGCGTTCCGGGCGTCGGCGATGCGCGCATCGAGCGCGTCGAGCTTGGCTTCGCAGCCGGTGCGAGCGGCGACGGCAGGCGCCGCGATGGCCAGCAGCGCGGCTGCGAGAAAGGGCGTAAGTCTTTGTTTCATCATGCTTGTTTGTTGTTTTCCGGGTTCGGTCGGGCGCGGCAAGGTCAGGTGCCGCGCGTCGACGGGTGCCGCCCCAGACGCTCGGTTCGCCTGGCTGGTTGGGGCACGACCGAATTTTGGCCCATTTCGGCCGCCGCGGACACGGGACGTGGATTCCCTTTGACCGCTTCGCCGTATTTCCTTTATAATTCAGGGCTTTTCCGCTTTCATGCCCACGGAAAAAGAACAGGGAGAGCCTGCACCGCGCCTCGAAGCGCACACAGACAAGCAGGAAGAACACATCGGGCAAAGCATTTTTTTTGGATCGATCATGAAGACGTTTTCCGCAAAAGCCCATGAGGTGACGCGCGAATGGTACGTGATTGACGCGACGGATAAGGTTCTCGGCCGTGTTGCCAGCGAAGTGGCACGCCGTCTGCGCGGCAAGCACAAGCCTGAGTTCACCCCGCACGTCGACACTGGTGATTTCATCATCATCATCAACGCGAGCAAGTTGAAGGTCACGGGCAACAAGACGCTGGACAAGAAGTACTACCGTCACTCGGGTTACCCGGGCGGTATCTATGAAACGACGTTCGGCAAGATGCAAGAACGCTTCCCGGGCCGCGCGCTCGAGAAGGCGGTCAAGGGCATGCTGCCGAAGGGCCCGCTCGGCTACGCGATGATCAAGAAGCTGAAGGTCTACGCAGAAGCGACGCATCCGCACTCGGCTCAACAGCCGAAGGCGCTCGAGATCTAAGGGGACCCACATGATCGGTAACTGGAACTACGGTACGGGCCGCCGCAAGAGCGCAGTCGCACGTGTCTTCATCAAGGCTGGCAAGGGCGACATCATCGTCAACGGCAAGCCCATCGCTGACTACTTCTCGCGCGAAACGTCGCTGATGATCGTGCGTCAACCGCTGGAACTCACGAACCACGGCCAGACGTTCGACATCAAGGTGAACGTGAACGGCGGCGGTGAAACGGGCCAGGCAGGCGCAGTGCGCCACGGCATCACCCGTGCACTGATCGACTACGATGCGACGCTGAAGCCGTCGCTGTCGAGCGCAGGCTTCGTCACGCGCGATGCGCGTGAAGTCGAGCGTAAGAAGGTCGGTCTGCGCAAGGCACGCCGCGCAAAGCAGTTCTCGAAGCGTTAATTCCGCTTCATGGCCTCGCCGCCCCTCGGGTGGCGTCCGCCGGAAAAACCGCCAGCTTCCACGCTGGCGGTTTTTTTATGCCCGCTTTTTGCCTGTCCCGGGCCGCCGCCGCGGCCGCCCGCGCGGGCACGTTTGACGAAATCGACAAGAACCTATTGATTTCATGGACTTCAGCACGATCTTCTGATCGGCCCTACAATAGCGGCTAAAGCTTTTTGGAGAGTTCGAATGAACGCTGTTACCGAATCCGCAGCAACGACGACCGATATGCCGCTTCCGTTTGTCTTTACCGACGCGGCGGCCGACAAGGTCAAGCAACTGATCGACGAAGAGGGCAACCCCGACCTCAAGCTGCGCGTGTTCGTGCAGGGTGGCGGCTGCTCCGGCTTCCAGTATGGCTTCACGTTCGACGAGGAAGTCAACGAGGACGACACCGTGATGGACAAGAACGGCGTCCAGCTCCTGATCGATTCGATGAGCTACCAGTATCTGGTCGGCGCCGAGATCGACTACAAGGACGATCTCAACGGCGCCCAGTTCGTGATCAAGAACCCGAACGCGACCACCACCTGCGGGTGCGGTTCGTCGTTCTCGGTCTGAGCGCGCATCCGATCCGCACCGGTTCGCCGGCATGAAAAACGGGGCTTCATGCCCCGTTTTTTTATACCCGTCTGCCGTGCTGCGTCCGCCGCACCGCAGGTCTCGCGTCAGCGCGGATAGAGCGCGCCGAGCACGCGATTGCCGGCTGCGCCGGTAACCGTCGCGAGATTGCCGGGCTGGCGCGCGGTGAAGCGGTACGCAAGCCACGCGAACGCGAGCGCCTCGACCTGCTGCGGCGGCACGCCGAGCGCCGCCGTCGTATCGACGGTGGCCGGCACGCCGGCCTCGCGCAGCGCGTGCCGCAGCGCGTCGAGCAACACCGGATTGCGTGCGCCGCCGCCGCAGACGAAGACGGCCTTGCAGCCCGACGCGTGTTTGGCCACCTCGCGTGCGACCGACACCGCGGTCAGCACGGTGAGCGTTGCCTGCACGTCCTCCGGCGCGACCTGGGCGAACGCGGCGAGCTTCGCGCCGAGCCATGCGGGATTGAACAGGTCGCGGCCGGTGCTTTTCGGTGGCGGCGCGGCGAAATACGGTTCGTCGAGCAGTGCATCGAGCAGCGGCGCGTGCACGGTGCCGCGCGCGGCGAACTTGCCGCCGTCGTCGTACGGCTTGCCCAGATGGCGGGTCGCCCATGCGTCGATCAGTGCGTTCGCGGGGCCGCAGTCGAAGCCGCGCACGTCGCCGCCGTCGCCGGGCAGGATCGTGATGTTGCTGATCCCGCCGAGATTGCAGACGACGCGCGTTTCGCCGGGCGCACCGAACACCGTGGCATGGAAGGCCGGCGCGAGCGGCGCGCCGTGGCCGCCGGCGGCCACGTCGCGGCTGCGGAAATCGGCGATCACGTCGACCTGGGTCAGTTCGGCGAGCAGCGCCGGGTTGTTGAGCTGCCGCGTATAGCCGCGCTCGGGGCGATGACGCACCGTCTGCCCGTGCACGCCGATCGCGCGGATCTCGTCGCGGGACAGTCCGGCCGTGCGCTGCAATTCGTGGCAGCACACCGCATAGCGCGTGACGAGCGCGTTCGCCGCGAGCGATTCGCGGTCGATTTCGTCGTCGCCGGGTTGTTGCAGCGCGAACAACGCGTCGCGCAGCGATTGCGCGAAGCCGACGAACGCTTCCGCGAGCACGACCGGCGCGCGGCCGGCCTCGAAACGCACGGCGACGCCGTCGACGCCGTCCATGCTGGTTCCCGACATCAGCCCGAAGTAGATGCCGTCGGCCGGATGGGCATTTTGCGGCTGTCGTTGCGGCACGTTGGGTTCTCCTGGATCGTGCGGCGCGGGCCGGTGCCGCGCGCCTTGCGCCCGATTATCCGCGCAACCTGACGCGCCGTTAAGCGATGCGCGCGCAAGTTATGGGAAAATCCCTGTTTTTGCGACATTCTTCCCGGCACCGATGAGCACCGAACCCAGTTCCAAGCCTGTTTTCCCGATCACCGACGAAGTCCGGCATGCGCTCGCCGTCACGAAGCGCGGCGTCGACGAACTGCTGATCGAGGAAGAGTTCGCGCAGAAGCTCGCGCGCAGCGCGGCCACGAACACGCCGCTTCGCATCAAGCTCGGCCTCGACCCGACCGCGCCCGACATCCACATCGGCCACACGGTCGTGCTGAACAAGATGCGTCAGCTGCAGGACCTCGGCCACACGGTGATCTTCCTGATCGGCGATTTCACGTCGCTGATCGGCGATCCGTCGGGCCGCAATGCGACGCGCCCGCCGCTCACGCGCGAGCAGATCGAATCGAACGCGAAGACCTACTTCGAGCAGGCCGCCCTCGTGCTCGATCGTGAAAAGACCGAAATCCGCTACAACAGCGAATGGTCGATGCCGCTCGGCGCGGACGGGATGATCAAGCTCGCGTCGCGCTATACGGTCGCGCGGATTCTCGAGCGCGAAGACTTCACGAAGCGCTTCCAGGGCGGCGTGCCGATCTCGATCCACGAATTCCTGTACCCGCTGATGCAGGGCTACGACTCGGTCGCGCTGAACGCCGACCTCGAGCTCGGCGGCACCGACCAGAAGTTCAACCTGCTGGTCGGCCGCGAGCTGCAGAAGCAGTACGGCCAGGAACAGCAGTGCATCCTGACGATGCCGCTGCTCGAGGGTCTCGACGGCGTCGAGAAGATGTCGAAGTCGAAGGGCAACTACGTCGGCATCAGCGAGAAGCCGACCGACATGTTCGGCAAGCTGATGAGCATCTCGGACACGCTGATGTGGCGTTACTTCGAGCTGCTGTCGTTCCGCAGCCTCGACGAGATTGCCGGCTTCAAGCGCGAGGCCGAAGGCGGCCGCAACCCGCGTGACTTCAAGGTGCTGCTCGCGCAGGAAATCGTCGCGCGATTCCACTCGCAGTCCGATGCCGAGCGCGCGCTGGAGGACTTCAACCATCGCGCGAAGGGCGGTGTGCCGGACGACATTCCGGCGGTCACGCTCGCCGGCGCGCCGCTGGCGATCGGCCAGCTGCTGAAGCAGGCCGGCCTCGTGCCGTCGACGAGCGAAGCGCTGCGCAACATCGAGCAGGGCGGCGTGAAGATCGACGGCGCGACGGTGTCGGACAAGGGCCTGAAGGTCGAAGCCGGCGAGTTCGTCGTGCAGGTCGGCAAGCGCCGCTTCGCGCGCGTCACGCTGACCGCATGATCGCGCTGATCCAGCGCGTGAAGCGCGCCGACGTCCGCGTCGGCGACCGGACGACCGGCGAGATCGGCGCGGGCCTGCTCGCGCTGGTCTGCGCGGAACGCGGCGACACCGACGCGGCAGCCGACAAGCTGCTCGCGAAGATGCTCGGCTACCGCGTGTTCAGCGACGCAGCCGGCAAGATGAACCTGCCGGTGTCGAACATCGACGGCGCGGGCCGCGCGGGCGGGCTGCTGCTCGTGTCGCAGTTCACGCTGGCGGCCGACACCAACAGCGGGCTGCGTCCGAGCTTCACGCCGGCCGCGCCGCCCGACGAAGGCGCGCGGCTGTTCGACTATTTCGTCGCGGCCGCGCGGGCGCGCCATCCGGTCGTCGAAACGGGCGAGTTCGGCGCCGACATGCAGGTGTCGCTCGTCAACGACGGCCCCGTGACGTTCTGGCTGCAAGTGCGGCCCTGATTCTTTCCCGGAGACGCGCGGCGATGGCCAGCACGCAGATTCTTTTCATCCGCCATGGCGAGACGGCCTGGAACCGCATCAAGCGCATCCAGGGTCATATCGACATCCCGCTGGCCGACACCGGCCTCGCACAGGCGAAGCGGCTGGCGGCCCGGCTCGAACGAGAGGCGCGCGACGGCGCGCGGATCGACGCGATCTATTCGAGCGACTTGATGCGCGCGCAACAGACCGCGCAACCTTTTGCCGAGGCGCTCGGTCTGCCGCTGCAGTTGCGCGAAGGGCTGCGCGAACGCTCGTACGGCGCGTTCCAGGGGCACGACAGCACCGAGATCGAGGCGCTGTTCCCGGACGCTTACGCGGCCTGGCAGACGCGCGATCCGGGCTTCGCGCCGGAAGGCGGCGAGTCGCAGCGCGCGTTCTATCACCGCGTGCTGCATGCGCTCGAACCGATCGTCGCCGCGCATCCGGGCGGCCGGATCGCGTGCGTCGCGCACGGCGGCGTGCTCGACTGCGTGTACCGCTTCGCGAACGCGATCGAGCTGTCGGCGCCGCGCACTTACCAGTTGCTCAATACGAGCGTCAACGTCGTCGATTACGTGGATGGCCGCGCGCAGGTCGTGCAGTGGGCCGACGTGTCGCATCTGGAAGCGGCGAGCGACGACGACGGGTACCGCAAGGTGCGCTGAGTCCACGGGCCCCGTGCGGCGTTGCCGGTCGGGGCTTTCGTCGCCGCGTGCCGCTTACCGCGGCAACGCGTGGCGGGTCTTGTAGTCGAGCGCGTACGCGATCTTGCCGGGCTTGTCGGCCGTGATCGGCTGGCGCAGCTTGTCGAACTCTCCCTTGCTGTATTTCTTCCCGCCGTTGATCGCATCGGCGCGCCCGAGATCGGCGCCCGTCTTGCCGTCGATCACCGGGTCCGTTGCCGCGACCATCCGCGTCGACGCATTCCAGACCGCATTCAGGTAGCCCGTGTCGGCCTTCGCCGGATCGGGATCGGTCGTGCCGCCGCGCGCGAGGTCGTAGCTCGCCAGCGCGAACGTGCCGGGCTGCGCGCGCAGCCAGTCGGCCCAGTAGAACTCGAGGTAGTCGGTCGCTTGCGCGGGCTTGCCGTAGCCGATGTCGCGCGTGAAATAGACGAGCGACCGGTAGCGATCGTTCGTCATCCCCAGCGACAGGCCGAGTCCGGTCGGCAGTTGCGCGGCCGTGATCGCCTTGCCTTCGCCATTCTTCAGGCGCAGATAACCGCGGCTTTGCATCTGCTGCCAGAACGCGTCGCCCGAGTAGTCGCCGAGGTTGTCCTTGACGACGACGTGCACGTGCAGCGCCGGGCCGCCGTCGGGCGTCTCGTAGTAGGTCGACAGGCCGTGATGGCCGTCGGTCAGGTACAGCGCATCGCCGTTCGGGCCGATCACGACGGGGTTCAGCACCGAGCGGTCGCGGGCGTTCGCGTCGGTCGTCGTGCATGTATAGCTCGCCGGTTCGCGCAGTGACGACCTGGCCGTGTAGCCGCCCGATGCGAGACCGCCGAGCCCTTCGTCCGCGCAGAAGTCGTCGAACTTCTTGTCGGGCTGCAGCTCGTAGCGGCCGAGCTTGTAATAGATCTGGTCGTAGCCGATCGCACCCTGTGTCGGATGGAGGTCGCCGAGCGTCACGTCGATCAGGTCGCCCGCGCGCGCGGCTTTCCACTTGCCCGGTTGCGGCGTGACGGTGGCCGGCGGCGGGGGGGCCGGCGGGGTCGTGGTGCCGCCGGACGGCGTTTGCGCATCGGTACGCGCCACGGCGGCGATATCGTCGCCTCCGCATGCGGTGAGGGCGAAGACGGCGGACAGGCTGGCGGCGAGGGCGAAACGGATCGGCAGGCGGAGCATCGCGGGCATCGGGTATCGGTTGGGTGAACGGGACCTCGCGCGGATCACGGGCAGGCGGGACGGGCGGGGCGTACGACCGTGGGCGGGTGCAAGCCCGTCAGCTTGTCACAGGAATTTGACAGCCAATTGAAATGATCGGAAGAGCCGGATCGTCAGGCGGACGGGGTGCCGTCGGGCGGGGGCGCGGTCGCGCGACGGCGTGCGCGTTTCGACGCGCCGTTGACGAGCGCCCAGCGCAGCACGGGGGCGACGGCCCGTACGCCGGGCCGGACTACCGCGCGCCGCAGCGGCGCGAACGTCGACACGCCGAGCATGCGCTGCGCCCACGGCGGCAACAGGTCGATTCCGGCATGCATCATCAGCGACGCGGCCGGTCGCAGCGCGGGCGTCGCGACCGGCGCATTCAGCAGGATCTCCATCACGTCGAAGGTGTGCGGCCCGGCCTCGAGTTCCGGCTGCATGCGCGCGAGATAGGCAGCGACCTCGGCGCGCGAACGCGGTACCCCTTGGGCGCCGAGCAGTTCGGCGACCAACGCCGTTTCGGCGTAGTAGCGGTCCTGCAGCTCGCCCGACAACGACGGATTCACGTAGCGCAGATGCGCGGCCAGGAAGCTCGACACTTCCGCGACGTGTACCCAGGCGAGCAAGGCCGGATCGTCGGCGCGGTACGGCCGCCCGTCGGGTGCGGTGCCCGAGATGCGCGCGTGGATCGATTTCACGCGCTCGATCAGCGCGAGGGCGTCGGCGCGGCTGCCGAACGTCGTGCCCGTGATGAACGTGGCGGTGCGCCGCAAGCGGCCGAGGATGTCGGTGCGAAACGACGAGTGATCCCAGACGCCCGCGAGCGCGAGCGGATGGAGCGCCTGCAGCAGCAGCGCGGCGATGCCGCCCGTCATCATCGACGTGAAATCCGCATGCACGCGCCAGCAGACGGCATCGGGGCCGAACAGCCCCGGGTCGCCGGGCGGCGAAGAGAGATCGAGCGACGGCCCGCCGCCGCCCGCCGTCAGGTGCGTGATGCCGGCCACCAGCCGCCTGCGGATCGGCTCGGCCCAGCGCGGGCCCGGTGCGGGTGCGGCGGGGTGGCGGCTGGGCGGCGTCGTCATGGCGGGGGGGCTCGGGTGACGGATTACTTTCCGTCGGGGGTATCCCACTCGTCGCGTTCGGGGCGGCGGGCGTCGGGCACCGACAGTCCGAAGTGGCGATAGGTGAGCAGCGTGGCGACGCGCCCGCGCGGCGTGCGCTGCAGGAAGCCCTGCTGGATCAGGTACGGTTCGAGCACGTCCTCGATCGTGTCGCGCTCCTCGCCGATCGCGGCCGCGAGGTTGTCGATGCCGACCGGGCCGCCGTCGAACTTGTACAGGATCGCTTCGAGCAGCTTGCGGTCCATCAGGTCGAAGCCGACCGGATCGACGTCGAGCATCGCGAGCGCGGCATCGGCCACGGCCGCGGTGATCTGGCCGTCGGCCTTCACTTCGGCGAAGTCGCGCACGCGGCGCAGCAGCCGGTTCGCGATCCGCGGCGTGCCGCGCGAGCGCTTCGCGATTTCCAGCGCGCCGTTCGGATCGATCTGCGCATTCAGCAGCGACGCCGAGCGCCGCACGATGCGCGACAGTTGATCGGCATCGTAGAACTCGAGCCGGGCGACGATCCCGAAACGGTCGCGCAGCGGGTTGGTCAGCATCCCCGCGCGGGTGGTCGCGCCGACCAGCGTGAACGGCTGCAGGTCGAGCTTCACGCTGCGCGCGGCCGGGCCTTCGCCGATCATGATGTCGATCTGGTAATCCTCGAGCGCCGGATACAGGATTTCCTCGACGACCGGCGACAGCCGGTGGATCTCGTCGATGAACAGCACGTCGTTGGCTTCGAGGTTGGTCAGCAGTGCGGCGAGATCGCCCGCGCGCTCGAGCACGGGGCCGGACGTCTGGCGCAGGTTCACGCCCATTTCGCGCGCGATAATGTGCGCGAGCGTCGTCTTGCCGAGGCCCGGCGGCCCGAACAGCAGCACGTGGTCGAGCGGCTCGGAGCGGCGCTTGGCGGCTTCGATGAAGATCTCGAGCTGGCCGCGCACCTTTTCCTGGCCGACGTAGTCGTCGAGCTGGCGCGGCCGCAGCGCACGTTCGAACACCTCCTCGTGCGACGAGGCGGGCGTGGCGGCGATGATCCGCTGCTCGGTGGCGAGTTTGTCGGTTTCGATCATGCGGCCATTGTACCGCGCGACGCGGTCCGGCCCACCTGGCCGAACGGCCGACTGGCGCGCGGCGCGGCGCCGCGCGACACTGGTTTCGACGGCCGGATCGACCGCGCGTTACGCCTTCGACAGCGCCTTCAGCGCGAGCTTGATGCCTTCCGACACACCGGTGCCGGCCGGCACGTTCTTGATCGCGGCCAGGCCTTCCTTCTCGGAGTAGCCGAGCGCGAGCAGCGCGTTGAGGATGTCGGTCGCGTGATCGGACGGCGACGCGGCGCCGGCAAGCGCACCGAGGTCGGCGCCGAGCTTGCCCTTCAGCTCGAGCAGCAGGCGTTCGGCCGTCTTCTTGCCGATGCCGGGCAGGCGGGTGAGGCGCGCGGCGTCCTGCATCGTCACGGCCTGCGCGAGCTCCTGCACGCTCATGCCGGACAGCACGGCGAGCGCCATGCGTGCGCCGATGCCGGTGATCTTCAGCAGCTCGCGGAAGGTCGTGCGCTCCTGCGGCGTCAGGAAGCCGTACAACAGATGCGCGTCCTCGCGGACGATCTGCTGCGTGAGCAGCACGATGCGCTCGCCCGTCTGCGGCAGGTTGTAGAAGGTGCTCATCGGCACGTCGATTTCGTAGCCGACGCCGTTGCAGTCGACGAGCAGATGAGGTGGGTTCTTTTCGAGCAGGATGCCGGCGATGCGACCGATCATGGAGGGCGGGACGAGAGGAATAAAGCGCGAGTGTAGCGCACGCGCGGCGCAATGCCGATGGGCCCGGCCGTCAGGCCGAGGCGATACGTGTCGTGGGTGCGCCGCGCGCGTTCGGGACGGTCGCGGCACCGAACCGGCATGCCGGGTGACCGCGCGCGCCGGGGTCAGCCGACCAGTCGCCCGCGCCGCACGCGCAGCCCTTTCTGTGCGAGCGCCGGCGCGAGGCCGCCAAGCGTGCTGAGCGTGTTGCCGCCGTGCGCATGGCAGATCGCCATGCCGAGCGCGTCGGCCGCGTCCGAGCCCGGCTGGCCGGAGAGATTGAGCAGGCGCGTGACCATCTCCTGCATCTGCGTCTTGGTCGCGCGGCCGTAGCCGACCACCGCCTGCTTCAGCTGCAGCGCCGTGTATTCGGCGACCGGCAGGCCGCCCGCGACGAGGCCGCAGATCGCGGCGCCGCGCGCCTGGCCGAGCAGCAGCGTCGACTGCGGGTTCACGTTGACGAACACCTTTTCGATCGCGGCCTGGTCGGGCGCATGTTCGCGCACGATCGTCGAGACGCCCTGGAAGATCGTGCCGAGCCGGGTGGCCAGGTCGGCCGTCGGCGTGCGGATCACGCCGCTCGTGACATAGGCGAGCCGGTGGCCGCTGACGTCGATGACGCCGAAGCCGGTGACGCGCAGGCCGGGGTCGATGCCGAGAATTCGCATGAGTGAGGAGAGTTGCCTGATGCAGCGATACTACAACGAATGGTGCGACGCGCCGGCCGCCCGGTTGCGGGCGATGGCGCCGCGCAATAAAAAACCCGGCGGGTGCGACGCCGCCGGGTTTTCGTGTTCGGCCCGCGCGGGCCGCATGCGATCAGTGACGGAAGTGGCGCACGCCCGTCAGGACCATCGCGATGCCGTGCTCGTCGGCCGCCGCGATCACTTCGTCGTCGCGCATCGAGCCGCCCGGCTGGATCACGCAGGTCGCGCCTGCGGCCACCACGACGTCGAGGCCGTCGCGGAACGGGAAGAACGCATCCGACGCGACCGCCGAACCGGCCAGCGTGAGGCCCGCGTTCTGCGCCTTGATGCTTGCGATGCGTGCCGAATCGACGCGGCTCATCTGGCCGGCGCCGACGCCGAGCGTCATGCCGTTGCCGCAGAACACGATCGCGTTCGACTTCACGTACTTGGCGACGCGCCACGCGAACAGCAGGTCGTCCATTTCCTTCGCGGTCGGCTGGCGCTTCGTGACGACGCGCAGCTCGCTCGGCTGCACGTTCCGCGAATCGAGCGACTGCACGAGCAGGCCGCCGCCCACGCGCTTCAGGTCGAAGGCGTTATGGCCGTCGCCGAGCGCGATCTCGAGCAGGCGCACGTTCTGCTTCGCGGCGAACACCTGCTTCGCGGCGTCGGAGAACGACGGGGCGATCAGCACTTCGACGAACTGCTTCGCGACTGCCTGCGCGGCTGCTTCGTCGACTTCGCGGTTGAACGCGATGATGCCGCCGAATGCGGAAGTCGGATCCGTCTGGAACGCCTTCGCGTATGCGTCGGCCGAGTCGTTGCCGACCGCGACGCCGCACGGGTTCGCATGCTTGATGATCACGCAGGCCGGCGCGTCGAACGTCTTCACGCATTCCCACGCCGCGTCCGAATCCGCGATGTTGTTGTACGACAGTTCCTTGCCCTGCAGCTGGCGGTAGTTCGCCAGTGCGCCGGCCGGCGTCGCGAGGTCGCGGTAGAACGCCGCGCTCTGGTGCGGGTTCTCGCCGTAGCGCAGGTCCTGCACCTTGTCGAACGCCATGTTCAGCGTGGCCGGGTACGTGCTGCGCGACGCGTGCTGCAGCTCGTCGGTCAGGCTCGTCAGGTAGTTCGTGATCGCGCCGTCGTATTGCGCGGTGTGCGCGAACACCTTCGTCGCGAGGCGGAAGTTGGTCGGGTAGCCGACCGTATTGCCGTTCGCCTTCATTTCATCGAGCACGACCGCGTAGTCGGCCGGATCGACGACGACCGTCACGTCGCGGTGGTTCTTCGCGGCCGAGCGCAGCATCGTCGGGCCGCCGATGTCGATGTTCTCGATCGCGTCGGCGAGCGTGCAGTCGTCCTTCGCGATCGTCGCGACGAACGGGTACAGGTTCACGACGAGCAGGTCGATCGTCGGGATGCCGTGCTGCTCCAGCGCCTGCATGTGCTCGGGCAGGTCGCGGCGCGCGAGGATGCCGCCGTGCACCTTCGGGTGAAGCGTCTTCACGCGCCCATCGAGCATTTCCGGGAAGCCCGTGTAGTCGGCCACTTCGGTAACGGGCAGGCCGGCGTCGGCGAGGAGTTTCGCGGTACCGCCCGTCGACAGCAGCTTGACGCCGAGGTCGGACAGCGACTTCGCGAAGTCGACGATGCCGGTCTTGTCGGAAACGGAAATGAGCGCTTGCTTGATCATGATGGAACCACCAATAGCCAGGGAAACGGGGACGGGACGGCCGGCTACAGCAGGCCGTGCTGCTGCAGCTTCTTGCGCAGCGTGTTGCGGTTGATGCCGAGGTACTCCGCGGCGAGCGACTGGTTGCCGCCCGCCTGTACGAGCACGACCTCGAGCATCGGCTTTTCGACGCAGGACATCACCATTTCATAGACGTCGTGCGGATTGGAGCCGTCTAGATCCCGGAAATACACGTCCAGGCTCTCGCGGACACATTGTTCGATGTTGTGCTTGCTCATGCTGCTAACTGGTTATGGTCGTCCGACTCGCCCTGGCCGTTTTCCTCTTCGTCATCGACGTAGACGAGGTGGTCCGACAGCGCCTTTTGCGCCTCGAAGAAGGCATTGACGGCGGCGAGCTGCTCGCGGGTGGAATCGAGCGTGTTCATCCTGTGCCGGAACCCGTTGGCGCCGGAAAGGCCGCGAGTGTACCAGCCGATGTGCTTGCGCGCAGTACGGACGCCCGTGAATTCACCATAGAAAGCGTAGTGGTCTTCCAGGTGTTCGTTCATCACGTGCTGGATCTCGTCGATCCGCGGCGGGGGCAGCAGCTCGCCGGTTTGCAGGAAATGATCGATTTCGCGGAACAGCCACGGCCGGCCTTGCGCGGCACGACCGATCATCAGCGCGTCGGCGCCCGTTGCATCGAGCACGGCCTTCGCCTTCGCGGGCGACGTGATGTCGCCGTTTGCGACGACCGGAATCCGAACGGCCGCCTTCACGGCCGCGATGGTGTCGTATTCGGCGTCGCCGCGGTACAGGTCGGCGCGCGTGCGGCCGTGCACGGTGAGCATCGAGATGCCGGCCGCTTCGGCGAGGCGCGCGACCGTGATCGCGTTCTTGTGCTCGCGGTCCCAGCCGGTGCGGATCTTCAGCGTGACGGGCACCGCATCGGGCCCCGTGCCGACCGCCGCGACGACGGCCTCGACGATCCGCTGCACGAGCGGCTCGTTCTGCAGCAGCGCGGAGCCGGCCGCGACGTTGCAGACCTTTTTCGCCGGGCAGCCCATGTTGATGTCGATGATCTGCGCGCCGTTGTCGACGTTGTAGCGGGCCGCCTCGGCCATCATCGCCGGATCGGCGCCGGCGATCTGCACCGCGATCGGTTCGACCTCGCCCTCGTGGTTCGCGCGCCGCATCGTCTTCGCGCTTTTCCACAGCTGCGCGTTGGACGCGACCATCTCGGACACGGCGTAACCGGCCCCCAGCCGCTTGCACAGCTGGCGGAACGGACGATCCGTCACGCCGGCCATCGGGGCGACGAACAGGTTGTTACGCAATACGTGAGGGCCGATAACGGGCATCGCAATGGCACCGCCCGCGACTGGCGCGGGCAGGGGAAGGGAAGACGGAAAACGGGCATTTTACCGTATTCCCATGCCCCGCCGATTTGACCCGGTTTGCCTGGCGTGGCCGCGCGCAACCGCGCGGTGCTGGGCGCGTCAGTTGCGCTGGCCGAACATCATCTGGCGCGCGATCGCCTTCTTGAGCGGCGGCACGAATTCGAGCGCGGTGAGGGCCGCGCCGCGCAGCAGCGGAAGCGGGCCCGAATCGATCGTAAACAGCCGCGCCAGCGTGTCGGTCGCGCCGATCGTGAAGCGCCGGTCGAGCGCGCGGCGCGCGTTGAAGGCCGCGAGCGCGGTTGCTTCGAAGCCTTGCGCGGACAGCACGTCGACGAGCGTATGCGCATCGCGCAGCCCGAGGTTGAGCCCCTGGCCCGCGACGGGGTGCAGGGTTTGCGCGGCGTTGCCGACGAACGCGACGCGGCCGCTGACCAGGGTCTGCGCGGCGTTCAGCCCGAGCGGGAACGACGCGCGTCCGGCGATCGCGACGAAGTCGCCCATGCGTTCGCCGAACGCGCTGCCGAGCTCGCGCAGGAACGCGTCGTCGGGCAGCGCGGCACGTCGTGCCGCTTCGTCGGGCGTGCAGCACCAGACGAGCGAGTAGTCGGCCTGGCGTGGGCCGCCGAGCGGCAGCAGCGCGAGCGGACCTTCGTGCGTGAAGCGTTCCCACGCGACGTTCGGGCGCGGTGCCGATACCGTGACCGTGCCGACGAGCGCCGTCTGTCCGTAGTCGCGGCGGTGCTTGGCCGTATCGGCCTGCTGTTCGTGGAACAGCCCGCCTTCGGCATTGATCACGATGCGCGCGCGCAGCGTGCGCTTGCCCTGCGGGCCGTCGAGCGTCAGCGTGACGCCGTCGGCGTCCTGTTGCGGCGCGCGTGCGGTGGTCGACGTGAGCCAGTCGACCCGCGTGCCGCGCACGGCGCCGGCGAGCGCCTGCACGATCGAGCCGTAGCGCACGACATAGCCGAGCGCGGCGACATCGTGTTCGTCGCGGTCGATCAGCGTGCGGCCGAAATGGCCGCGCTGCGACACGTGGATATGTTCGATCGGTGTCGCATCGGCGGGCCACGCGAGCGTGTCGAGCAGCACGCGGCTGCCGTGCGACACGGCGATCGCGCGCGGGTCGTTCGCGGTCGCGGCCGGTTCGCGCGCATCGATCAGCGCGATCGATGCGCGCTGCGTCGCGCTGCGGCGCGCGAGCCAGCCGGCGAGCGCGAGCCCGACGGGGCCCGCGCCGACGATGGCGAGGTCGTAGTCCGGCGTGGCCGGGGGGGAAGCGGTCGTCATCTTGATTCGTGAAACGGTGGTATCGGTCGGCGGCCGGTCATGCGCCCGCGCGCATCAGCGCTTCGATCTCGTCGGCGTCGACCGGCACGCCGCGCGTGATCAGTTCGCAGCCGTGCTCGCGCACGATCGCGTCGTCCTCGATGCGGATGCCGATGTTCCAGTACTCGGGCGGCACGTCGTCGGCCGCGCGCACGTACAGGCCGGGCTCGACCGTCAGCGTCATGCCGGGCTTCAGCGTGCGCCACGGCAGCGCGCCGTTGGCGTCACGCGCGGCGAGCCGCTCGCGGTAGTCGCCGCAGTCGTGCACGTCCATCCCGAGCCAGTGGCCCGTGCGGTGCATGTAGAAGCGCGCGTACGCGCGCTCGGCGATCACGTCGTCGACGCTCGAGAAGCGGGCCTTCGGGATGATGCCGGTGTCGAGCAACCCCTGCGCGAGCACGCGCACGGCCGCATCGTGCGGCGCCTCGAACGGCACGCCCGCGCGCGTCGCATCGATCGCGGCCTGCTGCGCGGCGAGCACGATGTCGTACAGCGTGCGCTGCGCGGGCGAGAAGCGCCCGTTGGCCGGGAACGTGCGCGTGATGTCCGACGCATAGCCGTCGAGTTCGCACGCGGCGTCGATCAGGATCAGGTCGCCGTCCCGCGCGGCCGCGTTGCCGGCCGGGTAGTGCAGCACGCACGCGTTCGCGCCGGCCGCGACGATCGAGCCGTACGCGGGCGACTGCGCGCCGTGCTTGCGGAACAGGTACAGCAGCTCGGCCTCGAGTTCGTATTCGCGGATGCCGGGCCGGCACGCCTGCATCGCGCGGCGGTGCGCGAGCGCGGAGATGTGCGCGGCGCGCATCATGATCGCGAGTTCGTGTTCGTCCTTCACGAGCCGCATGTCGTCGAGCAGCGGCGTGAGGTCGAGCAGCGCGTCCGGCGCGGCGACGCCCGTGCGCGCCAGCGCGCGCACCGCGTCGATCCAGCCGGCGAGCTGGCGGTCGAAGTCGGCCGATGCGCCGAACCGGTAGTGCACGGTGCCCGCGTCGGCGAGCAGGCGCGGCATCTCGGTGTCGATCACGTCGACCGCGAATGCCGCATCGAAGCCGAACGCGTCGCGCGCGGCCTCGGGGCCGTAGTGAAAGCCTTCCCAGATCTCGCGGTCGACGTTCTTGCCGCGGCAGAACAGGATCGACTCCGGCGCGCCGTGCGGCGCGGCCGCGTTCAGCACGAGCACGGCATCCGGCTCGGTGAAGCCCGTCAGGTAATGGAAGTAGCTGTCGAACCGGTACGGGTAGGCCGTATCGCGGTTGCGCAGCAGTTCCGGCGCGGTGGGAACGATGGCGACGCCGCCGCCCGCGGCACGCAGTGCGGCAAGCACGCGTTCACGGCGCTGGCGGTAGACGTCGACGGCGATGGCGGTATCGATGGGCGCATTCATCGTGCGATTGTAGCGCCGCGCGACGCGGTGCGTGAGAGGGGCGCCCGAAGCCGCGCCGGAAGGCCGCGCGGCGGTTGTTGCAAACCATCCACAGGCCGGGCCGGCGATTTTCTACCCGGCCGCGCCGGCCGGTTATGATCGGCGACAACGTATACTCTCGGCGGTTCCCCAAAAAAGGCAGATGATGAAATTAATCGGTTCGCTCGGCAGCCCGTACGTCCGCAAGGCGCGGATCGTGCTCGCTGAAAAGAAGATCGACTACAAGCTGGAGCTCGAGAACGTGTGGGCGCCGGACACGAATATTCATGCATCGAACCCGCTCGGCAAGGTGCCGTGCCTCGTGATGGAGGATGGTGCCGCGGTGTTCGATTCCCGCGTGATCTGCGAATACGTCGACACGCTGTCGCCGGTCGGCAAGCTGATTCCGCCGTCGGGCCGCGAGCGCGTCGAGGTGCGCTGCTGGGAAGCGCTGGGCGACGGCGTGCTCGACGCGGCGGTCGCGATTCGCGTCGAACACACGATGCGCGACGAGGCGCAGCGCAGCGCGAGCTGGATCGCCCGCCAGCAGCGCAAGATCGACGACGGTCTCGTCGCGATGTCGCAGGGCCTCGGCGGCAAGACCTGGTGCGTCGGCAATCATTACACGCTGGCCGACATCGCACTCGGCTGCGCGCTCGGCTACCTCGATTTCCGGATGCCCGAGCTCAACTGGCGCGATCGCCACCCGAACCTCGACAAGCATTTCGTGAAGCTGCAGCAGCGGCAATCGTTCGCCGATACGCTGCCGCAGAGCTGAGCGGCCGGCCACGCATTCACGCATTCGGCAGACAAAAGAAAAGCGCCCCGCGGGGCGCTTTTCTTTTTGCCGCGGGGGCCGCCGGCGGAACGGGGCGGCCGCGCGCGTCACTCGATCGACGCGTACACGGCCTCGCCGAGCGTGAACGAATCGCTGCGCGCGATCGGCCACCACTTGTCGTACAGCGTGAAGCCGCAGGTCCGGCCGTCGAGCAGCGCGCCGGGCTTCAGGTACTTCAGCAACTGCGACATCAGCCGCACCTCGTGCGGCGCGACCCGCTGCACGATGTGATGCGCGCGCAGCTCGGACGGATGGCCGAGGCCGGCCGCCTGCACGAGTTCCTGCAGCGCATGCAGCGTATTGCGGTGGAAGTTGTACACGCGCTCGGCCTTGTCGGGCACGACGAGCGCGCGCTGGCGCACCGGGTCCTGCGTCGCGACGCCGGTCGGGCAACGGTCGGTGTGGCAGTGCTGCGCCTGGATACAGCCGACCGCGAACATGAAGCCGCGCGCCGAGTTCACCCAGTCCGCGCCGATCGCGAGCGTGCGGGCGATGTCGAACGCGGTGATGATCTTGCCGCTCGCGCCGATCTTCACGCGGTCGCGCACGCCGATCCCGACGAGCGTGTTGTGCACGAGCAGCAGCCCTTCCTGCAGCGGCACGCCGACGTGGTCGGTGAATTCGAGCGGCGCCGCGCCGGTGCCGCCTTCCGCGCCGTCGACGACGATGAAGTCGGGCACGATGCCGGTCTCGATCATCGCCTTCGCGATGCCGAAGAATTCCCACGGATGGCCGATGCACAGCTTGAAGCCGGTCGGCTTGCCGCCCGACAGCGTGCGCAGCCGTTCGACGAATTCGAGCAGCCCGCGCGGCGTGGAGAACTCCGAGTGCGTCGCGGGCGAGATGCAGTCCTTGCCCATCGGCACGCCGCGCGTCTCGGCGATTTCCGGCGTGATCTTCGCGGCCGGCAGCACGCCGCCGTGGCCGGGCTTCGCGCCCTGCGACAGCTTCACCTCGATCATCTTGACCTGCGGATCGGCGGCCTGCTTCGCGAACTTGTCGGGGTTGAACGTGCCGTCTTCGTTGCGGCAGCCGAAATAGCCGGACGCGATTTCCCAGATGATGTCGCCGCCGTTCTCGCGGTGGTACTTGGACAGCGAACCTTCGCCGGTATCGTGCGCGAACCCGCCTTTCTTCGCGCCGAGGTTCAGCGAGCGGATCGCGTTCGCGGACAGCGAGCCGAAGCTCATCGCCGAGATGTTGAAGATCGAAATGTCGTACGGTTGCGCGCGATTCGCGCCGACGCGGATGCGGAAATCGTGGTTCGGCAGTTTCGTCGGCGCGAGCGAGTGGCTGATCCATTCGTGCGCGACGGCCTTCACGTTCAGCTCGGTGCCGTACGGGCGGTTGTCGGCGACGTTCTTCGCGCGCTGGTACACGAGGCTGCGCTGCGCACGCGAGAACGGTTTCTCGTCGGTGTCGTCCTCGACGAAGTACTGGCGGATTTCAGGTCGGATGAATTCGAACAGGAAGCGGAAGTGGCCCCAGAGCGGGTAGTTGCGCAGGATCGCGTGACGGTCCTGCTTCAGGTCGTACAGGCCGAGCGCGACGAGGGCGACGGGGATGATGATCCACAACCAGGACAGCACGTGGGCCGACGCGAGCGCGGCCGCCGCGACGAGCAACAGGACGGCACACCACATCGCCAGATAGCGTCGTGAAAGCATGGGGACTCCATAAGAATCTTGAAATGCCGCCATGCGTGCGCTGCGCGGCGGCGCGCCGGCCGCGGCGGAATCGTGTTCCGCCGGGCGCGGCGTGCCGCAAGTCTAAACCGAATACGTGTCAGCGTGCGTCGGCGAGCGCCGGTGCGTGGCCTTCCGCCGGTGCGGCCCGACCGGGCGCGTCGGTTGCCGCGAGCTCGATGATGCCGCCGCCGAGGCAGATCTCGCCGTCGTACAGCACGGCCGACTGGCCGGGCGTGACGGCCCACTGCGCGTCGTCGAACGCGAGCGAGAAGCGCGCTTCGCCTGCCGGGCCGGGCGCGGCCGCGCCGAACGCGCAGGCGGCGTCGGCCTGCCGGTAGCGCGTTTTCGCGCCGCACGCGAAGCCGTCGGCCGGCGGCTCGCCGGCGACCCAGCTCACGTTGCCGGCGACGAGCTGGCGCGACAGCAGCCACGGATGATCGTGGCCCTGCACGACGTACAGCGTGTTCGACGCGATGTCCTTCGCGGCGACGAACCACGGTTCGCCGCTGCCGCTCTTGCTGCCGCCCAGGCCGATGCCCTTGCGCTGGCCGAACGTGTAGAACGCGAGGCCGATGTGCTCGCCGACCACCTTGCCGTCGGGCGTCTTCATCGGGCCGGGCTTCGTCGGCAGGTAGCGGTTCAGGAAATCGCGGAACGGCCGTTCGCCGATGAAGCAGATGCCGGTCGAATCCTTCTTCTTCGCGTTCGGCAGCCCGATCTGCGCGGCGATCTCGCGCACTTTCGTCTTCGGGATCTCGCCGAGCGGGAACATCGTCTTCGACAGTTGCGCCTGGTTCAGCCGGTGCAGGAAGTACGACTGGTCCTTCGTATGATCGAAGGCCTTCAGCAGTTCGAAGCGTCCGTCGCGCTCGCGCACGCGCGCATAGTGGCCGGTCGCGATCATTTCCGCGTCGAGCGACATCGCGTGGTCGAGGAACGCCTTGAACTTGATCTCGGCGTTGCACAGCACGTCGGGGTTCGGCGTGCGGCCGGCCGAGTATTCGCGCAGGAACTCGGCGAACACGCGGTCCTTGTATTCGGCGGCGAAGTTGACGGCCTCCACGTCGATGCCGATCAGATCGGCCACCGACACGACGTCGATCCAGTCCTGGCGCGTCGAGCAGTATTCGCCGTCGTCGTCGTCTTCCCAGTTCTTCATGAACAGGCCGACCACGTCGTAGCCCTGTTCCTTCAGCAGCCACGCGGTCACCGACGAATCGACGCCGCCCGACATGCCCACTACTACACGGCGCTTGCTCATTTGTTGACCGCCTGACGTTCGAATGCTTCGGGGCGCGGCGCGACCGAATGCGTGTGCACGAAATCGAGCGGAATGCGCCGCCCGGCGAGATAGTCGTCGACGCAGCGCATCACGGCGGGCGAGCGGTGACGCTCGCTGCACGCGCGCAGTTCGTCGGCCGTCATCCACAGCGTGCGGACGATGCCGTCGTCGAGCACGTGGCCCGCGACCGGTTCGCCGGCCGTGCCGCAGAACGTGAAGCGCAGGTAGGTCGCGCCGGCGGTGCCGGGGCGGTCGTAGTGCGCGAGATAGACGCCGACGAGCGCGTCGGGCGTGAACGGGTGCGCGGTTTCCTCGAGCGTTTCGCGGATCACGGCGTCGGCCAGCGTTTCGCCGGCCTCGAGATGGCCTGCCGGCTGGTTGATGCGCAGGCCCGTCGAGGTTTCTTCCTCGATCACGAGAAAGCGGCCGGCGTGCTCGACGAGCGCGGCGACCGTCACATGCGGGGTCCAGATTTCGGGTTTCATGGATCGGCATTTTACCGGTTGCGCCCGAACGCTGCCGGCCGTCTGGTCTGGCGAATCCGACCCCGTAAGCCGCGCGTCTTGCCGTCGGGGGGCGATGCGGTGCCGGCGGGCGCCGCGGCCGTGCGCGATCGATCGTGCGGAAGGTGCGGGCACGGCCGTCGTCCCGGGTGGAAAGCGGCGCCAGCGCGGTTGCGGGTGGTGTGCGGCACGCGCCGGCGGCGCGGCCGGCAATCCCGACGCACGTGCATTCACGGCGCGACGAGGCGCGTGACGCACGCGGCGATCGTGTCGCGGACGCGCACGATCGCCGGGTCGCGCTGCGTGCTCGTGCGCCAGCCGATTTCGACCGGATAGCGCGGCAGGTCGACCGGGCAGGCAAGCGCGCGCAGCGGCGTGGAATGGGCGATCGCGCGCGCCGCGTGCGCGGGAATCGTCGCGACCGCGTCGGAGCCGGCGAGCAGGTACGGCAACGCGGCGAAATGCGTGGTCGACGCCGCGACGCGCCGCTTGTGGCCGAGCGCGGCCAGCGCCTCGTCGACGATCCCGATCACGCCGCCCGACGACACGAGCAGGTGGTCGCGCCGCAGGAAATCGGCGAGCGTCAGCGCGCGCGGCGGCTGCGCGCGGGCGGCCGGATCGATCAGGCAGGCGTACCCGCCCGTCGCGACCGCACGCCGGCTCAGCCCGTTCGCCGAGAACCCGCCCGACGCGATCGCGAGATCGACGCCGTGCCGCAGCAGCGCGTCGCCGGCGATGCCGCTGTGGGTCTGCCGGAAGATCAGCCGGATGCCCGCGGCTTCCCGCGCGACCGCATCGATCAACGCGCGGCCGAGCGCGATCTCGAAGTCGTCCGACAGCCCGACCGAGATCGTGCGGCCGACGCGGTCGCCGCTGTCGGCCGCGATCGCGAGGCTTTCGCGGCAGCGGTCGAGCGCGTCGGACAGGATCGGCTTCAGTTCGTCCGCGCGCGGCGTCGGCGCGAGCCCGCGGCCGGTGCGCACGAACAGCGGATCGGCGTAGATCACGCGCAGCCGCGCAAGCGCCGCGCTGACGGCCGACTGCGTGAGGTCGAGCCGCAGCGCCGCACGGCTCGCGCCGCCTTCCTCGTACAGCGCCTCGAACACCTTCAGCAGGTTCAGGTCGAGGCCGGCGATATCATCTGCATTCATGTCAGTTATCGTTGTATCGATTTGATCGATGAAATGATATCGATAAAGATGGCGTCACCTCATTCACCGGAGACGCCTTCATGTCCACGTCAGTCATCGCCGCGCTGCAGATCGGCGCATCGCCCGCCGGCACGCGCGCCACGCTCGACACGATCCTCGGCTACGAAACCGCGATCCGCGACAGCGGCGCGTCGCTCGTCGTGCTGCCCGAGGCCGTGCTCGGCGGTTATCCGAAAGGCGAGATCTTCGGCACGCGCCTCGGCTACCGGCTGCCCGAGGGCCGCGACGCGTATGCGCGCTACGCCGCGCAGGCGATCGACGTGCCGGGTCCGGAAACCGACGAGCTGGCCGCGCTGTCGCAGCGCACGGGCGCGAGCCTCGTGGTCGGCGTGATCGAGCGCGGCGGCGGCACGCTGTACTGCACGGCGCTGTTCTTCGATCCGCGCGACGGGCTCGTCGCGAAACACCGCAAGTTGATGCCGACCGGCACCGAACGGCTGATCTGGGGGCAGGGCGACGGCTCGACGCTGCCCGTCGTCGAGACGGCAGCCGGCCGCGCGGGCGCGGCGATCTGCTGGGAGAACCACATGCCGCTGCTGCGCTGCGCGATGTACGCGAAAGGCGTGCAGATCTGGTGTGCGCCGACCGTCGACGAGCGCGATCTGTGGCAGAACTCGATGCGGCACATCGCGCACGAAGGGCGCTGCTTCGTCGTGAGCGCGTGCCAGGTGCAGCCGTCGCCGCGCTCGCTCGGTATCGACGTGCCGGGCTGGGATCCCGAGCGGCCGCTGATCCGCGGCGGCAGCGTGATCGTCGGGCCGCTCGGCGACCTGCTGACCGAGCCGCTGATCGGCGAGGCCGGGCTCGTGACCGCGCGTATCGATACCGACGAACTCGTGCGGGCGCGTTACGACTTCGACGTCGTCGGCCACTACGCGCGGGCGGACGTGTTTTCGCTGCACGTGGACGAGCGGCCGAAGCGGCCGGTGGTGTTCGGCGGCTAATCGGCGAGTAATGAAGGCCGGACCGGGCGCCGGATGGCGCCCGGGAAACGCGGGCGGCGGCGTGCGCCCCTTGCGCGGTGGACGCCCGCTGCCGTGCCGCGTCAGCGCATCGGCGCTTCCGCGATCCGCATGTAGTCGGCGATCCGCCGCCCTTCCATGTCCGGAAACTGCTCGTGCACGGTGATGTCGCCCATGCGCGCGATGTCGAAGGTGCGGAAATCGCCGCGCAGCTCGCACCACGCGCCGATCGTCCAGCGCCCGCCCCAGTACACGAGCCCGAGCGGCCAGACGCGGCGTTGCGAATGCGCGCCGAGCCGGTCGCGATAGTCGAAACCGACGACGTGGCGCGTGTCGATGGCCTGGTGGATCGCGTCGACCTTGGCGCAGAACGTCTCGTCGATGTGGAACGACGGCGCGAACACCGGCAGGCGGTCGAGCGCCGTGCGCTTGTCGGCCGGCATCGCCGACGCGATCTTCGCGAGCGCCGAGCGCGCGCCGCTCGCGAAACGCGCGCCGCCCCAGGTTTCGAGCATCCGCGCGCCGGTGGCGAGCGCCGCCAGCTCCTCGGCCGTGAACGTGAGCGGCGGCAGGCTCGCGTTGCGGTTCAGCCGGTAGCCGATGCCGGCCTCGCCTTCGATCGGCACCCCCGACAGTTGCAGGTCGCGCACGTCGCGATAGACCGTGCGCGGCGACACCGACAGCCAGTCGGCCAGCTGTTGCGCGGTCGTGAGACGACGCCCGCGCAACAGCTCGGCGATCTGGAACAGGCGGTCGGCACGGCGGGTCATGACAGCACCTCGATTCCTCTGGCTACGGGGATTTCGCGATGATAGCGCCGCGCCGGGCCGCCGGCCGGTGCGCTCAGTGGCATTTCGGCGCGTGCAGGCCGACGCGGTTGCCTTCGGTGTCGATCAGGTAGCCGACGTAGCCGTAGTTGTTCGGCAGCTCGACGACCGAGCCCTGCACGACGCCGCCCGCGCGCTTCGCGCGTTCGAGCGCCGCGACGACCGATTCGCCGGCGTTCAGGTAGACGAGCACGCCGTTCGCGCTCGGCTTGATCTGCTGCGGATCGAACACGATGCTGCCGCCGGTGCTCGACGCTTCGTGATCGAACGTGGCCATCGGCACGCCGCCGATGATCGCGCGCTGCAACGTGGTTTGCAGCACGGTTTCGTAAAAGCGGATCGCCCGTTCGAAATCGAGGGACGGGATGTCGAACCACGCGATTGCGCGTTCCAGGGTGGCGGTGGCCGTTGCGGACGTCATGACGAGCTCCTTGTTGCGTTGTTATTCGGGTTCGGTGTGGAAACCAGCCTGCATTGCGCCGGGATTGAAGTGTGAGCGCGGGCTGCTGACACCGTATTGTCAGTAGAGTTGTCACCCTTGACATGCAACCATGGGGTTGCGCAACGACGCCATTGACCCGGGAGCGGCATGGACCTCGTTTTGTTGGCGGCCGGGCTCGCGCTGGGAACGTCAGGACGACGACGATCCGTCGCGGGTCGACATCGTCGGCGAGGTAATCGAGAACGGTCCGCCGCGCCGGCTGGTCGTCACATGGCGCACGCCGTCGGGGGGAGGGTGAAGAATCGCGCGTGATCTACCTCGTCGAGCCGCAGGCCGGCGTCGTGAAGCGGATCGTCACGCACGACGGGCTCGTGCCCGGTTCGGAGAGGGATCGCGGGATTCGCGGCGGCTGGCCGGTCGTGCTGTCGAGCCTGAAGACGCTGCTCGAGACCGGGCGTGCACTGCCATTCAGGATGGCGCGCGGGTCGGAGTCGAAGCGCTGAAACGAAACGCCGCCGTTGCCGCGGGTGCGGTAACGGCGGCGTTTGTCGGTGCCGCGGCGGCCGCACGGGCGGCCCCGATGGACGCGGATTACGCGTCGCCGCCTTCCGGCGCGGCCGGACGCGCCTTCACGCTGCCGGCGATCAGGTCGAAGCGGAACAGCCGGCATTCGAGCGCGCCGTTGAACAGCGGGGTCTTTGCCGATTCGCGCAGCCGCAGCTGGCCCGGCAGCGAACGGTCGGATGTCAGCAGGAACGCCTGCCAGCCCGTGAAGCGCTGCTTCAGCGCATCGCCCAGCACGTTGAAGAACTCGCTGTCCGGTGCGTCGGTGTGCGTGCGTCGGAACGCATCGTCGTTGCCGCGGTTGCGGCCGGTTTCGCGCACCTCGCCGCGCGCGCTGCGGCCGCGCACTTCGATCCGCTCGCCGTACGGCGGGTTCGCGAGGATGATGCCCGGCGCGTCGCACGGCGGCGTCATCCCGCGCGCGTCGACCTGCTTGAGCCACACCGACGGCACGCCCGCGCGCTCGAGGTTCGCGCGCGCCTTCTCGAGCATGTCGCCGGAGATGTCGCTGCCGTACACGCCGAGCGCTTCGTTGCGCTTGCCGCGCGCCGCGCGCTTCGCGTCCAGCGCCGGGACCTTCAGGCCCTGCCACGCGGTGATGTCGTACTGCTTGAGCTTTTCGAAGCCGAACCGGCGTTCGACGCCGGGCGCGACGCCGAGCGCGATCTGCGCGGCTTCCGCGAGGAACGTGCCGCTGCCGCACATCGGGTCGTACAGCGCGGTGCCGGGCGTCCAGCCCGTCAGGCGCAGGATGCCGGCCGCGAGGTTCTCGCGCAGCGGTGCCGCGCCCTTGTCGAGGCGCCAGCCGCGCTTGAACAGCGGCTCGCCCGACGTGTCGAGGTACAGCGTGCATTCGTTGGCCGTCAGGAACGCGAACACGCGCACGTCCGGCGCACCGGTGTCGATGCTCGGGCGCGCGCCGGTCTTGTCGCGCATCCGGTCGCAGATCGCGTCCTTCACGCGCAGCGTCGCGAACTCGAGGCTCTTCAGCGGCGACTTGATCGCGGTGATGTCGACGCGCAGCGTCTGCGTGGCGGCGAACCAGCGCTCCCACGGCTGCTCGAGCGCGAGCGCATAGACGTCCTGCTCGTTGCGGTACGCGCGGTGCGCGATCTTCAGCAGGATCCGGCTCGCGATCCGCGAATGGAGGTTCGCGGCCATGCCGGCGGCCCAGCCGCCGCTGAAATGGACGCCGCCCGGCACCTGCGCGCCCGCGGTGAACGGCGCGCCGTTCAGGTGGCGGCCGGCGATTTCGGCCAGCTCGGCGGCAAGCGCCGCTTCGAGGCCGCGCGGGCAGGGGGCGAAGAATTCAAACAGGGTGGGCGAGGACATAAGGCGGTGAGGACGTGCAAAAGTCCACTATTGTACGCGGCGCGGGCGGCCGGGGCCGGCGTTTCGGCGCCGCACCGCCCGCGCGACGGCCGCGGGCGCGCACCGGGAGACCGGTGCGGCGCGGCCTGACGCGCCCGCCGCGGGTTCAGTGGGTCAGTGCGAGCCCGTGTGGCCGGCGCGCGCGGCCTGGCCGCCGGCCGGCCAGAACAGCGCGAGCGGATTCGACAGCACCGTGCGGACGATCGCGGCGACGAGCGCGCGCACCTTGGTCGGGCGCAGGCTGCGCGAGCGCACGGCCATCGTGAACGCGAGCGCGAAGCTCACGAGCACGTTGAGGATCGCCATGCTGAGCACGCCGGCGGCGGCCCACCACAGTTCGGGCGTGCTCAGCGCACTCTTGCCCAGCACGCCGAGCGCGACCCCGATCGAGCCGGCCGACAGCGTCACGTGACGCACCTCGAACGGGAACATGAACACGCTGACGATCGCCGGGATCAGGCCGAGCATCAGGCCGAGGCCGACGTTCGCGACCACGCCGGCGACGTTCGACCGGCAGAAATGCGCGAGCTTCGCGGCACCGGCCGCGCCGAGCGTGAGGCGCAGCCGGCGGTTGTAGGTGAGCGCGTCGCCGACGCGGTGCAGCACGAACCAGTTGTCGGCCCAGCCCGCGAGCAGGCTCGACGCCCACAGCAGGACGCCCGTGAGCGCCGCGTAGAACGGCGTCGGGCCGAGCAGCGAGAACGAGTGCAGCGTCGCATGCGCCTTCTCCGGCGAGATCACGTTCGTGTGCAGCACGTTGCCCGCGAACAGCTGCACGAGCAGGCAGACGGGCAGCACGACGAGCACGTTGCCGGAAATCGCGGCCGCCTGCGTGCGGATCAGTGCGATCACCGACGACACGAACGCCTTCACGCCTTCGTCGTGGCCGGTGTCGTCGAGTTCGCGCGCCAGCGTCGGCGCGGTCATCGCGGGCTGCTTGGTCGCGAGCGTGAAGTGCAGGAAGTGCATCAGCATGAAGCTGGCCGCGTAGTTGATGCCCGCGAGCAGCCCTTCGAGCATCGACTGCAGGTGCGCGCCCGTGATCGCGAACTTCACGCACACGGTCACGACGGTGACGAGGCCGCCGCCCGCGGCCATCCGCAGCATCTTCAGGTATTCGGCGCGGCCGCGCGAGATGTAGTGCTCGCCCGTGTCCGCGTTGGTCTCGACGAGCTTGCGCGCGAACAGCGAGAAGTTGCTGCGCACGAGGTGCGTGACGCTCTGGCTGTTCTGGTTCGCGTCGACCAGCTCGGCCGTCAGGCGGGCCATTCCGTGCAGGTCGTCGCGGGCCATCCACGCGTTCAGCAGCGTTTCCGCGCGCAGGATGCGCATGCGCATCCGCTCGACCTGGAACACGATGTCGACCGACACGCCGTTGCGGTACAGGTGCGAGAACACGTCGTCGACGGCGATCCGGCATTCGTCGAGCAGCACGCGCAGGTAGTTCACCTCGTGCAGCAGCTTGCTCGGGTCGCCGCCGTCCTCGACGGCCGCGTGCGCGGTCTCGACCGCGAGCATCGCGCGCGTGAGGCGGTAGAACGGCTGCGATTCGAGCGGCTTGCGCGCATCGTCGTCGGACAGCCGGCTGCGCACCGTCTGCGACAGGCCGGTCGAGCTGATCTGGCAGGTCAGGTTATGCAGCGCGGCCAGCAGGTCGCGCGAGAACGAGCCGGGCTCGTGGCGTTCCTCCTCGGTGACGTCGAACGAGATCAGCTCGGCGAGGCGCGCGAGCAGGTCGTCGGGCAGGGCGTCGATCCATTTCGCGTCCTCCGGTGCCGGGAACATCAGCGTGAACAGCGCCGACAGCTCGCGGCGGTTCGGCGCGGGCGGGATCAGCGACGAGTCGATCCGCTCGAACAGCGCGCCGAAGAAGCCCGAGTGCACGGGCATGCCGGCGTCGCACAGCAGCGAGATGCCGTCGCATTCGCGCAGGATGCCGCGCAGGATGCGCGCGGCGTGCGCTTTCCAGGCGGGGTTGCGATCGAGCACGTGGAACAGGTAGCGCAGCCGCGCATGGGCCGGATACGCGCGCGTGTCGGCGTCGCGCTCGGCCGGGGTCTCCTGCATCGTGCCGTTGCGGCGCAGCCAGTGCGCGAGCTCGATCAGCCATTCGCTGCGCTCGGCATACGATGCATCGGCGTCGGCGTGCGCGAGCAGCGCATCGAGCTGGTGACCGGCATTGCGCGACGCGCGCCACTTCTTGATCAGGGTCGTCAGGGAACGAAACATAAACGGAATAGCGAAAGCCCTGGACGGGCGGGTTCGGGATGCCGGCCGGGCAAGCGGCACGGCGCCGGGGAGAACGGGTGAGACGGGGCGGTGGCCGGACGATGCGCGGCAACCCGCGATGCGGCTGCCCCGCTGCGCTGCACGCCGATCGCGTGCGGGCGCCGGGAGGCACGGCGGTCGGGCCGAACGCGGCCCGGCGCCGCTGGCTGGCGCGCACGACGAACGGCGCGAGCCGGAAAGTGCGTAGGATCGTCAATCGGGCCGGAAAACGCAAGCCGACCGCGTTGGCCGGCGCCGGTTCCGGCCGATTTGACAAACAATGCAAACTCGCGGTTCGGCGCGATGCGCGGGGCCGGTCGCGGCGGCGTGATGCCGGCCGATAACGGGCGGCGATCGCTATCGGATGCGCCGCGCGGGCCAGCGTCGCATCGAACGCTCGCCTGCGCGGCGCCCGCTCAGGCGCCGGACTTGCCCGTCGCGCCGGCGTCGCCGCCCGAGGTCGGGTTGGCCGGGCACGGCACGACCGGCGCGGCGGCCGTCTTGCTGCCGGACGCAGGCGCCGGCGCGGCCGCCGTGCCGCGGCGTGCGGCCATCGCGCGTACGCCGGCCGCGGCTTGCGTCGCAATCACGTCGAGCGCGCGCCGGTGGCCGGCGACGAGCGCGTCGTAGCCGTCGGCGACCGGTTCCGCGACGCTCGTGCGGCACGTCATCACGGCCTGCGTGGCGAGCGAGCGCACGCTCCACACCGCGTCGACCGCCGCGCGCTTGCCCGGCCACGACTCGAAGCGCTGCACGTTCACGCTGATGCGATACACGGGCACACCGGGCGGCGTCGCGGAATTCGCGACGTCGATCGTGCCGAGCTGCGCGGCGAGATCGTCCGACAGCGCGCGGCGGATCTCGTCGGCGGGCGGCGACGCCCAGCGCTCCTGCTCGAGCACGTCGACCTGCGCGGCGTTCTTCTGCACGACCAGCTGGTTCTTCGCGACCTGCTCGGGCACGCCGACGGACGGCACCTCGATCAGGAACGCCGGGTTGGCCGGCGCGGTGCGCAGCGGCGCCGCGGCGTCGGCCGGGCTGAGCGTGTAGAACCGGGCGGGCGGCGAGCTGCACGCGGCGAGCGCGAGGGCGGCGAGGGCCGCCGCCGCGCTGCGCGCGAAACCGTTCACGCGTGTCGTCATTGCTTGTCTCCTGGCTTGCCCTTGAGCAGCGATTCGGGGTGACGCTCGAGATAGTCGGCGAGCGCGTTCAGCGATTGCAGCGTGCGCGTGAGTTCCTTCAGCGCGCCGCGCACGTCGGACTGCAGCGGCGAATCCTGCTGCAGCGTCGCCTCGGCGGTCGAGAAGGTCTGCTTGGCGGCCGACAGCGTGTCGCGCGCTTCCGGCGCGACCTGCGTGTCGAGCTGCTTGAACAGCTTGTCGGCGTTCGACAGCGCGCTGTTCAGGTTCGCGCCGATCTGGTCGAACGGCACCTTGTCGAGCTTCTTCGCGATGTCGGCGACCTGCAGCTGCAGTTCGTCGAGCGTATTCGGCACGGTCGGCAGCTCGAGCGGCTGGCGTGCCGTGTCGATCTTCACGACCGGCGCCTTCGGGAAGAAGTCGAGCGCGACGTACAACTGGCTCGTCAGCAGGTTGCCGGTGCGCAGCTGGCCGCGCAGCCCGTGCTGGACGAGCCGCTCGACGATCTCGCGGCGGGCCGGTTCGCCCTTGCTCTCGATCGATTCGCGGAAGCGGCGGCCGAGGCGTTCCGGATACACGTTCATCGTCACCGGCATCAGGAAGTTCTTCGTCTTCGGATCGAAGTCGATGCCGATGTTCGTCACTTCGCCGAGCACGATGCCGCGGAAGTCGACCGGCGCGCCGACGGCGAGCCCGCGCAGCGACTGGTTGAAGTTCATCACGACCTGCAGCGGCTGGCCGTCCGGGTCGCGCATCGCGTCGCCTTCGTCGGAGCCGAGGCGGAACGTCGTGTTGTTCGGCGCCGTCGCGCCGCTGCCCTGGTTCGGCGGCGTCTGGAACGCGATGCCGCCGAGGATCACCGTCGCGAGCGACTGCGTGTTCAGCTTCAGGCCGCTCGAATCGAGCCGCAGGTCGACGCCGCTCGCCTGCCACCAGCGCGAGTTGACGCCGACGTACTGGTCGTACGGCGCATTGACGAACACGTTGAACGTGACGCCCGTGCCGTCCTTGTCGAGCGAGAACCCGACCACCTGGCCGACCTGCACGCGGCGGTAATAGACCGGCGAGCCGATGTCGACCGAGCCGAGCGAATCGCCGCGCAGCACGTACTGCGTGCCTTTCTGGTCGCCCGTGACGGCGGGCGGCGTCTCGAGGCCCGTGAAGTCGGTCAGCGTATCCTGCCCGTGGCCGGCGTCGACGCCGATGTACGCGCCGGACAGCAGCGTACCGAGCCCCGACACGCCGGTCGCGCCGACGCGCGGCCGCACGATCCAGAAGCGCGAGCCCTTGACCGCGAAGTCCTCGGCTTCCTTCTTCAGCTGCACCTGGACGAGCACGCGCGACAGGTCCTTCGACAGCTTGATCGTCTTGACCATGCCGATCTCGACGTCCTTGTACTTGACCTGGGTCTTGCCGGGCTCGAGCCCTTCGGCGCTGTGGAAGCTGATCGTGATTTCCGGGCCGCGTTCGCGCACGGACTTGATCACGAGGCCGATGCCGATCAGCGCGGCGATCAGCGGCACGAGCCAGACGAGCGACGGCAGCCAGCCGCTTTTCGTCGAGATCGTCGGATCGGGCGGCCGGGGCGCGTCGTGCTGCGGGCCTTGTGGACTATTCATGGTGATTCCCTGAGTTTTCGACTGGATCCCAGATCAGGCGGGGATCGAACTGCATCGACGCGAGCATCGTCAGGATCACGACGGAACCGAACGCGAGCGCGCCGGGGCCGGCCGTGATGACGGCGAGCGAACGGAAATGGACAAGCGCGACGGTCAGCGTCACGACGAAGATGTCGAGCATCGACCAGCGGCCGATGCGCTCGACGATCCGGAACAGCCGCGTGCGCTGCTGCGGCCGCCACGCGGTGCGGCGCTGCGCGCTGATCACGAGGATCAGCAGCACGCCGAGCTTGAGCATCGGCACGAGGATGCTCGCGACGAACACGACGACGGCGAGCGGCCAGTCGCCCGACACCCAGAAATAGATGACGCCGCTCATGATCGTGTCTTCCTGCGAGCCGACGATCGACGCGGTGCGCATGATCGGCAGCAGGTTCGCGGGAATGTAGAGGATCGCGGCCGCGAGCAGCAGCGCCCAGGTGCGCATGATGCTGTTCGGGGTACGGAAGTGCAGTGCGGTGCCGCAGCGCGCGCAGTGCGCGTGCGGCCGGTCGAGCGTCTGTACGAGCCCGCACGTGTGGCAGCTCGCGTAGCCTTCGCGTGCGGCGGTCGGTGTCGTCATCGGCGGGCGGCTTCCGGCAGCGGGGCGGCCGAGTCGGGTTGCCCGGGCGAGCGCCCGGCGCGCAGGTCGTCGGCGATGTCCCACAGCGTGCGCGGATCGAACATCAGCACGACCGCGATCATCAGCGTGAGTGCGGCGAACGCGAACAGCGCGGCGTCGGGCACGACGCGCGCGAGGCTCACCATCTTCACGATCGTGACCAGAATGCCGAGCATGAACACCTCGATCATGCCCCACGGCCGCACGAGCTCGATCGCGCGCAGGACCAGGTTGAAACCGGGCGGCACGACGCCGCGGCGGATCGGCAGCAGCAGGTACAGCAGCGCGGCCATCTCGACGAGCGGGAACAGCACGGTCGAGCAGAACACCATCACGCCGACGATCGCCATGTCCTGGTGCCACAGCGAATCGATCGCGCCGATCAGCGTGGTCTGCACGCGGTTGCCGTTCACGTCCATTTCGAGGATCGGGAACGCCTGCGCGATCGTGAACGTGATCAGGGCGGCGAGCGCGAGCGCGCAGATCCGCTCGATCTGCGCGGCGCTGTTGCGGTACAGCAGCGCGTCGCAGCGCGGACAGCGCGCGATTTCGCGGCCGCTCAGGCGTGGTTTGTGCAACAGTGCGTCGCACTCGTGACAGGCAATCAGGTCGTTTCGTTGCATGGAAAAGGCAGTTGTGCGACGGCTGGGGGAACGCGTCGACGGGGCCGGAACCCGCGCCAATCTTACCAAAAGGCCTTTTTCGGTGTGTCAAGGATCGTGCGCGTCGTGACCGATCGGTAACATGGCGGCAAGCCGTCAGCCGGCTGGCACGCCTGTCCTCAGAGTCCGCGCGCGTCAAAAGGTTGCGGTAGCATGGCGCCCTTGACAAGCGTCGGACTCCTGGCCGGCGCGGCCGTTCGCTGAACTGAGGAACTCCAAGATGGCATCGAATTCGCTGCCGGCCCGGCCGGTGCGCTACACGCAGACCGCAATCGCGCTGCACTGGCTGATCGCGCTGCTGATCGTCTGCGGCTTCGCGCTCGGCTGGGTGATGACCGACATCCCCGGCTTCACGCCGACGAAGCTGAAGTACTTCTCGTGGCACAAGTGGATCGGCGTGACGGTGTTCGCGCTGGCGGTGATCCGCGTGCTGTGGCGGGCGACCCACCTACCGCCGTCGCTGCCCGGCGATACGCCCGCGTGGCAGCGCGCGGCGTCGCACGGCGTGCACATGCTGCTCTACGCGCTGATGATCGTGATCCCGGTGACGGGCTACCTGTACAGCTCGGCATCGAACATCCCGGTCGTGTATCTCGGCATCGTGCCGTTGCCGCGGCTGATCGACCCCGATCCGGCGCTCAAGGAAACCTTCAAGACGCTGCACGTGTCTTTGAATTACATTCTGCTTGCACTCGTCGCGATGCACGTGCTCGCGGCGCTCAAGCACCAGTTGTTGGACCGCGACGGCCTGCTGTCGCGAATGCTTCCCTTTGCCAAATGAAGGATCCCATGAAAGTGTCTTTCTCCCGCTCCATGCTGACCGCGTTCGCCGCGGCGGCACTTGTCGCGTCGGGCGCGGCGCACGCCGATGTCGATCTCGCGAAGAGCAAGGTGTCCGCCGTGTCGAAGCAGATGAACGTGCCGACCGAAGGCGCGTTCAAGAAGTTTTCCGCGCAGGTGAAGTTCGATCCGGCGAAGGCCGCGCAGGGCAGCGCGCAAATGACCATCGACATCGCGAGCTTCGACCTCGGCGACAAGATGTACAACGACCAGGTCGCCGGCAAGGACTGGTTCGACGCGAAGGCGTATCCGCAGGCGACGTTCGTGTCGTCGGCGATCGCGCCGGCGGGCGGCAACAAGTACAACGTGACCGGCAAGCTGACGATCAAGGGCAAGTCCGAGACCGTCACGGTGCCCGTCACGGTCGCGCAAAGCGGCGCGACGCAGACGTTCGACGGCGTGCTGCCGATCAAGCGTTCGGCCTTCAACGTCGGCACCGGCGAGTGGAAGGACACGTCGATCGTCGCCGACGAAGTGCAGATCAAGTTCCATCTCGTCGCCACGAAGTAAGCGGCGGGCTGTCGCTTCACCCGAATGCCGCGCGAGGGCGCGGCGCCGTTCCAAGGAGAATGAGTTTGAAAAAGCATCTGATCATCGCCGCGGGCGCGCTGGCCGCGTCCCTGTCGTTCTCGGCCTTCGCCGAAAGCGCGACGTACCAGTTCGACCCGAGCCACACGTACCCGAGCTTCGAGGCCGACCACTTCGGCGGCCTGTCGGTCTGGCGCGGCAAGTTCGACAAGTCGAGCGGCACCGTGACGCTCGACCGCGCGGCGAAGACCGGTACGGTCGACGTGACGACCGACATCGCGTCGATCCACACGGGCAGCGCGAAGCTCGACGAGCACCTGCAGACGGCCGAATTCTTCGACGTGGCGAAGTTCCCGCAGGCGAACTACAAGGGCACGATCAAGTTCGACGGCGACAAGCCGGTGTCGGTGGTCGGCAACCTGACGCTGCACGGCGTCACGAAGCCGCTCACGCTGAAGATCGACTCGTTCAAGTGCATGCCGCACCCGATGCTCAAGCGTGAAGTGTGCGGCGTCGACGCGGTCGGCGAATTCAGCCGCGACGACTTCGGCCTCGACTACGGCAAGCAGTACGGCTTCAAGATGAAGACGAAGCTGCTGATCACGGCCGAAGCGGTCAAGCAGCAGTAAGGCTTCCGGCGAGGCCGGCCGCCGTGCCGGCCTGCCGCGGGCCCGACCGCCGCGCTCCCGTTACCGGGGGCGCGGCGGTTTTTTTTGCGCGCCTATAATCGCCCGAGCGCCGCGTGCGGCGCCGGGCAGGCCGACGGCGCGACAGCGGCTGCCTCGAACAGAACGTACAACGACAAGGAGATCGCCGATGCATGCCGTCACGCCGTCCCGTTCCATTGCCTCGTCGCCGCGCGTATGGCGCGCGGTGGTCGCCGCGTCGATCGGCAATGCGCTCGAGTGGTTCGATCTCGTCGTCTACGGCTTCTTCGCGGTGACGCTCGCGAAACTGTTCTTCCCGGCCGGCAACGACACCGTGTCGCTGCTGCTCACGCTCGGCACGTTCGGCGTGTCGTTCTTCATGCGGCCGCTCGGCGCGATCGTGCTCGGCGCGTATGCCGACCGCGCGGGCCGCAAGGCCGCGCTCACGCTGTCGATCCTGCTGATGATGGCCGGCACGCTGATCATCGCGGTGCTGCCGACCTACGAGACGATCGGCGTCGCCGCGCCGGTGATCCTCGTCGCCGCGCGGTTGATGCAGGGCTTCTCGGCCGGCGGCGAGTTCGGCAGCGCGACCGCGTTCCTCGCCGAACACGTGCCTGGCCGGCGCGGCTTCTTCGCGAGCTGGCAGGTCGCGAGCCAGGGGCTCACGACGCTGCTCGCCGCCGGCTTCGGCACCGTGCTGAATGCGCAGCTCTCGGCCGCGCAGATGGCGTCGTGGGGCTGGCGCGTGCCGTTCTTCTTCGGGCTGCTGCTCGGGCCCGTCGCGTACTACATCCGCACGAAGGTCGACGAGACGCCCGAATTTCTCGCGGCCGAAGGCACCGCGAACCCGCTGCGCGACACGTTCGCCTCGCACAAGGCGCGCCTGGTTGCCGCGATGGGCGTGGTCGTGCTCGGCACCGTCGCCACCTATCTCGTGCTGTTCATGCCGACCTACGGCGTGAAGCAGCTCGGCCTCGCGCCGTCCGCCGCGTTCGCGGCGATCCTCGTCGTCGGCGTGATCCAGATGGCGTTCGCGCCGCTCGTCGGCCACTGGTCGGATCGATACGGCCGCGTGCGCGTGATGATCGCGCCGGCCGTCGGCATCCTCGTGCTGATCTATCCGGCGTTCGCGTACCTCGTCGCGCATCCGGGCTTCGGCACGCTGATCGCGCTGCAGGTGCTGCTCGCGTTCCTGATGACGGGCTACTTCGCGGCGCTGCCGGGCCTGTTGTCCGAGGTGTTTCCGGTGCAGACGCGCACGACCGGGATGTCGCTCGCGTACAACGTCGCGGTGACGATCTTCGGCGGCTTCGGGCCGTTCATCATCGCGTGGCTGATCCGCGCGACCGGGATGAAGACCGCGCCCAGTTTCTACCTGATGTTCGCGGCCGTGCTGAGCCTCGCGGCGCTGGCCGTGCTCCGTCGACGGTTCGGTTTCCGGTAGCGGGGCGGCGCGTCAGTTGTCGGCGCGCTCGCATACCGGCTGCGCCGGCATCAGTTGCGCGGGCGCGTCGACGGTCCGCACCGGACGCCCCGCGAGCGCGGCGAGCGCCTGCCGAAGCTGCCAGTCGCCGGCCGTGCCGAACGCGCGCTGCGGCAGCGCCGTGCTCCTCGCCGTATCGACCTTCGCGCGCACGCGCTGCTCGCGCAGCGCCTGCCGCGCCTTGCGCACCTGCGCGAACGGGTCGGGCGCCAGCCGGTCCGCATACGGCGCCCGCGCGAGATCGGCTTCCCGGTACCACAGCAGCACGCCGTCGACGTCCGAGTCGCGGCGCGGCGGCACGAGCCAGTCCGGCACGACGCCGTAGCCGTCCATCGGGCAGCCGTTCGGCCGCAGGTTGCGCGCATACGTGAAATTCAGGCGCGTGCCGTCGATCAGGTCGACGCCCGTCTGCGCGAGGCCCTTCCCGTAGGTCGGCATGCCGAGCAGTTTCGCGCGGCCGAGATCCTTCAGCGCGGCCGCGGTCGCCTCGGCGGCCGACGCGCTCTGTCCGTCGACGAGCACGACGAGCGGCACGGTGCGCCACCAGTCGTCGGCCTGCAGCGGTGCCAGCGGATCCTGCCCGTGCATGACGGGCAGCGCGTAGTCGGGCCAGTTGGTCGTGTAGCGGCGGCGCTGCGTGTCGCCGCGCTCGACCGTCACCATCGCGGTGCGGTCGCGTCCCGCGAACAGCGCGGTGATGCCGATCGCCGCGTTGAGCGCGCCGCCGCCGTTGATGCGCAGGTCGAGGATCATGCCTGTCACCGGCGGGCCCGTGCGCCGCGCGGCCTGCACCGCGTCGATGTAATCGCCGACCGCCGGCTCCGGAAAGCTCGACAGCCGCGTGTACAGGATGTCGCCGTCGAGCCGCTTGGCGATCGCCGGATGCGGCTTGACGATCGCGCGCACCGGCGCGAAGGTCAGCACCGCATGCTTCGGGCCGCGCTGCACCGTGAGTTTCAGCGGCACGCCCGCGTCGCCCCTCGCGAGTTTCAGGAGTTCGCCGCTGTCGATGCCGACGACGCTCCGGTCGTTCATCGCGACGACGAGGTCGTCCGGCCGCACGCCGGCTTTCTCGGCCGGTGCGTCGGGAATCACGTCGATGATGTGCAGCCCGTCGGGCCGCGTCTCGAACACGATGCCGATGCCCGGCGTGCCGTTGCGCGCGCGCTGCTCGTCGTCGCGCCGCTCCTGCTCCTCCTTCGCGTTGAAGAAGCGCGCGTACGGCAGCGTCTTGATCCCGTCGTGGGTGGCGGCGTCGAGCAGCGCGCCGATGTCGACATCGGTCAGGTGCTGCTTCTTCAGTACTTCGACGGCCGCCTTCAGTTCGCAGAGCTGCGGTTCCCAATCGGGCGGGCAGGGCGACGGCGTCGGGGCGGCGGCCGATGCCGCGGCGGGCGGCGCCGATGCCGCTTGCGCGACGGCGAGCGGCGCATGCGGGAGCCCGACCGCGACGGCTGCGCAGGCGGCAAGGCGACGAACGGCACGCATGGGAGGCATCATCGGGACCGCACGTTGGGACGGGTGGCGAGTGTGCTTGCCCGGCCAGCGCGCGGCCGGCATGCAAGCGGGGCAGGGTGGTGACGATTGTAGCCGACGCCCGCGACGGCGCTGCTCGTGTCGCCCGCGCGCCGTGTAGCGCGGCGGCCCGCGCATAAAAAAACCGGCCCGAATGGGCCGGCTTGGGTGCGATGCCGAAACGGCGCGGCGCTTAAACCTGCGCGCCCGCGTTCGGATCGTCCGGATCGTGCGCGGTCTTCTTTTCCTTGATCAGGTCCTCGCGCTTGATGCCGAGCCACATCGCGAGCGAGCCCGCGACGAACACCGACGAGTAGATGCCGAACATGATGCCGACCGTCAGCGCGAGCGCGAAGTAGTGCAGCGTCGGGCCGCCGAAGAAGAACATCGACAGCACCATCATTTCCGTCGACGTGTGCGTGATGATCGTGCGCGACATCGTGGTCGTGATCGCGTGGTTGATCACTTCCTGCACGTTCATCTTGCGTTCGCGGCGGAACGTCTCGCGGATCCGGTCGAAGATGACGACCGACTCGTTGACCGAGTAGCCGAGCACCGCGAGGATCGCCGCGAGCACCGCCAGCGAGAACTCCCACTGGAAGTAGGCGAAGAAGCCGAGAATGATCACGACGTCGTGCAGGTTGGCGATGATGCCGGCCACTGCGTACTTCCATTCGAAGCGGAACGACAGGTAGATCACGATGCCGATCACGACGCACGCGAGCGCGAGCAGGCCGTCGGTCGCGAGCTCCCGGCCGACCTGCGGGCCGACGAACTCGACGCGTTGCAGCGTGACGTCGGGGTTCTGCGCCTTCAGCGCGCCCATCACCTGGTCGCTCTGCTGCGCGGACGTGAGGCCTTCCTTCAGCTGCAGGCGGATCAGCACGTTGCGCGACGTGCCGAAGTTCTGCACCTGCGCGTCGGCATAACCGAGCTTGCCGAGCGTCGCGCGCACGGGTTCGAGTTCCGCAGCCTGCTGGTACTGCACCTCGATCACCGTACCGCCGGTGAATTCGACGGACAGGTGCAGCCCGCGGTGGAACAGGAAGAACACGGCGGCGAGGAATGTGACCAGCGAGATCACGTTGAACACCAGCGCGTGCCGCATGAACGGAATGTCTTTACGGATGCGGAAAAATTCCATGGTCTCGTCTCCGGGGCCTTATTGGGTCGAGCCCGGTTTCTTCGGCGACACGCCTTGCTGCGCGCGGTTGCGCAGCTGCGGCTTGCCGGCGCGCGGCGCGTTGCCCTTCGCCGGGGCAGCGAGCTTCGCGGCGCGCGCGGTGTCGGTCGATTCGTCCGCGTCGGTGAACGATGCGGCGGCAGCGGCGCCTTCCGGCTTCCACACCTGGCCGATCGCGAGCGACTTCAGCTTCTTGCGGCCGCCGTACCAGAGGTTGACGATCCCGCGCGAGAAGAACACCGCGGAGAACATCGAGGTCAGGATGCCGAGGCAGTGCACGATCGCGAACGCGCGAACCGGGCCCGAGCCGAACGCGAGCAGCGCGAGACCGGCGATCAGCGTCGTGACGTTCGAGTCGAGAATCGTCGCCCAGGCATGCGCGTAACCGGCCTGGATCGCGAGCTGCGGCGGCTGGCCGGCGCGCAGTTCCTCGCGCACGCGCTCGTTGATCAGCACGTTCGAGTCGATCGCCATGCCGAGCGCGAGCGCGATTGCCGCGATACCGGGCAGCGTCAGCGTGGCCTGCATCAGCGACAGCACGGCGACGAGCAGCAGCAGGTTCACCGACAGGCCGATCACCGACACCACGCCGAACAGCATGTAGTACGCGATCATGAACACGGCGATCGCGCAGAAGCCCCAGATCACCGAGTGGACGCCCATCTTGATGTTGTCCGCGCCGAGGCTCGGGCCGATCGTGCGTTCCTCGATGATATCCATCGGCGCGGCGAGCGAACCGGCGCGCAGCAGCAGCGCGAGGTCGGCCGCGGCCTGCGGCGTCGGCTGACCCGTGATCTGGAAGCGGTCGCCGAGCTCGGACTGGATCGTCGCGACCGTCAGCACTTCGCCCTTGCCCTTCTCGAACAGCACCATCGCCATCGGCTTGCCGATGTTGTCGCGCGACACCGTGCGCACCGCGCGGCCGCCGGCCGAGTCGAGGCGGATGTTGACCGACGGACGCTGATGTTCGTCGAAACCGGCCGATGCATCGATGATGCGGTCGCCGGTGAAGATCACGTCCTTCTTCAGCAGCACGGGCGCCTGGTTGCCCTGCGTGAACAGCTCCTCGCCCGGCGGAACGGGGTCGTTCGGGTTCGGGTGCGTGTTGATCGGGTCGGCGAGGCGTGCCTCGAGCGTCGCGGTGCGGCCGATGATGTCCTTCGCCTTCGCGGTGTCCTGCACGCCCGGCAGTTCGACGACGATGCGGTCGCTGCCTTGCTGCTGCAGGATCGGCTCGGACACGCCGAGTTCGTTCACGCGGTTGTGGAGCGTCGTCAGGTTCTGCTTGAGTGCCGCGTCCTCGACGGCCTTCTGCACGGCCGGCGTGAAGGTGCCGACGACTTGCGTGCCGCCGCCGCCGGGCTGGGTCGCCCATTGCAGTTCGGTGATCGACGCGGCGAGCACCTTGCGGGCGTCTTCCGCCGTCTGCGCATCGCTGAAGTTGACGACCACGGACTGGTCGACGCGGCTCACGCCGCCGTCACGGATGTTCTTGTCGCGCAGCAGCGAGCGTGCGTCGGACGCGTCGGAGTCGAGCTTCTTCGTGAGCGCGCCCGTCATGTCGACCTGGAGCAGGAAGTGGACACCGCCGCGCAGGTCGAGGCCGAGATACATCGGCAGCGCGTGCAGGGCCGTCAGCCAGCGCGGCGACGCGCTCTGCAGGTTCAGGGCGACGACGTACTGCGGATCGTTCGGGTCGGCGTTCAGCGACTTCTGCAGCAGGTCCTTGACGCGCAGCTGCGTATCGGTGTCCTTCAGGCGCACGCGGATGTTCGCGTTGGTCGCCGTGTTCTCGAAGGTGACGTCGTCCGGCGTGATCTGCGCGGACGCGAGCGCCGCTTCGACCTGGGTCAGCGTGGTCGAGTCGAGCTTGACCGTGGCCTTGCCGCTCGACACCTGCACCGCCGGCGCTTCGCCGAAGAAGTTGGGCAATGTGTACAGAAGGCCGATGGCGAGCGCCACGACCATCACGACATATTTCCAGAGTGGATAACGATTCATGAGGGGGCCGAACGGGTGGTTGGCGTGAAAGCGTCGCGTCCGGCGCCGCGGCGGCCCGCTCTCTCAGGCGGGCACGGCGCGGGGAGCCGGACGCTCGGTGAAGGGCTTACAGCGACTTGATCGTGCCCTTCGGCAGAATGGTCGTGACCGCAGCCTTCTGCACGGTGATTTCAGTGCCTTCGGCGATTTCGACGCCGATGTAGCCTTCGGTGACCTTCGTCACCTTGCCGACGAGGCCGCCGCTCGTGACGACTTCGTCGCCCTTCGCCATGGCCGCGAGCATGTTGCGGTGTTCCTTCTGGCGCTTCATCTGCGGACGGATCATGATGAAGTAGAGCACCGCGAACATCAGGATGAGCGGCAGGAAGCTCATCAGGCTCGATTCGGCGCCACCGGCGCCTTGCGCGAAGGCATTGGAAATGAACGGCACGTTGGTCTCTCCGTAGGGGAAGATCGAAAAATAAGCCGGTTATTCTACCACCGGCCCCATGTGCAAACGGATCGGCAAATGCGCTTTCGGATCAAGCTGTTAAAGCGCGAACCGATACCGTTGCGACTTGTTTGGAAAGGCAATTGTAATATTTGGCGGTCGCGACGGGCCATCGAAACGCGTTATTTAGTACGCGTCCTATGCGACTGGCGCGGTACGGCCCGCCGGCCGGTCAGTCGACCCCTCTGGCACGGTCCTCCGCGAAGCGCTGGCGGAACGCGTCGAACGTATGCGTTTCGATCGCCTCGCGGATCTCGCTCATCAGCTGCAGGTAGTAGTGCAGGTTGTGGATCGTGTTGAGCTGCGCGCCGAGGATTTCGCCGACGCGGTGCAGGTGATGCAGGTAGCCGCGCGAGAAGTTCCGGCACGTGTAGCACGTGCAGCTCGCGTCGAGCGGCTTCAGCGAGTTCTTGTGCGTCGCGTTGCGGATCTTCACGTCGCCGAAGCGCGTGAACAGCCAGCCGTTGCGCGCGTTGCGGGTCGGCATCACGCAGTCGAACATGTCGACGCCGTTCGCGACGCCCTCCACCAGATCCTCCGGCGTGCCGACGCCCATCAGGTAGTGCGGCTTGTTGGCCGGCAGCTTCGGGCCGACGTGGCGCAGCACGCGCATCATGTCTTCCTTCGGCTCGCCGACCGACAGCCCGCCGATCGCGAGGCCGTGGAAGCCGAGCTCCGCCAGGCCCGCGAGCGATTCGTCGCGCAGGTCCTCGAACATCCCGCCCTGGACGATCCCGAAGAGGGCGTTCGGGTTGCCGAGCCGGTTGAATTCGTCGAGCGAGCGCTTCGCCCAGCGCAGCGACATGCGCATCGAGTCGGCCGCTTCCTTGTGCGTCGTGGGCACGCCGTCGGTCGCGTACGGCGTGCACTCGTCGAACTGCATCACGACGTCGGAGTTCAGCACCTTCTGGATCTGCATCGACACTTCCGGCGACAGGAACAGCTTGTCGCCGTTGATCGGCGACGCGAACGTGACGCCGTCCTCGGTGATCTTGCGCAGGTCGCCGAGCGAGAACACCTGGAAGCCGCCCGAGTCGGTCAGGATCGGCTTGTTCCAGCCCATGAAGCCGTGCAGGCCGCCGTGCGCGTCGATCGTGTCGAGGCCCGGACGCAGCCACAGGTGGAACGTGTTGCCGAGGATGATCTGGGCCTTGATCTCGTGCAGTTCGCGCGGCTGGATCGCCTTCACGGTGCCGTAGGTGCCGACCGGCATGAAGATCGGCGTCTCGACCACGCCGTGATTGAGCTTCACGCGGCCGCGGCGCGCATGGCCGTCGGTCGTCAGCAGTTCGAATTCGAGCCCGTTCGCCGGGCGGTCCTGCACGGGCGCGTGCGTATCGTGGGATGAACCTTCGGTCATCGCGTCATTCTCCTTGCCACCGGAAAAGCGTTGCATGGGACCGGAGTATGCGCTGAAGCGCTGACTCCGGATCGCAAGTCCGGCGCATGTTGGAAACGCCGCCGGGTAACCGGCGGCGGGAAAAAGCGGGTGCGCGCCATCGTAGCGCGTACCGCAGGAAAACGGGGCAACAGCGCGGGGACACCGGCGCGGCGCGCGACAGCGCGAAGCGTAGCGGCCGTTGCGCAGTCGCGCGCCGGCGCGTCATCGCACTTGCCGCGCTTACGCGCCCGGCGCCTCCGGCGTGTCGCGCCGCGTCAGCAGCATCGCGTCGCCGTAGCTGAAGAAGCGGTAGCGTTCTTCGATCGCGTGCCGGTACGCGGCGCGGATCGTCTCGACGCCCGCGAACGCGGACACCAGCATCAGCAGCGTCGATTTCGGCAGGTGGAAATTCGTGACGAGCCGGTCGACCACGCGGAACCGGTAGCCGGGCGTGATGAAGATGTCGGTCTCGGCCTGCGTCGCCGCGAGCGGTCGGGCCGCTTCGTCGGCCGCGCGCGCGGCGGCTTCGAGCGCGCGCATCGACGTCGTGCCGACCGCGATCACGTTGCCGCCGCGTGCGCGGGTCGCGGCGATCTTGTCGACGAGCGACTGCGGCAGGTCGTACCACTCGCTGTGCATCTTGTGCTCGACGATGTTCTCGACGCGCACCGGCTGGAACGTGCCGGCGCCGACGTGCAGCGTCAGCGTCGCGCGCTCGACGCCCATCGCGTCGAGCTTCGCCAGCAGCGGCTGGTCGAAATGCAGCCCGGCCGTCGGCGCGGCGACCGCGCCCGGGTTGCTCGCATAGACGGTCTGGTAGCGCGTCTCGTCGGTCGCGTCGGCGTCGTGTTCGATATACGGCGGCAGCGGCAGGCGGCCGAACTGCTCGATCAGGTCGAGGCACGGCGCGGGGAAGTGCAGCGTGAAGAACGGCTCGACGCGCTCGCCGACCGTCACGTCGAATGCGTCGGCGAGACGCAGCGTCGTGCCGGCGCCCGGCGACTTGCTCGCGCGGATCTGCGCGAGCGCCGTGTGCGTGCCCGTCAAGCGCTCGATCAGCACCTCGATCTTGCCGCCGCTGGCCTTCTGGCCGAAGAAACGCGCCTTCAGCACCTTGGTATCGTTGAACACGAGCAGGTCGCCGGGCGCGATGCACGACGGCAGCTCGGTGAAACGGCGGTCGACGAGGCGCGCGGGCTCGGCGGTATTGTCGACCTCGAGCAGGCGGCTCGCGGTGCGATCGGGCAGCGCGGTTTGGGCAATCAGCTCGGGCGGCAGATTGAAATCGAAATCGGAAAGCGTGAACATGCGGGCTGGTTCGAAGCGGCCGGCGGGCGTCGCCGGCAGGGCGGAAACGCGTAAATGGGGCGCGCGAGCCGCTATGATGGCGGGATGCGCGGCCTGGCCGGCGTCGTTCGTTCGGACGACGTGAAAGCCGCTATTGTACTTGCCTTGCGAAGCACCCTGACGATCCGATGCCTGTGTCACCACGCCGTTCCGCCGCCGCCGTTGCCGATTCCGCCGATCCGTTCGACGCGGACGATGCCGCCACGCCCGCGCCGCCCGCATCGGCCGCCGGCGCGCGCCGCGCCGGCCCGAAGCGCGGCGCCGACGGCCGGCTCGCGCAGCCCGCTGCCGCCGCGCCCGACGTCGAACCGGGCGCGGGCGGCGACGACGCCGACGCGCCCGGTGCATCGGGCACGAAGCGCAAGAAGAAGCCTGCCGCCGACAAACCGGTGAAAACCGCCGACAAGCTCGCGAAACTCGGCCTCACGCGTTCGATCGATCTCGTGCTGCATCTGCCGATGCGCTACGAGGACGAAACCACGCTCACGCCGATCGGCGAGTTGCTGCCGGGCGGCATCGCGCAAACCGAAGGCGTCGTGTTCGACAACGAAGTCGCCTATCGGCCGCGCCGCCAGCTCGTCGTGAAGATCCAGGACGACGACGGCGAGCAGCTCGTGCTGCGCTTCCTGAATTTCTACGGGTCGCAGGTCAAGCAGATGGCCGTCGGCCAGCGGCTGCGCGTGCGTGGCGACGTGCGCGGCGGTTTCTTCGGGATGGAGATGGTGCATCCGGCCGTGCGCGTCGTCGAAGCGGACGCGCCGCTGCCGCAGGTGCTCACGCCCGTCTACCCGAGCACGGCCGGCGTGTCGCAGGCCTACCTGCGCAAGGCGATCGAAAATGCGGTCGAGCGCACGCCGCTGCCCGAGCTGCTGCCGCCCGAGATCCAGCGCGACTACCTGAAGCCGCTCGACGTGCCGACGCTCGAGCAGGCCGTGCGCATCCTGCACCACCCGCGCGTCGATTCCGACGAAGCCGCGTTGATGGACGGCTCGCATCGGGCGTGGACGCGCATCAAGTTCGAGGAGCTGCTCGCGCAGCAGCTGTCGCTCAAGCGGGCGCACGAGGAGCGCCGCACGCGTGCCGCGCCCGCGATGCCGCGCCGCACCGCGAGCGACGCCGATGCGCTGACGACGCGGCTCTACGCGGCGCTGCCGTTCACGCTGACGGGCGCGCAGGCGCGCGTCGTCGACGAGATCGCGCACGACCTCACGCTCGCGCACCCGATGCAGCGCCTGCTGCAGGGCGACGTCGGCAGCGGCAAGACGGTCGTCGCGGCGCTGGCCGCCACGCAGGCGATCGACGCCGGCTACCAGGCCGCGCTGATGGCGCCCACCGAAATCCTCGCGGAACAGCACGCGCGCAAGCTGCGCGCATGGCTCGAGCCGCTCGGCGTGTCGGTCGCGTGGCTCGCGGGCAGCCTGAAGGCGAAGGAGAAGCGCGCGGCGATCGAGGCGGCCGCGCTCGGCACCGCGCAGCTCGTGATCGGCACGCACGCGATCATCCAGGACACGGTCGAATTCGCGCGGCTCGGCCTCGTGATCGTCGACGAGCAGCACCGCTTCGGCGTCGAGCAGCGTCTCGCACTGCGCGCGAAGGCCGCGAACGCGGCCAACGGCGCGCGCGATTTCCAGCCGCACCAGCTGATGATGTCGGCCACGCCGATCCCGCGCACGCTCGCGATGACGTACTACGCGGATCTCGAGGTCTCGACGATCGACGAGCTGCCGCCGGGCCGCACGCCCGTGCTGACGCGCCTCGTCGGCGACGCGCGGCGCGACGAGGTGATCGCCCGCGTGCGCGAGGCCGCGCTGACCGGGCGCCAGGTGTACTGGGTGTGCCCGCTGATCGAGGAAAGCGAGACGCTGCAGCTGCAGACGGCCGTCGAAACCTACGAGACGCTGGCGGCGGCGCTCCCCGAACTGAAGGTCGGGCTCGTGCACGGCCGGCTGTCGCCCGCCGACAAGGCCGCCGTGATGGAGGCGTTCACGCGCAACGAAGTGCAGCTGCTCGTCGCGACGACCGTGATCGAGGTCGGCGTCGACGTGCCGAACGCGTCGCTGATGGTGATCGAGCACGCGGAGCGTTTCGGCCTCGCGCAGCTGCACCAGCTGCGCGGCCGCGTCGGGCGCGGCACCGCGGCGTCGGTGTGCGTGCTGCTGTACACGGGGCCGCTGTCCCTGACCGGCCGCGAGCGGCTGAAGACGATGCGCGAGACGACCGACGGCTTCGAGATCGCGCGGCGCGACCTCGAAATCCGCGGCCCCGGCGAATTCCTCGGGGCGCGCCAGTCGGGCGCGGCGATGCTGCGCTTTGCCAACCTCGAGACCGACGGCTGGCTGATCGACCCGGCCCGCGAGGCCGCGACGCGGCTGATTGCCGCGTACCCCGACATCGTCACGCAGCATCTCGCCCGTTGGCTCGGTGCGCGGGAACAGTACCTGAAGGCTTGATTCGGCAGCTCGGGGCCGGATCAGAAAGCCGTCGATCGATGCATCGGATGTCGAGAAACTTGGCGAACCGGTGCCGGAGGGTGTATAAATTAAACCTATCGCCTGTATATACCTGATTGACCCACAATGACGCTGACTGAATTGAAATACATCGTCGCGGTCGCGCGCGAACGGCATTTCGGCCGCGCGGCCGAGGCCTGCTTCGTGAGCCAGCCGACGCTGTCGGTGGCGATCAAGAAGCTCGAAGACGAGCTCAACGTGCAGATTTTCGAGCGCGGCGCGAGCGAAGTGAGCGTGACGCCGATCGGTGACCAGATCGTCACGCAGGCGCAGCGCGTGCTCGAGCAGACTTTCGCGATCAAGGAGATCGCGAAGCAGGGCAAGGACCCGCTGGTCGGCCCGTTCCGCCTCGGCGTGATCTACACGATCGGGCCGTACCTGCTGCCGACGCTCGTCAAGCAGATGATCCAGCGTGTTCCGCAGATGCCGCTGATGCTGCAGGAGAACTACACGCTGAAGCTGCTCGAACTGCTCAAGCAGGGCGAGATCGACGCCGCGATCATGGCGCTGCCGTTCCCGGAAACCGGCCTGATGGTGCGTCCGCTGTACGACGAACCGTTCGTCGTCGCGCTGCCGGCCGGCCATCCGTGGGAGAAGCGCGAGGAAATCAATGCCGAGGACCTGAAGCAGGAAACCATGCTGCTGCTCGGCAACGGCCATTGCTTCCGCGATCACGTGCTCGGCGTGTGCCCGGAGCTGATGCGCTTCTCGCAGACGGCCGACGGCATCCAGAAGACCTTCGAGGGCTCGTCGCTCGAAACCATTCGCCATATGGTCGCGAGCGGTGTCGGCATCACCGTGCTGCCGCGGATGTCGGTCGCCGAGGTCGGCCCGCGCGCGAACGGCCCCGATGCGGAGCTGCTGTCGTACGTGCCGTTCAACGAACCGGTGCCCGACCGCCGCGTGGTGCTCGTGTGGCGCAAGAGCTTCACGCGGATGCCCGCGATCGACGCGATCAGCGACGCGATTTCCGCGTGCGAACTGCCGGGCGTCGCGAAGCTCGACATGCCGGCCACGATGAACTGAGCGCGTATGGCAGCATGATGGACGGGGTCTTGCGACCCCGTTTATTTTTCCCTATCGCATAGATGAAATTTATTAAATTCAAATAATCAATAGATATAGATAGAATCCTCTACATGGATCGGCGTCGTCGCCGACGCGCGACATGCACGTTGGATGCAAGCGTCAAAGGAGGATGTCATGATGCGGTCGGTATTGCAGCACGCGCAGCGGAACATCCCGTCGCGCGACACGGTCGTACATCGCGCCAGGGCCGCGGTTCGCAGCCTGCGTCCGATTGCGTTCGCGTACCTGGCGGATCGCGTGTATGGCGGATGAGTGCCGCCGCGCGCCGGTCCGGTGTTCCCCCGATTCACCCGCCATCAAGCCATGAGGGAGCATTGCATGCCCGACAGCATGACCACCGCACGCATCGCCGGCACGACGACTGCCGGCAGTGGCTTCCCCGAGCGCCCCGCCTGCGGCGCGTTGCAGCGGGAACGCGAGCCGAAGGCCGCGCACGACATCCCGTAGTACGGCAGGAGGATCTGCCTGTTCCGTTTCTTATCCCCCGCAATGCTCCACGAACCGCGCCCGGCACGTGGGGGCCTACGAGCAAGTAAAGGAGAAAAAGCATGTCGAACGAAGCGAAGTGTCCGTTCAACCACACCGCAGGCAGCGGCACGACGAACAAGGACTGGTGGCCGAATCAGCTGAACCTGAATGTCCTGCACCGGCATTCGGCGCTGTCCGATCCGATGGACCAGGATTTCGACTACGCCGAGGCGTTCAAGAAGCTGGATCTCGCGGCGGTGAAGCAGGACCTGCACGCGCTGATGACGACGTCGCAGGACTGGTGGCCGGCCGACTTCGGCCACTATGGCGGCCTGTTCGTGCGCATGGCATGGCACAGCGCCGGCACGTACCGCACGGCCGACGGCCGCGGCGGCGCGGGCGGCGGGCAGCAGCGCTTCGCGCCGCTCAACAGCTGGCCGGACAACGTGAGCCTCGACAAGGCGCGCCGGCTGCTGTGGCCGATCAAGCAGAAGTACGGCCGCAACATCTCGTGGGCCGACCTGCTGATCCTGACGGGCAACGTCGCGCTCGAATCGATGGGCTTCAAGACGTTCGGTTACGCCGGCGGCCGCGTCGACACGTGGGAACCGGACGACGTGTACTGGGGCTCGGAAAAGATCTGGCTGGAACTGAGCGGCGGCCCGAACAGCCGCTACTCGGGCAAGCGTGAGCTCGAAAGCCCGCTCGCCGCCGTGCAGATGGGCCTCATCTACGTGAACCCGGAAGGCCCGGACGGCAACCCCGACCCGGTCGCCGCCGCGCACGACATCCGCGAGACGTTCGCGCGGATGGCGATGAACGACGAAGAGACGGTCGCGCTGATCGCGGGCGGCCACACGTTCGGCAAGACGCACGGCGCCGGTCCGGCGTCGAACGTCGGCCCCGAGCCGGAAGCCGCGGGCCTCGAGGAGCAGGGTCTCGGCTGGAAGAGCACGTTCGGCACGGGCAAGGGCAAGGACGCGATCACGAGCGGCCTCGAAGTCACGTGGACCTCGACGCCGACGAAGTGGAGCAACGACTTCTTCAAGCACCTGTTCAGCTACGAGTGGGAGCTCACGAAGAGCCCGGCCGGCGCGCACCAGTGGGTCGCGAAGGACGCCGGCGAAGTGATTCCCGATGCGTTCGACGCGTCGAAGAAGCATCGCCCGACGATGCTGACGACCGACCTGTCGCTGCGTTTCGACCCGGCCTACGAAAAGATCTCGCGCCGTTTCTACGAGAACCCGGCCGAGTTCGCCGATGCGTTCGCGCGTGCGTGGTTCAAGCTCACGCACCGCGACATGGGCCCGCGCTCCCGTTATCTCGGCCCGGAAGTGCCGGCGGAACACCTGCTGTGGCAGGACCCGATCCCGGCAGTCGACCACCCGCTGATCGACGCCGCCGACGTTGCCGCGCTGAAGGCGAAGGTGCTGGCCACCGGCCTGTCGGTGTCGCAGCTCGTGTCGACGGCATGGGCGTCGGCAGCGACGTTCCGCGGGTCGGACAAGCGCGGCGGCGCGAACGGTGCGCGCATCCGCCTCGCGCCGCAGAAGGACTGGGAAGTGAACCGCCCGGCCCAGCTCGCGAAGGTGCTGGAGACGCTCGAAGGCGTGCGGAAGGCGTTCAATGACGCGCAGACGGGCGGCAAGAAGGTGTCGCTCGCCGACCTGATCGTGCTGGCCGGTGCGGCCGGCGTCGAGCAGGCCGCGAAGAACGCGGGTATCGCGGTGACGGTGCCGTTCGCGCCGGGCCGCGCGGATGCGACGCAGGAAGAGACCGACGTCGAGGCGATGGCCGTGCTCGAGCCGCTCGCCGACGGCTTCCGTAACTACCTGAAGGCCGCGTACAAGACGCCGGCCGAGGCGCTGCTGGTCGACAAGGCGCAACTGCTGACGTTGACGGCGCCGGAGATGACGGTACTCGTCGGCGGCTTGCGCGTGCTCGGCGCGAACGCCGGCGACTCGAAGCACGGGGTGTTCACCGACCGTCCGGAAACGCTGACGAACGACTTCTTCGTGAACCTGCTCGACATGGGCACGGAGTGGAAGCCGGTGTCGGCCGCGAACGACGTGTTCGAGGGGCGCGACCGCGCGACGGGCGCGGTCAAGTGGACGGGCACGCGCGTCGACCTGATCTTCGGTTCGCACTCGCAGTTGCGCGCGCTGGCCGAGGTGTACGGCAGCGCGGATGCGAAGGAGAAGTTCGCGCGCGATTTCGTCGCCGCCTGGAACAAGGTGATGACCCTCGACCGCTTCGACCTCGCATGAAACCGGCCGCATGCTCATGCGGTCATGCAGTGACGCAGTAACGCGGAACGGCCGGTCGAACGACCGGCCGTTTCTTCTCGGAACGATGTCTTGTCAAGGGAGTAACGACCATGACGCAAATGATGCTCAACATGCGTGCGGCGGCGTCGCCCGTTCTGCGATCGCCGGTCGAACTGGCGCGCTACGTCGTCGGCTTCGCGATCGTCATCGGCGGGGCGGCGGAACTGGTCTCGCAGGCGCTGCACGCGCTCGCGCCGGTCGCCGGCGGTTGACGGCAGCGACGGTTTCGCGACGCCAGACGTGCGAGTCGCGAACGGATGCCGTGCGACGCGGCATGCGGATTGCTCGACGCATTTTCACCGGTTCAACATTTCGAACGAGGAGTCCCGAAGATGGCCAGGAAAGGCAACGCCACGCCGATCAACATCGGCATCAGCGACAAGGACCGCAAGAAGATCGCGGACGGCCTGTCGCGCCTGCTCGCCGATACGTTCTCGCTGTACCTGAAGACCCACAATTTCCACTGGAACGTGACCGGGCCGATGTTCAACACGCTGCACCTGATGTTCGAGGAGCAGTACAACGAGCTATGGCTCGCGGTCGATTCCGTCGCGGAGCGCATTCGCACGCTCGGCGTCGTCGCGCCGGGCACGTTCGCCGAGTTCGCGAAACTGTCGTCGGTGCCCGACGCGAAGGGCGTACCGGCCGCCGAGGAGATGATCCGCCAGCTCGTCGAAGGGCACGAGGCGGTCGTGCGCACCGCGCGCGACATCTTCCCGATCGCCGACGCGGCCAGCGACGAGCCGACCGCCGACCTGCTGACGCAGCGCCTGCAGACGCATGAAAAGACCGCGTGGATGCTGCGGTCGCTGCTCGCGTAAGCGCGGTGCGGCCCGATCCGCGATGAGGTCGACTCTGTCCCTTGATTGACGCGCGATGCGGCACAGCCGCGCGCAGCGGGCCTGGGCGGCGTGTGCGCGCCCGCCGGTAGCCGTCTGCGGGCCGCTCCCGACATGACGCGGAGCGCCGCTCGGCTCTAAAATGCCGGGGTTATCTTCCCGGTGCTTCGCCATGCTTGCCCGTTTTCCGCTGTATCTGCGGCTCGTCCGGATGGACAAGCCGATCGGCAGCCTGCTGCTGCTGTGGCCGACGCTCAACGCGCTGTGGATCGCGTCGGACGGCCATCCGCGCTGGCCGCTGCTCGTGATCTTCGTGCTCGGCACGCTGCTGATGCGCTCGGCCGGCTGCGCGATGAACGACTACGCCGACCGCGATTTCGACCGTCACGTGAAGCGCACGGCCGACCGGCCGCTGACGTCGGGCAAGATCCACGCGTGGGAAGCCGTCGCGATCGCGGTTGGGCTGTCGTTCGTCGCGTTCCTGCTGATCCTGCCGCTCAATACGCTGACTAAGGAACTGTCCGTCGTCGCGCTGTTCGTCGCGGGCTCGTATCCGTTCATGAAGCGTTTCTTCGCGATTCCGCAGGCGTATCTCGGCATCGCGTTCGGCTTCGGCATCCCGATGGCGTTCGCGGCCGTGCAGGACACGGTGCCGGCGATCGCGTGGGTGATGCTGGTCGCGAACATCTTCTGGTCGGTCGCATACGACACCGAGTACGCGATGGTCGATCGCGACGACGACATCAAGATCGGCATCCGCACGTCCGCGCTGACGTTCGGCCGCTTCGACGTCGCGGCCGTGATGGCGTGCTACGCGGCGACGCTCGGCATCTACGTGTGGGTCGGCGTGACGCTTGGCTTCGGTCTCGTGTACTGGGCCGGCTGGGCCGCCGCGGCCGGCTGCGCGCTGTATCACTACACGCTGATCAAGGATCGCGAACGGATGCCGTGCTTCGCGGCATTCCGGCACAACAACTGGCTCGGCGGCGTGCTGTTCGTGGGCATCGCCGCGCATTACCTGCTGGCCGGCAACTGAACGACGAAGCCGCGCGCCGCCAATGAAAAAGCGACCTGACGGTCGCTTTTTTTACATCGGGCGCCGGTAATCCGGCAAGCGCTCCCGCGCTTACGCGCGGCCGAGTTCGTCGCCCATTTCCTTCGCACGCGCTTCCGCCGCCAGCGCGCCGCGCACGATCGCTTCCTTCACGCCCTGCGCGTCGAATGCCGCGAGCGCGGCGGCCGTCGTGCCGCCCTTCGACGTCACGCGCTCGCGCAGCACGCTCGCCGGTTCGCCCGATTGCGCGGCCAGTTGCGCGGCGCCCGTAAACGTCGCGACCGCGAGCGCGCGGCCCTGTTCGTCGTTCATGCCGAGGCGGCGCGCGGCTTCCTGCAGCGCTTCGATGAAATAAAACACGTACGCGGGGCCGCTGCCCGAAATGGCCGTGACGGCGTCGAGTTGCGACTCGTCGTCGAACCACACGATCTCGCCGACCGCGCCGAGCACGTTCGACGCGAGTTCGCGGGCCGCCGCGTCGACCGCGGGCAGCGCGGCGAGGCCCGTCACGCCCATGCCGACCAGCGCGGGCGTGTTCGGCATCGTGCGCACGACGCGCGGGTAGTCGCCGAGCCAGCGCGCGAGATCCGTGCCGCGGATGCCGGCCGCGATGCTGATCACGAGCTGCGACGTCAGGTGCGGCGCGAGCGCCTGCGCGACGTCCTTCAGCACCTGCGGCTTCACCGCGAGCACGATCGCGTCGTAGCCGGCGAGCGTCGCGTCGACGGCCGCGCCGGTGCGGATGCCGAATTGCTGCGCGGCACGCGCGCGGACGTCCTCGTTGACGTCGATGGCATACAGGCCGTCGGCGGCGACGCCGCGCTTGATCAGGCCGCCGATCAGGGCCGCGGCCATGTTGCCGCCGCCGATGAATGCGATTTTCATGATGTCCGAATGAGCGAGTGAGTGAACGGAAAGGCGGAAAAGGGCGTGGCGTTCAGTGCGAATAATCGCGCGCGCCGAAGATCGCGGTGCCGACGCGTACGATCGTCGCACCTTCGAGCACGGCCGCGTCGAGGTCGGCGGACATGCCCATCGACAGCGTGTCGAGCGGCAGGCCGTCGGCGCGCAACGTGTCGAACAGCGCGCGCAGCGCGCGGTGCGGCACGCGTTGCGCGTCGGTGTCGCCGGCCGGTTCGGGAATCGCCATCAGGCCGCGCAGCCGCAGCGACGGCAGCGCGGCGACCGCGCGCGCGACCTCGGCCACGTCGGCCGGCGCGACACCGCTCTTCGACGCCTCGCCGCTGATGTTCACCTGCACGCACACGTTGAGCGGCGGCAGGTGCGCGGGGCGCTGTTCCGACAGGCGCTGCGCGATCTTCAGGCGGTCGACCGAATGGACCCAGTCGAAGCGTTCGGCGACGGGGCGCGTCTTGTTCGATTGCAGCGGCCCGATGAAATGCCATTCGAGCGACGCGCGCAGGTCGGCGAGCGCATCGATCTTGTCGATCGATTCCTGCACGTAGTTTTCGCCGAATGCACGTTGCCCGGCCGCGTGCGCGGCGCGCACGTCGTCGGCGGGAAACGTCTTCGACACGGCGAGCAGCGAGATGGTGGCGGGATCGCGGCCGGCCGCGCGGGCGGCGTCGGCGATGCGGCGGTGAACGGATTCGAGACGGGCGGCGAGATCGGACATGACGGGCGCGAAAGCAGGCACGAAAGCGGGCATGAAGCCGATGCGCCGCGACACGCGGCGCATCGATCCGCTCATTATACGGACGCCGCGCGCGGACGCCGGCCGCGGCGGCGCGTCACGTCAGCCGTACAGCAAATGCTCGACGAGCTGGACCCAGTGGGTGACCGGAATCTGCGTGCCGCTCTGCAGGTGCGCGATGCAGCCGATGTTGCCGGACACGATCATCTGCGGTTCGAGCGCCTGCAGTTTCAGCAGCTTCTGCTTGCGCAACCGGTACGACAGCGACGGCTGCGTCAGCGAATAGGTGCCGGCCGAGCCGCAGCACAGATGACTGTCGGCCGGTAGCCGCACGTCGATGCCGAGCGTCTCGAGCAGCCGCTCGACCTTGCCGCGCGACTGCTGGCCGTGCTGCAGCGTGCACGGCGGGTGGTACGCGACCGTATGGACCGCGCGGCGCCGCGCGAGCGTCGCGAGTTCGGCCTCGAATGCGAGCAGCACGTCGGAGATGTCGCGCGTCAGCGACACGATGCGCTGCGCCTTCTCCGCGTAAGCCGGATCGTCGCGCAGCAGGTGCGCGTATTCGAGCACCGTCGCGCCGCAGCCCGATGCGTTCATCACGATCGCCTCGGCGCCCTGTTCGACGTGCGGCCACCACGCGTCGATGTTGCGGCGCGCGTCGTCGAGCGCTTCGTCGTGATAGTTCAGGTGCAGGCGGATCGCGCCGCAGCAGCCCGCGTCGGGCGCGACGACCGTCTCGATGCCGAGCGCATCGAGCACGCGCGCGGTCGCGATGTTGATGTTCGGCAGCATCGACGGCTGCACGCAGCCGCCGAGCATCAGCATCTTGCGCGGATGCGTGCGGTGCGGCCATTCGAGCAGCCGCGTGCGCGGCGGCACCTTGTCGCGCAGCCGCTTCGGCAGCAGCGGCCGCACATGCTGGCCGAGCCGCATCACGGGCGAGAACAGCGCGGCATTCGGCACGAGGCTCGCGAGCATGCGGCGCACGAGCCGCTGCTGCGCCGGGCGCTGCACCTGCGCCTCGACGTGCTTGCGGCCGATCTCGACGAGCCGGCCGTACTGGACGCCGGACGGGCAGGTCGTCTCGCAGCTGCGGCACGTGAGGCAGCGGTCGAGGTGCTGCTGCGTGCTGCGCGTGACGGGCGCGCCTTCGACCATCTGCTTGATCAGGTAGATGCGTCCGCGCGGGCCGTCGAGTTCGTCGCCGAGGAGCTGGTAGGTCGGGCAGGTCGCGGTGCAGAACCCGCAGTGCACGCACTTGCGCAGGATCGCGTCGGCCTCGTCGCCGTCGGGCGTGTTGCGGATGAAATCGGCGAGGTTCGTTTGCATCGAGCCCTCAGAGGTCGGGGTAGAGCCGGCCGCGGTTGAAGATGCGCGCGGGATCGAAGGCGGCCTTCAGCCCGCGGTGGATTTTCATCATCGGAGCGGGAAGCGGCGTGAACACCCCCGCGCTGCGGTCGTACGCGTCGCCCGCGCGGAACAGCGTCGCGTGGCCGCCGGCCTGCTTCGCGCTCATGCGGACGGTCTGCGCGTCGGCGTCGGTGATCCACCAGCGCTGCGCGCCGCCCCATTCCATCAGCTGGGTGCCGGGCAGGTGCATCGGCTCGGTGATCGACGGCAGCGCGAGGCGCCACAGCGCGTAGCCCGGTGGGATGCCGTTGAAGAACGGGTCGGTATGCTCGCGCAGGCCGGCCCAGAAGCGCTCGGCTTCGACCGCGTCGACGACTTCGCCGCCGAGCAGCGTCTTCGCCGATTTCACGGCCGCCTCGGCGCCCGACAGGCGCAGCACCAGCGTGCCGTTGCGCCAGGCGCTCGCACTGACGGGCAGCGGGTGGCCGCCCCATTCGTTGAGCTTGCGCACCGCGTCGGTCGCGGTCATCTCGAACTTCAGCGTGACCTCGGCGACGGGCATCGGCAGCACCTTGATCGACAGGTCGAGCATCAGCCCGAGCGTGCCGAGCGCGCCGGCCATCAGGCGCGACACGTCGTAGCCGGCGACGTTCTTCACCACTTGGCCGCCGAAGCGCAGCATTTCGCCGCGGCCGTTCATCAGCGTGACGCCGAGCACGAAATCGCGCGGTGCGCCGCAGGTGGCGCGGCGCGGGCCCGCGAGGCCGGTGGCGACGCAGCCGCCGACGGTGGCCGCGCGGCCGAAGTGCGGCGGCTCGAACGGCAGCATCTGGCCGCGCTCGGCGAGGACGGTTTCGAGCTGCGCGAGCGGCGTGCCCGCGCGGACCGTGACGACGAGCTCTGCCGGGTCGTACGACACGATGCCCTGAAACGCGCGCGTGTCGAGTATTTCGCCCTCGAGCGCCTGGCCGTACCAGTCCTTGGTGCCGCCGCCGCGAATCCGCAGCGGCCGGCCGTCGGCACTGGCCGCGCGGATACGCTCGGCCCATTCGGCGACGATGTCGTCCTCTTCCATGTTCTGTTGCTGCCTCGACTTGTTGTTCGGTCGATTGTACCGGGGTGGCGCGATTCCACATCGCGACTATCCCTAAGCCCCGTATCGCGGATCGCATGCCCGCGTCGCCGCGCGAACGGGCCGCGCGGGCACGGCCGGCCGCCGCGGCCGGGCCGCGGGCACGGGCCGCGACCCGCGCGCGCCGCTCAGAAGCGTGGCAGGTCGGGGTGCGGCAACAGCCCGCCGCGCACGTGCTGGCGGCCGTACTCGGCGCAGCGCGCGCGGGTCGGGATGCCCTTGTCCGGGTTCAGCAGGCCGGCCGGATCGAATGCGCGCTTGACCGCGAAGAACGCGTCGCGCTCCTGCGGCGAGAACTGCACGCACATCGAATTGAGCTTCTCGATGCCGACGCCGTGCTCGCCCGTCACGCTGCCGCCGAATTCCACGCAGCATTCGAGGATTTCCGCGCCGAACTGCTCGGCGCGGTGCAGCTCGTCCGGATCGTTCGCGTTGTACAGGATCAGCGGATGCATGTTGCCGTCGCCCGCATGGAACACGTTGATGCAGCGCAGCCCGTAGCGCGTTTCGAGCTGTTCGATGCGCGCGAGCAGCGGGCCGATCGCACGGCGCGGCACGGTGCCGTCCATGCAGTAATAATCCGCGGAAATGCGGCCGGCGGCCGGAAACGCATTCTTGCGGCCCGACCAGTAGCGCAGCCGCTCCTGTTCGTTGCGGGACACCTGGATGCGCGTCGCGCCGTGTTCGCGCAGCACGGCCGTCATCCGCACGATCTCCTCGGCGACTTCCTCCGGCGTGCCGTCCGATTCGCACAGCAGGATCGCCTTCGCGTCGAGGTCGTAGCCCGCGTGCGTGAACGCCTCGACGGCCTGCGTGGCCGGCTTGTCCATCATCTCGAGCCCGGCCGGGATGATGCCCGACGCGATGATCGCCGCGACGGCCTCGCCGCCCTTGACGACGTCGTCGAAGCTCGCCATCACGAGCTGCGCGGTCTGCGGTTTCGGAATCAGGCGCACCGTCACCTCGGTGACGATCGCGAACATCCCCTCGCTGCCGATCATCACGGCGAGCAGGTCGAGACCCGGCATGTCGAGCGCGAGCGAGCCGAATTCGACGATTTCGCCGTCGATCGTCACCGCGCGCACGCGCATCACGTTGTGCACGGTCAGCCCGTATTTCAGGCAGTGGACGCCGCCCGAGTTTTCCGCGACGTTGCCGCCGATCGTGCACGCGATCTGCGACGACGGATCGGGTGCGTAATACAGGCCGTACGGCGCGGCGGCTTCCGAGATCGCGAGGTTGCGCACGCCGGGCTGCACGGTCGCCGTGCGCGCGTACGGATCGACTTCGACGATGCGCGTGAAGCGCGCGAGCGACAGCACGACGCCGAGCGCGATCGGCAGCGCGCCGCCCGACAGGCTCGTGCCGGCGCCGCGCGGCACGATCGGCACTTCCATGCGGCGGCAGATCTGCACGATCCGCTGGACCTGCGATTCCGTTTCCGGCAGCGCGACCGCGAGCGGCAGGCGGCGGTACGCGGACAGGCCGTCGCATTCGTACGGTGCGGTGTCTTCGTCGCGATACAGCAGGCAGTGCGTCGGCAGCACGGCCATCAGCGCCTGCACGACTTCGCGCTGGCGCTGCGCGCGGGCAGCGCTCGACAGTTCGACGGGGGCGTTCATGAGGTCTCCTGCAGCGGGCGGCGCGCGGTCGCGCCGCCGTGTCAGCACGTGAAAATCTTGCCCGGATTCATCAGGTTGCGCGGGTCGAGCGCGAGCTTGATCGCGCGCATCGTGTCGATCGCGTTGTCGCCGTGCTCCTTCGGCAGGAAACGCATCTTGTGCAGCCCGACGCCGTGCTCGCCCGTGCAGGTGCCGCCGAGGCGCAGCGCGCGCTCGACGATCCGGTCGTTGATGTGTTCGGCTTCGGCGAGCTCCTCGGGCTTGTCGGGATCGATCAGGATCGCGACGTGGAAATTGCCGTCGCCGACGTGGCCGACGATCGGGCAGGGCAGCGACGACGCACGCAGGTCGACTTCGGTTTCCTCGACACACGCGGCGAGCTGCGAGATCGGCACGCACACGTCGGTCGTCACCGCGCGGCAGCCCGGCTTCAGCTGCAGCATCGCGAAGTACGCGTTGTGGCGCGCGGCCCAGAGCCGGCTGCGGTCTTCGGGGCGTGTCGCCCATTCGAAGCCCTGGCCGTGGTTCTGGCCGGCGAGCGCCTGCACGAGTTCGGCCTGCTCCTTCACGCCGGCCTCGGTGCCGTGGAATTCGAAGAACAGCGTCGGCGCTTCGGTGAGCGTCAGGTTCGAATGGCGGTTGATCGAGCGCACGGCGAGCGCATCGACGAATTCGACGCGCGCGATCGGCACGCCGATCTGGATCGTCTCGATCACGGTGCGCACCGCGTCGCCCATCGTCGGGAACGTGCAGATCGCGGCCGACACGGCTTCCGGCAGCGGGTGCAGGCGCAGCGTGATCTCGGTGATCACGCCGAGCGTGCCTTCGGAGCCGACGAACAGGCGCGTGAGGTCGTAGCCGGCCGACGACTTGCGCGCGCGCGAGCCGGTTTTCACCACGCGGCCGTCGGCGAGCACCGCGGTCAGGCCGAGCACGTTCTCGCGCATCGTGCCGTAGCGTACGGCGTTGGTGCCCGATGCGCGGGTCGCGGTCATTCCGCCGATGCTGGCGTCGGCGCCCGGATCGATCGGGAAGAACAGGCCGGTGTCGCGCAGCGCGTCGTTGAGCGCCTTGCGCGTGATGCCCGGCTCGACCGTCACGGTCAGGTCTTCGGCGTTGATCGACAGCACGCGGTTCATTTCCGACAGGTCGAGCGACACGCCGCCGCGCACCGCGAGCAGGTGGCCCTCGAGCGACGAGCCGGCGCCGTACGGGATCAGCGGCACGCTGTGCAGCGCGCACAGCGACACGACTTCGCGCACGTCGTCGGTGCTGTGAGCGAACACGACGGCGTCGGGCAGTTGCGGATCGAACGGCGATTCGTCGCGGCCGTGGTGCGCGCGAACCGCGTCGGCGGTTGACACGCGCTCGCCGAAGGCGGCGCGCAGCGCATCGAGCATGGCGGGGGGCAGCGGGCGGCGCGCGGCGGCCGGCGGGGCAGGGTGATTCACGAACGTCTCCTGACGGCTTGTCGAACTTTCGGCCCATTCTACGCCGTAACACCCGCTGCGCCTGCCGCCGCGGGCTGCGATAATCGCGTTCCAGCCAACCGGGCCGCATCACGGCCGCGTACGAGAGGACATTCGCATGGGCAACCGCTTGAGCAAGATCGCCACGCGCACCGGCGACGACGGCACCACCGGTCTCGGCGACGGACGGCGCATCGGCAAGGACGACGCGCGGATCGCGGCGATCGGCGACGTCGACGAACTGAATTCGAACCTCGGCGTGCTGCTCGCCGAGACGCTGCCGGACGACGTGCGCACCGCGCTCGTCACGATCCAGCACGACCTGTTCGATCTCGGCGGCGAGCTGTGCATTCCCGGCCACGCGGTGCTCGACGACACGCATCTCGCGCGCCTCGACCAGTGGCTCGCCGACTACAACGCGACGTTGCCGCCGCTGAAGGAATTCATCCTGCCGGCCGGTTCGCGCGCGGCGTCGCTCGCGCACGTGTGCCGGACGGTGTGCCGCCGTGCCGAGCGCTCGATCGTCGCGCTCGGCCGCCACGACACGCTCAACGATGCGCCGCGGCGCTACGTGAACCGGCTGTCCGACCTGCTGTTCGTGCTGGCGCGCGTGCTGAACCGCGCCGGCGGCGGGACGGACGTGCTGTGGGAGCGCGGGCGCGTCCGCTGACGCGCGGTCGGGTTGTTGCGCACTGCGACAATTTGCCAGAGGGAGCGTGTATTTTTAAAGATGTATTGTGTGTGCATGTTTAACGGAGAACGAACATGACCCACATCACCGCTGACCAGATGGCTCGCGTGAAGGCCACTGCCCCTGTCCTCGCCGTTCACGGCGCGACGATCACGAAGCACTTCTACCAGCGCATGTTCGCGCGCCATCCGGAACTGAAGAACCTGTTCAACCAGACGCACCAGAAGACCGGCAGCCAGCCGGAAACGCTCGCGAAGGCCGTTTATGCGTACGCCGCGAACATCGACAATCTCGGTGCGCTGGGCGGCGCGGTGTCGCACATCGCGCACAAGCACGCAAGCCTGAACATCCGCCCCGAGCATTACCCGATCGTCGGCGAGAACCTGCTCGCGTCGATCGTCGAGGTACTCGGCGACGCGGTCGACGCCGAGACGCTCGAGGCGTGGCGCGTCGCGTACGGCCAGCTCGCGCGGATCCTGATCGGCGCCGAGGCCGATCTGTATGCGGGTGCCGCGTGGAGCGGCTTCCGCCCGTTCAAGGTCGCGCGCAAGGTGCGCGAGAGCGACGAGATCACGTCGTTCCACCTGATGCCCGCCGACGGCGGCGCGGCGCCGGCCTTCGAGCCGGGCCAGTACGTCACGGTGAAGCGTTTCGTCGGCGAACTCGGCGTCGATCAGCCGCGCCAGTACAGCCTGTCCGACGCGCCGCACGGCAAGTGGCTGCGCATCTCGGTGAAGCGCGAGGCCGGCCGGCCGGAAGCGATCCCGGCCGGCAAGGTGTCGACGCTGATGCACGAAGGCGTGGAAGAGGGCGCGATCGTCGAGGTGACCGCGCCGATGGGCGAATTTTCGCTGAAGCGCGGCGTCGCGACGCCGGTCGTGCTGATCTCCGGCGGTGTCGGCCTGACGCCGATGGTGTCGATGGCGTCGACGCTGGTCGAGGAACGCAGCCCGCGTGAAGTGCGGTTCGTCCACGCGTGCCGCTCGGGCGCGGTGCACGCGTTCCGCGACTGGCTGAACGAGACGGTGCGCACGCACGCGAACGTCAAGCGCACGGTGCTGTACGAACGGGTTGGCCTGCAAGACCGGGCCGGGGTCGATCACGACCTCGAAGGGCGCTTGACGCCGGAGCGCGTGCAGCAATACGCGCTGGTGCCGGATGCCGACTACTACGTTTGCGGCCCGATCGCATTCATGAAGGCGCAACGCGATGCGCTGATCGCGCTCGGCGTCGCGCCGGAACGCATCCATACCGAGATCTTCGGGTCGGGCGCGCTCGAGTGAGGCCGCGCGCGAGACCTGCGTTTCATGAAAAAGCCCGGCGCGAGCCGGGCTTTGATTGGGGGGCGGGCACGGCGTCGTGCGTGGCGCTTCGGCGTCGCGTGATCGCGCCACACTTCGGCATCGGCGCTGACCGGTCGCATGCCTTCGGGCTTGCGCGACGGTCACGCGGTCAAACGCATCGGCATGGTCCGGACAATTCGGCAGTGCCGTCGCCGGGCGGGCCATACGGCCAGCCGGTTCGCGTCCGTCAGTTGCCGCTGCCGCGCGCGACGCGGCGTGCCTTGACCGATTCCGCGAGGCCTTCGAGTACCTTCACGCTGTCGTCCCACGCGATGCATGCGTCGGTGATGCTCTGGCCGTAGGTCAGCGCGCAGCCTTCCTTCAGGTCCTGCCGGCCCTCGACGAGGTGCGACTCGATCATCACCCCGACGATGCGCGCGTCGCCGGCCGCGATCTGGCGGCCGATGTCCGCGCAGACGGGGATCTGGTTCTCGTGCTTCTTCGAGCTGTTCGCGTGGCTCGCGTCGATCATCAGGCGTGCGGCGAGGCCGGCCTTGCCGATGTCCGCGCAGGCGGCGTTCACGCTGTCCGCGTCGTAGTTCGGCGTCTTGCCGCCGCGCAGGATCACGTGGCAGTCCTCGTTGCCGGCCGTCGACACGATCGCCGAGTGGCCGCCCTTCGTCACCGACAGGAAATGGTGCGGTTGCGACGCGGCCTTGATCGCGTCGACCGCGATCTTCACGTTGCCGTCGGTGCCGTTCTTGAAGCCGACTGGGCACGACAGCCCGGACGCGAGCTCGCGGTGCACCTGCGACTCGGTCGTGCGCGCGCCGATCGCGCCCCACGAGATCAGGTCGGCGATGTACTGCGGGCTGATCATGTCGAGGTATTCGGTCGCGGCCGGCAGCCCCATCTCGTTGATCTGCAGCAGCAGCTCGCGCGCGGTGCGCAGCCCTTCGTTGATCTTGAAGCTGTTGTCGAGGTGCGGATCGTTGATGAGCCCCTTCCAGCCGACCGTCGTGCGCGGCTTCTCGAAGTACACGCGCATCACGACTTCCAGTTCGCCCTTGAAGCGCTCGCGCTCCTTCACGAGCCGGCCCGCGTATTCGATCGCCGCCTTCGTGTCATGGATCGAGCACGGCCCGATGACGACGATCAGCCGGTCGTCCATGCCGTGCAGGATGCGGTGCATCGACTGGCGCGAGTTGTAGATCAGCTCGGACGCGGCTTCGGAGCACGCGAATTCGCGGATCAGGTGGGCGGGCGGCGTCAGTTCCTTGAGTTCGCGAATGCGGACGTCGTCGGTATTGTGCGGGGGCATGCTGTTTCTCCTAGGTTCCGGGCGCCGTTCGATCAGTGGGCGTGCGGCGGATTCATCAATTCAAGCGATTCAGTGATTTCGGTCGGGGGCCGTGGGACCGCTGCGGCGGCGACCGGGTGGCGAAGGGCGAAAAAAAACCGCCGGGTTCGCCGGCGGTTTTTTCGGGAATTTCGGTTGCGCTTTACGCGCCATCAACCCTCTCGATCCGCCAGCGGTCTGAGATACCAAAAAAAGTAAAAGTAAAACTTGGCGGACATGACGGGAATGGGGTTCGTCAAAAAAGTTGATTCGGAATTTATACCGCGTCGCCGGGCGGCTGGCAACCGGCAGCGGTCAAAAATGCGGACAATCCGCGCGTTTCACCCGAAATGCGCGGATTGTCTGCGCCGCGATGCGGTTATGCCGTACCGCCGACCGTCATCTTGTCGATCCGCAGGGTCGGCTGGCCGACGCCGACCGGCACGCTCTGGCCTTCCTTGCCGCACACACCGACGCCCGTGTCGAGCGACATGTCGTTGCCGATCATGCTCACGTACTTCAGCGATTCGGGGCCGCTGCCGATCAGCGTCGCGCCCTTCACCGGGTAGGTGATCTTGCCGTTTTCGATCATGTACGCCTCGGACGCCGAGAACACGAACTTGCCGTTCGTGATGTCGACCTGGCCGCCGCCGAAGTTCACCGCGTACAGGCCGTTCTTCACCGACGCGATGATTTCCTGCGGATCCTTGTCGCCGTTCAGCATGTACGTGTTCGTCATGCGCGGCATCGGCAGCGCCGCGTACGATTCGCGCCGCGCGTTGCCCGTGACCGGCATCTTCATCAGGCGTGCGTTCAGCGTGTCCTGGATGTAGCCCTTCAGGATGCCGTCCTCGATCAGCGTCGTGCACTGCGTCGGGTTGCCTTCGTCGTCGATGTTCAGCGAGCCGCGGCGGTTCGGCAGCGTGCCGTCGTCGACCACCGTCACGCCCTTGGCCGCGACCTGCTCGCCGATCCGGCCGGCGAATGCGGACGAGCCCTTGCGGTTGAAGTCGCCTTCGAGGCCGTGGCCGATCGCTTCGTGCAGCAGCACGCCCGGCCAGCCCGGCCCGAGCACGACCGTCATCGCGCCGGCCGGCGCGGGGCGCGCGTCGAGGTTGACGAGCGCCGCATGCACGGCGTCGTCGACGTAGCGCGACAGGACTTCGTCGGTGAAGTAGCCGTAGTCGAAGCGGCCGCCGCCGCCGCCGGAGCCGATTTCGCGGCGGCCGTTCTGCTCGGCGATCACCGTGACCGACACGCGCACGAGCGGGCGGATGTCGGCGGCGAGCGCGCCGTCGCTGCGTGCGACCAGCACGACGTCGTATTCGCCGGCGAGGCCGGCCATCACCTGCGTGACGCGCGGGTCGCGCCCGCGCGCCATCTGCTCGATGCGCTCGAGCAGCTTGACCTTGGCCGTCGCGTCGAGCGACGCGAGCGGATCGGACGGCAGGTACAGGTCGCGGCCCGAGATGCCCTTCAGCGAGCTGGCCGCCTTGATCTTCTGGCGGCCGCCGCCGGCTGCCGCGATCGCCTTGGTGGCGGCAGCGGCTTGCGCGATCGCCTCCGGCGACAGGTCGTCCGAGTACGCGAACGCGGTGCGGTCGCCCGCGACCGCGCGCACGCCGACGCCCTGGTCGATGCTGAAGCTGCCCGATTTGACGATGCCTTCCTCGAGGCTCCACGCTTCGCTGCGGGTCGCCTGGAAGTACAGGTCCGCGTAGTCGACGCGATGCGTGAAGATGTCGGCGATCGTGCGCGTGAGCAGGCTTTCGTCGAGGCCGTACGGCGTGAGCAGGATGTCCTTCGCCAGCGCGAGGTTGCGGATGCCGGGTTCGATGATGTTCATGCGGATATCGGGGGTTCTCAAAAAGTTGTCGGGTGCTGCTGGGCAGATGGGTGGGCCGCGCGGCGTTTCAAGCGGCGCGGCGGATTCAGGTCAGTACGCGGTGCCGCCATGCGGGCAGGCTCTGGCGCACCTCGGCAATGCGTTGCGGATCGATCGTGCCGGGCACGACGCTGGCGCCGACATCGCTGACCGCGACGATCTCGCCCCACGGATCGATCAGCATGCTGTGGCCCCAGGTGCGCCGGCCGTTCTCGTGCTTGCCGCCCTGCGCGGCCGCGAGCACGTAGCACTGGTTCTCGACGGCCCGCGCGCGCAGCAGCGTTTCCCAGTGCGCGCGGCCCGTCGTATACGTAAACGCCGACGGAACGACGATCAGCGCGCAGTCGCCCATCCGGCGATACAGCTCCGGAAAGCGAAGATCGTAACAGACCGACAGGCCGACCCGCCCGAACGGCGCGTCGAACGCGACGACCGTGTCGCCCGCGCGGATCGTGCGGGCCTCGTCGAACGATTCGTCGCCTTTCTCGAAGTTGAACAGGTGGATCTTGTCGTAGCGCGCGGCTTCGCTGCCGGACGGATCGAACACGAGCGTCGTGTTCAGCACGCGATCGGGCTCGGGCGCCTTCAGCGGCAGCGTGCCGCCGATCACCCAGATGCCGTGGCGGCGCGCGGCGTCCGCGAGGAAGCGCTGGATCGGGCCGTCCCGGTACGGTTCGGCGAGCGCGAGCTTGTCGGTGTCGCGGTGGCCCATGAAGCAGAAATATTCGGGCAGCAATACGAGCTGCGCGCCTTCGCCGGCGGCTTCCGCGATCAGGCGGCCCGCTTCGGCGAGATTGCGTGTGACGTCCGGCGTGCTCACCATCTGCAGCGCGGCGACCCGGAAGGGTGTGGCGGAACGGGTGTGGTCGGTCATCGCGGGATCGGTTGCGTCATAAATGGGGTGCGGCCCGGCGCCATCGGCTCACTGACCCGGATGCGCCGGATCGGCCGGACCGTGATTCATCTTACCCTGATCGCCCCGCACCCGCTCGATGTGCGGGTGCGCCCACGAGCCGGTGATCGCGTAGTCGAGCGCGAATGCGCGCGACAGCGTCTCCGACAGCGCGTAGTTCGCGGCCAGCACGCCGACGCCGAGCAGCGGGTTGATGACGGCCGCCCCGATCGCGGCCGCACCCGCGCTGATTTTCGGCGCGACGTGCGCATGGAGGTCCTGCGTCTCGGTGCCGAGATCGACGGCGCCGCGTACGGTGACGTTGGCGGGGCCCGTCATCATCGAGAAATCGTCGGTGCGCGCGATCCCGTTCGAGATCCGGCTCGTGCCGGTGATCTTGTCGAACGGCAGGCCCTTGCCGATGACGTCGCGGAAGTTCAGCGTCAGGAAGCGTGCGAGGCTCTGCAGGCTCAGCACGCCGAGCAGTTTGGCCGCGCCCGGATCGACCTTCAGGATCTGGCCGTGTTCGAGATCGAGCGCGACCTGGCCGCCGAACGTCGGGAAGTCGACCGCAGTCGGACCGCCGCGCCAGCCGACCTTGCCCGTCACCGTGCCGTGGCCGCGCTCGAGCGTGCGCGGCAGGCCGACGCGATCGAGCAGCGCGCCGGCGTCGTCGATGGCGAGCTTGAAATCGAACACGCTGCGGCGCGGCGCTTCGCTTTCGTCGGCGCCGCGGGCGAGCGCGCGGCGCGACGTGCGCCAGTTGCCGGTCGCCGTGAGCTTCGCGGCCGGGTTCGACAGCTCCAGCTTGTCGAGCTGCCACACGGGCGTGCCGTCTTCGTCGATGTTGCGCGCGTTGACGACGAGACGGCCGATGTCGTGGTCGCGCGCGACGACCTGGTCGACGATCAGGTCGATCGACGGCATCGGGCGGTCGGTCGGCGTCGGCAGGTTCATCGCGCGGCCGACGAGGTCGTGCTGCGAACTCTGCGGCACCACGAGCTTCGCGAGGCGCGCATTCAGCACGCCCGCGCCGTTGTGGCCGCCGCCCGGCGCCCACGACAGGTAGCCCGATACCTGGTTCGACGCGATGTTCGCCTGCCAGAGATCGTCGACGTGCGACGCGCCGACGATCACGTTTTCCCAGTTGCGCTTGAGCAGTTTCAGCGTGCCGAAGTGGAGCGCGAAGCGCTTCGGCGCGAAGCTCGCGAAATCGACGCGCGGCGCGCCCTGCGGCTCCGGTGCGCGCGGCGTGTCGGGCTGCAGCGTGTGGGCGAGCGCGAGCCACGCGTCGGCGTCCAGTTCGCCGACGTCGACGGCCGCGCTCACGCCGTCCTGCGGCATGTCGGGCATCCGGTGGATGCCCATCGCGCCGCGCACCGCGCGCAGCGGCTGGCCGCGCGTCGCGTCGAGCAGGTAGGTCGCGGACACCGGGCCGAGCGTCAGGTCGGCATGTTCGAGGCGCTTGCCGTCCGCCTGCGGCGCCGGCTGCAGCGTGAAGCTGAACGGCATCGGCGTGCCGGCCGGCTTCGCGAACGGCGCGGGGAAATTCAGCGCCACGCCGGTCAGGTCGGATTGCGCGTGGATGTCGGGCAGGCGGCCCGGCGCGCCGCGCACGGCGACCTTGTACGGCGCGTCGCCGACCACGTGCTCGAGCAGCGCGGCGGCCGCGCCGTGCAGGTTCAGGCCGCGTGCGGCGTCGAGCGCGAGGCGGCCGTCGACGTCCACCGTGTACGGGCCGTGCGATCGGAAGTTGCCGTTCGCGCGCACCGGGCCGCCGAGGAACCGCCCCGACAGGCCGTGCAGCGACGCGCCGGCCTCGGTGAAGCGGACGCTGCCGCGCAGCGCCGACAGCGGCGGCACGCCGCTGGTCGACAGCGTGTTGCCGCCGAACGCGAGCGCGCCTTCGACGTGCGTATGCGGATGCGCGACGTGCTGCGGAATCGTGATCTTGAGCCCGAGCGATGCCGGCCCCTGCGCGTCGATCCGCTGGCCGATATGGCCGCTCATCGTGCCGAGCGAGCTGTTGTCCGCGTAATCGATCAGGTCGGCGAGCGGGCCCTGCGCATGGCCGTCGATGATCAGCGGCGAGTGTGACGGATTGCCGAGATCGTCGATGCGGCCCGCGACCTTCGTCAGCGCGACGCGCTTGTAGTGCGCGCGGTCGATGTCGAAGCGCAGCTTGTTCTGCTTGAGCTCGAACACGCCGTCGATTCCGTCGAGCGCGGGCCAGACGCTCGGCGTGCCGTTCGCGAGCTTGCGCGGCGGGTAGGGCGTCGGCTCGAAGCGCCCGCCGGTGAACGGCGCGACGATATGGAACACGCCGGCGTCCGGCTCGTGCTCGAACGGGAATTTCTCGAGCGGGCCGCGCGCGACGATCGACGCGCCCTTGGTTACCTTGCCGTCCTGCAGCGCGTGGCCGAGATAGTCGCGCAGGTGCTCGGACATCCCGGTCGGCAGGTAGCGCGGAATGCGCGCCACCGACGCGCGCGCGAAATCGGCGCGCAGGTCGAGCGTGCCGCGGCCGTGGCCGGGGTTCGAGTACGAGCCCGACACCGCGATTTCGGCATCGGGGTTCGACACGAGCAGGTCGGGCAGCGATACGTCGACGCGCGCGTGTTTCTCGCCGGGCGCGGGCGTGATCGTCCATTTTGCGTTGCCGCGCAGCCGGTCGAACGTCAGGCGCGGCTCGTCGAATTCGCCGGGCACGGTGACGGCCGCTTGGACCGTGTCGAAATGCGCGTTGCCGCCCGTTTCGTTCGCGTCGACGCGGCCCCACAGGTTCTCGATACCCGGCCAGCCGGCGCGCGGGTGGCCGCGCGGCGAGAGTCCGGGCGGCGGCTCCTGGGCCGCGAAGCTGATGCCCTGCAGATCGCCGAGGAAGCGGTAGCGGACGATCGGCGCGGCGCCCATGCGCCGCTCTTCGTCGGCGAGGTCGGGCCGCGCGGGTTTCGCGCGCTCGACCTCGATGTGATAGTTCGACACCATCCCGCGCGGGTCGATCTTGATCAGCTCGTTGCGCAGGCGCGCCGGCAGCGGCAGCCCGCGGATGAACTCGCTGAGGATGCCGAGATCGACGCGGTCGCCCACGACGCTGATCAACTGGCCCTGCGTCGCGGTCGGCACGCGGTAGCGCGCCGTCAGCGTCGACAGCGCGAGCGAACGGGCGAGCGGCGTGCCGTCCGGCAGCGGCGGCTGGCCGAGCTCCGCGTTGAAGCGCGTCAGGTGCAGCGTGTAGTCGTGACCGGCGTCGAGCACCATGTCCCAGCCGAAGCCGACCGTCGGCACGTCGAGCCGCGGCTGCGTCGGGCGCACCCGCAGCGCGACGTCGGCGCCCTGCAGGTCGCCGCCCGCGGCGCGCAGGTGGCCGTCGCCGAAGCTCGCCCAGATCGCATTGTCGATCCGGCCCGCGTGAATCGTCAGCGGCACGTCGAGGTAGCGCGTCAGCGTCTGCAGGTCGACGGGGCCCGTCGACAGGTACGCGTCGCCGGTCCAGTTCGACGGCTTGCCGATCGGCGCGAGCGGCTTGTGTCTGAAGCGCGCGCGGAAATCGAGCGGACCGAGCAGCAGCGTGCCGTTCGCGGGCGCCTGCAGCGCGGCCTTGTGCACGCGGCCGCTGTTGAGCACCGCGAGCCGGATGCCGGACAGCACGAGCTCCGGCGCGTCGTGCTGGGCGTCGCGCCAGCGCAGCGTGCCGCCGCGCAGCACGATCGCTTCCTGCTTCAGCAGCCACGTGCCGAACGTGTCGCTGCCGCCGTGGGTGGTTGCCACGCCGACGCCCGCGACGCTCAGCGAACCGTCGGCCGCGCGCGCGACGACGAGGTCGGGCTGGTCGACGATCAGGCTCGACAGCGCGGGCGACAGCCGCAGCAGCGACATCCACGACAGCGCGGCCGTCGCGTGCGGCACCGACAGCGCGACCTTGCCGTCGCGGCCGCGGATCGTCAGGTTCGTGAGTTCGACGCCCGGCTGCATGCCGGACCAGTTCGGGGAAAGCCTGCCGATCGAAAGCTGCGCGTGGAGCTTGTCGGACACCGCGCGCTCGATGCGCGGGCGGAATTCGTCGATGCGGGGCAGCAGGACGTAGCGCAGCCCGAGGAAGGCGCCGGACGCGACGAAGTAGGTGCCGATCCCGACTGCCAGCGTCACCCTGAACACGCGACGCAGGACCGGATGATCGTGCTTCGGAGGTCCCGCTTCGGGCGCAGCTACGGCGGATTCCTGACGGTCGGACATGCGGCGGACGGGCGGCGATATGGTAGTTTTGCAGACTGACGTTGAAATGTATCACACGGGTTCGTGCCGGCGGCCGTTGCGGCAGCGCGGCACGGGCTTTCCGGCGCGCGGTGCCGCGGCGGACGCGCGAGCGTCCCGCGAGGCCGCGCCGAGTTCACGAGGCCGGCCGGCAGCGGGGCGCGCACACGCCGGCCCGCGCCGGCCGGCCGTTCCGCCAGGCCCGCTTCTCGATGACCGACGCTTCCGCCCTGATCAGCACGTCCTATTCCCGCTACCTTGCCCGCGCGGCCGCCGCACGGCCCGCGCTCGCCGAGCAGGTTGCCGCGTGGGCGGCCGCGCCGCTCGGCCGCGTGCAACTCGATGCACGCCTCACCGAATTGCTCGCGACGCCGGCCGGCACGGCCGCGCCGACCGAGGAGCAACTGAAGCGCGCGCTGCGGCAACTGCGCGCCGAGGCGTTCGGCGCGGTCGCGGAGCGCGACCTGCGCGGGCTGGCCGACGTCGCCGAGGTGACGGGCGCGATGACCGATCTCGCCGAAGTGGCCGTGCAGCGCTCGCTCGCGCTGCTGTCGGCCGAACTCGAGGTGCTGTACGGCGAGCCGCGCGGCGCCGACGGCCAGCGCGTCGTGCTCGGCGTGGTCGGGATGGGCAAGCTGGGCGGCCGCGAGCTGAACGTGTCGTCGGACATCGACCTGATCTTCGTCTACGAGGACGACGGCGAGACGACGGGCGGCACGCGTTCGCCGCTGTCCACGCAGGAATACTTCACGCGGCTCGGCCGGCGCCTGATCGGCGTGCTGTCCGAGGTCACGGCCGACGGCTACGTGTTTCGCGTCGACATGCGGCTGCGCCCGAACGGCGATTCGGGGCCGCTCGTGTGCAGCCTCGGGATGCTCGAGGAATATTTCTACGTGCAGGGGCGCGAGTGGGAGCGCTACGCATGGATCAAGGGGCGCCTCGTGTCGGAAGGCGCCAGCGACGCGGCGCAGCGGCTCGCCGCGCAGCTCGAGTCGCTCGTCAAGCCGTTCGTGTACCGCCGTTATCTGGATTTCGGCGTGATCGGCGCGATCCGTTCGCTGCACCAGCAGATCCGGCAGGAAGCCGCGCGCCGCGCGTCGATGCGGCCCGACAAGGCCGACGACGTCAAGCTCGGGCGCGGCGGGATCCGCGAGATCGAGTTCAGCGCGCAGGTGTTCCAGCTGATCCGCGGCGGCCAGGATGCGGAATTCCGCGTGCGGCCGACGCTCGCGGTGCTGCGTCATGCGCAGGCGCGCGGGCTGATCGGCGAGGACGTGCGCGCCCGCCTGACCGATGCTTACAATTTCCTGCGCACGCTCGAGCACCGGCTGCAGTACCGCAACGACGCGCAGACGCATGCGATGCCGGTCGAGTCCGACGAACGCGCGGCGCTGGCCGCCTCGCTCGGCTTTGCCGACTACGCGGCGCTGATGACGGTGCTGGACGAGCACCGGAACTTCGTCGAGGCGCAGTTCGACCAGATCTTCGCGGACAAGGTGAAGGGCGGCGGCCCTTGCGCGGCGGGTGACGACACGGCCGCTGCATGGATCTGGAGCGGCGCGCTGGGCGACGACGGCGAGGACGACGCGCTGGTCGCGCGCCTCGACGGCCTCGGCTTCGCCGATCCGGCCGCCGTGCTCGCGCGGCTGCGTGCGATCTGGCAATCGACGCGCTACATGGGCCTGCCCGAAAAGAGCCGGCAGCGCTTCGACCGCGTCGCGCAGCGGGCGCTCGACGCCGCGCCGACGATCGATGCCGCGCGGCGCGACGACACGATCGTGCGCCTGTTCGACCTGCTCGAGACGGTCAGCCGGCGCGGCGTTTATCTTGCGCTGCTGACCGAATATCCGGCCGCGCTCGATCGCGTGCTGTCGGTGCTCGGCGCGACGCGCTGGGGCGGCGGCTACCTGATCCGCCACCCGCAATTGCTGGATGAACTGCTCGACGACGAGGTGATCGCGAGCCCGTTCGACTGGCCCGCGTTCAAGGACGCGCTGCGCGCGCGCCTCGCGGCGGCCGACGGCCCCGAGCAGCAGATGGACCTGCTGCGCCATGCGCAGCACGCCGAGGTGTTCCGGATCCTGCTGATCGACCTGGCCGGGCAACTGTCGGTCGAGCATGTGAGCGACCGGCTGTCCGAGCTGGCCGACGCGGTGCTCGACGTGACGATCGAAGTCGTCTGGTCGCAGCTCGCGAAACGCCATCGCGACGTGCCGAAGTTCGCGGTGATCGCGTACGGCAAGCTGGGCGGCAAGGAACTCGGCTACGCGTCCGATCTCGACCTGATCTTCCTGTACGACGACCCCGACGAGCGCTCGGCGGACGTCTACACGACCTTCACGCGGCGCCTGATCACGTGGCTCACGACCGCGACCGGTGCCGGCGCGCTGTTCGACATCGACCTGCGCCTGCGGCCGAACGGCGAGGCCGGGCTGCTCGTCACCGATCTCGATGCGTTCCGCCGCTACCAGCTGCGCGAGGGCGACGCCGCGAACACGGCATGGGTGTGGGAGCACCAGGCGCTGACGCGTGCCCGCTACAGCGCGGGCGATGCGCGGATCGGCGAGGACTTCGAGGCGATCCGCCAGCAGGTGCTGACCACGCCGCGCGACGGCGGCGTGCTCGCGAAGGAGATCGTCGACATGCGCGAGAAGGTATTTGCCGGCCATCCGAACCAGACCGAGCTGTTCGATCTGAAGCACGATCGCGGCGGGATGGTCGACATCGAGTTCATCGTCCAGTACTGGGTGCTGCTGCACGCGTCGAGCGACGCCGAGCTGATCCGCAATACCGGCAACATCGCGCTGCTGCGCGAGGTCGCGCGCTTCGGGCTGATGGGCGAGGACGAGGCCGAGCGCGTCGGCGCCGCGTACCGCAAGTACCGGAAGCTGCAGCACAAGCTGCGGCTCGACGGGATGGAGAAGGCGCGCGTCGATCCGGCCGTGGTGGCGGACGAGCGGGCGGCCGTGACGGCGCTGTGGGCGCGCGTGTTCGGTGCGGTTGAAACGGGCGTTTGAACGAAGGCAGGGCGGGCGCGGTTTCGACGCGCGTACCGTCCGCCGCGTATCGCGAGCGCGCCGGGCTGGAGCGGCGCAGGCCGACGGCCGTGTCAGGCCGCCAGCATTTCCTTCGCGTGCTTGCGCGTCGTGGCCGTGATCTCGAGCCCGCCGAGCATCCGCGCGACTTCCTCGATCCGGCTGGCGCGGTCGAGCGCGACGACCGTCGACACGGTGCCGCCGCGATCGTCGGCGCCCTTCGCGACCTGGAAGTGATGGTCGCCGCGCGCGGCGACCTGCGGCAGGTGCGTCACGCACAGCACCTGGCGGTCGCGCCCGAGCTGGTGCAGCAGACGGCCGACCACTTCGGCGACGCCGCCGCCGATCCCCGTGTCGACTTCGTCGAAGATCAGCGTCGGCGTCGGGCTCGCCGCGCTGGCGATGACCGCGAGCGCGAGGCTGATGCGCGCGAGCTCGCCGCCCGACGCGACCTTCGCGAGCGGCCGCAGCGGCACGCCGGGGTGCCCGGCGACGCGGAATTCGACCTGTTCGAGCCCGTGCGGGCCGCCGTCGGCGAGCGGCACGAGCGCGACTTCGAAGCTGCCGCCCGCCATCGACAACTCCTGCATGCCGGCCGTGACGGCCGTGCCGAGCGCCTTCGCGGCCTGCGCGCGCGCCTTGGACAGGTGTCGCGCGTCGGCGAGATAGGCTTCGCGCGCCTTCGCCTGGGCGGCCACGAGCGCGCCGAGATCGGCTGCCGCGTCGAGCGCGGCGAGCTGCGCGCGGCGCGCCGCATGTTCCTCGTGCAGCGTGTCGGGCGGCAGCCGGAACTTGCGGGCGGTCGAGTGCAGCGCATCGAGACGCGTCTCGACCTGCGCGAGCCGCTCGGGATCGAGATCGACGCGCTGCGCGTAGTGCGACAGCGAATAGACGGCTTCCTGCAGCTGGATCTCGGCCGGTTCGAGCGACGCGAGCGCGTCGCCGAGCGCGGTGTCGTAGTCGGCCAGGCTGCGCAGTTTCGACACGATCGCGCCGAGCTGCGCGAGCATCGCGTCGTCGGATTCGGACAGCGCGTTGAGCGCGCCGCGCACACCCTCGATCAGGTTCGCCGAATGCGACAGCCGCTTGTGCTCGTTGCTGACTTCGTCCCACTCGCCGGGCTGCGGCGCGAGCTTGTCGAGTTCGGCGAGCTGCCACGCGAGCTTTTCGCGTTCGAGCTGCAGTTCGCGCTCGTGCGCCTTCGCGGCGTCGATCGCCTGTGTCGCGTCCCGCCACACGCGCCATGCGCGCGCGACGTTCGCCGCATCGGCGACGAGCCCCGCGTGCGTGTCGAACAGCTCGCGCTGCGCGTCGGGCCGCATCAGCAGCTGGTGCGCATGCTGGCCGTGGATGTCGACGAGCATTTCGCCGAGTTCGCGCAGCTGCGCGAGCGTCGCGCTGGTGCCGTTGATGAACGCGCGCGACCGGCCGTTCGCGTCGATCACGCGGCGCAGCATCACGGTGTCCTCGGTGTCGAACGCGTGTTCGTCGAGCCAGCGCGCGACGCGGTCGTGCGGCGTGAATTCGGCCGTGATGTCGGCGCGGCCGCAGCCGGTGCGCACGACGCTCGCGTCGGCGCGTTCGCCGAGCGCGAGGGCAAGGGCGTCGATCAGGATCGATTTCCCGGCGCCGGTCTCGCCGGAAAAGACGGAAAAGCCGCTGTCGAATTCGAGATCGAGCGCGGCGACGATGACGAAGTCGCGGATCGAGAGGTGACGGAGCATGGTGTCGGGCGGAGCGGCGTCAGGACGCCTTGTCGTCTTCGTTCGAGGCGTGTTCGTTCCAGTGCAGCTTCTTGCGCAGCGTCGCGTAGTAGCTGTAGCCGATCGGGTGCAGGAACGGCACCGTGTGCTTCGAGCGGCGCACCTCGATCGTGTCGTTTAGCTCGAGCGACGTGAACGACTGCATGTCGAAGTTCACGTTGACGTCGCGCCCGCCGACGATCTGGATCGCGATTTTCGAGTCGTCGGGCAGCACGATCGGCCGGTTCGACAGCGCGTGCGGCGCGATCGGCACGAGCACGACGCCGGCCAGCTGCGGATGCAGAATCGGGCCGGCCGACGACAGCGCGTAGGCGGTCGAGCCGGTCGGCGTCGCGACGATCAGGCCGTCGGAACGCTGGTTGTACATGTACCGGCCGTCGACCGACGCGCGCAGCTCGACCATCCCGGAGAAGCCGCTGCGGTTCACGACGACGTCGTTGAACGCGATCGCGTGGTAGATCGGTTCGCCGTCGCGCATGATCCGCGCCTCGAGCAGCGCGCGCTCCTCGCGCTCGAACTTGCCGGACAGCAGCACCGGGACGAGCGCGTGCATGTCGGCGGCCGCGATGTCCGTGATGAAGCCGAGCCGCCCGTGGTTGATCCCGATCAGCGGTGTCCGGTACGGCGCCAGCTGGCGGCCGATGCCGAGCATCGTGCCGTCGCCGCCGAGCACGACCGCCACGTCCGCACGCGCCCCGATTTCGGCCGGGGTGAGCGCCGGGTAGCCGGTGATGCCGATCTCGCGCGCGGTGTCACCTTCGAACACGACCTCGAAGCCGAGCTTCGCGATGCTGGCGGCCAGCGTGGCGAGCGGTTCGGCGATGCCGGGCGTGTTGCTCCGGCCGACGAGCGCGACAGTATTGAACTGATTACCGGTTTTCATGCCGGCATTACACCATAGCTCGTTGACGAAAAGAACCGGCTGTGCGCCGACGGGGCCGGATCGGGCCGGCCCGCGCAACGGTGGCCGACGCCACTCGCCGCGGTCGCGCGGTTGCGCTAAAATTTTCCACCATGCTAGATCCTCGCGCACGAACCCTCCTGAAAACCCTGATCGAACGGTATATCGCCGACGGTCAGCCAGTCGGATCGCGCACGTTGTCCCGTTACTCCGGGCTCGAGCTGAGCCCGGCGACGATCCGCAACGTGATGTCCGACCTGGAGGAGCTCGGCCTCGTGTCGAGCCCGCACACGTCGGCCGGCCGCGTGCCGACGCCGCGCGGCTATCGGCTCTTCGTCGACACGATGCTGACGGTCGAGGCGCCGATCGACGCCGAGGCCGTCGCGCGGCAGGTGCAGCACACGCTGCAGGCCGGCGAGCCGCAGCAGCGGGTGGTCGCGGCCGCCGCGAGCGTGCTGTCGAACCTGTCGCAGTTCGCGGGTGTCGTGCTGACGCCGCGCCGCAGCCACGTATTCAAGCAGATCGAGTTCATGCGCCTGTCCGACAAGCGCATCCTGCTGATCATCGTCACGCCCGAGGGCGACGTGCAGAACCGCATGCTCGCGACGCCGCGCGACTATTCGCCGTCGCAGCTGACCGAGGCGTCCAACTACATCAACGCGCATTTCGCCGGCCTGTCGTTCGACGAGGTGCGCCGCCGCCTGCGCGACGAGATCGACCAGCTGCGCGGCGACATGACCACGCTGATGCACGCGGCCGTGACGGCCAGTACCGAGGTGCCCGACACCGAGGACACCGTGCTGATTTCCGGCGAGCGCAACCTGCTCGAAGTGGCGGATCTGTCGTCCGACATGGCGCGGCTGCGCAAGCTGTTCGACGTGTTCGACCAAAAGACGGGCCTCCTGCAACTGCTCGACGTGTCGAGCCACGCCCAGGGCGTGCAGATCTTCATCGGCGGCGAATCGACGCTCGTGCCGATCGAGGAAATGAGCGTCGTCACCGCGCCTTACGAGGTGAACGGGAAGATCGTCGGCACGCTCGGCGTGATCGGCCCGACCCGGATGGCGTACAACCGCGTGATACCGATCGTCGACATCACCGCGCGCCTGCTGTCGCTCACGCTGAGCCAGCAATAGCCAGCAATAGCCTGCAATAGCCTGCAATCGGCAGCCTGATCCCGCCCCGTCATCATGTCGTCATGCCGCCCGCGCCGACAGTCGGCCGAACGGCAAGGGGCGGCCCGCTATAATTGAGAGCCGTCCGGTCCCGTGCCCCGAGCACGTTCTTGCCCATGCGTTTCGATCTTGAGCCGCCTTCGAGCATCGCTGCTGCCCATCGCATCGGGGTGCTGCTGATCAATCTCGGCACGCCCGACGCACCCACGCCGCGCGCCGTGCGGCGCTACCTGGCCGAATTCCTGTCGGATCCGCGCGTCGTCGAGATTCCGCAGGCCGTCTGGCAGGTGCTGCTGCGCACGCTGATCCTGCCGCTGCGCGGCCGCGCCTCCGCGAAGAAGTACGCGGCCGTCTGGATGCCCGAAGGCTCGCCGCTGCGCGTGTACACGGAGCGCCAGACCGACAGCGTGCGGCACCTGCTCGCGTCGAACGGTTATCACGTGATGGTCGACTACGCGATGCGCTACGGCAGCCCGAACATTTCGCACGCGCTTGCACAGTTCAAGCGCGCGGGCGTCGAGCGCGTGCTGCTGATGCCGATGTATCCGCAATATTCGGCGTCGACCACGGCCACCGCATTCGATGCCGCCTTCGACGCGCTCGCGCGCATGCGCAACCAGCCGGAAGTCCGCACGGTGCGGCACTACGCCGACCATCCGGCCTATATCCACGCGCTGGCCGAGCAGGTGCGCCAGTACTGGGCACAGCACGGCCGGCCCGACTTCGCGGCCGGCGACAAGCTCGTGCTGAGTTTCCACGGCGTGCCGAAGCGCACGCTCGACCTCGGCGACCCGTATCACGACCAGTGCCAGCAGACGGGCGCGTTGCTGATGGCCGCGCTCGGGCTGTCGACGACCGAGTGCCGCGTCACGTTCCAGTCGCGCTTCGGCAAGGCCGAATGGCTGCAGCCGTACACGGCGCCGACGCTGCGCGAGTTCGGCGAGGCCGGCGTGCGGCGGGCCGACGTGTTCTGTCCCGGTTTCACGGCCGATTGCCTGGAGACGATCGAGGAGATCGGCATGGAAGTGCGCGACGAGTTCCTCGCCGGCGGCGGCAAGACGTTCCACCGCATTCCGTGCCTGAACGGCGCGCACGCGTGGATCGGCGCGCTCGGCGAGATCGTTGCCGAGAATCTGCAGGGCTGGCCGGTCAAGGCCGCGCAGCCCGAGACGGTGAACTGAGATGAAACGACTCTCACGCCCGCCTGGTTCGCCGCCGCCCGACGGGGCGGCGAGCCTCCCTGGGGCGGCCCGGCGGAGGCCGACATGAATTACAGGATTTCCACGGATCCGGGCGCGAAGCTGCGCATCGACAAATGGCTATGGGCGGCCCGCTTCTTCAAGACGCGCTCGCTTGCGACCGATGCGGTCGACAAGGGGCACGTGAAGATCGGCGGCGCGGCGGTCAAGCCGGCGAAGGACGTGCGGGTCGGCGACGAGGTCGAGATTGCGATCGACGGCATCGTCTGGCACATTGCCGTGCTGGGCGTGTGCGACGTGCGCGGGCCGGCGAGCGTCGCGCAGACGCTTTACCAGGAAACGGAAGCGGGGCGGGCCGCGCGGCTCGCCGAACTGGAGCGGCGCCGCACGTATCGCGAGCCGGCGGCCGAACTGCACGGCCGGCCGACGAAGCGCGACCGGCGCATCATCGACAGATTTTCTGGTGGGAGCTGAACATCTGGTCGAAGGTCGCCCGCGCGCTGCCGTATTCGGTCGTGCGGTCTGTGACGGCTCCCGACAGGCAGATGGTGGTGGTGCCGGCAATGAGTACCAGCGCGACCACCGATATCGCAAAGGTCAGTTTCACGGTACTCCCCTCGAACACAAGGGTGAAAACGGCGCCAGGTGGTGTAAGGCGTCGGTCAGCTAGGGTAAACACGCTTTTCCGACGCTTGAGTGGAGTGTAGTGCAGCCGGCCTGTGCGGAGCTAGTCCTTGCCCGGTAAGCGTTGTTACAGGCCGTTTCGCCCGATCTGGCGGACTATGCGGCGCATGCACCGGCGAAACGCGCGGTTGTTTCGCGGCATTGGAGAATGCCGGCGAATAACCCTCTTGAAATCGCAGTTTCCGCCCTTATCTGCACCAGCAATGTGCGGTACCGCCGGTTATACGATCCGGCGATTGCCGATTTGGCTTCAACCTCTAATCGACTTTCAGCGACATGGAAAACACGCAAGAGAACCCGGCACCCCAATCGGCCGAAGACAACGGCAGCGAGAAGCAGGCGGCGCAAGGCGCCGCGCCCGCCGCCGAAGCCGCCGACGCGGCGCTCGCGGAGGCTCAAGCCAAGGTCGCCGAGCTGCAGGAAAGCTTCCTGCGGGCGAAGGCCGAGACCGAGAACGTCCGCCGCCGCGCGCAGGACGACGTGTCGAAGGCGCACAAGTTCGCGATCGAGAGCTTCGCGGAACACCTGCTGCCCGTGCTGGACAGCCTGGAAGCGGCCGTCAGCGACACCTCCGGCGACATCGCGAAGGTGCGGGAAGGCGTCGAGCTGACGCTGCGCCAGCTGACGAGCGCGCTCGAGAAGGGCCGCGTCGTCGCCATCAACCCGGTCGGCGAGAAGTTCGATCCGCACCAGCACCAGGCGATTTCGATGGTGCCGGCCGAGCAGGAGCCGAACACCGTCGTCACCGTGCTGCAAAAGGGCTATACGATCGCCGACCGCGTGCTGCGCCCGGCGCTCGTCACCGTCGCCCAGCCGAAGTAAGGCCGCCGCCATGGTGCCCGCCGGCGTCGATCCGGCCGCGTTCGACGCGTTCGACATGCAGGCGCTCGACGCCGGTTCGTTCGACGCGGCGCTCGACGGCGCGGGCGACGCGCTGGCGGTGGTGTTCTTCTGGGGCGTCGACTGCTTCAACTGCGAGATCGCGAAGAAGGCGATGCTCGCCCAGCCCGACGCGATCCGCGCGCTGGATCTGAAGTGGTTCCATTGCAACGTGTACGAACACCATCAGCTGGGGCGCCGCTTCGGGCTGCACGGCGTGCCGACGTGGTTCTTTTTCCACCGCGGCAAGCGGCTGGGCCGCGCGACGGGCTGGCATGGCCTCGCGCAGTTCCAGGCGGCCGTGTCGGCGGCGCGCGCGAAGGTCGCGGCGGCGGGCGATGGCCCGCACGATCCGGCTACCGGCGGCGATTGAAAAAATTTAATATCCGCATCGCTCGTCGGGTCTTGAAAACGAACCGGACGGACGCATTTCGGGAACAGAGTTGAATTCTGGCGCGCGAAACCGCCCCAAAACGCGGGTTTTCGCGCAGCAAACAGGCATTTCTGGAGATTAGGAAAAATGGGAAAGATCATCGGTATTGACCTCGGCACCACGAACTCGTGCGTCGCCATCATGGAAGGCAACCAGGTCAAGGTCATCGAGAACTCGGAAGGCACGCGCACCACGCCGTCGATCATCGCGTACATGGACGACAACGAAGTCCTCGTCGGCGCGCCGGCCAAGCGTCAGTCGGTGACCAACCCGAAGAACACGCTGTTCGCGGTGAAGCGCCTGATCGGCCGCCGCTTCGAAGAGAAGGAAGTCCAGAAGGACATCGGCCTGATGCCGTACTCGATCATCAAGGCCGACAACGGCGATGCATGGGTCGAAGCACACGGCGAAAAGCTCGCGCCGCCGCAGGTTTCGGCGGAAGTGCTGCGCAAGATGAAGAAGACGGCCGAAGACTACCTCGGCGAGCCGGTCACGGAAGCCGTGATCACGGTGCCGGCGTACTTCAACGACAGCCAGCGCCAGGCGACCAAGGACGCTGGCCGCATCGCGGGCCTCGAGGTCAAGCGGATCATCAACGAGCCGACCGCGGCCGCGCTCGCGTTCGGCCTCGACAAGGCCGAGAAGGGCGACCGCAAGATCGCCGTGTATGACCTCGGCGGCGGCACGTTCGACGTGTCGATCATCGAGATCGCGGACGTCGACGGCGAAATGCAGTTCGAAGTGCTGTCGACCAACGGCGACACGTTCCTCGGCGGCGAAGACTTCGACCAGCGCATCATCGATTACATCATCGGCGAGTTCAAGAAGGAGCAGGGCGTCGACCTGTCGAAGGACGTGCTCGCGCTGCAGCGCCTGAAGGAAGCCGCCGAAAAGGCGAAGATCGAGCTGTCGTCGAGCCAGCAGACCGAAATCAACCTGCCGTACATCACGGCGGACGCGTCGGGCCCGAAGCACTTGAACCTGAAGATCACCCGCGCGAAGCTGGAAGCGCTGGTGGAAGACCTCGTCGAGCGCACGATCGAACCGTGCCGCATCGCGATCAAGGACGCAGGCGTCAAGGTGTCGGACATCGACGACGTGATCCTGGTCGGCGGCCAGACGCGCATGCCGAAGGTCATGGAGAAGGTGAAGGAGTTCTTCGGCAAGGATCCGCGCCGTGACGTGAACCCGGACGAAGCCGTCGCAGTCGGCGCGGCGATCCAGGGCCAGGTCCTGTCGGGCGACCGCAAGGACGTGCTGCTGCTCGACGTGACCCCGCTGTCGCTCGGTATCGAGACGCTCGGCGGCGTGATGACGAAGATGATCAGCAAGAACACGACGATCCCGACGAAGCACGCACAGGTGTACTCGACGGCCGACGACAACCAGGGCGCCGTGACGATCAAGGTGTTCCAGGGCGAACGCGAAATGGCAGCGGGCAACAAGCTGCTCGGCGAGTTCAACCTCGAAGGCATTCCGCCCGCACCGCGCGGCGTGCCGCAGATCGAAGTGACCTTCGACATCGACGCGAACGGCATCCTGCACGTCGGCGCGAAGGACAAGGCGACCGGCAAGGAAAACAAGATCACGATCAAGGCGAACTCGGGCCTGTCCGAAGCCGAAATCGACCAGATGATCAAGGACGCGGAAGCGAACGCGGCGGAAGACCACAAGCTGCGCGAGCTGGCTGATTCGCGCAACCAGGGCGACGCGCTGGTCCACAGCACCAAGAAGGCGCTGACCGAGTACGGCGACAAGCTGGACGCGGGCGAGAAGGAAGCGATCGAAGCGTCGCTGAAGTCCCTCGAGGAAGTGCTGAAGGACACGTCGGCCGACAAGGCGGCGATCGACGCGAAGGTCGAGGAGCTTGGCAAGGTGTCGCAGAAGCTCGGCGAGAAGATGTACGCCGACATGCAGGCCCAGCAGGCAGGTGCGGCTGGCGCGGCCGGTGCGGCGGAAGGCGCGGCCCACGCGGGCGGCGCCCAGCAGGCCGCCGACGATGTCGTCGACGCCGAGTTCAAGGAAGTGAAGAAGGACTAAGCCGGGTTGCAATGGCACCGCACGCCGCGCGCGAAACCGCGCGCGGCGCGACTGACCAGCGGCTGAAAAGCGGTCTGTCTTTCCTTCCGGATGGCCGGATCGACTCCACGCCTGGCGGGCCTCGCGGCCCTCCGGGCACATTTGTTTTTTGGCGGGTGCTGCGCGAGCCGTCCGCGGACGGCGCAGCGCCAGACGAGTCGAGAGACTTTACTGCAGGCGAAAGGAGCCGCCGTGTGCGCGATGCGTGGCGGCACAGTGAATCGATATGGCGAAACGGGATTACTACGAGGTTCTGGGCGTCGCGAAGAATGCGAGCGACGACGAAATCAAGAAGGCATATCGCAAGCTTGCGATGAAGTATCACCCTGACCGCAATCCGGACAGCAAGGATGCGGAAGAGCATTTCAAGGAGGTGAAGGAAGCCTATGAAATGCTGTCGGATGGCCAGAAGCGGGCCGCGTACGACCAGTACGGCCACGCGGGCGTCGATCCGAACATGGGCGGTGCGGGCGCACAGGGCTTCGGCGGCTTCGCGGATGCATTCGGCGACATCTTCGGCGACATCTTCGGCCAGGCCGCGGGCGGCGCCGCACGCGGCGGCCGCGGCGGCCCGCAGGTATACCGCGGCGCCGACCTGCGCTACAGCATGGAAATCACGCTCGAGCAGGCCGCGCACGGCTACGACACGCAGATCCGCGTGCCGAGCTGGGTGTCGTGCGAGGTGTGCCACGGGTCGGGCGCGAAGCCCGGCACGAAGCCGGAAACCTGCCCGACCTGTCATGGCCAGGGCACGGTGCGCATGTCGCAGGGCTTCTTCAGCATCCAGCAGACCTGCCCGAAGTGCCATGGCACGGGCACCTACATCCCCGAGCCGTGCGTGCACTGCCACGGGTCGGGCAAGGTGAAGGAAACCAAGACGCTCGAAGTGAAGATCCCGGCCGGGATCGACGACGGGATGCGGATTCGCTCGGCCGGCAACGGCGAGCCGGGCATCAACGGCGGGCCGCCGGGCGACCTGTACGTCGAGATCCACATCAAGCCGCACGCGGTGTTCGAGCGCGACGGCGACGATCTCCATTGCCAGATGCCGATCCCGTTCACGACCGCCGCGCTCGGCGGCGAGATCGAGGTGCCGACGCTGGCCGGCCGTGCGTCGTTCCCGGTGCCGGAAGGCACGCAGTCGGGCAAGACGTTCCGCTTGCGCGGCAAGGGCATCAAGGGGCTGCGTTCGAGCATCGCGGGCGATCTGTACGTGCACGTGCAGGTCGAGACGCCCGTGAAGCTGACCGACACCCAGCGCGATCTGCTCAAGCAGTTCGAGAAGTCGCTGGCCGAGGGCGGCGCGCGTCACAGCCCGCAGAGCAAGAGCTGGTTCGACCGTGTGAAGAGCTTCTTCGAGTAACGGCATGACTGAAGGCAACGAGAGCGCGTCGTTCGCGCTCTTGGACGATTGCGACTCGACCGCGTCCGCGCGGTCGAGTCGTTTGTATTCGGGATTCGTGCGCGAACGCGTGTGCACGGATCCGGCGCGGCTCGACGACATCGATGCGGCGGTCGCGCAGGACCTGCGCGACGGGCTGCACGCGGTCGTCGTCGGCGATTATGAATTCGGACGCAACCTGCAACGGGCGCAGCCGGGCCAGGCCCCGCTGCGCTTTTTGCTGTATGCGCGCTGCGAGCGCCTGTCGCGCGACGAGGTCGACGCATGGCTCGCGCGGCAGGACGGCGGCGGCGCGCCGTCGATCGCGGGCGTTGCGCATGTCGCGAAGAGCGTGTCGCGCGACGCGTTCGATGCAGCGATCGCCGCGGTGCACGACGCGCTGCGCGCGGGCGACTCCTACCAGGTCAACTACACGTACCGGCTCGATTTCGACGTGTTCGGCACGCCGCTCGCACTGTACCGGCGGCTGCGCGCGCGCCAGCCCGTGCGGTACGGCGCGCTGATCGCGCTGCCCGGCGGCGCGTGGGTCGTGTCGTGCTCGCCCGAGCTGTTCGTCGAGAAGCACGGCGACGTGCTGCGCGCGCGGCCGATGAAGGGCACCGCGCCGCGTTCGGCCGATCCGCGCGACGATGCGGCGGCCGCCGCGTTCCTCGCGAGCGATCCGAAGAACCGTGCGGAAAACGTGATGATCGTCGACCTGCTGCGCAACGACGTGTCGCGGATCGCGCGCACCGGCACCGTCAAGGTGCCGGCGCTGTTCTCCGTCGAACCGTATGCGTCGGTGTGGCAGATGACGTCGACGGTCGAGGCCGGCTGGCGCGACGGCACGACGTTCGCGCAGATGCTGCGCGCGCTGTTTCCGTGCGGGTCGATCACGGGCGCGCCGAAGTACAAGACGATGCAGTTGATCGATGCGATCGAGTCGACGCCGCGCGGGCTTTATACGGGCGCGATCGGTTGGCTCGACGCGCCGGGTGACCGCGCGGCCGGCTGCGGCGATTTCTGCCTGTCGGTCGCGATCCGGACGCTGACGCTCGACGGAGCCGAGACCGGTGTCGACCCATCCGGTGCGGCAACGCGGCATCATGGCACGATGGGGGTCGGCGCGGGCATCGTGCTCGACAGCGTCGCGGCTGACGAATATGCGGAGTGCGAATTGAAAGCGCGATTCCTGACGGATGCCGATCCCGGTTTCCAGTTGTTCGAAACGACCGCGGCCACGCGTGCGGACGGCATCCGGCATCTCGATCGACACCTCGCGCGGCTGCAGCGCAGCGCGGATGCGTTCGGCTTCCGCTTCGACGCCGACGCGTTGCGTCGCGAGATCGACGCGCGCTGCGCGGCGCTCGACGGCGACGGCGCGTACCGGATGAAGCTCGCGCTGGCGAAGGACGGCACGATCGAGATCGTCGCGGCGCCGCTGAAGCCGCTGCCGGCGGGGCCGGTCGGCGTACTGCTGGCGTCCGCGCACGGTTTCGCGCCGACCCGCGCGAGCGACGCGCTGCTGCTGCACAAGACCACGCGCCGTGCCGAATACGACCGCGCGTGGCAGGCGGCCGAGTCGCTCGGCGGTTTCGACATGCTGTTCGTCAACGAACGCGGCGAGGTGACGGAAGGCGGGCGCTCGAACCTGTTCGTGAAGCTCGACGGCCAGTGGGTGACGCCGCCGCTGGCGTGCGGCGTGCTGCCGGGCGTGATGCGCGGCGTGCTGCTCGACGACCGGGCGTTCGGCGCGGTGGAGCGCGTCGTGACCCGCGACGATCTTGCGCGCGCACAAGGGTTGCTGCTGACCAATGCATTGCGCGGTGCGCTCGACGCGGTGTTGACGTGACGATGTGACGGAGCGGGCCTCGCGCTCGCGCCGGCCACCGGACTTTCAGCGCACCAACGAAAAGCGCGGCGCCCCGTAAAGGGCGCCGCGCTTTTTCACATCCGGCCGGTGACGCGTCAGAACGAGTGCTCGGGGCCGGGGAACGACCGATCCTTCACCGCGCTCACATAGGCTTCGACGGCCGCCTGAATGCTCGGCTGGCCCTGCATGAAATCCTTCACGAAACGCGGCCGCTTGCCGGGGAACACACCGAGCATGTCGTGCAGCACGAGCACCTGCCCCGAGCAGTCGACGCCCGCGCCGATGCCGATCGTCGGAATCTTCAGCATGTGCGTGACTTCGGAGGCGACGAGCGTCGGCACGGCTTCGAGCACGACGAGCTGCGCGCCCGCGTCCTCGACCGCGCGCGCATCGCGCAGCAGTTGCGCGGCGCCGGCTTCGGTCTTGCCCTGCACCTTGAAGCCGCCGAACGCATGCACCGATTGCGGCGTGAGGCCGACGTGCGCGCACACCGGCACCGAGCGCTCGACGAGGAAGCGGATCGTATCGGCGAGCCATTCGCCGCCTTCGAGCTTGACCATCTGCGCGCCGGCGCGCATCAGCTTGACCGAGTTCGCGAACGCCTCGGCCGGCGTGCCGTACGTGCCGAACGGCAGATCGGCGACGACGAGCGCGCGCGGTTGCGCGCGAGCAACGCAGGCCGTGTGGTACGCGATGTCGTCGAGCGACACGGGCAGCGTGGTCGTATGACCCTGCAGCACGTTGCCGAGCGAATCGCCGATCAGCAGCACGTCGGTGCCGGCGCGATCGAGCAGCGCGGAAAAGCTCGCGTCGTAGCAGGTGAGCATCGCGATCTTCTCGTCGGCGTCGCGCATTGCCTGCAGCTTGGGCACCGTCACGGCAGGCCGGCTCGATTCCTGGAGATAGGTCATGGGAAATCCGGGTCGATAAGTGAGGAACGACAGGCGGGACGCGTCAGCGCGTCGTCTCGCCCTTGACGAAGAACTCCTTGCGGCCGCGCATCGTCTCGATGCGCTCGATCAGCAGGGCGAGATCTTCGGGGGAATCCAGCGGGTTCAGGTGTTCCGCGGCGACCGTCAGCACCGGCGTGCGGTCGTAGTGGTAGAAGAATTCGTTGTACGCGTCGACGAGCGAGCGCAGGTACGCATCGCTGATCTGCAGCTCCATCGGCAGCCCGCGCTTCTGGATGCGCGAGAACAGCACTTCGGGGCTTGCCTGCAGATAGACGACGAGGTCGGGCGACGGCGCCTGCGGCACGTCGACGTGCGTCGCGACCGCACGATACAGCTGCCATTCGTCTTCCGGCAGGTTCAGCCGCGCGAAGATGTCGTTCTTCTGCGGCATGAAATCGGCGATGACGGGGCGGCCCGTGTCGAGCGCGCCGATCAGCTCACGCGCCTGCTGCGCGCGCTGCAGCGCGAACGACAGCTGCACGGGCAGCGCGTAGCGCGCGGTGTCACGGTAAAAACGTTCGAGAAACGGGTTGTCCTGCGGGCGTTCGAGCAGCGTCTGCATCGACCAGCGCTCGGCGAGCAGGCGCGCGAGCGTCGTCTTGCCGACGCCGATCGGGCCTTCGATCACGAGATAACGGTGCGGGGCGCGCAGGTCGGGTGCGGTGACGGTCAGCGGAGTGGAGTTCATCGGCAGCGGGTCTTGTCGGCGTCTTCGCCGGCAGCGAGCGCCTTCTGCATCGGGCACTGGCAGGTTTGCACCTTCTCGACGCGCTGGTCTGCCACGGCGGCGAGGAAGGCGTCGGCACGGCCGCGCGCGGGAATGTCGAGCGCCGGTTCGATCTCGACGAGCGGCACGAGCGCGAACGCACGGTCGGTGAGGCGCGGGTGCGGGACGATCAGGTCGGGTTCGTCGATCGAATCGGCGCCGAACAGCAGGATGTCGAGGTCGAGCGTGCGCGGCGCGTTGCGATACGGGCGCTCGCGCCCGAAGTGATGTTCGATCTTCTGGCAAAGCGCGAGCAGTTCGCGCGCCGACAGCGTCGTATCGAGCTTGACGACGCAGTTGTAGTAGTCGTCGCCGCCCGCTTCGAAGGGCGCCGTGCGATACAGGCTCGATTTGCCGAGGATCGAGATGGTGCGCTGCTGCGCGAGGCACACCACCGCGTCCTTCAGGGTCTGGCGCGCATCGCCGAGATTCGCCCCCAGTCCGATATATGCAACCGTCATGGCATCACTTCCTACGTCGTTCGCCGGCGAGCGCGTCAGTCGTCGGACCCGCCCGAGGTATCCGGCACCTGCTCGGCCGCACCTTCGCCCGGCTTGCGGTTTCGCACACCGCCGCGGCGGCGCCGCTTGCGGCGCGATTTTTCCTTCGAGCCGCCCTGCGTGAGCAAGGCCTCGCGAGCGGCCGCGTCGCCTTCGATGAAATCCGTCCACCACTGTCCGACTTCCGCATCGAGCTCGCCGGATTCGCAGCGTAACAGGAGGAAATCATACCCCGCTCTAAACCTTTGGTGTTCCAGCAGCCGCATCGCGCTGCGGCCCGAGCGCTTCTCGAGGCGCAGCTGCAGGCCCCAGATTTCGCGCATGTCGGCCGAATAGCGCTTGTGGATCGCCAGTTTCTCGGTCTGCATGTCGAGCACGTCGTCCATCGCGCGATGGAGCGCCGGCACCGGAATTTCGCCGTCGGCCGTGTATTGCTCGAAGCGCTGGCGCATGTCGTGCCACAGCAGCGTCGCGAACAGGAAGCCCGGCGACACCGGCTTGCCGGCGCGCACGCGGGCGTCGGTGTTGTTCAGCGCGAGCGTGATGAATTTCTCGCCCTGCGGCTGTTCGAGCACGACGTCGAGGAGCGGCAGCAGCCCGTGGTGCAGGCCTTCCTTGCGCAGCCGCGTCAGGCACGCGAGCGCGTGGCCCGACAGCAGCAGCTTCAGCATCTCGTCGAACAGGCGCGCGGCCGGCACGTTGTTGATCAGGTCGGCGAGCGCGTGGATCGGCTCGCGCGTATGCGGCTCGATCTCGAAGCCGAGCTTCGCCGCGAAGCGTACGACGCGCAGCATCCGCACCGGATCCTCGCGGAAGCGCGTGGCCGGATCGCCGATCATCCGCAACAGGCGGGCGCGCATGTCGGCCATCCCGTCGTGGTAGTCGAGCACCGTCTGCGTCGACGGGTCGTAGTACATCGCGTTGATCGTGAAGTCGCGGCGCGCGGCGTCTTCGTGCTGCTCGCCCCACACGTTGTCGCGCAGCACGCGGCCGCTGGCGTCGACCGCATGCGTGCGGCGATCGAGTTCGTCGCGCTTCAGGCGCTTCGGCGGCTCGGCGGTGGCGGCCTCGGGCGGCGCGTCGACCAGCGCGCGGAACGTCGACACCTCGATCAGTTCCTGGCCGAACTGCACGTGGACGATCTGGAAGCGGCGGCCGATCAGGCGCGCACGGCGGAACAGGCGCTGGACTTCGGTCGGCGTCGCGTCGGTCGCGACGTCGAAGTCCTTCGGCGCGATGCCGAGCAGCAGGTCGCGTACCGCGCCGCCGACGATGAACGCACGAAAGCCCGCCTGCTGCAGCGTGTCGGTCACGCGCACGGCGTTCCTCGAGATCAGCGCTGGATTGATGCCGTGCACGCTGGCCGGCACGACGGTCGGCTCATGGTTGCTGCGCGGCTTTTTCGTGCCGGCGCCGCGGGCGCCCTTCGGCGCGCGCGGGGCAGCAGGGGCCGCTTCGTCGGCCGGGGCCGCTGCGGGAGACGTTTGCCCGGTTTCGTCCTGACCGAGCAGCTTGCGGATGAATTTTTTGATCACGACGTTTAGAAAAGATCGAGGATACGCCAGCCGCGGGTGCTTGCATGCGCACGCAGCGTGTCGTCAGGGTTGGTCGCGATCGGGTCGGTGACTTTCTCGAGCAGCGGGATGTCGTTGTGCGAGTCGCTGTAGAAATAGCTGTGCGCGAAGTCGTCCCAGTGCTTGCCGAGCGATGCGAGCCATGCTTCGGTCCGCACGATCTTGCCTTCGCGGTAGCTCGGCGTGCCGGTCGGCCGGCCCGTGTAAGGCGAGTCGGGATGCCCGTCGGTCGTCTCGACCTCGCACGCGATCAGCGTATCGACGCCGAACGCGGTCGCGATCGGGCGCGTGATGAACTCGTTGGTCGCGGTCACCACGCAGCACAGGTCGCCCGCGTCGAGGTGCTTGCGCACCAGTTCGAGCGCGGCGGGCGTCATCGCGGGCCGGATCACCTCGTGCATGTACTGCTCGTGCCATTGCGCAAGCTGCGCGCGCGAATACTTCGCGAGCGGCGTGAGCATCGCCGTGAGGTACGCGTGGATGTCGAGCTTGCCGGCCTTGTAGTCGGCGAAGAACTGATCGTTCTGCCGCGAGAAGCTTTCCGCGTCGACGATGCCGAGCTTCACCATGAAGCGGCCCCATTCGTGGTCGCTATCGGTGGGGATCAGCGTGTGATCGAGGTCAAAGAGTGCCAGATTAGTCATGGAAGCGCATTTTACTCGAAGCGGTTCGGGCCCGTGCCCGGTGGTGTGATGTCGTCGCCGGGACGCGCGAGCATCCGGCGCAGCAGCGGCAGCGTGACCGCGCGTTTTTGCTCGAGCGAGAAGCGGTCGAGCGCGTCGAGCAGCGCCATCAGGCTCGGCATGTCGCGGCGGAAATGGGTCAGCAGGTAGGCGGCGATGTCGTCGGTGAGCGCGATCCCGCGCTCTTTCGCGGCGAGCTTGAGCACCGCGATCTTGCCGGCGTCGGACGGCGGCGACAGGTGGAACACGAGCCCCCAGCCGAGGCGCGTGCGGAGATCCTCGCGCACGTCGAGCGCGAGCGGCGCCGCGGGGCCCGCCGCGACGAACGCGCTCGACGGGTGCGCGCGCACTTCGTTGAACAGATTGAACAGCGCGACCTGCTGCGCGTCGCTCATCCGGTCGCAGTCGTCGATCGCGTAGATGCCGATGCGCGGGTCGAACGTGAACGCGCCGAGCGGGCTCTGCGGCGTCAGGTAGCGCGCATAGCCGTACGACGCGTCGCTCACGAGCGCCTGCAGCAGGTGGGTGCGGCCGCTGCCGGGCTCGCCCCAGATATAGAACGACCGGTCCGGCACGGGGCCCGCCGCGAGCGCGAGGTCGAGCTTCTGCAGGCGCGAGATGAGCTCGTCGTTCTCCTCGTTCATGATGAAGTTGTCGAACGTGGCGGGCGGCGGCGTGCCGAGATCGAGCGTCAGTTGACGGGACACAACAGTCACAATGCAGGTCGGTTGAAAATACGCGCGCCGTACGCCGGGCGCGCCCGGGGGCTTGCGGATCCGTGGGCTTCACGCGCGGCCGCACGCACGGCGCCGCGCGGGTTTCGGCGCGGACGGCTCGGCGATGAAAACGGGGACGTGTTGACCAAGATGCAATCCCTGACGATTCGGTGCTGGGAATTCCGGCCAACGGGCCGGCTTCGGGTAAAATCGCATTTTACCGACCTTCTCGCATTCCCCCATGAATCCTCCGAAATCCGCTCCCGACGCTCAGGGTCTGTCCTATCGTGACGCAGGTGTCGACATCGACGCAGGCGACGCGCTCATCGACAAGATCAAGCCTTTTGCGAAGAAAACCCTGCGCGACGGCGTGCTCGGCGGCATCGGCGGGTTCGGCGCGCTGTTCGAAGTGCCGAAGAAGTACCAGGAGCCCGTGCTCGTGTCGGGTACCGACGGCGTGGGCACCAAGCTCAAGCTGGCGTTTCATCTGAACAAACACGACACGGTCGGCCAGGATCTGGTCGCGATGAGCGTGAACGACATCCTCGTGCAGGGCGCCGAGCCGCTGTTCTTCCTCGACTACTTCGCGTGCGGCAAGCTCGACGTCGACACGGCCGCCACGGTCGTCAAGGGCATCGCGCAGGGCTGCGAACTGTCGGGCTGCGCGCTGATCGGTGGTGAAACGGCCGAAATGCCGGGCATGTACCCGGACGGCGAATACGACCTGGCCGGCTTCGCGGTCGGTGCGGTCGAGAAGAGCAAGATCATCGACGGCAGCACGATCGCCGAAGGCGACGTGGTGCTGGGCCTCGCGTCGAGCGGCATCCACTCGAACGGTTTCTCGCTCGTGCGCAAGATCATCGAGCGCGCGAATCCCGACCTGTCGGCCGATTTCCACGGCCGCTCGCTCGCCGACGCGCTGATGGCCCCCACGCGCATCTACGTGAAGCCGCTGCTCGCGCTGATGCAGAAGCTGCCGGTGAAGGGCATGGCGCACATCACGGGCGGCGGCCTCGTCGAGAACATCCCGCGCGTGCTGCGCGAAGGCCTCACCGCCGAGCTCGACCAGAACGCCTGGCCGCTGCCGCCGCTGTTCAAGTGGCTGCAGGAGCACGGCGGTGTCGCCGATGCGGAAATGCACCGCGTGTTCAACTGCGGCATCGGCATGGCCGTGATCGTCTCGGCGGCCGATGCCGACGCGGCGATCGCCGACCTGACCGCCGCCGGCGAACAGGTGTGGAAGATCGGCACCGTGCGTGCGACCCGCGAAGGCGAGGCGCAGACGGTCGTGGTCTGACGCGCCGCCAGCAGCAGATGCCGCAAGGAAAGCCGCCCGGAGTCGATCCGGGCGGCTTTTTTTTCGGGCGCCGCGCGGCATGCGGACGCGCGCCGATGAAGGAGGGACGACGATGACCGAAGACGAACATGCGATCCGCGCGCTCGTGGAAAACTGGTTCGTGTCGAGCCGGCGCGGCGATCTGGCCACCGTGCTCGACCTGATCGCCGACGACGCGATCTTCATGGTGGCCGGCAAGCCGCCGTTCGACAAGGCGGCGTTCGCGGCTGCGTCGCGCGACGCGAATGCGGGCGCCGAGCACGCGCCGACGATCGACGGCCGTTACCGGATCGACGAACTGCGCGTGATCGGCGACTGGGCGTACATGCGCAATTTCATCGAGATTGACGCGACGCCGCCGGGCGGCGACACGATTCGCCGCTCGGGCCCTACGCTGACGATCTTCCGCAAGACCGACGGCCGCTGGCAGCTCGTGCGCGACGCGAATCTCGTGACGCGCGTGCGTTGAGCGCGGCGGCGCCGCCGACGCTCAAGCGGACGGCCGCGGCGCGTTCGCCGGACGCGCGCCGGCCAGCAAGGGCGGCACCAGCAGGTAGAGCAGCGCGGCGGCGGCCCACACCAGCCCCGGCCACGTTGCGCGCGTCGCCGCATAGGTTGCGGTGACGACCAGCGGCCCCGCGACGCCGATCAGGCTCGCCACGCTCGCGAGCGTACCCTGCAGTTCGCCCTGGCGTGCATCGTCGACCTGCCGCGCGAGCATCGCCTGCAACGCCGGCAGTGTCATGCCGCCGGCCGCGAACAGCGGCAGCAACGCGAACGGCACCCAGGCGGCGGTCGCGAACGCGATCACCGCGAGCCCGAGCGCGTCGCCCGCGAGGCCCAGCGCGAGCGCGCGGCGCTCGCCGAGCCGCGCGATCAGCGGCCCGATCGCGAACGCCTGCGCAAGCGCGTGGCACGCGCCGTAGCCGGCGAGCGACAGCCCCGCGATCGGCGTCGACCAGCCGAAATGTTCCTGGCCGTACAGGATCCACAACGTCGCGGGCGCTTGCGACACGAGCGCCACGATCACGTAGATGCCGACCAGCGGCGCAAGCGCGGGCGCGCCGCTCAGCCGGCGCAGGCTCGCGAACGGGTTGAGCGCGCCGGCCGCCCGGCCTTCGCGGGCCGAACGCGGCCGCGATTCCGGCAGCGCGCGCCAGACCAGCGCGAGGTTGAGCGCATTGAGCAGCGCGGCCGCGACGAACGGCGCGCGCAGATGCAGCGCCCCGAGCAGCCCGCCGATCAACGGGCCCGCGATGAAGCCGATGCCCATCATCGCGCCGAGCTGGCCGAAGCGCCGGGCGCGGTCGGGTTCGGCCGTCACGTCGGTCACGTAGGCGGTCGCGACCGCGACGTTCGCGCCGGTGATGCCCGCGATCAACCGCCCGACGTAAAGCCAGGCGAGCGTCGGCGCGAGCGCCATCAGCAGATAGTCGAGCGCGGCGCCCGCGAGCGATGCGAGCAGCACCGGACGGCGGCCGAAACGGTCGCTCAGCACGCCGAGCAGCGGCGCGCATAGGAACTGCGCGAACGCGTACAGCGCGAGCAGGATCCCGTAGTGGGTGTCGATGCCGCCCGCGCCGGCGAGCGCGCGCAGCAGCCCGGGCAGGATCGGCATCACGATCCCGACGCCGATCGCGTCGAGCAGGACCGTGGCCAGGATGGCAATCAGGGACGGATTCAAGAAGGTCACTCTATCGGTGATAGAGTGGTGATTATTCCATAGTTTCCCTATCGGTGATAGAGATGAAGGACACAGGGGCGCGACTGACGCGCGACACGGTATTGCGCGCGGCGCTCGACTTGCTGGACGAAGTGGGGATCGATGGACTGTCGACGCGGCGCCTTGCCGAGCGGCTCGGCGTGCAGTCGCCGACGCTGTACTGGCATTTCAGGAACAAGGCCGAACTGCTCGACGCGATGGCGGAGGCGATCATGCTCGAGCGCCACGACGCGTCGCTGCCGCGGCCGGGCGACGCGTGGGATGCGTGGCTTCTCGACAACGCGCGCAGTTTTCGCCACGCGCTGCTGGCCTATCGCGACGGCGCGCGCCTGCATGCCGGGACGCGGCCGCGGGCGCTGCATTTCAGCTCGATCGAACGCAAGGTCGCGCTGCTCGGCGAAGCGGGTTTCGCGCCAGAGGAGGCGGTCGACGTGATGGTTGCGCTGGGCCGCTTCGTGGTCGGATGGGTGCTGGAGGAGCAGGCGCAACCGGACGGCGACGCCGAGGCGCCGCTGCCGGATGCGGCCGAGTATCCGCTGCTCGCGAAGGGATGGGCCGCGCTGCGCCAACGCAGCGGCGACGAGGCGTTCGAGCGCGGCATCGCGTGGATCGTCGACGGCGCCCGTGCGCGGCTCGCGGCGCGCCGGGACGGCTGACGCGTTCAGCTCCCCGGCGTGCTGCCGTCGAGGACGCGTTCGAGCGCGTCGAGCGCGCGGGCCGTCGAATCCGGCGCGATGCAGTCGACGACGATCCGCTCCGGCATCGCGCGCAGCCACGTGATCTGGCGCTTGCAGAGCTGGCGCGTCGCGAAAATGCCCTTGTCGCGCATCGTCCGGTAGTCGGTATCGCCGTCGAGGAATTCCCACGCCTGCCGGTAGCCGACGCAGCGCATCGACGGCAGGTCGGGATGGAGATCGTCGCGGCGGCGCAACCGTTCGACTTCGTCGATGAAGCCCGCCTCGAGCATCGCGTCGAAGCGCCGCGCGATCCGTGCGTGCAGCACCGCGCGATCCGACGGTTCGAGCGCGACCGGTACGAAGCGGTACGCGGCCGCCGCATCGTCCGTGCGGCGCGGCGCGGCGAGCAGCGCCGACATCGGCTGCCCGCTCAGCATGAAGATTTCGAGCGCACGCTGGATCCGCTGCGAATCGTTCGGCGCGAGCCGCGCGGCCGTGTCGGGATCGACCTGCGCAAGCCGCGCATGCAGCGCGGGCCAGCCGTCGCGCGCGGCGTCGGCGTCGAGCCGGGCGCGCACGTCCGGATCGGCGCCGGGCAGGTCGTTGAGCCCCTGCGTCAGCGCCTTGTAGTACAGCATCGTGCCGCCCGCGAGCAGCGGCGTGCGGCCGCGCGCGACGATCTCGCCGATCAGGCGCAGCGTGTCCGCGCGGAATTCCGCGGCCGAATACGCGTCGGCCGGGTCGATGATGTCGATCAGGTGGTGCGGCACGCTCGCGCGTTCTTCGCGCGACGGTTTCGCGGTGCCGATGTCCATGTCGCGGTAGACGAGCGCCGAATCGACGCTGACGATCTCGATCGGGCGACGCGCGGCGAGCGCCAGCGCCGCGGCCGTCTTGCCCGAGGCGGTAGGGCCGAGCAGGCAGGCGATCGTCGTTGGAGCGGGGTGCAGCGAAGCGCTCATTGGCCGCGCATGAAGAGACGGTCGAGATCGTTCAGCGTGAGCTGATACCAGGTCGGCCGGCCGTGATTGCACTGGTCCGCGCGCTCGGTCGCCTCCATCTGGCGCAGCAGCGCGTTCATCTCGTCGAGCGTCAGCCGCCGGTTCGCGCGCACCGCGTGATGGCATGCGAGCGTGCCGAGCAGCTCGTGCTGCCGCTCGGTGAGCACGCGCGAGCCGCCGAACGCGTGCAGGTCGGCGAGCACCGCGCGGGCGAGCGACTGCAGGTCGGCGTCCTTCAGCAGCGCCGGCACCGCGCGGATCGCGAGCGTCGTCGGCGACAGCACCGCCAGGTCGAAGCCGAGCGATTCGAGCGTGTCGCGTTCTTCCTCGACCGTGCCGATCTCGACCGGCGTGGCCGTCATCGAGATCGGCAGCAGCAGCGACTGCACGGCGACCGTGCGGTCGGCGAGCGCGTTCTTGAACTGTTCGTACAGGATCCGCTCGTGCGCCGCGTGCATGTCGACGATCACGAGGCCGTATGCGTTCTGCGCGAGCACGTAGATGCCGTGGATCTGGCCGAGCGCGAAGCCGAGCGGCTGCTCGTCGTGCGGGGTGGCGGCGATCGGCGAGGCGGCGAAGCCCGGCAAGGGCGCGACGGGTGCGCCGGCCGAATCGCGTGCGAGGGTCGTCGTGCCGTCCGGCGTGCCGGCGCCGGTGTCCTTGCGGCCGAACAGCGCGTCGTAGAGCGCCAGCGGCTGCGCGACGGGCAGCGTGCCCTGCGTCATGCGCGCCTGGCGCATCCAGGTGTTGCCTGACGACGAGGACGACGGCGACGAGAAGCCACCGCCGCCGCTGCCGGCGCCGCCGCCCGTCGCGTGGCCCTGGTTCTGCCCGAGCGGCGTGTCCAGGAACGAAGACGGTCCGCGCGGCGCGGGCTCGAGATGCGCGGCATGGCCGCCCGCCGTGGTTTCCGGCGACGCGCCCGCATGACGCGCGAGCGCCCGCTGGACCGCATGGAACACGTACTGGTGGATCGAGCGCGAATCGCGGAAGCGCACCTCGATCTTGGACGGATGCACGTTTACGTCGACGGCCTCGGGCGGCAGGTCGAGGAACAGCACGTACGACGGGTAGCGGTCGCCGTGCAGCACGTCCTCGTAGGCCGCGCGCACCGCGTGCGTCAGCAGCTTGTCGCGCACGAAACGGCCGTTGACGAAGAAATACTGCTGGTCGGCGCGCCCGCGGCTGGCGGTCGGCAGCCCGGCGCAACCGTAGACGGCGAGCGGGCCCGCCTGCTCGTCGAGCGGCAGGTGCGCGGTCGCGAAACCGTCGCCGAGGATCTTCGCGACGCGCTGCGCGGGCTCGGTCGCATTCCAGTGCTCGACGGCCTTGCCGTTGTGCAGCACCGAGATCGCGACGTCCGGCCGCGCGAGCGCCGCGCGGCGGATCATTTCCAGGCAGTGGCCGAATTCGGTCTGCTCGCTCTTCAGGAACTTGCGCCGCGCCGGCGTGTTGAAGTACAGCTCGCGCACCTCGATCGTCGTGCCGGTCGAGCCGGCGGCAGGCGACAGCACGCCCGTCTGCGCGTCGATCTTCATCGCGTGCGCGGCATCGGCCGTCCGGCTCGTGATCGACATCTCGGCCACCGACGCGATCGACGCGAGCGCTTCGCCGCGAAAACCCAGCGTCGCGACGGCTTCGAGCTCCTCGAGCGAGCGGATCTTGCTGGTCGCGTGGCGCATCAGCGCGAGCGCCAGCTCGTCGGGCGGGATCCCGCAGCCGTCGTCGGTGATCGAGATGCGCTTCACGCCGCCTTCTTCCAGCACGATGCGCAGCGACGTCGCGCCGGCGTCCATCGCGTTCTCGAGCAGCTCCTTGACGACCGACGCCGGGCGTTCGACGACCTCGCCGGCGGCGATCTGGCTGATCAGCTGGTCGGGCAGGGGCTGGATCGCGCGCAGCGGGCGCGGAGCGGGGGCGGGCGCGGCGCCCGCGGCCGTTTCGGTGATATCGGACATGGCCGAATTATAGCGAGGCTGCGCCCGCGTGCCGGGGCGGCGATCCGTTACGTTTTTTCACGGAGCCTTAAGGTAGTTTCGGTATCATGGCTCCACTGCGCGCGCCGCCCTGGCTGGCGGGCGCCTCTGCCATGTCTGGTCTCTTCCGGCCGCTCCGGCCCTCTCGCCTTCGAGGAATCGCATTTGGATACGCTGCTTCATTTCGTCAATCTTGTCCTGCATATCGACGCTTTCCTCGGCGATTTCATCCGGCAGTACGGCGCGTGGGTCTATCTCGTGCTGTTCCTGATCGTGTTCTGCGAGACGGGGCTCGTCGTGTTCCCGTTCCTGCCCGGCGATTCGCTGCTGTTCATCGGCGGTGCGTTCGCGGCGACGGGCGAAATGAACGTCGGCCTGTTGATCGTGCTGCTGCTCGTCGCGGCGATTTCCGGCAACACCGTAAACTACCTGATCGGCCGCTGGGTCGGCCCGAAGGTGTTCAATACGCACATCCCGGTGCTCGAGCGCTTCCTCGACCGCACCGCGCTGCAGAAGACCCACTCGTTCTACGACAAGCACGGCGGCAAGACGATCGTGCTCGCGCGTTTCATCCCGGTCGTGCGCACGTTCGCGCCGTTCGTTGCGGGCGCGTCGTCGATGAGCGCCGCGCGCTTTCAGCTCTTCAACGTGATCGGTGCGCTGGTGTGGGTGCTGCTGCTCGTGCTGCTCGGTTATTTCTTCGGCAACATCCCGTTCATCCGCCAGTACCTGAACGTGATCGTGCTGGTCGGGATCGGCGCGGCGATCGTGCCGGTCGCGCTCGGCGCCGTGTGGAAGCTGGTGCGCGGGAAACAGTCGGACAATGCGCAGAAGACGGGCGGGCGCTGAGCGCGCGTTTGCCGTTTCTTTGGCGCAATAAAAAAGCGTGGCGAGTGCCACGCTTTTTTTCGTCCGCCGATGCCGTTACGCGTTGCGATGCGCGACCGGCGTTTCGGGCGTCGGGTATTGCGCGTCGCGGAACGTCTCGAGGATCACGCGGTTGGTGTCGCAGTACACCTGCCAGTAGTGCTCGGGTGCCGTGGACGGGCGCACGAACAGCAACGGGCCTTCCGGCGTGAACTGCAGCACGCCGACGTCCGGCGCCGGGTTGGTCAGCACGTTCGGGATCTGCTGGATCGACGATTTCAGGCGGTTGATCGCGTCGACGGCGTCGACGCTGTTCGCGATCTTCGCGGTCAGGTCGACGCGGCGGTGCGACGTTGCGCTGTAGTTCGCGATGTTGTCCGAGAAGATCTTGTTGTTGCCGACGATCGTGACGATGTTGTCGGGCGTGATGATCGTCGTGCCGAACAGGCCGAGTTCCTTCACGGTGCCCGTGACGCCGCCCGCGCTGATCACGTCGCCGATCTTGAACGGACGCAGCACCTGCATGAACACGCCGGCGGCGAAATGCGCGAGCAGGCCGCCCCAGGCCGTGCCGATCGCGAGGCCGAGGCCGGCGAGCAGCGCGGCGAACGAGGTGGTCTGCACGCCGAAGATCTGCAGGATCGCGAGGATCAGCAGGATCGTCAGCAACACGCCGACGACGGAGGTCAGGTAGTCGGTGAGCGTCGGGTCGACCTTGCCGCTGCGGCGGACGACCTTGCCGAGCAGGCGGGTACCGATGCGGATCGCCCAGCGGCCGACGAACCACAAGACGATCGCGGCGAGGAGGTTGAGGCCGAAGTCGAGGCCGCGGGTCATCAGGAATTGCTGGGCGGTGGCGAGATCGATCATGCGTTCTCCGAAGTCAGGGGTGAAAAAGGGCGGCGCATGCACCGGAATGGGTGGCGCTTTTATAACCTGAGCGGGGAGCGGCGGGCAACCTGTCTGACGTTGCTTGACGAAATGAAAGACGGGCAGGACGCGTGTGCGTGCTGCCCGTCGGGTGCACCGGATCGACGCTGGTTGCGGCGCACGACCCGGATGTTGCCGTGCTTACTTCGCTGCGCGGCCGTAGGTGTCTTCGAAGCGGACGATGTCGTCCTCGCCGAGATATGCGCCCGACTGGACTTCGATCAGTTCGAGCGGGATCTTGCCGGGGTTCGTCAGCCGATGGGTCGCGCCGAGCGGGATGTAGGTCGACTGGTTCTCGGTCAGCATGATCTCCTTGTCGCCGTTCGTGACCATCGCCGTACCCTTTACGACGATCCAGTGTTCGGCGCGGTGGTGGTGCATCTGAAGGCTGAGCTGTGCGCCCGGGTTCACGATGATGCGCTTGACCTGGAAGCGGTCGCCCTGGTCGATGCCTTCGTACGAACCCCACGGGCGGACGACACGGCGGTGCGTGACCGATTCGTGGCGGCCGGACGCATTCAGCCACTCGACGATTTTCTTCACGTCCTGGGTCTTGTCACGATGGGCGACCAGCACGGCATCGGCGGTTTCCACGATCACAATGTTGTCGAGGCCGATCGCGGCGACCATCCGGTGTTCCGCGCGGATATACGAATTCTTCACCGAGTCGGTGAAGATGTCGCCGATTAGCGCGTTGCCGTGCTCGTCGCTGTCAGCGATGTCCGCGAGTGCGCTCCACGATCCGATGTCGTTCCAGCCGAGGTCGGCCGCCGCGACAACAGCGGCGCGCTCGGTCTTTTCCATCACTGCATAGTCGATCGAGACGTTCGGGCACGCTGCGAACGCTTCGGCGTCGAGACGGAGGAAGTCGTTGTCGCGCTTGGCCGATTCGAATGCGAGTTCTGCCTGGCGGGCGATTTCCGGTGCATGGCGATGGAGTTCCTCCATGTACGTGGACGCCTTCAGCATGAACATGCCGCTGTTCCAGTAGTAGTTGCCGTCGCTGAGGAAACGCTCGGCTGTCGGCGCGTCCGGCTTTTCGACGAACGTGTCGACCTTGTAGACCTGCTTGCCGTCCGCGACGGCCGGGCCGCGACGGATATAGCCGAAACCGGTGTGCGCTTCCGTCGGCGTGATGCCGAACGTGACGAGATGCTGGTCTGCTGCGATGGCGGCTGCCTCAGTGGCTGCGGCGATGAATGCCGGCTCGTTGAGGATGACGTGGTCGGATGGCAGTACCAGCAGCAGTGCGTCGGGAGATTCATGCAGGGCGAGCAGCGCGGCGATCGCGATCGCGGGCGCGGTGTTGCGGCCTACCGGCTCGAGCACGATCGACGACGGCGTGATGTCGACCTGGCGGAGCTGTTCCGCGACGAGGAAGCGTTGTTCGTTGTTGGTGACGACGATGGGGGCTGAAACGTTTGGGGTGTTGCGCAGGCGCAGCGCGGTCTGCTGTACAAGCGTGTTTTCCCCTGTCAATTTCAGGTACTGCTTCGGGTAGCCGCCCCGCGACATCGGCCACAGGCGGGTACCGCTGCCGCCGCACAGGATTACCGGATAAATAGTCATGGTTGCCTTTAGTTATGGAGCCCTCGGTGGCTCGTTGTTTCCGTTGGACGCGCCATTTTTAGCTATTTTGGTCGCGCTTTTGTTTAACAATTTTCAATATTTAAAACTCTTTGTGTTTAGGCCCCAATTTTGTTTCAATTTGCCAGACTGCGTGGCGAAACGCATTGCGGGTCCAGCGAACGATTTTGAACATCGGGCGTACAGGGTTGCCTCGAATCTTGCCTAGTGGTCGTCCGGCAGGTTCCGCCAAGCGGCGGACAACTGCCTCGGGTGTGGTGTGGAGCCGAAGCGTCCAATCCCAGTACAACGGGTAGCGTAAAAGAGCACCGGCGGTCAGCATATCAAGCGAGAGGGTGCGTTTGCGCCATGGTTGCTCAAGGGCATCATGCGTCAGGCCCCACCCGGCGTAAAACGGCAATCCGTAAGTGAACACGGATTTTTCTCGCAATAGCGCATCGAAACCTGCCAGTGATGACAGCGTATGGACTTCGTCAGCCACTTCGATGAGTGATATCAGATCTGAGTCAACGTCGACCTCGTCCGCAAGGCGAGTGGCGTTAACAAGACCTACGCGGTTTCCTGACAGGACGTCGGGATGCGGCTTATACACGATGAAAGCGTCTGGTCGACGCGCACGTACTTCGTGTAGCAGTGCTTCAGAGGTGGTGATTCCTCGAGTACCGAGGCGAATCGACGCGTCGTCTGCGACTTGGCCCGGGACGAGGATGATGCATTTGTTTGCCGGTGCGCGCCAGGTCGGCGCGCGGCGCCCGAGGTTGTACTTGGTTAGTCCAAGATTCACGATTTCCGCACGTAGCGCGGCGGCGCGCGCCAACTCGAACGACGGAAAATCCGCGTCGTTCAACAGTGCTGTCAGATCGCTCGGTCTGGCGGGGTCAAAGTAAAGGCCGCGCCGATCGATCACCTGGCTCTGAGGTGCAATCATGTCCGATCCGAGGCCCGTCGAATGGAGAAAGCCGTCTTCGATACGGACCATCGGAACTCCGTCCGGCAGATCTTCAGCAGTGCGAGCCCCCCAGAGTGCTGCGTGCTCGCCAGCCAATAGCTCGCTGGGGCTCCCGACCCAACGCAAATCGCCGCCGCCTGCAGTCAGGTACGGCGTTGCAAACGGGCGCTTCCACCATTGAAATCGAATCGCGACAACGTGTCGGAGGTCTTCGTAGCGTGTGGTTACCGCGCGTTGAAGCGCGATGGAGTCCAACAGCGCATCGAGTGTGCCGAGCTCGTGAGTTGCCGGGTCGAGGTGCCGGGCGAAGCGAACGAACACGACATGGAATAGTGCCGCGAGTGATGCGCGTGAGCGGCGTTCCGGCTGCGTGCAGTGATCGTGGGTCATTCCCCAGCCCGCATAGTACGGCGTGCCGAAGACATGGACGGGCGTGTCGCACAGCATTGCATGTAAGCCTTCTGGCGCGGCGACCGTATAGACATGTTCGACCTGAGGTAGTGATGCGCCGAGCGCATAAGAAGAATCAAAATGTCGTATGCCGGCGGGTAGCTCGCAAGTGTGCGATAACCATGGCCCGCAGCCGGGTGCCGAACTCCGGGCAAGCCAGAACTCAGCACCCGGATGCGCGCGGACGGCTGTTGCCAGCATTTGTTGAAAGCTGGCACGTCGTACTTTGGGGGCGGCGTCGAAGCGGCCGCCGGACGCGCGCTCATCAATTATCAACACTCGTTGCTTATTTGTTGGCCGCCCTAGCTCTGGAACGCAACGAGGTATGCGGTGGACCGGATCGAGGGCACAGACGGCGACGAATCTTTGCATCTGTGCTGAAATGTCCGTTGGCCCGTCGGCGTTGGGCGCTGCAAGTGCTGCGTCAATGGAGTCAATCCAAGCGCGTGCGGTAAGCGTATCGAGGGGCACGGAAAACCAAGACATGACCGGTCCCTCGCGGCGCTTTCGCGGCAGGATAGGGCTCGGCCAGACAGCATCGACATTCTTCCTCGACAACCTGCGTGCAATTTGCAACATCATCGGACCTGACCATCGATCGACCCGAAGCAGGCGGGGCAGCGCTTCGGTGCCGTTGCGGCCCGCTGTCAGCCAGTCGGGTCGAGTAAGGCGACGGGCGTTAATCGCGCGAGGTGAAGTGATCGTCGGGCCGCTCATCTAGCGCAACGTTTCCAGAAAGCGGTCGACGTGGCCGAAGTGTTCGTCCCACGTTGGTTCGCTGAAGCGTTCGATGCGTTGCAATTGCGCGTCACGTGCCGCGCATGGCTCCTGTGCGTACGCGTGAATCTGATTGAACCAGCCGAGGCCATCGAGCGGGTCTATGTAGTCGGGAATATCGCCAGCGACTTCGCGGAATACCCCGAGATCGCTCCCTAGCACTGGTACGCCCAGCGCTAGTGCTTCGGCGAGTGGCATGCCATACCCTTCAACAAAGGAAGGAAATAGTAGCGCGCGCGCGTGTTGAAGCCAGGCGCGCAAACGTTCGTCGCTGCAGTCGGATTCTTCGATGACCGCATCGCCCAGACTGGCGCAACGCTCCAGCATATCGACTACATTCTCGCATTCCCAGCCACGCCGACCGACAATGACGAGCTTGGGTGCAGAGGCGCCGAACCGCTCCACCAGCCGGCGCCAGATATGGAGCATAAGCCAGTGATTCTTGCGCGGCTCAATGGTGCCCAGCATTACGAAATATGGTGCATCCAGCGGAGCGGACACACTCGTTTGCGACGTAATCGCGGGCGCGAGGCGTGCGACTACGTTAGGAGGGAGTGTTAATCCGGCACGATGCGCTTCCATGCCGAGTGAATCGAGCGTAGCTTGCGAATTGGTGATCAGGCCGTCGGCATGCCGCAGTGCTGTGTAGATACGTTGACGATGCGCACTGTCGACACCGGGGCGGCAATATTCAGGATGTGTCAGCGGAATCAGGTCGTGCACCATAAAAACCGTGCGAATGTTTCGACCCTTCATCGAGCGGTAGTAGCGAGGGTGCTCCATACCGTTGTGGCTTGTGTGGAGCAGAACGCCGTGTTCGAAGTGACGATTGGTCAAAGAATCCACACAAGCGCGAGCCACAATCTTGCGAATTGCGCCGCGATCGCGGATTGACTGCGACAGTAACTCGAATGCCTGCCGGGAATTCTTTTCCGTCAGCACGACCGAGATTCCTCGTTCGCTCAAGACAGCACGGGCGTGAGCTCCATATCGCTGGATGTACGCGAGCCCGACGCGATCGACGCCGGTTGGCAGCAGGCCATCAGAAAGGCGCGACAGGAGTCGGGATACGTCGAGGAAGATGTTTATCACTAGTACAACAAATGGAGTGGTAGTCGCCGGAATTGACGCTCCGGACTTGGCTTTGAAGTGGCGGGAGTACCCTTGCTTTGCCCGGCTGGCCGATTGCCGTCCTTCGGTGTCAGCGATCTACGGCAACATCAAATTTTGTGGTTCCCCTTGTTGGGGAGCGTGGTATCCCCTAAAGTGACGGCAATTCAAGTTTCCGGTAGCCGCTGACCACGTCGCGTGTCCTACCAGCTCGAGTACCGTCGGACTTCGCCGCTGATCATGTGGACGGCTCATCGACTCAGGTAGCGTGCGGACCTCGATGCATTATTTGACGCCGACAAGGGCAAATGGTAGCTGAAAAATTTGCCTCAATCTACCGGGACTTAAGGGATGCGTTGTTGCTATGTATGGACTGGAAACGTTTTCGTTGTAGAAAAATCAATTGTTTAGCTCCAGTGGTTTCGAGGTTTGGCGGGGGTGCCCATGATCCATGTAGGTTGACAGGATTTTGTGTGCAGCGCTCAGATTCTCTTAAATCTATTTAACATCGTGCGATAATTCGCGCCGAACCTAAATTGTCAGCTTTAAAAATGCCGCGTTTATCTCGCACTGCTTTTCAGGTTGTGCTCGTTGGTTGTGCGACCTTGCTAGTAGGTTGTTCCAGTATTCCGGCGTCGGGTCCAAGCCGGGCACAAATTGATCGGGCGGCCGCGGCGCAGGACAACGCGCTGGGCATCCAGATTGTCGATGTGACGGATGAAGTTGCCCGTCGGCTGTATGCGGAGCGAGGCAAGGAGAATTTTTCCGCCGTGTTCGGCGGCAAGACTGCCTTTCAACAGCAGTTGGGCGTCGGCGACATGATCGAGGTATCGATCTGGGAGGCGCCACCGGCGACGCTTTTTGGCGCTGCACAGGGCGATTCCAAGGGCGGTGTTGCCAACGCGCGTGTGACTGTATTGCCCGATCAGACGATCGACGGCAACGGTGAGGTCGACATTCCGTTCGTTGGCGCCGTGAAAGCAGCCGGTCGGACGACCACCCAACTCCAACAATATATCGCGGGCCGGCTCAAGAACATGGCTCACGATCCTCAAGTACTCGTCAGGCTCTCCCGGAACGAGACATCGTATGTCACGGTTGTCGGAAGCGTGGCGAGCAGCACCCGGATGCAGCTGACTGCGCGCGGCGAACGTCTTCTTGACGCGCTAGCGACTGCCGGTGGCGTTAAGGAACCTGTCGGCAAAGTAACTATTCAGGTTACGCGCGGCAGCGAGGTGGTATCGATGCCGCTTGATACGGTGATCCGGGATCCGCGTCAGAACATTCCGCTGCGCGCTGGCGACGTGGTTACCGCATTGTTCCAGCCCTATAGTTTTATGTCGCTTGGTGCTACTGGCAAGAATCAGGAGGTCGATTTCGAGACGCAGGGCATCACGCTGGCTCAGGCTCTCGCGCGTTCCGGTGGACTGGAGGATTCGCGTTCGGATGCTCAAGGGGTCTTTATTTTTCGACTAGAGAACGCGGATGCATTGTCTTGGCCGAAAACGCCAGTGCGTACGACGGCAGAAGGCAAGGTGCCGGTTATTTATCGGATCAATCTGCGTGACCCCAATTCCTTCTTCGCGTTGCAGAGCTTCGTCATGGAGAACAAGGACCTGCTGTACGTGTCGAATGCACCGGTCACCGAAGTGCAGAAGGTTCTCAATCTGGTGTTCTCCGTCGTGTACCCGGTTGTCACTGGGGTGCAGACGTTTAGATGACGCTTGGATTGCGCAACTGGGATCCATCGTTCAAAAATGACGGCCGAATTGGAGACGCACGCGTGGCGTGGTGCGCCAATATTTGGTTTCGCCATGTGGACTAGAGTTCGCTATATGCGGAATCGGTCCGATCGAGTGACTATTGCTGTCGAGATCATCTGATCTGGCGATGATCGAGCATCGGAAATACATCGCAGAGTAACGATCCACGTTGGTCGAAGCGTAGGAGTTTGCTGTACACATCACTTCCTTCGATAAAGAGAATGCTCCTGTTCGGGGTTGAGTGTGAGCGGATGCCGATCGCTTGAAGCGCAATACAGGTGATCGAAGTGGGGTTTCGGAAAATTGAGTGCGCGGGGTATTGCTCAGGTCGAGGGTGTTAATCCGATGAGGGCGATAGAAGAGAGCACAGTGACGCGCTGTGCGGTAGTGTAAAGAGGCCGGTAGCGTTTCGCTCGGGCGATCGGACACCGGGTGGTAGTGCTTTCGGTTTGAGGAATTCTGGCTCGTTGGCGTCATTCCGCCGAATCATTTATTTATAGTGGGTTTGGAAATGAAAAAAGCAATCATCACTGGCATCACCGGGCAAGACGGTGCTTATCTGGCACAGCTTCTGCTTGAGAAAGGTTATGTGGTATATGGAACGTACCGTCGCACGAGTTCTGTCAACTTCTGGCGCATTGAAGAGCTCGGGGTTGCTGGTCATCCGAATCTGAAGCTGGTCGAATACGATCTGACGGATCTTGGTGCGAGTATCCAACTGCTGAAGAGTTCCGAAGCAACCGAAGTCTACAATCTCGCCGCACAGAGCTTCGTGGGTGTTTCGTTCGACCAACCCACTACGACCGCGCAAATTACGGGCCTCGGTCCGCTGAACTTGCTCGAAGCCATTCGGATTGTCAATCCGAAGGTGCGTTTCTACCAAGCAAGCACATCCGAAATGTTCGGCAAGGTGCAAGCCATTCCGCAGGTCGAAAGCACGCCGTTTTATCCGCGCAGCCCATATGGTGTCGCCAAGCTCTATGCACACTGGATGACGGTTAATTACCGCGAGAGCTATGACATCTTCGGATGCAGCGGGATTCTGTTTAATCACGAATCGCCGCTCCGTGGCCGGGAATTTGTGACGCGCAAGATTACCGATAGCATGGCCAAGATTCACTTGGGCAAGCTCGGCGTACTCGAACTCGGTAACCTTGACGCAAAGCGCGACTGGGGATTTGCGAAAGAGTATGTCGAGGGCATGTGGCGCATGCTTCAGGCTGATACCCCCGATACGTATGTGCTTGCGACCAATCGGACGGAAACGGTTCGTGATTTCGTAACGATGGCTGCGCGCGCCGTCGACGTTGATATCGACTGGAAGGGGAGTGCTGAACAGGAGGTGGGCTACGACACGAAGAGCGGTAAGGTGGTCGTGAAGATCAACCCCAAGTTCTATCGCCCGGCAGAAGTGGATTTGCTGATCGGCGATCCGGCAAAGGCAGGTAAGGAACTGGGCTGGCAGCCCAAGACCTCGCTCGAAGAACTTTGCCAGATGATGGTTGAGGCGGATGTACGCCGGAACAAAGCGGGCTTTTCGTTCTGAGTGCCATGTCAAAGATCCTGATTACGGGAATTCGAGGGTTCACCGGCCAGCATCTCGTTAAAGAGTTGCTGGCCGAGGGGCACGAAGTCTGCGGACTGTCGCATGGCCCCGCCTCAGAAGACACCGTGCCGATTCATGTTTGCGATCTGCTCGACCGAGACAGCCTTGCGGATGTGTTGACACGCGAGCGGCCTCAGGCCGTCATTCACATGGCTGCGATCGCTTTTGTTGCTCATGGCGACGTACGGGCGATCTACGACACCAATGTGGTGGGTACGCGTAATCTCCTCGATGCAATTCACGCTACGAACTGTCGTCCTCAGGCTGTGCTCCTGCCCAGCAGTGCTAACGTATACGGCAATTCGGATCGGGAGATCATTGACGAATCGACGGTTCCCAATCCGGCAAACGACTATGCCGTCAGCAAACTGGCAATGGAATATGTGGCCAGGCTGTGGATGGACAAATTGCCCATTACCATCGTCCGCCCGTTTAACTACACCGGTGCCGGTCAGTCTGCGAATTTTCTGCTTCCGAAGATCGTCGCGCATTTCAAGGAGCGCAAGGCGACGCTGGAACTCGGCAATCTCGATGTTATCAGGGACTTTTCTGACGTCCGGAACGTTGTAGCGGCCTATGGAAAACTGCTAAGCGGAGAATTCGCGGGTCAGATTTTCAACGTATGTTCTGGGACCGGGTACGCATTACGGGACGTCTTGGGCATGATGGAACTGCTGACGGGTCATAGCCCGGAGATCCGGGTGAATCCCGCATTCGTTCGAGCCAGCGAGGTGCGTAAGCTGATCGGTTCGAATGAACGATTGACTAGCGCGATTGGCGAGCTTCCGACCATTCCGCTCAGCGACACGTTGCGTTGGATGCTAGAGAGCGCTCAATAAAGCCGCCTTTTGTAGTTGATCTGCAGCGGAATCTTGGGACCGCTAGGGCGCGATTGCAGCGTCACACTGCGAGCGCGGGACGTTGGAAGTGGCAAATCCGACGCGGTTGTTGGACCGAGTCAACCGGCAGTTCAAGGCGACTGACCGAGTCAGCTCCGGGTGTCGGATTTTACGTATGTCTCGACATGGCAAGGCTGGTGGTACGTGGCATTGGCGATCGACGCGTTCGTCCGCCGTATTGTTGGCTGGCGCGTCAGCTCGTCGATGACCACGGACTTCGTTCTGGATGCGCTTGAACAGGCGCTGTACGCCCGCCAACCGGGCGAGGACGGGACTTTGATTCATCATTCCGACAGAGGATCTCAGTACGTCGGCATTCGCTACAGCGAACGGCTGGCTGAGGCTGGCATTGAGCCGTCGGTTGGCAGCCGGGGCGACAGCTACGACAATGTGCTGGCTGAAACCATCAGCGGTAAGCGTGGAGCGGATACCGTGTTGAAGGCGTGAGTTACCGGTTTCCCCAACGATTGGAAGCCATGCGTAGCAGCGTGGCATTGGCAGCACGCAGATCGAACAGTTCGGAGTCGAAGCTGGGGCCGACCCAGTTTCGGTAATGGTCAGCCTCTTCGCTATTCGGATCGTTGGATAGCGTGCTCAGGAACGCGTCGTAGCCAGGCGGGCCGCCCACATCTTCTGGCGGACACGCGCGAGCACCATCGATGACCTGGGCCGCGCCCCACGGTTCGCTCTCAACGGTCTCCACTTTCTCAACGACGATGGCGTGATCCCACCCGTCCCCGAAGTCATACCGATAGAGGAAGCGCGAGCCAGGTTGCAGGACCTTCTGTAGTCGAACCTTGCGGTCATCGGCGGTCGTGCCCGGATCAGCGAAGTCCAGCACGTCATCGACCTCGAACATGGCATAGGTCATACCATCGATCAGGAAGTCGTGCTGGTGGGTGTCCTCCCAACCGAAGGCCGCTTGCAGGATATGGTGCAGTTTGCGCAGCGACTCGGTTCCTTCAACCTCGATCCTGCGCCAGATGGGCGGCTCGATGTGTTGAAGCTGCACGTGCAGGGTAAAGCGCTGGAACGATTTCGCCATCTGATCTCCGGGTGAACGGGAAGCCAGCGGCATTATCGCCTTACGATGCGAGGGTGGCCATGTTCCATGGCAGCAGGTCTTCGAACCGGTTGCTCGGATGGTCCGCGATGCGCGTGAGTACGGCGCGCAGATACGCCTCGGGATCGAGGCCGTTGAGCTTGGCCGTACCGATCAAACTGTAGATTGCCGCCGCACGCTCGCCACCTGAGTCCGTACCGGCGAACAGGTAGTGCCGGCGCCCGATCGCCACCCCGCGCAACGCGCGCTCAGCTGGTAGGTTGATTTCGGCAGTTCTAGTCGGTAATTCCGAATAAATGCGATCGACCTTTGATCCCATGTACATTCGTAGAAAGCCTAAGTGGAGTAAATCCACATTCGTCGAACCAGCACACCATCTCCTGGACTGGTTGGGCCTCTAGTTCATAGCGACCAGGCAGTTTAGGCGCTTCAACTACCATCGCTACCGTAACACTTTTTCCACGGAGAAGCTGTCCGCCTGGCAGCGGTGTCCGTTGACCGTCGAACACTACGAATTCTCCGCCCTCGTCTAACCAGCGATAAGAAAGGCTAATCGGGTTGGAATGAAGGCTTATCCAATCCTGATTTGAATTGTTGCTTAAAGTAACGAGTAGAGAATATGTTTCGCTGGCATTCACTTCTTGTCCAGCCGAAGTTGATTGCAAAGTGCCTGTACCATCGATGATCGGTGTCGCAATATTTTCAGAAATTCGGTAACAGTCCATTGCCGTCGTGAGTTCCGTATATCCAACCGAAGGGGTCACGCGTTCGTGAGTCACGTGGAAAGTGACAAGCTCGTCATACCATGCAATATTGTGCATCTCGCCAGCAATTCGCTCAGCAAATGCAAAGCCAGCAGTGTATGCACCTTCTGGAAGGTCGGCGACACATGCGCAACGAAACCGATAGATGCCTGGAGTGATTGCAACAATCTTGTTTCCCAACATGGTGGTATTCGTTCCGAATGCCCAGCGGCGTACGCTGTCAAATATATGAATACCTATCTCGAGGTCTGGAACATCCGTCGAGATTGAAAATTCAACTAGAAACGAGAGAATGCTACCATACTTGCAATTGCGCTCGCCGTCGACCGTGGCTGAGATGAGTGAAAAACGACTGTCATTGAAGTTTGTGGCGACGAGACGCTCAATTGGCGTCCAGGCTGGTACCTGAACAGCGGGCCGTTGCCACCGTCGGCGTTCTTGAGCGTAACGACCGCGAACAATTTCGTAGAATTCAAGGTCGAGCGCATTGAGTTCTTCGAGCCGTCGTCTGAGTTGAGCTGAGGCACGAGTAGAACTGGGGCGCGTAAGTGTGACGTTAACTTTCGCAATTTCTCGAGGAGCGGGTGCGCCAAGTAATGCAGCGAAGTCACTGAGAAAATCGGGCATAGATTCGTAAATTCCCCAAAGATCGTACTTTTCCAAAACGGCGATTGCTTTGGCGAGCCGTTCTGAATCCGTGGACGTCGGCGTCGGATCTATCGAGCAAAAATGCTCGATATAAGGATTTACGATTTGCCCCAGTAATGAAACACTTGATTCGCCTTCTGAATCAATAAATTCCTTAGTCTGATGCCATAGAGCCGCGAGGTCATTTGCATCATGATTTTGGTGCACGAAGAAAAGCCAGCTAATCGCTCGGTCAAGCGGCTCGCGCAAGAAAGTCACATATTCGTAACGAGGATCGAATCCCTCGCCTTGAAACGACATGTGGGCAGATATTAGTGAGTATTCGCCACCAAATTGCCTGATCAGCTCTCGATGGGCAGCGTTGAAGCTCGTCGCGGCGCAGCCGGAGCCGAGTGTAGATACGAGCCATGCATTGATCGCCTGTCCAGCCGTTTTGGGTAGATGGTCGAAAATAACACGCCCTGAAAATCCCCGCGGTCGATTTATAATCATGCGTTTATTAAGCTTGCTTGAACTATTCTGATCTATCGAATGAATTCGGAGTTGCATAGTCCCCAAAGCGTTTATAAGCGTACGCTTTGGGGGGGCAGTCCGACGCAGGCCTTATCTGTATATTTCGAAAAAAATCGCTGCTGCGGACGGGCGGTGATACGCAAGGTCGTCACGATTCCATCCCATAGTTAAATTCGCGAGACTCGTCAACAAACACGATATCTTTAAGCGCGATTGCTAGCTTCCTAGGATCCGTATCGTTCGGCCGTCTAGCATCCGGAAGCAATAGGCTCAACGTATTAAATCCACCCTTGATCTCAGCAACATCAGTTGAGACTACCAGATCGTCACCGGATAACTCGCCAGCATAGATTTCTCGTTCGTTCAACAAAACAGTAATCCGCTGAACGTCAAGTGTTTTACATCGAATTTTGAGTCTCTTTTTACGATCTGTTCCCTTCCAGTTGAAGATGAGGCGTGCGTGGCGTTCCTCTGTCCAGCGGAATTCCTTCTCAGCACCTGCAAATCCGTCCCAAATAAACTCATTGCTGGAATGATTGTAGACGGAATTGTCCTTCAATTGAGGTAGGGTCGGTCCTATTTCGAAAGAACGAATGGCGATAGCCAGCAGACGTACATCGGCGCCTCCGGGACTTTGCGCATCCGGTAATTCAAAGCGAATTTCGTTCTCACCGAAATCAAGATCTCTCATCGAGCAAAAGATTTCGGTATTTGCATCAGAAAGAACACCGGAATAGATCTTTCTTGTGTTCAAATAGATAGTGACGCGTTGCATACCAAGGGGTGTGCACTTGATGAGAAGAGTGCCTTCATGTTGCCCGCCCCAAAGAAATCGTATGCGAGGAGACGCGGTGCTGCTCCATCGAAAATCGGACTCGGCATCAGAAAATCCGGCCCATTCTAGGCGCTCGCTAGCGTGAGACTGCTTTAATCCTTCGTAAAGATATCCGTGGCCATCGACCAGATATTCCCAATCATCATTCTGAACGATGTTCATGAATTGATCCGCGCTCTCACGCCATGTGAGCCACGGCATTTGATCGGCACGCGGGTGACGGTCGGACTTCTGCAGTTTGAGCCATGTATCGATCGCATTGGTCATCGTATCCGGCTCAGTATCGTCTTCGAAATAGAAGGCGTGCTCACCAGCAACTTCTTTGAAGACAGGGATATCGCGCGCAATAATTGACAACTTATGTTGCGCTGCCTCGATTAGTGGTAGACCAAATCCCTCGCCGGTGGATGCCGCTATCAGACAATCACTGGCGCTGTAGACTTTCTTGAGATATTCGTCACTTATCCCCTGGAGCCAAAATAAGCGCTTGCCATTTTCTTGGTGTGAAAGAAGGTGCTCTGCGAAATCACGCATCCCCCAGCCTTCTCGGCCAACAAAAACTAAATTGACATCTTTCGCTTGCTTCCAGAGCTTATCGAAGGCCGCAAGAGCTTGCCGTCCACCTTTACGCGGTTCAATGGTTCCGACCATAAGAAACGTCTTTCGTGCGTCGAGCGAACGAAGCACGGACTCGGCGCCTTCCTCTAGTCCTTTGGTCGGTGCGGAATTATCGATGTCGGCGCCGAGATGGAAATACCCGATTTTGAATTTGGAGGATCGCCGCTCCCCAAAAATTTCAAGGTACTCTTTCAACTCGTCGGCGACCGATTTCGAGATGCATAAAGCGCCATTTGAAACGCTAACGGCATCGGTCCACAAGCGGAATTCTCGACAGAGCTCTGGCCAAAACGATTCTGGTTTGAGGATTGGCAGTAGATCGTAAACGACATGAAATACGGAGATCCCTTTGTTGCGCAAATATCGATTATGTTCACGATGCGCAATTGCGACGCCAGGATGCAGGTCGAGATAAATTAGAATATCTCCGGCCATGAATTCAATTTCTTCATCATGGGGCGAGACCTTCGCGCTGAATACTCGGCGCGAATATTCGTTTGCGGCGTAAAAGCGCATGTCGCTGGTCGACGTATACACAAGTTCGACTTCGAAATCTCTAGGATGGTTGTTGACCAACTCTGCCGCGATAGCTCGAACGACGCGCTGAATCCCCGACTTGTAATCGTGTGTAGCAACGGAGCTAATGTCTAGGTAGATCTTCCGCGGTCGTGGAACGGGGAAAGTCTCGGAAATCGAGTGAGCAATATCCGCTAGGGCATTATCATCCAGCTCGGTGGTATGCTTTGCCAATGCATCTATCACGTGTTGAACTGGGTCATCAAATCGGTATCCCTTTGTCCGGGAGACTTGAGTCGCGTTTTCGAACACAGTCCATAGCTCTCGCGCTGAACGTGTCCACGAATAGCGGCTAGCCTGTTTAGGTCCATTTTCCAAAATTTCCCTATAGAGATCTACGTCCGACAACGCATTTCTTAACTTGAGTTGAATGTCGTCGATCTCGTATGGATCAAACATCGCCGGCTTGAAATTGATAATCTCTTGAATGCTCGAGGTGCCAGATCCGATCACGGCTGCGCCACATGCCATTGCTTCGAGTGCAGGCAGTCCGAAGCCTTCATGGGTCGACGGAAATACAAAGATCTTGCAGAGCTTGTAAAGTTTGGGCAAATCGTCATCCTCGATAAATCCGGTGAGGATGGTGTTTTCGTAAATTCCAAGCTGTTCGATACGATTGATGAAAATTTGATCTTTCGGGAAGTCCTTCCCTCCGATTACAAGATCAAATGAATTTCGCAAATCTTCAGGGAGTTGCGAAAAAGCGGAAATAAGGCGCTCTACGTTCTTGTGCGAATCATTTCCACCCACATAAAAGATGAATGGATTCTTTAATTCGTATTTTTCTAAGATGGACTCCCTTTCCTTGTCGGTAAGGGGGGTGGCGTTAAAAACAGCAGAATCGTAACCAAGTTCAATTGTAAAGACTTTCGACTCGGGGACATCCAGCTTCTCGAGGATGTCCGATCGCGTCGCATGCGAGTCGGCGATTATTAAATCGCTCGCCTTGGCATACTCTATTTTTTCGGTGTACCATTTTCGGATTCCGGGATCCGAAAGGTAGCGATCTTCATAATAAAAAGGTACAAGATCGTGAAGTGTGCTGCAATAAAGCGTTGGATAGGCTAATTCATGGACACTAGTGGGCGCAGACTCGTCGAGTCCTTCCTGAAGGTTGGTCGAAAAAATAATGTCTGGTCGAAATGAATTCAAAAATACTTCGCGAATTACGTACCCGGCATATTTCAATGCCTCAGCATGGCCTGATCTGGCCGCGGCGTTGAAGAAATTCTGCCAGACGACGATTCTATCTCGCGACAGAATATCTTGGAATTTTGCCCGAATCGAGTCGATGGAATCGGTGAATGTCCCATTTAGTGCGAGATAAATTTCATGCTGTGGTGCCGCCTCGATGATCATATTTCTGATCAAATTCTCGGTGTAACGTCCGACCCCGCGGTGTCCCGACGACCGAGTTTGCAATCCCTGCATATCAATGACGATTCGCATCGAATCAAGCCCTCTGTTTTTTTAATTTTTGAAAAATCAATTGAGCGCGAATGGGCAGATTTTGCCCAACTTCAGCGTCTAGCGTGCGAGCCGTAGGTCGACAAGAGTTTTCCTGCTCTTTGTCAAATTCTGGCGTTTGTATGAGTGAACGACTCTCGATGAGAGTTTCGTTCATAGCATCCATGGACTGCGTGCGCAGCTGCATGGTTGCTAGTCCAGTCGATAGCCGTTCGATATGATCGGCGAGTCCATTGATTCGCCGCTCAAGATTGAGAAATTTATCGAAATGGCGATCCAATTTATCGATCTTTTTTTCCAATCGCGCACCGCGATTCCACCACCGTCGATCACGCTTCTCATTTTTGAGGCGAGCTACCAATTCGCGCTCGAATTCGGCACTCGAAGCATCAATATTCGCAGCTTCGGGAGAGGTCTTGATTTCATTGACCACATGCTCGCGATTGCCGGACCGTTTCAAAACATCGATGAAGTATTGTTTTCCCTCAGGATCTGCAGGGCGTCTCAAAACACGTCGATAAATCGTGTCGACAAAAGCCTCATCAGGCAGAGTGGCTAGTTCGGTGTGGTTGAGATGTGCCTTTGCTTCTTTAGAGCGAACAATATCAGCAAGGATATGAACTTTAGCGTACCCGGTGCCGAGGCGATTCAGGTAAAAATGAAACCCGCTACTGTCCGGTTCGCGGCAGAGAACGGTGATGAACGCGGCGCGTACGAATTCTTCATCAGGCAGTGCGAGCAGTTCGCTGAGCTTCATTTTAGATCGAGTGTATTGAGGACTGAGTCGGGTGGCCTCCGTCTCACGGATAGCTGAGCCGGCTGCAGCGTCAAGTGAGTGGAAATTGTTCGACCATGTACCAACCCCTTGGTCGGGAGTGGTGTGAGTTGTCAAATTGGCGGGGCGAGACATGACGAGCCGAGAAATGGCTTGTACCATCGATCGGACGCGCGTGAGCGGATGCGCGCGCCAGACGAGGCGTCCATACCAACTGGCGTGCAGAGCGTCCATCTCGAGCGCGAGATCGTGCGCATACTGCCGATAGCGCTCCAATTCTTCGTGTATTTTTTGATGAATTGTCAAAAACGCATCGTTGTCTTCTCGAAGAGCCGCAATCTGAGCTTCGAAACTATTCTTTTGCTGTTCTTGTTCTTGCCTGAGCGACGAGATAAATTCGGTCAGCTTATGTTGGTACTCGTTTTCACGTGATAAGTGCCGTGCTTGAATCGTGTCTTCGAGTGCGCGGTGCTCAGTGTTTATTCGTTCGACTTCTGCAGCCTGGTGTTCGCGCAGCCTTATTTCACGTAATTCAAATTCGCGGATAGCGGCTTGAAGTTGTTTGGCATGCATGTTTTCACTCTCGAGCAATTTCGTCGCGTGAGAGTGTTCAGAAAGTTGGGCATTGTGCCGCGTGATGCGCACCAGTTCTGTAAATAGATTTCTCTGGTGTTCTGCGTCGATCTGTATTGAGCTAATCAGGTCTGTCGCCGCGTCTAGCTTCTGCTCGAATGCAGATTTCTGCTCGACAATTGTTCGAATCGTCTCCGCGTGTCTACGGTCATGCTCACGCGTGACTTCGACGAATGCAGCCTTTATTTTTTGCGATTCGCTGGATATATGCTCGATTGCCGTAGTGAGGGCGTGCTCGCGAGCCTCTGTGATACTCCGCATACGCAAGGCGTCAAATTGCGCGGCGGCCAGTTGTTGCTCAGCCGCATGCCTTTGTTCGCTCGCCTCTACGAGTTCGATTTTATGGCTACGCTCGATTTCCAGAAGTAAATCGCGATGCGTGTCCGCCTGGCGTTGAGCATCCGCACGATAGTCGGCGATCCGCTCGTCAAAGTCGCGCTCCCGCTCCAACATTTCCGACTGCAGTTGACCGATTGCCGTCGCGGTCTCTTGAAGTTTCCTTTCAATGATTTCCTTTTCTTCGGCAGTTTGCGCTAGCTGTTGATCATGTGTTTGCTTAATGGAGCGTGTGAGCCAGTGCGCGTTATTGCTGATCTGAAAATCATCGAATATATTCGGCGGAAACGTAAAGTGACGCTTTAACTCAGGATGTGCATCGCTCACGTAGAAATGGTTGAGTCCATCTTTGTAGGCGAGCATGTAACCCTTTTCCAATACAATTTCTTGCCATGCTTCGGATGTATCGATTTGGGTGTTCGGATAAGTTGCCTCGATGACAATTATCCACGGACGGCGTTGCGATTTCTTCCATCCAGACAAGACTTCGAGTTCAAACCCCTCGACATCGATCTTTAACCAATGGATATCTTCGTTGGGTGCGAGATCGAAAAGGGTGTCGAGTGTTACGCTTGGTACGAGGCTGGTGCGCACCGAATAGCCGTGCTTCTCGTGATGTTCATCCGCGATGTCTTTGCGCGCAGTTGACAGCCCGGTGCCGAGTATTTCATGGAAAGCAGACATGCCAGAGTGCTCGGCAACGAGCGCTTGCACAACGGTCTCATCAGGACGTGCAATTCGCAATAGATTTGCGCATTCCAAAGTGGGCTCGACATGTACACCACGCCACCCGTGTTCGTAGAACAACTGGCTAACGGAGTCCTGTGAGGGATGATGTGCACCAACGTCGATGTAATGCCCGGATGGAATATGCCCGAGGCTGCGCCACAGGAGGATGTCCTCAAAATTCTGAGCGTATGTAGTAATGCTCATTTATATGGCTCGTCGATCAAAGACGCGAGGATGGCTTGTGTCGTGTCAGACCAAGATGGAACCGCGAATGGTTGCAGTGGGATATGAGTGTCAGTCGCGTCGAGCCATCTTGCGATCCGCTTCCCAAGCATTGCAGGTGGCACACCAGACTCGAAGTAGTCGACCCCTTTATCTTCGTGCAGTCGGAAGATGGGTAAGTCCCGCGCGAGAACCGGCTTGCCATACCCAAGCGCTTCGATAAGGGGAAGACCAAATCCCTCTGCATGTGAGGCCATCAGTACGCCGTCACAAGCGCTGTAAAGTCGTGACAATGCCTCATCGCTGAGGTCTTCTAGCCAGAATAGCAGTTTGCCGTTTAGGGGATGACTGCGCAATTCGTTTTGGAGAGCTTCAGTCTTCCATCCCCTACGACCCACAAACACGAGATTGTAGTCGTCATGCTCCAGCCAAAGATGATTGAATGCCGCGAGAATGTCGCTATGCCCTTTGCGTGGCTCCAGTGTTCCAACCATGAGAGCCGTGGGGCGTCGTTCGATATGCTTTAGTAAAGCATCGAATCCTTCTGGGATACCCAAACTTGGGCGACGGGTTGCGAGGTCCCAGCCCATCGGTACGGTACGCGTACGGTAATTGTCCGCGATCCGGAAGCGTTGTGTGAGTTCCTTGCGCAGCGCTTCTTCGACCGGGGGCGAGATGCAATAGAACCCGTCCGCTAGCGATGCAATGACGCTCAACCACCTGCGAAAGCGAATGACATTTTTGTCGGAAAACCACTCTGGCTTTTGTACAGGAAGGAGGTCGTACATGACGAACCACAATGATCCGCCCCTGCGTTTGAGGTCAGCAAGTTGACGGCGATGGATCCGGACCGTGTCGAGCGCAAAATCCAATCCGAGGAACAAATCACCTTGACGAAACAGTATCGGCGTGTTGTCCGTCTTGATGTCGTTCGATGGCCAAGTGACAGTATGGTAAGCAAGTTTGCGCGTTGCACTTACTGCCTGAACCGTCCAGCCGGGCGGAGGGGATTCCAGCAATTGAGTTGCCACAGCGCGCACTACGCGCTGGATGCCGGTACCCGCATCATGGGAATGGATGACGGATATATCGACAAACAGCCGGCGTTGGGCGTTAGGAGCATGCGCCGGGCGTTGAAAAAGGGTGCGCCGGACGCGCCTGATCTGCCAGGCTTCGAGCCAACTTGGGTAAAGGCAGGCGTGCACTCGCCGTTCGAAGGATGCCCAGTTCATACACCGCACTTATGCTGAATCATACTGTCGTCACTCGATTTGCTTTGGGGTTCTTGATCAGTAAATTCAGAAACCCGGCTATTAACTTGGGTAATTCAAGGTCGCTGCAAGGAGATCACGCGCACTACGGGCAGTGATCAATTGGTGCTTGCGTGATAGAACTCCAAGGCTTCCTGCACCTCATTGAATTGATGCAATTTTCCGGCGACAAGCACCGCGGCGCGGCTGCAGTGCTCACGGATATATCCGGCATCGTGACTTACGATAACCAATGATCTATCACGCCGTCGATCGAACAGTTCCCGATGACATTTTTCGTGGAAGCGACTGTCGCCAACAGCAATAATTTCATCGATTAAAAAACAATCGAACTCAATTGCCATTGAAATCGCAAAGGCAAGTCGCGCGCGCATCCCTGCAGAATAGCTTTTTACAGGCTCGCGCAAGTAATGTCCAAGTTCGGAGAACTCTTGTACGAATGGTTCTGCGAGGCGTGAATCAGATCCATATATCCGACAGATAAACCGAAGATTGTCCATCCCAGTTAGACTGCCTTGGAACGCACCGCCAAACGCTAGCGGCCAGGAGACACTCATGGTCCGGCGAATTGAGCCCGTTGTTGGCAACTCGGCACCGCTGATCATGCGAATGATGGTAGATTTTCCCGCACCATTGCGGCCGAGAATCCCAACCTTGTCGCCACGACCTATCTGCAGATTCACTTTGTCCAGTATGCGTCGACGCCCCTGCCGGGTGTGGTAATCTTTGCAAACGTCTTTGATATCGATCATTCTGGCTCCACTCGCCTACTAGTTTCCCGGACAAACGATAGCCCGGCAAAAAGTAGCACCATATCGGAGAGAATCATGTAGGCGACATCGTAGTGTGGTTTGACGAGCGATCCAAAATATCCTCCGCGAAGAACCTCGGTTCCGTTGACCATGGGGAGCAGAAGAACGATTTTCTGATACTTTTCTGGAAGCCAGTCAACCATAAAAACGGCGCCAGAAAGAGGGAACAGAAGATAGGCAATGGTGTGCCACACGCGTTCAACTGTTTCGCTCCGCTCTGTAAGTCCGCCGATAATCAAACCAAGTCCGGCTCCAAATATGGCTAGATGAATCCAGCCAAAGAGGACCATGGCAATGTCTTGCGGTGGATTCATGACACCGATGATGACAAACAAGATCGTCAGGAATGCGAACGACATGGTTGCGCCGGCTATCTCCAGCAGTAGACGAGCCAAGAATAAGTCCAAAACACGGACATTCCTGTGGTATAGCAATGCTTGATTAGGCTGAATTGCAAGTGCGCAACGAGCTGCGCAATTGCGCCACATCAGGACGGACGAATAGCCGGTTACCGCGAAGGCAGCAATTGAAACTGACGCTCCGTGCGTAACTTTGAGAATACTCCAAAGGCTCATGACGCCAAGGGTGAACATCATGGGCTCAAAAAATATCCACAGAAATCCAAGGTTGTGGCGCCCGTAGCGTGTGATAATCTCCCGCATCAACAACGCGCCTATAACTCGCTGCTGAATGGCAAGCGATTTAAATAGTGGAGTATTGTGTTGGGTCATTCCGATCTCGCATCAATCATGATGCTCGCGTACACCGGCAAGGAGCAGCGTCAAGATTCCCCAAGCAATCATTCCCAATGCAAAGACTTCAAATATTGACCTTATCCGTTTTGGTTCAATTGCGATGTCCGGAGTATTGGGCTGAACAAGTCTTTCGAGATAGAGTTGCTTGCGCTGTGCGTCTGCGCGAGCGTTTTCCAGTGCCGCCATCGTTGACGCTAGTTGCTTATCTGCGAATTGGGCATCGAGTTCGAGTCGAGCGTAATTGGCCGCTTTGTTTGAGAGTGAAGCTTTGCCGCCCGTTACGCCGCCGGTCGCATCTTGAATCTGCTTTTGAATTGACTCGATGCTCGTCTTGAGTGCGGGAATTTGCGGATTTTGTGGGGACAAGGACTGCAGTTGACTCAGTTTTGTTTGTTCGCCAAACATTTGAGTCTGGAGTGCTGAAATCTGCTGCAGCTGTAGTGCGGACTGTCGTTCCGGGTCGAAAACGGTATGTGCATTTCGGAATGATGCCAGCGCGGCGGCGGCGTCCTTCGCCTTATTCGTAGCCTCGTTGACTTGCTGTTGGGCGAAACGTACAGTATCCACTGCGGCGCGCTCGTTCATGCGGTTGATCAAGCGCTCGCTCATTTCGAGAAGATCCTCGTTGATTCTGGCTGCGTCTTTGGCAGTGTAGGCGCGGATCTTCAAGGTCGTGATCGCAGACGTTGTATCGAGGTCTGCAGTCACGATATGTTTGCCATAGTATTTCCAGAGTGCTTCAAAGCTATCATCAAGACTGCGGGAGAAGTGACTGATGAGATCACCATGGTTCCCGTACGCGTCGGCGATGTAGTTGTTGTGATTCAGTTCGCGCAGCGCATCACGTGACTGAATGTAATCGATTACGGGGTAGGTGTCGTCTTGGGCGCGCGCGAAACCGGTCCCTTGAAGGAGGGCACCAACGACGCTGGTCTGGTTTTGGCGTTGAGCGCTGCGAACGACGAAGCGCGACTCCGATACGTAGATGTCCGATGCAACGACGCCGAAGTAAACTACGGCTAGGAGTGTGGGGAGCGCAACAGTCAAGGCAAAGAGCTTGTTGGCCCGTAGTCGGTCGACCACGCCTTGTTTCTTCCCCAATTGCGGCGTTGCCGCATTGCTGTTAGGTCCCGTTTCCAACGTGTAACTACCTTATAAGTCTTTCCGAGGCCACGATCATCGAAATGAAGTTCGGCGCAAGCGGCGGAAAGAACCGCAACACGAACAGTTTACGTGGGACTAAAGCGGCAATGGATTTACTGCGCCGTCACGCGTTGAGCAAGGGACAAATTCCCAACTCGATCACGCGCCAAGCTGCTTCGAGCAGCCGTCAGTGGACAATCCAGCCGAGGGCTGCCGAGTATATCTAAATTGTATGACCTCTGCCATCAATGTTGCGGTTCTCGCAACATCACTTGGCGCCACATTTTATCCATTTTGCCTCCACTTTGACGGTGAGGTATCCTGTCAGGCTGTGGAAGTGTTCCAATTTTAACCAACTTAGACGGATGAACTCGTTTCGGATGGGGTGCCTTGTTCAGGGCGGCCGGCGCGAGAGTTACCGCTGCGTCGACTTTTTTGCTCTGATATGCAACGTTCCTTCCTGGTTCTACAGGGCACGGCCTCGCCGTTCTTTGCGCGGCTCTCGGCCGCGTTGCGAGGAAGAGGGCATGCGGTGCAACGCGTTAACTTCTGCGGTGGCGACCTAGCATATGCGGAAAGCGGCAAGGCGTGGAACTATACCGGCGCGTTGAGTGATCTTTCGAACTGGTATCAAGGAGTTCTCGGCACCGGCCGGTTTACGGATATCCTCATGTTCGGTGATTGTCGCGACGTTCATCGACACGCGCACCCAATATCCCAAGCTGCCGGCGTGCGCGTTAACGTTTTCGAAGAAGGGTACGTGCGGCCGCATTGGCTGACTTTGGAACATTGCGGTGTTAACGGTCGTTCGACTCTCTCGCGTGACCCCGCTTGGTATCTGGAGCACAAAAATATTACGCCTTCGTGTCCGGAAGGCCGGTCAACGGGTTATAACCTCTATGAGCGTGCTTTTCATGATATCCGATATCGGGCGGCCAATACGCTATACGCGAAGCGTTTCCCAGGCTACCGTAGTCACCGTCCGACGAATGGATTTTTTGAGTATGCCGGTCTCGCCGCGCGGGCGTGCTTGCAGCGCAAACACAAGCATGAGGCAGATGCTCTTACGCGCGAACTGATCGAAACTAAGAGGCCGTACTACGTCTTGCCCTTGCAATTGAATTCGGACGCGCAAATGGTGGTTCATTCACCGTTTGATGGTGTTCGGAATGCCATTGAGACCGTGCTGCGCTCGTTTGCTCGCAGTGCGAGGGCGAATCACTGGCTTGTCGTCAAGAATCATCCCCTTGACACGGGGTTGATCGAGTATCGAAGCTACGCGCAGAAGCTTGCGTCAGAATTTGGAATCGCCGATCGGCTCCGTTTCATCGATGCAGGTCATCTTCCCACGCTACTGGAAAATGCGTGCGGGGTGGTAGTGGTCAACAGCACAGTCGGGTTGTCTGCATTGCACCACTGTCGGCCACTCGTTGCACTCGGTAGGGCGATCTATGATATGCCTGGTCTGACTTGGCAGGGTGCGCTTGACGACTTCTGGCGCCATGCTGAAAGGCCTGACATGAATCTTTACCAGTGTTTCCTCGATTACATCGTTCACCACACTCAGATCAACGGAGATTTTTATACTCGCACTGGAATCGAGATGGCGGTGGCCGGTGCTGTCGTGCGGTTGGAGGCACCGGTAAATGCGTGATGGCATGGTGCACAAGCATATCTCTATTACCGGTGCCAGTTCCGGTCTCGGCCGTGCGCTCGCTCTTGCGTACGCCCAACCTGGCATCGTGCTTGGCTTAAGTGGACGGGACGAAGCGCGCCTTGAGCTGAGTGCCGCTGACTGTCGTGCATGCGGCGCAAAGGTTGTCACTGCGGCTGTTGACGTCCGTGACGCCAACGCTACGAAGTGCTGGCTTCAGCAATTCGACGACTCACATCCTATCGATCTGCTGATTGCCAACGCCGGTGCGGCAAGTACGCTAAGTGATGCCAATGATTGGGAAGGGCTCGACCGGACCTCTGCAGTTGTCGACACGAATTTCTACGGCGCAATACACACTGTGCTACCTGTCGTCGAGCGTATGCGTGTGCGCAAGCGGGGTCATATTGCGATGACGAGTTCAATTGCTGCGTTACGTGGGATGGCAATTTCGCCCGCATATTGTGCAAGCAAGGCAGCAATCAAGGCATACGGCGATTCCATTCGCCCATTGCTCGCCCGTGAGGGAATCGGTGTCTCGATCATACTTCCGGGTTTCGTCGAAACGGCGATGAGCGACGCGTTTCCGGGGGATCGGCGATTCATGTGGAGTGCGGACCGGGCTGCGGTGTACATTCGCCGCAAACTTGATGCGAGACGTGCAGAGATTGCATTTCCAGGTCCGCTGGTTCTGGGCATGCGCCTCTTGCCGCTGTTGCCGGCCACGATTGCGGATGCAATTCTCGCTCGTCTGTCTTATGTGCCTCGCAAGGTAGATTCAAATTGAGCGGCAGGTTTGGGCCGGCGATTGCGGTCGTCATCGTGCTTTCGTTCGTCCTGGATATCATGGTGAAGCCGCAAGCACCGCTCCGTCGGACTGCGAGATCGTCAGCGCTTCACATCCTTTCTGTAACGTGGATTGCTGTCCTCATGTTGGCTGTTACGTCGCGTCCGATCGTCGCGGCGTTTGGCGCGCTGGCGCTCGTTGGTTTGGTTGTCGCGGTCAGCAATGCAAAATATGAGTCATTGCGCGAGCCATTCGTATTTACCGATCTGAGTCTGTTCAGCCAGTTGTTTTCACATCCGCGCCTTTATCTGCCGTTCTTGAGTATCGGCAAAGTTGTGGCAATCGCGGTTGGTGTCATGCTCGTGATCGGTGGTTTTGCTGCCGAGCCAGCAGTTGCGTGGAGTTCTAAGTGGCTTCTGTTGCTGCTGTTGGTTGTGTTGTTCCTCGCCGTTCGCATGCTTGCCGCCGGGCTGTCCCTTTCCCTCGATCCCTGCGTCGATCAGGCTCGACATGGCTTCTTTGCCGTGTTTGTTGCATATCTGATGAATGGATTGCGCTCCGCGACCTTCACAATCTTCCAGCGGGCAATGGTTGCAAGTCCTTTCGGGGCGGGTAGGCCGCAGCGTCGTACTGACGTGATCGTCATTCAAAGCGAATCGTTTTTCGATATTCGTCGTGTCTGCGACGCCGTCGATTCGTCCGGATTTATGCAACTCGACCGCGCGCGGCGCGAAGCAGTACACTACGGCGAGTTGACAGTGCCGGCTTGGGGCGCTAACACAATGCGCACGGAGTTTGCCGTGTTGGCCGGAATCCCTTCGGCGGCGCTGGGTTATGCACAATTCTATCCTTACGCGTTCGTACGCCGAGCGTGTGTCTCGCTTGCGCGGTGGTTCGCTCGAGCAGGTTATGCGACGTTGGCGATTCACCCGTACTACGCGGATTTTTTTGGCCGGAATCGCGTATTTCCGTTGTTCGGATTCGAACAGTTTCTCGACATCGGGCACTTTAAGGATGCTGCCCGCGCGGGGCCGTACGTTGCAGACGCCGCCGTCGCGGAGGCGGTCATTTCGACATTGAATGCACGGGGCGACACGCCTCGCTTCGTGTTCGCAATGACAATGGAAAACCACGGCCCCCTGCACCTGGAGCAGGTTTTACCCGGAGAATCGTCTTCGAGGCATACTCTTGGCGAAGACGCCTCCTGGCGCGACCTGACCGCATATCTACGGCACATTGAAAATGCCGACGCAATGATCGGGCGCTTGCTCGATCATTTGCGTACCAGCGATCGTGAAACAGTCGTTTGTTTCTACGGCGACCACGTTCCCGCGCTGCCTCATGTATTCGAAAAACTAGGCGTTACACCGCAAAACAGCGACTACTTCATATGGCGGAACTACGGCACGGATACTCCCGAACGCCGTGACCTGGCTGCCGAAGAACTCGGGTCGGTACTTTTGCATGTGGTACAAGATGACGGAAATCGCGTGGAAGAGCCGCACGCATCCGAGAAAGCGACATAAAAGATGAACAGTAAGATTGCAATAATTGGGGTGGCTTGTCGGTTTCCCGGGAGCGCTAACAATCTCGGCGACTTCTGGCAACTGCTGCGCGACGAACGCGACGCAGTGACCGAAATCCCCGCCGACCGCTTCGGCACCGATTTCTACCAGCACCCGTCCAAGCGCGAACCGGGCAAGAGCTACACGTTCGCGGCCGGCGTGCTCGACAACGTCGCCGGCTTCGACGCCGCATTCTTCGGCATTTCCCCGCGCGAAGCGGCCCAGATGGACCCGCAGCAGCGCCTGCTGCTCGAACTCGCATGGGAAGCGTTCGAGGACGCGGGCGTGCGCCCGGCCGACATGCGCGGCAGCAACTGCGGCGTGTTCGTCGGCGCCGCCAGCATGGATTACGGCAACCGCAACATGGACGATCTGAACGTGATCGATCCGTATTCGGCGACCGGCAACACACTGAGCATCGCGTCGAACCGCGTGTCCTACCTGTTCGACCTGCGCGGTCCGAGCATGTCCGTCGACACGGCGTGCTCGTCGTCGCTCGTCGCGCTCCACCAGGCCGTCAAGGCGCTGCAGTCCGGCGAAGCCGAGATGGCGCTCGCGGGCGGCGTCAACCTGCTGCTGCATCCGTTCGGCTTCGTCAGCTTCTCCAAGGCGTCGATGCTGTCGCCGCGCGGCCGTTGCCGCGCATTCGATGCGACCGGCGATGGTTATGTTCGCTCCGAAGGCGGCGCGCTCGTGGTGCTCAAGCCGCTCGATCGCGCGCTCGCCGACGGCGACACGATCCATGCGGTGATCGCCGGCTCCGGCGTGAACTCGGTCGGCCACTCGCCGGGCGGCATCAGTGTGCCCGGCGCGGCCGCGCAAGCGTCGCTGCTGCGCAGCGTGTACGCGCGCGCCGGTATCGATCCGCAGTCGCTCGCGTACCTCGAGGCGCACGGCACCGGCACGGCGGTCGGCGATCCGATCGAGGCGCGCGCGCTGATCGACGTCGTGTCGGGCCAGCGCCCGGCGGACCGTCCGCTACTCATCGGTTCGGTGAAGACCAACATCGGCCACCTTGAAACGGCCTCCGGCATGGCCGGCCTGCTGAAGGCCGTGCTGTGCCTGAAGCATCGCGCGGTGCCGCGCTCGCTGCATTTCGTCACGCCCAATCCCGGCATCGATTTCGACGGCGGGCACCTGCGCGTCGTCGATCGCTTCATGCCGCTCGACGCGGGCGACGCGCCGCTGACGGTCGGCGTCAACTCGTTCGGTTTCGGCGGCACGAACGCACACGTCGTGCTGACCGAGGCGCCGGCTGCCCGCGACGTGTCGACGGCTGCGCCGGAACCGGCCGATGCGCTGTCTCCGCTCGTGCTGACCGCGCGCAGCGCGACTGCGCTCGGCGCGCTCGCGGGCCGCTATCTGGCGACGCTCGACAACGGCGGCGACTGGCAGGCGCTTGCCGCCGCGGCCGCACGCCGCCGTCAATGGCTCGAACATCGCGCGATCATCGCGCCGGCCGATGTGGCCGAAGGCCGCGCGGCGCTGGCGGCACTGGCCCAGCCGGCGCGGGAAGGCGTGCCGGCCTGCGTGGTCACCGGTCAGGCGCCCGCGGACACGCCGCGCACCGCGCTCGTGTTCTCGGGCAACGGTTGCCAGTGGGTCGGGATGGGCAACGAACTCTACGCGGAAAACGCCGTCTTCCGCGCGGCGCTCGACGAAGTCGACGCGCTGTGGTGCGCCGACGGCAGCCCGTCGCTCGTCGACGTGATGCGCGGCGGCCCGGGCGCGGAATGGCTGGCCGGCGCGGGCGCCGAATGGCTCGCCGCGACCGAGAACGCGCAGCCGCTGCTGTTCGCGATCCAGGTCGGCATGATCCGCGTGATCGATGCGCGCGGGATGCGTTACGACGCGGCGATCGGCCATAGCGTCGGCGAGATTGCCGCGGCGTGGGTGACGGGTGCGCTGTCGCTCGCCGATGCGGTGCGCGTGATCAAGATCCGCAGCCGCGCGCAGGCGATGACGCGCGGCAGCGGCCGGATGGCCGCGGTCGGCATCGGCGACGCGGCCGCACGCGAACTGATCGCGCGTCACGGGCTCGCGCGGCGCGTCGAAATCGCCGGCATCAACAGCCCCGATGCGGTCACGCTGGCGGGCGAACTGCAGGGCCTGCAGGCACTTGAGGCCGCGCTGCGCGGCAGCGGCAAGTTCTTCCAGATGCTCGATCTCGACTATGCGTTCCACAGCAGCCACATGGATCGCATCGAGCCGATCGTGCTGGCCGAACTGGCCAGCCTGCGGCCGCAACCGGGCAACGGTACGTTCGTATCGACCGTGACCGGCGGGGCGTTCTCCGGTACCGAGCTCGACGCGCACTACTGGTGGCGTAACATCCGCGAGCCCGTGCGCTTCGGCGACGGCATCGCGTACCTGATCGAGCAGGGCGTCCGGCTGTTCGTGGAAGTGTCGCCGCATTCGATCCTGCGCACGTACGTGAAGCAGGCGTTCACGGCTGCCGGCGTGGCCGGCACGGTGCTGCCGACGCTTAAGCGCGATCACGGCAGCGCGGCGACGCTGCGACAGGCGATTCTCGCGGCGATCGCGCACGGTGCGAGCGTCGATCCGGATCGCTTTGCACCGGGCACGTCGCGCGCGGCATTGCCGTCCTATCCGTGGCAGCGCGACCGGTTCTGGCTGACGCCGACCGTCGAAGGCTACGGCCTCGTCAATCGCCGCCGCGAGCATCCGCTGCTCGGCTTTCGCCTGCACGAACACGCGTTCGGCTGGGAAAACCAGCTTGATCCAGCGAAGCTGCCGATGCTGGCCGATCACGTCGTCGACGGCGGCGTGGCGTTCCCGGGCGCGGGTTACGTGGAAATGGCGCTTGCCGCGGCGCGGACGTTCTTCGATACGCCGGATGCGGCACTCGAAAACGTCGAGATCCGCACGCCGGTCGTGTTCCAGCCGCAGCAGTCGAAGCTGTTCCGGCTCGTGATCGAGCCGCGCACCGCGACCTTCACGATCGAGACGCGCGACCGGATGTCGGACGGCGCATGGACGCTGAACGTGACGGGGCGGATGCTGGAAAGCGGCTGCGCGCTCGGCGCCGCGCGGGTCGTCCCGTCCGGTACGCTCGAGCGCCTGCTTGCGCTGCCGGCCGCCGACGGCGACACGCTGTATGCGAACACCGCAGCGATCGGCCTCACGTACGGGCCGGCGTTCCGCTGGGTCCGGAGCGTGCGGGTCGCCGCGGGCGACGATGCGGCGCTGGCCGATGTCTCGGCACCCGCCGCATGCGGCGATGCGCGGGCGTTGTCCGCCTATCTGCTGCATCCGGCGCTGATGGACAGCGGGTTTCATCCGCTGTTCGCGCTGCTCGCCGCGCACGCGCGCGATGGCGAGCGTCCGGCTTACGTGCCGGTGCAGATCGGCCGGGTCGACTACCTGCGCGGCGATACGGTCGCTCGCGTGCTCGCGCGGATCGACCGGCGCAGCCCGCATTCGGTCGTCGCGCATTTCGAATTCCTCGACGCGCAAGGCGCGATCGTCGCGCGGCTCGGCGCTTGCCGGTTCCGGCGCGTCGACCTCGTCGGCCGCCGGCAGAACCTGCCTGCGCGCTTCGTGTACCGCCTCGAAGAGGCGCCGCTGCCGGGCGATGTCGATGCGGCCGGTCTGCCGGCGCCCGACGCGCTGCTTGCGCAGGCGGTCGCCCGGCTCGAGACGGCCGAGGACGACGGCCGCCGCACGCGGCATCTGACCGAAATCCTGCCGCTGCTCGACGTGCTCGCGAGCCTCTACGTGCTGCGCGCATTCGATGCGCTCGGCGCGTTCGCCGACACCTGGCAGCCGGCGCCCGGGCGTGCGGCGCTGGCGGCGCGTCTTGCCGACATGCTCGTCGAGGACGGCTTGGCCCATCGCGACGGCGCGCACCTCGTACGCGACGACGCGGCGTGCGCGGCGTTGCCGCCGCTCGACGAGCTGTGGCGCGGGCTGCTGGCCGAATCGCCGGCGCACGTGGCCGAGCTGACGCTGCTTGCGCATTGCGGCGCGGCGTTGGCCGACGTGCTGAGCGGCGCGAAGGATGGCGCACGCTGGCTGTCGCCGACCGGCCACAGTCTGGTCGAGCAACTCCTTGCCGCGTCGCCGACCTGGCAGCACGTGCACGCGCTGCTGACGGCCGGCGTCGGGCACGCGGTCGACGCATGGCAGCCGGCACGCCGGCTGCGCGTGCTCGAACTCGGTGCGACGGACGGCGACGTGCTGCAGACGCTCGGCATGCATCTCGCGGCCGCACGCTGCGATCACACGATTGCCGCGACGGCCGGCCAGCTGGCCGGGTTCGACACGGACGCGGAAGCGGCGGTGCGCACGGTGGCGCTGCAGTCGGGCGAGCGATTGTCGCTGTCGGCCGACGACACTGGGCCTTACGACCTGATTGTCGCGAACCGCGCGCTGAGCGGCCGTCACGACGTGGCCGACGCGCTGCATGCGATGCGGTCGTGGCTGGCGCCCGGTGGATTGCTGTTGCTGGCCGAGTCGCGCCGCGGCCGTTTCTCCGACATCGTGTTCGCCGCGCAGGCGGCGTCGACGGAAGCCGACACGCCCGTGCCGCTGGCGCCGGCCGATCTCGACGCCGCGCTCGCGCGCGCAGGCTACGTCGACGTTGTGCGGCACGTCGAGCAATCGCTCGACCTGGACGGCACGCCGACGTTCGTCGTCGCGCGCAATCCCGCGAGCAGGAATGCCGCCCGACACGGCGGCGACCCGAGCGATCTCGATACGCTCGCACGCAACGAACACTGGCTCGTAATGCACGCGCCGGGTGCGGTCGGCGGGTTCGGCGGGCAACTGGCCGATACGCTGGTGCGGGCGGGCTATCCGGCCGATATCGTCGACCTCACGCACGCGGTCGATGCGATTGCGTCGTTGCCGGCCGGGCAGCCAGCGCACGTCGTGTTCTGCGCACCGGAAACGCCGCTCGCCGAGGCCGCGACGGGTGACGTCCTGATGGCCGCGCAGCGTCACGGCGCGATCGCGCTGGCGGCACTCGTGCGCGCGCTCGGCGCGCAGCCGAACGCGGCCACGCGGCTGACCGTCGTCACGCGCGGCGGCGCGCCGTTTGCCGGGGCCGCGAATGCGCACCCGGAACAGGCGACGCTGTGGGGCCTCGGTCGCGTGCTCGCGAACGAGCATCCCGAACTCGCGTGCCGCCTGATCGACGTCGACCAGACGGCGGACGGGATTCCCGATGCGCTGATTCGCGAGCTGACCGGCTCGGCGGTCGAGGAGGAAGTCGTCCTGAGCGCACACGGGCGGCGGGTGCCGCGCATGCTGACGGCCGCGCAAGCCGCGGCGCGCAGCAATGGCGCGATCGCGCGCGCGTCGGTGCTCGCGTTCGACGCGCCGGGCTCGTTGCGCAATCTCGAATGGTTTGCGTTGCCCGAAAGCCCGTTGGGCGAGGACGAGGTGGAAATCGAGCCGGTTGCCACCGGCCTGAATTTCCGCGACGTGATGTATGCGATGGGGCTCCTGTCCGATGAGGCGGTCGAAACCGGCTTCGCGGGCGCGTCTATCGGCATGGAGCTGTCCGGCCGCGTCGTCCGGGTCGGCCGCGCGGTGAAGGCATTTGCGCCGGGCGACGCGGTGCTCGGCTTCGCGCCGGCATCGTTCGCGACGCGCGTCAGGACGCGTACGCAAGCGATCGCGCCGAAGCCCGAACGCCTGTCGTTCGAGGAAGCGGCGACCGTGCCGACCACGTTCTTCACCGCGTATTACGCGCTCGTCGAACTCGCGCGGCTGCGCCGCGGCGAACGCGTGCTCGTGCACGGCGGCGCGGGCGGCGTCGGGATCGCCGCGATCCAGCTCGCGCGCCACTTCGGCGCGGAAGTGTTCGCGACGGCCGGCAGCGACGAGAAGCGCGAATTCGTGCGCCTGCTTGGCGCCGATCACGTGCTCGATTCGCGCAGTCTCGCGTTCGCGGACGAGATCCGCGCGATGACGGGCGGGCAGGGCATCGACATCGTGCTGAACTCGCTGGCCGGCGAAGCGATGGTGCGCAGCATCGACACGCTGCGTCCGTTCGGTCGTTTCCTCGAGCTCGGCAAGCGCGATTTCTACGAAAACAGCCATATCGGGCTGCGGCCGTTCCGCAACAACATCAGCTATTTCGGCATCGATGCCGACCAGTTGATGGGCGCGCTGCCGGAGTTGACCGAACGCCTGTTCGGCGAAGTAATGGCGCTGTTCGCGGCAGGCGTGCTGCATCCGCTGCCGTATCGCGCGTTCCCCGCCGAACGGGCCGAGGATGCGTTCCGCTACATGCAGCAGGCGCGCCAGATCGGCAAGGTGCTCGTGACCTATCCGTCCGGCACGCCGGCGCCGACGCGCGGTGTGACGGGCGCGGGCTCGCTCGCACTCGATCCGCGGGGCGCGTACCTGGTGGTCGGCGGCACGGGCGGGCTCGGCTTCGCGAGCGCGCGCTGGATGGTCGAGCGCGGCGCGCGCCGGATCACGCTGGCGAGCCGCTCCGGCGAACTCGCCGCTGCGGCGCGCGACGAGGTCGCGTGCTGGCGCGACACGCTGGGCGTCACCGTCGATGTCGTGTCGTGCGACGTGACCGATGCCGCGGCGGTCGACGCGATGATTGCCGCGATCGTCCGGCGCGACGTGCCGCTGAAGGGCGTGCTGCATTCCGCGATGTCGATCGACGATGGTCTCGTGCGCAATCTCGACGATGCACGCATGGCCGCGGTGCTCGCACCGAAGGTGGCCGGCGCGTGGAACCTGCATCGCGCGACGCGCGCGCTGCCGCTCGACCTGTTCGTGGTCTATTCGTCGGCGACGACCTATCTCGGCAATCCGGGGCAATCGAACTACGTCGCGGCCAACACCTTCCTGGAAGCGCTGGTCGAACATCGCCGCGCGGCAGGGTTGCCGGGCACGTTCATGGCCTGGGGGCCGCTCGAGGACGTCGGTTTCCTCGCACGCCACGCCGATACGCGCGAAGCGTTGCAGTCGCGGATCGGCGGTGCGTCGATCACGTCCGACGAGGCGATGGTCGCGCTCGAGCGCACGCTGGTTGCAGGCGCGGCCGGCGAAGCCGTGGTGCGGCTCGACTGGCACGCGGTGGCGCGCGGGATGCCGGCCGCGAAGGCGCGCCGGTATGCGCTGCTGCAATCGCACGCGAGCGGCGGCGATGCGCGCGACGGCGGCACGCAGCTGCGCGAAGAGGTGCTCGCGTTGCCGCGCGACGAAGCGATCGCGCTGGTGGCGCGGACGCTGCAGGCGCAGATTGCGCGGATTCTGCACATGACGCCCGACCGCATCGCGCTCGACAAGTCGGTGCTCGACATGGGCATGGATTCGCTGATGGGGATGGAGCTCGGCCTTGCGGTCGAGGAAGCGTTCGAGGTCAAGCTGTCGGTGATGGCGATTGCCGAAGGCGCGTCGGTGACGACGCTGGCCGGACGCATCGTCGATTCGATCGGCGCGTCGGCCGATGCGTCCGACGCCGGGGCGGCGACCGATGCCGCTCAGGAGGCGGTTGCGGCGCTTGCCGCAAAACACGCGATCGAAGGCGAGGCGCGCGCGATGCTCGATACGCGACCGGCGCCCGTGGCGGGCCAGGTGTCGCCGACGCTGGAGGTCGCGCGATGAGCGCACCGGCAGGCTGGGCGACGCGCCAGGGTACGCTGGCACAGCCGCTGACGATCGACGGGCACGGGCTGCACACGGGGCGCCGGGTGGGCGTGCGGATCCTGCCCGGACGCCCGGAAGACGGCGTGACGGGCATTGCGTTCCGCCGCGTCGCGCACGGGCGCACACTCGCGACGCTGCCGGTCGATCCCGCGCTGCGCCGCGCGCAGCCGCTCTGCACGATGCTGCGCAATGCCGACGGCGTCGGCGTGCGCACCGTCGAGCATCTGCTTGCGTCGCTGCTCGCGTGCGAAATCGATCACGCGATCGTCGAGCTCGACGCGGAGGAGGTGCCGATTCTCGACGGCAGCGCAACGCCGTGGGTCGATGCGATCCGCGCATGCGGCCGCGTCGCGCTCGATGCGCCGAAACGCTTCATCCGGGTGCTGCGGCCCGTCGTCGTCACGGATGGCGAGGGCGGCCAGCGGCGTGAAATGCGGATCGAGCCGGCGTCGCGCTATGAACTGAGCGTACGCAACGACCTGCGCGGCTTCGGCGACATGCACTGGGACGGCGCGCTGACGCCGGCCGCATTCGCGACCGAAATCGCGCCGTCGCGCTCGTACGGGCGCGTGAAGTGGGCCGTGCCGGCGATCGTCGCCGGGTATCTGCGCGGCGTGCCGATCCTGCGCGGCGCGCGGCCGTCGTGTACCGCGTCCATCGTCGGCAATCGCGTGCTGGGCGGGATGCGGCTGCCGGAAGAGTTCGTCCGGCATCGCGTGCTCGATCTGGTCGGCGATCTCGCGCTGGCCGGTGCGCCGCTGCTGGCGCGCGTGAGCGCGCTGCGGCCGAGCCACGAAATGAACTTCCGGCTGGTCGATGCGCTGCTCGCTACGCCCGATGCGTGGCAGTGGGCCGACTTTTCCGAGACTTGAAACCACGCTTTTTCAAAATACGCGGCGTAACATAGCGCCTTTTCAGGATACAGCGAAGGAAGCGATGGCACTGGGAGAGCATCTTCGCCAGCAACTGGCGGCGAAAGCCCTGAAACGGCAACTGGAACGCGCGACCGATGCCGCGGCGGCGCCCGGCGTGCCCGGCACGCCAGCTGCGCAGACCGCGTCGGCGCGCAGCCGCTTCGAATCGATGCCGCAATATCAGCAGGTCCGGATCATGCGCGAGATGGGCGAGAAGCTGCGCGTCGACTCGCCGTTTTTCCGCGTGCACGACGGCGTCGCCGGTGCGACGACGCAGATCGGCGGCCGCGAATACCTGAACTTCGCGAACTACAATTACCTCGGCCTGGCCGGCGACCCGGACGTGTCCGCGCGTGCGAAAGCCGCGATCGACCGCTACGGCACGTCGGCATCGGCAAGCCGCATGGTCGCGGGCGAACGCCCGGTGCAGCGCGACCTCGAACGCGCGCTGGCCGCGTTCTACGAGACCGACGACTGCGTTGCGTTCGTGAGCGGGCATGCGACCAACGTGACCGTGATCGGCGCGCTGTTCGGCCCGGGCGACCTGGTCGTCCACGATGCGCTCGCGCACAACAGCATCGTGCAGGGCGCGCAGCTGAGCGGCGCGAAGCGGTTGAGCTTCCCGCACAACGACTGGCAGGCGCTCGACGAACTGCTGTCGCGTGTGCGCCGCGAATATCGGCACGTGCTGATCGCGATCGAAGGGCTGTACAGCATGGACGGCGATTTCCCCGACCTGCAGCGCTTCGTCGACGTGAAGACGCGCCACGGCGCGTTCCTGCTGGTCGACGAGGCTCACTCGCTCGGCGTGCTTGGCGCGACCGGCAAGGGTATCCGCGAGCATTGCGGCGTCGCCCCCGATCAGGTCGACATGTGGATGGGCACGATGAGCAAGACGCTGGCCGGCTGCGGCGGTTTCATCGCCGGCTGCCAGCCGCTCGTCGACATGCTGCGTCATCTGGCGCCGGGTTTTCTGTACAGCGTCGGACTCGCACCGACGCTCGCCGAAGCGTCGCTGGCCGCGCTCGAACGCCTGCAGGCGGAGCCGGCGCGCGTCGCGCAACTGCAGGCGCGCGGGCGGCAGTTCCTGACCGAGGCGCGCGCCGCCGGGCTGAATACGGGCACGAGTGCGGGTTATGCGGTCGTGCCGGTGATTACCGGGAGCTCGCTGAAGGCCGCGCAATGGGCGAATGCGATGTTCGATGAAGGGATCAACGTGCAGCCGATCTTCTATCCGGCCGTCGAGGAAAAGGCGGCGCGGCTGCGTTTCTTCATCTGCTCGACGCACGAACCGGAGCAGATCAGCCGGACGGTTGGCGTGTTGTCGCGGCTGGCGGGGCGGAGCGCATGACGCAGGCCGCCGCGTTCCCGCGGGCGGTTCCGCGCGCCGGCGAGCCCGCGCGGTTTCGCGCGGCCGATGCGGATGATGCGGCGGCGTGCGGGGCGCTCGTGTTTGCGTCCGGCGTGGCCGAATTCGGGTTCTTTCTCGGCGAAAGCGACGCGCGCTGCATCGCGTTCCTGCAGTGGGCATTCCGCTCGCGTCACGGGCGCTTCTCGTGGCGCCGGCACCGCGTCGCGGTTGCGCAAGACGGCACCGTGCTTGCCGTGATGGCGATTCACGACGGGCAGCGGACGATGTTCGACGACGTGCATGTCGTGTGGGCCCTCGCGCGTTTCTTCGGCGTGCGCCGCACGATCGGCCAGTTGCTGCGCGGGCTGATCCTCGAAACGGAACTCCCGGCGCCGAAGCGTTCGCAGATCCTCGTCGCGCATTGCGCGACCGACGAGCGGCAGCGCGGCACGGGTATCTTCAGTGCGTTGTTCCGCGATGCGCTGGACGCCGGCGCGTTGCCGGCCGACGGCAGCCGCGACGTCGTGCTCGACGTGCTGACCCGCAATGGGCGCGCCCGGGCGCTGTACGAGCGGCTGGGGTTCGCCGCGCTGCCGCGGCGGCGCGAGCGTTCGCGCCGGCTGCCGGCCGAGCTCGATTCGATCCGGATGCGGTTGGATCGTCGCGGCTGACGAAGAGGGGGTTGACCGGTGTGGCGCAGGGCAGGCCACTCAATCTCCGCTCGCCAAACTGGCGCGCTGAAACAGAAGCGGGTGGTGACGGAGGGGCGGGCCGGTGGTCGCGCCGGTATCAGCCGTTCAACGGCAATTTTTGAATGATCGCGTGCACGCATTCCAGCGGACTTGCTTCGCCCGTGCGCACGTGCACGTCGGGCGATACCGGCTTTTCATAGGTCGATTCGATGCCGGTGAATTGGCGAATGGTTCCTTGCCTTGCCAGCGCATACAGGCCCTTGGGATCGCGCGCTTCCGCGACATCCAGTGCAACGTCGACAAAGACTTCGAGAAACTTTCCCTCGGGAAAACGCGCGCGAGCCTTCGCGCGTGCCTGCTGAAACGGCGAGATCAGCGCAACGATGACGACGAGCCCGGCATCCATCATCAGGCGCGCAACCTCGGCCGTCCGACGAATGTTCTCGTGGCGGTCCGCGTCGCTGAACCCCAGGTCCTGATTCAATCCTTCGCGAAGCTGGTCGCCGTCCAGCAGAAAAGTCCGCAGACCGCGCGCGTCGAGTTGTTCCTTCAGCAGATTCGACAGCGTCGATTTACCGGCACCGGAGACGCCGGTGAGCCATACCACGAAGGCATGGTCCTGCTTCATGCTGGAACGCACGGATTGATTGCCCGTCAGCATGACAGGAAGAGAATTTTGGAGATCTTGAGTCATCTCGGATTCGATGTGCCGGTAACTGCGTCGCTGCTTTATTGTGATTCGGATTCATCCGTTGGCGAATTGTAACGTGCCTTTCCCAAATTTGTAACTTGAATATTTTAATCAGGAATAAGCGTTCGTTCTCGCGCACGGCGACGGTGCGCGAGCACCACCTGTCCGGTAATGATTGCCGATGCATCGTAATAATTTGAAATGAAGACCTGTCGCGGACGGAGTAAAAGACACGTAGAATCCCGGCCCCATTTCATCGCTCTCTGGATTATCGGTACACCCGTATCGGGCCCCGTGCAGTAAGGCATCCGGGCGCGGGCGATTTGTGCCGGAATCGTGCGAAGAATGGGAGCGCTTGCCGGTCGACGTGTCGCGGCATTCCTCGTACATATGTACTCGGCCGTGTGTCGATTATCGTGCTGGTCCCTGGCCGGTATGAAATCGCAAGAATATCAATTTTTTATTCAGAGAAAACCGGGGTAAGGAGCGCAGCCTGCCTTCGTCATACGGCCCCGGCGCCCATTATCGGATCGAGGATAATTCGCGGCGAGTTGCCCGATGGTATTTGCCGCGCCACGATCCGTATCGTTTCAGGTTTGACTCGGCAGTACTGAGCACTGCCCCCTCTAAACCGGATCGCCGCAATTGCCTCACTGCACCGAAGTGTTCGCCACCTGAATACGCTCGATTTCTTCAGGACTGCGGCGTGTCACTTGTGCCGCGGCGCGAACGGCTGCTGCAGCACATCCGCGCCATGCGCGACAATCGCCATCCCCTCCGGCACTTCCTCCCACGCGCCGCGTAAGTCGACGAGCGGTTCCGACACGATCATGAACGCGTCGTCGCCGGCTTCGGCGATGCGCGGGTTATGCGGATACAACTCGTGCAGGTGCTTGAACGACGTGCTGTGGAACAGCGAGCGCGATTGCCGTTCGCTCGAATAGCGCACCGCGATGATCCGGTCGCCGTCAGTCGCGCAGACCGTCATGTTGAGCGGGGCGGCCACGCGATGCCGCGCGGCGGTTTCCTCGACCACGCCGACCATTCGTTCGAGTGCCGGCAGCGGCGTCTGTTCGAGGCCGTAAGTCAGCGCCAGGCGGAACATCAGCTCCGAATCGGTCGAGCCTTCGAGCGTCGGGAACAGCGCGGGATCGACTTTCATCGTCAGGTCGCGGCGCAGCTTGTGGAAGTCGCGGATCAACCCGTTGTGCGCGAACAGCCAGCGGCCGTGGCGGAACGGGTGGCAGTTGGTTTCCTGTACCGGCGTGTCGGTCGCCGCGCGGATATGTGCGACGAACATTCGCGAGCGGATCGCGCGCGCGGCTTCGCGCAGGTTTCGGTCGTTCCATGCCGGATGGACGGACCGGTAACGGAACGGGAGTTCGTCGGGGCGCCCGTACCAGCCGATGCCGAAGCCGTCGCCATTGGTGGTCGTGGCGCCGAGTTCCGAATGCAGGCTCTGGTCGATCAGCGAATGTTTCGCGCGGAACAGCACGGTTTCCAGATGGATCGGATTACCCGTATAGGCGAGCCAGCGGCACATGGAACGCTCCTTTACGATGGATCGTTCGCGCATGGTAGCCGACTTCGCGGCATGCCCGCGCCTGCGCGCGGCGCAGCGGCGGCTGCCGGCGCGAGCACGCCGGCCAATCTTCAACCATCGCGAGGTGCGTGGCCACCCGGCCGGACGGCCGGGCGCCACGCAGCAGGGTGGCCCGCGACGGCACTGCGGTGACGGTCAGTCGCCGAGCGCGTCCATCACGCGCGCCGAATAGACGAGCGCCGCGCCTGCATTCAGTGCGATCGCGACGCCGAGCGCTTCCGCCACTTCCTCCTTGGTTGCGCCGTGCTTCGTCGCCTCGGCGGTGTGAACGGCAATACAGCCGTCGCAGCGCGTCGTGACGGCCACCGCGAGCGCGATCAGCTCGCGCGTCTTCGCGTCGAGATGGCCGGTCTTGGCGCCGGCGCCGGACAGCGCCTTGTACCCGGCCAGCGTATCGGGCGACAGCTTGGCGATGTCGCCGATGCGCGTCGAGAGTTCCTTCCGGTATTCGTTCCAGTTCAGCATGATGCGTCCTTTTCGAGAAGAGGTGAGGAGGGCGGCGGGCGCCGCGATCTCGGGCGATGCAGACCTATTCTGATCGTTCGCGCTGAGGGTTTCGATACGCTAGAGTGTCAATTTTTAGCGCAATCGTCTCATGGATGCCTTGAGTCAACTGCTGTCGCTGGGACGCAGCCATGTCGAGCTCGACGTGCGATGCCTGCTCGACGGGCCATTCGCGATGCCGCACGACCCGCTTCCGCCGGGTGAGGCGGCGTTCCATCTGGTGCTGACCGGCACGTGCCGACTGCGCACGGCCGACGGACGCACGCTGCAGCTCGCCGAAGGCGATTTCCTGCTGTTGCCAGCCGGCGGCGCACACGACCTGCTCGACACGGGGCGCGACCGGTCGCAGCCGGTCGTGCCGCTACGCGATTCGGGTGCCGGCGACGGCGCGGTGCTGCCGGTCAAGTCGAATCTCGATCCGGCCGCGCCGCACAGCGCGAGTGTGGACCTGCTGTGCGGACGGTTCGTCTACGCGCGTGGTGCAGGCGAATTGCTGATGCGCGCGTTGCCGCAGGTGCTGCACGTCGGATTGCGTGAGGCCTCGGGGTTCGAGCCGCTCCAACTGCTGACGAGCGTGCTGCGCACCGAGGCGTCGAACGTGCAGCCGGGCGCCGGCGCGATCGTGAACGCGCTCGGCCAGGCGCTGCTCGCGTATGCGCTGCGTGCCTATGGCCGCGGCGCGAGCGTGCCGTCCGGCTGGCTCGCGCTCGCGGCCGACGCGCGGCTCGGCCCGTCGGTCCAGGCCGTGCTGCGGGCGCCGGAGCAGCCGTGGACGGTCGAGTCGCTTGGCGACGCGGCGGCCATGTCGCGCGCGACGTATGCGCGGCATTTCCGCGAGAAAGCCGGGATGAGTGTCGGCGCGTTCGTCGCGCAGATCCGGATGATGCATGCATGCGCGTTGCTGCAGGACACGCAGCGCGGTCAGGCGGAGATCGGGCAGGCGGTCGGTTACCAGTCCGAGGCTGCCTTCGGCAAGGCGTTTCGCGCGGTGCTCGGCATGACGCCCGGGCGCTGGCGCCGCGCGCAGCGCGGCATGTAAGACTGCACCGGCGGCTGTCGTCTCGCGGACCAAAGCTGCTACCATGCGCAAAACGCAGTTCAACGAAAACGATTTCGAACAAGAAGAGAGAGGGCAAAGCAATGAACCAGACCACCATCCATCAGCCGTCGTTCGCGTTCGTGGCAGCATCGTGGGCCGCGCTGCTCGCCGGCTTCGCGGCATTCCTGATCGGCCTCTGGAACGCCGGCATGCAGCTCAACGAGAAGGGTTACTACTTCACCGTGCTGGTATTCGGCCTTTACGCGGCGATCTCGCTGCAGAAGAGCGTGCGCGACCGCGCGGAAGGTATTCCCGTCACCGGCATCTACTACGGCCTCAGCTGGATCGCGCTGCTGCTGTCGATCGCGTTGCTGATCGTCGGCCTGTTCAATGCCACGCTGCAACTGAGCGAAAAGGGTTTCTACGCGATGTCGTTCGTGCTCGCGCTGTTCGGCTCGGTGGCCGTGCAAAAGAACACACGCGACCTGCAGAACGCGAAGCCGCGTTTTGCCGACGCGGAGTCCGCGCCGTCGATCCAGGAGTGATGCTGCGCACGGCGGGCGCCTGATCGGGCCGCCCGCTTCGCGATGAGGGTCGCGGCGGCCCGCTTTCGTCGGCGTGCCACAAGCCTCCTTACTGTCGGTTCATCCATACTGCCGCGCATGAAGGCGGAGATATTCCGGATGCCTAACTTCAATGAAGCCGCACCGCGGCCGCTCGTTCCGTGGCGGCGAAGACCGCGCTCGTGCTGGAGACGAACAGACTGCGCTGACGTTCAGGCAGTGACCGCAACGGTGGTGGTGGCGATGTCGAAGGACGCGGTAGTGGAGGGTGCCTGCGGGAGCTGCGATGCTCAGGGGCCGCGCGCGACCGAGTGCGCGGCGCGCATCGTCGATGCATTCAAGCTCGAACGGCCTGACGACAGACGCAAAAAAGCCTCCACGCGGGAGGCTTGAATGCACTATCAAAGATAGTTGGTAGGGTGGGAGGGACTCGAACCCTCGACTCTCTGATTAAAAGTCAGATACTCTAACCAACTGAGTTACCACCCCACGTTCTTGAAACCTGTTGGTTCGTTGCTTTAACAACTTGGCAAGCGACCCAAAGAGCAAAAGATTATAGCGGCGGCTTGATAGGGTGTCAACAACCCGCCGCGATAATTATTTGATCGTTTCGAGCTTGCCCTGCGCCGTCTGCGCCGCGTTTGACCCGGCGTACTGCGACACGACTTGCTCGAACGTCTTCTTCGCGGCCGCCTTCTGGCCTTGTTCGAGCTGGTTCGTCCCGATCGCCACGAGGGCATCGGCCGCGCGCGGGTGCTGCGGGAACTTGCTGACGATCCCTTGCCACGTCGCGGTCGAACCGCGGTAGTCGCGCAGCGCGTATTGCGCATTGCCGTACCAGTACTGCGCGGTCGGCTGGTAGGGGCTCTGCGGATACTTCGCGATGAACGCGCGGAACGAAGCCGCGGCCGCCTTGAAGTTGCCGTTGCGGAACTGCTGTTGCGCCGCATTGAGCGCATCCGTTTCACCCGGCTGCACGGTGCCTTCGACCCCATCGATCGTCGCCTGCTGCGGCTCGAACTTCTTGAGCCGCGTGTCGAGATCCTGGTAGTACTCCTTCTGCTGCCGCTCGAGCGTCGTCAGCCGGTTCGTCAGATCCTCGTTCTCGCCGCGCAGCGTCGCGACCTGCTGGTTCAGCTGGTCGAGACGGCCGGATTGATCGAGGATCGTACGCTGGGCGGCCGACAACTGGTTCGCCAGGTTGTCGGTTTTGCTACGCAGATCGAGCACGGCACGGCGCGCTTCGTTGTCGTCGAACACGCCGGCGTGCGCCGGCGCGGCCGACCACGCCGCGCCGGCGACGCAGAGAGCTGCGGCTGCACGCAGCCAGGTTACACGGTGCGTCATACGGCGATTCTTCCGTTACTTACTGTTGGTAGACGAGGTCGGCGCGACGGTTCTGCGCCCACGATGCTTCGTCGTGGCCCGTTGCCTGCGGCTTTTCCTTGCCGAGGCTCACGGCTTCCATTTGCGAGTCGTTCACGCCGAGCAGTGCCATCGCGCGGCGGACGGCTTCCGCACGCTTCTGGCCCAGCGCGAGGTTGTACTCGCTCGTGCCGCGTTCGTCGGTGTTGCCCTGGATCAGCACGTGACGCTGCGGGTGGCTCTTCAGGTACTGAGCGTGCTGCTGCAGCAGCGGCTGGTACTCGTCCTTCACCGAATAGCTGTCGAAGTCGAAGTAGATGCTGCGCTTCGCGAGCGGGCTGTTCGGGTCGTTCAGCGGATCGACGTTCACTTGCGCGACGTTGTCGGCGCTCGGTTGCGTGCTGACGGCACCCGCGTTGTTCGCCTTGTCGTCGAGCTTCACGCCCGACTTACATGCGGCGAGCGCGCTGATCATCATCACGGCCAGGGCCAGACGAGCTTTATTCGACATCATGGTTACTCTCCTTGTGGTCATTGCATGAAGGGCCCCCACGACGGCTCGCGAACGGAGCCGCCCTGGACGGACAGGATTTGCGGCGGCGCGCTGCCGTCGGAAGGCACTGCGGCCAGAACATTGCGACCACCCGACTGGGTAGCGTACAGAACGTACTGGCCGTTTGCCGCGAAGCTCGGCGATTCGTCGCGATTGGTATTCGTGATGGCGTTCGCCGCGCCGGATTGCAGATCCTGAACGTACAGCTTGAAGCCCCCGCCCGTGCGGGAGATGTAAGCGAGCAGCTTGCCGTCCGGGCTGATCCGCGGACTCGTGTTGTAGCTGCCGGTGAAGGTCACGCGCTGCGCGGCACCGGCGCTTTCGCCCTGTGCGGGCATCCGGTAGATTTGCGGCGCGCCGCCGCGATCGCTCGTGAAGTAGATCCAGCGGCCGTCCGGCGAGTAGAACGGCTCGGTATCGATCGAGCTGCTCTGCGTGAGACGGCGCAGGCCGCCGCCATTCGCGTTGACCGTGTAGATTTGCGTATTGCCCGTCAGCGACAGCGCGACGGCGAGCGTGTTGCCGTCCGGCGACCACGCCGGCGCACTGTTGTTGCCCTTCTGGTCGGAGACCATGTAGCGGCGGCCGGTCGGCAGGTCATGGATGTAGACGATCGGTTTCTTGCGCTCGAACGACACGTACGCGACCTTCGTCCCGCTCGGCGACCACGCCGGCGAGATGATCGGCTCGGTGCTCGACAGCGCGATGCGCGCGTTCTGGCCGTCCGAATCGGAGATCTGCAACTGGTAGCGATTACCGGTCTTGATCACGTACGACAGGCGCGTGGCGAATACGCCGCGCACGCCGAGCAGCTTCTGGTAGATGTAGTCGGCGATCTTGTGGCCGGCCGTGCGCAGCGTGGTGTCGGTCGCCGTCAGCGACAGGCCGCCGAGGCTTTGCTGCTTCACGGTGTCGTACAGGATGAAGTTGACCTTGTACTGGCCGTTCGCGTCGCGGTTCACGCTGCCGGCGACGAACGCGTTCGCGCCCTTGGCCTTCCATGCGCCGAGATCGACCGACGCGGTCTCGGGCACGGGCGTGCTGCCGGCGTCGATGTTGGTGAACTTGCCGCTGCGGGCGAGGTCGGCACGAACGATCGACGTGACCTGTTGCGGCAGGCTCGCCTCGTTCGTGAAATTCGCGGTGGCGATGGGGAACTGGGTCGACCCGACACCGGTGATCAGCACGTTGACCTGGGCGTTAGCGGCGCTGCCCGCCGTAATCAGACACGAGGCCACGAGTGCCCTGAAACCTAGCTTTGTCATCAAACTCATGCTTCTGCTTCCCATGTGACTTGGATCGCTGCGCAACCGCAGAGACAGTAAAAATACCCGATTCGTTCCCGTCCGGCAGCGACGCACGGAGTTTAAGCGCATTTGCGCTCACTCCGCCGCCTTGAAGGTAATCGTAATGCTCGACGGGGTATGACCGTCAGTATCGGGCGGTAACGGAACCGACGCCTGGATCGCATTGACGACCGCCTGATCCCACCCGGAATTGCCGCTCGATCGCGAGACCGACACGCTCAGCAGGTCGCCCGAGGGCGTACAGCGGATCTTGACGATGGTCGTGAGCCCCGCGCGCTCGCCGCCCCAGACGATGTTCGGCTTCACGCGGCGGCGCACCTTGTCGGCGTAGCCGGGCGATGCGGCGTTGCCGCCGGAACCCGTGCCGGTGCCGCTTTTCGCGAGGCCCTGGCCGCCGCCTTCACCGGCACCCGCGAGGCCCTGCATCTGCGCGAGGCGCGCATTTCGTTCCCGGTCGAGCTTCGCCTTGGCGGCCGCGTCGGCCTTCGCGTGCGCAGCCGCTTCGGCCTTTGCCTTCGCCTGCGCTTCCGCCTTCGCTTTCGCGGCGGCGTCCGCCTTGGCCTTCGCTGCCTGCTGTGCTTCGAGCTGCGCCTGCTTCTGCTGTTGCAGTTTTTGCTGTTCGAGCTTCTGCTGTTCGAGCTTTTGCTGCTCTGCGAGCTGCTGTTGCTTCAGTTTCGCCGCCTGCTTCTGCTTGTCGCGTTCGGCGGCCTTTTCCGCGGCGAGCGCGGCGGCCTGCTGCGCGGCGAGTTGCGCGCGGCGCGCTTCCTCTTCCTGTTGCTTCAACTGCTGCGCGCGGCGCTGCTGCTCGAGCAGCACTTCGCGCGCGGCCGCTTCCTGCTGACGTTTCTTCTGTTGCAGCGCGATGTCGGCCTGCTCGTCGCGCACCGGCGGAGCGGGGGGCGCGACCTTCGCGGGCGGCGCGGGCGTGACGACGGGCCGCGGCGCGGGCACGTCGGGCACCTCGGTCCACAGTTCGGCTTCGGCGCCGGCCGGCGTGCTGTTCTGCCACTGCACGCCGTGATAGAGGAACAGCGCGAGCAGCACGTGCATCAGCGCGGCGAGCGCGAACGCGCGCCAGGTGCCGCGCTCGCGGGGAGGCTGAGGCGGGTAGGCGGCGCTGCGCGTGGATTGCTGCCGGTTCATTGCGATTTGACGAGGAGACCGACGCGCTTGACGCCGCGCGCCTTCAGATCCGACATCACGGTCATGACGGCATCGTACTGCACGGTCTTGTCGGCCGCGATCACGACCGGCTGGTCAGGGTGATCGGCCTGCCGGGCCGAGATGAAGCTGTCGAGCTCGGCCTTCGTCATCGTGTCTTCCTGGGTCGCGCCCGAGTCGCCCTTGTACTTGACGCTCATCGTGCGGTCGGCCTTGATGTTGACGACGACGGGCGGCGTCTGCTCCTGCGGCGCGGCATTGCCGACGGTCGGCAGGTTGATGATCGACGGGGCGACGAGCGGTGCGGTGACCATGAAGATCACGAGCAGCACCAGCATCACGTCGATGTACGGCACGACGTTGATGTCGGCCATCGCACGGCGCGAGCGGCCGCCGCGCATGCTGGATCGGATGGGACTTCCTGCCATGGCGCGCTCCTTACTGGGCCTGACGCTGCAGGATGTTCGAGAACTCTTCGATGAAGGTCTCGAAGCGGATCGCGAGGCGGTCGATGTCGTGCGCGTAGCGGTTGTACGCGACCACCGCCGGAATCGCGGCGAACAGGCCGATCGCGGTGGCGACGAGTGCCTCGGCGATGCCCGGTGCGACGTTCGCGAGGGTCGCCTGCTGCACGTTCGCGAGGCCGCGGAACGAGTTCATGATCCCCCAGACGGTGCCGAACAGGCCGATGTACGGGCTGACCGAGCCGACCGACGCGAGGAACGCGAGGTTGGCTTCGAGCACGTCCATCTCACGCTGGAACGACGCGCGCATCGCGCGGCGCGCACCGTCGAGCACGAGGCCCGGATCGCTGATGCGCTTTTCCTTCGCCTTCAGGAATTCGCGCATCCCCGATTCGAAGATCCGCTCGAGCGCGCCGATCGTGTGGCGGTTGTTGGCCGCGCTCTGGTACAGCGCCTGCAGGTCGCCGCCCGACCAGAAATCCTTCTCGAAGCGTTCGGTCTGCGCGCGCGCGCGGCGGATCGCGAACCACTTGCGGAAGATGAAGGTCCACGACATCAGCGACAGCAACAGCAGCAGTCCCATCACGGCCTGGGCGAGCACGCTCGCGTTGAGGACGAGGGAAATGATCGACAGGTCTTGAGAAGTGTTCATAGAGGTTTGAGTAACGGCCCTTCGGGGGCGCCCGGTATGCGTGCGGCGCGGCGCGCCGGCCATGCCTGACGCCGAACCTTGCTTAGTATCGAATCAGAACCGCAAGTTCATAGGCTTTGTCTAAACGGCGCTCATGCGAGCTTCGTTGACAATGGAGTGTGCCCGGCGTCGATGACGGGCCCGCGTTGCAGCGCGTCGAGCACAGCCGGCGGGATGGCCGCGGGCCGGATACCGTCGCGGTCGACGCAGCCGAGGCGAATGTGTCCGGCCACGAGCAGCGTGTCGCCGCACCAGGCTTCCTGCGTGAAATCCACCGACGCGCGGCCGATGCGTCCGGGCCGGCTCGTGATCGTCAGCGTGTCGTCGAGTCGCGCGGGCGCGCGGTAGTCGAGCGACGTGCTGCGGACGATGAAGATCGCGCCAGTATCGTCGGCGAGCTGGCGCTGGTCGATGCCGCACGCGCGCAGCCACTCGGTGCGGGCGCGCTCGAAGAACTTCAGGTAGTTGGCATAGAAGACGATGCCGCCTGCATCGGTATCCTCGTAGTACACGCGCACCGGCCAGGTGAAGCCGGACGGCGCTTCCGGGGAGCGGGTAGGCTGAGTCATGGCGCGCATTCTACCGGAAGGCAAAGGCCGGATTCGTAACCGTTTCGTAACGGAATGTAGTGCGTCGTGGCACACCGGGGCCGGCCGCGGGCGGGCCTGCGGCCGCGGGCGACGTGTCAGCCGCGATGGATCGTGAGGCCCGCCGGAGCTTGCGCGACCGGCATCATTTCGATCGTATTGATGTTGACGTGCGCGGGACGCGTGGCGATCCAGTAGATCGTATCGGCGATGTCCTCGGCCGTGAGCGGCTGGACGTTCTCGTAGACGTTCGCCGCCTTTGCGTCGTCGCCGCGGAAGCGGACGTTCGAGAATTCCGTGCCGCCGCACAGGCCCGGCTCGATGTCGGTTACGCGCAACGGCGTGCCGATCAGATCGGTACGCAGGTTCAGACTGAATTGTCTGACGAAAGCCTTGGTTGCGCCGTATACGTTCCCGCCGGGATACGGATAGGTGCCGGCCACCGAGCCCAGATTGAAGATATGGCCACGACCGCGCGCGATCATGCCGGGCAGCAATGCGTGCGTGACGGTCACGAGGCCCGAGCAGTTCGTGTCGATCATGGTCTGCCACTCGTCGAGGCTGGCCTTCTGGGCCGGCTCGACGCCGAGCGCGAGGCCGGCGTTGTTGACGAGCACGTCGAGCGCCGCGAATTCGGCGGGGAGGGCGGCCGGCACGGCTTCGACGGCCGCGCGGTCGCGCACGTCAAGCTCGAACGGCAGCAGCGCGTCGCCGAGTTCGGCCGCGAGCGCGTCGAGGCGATCCTTGCGGCGCGCGGTGGCGACGACGCGATGGCCGCCCTTGACGAAGGCGCGGGAGATGGCGGCGCCGAAGCCGGCGGACGCACCTGTGACGAACACGATCATTGCTGCTCCTGGTCGGTAACGGAATAGCGGGTGGAATCCCGCAAGCCTACTGAGAATGCCGCACCGCGGCAAGACGGCGAAGTGTTTCGGCACGGGCGCGTAGAGTCTGGCCCTTATTGTTTGGAGGCCACTGCCGTGCGGTTGCCTAATCATGACGCATCCAATACACTAATGCGCTCATCACCCCTGCGTGACTGGCGATAGAACCCTTTCGGGGTCAAGGTGGAGCATCCCACCGTGAAGCGCGGGGCGCCGTTTTTGCCGTTCGCCTGGGCAGCCGTTGTGCGCCGTCGCGTGCATCGCCGGTGGCTGTCCTGCCTCGCGTCATACGGATTCTTCCGCCACGTCGAGCTGGTCCCGCCAGCAGCGCACCGTACTAGGCCGCCCCGGTCAACCTGTACACACTTAACGGAAACCGTATGTTTGACAGAGCCCAAAGCACCATCGCGAACGTCGATCCCGAAGTCTTTGCAGCGATCGAGCAGGAAAACCGCCGCCAGGAAGATCACATCGAGCTGATCGCGTCGGAAAACTACACGAGCCCGGCCGTGATGGCCGCGCAAGGCTCGCAGCTCACGAACAAGTACGCGGAAGGTTATCCGGGCAAGCGCTACTACGGCGGCTGCGAGTACGTCGACATCGTCGAGCAGCTCGCGATCGACCGCGTGAAGCAGCTGTTCGGCGCGGAAGCCGCGAACGTGCAGCCGAACTCGGGTTCGCAGGCGAACCAGGGCGTGTTCTTCGCGATGCTCAAGCCGGGCGACACGATCATGGGCATGAGCCTCGCGCACGGTGGTCACCTGACCCACGGCTCGCCGGTGAACATGTCGGGCAAGTGGTTCAACGTCGTGAGCTACGGCCTGAACGAAAACGAAGACATCGACTACGAAGCGGCCGAGAAGCTCGCGCAGGAACACAAGCCGAAGCTGATCGTCGCGGGCGCATCGGCATTCTCGCTGAAGATCGATTTCGAACGCCTCGCGAAGATCGCGAAGTCGGTGGGCGCGTACCTGATGGTCGACATGGCGCACTACGCAGGCCTGATCGCGGCCGGCGTGTACCCGAACCCGGTGCCGCACGCGGATTTCGTGACGACGACGACGCACAAGAGCCTGCGCGGCCCGCGCGGCGGCGTGATCCTGATGAAGGCCGAGTACGAGAAGCCGATCAACTCGGCGATCTTCCCGGGCATCCAGGGCGGCCCGCTGATGCACGTGATCGCGGCGAAGGCGGTGGCGTTCAAGGAAGCGCTGTCGCCGGAGTTCAAGGCATACCAGGAGAAGGTGGTCGAGAACGCACGCGTGCTGGCCGAGACGCTGGTGAAGCGCGGGCTGCGGATCGTGTCGGGCCGGACGGAAAGCCACGTGATGCTGGTGGACCTGCGTGCGAAGAACATCACGGGCAAGGCAGCGGAAGCGGCACTCGGCGCGGCACACATCACGGTGAACAAGAATGCGATCCCGAACGACCCGGAAAAGCCGTTCGTGACGAGCGGGATCCGTCTGGGCTCGCCGGCGATGACGACGCGTGGCTTCGGCCCGGCGGAAGCGGAGCAAGTGGGCAACCTGATCGCCGACGTGCTGGAGAACCCGGAAGATGCGGCGACGATCGAGCGCGTGCGTGCGCAGGTCGCCGAGCTGACCAAGCGTTTCCCGGTCTATCGCTGATCGACGATGCGCTGCCCGTTCTGCCGGCATGACGACACGCAGGTCGTAGACTCGCGCGTGTCCGAGGATGGCGCCGCGATTCGCCGGCGCCGTCGCTGCTCGGCTTGCGACAAGCGCTTCACGACGTACGAGCGGGTCGAGCTGTCGCTGCCGTTCGTCGTGAAGAAGGACGGCAGCCGCACCGAATTCGACCGTCGCAAGATCGTCGCCAGCATGCAACTCGCGCTGCGCAAGCGGCCGGTTGCTGCCGACGCGATCGACGCGGCGGTCGCTCGTATCGAATATCAACTGCTCGCGACAGGCGAGCGTGAAGTGCGTAGCGAGAAGCTCGGCGAACTCGTGATGAACGAGCTGCGCGGCCTCGATACGATCGCTTATGTCCGCTTCGCATCGGTGTATCGCCGCTTCGAGGACGTTTCCGAATTTGCCGACGTGATCGAAGAGTTCCGTCGCGCCTCTCCCGCCAAGACCCCGCGTAAGCGCTGACGCGCTGCGTCCGTTCATCGTTTCCTCCGTTGGTCCAGTTCGCGCCGATTGTGTCGGCCGCGATCGTTTGTCGCCAGTCGGCCGTTCGGCAAATGGCGGGCGTCCGCACGCGTCGCTACAGTCGTCGTCTCATCCTGGTGGAGGACGATTGCGATGGAACTGCGCGCTCATCCCTTTAAAAGTTCGGCGCGACTCGCGGGCGGGTTCACGCTCGTCGAGCTGATGGTCGCGCTCTCGCTGGCGGCCGGGCTCGCGCTCTACGCGGCGCCTGCATTCGACCAGTGGCGCATGCGCGAGCGCGTGGATGCACGCTCGCGTGCGCTGCTCGGCGCGCTGTCGTTTGCGCGTACCGAAGCGACGCGTCTCGGCACGCGTGTCACGCTGTGCCGGGCCGGGAACGACGGCACCTGCCTGCGTGCCGGCGAGCAGGGCGACGCGGCCGAATGGTCGTGCGACTGGATCGTCAGCGGGCAGGTCGACGGGCAGTCGCGCGTGCTGCGACGCTACCCGCGCGATGCCGAAGTGGTTGTCGCGGGCGCCGCGCACGATCTGGCTTTCGCACCGCCGGCCGGTCAGGCCATCGGCGGAATCCGGCGTTTCGAATTGCGTCCGCGGCGCGGGGTGTCCGACGCGGAAGACGCACGCGTATCGCGTTGTGTACGGATTGCGGCAGGCGGCCGGGCGCGGGTCGTCGCCGGCCGCTGCGGCTCGGCATGAGCGCGCGGCGCAACGCCATGCGCGGCACGTCGCTGATCGAGGCGACGCTGGCCATCGCGCTGCTCGCGACCGTGATGCTGGCGGTGGCAGGCAGTCAGCTCGCGATGGCGCGCGCTCAGCGGGCGACGATCTGGCGCGAGCGTGCGTTGTGGCTGGCCGATGCGCGTATCGAGCGCTCGTACGCAGGCGCAGGGGCAAACGACGGCCTTGCGGCGCTGGCGGCTGCGTCGTTGCCCGGCGGCACGATGACACTCGACGCCGGGCCGGGCGGTGCCCGCTACGCGGTCGTCGGCTGGCGCAGCGGCAACACGGCTGCGTCGCCGCGTTGCGAAGCTGCGGGCGCGTCGGCGCAGCCGCCCTCGTGCGTCCGGATTCCATTTCGGGAGACTGATGCCGATGCACGCTGATCGTCGTATGCGCGCACACACCTTGCTCGAGGTGCTGATTGCGATGACCGTCGGTTTCCTCGTGCTGGCAGCGGCCGGCGCGCTCCATCATGCACAGCGCATTGCGCAACGGCGTGCGGAAGACGGATTCCGGATGCGCGATGCGGCAGGCACCGCGCTGTTGTTGATCGGCCAGCAGATCCAGATGGCGGGGTTCCGGCCGCTCGATACGGATGGTGCGTCATCGTTGCCGCCGGTGTTCGGCTGTTCGATGGCGCGTGTGCGGGGTGAGGGCGCACAGGCGCAGTGCGAGTCCGCGCGCGCTGCATCGGACGCCCTCCTGGTCCGGTATGTTGGCGATGCGGTGTCGACGTGGTCGACGGTGAGCGGCCAGGTGTCGGATTGTCTCGGGCAGGGCGTAGGCGCACCCGGCGAACGGCCGCAGGTGGAGAACCGTTTCGACGCGCATGTCAGTCCGTCGACGGGCGAGCCCGAGCTGTATTGCGAAGGTAGCGGCCGTCCGGGGACGCCGCAGCCCGTCGTGTCGGGCATCGATCAATTGCGCGTGCGCTATTTGCGTCGCGGCGGCGCGCAGTTTGTCGACGCAGACGCGATGCGTGTCGACGACTGGCGCGATGTCGTAGCCGTGCATGTCTGCGTGCGGGCACGCGGCGAACCGATGCGCGAGGCGGCCAGCCATGTCGACTGCAACGGTCGTGTTGCCGTTGCCCGGGACGGCCGCGCAGGTTTGACGCTCGATCGCATCATCGCGTTGCGGAACGCCGCGCTCGGTTTCGACGCGACGTTGCCTGATGCAGCGCACACGCGTGAGGTGTTGCGATGAGCGGAGCCGATCGATGCACGCGGGCAAGAGCGCGATGCGTTGCAACAGGCAACGCGAATGGGCGTGTTGCCGCAAGCGGCGACGAACGAGGACAGGCTGCGTGCACCAGCGCCGTGGCCGCGAACGCGCACGAGCTACCGCGCATCCGCGTCCGATCAGCACACCGGCCCTGGCGTCGCGACGCAGGGCTCGCATTGCCGGCAGTCATTGCGGTCGGTGCGGCCATTGCAGCGCTGACAGGCACGTGGTTCGAAGCCGCGCTGACGGAAGCGCGCCGTACGCGAGCGCTGTCCGATCGGCTGATCGCATTCCACGCAGCCGATGTCGCGCTGGCGGCGTGCACCGCGCGATTGCTCGGTGGCTCGGCACCCTATGTGAGGGAGCGCGAATCGCACGTGGAGCCGGACAGCTGGCGGCGCATGCCGCCGCTCGCGTCCGCCGAAGCATTCACGCCGTTCGCTGGATGGCCGATGGCCGCAGGGCCGCCGCGGTGTTTGATCGAGGCATGGCGCGGAGCTGGGCCGCCCGGTAGCCGTGCTTATCTCGTCACCGCGCGCGGCATCGGTGCGCACCCATCGAGCGCGGTCTGGTTGCAGCACCAGGTCGCGATACGCGACGCGCGTGTCGTCGCGCTGCGCTGGCGTCGGGTCGCGACTGTGCTGCAATGAACGGTCGCTCTATCGTCTTCCGATCGACGGGATTCACGCTGGTCGAGCTGATGATCGTGCTCGCGATCGTCGCGGTGCTGGCGGGATGGGCCGTCCCGTCGTATCGCGAGCATGTCGCGCGCGTTCATCGCGCGTCGGCGGTCGCCGCGCTGTACCGCGCGGCCCAGTATCTCGAAACGCTGCAGGGTTCTCCGCCTTCGGCGTTACCGGACGCGCTCGCGTTGGCACCGCCGGACGGGCGAGCCGTGTATCGCTTGACGCTGCGGCGGCCGGATGGCGACGATTCGCCGGTGAGCTACGAACTGGAGGCCAGCCCGTTGGACACGGGTCCGATGCACGACGATACCTGCGGTACCTTCACGCTGGATTCGGCCGGAACGAAAGGCAATGCGCGGCGCGATGACGTGGACGAACCGGGCACGGCGTGCTGGGGTGCGCGTTGACTCTGCAGGAACGGCGCGCGACGGCGCATGGCCGCGCGCGCGGGATGCCGGCGGTCAGTCGTCGTGCGTGTCGAGCCCGCGCTCGTCGCGGGACTGCTTCCAGATCCGGTAGACCTCCCATGCGGCGAAGCCGAGCGTGCCCCACTTCAGCGCGGGACCCGCGCTCGCGCGCAGCAGCGAGCGAACGGGCTTCGCCAGCACGAGCGACGCGAGCGAACTCAGCATCGGATACTGGTTGACGAGATTGCCGAGGCTCGCGTTCAGGTTCTTCGCGGACTGGCTGAACTTGTTGGTGGAAAGGCCGGGGATGAACACCTTGAGCCAGCTGAAGCGCGTGACGGCGTGGCGCATCTCGCCGGCGGCTTCCGCGAGTTCGAGTCGCTCGACGTCGGATCGCAGGATCAGCAATTCCTTGCGGAGCGCGCGATGCTGCGACGCACTCCAGTTCGATCGCGACGAATGGGAGCGGGGTGAATTGCCCGTGACGTTCTGGCTCATGGCGCGTCGGCGAAGTAGGTGGATGGGGCGAGCGCGATGGCGCTCACGGCTTGCCGCGGAACAGCTCGCGGTCTTTCTCGAGTTCGGCGAGCGTCGCCTCGAACACGGTCGGCGCATCGCGCAGGCCCGAGCGTGCCTTCAGCGCGCACGCGATGCCGCCAACGGCATACAGCGCGGTGATCGCCGCGAGCGCTTGCCAGCGATAGGTATCCCAGAACGCGATCGCGACCAGCACGGTCAGGCTGATGAGCGCCATCGTCGCGAGCATCATCGCGGCGAGCCCGAGGAACAGCACGCCCATCAGGCGCTCCTTCTCCTCGGCAAGCTCGATGCCCACCAGTTCGAGGCGCGTCTGCAGAAGTCCGATCGCGGAGCCGACGAGGCGGCGCAGCGGTCCTTGGCCGGACGGCTGCGAGGTGGTGTCTGTCGTCATGGATGAGGTGCTTGCGCGTGCAGTGAGCAGCTAGAACAAAGCCGGCCGGCGGATTCCGCAGGCTTGCTTCGACGCCCGCGAGCCGCGTGACGCGGCCCGCGGGACGAAACGGCGCAGAGCCCGTTACTTGCGGTTGATCAGCAGGCCGATCAGCACGCCGACGCCGGCGGCCACGCCGATCGACGTCCACGGGTGCTCGTGCACGTAATCGTCGGTGGCGCGTGCGGCCTTCTTGCCCTTCTCGACCACCACGACCTGGACGTCGGCTGCCTTTTCCTTGGCCTGCTTCAGGCGCGACATCGCCTTCTCGCGCAGCTCGGCCGCACGGTCGCCCGTGCTGCTCGCCGCTTGCTTGAGCAGGTCTTCGGCGTCCGAGAGAACGGTTTTGATATCCGACATCAGTTTCTCCTTGTTGATTTCCGACATTGCAACTCCCTTCATGCTGTCATGCTGCAGGTTCACATCGTAGCGAAACCCCTGCCTGCTGGCGAGCCGGGAAGACACACGGCGGCAGTGCAAGACTGCATGGTAAACGACTTGTAATCATGAACAGAGCGGCAAACGGGGTGAAAAGTTTCCCTCGCGGCCGACTGTCCCGCTCGACACAGGGTAAAAATGACAAAAAAGTATGTATATCAAACGGAATAATCGTTCGCACGGCCCATTGCTTCCCGTAAGCTGATGGACTGTTCCGCGCCGTCAAGCGCGCGGTTTCAACCAGCATCGTTCGAGGAGGGAACATCATGAGTCTGCGTCTTGGCGACATCGCACCGGATTTCGAGCAGGAATCGAGCCTGGGCACCATCAAGTTTCACGACTGGCTCGGCAACAGCTGGGGCGTCCTGTTCTCCCATCCGGCCGACTATACGCCGGTGTGCACGACGGAACTCGGGCTGACCTCGAAGCTGAAGGGCGAATTCGAGAAGCGCAACGTGAAGGTGATCGCGCTGTCGGTCGACGGCGTCGAATCGCACAAGGGCTGGATCAACGACATCAACGAAACGCAGTCGACGGTCGTCGGCTTCCCGATCATCGCCGACGCGGACCGCAAGGTGTCGCAGCTGTACGACATGATCCATCCGAACGCGAACGAAACGCTGACGGTGCGCTCGCTGTTCGTGATCGACCCGAACAAGAAGGTGCGGCTCACGATCACCTATCCGGCCAGCACGGGGCGCAACTTCGACGAAGTGCTGCGCGTGATCGACTCGCTGCAGCTGACCGACAACTACAAGGTCGCGACGCCCGGTAACTGGAAGGACGGCGACGACGTCGTGATCGTGCCGTCGCTGCAGGATCCGGAAGAGCTGAAGAAGCGTTTCCCGAAGGGCTTCAACGCGGTGCGTCCGTATCTGCGCCTGACGCCGCAGCCGAACAAGTAAGCATCGGCGGCCCGCAACCGCGGTTCCGATGAACGACGGCCCGCCCGGCAGTGATGCCGGGCGGGCCGTTTGCTTGGGGGCGCACACGCGGCACCGCTGCCGCGTGCGTCATGCCCGGATGATCAGAAGAATGCCTGGATGCCCGTCTGCGCGCGGCCGAGGATCAGCGCGTGGATGTCGTGCGTGCCCTCGTACGTGTTGACCACTTCGAGGTTCACGAGGTGGCGCGCGACGCCGAATTCGTCGGAGATGCCGTTGCCGCCGAGCATGTCGCGCGCGAGGCGGGCGATGTCGAGCGCCTTGCCGCACGAGTTGCGCTTCATGATCGACGTGATCTCGACGGCCGCGGTGCCTTCGTCCTTCATCCGGCCGAGGCGCAGCACGCCTTGCAGGCCGAGCGTGATTTCGGTCTGCATGTCGGCGAGCTTTTTCTGGATCAGCTGGTTCGCGGCGAGCGGCCGGCCGAACTGCTGGCGGTCGAGCACGTACTGGCGCGCGGTGTGCCAGCAGGACTCGGCGGCGCCGAGCGCACCCCACGCGATCCCGTAGCGTGCCGAGTTCAGGCACGTGAACGGGCCGCGCAGGCCGCTCACGTTCGGCATCAGGTTCTCCTCGGGCACGAACACCTCGTCGAGGACGATCTCGCCCGTGATCGACGCGCGCAGCCCGACCTTGCCGTGGATCGCGGGCGCCGACAGGCCCTTCCAGCCCTTCTCGAGGATGAAGCCGCGGATCGCGTCCTTGCCGTTCTCCTCGAGCTTGGCCCACACGACGAACACGTCGGCGATCGGCGAGTTCGTGATCCACATCTTCGCGCCGGACAGCGCGTAGCCGCCGGGCACCTTCTTCGCACGGGTGACCATGCTGCCCGGATCGGAGCCGTGGTTCGGCTCGGTCAGGCCGAAGCAGCCGATCCATTCGCCGGTCGCGAGCTTCGGCAGGTATTTCTGCTTCTGCGCGTCGGAGCCGAATTCGTGGATCGGCACCATCACGAGCGACGACTGCACGGACATCATCGACCGGTAGCCCGAATCGACGCGCTCGACTTCGCGCGCGATCAGTCCGTAGCTCACGTAATTGAGGCCGGGGCCGCCGTATTCCTCGGGAATCGTCGGGCCGAGCAGGCCGATTTCGCCCATCTCGCGGAAGATGGCGGCGTCGGTGCGCTCGTGGCGGAACGCTTCGGTGACGCGCGGCGCGAGCTTGTCCTGTGCGTACGCCTGCGCCGCGTCGCGGATCATCCGCTCTTCTTCGGTCAACTGCTGGTCGAGCAGCAGCGGATCGTCCCAGTGAAAAGTTGCAGCGGTCATCGTTTCATCTCCTGTTGGTCCGGTCTTCCAGCCGGGCCCCATGCCAAAAGTTCGCTTGACTGTAGTTCCGCTGTGCGGAACAATGTTTTGCAAATCGAACCCAGTGTAGCACCAGATGACACTTTCAACCATCGACGAAACCACGATCGACGAGCGCAAGTTCGTCGTCGCGCTCGCGCGCGGGCTCGACCTGCTGCGCGCATTCCGGCCCGGCGAGACGATGCTCGGCAACCGCGACTTCGCGGAGCGCACGGGATTGCCGAAAGCGACCGTGAACCGGCTCGCCTACACGCTGACCGTGCTTGGTTACCTGCGCTACGACGAGACGCTCGGAAAGTATGCGCTCGACGCCGGCGTGCTGTCGCTCGGCTACGCGCTGCTGGCGGGTTCGGGGACGATCGACCTCGCACGCCCGCACATGCAGGCGCTCGCGCGCGAGATCGGCGCGGCCGTGTCGCTCGGCTGCCGCGACGGGCTCGACATGATCTATCTGGAGACGATCCGCAGCGAGACGGCGCTGACGCTCGGGCTTGCGCCCGGTTCGCGGCTGTCGATGCTGACGAGTTCGATGGGGCGTGCGTACCTGGCCGTGCAGCCGGAGGACGTGCGCCGCGCGCTGTACGCGGAACTGCACCGCGCGGCCGGCGGCGCGGCCGATGCCGATGCGCTCGTCGCGGCCGCGCAGCAGGCGGTGGCCGAGTTCTCGGCGGGCGGGTGCTGTTATTCGTTCCGCGCGTGGCACATGGACGTGAACGCGGCGGCCGTTCCGTTTCGCGAGCCGCGCGAGGGGCGCTGGCTGATCCTGAGCTGCAGCGGCCCCGCGTCGTCGATGGGCGAGGACGTGTTCCGCACGCAGGTCGGTCCGAAGCTGAAGGCGCTCGCGCAACGGCTCGGGCCGACGGCCTGAGCAACGCGGCGCGCGGCGCTCGCCGTCGCTCCGCAAGCGCGCCTTCCGCGTCGTGCGTGAGGGCGGGCGACGGCGCTGCCACTTGTACTGTGGCCGGAGCGCGCTCATCATCGTTCGCCTGCTTCCCGACGACGAGGTGTGCGATGCCCGACCCGGAACCGATGGAAGGCGGATGCGCGTGCGGGGCGATCCGCTACCGTATCGCCGACGTGCCGACCGATGCCGGTTTCTGCCATTGCCGGCTCTGCCAGCGCACGACCGGTGCGGCGGTCGTCGCATCGGCATCGGTGCCGATCGGCGCGTTCGAATACCTGCAAGGCGAACCGACCGTCTACGCGTCGAGCGCGTGGGGCGAGCGACGCTTCTGCGGCCGGTGCGGCGCGCAACTCGAATACCGGCTCGCCGAGGCGCCGCAGACGGTCGAGATCAATTACGCGACGCTCGACGAGCCGGCGCGGCTGCGTCCGGCCTGGCACGTCTGGTATCGGGACCGTTTCCCGGGCATCGAGATCGACGACGCGTTGCCCAAGTACGACGATGATGGCGTGCCGTGAGCGGTAACCGTCGACACGGGCGGACAGGCGCGAGTCGACGGCGCGTGCCTGACGGCCTGTTTCTCCCCCGGCCCGTGCGCCACGCGACATCCGGGCCCGGCATCCCGCGCGCCGCTGCCCGCACGCGCGGTCCCCGCCTGCCGATCAGGCCGTCACGACCTTGGCGAACACCGGCCCCTGCATGAACCGCACGTCGTACTGGCGCAGCAGCTCGCACTGCGTCTCGTCGACGACGCCGTCGAAGATCAGCGGAATCCGCACGCGCTGCGCATAGGCGACGAGCGCCTTGACCATCCCGTCGCGCAACGCGATGCCCGCATCCATCTTGATGAAGTCGGGCCGCGCCATGTCCGATTCGACCGCGAGGATACGACCCGGATCGGGCAGCTTGTCCGCGACCTTGAAGCCGTGATGCTGGTAGCTGCGCGTCAGGTAGCCGAGGAAGGTCTTGTGCGCGACCGCGACCGCCGGCAGCTCGATCACGATCCGCTCCGGCGGCAGCCCGAAGCGCTGCAGCACCGACGAGAAGTGCTTGCCGTGGTCGTACTTCACGCTCTTCAGCAGCCGTTCGTGCACGCGCAGGAACAGCAGCCCGTGGCGCTGCGCGCCGAAAAAGTTGATTGCATGCAGCGCGCGCGACAGGCGGTCGATCGCGACCAGCGTCTGGTCGTCGACGGCCGAGTCGACCGGATCGTGCGCCGCCCCCGTGACGACGGTGACCGCTTGGAAGCCGAGTTCGTCGCCGTAGCGCTCGATCGCGTCGGCGAACGACGTCGATTGCGGCGCGCCGGGCATCGTCACGTCGTAGATCGGTTCGTACGCGCTGGCGAGCGTGCGCTCGGGCAGATTCGCGCACGCGGTGCCGCCTTCGGCCAGCGCGAGGTGTTCCCGCAGATACGGCAGTTGCCCGGCACGGGCGACCAGCTCGGGGATGGTGGGCGGAATCATCGGCGTGAAAAGGAAAAATGGCGGCCGAAAGGGCCGCCTCGTCTCTTGATATTAGCAGCGCGCGCCGCGCTCGGCTCGCCGTTTCATTCATATGGTTATCCCATCCCGGGGGCAGCGCCTAGGGTTTACGTTGATTTTACTATTCGTAATTGGTTTTACTATTCGTAAATCCAGAATTTGTCGCCGATCAAGAAATGCGGCATGCGGGCGCCGCGGGACGGCGCCGTTCGCGAATCAACAGGAAGCAAGGAGCGAGACGTGGCGGATGACAACACAGGCGGGCAGGCACGCCGGCAGGAGACGAAAGGAACGACGGGCGCGCCGGTGCGCGCACGGCAGGGTTGACTAGCGGATGGCGACCATGAGCATCGATTACCAGACGCTGAAGTTCGAGTACCGCGCGCGCGCCCATGACGCGGCCGTCCATCCGGTGATCGTCGTCGGCGCCGGCCCGGTGGGCCTCGCGGCCGCGATCGACCTCGCGCAGCAAGGCGTGCCCGTCGTGCTGCTCGACGACGACGACACGCTGTCGACCGGCTCGCGCGCGATCTGCTTCGCGAAGCGCACGCTCGAAATCTTCGACCGGCTCGGCTGCGGCGAGCGCTTCGTCGACAAGGGCGTGAGCTGGCACGTCGGCAAGGTGTTCCTGCAGGACGAGCAGCTGTATGCGTTCGACCTGCTGCCCGAGGAAGGGCATGCGCGCCCCGCGTTCATCAACCTGCAGCAGTACTACGTCGAAGGCTATCTGGCCGACCGCGCGTTCGAGCTGCCGAACATCGACATCCGCTGGAAGCACAAGGTGACGGGCATCGAGCAGTCGGCCGAACACGCGGTGCTGACGATCGAGACGCCGGACGGCGTCGCGACGCTGCGCGCGCGGTACGTGATCGCGGCCGACGGCTCGCGCAGCCCGATGCGCACGATGATGGGGCTCGAAAGCCGCGGCCGCACGTTCAAGGACCGCTTCCTGATCGCCGACGTGAAGATGAAGGCGGAGTTTCCGACCGAGCGCTGGTTCTGGTTCGATCCGCCGTTCCACCCGAACCAGTCGGTGCTGCTGCATCGCCAGCCGGACAACGTGTGGCGCATCGACTTCCAGCTCGGCTGGGACGCCGATCCCGTCGCCGAGAAGCAGCCGGAGCGGGTGATCCCGCGCGTGCGCGCGCTGCTCGGGCCGGATGCCGAGTTCGAACTCGAATGGGTGAGCGTCTATACGTTCCGCTGCCAGCGGATGGACACGTTTCGCCACGGGCGCGTGCTGTTCGCGGGCGATTCCGCGCACGGCGTGTCGCCGTTCGGCGCGCGCGGCGCGAACAGCGGCGTGCAGGACGCGGACAACCTCGCGTGGAAGCTGAAGCTCGTGCTCGACGGCCGCTCGGCCGACAGCCTGCTCGATACGTATGCGAGCGAACGCGAATTCGCGGCCGACGAGAACATCCGCAACTCGACGCGTTCGACCGACTTCATCACGCCGAAGAGCGCGGTGTCGCGCGTGTTCCGCGACGCGACGCTGAAGCTTGCGCGCGACTGCGAGTTCGCGCGCAAGCTCGTGAACAGCGGCCGCCTGTCGGTGCCGGCGGTGCTCGCCGATTCCCCGCTGAATACGCCCGATCGCGGCGGCGACGCGTTCGCGTGCGCGATGCGGCCGGGCGCGGCGGCAGCCGATGCGCCGGTGCGCGTGCAGGGCGCGCCGGGCTGGCTGCTGCAGCGACTGCGCGATGGCTTCACCGGCGTGCTGTTCGGGTTGCCGGGTGATGCGCCCGCGCTCGCGAAGGCCGTCGACGGCCTCGCGCTGCCGGTGCGGCCCGTGCTCGTCGTGCCGGCCGGGCATGCGCGGCCGGCGGCCGGCGTCGACGTCGTGGAGGACGTCGACGGGCTCGCCGCGCAACGCTACGACGCGCAGCCGGGCACCTTCTACCTGCTGCGTCCCGATCAGCACGTCTGCGCGCGCACGCGCACGCTCGACCGTCAGGCGATTGCCGACGCGCTGGCGCGCGCGACCTGCGCACGCTGAATACGATAAAGACACCGGAGACCCGTCATGCCTTCACTCGACACCCGCCCGCGCCTGACCGACCCCGACGCGTTCTATGAAGCGCTGATCGACATGCATCGCGACCTGTCCGACAGCGACAGCCAGCTCGTCAACGCAAAGCTGATCCTGCTGCTCGCGAACCAGATCGGCGATGCCGACGTGCTGCGCGAAGCGATGGCGCTCGCGCGCCAAGGCGTGACGCCGCCCGTGCACCCGGCCGCCGAGGTGGCGCAATGAGCGCGGCGCCGGCCGACGCGCGCGTGCTCGAAGTCGAGCGCGTGATCGACGAGACCCATCGCCCGGGCTTTCACTGGATGCTGCTCGCGTTGTGCGGGCTGTGCCTCGTGATCGACGGTTTCGATGCGCAGGCGATGGGCTACGTGGCGCCGAGCGTGATCGCCGAATGGGGCGTGCCGAAGCAGGCGCTCGGCCCGGTGTTCAGCGCGAGCCTGTTCGGGATGCTGCTCGGCGCGCTCGGGCTGTCGGTGCTGGCCGACCGGATCGGGCGCCGCCCGGTGCTGATCGGCTCGACGCTGTTCTTCGCGGTGACGATGCTCGCGACGCCGTTTGCGGGTTCGATCCCGGTGCTGATGGCGCTGCGCTTCGTGACCGGGCTCGGCCTCGGCTGCATCATGCCGAACGCAATGGCGCTGGTCGGCGAGTTCAGCCCGGCCGCGCATCGCGTGAAGCGGATGATGATCGTGTCGTGCGGCTTCACGCTCGGTGCGGCGCTCGGCGGCTTCATCAGCGCCGCGCTGATTCCGGCGTTCGGCTGGCGTTCGGTGTTCTTCGTCGGCGGCGCGGTGCCGCTCGTGCTGACGATCGCGATGCTCGCGCGGCTGCCCGAGTCGCTGCAGTTCCTGGTGCTGAAAGGGCGCGTCGCGCAGGCGCGCGGCTGGCTCGCCCGATTCGCGCCGCAGGCCGGCATCGACGCGAACACGCGGCTCATCGTGCGCGAGCGCGCGGCGAGCGGCGCACCGGTCGCCGAACTGTTCAGCCACGGCCGCCTGCCGGTCACGCTGCTGCTGTGGGCGATCAGCTTCATGAACCTGATCGATCTGTATTTCCTGTCGAACTGGCTGCCGACCGTGATGCGCGACGCCGGTTATTCGCCGGGCACCGCGGTGATCGTCGGCACGGTGCTGCAGACAGGCGGCGTGATCGGCACGCTGTCGCTCGGCTGGTTCATCGAACGTCACGGCTTCGTGCGCGTGCTGTTCGTGTGCTTCGCCTGCGCGGCCGTGTCGGTGGGGCTGATCGGCTCGGTCGCGCACGCGCTGCCGTGGCTGCTGGTCGTCGTGTTCGCGGGCGGGTTCTGCGTGGTCGGCGGGCAGCCGGCCGTGAACGCGCTCGCGGGCCAGTATTACCCGACGTCGCTGCGCTCGACGGGCATCGGCTGGAGCCTCGGCATCGGCCGGATCGGCTCGGTGCTCGGGCCGCTCGTCGGCGGACAACTGATTGCGCTCAACTGGTCGAATGGCGCGCTGTTCCACGCGGCCGCGGTGCCCGTGCTGTGCTCGGCGCTGTTCGTCCTCGGGCTCGCGGGCGTAACGCGGCGCAACGGCGTGCAGGCGCCGACCGCCGCCACGAATTGAGGGAGAAAGGAAACGATGACGCTTGACCTGTCGAAACCGGCGAACGCCGGCTACCTGAGCGGTTTCGGGAACGAATTCGCCACCGAGGCACTGCCTGGCGCGTTGCCGCACGGCCGCAACTCGCCGCAGCGCGCGCCGTACGGGCTGTATGCGGAGCAACTGTCGGGCACCGCGTTTACCGCGCCGCGCGGCCACAACCGCCGTTCGTGGCTGTACCGCATCCGCCCGGCGGCCGTGCACCGGCCGTTCGAGCCGTACGCGGGCCCGCAGCGGCTCGTGGCGGAATTCGGCGATTCGGCCGACGTGCCGCCGACGCCGCCGAACCAGTTGCGCTGGGATCCGCTGCCGATGCCGGTCGAGCCGACCGATTTCGTCGACGGGCTCGTGACGATGGCCGGCAACGGCTCGGCCGCCGCGATGAACGGTTGCGCGATCCACCTGTACGCGGCGAACCGCTCGATGCGGGACCGCTTCTTCTACAGCGCGGACGGCGAGCTGCTGATCGTGCCGCAGCAGGGGCGGCTGCATATCGCGACCGAATTCGGCCGGGTCGACGTCGAGCCGTTCGAGATCGCGGTGATCCCGCGCGGCGTGCGTTTTTCCGTCGCGCTGCCGGACGGCGACGCGCGCGGCTATATCTGCGAGAACTTCGGCGCGCAACTGCGCCTGCCGGATCTCGGCCCGATCGGCTCGAACGGGCTCGCGAACCCGCGCGACTTCCTGACGCCGCAAGCCGCGTACGAAGACCGCGAAGGGGCGTTCGAACTGATCGCGAAGCTGAACGGCCGCCTGTGGCGCGCGGACATCGGCCATTCGCCGCTCGACGTCGTCGCGTGGCACGGCAACTACGCGCCGTACAAGTACGATCTGCGCCTGTTCAACACGATCGGCTCGATCAGCTTCGACCATCCCGATCCGTCGATCTTCCTCGTGCTGCAGGCGCAAAGCGACACGCCGGGCGTCGACACGATCGACTTCGTGATCTTCCCGCCGCGCTGGCTCGCGGCCGAGGATACGTTCCGCCCGCCCTGGTTCCACCGCAACGTCGCGAGCGAGTTCATGGGACTCGTGCACGGCGCGTACGACGCGAAGGCCGAAGGCTTCGTGCCGGGCGGCGCGAGCCTGCACAACTGCATGTCGGGCCACGGGCCCGACGCGGACACGTTCGAGAAGGCGTCCGCGAGCGACACGACGAAACCGCACAAGGTCGACGCGACGATGGCGTTCATGTTCGAAACCCGCACGCTGATCCGGCCGACGCGTTACGCGCTCGACACCGCGCAACTGCAGGCCGACTACTTCGAATGCTGGCAAGGCATCAAGAAACACTTCAATCCGGAGCAACGATGAGCGACACCCAAGACTGGCGCGCGACGCTCGACCCGGCTCGCAAGAGCTGGCTCGACACCGCGAACGATCCCGCCTGCGATTTCCCGATCCAGAACCTGCCGTTCGGGATCTTCAGCGATGCGCAGCAGCCGGCGCGTCGCGCGGGCGTGGCGCTCGGCGACCAGATCGTCGATCTCGCGGCGCTCGCGCGCGCGGGCCTCGTGACGCTGCCGGCCGGCGCCGACGCGTTCGCCGCGCCGACGCTCAATGCGTTCATCGCGCTCGGCCGCGACGCCTGGCGCGGCGTGCGCGTGCAGCTGTCGGGCCTGTTCTCGCGCGACAACGCGACGCTGCGAGACGATGCGGCGCTGCGCGCGCAGGTGCTCGTCGCGCAGCGCGACGCGACGCTGCATCTGCCGGTCGAGATTCCCGGCTACACCGATTTCTATTCGTCGAAGGAGCATGCGACCAACGTCGGCTCGATGTTCCGCGATCCGAAGAATGCATTGCTGCCGAACTGGTCGGAGATGCCGATCGGCTACAACGGCCGTGCGTCGTCGGTGGTCGTGAGCGGCACGCCGGTGCGGCGGCCGAACGGGCAACTGAAGCTGCCCGACCAGGAACGCCCGGTGTTCGGTGCCTGCCGCAAGCTCGACATCGAGCTGGAGACGGGCTTCATCGTCGGCCGGGGCAACGCGCTCGGCGAGCCGATCGCGTGCGAGGATGCCGAAGCGCATATCTTCGGGATGGTGCTGCTGAACGACTGGAGCGCGCGCGACATCCAGCAGTGGGAATACGTGCCGCTCGGCCCGTTCAACTCGAAGGGGTTCGCGACGACGATCTCGCCGTGGATCGTCACGCTCGACGCGCTCGAACCGTTCCGCACCGCGCAGCCCGAACAGTCGCCGCAGCCGCTCGCGTATCTGCGGCACGCGGGCCGGCATGCGTTCGACATCGCGCTCGAAGTGACGCTGCGTGCCGAAGGCGCGGCCGACGCGACGTCGATCTGCCGCACCAACTTCAAGCACATGTACTGGACGATGGCGCAGCAGCTCGCGCATCACACGGTCGCGGGCTGCAACACGCGCGTGGGCGACCTGATGGGCTCGGGCACGATCAGCGGGCCGACCAAGGATTCGTTCGGCAGCTTGCTCGAACTGACGTGGAACGGCAAGGAGCCGGTCGCGCTGAACGGCGGCGGCAGCCGGACGTACCTCGAGGACGGCGACGAGCTCACGCTCGCCGGGTGGTGCCAGGGCGACGGTTATCGCGTCGGCTTCGGCACGTGCGCCGGGAAGATCCTGCCGGCGCGCCACGCATAACGCGTCGCACGGCAAGACCGAACGGCCCGCATCGTGCGGGCCGTTGTCGTTTCGTCGATACGGATCAGACCGCGCGTTGCAACGCGGCGCGGCGTTCCCACAGCGCGGCCGCGACGAACGCCGCGACGCAGGCGAGCAGCACGCCGACCAGCGCATGGCTGCCCAGTTGCTCCATCAGCGCGCCGGCCACCAGCGGGCCGCCGAAGCTCGCAGCGCTCCACGATGCCGACACGAGCGAGCTCGCGGTGACGAGCGCCGCGCCGCGGAAGCGTTCGCCGCACGCGACGAGCGACAGCGTATAGATGCTGCCGGCCGCCGCGCCGAGCACGAACAGCAGCGGCCAGCACAGCCACGGATTCGCGATGACGAACGGCAGCAGCGGCAGGCCGGCCAGCACGATCCAGCCGGCGCCGAGGTGCACGCGTTCGCGGCCGAGCCTGTCCGCGAGCCAGCCGATCGGGAACTGCATCGCGGTATCGCCGAACAGCATGATCGACGCGAGCAGCACGGCGGTCGCGCTCGCGACGCCGTGATCCATCGCATAGAGCGGCAGCAGCGACAGCGCGAGCGTGTCGAACAGCGCGAAGAAGCCGGTGCCGATGATCAGTGCGGGCATGCGCGGCAGCACGTCGAGCCAGCGGCCGTGCGCTGCGTGATGCGCGTCGTCGCCGGCGAGCGGTGCGCGCCGGATCGTCGCGAGCGTGGGCAGCGCGAGCAGGAACAGCGCGCCGCACAGCGCGAAGCGGATGCGCGTCGCGCCGGCGATCTGGCTCACGAGCACGGGGCCCGCCATCTGGAACAGCGTGAAATTGGTGGCGTAGATCGCGACGACGCGGCCGCGCGTCGCATCGTCGGCGAGCTGGTTGACCCACGCTTCGCCGATCGTGAACAGCAGCATCAGCGCGGCGCCGCACAGCACGCGCAGCGCGCCCCACACGATCAGGTTCGACGTGAACTGCATCAGCGCGGTGGCGGCCGCGAGCAGCACGACCGACACGACGATCGCGCGCCGCGAGCCGATATGCCGCGCGAGCGCGGTGACGAACGGGACGATCGCGAGGCCGCCGAGCGCCTGCGCGGCCGTCAGCATGCCGACGACGTTGGTGCCGTGCCCGGCTTCGGTCAGTGCGAGTGCGGTGAGCGGCAGCGTGGCGCCGGTGCCGAGGCCGACGACCGCGACGCTCAGGATCAGCGCGAGGAAATCGCGATTGAGAATGGCTTTCATCGGCCGGGATGCTACACCGCGGCCCTTGAAAGGTCCATGAAGGCCATCAGGATCGAATGGGGTTGTGTCCGCAACGATTGCGGCAGGGTTGCGTTATACGTAGTGGGTCGGCACCGCCACGGGGCGGCGTTCGAGCGATGCCGACCACAGCGTGAGCGCGAGCGCCGCGACGGCCATCGCGACCCCGACCCACGGCAGGTTCACGAGCGAGACGCCGGAGCCGATCGCCATCCCGCCGAGCCATGCGCCGGTCGCGTTGCCGAGGTTGAACGCCCCCTGGTTCAACGTCGACGCGAGATTCGGCGCGTCGCTCGCGCGATCGACGATCATGATCTGCAGCGGCGGCACGATCGCGAACGCGAGGATGCCCCACACGAAGATCGTCGCGAGCGCGGCGAACGGCACGTGCATCGTGCCGGCGAACAGCGCGAGGACGATGCCGATCAGCGCGAGCGTCGCGATCAGCGACGGCATCCGGCGCCAGTCGGCGAGCTTGCCGCCGAGCGTGCCGCCGACCGTCAGGCCGAGACCGAACAGCAGCAGCACGTAGGTGACCTGATGCGGCGAGAAGCCCGTCACGTCCTCGAGGATCGGCGTGATGTACGTGAACACGCTGAACAGGCTCGCGGATGCGAGCACGCTGATGCCGAGCACCATCAGCACCTGCGGGTGCTTCAGCACGCTGAATTCGCGCGTGATGCTGGTGTCGGGCATCGCGAGGTGCTTCGGCAGACACACCGCGAGCGCGGCGGCCGCGACGATGCCGATGCCGGTGACGGCCCAGAACGTCGCGCGCCAGCCGAATGCCTGGCCGAGCGCGGTGCCGAGCGGCACGCCGAGCACGTTCGCGAGCGTGAGGCCGGTGAACATCAGCGCGATCGCCTGCGCGCGGCGGTTCGGCGCGACGAGGCTGCTCGCGACGACCGAGCCGATCCCGAAGAACGCGCCGTGGCAGAACGCGGTGACGACCCGCGCGGCCATCAGCACCGCATAGCCCGGCGCGATCGCGCAGAACAGGTTGCCGGCGATGAACAGCCCGATCAGGCCCATCAGCGCGCGCTTGCGCGGCATCTTCGCGGTGACGACCGCGAGGATCGGCGCGCCGATCGTCACGCCGAGCGCGTAGCCCGACACGAGCATCCCGGCGGCCGGAATCGACACACCGAGATCGCGCGCGACATTGGGCAGCAGCCCCATGATCACGAATTCGGTGGTACCGATTCCAAAGGCGGCGACGGCAAGGGCGAAAAGAGGCAAGGGCATCGCGGTAGGCTCGGGAAAAGCCGCCGCTCATGCCGGGCGCGGGATGCGCGGGACGGGCGGACGGTAAGACGGTCGACAGCCGCGATTCTACTTCAGTGAAAACCCCTACGCTCGGGGCCAAAACGGTTGTTGCCGGCGTGCGACGGGGCGCGATGCCGAAAGCTCACAGTGTGGGATCGGGCGGCGATTTTCCGCGTCGGGCCGTATCGGGGCCAGAGCGTAGGCAATTGCGAGGCGCCGCCGTCACGCGATGCGTTCGGGTGCGCCGTCGGGAAGGGCATCGGACGCGTTCGTCACGTCGGCATCCGATTCCGCATTCACGGGAGACGAGGCTGCGCGGGCGCCGTCGATGGCAGCCGGGTCGTCCCAGCCGTTCTCGAACAGGCATGCCTCGATCGGCATTCGCGCGGCCCAGCGCTCCTGTTCGAGCATCGGTTTCGCGTAGAACGCGTCGACGTGCCCGATGCACAGCACGGCGATCGGCTTCGCGCCGTCGGGCATGCGCAGCAGCATGCGCAGCGCATCGACGTCGAACAGCGATACCCAGCCCATCCCGAGCCCTTCCGCGCGTGCCGCGAGCCACATGTTCTGGATCGCGCATGCGGCGGATGCCAGATCCATCTCCGGCAGCGTGCGGCGGCCGAACACGTGGCGCTCGCGGCCGTCGGCGAGCGCCACGACCAGCAGCTCGCCGCATTCGCGCACGCCCTCGACCTTCAGCCGCATGAATGCGTCCTGGCGTTCGCCGAGCGCATCGGCGGTCGCGCGCCGCTCGGCCTCGACCAGCGCGTGGATCGCGGTGCGCAGCGCGGGATCGGTGATGCGGATGAAGCGCCAGGGCTGCATGAAGCCGACGCTCGGCGCATGATGCGCCGCGCGCAGCAAGCGCGCGAGCACGGCTGGATCGACGGGCGCCGGCGTGAAGTGGCGCATGTCGCGCCGTTCGAAAATGGCGCGGTAGACCGCGGCGATGTCGGAGTCGTCGAAACGCATGAGCGGCAGGAGCAGGGAAGGACGTCGGCGCAACGATAGCAGACCGCGCACGTGCCGCGTTACGTCAGTCGAAACAAAAGGCGGGATTGTTGAGGGAGTGCGTGCGATGCGTCAGCGATTCGCGCTCACGACGTTCGCGGGCGTGCCCGCGTGCCACGCCTCGATGTTCAGCAGCGTCGTATGCGCGATCTCGGCCAGCGCCTCGCGTGTGAAGAACGCCTGGTGCGACGTGACGATCACGTTCGGGAACGTCAGCAGGCGCGCGAGCACGTCGTCCTGCAGCGGCAGGTCGGAGTGATCCTCGAAGAACAGCCCGCTTTCCTCTTCGTACACGTCGAGCCCGAGGTGGCCGAGCTGGCCGCTCTTGAGCGCGTCGACGAGCGCCTGTGCATCGACGAGGCCGCCGCGGCCGGTGTTGATCAGCATCGCGCCGTGCTTCATGCGCGCGAGCGTCTGCCCGTTGATCAGATGGTGCGTCGACGGCAGCAGCGGGCAGTGCAGGCTGACGATATCGGCGTGGCGCAGCAGCTCGTCGAGCTCGACGTAGCGCGCGCCGAACGCGATCAGCTCGTCGCTGTACGGCGGCACGGAGTGCGCGAGCACGTGCATTCCGAAGCCCATCATGATCTTCGCGAACACGCTGCCGATGATGCCGGTGCCGATCACGCCGACGGTCTTGCCGTGCAGGTCGAAGCCGAGCAGGCCGTTCAGCGAGAAGTCGCCCTCGCGGGTGCGCGCGACCGCGCGCGGCAGCCGGCGATTGAGCGCGAGGATCAGCGCGACCGCGTGCTCGGCAACCGCATGCGGCGAATACGCGGGCACGCGCACGACCGTGATGCCGAGCCGTGCGGCGGCCGCGAGGTCGACATGATTGAAACCGGCCGAGCGCAGCGCGATCAGCCGCGTGCCGCCGTCGGCGAGCCGTTCGAGCACGGCCGCGTCGACGGTGTCGTTGACGAACGGGCACACGACTTCATAGCCGTGCGCGAGGATCGCGGTTTCCGCGTCGAGGTGCGACGGCTGGAAATGCAGCCGATAGCCGAACTGCCGGTTGGCGGCGGTAAACGAATCGTCGTCGTACTGCCGGCTGCTGAACAGGATCACGCGCACGCTGCACCTCCGATGGCTGACGCGCGCAGTTTACTGCAGCCCCGTGACGATGTCGGGCCGCTCGGGCCCGCGCGGCGGCCGCAGGAAGCCGTAGTCGGTCCGGTCGCGGGGCGCCGGTGCGCTGAAGTGGTCGAGCGCGTGCTCGACGAAGCTGCGCGTGCGGGCCGGCACGTACTGACGGTTCGGGTAGACGAGCGACAGTTGCGTGTCGGGATCGTCGATCCGGTAGCCGGCCAGCAGGCGCACGAGGGTGCCGCTGTTGAGCGCGTCGGCGACGCACGGCTCGGGCAGCACCGCGATGCCCGCGCCGGCCACGGCGGCGGCCTGCACCAGCGCGAGCTGGTTGACCGTGCATGCCGGGCGCACCGTGACCGAATGCGCGACGCCGTCGTGGCCGACCAGTTGCCACGATGGCGCATGCTGGTGCGGCGCGAGCGTGACCCAGTCGTGGCCCGGCAGGTCGTCGGGCGCGCGCGGCTCGCCGCGCCGGTCGAGATAGGCCGGCGCCGCGCATGCGACGAACGGGTTCGGCGCGAGCGCATGGCCGATCAGCGACGGATTGCCGTCGAACCGGTTGCCCGTGACGATGCCGACGTCGTACCCCGAATCGAGCACGTCGAGCGGCCCCTCGGCGACGGTCAGCTGTACGCGCAGCTCGGGGTAGCGGAGCCGGAAGCTGCTGACGAGCGGCGTCAGCGCCAGCGGCGACAGCAGCCCCGACGCGACGACGCGCAGCGTGCCGGCCGGCTCGCGCACGGCATGCGTGACGGACGACTCGAGGTGGTCGAATTCCTCGAGCAGCGCGCGGCAGCCGTCGAGGTAGCGCACGCCGGCCTCGGTGAGCGACAGGTTGCGCGTGGTGCGGTGGATCAGCCGTGTGTTCAGGTGGCCCTCGAGCATCGCGATCGAACGCGTGACGAGTGCATTGGACACGCCGAGATGGTGCGCCGCGCGCCGGAAGCTTTGCTGCTCGGCGACGCAGACGAATACACGCATGGTCTGAATCTGGTTCATGGCTTGCGTATTTCTGGCCCGGTTGATTGATTATGGTTGTGATTTTTCGCCATGCGACCTCGAAAGCCCATCGCACGACCCCAGTTCTCCCTCGTATCGAAAAATCGTTTTTTTCGATTCCGCAGACGATTGTTCAATACTGAACCTATATTCGTCAACCTGAGAAAATGGGCGGGTTGCGGAAAATCGAAATCACGGGTAACGGTTAAACGTTGCAATGCAGCATTTGCGTACCGCGCAAAACTGACGCGGTATTGGAATATGCGCCAAGGTGGCGAATATTATCTATATTAATCAATGGCTTGTAGGGTGATAAGGTGGCCTGGTTTCGTTAATTTGCGGAGTCGCTCCCCAATACATGCTGCGGTAATGGATGTTTTTCGGGTGGGGGCGATATTGCATGCCGCATTCCGGGCGGCGGTTTTTATCGGGCAGCCGGTCTATTTCGACTGACGCGAAAGTCGTCGCATGCCACCGGTATCGGCGAATCGCGACGTTATTGGCGAAGAAAATCACGCGAGGCGGAAGCCGAATGGAACCGTTTCACGACCGGCCCGCCATCCCTTTTCAATCGGGATGGCCATCGCGCGACACGCACGCGGGCGGCTGGCCCGGTCCGGCGACCGGGCCACCGTCGCGCTGTCCGGCCGCGCGTGCCTCTTGCGCGAGGCCGCGGAACGCGGAATGATCGATCAGTTCGCCATGCCGTGCGGCGAGCGTCCGAGCATGTCCTTTCCTCACCTCTTGCCAGCCATGTCCATCGATTACTCGCCGATTCCCTGCCCCGTCGTCGTGCCGCTTGACGCGATCCTGCCCGAAGAACCGCTGCTGATGATGGGGGCCGGCCCGGTTCCGATTCCGGCCGCCGTCGCGAAGGCGAACACGATCGTGATCAACCACCTCGGCGCGACGATGGCGAAGATCATCGAGCAGGTGAAGGAGATGGCGCGCTACGTGTTCCAGACCCGCACGAAGTGGGTGCTCGGCGTCGCGGGCCCCGGTTCGGCGGCGATGGAGATGGCGATCTCGAACCTCGCGTGGCGCGGCACGCGCGTGCTGTCGATCCGCAACGGCTTCTTCAGCGCGCGGATGGCCGAGATGGCCACGCGCGTCGGCGCCGACGTCGCGACGCTCGAGGTGGCCGACCGCGCGGTCGCGAGCCTCGACGAGATCGCGGATGCGATCGCGCGCGAGCGGCCCGAGATCGTCACGATCGTGCAGGGCGAGACGTCGAACACGGTATGGAACCGCGACCTGCGCGAAATCGCGGCGCTCGCGAAGGCGGCCGGCGCGCTGGTCGTCGTCGACGCGGTGTGCACGTTGTCGACGATGCCGCTCGAGATGGACGCGTGGGGCATCGACGCGGTGATCACCGGCGGCCAGAAGGGGCTGTCGTCGATCCCGGGCGTGTCGCTGATCGCCTTCTCCGACGCCGCGTGGGAGCGCATGAAGCATCGCCCCGAGCCGAACGCGCACTGGTGCCTCGACATGGCGCTCGCGGAGAACTTCTGGCACAACGCCGGCTATCACTACACGGCGCCCGTGTCCGGCGTGCTGGCGCTGCACGAGGCGCTGCGGCTCGTCTGCGCGGAGACGCTCGAAAGCCGCTTTGCGCGCCATCTGCGCTGCTCGCTCGCGCTGCAGGCGGGGGTCGAGTCGATGGGGCTCAGGCTCTACGCGCCGAAGGACTGCCGGCTCAATTCGGTGGTCGGGATCGAGACGCCGGAAGGGCTGACGCCCGGCATGGTCTGCGGCCATATCTCGAAGCAGTACCAGGTCGAGATCTCGGGCTCGTTCGGGTTGCCGATCGTACGGATCGGGCAGATGGGCGAGCAGTGCCGCGAACACAACCTGTTCCGCACGCTGCATGCGTTCGGCCGCACGATGGTCGACCTGAAGGTGCCGGTCGACCTGCCGGCCGGTGTGGCGGCGCTCGAGCAGGAACTGTCCCGGCGCGGCGCGTAAGCGGGAAAGCGTGAAAACGGGCCGCGCTCAGCGGCCCTGCATCGCGCGCCGGTACGTATTCGGCGTCGTGCCGTGCGCGTCGCGAAAGCGGTGGCTGAAGTGGCCGGCGTTCGCGTAGCCGCAGTCGGCCGCGACCTGCGCGAGCGGCAATGCCGTCGTGCGCAGCAGCTCGCGCGCCCGTGCGAGGCGCTGCTCGGCCACCCACGCGTGCGGCGCGCGGCCGAACGACAGCCGGAACATCCGCGAGAAGTGGTATTCGGACAGCGCGGCAACCTCGGCCAGTTCGCCGAGCGTCAGCGGTTGCGTGAGATAGGTGTCGATGTAGTCGCGCACGCGGCGGCGCACGGCCGGCGCGAGCCCGCCGCGGAACGTCGTGTCGGTGCGCGTCGTGCTCTGCCCGCGCAGCAGCAGGCTCAGCACCTCGTGCGCGGTCTCGTTCACGCGCAGCCGCTCGTCGGCGTCGTCCCAGCCGTCGAGCGCGAGCGAGCGCAGCAGCGCGGCGACGCGCGCATCCTCGAAATAGGTGCGATCGGCGAGCTTCAGCTCGCGCGGCTCGCGGTCGAGTTCGCGGATCGCGCGCTGCGTGAAGTGCTCGGGCAGGAAATACAGGTGGACGAAGTGCATCTCGCCGCGCACCCACCAGCGCGATTCATGGTCGCCCGGCAGCGCGCACAGCAGGCTCGGCGCGCCGTAGCGCGGCACGCGCTGGCGCTCGGTCCGGTAGCCGCCGTCGAGGTAGCACGACAGCGTGTGGTGGCCGGGCTGCTCGTAGACCGTCTCGCTTTCGTCGGTGATCCGCGTCCATTCGGCGATCGCGAGGTGGTCGCCGAGCCACGCGAAGCGCTCGAGCGTCGCGTTCGCCTCGGCGAGGGTGCGGCAGACCGACTGCAGGCCGAACGGCAGATCGCCGCCGGCCAGGGCGGCGGCGTGGTCGACGGGTGGGGCGGAGAGGGAGAGGCTCATGATGGGCCGAGTATAAGCGGGCGCGCGGCAGCGCGTGCGGCGTCCCGAAAAAGACCGCAATTCCGGACAATCGTCCCGCCCCGCGCGGCGGCATAGTCGGGATCCCGATTCACCCGATTTTCCGGATTGCCGCCATGAACCTGTCGCTTTATTTCGTCACCGTGCTGATCTGGGGCACCACCTGGATCGCGATCAAGTGGCAGCTCGGCTCGGTGCCGCCGCCCGTGTCGATCGCATGGCGCTTCTGGCTCGCGGCCGTCGTGCTGTTCGCGCTGCTGCGCGTGATGCGCCGGCCGGTGCGCCCGCCGCGCGACGCGTGGCGTTTCCTCGTCGCGCAGGGTTTCGCGCTGTTCTGCGTGAACTTCCTGTGCTTCTACTATGCGGAGCAGGTCGTGCCGAGCGGCCTCGTCGCGGTGATCTTCTCGACCGCGCCGCTCTTGAATTCGATCAACGGCCGGCTGTTCATGGGCCGCCCGCTGCGGCCGTCGGCGATCGCCGGCGCGTTGCTCGGGCTGACCGGCATCGCGTGCCTGTTCTGGCAGCAGATGGCCGGCCATCTCGACGATCATGCGACCTGGACGGGGCTCGCGATCGCGTTCGCGGGCACGATGTGCTTCTCGATCGGCAACCTGCTGTCGAGCCGGATGCAGTCGATGGGGCTGCACCCGCTCGTGACCAACGGCTGGGCGATGCTGATCGGCGCGGCGATCCTGACCGTCGGCAGCGTGGCGGCCGGGATGCCGTTCACGCTCGATACGAGCCCGCGCTATCTGGGGGCGCTCGTCTACCTCGCCGTGCCGGGCTCGGTGATCGGTTTCACCGCGTACCTGACGCTTGTCGGCCGGATCGGGCCGGAACGCGCCGCGTACTGCACGGTGCTGTTCCCGATCGTCGCGCTGGCCGTGTCGACGGTGTTCGAGGGTTACCAGTGGTCGCCGCTCGCGGTGATCGGGCTGCTGCTCGTGGTGGCCGGCAATCTCGTCGCGTTCGACCTGACGCGCCGGCTGTTCTTGCGGACGGCCTGAGCGTCGCGGTCGCCGACGAATAAAAAACGCCTGCGCGATGCAGGCGTTTTTCTTGAGGCGCCGGCGGCGCGACGGGCGCGACCGGCTGCCGTCCGACGCACGGCATGGTCAGGCCGCGGCGCCGCTCCCCGCCACGCGCCCCTGCCGCTGGTACAGCATCATCGACAGGGCGACGCCCGCGGCGGCGGCCACCGCCGCGAACAGGAACACCTGCGGATAGCCGAACGCGCCCGCGACATAGCCCGCGAGCGGGCCCGTGATGCCGAGCGACAGGTCGAGGAACACCGAATACGCGGACAGCGCCGCGCCGCGGCTCGCGGGCGGCACGAGCGCGACGGCCTCGACGCCGAGCGCCGGGAAGATCAGCGCGAAGCCGAAACCCGTCAGCGCGGCGCCGACGAGCGCGATGTGCGGTACCGGCGCGAGCCACAGCAGCAACAGGCCCGAACATTCGAAGGCGAACGACACGATCGCGACGCGGAAGCCGCCGTAGGTCTTGATCGTGTTCGCGAACAGCAGCCGCGCGCCGATGAACAGCGTGCCGAACACGGTCAGCGACAGCGCGGCGTTCGGCCAGTGGCGCGCCGCGTAGTACAGCGTGACGAAGGTCGCGATCGAGCCGAAGCCGGCCGAACCGAGCGCCAGGCCGAGGCCGTGCGGCAGCACGCGCGTGAACACGCTCGCATACGACATCCGCTCGCCGTGCACGAGCGGCACCGGGGCGATCAGGCGCGCGAGGTAGAAGCCGCTCGCGGCCAGCGCGATCACGATCACGCCGATCAGCGCCGGGTTCAGCGTATTCGCGATCGCGACGCCGACCGGCGCGCCGAGCGCGAGCGCGCCGTAGGTCGCGATGCCGTTCCACGAGATCACCTTCGCGTTGTGCGCGACGCCGACGCGGCCGATGCCCCACAGGATCGCGCCGGTGCCGCACAGGCTTTCGCCGACGCCGAGCACGAGCCGGCTTGCGACCAGCAGCACGAGGCTCGCGACCGGCCAGCGCGCGAGCAGCAGCGCGACGAGCAGCAGCACGCCCGACGCGCCGCAGCCGATCAGCCCGCGCAGCACCGTCTGCTTCGGGCCGAGCGTATCGGCCAGGCGTCCGGCGAGCGGCCGCGACGCGAGCGTCGCGAAGTACTGGACGCTGATCGCGCCGCCCGCGACGATCGCGGAAAAGCCGAGGTCGCCATGGACGAAGCCCGGCAGCACCGCGAGCGGCAGGCCGATGGTCAGATAGCAGATGAACGTGAAGCAAACGACGGACACGATTTGCAGCGTGACCGCGAACCCGCTGCGCGGCGGTGTGGCGGAATCGGAGGACATGGGGTCGGAACGAATGAACGAAGCAGACGGAAGACGGCGAAAAAGGGAATCGGGATTTTCCCATGGAACCGGTTTTCCCGCAGGTACCATTTAGTTCATCGCGACCTGTTTTCGGCGATGGCGGATGGCTGCGGGCGCGTCGGGCACGGGCGCGGAGTACCGTGCGGAAAGGGCCGCGGGCGGCCCCGGCGCTCATATCGCGGCAGTTATATGGGCCCCATGCGTGATGGGCTATGGGTTGCGAAATTTGATGGTGATAGCGTGCAAACTGTCAGAAAAACGTCGGTCGGGCGCTCCGCGCAGGCCGCCTTGCCCCCCAATTGAAGAACCATCGAGACATGAGTGAGCCGATCCGCTTCTACCATCGTCACGCGATCCGCGAAGTCAGCGGCGCGGACGTCACCCGCACCGTGCTGCAGTACCTGCGCGAGGACGCGCATTGCACCGGCACCAAGGAAGGCTGCGCGGAAGGCGACTGCGGCGCGTGCACGGTCGTCGTCGGCGAGCTGACCGATGCCGGCGCGGTCGAGTTCAAGGCCGTCAATGCCTGCATCCAGTTCCTGCCGACGCTCGACGGCAAGGCGCTGCTCACGGTCGAGGACCTGCGCCAGCCGGACGGTGCGCTGCACCCGGTGCAGCAGGCGATGGTCGACTGCCACGGTTCGCAATGCGGGTTCTGCACGCCCGGCTTCGTGATGTCGATGTGGGCGCTGTACGAGAAGCATGGCCACGAAGGCTGTGCCGGCGCGTGCACGAAGGCGAAGGACGTGCCGACGCGCACCGAGATCGCCGATGCGCTGACCGGCAACCTGTGCCGCTGCACCGGCTATCGCCCGATCGTCGATGCGGCCGTGCAGATGTTCGATGCGCCGGCGCCGTCGGCACCGGTCGACACGGCCGCGCTGGCCCGCACGCTCGCGTCGCTCAAGCGCGACGACACGTTCGACTACACGACGAGCGACGGCGCGCGCTTCGCGGCGCCGCGCACGCTCGACGCGCTGGCCGCGCTGAAGGCCGAGCGTCCCGACGCGCGCATCCTCGCGGGCAGTACCGACATCGGCCTGTGGGTCACCAAGCAGATGCGCCGGCTCGACGACCTGATCTACGTCGGCCGGATCGCCGAATTGCAGCGCCTCGCCGAACGCGGCGACTGGATCGAGATCGGCGCGGGCGTGACGGTCGAGAAGGCCTATGCGGCACTGGCCGGCACGTACCCGGAACTGACCGAGATGTGGAAGCGCTTCGCGTCGCTGCCGATCCGCAACGCGGGCACGATCGGCGGCAACGTCGCGAACGGCTCGCCGATCGGCGATTCGATGCCGGGCCTGATCGCGCTCGGCGCGCGCGTCGTGCTGCGCGGCGGCGACACGGTGCGCGAGCTGCCGCTCGAAGCGCTGTACACGGGGTACCAGCAGAAGGACATGGGGCCGCACGAATTCGTCGTCGGCCTGAAGGTGCCGACCCGCACCGGCGCCCGCGAGAAGCTGCAGTTCCGCACGTACAAGCTGTCGAAGCGGTTCGACTCCGACATCTCGGCCGTGTGCGCGGCCTTCGCGTTCATCGCGGACGGCGACACGATCCGCGAGCCGCGCATCGCGTTCGGCGGGATGGCCGCGACGCCGAAGCGGGCGACCCACACCGAAGCCGTGCTCGACGGCGCGCAATGGCACGAAGCCACCGCGCAGGCCGCGATGCAGGCGCTCGAGCGCGACTACCAGCCGCTGTCCGACATGCGCGCGACGAGCGCGTACCGCCTCGATACCGCGAAGAACCTGATGTACCGATTCTGGCTGGAGACGCGCCCGCACGACCCGCTGCCGCCGCAAGCCCTGAATGTGCGTGAAGTGGCCGCCGAAGCCGGCGCCGGCGCGGCGCGCGTCTGAAGACGGAGAACCCCGACAATGAACCAGCAAGCAGAACCGTTCCTGAGCACCCTCGACCCGCAAGCCGACGCCGCGCAGGTCCACGTGTCGCGCGCGCACGAATCCGCGCACCTGCACGTCAGCGGACGCGCCACCTACACCGACGACATTCCGGTCGTCGCGGGCACGCTGCACGCGGCGCTCGGCCTGTCGGCGAAGCCGCACGCGAGGATCGTGTCGATGAACTTCGACGCGGTGCGCGCGACGCCGGGCGTGGTCGCCGTGTTCACGGCCGACGATATTCCCGGCGTCAACGATTGCGGCCCGATCATCCACGACGACCCGGTGCTCGCGAAGGGCATCGTGCAGTTCGTCGGCCAGCCGATGTTCATCGTCGTCGCGACGTCGCACGAAATCGCGCGGCTCGCCGCGCGCCGCGCGCAGGTCGACTACGAGGAACTGCCGGCGATCCTGACCGCGCAGGAGGCGCGCGCGGCCGAAACCTACGTGATCCCGCCGCTGAAGCTCGCGCGCGGCGACGCGGCCGCGCGGCTCGCCGTCGCGCCGCACCGCGAGTCGGGCGAGATGCTGCTCGGCGGCCAGGAGCAGTTCTATCTCGAAGGGCAGATCGCCTACGCGGTGCCGAAGGACGACGACGGGATGCACGTGTACTGCTCGACGCAGCACCCGAGCGAGATGCAGCACCTCGTCGCGCATGTGCTCGGCGTCGCGTCGCACAACGTGCTCGTCGAATGCCGCCGGATGGGCGGCGGGTTCGGCGGCAAGGAATCGCAGTCGGGCCTGTTCGCGTGCTGCGCGGCGCTCGCCGCGTGGAAGCTGCTGTGCCCGGTGAAGCTGCGTCCGGACCGCGACGACGACATGATGATCACCGGCAAGCGGCACGACTTCCATTACCGCTTCGACGTCGGCTACGACGACGACGGCCGCATCGACGGCGTGGCGCTCGACATGACGTCGCGCTGCGGTTTCTCGGCCGACCTGTCGGGCCCGGTGATGACGCGCGCGGTATGCCACTTCGACAACGCGTACTGGCTCGGCGACGTCGCCATCGCCGGCTACTGCGGCAGGACCAACACGCAGTCGAACACCGCGTTCCGCGGCTTCGGCGGCCCGCAGGGCGCGTTCGCGATCGAGTACATCCTCGACGACGTCGCGCGTTCGCTCGGCCGCGATCCGCTCGACGTGCGCTACGCGAACCTGTACGGCAAGACCGAACGCAACGTGACGCCGTACGGGCAGACGGTCGAGGACAACGTGCTGCAGGAGCTGCTCGGCGAACTCGAGGCGACGAGCGACTACCGCGCACGGCGCGCGGGCGTGCGCGAATTCAACGCGCGCAACGCGGTGCTGAAGAAGGGCATCGCGATCACGCCGGTGAAGTTCGGCATCGCCTTCAACGTCACGCACTTCAACCAGGCCGGCGCGCTGGTGCACATCTACACCGACGGCTCGGTGCTGGTGAACCACGGCGGCACGGAGATGGGGCAGGGGCTCAACACGAAGGTCGCGCAGGTCGTCGCGCACGAGCTCGGCATCCGCTTCGGCCGGATCCGCGTGACGGCGACCGACACGAGCAAGGTCGCGAACACGTCCGCGACGGCCGCGTCGACGGGCTCCGACCTGAACGGCAAGGCCGCGCAGGATGCGGCGCGCCAGCTGCGCGAGCGGCTCGCGGTGTTCGCGGCGAAGCAGTTCGGCGACGGCAAGGTCGAGGCGGCCGACGTGACGTTCGGCAACGACGTCGTGTCGGTCGGCGGCCACGGCGTGCCGTTCGGCGAAGTGATCGCGAAGGCGTACCTCGCGCGCGTGCAGCTGTGGTCCGACGGCTTCTACGCGACGCCGAAGCTGTACTGGGACCAGTCGAAGCTGCAGGGCCGGCCGTTCTACTACTACTCGTATGGCGCGGCCGTGTCGGAAGTCGTGATCGACACGCTGACGGGCGAGATGCGCACGCTGCGCGTCGATGCGCTGCACGACGTGGGCGCGTCGCTGAACCCGGCGCTCGACGTCGGCCAGGTCGAAGGCGCGTTCATCCAGGGGATGGGCTGGCTCACGACCGAGGAGCTGTGGTGGAACAAGGGCGGCAAGCTGATGACGCACGCGCCGTCGACGTACAAGATCCCGACGGTGAACGACACGCCGCCCGAGTTCAACGTGCGGCTGTTCCGGAACCGCAACATCGAGGACAGCATCCACCGTTCGAAGGCCGTCGGCGAGCCGCCGCTGCTGCTGCCGTTCTCGGTGTTCTTCGCGGTGCGCGACGCGGTCGCGGCCGTGGGCGACTACCGGGTGAACCCGCCGCTCGACGCGCCGGCCACCGGCGCGTCGATCCTGCGCGCGATCACGGCAGTGCGTGCGGCCCGCGCCACGCAGGCAGGCTGACATGAACGGCCCCGCACGTTCGCTTCGCACCGCGCCGGCCCCGGCGTTCGCGCAGGGCACCGGCCAGCGCAACCGCGCGAGCGGCGCGCCGGCGCCGATGCACATCGTGCTGTTCGGCGCCGGGCACGTCGGTCACGCGCTCGTCACGCTGCTCGGCGCGCTGCCGTGCGTCGTGCAGTGGGTCGACACGCGCGACGAGCTGTTCCCGGACGAATGTCCGCCGAACGTGCAGCCGGAGCCGACCGACACGCCGGAGGCCGTCGTCGACGCGGCGCCGCCGGGCGCGTACTTCCTCGTGATGACGCACAACCACGCGCTCGACTTCTCGCTCGCCGCGCGGATCATGCGGCGGCGCGACTACGCGTACTTCGGGATGATCGGCTCGCGCACCAAGCGCGTGAAGTTCGAGCGCCGGCTCGCCGCGCGCGGTGTCGATCCGGCGCGGCTCGTGGAGATGGTGTGCCCGATCGGCGTCGCGGGTATCGTCGACAAGGCGCCGGGCGCGATCGCGGTGGCCGTGTGCGCGGAGCTGCTGCAGGCGCGCTCGGGCATGCCGGTGGCCGATGCGAAGGCGCTGGCGGCCGGCCGCGCATGCGACGAGGTGTCCTGCTCGCGGTAGCACCGCGCGGCCGGCGCAGGGCCGCGCGTTTTTGCATACACTGCACGGCAATGCGCGGCATCGGGCTGCGCATCCCGTCACCGTGCACATGCCATGTCCGATCACCCGATCTATCTCGACGCGCTCGATGCGAGCGTCGCCGCCATCGAGCGCTGGCTGTCCGGCATCGACACCGCGCCCGCGGCGCTCGACGCGCTGCTCGCCGCGTTTTCCCCCGGCTTCACGATGATCCTGACCGATGGCCGCGTGGTCGACCGTGACGGCACGCGCGCGCTGTTCGCGAAGCTCGTCGGCGCGAAGCCGGGGCTGCGCATCACGCTGTCGGAGATCCGCGTGCTCGCGGCCGACGCATCGCATGCGGTGATCACCTATCTCGAAGCGCAGCACGCGGCGGCGGGCGCGCTGCCTGCGCGCCGCGCGACGGCCGTGTTCGAGCGCGACGCGGCGGGCGTCGTGCGCTGGACCCATCTGCAGGAAACCTTCTGCACGGCCTGAGCGGCCGCGTATCAGCGCTTGCGCGTGCGGGCGACCGTCAATTCGTCGGACACGCTCTGCATCAGCGCGCCCAGCCACGCGATGTCGGTCGGCCGGTCGGGCTGCGGATGCGTGAGCAGGTAGCTCTTGATGCGCGGGAACGGCACGGGCGGCGTGACGACGACGAGCGGCAGCAACTGCGCATAGTGCGTCGCGAAGCGGCGCGTCGTCGTGAAGATCAGGTCCGACTGCAGCAGTACCTGCGGCACGATCCCGAAGTACGGCAGCGTCGTCACGATGCGCCGCGTGAGGCGCGCACGAGCGAGGCCGATCTCGATCGCGTTGCGCTTGTCGCCGGTGTACGGCGTCGGCGCGACGTGCGCGGCCGACGCATACGCTTCGCGCGTGAGCGGCACGTGCGCGAGCGGATGCGTATCGCGCATCAGGCATACGATCGTGTCGGAGAAGAGATCCTGGCGCACGAACCGCGGGTCGGGCTTCGGCCAGTTGCCGATCACGAGGTCGAGCGCGCCCGATTCGAGCGCGCCCGCGTGGTCGAGCGCGGGATTCAGCGAGTCGATTTCCAGATGCGCATGCGGCGCCGCGTCGCGAAAGCGCTCGATCAGCGTCGGCATGAAGAAATCGTTCAGGTAGTCGGGCGCCGCGACGCGGAACGTGCGCCGCGCGGACGACGGATCGAAGTCGCCGTGCGGCGTCGCGATGAAGTCGACCTCGCGCAGCGCGCGCGACGCGGCCTCGAGCAGCGATGCGCCGTATTCGGTCGGCACCATGCCGGATTTGCCGCGCACGAGGATCGGGTCGTTCAGCGTCTCGCGCAGCTTGCGCAGCGCGGTGCTGATCGCGGGCTGGGTCTGGTTCAGCCGCAGCGCGGCCTGCGTGACGCTGCGCTCGAGCAGCAGCGTGCGCAACACGCGCACGAGCCAGATATCGAGCGAGGCGGTACGGTCGTCGTCTTCCATCGGATGGGGGTGATTCGGGTGACGCGTAACCTTACCGCAGCCGCGCGTTGGCGTGCGTGATACCGGCCATCACGCGCGACCCTTCGGCAGCGCACTGATCCGCTTGACCTCGCGCGATTCGAGCCAGTTCGGCGTGCGTGCGCAGTACAGCACCATCGGCAGCGCATCCTCGCCCCAGAACAACTGCTTGTTCATCCAGAACGTCGGCACGCCGAACACGCCGAGCGCGATCGCATCGGCGTTGTTGCGGGCCAGTTGCGCGCTCGTTTCCTCGAATTCGATCAGCGCATCGCCATGGCCGACGCCGACGCGCTCGCACAGCGCCGCGAAGCCTTCCGGCGTCGACGGATCGTTGCCCTCGCGCCAGATGAAGCGGAACATTTCCAGCACGGTCGCGATGTCGGCGCGCAGCGCGATCGCGAGGCGCAGCAGCTTGTCGGAATCGAACGGGTGCGCGGGCGGCATCTTGAAGCGAATGCCGAGCTGTTCCGCGCGGAACAGCGCGTGACGGTACGTGAACACGCGCTTGGCCGGCACGTCGGCGCTCGGGCGCTGCCCCCAGTGGCGCTGCAGGTCGAGCAGCGAGACGGCGACGGGTTCGAACGGCACGTCCGGCCATTTGTCGTGCTGCTCGAGCAGCAGATACGAGAACGGCGACACGAAGTCGAAGAACCAGGCAGGTTGGGCGGTATCGAGGCCGGTTGTCATGTCGTTCTCCAGAGGGTGGGGCGTGCGGCGCCTGGCGGCGGCCTCCATGTTACGCGGCGGCACGCGCATGCAGCAATGATCGCGGATCGTCCGCTCACGCGGAACCGGGAGTCGCCCGGGGGGCGCCGTCGGCCGGCGGCGGCGCGGCTTCGGCGCGTGCCGGCGGCGGCCCGCCCGCGCCGGGCGGGGCCGCCGGCGTATCCGGGTCGTGCGACGTGAGTCGCTCGCGCACGAAGCCGATGTGCTCGCGCAGCACGTAGAACTGCCCGGCGTACGCGAGCGGCATCTTCATCCGGTTCACGGCTTCCTCGATGTCGTCCAGCTGGTCGAGCAGCTGGACGCGTTCCTCGGCGGTGTGCTCGCCGAGCGCGCTGCGCTCGAGCGCGATCAGCGCGCCGTACCAGCGATAGATGCGCGAGCGCACGCGCCAGCCGTACAGCGACGGCACGAGCCGCAGCCCGGGAATCAGGACGACGATCAGCGGCACGACCACCACCAGCAGCCGGTCGACCAGGCTCGCGACCCAGAACGGCAGCCGCCGGTACAGGAAGGTCTTGCCCGACTTGTAGTAGCGCGCGGCGTCGTCGGACAGCGGGAATCCGCGCGTGACGGACGACGGGAACTCGCCCGCGTGCTGCAGGATCGTCGCGTGGCCGTGCACCTCGCGCGCGGCCTCGATCAGCAGGTCCGACAGCGCGGGGTGCAGCGAATCGCGCGCGACGAGTTCGATCGTCGGTGCAACCGTGTGGATGTCGGCCGGCGGCAGGTTGCGGCCGAGATCGTAGACGCCCATCGGCAGCGTGATCGCGGTCAGGTAAGGAAAGCGCCGCGCGTACGCCTCGGCCTGCGTGAACGAGTACACGTGCACGCCCGGCGCACGGAACAGTTTCGCCATCACCGGGATCTGCGTCGAGTCGCCGGACAGGAACGCCGCGTCGATCTTGCCGTCGAGCAGCGCGGTTGCCGCGTCCTCGCCGGCGGTCGGCAGCAGCTCGGTCGAGCCGCCCGGCACGATGCCGTTCATCTTCAGCAGCGCGAGGCTCAGCTCGCGCGCGCCGCTGCCTTCCGCGCCGAGCGCGAGCCGCTTGCCCTTGAAGTCGGACAGGCGCGCGACCACCGGGCCGCGGTACATGATCGCGAGCGGCACGTAACCGATGCTGCCGAGCGACACGAGGTGCTCGTCGCGCTCCTTCGGGCCGATGCCGCTCTGCACGAAACCGACGTCGACCGGCGCGTTCGGGTTGGACAGCCGCGCGAGGTTCTGCGCGGATCCTTCAGACGACTGGACGTCGAGCGTGACGCCGTTCTTCGCGAGGATCGTCTTGTACTTCTGCGCGGCGTTCCAGTACGTGCTGCCGGGCGGGCCGGACGAGATCACGAGCGTGGACGGCGGCGCCGGCTGGATCAGCCTGACGGCGAGCCAGACGGCCGCGGCGGCGAGCAGGACGGTCGGGCCGATCGACAGCGCGAGGTCGCGCCACGACACCGCGACGAAGCGGGCGAGGATGCGACGAGGCGGACGAGGGCGGGCAGGCTTCATGGGGTCGACGGATGACGCTGGCGTGACGCATCGATGACGGTCGGGCGATTGTCGCGGGCGATGCGGATGCTCGCGGCGATGGTACCCGGTTTCACCGTGCGTGCGCGAATCGGGCAGCCCGGCGCGGCGCGGCGGCGACAGCGGCGGGCGGCCCCGCGTCAAAAGCTTTGCGCTTCCGCGGGCGCTGGATTACATTGTGCGACGCAGCCGCGCCCGATTCGCGCGCGACCCGGCACGCAATGAGACCGGGCGCGTCCGGCCGGCGGCTGTCCGGCCCGGCCGGCCCGCTATCAGCGTGCGCCGGCCGCCGGCCCGTGTCGCCTCTCTCGTATCGCCGTGGAAAACACCGGCTGTCCCGCCCGTTCGCGCGCGGGCCGGCTGTTTTTGGGGGTATCCGGCCGTACTGTGCACGGCCGTTCCGGAGTGATAAGGAGATAGCATGAAGTCGATCGTGTTGAGAGCGTTGGGCGTTGCCGCCGTGGCGGCCTGCCTGTCGGGCAGCGTGTATGCGCAGTCGAGCGACGCAGCGGCAACGGAAGCGCCGGCGGCCGCGACGAGCGCGCCGAAGGCCGCCGCGAAAACCGCGAAGAAGGCCAACCGCAAGCTCGGCTACGCGGTGCGCAAGGCCATTTCGAAGGAACAGGGCGTGAACGTGTCGAACCTCGTCGTTCGTTCGAAGGGCGGCGCGATCACGCTGGAAGGCACGATGCCGGCCCAGGACCAGATCGACAAGGCCGAAGCCGCGGCGAAGGACGTGAAGGGCGTGACGTCGGTCACGAACAAGCTGACGGTTCAGCAGCAGTGATGCCGGGCGGCGGCGCGCGAGCGCCGCGCGCGCCCGTTTCCAGGCGGGCCCCGGCATGCCGGGGCCCGTTTGCGCTTCAGAGGCCGCGGGCCGCGCGCGACGCGGCGGCGGACCGATAACGAAATCGAGGGGGCGGCGATGACGAGACTCGGGTGGGGCAGGCGGATGGGGTGGGGCGCGGTGCTGGCAGCGCTCGCGATGCTCGGTGCGTGCAACGGCGACGATACGGCCGAGCGCAATCGGCTGCCCGGCTTCGTGTCCGGCAGCGTGCGCACGACGGCCTACGACGGCGCGAGCGACGACCTGCTGACGGCCGGCCTCGGCAAGACGGGGCTGGCGGCGGCGAGTGCGCCCGGCTTCGCGAATCCGGCGCGGCCGACGAGCGCCGAGTTGCGCCGCCTCGCGATCTGGTCGAACTACCGTGCGCTCGTCGACATGAGCGCGAACGGCGGTTACGGCCGCTTCTGGGGGCCGAACGTCGATCTCGACGGCAACGACACGCTCGGCGAAGGCAAGATCCCCGGCACCGAATACCTCGCGTACTCCGACGACGGCAGCGGCACCAGGAACGTGACGCTGCTCGTGCAGGTTCCCGCACGCTTCAATCCCGCGCAGCCATGTATCGTCACCGCGACGTCGTCGGGCTCGCGCGGCGTGTACGGCGCGATCTCCGCGGCCGGCGAGTGGGCGCTCAAGCGCGGCTGCGCGGTGGCCTACAACGACAAGGGCGGCGGCAACGGCGCGCACGAGCTCGGTACCGACACCGTCACGCTGATCGACGGCACGCTCGCCAACGCGGTGCTGGCCGGCACCGCGAGCCTGTTCACCGCGAACGTGACGAGCGGCGATCTCGCCGCGTTCAACAACCGCTTTCCGAACCGCTACGCGTTCAAGCATGCGCATTCGCAGCAGAATCCCGAGCAGGACTGGGGACGCGTGACGCTGCAGTCGGTCGAGTTCGCGTATTGGGCGCTCAACGAGCAGTTCGGGCCGCTGATCGACGGTTCGCATCACGGCGTGCGCTATCGCGCGGGCGACATCACGACGATCGCCGCGTCGGTCAGCAACGGCGGCGGCGCGTCGCTCGCGGCGGCCGAGCAGGACAGCCGCGGCTGGATCACCGCGGTCGTGGTCGGCGAGCCGCAGATCAACGTGCGGATGTCGCCGAATGCGGTCGTGCGCACGGGCGGCCAGCCGGTGCCGTCGTTCGGCCGGCCGCTGGCCGACTACGCGACGCTCGCGAACCTGCTGCAGCCGTGCGCGGCCGCGTCGGCGTCGCTCGCCGGCGCGCCGTACCTGAGCGCGCTGCCGGCCGCGACCACGCAGTCGATCCGCACCCAGCGCTGCGCGACGCTCGCCGCGGCCGGGCTCGTGTCGGGCGCCGACACGCAGAGCCAGGCGGCCGACGCGCTCGCGCAGCTCCATGCGGCCGGTTATCTGGCCGATTCCGACCTGCTGCAGGCGCCGATGTGGGATTCGCAGGCGATTCCGGCGATCGCGGTCACCTACGCGAATGCGTACACGCGCTCGCGCGTCACCGACAACCTGTGCAACTTCAGCTTCGCGACGACCGATCCGGCGACGGGCGCGGTCGCGGCGCCGGCTGCCTCGCCGATGCCGGCCGTGTTCGGTGTCGGCAACGGCGTGCCGCCGACGGCCGGCATCAACCTCGTGTTCAACAACGGCGCGGGTGTCGACCACCGGCTCGCGACGCCCGATGCGAGCTTCGCGGGCGCGCTGTGCCTGCGCCAGCTGTGGACGAACGGGATGCTCGGGATGCCCGCGAACGTCGATGCGGTACGCGTGAACGCGAACCTGCACGGCAAGCCGGCGATCATCGTGCAGGGCCGCAGCGACGCGCTCGTGCCGGTGAACCACGCGTCGCGCGCATACGTCGCGCAGAACGGCATCAGCGAAGCCGGGCGCGGCCAGCTCGTGTTCTACGAGGTGACGAACGGCCAGCACTTCGACGCGTTCCTGCCGGTTGCGGGCTTCGACACGCGCTTCGTGCCGGTCCACTACTACAACCTGCAGGCGCTGAACCTGATGTGGCAGCACCTGAAGAACGGCGCGCCGCTGCCGCCGTCGCAGGTGATCCGCACGGTGCCGCGCGGCGGCAGCCCGGGCGCCGCGCCGGCGCTGACGAGCGCGAACCTGCCGCCGATCTCGGCCGCGCCGGGCGCGAACGCGATCACGACCGGCGCCGGCGCGATCGACGTGCCGCTCTGACGGCCGCCGCCGCGCCGCCCCCGCCAGGCCGGACAGTCGTCCGGCTTTTTTCTTTTCGTCGTCTGGAATCGGTCCCGTATAGCCTTTTATCGGATTGGCGAGCGCCGTAACAAATTGTTACTTTACGGCGGAAAATCCGGAACCTATTATGCGCCGGTATTTTCACTTAATTTAATAAATTCCAGATACGAGAATATTCCTTTCCGTTTAGTTAATCGATCCTTTCGATTTTGTTAAATCGGCTCGGGCTGCGCTTGGTCGCCGTTTGGCGATTAATCTGCATCTCGCCGAGGGGGTTCGTTCGTCTATCTGAAGCGAAGGTGCCTTGCCGGGCATGCTTTGCGGGGCGTCTTATTGCCGTCGATTTTGTGCAAATGCGGATTGGCGGAATGAATCCGAATTGCTGCGGATTATTGAATTGTCGTTTGCAATGGAATTGCTTCCATTGTGCAGTCGCAAAAAATGGGTGGGGTAAATCATGCCGGTCGATATTCGTCGACCCGGTAAAAAACTCGGAGTGCGTCGCATAACGAATGCATTCCCGGTGCGGAGCGCCGGCGCAAATGATCCTTTGCGGCCGGCGGTATTTATCGTTCTGTTCGAGAGGCAATAATGACGACACGGAAGTCCTTGAAAGACGGTTTCGCGCTATTCGGAACGACCTTGAGCGTGCCGCTCGCCGCCGCAGCGGCCGCGGCGCTGCTCGTCACGGGGTGCGGCGGCGACGACGGGCCGAGCCCGACTGCTTCGGCCGCCGCGGCGGCCGCGACGTCCAGCGGCAGCACGCAGGCCAACACCAATGCGACGGCCGCCGCCGCGGCCGACCAGCCGTACGTCGACACCGACGTGTACGGCACCGGGCCGAACGACGCGGTCACGGATTCGACCGAAGGCGCGGCGGTCGTGCACCGCCAGGTCACGATCGGCGGCAAGACGATCAAGTACACGGCCACCACGGGCCACCTGACGACGATCGATCCGGTCACGTCGGCGCCGAACGCGAAGATGTTCTACGTCGCGTACACGCAGGACAACCCGGATCCGTCGAAGCCGCGCCCGGTCACGTTCTTCTACAACGGCGGCCCCGGCTCGTCGTCGGTCTACCTGCTGCTCGGCTCGTACGGGCCGAAGCGCCTGCAGTCGTCGTTCCCGAACTTCACGCCGCCCGCGCCGTACAAGCTGCTCGACAACCCGGACAGCCTGCTCGACCGCACCGACCTCGTGTTCATCAACCCGGTCGGCACCGGTTATTCGACGGCGATCGCTCCGGCGAAGAACAAGGATTTCTGGGGCACCGACCAGGACGCCCACTCGATCGACCGCTTCATCCAGCGCTACCTGACCAAGTACTCGCGCTGGAATTCGCCGAAGTTCCTGTATGGCGAGTCGTACGGCACCGCGCGCAGCGCGGTCGTGTCGTGGGTGCTGCACGAGGACGGCATCGACCTGAACGGGATCACGCTGCAGTCGTCGATCCTCGACTATGCGAACGCGCTGTCCGCGCCGGGCACGTTCCCGACGCTCGCGGCCGATGCGTTCTACTGGAAGAAGACGACGCTCAACCCGACGCCGACCGATCTCGACGCGTACATGATCCAGGCCCGCAACTACGCGGACAACACGCTAGCGCCGCTCGCGCAGAAGCCGAACCCGCAGGACGGCGGCTTCGTCAACGTGCGGCTGAACCTGAACCTGCAGACCGCGCAGCAGATGGGCGCGTACATCGGCACGGATCCGACGTCGCTGATCCAGACGTTCGGCAACCCGGCCGCGCTCGGCAACGTGCCGTCGTCGGACGACAACCCGCCGTACACGTTCTTCCTGACGCTCGTGCCGGGCACGCAGATCGGCCAGTACGACGGCCGCGCGAACTTCACGGGCAAGGGCATCGCGCCGTACATCCTGCCGAACTCGGGCAGCAACGATCCGTCGATCACGAACGTCGGCGGCGCGTACACGGTGCTGTGGAACAGCTACATCAACACCGACCTCAAGTACACGTCGACGTCGTCGTTCGTGGACCTGAACGACCAGGTCTTCAACAACTGGGATTTCAGTCACATCGACCCGACCGGCGCGAACAAGGGCGGCGGCAATACGCTGTACACGGCCGGCGACCTCGCATCGACGATGAGCGTGAACCCGGACCTGAAGGTGCTGTCGGCGAACGGCTATTTCGACGCCGTCACGCCGTTCCACCAGACGGAGCTGACGCTCGCGCAGATGCCGCTCGATCCGACGCTCAAGGCGCAGAACCTGACGATCAAGAACTACCCGTCGGGCCACATGATCTACCTGAACGACGCGTCGCGGACCGCGCTGAAGGGCGATCTCGCCAACTTCTACGACGGCATCCTCGCGAACCGTACCGCACTGCAGCGCGTGCTGAAACTGCAGGCGCGCACGCAGCAGCTCAAGCAGCAGAAACTGCAGCAGCAGGGGCAGTAAGCGGCGCGGGCGGCACGTCGCCGCCCCGGATGGACGACAGCCCGATCGGCGCAGGCCGGCCGGGCTGTTTTTTCCTGGGTCCGCGGAGGATGGGCGGCGTATCGGAGGCGCCCGCCGGGAAAAGGCGCAACCGCGAGGGAAGGGCGACGCCGGAACCGCTTACGCGAGCACGAGCCTGACGCCGACCGCGACGAGCGTCGCGGCGAGCAGGTTGCGCAGCAGCCGCTCGGGCGCGCGCGCCGACAGCAGGCTGCCGATCACGATGCCCGGCAGCGAGCCGAGCAGCAGCGACAGCAGCATCGACCAGTCGACCGAGCCGAGCAGCCAGTGGCCCATGCCGGCGACCAGCGTGAGCGGTACCGCGTGCGCGATGTCGGAACCGACGATGCGGGTCGTCGCGAGCAGCGGATACAGCAGCAGGAGCACGGTGACGCCGATCGCGCCGGCGCCGACCGACGTCATCGACACGAGCACGCCGAGCACGGCGCCCGTCAGCACGGTCGACCACAGCGTGCGGGCGGGGCTCGGCGCGAGCGGGTTGCGCGCGGCGAACGCGGTGAGTTGCGGCCGGAAGATCAGCGCGATCGACGTGAGCAGCAGCGCGATTCCGAGCACGAGCTGGATCATCCGCGCGGTGCCGGGCGCATTCATCCCGTGCGTATGCAGCCACCACAGCGTGATGGCCGCGGCCGGCACGCTGCCCACCGCGAGCCGGCCGGTGATGCGCCAGTCGATCGACCCTTTCAGGCCGTGGACGAGCGTGCCGGTGGCCTTGGTCGCGGCCGCGTACAGCAGATCGGTGCCGACCGCCGTCGCGGGGTGCACGCCGAACAGCAGCACGAGGATCGGCGTCATCAACGAACCGCCGCCGACGCCCGTCAAGCCGACGAGAATGCCGACGAACAGGCCGGACAGGGAGTACAGCAGATCGATATGGGGAAGCGACATCGGAAGCAGGCGGTTATGCGGCGTTCTGCGGCGGCGCGTGGCTGCGGCGCGCGCATCAAAGTCCGCCATTGTCGCAAATGTGGCGCGTCGGCGTACAACTGCGTTAAAAATAGGCCGGGAAAGCCCGCGCGACGGGACGGCGGGCGGCGGGCGGCGGACGGCGGACGGCGGACGGCGGGGGCGCGGTCGTTCGGACGGGCGGTGCGGCCGATCGTGTGCGATCGGGCCAAACGCATGACGAATCCGGCGCGTGCCGCGCCCGGCATGCGTAAAAAAGGGCGCGACAGTGCGCGCCCCGGTTCGATGGCGGCGGCCGCCGCTCAGTGCATCGCGGGGCCGGTGCTTTCGACGGCTTCCTGCCGCCGGATGCGCAGCGCGAAGCCGATCAGCGCGGCCACGGCGGCGAACACCGCGCCGAATGCGAATGCCGCGTGGTAGCCGCCGTTCAGCGCGGCGAGCGGCGCGGCCTGCGCGGCCGCGAGCACATCGGTGCGGGCGGCCGCGAGGCTCGCGAGCACCGCGAGGCCGAGCGCGCCGCCCATCATGAACGCGGTATTGACGATCCCCGACGCCAGCCCCGAATCGGCCGGATCGACGTCGCTCATCGCGGCGAGCAGCATCGGGTTGAACGCGACGCCCGCGCCGATGCCGAGCAGCGTCATGCCGGGCAGCACGTGCAACACGAAGCCGCCGTCGACCGGCGCGCGCGAGAACAGCGCGAGGCCGCAGGCCGCGATCAGCAGGCCGGCCGCGATCGGGCCACGGATCCCGAAGCGCATCACGATCCGCGCCGACAGCCCGAGCGAGAACGCGGCCATGATCAGGTTCGCCGGCAGGAACGCGAGCCCGACCTGCAGCGGCCCGTATTGCAGCACGCGCTGCATGTACAGCGCCGACAGGAAGAACCACGCGAACATCGCGGCCGCCCATAGCACGGCGATCACGTTCGCGAGCGCGACGTTGCGCGCGGCGAACAGCGAGAGCGGCATCAGCGGATGCGCGCTGCGCGCCTCGATCGCGATGAACAGCGCGAGCAGCATGGCGGCCGCGCCGATCAGCGCGACGGTCTGCGTCGACAGCCAGCCGGCCTCGTTGCCGCCGACGATCCCGTAGACGGCCAGCATCAGGGAAGCGGTCACGGTGATCGCGCCCGCGACGTCGAGCCGCGCGGCGCCGGCCGGCGCACGCCTGCGCGGCAGCAGCGCCGCGCTCATCGCATAAACCGCGATGCCGATCGGCAGGTTGACGAGGAAGATCCAGTGCCACGACAGCGAACTCGTCAGCAGCCCGCCGAGCAGCACGCCGATGCTGCCGCCGCCCGCGCAGACGAAGCCGTAGACGCCCATCGCGCGTGCGCGCTCGCCGGGCTCGGTGAAGAGATTCATGATCAGCGACAGCGAGACGGCCGACACCACCGCGCCGCCGAGCCCCTGCACCGCGCGCGCGGCGATCAGCATCGTCTGCGATTGCGCGAGGCCGCATGCGAGCGACGCGAGCGTGAACGCGACGAGGCCCGCGAGAAACATGCGCCGCTGGCCGTACAGGTCGCCGAGCCGGCCGCCGAGCAGCAGGCAGCCGCCGAACGTCAGCAGGTACGCGTTGACGACCCACACGAGGGCCGTTTCGGTGAAATGGAGGTCGGTGCTGATCGACGGCAGCGCAACGTTCACGATCGTGCTGTCGAGCACGATCATCAGCACGCCGAGACAGAGAACGATCAGCGCGTACCAGCGTTTCTCGCCGTGGATCCCGTGAGTCATGGGCTCGCAGCCTTCTGACAGTTATTTGAAGGGATGCATTGTAGACGTCATCGGTGCGCGCTTCCTGCCGGTTTGTGGCAGGAGCGTCGCGTAGTGGCACGCATCCGCGGACGGGCGGGCCGGACGCATCGACGCGCGTTACGCGCGCGCCGGCAGTGCGCAGCCGTCGGGGTCGCAGGCGGCCGCGTCGGCGCCGTCGAGTTCGACGATGCCGTCGCGCCACGCCTGGTCGAGCGCCTGCGCGAAGGCGTCGGCCGGCTGCGCGCCCGACACCGCGTAGCGGCCGCCGAACACGAACAGCGGCACGCCGCGCCCGCCGATCTGCGCGGCGCGCGCGATGTCGGCTTCGACTTCGTCGCGGTACGCATCGCTGCGCAGCACGGCTTCGACGGCCGCGCGTTCGAGCCCCGCCTCGACCGCGAATTCGGTCAGCGCCGCGTGATCGAACAGCGAGCCGTGTTCGCAGAAATACGCGCGGTACAGCCGTTCGGTCAGCGCGTGCGCGCGGCCCGTCGCTTCCGCGAGCTTCACGAGCCGGTGGCCGTCGAGCGTATCGCCGACGAGCGTGCCGGGCAGGTCGTAGCGCAGTCCGACGCTCGCGGCCGCATCGGTCACCTGGCGCAGCATCTGGTCGACCTGCGCGGGTGACATCCGGTATTTGCCCGCGAGCATGACCTCGACCGGCTCGACCGGCTGGCCGGGCATCAGCCGGTACGCGCGCAGCACGACGTCGACGCGATCGGCGTGCGCGAACGCGGCGAGCGCCTCGTCGAAGCGGCGCTTGCCGATCCAGCACCACGGGCAGATCAGGTCGGACCAGATTTCGACGGTCAGGGTCGGGCGGGCAGTCGGGGCGGGAGCAGTCGTCATGGGCGGTTCCGGGCGGCAATGAAATGTAACCGTGATTGTATCATTTCGTGCTTCGACACCGCCGGTCGCGCGAAGCTCCGTGTGGAGCGGGGGCGCGCCCGGCGTACCACGAAGCATAGACAGGGAAACGGCATCCCGATAGCGACGACCGAGGCGGCCGTCGTGCGCCCGCCGCGCGGCGCTTACGCGTCGCCCTGCGTTTCCTTCAGGTGCTTGAGGTGTTTGTAGACCGTCGCGCGCCCCATCCCGAGGACGTTCGCGACGTAGTTGGCCGCGCTCTTGCCGCGGAACGCGCCTTCCGCGTACAGCGCCTCGACGAGCTCGCGCCGGTGCTCGCGCGTGAGCCCGTTCAGCCCGACCTGCCGCTCGCGCAGCCAGCCGTGCAGGAACGTGTTGATGCGCTCCTGCCAGTCGTCGCGGAACAGCTCGTCGGGCTGAGCGACGACGCCCGCGCCCTTGATGAACAGGTCGAGCGTCGCGCGCACCTCGTCGAACACCGCGATGTTGAAGTTGATGCACATCATCCCGGCCGGGCGGCCTTCGTCGTCGAACAGCACGTTGCTGACGCAGCGCATCCGCCGGCCGTCCCAGTTCAGCTTCTCGTACGGGCCGATCACGCGTTCGCGCGCGGAATGATCGATTTCCTCGAGCGCGGAATCGTCGCCGACCTCGCGCTTGGACAGGTTGTTCGCGAGATACAGCACGGTCTGGTCGTGCAGGTCGTGGATCACGACTTCCGCGTACGGGAAGAACAGCGCGGCGATACCGTCGGCGACGGGCGCATAGCGGGTGAGCAGCAGGTCTTTGACGGGGGATTTCTTCTTGCGCATCGGTGTCGCCATCTCGGGTGGGCGGGGGCCGGGCAGCGCATCGGGCCGGCGCACGGGCATACCGGTGGCCGGCATGCCCGTGCGCCCGCGCGCGGCCGCCGCGGCGGTTGCGCCATTGTATCGGCCCCGCGCGCGCGCGCCGCTCATGCGTGCGTCAGGTGCGTGTACAGCGCGTGCGCGATCGCGATGTCTTCGAGCCCGAGGCCGATCGAGCGGAAGAACGCGTGACGCGTGCGCGACGGCGCCGCGCAGGTGCCGGCGACGAGCGCGGGCAGGTCGCCGACGATCCGCCCGGCATCCCAGCCGTGATCGGCCGTCGCGATCTGCATTTCGCCGGCGCTGGCGGGCGTCGTGTGCCGGTAGTCGCAGTAGACATCCATGTCGGGCAGCCAGGCGGGCGGGATTTCGTGCGCGCGCGCGACGTTCGTGCTGATCGACGTGACGAGCGCCGGGCGCGTGAGCATCCCGTCGCCGAGCACGGGCGTGCCCGACGACGTGCACAGCATCACCACGTCCGCGTCGCGCACGCAGGCTGCGACGCTCGCCGCCGCACGGGCGCGCGGGTCGAGTTCGGCGAGCGTGGCCTGCAGCGGCGCATTGCCGGCCAGCGCCGGCGAGTACACGCGAATCGTCTCCCAGTCGCGCAGCGCCGCCGTGTGCCGCAGATGCGCGAGACCGACCGCGCCCGCGCCGACGATCGCGAGACGGCGTGCGTCGCGCGGCGCGAGGCAGTCGACCGCCAGCGCCGTCGTGCCGGCCGTGCGTTCGACCGTCAGCAACCCCGCGTCGCACCACATCAGCGGCTGGCCGGTCCGCATCGACATCAGCGCGGTCCAGGCCGTGACGATCGGTTTGCCGCCCGTCACGACGTACGGCGACAACTTCGCGCCGAACACCTGCGCATCGGCGAGCGCGCCGAGATACGTGATGAAGTCGCCGGCCTGGTCGGGAAACAGCGTGAGCGTCTGCGGCGGCTGCACCGCGCGCGCCGCGGCGAGCGACGCGAACATGCGGCGCAACGTGCCGAGCACGTCGAGCGACGGCAGGGCCGCGCGCACCGCGGCTTCGTCGACGGTCAGTGGCGGGGTCGGGGCGGTTTGCGTCATGGGGACATCTCCGGTCGGGGCCGGACAGGACGGTCTCGAAAGACGGTGTCCGGCGGTGTTCGTGATGGACGAAAAGTCTAATATAGACAAACAAGATCTGGAGAATTTTTCTTTTCGAGACCGTGTTTCGCCGTGGTTTTCCGGGAAAACATAGGTAAATCAACGGTGTTCGTCGTGGCGGGCACAAGCGGGGAGGTCACGCGACGACGCACGATCATCGTATCCCCTATAGTCTATAGTAGACTTTGAGTCTATATTTCGGCTGCGGGACACGGCACATCGTGTTGCGGCGGCCGCCTGCATCGAATGCCGATCCGGCGCCTGTCCGACGACGTCGTGCGACCGATCTTCCTCGCCTCAATCCGGAACAGAAGGACCGTCATGAACTGGAAGCTTTCCCTTTGCGCCGCTGCGGCGCTCGCGTGCGCGGCCGTCACGGCCCATGCGGAACAGACCACGCTGCGTTTCGGCATCGAAGCCGCCTATCCGCCGTTCGAGAGCAAGACGCCGGCCGGCCAGCTGCAGGGGTTCGACGTCGACCTCGGCAACGCGGTGTGCGCGAAGCTGAACGTGAAATGCGTGTGGGTCGAGAACGCGTTCGACGGGCTGATCCCGGCGCTGCAGGCGCGCAAGTTCGATGCGATCAATTCGGCGATGAACATCACCGCGAAGCGCAAGCAGAGCATCGATTTCACGCCGCCGATCTACGTGGTGCCGATCGTGATGGTCGCGAAGCGCGGCTCGCCGCTGCGGCCCGACGTCGCGAGCCTGCGCGGCAAGCACGTCGGCGTGCTGCAGGGTTCGTCGCAGGAGGATTTCCTGAAGGCGCACTGGGCCAATGCGGGCGTGGCCGTGGTGTCGTACCAGGATCAGGACCAGATCTACGCCGATCTCGTCGCGGGGCGGCTCGACGCGGCCGTCCAGGAAGCGCAGACCGCGCAGGACGGCTTCCTCGACAAGCCGGCCGGCCGCGACTACCAGATCGTCGGCGACGCGCTGAAGGATCCGGCGACGCTCGGCGAAGGCACGGGCTTCGGGATGCGCAAGGGCGACAAGGCGCTGCAGGCGAAGATCGTTGGGGCGCTCGATGCGCTGAAGAAGGACGGTACGCTGAGCGCGCTGTCGCAGAAGTACTTCAAGCGCGACATCATCGCGAAATAAGCACCGCCGCGCGCCGGCCGCGGTGCCGGCGCGCGGCGCATCGAATCTCGACGCAGGACGGGGAACCATGGATTTCGACGTCATCGTTCTGGGGGCCGGCATCGTCGGCGTGTCGTCGGCGCTGCACCTGCAGGATCGCGGGCTGCGCGTCGCGCTCGTCGATCGGCGCGCGCCCGGCGAGGAAACCAGTCACGGCAATGCCGGGCTGATCGAACGCTCGTCGGTCGTGCCGTACGCGTTTCCGCGCCGGCTCGGCACGCTGCTGCGCTACGCGCGCAACCGTTCGGTCGATCTGTACTGGGACTACCGCGCGCTGCCCGCTTATGCGGGCTGGCTCGCGCGGTTCTGGCGCGAATCGTCGCCGCAGCGGCTCGCGGCCGCCGCGCGCGACCTGCTGCCGCTCGTCGCGGCGAGCGTCGTCGAGCACGACGCGCTGCTCGCGCGTACCGATGCCCAGCCGCTCGTGCACGACGGCGGGTGGATCGAGGCGTTCCGCTCGCCCGCGCTGTTCGATGCCGAAGCGCGCGCGCAGCAACGCGTGGCTGTCGAGCACGGCCTGCGGATGGCCGTGCTCGACGCGCGTGCGCTGCGCGAGCGCGAGCCCGGCATCGGCGACGCATTCTGCGGCGCCTTCCACTGGCAGGACCCGAAGACCGTGTCGAGCCCGGGCGGACTGACCAAGGCCTACGCGCGGCTCTTCGAGCGCGACGGCGGCACGTTCGCGCTCGGCGACGCGAGGACGCTCGCGCAGGTGGACGGCGGCTGGCGGCTCGGGTCCGAACACGGGCCGATTTCGGCACGTTCGGCCGTGGTCGCGCTCGGACCGTGGTCCGATCATGTGTTCGCGCCGCTCGGCTACCGCATTCCGCTGCGCGCGAAGCGCGGCTATCACATGCATTACCGGCCGACGCGCACGCCGCTGAACGTGCCCGTTTGCGATACCGAGGAAGGATTCGTCGTCGCGCCGATGGAGGGCGGCCGTCTGCGGCTCACGACCGGCGTCGAGATCGCGCTGCGCGGTGCGCCGCCGACCGGCGTGCAGCTCGCGCGCGCCGAACCGCTGGCGCGCGACGCGTTTGGCATCGGCGAGCGGCTCGATCCCGAGCCGTGGCTCGGGATGCGGCCGTGCACGCCCGACATGCGGCCGGTGATCGGGCCCGCGCCGCGCCATCGCCATCTGTGGTTCGCGTTCGGTCATTGCCACCACGGGCTCACGCTCGGCCCCGCGACCGGGCGCCTGCTCGCCGAAATGATGACCGGCGCGCCGACCTACATCGATCCCCGTCCATACCGGCCCGCGCGCTTCGGTTGACCGGCGACGCTACGCGGCGAAGCGGCGCCTGCCGCCGCCGCCGTGCGTCGCGTCACGCGCGCCGATCACGAGAGGGCATTCACAGTATTTCATTCTGCTGTCCGGATAATCGAGAGCCGCGTGATCGAAAATGATCTGCGTAATCGTCAAGAAAGAAAATCGCGAATCAAAAAATTAGTAAATCAGCGATTTATCAATGTATTTTCATATCGGTGAAATGCGTAATGGGCAGCCGTCCATGACGGTATCGGGCACCATCGCGACCGGCTGTTCCGGCGCTGCGCGGAATGTACCGGAACACGTTACTGCGGGGCTCGCAAACGTTACGTTACATCCACGCCCTGTCCGCCTTTTTCATCAGACGATTGATGCCCGTCAATCCCTGGGCAACCCCTGAATTTCGTCTGAAATCGATTAAAAAATCGTTATTTCCAGTCAATAGGCTGACGAATCCATCCTTTTTTTGAATTGGCACGCTTCGTGCAATCCGTCCCCATGCTTTATCAACGTAGTGCCAACCGAGATAGGGAAAATAACGATGAGACACAATCTTAAATTGACGGGTGTGGCGCTGTCGGTCGCGACGGTGTTCGGGGTACTGGCTTCGGGTTCCGCAGTGGCGGGTGCCCTCGATTCGCTGCCGATCCCGCAAGTGATCGTCAACCCGCCGACGAACAGCGTGTCGGTCGGGCTGGTCGCCACGGGCACGTCGCCGCTGGGCTCGGTCACCGTGACGGCGGGCGGGTCGGGCGCGATCCAGACCTCGCTCGGCGATCCGGGACAAGTGCTGTCGGGAGCCGTGGGGGCGGTGACGGGCGCACTCGGCGGCGGCACGGTGCAGCCGCTCGCACCGGTCCAGGGTGTGTTGAACCAGGTGACGGGGGCGCTGAATGGCGGCAACCCGGCAAGCGCGCTGACCAGTGCGTTGAATACGGCGACGGGGACGCTGAGCAATGCGGTTGGCACCGTAACGGGCGCATTGGGGAATGTCGGCGGCGGGACGAACCCGCTGGCGCCGGTGCAGGGCGTGGTGAATCAGGTGACGGGCGCGCTCGGCGGCGGCAATCCGGCCGGTGCACTGACGGGCGCACTGGGCGGCATCGGCGGCGGGTCGAACCCGCTGGCGCCGGTTCAAGGTGTGGTGAATCAGGTCACGGGTGCGCTCGGTGGCGGGAACCCGGCTGGCGCGCTGACCGGTGCGCTCGGTACGGTGACGGGGGCACTGGGCGGTATCGGCGGCGGGTCGAGCCCGCTGGCGCCGGTGCAAGGTGTGGTGAATCAGGTCACGGGTGCGCTTGGTGGCGGGAACCCGGCTGGCGCGCTGACCGGTGCGCTCGGCACGGTGACGGGCGCACTGGGCGGTATCGGCGGCGGGTCGAGCCCGCTGGCGCCGGTGCAAGGTGTGGTGAATCAAGTCACGGGCGCGTTGGGTGGCGGCAACCCCGCCGGGGCGCTGACGGGCGCACTCGGCACGGTGACGGGTGCGCTGGGTGGTATCGGCGGCGGTTCGAACCCGCTGGCGCCGGTGCAGGGTGTGGTGAACGGGCTTACCGGGTCGATTGGTGGCGGCGATCCGGCTGGCGCACTCACGGGTGTCGTCAACACGGTGACGGGGGCGCTAGGTAATCTCGGCAGCGGCTCGAACCCGCTGGCGCCGGTGCAAGGCGTCGTGAACGGTGTCACAGGCGTACTCGGTAGCGGGAACCCGGCAGGTGCCTTGACCGGCGCACTTGGTACGGTCACGGGGGCACTGGGCGGAATCGGCGGCGGCACGAATCCGCTGGCACCGGTTCAAGGTGTGGTGAATCAGGTGACGGGCGTGCTCGGTAGCGGCAATCCCGCCGGCGCGCTGACCGGTGCCCTCGGTACGGTCACTGGCGCGTTGGGCGGAATCGGCGGCGGCACGAATCCGCTGGCGCCCGTTCAAGGTGCGGTGAATCAGGTGACGGGCGCGCTCGGCGGCGGCAACCCGGCTGGCGCGCTGACCGGCGCCCTCGGTACGGTCACGGGCGCACTGGGCGGCATCGGCGGCGGCACGAATCCGATTACCCCGATCCAGAACATCGTCAACCAGGTCACGGGTACGCTTGGCGGCGGCAATCCGGCCGGCACGCTGAGCAACGCGGTCAACACGATCACGGGCTCGCTCGGCAACCTCGGCGGCGCCGGGAGCCCGCTGGCACCGGTGCAAGGTGTCGTGACGCAACTCGCGGGCACGCTCGGCAACGGCAATCCGGCCGGCGAGCTGACGAACGCGCTGAACGCCGTGACGGGTGCGCTCGGCGGCGCGAATCCGCTGGCGCCGGTGCAGGGCGTCGTGAACCAGGTCGTCGGCACGCTGTCGGGTGCGGGCGGCGGCAGCCCGATCGCGCCGATCACGAACCTCGTCAACGGCCTGCAGAACGCGCTGCCGGGTGGCAATCCGGCCGGTGCGCTGACCGGCGCACTGGGTTCGGTCACGGGCGCCCTCGGCAACCTCGGCGGCGCGAACCCGCTGGCGCCGGTGCAAGGTGTCGTCAACCAGGTCGTCGGCACGCTCGGCGGGAGCAATCCGGCCGGCACGTTGAGCAACGCGGTCGGGACGGCCACGGGCGCCCTCGGCAACGCGGTCGGCTCGGTTGCGGGTGCGCTCGGCGCGCTGGGCGGCACGAACCCGCTGGCGCCGGTGCAAGGCGTCGTGAACCAGGTCGTCGGCGCGTTGTCGGGCGCGGCGGGCAGCAGCCCGATCGCCCCGATCACGAACCTCGTGAACGGCCTGACGGGCGGCGGCAACCCGGCCGGCGCACTGACCGGTGCACTCGGCTCGGTGACGGGCGCACTCGCGAACGGCCCGGCAGCCCTCGGCCAGGCGGCCGGTGCGCTGTCGGGCGCGGCCGGTTCGACGGCAGCGGCGGGCGGCAGCCTGCTCGGCTCGGGCGCGAACGCGGCCGGCGGCACGGCGGGTGCAGTCGGCTCGCTGCTGACGACGGGCGCCAACGCGACGGCGACGGTCGTCAATGCGGCCGGCACGTCGGTGGGTACGGCGCTCGGTTCCGCGCCGAGCCTGTCGGTGACGCCGCATTCGGGCAATAGCGCGCCGAACAACCCGCTCGCGCCGGTGACGTCGCTGCTCCAGTCGCTGACCGGCGCACTGCCGAAGTAAGGGCCGGATCCGCACGGCGGCGCCGCATGGCCGCCGTGCGCCGCGCTCGCGCAACGCGGCATGACAGCGATGTCATGCCGCGTTGTCTTTTCGGGCCTCCCGCTGTCTTGCGTCGCATGAGCAACCGCGGCCGACTATTTCAACGCGGCATGGAATAACCGGTTCCCGCCGTCCGTTTACCTACCGAGTTCCGGCCCGGCCCGCCGGCGGGATAATGGTCGCAACGAAACCGATCGTCCCGTCCGGCGGCGCCGTGCCGCCAGGCCCTGCCAAGGAGAACGGGAATGAAACGGATGCTCTTTGCCGCCGCACTGACGGCGGCGATCGTGCGGCCGGCGGCCGCGGAACCGCCTCAGGTGAGCGACGGGAAACTGGTCGACGAGGCACACATGACGCTGTACGTGTTCGATCGCGATGCGCCCGGCAAGAGCGCGTGCGACAGCGCGTGTGCGGCCAACTGGCCGCCCGCGATCGCGGACGCGTACGACAAGGCATCGGGCGCACTGAGTCTCGTCGCGCGGGACGATGGCAAGAAGCAATGGGCGTACCGCGGCCGCCCGCTGTATCGCTGGAAGATGGACCGCAAGGCGGGCGACGCCGGCGGCGACGGGATCGGCGGCATGTGGCACGTCGCGCACCCGTGACCGCGCGGCGATGCGGATGCGCAAGGCTTCCTGATGAGCTACGAATCGGATCTGCTGGTGTGGCTGCCGCATCTCACGCGCTATGCGCGTGCGCTGACGGGCGACCGCGCGTGGGCGGACGATCTCGTGCAGGACACGCTCGAGCGTGCGCTGAACCGGCCGCCGCGCGACGGCGGCAACTTGCGCGCGTGGCTGCTGACGCTGTTGCGGCACCGTTTCATCGACCAGTTGCGCGCGCGGCACGAGATCGCGGTCGACGATGCGACCGCGCCGTGGCAGACGATGGCCGCGCCGGCCGGCGAGATCGGCGGGCTGGTGCTGCGCGACGTGCAGCGCGCGTTGTACCGGTTGCCGGTCGAGCAGCGCGAGGTGCTGCTGCTGGTCGCGCTTGAAGAATTGAGCTATCGCGACGCCGCGCAGGTACTCGGCGTACCGGTGGGCACGGTGATGTCGCGGCTCGCGCGGGCGCGCGCGCAGATGCGCGCACTGCTGTCGGACGAGCCGTCGGCGCACGGCACGGCCGCGTTACGGGTGATCGGGAAAACATGATGGACGATCCGCACAAGCCTTCGAACGGGCGGGACGAGGACGCGTCGGCGCAACTGCTGTCCGCGTTGCTGGACGGCGAGCTGTCCGGGAGCGAGCGGCGCGAGATGCTCGAGCGCCTGCAGTCCGATCCGGAGGAGGCCGAACGATTCGCGCATTACCGCGCGCAGCGCGACGCGCTGAAGGCGCTGTTCCCGCTGCCGGGCGCGGCCCCCGCGCTGTTCGTGCAGCGTCGCGCGCCGCGCCGTCGTGCCTTCGCGTATGCGTTCGCGGGGCTGGCCGCCGGGCTGCTGATCGGCGTTGCGCTGCCTGCGGGCTGGCTGGCGATCGGCCGCGACCCGGCGTTCGCCGCGCGCGCCGATGTCGCGTATGCCGTGTACGCAGCCGATCGCGACCATCCGGTCGAGGTCGGCGCGGGCGATCCCGCGCATCTCGCCGCGTGGTTGTCGGCGCGCGTCGGACGGCCCGTGCGCGCCCCGTCGCTCGACGAATACGGCTACGTGCTGCTGGGCGGCCGGTTGCTCCCCGGCGATGGCGGGCCGGCCGCGCAGTTCATGTACCAGCGCACGGACGGCGCACGCGTGACGCTTTACGTGACCGCCTACGATGCGCGGCATCTCGCGCCGCAGTCGATGTCGGCCGACGGCCGCTACACGTATTTCTGGTCGGATCGCGGCATGGGTTATGCGTTGTCCGGCCGCGGCGACGAACGGCGCCTGCGCGCGCTCGCGATCGAGGCGTGCGGCGCGCTCGGCGGCCCGACCGACGCGTGGAAGAGCTGACGCGTGCCACCGGCAGGGAGCAGGCGATGAAGACGACGATGACGAAGGTGCTCGTGGCGGCGGCGCTCGCCGCGGGTGCGACCCTCGCGCGGGCGGACGGCGACGCGCCCGTGCGCGTGCCGGTCGACGCCGACGGCGTGCAGCGGGTCGCCATCGTCGGCGGCAGCTATTTCTTCCGGCCGAACCATGTGATCGTGCGCGCGCACGTGCCGGTCGAGCTGACCGTGTCGGCGGAGCCGGGCGTCGTGCCGCACAGCTTCGAGATCGCTGCGCCGCCGCAGGCCGGCATGGCGGTGCGAACCGAGCTCGGCACGACGCCGAAGACGTTCCGCTTCACGCCGGCGCAGCCGGGCCGGTTCGCCTACTATTGCACGCATCGGCTGCTGTTTTTCAGGAGCCATCGCGAGCGCGGAATGGAAGGCGTGCTCGATGTCGAGGCGGCGCCGTGATCGCCGCGTTGCTGGCCGCGAGCCTGATAGGAGCGAGCATGACAGCCGACCCCGTGACCGTCGCCCAGGCGCATTTCGACCACGTCCGCTCGTATCGCGCGACGATCCGCTCGTCGGCGCGCGGTGGCGAACACACCGAAATCCGCTACGCCTACCTGAAACCGGGCTTCGTCCGGATGGATTTCGTGTCGCCGCATCGCGGCGCGGTGCTCGCGTACGATCCCGGCGACGGCAAGGTGCGGCTGCGCCCGTTCGGCGCGCACGCGCCGCCCGCGCTGACGCTGTCGCCGTCCAATCCGCTCGTGCGCGACCGCAGCGGCCACCGGGTCGACCGGTCGGACGTCGGCGAACTGCTGCGCAACGTGCATGCGCTGCAGCAGGGCGGCGCGACGGTGACCGAAGGCGAGGAGGCCGTCGGCGGCCGGACCGCGCTGCGCGTGTCGGTCACCGGCGCACCCGCGCACGCGGTCGACGGCGTGCATCGCTACCGGCTGTGGCTGGACGCCGGGGACGGCTTTCCGCTGAAGGTCGTCAGCTTCGCCGACGGCGACGACGTGCCGCTCGAAACCGTGACGCTCGACGACGTCGAAATCGACGTCGCGTTCCCCGAGCGTTTCTTCGCACCTTGACCGACGAGTGGGCGCGTGTCCGTGACGGACATGCCGGAGGCTGCATGGCGGAATACCGGTTCTCGACGACCTGGCGCGTGGACGCGCCGCTCGCGGCGGTCTGGGACGCGATCTACCAGGTCGACCGCTGGCCCGACTGGTGGAAGGGCGCCATTCGTACCGTCGAGATCGAGCATGGCGACGCGCGCGGCGTCGGGGCGCTGCACCGGTATACGTGGAAGGGCGCGTTGCCGTACCGGCTGACGTTCGACATGCGCGTGCGGCGCGTCGAGCGGCCGCATGCGCTCGAAGGCCGCGCAAGCGGCGCGATCGAAGGCGACGGGCGTTGGTCGTTCGCCGGCGACGGCGCGCACACCGTCGTGCGCTACGACTGGCACATTCGCACGCAGGTGCGCTGGATGAACTGGCTCGAGCCGCTCGCGCGCCCGCTGTTCCGCTGGAATCACGACGTCGTGATGCGTGAAGGCGCGAAGGGGCTCGCGCAATTGCTGGGGGCGGCCGTCGAGACGGATGGCCGGACCTTCCGGCCGCTGTCCGGCGCAGGCTGCGCCGATGCGTAGCAGCGCGTGAGGACGCGCGTCGCGTCGGTCAGCGCGCGTACGCCATCACCGCGCCGTCCACCGCCAGCGCGATGCGCTCGCCGACGGCCGGGCACCGGTGTCCCGGCACGCGGATACGCACGAGCACGTCGCGATCGGCATCGAGGCGTGCGAGCACGTCGGCATCCTGGCCCGCGAACTGCGCGGCTTCGACGCGCGCCGTCCGGCCGCGCGCCGCGCCGGCCTGCGCGACCGGCACGATGCCGATCTGCTCGGGACGCAGCATCGCGTCGGCCGGCCCGTCGGGCAGCGGGGCGACGAGCGGCAGCTCGCCGAGCGCACAGGCGATGCGCGCATCGCGCACGTGACCCGCGAGCAGCACGGCCTGCCCGACGAACGACGCGACGTCGCGCGTGACGGGCTGCCGGTACAGCATCTGCGGCGCGGCCGTCTGCACGAGCCTGCCTTGCCACATCACCGCGACTTCGTCGCCGAGCGTCATCGCCTCGGGCTGGTCGTGCGTGACGAGCACCGACGTCGCGCCGGCCGCGGCAAGCGCGTCTGCCACCGCGCTGCGCGTTTCATGGCGAAGCGACGTGTCGAGCGCGGAGAACGGTTCGTCGAGGATCACGAGCGAGGGCTCGGGCGCCAGCGCGCGCGCGAGGGCCACGCGCTGCTGCTGGCCGCCGGACAGCTGCTGCGGCGCGCGGCTCGCATACGACGCCGGCAGCCCGACCATCTCGAGCAGTTCGTCGACGCGGTGATGGCGGCGCCGTGCCGCGCGCGGCAGCCCGAACGCGATGTTGTCGGCCACCGACAGGTGCGGAAACAGCGCGCCTTCCTGCGGCACGTAGCCGATCCGGCGCCGTTCGGGCGGCAGGTGCACGTCGGGGGCGGCCACGCGGCGTCCGTCGATCTCGACGGTGCCGCGCTCGGCGCGCTCGAAGCCGCACAGCACGCGCAGCAGCGTCGTCTTGCCGCTGCCGGACGGGCCCAGCAGCGCGAGGCGCGAGCCGCGCCGTACCGTGAGATCGATGTCGTGCAGGACGGTATGCGATCCGAACGATTTCGACAGGTCGTGGATGCGTAGTTCGCTCATGGGCGGTTCCGGGAAAAAGGGCGATGCTCAGTCGCGCACCGACGCGCGGCCGAGCAGCAGGAACAGCAGTCCCGATGCGCCGAGCGACAGCGCGACGAGCAGCGCCGCGTACGGTGCCGCGGCCGCGAACGCGAGCGTCGCCGTATCGCTCCATACCTGCGTGGCGAGCGTGCGTGTGCCGATCGGCGACAGCAGCAGCGTCGCGTTGAGTTCGGTGACGACCGAGATGAACACCATCGTCGCGGCCGCACCGAGGCCGGGTGCCGCGAGCGGCAGCACCACGCGCGTGAGCGTTGCGCGCCAGCCGAGGCCGAGCGAGCGTGCGGTTTCCTCGAGCCGGACCTGCACGTGCGACAGCGCCGCGCGCACGCTCACGACCGCGAGCGGCAGGAACAGGATCGCGTACGCGGCGACGAGCGCCGGCGCGCTCTGGTAGAGCGGCTGCAGCAGCCGCACCGTGATCGACACGATCGCGAGCGCGACGACGATGCCCGGCACGCCCTGCACGGTCATCGCCGTGCGCTCGAGGAGCGTCGCGACGCGGCCCGGATAACGGACCAGCAGGAACGCGAGCGGCAGCGCGAGCAGCGTGGTAACGGCTGCCGCCATCAGGCCGTAGCTGGACGATGCGAGCGTGGCTTGCCACAGCAGTTCGGGCGACACGTCGGCCGGCGTGACGGCGGCGGCCCCTTGTTGCGTGAGCCAGTAGCCGATCATCGCGAGCGGCACGCCGAGCGTCGCGGCCGCGAGCGCGGCGAATGCGACGGTGACGGGGCCGCGCCACCGGCCGAGCGGATAACGCATCGCGACGCGGCGTGCGGCGCGGTGCGTATGACCGTAGCGCGCGTGGCCGCGAGCGCGCGCCTCGATCGCGAGGCACAGCAGGCACAGCGCGATCAGCACGCAGCCGAGCAGCGATGCGCCGCCGCCGTCGAACGCGGTGCGGTACTCGGCATAGATCTCGGTCGTGAACGTGCGAAAGCGCAGCAGCTGGAACGCGCCGAATTCGGACAGCACGCCGAGCGCGACGAGCAGCATCCCGCCGCACAGCGCGGGGCGCAATTGCGGCAGCACGACGCGAAAGAACGTCTGCCACGGCGGGCAGCCGAGCGTGCGCGCGCTTTCTTCGAGCGCGGGGTCGAGCTCGCGCAGCGCGGCGGCCACCGGCAGGTAGACGAGCGGGAAGTACGCGGACGTCAGCACGATCAGCGCGCCGGCGAAGTCCTGCAGGTCGAGGCTCAGCGACACCCACGCGTAGCTCGTGATGAACGGCGGCACCGCGAGCGGGGCCGCGGCGAGCGCGGTCCACAGCGGCCGCGCGGGCAGGTCGGTGCGCTCGATGAACCACGCGGCCGCGGTGCCGAGCAGCGCGCATGCGAGCGTCGCGGCGCATGCGATCGACAGCGTGTTGACGAGCAGCTCGCCGACGAGCGGGCGCCACAGCAGCGCGATCGCATCGTCGACGCCGAAGGTGGCCGCGCGGTACAGCGTGAAGGCGAGCGGCAGCAGGATCGCGAGCGGCCCGCACGCGGCCGCGGCGACGAGCGCGCGCGACGGGCGCCGCCGCGTCGCGGGGCGTGCTGCTTCGCGCGCGATGCGCGCCGTGCGGGACACGGCGTCGCTCACGGTCAGAGCAGGCCGGCCTGGCGCAGCAGCTTGCCGGCCTGGCTGTCGTCGCCGAGCTGTTCGAACGTCAGTGCCGGCGGACTCAGTTCGTTGAACGGCTTCAGGATCGGATCGGGGGCGACGCCCGGATGCAGCGGATACTCGAAGCTGATATGGCCGTTCGCCATTAGCTTCTGCGCGCGCTCGCCGACAAGATACGCGACGAACTTCTGCGCATCGGCCTGGTGCTTCGATGCCTTCATCACGGCGGCGCCCGACACGTTCACGGCTGCGCCGACGTCATGGTTGCCGAAGTGGTGGATCGCGCTTTTCGTCGATTTGTCGCCGAGCTCCGCGTGCAGGCGGTCCCAGTAGTAGTTGTTGATGATGCCGGTTTGCACGCCGCCGCGGTTGACGGCCGCCGTCACGCCTTCGTCGTCGTCGAAGATCTGCGCGTTGGCCTTCAGGCCCTTCAGCCATTGCAGCGTCGCGGCTTCGCCGTGCAGCGCGAGCACCGCGCTCACGAGCGGCAGGAAGTCCGCATCGCTCGGCGCGACGCCGACCTTGCCCTTCCATTCCGGTTTCGCGAGATCGAGCAGCGACGCGGGCAGTTGCTGCGGCTGGAGTTTCGCGGTGTTGTAGACGAGCACGTTCTCGCGCGCGAGCACGCCGACCCAGTTGCCGTCGGCCGGGTTGAAGCGGGCGGGGACCGCCTGCAGCGTCGCGCCGTCGGTCTTCGCGAGCAGGCCCTTGCGGTCGAGCAGCACGAGTTCCGGCGAGTTCTCGGTGAAGTACACGTCGGCCGGCGTGCGGTCGCCTTCCGCGACGATCTGCGCGGCGAGCGCCGGGCCCTCGCCCGAGCGCACCTTCACGGTGATGCCGCTTTGTGCCTCGAAGTCCTTGACGAGCTGGTTGACGACCTGCTCGTGCTGCGCGTTGTACAGCGTGAGCGTCGCGGCGTGCGCGCGCGTGGCGTGCAGCGCGCCGGTCAGCATCAGCGCGGCGGCGGCCGCGGCGATCAGGTGCCGCAGCGGGCGGCTAACGGGAAAAGTGTTCATGTCGTCGTCGTGAGTTGCATCCGGACGGGCCGGGGAAATGGGGGCGTGGCGTCGCGATGCCGTTACGCTTCGAACAGCGCGGCGCCGATGTACGAACCGGGTTGCGCGCCCGGCGGACACGCGAAGATCGCGCTGCCGACGTGCGTGGTGAACTGGTTCATGATGTCCAGCTTCGCGAGCTTCTCGTTGATCGGGATGAAGCCGCGGCGCGGGTCGCGCTGGTGCGCGACGAACATCAGTCCCGCGTCGTACTCGGTCTGCTGGCGCCACGGCGGCCAGCGCTCGATGTAGAAGTTCGTGCTGTCGTTGTACGAATACGCGCGGCGCAGGATCTGCGCGCCGTTGTTCACCTGCGGCGATGCGAGACGCGCATGCGCGTTGTCGGGGATCACCGGATTGCCGTCCTTGTCGACCGCGTCGAGGTCGAGCGCCTCGAACTCGTGCTGGCCGCCGATCGGTGCGCCGCTGTATTTCTTGCGGCCGAACACCTGTTCCTGGAAGCCGAGCTCGGTGTTGTCCCAGTGTTCGAGCGTGATGCGGATGCGGCGCACGACCGTGTAGGTGCCGCCGTTCATCCACGCCGGGCCTTCGTTGCCGGCCCACACGAATTCGTTCATCGCGGCCGGATCGTCGCGCGACGGGTTCATCGTGCCGTCCTTGAAGCCCATCAGGTTGCGCGGCGTCTCGCCCGGCTTGCCGGACGTGAAGCCGGCCTGGCCCCAGCGCATCTGCACGGCCTTGCCGCCGAGGCGCACGAGCTGGCGCACCGCGTGGAACGCCACCTGCGCGTCGTTCGCGCACGCCTGGATGAACAGGTCGCCGCCGGTCTTCTCCGGAATCAGCTGGTCGCCGTTGAAGCGCGGCAGGTCGACGAGCGCGGCCGGTCGCTGCTTCGCGAGGCCGTAGCGGTCCTTGCCCCCGACCGCGAACAGGGCGGGCCCGAAGCCGAACGTGATCGTCAGCCGCGACGCGCCGATGCCGAGCGCGTCGCCCGAGTCGGCCGGCGCGACGTCGTCGCCGCCGGTCGCCGGCAGCGGCTGCGCGGGGTCGCCGCGCGTGAGGCGTGCGGCCGCGTCGGTCCAGGTCTTCAGCAGCGCGATCACGTCCGCGCGTTGGGTCGTGGTGAGGTCGAGCGCCGCGAAATATGCGTTGCGCTGCTGCGGCGTCGTGATGCCGCCCTGGTGCTTGCCGTAGAACGGCTCGATGTCGTCGTCGTGCGCGTGCGCGCCCGGTGCGCCCGGTGCGCCCGGTGCGACCGCGGGCGCCGCGTCGGCCGCGCGTGCGGCCGGCATCGTGCCCGCCGCGAGGCCCGCGGCCACTGCGGCGCCGCCGGCCTTCAGGAAGCCGCGGCGCGCGGGGCGCGACGGCGGGTTCAGATCGTCTGCCATGGTCGGCTCCGTTACTTCGCGAGCATCAGCGTGTTGACGTCGTCCTGGACGTAATAGAAGCCGTCGCCGTCGGGCGTCATCGCGATCCCGAACAGGTCGCCGTTGCCGGGCGGCGACTGCGCCTTGTCGGTATCGATCCAGCGCGCATAGAGCTGCTTGCCGGCGACCGGATCGATCTCGACGACCTGGCCGTTCAGCGCGTTGGTCGCGAGCAGATGGCCGTTCGGCGCGGTCGCGAGTGCGAGCGGGCGGCGCAGGAAGCCGTCGGCCGTCACCTGGCGGCCGACGCCCGCGCTCGTGTCGCGCGTGAGCGGATCGTCGATCTCGACGACGCGGTTGCCGATCGCGTCGGAGACGTACAGCTTCTTCTGGTCGCCCGACAGCGCGAGGCCGGTCGGGCCGACCAGGAACACGCCCTTGTCGGCCTGCGCGCCGAGGCCGCTCGCGACGACCGTTTCCTGCTTGATGACGGGCGGCTTGCCGGCCGGCACGTCGAGGTCGAGGCGCAGTACCGTCGCCTGCTTGTAGACGGGCGGGTTGCCGTCCGCGCCGCCGACGCCGAAGCCGGCCATGCTGACGAACAGCGTCGCGCTGTCGCCGCGGTCGACCACGGCCATGTTGCCCCATGGGTCGTTGATGTTCGCGCTCGACCACGTCGAGGCGATCCGGCCGTGCGGATCGAGCACGATCAGGCAGCCGGCGCCTTTCGTCGACGTCGTGCCGTCGTTGCTCGGCGTGCTGCCGACGATCACCCAGCCCGACTTCAGCATCGTCATCGCGGTCGACAGGCCGACGCCGCCCGGGCACGCCTTCAGGTCGCGTGGAATCGTCGCGAACAGGCTCATCTGCTTCGTCGACGGCCGATAGTCGACGATCGTGCTGCCGGTGCCCTGCAGGTTCGCCGCGTTGTTGAAGTTGTCGACGAGCACGTCGCCTGCCTGGATCGTGCCGGCCGACACCGGCGCAACCGCGATCGCGTACGGGTTCTGGTCGCCGTTGTCGGGCACCGTGTTGACGAGCAGCGTATGGCGATGCAGCGTCTCGAGGAAGCCTTGCGGCTCGGCGAACGCGCCGGCGGCGGCCGTCAGCGCGACGGCGGCCAGCGCGCCCGTCGCGAGGCGGCGAAGCGGGGCGGATTGAATCATCGGGATCTCCTGGGAGGCGCGCCGCGTCGGCGCGCGCGAAAACGGGTGGCGTGGGCGGACGGCGGGCGCGCGGCGGTCAGAACGTGATCGTCGTGCGTGCGCCGAGCACGAACGTGTTGCGCAGCGGCTGGGTCGCGTCGCCCGGGTTCTGGCCCGCGCCGGCGTTGAACGTGTACTGCGCATCGGCCGCGATCACCCACCACGGGTTGACCTGATACTGGTAGGTCGCCTCGACGGTCGTCTCGCGGGTGCGCACGCCGTACGGGCCGGCTGCAAAGTTGCGCGCGGCCTGGTCGAGGTCGGTCACGTGGCTGCCGACCCGGATGTACGTGACGGCGAGGCCGACGCTGTCGTTGTCGCGACCGTCGAACGGCGCCTTCAGCACGATGCCCGCGTTCGCCGCGAAGCTCACGAGGTTGCGGTCGCCCGGCGCGCCCATCACGCGCGCGAACACCCCGAGGCTTTTCGCGCCGGTGGGGTCGGGACGCCAGATCATCTGGTCGGCCACCGCGTAGAAGCTGTAGTCGCCGTGGTGCTGCCGCGCGTTGCCGTTCGATGCGGGATCGGCGAGCGACAGACCGTCGGTGCCGGCGTTCTGGTCCGCGAAGCGGCCGTTGTGATACCACAGGCCGATCTTGTAGGTACCCGGCAGTCCGTTCGAATGGCCGGTGTCCATTTCGCCGTCGGACGGCTGGTTCAGCGCGTACTGCAGCTCGCCGATATAGAGCGTGCCGTTGTGCAGGTTGAAGTTCGTGCCGCTCAGGTTGCCCGGGTTGTTGCCGAGCGGATCGCCGTCGAACACGCCCGCGAGCGCGGTGAGTTTCGGCGTGAGCTGTGCGCGCACGCGTACGCCGAGGCCCGCGAGCGGATACGCGGGGCCGCCGTTCGGCAGATCGTACGACGGCAGCGCGGGCCAGCCGAACATCGTATTGACGAACGTGTTCGCATACGTGCTGACCATGAACTCCTGGTCCAGGCTCTGCTGGCCGATCTTCACGTCGACGCGCTTGTCGAGGAACGATTGCTGGTACCAGAGTTCCCACAGGCGCGTCGTGTCCTGCGCCTCGATGCCGCTCGCGGTGTTGAGCGTGCCGAGATTGCGCGCGCTCAGGTTGCTGCCGTGGATCTGCAGCGCGCTGACGTTGAAGGTGCCGCCGGGCAGGCCGATCGCCTTTTGCGTATCGACCGTCAGCGTCGCGGTCGTCAGCCCGTCATACGTGCCGCCGCGGTTCAGGCCGCCGCGCAGGTTCGCGAGGTATTCGCTGGTTTCGGTGATCTGCAGCGTCGCGCCGTACTTGCCGAGCCACGGGCGGATGCCGCCCATGTCGCCGAGCAGGCTCTGGCGCGTCCAGATGCCGGTCCACATGCCGGCCGGCTTCGCCTGGATCGCGAGGTCGGCCTCGGGCGCTTCGGGCTGCGCGTCGACCGACGCGGTGGCGAACGCAGCGCCGCTCGCGAACGATGCGCACGCGAGGACGGCCGCACAGGCGGCGGGGCGCATCCGGGTGCGGACGCGGTCTCCATGGAACGACGCAACCTTCATATCAAATTCCTGGTTCTAATTGGTTTGGAGTCCTGCTTGTCGGTCGCTGTCCCGACGCTCGGCACCGATCGGCCAGGGCATGAAGAAGAGCGCAACGCGGCGCATCGTAGGAGTGTCGAATGGGAATGTCAATGTAAACGAGAATGATTCGCATCTAAATTACTGAATGTAATGGGAGGGCTTACGGATGGGGGCCGACGGGTGTTTTCCGAAAGAAAAAACGTAAATATCGGCGTAATGAAAATGAATGCTTCGATGCGGAGCGATGGATCGCCGGCTGGGGGGGCGGGACGGGGCACCGGGCGCGTTGTGGCGGACGGAATCGGCGCCTGCGCGGGTTTTTCGATGCGATGTCGCCGGTCGCAGGAACTCCGTGCTTACCCGGTGTCCAAACGGGGCTGGATGCGATTCGCGGGCCGCGCGGACTCGCTCGCCAAGCCGGGTAGCGTGGGTCAGGGTTTTGTTTTAAAAGGATTTTTCGTGATTTTCGGGTGTTTTCCCCGCTTCCGTGCCGCGTTGAAAATTCGTCCGGTTTCCCTTCTTGAATTTGTCAAAACCCGTCCATATAATTAGCACTCGCTGCACGAGAGTGCTAACAATTCTCTGCCGGGCGACAAGCCGGGCAGATTCCCTAAGCGTTCTTCAATCTCAGTCAAGAGAGGAGTGAATATGAACCTTCGTCCTTTGCACGATCGCGTGATCGTCAAGCGCCTGGATCAGGAAACCAAGACCGCCTCGGGCATCGTCATCCCCGACGCCGCTGCTGAAAAGCCGGACCAGGGCGAAGTCCTGGCCATCGGCCCGGGCAAGCGCGACGACAAGGGCGCACCGATCGCGCTCGACGTGAAGGTCGGCGATCGCGTCCTGTTCGGCAAGTACGCAGGCCAGACCGTGAAGGTCGACGGCCAGGAACTGCTGGTCATGCGCGAAGAAGACATCATGGCCGTGGTCAACGCGAAGTAAGCGTCCTCCGACGGTACATATTCCCAAGAATTCAAGGAGTTAGAAGATGGCAGCTAAAGACGTCGTATTCGGCGATTCCGCCCGTTCGAAGATGGTCGAAGGCGTGAACATTCTCGCCAACGCAGTCAAGGTCACGCTGGGTCCGAAGGGCCGCAACGTGGTGCTCGAGCGCAGCTTCGGCGGCCCGACGGTCACCAAGGACGGTGTGTCGGTCGCGAAGGAAATCGAGCTGAAGGACAAGCTCCAGAACATGGGCGCGCAAATGGTCAAGGAAGTCGCTTCCAAGACCAGCGACAACGCAGGCGACGGCACGACGACGGCAACCGTCCTCGCGCAATCGATCGTTCGCGAAGGCATGAAGTACGTCGCATCGGGCATGAACCCGATGGACCTGAAGCGCGGTATCGACAAGGCAGTCGCAGCGGCTGTCGACGAGCTGAAGAAGATCAGCAAGCCGTGCACGACGAACAAGGAAATCGCACAGGTCGGCTCGATCTCGGCGAACAGCGACACGTCGATCGGCGATCGCATCGCTGAAGCGATGGACAAGGTCGGCAAGGAAGGCGTCATCACCGTCGAAGACGGCAAGTCGCTGGCTGACGAACTCGACGTCGTCGAAGGCATGCAATTCGACCGCGGCTACCTGTCGCCGTACTTCATCAACAACCCGGAAAAGCAAGTCGCCGTCCTCGACAACCCGTTCGTGCTGCTGCACGACAAGAAGGTGTCGAACATCCGTGATCTGCTGCCGGTGCTCGAGCAAGTCGCGAAGGCTGGCCGTCCGCTGCTGATCATCGCCGAAGACATCGAAGGCGAAGCGCTCGCAACGCTGGTCGTGAACAACATCCGCGGCATCCTGAAGACCGTTGCGGTCAAGGCGCCTGGCTTCGGCGATCGTCGCAAGGCGATGCTGGAAGACATCGCGATCCTGACGGGCGGCCAGGTGATCGCCGAAGAAACCGGCCTGACGCTCGAGAAGGCAACGCTGGCAGAACTGGGCCAGGCGAAGCGCATCGAAGTGGGCAAGGAAAACACGACGATCATCGACGGCGCAGGCGAAGCCGTGAACATCGAAGCACGCGTGAAGCAAGTGCGCGCGCAAATCGAAGAAGCGACGTCGGACTACGACCGTGAAAAGCTGCAAGAGCGCGTGGCCAAGCTGGCCGGCGGTGTTGCAGTGATCAAGGTCGGTGCTGCGACCGAAGTCGAAATGAAGGAAAAGAAGGCACGTGTCGAAGACGCACTGCACGCAACGCGCGCAGCTGTGGAAGAAGGCATCGTGGCAGGTGGCGGCGTTGCGCTGATCCGCGCTCGCACCGCGATCGCAGGCCTGACCGGCGCGAACGCCGACCAGAACGCCGGCATCAAGATCGTGCTGCGCGCGATGGAAGAGCCGCTGCGCCAGATCGTCACGAACGGCGGCGAAGAAGCCAGCGTCGTGGTGGCGGCCGTTGCTGCAGGTACGGGCAACTACGGCTACAACGCAGCAACGGGCGAGTACGTCGACATGGTTGAAGCCGGTGTCGTCGACCCGACCAAGGTCACGCGCACCGCACTGCAGAACGCAGCGTCGGTTGCTGGCCTGCTGCTGACGACGGACGCAGCTGTCGCAGAACTGCCGAAGGAAGACGCACCGATGCCGGGCGGCATGCCGGGCGGCATGGGCGGCATGGGCATGGACATGTAATCGACCTCGGTCGATGGTGTCCGGAACGCGCAGCGATGCGCGTTCCAGCCAAAAGAAAAGACCCGCAGCGATGCGGGTCTTTTTTTATTGGTGCGAGGATCTTGATGTGCGTGCGGGGCGGCCGGAAGTGTTGTGCCCGCAGCGGCGCGGCAGGTGCGACGGCGGGGCATGCCCGCCGTGCCCGCGTCAATGCCGGTGCGACGTCCGCGATACCGGATCGGCCTTCACGGCCGGCGGCGTATCCGATTCTTCATTGCTGCGCGCCCAGAAGAACCGGTCGGGCAGGTAGGCGCCCATGCCGGGCCGGAACGCGTCGCGCACGGCCTGGTACAGGTACTCCTGCGCCTCGCGCACCGCTTCGGGTGGTTCCTGGCCGTTCGCGAGCAGCGCCGCGATGGCCGCGCCGAGCGTATCGGTGATGCCCATCAGCCGGTGCGGCGAGCGATCCCACATGTCCTCGCGAAGCTGGCCTTCCTCGCCGTACAGCGTGTTGACGAGCCGGTGCGAGCCCGTCTCCGACGACAGGATGTACTCGCAGCCCTGCGACAGCAGGTGCGACACGGCGGCGTCGAGATTCGGCGCCTCGGCGTCGCCGTCCGGCTGCGCGAGCGCGATCAGCGTGGCGTGATCGGCGACCAGCAGCGTGGTTTGCGGCGCCAGCAGGTCGGCGATCGACTCGCGCAGGTCGTCGGCCGCGAGCACGTGCTCGTCGTCGAGCGTGAAATCCGGCGCGAGCACGAGCGGCACGCCGTCGTAGTCGGCGACGACCTCGGCGATCGCACTGACGACTTCCGCGCGCGTCGCCGCGCCGATCTTGAACGCGGCGACCGGCATGTCCTCGAGCAGCATGCGCGCCTGGGCGGCGACGACTTCGGGGTCGAGGCCGGTCACTTCGTCGCAGGCGGCGGAGTCGCGCACGGTGTAGCCCGTCAGGACGGACACGCCGTGACAGCCCATGCTCGCCAGGGTCATCAGATCGGCTTGGAGGCCGGAGCCGCCGGTGGGATCGGACAGGCCGAAGGTGAGGACGATCGGAGGGGCGTTGCTGGACATGTAAAAATGGGGCAAGAGAAAAACGGAAAGCGACGGAGATGCGGACCGCGAGGCGAGTGGCCGTTTTCGGCCCTGTGTTGCCCGGCAGGCCGCACTTTTCAGCCATTATGCGGTGGAATCCGGCCCGCACGACGGATTTTTTAGCGCAGCGCAACGTAGTCGCCGTCCTCCAGCGCGATTGCTAGGCAGTCCGGCCCCGACACGGTACCATCATGGCTCCCGAATTTACCGACTTTTCCCGACGCGGCTAAGATGGAATACAAGAGCTGGATGTGCCTGATTTGTGGCTGGATTTACGACGAAGAAGCCGGGCTGCCGGAAGAGGGCATTGCCCCGGGCACGCGCTGGGAAGACGTCCCGATCAACTGGACGTGCCCCGAATGCGGCGCTCGCAAGGAAGACTTCGAGATGGTCCAGATCTGATCGGACCGCTGGCCCACGGACACTCCGCTCCGGCCTCGCATCGGCCCGGCGCTCGCGCGCCGCGGTTCGGGCGAGCGACTTGACGATGACAGGCGCGCGTGTCCATGACGTCCGATCCGGCGAACGTTCCCCACCCTGACGCACTGCCCAACCCGCGCGGCGGGGCCGTGCGCGCGGCCGACGCATGGCTTGCGGCGGCCGCCGACGCATTCGGGCGGCACGACGATGCGGCTGCGCCGCTGTCCGCCGCCGCGGCGGTGCTGGCGGAAGCCGGCTGGCTGCCGGCCGCGCGGTTCGCCGGGCAACTGGCGGCCGCCGCGCCGCTGGTCGCCGCCGAGCCGACGTCGGCCGGCTGGCGTGGCGCGCTGCGCGACTTCCGCGCGGCCGTCGGGCGTCACAACCTGCGCGAGCTCGCGTGCTCGCCCGTTCTCCTCGACCATTTCCGTGCACTGCGCGCGCAAAGCGCCGCCGACCTGCGTGCCAGCGCGCCGCCCGACGCGCTCGCGCTGGTCGGCCGCGCGGTGCCGCCGGCCACGTTGCGCGCGCTGCCCGACGCGTTAGCGGCCCGGTTTCGCGCCCGCTACGAGCAGGCGCTGCTCGGGCTGCTGCGCGCAGAGCGCGGCGCGCCCGACGCGGCGCTGGACGAACTCGATGCGATGCAGGTCGCGCTCGCCGACGACGGGCCGTACGATTTCTGGCGGCTCGCGAACGCGTGCCTGCGCGCGCTGCGCGCAAGCGGCGCGCCCGAGCTGAAACGCTTTCTCGCGCGGACCAACCTGCTGCTCGCCGAACAGGTGCGGGGCCGGCGCAGCGCGCCGCCCGAGCTCGTGCGCGAGACGGTGGCGCTGCTGTGGCGCGATTTCGCGCTGTTCGGCGCCGCGGCCGAGGACGTCGCGCTCGTCGAGGTGCTGCACGACTACGGGCTGACGGTCGACTGGCACGTCGCCGGCACGCCGGCGTCCGAGGCGTTGTGGGAAGCCGATGCCGCGCGGGCCGAGCACGATGCGGTCGCCGTCGCGCCGACCCGCGCGCTCGGCGTCGTGACCGTCAACGCGCATGCGTACGAGGATTTCCTGCAGACGGCCGATGCGTCGATGGCCGACCTCGCCGCCGACCCGGCCAGAGCCGACGCAGGCGCCGCCTGGCACGCGTCCGGCGCCGCCTACCGGGTCGGGACGGCCGCGTGCGCGCTCGGGCTCGGCCACGCGGCACTGCTGGCCGATACGCTCGGCCTCGCATGGCGCCGTGCCGCCCACGGCATGCCGCTCGCGGACGGCGGCCTCGACGCGCACGGCCACGCGTCCGACATGCTGCGCGCGGCGCTGCTGAAGATCGCGGCCGGCGTCGCGCCGCCGGACCTCACCGCGGCATCCGGCGCGCTCGGCACGGCGCTCGGCCGGACCTGACGAACGAGGGGACGGGCAGATGGCGGCGCCCCTTGTCGCGCGGGCCTGCAACACGCTGCCGACAGCACCCGCGCGCGTGTTAGAGTGCCGTGTGATCCGCGCGCGTCGTTGCCAGCGTGGCGCGGCGTTGCTTGTTGATCGCGGCCCGGTCAGGTCGCGGCGTCTTTGCTAAAATTCAAACCATGTCAAAGCCTTCCGATCGCATCAATCTCACCAACCAGTTCCTGATCGCCATGCCCAACATGGCCGATCCGACGTTCTCGGGGACGGTGGTCTATCTTTGCGATCACAGCGAGCGCGGTGCGCTCGGCCTCGTCATCAATCGTCCTACCGACATCGATCTCGAATCGCTGTTCAACCGTATCGACCTGAAGCTCGACATCGAGCCGCTGCTGCACATTCCCGTGTACTTCGGCGGCCCGGTCCAGACCGAGCGCGGCTTCGTGCTGCACGAGCCGGTCGAGGGCGCGAACTACAACTCGTCGATGTCCGTCGACGGCGGGCTGGAGATGACGACGTCGAAGGACGTGCTCGAGGCGGTCGCGACGGGCACCGGCCCGAAACGCTTCCTGCTGACGCTCGGCCATGCCGGCTGGGGCGCGGGGCAGCTCGAGGAAGAAATTTCCCGCAACGGCTGGCTGACCGTGGCCGCCGATCCGCGCATCGTGTTCGACACGCCGGCCGAAGAGCGCTTCGAAGCCGCCCTCGGCCTGCTCGGCGTCAGCTCGTCGATGTTGTCCGGCGAAGCAGGGCACGCATGAGCGGCGCGAGCGCGCGCGATGCGACGCTCCTGGCGTTCGACTACGGCGAAAAACGGATCGGCGTCGCGGTCGGCAACGCGCTGACGCGCTCGGCCCGTGCACTCGTCGTGATCCAGAACCTGAATCGCGAACACCGTTTCAAGGCGGTCGGCGACCTGCTGGCCGAATGGCGGCCGGACGCGCTCGTCGTCGGCCTGCCGATGCATCCGGACGGCACGCCGCACGACATGACGCAGCAGGCGAAGCGCTTCGGCAACCAGCTGAACGGCCGCTTCGGGCTGCCCGTCACGTGGGTCGACGAGCGTTATTCGTCGGTCGAGGCCGAGGCCGGGCTGCGCGAGCGCAACGTGCGCGGCCGCGCCCGCGCGGAGATGCTCGATGCCGAGGCCGCTCGCGTCATTCTTCAACAGTATCTCGATCAATTGTCCGATCATGAGCACCATTGATGCCGAGGCGCTTTACCGCGTCCTGCTCGACCAGATCCGCGCCGCGTACGGCACGGCGTTCGCCGAACCGGGCGGCCCGCGGCTCGCCGGCATTCACAGCGGCGGCGCATGGCTGGCCGAGCGTCTCGCACGCGATCTCGGCGCGCCGGCCTTCGGCGTCGTGAACGTCGCGCTGCATCGCGACGACTACGCGAAGAAGGGGCTCCACAGCCAGGCCAGCCCGACATCGCTGCCGTTCGAGATCGACGGCGCGCGCATCGTGCTCGTCGACGACGTGCTGTACACCGGGCGCACCGTGCGCGCGGCGCTCAACGAGCTGTTCGACTACGGCCGTCCGGCCGCAGTTGAGCTGGCGGTGCTGGCCGATCGCGGCGGCCGCGAACTGCCGGTCGCCGCACGCTTCGCGGGCGGCACGCTCGACGTGCCGGCCGGCGCGACGCTCGTGCTCGCGCGCGACGACGCGCGGTTCACGCTGCGCGTCGACCCGCACGGCGCCTGAACGACACGCGAACCGTATCCCGGGCCGCTGGTTTGCACCGCGGCCCGTTTGCATAGTTGGAATCACGCACACCATGACCACCGACACCACTGGCCGCACCGGCAATCCCGCCGCGGCCGCGAGCCCCGACCGGTTCCGCTACGGGTTCCTGAAGGGCAACCCGCAGCTCACGAAAAACGGCGAGCTGAAGCACCTGCTGTCGATCGAGGGCCTGCCGCGCTCGATCGTCAACCATATCCTCGATACGGCCGAGCAGTTCGTCAGCGTGACGGACCGGGAAGTGAAGAAGGTGCCGCTCCTGCGCGGCAAGTCCGTCTTCAACCTGTTCTTCGAGAACTCGACGCGCACGCGCACGACCTTCGAGATCGCCGCGACGCGCCTGTCGGCCGACGTGCTGAACCTGAACATCAACGCGTCGTCGACGAGCAAGGGCGAATCGCTGCTCGACACGATCAACAACCTGTCGGCGATGCATGCCGATCTGTTCGTCGTGCGCCATGCGTCGAGCGGCGCACCGTACCTGATCGCCGAGCACTGCGCGCCGCACGTGCACGTGATCAATGCCGGCGACGGCCGCCACGCGCACCCGACGCAGGGCCTGCTCGACATGTACACGATCCGTCACTACAAGCGCGACTTCACGAAGCTGCGCGTGGCGATCGTCGGCGACATCCTGCATTCGCGCGTCGCGCGCTCCGACATCCATGCGCTCACCACGCTCGGCGTGCCGGAAGTGCGCGCGATCGGGCCGCGCACGCTGCTGCCGGGCGGGCTCGAGCAGATGGGCGTGAAGGTGTTCCACAACCTCGACGAAGGGCTGAAGGGCGTCGACGTGATCATCATGCTGCGCCTGCAGAACGAACGGATGAGCGGCGCGCTGCTGCCGTCCGCGCAGGAGTACTTCAAGACGTGGGGCCTGACGCCCGAGCGCCTCGCGCTCGCCGCGCCCGACGCGATCGTGATGCACCCGGGCCCGATGAACCGCGGCGTCGAGATCGATTCGCAGGTCGCCGACGGCCCGCAGTCGGTGATCCTCAACCAGGTCACGTTCGGCATCGCCGTGCGGATGGCGGTGATGGGCATCGTTGCCGGCAACAGCGACTGAGCCCGCTTTCGCGCCTCCTTATTCACGCAATCAACGCATTCACTGACAGCGCATGAAGATTCATATCAAAGGCGGCACGCTGATCGATCCGGTCGCCGGCACCGAGCGGCAGGCCGATGTATTCGTCGCGGCCGGCAAGATCGTCGCGATCGCCGAGGACGGCAAGGCGCCGGCCGATTTCAACGCCGCGAAGACCATCGACGCGTCGGGCCTGATCGTCGCGCCCGGCCTCGTCGACTTGTGCGCGCGGCTGCGCGAGCCCGGCTACGAACACAAGGCGACGCTCGCGTCCGAGATGGCCGCGGCCGTCGCCGGCGGCGTCACGACGCTCGTGTGCCCGCCGGATACCGACCCCGTGCTCGACGAGCCGGGCCTCGTCGAGATGCTCAAGTTCCGCGCGCGCAACCTGCACCAGGCGAACGTGCACCCGCTGGGCGCGCTGACCGTCGGCCTCAAGGGTGAAGTGATCACCGAGATGGTCGCGCTGACCGAGTCCGGCTGCGTCGGCTTCACGCATGCGAACGTGCCGGTGCGCGACACGCAGGTGCTGCTGCGCGCGCTGCAGTACGCGAGCACCTACGGCTACACGACGTGGCTGCGTCCGCTCGACGCGTTCATCGGCCGCGGCGGCGTGGCCGCGAGCGGCGCACTCGCGTCGCGGCTCGGGTTGTCCGGCGTGCCGGTCGCGGCGGAGACGATCGCGCTGCACACGATCTTCGAACTGATGCGCGTGACGGGCGCGCGCGTGCACCTCGCGCGGCTGTCGTCCGCGGCCGGCCTCGCGCTCGTGCGCGCGGCGAAGGCGGAAGGTCTGCCCGTGACCTGCGACGTCGGCGTGAACCATCTGCATCTGATCGACGTCGACATCGGCTACTTCGACTCGCAGTTCCGGCTCGATCCGCCGCTGCGCGGCGAGCGCGACCGCGAGGCGATCCGTGTGGCGCTCGCCGACGGCACGATCGATGCGATCTGCTCCGACCACACGCCGGTCGACGACGACGAGAAGCTGCTGCCGTTCGGCGAAGCGACGCCTGGCGCGACGGGCCTCGAGCTGCTGCTGTCGCTGACGCTGAAGTGGGCGGACGAGACGCGTACGCCGCTTGCGCAGGCGCTGCGCCGCATCACGTCCGCGCCGGCCGACGTGCTGCAGCTGCCGGCAGGTCGCCTTGCCGAAGGCGGCGCGGCCGATCTGTGCGTGTTCGATCCGCGCGCGCACTGGCGCGTCGAACCGCGCGCGCTGAAGAGCCAGGGCCACAACTCGCCGTTCCTCGGCTACGAACTGCCGGCCACCGTGCGCGCGACGCTCGTGTCCGGGCAGGTCGCATTCGAGCGCCACTGAACCACGCCGGATCCTCGCCATGACCGCCTTTCGCAAGCTGCGTCTCGTTTTTCACCTGTTGCGCGGCATGGCGATCGTCGCGCTGCGTTTTTCGCATGTCACGCCCGCGCGTCGCGCCGAGCTGATACGTCGCTGGTCGGTCAAGATGCTGCGGATCTGCGGGATGCGCGTCGTCGTCCACAACGACGCGGCGCGCCTCGACGCGGGTGCGCTCGTCGTCGGCAACCATGTGTCGTGGCTCGACATCTACACCGTCAACGCGTGGCGGCCGACGCCGTTCGTGTCGAAGGCCGAGGTGCGGCAGTGGCCGGTGGTCGGTTGGTTGGCCGAGAAGCTCGACACCGTGTTTCTGCAGCGCGAGAAGCGCACCGAGGCAATGCGGGTGATGCACGAGATGGCGGAACGGTTGCGCAACGGCGGTGTGATGTGCGTGTTTCCGGAAGGGACGACGTCCGACGGCCAGGCGCTGCTGCCGTTCCATGCGAACCTGTTCCAGGCCGCGGTATCGGCCGGCTGCGCGGTGCAGCCGATCTGTCTGATGTACGAGGATGCGCAAGGGCGTCAGTCGGTCGCGCCGGCCTACACGGGCGACCTGTCGCTCGGCAAGTCACTCGACATGGTGCTGCGTGGCGGGCCGCTCGTCGCGCATCTGTACGTGTGCGATCCGATTGCGCCGGGCGGCGACCGGCGGGCGACGTCCGCGGCGGCGCGCGATGCGATCGCGGCCGCGCTGGCGACGTTGCAGGAGACGGTCGGCAAGCCGTCGGCCGAGGCGCTCGCGGAGTTGCAGAAGCATGCGTATCCGGCGACCGAGGTCGGTGGCGGGGCGGCAGCCGATGCGGCGGCCGATGAGCCGGTGCCGGGGCGCGAGGGTTGATGAGTTCGCACGGGTGGTGTGCCGTTGCTGCGGGTGCTCAGTCGGGATGGTTGGCGATGTGCTGCGTATCGATTTCGAGGGCGCCGGACGCATGCTGCCTGACGACGACATAGTCGTCGTATTCCGGTTGTTCGGACGAATATGCGCTCAGGTACGCTTGATTGTCCCAGTGAGAAATCTCCGGTGATGACGCCCGCTGGTAGACGTCCGACGCAGGACGGTCGTTGTTCTGCTGCTCGTGCGGATACCAGTCGAGATGGCGACCATCGAACGGTGTGTACACGCGCATGCCTGATTTCAGGCGCCGGAACGGCTGCGCGGAGCGATGTACGGCAAAGGTCGTGTCGATCGGCGCACGCAGGTATGCGATCTCCCGACCGCCGATCGTGCCGATTTCGGGGCGTTGGTGCCAGAACTGGCTGATATGGCGGTTCATCACGCGCCCGAACAGTGGATAGCTCTTGCGAATGTCATCGATTTTCAGCATCGGCCCGGCACATTCGATGTCCGGAAACGCATTCAGCAACTCGAGATAGACAGTGATGGCGTCAGGGCTCGATGTGGCTAGGTCGATGTCGCAGTCCGTCACGATGTACGGACCTGACTTTCGCGACGAAAACATCGCCGACACGGTTTCATCGACGAGATTTAGTTCGGTGACAGTCGAAATTGCTGCTCGTTTGAACACGCGGATTCCATCGTGCTCAAGCTCGTCGAGCACGCGCAGTGTTTCCGGATCACCGCTGCCGTTATCGTGGACGGCAATCTCCACCGGCACGCGCTGCCGCCGGTACGACGCGATGACGCGTCGAAGCATGGCCCCCCGGTTGTACGAAATGACAATCAGCGGCAACGGCTGGAATCCGGGTTCGCCCGGCAGTGCTTCCCGGTGGATGGACGTTGCTGGCAGGTATGGGCGGCCTTCGCGTTTGCCGTGTTCGAGATAGTGCTGCGCCGGGTCCACGCCCGCAGCGCGTACGTCGGGATGCAACAGCAGATAGGCTTCGGCGGAAAAGTCGGGCGGCAGGCTGCTCATCGGTGTCCTTGGGGTCCTTGGAATGCGCATGGCGCGTACTTTCCGGAATTTACCGCGCGAAGTCGAGGTGCGGTTCCGGAAAGTTTCCGGCGTATTGTGCGATGGTCGGCGCTCATTCGCCCGGCGTGCCGCATGCTTCGCACTGCACCTGCGTGACCGTGCGCCGTGCCGGGTCGGCGGTCAGCCGTACGGCCGACAACTGGTTCCCCCATACGCATCCCGAATCGAGCGCGACGACGTTGTCGCGCAGCATCAGGCCAAGCGCGGCCCAGTGCCCGAACACGACCGTCACGTCCTCCGTGCGGCGCCCTGGTACGTCGAACCACGGCAGGTAGCCGGGCGGCGCGCTGTCCGGGCCGCCGTTCGCCTTGAATTCCATCGCGCCGTCGGGCGTGCAGAAGCGTACGCGCGTGAACGCGTTGAAGGCGACGCGCATCCGGTCCCGCTTCTTCAGGTTCGGACTCCATTGATTCGGCTCGTTGCCGTACAGGCCTTGCAGCGTGTCGCGCCAGTCGGGCGCGCGCAGCGCGCGCTGCAGTTCGTCCGCGAGTTCGAGCGCGAGCGTGGTGTCCCATTGCGGCAGTACGCCCGCATGCGCGAGCAGCATTCCGTCCTCCGCATGGACGAACGGGCGGTGGCGGACCCAGTCGAGCAGCGCATCGGCATCCGGCGCGTCGAGGATCTCGCCGATCGTGTCGCCCGGGCGCTCGGTGCGCAGCCCGGCGGAGACCGCGAGCAGGTGGAGGTCGTGATTGCCGAGCACGACGGTCGCGCGCGGGCCGAGGTCCACGACCGCACGTAGCGCGGCAAGCGAGCCGGGCCCGCGGTTGACGACGTCGCCGGCTATCCACAGCGGGGTGTCGGCGGGAGGCGAAAGCTTGTCGAGCAGCGACTGGAAAGCGGAATGACAGCCTTGGATGTCTCCGATGGCGATGGGGGGGAGGGTCATGGGGCGGCGGATGTTGCGAGTACCGATAACGTGGGAAAAATCATCCATTCAACGCAGGGTTGTACAATTTTTGTTCCGCGAGAACGGGTTGATTTGGCAAGAAATTTCATGCTGGGACGAGGTTCGAAGCGCTGTATCAAGTTGTTAGCGGCATGGCTTTTGCAGGTGACGGCTCTCTATAATTGTCGCTTTCCCGAACAAAATTAGCATTTCATGACTTTGGAGGCCATGTCGACCGGTTAAAATTCCCGGTCTGACGGTAGCAATCCCAAGTTACCAGCATTTGCGAATCCGATGTGGCGGGCGTTTGATGACGCCTGCCGCACATTATTTGAGGGAGCCTCATGATCCTGGTTACGGGCGGCGCGGGTTTTATCGGTGCCAATTTTGTACTCGACTGGCTGCGCGCATCCGACGAAGCCGTGCTCAACGTTGACAAGCTGACGTACGCAGGGAACCTGCGCACGCTGCAGTCGCTGGACGGGAACCCGAAGCACGTGTTTGCGCGCGTCGACATCTGCGACCGTGACGCACTCGATGCGCTCCTCGCCGAGCACAAGCCCCGTGCGGTACTGCACTTCGCCGCGGAAAGCCACGTCGATCGCTCGATCCACGGCCCCGCGGACTTCGTGCAGACCAACGTCGTCGGCACGTTCACTCTGCTCGAGGCGACCCGCCAGTACTGGAACGGCCTGAACGACGCGGACAAGGCGGCGTTCCGCTTCCTGCACGTGTCGACCGACGAGGTGTTCGGTTCGCTGTCGGCCACCGACCCGCAATTCTCCGAAACGACGCCGTACGCGCCGAACAGCCCGTATTCGGCGACGAAGGCGGGTTCCGACCACCTGGTGCGTGCCTACCATCATACGTACGGCCTGCCGGTGCTGACGACGAACTGTTCGAACAACTACGGCCCGTATCAGTTCCCCGAGAAGCTGATTCCGCTGATGATCGCGAACGCGCTCGCGGGCAAGCCGCTGCCAGTGTATGGCGACGGCAAGAACGTGCGCGACTGGCTGTACGTCGGCGATCACTGCAGCGCGATTCGCGAAGTGCTCGCGCGCGGTGTGCCCGGCGAGACGTACAACGTCGGCGGCTGGAACGAGAAGAAGAACCTCGAAGTCGTGCATACGCTGTGCGACCTGCTCGACAAGGCGCGCCCGAAGGCAGCGGGTTCGTACCGCGACCAGATCACCTATGTGACGGACCGGCCCGGCCACGATCGCCGCTACGCGATCGATGCGCGCAAGCTCGAACGCGAGCTCGGCTGGAAGCCCGCGGAAACGTTCGAGACTGGCCTGGCGAAGACGGTCGACTGGTATCTCGACAATCAGGTCTGGGTCGACGAGGTCGCATCGGGCGAGTACCGCAAGTGGGTCGAAACGAACTACGCGAAACGCAACTGAGGAGAGAAGCGATGGCACGTAAAGGCATCATTCTCGCCGGCGGTTCCGGCACGCGGCTGTATCCGATCACGCACGTCGTCTCCAAGCAGCTGCTGCCGGTGTACGACAAGCCGATGATCTACTACCCGCTGTCGACGTTGATGATCGCGGGCATTCGCGACGTATTGATCATCTCCACGCCGCAGGACACGCCGCGCTTTGAAGCGATGCTCGGCGACGGCAGCCAGTGGGGGATGAACATCCAGTACGCGGTGCAGCCGTCGCCCGACGGTCTCGCGCAGGCGTTCATCATCGGCAAGGCGTTCGTCGGCAACGATCCGTCCGCGCTGATTCTCGGCGACAACATCTTCTACGGGCACGATCTGGCGAAGCAGCTGGAGCGCGCGCATGCACAGGAAACTGGCGCGACCGTGTTTGCGTATCACGTGCATGACCCGGAGCGTTACGGCGTCGTCGAATTCGACAAGTCGTTCCGTGCGCTGTCGATCGAGGAAAAGCCGGCGAAGCCGCGTTCGAACTACGCAGTGACGGGCCTGTATTTCTACGACAACCGCGTATGCGACATCGCGGCCGACATCAAGCCATCGCCGCGCGGCGAGTTGGAAATTACCGACGTCAACTCGCGCTATCTCGACAGCGGTGCGCTGAACGTCGAGATCATGGGGCGCGGTTATGCGTGGCTCGATACCGGCACGCACGATTCGCTGATCGAGGCGGCCAGCTTCATCGCGACGTTGCAGAAGCGGCAGGGTCTCGTCGTCGCATGTCCGGAAGAAATCGCCTATCGCCGCGACTGGATCGATGCGGAGCAAGTGCTGAAGCTGGCGCAGCCGCTGGCTAAGAACGCATACGGTCAGTACCTCAAGAACATTCTCACGGATCAAGTCGCATGGCCATCCAAGTAACGGCGACGGCGCTGCCCGAAGTCAAGATCATCGAGCCGAAGGTGTTCGGCGACGCGCGCGGGTTCTTCTACGAAAGCTTCAACGGGAAGGAATTCGCCGAGCAGGTCGCACCTGGCGTCGAATTCGTGCAGGACAACCACTCGCGCTCGTCGAAGGGCGTGCTGCGCGGGCTGCACTATCAGATCCAGCACGCGCAGGGCAAGCTCGTTCGCGTGGTCGAGGGCGAAGTGTTCGACGTGGCCGTCGACATTCGCAAGGATTCGCCGAACTTCGGCAAGTGGGTAGGGGTTGTCCTGTCGAACGACAACCATCGGCAGCTGTGGGTGCCGCCCGGTTTCGCACACGGCTTCGTCGTGCTGTCGGAGGCCGCGCAGTTCCTCTACAAGACGACCGACTACTGGTTTCCGGAACACGAGCGCAGCATCGTGTGGAACGACCCGGAGATCGGGATCGAGTGGCCGATCGATTTCGAGCCGCTGCTGGCGGCGAAGGACGCAGCCGGCAAGCGTTTGAGCGAAGCCGAAGTTTATGCGTGAGGTGGGTGTGACTCCAGAGCCGACGATCCTCGTGACGGGTGTGAATGGCCAGGTCGGGTTCGAACTGCTGCGCTCGCTGCAAGGCCTCGGCCGTGTGGTGGCGTGCGACCGCTCGATGCTCGACCTGTCCGATCTCGATCGGGTACGCAGTGTCGTACGCGGGCTGAAGCCGTCGATCATCGTGAATCCGGCCGCGTATACGGCGGTCGACAAGGCCGAGACGGACGTTGACGCCGCGCGCCGGCTGAATGCCGAAGTTCCGCGCGCTTTTGCGGAGGAGGCGGCGCGTCTCGGCGCAGCGCTGGTTCATTATTCGACCGACTACGTGTTCGACGGGACCAAAGACGGTGCCTACGTCGAAACGGATGCGACCAATCCGCAGAACGTGTACGGGCTGACCAAGCTTGAGGGCGAGCAGGCCATCGCGGCGACGGGTTGCGCGCACTTGATTCTGCGGACGAGCTGGGTGTACGGCCGTCGCGGCAAGAACTTCCTGCTGACGATGCTGAAGCTCGGCAGCGAGCGTCCGGAACTGCGCGTCGTCGCGGATCAGGTTGGCGCGCCGACGTGGTCGAAGACGATCGCCACCGCGACCTCGCACATCGTCACGCAGGCGTTGGCGGCCGATGACGCGGACTGGTGGGCGCAGCGTTCCGGCGTTTATCACTTCACGTCGGCAGGCGCGACGTCGTGGCACGGGTTTGCCGAGGCAATCTTCGCCCACGCGATGGGCGAGCGTGCGCCGAAGGTGTTGCCGATTCCGGCGAGCGACTACCCGGTTCCCGCCAAGCGTCCGTCCAATTCGCGACTGTCGCACGACAAGCTGACCGAAGCATTCGGGCTGCGGCTGCCGGACTGGGCCGATGCATTGAAGCTGTGCCTGAGTGAGTAACTTGAATCAGAATTCCGCGGTTCAGGAGCGGGCCGGTGTCGTCATCGTGTTCTATCGACCAGATAGCGGTTGCGTGGCTCGCGCGAATCGGCTCGCCCAAGTATGGCCCTGCGTGGTGGTGGACAACACGGAGAGCATCAGTGCGCCGGGCGTGCTCGGGCTCGACGCGCGTATCGACTATGTCGCGAACGGTGCCAATCTTGGGATCGCGACTGCGCTCAACCAGGGCATCGAACGCCTGGCTGCGGCGAACTGTACGTCGGTATTGCTGTTCGATCAGGATAGCGAGCCATCGGACGAACTGCTGATCGAACTGCCTCGGACAATGGCGACCGAGCGCATGCGCAATCGTCGCGTGGCACTCGTTGGCCCCGCGTACGAGGACGCACGGCTGGGCGGTGTCGCGCCGTTCGTTCGATTCGGGTACGTGAAGCTGCGCCGGGTTCAGCCGGAGGGTGTGCAGCCGGTCGAAGTCGACTTTCTGATCACGTCGGGGTCGTGCGTGAATCTCGATGTGTGGCGCGACATCGGTCCGATGGACGACTCGTTGTTCATCGACTTCGTCGATCTCGAATGGTGTGTCCGCGCTCGCGCGAAAGGCTATTCGGTACTTGGGGCGCCCGCGTTGCGGTTGAAGCATGAACTGGGTGGTGAACCGGTGAGATTCTTCGGGCGGAGCTACCCGGGGCACAGCGCGGTTCGGCACTACTATCTGTTCCGCAATGCAATCGCGTTGATCCGCCGTTCCTATGTGCCGTGGAGCTGGAAGTCGACCGAACTGGTCAAGATGCCGGTCCGGTTGGCGATCTACGCGTTGTTCATGCAGCCTCGAATGGCGCACCTGCGACTTTCGCTTCTTGGAATCTGGCACGGATTGTCCGGACGCTCGGGGGAGCTGTAATCCATCGATTACGGCAGATTCCAGAATTTGTCGTCTAACTATTTAATTATTGAAGAATCGCATGCTCACTGTCGCAATTACAGACCTCAAACAAAGCATCGTGTCCTGGCGGTTATGGACGCTGCTCGGCTGGCTGGAAATCCGGCAGCGCTATGCGCGCTCACGGGTCGGCCCGTTCTGGTTGACGATCAGCATGGGCGTCATGATCGGGTCGTTGGGCGTCGTCTACGGTACGCTCTTCGGTCAGGACATGCACGCGTATCTGCCGTTCCTGGCAGCGAGTCTTGTGATGTGGGGGCTGCTTTCGCAGACGATTCAGGACGGTAGCGTTGCGTACATCAACAGTGCGTCATACATCAGGCAAATGGCGACGCCGAAGCTGATCTACATGCTGCAGGTGGTGTGGCGCAACCTGATCGTAATGACTCACAACGCGGTGATCATCGTTGTGCTCCTGGCGGTGTTTGGCGTGAAGAGCTGGGAAACTCTGCCGTTGTTCATTCCCGGCCTGTTGCTGTACATCCTGAACATTCTCTGGATTGCGATGACGGTCGGCTTGCTGTCCGCACGCTTTCGCGATCTTCCCCAGATCATCTCGGCATTGCTACAGGTTGCGTTCTATGTGACGCCGATCATCTTTCGTCCGAACGCATTGAACCGCTATACCTTCATCGTCGAGTGGAATCCGCTCGCCTATTTGATCGATGTCGTGCGTGGTCCGCTGATCGGGCAGGCACCGAGTGCACTGACGTGGGGGGTGACGGCCGGTATGGCCGCAGTAGGCTGGATTGTCGCGTTGTGGCTGACCGGTCGTTATGTGAAACGTATCCCGTACTGGGTTTGAGGAGCACGTCATGGCCTATATCGATTTGAAGAACGTAACGCTCGATTTGCCGATCTATGACGTGCAGGGACGCTCGCTGAAGAAGCAGGTCATGCGTATGGGACGACGCAATCGTATTGCGGAGGACAGTGACGGCGTGATCGTGGTGCGCGCGCTTGACGACGTCAACGTCCGCTTCGAGCGTGGTGATCGCATCGGGCTGATCGGGCACAACGGTGCGGGAAAGTCGACGCTGCTGCGTGTGATGGCGGGGATCTATCCGCCGACAGCCGGCACCGTGTCGCGCAGCGGCAAGGCCGTACCGTTGCTGGATATCAGCCTCGGCATGGATGAAAACTCCACCGGCATGCAGAATATCCGTTTGAGGGGACTGCTGCTTGGAATGTCCGACGCAGAAATCCGGAAGAAGCAGCAGGATATCGCGGAGTTCTGCGAACTCGGTGACTACCTCGATCTACCGATTCGTACCTATTCAAGCGGCATGCGGGTTCGACTCGCCTTCGCCGTGTCTACTGCGGTTGATGCGGAGATCCTGTTGCTCGACGAAGTGATGGGCGTTGGCGACGCGTCTTTCATGCACAAGGCGGAGGCGCGCCTGGCTGATCTGCATAGTCGTGCCGAGATCGTCGTCCTGGCCATGCATTCGAACAGCGAAATCCGTAAGGTCTGCAACAAAGCGCTCTGGATGGAGCGCGGCCGGGTTCGCGCGTTCGGTCCGGCGGATGACGTTGTGTCGCAGTACGAGGCGGCGGTAGCCTGAGTCTCGCCGTTATTCAGATGACATTGTCAAAAGTCAGTTCGCTCGTAGGGCGGATCACCGGTGGCAGGAACATTGGCGCCATGTTGCGCCAGGGTTATGCCGTCTATCGCCGTGAAGGTTTCGGCGGGGTCAAGCGCAAGCTCACGTGGATGATGGCCGGTGCGCCCGGCGCGATCGATCCTGAGGATTATGCGAACTGGATCAGTCGTCATGATCGGATCGACGACGCCATGCGTGCGGCGATCGGGCGTCGCATCAGTGAGTTTGTAGCGGCACCCCTGATTTCGGTCGTGATGCCCGTCTACAACCCCCGTCTCGAGTGGCTGGCGGAAGCGATTGAATCGGTGCGCGGCCAGCTCTATCCGAATTGGGAACTGTGCATCGCTGACGACCAATCACCGGATCCGGCGATTCGTGCGCTGCTCGAGCGTTATGCAGCAGTGGACTCGCGGATCAAAGTGGTATTCCGCGAAACGAACGGCCATATTTCCGCGGCATCGAACAGCGCGCTCGGTCTGGCAACCGGGAAGTGGGTTGCGTTGCTGGATCACGACGATCTTCTCCCGGAGCATGCACTCTACTGTGTGGCGGATACGATCGAGAGAAATCCGTCCATCCGTCTGATTTATTCGGACGAGGACAAGATCGACGAACGTGGCAAACGTAGGGACCCGTACTTCAAATGTCAGTGGAATCCGGATCTGTTCCATTCGCAGAACATGTTCAGCCACCTCGGGGTCTACGAGAAAGCATTGCTGGATGAGGTCGGCGGATTTCGCATCGGCTACGAAGGGTCGCAGGACTACGATCTCGCGCTGCGTTGCATCGAGCGTGTCGACGCGAAGGCCATTTGTCATATTCCCCGCGTGCTGTATCACTGGCGTATCCATACGACCAGCACGTCGAGCGGCGTAGAAGCCAAGCCCTACGCAGCGATGGTCGGCGAAAAGTCCATCAACGAGCATTTCGGGAGGCTGAATGTTGCAGCACACGCCGAATACATCGGATATGGCTATCGTGTTCGGCATGCGCTGCCGGCGCAGTTGCCGCTCATTACGCTGATCATTCCGACCCGTAATGCAGTGCACCTGATGCGCCAATGCATCGATAGCATTCTCGTACGCACGACATACGAAAATTACGAAATCCTGATCGTTGACAACGGTTCGGATGACGCGGAAGCGTTGCAATATTTCGAGTCTCTCGTTGAGGACCCCAGAATTCGGGTCTTGAGGGATGATCGGCCGTTCAACTATTCGGCGCTGAACAACGCCGCGGTGGCGTCGGCCAACGGCGAATTCGTCTGTTTGCTCAACAACGACGTCGAAGTCATTTCTCCGGACTGGTTGTCCGACATGGCTGGTTTGGCGATGCAGGCCGGAGTGGGCGCGGTCGGTGCAAAATTGTTGTATCCGAACGATACCGTGCAGCATGCGGGTCTTGTGTTGGGCATCCTCGGCGTCGCTGGCAATGCACACAAGCACGTTCCAAGGACGACGCGCGGGTATTTCGGGCGGGCTGCTCTCGTCAGCGGATTCTCGGCGGTGACGGCTGCCTGCCTGCTGGTGCGCAGGTCGATTTACCAGGAGGTCGGCGGACTGGACGAAAAAAATCTGGCCGTGGCCTACAACGATGTCGATTTCTGTTTGCGCGTTCGCGAGGCTGGCTACCGGAACGTATGGACGCCGTTTGCGGAGCTATATCACCATGAATCTGCGACGCGCGGCCCGGAAACTGATACCGCCAACCAGCAGCGCTTCCACCGCGAAACCGCGCATATGACGCAGCGTTGGGGCAAGATGTTGCTGGATGACCCCTGTTATAGCCCCAACCTGACCCTCGATCGTGAGGATTTCAGCCTAGCCTGGCCCCCCAGGGTGGCTCCGCTTGCTTAGGTGTCTTGCGGAAACCGGTGGCGATGGTGCACGAAGTGAACTGTCGAACAGATCATTGAGGAAGCACCAGAGAGAATGGAGTTGACGTGAACATCTTTCCTGTCGTTTTGTGCGGGGGTAGTGGCACCCGCTTGTGGCCCATGTCGCGCGGCGGATATCCGAAGCAGTACTTGAGGCTGACGGGGGAGCACACACTCGTCCAGCAAACGGTACGGCGGCTGGCCGGCCTCGCGGGCGTGGCCGTGCCGATTGTCGTCGCAAACCAGGATCAGCGCTTTCTGGTCGCAGATCAGTTGCAGGGCATCGGTGTCGAACCGGAGGCCATCGTTCTGGAGCCGATGAAGCGCAATACGGCGCCCGCGGTTGCCGCAGCCGCGTTGATTGCTGTCGAGCGATCGTCGGATGCATTGCTGATGGTCTTGCCATCCGATCACGTCATCCTCGACACCGCCATGTTTTCTGATCTGGCGTCGACTGCAGCCGATATCGCACGAGAAGGCTATCTCGTGACTTTCGGAATCGAGCCGACGAGCCCTCATACCGGCTACGGCTATATCCGTAGCGGCGCGGTGCTGGACGGTTTCGGTGGAGCGCGCCGCGTCGATGGATTCACGGAGAAGCCCGACGCTGAAACGGCGGGACACTTCGTGGACGAGGGCGGGTACTACTGGAATAGCGGCATGTTCATGCTCAAGGCATCGACCTACCTGGAAGATCTGTCCCGTTATGCTCCGGCGGTACTGGCGCACATCGAACAAGCAGTCGCACAAGCCCGGCGCGATGAGGATTTCATACGATTGGACGCGCAAGCGTTTGCCTTGTGTCCCGATATATCCATCGATTATGCCGTCATGGAAAAAACCGACCGTGCAGCAATGGTCGTTGCGTCGGGCATGGGCTGGAGTGATATTGGCTCATGGTCTGCACTCGCCGACATCACGGAGAAAGATGCGGACGGCAATTCGTTGTCGGGTGATGTGATCGCGGAGGACGTATCGGACAGCTACATCCGGGCAGACCACCGGATGGTGGCCGCCCTTGGGCTGAAAGATACGATCGTCGTTGAGACGGCGGACGCGGTACTGGTTGCTCACCGCAGCCAGGCGGAGCACGTGAAAGCGATCGTCGAGCGCCTTAACGCGTCGGGGCGGCACGAGTCCGTGACGCATCGCAAGGTCGTGCGCCCATGGGGCACTTATGAAAGCATCGATCAGGGCGAGCGATTTCAGGTGAAGCGAATCATCGTGAACCCCGGGTCATCTCTGAGTTTGCAGATGCATCATCATCGCGCCGAACACTGGATTGTTGTGCGCGGCACAGCGCGAGTGACGAACGATGGGCGCGAGCTGCTGCTGACGGAGAATCAGTCGACCTATATCCCGCTGGGTGCGAAGCATCGGCTGGAGAACCCGGGAAAGATCCCGCTCGAACTGATCGAGGTTCAGTCGGGTGCTTATTTGAGCGAGGATGACATCGTGCGCTTTGAAGACAATTACGGGCGGGATGTTAAGTCGGTATAAGCGCGCGTGCTGCGTCGTGACGGCCGCCGCACGGGCCCGACAGAGCGTGAGCAAGATACGGACTGTAGCAGTATGCATCGCGTTCATACGAACACAGAAACGATTGCTGGCGGGGGCGGCATGGTCGTTTGACTACGAAGGAACCAAGTGAAAAATACAACTAGTCAATATTCGCTATCGGAGATCGTCGAAGCGTTGGACGTCGACGGTGAGCTGTTCTGGGAGCCGCGCAGGCTCGTATCTCCCGGCGCATGGGCAGGCCACATTGCGACCGCGTTCTGGCTTGTGAAAGCGATACAGCCGCGCGTGTTGGTGGAATTAGGTACCCACAGCGGCAACTCATACTCAGCTTTTTGCCAAGCAGTTTCGCAATACGGACTATCGACTCGCTGCTTTGCGGTCGATACCTGGCAAGGCGACGAACATGCAGGTCATTACGACGAAGATGTATTCGATAGCATTTCGACGTTCAACGATCTGAACTATGCAGGTTTTTCGAAGCTGCTCAGAATGACGTTCGACGAAGCAAGAGTATATTTTCCGAGCCAACCGCAGGGAGAAATCGATCTACTTCACATTGACGGGTTGCACACCTACGAGGCAGTCAAGCATGATTTCGATACATGGTTCGACGCACTCTCGGATCGAGCGGTTGTCCTCTTCCACGATATCAACGTTCGCGAACGCGGCTTCGGCGTGTGGCAGCTTTGGCAGGAACTGTCTGCAAGGTACCCGTCGTTCGAATTCGATAATTCCGAGGGGCTCGGAGTGCTGTGCACGGGTACTGAGAGTGCTCCGCTAATTGCCAAGCTGATCGAGTTGAATGCCGATCCAGCGGCCGCATCGACGATTCGGGCGATGTTTGCTGCGCGCGGCGAGGCATTTCGCCGTCAGGTTCAGGCCATCGAGCTCGGCAGGCTTGCCCACAACCTGAGCGACCAAGTCGCGCGCCTGTCGCGTGACGCGCAGGCGGCCGAGGCCGGGTTCGATGAGCGTATCGCTGCGCTTGAGGCAGATCTGGAACAAGCACGCGAAGAGCAATCGTCTCGAGCTGCGAGTAAAGCAGAATGTGCGCGCCTTTCGTCCGCAGTCGAACGACTGGAAGCAAAGCTTGCGCAACAGCGCAGTGAGTATGAAGGGCAGTTGCACAGCCTGATGGAGAGTGAGCTGCGCGAGCGCGATCAAATCGTTCAATCATTCCAGCGCTCTACGTCTTGGCGCGTGACGGCGCCGATGCGGGCAGTGATTTCTCGGCTACGTGGTGCCGGCCCCCTAAGTCCGCTCGCGCGTTCGTCCATCGGAGGTTCTGGCGCGGGCGGATTGCTGACGAAGGCACCCCGCGCTTCCGATGCAGGCCACAGCGTCGATGCAAAGACAGCGATGCGTGCAGGATTCAAGGTCCGATTCGACGCATTTCTGACCTCGAGTGGCAAGCTGCGTTTCAAGCAGCAGGCCGAACCGGACGTGAGCATTCTGCTGATCTTATATAACAGCGTCGAGCTGAGCTATGCATGCCTGGCATCGATAGCTGAAGTCCTGGGAAACAGTGAGATCCGGGCGGAAGTGGTCATCTTGGATAATGCATCGACCGATGCAACTTCACGGCTCCTTGATCGGATAGAGGGCGCAGCGATCATCCGTAGTAAGGAGAATCTGCATTTCCTGAGGGGCACGAACCGGGCTGCGAAGGAGGCGCGCGGCAAGTATTTACTTTTCCTCAACAACGATGCGCTCCTGATGCCCGGTTCCTTGGAGGCAGCGGTGGCGCTTTGCGAGGCGGAAGGCGACGTCGGAGCAGTTGGCGGTCGTATCATCCTGCCGGACGGATCGTTGCAGGAGGCCGGATCTGTAGTCTGGCGCAACGGTGCATGTACGGGTTACGGCCGAGGTGCTGCACCAGACGGTGCGGAATACATGTTTCGCCGCGATGTCGACTATTGCTCGGGAGCTTTCCTGTTGACCCCGCGGCAACTGTTCGAAAGCCTCAACGCGTTCGACGAACGCTATGCGCCTGCCTATTACGAGGAAACGGACTATTGCCTACGGCTGTGGGAGTCGGGGCACCGAGTAGTGTTCGATCCGGATGTCGTCATCATGCATTATGAGTTTGGCAGCGCGTCGACCAGTGACCAGGCGTTGCAATTGCAGCAAAGAAACCATGCGATCTTCCGCGAGCGGCACGCGGACTGGCTCCGAGATCAGCGCGAGGTGGAGTTGGACAAGATCCTGTGGGCGCGAGCCGCACGCAGCAGCCGAAAAAGACTCCTCTTTATCGAAGATCGCGTTCCACACGAAAATCTGGGCGCGGGTTACCCTCGCGCACTCGGGCTTCTGTGTGCACTGGAAAAGGCAGGATCAGATATCACGCTCTTTCCGATGTTCCGCCACGACGAGAGCTGGTCGGATATCCGGCGCACTGTGCCGGCTTCAGTTGAAGTGATGCGCGACTATTCGGCACGAGAGCTTCCTCAGTTCTTGAAGGAGCGTGCGGGCTATTACGACGCGATTGTGGTTTGTCGTCCGCATAATATGAAAGCGTTCCTCGGGGCAACCAACGAGGGCAAGTCGCCCTGGGTGAGCAACGCGACCATCATTTACGACGCGGAATCGCTGTTTTCTTCGAGAGTACTGCTTGAGAAAAAATTGTCTGGCGAGACGGTATCTCCAGACGATGCGCGCAAACTGGTTGGAGAGGAAATCGCGCTGACCCGTCCGGCCAAGGCGATTATTTCCGTGTCCGAAGCCGAGAAGTGTCAATTCGAATCGCATGGTGTGGGACCCGTCTACGTGCTTGGCCACGCGGTCGAACCGAAGCCGACACCACGTGAGTTCGCGCAACGTGCCGACTTCCTTTTTGTCGGCGGAATTCACGACGACAAATCGCCCAATGCCGATTCCCTGCGCTGGTTTGTAACGCAAATCTGGCCGAGGATCCTCAAGAAACTGGGCGCCGATCTCAAGCTCCACATCGTCGGCTACAACCGGGCTGCCAGTGTTTTCGCATTGAAGGATCAATCAGTGCACCTAGTCGGTCGAGTCGATGATCTAGAGCCGTGGTACGACGCTGCGCGTGTTGTCATTGCACCAACTCGAATTGCCGCAGGCATCCCATTCAAGGCGCATAGCGCGGCATCGTATGGTGTTCCTATGGTGACGACCCGGCTAATTGCCGAACAACTGGGTTGGGAGTCCGGTGTGCATCTCCTGGCTGAGGACGATGCCGATGCGTATGCCGGCGCATGTGTGCGCTTGTACAGCGACGAGGTATTGTGGAATGCGGTGCGGGCGAACGCGCTTGAGCGCGTTGCCGTCGATTGTTCGACGCAGCATTTCGATCAGACCGTAAGCGACTTGTTTGTGCAGATTCCCGGCGGCGATCGTCCGTCCCGCAACTCGTCAACTCAGAAATGACTCATATGATCGAGCCGTCGCTCAAACCGGCGAATGATTTGACGCCGGACGGACCATGGTGGGTTGCCACCGGGGCCGATCCGTATTTTCTGCTTGATTTCGGCAATGCTCGAATCTTGGCGGGGTGGAACCTCGTCACGCTCGAGGTCGAACTTGAGAGTGGCGTTCTTGCTCCGACGTTCTATTTCGACGCCGGCACCGGTTTTTCGCAGGAGCTTGCGCAGGCATTGCCCGCAACGTCTTTGTCGGCGCAGGGCGCGATGGTCGTGTTTCCGGCGAATGTACGGACGATTCGCCTGGATCCGATGAGTTGTCCTGGACGTTTCAGGATCAAGCGGTTCTCGATTCAACCCATGTCAAGGCTGTCGCTGGCGTGGCGGCGCATGAAGCCGATGATCCGCGTGCTGTGTGACAAGCCCGCGCTGTTTTTCCCGTACGCCGTGCAAGCCATGCGGCTGCTCAAGGCGCGCGGAGTCGCTGGCGCGCTGCGGCATGCACTCAGGGATCGTACTGCCGATACCTTGCCGGGCCAGTTGAGCAGCGAGTATGGAGATTGGGTGGCACGCTATGACACATTGTCGCAGGACGATGTATCCATGATCGCGGCGCATATCCAGCGTCTCGAGTATCGTCCGCTCATTTCCGTGCTGGTTCCCCTTTACAACACGCCCGAGCGATTCCTTATCCGATGTATCGAATCGATGCGTGAGCAGCTTTATGATCACTGGGAACTGTGCCTCGTTGACGATGCATCGCCGCAACCTCATGTGCAGCAGATTTGCGAACGATATGCGGCACAGGATTCGAGAATCCGATATTTGCGTCGCGAGACGAACGGACATATTGCCGAAGCCACCAATTCGGCGTTGTCGCTCGCGACAGGCGAGTTTTGTGCGCTGCTCGATCATGACGACGAGCTTGCCGCTCACGCGCTGTATATGGTCGCAGTGGAACTGAACAAGCAGCCTGATCTTGATATGCTCTACTCGGATGAAGACAAAATCGACGAGCAGGGTAAGCGCTACGAGCCGTGGTTCAAGTCGGACTGGAACTACGATCTGATGCTGTCGCAGAATGCGGTGGTGCACCTGGCGGTATACCGCACATCGATACTGCGGGGGATCGGCGGTTTCCGGAGTGCATTCAATGGTAGTCAGGACTACGATGTGACGCTTCGCTTCAGCGAGCACACGACGTCGGAGCGCATCAAGCATATTCCCTTCATTCTGTACCACTGGCGAGCAATCAGCGGCTCTGTTGCGCTCGCTACGACGGAGAAGCTGTATCCGTACGAGGCAGCGGAGCGTGCGATTCGCGAACATCTCGAGCGAACCGGACGGAGCGCGACGGTGGAACGTCAGCCGCATCTCGGCTACTACCAGGTTACGTGGCCGGTTCCTGCGCCTGAGCCGAAGGTCGCAATCATTATCCCGACGAAGGACAAGGTCGAACTGCTGCGTGTTGCAGTCGATTCGATTCTCGAGAAAACGACCTACGAAAACTACGAAATCGTCATCGTGAACAATCGTAGTGTGGAAGCGAGCACGATGGAGTATTTTGCTCAGGCGCTGCAATCGCCAAAGGTTCATTTGCTCGATTATGACAAGCCGTACAGTTTTGCCGCGCTTAATAACTGGGCCGTGACCCAGACAGACGCGCCGTTGCTCGCTTTCGTGAACAACGACATTGAAGTGATCGAACCGAACTGGTTACGAGAAATGGTCGGGCACGCGTTGCGCCCCGAGGTCGGCTCGGTTGGTGCCAAGCTTCTTTATCCGAATGAGACGATCCAGCACAGTGGTGTAGTCGTAGGTATCGGCGGCCTTGCCGGGCACCCGCATGTTGGAGAGCCTCGCGAAACGTTCGGCTATTTTGGTCGTGCTGTGTGTACTCAGCGGTACTCGGCCGTGACAGCCGCATGTGTTGTGATGCGTCGCGAGGTTTTTCTCGAAGTCTCGGGTTTTGACGAAGTCAATTTCGCGGTGGCGTTCAATGACGTGGATCTTGGCATGCGTCTGGGACATGCGGGATACGCGAATGTGTGGACGCCGCGTGCATTGCTTTTCCATCATGAATCAGCGAGCCTCGGACTGCCGACGAACGAAGATCGCCGGCGGCAGTTCCTCGAGGAATGCGACAACTTCCGTAGAATCTGGGCGGATGTCATCAGGAATGATCCTTTCTATAACCCGAATCTGACCATAAGTGGTGGTGATTTCCGCCCCAATTTTCCGCCGCGCGTGCGCAAGCCGTGGGTCGACGAGAATGACCGGGAAGAGGGCGTGGCGGCGTAGGGCTCGGCGACAGGGTGCCCTCCATGGCAAGCGCATGTGATTGGCGAGTGGTCATGTCGGGGCCGGCCGGCCCGCCATGGATTCCGCGAGCGCGCCGCGAGTCCCTTGGCCAAAGGGGCATGATGCATGGAGTCGAGATGCGATGGCGGATCGGATTCGGTATCCGAATTTTTTGTGTGCGGTAAATTTATTGCGGTGGGAAATTTAATGAGCGAGTATGTTGAGGGTGGGCTTTTGGACGATCGAGAGAACCGCTCTGAAAAAATCAGTGCGCTCGTGATTTCATATAATCGCGCGAACCTAATTGAGACATGCCTTCGGGCGCTATCGTTTGCTGACGAGTTGCTGGTTGTCGACAAATCATCGACAGATGGAACACTTGAGATTGCTCAGGCGTTTGCGCATCGCACGATTTCTGTTCCATGGTCCCCTGTCGTCGAAGACACGCGTCAGTTTGCTATTTCGCAATGTACTCATGAATGGGTGCTGTGCCTCGACGATGACGAATGCGTGAGTGTCGAGACGGGGGAATATCTTCGTGATGAATTGCTGAATCCAAGGGCCGATGTATATCTGCTCCCGCAGAGGCATTATATTCTTGGCATTCACGACGAGCAAGCTTATTACTGGCCTGAGCATCAGGCAAGATTTTTCCGGAAAGACGCCGTAGAGATTCTCTCGACCGTGCATGGAGGAATTAAACCAAAAACGGATCGTGTTTATGCAATTCCGCCTGAATCGGGCGTCTGCATGCATCATCTGTCGCATGCAAGTGTAGAGCAATGGATCGAGAAATCGAATCGTTATACGTCACGCATCGACCGTGCAAGGGACGATGACGGCGGAAGTGACCTGATTGCTTACGCGCACGCCAGAATCGATGGATGGGCTAGTCTGTCGAAGTCGCAAGGGCGCGGCGACTATCCGGCCGCTGTCGGCCTGCTGCGAGCTGTCTACGACATCATCGATCGACTGAAGACATGGGAGTTGGAAGAAGGTATCGATGGCGAAAGAAGGTTTGAGGAAATATGCCGATCGCTGCAGGAGCAATACATTGCAGTACTTCCTCAAGCTGCCGAGGGTGATCGTAGAGCGAATGTGTTAGTTGCTGGCGATGCATTTCCGATAGGGGGCGGAGATCAGCACGTCTCCCGAGTCGACGCGGAGAACAATACGCTCCGCGAAAATCTGCGGAGAACCCGGATGCTGGTCGATGAATTGCGTCGACACGCTGGCCTGACCGATACGTCGATCGATGTATTGCCGGGTGAGCAAAGGAGCGGACTCGCGCATCGCTTGCAAGAGGCTGAGGCTCACTTGAGCGACGCTCGAGAACAACTGGAAGCTGTCCAGAAGGAGCGAGATGACGCGCAACGAGCAGTTGTCGCCGGTCAGGAAGCGGAAATCCAGATGCGTGAAGCGCTGTCCGGACTTCTATCGAGTCGAGCACGGTCAATTAGCGAAAGGGATGCGCAAATTGCGCATTTGATGCAACGTGTATCCGATGCGGAGCAATTGGCTGCAGCAGAGAGTGCTCGACGAACTGAGATTGAACACCAGCTTGGCGCGGTGCTTTCGTCGGAGGCATGGAAACTGACGGCGCCGGTTAGGGCAATCGTGGAGGCGACTCGACGCTCCGCCAGTCTGCAGAGCGCGCGTATGCAGTTGGTGCGTAAAGCAGTGCTGTCTGGGGATCCTGCCGCTAAGCAAGTGCTCTCGAATTCGTTCCGTCGGCGTATGGGGGGGGGGGCGTTGCCGCCACCTCAACCGGTAACAGTGCCAGTGAATACTGCGCTGCTCGCACCACACGAATCGGTGACGGTTTCCTATTCATCGTGGTTATTGCGAATGGATACGCCGGATGCCGAGGTGCTGGCCGCGATGGAGGCTACGTGCAGTTCGATACCGGAGATTGTCGTCATCGTTCGATTGACGGCGAAAGCGGCAACGGTATGGAATGAAACGCTGGAAGCACTTCGAAAGATCATCGGTGTGAAATGGACCGCTTTTGTGATGATGGAGCGCGGCACAGACGCTGCAATTGCCCAGAAGTGTGCACAATCACTCGAAGATGATCCGCGCTTTTCGTTCTCGCGCCCGGAATTGAATGATGGCCAGATTGTGCTGTTGATCGATGCGGGAGCAATTCCTCGCTCTCATGGTCCCAGAGTGCTTGTTGACGCACTGCTGCGAAGTGCGACTTATCGCTTGGCATATTCCGACGAAGATCATCTGCCCGAAGGCGGTTTGCCACGGGATCCGTGGTTCAAGCCTGACTTCTCACGCTTACTGGCGGAGCAGGGGCTGCTCCTTGGAAAAATGGTCGCACTTCGTTGGTCGAGCGACATTGGCGCTGAAGTCGCACATCGCATGCTCGATCAGGACGTCGGTTTGAACCTGACCGCACATGAAATTGCATTATCGATCGATCAGCGCGCGATTACCCACGTGCCGCACGTGACATTCCATGACGCGATACCGACGTTCAACCCGCTTTCGATTGATTTGCCGAAATTGCCTGATTCACTGCCGATCGTCAGCGTGTTGATTCCGACGCGCGACGGATGGCACCTGCTCGGGCCTTGCCTCGAGAGTCTCCGAAAAACAGATTGGCCAAAGGACAAACTCGAGGTCATTGTGATCGACAACGGATCAGTCGATCCCATGACGATTGACGGAATGAGTTTGGCAGAGCGCGAAGGCAGAATTCGCATCCTGCGAGATCCTCGCGAGTTCAACTACGCGAGATTAAACAACGTCGCTGCGCGAGCGTGTCGAGGCGAGTTGCTTGTCTTGCTCAATAACGATACCGAAATCATCGATCCTGCTTGGCTCAAGAAGATGGCCGCGTACGCACTATTGCCCGATGTCGGAGCGGTGGGGCCGAAGCTGCTTTACGGTGATGGCACGGTACAGCATGCCGGTGTAGTGCTGGGAATTCAGGGTGTTGCCGCTCATGCTCACCTCTTCCTTGGTCCTGACGAGGGGGGATACCGGGGGCTCGCAAATGCAACTCATGAGGTTGCTGCTGTGACCGGCGCATGCCTTATGGTCTCGAAGGCTGCGTTCGATGAAGTGGGCGGACTGCGGGAGGAACTGCGGGTAGCTTTCAACGACGTCGTATTTTGTCTGGATCTGCTGGCGCGTGGCAGAAGGAATATCTATTTTGCGGAGGCGCTGGTAACCCATCACGAAAGCAAGACGCGGGGATACGACGACAAGCCAGAAAAGGTGAAGTTGCTTCGCAAGGAGGCGCGAATTGCTTGGTCGCTTCATCGTGATCGACTGTGGCGCGACCCGTACTATTCGCCGAATCTGTCGATGGAATCGACCTACAAGCTGGCATTTGCGCCGCGTCGACGTCCAGTATGGAGCGATCTCAGGGCTTCGCATCGCCCTCGTGTGATGATGCTTTCGTCGACGCATGCGCGTGGTCATGGTGTTGCAGTCGTCGTCGAACTGCAGGTGCGTGAGTTGCTGGCCAGGGGTTACGACGTTGTCATTGCCGGGTTCCTCGGTGCGAACGATTTCGAATATACAGGTTGCCAGAAAGTCGACGTCCGTGATCCCAGATCCGCTGCTACGATCGCGGTGGAGATGGGCGTTGATGTCATTGTCGCTCACACGCCACCGTTCTTTGACGTTGCGCGTTGGACCGGCAATGCTCCGCCAGTGATTGCTTACGACTATGGCGAGCCTCCGCCCAACCTGTTTCCGGATGCGGCAGCGCGTCAGGATATTCTCGACCAGAAGGCGTTGAGCTTGGAGATCTGTACGAAGGTATTCGCGATTTCCGACGCCGTGGCGCAAGAGGCCGTTACTCCACCGGATGGTGTAATTCCGCTCGGGAATGAACATTTGGGACAATGGAATCACGAATCAAATAACCGTCGCGCCCGAATTCGCAGGAAAAATAATTGGGATGACAAATTCGTCATTCTAAATGTCTGCCGTTTCCATGCGGCGGAGCGACTGTATAAGGGGGTTGACCAGTATATTGAAATGTACCAGGCGCTCCAATTGCTTGATCCGATTCTGGCGGCGCGCACTGTCTTGGTTCTGTGTGGCAAGGGTGACGCAGACGATATCGCTGAAATGACCGCGCGTGGCGTTTGTGTACATGCGAACGTGAGTGACGAGGAAATGGTCGATCTCTATGCGGGTGCCGATCTCTATGCGAATTTCTCGAGATGGGAAGGATACAACCTCGGTATTGGTCAGGCACTTGCAATGGGCCTGCCGGTGATCGCGTCCGATAACCCTGCCCATCGAGCATTCGGGGTCGACGTTACCAGCGACCCAGTGGCAGCCGCGATCGTTGCGCAGGATTATTTGAATGGTGGTCGGGAGCGGAAATCGAGAATCTGGGCGTGGAAGGAGCCACTTGAAAGTTTTGTTAATGAAATTGACAAGGTAATGCAAGCCAGTGCTGCGGTGAGGTAATGGTGGACGGCGCCGGTCGGTTTGTGTGATGTTTCTCACGACCGATCGGTTCAGGCGGCGCGAGTATTATTTTGAAACATCATGGTGTGCTCATGCTGCTCGTGATTGCGATAAAATCGCATCAAATTTATGATGCGATTGGCAGGTTGTAATCATGTGCTTTCATCACATTCAGTGCCCCGTTATCTCGGGCAGGTAATACGTTCGTGCTCGTTAGGTCCATACGTTGTCGGTATCAATCGTGGCTGTGCGTCCTGTCGTCATATCCAATATGCAATTCACACCTGACGTCGACCCGCCAAGCGAGGCCACTCTCGTCGTCGTGTTGGGCATGCATCGAAGCGGCACCAGCGTCATTACTCGCGCAATGGAGACGATGGGCGCTGAGTTTGGTGACAATCTCATGCCGGCAGTGCAGGGTGTGAATGACAAGGGATTCTTCGAGGATCTCGACATCAACGCGATCAACCAGGAGATCCTGAGTCTGGCCGGTGCGGACTGGCACAGTCTCGCTCCGATTGAATTCGGCAAGATCGGTGAAGTCAGCCTGCAGGCGATTCGCAAGCGAGCGACAGAACTTCTGTCGACGAAATGCAGAAACAAGATCTTTGCGTTGAAGGACCCGCGCATTTCGCGCCTGTTGCCATTCTGGCAACCCATTTTCGACAGCCTTGACGTACGTGTCGTCTATGCGCTGGCCATACGGAATCCGATGAGCGTCGGGTTATCGCTGGAGAAGCGTGACAACTTCTCTCACGATAAATCATTTCTGCTCTGGCTGATGCATACCATCCCGTCGCTCGAACATACGAAAGGCAGGCAGCGAGTGCTTGTCGACTACGACAAGTTGATGGAGGCGCCGCGAGTGGAGTTGGCACGGATGTCGGCGCGTCTCGAACTGCCGCTCGATGTATCACGCGTGACGGCGTTCGAGGACGAGTTTCTTGACGGTGGATTGCGGCACACGAAATTCGGGTCGGGTGATCTGTCGAAGGTAAATTCGGCCGAGCAGCACGTGAAGGCACTCTTTGGCGCCCTCGAATCAGCAACCGAGCTCGATGATCCGGAATTCGAACGACGCGTGCTTCCGATCATCGAGCAGGCCCGGCAGTATCTTGAAGCGCTGTCGCCGATTTTGCAGCTTGAGTGGAGACTCGAGCAGGAAATTGCACGATTGAACGCAGAAGTCTCAGGGTGTCGCGATGAAGGTGCGGCATTGCAGCGGCAGATCGAAGATCAAACAAGCGAACTGAACGACTGGCGGGAGCGCACGGAATCGGCGATTGCGATCGGAGACGGACTGCGCATGGAACTCGAAGTCGCGATGAAGGAACGGGTCGCGCTCGCCGAATCCCTCGCCACGCACGAAACCGCATCGGAAATGCAACACGTCGCACTTGAACGAGCGGAGCGCACTGTTGCTGCAATGCAGGGGTCTCGATCCTGGCGAATCACGAAGCCGCTGCGCTTTCTCAGCGGGCTGGCTTCAAGCCGGAAGTGAACGCAGTTCGCGATGCTTACGCGCGGTTGACGAACTCATTCCTGTAGCCGTGCCGACATCGGTCGCTTCGAGCCGGTACGTGTCGGCAGCTGCGAGCGAGTGTGGCACACTTCTGGTGTTGCATGCTCTTAACGGTTTCGTCATAACGTGGCATCTCAAATCGCCCCATCCGTTTCACAACGCGCGCCTTTTTCGCCCGGCAAGGATCTGTCGATTTCCGTCGTGACCTTTCGTCCCGACGCGTCGCTGCTTGCGCGGACCTTATCCAGTGTCGAGGCGGCCAGTGGGCCATTGAGGCGTTCAAGGGGAGAGGTGGCGATCAGCACTTGCCTCGTTGACAATGGTGAAGAGGCCACCAAGCTCGAATCGATTCGAGACGGAGTCAGCGGCACCGGAGTCGATTACGAGTTGCTGACCGGGCACGGTAACGTTGGCTACGGACGGGGTCACAATCTCGCGATCGAGGCGGTCGACAGTACCTATCACCTCATCCTCAATCCGGACATCGATATCGAACCCGACGCGCTCGTGTGCGCACTCGAATTCCTCGACATGCATCCTGAGGTCGGTTTGCTCACGCCGTGGATCGGTGACGATGCGGGCGGCCAGCAGTATCTCTGCCGCCGTTACCCGGCGGTTCTCGATCTGCTTGTGCGGGGCTTTCTGCCGGTCCGGTTCCGGGAGCATTTTGCGAGGCGCCTTGCCCGCTACGAAATGCGCGATGTCATCAACGGCCAGGACGTCGTCTGGGATCCGCCGATCGTCAGCGGCTGCTTCATGCTGTTCCGCACTGAAGTCCTGAAGAAACTTGGTGGCTTCGATCCGCGCTACTTCCTGTACTTCGAGGACTACGACCTGAGCCTGCGCACGCACGAGGTCGCCCGCGTCGCGTATGTCCCGTCGGTGCGCGTGATTCATCACGGCGGTGGCGCATCCCACAAAGGCTTCGCACACATCCGCATGTTCGCCGCATCGGCATTCAAGTTCTACAACCGCTTCGGCTGGAGGCTCTGGTGAGCCATCTCGTCGTCACCGGCGCGAACGGCTTCGTCGGCCGCGCGGTCTGCCGCCGCGCGCTGGAGGCCGGGCACTCGGTTACCGCCCTGGTGCGGCGTCCGGGCGGCTGCATCGACGGCGTGCGCGAGTGGGTGCACGACACCGCCGATTTCGATGCGCTGGCTGAAGCGTGGCCCGCCGATCTGGCCGCCGATTGCGTGATCCATCTCGCCGCGCGCGTACACGTGATGCGCGACGAGTCGCCCGATCCCGACGCCGCGTTCGATGCCACCAATGTTGCCGGTACGCTGCGTCTCGCCGAGGCGGCGCGCCATCACGGCGTGTGCCGCATCGTGTTCGCGAGCAGCATCAAGGCGGTTGGGGAGGGCGACGGCGGGGTGCCGCTGTCCGAGGCTTCCAAACCCGATCCGCAGGATGCATACGGCCGTTCGAAACTGCGGGCGGAGCGGCAGCTCGCGCAGTTCGGCGCGTCGGCGGGGCTCGACATCGTCGTCGTTCGTCCGCCGCTCGTCTACGGCCCGGCGGTACGCGCCAACTTCCTGCGGATGATGGATGCGGTCGCACGTGGGATGCCGTTGCCGCTCGGCGCGGTTTCGGCGCGCCGCAGCATCGTCTACGTCGATAACCTCGCCGAGGCGCTGCTGCGTTGCGCAATCGACCCGCGCGCGGCCGGCGAATGCTTTCACGTTGCCGACGACGATGCGCCGTCGGTCGCGAGCCTGCTGCGTCTCGTCGGCGACGCGCTCGGCAAGCCGGCCCGGCTGATCGCGGTGCCGCCGGCGCTGTTGCGTGTGCTCGGAAAGTTGACCGGCCGTAGTGCGGCGATCGACCGCCTGACCGGCAGCCTGCAGCTCGACACGGGCCGGATCAAGCGCGTGCTGGGCTGGCATCCGCCCTATACGACCCGCCAGGGCCTCGAAGCGACCGCCGCATGGTATCGTTCGCGCGATACACGAAAATAAGACCACATGCTTCTCGCGAACCCCACCTGGCTCACCACGGCCGCGGTGGCCCTGGCCGCCGCATTCGCTTCGACGACGATTCTCCGCGTGCTGCTCGCCACCGGACTGGCCTGGCGCCTGGCGACCGACATTCCAAACGACCGTTCGCTTCATACGCTGCCCACCCCGCGCGTGGGCGGATGGGGCATCGTGCCGGTTTGTGTCGTTGCGCTGCTGGCGCTGGCACCGCGACTCTGGCTGATCGCCATCGCCGCTGCGGGCCTGGCCGCGATGTCGCAGATCGACGACCGGCGCGGGCTGCCGGCCCGCGTGCGGTTCTCGGCGCACCTCGCGGCCGTCGTCGCGCTGCTCGTCGTGTTCCCGGCCGATGCGCCCTGGTGGCTGCTCGCCGGTGTGGGTTTCGCGATGGTATGGCTGACGAACCTGTACAACTTCATGGACGGCGCCGACGGCCTCGCGGGCGGCATGGCGCTGTTCGGCTTCGGCGGATACGCGGCCGCGGCGCTCGGCGGCGCGAATACGTCGCCCGATCTGGTCGTGGCAGGCGCGGCGATCGCAGGCGCGGCGCTGGGCTTTCTTCTGCTCAATTTCCACCCGGCCAGGCTGTTCCTCGGCGACGCCGGCTCGATTCCGCTTGGGTTCTTGGCCGGTGCGTTGGGCTACTGGGGCTGGCGGACCGATGTCTGGCCGATCTGGTTTCCGGCGATGGTGTTCGCGCCCTTTATTGCCGATGCATCTGTAACACTTTTGAGACGCCTGTTACGCGGAGAAAAGTTCTGGCAGGCGCACCGCGAGCATTATTATCAAAGGATGGTCCGATCGGGCGTGAGTCATGGCCGGACCGCCCTTTATTGGTACCTCATCATGCTCGCGGGCATAATTGTCGCCGTGTGGGCAAAGGGCCGCCCCGAACTGCAGCAATGGCTGTCGTTCCTCGCGTGGTATGGCGTCCTGGCATGTTTCGGATGGTTGATCGACATGCGTTGGCGCCGGTTTCAGTCGGCCGCCAAAAACAACTATTGAGGTTTCCCGCCGATGTTTCGATCCAGAGCGTCGTGGCTGTCGCTGAGTGCTTTCCTGTTCGACCTGACGGCGGTTGCCGCCGCATGGTTGTTCGCCTATCTCGTTCGTTTCAACGGCAGCGTTCCGCATGATTTCCTGAGCGGTGCGCTGATGGCGTTGACCTGGGCTCTTCCCGTCTACGCGCTGATGTTCCACGGATTCGGCCTGTATCGCGGCCTGTGGGTGTTCGCGAGCCTGCCCGACCTGATGCGCATCGCAAAGGCGGTGGTCGGCGGCGGCGTGATCGTGATGATCGGCGCCGTGATGTTCCAGCCGCAGCCGATCATTCCGCGCTCGGTGCTGCTCGTGTCGCCGCTGATGCTGTTCCTGGCGATGGGCGGCGCCCGCGCGCTCTACCGCGCGACGAAAGAGTACTACCTGTACGGCGGCCTCGTCGGCAAGGGCAAGCCGGTGCTGGTGCTCGGCGCCGGCACGGCCGGCGCGAGTCTCGCGCGCGAACTGTCGCGTTCCGGCGAATGGCGCCTCGTCGGCCTGCTCGACGACGACGTCACGAAGCAGGGCCGCGAAATCTACGGCTACAAGGTGCTGGGCTCGTTCAACGACCTCAAGCACTGGACCGATGCGATGAAGGTCGAGTACGCGATCATCGCGATTCCGTCGGCGTCGATCGAGACCCAGCGTCGCGTGGCGACGCTGTGCGTGCGGGCCGGCGTGAAGGCGATGGTGCTGCCGTCGCTGACTGCGCTGATGCCGGGGCAGGGCTTCCTGTCGCAGGTACGGAACATCGATCTCGAGGACCTGCTCGGCCGCGATGCCGTGACGATCGACACGCCGCACGTCGAGGCGCTGCTGCGCGGCCGCGTCGTGATGGTGACGGGCGCGGGCGGTTCGATCGGCTCCGAGCTGTGCCGGCAGATCCTGCGCTTCGCGCCGGCGCAACTGGTTGCATTCGACCTGTCCGAATACGCGATGTACCGGCTCACCGAGGAGCTGCGCGAACGGTTCCCCGACCTGCCCGTCCTGCCGATCATCGGCGATGCGAAGGATTCGCTGCTGCTGGACCAGGTGATGTCGCGCCATGCGCCGCACATCGTGTTCCATGCGGCCGCCTACAAGCACGTGCCGCTGATGGAGGAACACAACGCGTGGCAGGCGTTGCGCAACAACGTGCTCGGCACGTATCGCGTGGCCCGCGCGGCGATTCGTCACGACGTGCGCCACTTCGTGCTGATCTCGACCGATAAGGCCGTCAATCCGACCAACGTGATGGGCGCGAGCAAGCGTCTCGCCGAAATGGCGTGCCAGGCATTGCAGCAGACGAGCGCGCGCACGCAGTTCGAGACGGTGCGCTTCGGCAACGTGCTCGGCAGCGCCGGCAGCGTGATTCCGAAGTTCCAGCAGCAGATCGCGAAGGGCGGTCCGGTCACGGTCACGCACCCGGAGATCACGCGCTTCTTCATGACGATCCCGGAGGCGTCGCAGCTCGTGCTGCAGGCGTCGAGCATGGGGCAGGGCGGCGAGATCTTCATTCTCGACATGGGCGAGCCGGTGAAGATCGTCGATCTCGCGTGCGACCTGATCCGCCTGTACGGGTTCTCGGAAGAACAGATCCGGATCGAGTTCACGGGGCTGCGGCCCGGCGAGAAGCTCTACGAGGAGCTGCTCGCGGACGACGAGGCGACGACGCGCACGCCGCACCCGAAACTGCGGATCGCGCGGGCGCGCGAAGTACCGGACAATTTGCTCGACGAGCTGCTGCCGTGGCTGATGCAGCACCGCGTGCTGTCCGACGACGAAGTGCGGCGCGACCTGCGGCGCTGGGTGCCGGAATACCAGACGGCCGTTGCCCCGACCTTGCAGAGCGTACCGTCGGTGCGCGCCGCGTCGAACAAGTGACGCGGCGGCGCGAAGCCCGAACGGGGCTCGGCGATGCATGAAAAAAGCGCCCCGCGGGGCGCTTTTTCTTTGTCCGGAAGCCGATGCAACGACGTTCAGTGGCTGCGCCGGTGCTTGCGTACCACCATCCACCGCGGCGCGCGAAACCGCACGATGCTGAGATAAAGCCACACGTAGGTCAGTGCGAACAGCACGACGAACACGAACAGGTGCAGCGTGTGTCGCCAGAACAGCGTCGCGGGAATCACCGCGACGAGGCACAGCAGCCACAGATACGGCGACGTGAGCGAATTCCGCCGCGTCAGGTCGTGCGCGTGCTTCGTCCCGACGGCCCAGCGCATCAGCCGCTTGTACACGAGCATGTGCAGATGCACGCCGTCCGGAATCCCCGGCGACATCCCGCGGATGAACTTCTTCCGGTAGATCGAGAAACAGGTCTCGAAGATCGGGTACATGAACAGCAGCACCGGATACCACGCGGACACCTCGCGGTTGCGCATCACGAGCATGATCGCGAGTTCGGCGAGCATGAAGCCGATGAAATACGCGCCGCCGTCGCCGAGGAAGATCAGCCCGGCAGGAAAATTCCACAGGAAGAAGCCGAGCACCGCACCCATCATGATGATCGACGCGGACATCACGACCGGGTCGTTGACGTGGAACGCGACGTACGCAAGCGACGCGAACATCATGAAGCTGACCATCGACGCGAGGCCGTTGAAGCCGTCGATGATGTTGATCGCGTTCGCGAGCGCCGCGACCGCGAGCACCGTGATGAACGCCGAGATGGCCACGTAGCCGAGCAGGAAGTCGAGCGGCGGCACGCTGATGCGCTTGACCGCGATGCCCAGCAGCCAGAACGCCAGCGCGGCCGCGCCCATCGTGCAGAGCAGCCGCGCGCGCGGCGACACGCGTTTGGTCAGGTCCTCGACGAGGCCGGACAGGAACGCCGGCAGCCCGCAGGCCGCGATGCCGAGAATGCTGCCCGCGATCGTCGGATAGCGCCGCGACAGGATCAGCGCGGCCACGACGACCCCGGCGAGGATCCCGATGCCCCCCACTCGCGGCACGGGCCGCACGTGGAATTTCTGCACGCCGGCCAGATCGCTGTCGATCGAGAATTTCTCGTGAAGGTGCGCGTAGCGCACGATGAACAGCGTGACGAGCAGAGAGACGATGAAGCCGGACGCGAAGCTGAGCATGGGATCGCTCGAAAAATGGACAGCGGATTATACAAAACCGCGCGGGTTCCCCTCCTGCCATCGCCAGTGGTCGGCACACATGTCCTCGATCCCGAGCGTCGCGCGCCAGCCGATGATGTCGGCCGCGGCCTGCGGATTCGCGTAGCACTCGGCGATGTCGCCCGGGCGGCGCGCGACGAGTTCGTACGGCACCGGGCGGCCCGACGCCTTCTCGAACGCACGCACGACTTCCAGCACGCTGTAGCCCTGGCCGGTGCCGAGGTTCACGACAAAGCTCGCGTCGCGCTTCGCGAGCGCGTCGAGCGCGGCGATGTGTCCTTTCGCGAGATCGACGACGTGGATGTAGTCGCGCACGCCGGTGCCGTCCGGCGTCGCATAGTCGGAGCCGAACACGCGCAGCTTTTCCAGCTTGCCGACCGCGACTTGCGCGACATACGGCATCAGGTTGTTCGGGATGCCGGCCGGATCCTCGCCGATCAGCCCGCTTGCGTGCGCACCGACCGGGTTGAAGTAGCGCAGCGTCGCGATGCGCCACGAAGGATCGGACACCTCGAGATCGCGCAGGATCTGCTCGGCGATCAGCTTCGACTGGCCGTACGGGTTCGTCGCCGACAGAGGGAACGATTCGTCGATCGGCGAGCGCTCGGGCACGCCGTACACGGTCGCGGACGAGCTGAACACGAACTGCCTGACGTTGCGCTCGCGCATGACCTTGAGCACCGCCAGCAACCCGCCGATGTTGTTCTGGTAGTACTCGAGCGGCTTCGCGACCGATTCGCCGACGGCCTTGAGCGCCGCGAAATGGATCGTGCCGGTGATCGGGTGCGCGTCGAACACCTTCGCGAGCGCGGCTTCGTCGCACACGTCGACCTGATGGAACGCGGGCGTCTTGCCGGTAATCCGCTCGATGCGGCGCACGGACTCGGCCTTGCTGTTGACGAGGTTGTCGACGATCACGACATCGTAGCCGTTGTCGAGCAGCTCGACGGCCGTGTGCGAGCCGATATAGCCCGCGCCGCCGGTAACGAGGATGGTGCCTTTAGCGGTCATTGCTGATGCGCTCCTTCAGAGAGTGATGCCGGTCAACGAACGAATGGTCTGCCGGTAGCGTTCGACGACCTGCTGCTCGTCGAATTCCGCCGTGACTTTCCGCCGGCCGCGCGCGCCCATCGCGTCGCGCCCGGCCGTTCCGAGTTCGATCATGCGGAGCAGTTGCTCCGCGAGGCTTGCGCTGTCGCGCACGCGGCACAGGAAGCCGGTTTCGCCGTCGGCGACGACGTCGCGGCAGCCCGGCACGTCGGTCGCGACGATCGGGCGGCCCATCGCCGATGCTTCCATCAGCGTGCGCGGCACGCCTTCGCGGTACGACGGCAGCACGACGCAGTCGGCCGCCGCGATATGCGGGCGGACATCGTGCGCCTCGCCGAGATATTCGACGATGCCTTCGCCGACCCATGCGTCGACGTCCGCGCGCCCGATTGCGCTCGGATTGTCGACGCCGAGCGGCCCGAGCAGTTGGAAGCGCGCGTTCGGGAAGCGGCCGCGCACGATGCGCGCGGCTTCCACGTATTCGCGCACGCCCTTGTCCCACAGCAGCCGGCCGATCAGGATGAAGACGGGCGCGTCGCCGGCGGGCAGCGGCACGGGCGCGAACTGCTCGAGATCGACGCCTTCGCCGTGCAGCAGCCGCGCGCGCTCGGGATGCGCGAGCAACTGCTCGTCGGTGAAGGTCGCGAGGTCGTCGCGGTTCAGGAACCACACTTCACGCGGGAAGCGGAACGCGAACCGGTACAGGCGCTTCGCGACGCTCGCCGCGCGGCTTTTCTGGATGAAGACGTAGCCGAGCCCCGTCGTCACCGCGATCGACGGCACGCGCGCGAGCCACGCGGCGACCGACCCGTAGATGTTCGGCTTGATCGTGTAATGGAACACGAGATCGGGCTTGAGCGCGCGGTAGTGGCGCACCAGCGCCGCGAGCGTGCCGAGATCCTCGCGCGGGCTCGTGCCTTTCGACGCGACCGCGAGCTTCACGTAGCGGCAGCCCATCTGCTCGAGCAACGGCACCGTGCGGTCGTGCGGCGCGATCACGACGACCTCGGCGCCGCGCGCGACGAGCGCACGGATCAGCCCGTGGCGATACGTGTAGATCGCCCAGGCCGTGTTGCAGACGAGCGCGATGCGCAGCGGGGAAGTGGCGGACATGAAAAAAGAAAAAAATAAAGCGTCGTAAATGCCGGATCGGCGTCAGGCGGACGGCCGCGCGGCGAACAGCGTCTGCTTGATCCGCTGCAACGTCCGGTACGGCGTCACGAAATGCAGCAGGTTCTTGGCGAGGCCGGCCCAGTCGTACGGGTTCAGCGCGTTGAAATGGCTCAGCAGCAGCGTGAGCGTCGACACCAGTTGGCGCCGGCGCTTGGTCGCACTGATCCCGCCCTCGTTCAGTTCGTAATACAGGCCGAGTTCCGGCAGGTTCGCGCAATCGTAGCGTTGCATTAACCGTAAAAAAAGATCGAGATCCTCGGCCGCGCGGTATTTCTCGCGATAGTTGCCCACTTCCCGCACGGCGTCGATGCGCAGCATCACCGAAGGATGCACGAGCGGCGAGCGCAGGAAGCGCGTGCGGCGCAGCGTGCGCGGATCGGCGGGCGGCGTCAGCATGAAACGCGGTTCGCCGGCGCGCGACACGACCTGCGTCCACATGCCGACGCAGGCGACGTTCGGGTGGGCGCCGAGATAGGCGCGCTGCTTCGCGAGGCGCTGCGGCACGGCCAGGTCGCCCGCGTCGATGCGGGCCGCATAGCGGAAGCCACGCGCCGCGAGCGCGTCGATGCCGGCCGCGAGCGCGCGCTCGATGCCGCCGTTCCGCGGCATGCGCAGCACCTCGATCGCGAGGCCCGGCAGGTCGGGCGCGACGATCGGCGGCGTGCTGCCGTCGTCGACGACCAGCACGTGCACGGGCGCATCCTCGCGAAACGACGCAAGGGTCCGGACGACGTCGTCGTGCCCGTTGTAGGCCGGCATCAGCACGGCCACGTCGTCGAGCGGGGGCGGGCAATCAGGGGACGTCATGTTCGCAGCTTGAAACGGATGTAATAAAAGTTGACGGCGGCCGCGGCCAGGTAGCCGGCCGCCAGCCCGACGAGCGCGCCGTACAGGCCGAGCCGCGGGATCGCGAACAGGTTGACGACCGCGGCGATCGCCAGCGCGAGCAGCCATTTCGACAGCAACACGAATTTTGCTTGATATTTGAGAACGATAAGATTGCCTATCGCCTCGATGCCGGCCGGCACGGACAGCCAGACGGCCCAGCGGAAGATGTCGACCGATGCCTCGTAGCCGTGGCCGAACACCTTGCCGACGATCAGCGGGGCGGCCGCGTCGAGCACGAGCGCGCCGGCCGTCATCAGGCCGGCCGTCATCGCGATCAGGCGGACGATGTTGCGGCGCAGCCGCGCGACGTCCTGCACGCGGTAGACGAACGCGGGCGCGATGGTCTGCGCGAGCATCAGCGCGAGCGTGATCCAGTTTTCGTTGAGCTGCTGCGCGGCCGAATAGCGGCCAAGATCGGCGAACGACACGTGACGCTCGAGCATCAGGCGGTCGAGTTTCAGGAACAGGTACATGCAGATCAGGCCGAGCCAGAACACGGTGCCGGCCGTCGCAAAGTGCCTGAACAGCGGTTTATCGAACGTCCAGCCGAGCGCGCCGCCGTTACGATGCCGGTAGTACAGCAGCAGCGTGAAGCCGATCGCGGCGGCCTCGAGCGCCCACAGCCACGCGAAGCGGGCGGGGCCGGCGGCCGCGCGGACCAGCAGCCACACGAGCAGCGCCTTCGCGAGCGCCGTGACCATGCTGGTGACGAGCTGCGGCTTGCTGTAGGTCATGCTTTGCAGCCACGCGTTGATCACGCCGACGAACGGTTCGCGGAACACCATCGTGACGGCGAGACCCGTGAGCATCGCACCGACCAGCGGGTCGAACGCGCCCGCGGCGATCGCGATCCAGGTCGCGGCGAGCGCGGCGACCGAGACGGCGATGCGCAGCGCGAACGCGCTGCCGAGCACCGCGCCGAGCTGGGCGGGCGGGCGCTGGACGATGGTCGGGACGAGGATTTCCGCGCCGCACACCCAGGTGAGCGGCGCGAGTACCAGGAGAAGCGTATTCGCATACTGCCATTTGCCGAACACATCTGGCCCGAAATAACGGGCCAGCAGGCCGCTGATCGCGATCGCGACGCCGATCTGCGTGAGCCGTTCGAGCCCCAGCCAGACGAGGTTCGCGACGGCTTTCGCGACGTCCGGGTTGCCGAAGCGCGTCAGCATGCGGCGCGGCGGCGCGCGTGCGGGGCGGCCGGCAGGGCGCCCGAAGGCTGCGGATTGGCGGCGGCGGGACGGCTAGGCATTAAAATGGGCGGTATGCGCGTCATCGAAACCCGCGATTATAAGTGGGATCGCGACCGCTCCAGCCGTTCCGTTCCTTGTTTTGCGGGGCCGCATGTATCATGCGCGGCACCGGCGAGAGGCGGCCAGCCAAGCCAGACAATTTTCCATGCACGCAACTGAGAGAGAAGAGAATCGATGATCTCCCAATCCATCTTTAAGGCATATGACATCCGTGGCGTGGTCGGCAAGACACTCGACGTCGATACGGCGCGCGGGATCGGCCGCGCATTCGGCAGCGAAGTGCGTGCGCAGGGCGGCGACGCGGTCGTCGTCGCGCGCGACGGCCGCCTGTCCGGGCCGGAGCTCGTCGGCGCGCTCGCCGATGGCCTGCGTGCGGCCGGTGTCGATGTCGTCGACGTCGGCATGGTGCCGACGCCGGTCGGCTATTTCGCGGCAAACGTGCCGCTGGCGCTGAAGGGCGGCGAGCGCCGCGTCGATTCGTGCATCGTCGTCACGGGCAGCCACAACCCGCCCGACTACAACGGTTTCAAGATGGTGCTGCGCGGCGCCGCGATCTACGGCGAGCAGATCCAGGCGCTGTACCGCCGCATCGTCGACGAGCGCTTCGAGACGGGCAGCGGCACGTATGAGGAAGTCGACGTCGCCGATCAGTACATCGCGCGCATCGTCGGCGACGTGAAGCTCGCGCGGCCGCTGAAGCTGGTCGTCGACGCCGGCAACGGCGTCGCGGGCCCGCTCGCGACGCGCCTGTTCAAGGCGCTCGGCTGCGAACTCGTCGAACGCTTCACCGACATCGACGGCACGTTCCCGAACCACCACCCCGATCCCGCGCACCCGGAAAACCTGCAGGACGTGATCCAGGCGCTGAAGGACACCGATGCCGAACTCGGCTTCGCGTTCGACGGCGACGGCGACCGCCTGGGCGTCGTCACGAAGGACGGCCAGATCATCTATCCGGACCGCCAGCTGATGCTGTTCGCGGAAGAAGTGCTGTCGCGCAACCCGGGCGCGCAGATCATCTACGACGTGAAGTGCACGCGCCACCTCGCGCAGTGGATCAAGTCGAAGGGCGGCGAGCCGCTGATGTGGAAGACGGGCCACTCGCTCGTGAAGGCGAAGCTGCGCGAGACGGGGGCGCCGCTCGCAGGCGAAATGAGCGGCCACGTGTTCTTCAAGGATCGCTGGTACGGCTTCGACGACGGTCTCTACACGGGCGCGCGCCTGCTCGAGATCGTCGCGAAGACGGCCGACCCGAGCGCGCTGCTCAATGCGCTGCCGGACGCGATGAGCACGCCCGAACTGCAGCTCTGGCTCGACGAAGGCGAGAACTTCAGCCTGATCGACAAGCTGCAGAAAGAGGCGAAGTTCAACGGTGCCGAGGAAGTCGTGACGATCGACGGCCTGCGCGTCGAGTACCCGGACGGCTTCGGTCTCGCGCGTTCGTCGAACACGACGCCGGTCGTCGTGATGCGCTTCGAAGCCGAGACGCAGGAAGGGCTCAAGCGGATCCAGGAAGACTTCCGCCGTGTGCTGACGGCCGCGAAGCCGGACGTCAAGCTGCCGTTCTGAGCGCCGGCGGCCTGCGGGCCGCCCGCGGTGCCGCGGCAGCTTCGTCGGCCGCGATTCTCCCGAAAAGCGGCGCACGTCACGGGCGTGCGCCGCTTTTTGTCTGTCCGCCCCGCCGGGCGAGATAAAATCCCCCCTTTATGCCTGTCGCCGGCTGCCAGCCGGCGTTTTTTCAGCGTGCAAAAGATCCTGATCGTGCGCGTGTCGTCGCTGGGCGACGTCGTGCACAACATGCCGGTGATCGCCGATATCCGGCGCCGCCACCCCGACGCGCAGATCGACTGGCTCGTCGAGGAAAGCTTCGTCGACCTCGTGCGGCTCGTCGACGGCGTGCGCAACGTGCTGCCGTTCTCGCTGCGCCGCTGGCGCAAGAATCCGTTCTCGGGCGCCACGTGGCGCGAGATCCGCGCATTCCGCAAGCGTCTCGCGGCCGAGCAGTACGATCTCGTGATCGACTGCCAGGGCCTCATCAAGACGGCCTGGGTCGCGAGCTGGGCGCGCGGCCCGCTGGTCGGGCTCGGCAACCGCACCGATGGCGCCGGCTACGAATGGCCGGTGCGCTTCTTCTATGCGAAGCGCGTGCCGATCGCGCCACGGACGCACGTCGTCGAGCGGTCGCGGCAACTCGTCGCGGCGGCGCTGAACGACCCCGCGCCGACGCCGGCCGATCCGGTCGACTTCGGCCTCGACACGCGCGCGGCTGCGCTCGCGGTGGCCGCGCTCGGCCTGAACCTGCCGGTGCCGTACGTGGTGTTCGTCCATGCGACGTCGCGTGCCGACAAGCAGTGGCCGGACGCCGCGTGGATCGAACTCGGCCAGGCGCTCGTGCGGCGCGGCGCGTCGCTCGTGCTGCCGTGGGGCAACGACGCGGAACGCGCGACCAGCGAGCGGCTCGCGAAGGAATTCGGCGATGCTGCGATCGTGCCGCCGAAACTGTCGCTGCCGGCCGTGGTTGGTCTGATCGACGGCGCGGCCGCGACCGTCGGGGTTGATACAGGTCTGGTTCACATCGCGGCCGCGCTGAAGCGTCCGACGGTCGAACTGTACAATTTCGCGACGGCCTGGCGGACCGGCGGCTACTGGTCGCCGAACGTCGTCAATCTCGGCACGGCGGGGCAGCCCCCGTCGATCGCGCAGGTGAAGTCGGCGCTCGCGGGCTTCGGTCTCCTGTAACGCTGTCCCACACGCGAACCGATCATGAGCGAATCCCAGATCATCGAAGTCCCGTCCGCCGACTGGAGCGGGCACAACCTGTCGGCGCCGCGCGAGCAGCTGCTGGCCGCGGTCGAGGAAGGCAAGGTGCTGTATTTCCCGCACCTGCGCTTCGCGATCGAAGGCGGCGAGGAAGCGCTGCTCGATCCGGCGCTCGCCGATCCGAAACGCAAGAACATCAGCCTCGCGCCGAACGGCGGCACGCTCGCCGGCGTGCTCGGCGACAGCGTCACGCAGTCGGCCGTGCGCGCGCTCGTCGCGCGCTTCCAGCAGCAGGCCGGCACGCTCGTCGACGGCCTCTTTCCGGAATACCGCGGCAAGCTGCGCGTCGCGCCGACCAGCCTGCGGCTGATGCAGGTCGAGACGCGCCAGACGTCGTGGCGCAAGGACGACAGCCGGCTGCACGTCGACGCGTTCCCGTCGCGGCCGAACTACGGCGAGCGCATCCTGCGCGTGTTCACGAACGTGAACCCGGCCGGCGTGCCGCGCGTCTGGCGCGTCGGCGAGCCGTTCGAGGACGTCGCGAAGCGCTTCCTGCCGTCGATCAGGCCGCAACTGCCGGGCGCCGCGTGGCTGCTGAACCTGCTGCACGTGACGAAGTCGCCGCGCAGCGCATACGACCACCTGATGCTGAACCTGCACGACAGCATGAAGGCCGATCTCGACTACCAGAAGACGAGCCCGCAGGAGACGATGCCGTTTCCGCCGGGTTGCGTGTGGATATGTTTCTCCGATCAGACTTCGCACGCTGTGATGTCCGGCCAGTTCATGCTCGAACAGACGTTCTTCCTGCCGGTCGACGCGATGGTCCGCCGCGAATGCGCGCCGCTCGGCATTCTCGAACGCCTGACGGGCAGGGCGCTGGTTTGAGCGCGCACCTGCTTCGACGCAACACGAGGGCCGCCGCATGCTGAGGGTGATCTATCGCGCGCTGTGGTGGCTCGTCGCGCCGGCCGCGGTCATCCGGCTCTACGTGCGCTCGCGCAAGGAGCGCGGTTATCGCGAGCATATCGGCGAACGCTTCGGTCACGTTGCGGGCCGCTTGCGCGACGACCGCGCGCCGCTGATCTGGGTACATGCGGTGTCGGTCGGCGAGACGCGTGCCGCGCAGCCGTTGATCGACGCGCTGATGCATGCGCGCCCCGATGCGCGCATCCTGCTCACGCACATGACGCCGAGCGGCCGCGCGACCGGCGAACAGATCTTCGGCGATCGCGTGCTGCGCTGCTACCTGCCGTACGACATGCCGGGCGCGGTGCGGCGCTTCCTGCGCGCGTGGCGGCCGACGCTCGGCCTCGTGATGGAAACCGAGGTGTGGCCGACGCTGATCGACGAGTGCCGCCGCGCGGACGTGCCGCTCGTGCTGACCAATGCGCGGATGTCCGCGCGTTCGTTCCGGCGCGCGGCGAAGTTCGGCGCGGCGACGCGCGATGTGTTCGGCGGCTTCTCGCGCGTGCTCGCGCAGAGTCCGGCCGACGCGGAGCGGCTGACGTCGCTCGGCGCGCGCAACGTGACGGTGCTCGGCAACCTGAAGTTCGACATGACGACGCCGCCGGAACTGGCGGCACGCGGCCATGCGTGGCGCGATGCGATCGGCGCGCGGCCCGTGTGGGTCGCCGCGAGCACGCGCGAGAACGAAGAGGCGCTGGTGCTGCAGGCGTTCGCGGAAATGCGTACGCCCGACGCGCTGCTGGTGCTCGTGCCGCGTCATCCGCAGCGTTTCGCCGAGGTCGAGGCGCTCGTCGCGCGCAGCGGGCTCAAATGTGTACGGCGTTCCGTCTGGGCGGCGGACGCGGCCGCGCTCGCGGCCGGCCGGCCGGCTGCCGAACCGCTGCCGGGCGACGTGACGGTCCTGCTCGGCGATTCGATGGGCGAACTCGGCGCGTATTACGCGGCCGCCGATATCGCGTTCATCGGCGGCAGCCTGCTGCCGCTCGGCGGCCAGAACCTGATCGAAGCGTGCGCGGTGGGCGTGCCGGTGCTGATCGGGCCGCACGTGTTCAACTTCACGCAGGCGACCGCCGACGCGGTCGCGGCCGGTGCGGCGATGCAGGTCGCGGATCCGCTCGATCTCGCGCACGTGCTCGATGCGCTGTTCGCCGACAAGGCGCGGCGCGTCGCGATGGGCGCGGCCGGCGCGGCTTTCGCGTCGCGTCACCGCGGCGCGACGGCGCGTACGGTCGACGTGCTCGCGGCGCTGCTGCCGCCCGCCGAGCGCGGCGCGCGCACGCCGCAGGACGCGCCGGGCACGTCGGACGACGAATAGAACGAGTGGGACGAATCGACGAAGGGCGGCGCAAGGCCGCCCCGGTGCGCGTGGCGGCGTCGAGTGTCGCCGCCACGCTGCTCAGACCGTCAGCAAACCCTTCTTCTCGATGAACGCGATCACGTCCGCGACGCCTTCGAGCGCCTTCAGGTTCGTCATCACATAAGGCCGTTCGCCGCGCATCTTCCGCGTGTCGGACGCCATCACATCGAGGTTCGCGCCGACCAGCGGCGCGAGGTCGGTCTTGTTGATCACGAGCAGGTCGGACTTCGTGATGCCGGGGCCGCCCTTGCGCGGAATCTTCTCGCCGCCCGCGACGTCGATCACGTAGATCGTCAGGTCGGACAGTTCGGGGCTGAAGGTCGCCGCGAGGTTGTCGCCGCCCGATTCGATGAACACGATGTCGGCGTCGGGAAAGCGCGCCAGCATCCGGTCGACGGCCTCGAGGTTGATCGACGCATCTTCGCGGATCGCCGTATGCGGGCAGCCGCCCGTCTCGACGCCCATGATGCGCTCCTCGGGCAGTGCGCCGGCCACCGTCAGCAGCCGCTGGTCTTCCTTCGTGTAGATGTCGTTGGTGATCGCGACGAGGTCGTAGCGCTCGCGCATCGCCTTGCACAGCATTTCGAGCAGCGTGGTCTTGCCGGAGCCGACGGGGCCGCCGATGCCGACGCGCAGCGGCGGCAGTTTCTTCGTGCGGCGGGCGGAGGAGGGAGCAGGTGCGTTCATGGTCTGGCGAGGGGGTTCAGGAGCGGAACAACCGCGAGTACTGGGTCTCGTGCCGCGCGGACAGGATGCCGAGCTGCGGCGCGAACGTGTTGATGGCGTCGGGCGGCGTCGCGAGCGCCCGGCGCACGGCCGCGTCGATCGCGCCGCGCAGCGCGACGATGATGCGTTGTCCGGCGAGCTGGCCGAGCGGCACGGCCTTCAGCGCGGCGGACGTCTGGTTCTCGACCCAGCCGAATGCGTATGCGGCGAGCGTCGCGTCGGCGCTGGCGTGGTGCGTGGCGGCTGCGTAGGCGAACGCGGTCGGCAGCGCGACCGGCGACAGCGACGCGAGCGTCGCGCGGCGCGCGGCATCGCCCCATTCGAGCGATGCGCACAGCTGCGCGAGCGACCAGCCCATCTGTTCGGTTTCGCGGCGCAGTTCCGCCGATTCGCGGCTCGCGACGAACCACGCGTTTTCGGCGGCGAGCGCGCGCGTGTCGTGCGCCTGCCAGCGCGCGAGCTGGTGCGCGAGGAACGGCAACTCGCCGTGCGCGAGCACGTCGGTCAGGCCGCTGGCGATCCAGTCGCGCGCGGAATCGGCGTCGCGGATCAGGTTTGCGTCGAGTGCCGCTTCGAGGCCCTGCGAATAGCTGTACGCGCCGATCGGCAGCGCCGGCGACGCGAGGTGCAGCAGCGCGACGAGTTCAGTGGTGGTCATGGCCGTGGCCGTGCGTGCATCCGGAACCATGCTGATGATCGTGATCGTGATCGTGATCGTGCGAGTGCCCGTGATGTTCGCCGAATACCTGCTGCGCGAGCGCGTAATCCTCGGCGAACGTCGCGTCGTGCCCGTGCTTGTGGCCGCCGCCGTACGCGCCGGCTTCCGGCTGGAACGGCACCTGCGTCTCCTCGACCTGCGTGCCGAGCCGGCGCAGCATGTCGGCGAGCACCGGGTCGGCTTCGAGCTTCAGGTAGCCGTCGCCGATCTCGACCGGCGTGTGGCGGTTGCCGAGGTGATACGCGGCGCGCATCAGCGTGAGCGGATCGGCCGCGCGCACGAGCAGCACGGTCTCGGGGGCCGCTGCGATGCGCACGAGCGCGCCGTCGTCGGCGACGAGCACGTCGCCGTCGCGCAGCACCGTGCCGCGCGGCAGCAGGACCGCGACGTCCTCGCCGGTGTCGAGCGTCGCCGCGAGGCGGCTTTTGCAGCGGGCGTCATAGGCGAGCGTGAGCGTCGGCGCGCGCGCGACGAGCGACGCGGCGAGTTTCACGTTCGGGGCAATGCGTTTGTCGAGGGTGCGCATGAAACGGAAAACCGGCAATCAGAACAGGAAATAGCGTTGGGCCATCGGCAGCACCGTTGCCGGCTCGCAGGTCAGCAACTGGCCGTCGGCGATCACGTCGTAGGTTTCGGGATCGACGCTGATCGACGGGCGCCACGCGTTGTGGATCATGTCGGCCTTCGTCACGTTGCGGCAGTTGCGCACGGGTACGATCCGCTTCGCGAGGCCGTAGCGTTCCGCGATGCCCGCGTCGGCCGCCATCTGCGACACGAAGGTCAGCGACGTGCGCGCGAGCGCCCCGCCGCGCGTCGCGAACATCTCGCGGTAGTGGACCGGCTGCGGCGTCGGGATCGACGCGTTCGGGTCGCCCATCTGCGCCATCGCGATCATCCCGCCTTTCAGGATCATCGACGGCTTGATCCCGAAGAACGCCGGTTCCCACAGCACGAGGTCGGCCCACTTGCCGGGCTCGATCGAGCCGACTTCGTGCGCGATGCCGTGCGTGAGCGCCGGGTTGATCGTGTACTTCGCGACGTAGCGCTTCGCGCGGAAGTTGTCGTTGCGCGCGCCGTCTTCCGGCAGCGCGCCGCGCTGCACCTTCATCTTGTGCGCGGTCTGCCACGTGCGGATGATCACCTCGCCGACGCGGCCCATCGCCTGCGAATCGGACGACAGCATCGACAGCGCGCCGAGATCGTGCAGGATGTCCTCGGCCGCGATCGTCTCGCGGCGGATCCGCGATTCGGCGAACGCGAGATCCTCGGCGATCGACGGATCGAGGTGATGGCACACCATCAGCATGTCGAGATGTTCGTCGAGCGTGTTGATCGTGTACGGGCGCGTCGGGTTGGTCGACGACGGCAGCACGTTCGACTCGCCGCACACCTTCAGGATGTCGGGCGCGTGGCCGCCGCCCGCGCCTTCGGTGTGGTACGTGTGGATCGTGCGGCCCTTGAACGCGGCGACCGTCGATTCGACGAAGCCGCCTTCGTTCAGCGTATCGGTATGGATCGCAACCTGCGTGTCGGTGTCGTCGGCGACCGACAGGCAGTTGTCGATCGCGGCGGGCGTCGTGCCCCAGTCCTCGTGCAGCTTGAGCCCGATCGCGCCGGCCGCGATCTGCTCGACGAGCGGCTCCGGCAGGCTGGCATTGCCCTTGCCGAGGAAGCCGAGGTTGATCGGCCAGCCGTCGGCGGCCTGCAGCATCCGCTCCATGTGCCACGGGCCCGGCGTGCAGGTCGTCGCGTTGGTGCCGGTGGCCGGCCCGGTGCCGCCGCCGAGCATCGTCGTGACGCCCGATGCGAGCGCCTCGTCGATCTGCTGCGGGCTGATGAAGTGGATGTGCGTGTCGATGCCGCCGGCCGTCACGATCAGCCCTTCGCCGGCGATCACTTCGGTCGCCGCGCCGATCGCGATCGTCACGCCTGGCTGAATGTCGGGGTTGCCGGCCTTGCCGATCGCGGCGATGCGGCCGTGCTTGATCGCGATGTCGGCCTTCACGATGCCCCAGTGATCGAGGATCACCGCGTTCGTGATGACCGTGTCGGGCACGTCGGCGGCCACGCGCTGCGACTGGCCCATCCCGTCGCGGATCACCTTCCCGCCACCGAACTTCACTTCCTCGCCGTAGGTCGTGAAGTCGCGTTCGATCTCGATCAGCAGTTCGGTGTCGGCGAGCCGGACGCGGTCGCCCGTCGTCGGCCCGAACATTTCCGCGTACGCGCGGCGGCTCAAGCGTAGTGTCATGTTGCTGTTCCTGAAGAGCGGGGCGCGGCTTACAGCGGCCCCATCACCTTGCCTTGAAAACCGTAGACGGCGCGCGCGCCCGCGAGCGCGACGAGCTCGACGGTGCGCGTCTGGCCCGGCTCGAAGCGCACGGCCGTGCCGGCCGCGATGTTGAGCCGGAAGCCGCGCGCGGCCGCGCGGTCGAACGACAATGCGTCGTTGACTTCGAAGAAGTGGTAATGCGAGCCGACCTGCACCGGGCGGTCGCCGGTGTTCGCGACGACGAGCGTCAGCGTCGCGCGGCCCGCGTTCAGTTCGTGTTCGCCGTCGTCGGTGAGGATTTCGCCGGGGATCATGCGGGGCCTCACGGAATCGGATGATGGACGGTCACGAGCTTCGTGCCGTCGGGGAAGGTCGCCTCGACCTGGATGTCGGGAATCATCTCCGGCACGCCGTCCATCACGTCGTCGCGCGTGAGCAGCGTCGTGCCGTAATGCATCACTTCGGCCACCGTCTTGCCGTCGCGTGCGGCTTCCATCAGCGCGGCGGTGATGAAGGCGACCGCCTCCGGATAGTTGAGCTTCAGGCCGCGCGCGCGACGGCGCTCGGCCAGCAGCGCTGCCGTGAAGATCAGCAGCTTGTCCTTCTCGCGGGGAGTCAGTTTCATGAAGGCAAACGTTCGGGAAAACGTAATTTTTATCGGTGTACATGCGACCAGGCGGACGCGCGAGTCATCGTAGCACCGCGCTGTTTTGCGTGCGTCGTGTATCGACTATGTAAGGAGCAAGGCGCGTGCCATGCCTGTCGCATGGTGCGCGATGCGCGTTCGTGGTGCGTCGTGCATGACGAACGTGCAGTGTCCGAGGCGGCCTTGCGCCGAAACGGTGCGCGGCGCGGACGCGCTCAGGTTTGCCAGAGGCGCAGCGGCCGTGCGTCGACGCCGTGCACGATCGGCCGCAAGTGCAGCCAGCAGTCGGTGAAGTGGCGCTGCAGCGCTTCCATCGAGGTCGACAGCGCGCGCACGAGCACGACCCCGGGCGTCACGCAGGTGGCGCCCGCACGCAGCGTGTCGTCGAACGGCATCCGGGCGGCGAGCGATTCGGCCAGCGCGGCGTCGCATGCGGCGCCGACCGCCCACAGCGTGCCGTATGCGGGAAAGCCGGCGAGGCCCTGCAGCGCGCCGCGCAGCGGATCGTGCGCGTCGAGCAGCGCGCGTTCGGTCCAAAGCGGCCGGCCGTCGGCATCGACGAGCGCCGAGGTCGATGCGATGCGTCCCGCCGCCCAGGTTTCGCCGGCCGCCTGCCGGCCGAGCTGTGTCGCGTCCCAGCCGATCGCACTGGCACCCGCGCCGAGCGTCACCGTGAAATCGAGCGCTGCGTGCGCCGCGTCGAAGAACAGGTTGTTCTGGGGCAGCCAGTCGAGCTTCGCGTCCCGGCCGACCGTGATGCCGATGCGCTGCGTCGCGTCGAGGCCGTTCGACTTGTACCACTTGGTCGCGCCCGGCGTCGTCAGCACCGCGTGCGTGCCGTCGCCGAGCGCGATGTCGATGTCGAGCCGGTCGCCGCCCGCGACGCCGCCCGGCGGGTGGACGATCACCGCGTGGCAGATCGCGTCGCCTTCCGGGTACAGCGGCCGCTGCACGCGCAGCGGGCCGTCGTGCAACCGGTGCGCGAGCGTCGTGCGCGCACCGTGCCGCTCGAAACCGAGTTCGAGGCGGCCGCGCCACGACTTGGCGACGGCGGGGCGGGACAGCGGGGCGTGCGAATCGGAGGCGGACATCGGCGGCAAACGGGAACGGGAAACGAAGGAAACGGGCGCGAGGAACGTGGATGCTACCGGAACAATAATGCAGTTGCCGCGTTCGGTGGAAGCGCCGCGTGCCGCGGCCCGGCCAGCCAGCCGTTCTCGCCGCGGTGCCTACGCCGTGCCTGCCGCGGTGCCTACGCCGTGCCGCGCATCACACCGCGATCAGTTCGCGCACGCCGTTCGCCGCCATGTCGCGCGCATCGCCGCCCGCGACGATCTCGCCGCGGCTCATCACCCAGTAGCGGTCCGCGATCGATTGCGCGAAATCGTAATACTGTTCGACGAGCAGCACCGTCATCCTCGATTCGTCGACGAGCTGGCGCAGCGTGCGGCCGATGTCCTGGATGATCGACGGCTGGATGCCTTCGGTCGGCTCGTCGAGGATCAGCAGCTGCGGCTCGCTCATCAGCGCGCGGCCGATCGCGAGCTGCTGCTGCTGGCCGCCCGACAGGTCGCCGCCGCGCCGCGCGCGCATGTCCTTCAGCACGGGGAACAGGTCGTAGATGCGGTCCGGCACTTTCGACGGCGCCTTGCGGCTGGCCGCGCCGACGAGCAGGTTTTCCTCGACGGTGAGCCGCGGAAAGATGTCGCGGCCCTGCGGCACGTACGCGAGCCCGGCCGCGACGCGCGCATACGGCGGCAGCGCGCCGAGCGCCGTGCCGCGCCACGACACGCTGCCGCTCTTCGCGGCGACGACGCCCATCAGGCAGCGCAGCAGCGTGCTCTTGCCGACGCCGTTGCGGCCGAGCAGCACGGTGAGCTTGCCGTCGTCGGCGGCGAGGTTCACGTCGCGCAGGATATGGCTGCCGCCGTAGTACTGGTTCAGTGCTTCGATCTTCAGCATCGCATCATCGTCCGAGGTATGACTCGATCACGGCGTCGTCGCGCTTGACCTGGTCGAGCGTGCCTTGCGCGAGCACCGCGCCTTCGGCCATCACCGTCACGCGGCCCGTGTCGCCCGCGAGCGCCGCGACGAATTCCATGTCGTGCTCGACGACCATCATCGAGCAGGTGCCGCGCAGCGTGTTCAGCAGCTCGGCGAGCTCCATCGTCTCGTGGTCGGTCATCCCGGCCGCCGGCTCGTCGAGCAGCAGCAGGGCAGGGCGCTGCATCAGCAGCATGCCGATCTCGAGCCGCTGCTTCTGGCCGTGCGACAGCTCGCCGGCCGCGCGGTAGGCGTGACTTTCGAGGCCGATCAGCGCGAGCGTCTCCTCGATCCTGGCTTGCGCCGAGCGGTCGAGCCGCGCGCGCAGCGAGGCGAGCCAGCCCTTGTCGGTCTGCATCGCGAGCTCGAGGTTTTCCCACACCGGATGCTGTTCGAACACGGTCGGCTTCTGGAACTTGCGGCCGATGCCCGCGCGCGCGATCTCGGGCTCGCTCATCCGCGAAAGGTCGAGCGTCTGGCCGAGAAACACGCTGCCGGCATCGGGGCGCGTCTTGCCGGTGACGACATCCATCATCGTCGTCTTGCCCGCGCCGTTCGGGCCGATCACGCAGCGCAGCTCGCCCGCGTCGATCGCGAGTGACAGCTTCTTCAGCGCGCGAAAGCCGTCGAAGCTCACCTCGATATCCTCGAGATAAAGGATCGTGCCGTGCGACGTGTCGATGCCTTGCGGCACGACGCGGCCCATCGACGCGGCGCCGCTGACGGCGAGCAATTCGTCCTCGGGCGGCGGCGTGAACTGGTACAGGGCTGTTCCGTTCATGCGCGTTTCCCCTTCGCGAGCAAGGTTTCGACGAGGCCCATGATGCCGCGCGGCAGCAGCAGCGGCACGAGCACGAAGATTAGGCCGAGGAAGAACAGCCAGTATTCGGCGAAGTACGCGGTAAACAGGCTCTTCGCGCCGTTCACCGCGAATGCGCCGACGATCGGCCCGATCAGCGTGCCGCGCCCGCCCACCGCGACCCAGATCGCCATCTCGATCGAGTTGCCGGGCGACATCTCGCCGGGGTTGATGATGCCGACCTGCGGTACGTACAGCGCGCCGGCGATCCCGCACAGCACGGCCGACACGGTCCACACGAACAGTTTGTACGCGAGCGGGCTGTAGCCGAGGAACATCAGCCGCGTCTCGCCGTCGCGCACGGCCGTGACGACGCGCCCGAGCTTGCTCGTGACGATCGCGCGCGCGGCGATGAACGCCAGCACCAGCGTCGCGAACGTCAGCAGCAACAGCACCGTGCGCGTGCCGGGCGACGTGATCGCGAAGCCCGCGATGCGCTTGAAGTCGGTGAAGCCGTTGTTGCCGCCGAAGCCCGTCTCGTTGCGATAGAACAGCAGCATCGCGGCGAACGTCAGCGCCTGCGTGATGATCGACAGGTACACGCCCTTCACGCGCGAGCGGAACGTGAAGAAGCCGAACACCCAGGCGAGCACGGCCGGCACGAGCACCACGAGCGCGAGCGCCCACGCGAGATGCTGCGTGCCGCTCCAGTACCACGGCAACTGGTGCCAGTCGAGAAACACCATGAAGTCCGGCAGGTCGCTGCCGTACTTGCCGTCGCGACCGATCTCGCGCATCAGGTACATGCCGATCGCATAGCCGCCGAGCGCGAAGAACAGCCCGTGGCCGAGGCTCAGGATGCCGCAGTAACCCCACACGAGATCGAGCGCGAGCGCGGCGATCGCATAGCACATCAGCTTGCCGGCGAGCGTCATCGCGTACGCGGACAGATGGAACGCGCTCGCTTCGGGCGCGACGAGCGCGGCGAGCGGCACGCCGATGCCGATCGCGACGCACAGCGCGACGAGCGCGAGCCATGCGCGGCGCGACAAGAGCGCGGGGCGCGGCGGCAGGCCGAGCGCGAAGCCGTCGGCCGCCCGTCCGGCGGCGGCGGGCGTCGGTGCGCCGGCGACCGGGTTCGACAGCGAATCGCTGATTGAAGTCACGTCAAGCCTCCGCGCTGCGGCCCTTCGGGGCGAACATGCCCTGCGGGCGTTTCTGGATGAACAGCACGATCATCACGAGCACCGCGATCTTCGCGAGCACGGCGCCCCAGAACGGCTCGATCGCCTTGCTCGCGAGGCCGAGCCCGAAGCCGCCGAGCACGGTGCCGGCGATCTGCCCGACGCCGCCGAGCACGACGGCCATGAACGAATCGATGATGTAGTTCTGGCCGAGGTCGGGGCCCACGTTGCCGATCTGCGACAGCGCGCAGCCGCCGAGGCCCGCGATGCCCGCACCGAAGGCGAACGCATAGGCGTCGACGCGTGCGGTCTTCACGCCGACGCACGCGGCCATCCGGCGGTTCTGCGTGACCGCGCGCACGAACAGGCCGAGCCGCGTCTTCGTCAGCACGGCCCACGCGACGAATACCACCGCGAGCGCGAATGCGAGGATCGCGAGGCGGTTGTACGGCAGGATCAGGTTCTGCATCACCGTCACGCCGCCGCTCATCCACGATGGATTCACGACCTGCACGTTCTGCGCGCCGAACAGCATGCGCGTCGCCTGGATCAGGATCAGGCTCACGCCGAACGTCGCGAGCAGCGTTTCGAGCGGGCGGCCGTACAGGTGCCGCAGCACGAGCCGCTCCAGCACGATGCCGACGAGCGCGGCCGCGACGAACGACGCGGGCACGGCGACGAGCGGATACCAGTCGAACGCGCCGGGCGCGTAGCGCTGGACCAGCGTCTGCACGACATAGGTTGCGTACGCACCGATCATCAGGAACTCGCCGTGCGCCATGTTGATCACGCCGATCAGCCCGTACGTGATCGCGAGGCCGAGCGCGGCGAGCAGCAGCACGCTGCCGAGCGACAGGCCCGCGAACAGCGTGCCGACGATCTCGCCGCGGCGCTGCAGCGAGTGCAATGCGTCGAGCCCTTGCTGCGCGGCGTCGCGCACGCGGGCGTCGGGTTCCGTGTAGCTGCCGTCGGCATTCTTCGCGACGAGCGGGCGGAGCTGTTCGATCATGTCGAGATCGCGGCGCGCGGCCACCACCTGCACGGCTTCGAGGCGCTTCGCCGGATCGGCGTCGTGCAGCGCGGAGATCGCCCACAGCGCGTCGAGGCGGCGCTTCAGTGCGGGGTCGGTTTCCTTCGCGCGGGCACGGTCGATCATCGGCTTGAGCGCCGGATCGGGCGATTTCAGCAGCGCATCGATCGCGTCGCGTCGCGCGGCGACGTCGGGCGATGCGAGCGCGAGGCCCGACAGCGCGCCCGCGATCTTCGTGCGCAGCAGGTTGTTCAGCATCACGGGCTGTGCATCGCCGGCCGGCGTCGCGGCCTGCGTGAGCGCATCGTGCGCGGTGTCGCCGGTCTGGATCAGCAGGCGGCCGTCGCCGGTCGCGAGCGCGTCGCCGCTCGACAGTGCGTTGAGTACCGTAATCGCGCGCGGATCCGTGTCGGCGGCGAGGCGTTCGATCGCGGCCGTCTTCGCGTCGAAGTCGTCGCCGGCGAGCGCGGCGGTATCGGCCGCCGTCAGCGCGAACGCGGCGCGCGGCAGCATGCCCGCGAGGGCGGCGCAAGCGACGATCGCGACGGCGGCTCGGCGAAAGCGTGTAGGCATCGGGAGATCCTGTCGGCGTAGGGAGGCGGATTCACGCACCGATGGGCCGGCCGGCGCATCGGTGCATGCGTGCGAGCGGGGCAACGCGTCGGTGTGCGTGCCCCTGCATCGCGTCAGGCCAGCGCCGTGCGCTGCCGGCGCAGGAACGCCGGGATCGAGCTGACGACGTCGGGCTTGCCCTGGTTGCCGGCGATGAACGGGCTCCACGGTTGCGCGCGCACCGCCGTCTTCGTCTTCCACACGACGTTGAACTGCCCGTCGCCGCGGATCTCGCCGATCATCACCGGCTTGTGCAGGTGATGGTTGCCGTCCATCGTGAGCGTGAAGCCCGACGGCGCGGCAACCGTCTGGCCGATCATCGCGACGCGCACCTTGTCGACGTCGGTGCTCTTCGCCTTCTCGACCGCCTGCTTCCACATGTGGATGCCGACGTAGGTCGCCTCCATCGGGTCGTTGGTCACGCGCTTCGCGCCGCCCGGCAGGTTGTTCGCCTTCACCCAGGCGGCGAACTGGTCCTTGAATTTCGTGTTGGTCGGGTTCTTGACCGACATGAAGTAGTTCCATGCGGCGAGATGGCCGACGAGCGGTTTCGTGTCGATCCCGCGCAGCTCTTCCTCGCCGACCGAGAACGCGACGACCGGCACGTCGGTCGCCTTGATGCCCTGGTTGCCGAGTTCCTTGTAGAACGGCACGTTCGAGTCGCCGTTGATCGTCGAGATCACGGTCGTCTTGCCGCCCTGCGAGAAGTTCTTGATGTTCGCGACGATGGTCTGGTAGTCGCTGTGGCCGAACGGCGTGTAGACCTCCTGAATATCGGCGTCCTTCACGCCTTTCGATTTCAGGAATGCGCGCAGGATCTTGTTGGTCGTGCGCGGATACACATAGTCGGTGCCGAGCAGGAAGAAGCGTTTCGCACCGCCGCCCTCCGCGCTCATCAGGTACTCGACGGCCGGAATCGCCTGCTGGTTCGGCGCGGCGCCCGTGTAGAACACGTTGCGCGACATTTCCTCGCCTTCATACTGCACCGGATAGTAGAGCAGCCCGTTCAGTTCCTCGAACACCGGCAGCACGGACTTGCGCGACACCGACGTCCAGCAGCCGAACACGCACGCGACCTTGTCCTGCGTGAGCAACTGGCGCGCCTTCTCGGCGAACAGCGGCCAGTTCGACGCGGGATCGACCACCACCGGTTCGACCTTGCGGCCCATCACGCCGCCGCTCTTGTTGATGTCGGCGATCGTCATCAGCGCGGTGTCCTTCAGCGACGTCTCCGAGATCGCCATCGTGCCCGACAGCGAATGCAGGATGCCGACCTTGATCGGACCGGTGCCGGCATCGGCCGCGTGCGCGAACGGGCTCTTGCCCGCCAGCGCGAGCGCGCCGGCCATCGAACCGAACTTCAACAGACTGCGACGTTTCATCGGTATCCCCTTGTCGTGTTGGTTGTGCGTGCGCCGTGGCGGCGCCGGCCTTCCTGTAACGCAAGGCATGTGCCAGTCGCACGGATGCACGCCGGGCGTGCCTGTGCGGGGCGTTGCCGGGCGTCGGGATGGTGCGGATGATGCGTCGCGCAGCAGGTGCGGTCCGTTGCGGTGCAGGCGCGTGGGCGCAAATGGTGCACGGTCGGCCGGGGCGCGGTGCCTTTGCCCGTCAGCGGCGCATGTGGACGGGAACGAAGCGGGGCGGAAAACAGAAACGGGCACGCGATGCGTGCCCGTTCGGCGGATCAGTGCGGCCGGCGGCAGCGGGCCGGCCGGCGGGGCGGCGCATGATGCGCCGCCGGACAGGTCAGTAACGCGGCACGGACGGATCGACGTCGCGCGACCACGCGTCGATCCCGCCTTGCAGGTTGTACAGCTTCGTGAAGCCGCGCGATTCGAGGAACATCGCGACCTGCGCGCTGCGCATCCCGTGATGGCACACGCAGACGATTTCCGCTTCGTCGTCGAGCTCCTCGCTGCGCGCGGGGATCTGCTGCATCGGGATCGACACGCTGCCGGCGATCTGCGCGGTCGCGATTTCCCACGGCTCGCGCACGTCGAGCACGACCGGCGCGGGGCGTGCCGAATCGCCGAGCCATTCCGCGAGCATCGCGGGCGTCAGGATCTGCATGGAGGCTCCGCCGCTCAGAACTTGAAGCGCGACGGCTCGATCGCGTTGACGAGGTGGTTGATGTACGTTTCGAACACGTCGGCGACACGATACTGCTTGTCGTCGATGCGCGTGATGATCTGTGCCTTCATCACCGGACGGCCGCCGACGAATGCCGACAGGCGGCCGCCGATCTTCAGCTGCTCGAGCATTTCCTGCGGCACGACCGGCAGGCCGCCCGCGACGCAGATCACGTCGTACGGCGCCTTGGCCGCCCAGCCGCGCGAACCGTCGCCGAGCACGACTTCCGCGTTGGTCACGCCGTCGTTGCGCAGGTTGTCTTCCGCGAATTTCGCGATCGCCGGATCGATTTCGACGGCCGTCACGTGCTGCGCGCGATGCGCGAACAGCGCGGCCAGGTAACCGGAGCCCGCACCGATCACGAGCACGTTTTCGTGTTTCTTGACGGTCAGCTCCTGCAGCACGCGCGCCTCGACGCGCGGGAACAGCATCTTGCTGGTGCCGCCGGGCAGCGGCAGTTCGAGGTCGGCGAACGCGAGATCGCGGTATTCGGCCGGAACGTAGTTTTCACGCTTGACGATCGACAGCAGGCCCAGGACGTCCAGATCCAGCACGTCCCACGGACGGATCTGCTGTTCGATCATGTTGAAACGCGCGTTTTCGATATTCATGGTGTGGTCACGCAGCCTGGTCGGCCATCAGCGGGGATAGAGAAACTTCGTGATTGTACCAAACGGGGCGGCTGCGAAGCCTTCAGGCGGCCTGCAACAGACCTTTACCCCTTGCTCTTCTTGATCTGCGCCTCGAATGCGAGGTCGAGCTTGCTCGCCTTGCGCGGCTTTTTGGGGCCGAATTCGTCGACGAACTTGACGAACTCGTCGAGCGGCAGCGGCTCGCAGCGTTTTTCGGCGGTGCCGCCGGAACGGTCGACGAGATAGAACAGGCCGCCCGCCATCGCGACGGCCGCGAATTGCGGGTTGCCGGAGCGGGTCTTCAGGCGTTCGACTGCGTGGGTCGCTTTGGTGGTGCGCATCGTGCGGGTTCTGGCGGAGCGTAAGCCCCACACTGTATCAAACCGGCCGCCCGCGTGCGGCCGGCGCGGGTGTCAAACGGTGCGCGAGTAGCGCTGCCGCGGCATCTGGCCCAGGTATGCGTCGAACGCCATCGCGATATTGCGCACGACCATCCGGCCGGCCGGATGGATCGTCAGGCGGTCGTGCGCGATCGTCAGCAGACCGTCGCGCTCGAACGGGCGCAGCGCGTCGAGTTCGCGCGCGAAATGATCGGTGAAGCGGATGCCGTGCGCGGCCTCGACATGCGAGAACGGCAGCGCGAGGTTGCACATCAGTTGCGTGATCACGTCGCGGCGCAGCCGGTCGTCGGGCGTGAGCCGCACGCCGCGCGCGATCGGCAGCCGGCCCGCGTCGAGCGCGGCGCCGTACGCGGGCAGGTCCTTCGCGTTCTGCGCGTAGACGTCGCCGACCTTGCCGATCGACGACACGCCGAAGCCGACGAGATCGGTGTCCGCGCGCGTGCTGTAGCCCTGGAAATTGCGCTGCAGCGTGCCGTTGCGCTGCGCGCGCACGAGTTCGTCCGACGGCCGCGCGAAGTGGTCCATCCCGATGTACACGTAGCCGGCCGACGTCAGCATGTCGATCGCGAGGCCGAGCAGCGCGATGCGCGCTTCCGGCGGCGGCAGCGCCGCGTCGTCGATCTGCCGCTGCATCTTGAACAGGTGCGGCATGTGCGCGTAGCCGAACACCGACAGGCGATCGGGCGCGAGCTCGATGATCGTCTCCAGCGTGCGCGCGAACACGGCGACGGTCTGGTGCGGCAGCCCGTAGATCAGGTCGACGCTCACCGAATGAAAGCCCGTCGCGCGCGCGGCGGCGAGCAGGTCGGCCGTCATCGCGCGCGGCTGGACGCGGTTGATTGCCTGCTGGACGGCCGGGTCGAAATCCTGCACGCCGAGGCTCAGCCGGTTGAAGCCGATCGTGCGCAGGTGCACGAGCGTCGCGGGCGTGACCGTGCGCGGGTCGATCTCGATCGAGAACTCGGCATCGGCGTCCGGCGCGAGCGCGAAGTGCTCGCGGGTGGCCGCCATCAGTTCGGCCGTTTCGTCGTCGGACAGGAAGGTCGGCGTGCCGCCGCCCCAGTGCAGCTGCGTGACGGGGCGGGACGGATCGAACAGCGCGGCCTGCAGCGCCATCTCGCGCTTGAGCTGGTCGAGATACGGGCGGGCGCGGCGGCGGTTGTTGGTCGCGATCTTGTTGCAGCCGCAGTAGAAGCACGCGGTGTTGCAGAACGGGATGTGGACGTACAGCGACAGCTCGCTCGACGACGCGCCGGGGTCGCTGGCCGCGCGTACGTAGTCGGCCGGGTCGAAATCGTCGCGGAACTGCAGCGCGGTGGGGTACGACGTATAGCGCGGCCCGTTCGCGCCGTATTTCGCGAGCAAATCGGGACGGAACATTGTGTCGGCAGAACCAGAACTCATGACGGTCTCGCGCTTTTTAGATGCTTTCGAGTATATAAACACGCGATTCGGCTGCATTGTGTAATAACGTCGCAGCCGACGATGGCACAATGCGGGGTGGGGCAACCGGGCACCGCGTCCGGTTGCCGCGCCGTTTTCGTTGTCTGTCGTGTCGAGAGAGCCGAGTGTCCGTCGAATTGCCTGTCCGCCCGGCGCCCGCCGACGTCCCGCCGCCGCATGCGTGCCGCGAGGGCTGCGGCGCGTGCTGCATCGCGCCGTCGATTTCCAGCCCGATCCCGGGCATGCCCGGCGGCAAGCCGGCCGGCGTGCGCTGCGCGCAGCTCGGCGACGACCTGCGCTGCATGATCTTCGGCCGGCCCGAGCGGCCCGCGTGCTGTTCCGGGCTGCAGCCGTCCGCCGACATGTGCGGCGCGTCGCGCGACGACGCGCTCGCGTGGCTCACGCGCCTCGAGGCCGCGACGCGGCCGTCGGCGCCTACAGGAGAGCGTTCAGCATGACCGTACCTCGCGCGCCCGGCCGGCGCCGTTTCCTTGCCGCCTCCCTCGGCGCCGTCGGCGTATGCGTATCGCTCGCCGCGTGCGCGTCGACGTTCCCGTTCATCCCCGATCACTACACGTTCTCGCGCGGCGACGTGCAGAAAGCCGTCGGGCGCAAGTTCCCGTACCAGAAGACGGTTGCGCAGGTCGTCGACGTGTCGCTCGCGAACCCGAACGTCAACCTGCTGCCGGACCAGAACCGCGTCGCGGTGCAGCTCGACGCGCATTTCGCGAGCCCGTTCCTGCGCGCGCCCGTCAGCGGCAAGTTCACCGTGTCGGGCCAGCTCGCGTACGACGCGCCGAGCCGCTCGGTCGTGCTGAAGGCACCGGCCGTCGACAGCCTCGTGCTCGACGGCGACGCGCAGATGTACGCGCAGCAGGTCGGGGCGGCCGCAGGCCTGCTCGCGACGCAGTTGCTGACCAATTACCCGATCTACACGTTCAAGCCCGAGCAACTGCAATTTGCCGGGGTGAACTACGAACCCGGTACAATTACGATCCTTACAAACGGCATACGCGTGGCGATCGTCGAAAAGTGACGACGGACCGCGCGCGGCCGGGCGGGCCGCGCGTGGAAGAGTGGCCCTTTCTTTCGACCTTTTCGGAGTTGGGCCACGGATGGACTGGATCCTGATCTGCAAGGCATTGATCCTCGGCGTCGTCGAGGGGCTGACGGAATTCCTGCCGGTGTCGAGCACCGGCCACCTGATCGTCGCGGGCAGCTTCCTGAATTTCAACGATTCGCACGCGAAGACGTTCGACGTCGTGATCCAGTTCGGCGCGATTCTCGCGGTCTGCTGGGAATACCGGCAGCGGATCGCATCCATCGTGTCCGGGCTGCCGAGCCGGCCCGACGCGCGGCGCTTCACGCTGAACGTCGTGATCGCGACGATTCCCGCGATCGCGCTCGGCCTCCTGTTCGAGAAGAAGATCAAGGCCGTGCTGTTTTCGCCGGTGCCCGTCGCGTTCGCACTCGTCGTGGGTGGCGCGATCATCCTGTGGGCCGAGGCGCGGCAGCGCGAACGCAGCGAGCCGCCGCGCGTGATGTCGGTCGATGCGCTGACGCCGCTCGATGCGTTCAAGGTCGGCATCGCGCAATGCTTCGCGCTGGTGCCCGGCATGTCGCGCTCGGGCTCGACGATCATCGGCGGGATGCTGTTCGGCCTCGACCGGCGCGTGGCCACCGAGTTCTCGTTCTTCCTCGCGATTCCGATCATCTTCGGCGCGACGCTCTACGAAACCGTCAAGGACTGGCAGGCGTTCACCGTCGATTCGCTCGGCCTGTTCGCGCTCGGGCTCGTCGCGGCGTTCGTCAGCGCGTTCGTGTGCGTGCGCTGGCTGCTGCGTTATGTCGCGACGCACGATTTCACGGTGTTCGCGTGGTACCGGATCGCGTTCGGGTTGTTCGTGCTGCTGGTCGGTTACAGCGGCTGGCTGAACTGGGCGTGAGGCGCGCGTCGTAATCCGGCATGCGTACATGAAAAACGGCCCGATCGGCAATGCCGGTCGGGCCGTTTTTTCTGGGCGGAGCGGGGGCTTAACTGGCGCGCTTGCGGAACACCAGGTCCCACACGCCGTGGCCGAGCCGCAGCCCGCGCCGTTCGAACTTCGTCACCGGGCGGTAGTCGGGGCGCGGTGCGTAGTCGGCGGCCGTGTTCTCGAGCGTCGGCTCCGCGCCGAGTACTTCGAGCATCTGCTCCGCATAGTTCTGCCAGTCGGTCGCGCAGTGAATGTAGGCGCCGGGCTTCAGGCGCGACGCGAGATGCGCGACGAGCGGCGGCTGGATCAGCCGGCGCTTGTGGTGGCGCGCCTTGTGCCACGGATCGGGAAAGAAGATGTGCACGCCGTCGAGGCTTTCCGGCGCGATCATGTGCTCGAGCACTTCGACCGCGTCGTGCTGGATGATGCGGATGTTCGGCAGATCCTGCTCGCCGATCAGCTTCAGCAGCGCGCCGACGCCCGGCTCATGGACTTCGACGCCGAGGAAGTCGTCGCCCGGGCGGTGCGCGGCGATTTCCGCGGTCGACGCGCCCATCCCGAAACCGATCTCGAGGATGCGCGGCGCGTTGCGGCCGAAGATCGCGTTCCAGTCGGGCAGTTCCGGCGCATACGGGACGACGAAGCGCGGGCCGAACTCGTCGAGCGCGCGGCGCTGGCCGGTCGACACGCGGCCGGCGCGCGTCACGAAGCTGCGGATGCGGCGGCGGTGCAGCGGATTGACGTCGTCGGCGCCGTCGGCGGCTTCGTCGGAAATGGCGTCGTCGTGCGGCGGCAGGCCGGCTTCGTTCGGATCGTCGTGCATCATCGGTGACAGAGAAAGGCTCGGTTGCGGGCGAGGGCCCGTTGTGCGCGGCAGTGCGCCGGGCGATCCGGCACATGGTACAAAAAAGCCGCCTTCGACGAGGCGGCTTTTGCGCAGGCTGCGATGCAGCCGAAAACTGGAGCGGGCGATGGGAATCGAACCCACGTCATCAGCTTGGGAAGCTGAGGTAATGGCCATTATACGACGCCCGCAGAACGCGTAATTCTACAAGGTTTGGCGTCGACGTGGCAAGTGAGGTTGTTTGGGCGGCTGGCAAACGACTTTGTGTACCGTGATGGACACCTATCTCGATGCACCGTCTGCGCGGCAGATCGGCCATTACGTGAGGCGGTTCCGTGGCACCCAGACCGGACGAAACCCGCCGGCGGCGTGCCTCTACCAGCCGATGTCGAAAATGGACGAGTCGGTGTCGGACGCATACAAGCCCGGGCAAGGCTTTCGAACTAACGTGACAGGTCTCTTACACGATCGTCAGTCTGGAGCCGACATGTCCGATTTCATCACCGTTCTGCGCAAAACCTGCCCGACGCCTGTCCTTGATGCGACCAAGTGGAAGCGCATCGGCGGCGATCCGCACACCGTGAACCTCAACGCATACGTCTCGAAGGACGGCAGCAAGATCATGGGCACCTGGATCTGCACGCCGGGCAAGTTCGAGGTGAACTACGAGAAGTGGGAGTACTGCCACTTCCTCGACGGGTACTGCATCATCACGCCGGAAGGGGAGGAGTCGGTGCACCTGAAGGCCGGCGACGTGTTCGTGATCGAACCCGGCATGAAAGGGACGTGGGAAGTGGTGGAGACGGTGCGCAAGTACTTCGTTTTCGCCTGAGCGGGCGGTCGATTCGACCCGGCCCACGCATACCGTCATCGCCCTGCGTCCTCGCGGCTCACCAAGCCGCGAGGAGCAAACGAGGACTCCGGCTCAATCAATGAATGCCGATCCGGTCCGGAAATAGCGCGCCGAGCGTGGCAACAGGCTCGGCGCGCTCTGCCATTCGGCTGCAACCCGTGATGAATGCGACGCGCGGTTGTCCGGCGATTACGCGACGACGGTCGCCGCCGGTCCTGCACGCTGTCACGCAAACCCCTAAGATGCAGCGATCCGCCCATCGATTCCGCTGCAGCGCATGAACCATCCGCCTGCGCCGGACGCCTCTCCGGAGCCCGACCATGCGCATCACCGCCATCCACGAGCGCGCGATTCCCGTGTCGCGTTATGCCGATCCCGCGATTCCGTCCGGTGGCCTGACGACGAGCGCCGTCGCGGTCGTGACCGACGTCGTGCGCGACGGCCGCCCGGTGACGGGCTACGGCTACGCATCGATCGGCCGCTTCGCGCAGGGCGGTTTGATCCGGGAACGGTTCGCGCCGCGCCTGCTGGCCGCCGCCGATACCCTCGCCGACGACACCGGCACGAACCTCGACCCGTTCCGTGCATGGCGCGCGATGATGGCCGGCGAAAAGCCCGGCGGCCACGGCGAACGTTGCGTCGCGGTCGGCACGCTCGACATGGCGATCTGGGACGCCGCCGCGAAAATTGCCGACCTGCCGCTCAGTCGTTTTCTCGCCGACCGGCTCGAACGCACGGCGGCAACCCGCGTGCGCGTGTATGCCGGCGGCGGCTACCGCTATCCGCATGACGATCTCGCGCGCCTGTCGGACGAGATGCGTCGTTTCGCCGATCTCGGCTACACGCATGCGAAGATCAAGATCGGCGGCGCGGATCTCGACCAGGATCGACGCCGCATCGAAGTCGCCGCCGCGCACCTCGCGGGCAGTTCGCATCTTGCGGTCGACGCGATGAATACGTATGACGCCACGACGGTCGGCGCGGCCGCCGAGATGCTCGCACCGTTCGATCTCTGGTGGTTCGAGGACGTGTGCGACCCGCTCGACCTGCCGCTTCAGGCGGACCTCGCCGCACGATACGCCCCGCCGATCGCGGCCGGCGAAGCGCTGTTCTCGCTCGCGGAAGCGAAGCTGCTCGAGCGCTATGGCGGTTTGCGCCGCGATCGCGACGTGCTCGTGTTCGATCCCGTGCACGGCTACGGGCTGCCGGGATATCTGCAGATCGTCGATCACTTCGTGTCGCGCGGCTGGCGGCGCGATGCGTTCTGGCCGCACGGCGGCCATCTGTTCTCGTTGCACGTCGTCGCGGCGCTCGGTCTCGGCGGCGCGGAAGTCAGCCCGTTCGCGTTCCATCCGTTCAGCGGATTGGCCGACGGCGAAACCGTCGACGCCGGATACGCACGCGTGCCGCAGGCGCCCGGTATCGGTTTCGAACTGCATGCCAACGCGCACGATACATTCCGCGCGATCCCGGTATCCGGTCGCTGAAACCTAAAGCGCATCGATCGCGAACCGAATCGCGAAGCCGAGCATCATCACCGCGACGAAGCCGTCGAGCACACGCCACGCGAGCGTGCGAGCGAACCAGGCACGGCACGCGCGTGCGCCATAGGCAAGCATCAGGAACCAGACGAGCGAAGCGGTCATCGCACCGATCGCGAACGGCGCGCGTGCGGACGGCGCATGACTCACGATCACGGTGCCGAGCAGCAGCACGGTATCGATCCACGCATACGGATTGAGCAGCGAAACGGCGGCGGTGGCGAGCACCGTGCTCGACCGCGTGGGTTCGGTGGCCGAGCGTGGACCCGTGACGTGTTCCGGCTGTCGTCGCCGGATCGCCGAGCGCAACGCGAGCAGGCCGTAACCGGCCAGATACGCGATGCCGGCCCACAGCGCGGCCGACACGACGCCGGGATGGCGCGACAGCAACGAAGACAACCCGTGCGCGCCGAGCGCGATCAGCAACGCGTCGCTGCCTGCGCAGACGAGGGCGATGGAGAGCAGGTGGGGGCTCGAGAGCGAGCGCTTGATGACGAAGGCGTCCTTGGGGCCGACCGACGTGAACAGGCCGGCGCCAAGCAGCAGGCCTTCGAGGAAGGCAGAGGTGTCGAGCACGAGCGGGCCGACAACCTCTTAAGCTGAACCGGTGATGGTTACGATGTGAGCAACGTTAAGGGGTGCCGGGGGCGTTGTCAATGCCGCGCCGGGCGCCTGCGCGCCGATCACCGCGCCGCTGCATCGCCGAGGTAGAGCGCGACGAGCGCGCAGACGGTCAGCGCGAGGCCGGCGAGCTTCAGCGACGACACCCACTCGTCGAAGCAGACGATGCCGATCACGGCGGTGGCCGCGGTGCTGGCGGCGGCCCAGCTCGCGTATGCGAGCCCCAGTTCGAGCCGCTTCGTCGCGAGCGCCATCAGCGATACGGCGCAGGCATAGCAGACGATCGTGAGCGCGGACGGCAGCGGGCGGGAAAAACCGACCGAAAATTTCAGGCCGACGGAGCCGAGCACTTCGGCGAGAACACTGACGCCTAGCAGAAACCAGGCAGACTGGGACGGGGACACGAACGGCCTCCTTCCCCCGACGCTTATACCGAGCGGCGAGGAGAAGCGGAGGTGTCAGCGGTCCGCCCACGAAAGGAGCTTGGTACGTGCGGTGGGGCCGCACTAAGCAAGCGAGCACGGGTCACGTGCGATCGCTGCGATCGTTATTGCCGGCCGCCCACTCCGGCCGCTGCCCGAGTGTGTCGAACAGCCGGACGATCTCGCCCTTGACCTTCTGCACCGCGTTGCTGACGAGCGCCGTATCGTGCCAGCACAGCGACAGGTCGCGCGCGAACAGCCGGTGCGCGACCGTCGACAGCTTGAGCTTGCGTTCCTCGATCTCGACGTGCGCGGCCGTCCACGGCAGGATCGTCACGCCGAGCTGCGCCATCACGGCCGCGAACAGCAGCCCGGTCGAACTCGCCTCGAAGCTGATCTCGTACGACAGCCCGGCCTCGCGCATTGCCCAGTCGACGCGGTTGCGGATCGTGTTCGGCGCGCTCGGCAGCACGAGCGGCATCCGCGCGATCGCGTCGAGCGGCACCGGATCGTCCGGCACCTGGAATTCGGGCCACGTGATCAGGTACAGCGTCTCCGTCAGCAGCCGGTGGACCGCGATGCCGCGCGTGTCGACCGCATCGACGACGATCGCGAGATCGAGCCGCGCGCGTTCGAGCAGCGTGTCGAGATCGGCGCTCGGCGCCTCGATCAGCTCCAGCATGATGCCCGGGTAGCGGTCGCGCACCGCGCGGGCGAGCGGAATGGCCAGCACGCGCGCGGTGCTCGACGGCATGCCGACCGTCACGCGGCCCTGCGGCGTGTCGGCGTCGCGGCGCAGCAGCTCGCGCGTGCCGTCGGCCTGGCGCAGCAGGTCGAGCGCGTGCTGGTACAGCGTGCGGCCGGCGGCGGTCGGCGCGACGCCGCGCACGCTTCGCTCGAGCAGCTGCATCCCGAGATCCTGTTCGAGATTGCGCATCTGCTGGCTCACCGCCGGCTGTGCGACGTGCAGCGCCTCGCTCGCATGCGTGACGTTGCCGCATTCGACGACCTTCACGAAATAGCGCAACTGTCTCAAGTCCATCGCCGGCGTCTCCCGATTCGAGTCATAAGCCAATCCGATCGAGCAAGATGAATATCATATTTTTCCGCGATCGATCGGGTTTCTATACTCGTCTCACAAAAGAGCCCGACTGCCGGCCATTCCGGACCGGACGCGGCGAACGTGCCGGCCCTGCCGGCAAGGAGACGAAGATGTTCAAGGCGATCGACGCGCCGACGGCCGGCGCGAAGCCGCGGCGCACGCCGCTCACGCGCGAGCAGGTGAAGGGCTTCTGGGCCGTCTACGCGGGCTGGGTGCTCGACGGCGTGGATTCGGTGATCTACGCGCTCGTGCTGATTCCCGCGCTGACCGAACTGCTGCCGGCGTCCGGCATCGCGGCGACGCCCGCGAATCTGGGGATGTACGGGTCGATCCTGTTCGCGCTGTTCCTGATCGGTTGGGGGCTGTCGTTCGTCTGGGGGCCGCTCGCCGACCGCTTCGGCCGCGTGCGCACGCTCGCCGCGAGCATCCTGATCTACTCGGTGTTCACCGGCGCGGCCGCGTTCGTGCACGACGTATGGGCGCTGGCCGCGTGCCGGCTGATCGCCGGGATCGGCGTCGGCGGCGAGTGGGCGCTCGCGGGCACCTACGTGGCCGAGAGCTGGCCGGAAGACCGCCGCAAGATGGGCGCCGGTTACCTGCAGACGGGCTACTACTTCGGCTTCTTCATCGCCGCCTGCCTGAACTACACGATCGGCGCGACCTACGGCTGGCGCGCGATGTTCCTGTGCGGTCTGGCGCCCGCATTGCTCGCGGTGTTCACGGTGATGCGCGTGAAGGAGCCCGGGCAGTGGCGTCGGCACGACGCGCGCGACGGCGACGTGGCCGACGCGCGGCGCGCACACCCGCTGCGCGAGATCTTCGCGCCGGCGTTCCTGCGCCGCACGCTGACGAGCGCGAGCCTCGTCGGCGTCGCGATCGTCGGGCTGTGGGCCGGTTCCGTCTACGAGGCGAGCGCGGTCAGCACGCTGGCGGCGCGCGCGGGCATCGATCATGTCGGCGCGCTGCGGCTCGCGTCCGTTGGTGCGGCGATCCTGTCGTGCGCGACGATCGCCGGCTGCCTGGTCGCACCGTGGCTGTCGGAGCGGCTCGGCCGACGCACCGCGCTCGGCGTGTATTTCGCGGGAATGGCGGCCTCGATCGTGTTCGCGTTCGGCTGGGCGTTCTACCAGCCGAACGGGCTGGCGGCGTTCATGGTGTCGCTCGCGTTCCTCGGCTTCTTCGGCGGCAATTTCGCGATCTTCTCGTTGTGGCTGCCCGAGCAGTACCCGACGCGCGTGCGCGCCACCGCGTTCGCGTTCAACGCGTCGGTCGGCCGCTTCATCGGCGCGGGCGTGAACTTCCTGCTCGGCGCCGCGATTCACGGCTACGGGTCGCTCGGCGTGCCCGTCGCGTGGACGGCGGCCGCGTTCGGACTCGGCATCCTGATCCTGCCGTTCGCGGTCGAAACGCGGCATCAGACGCTGCCCGAATGAGCGCCACACGCGCGTCGTTCGCTTCCACGCCACACCCAGTCATCAATATCAGGAGTCCGGAATGCAGGCATTGAAGGGAATCAAGGTCGTCGATCTGAGTCGCGCGCTGTCGGGGCCGTTCTGCTCGATGGTGCTCGCCGATCTCGGCGCCGACGTGATCAAGGTCGAGTCGGGGCCGCACGGCGACATGAGCCGCGCATGGGGGCCGTTCGATCGCGGCGTGAGCACGTACTACCTGTCCTGCAACCGCAACAAGCGCGGTATCTGCGTGGACTTCCGGCAGCCGGCGGGCCTCGACGTCGTGCGGCGGCTGATCGCGCAGGCCGACGTCGTGATCGAGAATTTCAAGGCCGGCACGATGGATGCGATGGGGCTCGGCTACGCGGCGCTGAGCGCGCATGATCCGCGGCTCGTGATGGGCAGCGTCACCGCGTTCGGCCCGCGCGGCCCGCTGCGCGACTGGCCGGGCTTCGACCAGATCGCGCAGGGTTATGCCGGGCTGATGAGCCTCACCGGGTTCGCGGACGGCGAGCCGACCCGCACGGGTACCGCGATCGGCGATCTCAGCTCGGGAATGTGGGTCGCGACCGGCGTGATGGCCGCACTGTTCGAGCGCGAGCGCACCGGTCGCGGCCAGCATGTCGGCACGTCGCTGCTCGAAAGCCTCGTTGCGCTGCTGAGCGTGCACGGGCAACGCTACCTGAGTCTCGGCGACGTGCCGCGCCGCACCGGCAATGCGCATGCGGTGATCGCGCCGTACGGCGTGTTCGAGACCGCCGACGGGCCGCTCAACCTCGCGCCGATCACGACCGACATGTGGCTTCGGCTGTGCCAGTTGCTGGAGCTGCCCGAGCTGCCGGACGATCCGCGCTTCGCGACCAACGATGCACGCGTCGCGCATCGCGACGAACTCAAGGTGTTGCTCGAAAGCCGGCTGCGCACGCGCGGCAAGCGCGAATGGACGCGGCGTTTCGTCGAAGCCGGGTTGCCGGCCGGGCCGATCAACACGCTCGACGAAGTGTTCGACGATCCGCAGCTCGCGCATTGCGGGCTGGTCGAGCCGGTTGCGCATCCGACGCTCGGCACGCTGCGCCAGGTCGTCACGCCGCTCGGCGGGATGGGCGACGACCTGCCCGCGCCGCGCACGCGCCACGCGCCGCCGCTGCTCGGCGAGCATACGGTCGACGTGCTGCGCGAAGCGGGCTACGGCGACGACGCGATCGACCAACTGCTGGCCGGGCGTGCGATCTTCCAGGCGGAAGCCGTGGCGGAGGCCGTGCAATGACCGCCATGACGAAACACGACAGCGCGTCGACCGTGACGGTCGACATGGTCGGCGAGCGGATCGCGCGCGTGCGGTTCGCGAATCCGGCGCGGCGGCATGCGCTCGACGCACCGTTGCTCGATGCGCTGGTCGCGCACCTCGATGCGCTGGCCGGGCATCGTCCGCCGCCCGTCGTGATCCTGTCGAACGACGGCAGCGGCGACGTGTGGAGCGCGGGGCACGATCTGCGCGAACTGGCGGGCGATCGCGATCCGCTCGCCTACGGCAAGCCGCTCGAACGCGCGCTGCGGCGCGTGCGGACCTATCCGGGCGCGGTGGTCGCGGCGGTCGCCGGGTCGGCGTGGGGCGGGGCCGTCGATCTCGTGATGAGCTGCGACCTCGTCGTCGCGGCGCGCGACGCGCGTTTCGCGATGACGCCGGCGAACCTCGGCCTGCCGTACTCGACGAGCGGCCTGCTGCGTTTTTACGACAACCTGCCGATTCACGTGCTGAAGGAAATGTTCTTCTGCGCGCAGCCGCTCGATGCGGCGCGCGCCGCGCATCACGGGCTCGTGAACCGGCTGGCCGAAGCCGGTGGCGTCGACGACGCGGCGCTCGACGTCGCGCGCACGATTGCCGCGAAGGCGCCGCTTGCCGTGCATGCGGTGAAGGAGCAGTTGCGCGTGCTGCAGGACGCGCGGCCGCTGCCTGCCGACGCATTCGAACGGATTGCCGAGTTGCGCCGGCAAGCGTGCGAAGGCGCCGACTTCGACGAAGGGCTGCGTGCGTTTGGCGAGCGCCGAGCGCCGCGGTTTCGCGGCGTCTAGGCGGGTTCGGTCGCGCTGCGGCGGTGCGCTACATGCCGCCGAGCGCGTGCACGCCGACGAGCAGCAACGCGCCGAGCGCGATCAGCAGCAGGGCGTGAATGCGCGTGTAGATCACGCACAGCGTCGACGCCACCGCGATCGCGCGCGCGGCCCAGCCGCCGTCGAGCGCCTGCAGCAGCACCCAGACCGATGCGAGGATCATGCCGGCCGCGACCGGGCGCAGGCCGGCTTCGAGCGCGATCTGCCAGCGCTTGCCCTGGTGCCGCCGCCACAGATGCGCGACGCCGTAGATCAGGAACGCGGTCGGGCCGAACAGCGCGAGCGTCGCGATCAACGCGCCCCAGAAGCCCGCGACCTGCCAGCCGATCAGCGTCGCCAGCAGCGAGCCGGGGCCCGGCGCCATCCGCGCGATCGCGAAGTCGTTCACGAATTGCGTGGCGGTCATCCAGTGATGCACGTCGACGACCTGCCGCTGGATGTCGGCGATGATCGCCTGCCCGCCGCCGATCGTCGCGATCGACAACGGCGCGAATACGCCGAACAGGGCCGCATACCGGGGCGACACGGTCATCGCGTATCGCTCCCGGCCGGTGCCGGTGCCGGTGCCGGTGCCGCGGCCGCGCGGCGGTATTCGAGCGCGACGCTCAGCGTGCCGCCGATCAGCACGGTCCACACGAGCGGCCAGTGCAGCACCGCAACCGACACGAACGTGAGCGCCGTTACCGCGAACGGCAGTGCGCGACGCGGCAGCCGCCGCATGGCGGTGACGGCCATCGAGATCGACAGTCCGATCGCCGCGGCTGCGGCGCCGGCGAGCGCGACATGCGTGAGCGGGAAGCGCGTGAGGGTCGAGAACGCGACGCCGAACAGCACGATCAGCACGGCCGGCGGCGCGATGATGCCGGTGAAGCCGGCCACCGCGCCGCGCCATCCGGCGAGGCGGTAGCCGATCCAGATCGCGAGGTTCTTCACGTTGACGCCCGGCAACGCCTGCGACAGCGCGAGGCCGTTGAGGAACGCCTCTTCGTCGAGCCAGCGCCGCTCGTGAACGAAGTCGCGCATCATCCGCCCGCTCAGTCCGCCGCCGAAGCTGGTCAGGCCGATCTGCGTGAACGCGACGAACAGCGCGAGGAGGCCGGGCGGCGGTGCGTCGCCTGCGGGCGGCGCCGGGGAAGTCGTGGCGGTGGACGGGGGCATCGGGCGGGTAGCGCGTGGCGATCGGACGATCGCCCATGTTACAAGCGGCGCCTGTCAGCAGGCTGACATGGGCCCGGCGCCGGTGCGACGGCATCCGCAACGATCCGACGCGCTACGCGCGCACGACCGTCACGCCAGCCGCCTCGATCGGTTTCGTCAGCGCGGTGTCGGTTTCCTGCTCGACGACGACCGTCTGCGCCAGCGTGATCTCGCCGATCACGAACTGCGACGCCGCGCGCAATTTCGACTGCGACGCGAGCACGACGGTCTCGGCCGCGCGTTCCGCCAGCGCGCGCTTGATCGCCGCTTCCTCGAAATCGCCGGTGCTCAGCCCCGCGACCGGATGAACGCCCGTGACGCCCATGAAGTACAGGTCCGCGTGGACGCGTGCGATGCCTTCCATCGCCGCCGCGCCGACCGCGACGATCGAATGCTTGTAGAGCCGGCCGCCGATCAGGATCACGTCGATCGACGGATGCGCGGCCAGCGCGACCGCGACGCTCGGGCTGTGCGTGACGATCGTCGCGCGCAGGTCGGCCGGCAACTGGCCGACGAGCAGCGCGGAGGTCGTGCCGCCGTCGATGATCGCGACCTGGCCGGGCGCGATCATCTCCGCGGCCCGCCGCGCGATGCGCCGCTTTTCCGCCGTCTCGAGCGCCTCGCGCTGCGCGAACGGCGCGACGGCCGGCGACGCCGGCAGCGCGCCGCCATGCACGCGCTGCAGCAGGCCTTCGGCCGCGAGCTCGCGCAGGTCGCGGCGCACCGTGTCTTCGGACACGCCGAATTGCGCGCTCAGTTCGACGGCCAGCACCTGGCCGTCGCGCGCGAGCGCATCGAGGATCGCCTTCTTGCGTTGGGTCGTCAGCATCGTGATTACACGAAAATTCTTGAAATTGCACGAAACTGCACGTTACCATGGGCGCCGTCTTTTGTCGAACGGGAGGCTGCAATGGCTGCAACGCATGACCGGGTGCGCATCGTCGATACGACGGTGCTGTCCGACGACTGGTATGTGCTCAGGAAGGTGACCTTCGATTTCCGGCGCCGCGACGGAACGTGGCAGCGCCTGAGCCGCGAGACCTACGATCGCGGCAACGGCGCGACGATCCTGCTGCGCCATGCCGGCACGGGCGACGTGCTGCTGACGCGGCAGTTCCGGATGCCGGCGTTCGTGAGCGGCCACGACGGCATGCTGCTCGAAGCGGCGGCCGGCCTGCTCGACGATGAAACACCCGAAGCGCGCATCCGCGCGGAGGCCGAGGAGGAGACCGGCTATCGCGTGCGCGGCGTGCGCAAGGTGTTCGAGGCGTTCATGAGCCCCGGCTCCGTGACGGAGAAGCTGCATTTCTTCGTCGGCGAATACGATGCGTCGCTGCGCACCGGCGACGGCGGCGGCGTCGCGGAGGAGGGCGAGGATCTCGAAGTCGTCGAGATGCCGCTGCAGGCGGCGCTGGACGCGGTCGAGCGCGGCGAGATCGTCGACGCGAAGACGATCATGCTGCTGCAGTACGCCGCGCTGCGGGAAACCGCCGGCGCGCGCGCCGCATGACGCCGCGGCTCGTGCTGGTCGCCGGCCCCTACCGCAGCGGCACCGACGGCGACCCCGCGCGCATCGCCGCGAACCTGCACCGGCTGGAGACGGCGGCGCTCGCCGTGTATCGCCGCGGGCATGTGCCGATGATCGGCGAGTGGGTATCGCTGCCGCTCGCGGTCGCGGCCGGGTCGCGGCAGGTCGGCGACGCGATCAGCGAGACGTTCCTGTATCCGGCCGCGCACCGGCTGTTGCGACGTTGCGATGCGGTGCTGCGGATCGACGGCGCATCGCGCGGAGCGGACATGGATGTCGGCCTTGCACGGCAGCTCGGCAAGCCGGTCTATTTCTCGGCCGACGCGATTCCGGTCGCGCAGGACGATTCGGATCGCTGAGCGGGCAGCGCGGCGCCGGGCCGACGGTTCGCGGGCGGCCTCGCCGTAGCGGCTGCTGTCCGCATGGGGGAGGCCGGACGAGCGTGGCATCGCGCCGCTGTATCGCGCTGGCGTCGCGACGCTCGAACGGGCGTATGATCGCGTCGCCACCCGCGCAACGTTCGACGTTACCGCCTCCCCATCATGCCGTTCTCCGATTCCGTTGATTCCGCCGCCGCGCAACTGCCCGCCGATCTCGTCGCCGCCGCCGTCGATGCGCTCGCACGCGCTGACGCGTTGCTCGTGACGGCCGGCGCGGGTATCGGCGTCGATTCGGGGCTGCCCGATTTTCGTGGCACGGACGGCTTCTGGCGCGCATATCCGGCGCTGCGTCACGCGCGTCTCGAATTCCACGAGATCGCGTCGCCGCACGCATTTCGCGCGCGTGCGCCGCTCGCGTGGGGATTCTACGGGCACCGTCTCGCGCTCTATCGCGCGACGGTGCCGCATGCGGGCTTCGCGATCCTGCGCCGCTGGATCGACGCGATGCCGAACGGCGGCTTCGTGCTGACGAGCAACGTCGACGGCCAGTTCCAGAAAGCCGGCTTCGATCCGGCGCGCATCGTCGAGATTCACGGGTCTATTCACGCGATGCAGTGCCTGCGGCCGTGCACGGACGATACGTGGGAGGCGGCGCCGTTCGTGCCGGATGTCGACGAGGCGACATGCCGCCTGATCGGCGACATGCCGGGCTGTCCGCATTGCGGCGGCCTCGCGCGGCCGAACATCCTGATGTTCGGCGATGCCGGCTGGCTCGGTGCGCGCTACGACGCGCAGGAACGCGCGCTGGAAGACTGGATCGCGCAGGCCGGGCGCGTCGCCGTGGTCGAGATCGGCGCGGGCACCGCGATTCCGACCGTGCGGCTGCTGAGCGAACGGCTCGGTGCGGACGTGATCCGCATCAACGCGCGCGAAGCGCAGGCGCGCCGTTCCGACGTGATCGGGCTGGAAGGCGGTGCGCTTGCGACGTTGACCGCGCTCGATCGCGCGTGGCGCGGCGGCTGAGCACCTCGCCACGGGCCGAGCGGCGCCGATCGCGCCGTTACGGCCGGGCGACGAGCGCCTGCACGAGGGCCGGCGCGACGGGCGAACCGAGGCCGGTGACGTAGTCGTAGCCGCCGGCCGCGCTGCAGACGCTGCCGCAAGTGCCGTTGGACCCGGTCGTCACGTCGTGAAAGGCGCTGCCGTACGCGTTCTTGCCGACCGTATAAAGCGCATCGTAGGTGCCGCTCAACGACCGCTTGCCGGCCGCGGCGCGCAGCGAATTCGCGATCGCGACGAGCGCCGACCATTGCGGCGCGCCCGCGCTCGTGCCGCCGACCTGGAACCAGCCGGCCTGCCCCTGATAGGCGACCGAGTCGTACACCGCGAAGCCGCTGGACGGATTCGCGTCGTAGCTGACGTCGGGCACGCCGCGCTTGCCGGCCACCGGAATCGGCCATGCCGTCTGGCCGGCCGGCTCGGCCTCGGTGGTGCTCACGCCGCCGCCGCTGCCGCTCCACGCCGCTTCGCCGACGTAGTTGCCGGCGCTGTCGGACGACAGCGTCGTGCCGCCGACCGACACCACGTACGGCGACGCGGCCGGGTATTCGGTCCCGGTGCCGCTGTCGCCGGACGACGCGACGAACGTGACGCCCGCGACGCTGAAGTGGCCGTCGAAGCCGGTCTCGCTGCTGAACTCGTTGCCGCCGAAACTCATCGATACGACCGACGCCCCGCGCTTGACGGCCACGTCGACCGCGGCCAGGAGGTCGCTGAAGCTGGCCGACGCGGCCTCGACGAGCATGATCTTCGCCTTCGGCGCGATCGCATGCACCCATTCGACGTCGAGCGAGATCTCGAGCGCCCAGCCCGAATCGGTCTTCGGCCGTGCGCCATGCGCGTACACCTTGGTGAAACAGCCGTTCGACGACGTGCAGGCCGGCAGCGAGAACGCGTTGCTGAACACGCCGAGGTCCGACTCGATCTTCGGATCGTCGTATGCGTCGACGATCGCGACGACCATCCCGTCGCCCTGGTTCGCGATCGAGTCGAACCCGTATGCGTGCCGCGTGAGCGCGGGCGTGAGGCCCGCGATCGTGGCCGTGCTCGCGCGCTGCTTCGTGTGGAACGGCGGCCGCGCGAATCCTTTCGGCGCGCGGTTGCCTTCGACGTAGGACTGCGGCCCGTTGCCGTCGGCGAGCACGCCGCCCGATGCGAGCAGCGACGCGCACAGCGCCGGAATCAACATGGATGACAGGCGGATCTTGTTCATTTCTCGAGTCTCCATGTCGATGGAGTGGCGTGGCGAAACAATTTTACGAAATCGACGGAATCAATTGAATCGAATATCGGCCGGATGCGGGAATGCCTGATGAGGGTAAATCCGTGGAATGCCCGTATAAGCAGACGTTTGCCGGGTCGACGGGGGAAATGAATTGTCTTTTTTCTTTTAAAAATCCGATAAATAATCATCGTATTAAAACGAATTTGTCATGACGGATTGAATTGTTCGTAAATATCGATCACGTCGCGCTGGCGAAAATAACGGAAGGCCTCGAACAGCCGCGACACGATCGGGCGCGTACCGGCTCGCCTGCCGGCATTGCCGCCGTCGCGCGATTCCGCATACAGTTCAGCGTAGGCCGTGTCCGCCGCGCGGCGTCGTCAGTGAGGAGTGGCCTTGTTCTATTCGATCGTCGCGATCTTCGTCGGCGCCGGGCTCGGCGCGCTGCTGCGCTGGTTCCTGAGCCTCGCGCTCAACGCACTCTTTCCGGCCGTGCCGCTCGGCACGCTCGCGTCGAACCTGATCGGCGGCTACGTGATCGGCGTGGCCGCCGTCGTGTTCACGGCGCGCGTCGGGCTGCCGCCCGAGTGGCGGCTGTTCGTGATCACGGGTTTCCTCGGCGGCCTCACGACGTTCTCGACCTATTCGGTCGAAGTGATGACGCATGCGCTCGAGGGCGAATTCGGATGGGCATTGGCGGTGGCTGCCCTACACTTGACTGGATCGTTCGCGCTGACGGCGCTCGGCATGTGGACCGCGCGCGCGTGGCTTGCGGCGGCCTGAGCCGGCCGCCATCGGAGGGTGCGATGGACCGCGTCTTCTTGCGCTTTTACGTGCACGAGCAGCACCGGCTGCACTGGAAACCGCTGTGGGAATGGCTGCTGGAGGAGGCGAACCGGATGGGCGTCGCGGGCGGGTCCGCGTTTCGCGCGATGGCCGGCTTCGGCCAGCATCGCGTGCTGCACGAGGACCGCTTCTTCGAACTGCAAGGTTCGCTCGCGATCGAGGTCGAATTCATCGTCACCGAGGACGAGGCGCAGCGGTTGCTCGAGCGGCTGTCGCACGAGAAAGTACGCGTGTGCTACGCGATGATGCCGGCGCGCTTCGGCGTGATCGACACGCTCGGCGCACCGCCGGCGCAGGGGCCGGCGGCGTAGGGTGGCGTCGACTCAGATACCGAACATCGTCAGCGACACGGCGGCGCGCGTGACGATCATCAGCAGCACCTGCACGATCACGAACAACAGGATCGGCGACAGGTCGATGCCGCCGAGGTTCGGGATCACGCGGCGCAGCGGGTTCAGGAACGGCGCGGTGAGCTGGTAGAGGATCGGCATCGCCGGCGAGCGCGGGTTGAGCCACGACAGCAGCGCCATCAGGATCGTCATCCAGATCACGAGATTGAGCGCCCACTTCACGACGGTGAGCAGCGCGACCACGACGAGCGTCGCGATCACCGCGGCCGGATCGAAGCCGGCCATCACGACCATCAGCACGACGTAGACGAGCGCGGTGAGCAGCGCGGCGACGACGCTGGCCCAGTCGATGCCGCGCACGCCGGCGATCACGCGGCGCAGCGGCAGCACGAGCCAGTTGGTCGCCTGCAGCACGGCCTGCGTGACGGGGTTGTACGGCGGCACGCGGACGGCCTGCATCCAGACGCGCAGGATCAGCGCGGCGCCGAACAGCGTGAAGACGGTATTGAGCAGAAAACGGGCGATCTCGCCGAACATCGTTGGCATCCTTTTTATACAGTCAGTAGCGTGCGGCCGCCAACGCCGGTTGGCGGCGCATCGGCCGACACCTTATCACGCCTCGTCGCGCGACGGGGAGGGGGGCGCGGCCGTGCGCGCGAGCGACGTTTCGACGGCTTCGGCCAGCGCCGGCAGCGACGCCGGCGGGGCGGCGCGCTTCGCCGCGAGCGCGACCGCGCGGCGCGTCAGCAGCGCATACAGCGCCGCGTGATCGCCGCCGCGCGCCTCGAGCAGCGCGAGCTGGCGTTCGACGATACCCGTATCGCCGCGCGACACCGGGCCGGCCAGCGCGTTGGCGAGCCCCTTGTCGCGGGCGGTCTCGATCGTGCCGGCGAGCATCGGCAGCAGCGCGCGCAGCGCGGCGTCCTCGTCGAAGCCGAGGCCGCGCCACAGCTCGACCGCTTCCGACAGCCCGCACAGCGCGAAGCTCGCCGCGTAGTGCGCGGCCGCGTGGTAGAGCATCCGGCCGCCGGCCGGAATCGACAGCGGATGGCAGCCGAGTGCGGCAGCAAGCCGCAGCAGCGTCGCATGCAGCGCGCCGTCGGCTTCGATCGTGACCGAGCAGCCGTCGATGCGCGCAAGGTCGGCATCGGTGCCGCCGAACAGGTAGAGCGGATGAAAGCCGCCGGTGGCCACGCCTTGCTGCTTCGCCGGATCGAGCAGCGCAACCGCCGACGCGCCGCTGCAGTGGACGACTGCCTGGCCGGCGGCGCGCGACGCGTCGAAGCGCAGCGCCGCGGCGGTCGGTGCGAGATGGTCGTCGGGCACCGTCACGAAGATCAGGTCGGCGGCATCGGCAACCTGCTGCGGCGTATCGACTGCCCGGCACCCGTCGATGCGCGCGGCGAGGTCGGCCGCCGACGCGGGCGTGCGGCTCGCGATCGCGACGACGGGGAAGCCGGCTTGCGCGAAGCACTGCGCGACGCAGCGCGCGAGGCGGCCGGCACCGATGAAGCCGAGGCGGGGGATGTCGGGAAGCGGCATGGCGGCGGACGTAAGCAAAAACGAAGCAACCGCCAGTATCGCAGGAATGTCGGTGGCGCTGCGCAAGGGCGGCTGCCGTGCCATGGCAGGTATTCATGACCGGTGTGCGGCCCGGTCTCCCTGCGTACCGATGCCCGGCGTCACGGCCGAATGACGACCGGAGAATCCGACCCCGAAACATGGCGCGTGCCCGCGGCGCTTGAAATGTCGGCATCTTGTCTCAAATTTGTAATCGTTCATTACGTGCGTGTACCCGCTGCGCGTGCCGTATCCGGTAAGACTGACCGGCCCGTGCGTCGCGACCCGAGTCGTCGGACGGAATCGCGCGTTCCGCAAGGGTCGCCGCCCGCTCAGGACGCCATGCCGCAGGGCATCTCCCGCTGCGTGCAATTGCAATTTGCAACAAATGCGCGATACGCGAGGGGCGGGTTTTCGCTACATTGCTTCCATGCGACGTGCATGCCCGCCGTTGCCGACAGGAGCGCACAAAATACCGCTCCAGCAGGAGAATCGAAGTGAAAAAGCTCATTCCGTTCATCGCCGCCGCCGCGCTGGGCCTGGGTGCCGCAAGCGCCGCGCAGGCCCACGTGTCGATCGGGGTCGGCATCGGTATCCCGGTCGCGCCTGCGTACCCCGTTTATGCACCGCCGCCGCCCGTGTACTACGCGCCGCCGCCTCCGCCCGTCTATTACGCGCCTGCGCCCGCCTACTATGCGCCGCCGCCCGCCGTGGTCGTCGGCGGCTACTACGGTCGCCCGTACTGGCGTCACGGTTACGGCGGCTGGGGCCACCACGGCTACTGGCGTCGCTGATTCGTCCCGCGCGGCCTGACCGCGCGTGGCAAAACGGCGCAGCGTCCCGCGAGGGGCGCTGCGCCGTTTTTCTTTGCGGCGGCCGCTTGATGGGCGGCCCGTGCGGGCCGTCGTCGCCTACACCGCGTGCACGATCAGGTCGCGGTAGCCCCCGACGATCACGCTGTACGAGAAATACGCGAACAGCAGCGCCGACGCGATATGGCACGCGCGCATCAGCCCGGCGCCCGCGCGCTTGCGGCCCTGGCTCGCGAGCGTGCACATGAAGAGCGTCCACGCGAGGCCGCCGAGGAAGAAGCCCGACAGGAACACCGACGCGGTGGCCGGCGTGGTCGCGCCGGCCTTTGCGATCAGTGCGCCGCCGACCGCCGCGAACCACAGGATCGCGCTCGGCGACGACATCGCGAGCAGCATCCCGCGCAGGAAGCTGCGCCGCGCGCTCGCCCGCGGCTGCGGGGCGTCGTCCGCGTCGTCGTTGGCCGCACTGGCCGGCGCCAGTGCTTCGCGCGCCATCTTCCACGTGAGAAACAGCAGGACCGCGCCGCCACCGATCCACACGATCCAGCGCACGGGCTCGAACTGCAGCAGCACGGCCATTCCCGCGAGCGCGAGCGCCGCATAGACGAGATCGCCGACGCACGAGCCGAGGCCGAGCCAGAAACCCGGCCGGAAGCCGTGCGACAGCGTCAGCGACAGCATCGCGACGTTCACGAGGCCGATGTCGAGACAGAGCGACAGCGACAGGAAGAAACCGTCGGACAGCATGGAGGCGGGTGGAAAACTCATCTTCGTCGTTCTTGTGGCGATGGCGAGGCACGGGCCGGCGCGCGCCGGCCGCATGGCGTCAGAGGCCGATCTCCTGCCAGAGCCGGTCGACGCGCGCCTTCACGGCCGCGTCCATCTCGATCGGGCGGCCCCATTCGCGATTCGTCTCGCCGGGCCACTTGTTGGTCGCGTCGAGCCCCATCTTCGAGCCGAGACCGGCCACCGGCGATGCGAAGTCGAGATAGTCGATCGGCGTGCTGTCGACCATCACCGTGTCGCGCACGGGGTCGACGCGCGTCGTGATCGCCCAGATCACTTCCTTCCAGTCGCGGATGTTCACGTCCTCGTCGACGACCACGATGAACTTCGTATACATGAACTGCCGCAGGAAGCTCCACACGCCGAACATCACGCGCTTCGCGTGGCCCGCGTAGCTCTTCTTCATCTGGACGATGGCCATCCGGTAGCTGCAGCCTTCGGGCGGCAGGTAGAAGTCGGTGATCTCGGAGAACTGCTTCTGCAGCAGCGGCACGAACACTTCGTTGAGCGCGACGCCGAGCACGGCGGGCTCGTCGGGCGGCTTGCCGGTGTAGGTCGAGTGGTAGATCGCGTCGCGGCGCATCGTGATGCGCTCGACGGTGAACACCGGGAACCACTCCTGCTCGTTGTAATAGCCGGTGTGATCGCCGTACGGGCCTTCGAGCGCGTGCTCGTACGCGGCCGACGCGTTGCCGGCCGGGCGCGGCGGTGCGCCGGCAGGCGCGGGGGCAGGGGCGCCTTCCTGCGGATGGATGAAGCCTTCGAGCACGATTTCCGCGCGCGCGGGCACCTGCAGCGTGTCGACGCCGGGCGTCAGGCACTTCGCGAGCTCCGTGCGGCTGCCGCGCAGCAGGCCGGCGAACTGGTACTCGGACAGCGAATCGGGCACGGGCGTCACCGCGCCGAGCGTCGTGGCCGGATCGGCGCCGAGCACGACCGCGACCGGGTACGGCTTGCCGGGGTTCCGCAGCGCGAACTCGCGGAAGTCGAGTGCGCCGCCGCGATGGGCGAGCCAGCGCATGATCAGCTTGTTGCGGCCGATCAGCTGCTGGCGGTAGATGCCGAGATTCTGGCGCGACTTGTTCGGCCCGCGCGTGACCGTCAGGCCCCACGTGACGAGCGGCCCCGCATCGCCGGGCCAGCAGGTCTGGATCGGCAGCTTGTTCAGGTCGACGTCGTTGCCTTCCCAGACGATCTCCTGGCACGGCGGCGACGATACCGACTTCGGCGCCATGTCCCACACGGCCTTCGCGAGCGACAGCAGCTTGCCGGCATCCTTCAGGCTCTTCGGCGGATCGGGTTCCTTCAGCGCGGAGAGCAGGCGCCCGAGATCGCGCAGCGAATCGAGCGCGGCGTCGTCGCCCGCATCGACGCCCATCCCGAGCGCGACGCGGCGCGGCGTGCCGAACAGGTTGCCGAGCACGGGAAACGCATGGCCGGTCGGTGCGTTGAACAGCAGCGCCGGGCCGCCGGCGCGCAGCACGCGGTCGCACAGCTCGGTCATTTCGAGCACGGGCGACACGGGTTGCGTGACGCGCCGCAGTTCGCCGAGCGCCTCGAGGCGCTGGATGAAATCGCGTAAGTCTTTGTATTTCATGAAGAAGGTCCGGGCCGCCCGCATGACGGGCGGCGATGGGCGGGCGCAGCGGCCGGCTGCGGCCCCGAATCGACCGACGATTTTACCCCGCGCCGCCGCGCGGCCGCCCGGCAGAGAAAAAAGTCGATCGCGCGCAAACCCCCTACGGCACGGGATTTGCGATCTGAAGGCCCGTCTCAAATTACTTTTTGTTATAGATTTGAGTTTTTATAGTGTTGACGATCTATAAAACCCTGCTAGAATCCGCTCACATTGGCTGCAGGGTAAAAGGCTTCGAGCCGCCAATCACCGATCTTTGACGCAGCGCGTCACCGTCCGCCGAATCCTGCACGGCGTATCCGACGGCCTTAGTCGTAGTCCCAGCCAGCGCTACCAGACGCTGGTTTTTTGCGTGGGTGCCACCGCGTATGCCCGCCTCGCCCATTGTGCGAAGGTGCCGGCCCTCTTACACCGTGGCCTCGAACGGTACTTATACCGTTTCCCCGATGCCTGCACGTCCCAACCAAGGCGTGCGGCGTCGTGATTCCGCGGCGCGTTTTCTGTCTCGCCATCGAGCTGAGCGAGCCGCACGAGTCATGTTCATGGGAGATGATCTGAATGAACGCTTGGTTATCGTGGCGTCCCAATGAGCAGCATGCGCAGATCGTGCGCAACATGCTGCGTCGCGGGACGCGTGTCAGTCACCATCTATTCAGCGTTGTCGGCTGCTTCGCTGTCGCGGTTGCGCTTGCACTGTGGCTGCTGCCAACCGTCCGCGGCACGCTCGCCGCGAAGCTGATGCCGGTCGTATCCGCGGCCGTGCAGGCCGGGCCCGCCCGTTTGCTGTCCGGCCATCCGCTGCCGAACTTCGCGCCTGCCGGCGCGCAGCCGCAGCAGGAAGATGCGCCTGAAGCGGACGCGCTCGCGGTCGGCCTCGACGTCGCACCGGAAGCCGCCGTACCGGGCGCCCAGGCCGATGCATCCGATCCGGCCCGCAACGGCCCGTCGCCGGTCGCGCTGGCCAAGCTGATTCCCGCCCAGCGGGTTGCCGCCGATGCGCGCGACGATCGTGCGCTGGCGTCGAACCGCGAACAGGCGCTCGTCGCGACCTACCTGTCGCGCCGTTACCGCGTCGCGCAGGAGCCGCTCGGCCAGCTCGTCAAGGCGGCGTTCCAGACCGGCCGCGACGTCGGCCTCGATCCGCTGCTGCTGCTGTCCGTGATGGCGATCGAGTCGGGCTTCAACCCGTATGCCGAAAGCGGCGTCGGCGCGAAGGGCCTGATGCAGGTCATGTCAAAGGTCCATTCCGACAAGTTCGAATATTTCGGCGGCACCGATACGGCGCTGCAGCCGCTCGCGAACCTGCAGGTCGGCGCGCTGGTGCTGAAGGACTGCATCGCACGCGGCGGCTCGCTCGCGAACGGCTTGCGCATGTACAACGGTTCGACGAACCCCGACGACAACGGCTACGGTTCGAAGGTGATGGCCGAGCGCGGCCGCCTGCGCGACGTCGCGCGCGGCCGCAGCGTGCCGATCAACGCACCGCAGGCACCGGCCCAGCCGGCGAAGCCGATCGTCACGGCCGCCGTGACGGCGGCGGCAGGCGGCGCAAAGCGCGTGCACGCGACGCTCGACAGCGCGACGTCGGTGAAGGCCGCGCCGAAGGAAGCGTCGCCGCAGGACGACGCGAGCGTCGACACCGCGAAGCAGTCGCACGGCGATCATTCGGAGCTCGGCGCGTAACGTCACGCGTTTCGCGCGGTTCCGGCCGGCAGGCCATGAAAAAGGCACCCGATCCGGGTGCCTTTTCTTTTTGCGGCGGGTGAAACGCCCGTGTGCGGGCCGCGGCGTCAGTGCTGTCCGAACAGCGTCGCGAGCCGGTCGACCGCCTCTTCGAGCCGCGGGTAGGCCGTCGCATACGACAGGCGGATATAGTCGCGCGGCGCATGGACGCCGAAGTCCATGCCGGGAACCAGCACGACGCCGGCGTCGTGCAGCATCGCCTGCGTGAGTGCGGCGCTGTCTCCGGCTGCCGGGTGGGCGACGCCGCCGCAATGCGCATACACGTAGAACGCACCGTCGGGCATCACGGGGACCGTGAAGCCGAGCCGTTCGAGCGCCGGCACGATGAAATCGCGGCGGCGCTTGAATTCGAGGCGGCGCGCTTCATAAAGGTCGAGCGTGGCCGGTTCGAAGCACGCGAGCGCTGCATGCTGCGCGAGCGCGGACGGGCAGATGAACAGGTTCTGCGACAACTTCTCGAAGGTGCCGACCAGTGCGGGCGGCACGACGAGCCAGCCGAGCCGCCAGCCCGTCATGCTGAAATACTTCGAGAAGCTGTTCACGGTGATCACGTCGTCGCCGAACGACAGTGCCGACACGGGCGCCGCGTCGTAGCTGAGCCCCTGGTAGATCTCGTCGACGATCGTGAAACCGCCGCGGGCGCGCACGGCCTCGACGATCCGCTTCAGTTCGTCCGGTTCGAGCGACGTGCCGGTCGGGTTCGACGGCGACGCGAGCAGCACGCCGCGGGTGCGGTCGCCCCAGCGCGTGCGGACATCGTTCTCGGTGAGCTGGAAGCGCGCGTCCGGGCCGCTCGGCACGAGCACCGCGCGGCCTTCGGCCGCCGCGACGAAATGCCGGTTGCAGGGATACGACGGGTCGGGCATCAGCACTTCGTCGTCACGGCCCACGAGTGCGAGGCACGCGAGCAGCAGCGCGGCCGATGCGCCGGCCGTCACGACGATCCGCTCCGGGCTGATCGCGAGGCCGTACGCGCGCGCATAGTGGGCGGCGATCGCCTCGCGCAGCGGCGCAATGCCGAGCGCGCTCGTGTACTGCGTGACCCCGCGGCGCAGCGCGGCCGCGGCCGCTTCGACGACGGGCTCCGGCGCGGTGAAATCGGGCTCGCCGATGCCCATGTGGATAACATCGCGTCCAAGGGACTCGAGCCGCTGTGCCTCCTTCATCAGTTCCATCACATGGAAGGGCTGGATCGCGTCGACGCGTGCGGCGAGCGTGACGAGCGAATCGGCGGTGGTATTCATCGGCGGGCAGGGCGGAGGGGAGAAAGAATGAAAAACGGGCGCTTGCGCGCCCGTGAACAGACCAACGGTGTCAGCCGTTGCGGCGTGCTTGCGTTTCTGCAGGGCGCAGCTTCGCGGCGAGCTTGTCGAGCACGCCGTTCACGTACTTGTAGCCGTCGGAGCCGCCGAACGTCTTCGCGAGTTCGACCGCTTCGTTGATGATCACGCGGTACGGTGTTTCGACGTGGTGCGTGAGCTCGAACGTCGCGATCAGCAGCACCGCGCGTTCGACCGGCGAAAGCTGGTCGATCGGACGGTCCAGCGACGGCGTCAGCGCGTCGACGAGCGTGGCGTGCTCGCGGATCACGCCGTGCAGGATCGCGTCGAGCAGCTCCTTGTCAGCCTTGTCGTAACCGAGCGCGCCGCGCAGTTGCGCGTCGATCTCGCCGGAGGACGCGTTCGACAGCAGCCACTGGTAGAGGCCTTGCGTCGCCAGCTCGCGCGATTGTCGGCGGGCGCTCTTCTTCATGCGCGCTCCTCTTCGTCGTCTTCGTCTTCCTCTTCGTCCTCGTCGTCGCCGAGCTGGTCGAGGGCCATCGTCAGGTTGGCCATCTCGACGGCGACGCGTGCGGCGTCACGACCCTTTTCGGTCATGCGCGCGACGGCCTGCTCGTCGTTTTCGGTCGTCAGGACCGCGTTCGCGATCGGCAGGTTGAAGTCGAGGCCGATGCGGGTGATGCCCGCGCCGCTCTCGTTCGACACGAGTTCGAAGTGGTAGGTCTCGCCGCGGATCACCGCGCCGAGCGCGATCAGCGCGTCGAACTGGCCGCTTTCGGCGAGCTTCTGCAGCGCGAGCGGGATTTCCAGCGCGCCGGGCACCGACACGAGCAGCACGTCTTCACCGGTGACGCCGAGGCGTTCCAGTTCCTCGACGCATGCGTCGGCGAGGCCGTTGCACACCGGCTCGTTGAAGCGCGATTGCACGATGCCGATACGCAGGCCGTCGCCTTCGAGATTCGGTTGGTATTGTCCGATTTCCATGATCTTGTCCGTGGTGTGGATGAACGGTTATAGGGCGAAAGCGCCGTGGCGGGTTACGCGTTGGACGCCGGGCAGGACTTGGCTTCGCCGCCGGGCATCGGAATGAAGCCCGTGACTTCGAGGCCGTAGCCGGACATGCTGCCCAGCTTGCGCGGATTCGACAGCACCTGCATCTTGCCGACGCCGACATCGCGCAGGATCTGCGCGCCGATGCCGAACGTCTTGAAATCGACCGGCCGGCGCTTGAGCGCGGCCGCCTTTTCTTCCTCGTCGAACGCCTTGAAGACGTCGATCAGGTGTTCCTTGGTGTCGCCGCAGTTGAGCAGCACGATCACGCCGAGGTCGCGTTCCGCGATGTCGCGCATGGCGGCGTCGAGCGTCCACGAGTGCGTCGACACGCCCGTCTCGAGCAGGTCGAGCACCGACAGCGGCTCGTGCACGCGCACCGGCGTATCGACGTCGGGCGACGGCGTGCCGCGTACCAGCGCGATGTGCGGCGAGCCGCTCGGCTGGTCGCGGTACAGCACCGTGCGGAACGTGCCGTGCGCGGTCTGCATCGTGCGCTCGGCGATCCGCTCGATGATCGATTCCGTGCGGCTGCGGTACTGGATCAGGTCGGCGATCGTGCCGATCTTCAGGTTGTGTTCCTTCGCGAACTCGATCAGGTCCGGCAGGCGCGCCATCGTGCCGTCGTCCTTGATGATCTCGCAGATCACCGCGGCCGGCGTGAGGCCCGCGAGCGCGGTGAAGTCGCAGCCGGCCTCGGTGTGGCCCGCACGCACGAGCACGCCGCCCGGCTGCGCCATGATCGGGAACACGTGGCCCGGCTGCACGATGTGCTCGGGGCGCACGTCGTGCGCGACCGCCGTGGCGATCGTGTGCGCACGGTCGGCGGCCGAGATGCCGGTCGTCACGCCTTCGGCCGCTTCGATGCTGACCGTGAACGCGGTGCCGTACTGCGTGCCGTTGCGGTAGGTCATCAGCGGCAGGTGCAGCTGCTTGCAGCGTTCCTGCGTCAACGTCAGACAAACCAGGCCGCGGCCGTACCTGGCCATGAAGTTGATCGCTTCCGGCGTGACGAATTCGGCGGCGATCACGAGGTCGCCCTCGTTTTCGCGGTCTTCTTCGTCGACCAGGATCACCATCCGGCCGGCTTTCAGCTCGGCGATGATGTCGAGCGTGGAGGCGAGCGTCATAAGGGGGCGAGAAAGAGGAAAGTGCGTATTTTACGCCAGCCGGACGGCGTTTCGGCTGGCATGGGCCGCGCGCGTCGGGCAAGGGCCCCGGAACGTGTCGCGGGCGGCCTGCGCGGCGGGCCCGGCGGGCCGCCGCGCGTGACCGGCGCGCGGGTGCGGACGGTGGCGGGCCGGGCGGATCCCGGCCGCGCGTCACGCGTGCTGGTCGCGTCCGCCGAGGTAGTCGAGCTTGCCGAGCTCGACGCCGCTGTGGCGCAGGATGTCGTAGGCGGTCGTCACGTGGAAGAAGAAATTGGGCAGCACGAAGCTCAGCAGGTACGACTGGCCGGTGAACTCGATCGGGCCGACGCGCATCTTCAGCACGATCTGGCGCGTCTCGCTGCCGTCGATCTGCGCGGCGTCGAAGCCTTTCAGGTAGTCGATCGTCTTCTGGATGCGCGCGTGCAGTTCGTCGAAGGTCTGCTCGACGTCGGGAAAGCTCGGGATCTCGGTGCCGGCGAGCCGTGCGGCGCAGCCCTTCGCCGTATCGGTCGCGATATAGACCTGGCGGACGAGCGGCAGCATGTCCGGGTAGAGGCGTGCGCCGGTGAACACCGACGGATCGATCTGCTTCTCGGCCGCGTGCGCCTGCGCCTTGCCGAGGATGTGCTGCAGGTTGGTCAGGCCGCGGATCAGGACGGGCAGCGAGGCCTGGTACATCGAGATGGACATGGGAACGACTCCTGTGGGAAGAGGGGCGGCCGGTGTGCGGCGCGTCGTGCGTGGCGGCGTTGAAACCGCTGTCGACGCATCTTAGCGCGACGGCACGGCCCGTGCGCGTCGTTGGCCATTCGGCCGGGAGTCCTCAGACCGAATGGCCGCCGGTCCCGCTGGCGCGGTTTCAGGCACGCCGGAATCGCGGCCCTCGCGGGTATCGCGCCGCGATCCGGAAATTGTCGTATCATGAAACACGAAACACGAAACACGAAATATGAAGCAACGGAGACCTGCATGATCGAACTCGACAGTGCCGCGTCGGCCGTCCTTGCCCGGCTGGCGTCCTTCGGCCAGGAAAACGACGCGCGGATGGCCGACCGCAGCCGCAAGATGCTCAACCTCGAACTGCCTACGGCCGAGCTGCTGTACCTGCTCGTCACCGGCGCGCGGCGCCGGCGCATGCTCGAAATCGGAACGTCCAACGGCTACAGCGCGATCTGGCTCGCGCATGCGCTGCGCGAAACGGACGGGCAGCCGCTCGTCACCGTCGAGTGTTCGCCGGAGAAGGCCGGGCAGGCGAGGGCCAACCTGCGCGCGGCGTCGCTGCAGGACTGGGCGCAGGTGATCGAAGGCGAGGCGACGCAGGTCTGCGCGGCCGTGACGGGCCCGTTCGATTGCGTATTCTTCGATGCCGACCGCGTGAGCGCGCCGCGTCAACTGGCGCACCTGTTGCCGAAGCTGACGGCCGATGCGCTGCTCGTCGCCGACAACGCACTGTCCCATCCGGATGAAATCGCCGCTTATCTCGCCGCGGTCGACGCGACGCGCGAGTTCGACACGACGATCGTGCCGGTCGGCAAGGGGCTCCACATCGCACGTCGCCGGCGGCCGGCATGACGCGCGCCGCACTCGAGCGCACGACCCTGGGGCGCGACGCCTACGGGGCGATCCGGGAGATGCTGGTCGACGAAGCGCGCTTCGCGGCGGGCGAAAAGATCAGCATCGAAGCGCTGTCGCGCGATCTCGGCATCAGCCGCTCGCCCGTGTGGGCGGCGGTCTCGCGTCTGGAGGCCGAGGGGCTGCTGCAGGTCGTGCCGCGCCAGGGCGTGTTCGTGATCGCGTTCGACCGCACGCGGGTCGTGGCCATCTTCGAGGCGCGAGAAGCGCTCGAAGGCATGGCCGCGCGCCTGGCGGCGCAGCGCATGACACCCGACGAGCGCGCAGCGCTGGACGAAGCGCTGGTGCGGCAGGCCCGCGCGGTCGACCGCCGCGACGGCGGCGCATACCGCGTCGCCAACCTCGATTTCCACCACGGGCTGCTCGCCGCCGCGCGCAATACGACGATCGAGACGTCGCTCAGGGCGCTGTACGCGCAGGTGCAGACGATGTGTGCGGGCGGTGCGAGCCCGATGGACGACTGGGAGCGGCTGGGCGGGAACGTCGCCGAACACCGGCAGGTGTTCGACATGATCGCGAAGCGCGATGCGGATGGCGCCGAGCGCGCGGCACGGGTGCATGTCCGGCAACTGCTCGACACGATTCTGGTGCGGGCGGGCGGAGGCGGCGCGGATACCTGAGCGCCGGCGGCATGCCGGCGGATGGGGCCGGGCAGGATGTCGAAAAACGGCGACCGCCGATATCCGGATGTCGGGCCGTCAGCCGCCGCTTCGACGGTGGCCGCTGCGATCAGTCCTGATGCGCGCCCTGTGACGACGAGAGCATCCGCTCCACATACCGCGCGATCATGTCGACTTCGAGGTTCACCTTGTCGCCGGCCTTCACATGGCGCAGCGTCGTGACCTCGACCGTATGCGGAATCAGGTTGATCGAGAACTCGCAGCCGTCCGCGCGATCGTCGATCGTGTTGACGGTCAGGCTCACGCCGTTGACCGTGATCGACCCCTTGTACGCGAGATAGCGGCCGAGCTCGCGCGGCGCGACGATGCGCAGTTCGTGCGATTCGCCGACCGGCGCGAAGCGCGACACGGTGCCGAGGCCGTCGACGTGGCCCGACACGATGTGCCCGCCGAGGCGGTCGTGCGCACGCAGCGCCTTCTCGAGGTTCACTTCGCCGGGCTGGGCGAGGCCGACCGTGCGGTTCAGGCTTTCGCGCGACACGTCGACGTCGAACGCGGTGTCGGTCTTCTCGATCACCGTCATGCAGGCACCCTGGATCGCGATGCTGTCGCCGAGCGCGACATCGGCGAGATCGAGCCCGCCGGCCTGCACGGTCAGGCGCACGCCGGCGTCGGCGGACGTGCCGAGCGGACGGATTGATTCGATGCGGCCGACGGCCGCGACAATTCCGGTGAACATCGTGACGGTTTCGTTCAGTGACGCGTGTCGGGCGGCGCGACACGCGCGAGGATCCGCAGGTCGTCGCCGATCCGCTCGACGCCGTGGAACGACAGTCGCGTGCGCGCATCGAGATGCGCCGGCGCGGCGAGGTCGAACATGCCGGCCGCGTCGGCGCCCAGCAGGCTCGGTGCGAGATAGACGAGCAATTCGTCGACGCACTGTTCGCGCAGCAGCGAGCCGTTCAGCTTGTGGCCGGCCTCGACGTGCAATTCGTTGACGCCGCGCGCGCCGAGCGCCGCCAGCATCGCCGGCAGGTCGACCTTGCCGTGCGCGTTCGCGAGCGGCACGATTTCGGCGCCGCGCGACTTCAGCACGTTCGCGCGCATTTCGCCGCCGGCGTCGAGCCGTCCGCAGAAGATCAGCAGCGGGGCGCCCTCGAGCAGCCGCGCGTCGAGCGGCAGGTCGAGGCGGCTGTCCACGAGGATGCGTTGCGGCTGGCGCGGCGTGTCGATGCCGCGCACGGTCAGCAGCGGATTGTCCTCGCGCACGGTGCCGATGCCGGTCAGGATCGCGCAGGCGCGCGCACGCCAGGCGTGCCCGTCGAGGCGCGCGGCCTCGCCGGTGATCCACTGGCTTTCGCCGGACGGCAGCGCGGTGCGGCCGTCGAGCGACGCGGCGGCCTTCATCCGCACCCACGGGCGGCCGCGCGTCATCCGCGACACGAAACCGATGTTCAGCTCGCCGGCTTCATGCGCGAGCAATCCGCAGCGCACGTCGATGCCCGCGTCGCGCAGCATGCCGAGGCCGCGCCCCGACACCTGCGGGTTCGGGTCTTCCATCGCGGCGACGACCTTCGCGACGCGCGCCTCGATCAGCGCGTTCGCGCACGGCGGCGTGCGGCCGAAATGGCTGCACGGTTCGAGCGTCACGTAGACGGTCGAACCCGCGACGTCGTATCCGCGTGCGCGTGCATCCTTCAGCGCCTGCACTTCCGCGTGATCCTGGCCGGCCGGCTGCGTGAAGCCTTCGCCGATCACGTCGCCGTCCTTGACGATCACGCAGCCGACGCGCGGGTTCGGCGCCGTCGTATACATGCCGCGCGCGGCGAGCGCGAGCGCGCGCTGCATGTGGGCGAAATCGATATCCGAGAACATGCGCGCGGCCCCGGGTCAGGCAGCGAGTGCCGCGAACGCACGGCGCGCGGCCGCGAGCGTCGCGTCGATCACCGCGTCGTCGTGCGTGCTCGACACGAACCCGGCCTCGTAGGCCGACGGCGCGAAGTACACGCCCTCGTCGAGCATCAGGTGGAAGAAGCGGTTGAAGCGCCCGGTGTCGCTCTTCGTGACTTCCGCGAAGCTCGTCGGCACGCGCTCCGCGAAGTAGAGGCCGAACATCGCGCCGATCGAGTCGGCCGCGAACGGCACGCCGGCCGCGCGCGCTTCCGCCGCGAGGCCGTCGGCGAGCCGCTTTGTCTGCGCGGTGAGCGCGTCGTAGAAGCCCGGCGCCTGGATCAGCTGCAGCGTCTTCAGGCCCGCGGCGACCGCGATCGGGTTGCCCGACAGCGTGCCGGCCTGGTAGACGCCGCCGAGCGGCGCGAGGTGAGCCATGATGTCGCGGCGGCCGCCGAACGCGGCGGCCGGCATCCCGCCGCCGATCACCTTGCCGAGGCAGGTGAGGTCGGCCGTGATCCCGTAGTACGCCTGCGCGCCGCCGAGCGCGACGCGGAAACCGCACATCACCTCGTCGAAGATCAGCACGGCGCCGTGCTTCGTGCACAGCGCGCGCAGCGCGGTCAGGAATTCGGGCGTGCCGCGCACCAGGTTCATGTTGCCCGCGACGGGCTCGACGATCACCGCGGCGATCTCGTCGCCGAACGCGCCGAAGGCTTCCTCGAGCGCGGCGACGTTGTTGTATTCGAGGACGGTCGTGTGCTTCGCGATGTCGGCGGGCACGCCGGCCGACGTCGGGTTGCCGAACGTCAGCAGGCCCGAGCCGGCCTTGACCAGCAGGCTGTCCGCGTGGCCGTGGTAGCAGCCCTCGAACTTGACGATGCGGCTGCGGCCCGTGAAGCCGCGTGCGAGACGCAGCGCGCTCATCGTGGCCTCGGTGCCGCTCGACACCATCCGCACCTGCTCGATCGACGGCACGAGCTTGCAGATTTCCTCGGCGATCTCGATCTCGGCTTCGGTCGGCGCGCCGAACGAGAAGCCGTCGGCGAGCACGTTCTGCACGGCCGACAGCACTTCCGGATGGACGTGGCCGACGATCATCGGGCCCCACGAGCCGATGTAGTCGATGTACTGCTTGCCGTCGGCATCCCAGAAATACGGGCCTTGCGCGCGCGCGACGAAGCGCGGCGTGCCGCCGACCGAACGGAAGGCGCGCACCGGCGAGTTGACGCCGCCGGGAATGGTCTTCTGGGCGCGTTCGAAGAGGATCTGATTGTTGGACATGAGCGAAACCTGCGAGAGAAGGGCGCGGGGGCCTGTGCACGGGCCGCGGCGCCTGGGCGGAACGATCGTCTGATTGTACCGGAGACGCGCGCGGCAGGCCCGCCGGCGCTTGTGCGGCCTTTCGGCGCGCGGGGGCCGGCCTGGGCCGGAAACGGGGGCCCGATTCGTTCCGGCACCCGCCCCGGCTAGCGCGGCGGCTTGCGCTTGCCGGTCAGTTCGGCCCAGCGTTTCTCGAGCGGACCTTCGACCATCGGCTTGATCGACGTGCCGGACGACTGCGCGTCCCAGGTCTGCACCGAATACGGGTGGACGCGCAGCGCGTCGCGCGCGATCACGACGTCCTGGTGTGCATCGACCAGCCAGTCGTAGACGAAGTCGATGCACAGCCGGTAGCCGCGCTTCGTCGACGAATCGGGCACCTCGTACGGCGCGCGCGTCACGTAGCCGGAGCCGAACACGCCCTTCGGCTCCTTCGCGACGCGGTGCAGGAACACGCGGTCGCCCGGCAGGATGCCGCGTGCGAAGCCGCAGCCCCACACATCATGCACGGCCTCACCGGCCTTCACGCGCGCGGCGACGTCGGGCAGCTCGGGCCACGGCCATTTCTTGGGGCTCCAGATCAGCAGGAAAGCGGTCATCGGTTCGGTCGGGCATTCAAATGATCGGACGAGAGCGGCAAGCTTAATCGAATCCGCTTGCGCGCCCGCCATCGCACGCGGCCGGAGGCGCGCAAAAAAGTTGCGCGTACAATCATGGGCCTGAACGCGCCATCCGTGGCGCGGCCTCCCGTCTTCACCGCCACGCGCGCCGCGATGCGCGCGGGCTCCATTCCGGATACCCATGTCTCACGTCGTCCGGCGCCGGCCCGATGCCCGGCTGATCCTGTTGCTCGGTGCGCTCGCCGCCTGCGGTCCGATCGCCACCGACATGTACCTGCCGAGCCTGCCGTCGATCGCCGACGGCTTTTCCGTCAGCGCCGGCGCCGCGCAGCGCACGCTGACGAGCTTCATGGCCGGCTTCTCGGTCGGCATGCTGCTGTACGGTCCGCTGTCCGATACGTGGGGGCGCCGTCCCGTGCTGCTCGGCGGCATCGCGCTGTTCACGCTCGCGAGCATCGGCTGTTTCGTGTCGGGCTCGATCGACATGCTGATCGTCGTGCGCTTCCTGCAGGCGCTCGGTGCCGGCGCCGCGTCGGTGCTCGCGCGGGCGATCGCCCGCGATGCGCACGAGCCGAGCGATGCGGCGAAGGTGCTGTCGATGGTCGCGATCGTCACCGCGGTCGGGCCGCTGCTCGCGCCGCTGATCGGCGGCCAGATCCTGCGTTTTTCCGGCTGGCGCGGCGTGTTCGTGGTGCTGGCCGTGTTCGGCGCGGTATGCGCGGCGACCGCCTACCTGCGCGTGCCCGAAACCTGGCCGAAGGAGCGGCGCAAGAGCACGGCCGTGCTCGCGTCGTTCGCGTCGTACGGGCGCATCCTGTCCGACCCGGTCGCGTGGGGGCACATGCTGTGCGGCGGGATGGCGTTCGCGGCGATGTTCTCGTACATTACCGCGACGCCGTTCGTGTACATCGAGTATTTCCACGTATCGCCGCAACACTACGGGCTGCTGTTCGGCCTGAACGTCGTCGGGATCATGATCGGCAACTTCGCGAACACGCGCCTCGTCGGCCGCATCGGCTCGCTGCGCATCATCGCGGCCGCGTCGCTCGTGAGCGCCGTCGCGTCGCTCGCGGTCGCGCTCGTCGCGCTGACCGGGTGGGGCGGGCTGTGGTCGATCGTCGTGTGCCTGTTCTTCGTGGTCGGCGTGGTCGGGATCCTGTCCGCGAACTGCACGACCGACCTGATGCACCGCTATCCGCACAACGCGGGCGCGTCGGCGGCGGTGTTCGGCGCGATGCAGCTCGCGCTCGGCGCGCTCGCGAGCGTCGCGATCGGCGCACTCGCGGACGGCACGCCGTTCGCGATGGGCGTGACGATCGGCGTGTCGGGCGTGCTGTGCTTCGTCGGGCGTTATCTGGTGCTGCGCTGGCACGGTCGGCCGGTGAAGGCGGGTGCCTGAACCGCTAGCCGGGCCGCGGAATGAAAAACGCCACCGCGCGCGATGCGCCGGTGGCGTTTTTCGTTGGGACGCAGGAAGCGGCTGCCGCCGCACCGCGCGTCAGTCCCGCGCGACGTCCTTCGCCGCCGGCGACGCGCCGTGGCTCAGCCAGTCGAGCACGTCGGCCGTTTCGTCGTCGCTCGCGCGCGCCTTCGCCTGCGCGACGGCGTCGGGCAGCTCGCCGTTCGTCGACGCGCGACGGATCGCGACGCCGACCGCGAGAATGTCGATCATCAGCAGATGCAGGATCCGCGAGATCATCGACAGCTGCGACTCGCGCATCTCGATGTGGTCGGTTTCGAGCGCGACGGTCGCGCGCTTCGCGAGCGGCGTGTTGCTCGACGTGATCGCGATCACCTTCGCACCGGCCTGCATCGCGACGTCGAGCACGCGCAGCAGCTCGGGCGCGCGGCCGGACTTCGACACCGCGACGATCACGTCGCCCTTGCCGAGCAGCGCGGCCGACGCAGCCTGCATGTACAGGTCGCCGTACGCAATCGTCGGAATGCCGAAGCGGAAGAACTTGTAGTGCGCGTCCTGCGCGACGATGTTCGAGTTGCCGAGCCCGTAGAACTCGATGCGCCGCGCGCCGTTCAGGATCTCGATCGCGTTCTCGACGTGCTCGAAATTCAGGTGCTCGCGCAACTGCAGGATCGCGGACACCGTGTTGTCGAGCACCTTCGCGCCGAAGTCGGTGGCTGTATCGCCGAGATGCACCTGGCTGTGGCTCATCGGGATCGTGCCGGTGAGGCCGGTCGCGAGCTTCAGCTTGAAGTCCGACAGCCCCTGGCAGCCGAGCGAGCGGCAGAAGCGGATCACGGTCGGCTGGCTCACGTCGGCCTTGCGCGCGATGTCGACGATCGGATCGTTGATGATCGAGCGCGGGTGGTTCAGCGCGAGATCGGCCACGCGGCGCTCGGCCGGCGTCAGCGCGTCGCGCATCTGGCGGATCCGCTCGAACACGGCCGACGACGCGCCGCCCGAGCGGTTCGACAGCTGTTCGGCGAGGATCGCCGACACGCCGAGGAACGCCGGGTATTCGGCGGTGATCAGGTAGGTCGGGATGTTCTGCAGATAGTGCGTGAAGCGGCCCTTCGCCTCGAAGCGCGCGCGGAACGACGAGCGTGTGAACAGCTCGCCGAGCTTCAGCGCGACGCCGCCGCCGATGTACACGCCGCCGAGCGCGCCGAGCGTCAGCGCGACGCTGCCCGCGAACGCGCCGAGAATCCCGCAGAAGCATTCGACCGTCTCGAGCGCGAGGGCGTCGCCCGCATGCGCGCGCTCGACGATCTCGACCGTGTCGACGCTCGCGGCGACGCGCTTCTTGTCGCGCGCGGCGAGCGCGCGATAGATGATCTCCATGCCGGGGCCGGCGCACACGCGTTCGAACGACACGTGCGGAAACTTCTTGCGCGCGTACTGCAGCACCAGGTCCTCGCGCTCGTCCTGCGGCGCGAACGACGCGTGGCCGCCCTCGCTGCCGAGCGCGATCCAGCGGTCGTCGGCCGGAATCAGGCCCGACACGCCGAGCCCGGTACCGGGCCCGAGCAGCCCGATCACGCTGTTCTGGCGGCGCGCGCCGCCGCCGACCTGCACGCGCTGCGCATCGGTCAGGCCCGGCAGCGCCATCGCGAGCGCGGTGAAGTCGTTGACGACGAGCAGCGTGTCGAAGCCGAGCGCGCGGCGCGTCGCCTCGATCGAGAAACTCCAGTCGTGATTGGTCATCGTGACCTGGTCGCCGTCGACCGGGTTCGCGATCGCGATCGCCGCGTGGTTCACGCGGCTGATCTTCACGTCCTTCAGATACTTGCGGATCGCGTCGGTGATCGTCGGGTAATCGGCGCCGGGATAGACGCGGATCTGCGTGATTTCGCCCGGGCCGGTTTCCAGCGCGAAGCGCGCGTTGGTGCCGCCGACGTCCGCGAGCAGGCGCGGACCGTCGGCATGCTGACCCGCGACGACCACCTTACTTTGCGCACCAGTAGACATCGAGCTGGGTCCCCTTGTCGTTGGCCAGTTGGGAAATCGCGTTCTTCTGCAGCGACGCGGCGGCGGCGTCGAGCACGGCGCGCTTGCGCTCGCCCGCGATCAGCAGGAACAGGCGCTCGACGCGCTTGAGCGCATCGAGCGAATAGCTCACGCGCGCATGCGGGGCGGCGCCGGGGTGCACGGCGACGAAACGCTCGGGCGTCGTGATCGCGTGGTCCCATTCGGGCGCGTCGGCGAAGATCGACGCGGTGTGGCCGTCCTCGCCCATGCCGAGCACGGCGACGGTCGGTACGCGGTAGTCGGCGTTCGCGTTCAGCGCGGCGACGTGCGCGTCGAGCGCGCTGCGCGTGTCGACGAGCGGCAGGAAGCGGGCAGGGGCGGCCGCGTGCTGCAGCAGCGTGTCGCGCACGAGCTGCGCGTTGCTGGCCGCGTCGTCCTCCGGCACCCAGCGGTCGTCGACCAGCGTGACGTCGACGCCGGCCCAGTCGAGCGCCGCGTGCGACAGCGTATGCAGGAACGGGCGCGGGCTCGTGCCGCCGGACACCGCGAGCGTCGGGCGCGCGGCGCCGGCGAGCGCCGCGCGCAGCGCATCGCCGACGGCGCGCGCGAGCGCTTCGCTTTGCGCTTCCTGGGTGTCGAAAGCGTGGATCTCGATCACATCTCCTCCGGACTGCTTTGTCTGTTCAAATCGTACGAATCGTGGGGCACGTTGCCGGGCACGATCGTGCCCGGCAACGGTTTGCATCAGTTCTCTTCTTCGAGCCAGCAGGTGTCGTGCTGCGCGAGCATCGCGCTCGACGCGGCCGGCCCCCACGTACCCGCCGCGTACGGCTTCGGCGGCTTCAGGGAGCGCGCCCATTCGTTCAGGATAGGCTCGACCCAGCGCCATGCGGCCTCCTGTTCGTCGCGCCGCACGAACAGGGCGAGCCGGCCGTTGATCACGTCGAGCAGCAGGCGCTGGTACGCCTCCATCTGCCCTTCCTTGAAGAACTGGTCGAACGCGAGGTCGAGGTGCACGCTCGCGAGGTTCATCCCTTCGCCGGGCTGCTTCGCGAGGCAGTACAGGCGGATCGTCTCGTTCGGCTGCAGCCGGATCACGAGGCGGTTCGAGCCGGGACGCAGCGCGGTCGGGCCCAGTGCCGAGTGCGGCACCGGGCGGAAGTTGACGACGATCTCCGCGACGCGGTCGGCCAGACGCTTGCCGGTGCGCAGGAAGAACGGCACGCCGGCCCAGCGCCAGTTCTCGATCTCGACCTTCAGCGCGACGAAGGTTTCGGTCTGGCTGTCGGGTTTCACGCCCGGCTCGGTCGCGTAGGCCGGCACCTGCGCGCCCTTGATCACGCCCGCATGATACTGGCCGCGCACGGCCACCTTGCCGATGTCGCGCGGATCGACCGGCTTGAGCGCGCGCAGCACGCGCAGCTTCTCGTCGCGCACCGAGTCGGAATCCATCGAATGCGGCGGCTCCATCGCGACGATCGACAGCAGTTGCAGCAGGTGGTTCTGCACCATGTCGCGCAGCGCGCCGGTATTGTCGTAGAAATCGCCGCGCGCCTCGACGCCGAGCTCCTCGGCGATCGTGATCTGGATGCTCTCGACCCATTCGCGGCGCCACAGCGGCTCGAACAGCGCATTGCCGAAACGCAGCGCGAGCAGGTTCTGCACCGGCTCCTTGCCGAGGTAGTGGTCGATCCGGTAGATCTGGCCTTCCGCGAAGATCTCGCCGACCGCGTCGTTGATCGCGTTCGACGATTTCAGGTCGTAGCCGAGCGGTTTCTCGAGCACGATGCGTGCGCCTTCGTTCAGGCCGACCGACGCGAGCGCCTTGCAGATCGGCACGAACAGCGACGGGCCCGTCGCGAGATAGAACACGCGGATGCCCGGCAGCGACGAGATCGCGTCGCGCAGCACGACGTAGTCTTCCGCGCGGCCGAGGTCGAGCTTCACGTATTCGATGCGGTCGAGGAAGGACTTCCATGCGGCTTCGTCGAGCGCGTTGCCGGCGGCCTTTGCCGCATGCGGCTTCACGTGCGTATCGACCCATTCGAGATAGGCCGCCCGATCCGATTCGTGTCGCGCCACGGCCACGATCCGGCCGCTCTCCGCGAGCATGTTCGCGCGGTGCGCTTCGAACAGCGCGGGCAGGATCTTGCGCATCGACAGATCGCCGGTGCCGCCGAAAAGGACGAAGGTAAAGCTGGAATCGGTATGCATGTGTCTCCGCCGTGTTGGGGGTGCTGGGAAGCGATCCGTAGTGCGATAAAAATATTTTTGACACTGAATTGTAGTTTAACTACAATCCGCCGCAAGGGGTAGCACCTGGGTGAAGAAAAAAAGATGTGCGGTCGATGAACTGCGCGAGCTTCGCCTTCGGGAGCGCCTTGTGCCGAATGTTATCGGACATTGGCGGCGCGCATCGTCCGCGCGCCGTCGGCCCCGGGCTCGCGTCGCATCATCGCGGCGGGCCAGAAACACAAAGAGGAGACACGCCGTTGAATCTCGATTCACGCTTTCTGTAAGAGCCCGGCCGGTCATCGGCCCGTACGCTGCATGCGTCCCGCGGCTCGATTTCCCCGTCGTTTATCAAGAAGCCGGTTCCCGGTCAGGGAACCTCACGAGTTGATTCAGTCTGGAGGAGATAAGTAATGAAAGTTCGCTCGATCATGGGCGCGCTCTGCGCCGCGGGTCTGATGGCTGGCGCCGTGGCGGCGCAGGCAGCCGAGAATGTAACCGTGCTGCACTGGTGGACCTCGGGCGGCGAGTCGAAGGCCGTCGGCGTGCTGAAGGACGACTTGCAGAAGCAGGGCTACGTGTGGAAGGACTTCGCGGTCGCGGGCGGCGCCGGCGCCGCGGCGATGACCGCGCTGAAGACCAAGGTGATCAGCGGCGACGCACCGTCGGCCGCACAGATCAAGGGCCCGCTGATCCAGGACTGGGCCGACCAGGGCGTGCTCGTCAACATCGATTCCGCCGCCGGCGACTGGAAGCAGAACCTGCCGCCGGAAATCGACAAGATCATCAAGTACAAGGGCCATACCGTCGCCGCGCCGTTCTCGGTGCACCGCGTGAACTGGCTGTACATCAACAAGGCCGCGCTCGACAAGGTCGGCGCGAAGGTGCCGACCACCTGGCCCGAATTCTTCGCGGTGGCCGACAAGCTGAAGGCCGCGGGCATCCAGCCGGTCGCGATGGGCGGCCAGCCGTGGCAGGACCTGACGCTGTGGGAAGACGTCGTGCTGTCGCAGGGCCCGGCGTTCTACAAGAAGGCGCTGGTCGACCTCGACCAGGCGACGCTGACGTCGCCGCAGATGCTGTCCGTGTTCGACACGGTGCGCAAGATCCAGGGCTACTTCGACACGGGCCGTAACGGACGCGACTGGAACCTCGCGACCGCGATGGTCATCAACGGCAAGGCCGGCATGCAGTTCATGGGCGACTGGGCGAAGGGCGAGTTCGAGAACGCCGGCAAGAAGGCGGGCAAGGACTACATCTGCGCGGCGGTGCCGGGTACGGCGAACGCGTACACGTTCAACGTCGATTCGTTCGTGTTCTTCCAGCAGAAGGGCGAGAAGAACGCCACGCCGGGCCAGCTCGCGCTCGCGAAGACGATCATGACGCCGGACTTCCAGGAGCAGTTCAGCCTGCTGAAGGGCTCGGTGCCGGTGCGCCTCGGCGTGAAGATGGACAAGTTCGACGACTGCGCGAAGAAGTCGTACGCCGACGAACAGACCGCGATCAAGTCGGGTGGCTTCGTGCCGTCGCTCGCGCACGGCATGGCGCAAAGCGACGCGACCGCCGGCGCGATCACCGACGTCGTCACGAAGTTCATGAACTCGCAGCAGGATTCGAAGAGCGCGGTCGCCGCGCTCGCGAAGGCCGCGAAGGTCAAGTAACGCGCGACAGGCGCCCGGCCGGAAACGCTTCGTCGGCCGGGCGTTTTTGCAAGTGCAGCAAACGGGCTCGCCCGCGGGCCCGTGCCGTACCCGGCGCCGGCCCGGCCTGCGTCGCCCTCGTTCCAGGAGTCGAATCAAGTGGCTGCCCCTCTTAGCGGAAACGGATCCGGCGCTGCCGCCGCGCGGCGTACGTCGCCGATGTCGGCCTTCGCCGATCGCTGGATTCCGAAGCTCGTGCTTGCGCCGAGCGTCGCGATCGCCGTGGTGTTCATCTACGGCTTCATCCTGATTACCGGCTATCTGTCGCTGACCCGCTCGCGGCTGTTGCCGAACTACGAATTCGACGGCTTCGGCCGTTACTCGGACCTGTTCCAGAACGACGTGTGGTGGACCTCCGCCGCGAACCTCGGCTGGTTCGGGATTCCGTTCATCGCGATCTGCGTCGCGCTCGGGCTGTTCCTCGCGATCCTGCTCGACCAGCGCATCCGCAACGAAGGCGCGCTGCGCGCGATCTTCCTGTACCCGATGGCGCTGTCGTTCATCGTCACCGGCACCGCGTGGCAGTGGATCCTGAACCCGGGCCTCGGCCTCGAGAAGGTGATGCACGACTGGGGCTGGACGAGCTTCTCGTTCGGCTGGCTCGACGATCCGGACAAGGCGATTTTCTGCGTGGTGATCGCGGCCGTGTGGCAGTCGACCGGCTTCGTGATGGCGCTGTTCCTGGCGGGGCTGCGCGGCGTCGACAGCGAGATCTTCAAGGCCGCGCAGGTGGACGGCGCGACGCTGCCGACCATCTACCGCAAGATCGTGATCCCGAGCATGCGCCCGGTGTTCTTCTCGGTGCTGCTGATCCTCTGCCACATCACGATCAAGACCTTCGACCTCGTCGTCGCGCTGACGGCGGGCGGGCCGGGCACGTCGTCGTCGCTGCCGGCCATGTTCATGTACACGTTTTCGTTCAACCGCGGCCAGCTCGGGCTCGGCGCGGCGTCCTCGGTGATGATGCTCGCGACCGTGGTCGCGGTGCTGGTGCCGCTGATGTATATGGAATCGAGGAGCACCCGCAATGCAGCCTAAGATGACGATCAGCCGGGCAGTGATCTATGCGGCACTGATCCTGTTCGCGCTGTATTTCCTGTTCCCGATCTACGTGATGCTGTCGACGTCGTTCAAGGATCTCGACCAGCTGCGCACCGGCAACCTGCTGACGCCGCCCACCACGTGGACGGTCGACCCGTGGGTGAAGGCGTGGAGCGGCGCGTGCACCGGCGTGCGCTGCGACGGCATGAAGCCGTTCTTCCTGAACTCGCTGCAGATGGTGATTCCGGCCGTGCTGATCTCGTCGCTGATCGGCGCGTTCAACGGCTACGTGCTCACGCACTGGCGCTTTCGCGGCGCGGACGCGCTGTTCACGATGATGCTGGTCGGCTGCTTCATCCCGTTCCAGGTGATCCTGCTGCCGATGGCGCGCCTGCAGGGGATGCTCGGTCTTGCCAACACGATTCCGGGCCTGGTGTTCGTGCACGTCGTGTACGGGATCGCGTTCACGACGATGTTCTTCCGCAACTTCTACGTGAGCGTGCCGGCCGAGCTGGTGAAGGCCGCGCGCATCGACGGCGCGGGCTTCTTCACGATCTTCACGAAGATCCTGCTGCCGGTGTCGCTGCCGATCTTCATGGTGTGCCTGATCTGGCAGTTCACGCAGATCTGGAACGACTTCCTGTTCGGGATCGTGTTCTCCGGCGTCGATTCGATGCCGATCACGGTGGCGCTGAACAACCTCGTCAACACGTCGACGGGCGTGAAGGAATACAACGTCGACATGGCCGGCGCGATCATCGCCGCGCTGCCGACGCTGCTCGTCTACATCGTCGCCGGCCGCTATTTCGTGCGCGGGCTGACGGCAGGCGCGGTGAAGGGGTAAGCGCGGCTTTTTCCGATACGACGAACCGGCCGCGCACGACGCGCGGCGCATCGAAACGAACCCGACGCGGCGCCCGAGGGCGCCGCGCGAGACGAGACAGAGGATTCACAGCATGGCAAGCCTTTCCATCCGTGACGTGTACAAGACCTACCCGAACGGGGTGCCGGTCCTGAAGGGTGTCGACATCGAGATCGAGGACGGTCAGTTCCTGATCCTGGTCGGCGGGTCGGGCTGCGGGAAGTCGACGCTGCTCAACATGATCGCCGGGCTCGAGACCGTCACGAGCGGCGAGATCTGCATCGACGGCAAGGTCGTCAACGACCTGTCGCCGAAGGATCGCGACATCGCGATGGTGTTCCAGTCGTACGCGCTGTATCCGTCGATGACGGTGCGCGAGAACATCTCGTTCGGCCTGAACATCCGCAAGGTGCCGAAGAGCGAGCAGCAGCAGATCGTCGACCGCGTGTCGCAGATGCTGCAGATCCAGCACCTGCTCGACCGCAAGCCGGGCCAGCTGTCGGGCGGCCAGCGCCAGCGCGTCGCGATGGGCCGCGCGCTCGCGCGCGATCCGTCGCTGTTCCTGTTCGACGAGCCGCTGTCGAACCTCGACGCGAAGCTGCGCATCGAGATGCGCGCGGAAATCAAGCTGCTGCACCAGCGCCTCGGCACGACGATCGTCTACGTGACGCACGACCAGATCGAGGCGATGACGCTCGGCGACCGGATCGCGGTGATGAAGGACGGCGTGGTCCAGCAGTTCGGCGCGCCGCAGGAGATCTACGATTCGCCGTCGAACCTGTTCGTCGCCGGCTTCATCGGCGCGCCGCCGATGAACTTCATCAACGGCAAGCTGGTCGAGCAGGGCAGCGGGATCGCGCTCGAGATCGACACGGGCCTCGCGCGCAGCGCGCTGAACCTGCCGTTCGATGCGAAGCGGATGAACGGCCACGTCGGCCGCGAGGTGATCCTCGGCCTGCGTCCGGAGCGCATCACCGACGCGCGCAACGCGCACCACGGCGAGGCGTCGACGCTGCAGCCGATCGACGTGCGCGTCGACGTGACCGAGCCGACCGGGCCGGACACGCACGTGTTCGCGCAGGTGAACGGCAAGCGGATCGTGAGCCGCGTGCATCCGGCCGCGAACCCGCAGCCGGGGCAGACGCAGTCGCTGCTGTTCGACGTGTCGAAGGCCGTGCTGTTCGATCCGGCGTCGGAAGAGCGGATCGCGTGACGCGGCGGCAGTGCCGCGCGAAAGGGAAAGGGGCCGTGTCGAACGGCCCCTTTTGTCTGGACGGTGCGGCCGACGCGGCCGCGGGCGGCGCGATCAGTGCGGCAGCCGCACGTCGAACTTGAACGTCGCGAGCCGCGCGACGAGGATGAAGCCGGTCGCGAGCAGCACGCTGTACACCGAGTCGAACTGCAGCCACACGAGCAGCAGGTAGAACCAGCAGCCGACGAACGCGCAGGTCGCGTACGGCCGCGAATCGCGCAGGATCAGCGGGATGTCGTTGCACAGCACGTCGCGCACGATCCCGCCGACCACACCGGTGATCACGCCCATCATCACCGCGATGAAGCGCGGCATCTCGGCGTCGAGCGCGATCGCCGTGCCCGAGATGCTGAAGATGCCGAGCCCGATCGCGTCGGCGATCAGCAGCAGCCGTTCGGCCGACAGCCGCGACAGCATCCGCAGCACGAACGGCGCGAACAGCGCGAGCACGAAGATCGCGATCACGTAGTCGTCGTGCACGACCCAGTAGAACGGCCGGCGCTCGAGCAGGATGTCGCGCAGCGTGCCGCCGCCGAACGCGGTCGCGAGCGCGACGACGAACGTGCCGACCGAGTCGAGGCGGTTCTTGCGCGCCTCGATGAAGCCCGAAATCGCGAAGGCCAGCGTGGCGATCGCCTCCAGTACCGCGATCGCGAGCGTCAGCCTAGGATGCGGCACGCGGCCCCCGCTCGGCGGGCGCCGCATGCGGCTGCAGCAGCACGAGCACCGCGCCTGCGCCGCCGTCGTTGCCGCGCGCCTCGCAGAACGCGATCACTTCTTCCTTCTGCACGAGCCACGCGCGCACCTTGCCCTTCAGCACGGGTTCCTTGCCGATCGAGCCGAGCCCCTTGCCGTGGATCACGCGCAGGCAGCGCAGCCCCTTCTTGCCGGCTTCGCGGATGAATTCGGCGAGCGCGTCGCGCGCCTCGTCGCGCCGCATCCCGTGCAGGTCGATCTGCGCCTGCACGATCCACGCGCCGCTTCTCAGCTTGCGCACGACGTCGCGGCTGATGCCGGGGCGGTGGTAATACAGCGAGTCGTCGCTGTCGAGCAGCGTCTCGGGATCGAATTCGTCGGACAGTGTCGCGTTCAGCACGGCTTCCTCGTCGCGCTGCGTCTGCTTCGGCACCGGGTCGGGCGGCGTGCGGCCCGACGACGCGCGCGGCGGCGCGTTCAGCGGCCGGATCGCGCCGATTTCGTTGCGGAACAGGTTCGCGTCGGCTTCCGCCTTGCGCTCGGCCTTCGCGGTTTCGACGCGCGCGCGTTCGCGGCGATCGGCTTCGCCTTGCAGCGACTGGCGCAATGCGCCGAGGCCCGCGAGGCCCTGGCCGCGCAGCGCGGCCGGATCGGGCGCGGGCGGCGGGGCGGCCGGCGCGGGGTTCGCGGGGCGGGCAGCGATCTTCCGCTTCGCGGGATCGCTCGGATGGGGCTGGTTCTTCGCCATGATTCGGTAACAGGGCAGGCGCGTTCGGGCGCGCGGGCAAAAAAAAGCCGCTGCACGGCGGCAGCGGCTTTCCGGTCGGGCCCGCTTCGCGGCAGCGGACGCCATTGTAGCGCCCGGCGCGGCAAGGCTCGCGGCTTACTTCTTGTCGTGCAGGCTTTCGAGGTAACGCTGCGCGTCGAGCGCGGCCATGCAGCCCGTGCCCGCGCTCGTGATCGCCTGGCGATACACGTTGTCCTGCACGTCGCCCGCGGCGAACACGCCGGGGACGCTCGTCGACGTCGCGTTGCCGTGCAGGCCGCTCTTCGTCAGGATGTAGCCGTCCTTCATCTCGAGCTGGCCCTGGAACAGGTCGGTGTTCGGCTTGTGGCCGATCGCGACGAACACGCCTTGCACGGCGAGGTCTTCCGTCGCGCCGGTCTTCACGTTCTTGATGCGCAGGCCCGTGACGCCCGAATCCTCGCCCGTCACTTCGTCGAGCACGTGATCCCACTTGATGTCGACGACGCCTTCCTTCTGCTTTTCCAGCAGACGGTCGATCAGGATCGGCTCCGCGCGGAACTTGTCGCGGCGGTGGATCACGGTCACCTTCTTCGCGATACCCGTCAGGTAGAGCGCTTCCTCGACGGCCGTGTTGCCGCCGCCGATCACCGCGACTTCCTGGCCGCGATAGAAGAAGCCGTCGCAGGTCGCGCAGGCCGACACGCCCTTGCCCATGAACGATTCCTCGGACGGCAGGCCGAGATACTGGGCGGACGCGCCGGTCGCGATGATCAGCGAGTCGCACGTGTATTCGCCCGAGTCGCCGATCAGGCGGATCGGCTGCTCGTGCAGCTTCGCGGTGTGGATGTGGTCGAAGACGATTTCGGTGTTGAAGCGCTCGGCGTGCTCGAGGAAGCGCGCCATCAGCTCCGGACCCTGCACGCCTTTCGCGTCGGCCGGCCAGTTTTCGACGTCGGTCGTGGTCATCAGCTGGCCGCCCTGCGCGATGCCGGTGATCAGCACCGGGGACAGGTTGGCGCGAGCCGCGTAGACGGCGGCCGTGTAGCCGGCGGGGCCGGAACCGAGAATCAGGACTTTGGCGTGTTTGGGCGTGGACATGTGCGAATCCGTAAAAGGCGGCCGCGGCGGGCGGGGTAGGGCTCGCCGTACGATCCGGGTTGACCGGGATGCCGTCATAGATGGGTATCAGACGCGCATTATAAAGGCCCCGTTGCTGCGTTGCCGAACGAGAGTTTCAATCGCCGCGATAGCGTGTCGGGGCGGCCCGGCGGTGCCGGCGCGGCGGCAACGGGCGCCCGGCGGGCCCGAGGCGGCCGGTTGCCGCACGCTTGGGGCTGGCACGCCCGGCCCAAGCGTGCGCAGGCGGCCGCTTCGGCATCCCGTCCCCGTTATGTAACCGTCATTTACACTTGGCGGCACGGTGCAGCGTTTACAATAAGCGGGATCGAACGACAGGCGGGCGCACGGCCCGTCCTCTTTATACGGATTCATGGCAAAAGCTCCTTATTCCGCCCAGGCACAGGCGTTGCCGCACCGGATGTCGAAGCTCCTCACGGAGATCCGCTGGATTCTCCAGGTCGCGCTCTGCGCCTTTCTGGTGATGGCCCTGCTGAGCTACAGCCGGCGCGATCCGAGCTGGACGCACGCCGCCCAGGTCGATCACATCTCGAACTGGGCCGGCCGCGTCGGCGCGTGGACGGCCGACATCATCCTGCTGCTGTTCGGCCTGTCCGCCTACTGGCTGATCGTGCCGCTCGGGCGGCGCATCGCCGTCAACTACCGCCGCATCACGCGCCACGAGGCGATTCCCGACGAACCCGAGCGGCCGATCGGCTGGCTCACCGAAATCTTTGCGTTCGTGCTGGTCGTGCTCGCGTGCGACGGCATCGAGGCGCTGCGCATGTGGTCGCTGAAGGTGCAGTTGCCGCGCGCGCCGGGCGGTGTCGTCGGCGAAGCCGTCGCGGGTGCGATGTCGCACGCGTTCGGCTTCACCGGCGGCACGCTGCTGCTGCTGATCGCGCTGGCGATCGGCCTGTCGCTGTATTTCCGCTTCTCGTGGCTGTCGGTCGCCGAGCGCGTCGGCGGCGCGATCCTGTCCGCCGTCAACGTCGCGAAGCTGCGCCGCGAGGCGGAACGCGACCGCAAGCTCGGCGAGGCCGCGGCCGTGCGCCGCGAGGGCAAGGTCGAAGAGGAGCGCGTGCGCATCGAGGATCACGAGCCGGTGACGATCGTGCCGCCGGTCGTCACGCCGGCGAAGTCCGAGCGCGTCGAGCGCGAGCGCCAGGTGCCGCTGTTCACCGACCTGCCGGGCGACTCGACGCTGCCGCCGGTGTCGCTGCTCGATCCCGCGCCGAAGACGCAGGAAGCGATTTCCGCCGATACGCTCGAATTCACGTCGCGCCTGATCGAGAAGAAGCTGAAGGATTTCGGCGTCGAGGCGAGCGTCGTCGCCGCGTATCCGGGCCCGGTCGTCACGCGCTACGAGATCGAGCCGGCCACCGGCGTGAAGGGCAGCCAGATCGTCAATCTCGCGAAGGATCTCGCGCGCTCGCTGTCGCTCGTGTCGATCCGCGTCGTCGAGACGATTCCCGGCAAGAACTACATGGCGCTCGAGCTGCCGAACCAGCGCCGCCAGACCGTGCACCTGTCCGAGATCATCGGTTCCGAGGTGTATGCGGCCGCCCCGTCGGCGCTGACGCTGAGCCTCGGCAAGGACATCGGCGGCAAGCCGGTGTGCGCGGATCTCGCGAAGATGCCGCACCTGCTGGTGGCCGGCACGACCGGTTCGGGCAAGTCGGTCGGGATCAACGCGATGATCCTGTCGCTGCTGTACAAGGCCACCGCCGAGCAGGTGCGCCTGATCCTGATCGATCCGAAGATGCTCGAAATGAGCGTCTACGAAGGCATTCCGCACCTGCTGTGCCCGGTCGTCACCGACATGCGCCAGGCCGGCCACGCGCTGAACTGGACGGTCGCGGAGATGGAGCGCCGCTACAAGCTGATGAGCAAGCTCGGCGTGCGCAACCTCGCCGGCTACAACAACAAGATCGACGAGGCGGCGAAGCGCGAGGAGAAGCTCCCGAATCCGTTCAGCCTGACGCCCGAGGATCCCGAACCGCTCGGCCGCCTGCCGAACATCGTCGTCGTGATCGACGAGCTGGCCGACCTGATGATGGTGGTCGGCAAGAAGGTCGAGGAACTGATCGCGCGGATCGCGCAGAAGGCGCGCGCGGCCGGCATCCACCTGATCCTCGCGACGCAGCGTCCGTCCGTCGACGTGATCACGGGCCTGATCAAGGCGAACGTGCCGACGCGGATCGCGTTCCAGGTGTCGTCGAAGATCGACTCGCGCACGATTCTCGACCAGATGGGCGCCGAATCGCTGCTCGGGATGGGCGACATGCTGTACCTGCCGCCCGGCAGCGGGCTGCCGGTGCGCGTGCACGGCGCGTTCGTCGCCGACGACGAAGTGCATCGCGTCGTCGAGAAGCTCAAGGAGCAGGGCGAGCCGAACTACGTCGAGGGCCTGCTCGAAGGCGGCACCGCCGACGGCGACGAGGGTTCGGCCGGCGCGGGAACCGGCGAAGGCGGCGGCGAGTCTGATCCGCTGTACGACCAGGCGGTCGAGATCGTCATCAAGAACCGCCGCGCGTCGATCTCGCTCGTGCAGCGTCATCTGCGGATCGGCTACAACCGCGCGGCTCGCCTGCTCGAGCAGATGGAACAATCGGGGCTCGTGTCGGCGATGTCGTCGAGCGGCAACCGCGAAATTCTTGTGCCGGCGCGCGACGCGGAATGAGTCCGCGGCGCCCGCCGCGCCGGCCACCCACGGAGAAAACCGCAATATGCAGCAACTTTCGTTCGCAATGTCCCTTCGTTCGACGCGGCGCTGGCTCGGCGCGGCGCTTGCCGGCGCATCGCTGATGCTCGCGGCGACGCACGCGTTCGCGGGCGGCACCGAGCAGCTGAAGGCCTTCGTGTCGCAGGTGCGTTCGGCGAAAGGCGATTTCACGCAGCAGATCGTCAAGGCGCCGGCCAAGGGCGCGAGCGCCGCGCAGGCCGCGCCGAAGCCCACCGACAATTCGAGCGGCACGTTCGTGTTCGCGCGGCCGGGCAAGTTCATCTGGACGTACCAGAAGCCGTACCAGCAGGTGCTGCAGGCCGACGGCGACAAGCTGTACGTGTTCGACCGCGACCTGAACCAGGTCACCGAGCGCAAGCTGAACGGCGCGCTGGGCGCGAGCCCTGCCGCGATCCTGTTCGGCAGCAACGATCTCGACAAGAACTACACGCTGCGCGATGCCGGCGAGAAGGGCGGCATCGAGTGGCTCGAGATGCTGCCGAAGGCGCAGGACACGCAGTTCCAGCGGATCGGCATCGGTTTCCGGAATGGCACGCTCGCCGCGATGGAACTGCACGACGTGTTCGGCAACGTCACGCTGCTGACGTTTACGAACATCCAGACGAACCCGCCGCTGAAGGGCGATACGTTCAAGTTCGTGGTGCCGAAGGGCGCCGACGTGATCACCGGCTGACCGGCGCCGCGCGCCGCGTTTTCGCAACGGGCCCGCCGGCGACGGCGGGCCCGTGTCGTTTCTGCCTGCGGGCATCGGGCGTGGGCACCGGGCGCGGCGGCGCCGTCGCGCGGCTGTCATAATGTCGGGTCCGGCGGCCGGTTCGGCCGCCATCGTTTGATGTGGAGCGAGGGTTCATGTCCGACCTGTTTCAAGTCGAGCCGCGCCGCCCGCTCGCCGAGGCGCTGCGGCCGAAGACGCTCGCCGAGGTGATCGGCCAGACGCATTTGCTGGGCGAAGGCAAGCCGCTGCGGCTCGCGTTCGAATCGGGCAAGCCGCATTCGATGATCCTGTGGGGGCCGCCCGGCGTCGGCAAGACGACGCTCGCGCGCCTCACCGCGCTCGCGTTCGACTGCGAGTTCATCGCGCTGTCGGCCGTGCTCGGCGGCGTGAAGGACATCCGCGAGTCGATGGAGCAGGCGAAGGACACGCTGAACCGCACCGGCCGCCATACGATCCTGTTCGTCGACGAGATCCACCGCTTCAACAAGGGGCAGCAGGATGCGCTGCTGCCGTTCGTCGAGTCGGGTCTCGTGACCTTCATCGGCGCGACCACCGAGAACCCGAGCTTCGAGGTCAACTCGGCATTGCTGTCGCGTGCGCAGGTGTACGTGCTGAAGTCGCTGAACGACGACGAGATGCGGCAGTTGCTGAAGCGCGCGCAGGGAATCGCGCTCGACGGCCTCGCGTTCGACGACAAGGCGATCGATACGCTGGTCGGTTATGCGGACGGCGATGCGCGCCGCTTCCTGAACCTGCTCGAACAGGCGCAGACGGCGGCGACGTCGGCCGGTGTCGCGACGATCGACGCCGATTTCGTCAGCAGCGCGATGACGCTGAACGCACGGCGCTTCGACAAGGGCGGCGACAACTTCTACGACCAGATCTCGGCGCTGCACAAGTCGGTGCGCGGGTCGAGCCCGGACGGCGCGTTGTACTGGTTCTGCCGGATGATCGACGGCGGCGCCGACCCGAAGTATCTCGCGCGGCGCATCGTGCGGATGGCATGGGAAGACATCGGGCTCGCCGATCCGCGCGCGCTGCAGGTGGCGAACGACGCGGCCGAAACCTACGAGCGGCTCGGCTCGCCGGAAGGCGAACTCGCGCTCGGGCAGGCGGTGATCTATCTCGCGTGCGCGGCGAAGAGCAACGCCGGCTACAACGCGTTCAACCAGGCGATGGCGTTCGTGAAGCAGGACAAGTCGCGCGAGGTGCCAGTGCATCTGCGCAACGCGCCGACCAAGCTGATGAAGGAACTCGGCTACGGCCACGCGTACCGTTACGCGCACGACGAGCCGAATGCGTATGCGGCCGGCGAGACCTACCTGCCGGACGGGATGCGCGAGCCGCGCTGGTACCAGCCGGTGCCGCGTGGGCTCGAATCGAAGATCGCCGACAAGCTCGCGTGGTTGCGCGAACTCGACCGCGAGGCCGGCAAGAAGGACTGACCGCGCGTTGCGCGGGCCGGTTCGGCCGCCGCCGCCGCCGCCGTTGCGTCAGCGCTTGCGGCCCGGCTGCTGTTTCTTCCAGTATTCGAACGGCTCCTCGTGGCATTCGATGTCGAGCTCGGCGACGCGCGCATGCAGGCGTTCCTGCGCGTCGGCGATCGCGAGGTTGTAGATCGCCGGTGCGATTTCCTCGACGAAGAAGTGCAGCAGCGCGCCGGCCTGGATGTTGCCGATCGGCTCGTCCATGTTTTCCGTGAAATAGCGTTGCAGCGACGCGATTGCGCGGTCGCGGACATCCTTGTCGAGTTCGATGGTCATCGGGTCCCCTGGGGTGCGGTGAGGCGAAGCCGGGTGCTTCGCCCGATCGGTTGCCGTCCGCCGGCGCCGCGGTTTTGCGATCCGCAACGGTCGGGCATACCGCGATTCGCCGGCCGCCGGCCTACGGGGCGGCAAGGCCATGTTGCCATGGCCGCCGCCCGTTTGGCGCATTGTCCGTTCGGCCGGTGCCGTGGCGGCCGCGCGGTGCGTTAGAATTCCCGTCTTACACAACGATTTTCCAAGTCCTCCCATGCTCGACATCCAGTTGCTGCGCAAAGACCTCGACGGCGTCGCGAAGCGCCTCGCCGATCGCGGCTACACCCTCGACGTCGCCGCGTTTTCCGCACTCGAAGCGGAACGCCGCGCGATCCAGACCCACACCGAAGAGCTCCAGGCGCGCCGCAACAGCCTGTCGAAGCAGATCGGCGCGATGAAGGGGAAGGGCGAGGACACGTCGGCCGTGATGGCCGAGGTCGGCGGGATCGGCGACGACATGAAGGCGTCGGAAGCCAGGCTCGGCGACATCCAGGCGCGCCTGTCCGACCTGATGCTGGGCATGCCGAACGTCGCGCACGAAAGCGTGCCGGTCGGCAAGGACGAAGCCGATAACGTCGAGGTGCGCCGCTGGGGCGCGCCGCGCCAGTTCGATTTCGAGGTGAAGGATCACGTCGATGTCGGCACGCCGCTCGGCCTCGATTTCGAGACGGGCGCGAAGCTCGCCGGCGCGCGCTTCACGATGCTGCGCGGTCCGATCGCGCGCCTGCACCGCGCGCTCGCGCAGTTCATGATCGACACGCACACGCAGCAGCACGGTTATACCGAGACGTACACGCCGTACATCGTGAACCCGGAGATCCTCTACGGCACGGGCCAGCTGCCGAAGTTCGCGGACGACATGTTCCGCGTCGAGAAGGGCGGCGCCGAGAACACGGTCACGCAATACCTGATCTCCACGTCGGAGATCTCGCTGACGAACACCGTGCGCGAGTCGATCGTCGACGCGTCCGCGCTGCCGATCAAGCTGACCGCGCATTCGCCGTGCTTCCGCTCGGAAGCCGGTTCGTACGGCCGCGACACGCGCGGGATGATCCGCCAGCACCAGTTCGACAAGGTCGAGATGGTGCAGGTCGTCGCGCCGGAAACGTCGTACGCGGCGCTCGACGAGATGGTCGGCCACGCGGAAGCGATCCTGCAGAAACTCGGCCTGCCGTACCGCGTGATCACGCTGTGCACGGGCGACATGGGCTTCTCGGCCGCGAAGACGTTCGACCTCGAAGTGTGGCTGCCCGCGCAGAACACCTATCGCGAGATCTCGAGCTGCTCGAACACCGAGGCGTTCCAGGCGCGCCGGATGCAGGCGCGTTTCCGCAACGCGCAGGGCAAGCCGGAGCTCGTGCATACGCTGAACGGTTCGGGTCTCGCCGTCGGCCGCACGCTCGTCGCGGTACTGGAGAACTACCAGAACGCGGACGGTTCGGTCACGGTGCCGGACGTGCTGCGTCCGTACATGGGCGGCATGGCGCGCATCGACGCGCCGGCACAGGCGTCGTAACGCAGGCCTGCGAAGCCCTCGTAAAAAATTTTGCACAAAGGGCTTGTCAGCCAAGAAGAGATCGTTTTATAATCTTTTCTTTCGCGGAAATGACCAAACGCGAAATGCAGTAAGAAAGGAGAGGTGGCAGAGTGGTCGAATGTACCTGACTCGAAATCAGGCGTACGGTTTCCCCGTACCGTGGGTTCGAATCCCACCCTCTCCGCCAAAATACGAAGCCCCTTGATCCGAAAGGATCAAGGGGTTTTTCGTTTTGGGTCCGCGGCCATGCAATGACGGCCGCGGCGCCGTCCCCGGCCGATATCACGCCGCGGCCGGATACTGCGCCAGCACCCGGTCGCGGATCGACGGCTTGATGTTCGATCGCGCCATGTCGCCGCCGTAGTGCGCGACGACGCGCGGATTCATCACGCGATACCAGAGCGGCGGCACGTACGCGAACAGGATCATCGTCGCGTAGCCGGCCGGCAGTTGCGGCGAATCGTCGAAGTGGCGCAGCGCCTGGTACGAGCGCGTCGGGTTCGCGTGATGGTCGGCGTGCCGCTGCAACTGGTACAGGAACAGGTTGGTCACGACGTGATTGCTGTTCCACGAATGCTGCGGCGTGCAGCGTTCGTAGCGGCCGCTCGGCAGCTTGCGGCGGCCGAGCCCGTAGTGCTCGACGTAGTTCACGACTTCGAGCAGCGAGGCGCCGTAGACGGCCTGGATCACGAGGAACGGGATCACGACCTTGCCGGCCATCGCGATCGCGATGCCCCACACGACGACCGTCATCGCCCACGCGTGCAGCACCTCGTTGCGCCAGGTCCACGGCGACCGCCCGAGCCGTTCGAGGCGCGCCTTCTCGAGCCGCCATGCCGAGCGGATGCTGCCGGTCACGGTGCGCGGCAGGAATGCCCAGAACGACTCTCCGTAGCGCGCGCTCGCCGGATCCTCGGCCGTCGCGACGCGCACGTGGTGGCCGCGGTTGTGCTCGACATAGAAGTGGCCGTACGCGACCGGCGCGAGCGTGATCTTCGCGAGCCAGCGTTCGAAGCGGTCGGTCTTGTGCCCGAGCTCGTGCGCGGTATTGATCGAGATGCCCGTCGCGGCGCCGAGCGACAGCGCGAAGCCGACGTAGTCGTACCACGCGAGCGCGTGCGTGCCGACGATCCATACGCACATGAAGAACGCGACGTATTCGACGCAAGTCGCCAGATAGACGATGAACCGGTAATAGCGCTCGCGTTCGAGGTGCGGCACGACGACCTCGGGCGGGTTGTCGCGATCGTCGCCGATCAGCGTGTCGAGGACCGGAATCACGCCGAACGCGAACAGCGGGCCGAACCACCAGAACACGTGAAGGCCCGTCGACAGCGCGAGCTGCGCGGCGAGGATCGGCAGCGTGATCGTCAGTGCGCCCAGCAGCCACAGGTAACGCTTGCCATCCGACCAGCTCGCGGCCGATCCGTCGGTCATTGCCATTGTCTCCCTCCAGTCAGCGGGCCCGATGGGCGGCCGCATGCACGGTTGTTCGAATCCTCGTCGGCCCGCGACACGCGCGGCGCCACCGGATCGTTGCCCGGTTCTGCCTGTTATACGACCCGTGCGCGCGCTTGCCAAACACCGGCGCTAGGCGTGCGACTCCAAACGGAGGGCCGCGCGCGAGTCGCGCCCGAAAGGGCCGGCACGCGCTGATTGAAACATCCGGTGGAGACCGGATCGGCCGGCGCATCCCGCGCGCTGGTCAGACGAATCGGGAGGTGTGGCGTGCGCGCACATCGATCCTGCTCGCCTGCAACAAATGTTGCGTCGCAATAAACGAAGCGACGCGGGCAAGGTCGGAACACGTTTTGGGTTGCTCGTATTACGCAACATTACGGTGGCGAACATGACGGGCGGTGCACTTCGAAACGCGACTGCCGCGCATTGCAAGGCGAACCGGGCGAGACGTCGAGCGGCGAAGCGTCGACGGTTGTCCGTCGATGCGCATCGGCATGCCGATGCTGCACCTGCACACCGATCGGCTCATGTCGCCGCGGGTGACATCTGTTGCCTTTCGATCCGCGCCGTCATTTGAAAATAACGATTTGACTCATGCCCCGCTTTCGGTTGAAGCTAATAGCTTGCTGTCCGAAGGGGGCTGTGCCTGCATGAGTTCGACCTTGACCGTTCGTCGTATCGTTGCCGACCAGGGCGGCGTGTATCGCGAACTCCGCGCCGCATCGCTGCGTGAGCCCTATGCGCCGGGCGAAGCGCCGGAGGCCGAATTGCTGACTGTCGAAACGGACGCGGCGTCGGCGATTGCCGCGCTGCGCGCCGTGTCCGACGAGTCGACGACTTTCCTGCTGTACACCGAAGGCCATCCGGCCGGCATGATCGGCGCGTATTTCGACAACACGCCCGATCGGCGCGCGTTCGTCAGCGAACTGTGGGTCGCGCATGCGGTGCGCCATCTGCGCGGCGGCGTGCTGCTGCTGGAGACGGCTACCGCCTGGCTCGCCGAGCGCGGCGCGAGCGAAGTCTATGCATGGATCGCCGATGCGAACCGCAACGCGATCCGTTTTTACGAGCGCGCGGGTTTCGGCAACACCGGTGAACATGCGCCGGTCGCGCGGATGCCGGGCGCGATGAAATCGCTGTTCGTGTCGCAGGTGAAGCACTGACGCCCCGTCGAAACGCGGGCCGCGCGGCGCGATGAGGGCTCCGCCGCCCGCTTGCCTGCCACCCTGCCGGTCGCTTGCCCGCCCGGGCCGCCGCCACCCCGAGTCCCAAAAATAATGGCCGCACGCGTGGACGCCTGTAAAATACGCAAAAAATTTTTGCAGAGTGTCCATGTCGCTTAAAAAATCGCCATTCTTCGAGCTGCGCAGCGGATCGGTCGATACGTTGCTGTTCACCGTGAAGACGACCGATCTCGATGCGTTGCGTGCCGAACTTGTCAAGCGCTTCGAAGCGACTCCCGAGTTTTTCGCCGACGATGTCGTCGCGATCGACGTCCGCCGCCTGGCTGACGGCGAACGCGTCGCGCTCGCGGACATCCGGCAGATGCTGAACGACGTGCGGATGCGCCCGGTGGGCGTGGTCGCACTGGCCACGCAGGCTTGGGCGGGGGAAGCCGGCCTGCCGCTGCTCGAGGCGCGCGATCGCCGCGTGCCGGCCGCCAAGCCGGCCGAGGGCGCGGAACCGTCGCCGATCGCCGAGGCCGTCGTCGCCGCGGCCGCCGCGGCGACGCCCGAACCGGCGTCGGAGCAGGCGCCGGCATCGAATCAGCCGGGCGGCCAGACGCTCGTGATCGACCGGCCGTTGCGTTCGGGGCAGCAGATTTACGCGAAAGGAGACCTCGTGGTGCTCGCGCCGGTCAGTCACGGCGCGGAGATCATCGCGGAAGGCAATATCCACATCTACGCGCCGTTGCGCGGCCGCGCACTCGCGGGCGTGCACGGCAATCACGACGCGCGCATTTTCTGCACGTGTCTCGAACCGGAACTGATTTCGATCGCGGGTATCTATCGAACAACCGAGAACCCGCTGCCCGCCGACGTACTGGGCAAATCGGTGCAGATCCGGCTCGAAGAGGAAAAACTGATGATCGAACCGCTGCGCCTGACGTAAATTCACGCGGCACGCTCCGGATCGATCGGCTCTCATTGACGAACACAGGGTATTGGGTAAATGGCAAAAATCATCGTGGTGACCTCGGGCAAGGGCGGCGTGGGCAAGACGACGACGAGCGCGAGCTTTGCGTCCGGTCTCGCGCTGCGCGGCCACAAGACGGCCGTGATCGACTTCGACGTCGGCCTGCGCAACCTCGATCTCATCATGGGCTGCGAGCGGCGCGTCGTGTATGACCTCGTGAACGTGATCCAGGGCGAAGCGAACCTGAACCAGGCGCTGATCAAGGACAAGAAGTGCGAGAACCTGTTCATCCTGCCGGCGTCGCAGACGCGCGACAAGGATGCGCTGACGCGCGACGGCGTCGAGAAGGTGCTGAACGACCTCGTCGCGATGGATTTCGAATACATCGTCTGCGATTCGCCGGCCGGTATCGAGGCCGGCGCGCTGCACGCGATGTACTTCGCGGACGAGGCGCTGATCGTCACGAACCCGGAAGTGTCGTCGGTGCGCGACTCCGACCGCATTCTGGGCATCCTGTCGTCGAAGACGAAGCGCGCGACCGAAGGCAAGGAGCCGATCAAGGAACACCTGCTGATCACGCGCTACAGCCCGAAGCGCGTGAGCGAAGGCGAGATGCTGTCGCTCGAGGACATCAGCGAGATCCTGCGCATCAAGCTGATCGGCGTGGTGCCCGAGTCGGAAGCCGTGCTGCACGCGTCGAACCAGGGTCTGCCGGCCGTGCATATCGACGGCACCGACGTCGCCGAAGCGTACAAGGACGTCGTCTCTCGCTTCCTCGGCGAGGACAAGCCGCTGCGCTTCACCGACTACCAGAAGCCGGGCCTGCTGCAGCGCCTCTTCGGCAGCAAGTAACGGAGGCCGCCCATGTCCATCCTTTCGTTTCTCCTCGGCGAGAAGAAGAAGTCCGCATCGGTCGCGAAGGAGCGCTTGCAGCTCATCATCGCGCACGAGCGGGTCGGCGGCCGGCCGCCGGCCGATTACCTGCCGGCGCTGCAGAAGGAACTCGTCGCCGTCATCTCGAAGTACGTCCATATTTCGAACGATGACATCCGCGTGAGCCTCGAGCGCCAGGACGACCTCGAAGTCCTCGAAGTGAAGATCGAGATCCCGCAAGCCTGACGCTTGCCGGTGTCCCTCCGCACGGCGGCCCCCGCCGTCGTGCGCGTCTTACGCCCTGTTGCACTTTCGGGCACGCCGTAACACGGCGCCTGTCGGCCGTAACCGCCCCTCCCGCATTGAACGAATACGCTCGCGTTATTTGTTCAACCAGGAGGTTGTGATGGCTGTCTCATCTGTTCAACGTCGTATCGTTTCGCTCGCGCTGTTTGCCGCGGGCCTGTCAGCCGTCGTCGCACCGTTTGCCGCGCAGGCGGACGAGATTCTCGTCGGCACACCCGTGATCGCGCCGCAGGGCCGTGTGGTCGTCGCCGAGCCGGTTGCCGTGCGCACCGAGGAGATCGTCGTCGTTGCGCCGAATGCGCCGCCGCCCGTGCGCTATGAGGTCGTGCCGACCGCGCGCGTGGGCTACGTGTGGGAGCGCGGGCACTGGCACTGGGACCATGGCCGCTACGTGTGGATCGGCGGCCACTGGGAAGCCGAGCGCGTCGGCATGCAATGGGTGCCGGGCCACTGGGACCAGCGCGGTCCGAACTGGTTCTGGACCCGTGGCCACTGGGCGTGACGGAGGCGCGTGATGAGAAGAACCGTCATCGCCGTCGCGCTCGTCGCGATCACGCTGGCCGGGTGCGTCGTCGTGCCGGCGCGGCCCGTCTACTACCGGCCTGCACCGGTCGTGATCTACTGAGCGTCGCGCGGGCCCGGCTGCGCGGGGCCACTCGCGCCGGGCGCGGCCGGTTCGGTGCCGTCCGGAGCCGGCGCGTGCGCCGTGGGGGCGCCCGGCGTCGCAGCGACAGCCTCGTCGCCGTCTTCGTCGCGCAACGTGTCGAGCGGATCGGCGGGCGCGGCAGCGGCGTCCTGCGGCTCGGTCACGCCGGTCGCAGCCGCCGTGCTCGCCGCCGATGCCGCGGCGGGTGCGGCGGCCGCCGCGGGCGGCGCGAGATAACGCTGCGCGAGCGTTTCGTAGAGCGGCGGCGCGAAAAAGCGCGAGACCCGGCTCGACACCAGCGCGGTCGCCATCAGCGAAATCACGAGCGCATGGCCGTTGATCATTTCCATCACGATCACGAACGACGTGATCGGCGACTGCGTGACGGCCGCCAGATAGCCGACCATCGCGAGCGCGATCAGCATCGGCAGGCTCATGTTGTTGAACACGACGTGCAGCAGGTTGCCGAACCCGGCGCCGATCGACAGCGACGGCGCGAAGATCCCGCCCGGGATGCCCGGCAGGTACGACGCGACCATCGAGATCATCTTCAGGAACGGATAGAACACCGACAGGTGCTGGCTGCCGTCGAGCAGGCCGCGCGCCTCGGCGTAGCCGCTGCCGAAGGTCGTGCCGCCCGACACCAGGCCGACGACGGCGATCGCGAAGCCGCACAGCGCGGCGAACGTGATCGGCCGCTCGCGATACAGGCCCAGCAGCCGCGCGGGCAGCCAGCGCCCCGTGTTCAGCAGCAGCCAGCAGAACAGGCCGCCGGCGATGCCCGTGACGATCGCGGTGACCAGCACCGCGACCGCCAGCAGCTTCGGAAAGTGGAGGCCCGTGTCGATCGTGCCGAAGTACGTGTAGTTGCCGTTCAGGCCGAGCGCGACGACGCCGGCGAGGATGATCGCGGTGATCAGCACGCCGCTGGCGCGCGCGGAGAAGCTGCGCGTCAGCTCCTCGATCGCGAACACGATCCCGGCGAGCGGCGTATTGAACGCGGCCGACAGCCCGGCCGCCGCGCCGGCCAGCACGAGCTGGCGTTCGATCTGCGCGTTCGAGCGCGGGTAGAAGCGCCGCAGGTTGAACATCAGCGCCGCGCCGACCTGCACGGTCGGCCCCTCGCGGCCGATCGTGAAGCCGCCCAGGATGCCCAGGAACGAAATCAGCACCTTGCCGAACAGGATGCGCAGCGTCAGCAGCCGGGCGCCGAACGCGCTCGGGCGCGCATGCAGCGTCGCGATCACCTGCGGGATGCCGCTGCCTTCGGCGCCACGGAAGAACCGGCGCGTGAGCCATACCGACGCGGCGGCGATCGCGGGCGTCAACAGCAGCGGCAACCATGCGGCGTGCTCGCGCATCGCGCGGAAGGACTCGTAGCCCCAGTCGATCAGCCGCGCGTAAAGTACGGCTGCCAGCCCGACGACGATCGCGCCGAGCCAGAAGACGCCGTACTGGCGCCAGATTCGCAGCGAGCGGCGGGTGAGGGCGGGAAACAGGGCGGGAAGCGCGGGGCGTGGCATCGGCGGGGCCATCAGGCAAAGGATCGATTATAGAAAGAACCGGGGCCGCGCAGTCGGGTGACAATGTTTTGCAAGGTTGTAGCATTTCGTTGCAAATGTAATCAGGAAGTAATGTCCGCGACGGGCATCCGTCGTTAGCATCCCCAAATGGCTGGCTCTTCCCCGCAAACGTGAAACGCATCCTCATCGTGAAAGTGACGTCGCTCGGCGACGTCGTCCAGACGCTCCCTGTCGTCGCGGACCTGCATCGTGCCTTTCCCGGCGTGGCGGTCGACTGGGCCGTGGACGAATCGTGTGCCGAGGTCGTGCGCTGGCATCCGGGCGTGAGCGCCGTGCTGTGCGCGCCGCTGCGTCGCTTCAAGAAGCTGCGGAACGTCGGCGACCTGAAGGCGATCTCGGCGTCGATCGGCGCGTTGCGCGCGCATCGCTACGATGCGGTCATCGATCTGCACGGGGTCTACAAGAGCGCGATCATCTCGGCGCTGGCACGCGCCGCGCGCCGTGTCGGCTACCAGACGCAGGATCTCGGCGAAGCGGGCGCGCGCTTCGCGTATTCGCATCGTTTCGGCCCGCGGCCGGATTGCGACGCGTGGCACGGGATGCGCGTGAGCGCCGGCGAGGCGCTCGGCTACCGGCCCGAAGGCATCGCGTCATACGGCATCGTTCCGCCGCAGGACGCGAACCTGCCGCCGGCCGTGACCGACGGCGGACCGTTCATGCTGCTGTTCCATGCGACGTCGAATCCCGACAAGAAATGGCCGGCCGACCATTGGGCCGCGCTGGCCACGCAGATGATGGCGAGCGGTGTGCGGGTGCTGTTGCCGTGGGGATCGAGCGCCGAGCGTGACGATGCGCAGGACATCGCCGCGCGCGCGCCGGGCGCGATTGTGTTACCGGCGATGACGGTGCGCGAACTTGGTGCGGCGCTCGGCCGGGCCGCGCTGGTGGTGGGGGTCGATACGGGGTTCGTCCATATGGCGCATGCGCTGCGGCGGCCGACCGTGATGATTTTCGTCGCGACGTCGCGCCACCATTGCGGGATCGGCGGTGCGCCGAACGCGTTGTCGATCGGCGAGCCCGGCGCGATGCCGTCCGTCGACGAGGCGCTGGATGCGATCGATGCGGTCGCCCCTGCCTATGGCGCGCAGCGCGCGCGACTGACCGCCTGAAAGCCGGGCCGCCGGCCGGTTCAGGCCAGCAGCGCCTCGACCGTGATGACGGCGGCGACAGCCGCCAGATTCGCCAGCAGCGCCTCGAACACGAGGCCGCGCCACGTCTTCGGCCGGAACCGCAGCGCCAGCAGCAGCGCGCCACCCAGCGCGAGTGCGAGGATCAGGACGAGATCGGCATTGCCGAGGCGGATGGTCATGGCGGCGGCTCCTTTCGGGGCGGGATCCCCGGGCGCGCAACGGCGCGCCCAGGATCGAGTATAGGCAGCGCCTGCCGCCGCGCAACCCGGGTCGCCCCGGAGGCTCAGACGAGCGATGCGTCGCGCGTTTCGCGCATCAGCAGCACGCCGATCAGGCTGATCGCCGCCGCGATCGACACGTAGCCGCCGACCCACGACAGCCCGCCGCGCGCCGCCAGCAGCTGCGCGATATATGGCGCGATCGACGCGCCGAGGATCCCGCCGAGGTTGTATGCCACGCCCGCGCCCGTATAGCGGACGTTGGTCGGGAACAGCTCCGGCAGCAGCGCGCCCATCGGTGCGAACGTCACGCCCATCAGGAACAGTTCGATCGTCAGGAACAGCGCGACGAGCGGCATCGAGCCGCTGCCGAGCAGCGGCTCCATCGCGAAACCCGACAGCAGCGCGGCGATCGCACCGGCGATCAGCACCGGCTTGCGGCCAAAGCGGTCCGACGCCCAGGCGGACAGCGGCGTCGCGAGCCCCATGAACACGACGGCAAGGCACAGCAGCCCGAGGAAGCTCTGGCGCGGAATATGCAACGCCGTCACGCCGTACGACAGCGAGAACACCGTCGAGATATAGAACAGCGTATAGCAGACGACCATCGCGAGCGCGCCGAGCAGCGTCGGCTGCCAGTGTTGCGTGACGAGCGTCGCGACCGGCACGCGCACGCGTTCGTTGCGCTCGAGCGCGGCCTGGAACGCGGGCGTCTCGGTGATCTTCAGCCGCACGTACAGGCCGAGTGCGACGAGTACCGCGCTGACGAGGAACGGAATGCGCCAGCCCCAGCTGCGGAACTGTTCGTCGGACAGCGACAGCGCGAGCGCGAAGAACAGGCCGTTCGACATCAGGAAGCCGACCGACGGCCCGAGTTGCGGGAACATCCCGAACCAGCCGCGCTTGCCCCGCGGCGCGTGCTCGGTCGCGAGCAGCGCCGCGCCGCCCCATTCGCCGCCGAGGCCGATGCCCTGGCCGAAGCGCAGCACGCACAGCAGCACCGGCGCGAGCGTGCCGATCGCGTCGTAGCCGGGCACGAAGCCGATCGCGGTGGTCGACACGCCCATCACGAGCAACGACGCGACGAGCGTCGACTTGCGGCCGATGCGGTCGCCGAAGTGCCCGAACAGGAACGAGCCGATCGGGCGGGCAATGAACGCGATGCCGAACGTGACGAACGCGGACAGCGCCTGTGCGGTCGCGGAACCATGCGGGAAGAATACGGGGCCGATGACGAGCGCGGCGGCCGTTGCGTACACATAGAAATCGTAGAACTCGATCGCGGTGCCGATGAAGCTCGCGAACACGATGCGCCGGTGGCTGACGGCGCCGGCCGAACCGGTTGCGTGAGCAACGGTCGGGGGGGATGCGGACATGGATGTCTCCGTTTTGTCGTTGGGGCGGTTGGCCGGGGGTGCGGCCGGACAGGCGGGCGCCTGCCGGGTGCGGCCGAGCGGATGATGCGGGTGCTGCGGATGACGCGAGGGCGGCGTGGACGCGCGCCGTGACGCGGACGTCACCCGCCGGTCGACGATGGAGACGGGTAGGTCGCCGCCGCCCGGTGCCGGCGTGGTCGGCTCGCGTGCCGGGTGGAGCGCGCGAACGCGCGCGCGGCGTGATGGCCGCGCGGGTGCGGAAAATTATAGCCAGCGCCGCCGCAGGCCGGCAATCGCGCGGCGGCGGCGCGTCAGTCGATCGATTGCGCCTGCGCGGACGCCGTGCTTTGCAGCTGGAAGTGGCCGTCGTCGTTGAAGAGCCAGCCTTCCATCAGTTCGAGCCGGCCGTTGCCGTCGAGCAGCCGCGACGGCGGCGCCGGCAGCGGCGTCGAGCGGCGCAGCGATGCGAGGGCGAGCGCTTCGGCCTCGCTGTCGCCGTTGCTGCGATAGACGGACGCGTTGACGAGACGGCCACTGCCGTCGACGGTGAAGGACACGACGACGAGCGATCGGAGCATCGCCTGCGGCGTGCCGCGCAGCATGCCGGACGGATTGCGCTCGGCGACGCGGTGCGCGACTTCGACGCGATACTGGTCGAGGTTGCCGCTGCGGACGATCGACGGAATCGTCAGCACCGAGTGTAGCGACGAAGGTGGCGTGATCGTGCACGCGGCAAGCAGGGCGGCGACGGCCAGCGCGGCAACACGCAGCCGGGCGACGCGCGGACGGAGAGGGGGGCGCATGAGGTGACGGCCGGAAGGGACTATAAAAAAATGATAGGCGTCCCGGCGCGAGACGATATGGGGAGAAACGCATAGCGCGCGAGGCCGGACACTGCGTTCGCCGATGATGACGGCCGGGCGGTCGCATCGCGCATCGCGATGTAACGCGACGCGTGGCGGCTGCGTGCGTGGCGCAAGGTTGAACGGCACGCCGCGATCGTCCGGCCGGGCATGACGGCCCGCCGGTGCGCACCGCGGCCAGCCGGCCGCGCGATCGCCCGCGAGGCCTTTCACCGGGTTCAGAAGCCGTGCGTGACGAGCGACAGTACCGACAGGTCGGGGTGCGTGCCGTCGATGATGCTCTTGCCGATGTGCACGGCTTCATGGACGGCCTCGTCGACGGTCGCGAAGCTTTCCTCGCCATCCGCGTGAAACGCCACGGCATGGCCGGGCAGCGCGGGGTTCGCGCCCGGATGGCACACGTAGCCGGTGTAGGTATGGCGCGTGTCGCTGCCGGGCGCGGCGGCCGGCACGACATGGATCTCGAAGCCTTCGTAATCGACGGGTTGCGTCGCGCTCGACAGTTCGGTCATGGCGATCTCCGTGTGCCGCGCGCAGGGGTGGCGCGTGCGGCATCGAGTACGCGGCGGCGGTCGTGTCGCCGTGTTGAACGAATTCTAGGTGATCGCGGGGCAGGCCGGGAGGCTTCCGGCGCGGCATTCGGGCACGTTCCGTCCCGATTGGAAGCGGCGCGTGCGAGGCGGCGTCATGGCTTGCAGCGCGCATCCTTGCGCTGCACGACGATGATCACCGGGTATTTCTGGCCGTGGTCGAGTTCCACGCGCGCGACGACGGTGAGCGTCGCCGGATCGGAATCGTCGTACACGCTGACCTGTTCGTTGCGCAGGTAGGTGACGCCGGTGCAATTGGACGTGCGTCCGTCGTCCGACACCTTGCACTGAAGATCGTTGTCCTTCAGGTAGTTGTACGGTGCCGGGCTCGCGAGGTATTCGCTCAGGCCGCGCGGCGAACCGCCGACGCCGCTGACGGTTGCGATCGCGCACGATGCCTGCGCGCCGCTGCCGGACGCGGTGTCGGCGGCCGCATGCGTGCTGACGGCGGCCAGCATGGCGACGAGCGACGAGACGATGAGGGGCTTCATGAAGTGGGTTTCCCGTTTCGCGAATCGGAGCGCGGGATTGTAACGGCATCCGGCGCGACGCGTCGGAACGTGAGGAGCACGCACGCACGGGCAAACCGCCAAACAAAAACCCCGTCATTCGATGAATGGACGGGGTTGGGCGAACTTCCTGGCGGAAGCGGTGAGATTCGAACTCACGGACAGTTTCCCGTCGCCGGTTTTCAAGACCGGTGCCTTAAACCGCTCGGCCACGCTTCCACACGAGGCGGCATTGTAACCGAAATGCCGCCGCGTTCATCCCGTCAATCGTCACGCAGGAACAATTCCTGCAGGTCGTTGAGAAAACGCTGGCCGAGCGGTGTCGGCGCGATCTGCGCGAAATCGCGCGCGATCAGCCCGCGTCGCTCCGCTTCCTGCAGCGCCGGCTCGATCGTGCTCATCGGCAGGCCCGTACGCTCCGCGAAACTGTGCACGGGGAAGCCCTCGACGAGCCGCAGCGTGTTCAGCATGAACTCGAACGGCAGGTCGCGGGCGCCGACTTCGCGCTCTTCCTGCACGGCCGTGCCGGCCTTCGCCTGCTCGATGAAGGTCGCCGGATGCTTGTAGCGCGCCTGCCGCAGGATCCGGTTCGGGAACGACAGCTTCGTGTGCGCGCCCGCGCCGATCCCGAGGTAGTCGCCGAAGCGCCAGTAGTTCAGGTTGTGCTTGCACTGATGATTCGGCTTCGCATACGCGGACACCTCATAGCGTCCGTAGCCGGCCTCGGCCGTGCGTGCGTGGATCCACTCCTGCATGTCGGCCGACGCGTCGTCGTCGGGGACGACGGGCGGGAACTTCGCGAACAGCGTGTTCGGCTCGAGCGTCAGGTGATACAGCGACAGATGCGGCGGCGCGAACGACAGCGCGGTCTCGATGTCGGTGCGGCATTCGTCGAGCGTCTGGTTCGGCAGCGCGAACATCAGGTCGAGGTTGAAGTTGTCGAAGTTCTTCGCGGCGATCTCGACGGCCGCGCGCGCCTGCGCGGTATCGTGAATCCGGCCGAGCGCCTTCAGGTGCGTTTCGTTGAAGCTCTGGATGCCGACCGACAGGCGGTTCACGCCGCTCGCGCGGAACTGCGCGAACTTCGCGGCCTCGAACGTGCCCGGATTCGCCTCGAGCGTGATCTCGGCATCGGCGTCGAGCGGCAGCAGCGCGCGCACGTCGGACAGCATCCGGTCGAGGCCGGCCGCCGACAGCAGGCTCGGCGTGCCGCCGCCGATGAACACGGTATGCACCTGCCGCCCCCACACGAGTGGCAGCGCCTGCTCGAGATCGGCACGCAGCGCATCGAGGTACTCGGTTTCCGGGAATCGTTCGCCTTTCCATTCGTGCGAGTTGAAATCGCAATACGGGCACTTGCGCACGCACCACGGGAAATGCACGTACAGCGCGAGCGGCGGCAGCGACGTGAGCCGCACCTGGCCGGGCGACGTGAAGGTCGCGACGACGCGCGCGCCGGTTTGCGCGGCCTGGCTCATGCAACCCCCTGCGGCGAACGGGTAACGGGCATGCTCATGCTTCCTCCGCGAGCCGCGCCAGCAGCGCCTTCAGCGCCAGCGCGCGATGGCTGTGCGTGTTCTTCACGGCCGGATCGAGTTCCGCGGCCGTCGCGCCGAGCGCCGGCAGGTAGAAATACGGGTCGTAGCCGAATCCGTGCTCGCCGCGCGGCGTATCGACGATCTCGCCGGCCCAGCGCCCTTCAGCGAACAGCGGCTCGGGATCGTCCGCGTGGCGCACGAGCGCGAGCACGCAGCAATAGTATGCGCGCCGGTCGTCGACCCCGCGCAGCTGCTCGACGAGATACGCGTTGTTCGCCGCGTCGCCCTTGTCGCGGCCCGCACGCTGCGCGTAACGTGCCGAATAGACGCCCGGCGCACCGCGCAGCACGCGCACGCACAGGCCCGAATCGTCGGCGATCGCCGGCAGCCCGGTGAGCCGCGACGCGTGACGCGCCTTCGTCAGCGCATTCTCGATGAACGTGCCGAACGGTTCTTCCGCTTCGGGCACGGCGAGATCGCCCTGCGGGACGATCTCGATGCCGACCGTCGCGAACAGCGCGGTGAATTCGCGCAGCTTGCCCGGGTTGTTCGACGCGAGGACGATGCGCGACAGCGGCGCGAGGGTACGATCGTCAGGCATGGCCGGCGCCCAGGACATCCTTCTGCAGTTGCACGAGCTCGGCGATGCCACCCTGCGCGAGGTCGAGCAGCGCATTCATCTCGGCGCGCGAGAACGGCACGCCCTCGGCCGTGCCCTGGACTTCGACGAAGCCGCCGGCGCCCGTCATCACGACGTTCATGTCGGTGTCGCACTGCGAATCTTCCGCGTAGTCCAGGTCGAGCACCGGCGCGCCTTCGTATACGCCGACCGAGATCGCGGCGACGTGGTCGGTGATCGGCGAGCGCGCGAGCTTGCCGGCCGCGATCAGCGTCGACACGGCATCGTGCGCGGCGACGAAGGCGCCGGTGATGCTCGCGGTGCGCGTGCCGCCGTCGGCCTGGATCACGTCGCAGTCGATGTGGATCGTGCGCGGGCCGAGCGCCTCGAGATCGAACACCGCGCGCAGCGCGCGGCCGATCAGGCGCTGAATTTCCTGCGTGCGGCCGGTCTGCTTGCCGCGCGCGGCTTCACGGTCGCTGCGCGTGTGCGTCGCGCGCGGCAGCATCCCGTATTCGGCGGTCAGCCAGCCTTGCCCGCGCTCGCGCAGGAACTCGGGCACGCGTTCGGAGACGCTCGCGGTGCAGAGCACCTTGGTGTCGCCGAATTCGACCAGCACCGAGCCTTCGGCGTGTTTCGTGTAGTGGCGCGTGAGGGCGACCTTGCGCAGTGCGTCGGCGCGGCGGCCGCTCGGGCGGGAAACGGAAGACGTCATGGGGAAATCGCGGAAGGAGAGGAAACCCCGATTTTAGCGCCGAACGGCGGGCTTGCCCGGCGGGGTGGTCCGCAAAAATGGGATAATGCGCGCTTCCCGCCCCGCGTTTTCCGATGCGCCGGGCGCCTCGACACATCCCCGCCCGCGAGGGCACCCAGACGGCGAGACGAACCATGATCTACAGCATGACGGGCTACGCGAGCGCGACGCGCGAACTCGCGACGGCCACCGGCAACGGCGGCACCAGCGTGTCGGTCGAACTGCGCACCGTGAACTCGCGCTTCCTCGACCTCAATTTCCGGATGCCGGACGACGTGCGCGCGTGCGAGCCCGCGCTGCGCGAAATGCTGATGAACAAGCTGTCGCGCGGCAAGGTCGACGTGCGCATCAACCTGCAACGCGGCGAACAGAGCATCGGCGCGGGCGCGCTGAACCAGTCGGCGCTCGGCCAGCTTGCCGATCTCGAGCGTGCGGTGCTCGATTCGTTCCCGGGCGTCGGCCGCCTGCGCGCGGGCGAGATCCTGCGCTGGCCGGGCGTGCTCGCCGAAAGCGGCGTGTCGGCGGAAGCGATCCGCGACGCGGTGCTCGCGTGCGGCAAGGAAGCGATCGGCGAGCTCGTCGTCGTGCGTTCGCGCGAAGGCGCGCAACTGGCGACGATGCTGCTGTCGAACGTCACCGAGATGGAAGCGATCGTCGCGCGCATCACGCCGCTCGTGCCGGAGCTGATCGCCAAGCATCAGCAGAAGATCGTCGAGCGCCTGCAGGAAGCGCTCGGCCTCGCGGCGCCCGAAGGCGGCGCGACGATCGTCACGCGCGAGGAAGCCGCGGAACGCATCCGTCAGGAAGTGACGATGTACGGGATCCGGATCGACATCGCGGAAGAGCTGTCGCGGCTTACCGCGCACCTGAACGAAACGCGTCATGTGATCGAGAAGGGCGGCCGTGTCGGCAAGCGCCTCGACTTCATGATGCAGGAACTGAATCGCGAAGCGAACACGCTCGGCTCGAAGGCGGCGGCGAAGGAACTGGCCGATGCGTCGATGGCGCTCAAGCTGTTGATCGAGCAGATGCGCGAGCAAGTGCAAAACCTGGAGTAACGCAACATGATCCACCCCACTCACGACACGCATACGCTTCACGCGGGTGTCTACCCCGGCAACCTGTTCATGGTCATTGCGCCGTCGGGCGCCGGCAAGTCGACGCTCGTGAATGCGCTGCTGTCGAAGGACCGCGACATCTGCCTGTCGATCTCGTACACGACGCGCAAGCCGCGCCCGAACGAACAGGACGGCCAGCATTACCACTTCACGACCGTCGAGGATTTCCGCGCGCGTCACGCGGCGCATGAATTCCTCGAGAGCGCGGAAGTGCACGGCAACTATTACGGCACGTCGCGCGTCTGGATCGAAGAGCAGATGAAGAGCGGCCACGACGTGCTGCTCGAGATCGACTGGCAGGGCGCGTTGCAGGTGAAGAAGCAGTTCCGCAACGCGGTCGGCATCTTCATCCTGCCGCCGTCGCTCGATGCGCTCGAGGAGCGGCTGAAGAAGCGCGGCCAGGACGAACCGAACGTGATCACGCGGCGCCTGCTGGCTGCCGGCAGCGAGATCGCGCACGCGTCGGAAGCGGAATACGTGGTGATCAACGAGAATTTCGAGCGTGCGCTCGCGGAGCTCGAATGCATCGTCGCCGCGACGCGCCTGCGCTTTGCTTCGCAGTACGCGCGACACACGGAGCTGTTCATCGAGCTCGGCATCCATCTGCCCCACGCGGAATGACGCGGGGGACGAGGGACATAAGGTAGAATAAGGACTATATTCAGAAGGAATTACCAACATGGCTCGCATTACCGTCGAAGACTGCCTGAAGCAAATCCCGAACCGCTTCGAACTGGCGCTCGCCGCCACCTACCGCGCGCGGCAGCTCGCGCAAGGCCATACGCCGAAGATCGAAAGCCGCGACAAGCCGACCGTCGTCGCGCTGCGCGAAATCGCTGCCGGCCAGGTCGGCGTCGAGATGCTGAAGAAGGTGCCGGTGTAACGCGCATCCGGCCCGTTCCAGCCATGTAATCCACGCGCGCAACGACTCGACCTGGAGGCGAATATGAGCACCACCCCATCGTCCGCCTCCGCGGATTCGACCACCGAAGCCACGGCCCAGTCGCCTGCGCGCCAGTACATCGACGCGGTCCTCGAACAGTCCTTCCGGCATCTGTTCGGGCCGACCGCCACTCCGGAGCAGCCGCGCAAGCACGGTGTCGTTTCGATCGCGAAACTGACCACCGTGCTGGCCGAGTATCTCGCCCCGGACGAAATCAAAGAGGTCAAGGCGGCGTTCCACTTCAGCGACGAAGCCCACCTCGGTCAATATCGCCAGAGCGGCGAGCCCTACATCACCCATCCCGTCGCCGTCGCGGAAATCTGCGCCGGCTGGAAGCTCGACGCGCAGGCCGTGATGGCCGCGCTGCTGCACGACGTGATGGAAGACCAGGGCGTGACCAAGAACGAGCTGGCCGAGCGGTTCGGTCCGAAGGTCGCCGAGCTGGTCGACGGCCTGTCGAAGCTCGACAAGATGGAATTCCGCAGCCGCGAGGAAGCGCAGGCGGAAAACTTCCGCAAGATGCTGCTCGCGATGGCGCGCGACGTGCGCGTCATTCTCGTCAAGCTCGCCGATCGCCTGCACAACATGCGCACGCTCGGCGCGGTGCCGATGGAAAAGCGCCGCCGCGTCGCGCGCGAAACGCTCGACATCTACGCGCCGATTGCCCATCGGCTCGGGTTGAACAACACGTATCGCGAGCTGCAGGACATGAGCTTCGCGAACTTCAACCCGCATCGCTACGCGACGCTCGAGAAAGCCGTGAAGGCCGCGCGCGGCAACCGCCGCGAAGTGATCAGCAAGATCCTCGAGGCCGCGCAGCGCGCGATGGCCGACGCGAAGATCGACGCCGAGATCACCGGCCGCGAGAAAACCATCTACAGCGTCTACCGCAAGATGCGCGACAAGCAGCTGTCGTTCTCGCAGGTGCTCGACGTGTACGGTTTCCGCGTGGTCGTCGACAGTCCGCTCGACTGCTACACGTGCATCGGCGCATTGCATGCGCTGTACAAGCCCGTGCCCGGCAAGTTCAAGGACTACATCGCGATCCCGAAGATCAACGGCTATCAGTCGCTGCACACGACGCTCGTCGGCCCGTTCGGCGCGCCGATCGAGTTCCAGGTGCGCACGCGCAAGATGCACGAGATCGCCGAGGCCGGGGTCGCCGCGCACTGGCTGTACAAGAACGGCAGCGCCGATCTCAGCGACGTGCAGAAGCGCGCGCACCAGTGGCTGAAGTCGCTGCTCGACATCCAGAGCGAAGCCGGCGATTCGAGCGAATTCCTCGAGCACGTGAAGATCGACCTGTTCCCCGACGCGGTCTACGTGTTCACCCCGAAGTCGAAGATCATGGCGCTGCCGCGCGGCGCGACGGCACTCGATTTCGCGTATTCGATCCACAGCGATCTCGGCAACCAGTGCGTGGCCGTGAAGATCAACAACGAGCTGCTGCCGCTGCGCACCGAGCTGAAGAGCGGCGACATCGTCGAGGTGATCACCGCGCCGTATTCGAAGCCGAATCCCGCGTGGCTCGGTTTCGTGCGTACCGGCAAGGCGCGTTCGGCGATCCGCCACTACCTGAAGACGATGCGCCTGAACGAGTCCGTCCAGCTGGGCGAGCGGCTCGTCGACCAGAGCCTGAAGGGTTATGGTCTTGCACTGGCCGACGTCGCGCCGGAAGTGTGGGAGAAGCTCGTGCAGTGGACGGGCAACAAGAGCCGCCAGGAAATTTTCGCGGACATCGGCCTGGGCCGCCGCGTCGCCGCGGTGATGGCCAAGCGCATCGAGGTGCTGATGAGCGGCCGCGACGCGGACGACGATCTGCCGAAGTCCGAACGGCATGCCGCGCACCATGCGCCGCCGGTCGTGATCACCGGCACCGAGGGGATGTCCGTGCAGTTGTCGGCCTGCTGCCGGCCGATTCCGGGCGACGCGATCATGGGTTACATCGGCATCGGCCTGGGGATGGCGATTCATACGACCGATTGCCGTGTCGCGCAGCGTATCCATCGCCGCGATCCGGGCCGCTGGATCGATGTCGAATGGGCGCCGCAGCCGGGCCGCCTGTTCGATGTCGCGGTGAAGGCGCTCGTGAAGAACACGAAGGGCATCTTCGCGCGTGTTGCGGCGGACATCACGTCGGCCGACGCGAACATCGTGCACATCGCGATGGACGAGGATCTGACGCACGAATCGACGGTGCTGCGCTTCGTGATCCAGGTCAGCGACCGTGTGCACCTCGCGAACGTGATGCGGCGCGTGCGCACCAATCCGGACGTGATGCGGATCATGCGCGAGCGTTCGACCGACGACGGAGCGCATGCGCGCCACGACGGCGGCATGCGCATCGAGCGGGAGCGGCAGGATTACTGACGCGCTCGGTGTGCGGGCGATCGATCGACGGACGGCGGCCAATGGCCGCCGTTTTCATGTCGGCAGCGGTATGAACCTGCGGCAACGCGCGCGAGCGAAGAGGGGTGGCGGAAAAGAAAAAAGGGCTTTCCCGAAGGAAAGCCCTTTTAAGGTGGCGCGGCTGGCAGGATTCGAACCCACGACCCCTTGGTTCGTAGCCAAGTACTCTATCCAACTGAGCTACAGCCGCACGCAAAACGGTACTGCTTCAACTGTCGGAACCTTCTGCGATGGGAAGGCCCCCAAAAAAGTGGCGCGGCTGGCAGGATTCGAACCCACGACCCCTTGGTTCGTAGCCAAGTACTCTATCCAACTGAGCTACAGCCGCACGCAAAACAAAACTTCTACTGCTTCGAACTGAAAGGGCCTTCGGTTGGGAAGGCCCTCGAAAAAGTGGCGCGGCTGGCAGGATTCGAACCCACGACCCCTTGGTTCGTAGCCAAGTACTCTATCCAACTGAGCTACAGCCGCACGCAGAAGCGAAATTATAGCAGGGTTGTATAAAAAGGGAAGCCTTATTCGCGAATTAGGCGGCATGGCCTTCGCGGCGGCCCTTCGTGTACCCTTGGAGCATCAGTCATCCACGTTGAACCCGCATCATGAACAAGGCGTTTGTCAAAGAGTCGGACGGTGACGACGACGATCTCGACCAGGCTCAACCCGCGATTCCGGCGGGGGCGAAGAACTACATCACGCCGGCCGGCCACAAGCGGCTGAGGGACGAGCTGCTGAACCTGATCGACGTCGAGCGCCCCGAGGTCGTGCGGCTCGTGTCGTGGGCCGCGTCGAACGGCGACCGGTCGGAGAACGGCGACTACATCTACGGCAAGCGGCGGCTGCGCGAGATCGATCGCCGCATTCGCTTCCTGACGAAGCGGCTCGACCTCGCCGAAGTCGTCGACGCGAGCCGGCAGGAGAATGTCGACCAGGTGTTCTTCGGCGCAACGGTCGATTACGAGACGCCGGATGGCGTGGATCACACGATCACGATCGTCGGGATCGACGAGGTCGATCTCGACCATGGCTGCGTCAGCTGGATCTCGCCGGTCGCACGTGCGCTGATCAAGGCGAAGATCGGCGATACCGTCACGCTGATGACGCCGGCCGGCCCGCAGCCGATCGACATACTCGACGTCCGCTATCCGGCGCGGGGCACCGCCTGAGCCACGGCCCGCGCGCACGGCGCGGCAACGAAAAAGCGCCCCGGCGGGGCGCTTCGTCATCCGGCTTGCGGGCGGGTTTCGCTCAGAAGCGGTGGCGCATGCCGGCCGTGACCGCGATCTGCTTGTTGGTCGAGGATGCGGCGCCGAGCCCGTTGATGTTGGCACCGAGGTCGAGGCCGTCGTTGTTGACCTTCTGGAACTCACCCTGCAGATAGACGTCGGTGCGCTTCGACAGCGCATAGTCGGCCTGCAGGTTGAACTGGTGCCAGGTCGGCTTGTCGCCGGCCAGGCGGCCCTGCGTGTACGTGTACGAGCCGGCGAGCGACAGGGCCGGCGTCAACGCGTAACGGCCGTTGACTTCATAGTTGCTGAAGCGCGCGGTGCCGCCGAGGCCCGTGATGCCGCCGGACACGCCGGATTGCCCCGCGCTGATCGCGCGAATGCCGGTCAGGCGCGTCTGCGTGAACACGAAGCCGACCGTGGCGGGGCCGAAGCCGTAATTCAGGCCGGCCCCCCAGGTGCGCTGCACGCGCGACGCGAAGGTCCAGTCGCCGGTCACCGCGCCCGGATCGGATGCGGCCTGCGCGAGCGCGTTCACGTCGCTGTTCAGCTGCAAGTAGGCCGCGGCGAAGTTGAACCCCAGGTAGCTGTACGACACGCCGCCGCTATACGCGCGGTTGTTCGCGAACGCCGTCGAGTTCGAGAACCCGTACAACGCGCCGAACTTGAGGCCGCCGTAGTTCGCGCTCTGGTACTTGACCGAATTGTTGATCCGGAACGAATTGTTCAGGTTGTCGTTGTCGAACGGGTGCGCGAACTGCGTGCCGCCATATTGCGTGCCGGTCAGCGACAGCGGCCCGAGGTAGTCGACGACGCTGTCGTATTGCCGGCCCAGTGTCAGCGAACCGTAGCTGTCGTGCGCGAGGCCGACGAACGCTTGCCGGCCGAACTCGCGGCCGTTCTGCTTCAGCGCGCCGTTGTTGATGCCGAAACCGTTTTCCAGCGTGAAGATCGCTTTCAGGCCGCCGCCGAGATCCTCGGTGCCGCGCAAGCCCCACCGGCTGCCGTTGACCGAGCCGCTCGTTTCCTGCCAGGCGCTGTGACCGCCCTGATTGTTCGTGTAGGTGATGCCGGCGTCGATCAGGCCGTATAGCGTCACGCTGCTTTGTGCGTGTGCGGCGGTAACGAATACACCCGACAACGCGGTGACGATCAGGGTTTTTTTCATGGATCTGTCTCCAAACAGGATGATGTCGATCGAACCTGCTGCCGGACCGGGCTGATGTGCGTGACGCTGTGACCGGCAGAGCGGCGGTGCGCTTGTCAGAAAGCCATCTGCAGTGTACGGAGTGCGTGAAGCGGAGGAGGGTGACGCTTTAAGCAATAATGTATTTTGGAATCCGCAAAGATCGTGGGATGCGCGTAAACGGTTGCACATCAAGGGTTTGCGGCGGTGCAGCGAAGAAAAATGGCGTTCAGGACTCCGTAACGGGCGTTGCGCGATCGCGACACCTGGTCAGCGGCCGGCGAGGGAGGCCGTAGCGCGATTATTGACACATCGGCAATAGAGGTTTGTGTGGAGCATGGCTAATGAAAGGTTGTTCTCTCGCTATACTGCGATCTCTGCTTTCCGAAGCAGACTTTTTCGTTGACGGAAAAGATCTCCAAACCTTTGTCGGCGCGACTTCCCAGTCGCGCTTTTTTTTTGCCCGGCCGGTCCGTGCGCTACTGCGCGTACGAGCGCCGCTTGCGCTTGGGCGCAGGCGCGGCTTCCTCGGCATCGGTCGGCGGCGGTGTATAGGTCCAGTCTTCCATCACGTAGTGACGGGCATCCAGTGGCGAGGCGAGCAGGTTCTGCCAGTGGTCGCCGTGCCAGGTCGTATCGAATTCGGTGTCGCACGGCGCTTCGCGCGCGGACTCGGCCAGGGCGCGGGACTTGCGGCGTACGCGTCCGAGCCGGCTCGCGAAGCGCTTGATTCCGTCCAGCCACATGACCCTCTCCTTCCTGTCGGCGTGGTGTCAGCATCTCAACGTCCCCGGATTTTCGCAACCCGGAAAAAACCCGAGGGATTTACCGAGCTGATTTGTCCCCGGTAGGAATTTCATCGTCGGGATTATCGCCGATCCGTTCCCGGTAATATTGACAGGTTTTTGATGCGAATCAATTAATCAAAGGCGGTGGTGTACCGATTCCAGTGGTATTAGCGCTTTTTCGATAAAACTAACGTCAAAAATCTTCTTGACGCGCCCGGATTGTCCAATTTATAAAGTCAGCACTCCGTCCTCGGGCGGCGTGCTGGTGCGGGTGCTGGCGCAATGTTTCGGGATTTCGGGAAACGGCTATAAAAATAGCTTTTTTGATCTAATCGAGTGGGGAACGAAGACATGGATACCGGTATCGTGAAATGGTTTAACGATGCTAAAGGTTTTGGTTTTATTACGTCGGACAATGGTGGTGAAGATTTGTTTGCGCACTTTTCCGAAATCCGGATGGACGGCTTCAAGACGCTGAAGGAAAACCAGCGTGTTTCGTTCGACGTCAAAGTCGGGCCGAAAGGCAAGCAGGCAGCGAATATCCAGGCGGTCTGACGCGCCACGCATTGCCGATCACGTCCGGCCCCCGCATCGCGGGGGCTTTTTGTTTTCCGGGGACGAATCGCTTCGGTCCGCGCTGGCCGTGGCCATGCTTGCCGGTGCATACTCACGGAAGCATCGTTTTCCTGTCTTTTCATGTCTGATTCTCGTCCGTCCGATCCCGCCAGCGAACAACCGCTCGTCTTCGTCGACCTCGAAACCACCGGCGGCTCGCCCGCCGAGCACCGCATCACCGAAATCGGCGTGGTCGAAATCGGTCCGCTTGGCGTGTCGACGTGGACGAGCCTCGTCAATCCCGAGCAGGCGATTCCGCCGTTCATCCAGCAACTGACGGGCATTTCGGATGCGATGGTGCGCGACGCGCCGTCGTTCGCGTCGCTCGCGCCGGCGCTGTTCGAGCGGCTCGACGGCAAGCTGTTCGTCGCGCACAACGCGAGTTTCGATCGCGGTTTCCTGCGCGCCGAATTCGAGCGCGCCGGCTTGGCGTTCAATCCCGATGTGCTGTGTACGGTCCGGCTGTCGCGCGCGCTGTTCCCGCGCGAATCGCGGCACGGGCTCGACGCGTTGATCGAGCGGCACGGTCTCGTTCCGGCTGCGCGCCACCGCGCGCTGGCGGATGCCGATCTGCTGTGGCAGTTCTGGCGCCAGTTGCACGACATCGTGCCGCTCGAGCGGTTGCGCGACCAGATCGCGCGCACGACGCGCCACTTCCGCCTGGGCGGCGATCTGACCGAGGCGTGGCTCGACACCGCGCCTGCCGGCTGCGGCGCCTATGCGTTGTTCGGGGAGGGCGACGCGCCGCTGTATGTGGGCCGAAGCGTGAGGGTGCGGCAGCGGCTGCGCGCGCTGCTGACCGGCGAGCGCCGTTCGTCGAAGGAGATGCGGCTGGCCCAGCAGGTGCGGCGCGTCGAATGGCGCGAGACCGGCAACGAACTGGGCGCGATGCTGGCGGAAGCGCAATGGATCGCCCAACTGCGGCCGTCGTACAACCGGCGCCCCGCGGCCGATGGCGTGCGTGGCGGCAATGCGCACTGGCCGTTCGACGGCGCCGTTGCGTTCGAGGCGAACGGCGAGCGCCGCCTGTTGCATGTGATCGACGGCTGGCGCTACCTCGGCACGGCCGAATCGCTCGATGCGGCCGCGCGGCTCGCCGCCGAGGCGGCGGACGGCACGTTCGAACCCTTTACCCATCGCCTGCTGCAGACGCATCTCGCGCGCGGGCTGCAACTGATTCCGCTCGCCGCGCTCACGCCGGCAGGTTGAGGGAGGCGCGCGGCGCCGGCCGCGTCAGCCGATCGCGCTGGCGCCGCCGGCCGAGCAGACGTGTGACAGCGCGGTGTCGAGTGCCTGTGTCTGCTTCGAATCGTAGCGCGTCAGCGTTTTCCAGTTCGTGATGCTGCGCGCGAGGCGTGCCTGGCAATCGGGCGCATTGCGCAGCGGCGCGACCTGCGCGAGGCCCGCGAGCATTTTCTGCGTCAGCTGGTCGAGCGCCGGGCGCGTGCTGGTCGCGAGGTCGGGCGGTGTGCCTTCGGGCGGCCGCGTCGTGCGCCAGGTCGCGAACAGTGCGTTCTGCACGTCCTTGCTCGCGGTGATCTGGTCCTCGAAGAACGTCCGTGCGAATGCCGGATCGACGCCGGCTTGCGTCGCGCGCTTTTCGACCGACGCAAGCAGGGCTGCTTCGCGCGGCGGGTCCTCGATCGCCTTCTGATTCGCCCACTTCCACCGCGCGACCGGTTCGGCGAGCGCGAGGCGTTGCGACGCGAGTGCGACGAGGTTGGTGAGCGCGGTGTCGTCGCCGTCGGCGCGGGCAATGTGAGGCGACGAAAAGAGGGCGACACCGAGCGCGGCGACAGCGACGCTGGCACGAATGGCTTGCTTCATCGGAATGATGGGAGGAGCCGGGCGGACCGGAGGTGGAAAACCAGAAGGATAGACGAAGACAGTCGCGCGGCGTAGCGACGCGACAGAAGAATCAGCAGGCGAGCTGATCCGGCACCGTCAGGCTGTTGCGGCCCGGGTGCGAGGCGAATGGCGCGCGATGCGCAGTGATGAACCGCACGATAGCGATGATCGACACGTGGCGGTTACAGAACCGGACAGGCGTTCACTTCGGCGAGTACAGCTTGTGCTGCTCGTCGAAGAATGCCCGCACGTGCTCGGGCAATTCGGCGAGGAATTCCACGCCGACGGGTTCCGGATCCGGGCTCATCACTTGCTCGGGCGGTGGCATGCGAGTGGGTCTTTCGTCCATGGTCATTTCTCCAGCAGGTTCGATGATTATCAACCTCGTGCTTGGATTTATGCCAGTGGCGAATCGTTAGATTTTGTCTCTGTTGTATTAACGGCACATGCGCTGCGGCGCGAGGTGTGATGGCCGCTATTGCCTCCTGCGCATTCAGCAACAATCGGGTCGCTTGTTATACTTGCGCGCACTTTTTCCTGGACCGCGATGAGACGAACGACGCGATGGATCGGCCTCGTATGGCTGGCGCTGGTACTGAACGTACTGTCGCCCGTCGTCGGCTACGCGCGTCTTGCGTCGAGTGGGTCGGGCGCGCTCACGCTCGAGTTGTGCAGTGCAGCGGGCGCGCGCCAGGTCGTGCTCGCCCAAGCGGTCGACGACCGCGACACGTCGTCGTTCGACCATGCCGGCGTGCCGCACTGCGTGTACTGCCCGGGCTTCGCGGCGAATCTTGCGCTCGGCACGCGCCTGCCCGACATGCCGGGCTTCGTGCGGACGTTCGCGTATCGCGTGGCCGCGCCGGCCGTTCCCGATTTTCCCCGCAAGCGCATTCGTCTCGCGCAGCCGCGGGCCCCGCCTGAAAACGTCCCGATCTGATTGATGTCGTGCGCGCCCCGGCGGCGCGCGTGCCGTCCGCGGCCCGGTCCGCGCGCCGCGTCGTGCGTGCGCGGCGCGCGCGCGTGCCCGGCGGTGTCCGATCACGTTTTCAGGAATTCACTTCATGTCGTTTACCCACGTCGCGCGGTTGCCGCGCGGCCGGCTCGCGCTCGCATGCGCGGCCGCTTTTGCGTGGCCCGCCGCGCACGCCGCATCGGCGGTCGATGCCCCCGCCGATGCGGTCCCCGGCGGTGTCGGGCGCCCGGCCAGCGCCGCCGTGCCGCCGGCACCGGCCGGCGACACGCTGACCGCCGTCAGCGTGACCGCCCAGCGGCAGCCGGTCGATCCGGATACGCCGGCCGTCGTCACGTCGATCACGCGCGAGCAGATCGAGTCGCATACCAACGTCACCACCGAGGACGCGCTGAAGTACGCGCCGAACCTGATGGTCCGCAAGCGCTATATCGGCGACCGCAACAGCGTGTTCGCGGGCCGCGACTTCAACGAGCTGCAGAGCGCGCGCGGCCTCGTGTACGCGGACGGCGTGCTGCTGTCGAACCTGCTCGGGTCGAGTTATGCGTACCCGCCGCGCTGGTCGCTGATTCCGCCTGACGACATCGCGCGCGTCGACGTGCTCTACGGCCCCTTTTCCGCGCTGTATCCCGGCAACGCGATCGGCTCGACGGTGCTGCTCACGACGCGGCGCCCGGACAAGCTCGAGGCATCGCTGTCGACGCAATTCTTCACGCAGCGCTATCACGACGGCTACGGATTCGCGGACAGCTTCGGCGGCAATCATCAGACCGCGCGGATCGCCGACCGCGTCGGCCGGTTCTGGTTCGCGCTGTCGCTCGACCGGCTCGAGAACAACGGTCAGCCGATGCAGTATGCGAGTCCCAATTCGGCCTACACCCCGAAGCTGGGCGCCGCCGTACCCGTCACGGGTGCCGCGACCGACATCGGGCCGAACGGCAAGCCGCGGACGATCGTCGGCGCGCAGACGATCGAGCGGACCGAGCAGCTCAACGAGACGGTCCGGATGGGCTACGCGTTCACCGACCGCGTCGATGCGACGCTCACGCTCGGGCATTGGGAGAACCATTACCGGCAGCACGGCGAAACCTTCCTGCGCGACGCGGCCGGCAACCCGGTCTACGGCGGCAACGTGTCGATCGGCGGCCGGAACATGACCGTTGCGCCGAACGCGTTCGCGCCGCAACGCGGCGACCAGGAGAACTGGCTGTACGCGCTGGGCCTGAACGGCCGGCTCGATTCGGGCTGGCGGCTGTCGGGCGTCGTGTCCGCGTACGACGTGTCGCGCGACGTGCTGCGCGCGGCCTCGACCGTGCAGGGCGGGGCGGGCACGCTGTTCCAGGGCGACGGCACCGGCTGGCGCACGCTCGACCTGAAGGCCGAGGCGCCGGCAGTGAATGGCCACACGTTCACGTTCGGTTACCACTACGACAACTACTTCCTGCGCAACGTCACGTACAACACGGCCGACTGGCTGGCCGGGCCGACCACGTCGCTCGCGAGCGTCTATCGCGGCGACACGCGCACGCAGGCGCTGTTCGGGCAGGATGCGTGGCGCTTCGCGCCGGGCTGGCTCGCGACGCTCGGGTTGCGCTACGAGCGCTGGGATGCTTACGGCGGCGCGCTCGGCAACGCGGGCGGCACGCTCGGTTATGCGGATCGCGGCGCGAACGCGCTGTCGCCGAAGGTTGCGCTGCAATGGGACGCGACGGACGTGTGGCGCTTCCGGCTGTCGTTCGCGACCGGCACGCGGTTCCCGACCGTCGGCGAGCTGTTCCAGGGCACGATCTCGAACAATGCGATCGTCAACAACAACCCGAACCTGCGGCCGGAAAAGGCGATCGACTGGGACTTCACGGCCGAGCGCGACGTCGGTGTCGGCGTCGTGCGCGCGAGCGTGTTCCAGAGCGACCTGCGCGATTCGATCTACAGCCAGACGACCGTGTCGGGCGCGACGACCGTCACCAACGTCTCGAACGTCGACCGCGTGCGCGTACGCGGCATCGAGCTCGCGTTCAGCGGCGAAAACGTCGGGCTGAGGGGGCTCGCGATCGACGCGAACGTATCGGCCAGTAATGCGCAGATCCTCGCCGATGCCGCGAATCCTGCCTACGTCGGCTCGCGCTTCCCGCGCATTCCGCGCATGCGCGCGAACCTGCTGGCGTCCTATCGCTTCGACGAGCACTGGCTCGCGAGCGTCGGCGTGCGCTACTCGGGCCGCCAGTTCAACACGCTCGACAACAGCGATGTGAATCCGGACGTGTACGGCGGCACGAGCTCGTTTACGGTCGTCGACCTGAAGGCGCGCTATCGCCTCGATCGTCACTGGACCGCATCGCTCGGCATCGACAACCTGACGGATCGCCGCTACTACGTGTTCCATCCGTATCCGGGCCGTACCTTCTACGGAGAACTGAAATGGTCGCTGTGAAGTCGTTCGCGGCGTTGTCTCCGGCGGGTGCGACGTGTTCCATTCGCGCATCGGGTCGCATGACAGCGCCTTCATCCGGACGGGTAGCTCGCGATGGTCGTGATGGATGCGTACGACGACAACGGTGCGGCGCTCGCGTAAGCGCTCGCGCGATATGCGCACGCGGAACCGGTGCCCGAGCGTTTGCGCGCGGCACTGGATGCGGGATGGCGGGGGACATGCCGCGCACCGTGTGGATCGGGCGCGATCGTGCACGCGAAGCGCGCAGCGGGGTGTTGACGACCGACGTGCTCGACGGCGAGTTGCAGCACGCGAAGCGGTGATCGAACGGGCGGCGCGCGGCAAACGGGCCGCGCGCCGGCCTGATGCGAAAACGCGCCCGAAGGCGCGTGGAGAGAAGCGTCAGGCCGCTCGTTTGAATAGCCGGATCACGAACAGCAGGATCACCGCACCGACGACCGCGACGATCACCGAGCCGATGAAGCCGCTGCCGACGCTGATGCCGAGTACCCCGGCGAGCCAGCCGCCGATCACCGCGCCGACGATCCCGACGATGATGTCGACGATCAGTCCGAAGCCGCCGCCTTTCACGAGCAGCCCGGCAAGCCAGCCGGCGATCGCGCCGATGATGAGCCACATAATCAAGCCATGAGTCATGGTGGTCCTCTCCTTGGGTTGAGTCGAAATGACCGGGCAACGGCTGTCGTGTGCCGCAAGCTGGATGAAAGCGGCATGCGACCCGCCGCGCCGCCCACGCAATGTAACGCGATAGACGGGTCAGGATCGTTAAGTAATGTTATGCACCCTTAAGCGGATTTTCCAGCGGAATTCGTCTGGCTGCGACGCGTCATGAAATGAATATGTAAGAAATGGGTGGGGACGGACCTGGCCGGTCAGGCGTCCCGCTGTCCGCGTGCCGCCACCGGAACGTTTGCATCGGGCAGCCCTTCGCCAGCATCGGCGATCAGTCGTGCGACGATCGCGGGATCGGCTATCGTCTCAATCGACAGGAGTGCGAAGCGGGCGAGAAAAAGCGGTGCGTCGGTTTCACCGATCCGCGTCATCGTGCGGCACAGATCGGTGTAGAGCGTGTCGCGTTCGATATCCGTGATCATGCGGTCTCCTGAAGGTCGGTCTCGGTTGACGTGGGCGGGTGGAGCGCGCGGTCGAGCGCGGCGGCGAGATCGTCGGCGCGCGCGTCGTGCCAGCGGCCGAGTACGTGCCCGTCCGGTCGCACGAGATAGACGGTGCCGTCGCGTGCGCCGTACAGGTCGAACAGCCGGCCGTCGTCGTCATGGCCGGCGCAGGCCGGGTGTCGCGGCCTGGCCTGTCGTGCGAGCGTGACGAGCGTGAACGGCACGTGCGCATCCTGCACGCGCCGCTCGAGTTCGGCGAGCGACGGATCGGGCACACCATCGCTCGCGAAGCAGAACGCGGTGAAGCGCGGCGCGACGAGATCGGTCAGGTGGCCGCTGCGCGTGCCGCCGCCGAGTGGCGCGTACAGCGTCAGCGGACATTCGACGAGTACCGTGCCGGGCGCCGGGCCGGCCGCGAACGTGTCGCGCTCGGCGGCATTCAGCGGCGACTTCGCATACGCGATAGCCGATGTCTGGCGCGGGTTGATCAGCGAACGCAGTGCCGGATGCCGGCGCGCGAGCGTCAGCACGGCCTTTCGCATCAGTTCGAAGGCAAACGACGGCGGCGCCATGAACTCGGTGCTCTTCGTGCCGTAACGCAGGTTCTCGTGCGTCGCGAACACGCGTTCGTCCGAGTAGCTGTCGAGCAGTGCGTCCGACGCGATGCCGCGCAGCACGTACGCGAGTTTCCACGCGAGGTTGTCGGCATCGTCGATGCCCGAATTCGCGCCGCGCACGCCGAAGATCGGCACGAGGTGCGCGGCGTCGCCGCAGAACAGCACGCGGTCGTGCCGGTAGCGTTCGAGCGTCAGTGCGTTCGCCTTGTAGATCGTGATCCAGATCGGCGACCATGGGCCGCGCTCGCCCATCATGTCGAGCAGGTTCTGCACGCGGGGGATCACGTGCTCGGGCTTCACGGCCGCGTCGGCATCCTCGTCGTCGCGCAACTGGTAGTCGATCCGCCACACGTTGTCGGGCTGCTTGTGGACGAGCACCGTCGAGCCCGGGTTCGACGACGGATCGAAGTATGCGAGCCGCTCGGTCGGCCGGTTGCTGTCGAGCGCGATGTCGACGATCACATAGCGGCCCTCGTAGCGCGTGCCGCGGAGCGACAGACCGAGCGCGTCGCGCATCGTGCTGCGTCCGCCGTCGCATGCGACGACCCAGTCGGCGTCGAGCGCGTAGCCGCCGAGCGGCGTGTCGACGTCCAGGCGTACGCCGTCCGGTTGTCGCGTGACGCCGGTGACCTTCGTCTGCCAGCGGATCTCGATGAAATCGGCGCGGCGTCGCGCGGCGTCCAGCAGGAACTGCTCGATGTGATACTGCGCGAGGTTCACCATCGGCGGCAGCTTCTGGTTCTCGTCCTGCGGCATCGTGAAGTGCAGCACTTCGTCGTCGCGATGGAAACTGCGTCCGCCGGTCCATGGCAGCCCGGTGCGCAGGAAATCGTCGAGCGCGCCGAGCCGTTCGATGATCTCGAGGCTGCGGCGCGAAATGCAGATCGCGCGGCTGCCGTGACAGACCGAATCGTCGGCTTCGATCAACACGCTGCGAATGCCGTGATTCGCGAGGCCGAGCGCGACGGCGAGGCCCACGGGGCCGCCGCCGACGATCGCGACGCGATGCCGGTGCGTATCGATGCCGTCGACGCAGTCCGGCAGATGCGCGGAATGGCGCGCGGCGACGAACGGATAGGGTTTGAACGCGATGGTCATCGTTGGCTTCCACGGTGGTCTGACTCGACGTGCGCGCATCGGCGATGCGATGGGGCAACGGGTCGATGCAGTATGGAAGCCGGGCGTGTCGCCGTTGTCCCCATTTCGGGTACGGCGGGCCCGGCAGGCGTGGCCGCGCTACGTTCGTCGCGAACCGAAACGGGTCAGGGCTGCATGCACAGCGCAAACAGTTCGCGCTGGCTCGAAATGCCGAGGCGCCGATACGCGCGCTTCTGATAGGTGACGACGCTCGATGCCTTCACGCCGATCGTCTCGCCGATCTCGCGCGCGGTCTGGCCTTCGAGCATGCCGCGCAGCACGTCGAGTTCGCGCTTGGACAGTTCGGGGCACGCATGGCGCAATCGCGCGAGCATCCGTTGCGGGATGCCGACCTGCGTCGCGCCGGCGAGTGCGTAGTGATGCTTCGCCGCCTGCGCGATCAGTGGCGCGAGCGTTTCGATCGCCGCGATCTCGCGCGGCTGGAACGCGCCGCTGCGATGGGCGCGGTACAGGTTGATCGACAGCCACGTCGCATCGTCGGGCTGCACCAGTAGCGCCAGCCGGTCGGATACGTCGGGGCCGCGATAGCATGCCGCGCGATACGCTTCGTGAGCGATCTCGTCGCCCGCTTGCTGATGCAGCAGCAGGTCGTGGCGGTGCGTGCCGCGATGGGCGGCCGATACGATCGGCTGGTTGCCGTCGAGTGCGTAGAAGTGCCGTGCGTAGGTGTCGGCAACGTCGCGCAGGTAGCGGCCGCCGCGATGATCGGCAACCGACATCGTGCGCGGGCGATTGCCGAATTCGTACGCGAAGATCGTGCACTGCGTGATCGACAGCGCAGCGTCGAACAGCTTCAGGACTTCGGCTGCGAACGCGTTCGCCTCGTGGCCGCCGATCGCGGCGACGAGACGCGTCGCGCGGGAGATATCCAGCTGCGCGTTGAGAGTCGGTCGCTCGAGACGCCAGGTGCGCATGAGGCGGGGAAGAGGGCGGAGTGGTCCGGCGATTGTAATCGGCGGCACGCGGTGCGTGAGTCGGGGGATGCCCGCAAGCGGGGCGGATACGGATACCGGATGGGCGCACGATTTCGGCGCCGGAAAAGAGAAAAGGCCTGACAAGCGATGCTTGTCAGTCCTTTATGTCTTGGTGCCGGAGATAGGAGTCGAACCTACGACCTTCGCATTACGAATGCGCTGCTCTACCAACTGAGCTACACCGGCAGCAGAGAAATGAAATTATATGGTCAAATCCGAGATCTTGGCAATAGGTTTTGCGAACTTTTTTTCAGCTTGCTGCTGCTGTTTCGCGAAACCCTCGATCCGGCGGACTGCCCGCTTTCACTTCACTGTGATGCGACCGGTCAGGGCCACATCAAGAGGCGAGATTGTACTTGCGCATCACGCCTCCGTCCAGTGCTGCAGTGCAATTATTTTGCTTCGTCGTGATAGCCGGTGACGCGCTCGACTTCGTTCTTCGAGCCGAGGAACACGGGCACGCGCTGGTGCAGGCCCGTCGGCTGCACTTCCATGATGCGCTGCGTGCCGGTCGTCGCGGCGCCGCCCGCCTGTTCGACGATGAACGACATCGGGTTCGCTTCGTACATCAGGCGCAGCTTGCCCGGACGATCGGGCGTGCGCTTGTCCGCCGGGTACATGAAGATGCCGCCGCGGTTCAGGATCCGGTGCACGTCGGCAACCATCGAGGCGATCCAGCGCATGTTGAAGTTGTCGCCGCGCGGGCCGTCCTTGCCGGCGTTCAGTTCGTCGACGTAGCGCTTGACCGGGTCGTACCAGTGGCGCGCGTTCGACGCGTTGATCGCGTATTCGCGCGTGTCGGCCGGGATCTGCATGTTGCTTTGCGTGAGCACCCACGAGCCGACTTCGCGGTCGAGCGTGAAGCAGTTCACGCCGTTGCCGGTCGTCAGCACGAACACCGTCTGCGGGCCGTAGACGGCGTAGCCGGCCGCAACCTGCTGCGTGCCGGGTTGCAGGAACGATTCTTCGGTCGCCTGCTTGCCGTCCGGGCAGCGCAGCACCGAGAAGATCGTGCCGATCGACACGTTCACGTCGATGTTCGACGAGCCGTCGAGCGGATCGAACACGAGCAGGTATTCGCCGCGCGGGTAGTTCGCCGGGATCGGGAAGAACGTTTCCATTTCTTCCGATGCCATCGCGGCGAGGTTGCCGCCCCACTCGTTTGCGTCGAGCAGGATTTCGTTCGACAGGATGTCGAGCTTTTTCTGCACCTCGCCCTGGACGTTCTCGCTGCCGGCGGTGCCGAGCGCTTCACCGAGCGCGCCCTTCGACACGTTGTAGCTGATCGCCTTGCACGCGCGTGCGACGACTTCGATCAGCAGGCGCAGGTCGGCGGGAAGGTTGTTGGTCTCACGTTGCTGTTCGATCAGGAACTTCGACAGCGTGGTGCGGCGGGCAATGGACATGACAGACTCCGAAAGGCCAAAGAATCCTTGAATGGCCGCAATTTTACCTGTCGCGCTTCCCGCGCCACCGGCTTTTTTCGTCCGGTTACATCGCCGGGCGGCCGAGCCGACCCGGTTTCCGGCGGCGGAGGGGGCGCGGTGCGTACCGGCGCGGCGGCAGGCCGAGCGGTCAGACCCCGTCATTCGGCTCGGTGCCGGCCGCGTCCGTGCAATAAAAAAGCCGGCGCCGCATCGGGCGGCGCCGGCTTCATCGCGCGAATGCGGGGCGGGCGACGGCGTCAGGCGAGCGCCTTCTCGACGATCTCGCGCACGTCGCGCGACTTCGCGCCGGCCGCGACCTGCTCGAGCGCGCCGCGCATGCGGTCGCGCAGCGCCGGCGTGAAGCGGCGCCACAGTTCGAGCGAACGCGCGAGGCGTGCGGCGACCTGCGGATTGATCGCGTCGAGCGCGAGCACCTGTTCGGCCCAGAACGCGTAGCCCGAACCGTCCGCCGCGTGGAATTGCGCGGGGTTGGCTGCACAGAAGCTGAAGATCAGCGAGCGTGCGCGGTTCGGATTCTTCAGGTTGAACGCCGGATGCGCGAGCAGCTTGCGCACTTTCGCGAGCGTCGGCTGCGCGGCCGTGCCGCGTTGCGCCGCCTGCATCGCGAACCACTTGTCGATCACGAGCGCCTCCTTCTCGAAACGGCGGTAGAAGTCGTCGAGCGCGCGATCGGCCGGCTCGTTCGCGCCCGCGGCGGCGGCGGACAGCAGCGCGCCGAGGGCGGCCGCGCGATCGGTCATGTTGTTCGCCGCGTCGTACTGCGCGGTCGCGAGGCGCACCGCATCGGCCGGATCCTCGAGTTCGGCGAGATACGCGAGCGCGAGGTTCTTCAGCGCGCGGCGGCCGGAGGCCTCCGGCGTCGGCTCGTAGGCGCCCGGCGTCTGGTGCTGCTCGTACGCGGCGAGCCATTCGGCGCGCAGCGCGGTCGCGAGCTGGCGGCGCACGAACAGGCGTGCGCGATGCACGGCGGCCGGATCGGCCTCGGCCATCTGGTCGGCGAGGTAGGTTTCCGACGGCAGCGTCAGCGCGAGTTCGCGGAACGCCGGCGACAGCGTCGCGTCGGTCAGCACGCGCCGGAACGCGGCAATGAAGTTCTCGCCGAGCGTGAGCGGTTCGTTCGCGGCCGCCCGCGCGGCAAGCGTCAGCAGCGCGCGCGTCGCGAGGCGCTGGCCGGCCTCCCAGCGGTTGAACGGATCGCTGTCGTGCGCGAGCAGGAATGCGAGATCGTCGTCGCTGTAGTCGTACTCGACGATCACCGGCGACGAGAAGTTGCGCAGCAGCGACGGCAGCGGCGCTTCCGGCACGTCGACGAACGTGAAGGTCTGCTCGGTGTCGGTGAAGTCGAGCACGCGCGTCGTGCCCGAAGCGGCCGTTTCACCGTCCAGGCGCAGCGGCAGGTCGCGGCCGTCGCGGCCGATCAGGCCGATCGCGAACGGAATCAGGAGCGGCCCCTGCTGCGTTTCGCGCGCGGCCGGCGACGCGTCGCCGTAGCCCTGCGCGAGCGTGACCGTGTAACGGCGCGCGGCCGCGTCGTACGCGGTGCGCACCGACACGCGCGGCGTGCCGGCCTGGCTGTACCAGCGCTCGAACTGCGCGAGGTCGCGCCCGTTCGCGTCGGCCATCGCGTGACGGAAGTCGTCGCAGGTCACCGCGTGGCCGTCGTGGCGCTTGAAGTACAGGTCCATCCCCTTGCGGAAGCCGTCGCGGCCGAACAGCGTCTGGTACATCCGCACGACTTCCGAGCCTTTCTCGTAGACCGTCATCGTGTAGAAATTGTTGATCTCGACGTAGCTTTCCGGGCGCACCGGGTGTGCCATCGGGCCGGCATCCTCGGCGAACTGCAGCTGGCGCAGCACGCGCACGTCCTCGATGCGCTTGACCGCGCGGGCCGCCGATTCGACGTCGTCGCCCGCGGCCATGTCGGCCGAGAATTCCTGGTCGCGGAACACCGTCAGGCCTTCCTTCAGGCTCAACTGGAACCAGTCGCGGCAGGTCACGCGATTGCCGGTCCAGTTGTGGAAGTACTCGTGGCCGACCACCGATTCGATGTTCGCGAAATCGGTGTCGGTCGCGGTCTCGGGGTTCGCCAGCACGTACTTCGTGTTGAAGATGTTGAGCCCCTTGTTTTCCATCGCCCCCATGTTGAAGTCGCCGACCGCGACGATCATGAAGCGGTCGAGATCGAGCTCGAGGCCGAAGCGTCTTTCGTCCCAGCGGATCGAGTGGATCAGCGAATCCATCGCGTGACGCGTCTTGTCGAGATCGGCCGGCTCGACCCACACCTGCAGCAGCTTTTCCTTGCCGGAGCCGGTCGTGATCTTTTCCTCGATCGCGACGAGCTTGCCGGCGACCAGCGCGAACAGGTAGCTCGGCTTGCGGAACGGGTCTTCCCATTTCGCGAAGTGGCGGCCGTCGGGCAGGTCGCCCGAATCGACGAGGTTGCCGTTCGACAGCAGCACCGGGTACGCGGTCTTGTCGGCGCGCAGCGTGACGATGTACGACGCCATCACGTCGGGGCGGTCGAGGAAGTAGGTGATGCGGCGAAAGCCTTCCGCCTCGCACTGCGTGAAGAAATTGCCGCTCGACACGTAGAGGCCCGACAGCGTCGTATTCTGGTCGGGGGCGCACGCGCTTTCGAGCGTCAGCTCGAACGCGTCGGGCACGTTCTCGACCGTCAGCCCGTGCTCGTGCGCGCGCACGGCGCCATGCGGCGCGCCGTCCAGCGACGCGCCGACGAATTCGAGCGCTTCGCCCATCAACTCCAGGTGCGGCGCGGGCGCGGCGTCCGGATTGCGGCGCACGCGCATCGTGTTCCTGACGATCGTGCGGGCCGGCGCGAGATCGAATTCGAGCGCGACGGAATCGATGAGGAATGCCGGCGGCGTGTAGTCGGCGCGGCGGATCACGGTGGAGGAGGCGTTGTCGGACATGGTCGTCGAGATCGGTGGGGTGGGGAACGGGCCCGTTACGCGGGCCGGGCGAACCGGGCCATTGTACAAAGGCTTGCGGCTGCGTGCCGGGCGAACTTTTTACCGCTTTCGACAGTCCGCGTATTATCGGCATCCCGTTGCGGTTCGCGCGGTGCGACGAACGGGTGACGGATCGACGAGGATCAACATGAAACGCGAATGGATTTTTCGCGGTGCGGGCTGGGCGGCGGCGCTGTGCGTGGCGCTGCTGACGGGCTGCACCAGCTATGTGACGACCCAGGTCACGGCCTTTTCCGACTGGAGCGGCAGCGACGCGACACGCACCTATGCGTTCACGCGCACCGAGGCGCAGAAGAACAGCATCGAGCAGTCGACCTACGAGCCGATCGTCGCCAACGAACTGTCCGCGTATGCGTTCCGGCAGGTGCCGCCGGCGCAGGCGCGTTATCTCGTCGGGCTGACCTATGCGGTGGGCAGCGATCTCGTGACGGTGCCGCAGCCGGTCTACTACGACCCGTGGTTTGCGCCCGGGCCGTACTGGCGGCGCGGGCCGTGGGGCCCGTGGGGGCCCTGGGGGCCGATGCCGGCCGGCTATGTCGCGCAGACGTACCAGGTGTTCGACTACACGCTCGGGATCCGCATCACCGAGCGCGCGACGGGCAAGGAGGTGTACAACGTGTCCGCGCGCACGACCGGCGACAACGGCACGCTGCTGTATGCGATGCCGTTCCTCGCGCGCAGCGCGCTCGCCGATTTCCCGCTGTCGAACGGCGCGGTCCGCTCGGTCCGGTTGCCGGTCGACAAGCGCGGCGGGCCGGCGACGCCGGCCGCCAACGAGCGCGCGGTGCCGGCTGCGCCGGCTTCGGGCGCGGCCGTCGCGAAGTAACGCGGTGCCCATCCCGGCGCGGCTACCCGGCCGCGCCGGTCATCCTGTTCCGTCAGACGCCGACACCCAGCAGCGCGAGCGCGCCGAGCACGACGAACAGCACGGCCGCGATCCCGTGCACGAGCCGGGTTGGCAGGCGGTGCGCGAAGCGGTCGCCGAGCAGGATCGCCGGCACGTTCGCGAGCATCATCCCGAACGTCGTGCCGGCCACGACGCCGATGTAGTCCTGGAAGCGCGCCGCCAGCGCGACGGTCGCGATCTGCGTCTTGTCGCCCATTTCCGCGAGGAAGAATGCGACGAGCGTCGCGCCGAACACGCCGAGCCGCGAGCGGGTGGCGTTGGCTTCGTCGGCGTCGAGCTTGTCGGGCACGAGAATCCACAATCCCATCGCGATGAACGAGAACGCGAGCGCCCAGCGCATGATCGACGGCGTGACGAGCGCGCCGAGCCATTCGCCGAGTGCGCCCGCGAAACCGTGATTCACGAGCGTCGCGACGAGCACGCCGAGAATGATCGGCATCGGCTTGCGATAGCGCGCGGCCAGGACGAGGGAAAGCAGTTGGGTCTTGTCGCCGATTTCAGCGAGGGCGACGGCGCCGGTGGAGATCAGGAAGGCTTGGGACACGTATGGGGTTCCACGGGCCGATGTTTTGCGTGCGAGCGACGATCCACGGCGCGCCGGGCCCTGATGCGGCGCACTGTGAACCATCGGTCTCGCCAGGCCAGCGTGGCTGCGTCCGCCATGGCCGAACGGCCAAGTCTGTTGACGGACGCCTCCGTCACGATGCGCGCCGGGGGCGCGGGACATCGAGCGGAGCGGCTACTCCCCAATGAGCGGCGAATTCTAGCACGACGCATTGCGTGCGGGAAGGCGGCCGGCCGGGCGTGGGAGCCCGGTCGGCGAGGGCGCGCCTGGCTGCCCGGCCGGTACGGCCGCGATCGGGCCGTGCCGGCCGGGGCTGCGTACCGGCGCGGCGTTACCGTTACGCGGCGGCCGGCCGGCGCGCGGCGCCGCGTTCGTGGACGAGCTCGCCGGCCGCGTAGGTGCGGTACACCGCGCGGTCGTCGCCGAGCAGCGCGAACGCGAACAGCAGTTCCTCGAGCGAATCCGCGCGTTTGGTGCGGCGCGCGAGCAGCGGCGTGGCCTGCGGATCGAGCACGACGAAGTCGGCCTCGGTGCGCGGCTTGAGCGTGCCGACCGTGTCGGCGAGATCGAGCGCCTGCGCGGCGCCGGCCGTCGCGAGCCAGAACATCCGCGTCGCGGTCAGGTGGTGGCCCGACAGCCGCGCGACCTTGTGGGCCTCGTTCATCGTCTGCAGCATCGAGAACGACGTGCCGCCGCCGACGTCGGTCGCGAGCGTGACGGGTACGTCGTATTCGCCGGCCTTGTCGAAGTCGAACAGCCCGCTGCCGAGGAAGAAGTTCGACGTCGGGCAGTGCGCGATAACCGTGCGCGTCTCGGCCATCCGGCGGCGGTCCTCGTCGTCGAGGTGGATGCAGTGGCCGTACACCGCGCGCGGGCGCAGCAGCCCGTAGCGGTCGTAGATGTCGAGATAACTGCGGTGGCCGGGGAACAGCTCGGCCACCCATTTCACCTCGTCGACGTTTTCCGCGACGTGGCTCTGCACGAAGATGTCCGGATGGCGGCGCGCGAGTTCGCCGCACGCCTCGAGCTGCGCCTCGGTCGACGTCGGCGCGAAGCGCGGCGTGAGCGCGTACATCTGGCGGCCCTTGCCGTGCCAGCGGTCGATCAGCTCGGCGCTGTCGTCGTATCCAGACTGCGCGGTGTCGCGCAGGAACTCGGGGCAGTTGCGGTCCATCAGCACCTTGCCCGCGATCATCCGCAGGTCGCGCGCGTCGCTCGCCGCGAACAGCGCATCGGCCGACTGCTTGTGCACCGTGCAGTAGACGAGCGCGCTCGTCGTGCCGCACGCGAGCAACTCGTCGACGAAGAAATCGGCGACTTCGCGCGCATGCTCGGGATCGCCGAACTGGCGCTCGGTCGGGAACGTGTACTTGTCGAGCCACGGCAGCAGGCCGGGCGCCGGCGACGCGATCATGTCCGTCTGCGGGTAGTGGATGTGCGTGTCGATGAAGCCGGGCACGATCAGCTTGTCGCGCAGGTCGTGGACGACCGCGTCGCGCGCGAGCGTTGCCGCGAGTGGCGCATACGGGCCGGCCGCGACGACCTTGCCGTCCGCGACGATCAGGAGGCCGTCGGTCTCGTGGTTCGCGGCCTGGCTCGATTGCGCCGGGTCGCCGTTGAAGGTCAGCAGCTGGGAACGGAAAGCGGTTTGCGTCATGACGAATGGTCCTGCATCAAGGTAAGGCGAACAGAAGAAAACGATCGGCGCCGCACGGGGGCGGCCGGGTGCTTCGCGAGCGGCGGCGGCACGCTGCGTGCGGCACGACCGGAGGCGATTGCGCGGGCGAACGTGGCGGCCGAAGCCGCCAGCCGGTGGTCGCCGGCGATCCTCGCGGCCCTCGCGCTCGCGACCGATGCGGCGGCGAACGCAACGGCGCATCGCGACGGCGGGCAACGGCGCACGACGCCGGACGGCGCCGTCGCCGCGCGCGCACGCCCGCGCCCGGCCCGGCGCAAGGCCGAACCGGCGGGCGCGAAGCGGATGCCGTTGCCGTGTCTCATCTGTCTAGCGTTCCTCGATGCGGGCCGTCACGCGGCCTGCCAGTACGCGTCGAGGCGCGCGTACAGTGCGTCGCGCTGCGCCGGTTCGATGAACGACGCCTCGAAGCCGTTGCGGATCACCGCATGGACTTCGGCATCCGTGAGCTGCAGCCCTTCGGCCGTCGCGAAGTAGTTTTCGTTGACGTAGCCGCCGAAATAGGCGGGATCGTCGGAGTTGATCGTCACCGCGACGCCGCGATCGAGCAGCGCCTTCAGCGTGTGCTTCGTCATGTCGTCGAACACGCACAGCTTCAGGTTCGACAGCGGGCAGACGGTCAGCGCGGTGCGCGTTTTCGCGAGGCGCTCGACGAGCGCCGCGTCTTCGATGCTGCGCACGCCGTGGTCGATCCGGTCGACCTTCAGCACGTCGAGCGCTTCGTGGATGTAGGCGGGTGGGCCTTCCTCGCCCGCATGCGCGACGAGCTTCAGCCCGAGCGCACGCGCCTTCTCGAACACGCGCGCGAACTTGGCCGGCGGATGGCCGAGCTCGGACGAATCGAGGCCCACGCCGATCAGCCGGTGGCGATAGCGCTCGAACAGCGGCAACGCGGATTCGAACGTCGCGAGCGCGTCCTCTTCGGACAGGTGGCGCAGGAAGCACAGGATCAGCCTGCTCGACAGCCCGCGCCGTTCGGCATCGGCGAGTGCGCGCTCGATGCCCGCGACGACCGTCTCGATCGGCACGCCGCGCTCGGTGTGCGTCTGCGGATCGAAGAACAGTTCGGTATGGACGACGTGGTCGGCGAGCGCGCGTTCGCAGTACGCGGCCGTCATGTCGTAGAAATCCTGCTCGGTCAGCAGCACGCTCGCGCCGGCGTAATAGATGTCGAGGAACGACTGCAGGTCGGTGAACGCGTACGCGGCGCGCAGCGCGTCGATCGAGTCGTACGCGAGCTTCACGCCGTTGCGCTGCGCGAGCGCGAAAATCAGTTCGGGCTCGAGCGAGCCTTCGATGTGGATGTGCAGCTCCGCTTTCGGCGCGCGGGCAATCTTGTCCTTGAATGTCGGGGTCATGGCGTCGTTCTTGGTCGGTCAGTAGGTAGGGGAAGCCTGCGCGGACGCATTCGCCTCGACGGCCTGCAGCAATTGCGCGGCCACCGAGATCGCGATCACTTCGGGCGCCTTGTCGATGATGCCTTCGACGCCGATCGGGCAGCGCATCCGCGCGACCTGGGCCGGGTCGATGCCGATCGCCGCGAGGCGATGATCGAACTGTACGCGTTTCGCCTGCGAGCCGGTCATCCCGAAGTACGCATAGTCGCCGCGCCGCAGGATGCGTTCGGCCAGCACGAAATCGAGTGCATGGTCGTGCGTCATCACGACGAAGTAGGACTGCGGCGGCGCGGCGTCGACCGCGTCGGCCGGGGCAGCGGCCGCTTCGATCGCGAGGTTGCCGATGCCGGCGAGCGCGTCGGCCGGCGGGAACACCGCAGCGGGCCCGTCGATCCAGCGCACGTGGCACGGCAGCGTCGCCAGCACCTTCACGAGCGCGGTGCCGATGTGCCCGGCGCCGAACAGCACGACGGGGAACGCAAACGGCGCGATCGTCTCGGTCATCAGCGACACGCCGCCGGTTTCCCACAGCAGGCAGTCGGCCCGCGCGGCTTCCGATTCGGGCTCGCTCAACAGCGGCGCGCCTGGCGAGGGGCCGAATGATACGCTACGCACGGTCGCGGCGCCGGCCGCGACGCGCTTCGCGAGCGACATGATCCAGCCGAGATCGCCGACGTCGAGCCGCTCGAACGCGAGCACCACGGCGCCGCCGCAGCACTGGCCGAGACTCGGGCCGAGCGCGAGCCGTTCGAGCCGGCGCGCGTGCGGCACGTGCGCGCCATCCTTCAGCAGGTGTCGCGCGATCTCGATCGCCTTCCATTCCAGATGACCGCCGCCGATCGTATGGCGGGCCGTGTCGCGCGTGACGAGCATCTTGGTGCCGGCCTCGCGCGGCGCGGAGCCGTCGGTATGCGCGACCGTCACGAGCACGGCCGCTTCGCCGTGCGCGAGCAGTTGCTGCAGATCGCCGAGCCAGGCTTCCATCAGCACACCCCGTTCGGAACGACGCGGCACGACACGCGGCGCGGGCCGGCGGGCGTGGCGATGACGGACGGGAGCCGGGCCGGCCGGCCGCACGGCTGATGCGGGACGACGGCAGCGCGCCGACGCTGCGCGCGAACGGCGCCGCCGGACACGCGGACGCCATGAGGGTGACGGATGCGGATGGTTTGCGTTGTCATGAGGAATCCAGTCGACATTGCGGATCGGGCGCGCGTTACGCAGGGGTGGTGAGACCGCCTGGCCTCGCGCACGTAGATCGCCATCCAGTCCCGAAGATAGCATCGCCGCGCGGCGCGAACATGGCCGGGCAGTGATCCGGGCTATCAGGAGGCGATCATGTCGATCATAGGCCCGCCGCGCGGGATCGGGGCGCCGATGCGTGCGCATCGGGCCGAAACGCACGCGTGACGGGGCGGGGGCGCGTCGGTTGCGCGACGCGCGTTCGCCCGGCGATCCGGGCGGCGGCGGGGTAGGTGTTTACGCGCGGCCGGCCGGGCAGGGCGGGCGGAAGCGGCGGTTCGCGTCATCGGCGTGCGGCCCGATCGGCCGGGCCGCACTTGCCGGCGGCCGCAACAGCGGCCGGTCAGCGGGCGAGCTTGCGGCGATGACGCCAGAGGCTCGCGACGACCGCGACCAGGATCACGGCGAAACCGATCAGCGCCCAGCCGGGCAGCAGGATGCCGAGGATCGGCGGGTAGACGGTCTCGCACAGCCCGGCGACCTTGAACATGCCGGGGAACCACTGCGCGGGCGGCAGGCTGTCGACGATCGGCTGCAGCGTGTCGAAGCCGCAGCTGAAGCCCGGATTCATCTGGATCGACAGGTGCCGCGCGGCCGTGCCGACACCGCCGGCCGCGGCGATCGCGATCAGCAGCTCGAGCACCCAGATGCCGCGCCAGTTGCGGATCCCGGCGGCCAGGAACGCGAAGATCCCGATCGCGCAGAAGAAGTAGCGCTGGATGATGCACAGCGGGCACGGATCTTCATTCTTCACGTACTGCAGGTACAGCGCGCCGGCCAGCAGGGCGATGCACGCCCATCCGAGCAGCATCAGCAGGCGGCGTTCACGGCGTAGCGCAAGCGTGTAGTCGTTCATGTCGGCGGGGTTCCTCGTCGGTCGGTCCGGAAAACAATCGCGCGATTTTAGCGCGAACGGTCTGGCACGAAACTGACAGCGCGCGTGCGGCAACCTGCCGCACCGCGCGCATCGCCCGCCGGCGATCGGCGATGCGGTCAGCGGATCGTGTTCAGCACGGCCTCGACCGCCTGGCCGATCGCGAGCAGCGCGTCGTCGCGATGCGGCGCCGCCGCGAGCATCAGGCCGACCGGCGCCGCGTCGCGCGGATGGCACGGCAGCGACAGTCCGCACGCATCGAGGAAGTTGAACGCGCTCGGGTTGCGCAGGATCAGCGCATTGGTGCGCGTGAACGCATCGTCGTCCGTTTCGAGGTCGGCGATGCGCGGCGGCACGACCGGCACCGTCGGCGCGACGAGCGCATCGAAGCGCGCCCAGACCGTGTGCGCGGCTTCGTCCAGCATCGCGGCGCGCGCGGCGAGCAGGTCGAGATAGTCGGCCGCGCTCGCGGGTTCGCCCTTCAGGATCCGCGTCAGCACGCGCGGGTCGTACTGGTCGCGATGCCGGGCGAGCAGCGGCCGATGCCAGGCGTACGCCTCGATCGGCGAGAAGCCGAAGCGGTTGATCTCCGGCAGCCGGTCGAGCGCGGCGAAGCGCACGTCGGTGACGATCGCGCCGGCGGCTTCGAGATGCTTGAGCGCGGTGTCGAGCGCGGCCGCGACGTCGGCGTCGACGCCATCCGTCACGTAGTTCGTCAGCACGCCGAGCCGCACGCCTTCGAGCGGCCTGGCGGCCGGCACGTGCGGCTCGAGGCCCGCGAGCATCCGGTCGACGAGGGCGCAGCACGCGACCGTCAGGCCGATCGGGCCGAACGAGTCGAGCGTCGTCGACAGCGGCACGCCGCCTTGCGTCGGGATCCGGCTCGCGGTCGGCTTGAAGCCCGTCAGCCCGCACAGCGCGGCCGGAATGCGGATCGAGCCGCCCGTGTCGGTGCCGAGCGCGACGGCGGCCATCCCGTCGGCGACGGACGCGGCCGCGCCCGACGACGAACCGCCGGAAATCCGCGCATCGCCCGGCACGTCGCGATGGTACGGCGAGCGCGGATTGCCGAAGTGCGGATTCAGCCCGAGCCCCGAGAATGCGAATTCGCTCATGTTGGTGCGGCCGACCAGCACCGCGCCCGCACGCTTGAGCCGCGCGACGGCGACTGCATCGGTGCGCGCGGCCGGCGCGCCGTCGAGCACGCGCGAACCCGCGCGCGTCACCTGGCCCGCGACGTCGAACAGGTCCTTCACCGACACCGGGATGCCCGCGAGCGGCGACAGCACGGTGCCCGCGGCGCGCAGCCGGTCGTGCGCGTCGGCGGCCGCGCGCGCGTTGTCGGCGTCGACTTCGGTGAAGACGACGGCGCCCTGGCCCGACGGATCGGCGATCCGGTCGAGCGCGGTATCGACGAGCGCGCGGCTCGTGGTGCGGCCGGCCGCGAGGTCGGCGGCGAGCTGGGCGAGCGGGGGGAACGGCGTGAACGTGGTCATGAGCGGCTCAGGGGCGAAGATGTTGAAGAAGGGTGGAGCGAAACGAATCGATATGGCGCTCGACGGCGTCGCGCGCGCCGGCGGCGTCGCGGGCGGACAGCCGGTCGAACAACGCGCGGTGTTCGTGCTGGACGTCGGCGAGATGATGCGGTTCGGACAGCGTGACGAACCAGAAGCGCAGCGAGCGCTCGTGCAGCGCGCGCAGGATCTCGGCGAGGACCGCGTTGCGCGCGGCCGCGGCGATCGCCTGGTGAAACGCGCGGTCGAGTTCCATCATCCCCTCCACGTCATGCGTGTCGACGCAGGCCTGTCCGCCGTCGAGCAGCGCGGCCAGGCGCGCGAGATCGTCCGGCGTCGCGTGGCGCGCGGCGAGTTCGGCGCAGTGCGCTTCATTGATGCGCCGCACGTCGATCACCGCGACGATGTCGTCGAGCGACAGCGGCTGCACCATCAAGCCCTTGCGCGGCATCACCGACAGCAGCCCCTCGAGCACGAGCCGATGCACGGCCTGGTGCACCGGCGTGCGGCCGATCCCCGTGCGCGCGACGAGGTCGGCTTCGTTGAGCGCGGCGCCCGGCTTCAGGCGCATCGTGATGATGTCGCGCTGGATCAGCGCATACGCACGGTCGGCGAGGCTGGCCGCCGGCGCGGCGAACCGGTCGCGGGTGACGTCGGTCAGGGTATTCATGCGAGGAGCGGCGCGGCGGCCGGGCGGGGCGCGATCATGGCGCGGGCGATCGGGAGGCGTGGACGATGTCTGGATATTATTGTGATATATCACTGATGTCCAGTGCGGGCGACGAGACGCCGTCGGTGCGGGCGCGCGGCCGGGGGACACGCCCCGGCGCCGCCGGCAACCACTTGCAACAATGGCGACAGGATGTTGCAGGTTTGCCGCGCGATCGTGCACTGAAGCATAATGAATCCTCGTCTATCCATACGCGTGAGCGACGTACCAGACCATCGTCATGAGCGAACACACGCCTTCCCCGGCCGGTCTGCCCGGCACCTCTTCCGCTTCCTCCGATTCCCTCCGTCCCGAGCCGGCGAAAACGCCCGATGCGCCGGCCGCGCAAGCCGCCGCGCAGAACGTCGCCGTGGACGGCGCGTCGCCGGTCACAACCGCGTCCGAGCCCGGTGCGCCCGGCGCCCCCGATGGCGCGGTCGCACCGCCGAAGCCGGGTGCGCCGCCTCCCGGCTTCGGTGCGCCGCCGGATTTCGAAACGTCGCGGCCGCCGCCCGCGAGCGCGCAGAATGCGCCGCCGGCCTACCTGAAGCAGAGCGATACGCCATGGTCGGTGTTCGGCCGGATCGTCGCGGCGCGGGCGCGCCGGCTGTTCGATCGCGCCGGCCAGCGCATCACGCAACGCACGCTGCGCATCGGCGTGTCGGCGCGGATCTTCCATCCGGAACCGGGTGCGAAAGGGCTGCGCGGCAAGACGCTGCAGTATCTCGAGGAATCGATCGCCCACTGGGTGATGTCGCGCGACGTGCTCGTGTTCATGATTCCGACCGTCGGCCACCAGGGGATGATCCACCCGAGCAACATCCGTCTGCGCGACTACGCGAAGCATCTCGACGGCCTGCTGCTGCAAGGCGGGGCCGACGTGTCGCCGCAAACCTACGCGGCCTCGGATGTGCGCCCCGAATGGCCGGGCGATCGCGTGCGCGACATGTACGAACTCGAGCTGCTGCATGAATTCGTCGAGTCCGGCAAACCCGTCCTCGGCGTGTGCCGCGGCTGCCAGCTGATCAACGTCGCGTTCGGCGGCTCGCTGTACCAGGACATCGCCACCGATGTGCCGACCGCGAATGCGCACGTGAGCGAGCATTACGACCAGCATCGTCACGCGATCCGCTTCCCGGACACGTCGACGCTGGCGAGCATGTTCCCCGGGCGCAGCGAAGCGATCGTCAACTCGATCCACCACCAGGCGATCCGCGATCTTGGCCGCGACCTGAACATCGAGGCCGTGTCGGCCGGCGACGGGATCATCGAGGGCATCCGCCATCGTCGTTCGCCGTTCGTCGTCGGCGTGCAATGGCACCCCGAGTTCCATCGTGCGGGCGGCGCGGAGTTGCTCGACTGCACGCCGCTGCTCGATGCATTCCTGCGCGCGGCGCGTGAAACGCGTCTGTAGCCAGCCGTATTTCCGGCGTTGTCCGAAGGCCGGCCGCTTCCCGATAAATTCGAGATGCGGTCGTTTCTTTTTGAACGATAATCGCGAGTTCCGATTCGTTCGCCGGAGTCCGACGTTGGCTTTCCGAAATATTTCCCCTGCACGATGCGCTGCGTGGATCGTTGCGCTGGCTGCCTGCGCGCAAGCGGGCGCGGCCTGGTCGGCCGACGCGACCGCACCCGTCGCCGGAACGCGCCCGGCAGTCACGAGCCTGAGCGGTGCCGAGGCGCCGGCGCCGGCCGCGACGGACGCAACCGCGCAAGGCAACGTCGCCGAGCTGACGCGGATGCTGCACGACGGCCGGATCGTCGAAATGCGCACGACGTACAACGGCAGCTACGGCGCGAGCCTGATGTTCGATCCGCGCGAGATGACGTACTACGTCGCGCTGTTCCAGGACAAGAATCTGTGGCGCGTGATCCGGTCGCAGGAAAAGAACCGCGCGGAGATGGTCTACGCAAACTTCGTCCAGCAGACCGTGCAACTCGCCGATATCGAGATCCGCCGTACCGAACTGCAGGCGCAGAAAACCTTTCTCGAACGCGTGATCGCGCTGCAGGCGAACCGCGCGCAGCAGTTGCAGGCGGACCTGAGCGTCGCGCGCAGCCAGCAGGCCGAAGTCGCGCAGCGCCAGAAGTCGGCGCAGGAACAGACGCAGGCGCTGCAGGTCGAGAAGCGTGCCGCGCAGATGCAGTTGCGCGATCTGCAGGAGCAGGTGCGGCAACTCGAGAAGCAGACCGAATCGGGGCTGCCCGCGCACAAGTAACGGTTCGTCGGACGCACGGCGAAAACGACCGAAACCCGGCGAAGCGATCTTCGCCGGGTTTTTTGTTGGGCGGGCCCGGGATGGGGCGTCGTCAGTGTGCGAACGCGTCGTGCGTATCGGTCAGTCGGCGGTGGGACAGCCGGGACGTCCAGTCGAACCCGGCGGCGGGGGCGTGCATGGCACGCTCAGGCTGGGTGATGCGCAGCGCGTTTGCCGTCGCGATGAGCGTGAGCGGATCGTCCGGCGTGGCGCCGGCTTCGCGTGTGTCCGTTGCATGCGGCGGCGGGGCGAGCCGATCGCGTGTTTGGGCGCGCGGTGGTTCGGTGCCGGATGGACGGCGCGCTGCCACATGCGCGGTGCCTGGTGTCCGGGCCGGCGCCGCTGCCATGCGCGAGCCGGCGGTTCGATGCGGGGACGCCGGTGGTGGCGTCGCAGCGCGCTGGACACCGGAGCTTGCCTGCGGGTGAAGCGGCGCCGGGCGACGCGTATCGCGATGCGCGGCCGATCGCGGCGCCGCAGTTTTCGCCGTTGGCGCTGCTGCCGTGTGCCGCGGTGAAGTGTGCGCCGGCGTGTCCGGCTGAACCGGCGCGATCCGTACGGTACCGGTCGAAAACGTTGCATGGTCGCGCGCACCGTCGGCCGCTTGAAGCGCGTATGCAGGCCCGAAACCCGTGAACGGTTCATGCGCGGCGATCAGCCAGCCGATGATGCCGAACGCGCCGATGCTCCAGCAGGTTGCGTATATCGCGCGCCGGTCCCGGCGGTTGCCTGAAGGACGCGGGACGCGCCGGCCGGCGACGACGGGCGCGGCGAGCGATCCGGCCGCCGCCGTCGGCTGCCAGCGGCACTCGCGGTGCGGCCGGTCGACGTCGATGCAGGACGTCGTCAGCGTCGCGAGGCAGTTCTTGCTGGGCCGTGCACCGGGTGCGCCGCGAAACTTCCAATCGCGTCCGAACGGCGGCACGTGGTCGAGCGGGGCGACGCGAGGGCGGGCGAGCGCGCCTTCGACGGGGACAAGAGGCGAGTGGGTCATGAGGGCGGCGCGGACATGTCGTCGCAAATCGTGACATTGTGGTCAGCCGGCGAAGGCCGGTCGATCAGATCAATCTGATTCTTTAGCCCGTTTCAGGGCGACTCGTACGAGGCGAATGCCACGAAGGCAACGACAGCGGCGCTCCAAGGCAAATGTCGGCTTCGCGTGGCATCATTCGCGAACCATGCCGGTGCAAGCGTCGTTGTGCGATGCGCCACCGGCGGGCAGCGATGCCCGTGCGCGCCGGCCCGGCGCGGCGCGTATCGCCGGGTCCATGCGGCGCGCATTCGCGCCATCCGAGCTGAGCGAGAAAAACATGTCCACAGCGTCACACGCCATCGCGCAGGAATCGAAAGTCCGCACCGTGTTCCGGGTCGTCAGCGGCAACTTCCTGGAAATGTACGACTTCATGGTCTACGGGTATTACGCGTCGGCCATCGCGAAAACCTATTTCCCGAGCGGCAACGCATTCGCGTCGTTGATGCTGTCGCTGTCGGTGTTCGGCGCCGGCTTCCTGATGCGGCCGGTCGGCGCGATCGTGCTCGGCGCATACATCGACCATCACGGCCGCCGCAAGGGGCTGATCCTGACGCTCGGGCTGATGGCGATCGGCACGCTCGCGGTGGCCGCGATACCGGGCTATGCGACGATCGGCGTGCTCGCGCCGGTGCTCGTGCTGCTCGGCCGGCTGCTGCAGGGTTTCTCGGCCGGCGTCGAACTCGGCGGCGTGTCGGTGTACTTGTCGGAGATCGCGACGAAGGGCCACAAGGGGTTCTATACGTCGTGGCAGTCGGGCAGCCAGCAGGTGGCGGTGGTGTTCGCCGCGCTCGTCGGCGTGCTGCTGAATCGCGTACTGCCTGCCGAGGAGATGACCGCGTGGGGCTGGCGCATCCCGTTCCTGATCGGCTGCCTGATCGTGCCGTTCCTGTTCCTGATCCGCCGTTCGCTGAAGGAGACCGACGAATTCCTCGCGAAGCGTCATCGCCCGACGATGGGCGAGATCATGCGCTCGATGCTCGATAACTGGGGCGTCGTGATCGCCGGCATGGGGATGGTGATCATGACGACGGTGTCGTTCTACATGATCACCGCGTATACGCCGACCTTCGGCAAGGAAGTGCTGCACCTGTCGTCGCTCGACGCGCTGGTCGTGACCGTCTGCGTCGGTGTTTCGAACCTCGTGTGGCTGCCGCTGTCCGGCGCGCTGTCCGACCGTGTCGGCCGCCGCCCCGTGCTGATCGCGTTCACCGTGCTGACGCTGCTGACGGCTTACCCGGCCGTGCTGTGGCTCGTCGGCGATCCGTCGTTCCTGAGGCTGCTCGCGGTCGAGCTGTGGCTGTCGTTCCTGTACGGGTCGTACAACGGCGCGATGGTCGTCGCGCTGACCGAAGTGATGCCGGCCGACGTGCGCACGGCCGGCTTCTCGCTCGCCTACAGCCTGGCGACGACGATCGGGGGCTTCACGCCCGCGATCTCGACGCTGCTGATCCACCAGACCGGCAACAAGGCGGCGCCGGGACTGTGGCTGAGCGTGGCGGCCATCTGCGGGCTGATCGCGACGCTCGTGCTGTATCGCACGTCCGAAGCGCGCAACCAGTACAAGGCGGCCTGACGGGCACCATTCCGTCGCGCACGTCGCGCGGCACGGGCCGCGTGGATCGCATTGAAAAAGGGAGCGCACCGCGCTCCCTTTTTTCGTCTGCGTTCAGGCGTCGCGTCGCAACTGGCCGGCAACCGTGGCCGCGACGTCGAGCCATTCGCCCGGCGCGGGCTGGCGGGCGATCCGGGCCTGCGGATACCACGGGCAGTCGTCGCCGGTGAACCAGCGCCAGTCGGGCGCGAACGGCAGCATGACCCACAGCGGCTTGCCGAGGGCGCCCGCGAGGTGCGCGACGGCCGTGTCGATCGTGACGACGCCGTCGAGCCGCTCGATCAGCGCAGCCGTGTCGGCGAAGTCGTTCAACCGGCCGTCGAAGCGATGCACGCGCGGATGCGCGTCGACGCGCGCGCGTTCGTCGTCGTCGAGCGCGGGTTGCAGCACGATCCAGTCGATGTCCGGCAGCGCGAGCAGCGGCGCGAGCGCATCGAACGGCATCGAGCGGTTTTCCTGCGCCTGCCGGCGCCCCGACCAGGCAAGCCCGAACTTGCGCTTCGACTGCCCGCCGAGCGAGCCGCGAAAGCGCCGACGGGCACTGTCGGGCGCATCGAGGTAGCGCGAGCCGCCGACGATGTCGTCCGGCTGCAGCCCGAGCAGGAACGGCAGGCTCATCAGCGTGCAGGCAACATCCGCCGCGGGCGGCCTGGCGGCACCCGGTGCGACGAGCGTCACGCGCCAGCGCGACGCGGCCGGCGCCAGCAGCGGCACGAGTTCCGGCTGGACTTCGAGCACGAGGTGCGCGCAGCGTGCGCGGGCAAGCGGCACGAAGCGGACGAACTGCAGCGTGTCGCCGAACCCCTGTTCCGCACGGATCAGCAGCGTGCGTGACGCAATCGGCTCGCCTTGCCAGCGCGGCAGCGTGCCGAGCGACGTCGCGCCGGGCGTCTCGTGGCGCGCTTCGTAGGCCGGCAGCCCGCGCGTGAAGTCGCCGAGCGTCAGCAGCGTGACCGCGCGGTGCAGCCGCGCGAGCGTGAGATCGGGCGCGACGCGCAGTGCCTGGTCGAACGCGCGCAGTGCCATCTCGTATGCGCGGAGCGCGTGATGCGCGTTGCCGAGGTTCAGCCACGCGAGGCCGAACGACGGATCGAGACCGACCGCGCGCTCGTAGTAGGGCAGTGCGTCGCGGTGGCGCCCCTGGGCGCACAGGGCGTTCGCGAGCCCGAACAGCGCGAGCGGAAACGGCGGGTGCAGCGCGAGCGCCGCTTCGAACGCGGCGGCCGCCTCCGCATGCCGGCCGACCGCGTCGAACGTGTTGCCGAGATTGAAATGCGCGGCGACGAAGCGCGGCTGCGCGGCGATCGCGGCCTGGAAGTGCGTGATCGCGTCGTCGGCGCGGCCCATCGCGTTCAGCGCCATCGCGAGGTTGTTGTGCGCGCCCGCATGCCCGGGCCGCAGTTCGAGCGCGCGACCGAACGCGGCGAGCGCATCGTCATGGCGGCCGAGCGCGTTCAGCGCGTTGCCGAGATTGTTGTGGATCGATGCGTCGTCGGGCGTGAGCCGCAGCGCGCGGCCGAACGCATCGATCGCGTCGTCGTGCCGCTGCAGCGCCGCATACGCATTGCCGAGGTTGTAGTGCGCGAGCGGGAATTCGGGCGCGAGCGTCAGCGCGTTGCGAAAGCGGTCGATCGCTTCGTCGAGCCGGCCGAGCGCCTTCAGCGCGTTGCCGAGATTGAGCTGCAGCGCGGCATCGTCCGGGCGCAGCGCGACCGCGCGGCCGACGAGGTCGGCCGCTTCGGCATGCTGGCCCTGCTGGTGCCGCAGCACCCCGAACAGGTGCAGCGCGTCGGCGTTGGCGGGGTCGGAGGCGAGCGCGTTGCGATAACCGTGCTCGGCCTCGGCGAGGCGGCCTGCGCGGTGTGCGGCGTACGCCCGGTCGAATGCGGAATCCATGACGCGAAAACTGACGGAAAGCGCGTATTTTCCCACACCGCGCGGGGGTGCCGCCGGTCGGCCGGTCGGCATATGGCCCCGTCACGCGGAGCGGCGTAGACTGGCAGGGTCGCGTGTCATCGAGGTTCTCATGGCTGACACACTGTCGGATATCCCGCCCGTGCTGATCGTCGGCGCGGGGCCGACCGGTCTCGCCGCGGCGATGAGCCTCGCGCGGGCCCGCGTGCCGGTGCGCATCATCGATCGTCTCGCGGCGCCCGCGCCGTATTCGCGCGCGATCGGCATCCAGGCGCGCACGCTCGAACTGCTGGAGCAGCATCGCGCGGTCGAACCGTTTCTCGCGCTCGGTCATCGCGCGCATGCGGCCGCGCTGCATGCCGACGGCCGCGAGATCGCGCGGCTCGATTTCGATCCGCTGCAAACGCGCTATCCGTATCTGCTGTTTCTCGATCAGAGCATCACCGAGCGCCTGCTGGCCGAACACCTGGCGCAGCTCGGCGTGACGGTCGAGCGCGGCGCGACGCTGACCGCGTGCGACGCGGGCGGCACGTCGCTCGACGTGTCGATCCGCCGCGCGGACGGCCGCGACGAGTCGTTCGCGCCGTCGTACCTGATCGCGGCGGACGGCGCGCACAGCACGGTCAGGCATCTGCTCGGCCTGGGCTTTGCCGGGCAGGCGTTCGAACAGACGTTCCTGCTTGCCGATTTCGCGGCGATCCCCGACTGGCCGGACGAAGAGATCCACCTGTTCACGTCGTCCGACGGCATGGCCGGCCTGTTTCCGATGGGCGACGGCCGTTACCGGCTCGTGGCCGACCGTCCGCCCGGCAGCGACGCGTCGTCCGATGCGCCGACGCCGACGCTCGCGGAGTGCGACGCGATCGTGCGTCGCCGTGCCGGCGTGTCGATCTCCCCGAGCGATCTCGCGTGGTCGTCCTATTTTCACCTGCATAGCCGGATGGTCGACCGGTTGCGTCACGGCCGCGTCTTTTTCGCGGGCGACGCCGCGCACGTCCACAGCCCGGCCGGCGCGCAGGGCATGAACACCGGCATCCAGGAAGCATTCAATCTCGGCTGGAAGCTCGCGCGCGTGCTGGGCGCCGGCACGCCCGAGCGGCTGCTCGACACGTACCACGCGGAGCGCCATCCGATCGAGCGCGACGTGTTGCGGCAGACCGGATTCGTCACGCAGATGGTCGAAGCCGAGCGCGGCGCGATGCGGCTGCTGCGCGATCATGTCGTACCGCTGCTGGCGTCGTTCGGGCCGATGCGCGACGCGGTGCGGCGCACGGTCAGCGAGCTCGGCGTGCAGTACCGGAAAAGTCCGCTCACGCTCGAGCGCGTGCTCGACGGCGGCCCGCGCGCGGGCGAGCGGGCACCCGATGCACTCGTGCATGTGCTCGACGGGCCGCTCGGCCGCGCACCGGGGACGGCGCGGTTATACGATCTTCACGATCCGGCGAGCTTCACGCTGTTGCTGCTGGAAGAACCGGCGGATGCCGATACCGGCGAGGTGCCGCCGATGCCGGCCGACGCGCGGGCGCTCGTGCAGGGGCTCGAACGGATCATGCCGGAAGCGGTGCGCGCGTGGCGCGTCACCGATGCCGCAGGCGATGGCGCCGCCGGCCTGGCGCGGGAATATGGCCGCTCGCGGCCGTCGTTCTACCTGTTGCGGCCCGACGGTTATGTCGCCGTGCGCGGGCGCACGGCAACCGACGCGAACGCGCTGCTGCGCCACTGCGAAACCTGGTTCGCGGGCATGACGCAGTCCGCGTAGCGGCGCGGTCAGACGCTCGCGGCGGCGGGCACCAGCGAGGCCCGATGCGCGGCGACCGCGTCGCGCACGATCGGTGCCGTGCGTTGCGCGCCTTCGCTCGACGGATCGTCGAGCGCGGCGAGCAACGCGCGGCGCATCCGCGGTTCCCAGAAGCGCCGGAGATGGTCGGCGATGCCGGCCAGCGCTTCGTCGCGATCGGGCATCGATTCGAAGAATGCGCCGATCTGGTTGGCCATGTCGATCAGGTGTCCTTGATCCATCGCTGCCTCACTTGCCTGTCGTCACGGTGTCGGGCGTGGCCGCGCGGCGCTCGAGCAGGTCGATCTGCTCCGCGTTGAAACGCGCATACGCACGCTGCCAGTCGGACGGTTGCGCGACCGGCAGCACCTGCACGGCCGTCACCTTGTATTCGGGGCAGTTCGTCGCCCAGTCGGAACTGTCGGTCGTGATCACGTTCGCGCCCGATTCCGGGAAGTGGAACGTCGTGTACACGACGCCCGGCTGCATGCGCTCCGTCACGAGCGCGCGCAGCACCGTCTGCCCGGCGCGCGATTCGATGCCGACCCAGTCGTCGGTCCGGATCCCGCGATCCTGGGCGTCGTGCGGATGGATCTCGAGGCGGTCCTCTTCGTGCCACCGGACGTTTTCGGTCCGGCGCGTCTGCGCGCCGACGTTGTATTGCGACAGGATGCGGCCCGTCGTCAGGATCAGCGGATAGCGCTGCGTGACCTTCTCCGGCGTCGGAATGAACTTGGTGATCACGAACCGGCCCTTGCCGCGCACGAATGCGTCGATGTGCATGGTCGGCGTGCCGTCCGGCGCGTGCTCGTTGCATGGCCACTGGATGCTGCCGAGCGCGTCGAGCTTCTCGTACGACACGCCCGAGAAGGTCGGCGTGAGCCGCGCGATCTCGTCCATGATTTCCGACGGATGCGTGTAGTGCATGTCGTAGCCGAGCGCCTGCGACAGCAGCAGCGTCACTTCCCAGTCCGCGTAGCCCGCGAGCGGCGGCATCACCTTGCGCACGCGCGAGATGCGGCGCTCGGCGTTCGTGAACGTGCCGTCCTTCTCGAGGAACGTCGAACCCGGCAGCAGCACGTGCGCATATTTCGCGGTCTCGTTCAGGAAGATGTCCTGCACGACGATGCATTCCATCGCCGACAGCGCGGCCGCCACGTGCTGCGTGTTCGGGTCCGACTGGACGATGTCCTCGCCCTGGCAGTAGAGCCCCTTGAAGCTGCCGTCGAGCGCCGCGTCGAACATGTTCGGGATGCGCAGCCCCGGTTCCGGTTGCAGCGTGGCCGACCACGCCTGCTCGAACTGCGCGCGCACGACCGCGTCGCTGATGTGCCGGTAGCCGGGCAGTTCGTGCGGGAACGAGCCCATGTCGCACGAACCCTGCACGTTGTTCTGGCCGCGCAGCGGATTGACGCCGACGCCCTCGCGGCCGATGTTGCCGGTCGCCATCGCGAGGTTCGCGATGCCCATCACCGTCGTCGAGCCTTGCGCGTGTTCGGTGACGCCCAGCCCGTAATAGATCGCCGCGTTGCCGCCCGTCGCATAGAGGCGCGCGGCTTCGCGCACGCGTTCGGCCGGCACGCCGGTCACGTCGGCGGTCGCCTCCGGCGAATTCTCGTCGCGCGACACGAATTCGCGCCATTGCTCGAATGCGCGGGTATCGCAGCGTTCGGCGACGAAGGCGTCGGCGACGAGCCCCTCGGTGACGATCACGTGCGCGAGCGCGTTGACGATCGCGACGTTGGTGCCGGGGCGCAGTTGCAGGTGGTGCGTGGCCTTCACGTGCGGGCCGTCGACGACGTCGATGCGGCGCGGGTCGATCACGATCAGCTTCGCGCCTTCGCGCACGCGGCGCTTCATCCGCGAGCCGAACACCGGGTGGCCGTCGGTCGGGTTCGCGCCCATCACGACGATCACGTCGGCCTGGCCGACCGAGGCGAACGTCTGCGTGCCGGCCGATTCGCCGAGCGTCGTCTTGAGACCATAGCCGGTCGGCGAATGGCACACGCGCGCGCAGGTATCGACGTTGTTGTTGCCGAACGCGGCACGCACGAGCTTCTGCACGAGATAGGTTTCCTCGTTCGTGCAGCGCGACGACGTGATGCCGCCGATCGAGTCACGGCCGTACTTCTGCTGCAGCTTGCGGAATTGCGTAGCCGCATACGTGAGGGCTTCGTCCCAGCTCACTTCGCGCCACGGGTCGGTGATCTTCTCGCGGATCATCGGCTTCGTGATGCGGTCCTTGTGCGTCGCGTAGCCCCAGGCGAAACGTCCCTTCACGCACGCGTGGCCTTCGTTGGCGAGGCCGTTCTTGTGCGGCGTCATGCGCACGACCTGCGTGCCCTTCATCTCGGCCTTGAACGAGCAGCCGACACCGCAGTACGCGCAGGTCGTGACGACCGAGTGTTCGGCCTGCCCGAGCTGCACGACGGATTTTTCCTGCAGCGTGGCCGTCGGGCATGCGGCGACGCACGCGCCGCACGACACGCATTCCGATGCCATGAACGATTCGCTTTCGCCCGCGGCGACACGCGATTCGAAACCGCGCGCGGCGATCGTCAGGGCGAACGTGCCCTGCGTTTCCTCGCATGCGCGGACGCAGCGGTTGCAGACGATGCACTTCGACGGGTCGTACGTGAAATACGGATTCGATTCGTCCTTGCGGTCCTTCAGGTGATTCGCGCCGTCGAAGCCGTAGCGCACTTCGCGCAGCCCGACCACGCCCGCCATGTCCTGCAATTCGCAGTCGCCGTTGGCGGCGCAGGTGAGGCAGTCGAGCGGATGGTCGGAGATGTACAGCTCCATCACGTTGCGACGCAGCGACTGCAGCCGGTCCGACTGCGTGCGCACCTTCATGCCGGCTTCTGCGGGTGTCGTGCACGACGCCGGATAACCGCGCCGGCCTTCGATCTCGACGAGACACAGCCGGCACGAGCCGAACGGCTCGAGCGAATCGGTTGCGCAGAGCTTCGGGACGTTGACGCCGGCCTCGATCGCCGCGCGCATCACCGATGTGCCGGCCGGCACCGTCACCGGCTGGCCGTCGATTTCGAGCGTGACGTCGGTGTCGGCATGCCGTTGCGGCGTGCCGTAGTCGGTATCGTCGAACGGATCGCGGGCACGCGCCTGAGCGGCGCTCTTGCACGCGCATTGGCCCGAGCCGCAGCCGCCTTGGCGGACGTTGTTCGTGTCGAGGGACATGCAGGGCTCCTTCTGGGTCAGGCCGCGGCCTTGACCGGACCCGCTGCGGCATCCTTGCCGGCAGCGAGCCCGAAATCTTCGGGGAAATGGTCGAGCGCGGACAGCACCGGGTACGGCGTCATGCCGCCCATCGCGCACAGCGAGCCGGCCAGCATCGTGTCGCACAGGTCGCGCAGCAGCGTGACCTGACGCTCCGACGTGTCGCCGTCGCGGATGCGTGCGATCGTCTCGACACCGCGCGTCGAGCCGATCCGGCACGGCGTGCACTTGCCGCACGATTCGATCGCGCAGAACTTCATCGCGTATTCGGCCAGTTCGGCGAGGTTCGAGGTGTCGTCGTGCAGCACGATGCCGCCGTGACCGACGACCGCGCCGATCGCCGCATACGCCTCGTAGTCGAGCGGCACGTCCCACTGATGGTCGGGCAGGTAGGTGCCGAGCGGGCCGCCGACTTGCGCGGCGCGAGCGGGCCGGCCGCTGGCCGTGCCGCCGCCGAAGTCGAACAGCAGTTCGCGCAGCGTGACGCCGAACGCGAGTTCGACGAGGCCGCCTTGACGGATATTGCCCGCCAGCTGGAACGGCAGCGTGCCGCGCGAGCGGCCCATCCCGTAGTCGCGGTAGAACGCCGCGCCGCGCGCGAAAATCACCGGCGCCGTCGCGAGCGTGATCACGTTGTTGATGACGGTCGGCTGGCCGAACAGGCCCGCGAGCGCCGGCAGCGGCGGCTTCGCGCGCACGACGCCGCGCTTGCCCTCGAGCGATTCGAGCAGCGCGGTTTCCTCGCCGCACACGTACGAGCCCGCGCCTTTCGCGACGTGCAGCTCGAACGCGTGCGCGGAGCCGAGCACGTGCTCGCCGAGCCAGCCGGCTTCGCGCGCGCGGACGATCGCGGCTTCGAGTGTCGCGATCGCGTGCGGGTATTCGCTGCGCACGTAGATGTAGCCGACCGTCGCGCCCGTCGCGATGCCCGCGATGATCATCCCTTCGATCAGGCAGTACGGATCGCACTCCATGATCAGGCGGTCGGAGAACGTGCCCGAATCGCCTTCGTCCGCGTTGCAGACGATGTATTTCTGCGCGGCGTGCGCGTGCCGCACGGTGCGCCACTTGATGCCGGCCGGGAACGCCGCGCCGCCGCGGCCGCGCAGCCCCGATTCGATCAGCGTCTCGCAGGCGGCGTCGCCGTCGAGCGACAGTGCGTTCTTCAGGCCGGCGAGTCCTTCGTACCGCAGGTAGTCGTCGATCGACAGCGGGTCGGTCAGGCCGATCCGCGCGAACGTGAGGCGCTGCTGGCGCGCGAGATAGGGCAGTGCGTCGACGAGGCCGACGCTGCTCGGGTGCGTGCCGCCCTCGAGCCAGTGGGCGTCGAACAGCGCGGGCACGTCGGTGGCCGACAGGTTTGCATAGCCGACGCGGCCCGCGGCCGTGCCGATCTCGACGAGCGGCTCGAGCCACAGCAGCCCGCGCGAGCCGTTGCGGACCAGTTCGATCGCGACGCCGCGCCGTTCGGCCTCCGCGACGATCGCGGCGGCGAGCGCGTCCGCGCCGAGCGCCAGCGCGGACGAATCGCGTGGAACGTAGATGCGGGTCGTCATGCGGCCTCCTGCGAGTGGGCGACCGCGTCGGCGAGCAACGCGTCGAATTTCTCCGGCGTGACCTTCGCGTGCAGCACGCCGTTGACCGTCAGCGACGGCGACTGCGCGCACAATCCGAGGCAGTACACCGATTCGAGCGCGACGGCGTCCGGCGCGCGCGCAGCGGCGGCATCGCCGTGTGCCGCGTCGAACCGGCAGCCCGTGCGCGCCTCCGCATGGGCGGCGAGCGTTTCGCCACCCATGCTGCGGCACGCTTCGGCGCGGCACATCTGGATCGTCACGCGCGCGGGCGGCGCGGTGCGGAAGTGATGGTAGTAAGTCAGTACGCCGTGGACTTCCGCACGCGACAGGTTGAGTGCCTTGGCGAGCGGTGCGACGCAACCCGGCGGCACGTAGCCCGCGTCGTCCTGGATCGCGTGCAGGATCGCGACGAGCGACCGGCCGGCGCGCGCATGACGCTCGACGAGCGCGTCGGGCGCAGGGGAATTCGGGGACATCGGTTATGCTCCTCCAAAATCTCATATGCGCTTGCAGTTCATATAGTGCGCATCTCGACTTCGTTCTGATTGATTTTTATCAACCATAAGCGGAACATTCCGCGGTCGCAATAGGAAATCGGAGTGCATAATTGATTCGGATCGAATGCGACGCGTATCTGACCGTACGCGACACGGAAGGCCGGTCGGCCAGCCTGTCGGACGTCGCGCCGTTGCTCGAACTCGTGGCCGACACGGGCAGCATTGCGCAGGCGGCACAGGCCAAGGGGCTGTCGTACCGGCACGCGTGGGGCATGCTCCGCGCGCTGGAAGCGTGCATCGGCGGCGAGTTGATCGAAACGGCACGCGGCAAGGGCTCGACGCTGTCGGCGCTCGGGCAGGCGGTCGTCGATGCGCAGCGCCTCGCGCGCAGCCGGCTCGACGGGAATTTGCGCACGCTGGCGGCCGAAGTGGCGAGCGACCTGAACCGGCGGCTCGCGCAGCGCGACGGCGCTGTGCGCATCCATGCGTCGCACGGCTACGCGGTCGCGACGCTCGTCTCCGCGCTCGTCGATGCGCAGGCGGCCGTCGACATCAAGTATCGCGAGAGCATCGAGGCCGTACAGGCGCTCTCGCGCGGCGAATGCGACCTGGCGGGCTTCCATCTGCCGCGCGGCGCGTTCCGCGCGCAGTGCGCGCAGATCTACCGGCCGTGGCTCGACGACACGCGCCACGTGCTGATCCACCTGACGCGTCGTCAACAGGGGCTGTTCGTGCTGCGTGGCAACCCGAAGCAGGTCCGCGGTCTCGCGGATCTCGCGCGCAACGACATCCGCTTCGTCAACCGGCAGCCGGGGTCGGGCACGCGCATGTTGCTGGACCTCGCGCTGCGTGCGATCGGCATCGATCCGGAGCGCGTCGACGGCTATGCATCGGCCGAGCTCACGCATTCGGCGATCGCGGCATTCGTCGCGAGCGGGATGGCCGATCTCGGCTTCGGCGTCGAGCCGGCCGCGCATCATTTCGGGCTCGACTTCATCCCGGTCGTCGACGAGGACTATTACTTCGCATGCGAACGTGCGCGGCTCGACGCCCGGCCGCTCGCCGGCGTACTGGCGCTGCTGCGCGACGCACGTTTCGTCGAGCGCGTCGCGCATCTGGACGGCTACGATCCGGCCGCGTGCGGCACGCTGACGGGCATCGCGGCCGGGCTGGCCGGCGACGACGGCGCGCAGGCGCGGCACGGCAATTCCCGGTAACGGGGACGCGATCGGGTCGCGCTGCAACAGCGGGGGATTTGCGCTACGCTTGGCGCTTGATCAACGTTCCAACAAGCACGCCGTTCAGGCGTCATTCCGCCATGAAATTTTCCGTTCCCCACGCCGCGGCAGCGTTGACCGCGGGGCTGCTGGTCGTCGTTTCGCCGTTTGCGTCCGCGCAGAATTCCCCGGGTGTGCCGGGCGGCATCCTGAGCGAACAGTTTCGTTTGAACGAGCATCCGCAGATGCCGTTCGCGGCGTCGGCGCCATCGCAGAAATACCAGGGCGGCAAGAAGTCGGCGTTGCGCCGCAAGGGCGACCTGGGTGACCCGAACGGCTGCAACCTGAAGTGCCCGATGGATACCCAGTAATGCGCTGACCGGCGCGTTTGTGCCCGGGGTGAGGCGCCGTGCTTTCGCACGACGGCCCATCATCTGACCGCGAGTGGACGAGCGTCGATTCCCGGCCTATTGGTGGTCGAGCCCCGCAAAGCGTTACCGCTTTGCGGGGCTCGTGCTTTTCGACGGGCCCGCATCCAACGGGGTGCCGGGCGTAGCTGCCGTACGCACGTCTGGCCATCCCGCTCATTGATCTAGGGTTAACCCGTAATTCAGGAAGGATGTCTTCCAGAAACCTGCCTTATTCTTAAGCATCTGCCTACATAAACTTCGGTTTGTCAGCGATGAACAAGGAGTTCACCGCGAACACAGACAAATCTGGAGGTAGGTCATCATGAAGTCGCTCGTTCAAGCCGTCGTCGTTGCCGCTGCGCTCGTTGCCCCGGTCGTGTCGTTCGCCCAGTCGGGCTCGACGATCACCCGCGCGCAGGTTCGTGCCGAACTGGTCCAGCTCCAGCAGGCCGGTTACAACTCCGCCCGCGGCGAAGATCCGCATTATCCGGAAGCGATCCAGGCCGCGACGGCCCGGGTTGCAGAGCAGCAGCGTGCGCTGGCGCAAGCGCAAGGCGCCGACGTCAGCGGCTACGGCGCCCAGGCGCAGGGCGCATCGGCATCGGGTTCGCGTGCGATGGGCGTGCGTCCCGCCAGCGCTGAAGAAATGAAGTCACTGTATCGCGGCAGCTGAGCCGCGCGTCGCCCGGCGCGAACCGGTCGCGACGACGCGTCGTGGCCGGGGCCGCGGTAGCCGGGCTGGCCGCTGTCAGGCGCAGCGAGTGACTGCGCGGGGGCGGCCGACCATCCGTCACCTCCTGCCGCCCGAGTACCGGCGGCATTCCGCCCGGCCGCCCGTCCGTCAGTGGCTGGGCGCTTTTTCGGCAGGAGAGGGAGGCATGCGTTTCGCCGGCAACAAAAAACCCCGCAGACTTGCGTCATGCGGGGTTCGTGCGACGAGCGCGGAATTTGGTGGGGCGGCGTCACTCGAATTGTTGCGTGAAAGCCACGGCAGTAAATGGTGAGTCGCATTTCGAAAGAAAAGTTGCCCCCAAAGTTGCCCCCGAGTTTGTCTCGCTGCTCCTGCTACACCACTCTTTTCTTCGCGGCTCCGCATCGGTCAACAGAAGCACTGCTACTCATCTCGTGGCGATGATGCATTGATCTTTCATACGATTGATTTAGCATCGCGGGATGCACTCCAGATCGAGTACCGGGCGCCGCGCCGGGCTATCGCTGCCGAGGAATTGCTGCGCTGCCGATACAGGCGCGGGTAACGCGTCCCCGACTGACTGGGAGGGCCGTTGAGCCGGGCCTTCGCATTCTTCCAGCGCGTCACAAGCCTGATTCGCAAGCAGCTCGAGCGAATCGCTTGGTCTTCGGAAGGGGATCACTCCGTTGACGATCTGACGAGCGAAACCTGGCTGATCGTGGACGAGCTCCACGCGGATCCTGATGCAAGTCCTGACCCGGACGACGAAGACCTGCGCGACATGATTGTCGCCCGGCTGCAGCGCCAGTTCGGGAAATTCGTCAATCGGAAGGAGCGGTTCGCGCTGCGCATCGATCGAGACGATATCGACGACGATGGCGATCTTCTGCCCAGTGCTGTCGGCGCGCGACTTTCAGCTCCAGAAAAATACGAGCCGCTCGTTGCGCTCGAGATGCGCGAAGACGCCGCGGTGGCAGCGCGCGCGATCAGCGATCGATTCTCCGAGGCCATCGCATATCTCCGTACATTCGAGCGGTTCGATGGTGACGCGGTGCGCGTGGCGACCTATCTGGCGATCGGAGCACGGACGCTCAATCGACGAGTGGCGCGCGCGGCGCGCATCGAGGAAACGCAGCCATCGATGTTCGATGGCATCGAAGCGATTCCGGCCGATTTCATGCCGCATCCTGGTCGTTGGAATCCGCCACCTCTCGCGCAACAGTATCGAGGAGCGTGCGCCATTGCTTGGCCTGTCCAACGGCAGTTGTTCATGCGCTATTGCAAGTTGTTTTTCAGTCGGCGCTGGAGAGGTCGCTTAATCGATACCGCGGATCGCTTTGAGTAACTCGGGCCATCCGATGACGAAGAATGGTAGCGGGCCTGGGAAGATGAAAAGTATGCCGGTCAAAATGGCGGTGATGTGATTGCCCTGCTGCCACGTTAGCGACAGCCCGTAGACTGGAACCACGGTTACGCCTAGCATCCAAACCAATAGCAGCAGTACTTTGCACGCGCGCGCGAACGAGAGCGACTTCGAAGCGACCAGGATCAGCACAACGAGAAGGAGCACTGCTCCGCCGACTTCGATGACTGCGTAGCCGATGCCGCGCGCAATTTCGTCCATGGTTCTCCTCTGCGTGCCGCGCAACGTGCGTTGCACTGGCGTCTCGGTTGTGCCGCTATCTTGCCATGGGTACCCAAGTTTACGAATTCCCTGTTGACGACTGTCGTTCGACGGGGCTACTCTGCAGTCGTCGCTGAGACAACAGCGGCCGGGCGTGGAAACCCGTGGACTACAGGCGGACGAGCCGCCGCAGACGCGGCTATTTTTTCGTCCGTTCGCTTCTGCACGCCAGTTTTCTATGGCGGGCCGGGCGAGGGCTAGCTTCGGCTGGGCCGGTTTCCTGTAGGCCGGTTTTCCACCCCTTGTCGTCGGGCCCGCCACCCTCACGTGGAAATGAGCGGCGGGTCTCCATGTCACCTACAGGAGGCCGCATCATGCGCCAAGCCATCGCTCGTCCCGAGCAACCGCAATCCCCACTCGAAATTATCCGCGCCGCCCTGCGCACCGCCGCGCTCGCGCCGACCTATCAGGATGCGCTCGACGCCACCGGCGACGCACTGCGCCTCCTGGCTGAAATCGTCCGCGCGGAGGTGGCGTGATGAGCGGCGAGAACTTCCTCGATTCCCGATTCCCGGTCTTCAGCGAACGTGTGTCCGATGCTGCCGCAGACGATTCGCTCGTTAGGGCCGGCCCGTTGCTGAACCACCTTGAACGCGCCTATGCGGTGGTCCATGGGCTCGAGCATATTTTCGCGATCGCGCGTGCGAATCTGGTTCAGGAAACGTCATATCGCAGTGCTGGGGAGGGTTGCGAAGTGGAGCCGCCCCTGCAGCCGACGACCGTGGAGGCGCTTCTTGCGATGGGCGCGGCCGTGTCGGGGATGCTCGTGCAGGATATCGGGGCACTGTCGGATTGGGCCGACGAATATGCGGTGCGGCCGGCACGCTCCGACACTGCGGCATAATCGTTTCACCGCGCCTAGCTCGACGGGGCGAAAACCGGGCTCCCTTACCCGGCCGGCGCGGCTTCTCCGAAGGGGCTTTGCGTGAGGGCGCAATGGGCGCTGACAGTGGGCGTGATCAACTCTCGCTCTGGATCGATGCGGCGCGCGATGGCGATATGGAGGCCGCGCGTCGACTCATCGAGGAGTTTTGTGCGACGGTCTGCCAGAACCGCGCGAACGGCGAGCCCGGTGGCATCCCCCTGGTCCCGTATACAGCGGTTGATGAGCGGCTGCTCGACTATCTCGTGGAGAGCCTTCGAGGTGACAGCGGGGTAATGCTGCGCCCCGCCGTTCAAGGGCGACGTGGCCGTCCTGCATCTAGCGAAGCGCGCGAAGAATCGCTTGCACGCGGCCAGCACGTTCACGACCTGCTGCGAATTGCGAAGCGCGTCCCCGCGTTGCTGCGACCTCTCGACGACCCTTTCACAGTTGAGAGGGCAATCCAGTGGGTAGCCGATGGGAAGACCTTGGAAAAGGTCGCTTGGACCGAGCGCTATGCCCCGAAATTTACCCCGAAGAGCGCTGACGCCGTCAAGAAAGGCTATCAGGCATGGCTCGCGCTCTTGAGGGGTGTGCCATCTCAGGCGAAGGCGTCAGCGGAGGATGCTGAATAGCGCTCCGCGGCCTACTCCGCACGGTATTTAATTCGCGATTTCATACCGTGACCGTCGTTCAGGCGGTCGACATCATGGCTCCCATGTGCCGGTTTTGTCCGGCACTCCCGACAGGAGCCGAGAATGTCCGATCAGCAGCCCAAATCGCAGACGCTGATGCGTCGCAAGCAAGTCGAAGTCGAAACGACCCTGGCGCGCAGCACGATCTACGATCGTATGAAGGCGGGCACCTTCCCCAAGGCGATTCGCATCGGCGCCCGCAGCATCGTCTGGCGGCGCGCAGACATCGACGCATGGCTGGCTGACCCGGCCGGCTACCGTGTTCCCGAAAACGCGTGAGGCGCGCCATGACGGCAAACCTTGCGACTCGCGCGCGCCGCGTTGGTACGATCCAGTTGCGAAGCTGGTCGACGCGCGCCGCCATTCGCTCTTCGGCCGCACTCGGGCGATCTATCGATGACCACGCGCGCGAGTTGCGTATCGACGCGCTCGGGCGGCTGATGTGCGCCGCCGGCACGCGCGTCCTGCGCGCTCGCTGCAGCTATCTCATGCGTCTGGAAATCCGGCACCGTAGCGCGGTGCAGATCCGGCGCATGAAAGATGCGATGGGGCTGCCGGTATGACCCGCCCATCGTTCCAGTTTTACCCGGGCGACTGGCAGGCGAACAGCAACCTGCGGCGCTGCACACACGCTGAGAAGGGCGTGTGGATCGACGTGATGTGCCTACTGCACGACTCGGAGGAATACGGCGTTCTGCGCTGGCCGCTCAAGGAGATCGCACAGGCGATCGGCGCGCCGCTCGTGACGCTCAGGGCCATCGTTAGCAAGGGCGTGTTGAAGGGCGCCGACAACGGGCAGCCGTGTACCGCGTGCATCTACGTGCCGCGCTCCGGCCGCCGTGACGGCGAGCCGGTGACGTTGGTTGCCGAGCAGGAAGGGCCGATCTGGTACTCGTCGCGGATGGTCAAGGACGAGTACGTGCGTTCGGTTCGTGGCGAGTCGTCGCGATTTCAGACCGACGACAGCGTATCGAAGGGTGCACCAAAGCCCCCGTTGGGTGATAGCACCAAAGCTTCACCAAAGCCCCCCTTGGGTGACGGCTCTTCTTCTCCATCTCCATCTTCAATAAAAAACATATCGTCACCTCGCGGTGACTCGGCATCGCCCAATGGCTCATCCGAGTTCGGTCGCTTCTGGGATGTATGGCCGTCCACGGGCCGGAAGGTGGCGAAGGCCAAGTGCCGGGAGAAGTGGCGGGGGGCTTGTCTGGATGCCATCGCCGAGCAGGTAATCGGACACGTGGTAGCGATGAAAGCGACCCGGCAATGGCTGGACGGCTACGAGCCTGCGCCCCTGACATACCTCAATCAACGTCGCTGGGAAGACGAGTTGCCGCTTGGTGCTGGCGCGGCAAACGGCCAAGCCTTCGACCCTTGGGCGCCCGTGTCATGAGCCATCGCTATCCCTCCAACGGTGCCGCGCTCGTGTCCATGCGCCGAGCCGGTCGGGTGCCGGAACTGCCGGTTCTCGTGACGCTCGCAGGGCCGCTGCGTTTCGACAACGTGACGCTCTCGGCCGCCGCCGGCCAGCCCTACGACTGGCGTCCTGTTGCCGCGCTCGACGTCGAGGTATTCGCGTCGGCGGATGTGCCCTGGAGCGATCTGCTGCGCACGCTCGCTGACATCGCGGCCGTGGTGCCCGACACGCTGGTGCTCACGTTCCGCGAAGGGCCGCGCGTGCATTGCGGCGAGAGGCGCACGGTGCCGGGCGAGGACTTCGCGCTCTTCGACTGGTTCCCGATGCCGATCGCGCCGATGTGCTGGCCGGCATCGCACACGCTGGCGCGCCGCCTATTCGATGCCCTCGGCGACACGCTGCCGAATCCCTATGACCACGCGTGCGAGCTCGTCGTGCAGCTCGCGGCCGAACGAAACGAAAACACCAAGGAGGTGAACTGATGGCTCGAACTATTCCCGATTCGATCGACTGGAACGCCTACGTCAATGACGCGGACGACGGTCGTGCCGATGTGCGCCCGGCGTCCGAATTCATGGACGACGTTATCCGCATGTTCCACGGCGCCGAAGAAGTGGCCGGCGACCCGTCGCCGTGGCCCTCGGTGGGCGACAACCTCAAGTTCCGCTCAGGCGAGGTAACGCTCTGGGCCGGCGTGAACGGACACGGCAAATCCGGCGCGCTCGGCTACGTAATGTTGGATGCGATGGCGCAGGGTCGCCGCGCATGTATCGCATCACTCGAAATGCCAATGCAGGCGACCATGAGTCGGATGTGCACGCAGTCGTCCGGCGGCGCATCGCCATCCATCGACCACATCACGAAATTCCACCGCTGGACTGATGCGCGCCTCTGGCTGTACGGGCATCGCGGTGCGATGACGAGGGACCGAATGGTCGCGGTCACGCGGTACTGCCGGAAGGAGTTGGGCGTCGACCACATGGTCATCGACAGCCTCATGAAGTGCGGCATGGCGCCGGACGATTACGCCGGGCAGGCGCGCTTCGTCGATTCGCTTTGCGTGTTGGCTCGAGATACCGGCGTGCATATCCATCTCGTGCATCACATCCGCAAGGGCGACACAGAGAAATCTGCGCCGGACAAGTTCGATATCAAGGGCGCCGGCGAAATCACGGACCTGGTCGACAACGTGCTGATCGTCCATCGCAACAAGCATAAGGAAAACAGCGTTCAGGCGGCGCGCCAGCTTCAGGACGAGGCGAAACGAGCCGCGAAGATTGAAGAGCTGCGTCGCGTTCCCGACGTGCTCTTGCTCTGCGAGAAGCAGCGCCACTTCGCTTGGGAGGGGCCGACGCGACTTTGGTTCGACAAAGCGAGCCAGCAGCTCAGAGATGACCCAAACGCGCCGGGCCGGTATCTGGATCTCGCTTCCGGTGCATGGAAGCACGAGTGGAAGCGGTAATGGCTCTGATCGGTGAGGCTGAATTTAGCAGGGGGAAATCAGGGCGATGACCCAGTTCAAGAAGGGGCAGAGCGGCAATCCGGCCGGCAAGCCGAAGGGCACGCGCGACAAGCGCACCGCGCTGCGCGAGTTGCTCCAGCCGCACGCCGTCGACCTGGTGGCGAAAGCTGTCGAGCTCGCCAAGGCGGGCGATACGACTGCGCTGCGCATCTGCATCGATCGATGCATCCCGGTAATCAAGGCGAAGGATGCACCGGTCGATCTGCCTGAGTTGACGGGCTCGCTCGCCGAGCAGGGGGCGGCGGTCATGCATGCGATGGCGGGCGGACGAATCACGCCGGACGAGGCGAATGCGGTGATGCAGGTCATCTCCGCGCAGGCACGAATCATCGAAGTGGACGAGCTCGAGAAACGGCTCGCGGTCTTGGAGGGCAAGGACGATGGCAACTATCAATCTCAAAGCACGCATTAGGCGCCTCGAGCGTGCCGCACGCGGGCTCAGCGCTGGGAGTGGCATCGAGACCTTGGTCGTGCGGATCCGCCGTTTGTCGGCCTCTGGGGGCGCCTTCACGGGAATCAGCGCTAACGGCGAGTTCTTCCCATGTGCACCGGATGAAGCAATCTCCGAAACCGAGCGGCGTGCCGTCGATCTCGTCAGTCGGCAGCGCCGGCCGGTCGAGTCGCGCCGACAGGTGGTTCTCCTGCGCATGACGCCCGTCGAGGAGCTTCCGGAATGAGCGAGACCATGAGCAAACCGGACATGGAACTGATCATCGGCCATGCCACCGACGACACCGAGCCGCTTTCCGAGCGTGCGCTGAAATTCGCGCTGACCGAGCACATGGTCTTGGAGGCGATCCTGGCGCACAAGCGCCCGGGATTGCTGTTCTCGGGCGGCAAGGACTCGCTCGCGTGCCTGAACCTGGCGCGCCGCTACTGGCGCTGGCTGACGGTCTTCTGGGCGAACGCTGGCGACCCGTATCCCGAAACCATTGAGCAGATGGAACAGATCCGGAAGCTCGTGCCGAACTTCATCGAGGTGAAGGGGCCCGGCTACATTCGAGGACACGCGCCCGAGCAGACCTTTCCAGCCGACATGGTGCCGTTGAGCGCAACGCCCGCCGGGCGCATGGCCGAGGCGTCGGCGCCGAGATTCAAGATTCATTCGAAGTTCGATTGCTGTTGGAGCAACTGGTGGCTACCGCTCCACAACGCGATCAACGCACATGGCGTCGATCTGCTGATCCGGGGCGATCGTGCAGACGAGAAACTGACGAATAACGCGCTCTTGAACGCGGAGCCCGATCCCAACGGGGGCGCGTATCTGTTCCCCTTACGCGATTGGTCGAGAGAGGACGTGTTCGCCTACCTGCGTGCCGAGGGCGTCGAGGTTCCCAGGTCGTATGAATACGGTCTCGGCTCGCTCGACTGCATGCATTGCACGGCGTGGCTGAACGAGAGCGGCAACAAGCTTCGCTATCTGCGCGACTTCCATCCGGAGGCCGCTGTCGAATACGAGCGCCGCCTGCGGCTGATCCACGACGAGCAGGAGCGGCACATGCGCCTGACGAAGATCGCGCTCGGCGAGCTCCTTTCCGACGTCGGCGAGGGGAGGGGGGATTGAGGGCCCGCAAGAACCCACCGCCGTTCACCTTCGAGAATGTGCTGCGCGACCTGGTGCCCGGTCGCGTCTATTCCGCAGAGGCGATTTCCCTCAAGTTCGGGATACCCGCCGACGCGGTGCGGCCGGCGATGCTCGGTGCGATCATGCTCGGCAAGGTCAAAGAGCGGCCACGGCGGCGTGGCTTCCGTGTCGGCTACTGGATCCCCGAGGGTGAGCCGCCAAGCATCGCTGGCCGCCGTATCGGGCCGCTGGTGCGCACGCACGGCATCGGTGAGCTGACGGGCTATACCGAGTCGCTCCGGCGGTTCCACGACCTCTGCATGGCGATCCCGCGGTTCCGATAGTGCTCAACACGGAGGCGGCGCTCTGCCGGGAACGGGTAAGCTCTCGGGGAGCGTAGCGAATTGGCGGCAGAGCCTCGGAGATCAAATGGACAGTGCATATGCCCGTGTGGATGGTGTGTTGCTAGATGGCCTGCAGTTCTGTGCCCGGGTGTATGAATTGTTCGAGACTGTATGGCGACATCCGGACTCGGCGACACGGCTCAGGCTCAGGCCATCAACCTTTGAGAAGCGGCTGATCGAGGAACTGCTTCCGATCTGCCGATACCTCCAGTCGCATTATCGGACGGGGCGCTATATCTCCATTTGCTGGTCTAGCGGAAATCAGCGTCCCGATGCAACTATGGAGCAACGAGGGGGCTACATTGACCACGGATACTATCCGGCCGCTGGTTACCTGGAAGTGACCAGCGCTGCACACGAGAACGACCACCTGCTGCGCGAGCGGCTAGATACAGTCGGATTTGCCTATGGTGTTGACGGGCTGAGCGTTTCGGGCACTCGGCGCCGTGGAAATCGGGAAATCGCGTCTGAGGTGGTCGTTCATGGCAATGAGGACTTCGTGCATGCGATGGGTGACGTCGTGCTGAAAAGCATTCTGGGCAAGGTCGAAAAGGTCTACCCCGAGCACACCGTGTTGATCGTGCGCTGCGTGCTGAATTCGCTCTACTACCCTGACGAATGGGATCGCCTCGTTGCGCTCGTGCGTGGCCGACTGCCCCAGCATCAATTCGATGAAATCTGGATGTGTGACGACTCCGATCGATTCCATGACAGCTTGGATTGCCGGCCACTGGAGCGACCTTAACGGATATGCTCGACGCGATTATGCGGCGGCCGCTACTAGGAGGAGATTCGCCGCTGCCTAGGTCGCACTGAGTCCGCCAATCAGCCAACCGAGCGCCCAGACCCCAGCCGCAGGCACGCCGAAGAAGAGCGCGCCGGCCACGCCCGCGGGCCCGAAAATCCACGCGGATGCGGCGAAGGCGAAGAGGACGTATCCGACGACCTTCAGCACTGCGCCGAGGCGCGTGAACCCGTTCGATGCTCTCATGTGTTGCCTCCCCGTGTGGCGTTCAATGGGCGTGCATCGATGCGATGCAGCCACTATGCGCACGTGCGCGCGCGAGGCGCGGTGCGCAGACGCTGCGCCGGGCTCATCCCCTGCCTCGGCGCGCCGACTCGTCCTTGCGCCGCTGGCGCCGCATTCGATCTTGCTCGGCGCGTTGCCGATAAACGGCTTCCAGTTCGGGATCACGTGAGACTTCGAACCAGCGCACGAGGAACCAGAGGAGGCCTGCAGTGACGATGCCAGCGAGATACGCCGTGACGATTTCCATATGGCCTCCGCAGCGCCCGTCAGCCCGCCGCTGCTCCGATCGGGATGATCCGTGTGCCGCGCCATTCCATTTTCCACTCGGCATTTCTCCGCGGCATGTCCAGGTTTGAACACCTAGACATGCTGCCGCTGGCCCGCCGGGCTGGGGCTAGTAGGAGAAGTAAGCATGAGTCGGTTGTGGAAGTGGGCCATCTGGCTCGCAATCCTGGCCCTGCTCATCTGGCCGACATCGGTCTGGTGACAGATTTTGAACCAACCTCCGTCCGAAAGGGCGGGGTTTTGTGGCGCATGAGGGTATGTCCCCCAAACAGAGCCCACGATCGGAGGCCGCGGATGTTGCCGTTGCCATGTCAATACCAGCCCAGAGGGGCGCCAACTCCCGGGATTGCAATTGATTGCAACTTCGGAAGATTGAGCCTGTGGCGTCGCTCGACCAGCGACGCGTATTTTGACTGTGTAGATTTGCCGTGTCGATTTCGTGCCACAGCACCGTGGTGCCTTGAAATTCGACCGTCGAAACAACATTTACAGTTCCGAACGCATCAAAAAACCTGCTGTCAATAGCAAAGCTATAGATTCACGCGTACAATTTTGTTGACACAGTTAGCGGTGCCGTCAGTTGGTGCAGGCGGGATCACAGGTGCGATATCGCACCGCATCTCAGTCTGCGGGAGGACACGATATGGAACGAAAAATCACTGAACTCTACGGCGTAGAAATCAAGCCGCGTGTGATCATTCGGCCGAAATCTTCGGTCCGCGTCTCCACGCCCGCAGAAAAGCGCGAGGTCCTCGAGTCGATCCACAAAGTGATGGATGAGCACAGGGATGTACTCATCGCCTTGAAGGATCGCTGATTGCTCGAGGTCGACTACGTCATCACCGCGCACGATGCCATCCTAGTTGAGTTTGGTGGCCTTGGAGGGTTTGCGGGAGGCGGCCGGGATGGGGTCATCGCCGCTCTAGCACGGGTCGAAAATCACGCTTTTTACAACGGTATCGACGACATCTTCGGCATTGCGGCCATGTATGGTGTCGCGATAGCTTGTGGGCACGTTTTCAACGACGGCAACAAGCGGACTGCTTTGACGTGTGCTCTCACCTATCTGGAGCGGGAAGGCTATCCCATCCCACGTACCCCGGAACTTGAAGAGGTGATTGTGCGCGTCGCGCAGAAGGAGATCGATCACGAAATCCTTGCCTCGTACTTGAGCTCGCTCTGGGAGCTTACCCAAGAGTGACGAAAGCCCCGCTCCGAGCGGGGCTTTTTCATTGTGCCGGTGCCTGCGTCTCTGGTGCGCATACAAGCGGCCGGTTGACCTATCGGCTACCCGCGAACCGAATTAATCTCGATGACGTTCGCTCCTGCCTTGAGCCGGTCGAGGTAGTCGGCCCATCGCTGCATCATTTCGCGACGTTGGGGGAGGTGGGCAGTGCGGTTGTACGCGCGCCCGAGGGGGTCTTTCACCGCGTGGGCGAGTTGTGCCTCAATGATTGCCGCAGGCAAGCCCAGCACCTCATCCAGGATCGTGCGGGCCATCGCGCGGAAGCCATGACCGGTCATCGTGTCGCCGTCGTACCCCAGCCGGCGTAGCGCGCCGTTGATCGTGTTGTCGGACATGGGGCGATCCTTCGTCCGTACGCTCGGAAACAGGAATCGGCCATTACCCGTCAGCGCGTGCAATTCGCGCAGAACCATGACTGCCTGAGTCGACAGCGGCACGATATGGGCGCCACCGGAGGCTTTGCCCTGTTTGGTGCGCTTCATTCGGTCGCTAGGAATCTCCCAGATCCCCGCATCGAGGTCGAGTTCGGCCCACTCGGCGGCGCGCAGTTCGCCAGGCCGTTGGAAGAGCAGTGGAGCGAGGCGAAGGGCGCATACCACCGGGAAGGTGCCTTGGTAGCCGTCGATCGCGCGCAGCAGCTCGGCGACCTGCTTCGGATCGGTGAGCGCGGCCATATGCTCCTGCTGAACCGGCGGCAGCGCGCCGCGGAGGTCGGCCGTGACATCACGCTGTGCGCGTCCGGTCGCCACGGCATACCGGCACACCTGGCTGATGTTGGCATGGAGGCGGTGGGCAGTCTCGAGCGCACCGCGCTTTTCAACTCGGCGCAGCGCATCAAGCACGTCCGGCGGCGCGAGGTCTGCAATGGCCTTACCGCCGATCCATGGAAAGGCGTCGACCTCAAGCCGGCGGAGCAGGCGGGCGCCGTGGCTGGCGGACCAGCTGGGCGCGTACTTCGCATGCCATTCCCGGGCGACCGCCTCGAACGAGTTTTCAGTGCTCAACCGAGCGGCTCGCTTCTCGGCCTTCTTGGCCTCGCCGGGATCGGTGCCGCCGTCCAGCAGCGCACGCGCTTTGTCGCGCCGCTCGCGGGCCTCTTTCAGGGGCACATCAGGGTAGACGCCCAGAGAGATGCGCTTTTCCTTGCCTCCGAAGCGGTATTTGAGTCGCCACCACTTGCCCCCGCTGGGGGCAATTTCCAGGTACAGGCCGCCGCCGTCGAACAGACGGGCTGGTTTGTCGGCCGGCTTGGCGTTCTTAATCGCGGTATCGGTCAGTGGCATGGGGCGCCTCGTTGGGGGCAACAGCTGGCGAGTGAAACCTGCATGCCCCCAATCTTGCCCCCACTTGCCCCCGGCTGTCTACGGACTAATCCGGACCAATTCGGAATGAAAAAACCCGCGAAGCCTTGAGCTATCGCGGGTTTCTGTACTTCCTCGGAACATCTTGGAAGGGAATTTGGTGGAGGCGGCGGGAATCGAACCCGCGTCCAGAAGCGCTCCACGACTAGTTCTACATGTTTAGTCCAGTCTTTTGATTTAACCGCAGCGACGCGGACGAACACGCTGCACTACGGCGATTCGCTAGATTTTCGACCCTGGCGTCGCGACGCCGACAGGGCTTAACTGACGTAAATGACCTCTGGCGGTATTGCTACCGGTCTTGCGACACTAGCCCGTCAGTGAACTAGGCAGAGGACGGCGGCCCTTAGGCTGCCAGTGCGAACGTATCGTCGTTTGCAGTTACGATTTTCCCATTGATTAACGAGGTGACGGGTCCTCGACATGCCCTAGCCGCTTCACAACCCCTGTCGAAACCAGGTCGCCCCCGCGGATAAGATCAATCATTATAGCCCAACATCGCGCAGCAGTTCGCGCAGTTCCTGCGTCGTATCGACGAGATGCTGCGCCTGCCAGTCGGTCGGTGCGACGCCGTCGCCGCAATAGCCGTACGCGGCCGCGACCGTCGCCATGCCGGCCGCGCTGCCGGCCTGAATGTCGCGCAGGTCGTCGCCGACGTAGACGATGCGCGCGGGTGCGAGCGTCAACTGGTCGGCCGCGTGCAGCAGCGGGGCCGGGTGCGGCTTCGGGTGCGGCGTTGTGTCGCCCCCGACGATGCAAGCGGCGCGCGGTGCGAGACCGAGCAGGTCGACGAGTGGCGCCGTGAGCCGCATCGCCTTGTTCGTGACGATCCCCCAGCGCACGCCGCGCGCATCGAGTTCGTCGAGCACGTCGCCGATGCCCGGGAACAGCACCGTATGCACGCAGAGATCCGTCGCGTAGTTGGCCAGGAACTCGTCGCGCATCGCTTCGTAGCCGGGCGTGTGCGGATCGATGCCGAACGCGCCGCCGAGCAGGCCGCGCGCGCCGGCCGAGGCCAGCGGCCGCAACACGTCGAGCGACGTTTCGGGCAGGCCGCGCTCGCGTTGCATCTTGTTGACGGCCGCCGCGAGATCGGGCGCCGTGTCGGCGAGCGTGCCGTCGAGGTCGAACAGCACGGCATCGCAGTGCAGCAGGCGCGGTTCGTCGGCTGCCCGCGCGGTCGAAAGGGGAGTCGTCATGCCGGTCGGAAGGTCACGCGCCGCGGCGGCACGCGATGAGGTAGTTGATGTCGGTGTCGTTCGACAGCGCGAAGCGCTTGCCGATCGGGTGATACGTGATGCCCTTGATCTCCACGATGTGCAGATCGGTCGCGCGCACGAAGCCCGCCAGTTCCGACGGACGGATGAAACGCGCGTAGTCGTGCGTGCCCTTCGGCAGCATCTGCGCGATGTACTCCGCGCCGATCACCGCGAACAGGTAGGACTTCAGGTTGCGGTTCAGCGTCGAGAAGAACACCCAGCCGCCCGGCTTCACGAGCGTCGCGCATGCGGCGACGATATCGCCGGGCGACGGCACGTGCTCGAGCATTTCCATGCACGTGACGACGTCGTAGGTGCCCGGTTCGCGCGCGGCGATCGCTTCGGCGGCGATCGCCTCGTAGTCGACCATGATGCCGCTTTCGAGGCTGTGGAGGTCGGCGACGCCAAGCGCTTCGGTCGACAGGTCGATGCCCTTCACCTGGGCGCCGAGTCCGGCCATCGATTCGGACAGGATGCCGCCGCCGCAGCCGATGTCGAGCGCGCGTTTGCCGGCCAGGTGCGCGTGCGCATCGATCCAGCCGAGCCGGACCGGGTTCAGGTCGTGCAGCGGCTTGAATTCGGCATTCGGATCCCACCACCGGTGGGCGAGGTCGCTGAATTTCTGGAGTTCGTGCGGATCGGCGTTGGTCATGTCGGCAAACGGGCTACAGGAGGAGGGCGGTGCTGCGGTTCGTCAGACCCGAGTATATAAGAAGCAGGCGAGCGGCGAAGCGACGAGCGCCCGGACGGGCATCAATGAAAAAGCCCCGCCGGAGCGGGGCTTTGAAGCAGTCGAAAACCGCGGCTTAGTTTGCCGGAACGGTCGTCTTCTGCACTTGCTGCGTACCAACCACTTCGACTTCCACGCGGCGGTCCGGTGCGAGGCAGGCGATGAGCTGCTTGCGGTTCTTCTGGTTGCAGCCAGTCGTAACCGGGTTGCGCTTGCCCTTGCCTTCCGTGTAGATCTTGTTGGCCGGCACACCCTTGCTGACCAGGTACGACTTCACGGCTTGCGCACGGCGCAGCGACAGACGGTCGTTGTACTTGTCCGAACCGATGCGGTCCGTGTAGCCCGTTGCAACGACGACTTCCGTGTTCATGCCTTCGATCTTCGAAGCCAGTTCGTCCAGCTTTTGCTTGCCCAGCGGCTTGAGCGTTGCCTTGTCGAAGTCGAACAGTGCGTCGGCTTGATACGTGATCTTCTGGCTCGTGATGGCCGGAGCGACCGGAGCGACCGGCGGCTGCGGTGCCTGGGCGACCAGTGCGCCATCGCACTTCGCGTTGGCGGTGGCCGGCGTCCAGAACGCATCGCGCCAGCAGAGCTCGTTCGTGCCGTTCATCCACACCCATTCGCCCGTGCCGTTCACCCAGTTGTCATTGACGGCTTGACGCGACGCCGGCACCGACTGTGCCGAAGCGGATGCAGCCATAACTGCGGTAGCTGCAATGAACGCGAGCTTTGAAAGTTTATTCATATTTCTCCTCTCGAAATTGAGATTACCGCAGGTTTACTGCGAGCCTGTTGACGGTGACAAGTCATACATTGCTCGAAGTATAACATTGGTGCGGCACAAAAAACGCGGCACCGCTCTGTGTAGACTTCGAGCAGCGTCTAACTTTCAGTGCGTTGGCATTTTGCCATATCGTTCCCTTCCTACGAAAAAAAATCCTCCCCACCCTAAGATCGCTTCAACTTTGTGGTGCATGCGCAACACCGCCCTGCCGCAACTTTTAGAGATTGTCAAGAGTGTGTCGGCGAAATTGCGCGAATGTGTGCTGTTGTTTACACGTGCGCGCGAAACACGCGTGACGGGATGGCCTGCGACGTCGCGTCGCGTGCGATGTCGGTCGAATTGCCGCTGCCGCGATTTTTGCTATTTATATATAGAGGGGTCGCGAATTGGCGGCTGATGGGCGCATGTTAGAATCTCGCGTTGCGTTGCGCATGCAGCGCCCACGCGAAAGGCGTTCGCCGTCTTCGCTCCGAAACGATACGGATACATGGATCAATTCGCCAAAGAGACCCTGCCCACCTCCCTAGAGGAGGAAATGCGCCGTTCGTATCTCGATTACGCGATGAGCGTGATCGTCGGACGTGCCCTCCCGGATGTCCGCGATGGCCTGAAGCCCGTGCACCGGCGCGTGTTGTTCGCGATGCACGAACTGAACAACGACTGGAACCGTGCGTACAAGAAGTCGGCGCGTATCGTCGGCGACGTGATCGGTAAGTACCACCCTCACGGCGATACCGCGGTCTACGACACGATCGTGCGGATGGCGCAGGACTTCTCGCTGCGCTACATGCTGATCGACGGGCAAGGCAACTTCGGCTCGATCGACGGCGACAATGCCGCGGCGATGCGTTACACCGAAATTCGCATGGCGAAGATCGGTCACGAGCTGCTCGCCGACATCGACAAGGAAACGGTCGATTTCGAGCCGAACTACGACGGCAACGAAACCCAGCCGTCCGTCCTGCCGGCGCGCATCCCGAACCTGCTGATCAACGGCTCGTCGGGCATCGCGGTCGGCATGGCGACCAACATCCCGCCGCACAACCTGAACGAAGTCGTCGACGCGTGTCAGCACCTGCTGGGCAACCCCGAAGCGACGATCGACGAACTGATCGAGATCATCCCGGCGCCGGACTTCCCGACGGCCGGCATCATCTACGGCGTCGCCGGCGTGCGCGACGGCTACCGCACCGGGCGCGGGCGCGTCGTGATGCGCGCGGCCACCCACTTCGAGGAGATCGACCGCGGCCAGCGGATGGCGATCATCGTCGACGAGCTGCCGTACCAGGTGAACAAGCGCTCGCTGCTCGAGCGGATCGCCGAGCTCGTCAACGAGAAGAAGCTGGAAGGCATCTCCGACATCCGCGACGAGTCCGACAAGAGCGGCATGCGCGTCGTGATCGAGCTCAAGCGCGGTGAAGTGCCGGAAGTGGTGCTGAACAACCTGTACAAGGCGACGCAGCTCCAGGACACGTTCGGCATGAACATGGTCGCGCTCGTCGACGGCCAGCCGAAGCTGCTGAACCTGAAGGAAATCCTGCAGTGCTTCCTGTCGCACCGACGCGAAGTGCTGACGCGCCGCACGATCTACGAACTGCGCAAGGCCCGCGAACGCGGCCACGTGCTCGAGGGTCTCGCGGTCGCGCTCGCGAACATCGACGAGTTCATCGCGATCATCAAGGCCGCGCCGACGCCGCCGATCGCGAAGCAGGAGCTGATGGCGAAGCCGTGGGATTCGTCGCTCGTGCGCGAGATGCTGACCCGTGCCGAAGCCGAGAACGCGTCGGCGGGCGGCCGTTCCGCGTATCGTCCGGAAGGCCTGAACCCGGCGTTCGGCATGCAGGGCGACGGGTTGTACCGCCTGTCCGACACGCAGGCCCAGGAAATCCTGCAGATGCGTCTGCAGCGCCTGACCGGCCTCGAGCAGGACAAGATCATCGGCGAGTACCGCGAAGTGATGGCGCAGATCGCCGACCTGCTGGACATCCTCGCGCGCCCCGAGCGGATCACGACGATGATCGGCGAGGAGCTGACTTCGGTGAAGGCCGAATTCGGCGACGCGCGCCGCTCGAGGATCGAGCTGAACGCGACCGAGCTGAACACCGAGGATCTGATCACGCCGCAGGACATGGTCGTCACGATGTCGCATGCGGGCTACGTGAAGTCGCAGCCGCTGTCCGAGTACCGCGCGCAGAAGCGCGGCGGCCGCGGCAAGCAGGCGACGCAGATGAAGGAAGACGACTGGATCGAGACGCTGTTCATCGCGAACACGCACGACTACATCCTGTGCTTCTCGAACCGCGGCCGCGTGTACTGGGTCAAGGTCTACGAAGTGCCGCAGGGCTCGCGCAACTCGCGCGGCCGCCCGATCGTCAACATGTTCCCGCTGCAGGAAGGCGAGAAGATCAACGTCGTGCTGCCGGTCAAGGAGTTCTCGGCCGACAAGTTCATCTTCATGGCGACGTCGCTCGGTACCGTGAAGAAGACGCCGCTCGAGGCATTCAGCCGTCCGATGAAGAAGGGCATCATCGCGGTCGGCCTCGACGACGGCGACTACCTGATCGGTGCGTCGATCACCGACGGCGCGCACGACGTGATGCTGTTCTCCGACGCCGGCAAGGCCGTGCGCTTCGACGAGAACGACGTGCGTCCGATGGGGCGCGAGGCGCGCGGCGTGCGCGGCATGCAGCTCGAGGACGGGCAGCAGGTCATCGCGATGCTGGTTGCCGGCAGCGAGGAGCAGACCGTGCTCACCGCGACCGAGAACGGCTACGGCAAGCGCACGCCGATCACCGAATACACGCGTCACGGCCGCGGCACGAAGGGTATGATCGCGATCCAGACGTCGGAGCGTAACGGCAAGGTCGTCGCGGCGACGCTCGTCGACGCCGAAGATCAGATCATGCTGATCACGACGGCGGGCGTGTTGATTCGCACCCGCGTTTCCGAGATTCGCGAGATGGGACGGGCCACGCAAGGTGTTACACTCATCAGTCTCGATGAAGGTACCAAGCTCTCCGGCCTGCAGCAGATCGCGGAGGCAGAAGAGGGCGATGGCGAGGCCGACGAGGCGTCGGACGGCGAAGCCTGAAGAACGGATGAGACTCTGACCGCCGCGGGCGCGAAGCGCCGCGGCCGGCGAGCAACCATTCATATTTCCAAAAGGGAGTGATGATGCAAAAGCAATTCAAGCAACTGGTCCTGCTGGCCGCACTGGTGCCGACGTTCGCGATGGCGCAAGCGCTGTCGAATTCCGCACCGGCGCCCGCCGCGGCAGCTGCGCCGATCGACGCTGACAAGAAGGCGGCGATCAAGGATCTGCTCGACGCGATCGACGCGCCGAAGCTCGTGTCGGCAATCGGCAACAGCGCCGAAATGCAGGCCAAGCAACTCGTGCCGGCGATCCTGTCGGACGCGCTGTCGGAAAACAAGACGCTGAACGACAAGCAGAAGCAGGCTGCCGTTCCGACGCTGCAGAAGAACGCCGTGCCGAAGCTGGTCGACGGCGCGGGCAAGGTGTTCGGTACGCAGCAGTTCCAGAGCGACGCGATGTCGGCTCAGTACGACGCGTACGCGAAGTACTACAGCACGTCGGAGATCAAGGATCTGACGACGTTCTACAAGAGCCCGACGGGCCGCAAGTTCATCCAGGTGCAGGATCAGGTCGGTCGCGACGTGGTCAACGGCCTGATGCAGAAGTACATGCCGCAAGCGATCCAGGCAACGCGTACGCAGGCTGACAAGGAAGTCGCAGCAGTCAAGCCGGGCAAGTAAAGCCGTCCGGGCACGCCCCCGGCCGTTCGGCCGGGTTTGGCGGGAGCCTGACGACAGTGCGATAATGGCCGTTTGCGCGCGAGCGCAAACGGCCATTTCTTTTCTGGCGCGGTCTGCCGGCGGCGAGCCGGTCGCGTCCCTCCGAGGTTTTCACGATGCGCGTCTTTAATTTCTCCGCCGGCCCTGCGGCGATGCCCGAGGAAGTGCTGCGGCAAGCGGCCGACGAAATGCTCGACTGGCACGGCAGCGGCATGAGCGTGATGGAGATGAGCCATCGCGGCAAGGAGTTCATGTCGATCCACGAGGCCGCGCTGACCGACCTGCGCGACCTGCTCGGCGTGCCGGCCAGCCACCGGATCCTGTTCCTGCAGGGGGGCGGCATCGCGGAAAACGCGATCGTGCCGATGAACCTGCTCGGCTCGCGCAAGACGGCCGACTTCGTCGTGACGGGGTCGTGGTCGCAGAAGTCGTTCAATGAGGCGAAGAAGTTCTGCACGCCGCATCTCGCCGCAACCGGCAAGACGGAAGACGGCTTCACGCGTGCGCCCGCACGCGCCGAATGGCAGCTGTCGGACGATCCGGCCTACGTGCATCTGTGCACCAACGAGACGATCGACGGCGTCGAGACGTTCGAGATTCCCGATCTCGGCGACGTGCCGCTGGTCGCGGACGTCTCGTCGCACATCCTGTCGCGCCCGATGGACGTCGCGAAATACGGCGTGCTGTTCGGCGGCGCGCAGAAGAACATCGGGATGGCCGGCGTGACGGTCGTGATCGTGCGCGAGGATCTGCTCGATCGCGCGCTGTCGATCTGCCCGTCCGCGTTCGAGTGGAAGACCGTCGCCGCGAACAACTCGCTGTACAACACGCCGCCCACCTACGCGATCTACATCGCGGGCCTCGTGTTCCAGTGGCTGAAGCGGCAGGGCGGCCTCGAGGCGATCGAGGCCCGCAACATCGAAAAGGCGAAGCTGCTCTACGACACGATCGATGCGAGCAGCTTCTATCTGAACAAGGTCGAGCCGGCAGCGCGTTCGCGGATGAACGTGCCGTTTTTCCTGGCCGACGAAACGCGCAATGAAGACTTCCTCGCCGGCGCAAAGGCGCGCGGGCTGCTGCAGCTGAAGGGCCACAAGTCCGTCGGCGGCATGCGGGCGTCGATCTACAACGCGGTGCCGCTCGAGGGCGTGAAAGCGCTCGTCGAGTACATGAAGGACTTCGAGCAGCGCGGCGCCTGACGGCGGCGCTGCTCAAACAGCACGGCAAAACGCATGGACGACGAACTGAATTCCCGCCTGAAACCGCTGCGCGATCGCATCGACGCGATCGACGCGCAGCTGATCGCGCTCCTGAACCAGCGCGCCGCGGTGGCGCTGGAGGTGGGCGAGGTCAAGAAGCATTTCAACGCGCCGGTGTTCCGGCCGGAGCGCGAGCTGCAGGTGATCGCACGGCTGCAGGACATGAGCGCGGGGCCGCTCGCGAGCGAGCACATCAGCGCCATCTGGCGCGAGATCATGGCCGCGAGCCGCGCGCTCGAGCAGACGATCCACGTCGCATTCCTCGGGCCGGTCGGCACGTACAGCGAACAGGCGATGCTCGAGTATTTCGGCCAGTCGATCGAAGGGCTGCCGTGCCCGTCGATCGACGAGGTGTTCCGCTCGGTCGAGGCCGGTGCGTCCGCGTTCGGCATCGCGCCGGTCGAGAATTCGACCGAAGGGGCCGTATCGCGCACGCTCGACCTGCTGCTGCAGACGCAACTGCTGATCAGCGGCGAGCTGGCGCTGCCGATCCACCACAACCTGCTGACGCAAAGCGGCACGCTCGACGGCGTGAAGCGTGTCTGCGCGCATGCGCAGGCGCTCGCGCAATGCCAGCAGTGGCTCGCGGCGAACGCGCCGCAGCTCGAGCGGCAGGCGGTGGCGAGCAATGCCGAGGCCGCCCGCCTCGCGGCGGCCGATCCGACCGTCGCCGCGATCGCGGGCGACCGCGCGGCCGCGCACTACGGCCTGCAGATCGCGTTCTCGCTGATCCAGGACGATCCGCACAACCGCACGCGTTTCGTGATCATCGGCAAGCAGCCGGCCGGGCAAAGCGGTCACGACCAGACGTCGCTGATCGTGTCGGTGAAGAACGAGCCGGGCGCCGTGTTCAAGCTGCTCGAGCCGCTCGCGCGGCACGGCGTGTCGATGACGCGTTTCGAGTCGCGTCCGGCGCGCGTCGGCACCTGGGAGTACTACTTCTACATCGACATCGAAGGGCACCGCGACGATGCGGCGGTGGCGGCCGCGCTTGCGGAACTCGGCCGGAAGGCCGCGTTCCTGAAGATACTCGGTTCGTATCCGCGCGCACGCTGACGCGCTGGTGCGCCGCCTGCTCGCGCGGGCGTGGCGGCCAGGCGGGCAGGGCAGGCCGTTCGGCGCTGCCGAAGGCGGGTTCGGGCGGCATCCGGCGCTGGTTGCGCCGGGTGCGGGCCCGTGGCCCGGAATCTGGAATTCCGCGTGCGGGGCGTCGTTCCGCGCGCGTAACTTGGCTCTTCTCGTGTCAGGCTTTGCATTCAACAAACTGGTCATCTTCGGCGTCGGCCTGATCGGCGGCTCGCTGGCGCGCGCGTTGCGCGAGCGCGCGCCGGGCGGTGCGGGCGAGGTCGTCGGCGTGGGCCGTTCGCGTCGCTCGGTCGAGCGCGCGCTGACGCTCGGCGTGATCGATCGCGCGGCGGCACTCGACGACGATGCGCAGTTGCGCGACGCGCTCGCCGGCGCCGATCTCGTGCTGCTGGCGGCACCGGTCGCCCAGACGGGCCCGTTGCTCGCGCGCATCGCGCCGTGGCTCGACGATGCGACGATCGTCACCGATGCCGGCAGCACCAAGTCCGACGTCGTCGCGGCCGCGCGCGCGGCGCTCGGCGCGCGGATCGCGCAGTTCGTGCCGGGGCATCCGATCGCCGGCCGCGAATCGAGCGGCGTCGAGGCCGCGTTGCCGGACCTGTACGTCGGCCGCAACGTCGTGCTGTGCCCGCTGCCGGAGAACGCGCCCGAGTCGGTCGCGCGGATCGACGCGATGTGGCGCGCGAGCGGCGCCGACGTGCGCACGATGAGCACCGAGCAGCACGATCGCGTGTTCGCGTCGATCAGCCATCTGCCGCACGTGCTGTCGTTCGCGCTCGTCGAGCAGATTCTCGGCGAGGCCGACGCGGAACTGAAATTCTCGTACGCGGCGGGCGGCTTCCGCGATTTCACGCGCATCGCGGCGTCGAGCCCGGAGATGTGGCGCGACGTCTGCGTCGCGAACCGCGCGGCGCTGCTCGACGAACTCGACGGCTACACGCGTGTGCTCGCGCGGCTGCGCGCGGCGATCGACGCCGGCGACGGCGCGGCGCTCGAAGCCGTGTTCACGCGCTCGCGCGCCGCACGCAAGGCATGGCAGGAGCGCGGCGGCGCGCCCGCTGCCGAACCGGTCAAGAAATAACAGGACGATTCCCATGGACTATCTCGATCTCGGCCCGTACTCCAGCGCATCGGGCACCGTGCGCCTGCCCGGCTCGAAAAGCATCTCGAACCGCGTGCTGCTGCTTGCGGCGCTGGCCGAAGGCGAAACGACGATCACCAACCTGCTCGACTCCGACGACACGCGCGTGATGCTCGACGCGCTCGGCAAGCTCGGCGTGAAGCTCGCGCGCGACGGCGACACCTGTGTCGTCACGGGCACGCGCGGCGCCTTCACCGCGAAGACGGCCGACCTGTTCCTCGGCAACGCGGGCACGGCCGTGCGGCCGCTGACCGCGGCGCTCGCGGTGAATGGCGGCGACTATCGCGTGCACGGCGTGCCGCGCATGCACGAGCGGCCGATCGGCGATCTCGTCGACGGCCTGCGCCAGATCGGCGCGCAGATCGACTACGAGCTGAACGAAGGCTACCCGCCGTTGCGGATCAAGCCCGCGACGATCTCGGTCGATGCGCCGATCCGCGTGCGCGGCGACGTGTCGAGCCAGTTCCTCACGGCGCTCCTGATGACGCTGCCGCTCGTGAAGGCGAAGGACGGCCGGACCGTCGTCGAGGTCGACGGCGAGCTGATCTCGAAGCCGTACATCGACATCACGATCCGGCTGATGGAGCGCTTCGGCGTGACCGTCGAGCGCGACGGCTGGCAGCGTTTCGTCGTGCCGGCCGGCCTCCGCTACCGCTCGCCGGGGCGGATCATGGTCGAGGGCGACGCGTCGTCCGCATCGTACTTCCTCGCGGCCGGCGCGCTCGGCGGCGGCCCGCTGCGCGTCGAGGGCGTGGGGCGCGCGAGCATCCAGGGCGACGTCGGCTTCGCGAACGCGCTGATGCAGATGGGCGCGAACGTGACGATGGGCGACGACTGGATCGACGTGCGCGGCATCGGCCACGACCACGGCAAGCTCGAACCGATCGACATGGACTTCAACCTGATTCCCGATGCGGCGATGACCATCGCGGTCGCGGCGCTGTTCGCGAACGGCACGAGCACGCTGCGCAACATCGCGAGCTGGCGCGTGAAGGAGACCGACCGCATCGCCGCGATGGCGACCGAGTTGCGCAAGGTCGGCGCGATCGTCGAGGAAGGCCCCGATTATCTCGTCGTCACGCCGCCGGAAAAGCTCACGCCGAACGCGGCGATCGATACGTACGACGATCACCGGATGGCGATGTGCTTCTCGCTCGTCAGCCTGGGCGGCGTGCCGGTGCGGATCAACGACCCGAAGTGCGTCGGCAAGACGTTCCCCGACTATTTCGACCGCTTCGCCGCGCTCGCCAAAGCCTGACCCGACTGTACCGATGAAATCGACCCGACCCTTTCACCCGACTCCCGTCATCACGATCGACGGCCCGACCGCCTCCGGCAAGGGCACCGTTGCCGCGCTCGTCGCCGCGCACCTTGGCTTCCACCTGCTCGACAGCGGCGCGCTGTACCGGCTCGCCGCGCTCGCGAGCGTGCGCTACGGCATCGCGGCGGAGGACATCGACGCGCTGGTGAAGCTGATCGACGATCTCCACATCACCTTTCGTGAAGGCTGTGCGCAGCTCGACGGCGTCGACGTGTCGAACGACATCCGCGCCGAAGCGGTCGGCAACCGCGCGTCGGCCATTGCCGTGCACGGGCCCGTGCGCACCGCGCTCGTCGCGCGCCAGCGCGCGTTCCGCAAGACGCCGGGCCTCGTCGCGGACGGGCGCGACATGGGGACGGTGATCTTCCCGGATGCCGTGCTGAAGGTGTTCCTGACGGCCAGCGCGGAGGCTCGCGCGACCAGACGGCATAAGCAATTGATGCAAAAAGGTTTTTCTGCTAATATAGATGACTTGCTCCGGGATCTTCGTGAACGTGACGCGCGCGACAGCAATCGCGCGGCCGCGCCGCTGAAGCCTGCGGCAGATGCCAAGCTGCTCGATACGTCGGCGCTGTCGGTCGATGAAGCCGTCGATCAAGTGCTGCAGTGGTACCGGGCGCTCGGCCAGCCCGCCTGAGAAGGCGGGCAGCGGTAGGTGTTCCGCGTCGCAAGCGCGGAGCGTGTTTCGAACCCTTAACCCCGTGTGGTCATCGATCTGGCCCTTTCAGCCTGCCATTCCGGCCGGCGTGGCACAGCGATCCATGCACAATCAGATTTTTATGTCCGACCTGCAAACCTCCACCCCGAATACCGAATCCTTTGCGGCTCTGTTCGAAGAGTCGCTGACCCGCCAAGACATGCGCGCCGGCGAAGTGATTTCCGCCGAAGTCGTGCGCGTCGACCACAACTTCGTGGTCGTCAATGCAGGCCTGAAGTCCGAGGCTTACATTCCGATCGAGGAATTCCTGAACGATCAGGGCGAGGTTGAGGTGCAGTCGGGCGATTTCGTGTCCGTCGCGATCGACGCACTCGAAAACGGCTACGGCGACACGATCCTGTCGCGCGACAAGGCAAAGCGCCTTGCATCGTGGCTGTCGCTGGAAAAGGCACTCGACAACAACGAACTCGTCACCGGCACGATCACCGGCAAGGTGAAGGGCGGCATGACCGTGATGGTCAACGGCATCCGCGCGTTCCTGCCGGGTTCGCTGGTCGACACGCGTCCGGTCAAGGACACGACCCCGTACGAAGGCAAGACGCTCGAGTTCCGCGTGATCAAGCTCGATCGCAAGCGTAACAACGTCGTGCTGTCGCGTCGTGCCGTGATCGAAGCAACGCAAGGCGAAGAGCGCGCGAAGCTGCTCGAGACGCTGAAGGAAGGCGCGATCGTCAACGGCGTGGTCAAGAACATCACCGACTACGGCGCGTTCGTGGACCTCGGCGGCATCGACGGCCTGCTGCACATCACCGACATCGCATGGCGTCGCGTGCGTCACCCGAGCGAAGTCCTGTCGGTTGGCCAGGAAGTCACCGCGAAGATCCTCAAGTTCGACCAAGAGAAGAACCGCGTCTCGCTGGGCATCAAGCAACTGGGCGACGATCCGTGGGAAGGCATCTCGCGCCGTTACCCGTCGGGCACGCGCCTGTTCGGCAAGGTCACGAACATCACCGACTACGGCGCATTCGTCGAAGTGGAATCGGGCATCGAAGGCCTCGTCCACGTGTCGGAAATGGACTGGACCAACAAGAACGTTGCGCCGTCGAAGGTTGTCCAGCTGGGCGACGAAGTCGAAGTCATGGTCCTCGAGATCGACGAAGACCGTCGTCGTATCAGCCTCGGCATGAAGCAGTGCAAGCCGAATCCGTGGGATGACTTCAGCCGCAACTTCAAGAAGGGCGACAAGATCACGGGCGCAATCAAGTCGATCACCGACTTCGGCGTGTTCATCGGTCTGCCGGGCGGCATTGACGGCCTGGTCCACCTGTCGGACCTGTCGTGGAGCGAAGCCGGCGAAGAAGCCGTTCGCAAGTACAAGAAGGGCGACGAAGTCGAAGCCATCGTGCTCGGTATCGACGTCGAGAAGGAGCGTATTTCGCTCGGCATCAAGCAACTCGAAGGCGACCCGTTCAGCAACTACGTTGCAATGAACGACAAGGGCTCGATCGTCGACGGCGTCGTGAAGACGGTCGATGCGAAGGGTGCGGTCATCACGCTGACGGGCGACATCGAAGGCTACCTGCGTGCGTCGGAAATCTCGCAGGATCGCGTCGAAGATGCACGCAACGTGCTGAAGGAAGGCGACAAGGTCAACGCGATGGTGATCAACATCGATCGCAAGTCGCGCGGCATCAACCTGTCGATCAAGGCAAAGGATTCGGCTGAGCAACAGGAAGCGATCCGCGGCCTGCAGTCGGACACGAGCGCTGCTGCGACCGGTACGACCAACCTCGGCGCGCTGCTGAAGGCGAAGCTCGACGGCCAGAACCAGTAAGCCTCACGAGGTCTGCTGAAGTATGACCAAATCCGAGTTGGTCGCGCAGCTGGCATTGCGATTTCCGCAACTTGTCCTCAAGGATGCGGATTTCGCGGTGAAAACGATGCTCGATGCGATGTCCGATGCCCTGGCGAAAGGGCATCGCATCGAAATTCGGGGTTTCGGCAGCTTCGGCCTCAACCGTCGCCCGGCGCGCGTCGGACGCAACCCGAAGTCGGGGGAGAAAGTGCAGGTGCCCGAGAAGTTCGTGCCGCACTTCAAGCCTGGCAAGGAATTGCGCGAACGCGTCGACGGCCGCGCCGGTGAACCGCTGAAGGCTGACGATCCGGACGACGAGCGTTGAACGTCGTTTGGTGTGCCCGGAACCCGTCCGGCGAAGGCTGAAAAGAAAAGCGCCCCTTGGGGCGCTTTTTTCATTTCCGGCGGCAGCGATGCAACGGCCGGCGCAGGATGTGCGCAGTCGCGGAAACGCTTCCTTTACAATACGGGTCGATTCGGTGCGACGAAGGGGAGTCGCGCGCCGCAGCAAACCTCAACAAAGAGAGGGCTTCATGAAGTTTATCGTCTGGCTGATCCGGGTATTGGTGTTCGTCCTGCTGCTGGTGCTCGCGCTGGCCAATACGCAAACCGCGACGCTGAATTTCGTTGCCGGCTACGCATGGCAAGCGCCGCTGATCCTGATCGGCCTGGCGTTCTTCGCCGTGGGGCTGCTGGCGGGCCTGCTGTCCGCGCTGCCTTCGATCTTCCGCCTGCGTCTCGAGAACGGGCGCCTGAAGCGCGATCTGCGCGCGGCGCGTGAAACGCCCGCCGTCATCGATCAGCCGCCGATGCCGCCCGTCATTTAACACGGACGCCGCGCGATCATCGCGCGGTTTTCGTCTCTGCTTCGATATTTCGCATGGATCTGGATTTCTGGTGGTTGCTCGCGATTCCGGTCGCGTTCGCGCTCGGGTGGGCGGCGTCACGCTATGACCTGAAGAATCTCCTGTCGGAGAGCGCCAACCTGCCGCGCTCGTATTTCCGCGGCCTGAATTTTCTGTTGAACGAACAACCCGACAAGGCGATCGACGCATTCATCGAGGTCGCCAAGCTCGATCCCGAGACGGTCGAGCTGCACTTCGCGCTCGGCAACCTGTTTCGCCGCCGCGGCGAGACCGACCGCGCGATCCGCGTGCACCAGAACCTGCTGAGCCGCACGGACCTGCCGGTCAACGAGCGTGACCACGCGTTGTACGAGCTCGGCCAGGATTTCCTGAAGGCCGGGCTGCTCGATCGCGCCGAGGAGGCGTTCCACAAGCTCGCCGACGGCGACTATGCGCTCGGCGCGCAGCGGGCGCTGCTGACGATCTACGAGATCGAGAAGGACTGGAACAAGTCGATCGATACCGCGAGGCGCATCGAATCGATGAGCGACAAACCGCTCGGCGTCGAAATTGCGCAGTTCCACTGCGAACTCGCGCAGGAAGCGCTGCAGCGCAAGAATGCGGCCGCGGCAGCCGAACAGTTGCGCCTGGCGCTGACCGTGAACCCGCAGAACGTGCGTGCGACGATCCTGTCGGGCGACGCGGCGGAGGCGGCAGGCGACCACGCCGCCGCGATCGGGCACTGGAAGCGTGTCGAAGCGCAGAACCCCGCGTATCTGCCGCTCGTCGCTGACAAGCTGATGAAGGCGTATGTCGCGCTCGGCAAGAACGGGGAAGGCGCCGAGCTGCTGATGGGGTATGTCGACCGCTATCCGTCGAACGACCTGCTCGACATCGCGTACCAGCATATCGCCGGGTTGCGCGGCCAGGAAGCGGCGCACACGCTGGCGCGCCTGCAGATGGAGAAGTCGCCGAACCTGTCGGGGATGCTGCACCTGCTCGATGCGCAGATCGCGGCGGCCGACGAACCGCGCCGTAAGGAACTTGAAATGATGCGTGCGCTGATCAAGCAGCGCACGAAAAATCTGCCACGGTATACGTGCCAGAATTGCGGTTTCCGGGCACGGCTTTTCTACTGGCAGTGCCCCGGATGCAGCGGCTGGGAAACCTATGCGCCGCGCCGCGTCGAACCTGCGATGCCGGGCTGATCCCGGCAAGCGGAGCCAACGCGCTGCGGTTGCCGCCGGGCTGGCCCCGGCGGCCAAGTTAGTCAATTACCGGGAAGTACCGGAACATCTATGAAAATCACCATCATCGGCACCGGCTATGTCGGCCTCGTCACGGGCGCCTGTCTCGCGGAGATCGGTCACGACGTCTTCTGTCTCGACGTCGATCCGCGCAAGATCGACATCCTGAACAACGGCGGCATGCCGATTCACGAACCGGGGCTGCTGGACATCATCGCGCGCAACCGCGCGGCGGGGCGCCTGCGCTTCTCGACCGACATCGAGGCGAGCGTCGCGCACGGCGAGATCCAGTTCATCGCGGTCGGCACGCCGCCCGACGAGGACGGCTCGGCCGACCTGCAGTACGTGCTCGAGGCCGCACGCAACATCGGCCGCTACATGACGGGCTTCAAGGTGATCGTCGACAAGTCGACGGTGCCGGTCGGCACCGCGCAGCGCGTGCGCGGCGTGGTCGACGAGGCGCTTGCCGCACGCGGGCTCGCGGGCAGCGTCGCGCATCGCTTCTCGGTCGTGTCGAATCCGGAGTTCCTCAAGGAAGGCGCCGCGGTCGAGGACTTCATGCGTCCGGACCGGATCATCATCGGCGTCGACGACGACGAGACCGGCACGATCGCGCGCGAGAAGATGAAGAAGCTCTACGCGCCGTTCAACCGCAACCACGAGCGCACGATCTACATGGACGTGCGCTCGGCCGAATTCGCGAAGTATGCGGCGAACGCGATGCTCGCGACGCGCATCTCGTTCATGAACGAGATGTCGAATCTCGCCGACAAGGTCGGTGCCGACATCGAGGCCGTGCGCCGCGGGATCGGCTCCGATCCGCGCATCGGCTATCACTTCCTGTACGCCGGCGTCGGCTACGGCGGCTCGTGTTTCCCGAAGGACGTCCAGGCGCTGATTCGCACCGCCGGCGAGAACGGCCAGCCGCTGCGCATCCTGGAAGCCGTCGAGGCCGCCAACCATGCGCAGAAGGACGTGCTGATCGGCAAGATCGAGCAACGCTTCGGCGCCGACCTGACGGGCCGCGAGTTCGCGGTGTGGGGCCTCGCGTTCAAGCCGAACACCGACGACATGCGCGAGGCGCCGAGCCGGCGTCTGATCGCCGCGCTGCTCGAGCGCGGTGCGACCGTGCGCGCGTACGATCCGGTCGCGATCGACGAAGCGCGGCGCGTGTTCGAGCTCGATTTCGGCCACGATGCCGATGCGCTGGCGCGGCTGCATCTCGTCGACACGCAGGATATCGCCGTGACGGGCGCGGATGCCCTCGTGATCGTGACCGAATGGAAGGAATTCCGGAGCCCCGATTTCACGCGCCTGAAGGCCGAACTGAAGGCGCCGGTCATCTTCGACGGCCGCAACCTGTACGAGCCGGACGCGATGGCCGAGCTGGGCATCGACTACTATGCGATCGGCCGCCCGTATGTCGATCCGCAGTCGTCCTCCCGCGGCTGACCCCACGATGAATACTCTTCACGAAATCGTATCGGTGCCGCGCGCGCAGCTCGCGCGCTCGCGCGTGCTCGTCGTCGGCGACGTGATGCTCGACCGTTACTGGTTCGGCAACGTCGATCGCATTTCGCCTGAAGCACCGGTGCCGGTCGTGCACGTGCAGCGTCAGGAGGAGCGGCTCGGTGGCGCGGCCAACGTCGCGCGCAATGCCGTGACGCTCGGCGGCCAGGCGGGATTGCTGTGCGTCGTCGGGTGCGACGAGCCCGGCGAGCGGATCGTCGAACTGCTCGCCGGCAGCGGCGTGACGCCGCATCTCGAGCGCGACCCGGCGCTGCCGACCACGATCAAGCTGCGCGTGCTTGCGCGCCAGCAGCAACTGCTGCGCGTCGACTTCGAGGCGATGCCGACGCACGAGGTGCTGCTCGCGGGGCTCGCGCGCTTCGACGCGCTGCTGCCGCAGCACGACGTCGTGCTGATGTCGGATTACGCGAAAGGCGGCCTGACGCACGTCACGACGATGATCGAGAAGGCGCGTGCGGCCGGCAAGGCCGTCCTCGTCGACCCGAAGGGCGACGACTGGGCGCGCTATCGCGGCGCGTCGCTGATCACGCCGAACCGCGCGGAGCTGCGTGAAGTGGTCGGCCAGTGGAAGTCGGAAGACGACCTGCGCGCGCGCGTCGCGAACCTGCGCGCGGAGCTCGACATCGATGCGCTGCTGCTCACGCGCTCGGAAGAGGGGATGACGCTTTTTTCCGCGACCGGCGAACTGCACGCACCGGCGCTCGCGCGCGAGGTGTTCGACGTGTCGGGCGCGGGGGACACCGTGATCGCGACGGTCGCGACGATGCTCGGCGCCGGCGTGCCGCTGGTCGACGCGGTCGTGCTCGCGAATCGCGCGGCAGGCATCGTGGTGGGCAAGCTCGGCACGGCCACGGTGGACTACGACGAACTGTTTCACTGAGCGCATTCGGCGGCGCGACGAGCGCGTCGCACGAGTGGCTCGCACTTTTCAGGCAGGACGATCATGACCCTCATCGTCACCGGCGCGGCCGGTTTCATCGGCGCGAACATCGTCAAGGCGCTCAACGAGCGCGGCGAATCGCGCATCATCGCGGTCGACAACCTGACGCGCGCGGACAAGTTCCGCAATCTCGTCGATTGCGAGATCGACGACTATCTCGACAAGACGGAATTCGTCGAGCGCTTCGCGCGCGGCGATTTCGGCAAGGTGCGCGCGGTGTTCCACGAAGGCGCCTGTTCGGACACGATGGAAACCGACGGCCGCTACATGATGGACAACAACTTCCGCTACAGCCGCGCGGTGCTCGATACCTGTCTCGCGCACGGCACGCAGTTCCTGTACGCGTCGTCGGCCGCGATCTACGGCGGCTCGACGCGTTTCGTCGAGGAGCGCGACGTCGAGGCGCCGCTGAACGTGTACGGCTATTCGAAGTTCCTGTTCGACCAGGTGATCCGCCGCGTGCTGCCGAGCGCGAAGAGCCAGATCGCGGGCTTTCGTTATTTCAACGTGTACGGCCCGCGCGAGACGCACAAGGGGCGCATGGCGTCGGTCGCGTTCCACAACTTCAACCAGTTCCGCGCTGAAGGCAAGGTGAAGCTGTTCGGCGAGTACAACGGTTATGCGCCGGGCGAGCAGACGCGTGACTTCGTGTCGGTCGAGGACGTGACGAAGGTGAACCTGTTCTTCTTCGACCACCCGGAGAAGTCGGGCATCTTCAACCTCGGCACGGGCCGGGCGCAGCCGTTCAACGATATCGCGTCGACGGTCGTGAACACGCTGCGCGCGCTCGACAACCAGCCGCCGCTGACGCTCGCGCAGCAGGTCGAGCAGGGACTGATCGAATACGTGCCGTTCCCCGATGCGCTGCGCGGCAAGTACCAGTGCTTCACGCAGGCCGACCAGACGAAACTGCGCGCAGCCGGCTACGACGCGCCGTTCCTGACCGTGCAGGAAGGCGTCGACCGCTACGTCCGTTGGCTATCCGGCCAGGTTTAAACGCAGGCGTTGCGTCGCTAGACTGGGTCTCACGGTCGGCAGCCGCCGGCCGTTTTTCTTCGGAGATCCAGCACATGATCAGGAAATGGTTTGCCGCAGCGGTCATGCTCGGCGCAGTCGCGTCGGCCTGGGCGGCCGTCGATGTCAATACCGCGAGCGAGGATGCGCTCGTCGGCATCAAGGGCATCGGTCCGGCGCGGGCGAAGGCGATCGTCGATGAACGCGGCACGCGCGGTCCGTTCAGGAATGCGGAAGATCTCACCGCGCGCGTGAAAGGCATGGGCGGGCATATCGTCGAGCGGCTTCAGCAGGAAGGGCTGACGATCGGCGCGGCGGGCGCAGCCGGCGCGGCCGCGGCGCCGCCCGCCGCGGGCAAGCCTGCGGCGGGCAAGCCTGCCGCCGCGCCCGCCCGCACCGCACAGAAGTAACGCATCGCGCGCGACCGACAACGAGCTCCTTCAGCCGCCGTCGTCATGACGGCTTCCCGCGGCATGCCGCGGGTTTTTTGCGTGGGGGAGCGCGTGCGATACGGGGGGCGATCACGTGTCGCGCGGCATGCGTATTCCATCGTCGTAATGGGGGTTGCCGGCGCGAGCGGCGGTGCTGGTTTACAATCGATCGATTGATCGGCCTCGCACTGACGGTATATCCATGGCTTACAAAACTATCGAAGACACGATCGGCAATACGCCGCTCGTGCAACTGGTCCGCTTGCCGGACGACGAGATTCGCGCGCGCAACAACGTGGTGCTCGCGAAGCTCGAGGGCAACAACCCGGCCGGTTCCGTGAAGGATCGCCCGGCGCTGTCGATGATCAGCAAGGCCGAGGCACGCGGGCGCATCAAGCCGGGCGATACGCTGATCGAGGCGACCAGCGGCAACACGGGTATCGCGCTCGCGATGGCCGCCGCGATCCGCGGCTACAAGATGGTGCTGATCATGCCGGAGGACCTGTCGGTCGAGCGCCGCCAGAGCATGGCCGCCTACGGTGCCGAAATCATCCTGACACCGGTGAAGGGCGGGATGGAGCTGGCGCGCGATCTCGCGGACGAGATGCAGCGCGAAGGCAAGGGCGTGATCCTCGACCAGTTCGCGAACCCCGACAATCCCGTTGCGCACTACGAAGCGACGGGGCCGGAGATCTGGCGCGATACCGAAGGGCGCATCACGCACTTCGTGTCGGCCATGGGCACGACGGGCACGATCATGGGCACGTCGCGCTATCTGAAGGAACAGAACCCGGCGATCGAGATCATCGGCGCGCAGCCGGAAGACGGTTCGCGCATTCCGGGCATCCGCAAGTGGCCGGAAGCGTACCTGCCGACGATCTTCGATCGCAGCCGCGTCGACCGTGTCGAGAGCGTGAGCCAGGCCGCGTCGGAAACGATGACGCGCCGGCTGGCGGCGGTCGAAGGCATCTTCGCGGGCATTTCGTCGGGCGGCGCGTGCGAAGTCGCGATGCGCATCGCGCGTCAGGTCGAGAACGCGACGATCGTGTTCATCGTCTGCGATCGTGGCGACCGCTATCTGTCCACGGGCGTGTTTCCCGCCTGAACACGGGTTGGCGTGCGCCGCGCGCCAGCCATGTAAAAAGCGCCGCTCGTGCGGCGCTTTTTCTTTGGGCGGGCAGATCTTACTGCGACTGCGCGTCGTCGTCGGCGGCGGCCGGCTTCAGCGCGCCGCTCGCTTCCATCTGCGCCTTCACGGCTTCGCCGAGCTGGTACACGGTGAGCGCGTAGAAGAAGCTGCGGTTGTAGCGCGTCAGCACGTAGAAATTCTTGAGCCCGAGCATGTACTCGGTCGCGCGCCCCGGCGACGGCAGGTCGACCACGGTCACCGGCGTGCCGGCTTCGGTCGTGATGTTGACCGTCGGCTCGTTCAGCGTCATGCCCGCGCGCGTCAGTTGCGACAGCGCCCAGTGCGGCTCGGGCTGGCCGTCGGCGGCGGCCTGCGCAATGCCCAGGCTGCCCGTATCGGGCGTGATCTGCCAGACCACCGGCCGGTCGGTTTCCCAGCCGTGCTGCTTCAGGTAGTTCGCGACGCTGCCGATCGCATCGACAGGACTGCTGCGCAGATCGACGTGGCCCGTGCCGTCGAAGTCGACCGCATACTCGCGGATGCTGCTCGGCAGGAACTGCGGGATCCCGATCGCGCCCGTGTACGAGCCGAGCACGGTGGTCGGGTCGAGCTGGTTGTCGCGGGTCCAGACCAGGAAGTCCTCGAGGTTCTTGCGGAACGTTGCCTGGCGGCTGTCGCGATTCGGCGTGTCCGGATAATCGAACGTGAGCGTCGTCAGCGCGTCGAGCACGCGGAAATTGCCCATGTAGCGGCCATAGATCGTCTCGACGCCGATGATGCCGACGATCACCTCGGGCGGCACGCCGAACTGCTCGGACGCGCGCTGCAGCGTTGCCTGGTTCGCCTTCCAGAACTTCACGCCCGCGTTGATGCGGATCGGCTCGATGAAGCGCGAGCGATAGACGCGCCAGTTCTTGACCGTCGGCGACGGGGCCGGCTTCACGAGCTTGACGGCCGTCGCCGAGTAGCTGATGCGCGAGAACAGCGCATGCAGGCTCGCGGAGTCGAAGCCGTTGCGGCTCACCATCTCGTCGATGAAGGCGTCGACCTTGGCGTTGTTCGCATAACGCTGCGGAACAATTTCCTCCTCGAAGGTCTGGCCTTGCGGCAACGGCTGCTGCGGCTGGGCCTGGGCGACGAGCTTGCCGGCGGGCTTCGCCGGCTGCGTCTGCGCGCCGGCAGGCGCGGTGCCGAGGGCCGCGACGACAGCGGCGGCGACGAGCGGGACGCGGACACGGGACAGCGCGGAGAGGAGGGCGGCAGGCTTGCTGGAATTCATGTCGAAGCGGGCGGACAGGGCGATTGTGTTCGGCGCAGTATACCCGACGGATCCGGCGCGCCGGGGCGTGGCGGGCCCCCGTTGTGGTAAGTTAGCGGCGAATTCGCGGCAGACGATGGACATCATTGATGGAGACCTGCGGCGCACCGAGCGTCGTGGATGACAGCTTATGGCAACCGCTTTCTATACGCACCCCGACTGCATGCTGCACGAGATGGGGGAATGGCATCCGGAGTGCCCGGCCCGCCTGTCGGCGATCCAGGATCAACTGATCGCGAGCCGCATCGACGATCTGATCGTGCACGAAACCGCGCCGTTCGCGAGCGAGGTCGCGCTGGGTCGTGTGCATACGCAGGCGCACATCGATTACATCCGGAGCATGACGCCGGTCGACGGCTACGTCGAGATCGATCCCGATACGCTGATGAATCGCGACACGTGGCGCGCGGCGCTGCGCGCGGCCGGCGCCGCGATCGCGGCGACCGACGCGGTGATCGAAGGCCGCTATGCGAATGCGTTCTGCGGCGTGCGCCCGCCCGGCCACCACGCGGAGCCCGCCCGTGCGATGGGCTTCTGCTTCTTCAACAACGTCGCGATCGCCGCGCGGCATGCGCTCGACGTACACGGTCTCGAGCGCGTCGCGATCGTCGATTTCGACGTGCACCACGGTAACGGCACCGAGGCGGCGTTCGCGAACGACGAGCGCGTGCTGATGTGCAGCTTCTTTCAGCATCCGCTGTATCCGTTCTCCGGCGTCGATCACCAGGCGCCGAACATGGTCAACCTGCCGATGCCCGCGCGCAGCAACGGCATGGCGATCCGCGAAGCCGTCGACATGTTCTGGCTGCCGCGCCTCGACGCATTCAAGCCGCAGATGCTGTTCGTGTCGGCCGGCTTCGACGCGCACCGCGAGGACGACATCGGCAGCCTCGGCCTCGTCGAGGCCGATTTCGAATGGCTGACCGCGCAGATCGTCGACGTGGCGCGCCGGCATGCGCAGGGCCGCATCGTGAGTTGCCTCGAAGGCGGCTACAACCTGTCCGCGCTCGGGCGCAGCGTCGTCGCGCACCTGCGCGTGCTGGCCGGCATCTGACCCGACGCCTGACGGGCAGGACGTGCGGGCGCGCTCAGCGTGCCGGCACGCGCGCGTGAATCCACGCGATCAGCGCGTCGATCACGCGGTCGCGATCGAGATCGTTCATCGTTTCGTGGAAACCGCCTTCGTATAGCGTCAGCGTACGATCGGGCGAGCCGACGCGTGCGCCGAAGGCGCGGCTGCCGTCGGGTTCGGTCAGCTTGTCCTCGGTGCCGTGATAGACGAGTACCGGCAAGCGCAGCGCGCCGCGGCCGCTTTCGATACGCGCCATCGCGTCGAGAATCTCCGCGCCGGTGCGCGCGGGCACCGCGCCGTGATGTACGAGCGGATCGGCGCGATTGGCCGCGACGACGGCCGGGTCGCGCGACAGCAGCGCCGCATCGATCCTGATCGCCGGGAAGGTCGGCCAGACGCGACTGATGACGCGGCTCACCGCGAGCATCCAGCGCGGCACGTCGCGCCCCGGCGCGAGCGCCGGGCTCGACAGCACGAGGCCCGTCAGCACATGGCCGCGGGCCGGCGCACGCTCGATCGCGTAGAGCGCCGCGACCGCGCCGCCCATGCTGTGTCCCATCAGGAACAGCGGCGCATTGCCGCGGGCGGCTTCGGCGACCAGCGCATCCGCATCGTTCAGGTATCCGTCGAAACGGTCGACCCACGCGCGCTGGCCGGGCGACTGGCCGTGCCCGCGCAGATCGATCGCGTGCACGTCGATGCCGGCCGCGTTCAGCCGGCCGGCGAGCGCGGCGTAGCGACCCGCGTGTTCGGCGAGGCCGTGCACGAGCGCGATCGTCGCGCGCGGCGGTACCGTGCCGTCGCCGGCCGGCCAGCGGTACGACGCCAGTTCGAGCCCGTCCGCGGTACGCAGCCGGCCCATTGTCGGTGCGGGTGGCGACGCGGGCGCGGCAGCCGGCGTGGTGGTAGCGGTCATCTGGCGTGTCCCCTGTTGGTTGGCATAGGTGTTCCGGATCATAGTCGCGGCCTTCGCGCGGCGGGCCAGCGGCGCCCCTCTAATTTCGTGTAGTTATGAAAAGATCCAAATCGATTATTAAGTGGAATGAGGGGTTTGCGGTAAAATCGCCGGCTATTCCAGATGCATCGGCGGCCGACTGGCGGGCCAACTCGCCGGCCGGCCGCCGTTTTGTTTACATGATCGAATTACGCAATCTTTCCCAGCGTTTCCCCGGGCCGAGCGGCTGGGTCGAGGCGTTGCGCAACGTCAACCTGACGATCCCGCAGGGCGAGGTGTTCGGCATCATCGGCCGAAGCGGCGCCGGCAAGAGCACGCTCGTGCGCACCATCAACCTGCTCACGCGGCCGACCGAAGGCAGCGTCGTCGTCGGCGGGCGCGATCTCATGCTGCTGCCGGCGGGCGCGCTGCGCGAGGCGCGCCGCGAGATCGGCATGATCTTCCAGCACTTCAACCTGCTGTCGTCGCGCACGGTGTTCGACAACGTCGCGCTGCCGCTCGAGCTGGCCGGTGCGAGCCGTGCCGAGATCGAGGCCGCCGTGCTGCCGCTGCTCGACCTCGTCGGGCTGTCCGCGCAGAAGGACCGCTACCCGTCGCAGATCAGCGGCGGGCAGAAGCAGCGCGTCGGCATTGCCCGCGCGCTCGCGAGCCAGCCGAAGGTGCTGCTGTCGGACGAAGCGACGTCCGCGCTCGATCCCGAAACCACGCGTTCGATCCTCGATCTGCTGAAGCGCATCAACCGCGAGCTCGGCCTGACGATCGTGCTGATCACGCACCAGATGGAAGTGATCAAGCAGGTATGCGATCGCGTCGCGGTGCTCGATGCCGGGCGCGTGGTCGAGGAGGGCCGCGTGATCGACGTGTTCCTGCAGCCGCATCATGAGGTGACGCGCGCGCTGATCGGCGACGTGATCGCGCAGGAACTCCCGCCCGCGCTGAAGGCACGCGTGGCCGAGCGGCTGAAGACGGGCAGCGGGCACCTGCTGCGGCTCGCGTTCACGGGCTCGGGGGTCGACCAGCCGATCCTGTCGGAGACGATCCGCCGGTACGAACTCGATTTCAACATCCTGCACGGCCAGATCGACGAGATCCAGGGGCAGGCATTCGGTTCGCTCGCGGTGCTCGCGGGCGGCGAGCCGGGCAAGGTCGGGCAGGCGCTCGCGTTCCTGCGCGAGCAAGGTGTGGTGGTAGAGGAGCTTTCGTATGTTGAGTGAGATGTTCGATATGTTCGTGCAGTCGTTCTGGGAGACGCTGATCATGGTCGGCATCTCCGGAGCGGTCGGCGCGCTCGTCGGCCTGCCGCTCGGCGTGCTGCTCTACCTGACCGATCGCCAGGGCGTGCTGCAGAACCTCGCGGTGAACCGCGTGCTCGGCGGCATCGTGAATGCCGTCCGCTCGACGCCGTTCATCATCCTGCTGGTCGCGGTGATTCCGTTCACGCGTCTCGTCACGGGTTCGTCGATCGGCACGGCCGCGGCGGTCGTGCCGCTGACGCTCGCGGCCGCGCCGTTCATCGCGCGTCTCGTCGAGACGGCGTTGCGCGAAGTCGACCGCGGGCTGATCGAGGCCGCGCAATCGATGGGCGCGACCACGTCGCAGATCGTCTTCAAGGTGCTGTTGCCCGAATCGCTGCCGGGCGTCGTCGCGGGTCTGACGATCACGTTCGTGTCGCTGGTCGGTTACTCGGCGATGGCGGGTGCCATCGGCGGCGGCGGGCTCGGCGATCTCGGGATCCGCTACGGGTACCAGCGCTATCTGCCGGAAGTGATGTGGACGGTCGTCGCGATCCTGATCGTGTTCGTGCAGATCGTCCAGTCGTTCGGCGACTGGCTCGTGCGCCGGCTGAGCCACAAATAAGATCAAACCGGTCCGTAAGGGGGACACGATGCAACGACGTTTCATGCTGAAGTTCGCGGCGGCACTGGGTGCGGCCGCACTGTTCGCGGGCGCGCACGCGCAGGCCGAAACCATCAAGGTGGGCGTGACGGGCGGACCGCACGCGCAGATCATGGAAGTGGTGAAGAAGGTCGCGGCGAAGAGCGGCCTCGATATCCGTATCGTCGAATTCTCCGATTACGTGCAGCCGAACGCCGCGCTCGCGTCGGGCGACCTCGACGCGAACAGCTACCAGCACGATCCGTATCTGCAGGCGCAGGTGAAGGATCGCGGCTACAAGCTGATCAAGGTCGCGGATACCGTGACGTTTCCGATGGGCATCTATTCGAAGCGCGTGAAATCGCTGGCCGAACTGAAGCCGGGCGCGCGCGTCGCGGTGCCGAACGACCCGACCAACGGCGGCCGCGCGCTGCTGTTGCTGCAGAAGCAGGGGCTGCTGAAGCTGCGTGCGGATGCGGGGCTGAAGGCGACGCCGCTCGACATCGTCGACAATCCGCGCAAGCTGAAGATCGTCGAGCTCGATGCGGCGCAGATTCCGCGCTCGCTCGGCGACGTCGACGCGGCCGCGATCAACACCAACTACGCGATGGAAGCGGGGTTGAAACCGAATCAGGATGCGATCGCGATCGAGGGCCCGAACGGCCCTTACGCAAACATTCTCGCGATTCGCGACGCGGACCGGAACAAGCCGTGGGTCGCGAAACTGATCGCGGCCTATCATTCGGCCGACGTGAAGCAATTCATCGAGGGCAAGTTCGGCGGGGCGGTCATCGCCGCCTGGTGACGGGCAGAGGACGGACGCCCGGCGGGATTAGAGTCGATGATCGAAAACCCGGGCTTTGCGTCCGGGTTTTTTCTCTTTTAAAATAGAACGACCGTTCGCTATCATTGGCGCGTCGCCAAGAAGCGGTATCCTCGACAGCCACGATGGATGGGTCCGCTTGGCCGCGCAGTCATGAGGCCTCGCTATAGAATGGCCTCTGGTCGTATTCGTAACTTTGGAGCGTGTGCATGAAAATCCTGGTGCCAGTGAAAAGAGTGGTCGATTACAACGTGAAGGTCCGCGTGAAGTCGGACAACACGGGCGTCGACATCGCGAACGTGAAGATGTCGATGAACCCGTTCGACGAAATCGCCGTTGAAGAAGCCGTGCGCCTGAAGGAAGCGGGCGTCGCGACCGAAGTGATCGCGGTGTCGGTGGGCGTGACGCAAGCGCAGGAAACGCTGCGCACGGCGCTGGCGATCGGCGCGGATCGCGCGATCCTCGTCGAATCGAACGACAGCGTCGAGCCGCTGGCCGTCGCGAAGATCCTGAAGGCGCTGGTCGACAAGGAGCAGCCGCAGCTGGTGATCCTCGGCAAGCAGGCGATCGACGACGATTCGAACCAGACGGGCCAGATGCTGGCCGCGCTGGCCGGCCTGCCGCAAGCGACGTTCGCGTCGAAGGTCACGATCGCGGACGGCAAGGCAACCGTCGCACGCGAAGTCGACGGCGGCGCGGAAACGCTGTCGCTGACGCTGCCGGCGGTCGTGACGACCGACCTGCGCCTGAACGAGCCGCGTTACGTGACGCTGCCGAACATCATGAAGGCGAAGAAGAAGCCGCTGGAAACCGTGAAGCCGGAAGACCTCGGTGTGGACGTCGCGCCGCGTCTGAAGACGCTGAAGGTGGTCGAGCCGCCGAAGCGCGCGGCCGGCGTGAAGGTGCCGGACGTGAAGACGCTGGTCGAGAAGCTGAAGACCGAAGCCAAGGTGCTGTAAGAGGGAGCGGAAAGAAATGACGATTCTGGTGATTGCAGAACACGACAACGCGTCGATCAAGGCCGCGACGCTGAACACGGTGGCGGCGGCAGCGAAGATCGGCGGTGACATCCACGTGCTGGTCGCGGGCCACAATGCACAAGCAGCGGCTGACGCGGCAGCAAAGATCGCAGGCGTGTCCAAGGTGCTGCTGGCCGACGCGCCGCAACTGGCCGCGGGCCTGGCGGAAAACGTCGAGGCAACCGCGCTGAACATCGCGAAGGACTACTCGCACATCCTCGCGCCGGCCACCGCGTACGGCAAGAACATCGCGCCGCGTATCGCCGCGAAGCTGGACGTCGCGCAGATCTCGGACATCACGGCGGTCGACAGTGCCGACACGTTCGAGCGCCCGATCTACGCGGGCAACGCGATCGCGACGGTGCAGTCGAGCGACCCGATCAAGGTCATCACGGTGCGTGCGACGGGTTTCGATCCGGTGGCAGCGGAAGGCGGCAGCGCAGCGGTCGAGAAGATCGAAGCGGCGGCGGATGCCGGCAAGTCGCAGTTCGTGAGCCGTGAAGTGACGAAGCTGGACCGTCCGGAGCTGACGTCGGCGAGCATCATCGTGTCGGGCGGCCGCGGTCTGGGCAGCGGCGAGAACTACACGAAGGTGCTGGAACCGCTGGCCGACAAGCTGTCGGCGGCACTGGGCGCATCGCGCGCGGCAGTCGACGCCGGCTACGTGCCGAACGACTACCAGGTCGGCCAGACCGGCAAGATCGTCGCCCCGCAGCTGTACATCGCGGTCGGCATCTCGGGTGCGATCCAGCATCTGGCCGGCATGAAGGATTCGAAGGTGATCGTCGCGATCAACAAGGATCCGGAAGCGCCGATCTTCAGCGTGGCCGACTACGGCCTCGTCGGCGATCTGTTCTCGCTGGTGCCGGAGCTCGTGAGCGAGCTCGGCTGACGCGGCCTGACGCTTCAGCGTTAAGCACACGGGAAAAGGGGCGCGCCGAGCGCCCCTTTTTTTACGCCATCGACAAAAGAGAGAAGAGGAGACGCGCCATGAGTTATGTCGCCCCCGTCAAGGACATGCTGTTCGTGCTGAAGGAACTCGCGGGCATCGACGCCGTCGCGCAGTTGCCGGGTTTCGAGGATGCCGGTTACGACACGGCGCAGGCCGTGCTCGAGGAGTCCGCGAAGTTCTGCGGCGAGGTGCTGGCGCCGCTGAACGTCGAGGGCGACCGCCACCCGAGCAGCTGGAAGGACGGTGTGGTGGGCGCGACGCCCGGCTTCGGCGACGCGTTCCGCCAGTTCGTCGAAGGCGGCTGGCAGGGGCTGCAGCATCCGGCCGAGTACGATGGCCAGGGGCTGCCGAAGCTGATCGCGACGCCGTGCATCGAGATGCTGAACGCCGCGAACCTGTCGTTCGCGCTGTGTCCGCTGCTCACCGACGGCGCGATCGAGGCGCTGCTGACGGCCGGCACCGACGAGCAGAAGCAGCGCTACGTGCCGAAGCTGATCTCCGGCGAATGGACCGGCACGATGAACCTGACCGAGCCGCAGGCGGGTTCCGACCTCGCGCTGGTGCGCTCGCGCGCCGAGCCGCAGGGCGACGGCACGTACAAGGTGTTCGGCACGAAGATCTTCATCACGTGGGGCGAGCACGACATGGCGGACAACATCGTCCACCTGGTGCTGGCGCGCACGCCGAACGCGCCGGAAGGCGTGAAGGGCATCTCGCTGTTCATCGTGCCGAAGTTCATGGTCAACGCGGACGGGTCGCTGGGCGCGCGCAACGACGTGCACTGCGTGTCGATCGAGCACAAGCTCGGGATCAAGGCGAGCCCGACGGCGGTGCTGCAGTACGGCGATCACGGCGGGGCGATCGGTTACCTCGTGGGCGAGGAGAACCGCGGCCTCGAATACATGTTCATCATGATGAACGCGGCGCGCTTCGGCGTCGGGATGCAGGGGATCGGCGTGGCGGACCGCGCGTACCAGAAGGCGGCGGCATTCGCGAAGGAGCGCGTGCAGAGCCGCCCGGTGGACGGCTCGGCCAGGCAGTCGGTGACGATCATCCATCACCCGGACGTGCGGCGGATGCTCGGCACGATGCGCGCGCTGACCGAAGGCGCGCGGGCGCTGGCGTACGTGGCGGCGTCGCACAGCGACATGGCCCATCGCCATGCGGACGAGGCGACGCGGGCGCGTCATCAGGCGATCTACGAGTATCTGGTGCCGGTGGTGAAGGGCTGGAGCACGGAGATGGTGAACGACGTGGCGAGCCTGGGCGTGCAGGTGCACGGCGGGATGGGCTTCATCGAGGAGACGGGCGCGGCGCAGTACTACCGCGATGCGCGGATCCTGGCGATCTACGAAGGGACGACGGCGATCCAGGCGAACGACCTGGTGGGCCGCAAGACGATGCGCGACGGGGGCGCGGTGGCGAAGGGGCTGCTCGCGGAGATCGACGCCACGGTGGCGGCGCTGGGCAAGCTGGACGGTGCGGCGGCCGCGTCGATGAAGGTACAGCTGGAGAAAGGTGCCCGCGCGCTGGCATCGGCGGTGGATTACGTGGTGGCGAACGTGAAGCAGGACCCGAACGCGGTGTTCGCGGGGAGCGTGCCGTACCTGAAGCTGGCGGGCGTGGTGCTGTGCGGGTGGCAGATGGCGCGCGCGCTGGTGGCGGCGCAGGCGAACCGCGCGAGCGACCCGGCGTTTTTCGATGCGAAGATCGCGATCGCGCAATGTTATGCGGAACACATTCTCGTGCAGGCCGGTGCGCTCGAGGCGTCGATCGTCGGCGCGAAGGGCAACGAGAGCGTGCTCGCGTTGACGGAAGACCAGTTCTGACCGCGAGCAACGCCGTCGACGCAACGAAAAAGGCGCCCGAGGGCGCCTTTCCTTTTGCCGCCGGCCGGCCCGTGTTGCGGGCCGTCGCGGCTCAGGCGTAGGCCGGGCGCGTCTGGCCGGCCACGTCCTTCAGGTAGCGATGCACCGACAGGTCGTCGGCCTGGATCGCGGGCATTTTGCCCGAGATCAGGTCGGCGAGCAGTTGGCCCGAGCCGCACGACATCGTCCAGCCGAGCGTGCCGTGGCCGGTGTTCAGGAACAGGTTCGACACCGGCGTGCGGCCGACGATCGGCGTGCCGTCCGGCGTCATCGGGCGCAGGCCCGTCCAGAACGTGGCCTTCGACGTGTCGCCGCCGCCCGGGAACAGGTCGTTGACGCACATCTCGAGCGTTTCGCGGCGCGCGGCGCGCAGCTTCTTGTCGAAGCCGACGATTTCCGCCATGCCGCCGACACGGATGCGCTGGTCGAAACGCGTGATCGCGATCTTGTAGGTTTCGTCGAGCACGGTCGACACCGGAGCGGCCGCTTCGTTGACGATCGGCGCGGTGATCGAATAGCCCTTCAGCGGATAGACCGGGATCTTCATCAGGTTCGAGATGAAGTTCGTCGAGTACGAGCCGAGCGCGACGACGTACGCGTCCGCGCGCACCGTCTCGCTGCCGCACTGCACGCCGGCGATCTTGCCGCCCGCGATCGCGAGCGCATCGATCGGCGTGTTGTAGCGGAACTTGACGCCGAGCGATTCGGCGAGCGCGGCCAGGCGCGTCGTGAACAGCTGGCAATCGCCCGTTTCGTCGCCCGGCAGGCGCAGGCCGCCCGTCAGCTTGTGCGAGACGGCGGCAAGCGCCGGTTCGGCATTCTTCAGTTCGGCCGGCGACAGCAGTTCGAACGGCACGTTCGCTTCCCGCAGCACCGCGATGTCCTTCGCCGCGCCGTCGAGTTGCTGCTGCGTGCGGAACAGTTGCAGCGTGCCGCCCGTGCGGCCTTCGTACTCGATGCCCGTATCGGCGCGCAGCGCCTGCAGGCAGTCGCGGCTGTATTCGGCGAGGCGGACCATGCGGCCCTTGTTGACCGCATAGCGCTCGGCCGTGCAGTTGCGCAGCATCTGGTACATCCACTGGAGCTGGAAGCGCGTGCCGTCGAGGCGGATCGCGAGCGGCGCATGCTTTTCGAACATCCACTTGACGGCTTTCAGCGGCACGCCGGGCGCGGCCCACGGTGCGGCATAACCGGGCGAGATCTGGCCTGCGTTCGCGAAGCTCGTCTCGAGCGCCGGGCCGGCTTCCCGGTCGATCACGGTGACTTCATGGCCGGCGCGCGCAAGGTAATACGCGCTTGCCACGCCCACTACACCACTGCCCAGAATGACGACTCGCATAGCTGCTCCAGATGGAAGGGACCAGATCGAGGCCGGGCGCGTGTGCGGCTCCGTGTAACCTCTAGCTGATCTAGTTTTTTGCGCTATGGTATTGTCGAATGTGTAGGTTTTGTTATCGTATTTTTCAGGTTTTCAGCATAAACAAATGAGAACGCAACGTCAGCCCGTACGCTCGCTCGACAAGCTCGACCGGCGCATCCTGAAACTGCTCCAGGACGACGGCCGGATGGCGATGAAAGACCTCGCGGAACAGGTCGGACTGACCGTCACGCCGTGCATCGAGCGCGTGCGTCGCATGGAGCGCGACGGCGTGATCACCGGCTATCACGCGCGGGTCGACCCAGGTCAGCTGGGGGCCGCGCTGCTGGTGTTCGTCGAGATCACGCTTGGCCACAAGGGCGGCAACATGTTCGAGCAATTCCGCCGGGAAGTGATGAAGATCGACGAGGTGCTCGAATGCCATCTGGTTTCCGGCGATTTCGACTACCTGATCAAGGCGCGGATCGGCGAGATGGCCGACTACCGGAAGCTGCTCGGCGACATCCTGCTGCAACTGCCCGGCGCGGTGCAGTCGAAGAGCTATGTCGTGATGGAGGAAATCAAGGAAACGCTGACGATTGCCGTCGGCGAGTGACGCGTCGGCAGCCTGTTGTCGAGCCCCTTATCCCGCCCTTGGCATGCTGCGCCCAATACTGTATAAATGTACAGTATTGGGCGCAGGCGAAGGGGTGGGCATATGGACGATCGGTCCGACAACGAATTTCCGGTAGCGCCGCCCGTGCCCCGCAAGGGGCGCGGTGCGGTCGACAACCTGCAGGGGCGGTATGAAATCGCGCAGCGCGAAGCGGTCGACGACGGCTGGACGCACGAGTCGGACGATGCCGACTTCCCCGCGCCGCTGCGCACGCAGGTGTTCGAGGAGCGTGCGAAAAGCATCCTGACGCACAACCAGTCGCCCGATATTCCGTTCAGCGTATCGCTCAACCCGTATCGCGGCTGCGAGCACGGTTGCATCTACTGCTTCGCGCGGCCGACGCACAGCTATCTCGGCCTGTCGCCGGGGCTCGATTTCGAAAGCCGCATCTACGCGAAGGTCAACGCGGCCGAGCTGCTCGAGCGCGAGATTTCGCGCAAGCGCTACGTGCCGGAGCCGATCGCGCTCGGCGTCAACACCGACGCGTACCAGCCGGTCGAGCGCGACCTGCGCATCACGCGCAGCGTGATCCAGGTGATGCACGATCGCGGGTTGCCGTTCGCGGCGATCACGAAATCGTCGCTGATCGAGCGCGATCTCGACCTGCTCGCACCGATGGCCGAGCGCGGGCAGGTGATGGCGGCGGTCACGATCACGACACTCGATGCCGATCTCGCTCGTACGCTCGAGCCCCGCGCGGCCACGCCGGCGCGACGGCTGCGCACGATCCGCGCGCTGCGCGACGCGGGCGTGCCGGTCGGCGTGAGCATTGCGCCGGTGATTCCGTTCGTGTCCGAGCCCGACATGGAGCGCGTGCTCGAGGCGTGCGCGGAAGCCGGCGCGACGCACGCAAGCTACATCATCCTGCGGCTGCCGTGGGAGGTCGCGCCGCTGTTCAAGAACTGGCTCGCCGCGCATTTCCCCGACCGCGCGGAACGCGTGATGAACCGCGTGCGCGACATGCGCGGCGGCAAGGACTACGACGCGGATTTCTCGAAGCGGATGAAGGGCGAGGGGATCTGGGCGGACCTGTTGCGGCAGCGCTTTCGCCAGGCCGTCAAGCGGCTCGGGTTGAACGAGCGCACGAACGGCATTCTCGATCTGTCGCAGTTCCGCGGTGCGCCGGCCGCGGTCGCGCCGGTGCCGCGTGTTGCCGGACGTTCGGCCGGTGCGAAGCCACGCGACGACATGCAGTTGAATCTGTTCTGATACGCGAGCAAGGCCGCCGCGTGCCGGCACCGGGCGAGGGCCCTCGGCGCCGCGTCCGTCGTGCTTACTGCGAAATCTGCTTCGCGGCTTCGACCTGCGATTCGAAATACGTCTGGAACGACAGCGCGAGTGCGGTCATCAGCAGGAACGCGCCGATCAGCAGCGAGAAGATCACGACGAAGATCACGGTCCAGCCCGACTTGCTGTGCTTGCCGGTGTCCGCGTTGAATTGCGCATCCCATTTTTCGTCAGGGCGCAGCCCGTAGACGAGTGCGGCGAGGAATGCCGCCAGCAGCGAGATCGCGCCGGGTATCGCGAGCCACCAGCCGAGGCCGGCAGTGCGTTGGGTCGCCGCAAGCAAAAGGAAGCCCGGGATGCCGACGATCGTCGCAAGCAGGTGCGCCCAGCCGTACACGTCGCGCAAGCCATACAGATAGAAGCGGTGCGCGCCGAGCGAACCGAACAGGAACGCGAGGGCGGCAGTGAGCGTCTTGGAGCGGAAGCGGCGGGACGGTGCGGTGCTGCTGGACATGGATGGCGGCGGATGGTCGTTGGCATGGGCGGCCGGCGGGCCGGCGCGGGCGCGCGGCCCGGCACGCATTCTACGATGCCCGGTCGGGCCCGGTCACCCCTTGCCTGCGTCAAGGTGCCGCATAGGTCACGCGGTAGATGGCGCCGGCGTAATCGTCGCTGACGAGCAGCGAGCCGTCCGGCAGCGGCAGCACGTCGGCCGGGCGTCCCCATACCGTGCCGTCGGGGCGCAGCCAGCCCGTGACGAACGGCATCTGCTGCGCGTGGCTGCCGTCCGCCGACACGATCACGCGCATCACGCGGTAGCCGACCTTCGTGCTGCGGTTCCACGACCCGTGTTCGGCGATGAACACGTTATTGCGATACGACGCCGGAAACATCGGCCCGGTATAGAAGCGCATGCCGAGCGCGGCGACATGCGCGCCGAGTTTCAGGACGGGCGGCGCGTAGCGGCGGCACACGCCGGCGCTGCCGAATTCGGGGTCGGGCGTATCGCCGCCATGGCAATAAGGAAAGCCGAAGTCGAGTCCGGCGCGCGGGGCGCGATTCAGCTTGTCATCGGGTACGTCGTCGCCCATCAGGTCGCGCCCGTTGTCGGTAAACCACAGCTCGCCCGAATCGGGATGCCATGCGAAGCCGACCGTATTGCGTACACCGCGCGCGACCACCTCGCGTTCGCTGCCGTCCGCCTTCATGCGCGCGATGATCGCGTAGCGGCTGCGATCGGCGAGGCAGGCATTGCACGGTGCGCCGGTCGGCACGTACAGCTTGCCGTCGGGGCCGAACGCGATGAATTTCCAGCCGTGATGATGTTCCGTCGGTAGCGCATCGGTCACGACGACGGGGGCGGGCGGTCGGGCGAGCCGATCGTCGACATGATCGACGCGCAGGATCCGCGATACGGCGGATATATAGAGGGCGCCATCGCGGTAGGCGACGCCGACGGGCATGTCGAGCCCGGAGGCGATCACGTAGTGCGCGGTGATCCGGCCCTCGGGCATCGCGAACGCGTGCACGCGGCCTTCGCGTGTGCCGACATACAGGATGCCGCGGGGCGACCAGGCCATTTCGCGCGCGGCCGGTACCGTGTCGGTCAGGATTTCCACGTGGAAGCCGGGCGGGACGACGAGTTCACTCACCGGCAACGGCGCGGCAAACGCCGGTGCGGACGCGAGGCTGGCAAGGCCGGCGAGCAGCGCCGTGAAACGGTTCTGCGCGCGGCGCGTCGAGGCAGCGGGAAGGGGCGGCATGACGGCGGGAAACGTCCTGGACACGACGATTGTATGCCCGCCCGACAGGCCGCCCGCGGAATTTTGCGCGTAAGTGTTTGTTGTACCTCTGGTTTCCGGCTATAATCGCGTGTTTCAGTAGTTTCGAACCCGGTTTTCCGAAGGACATCATATGGTTATCATCCGTCTGGCTCGTGGCGGCTCGAAGAAGCGCCCGTTCTACAACATCGTCGCTACCGATTCGCGCAACCGTCGTGACGGCCGCTTCATCGAGCGCGTCGGCTTCTACAACCCGGTCGCCACGAAGGGCGAATCGCTGCGTATCGCTCAGGATCGCCTGACGTACTGGCAAGGCGTTGGCGCGCAACTGTCGCCGACCGTCCAGCGTCTCGTGAAGGAAGCGCAAAAGGCGCAACCGGCTGCCTAACATGGCACGGTGTGCCGGTCGTGCCGGCTGTGAGGTGCATTGATGGCGGGTCACGATTCCGGTAATGCAAGGCGCGGGCGTGCGTCATTCGGCGCGTTCGTCCGCAAGCCGGTCGAGCGCGACGCTGTCGCGAGCGCCGGTGAGGCTGCCGAGCAAGGTGGTCTCGAAGCGACGCAAGCCTGGCCCGACGACGCAGTCGAGGTCGGGGCGGTAGTCGACGCCTACGGCCTGAAGGGCTGGGTCAAGGTGGCGACGCATGCCGACGCCGGTCGCGGCGGCGATGCATTGCTCAACGCGCGTCGCTGGTGGCTGGAGCGCGGTGCGGAGCGGCTTTCGGTCCGCATCATGCAGTCGAAGACGCACAGCGACACCGTCGTTGCGCAACCCGCGGGCGTCAGCGACCGCGATGCCGCACTCGCGATGCGCGGCTTTCGCGTGTTCGTGCGCCGGGAAGATTTCCCGGCACTGGCCGCGGACGAATTCTATTGGGTCGACCTGATCGGTCTCGATGTCGTCAACGAGCAATCGGTGGCGCTCGGGAAGGTGAGCGGGATGATCGACAACGGCGTGCATTCGATCATGCGTGTCGAGTATCCGGCGACCGGCAAAGACGGTCAGCCGACCACCGACGAACGGTTGATCCCGTTTGTCGGCGTATACGTCAAAACGGTGGATCAGGCGGCGCGTCGGATCGTCGTCGACTGGGAAGCCGATTACTGAAATGAACCAGGTAACCGAGAGCGCGGTGCAGTTCGACGTCGTCACGCTCTTTCCCGAGATGTTCCGTGCACTGACCGACTGGGGCATCACCAGCCGGGCCGTCAAGCAGGGGCGCTTCGGGCTGCGCACCTGGAACCCGCGTGATTTCACGACGGACAACTACCGCACGGTCGATGATCGTCCGTACGGCGGCGGTCCGGGCATGGTGATGTTGGCGAAGCCGCTCGAAGCCGCCATTGACGCCGCGAAAGCGGCGCAGGCGGAGCAGGGCATCGCGAGCACGCGTGTCGTGATGATGTCGCCGCAGGGCGCGCCGCTCACGCATGAGCGTGCCGTGCGGATGGCGCAGGAGCCCGGTGTCGTCGTGCTGTGCGGCCGCTACGAAGCGATCGACCAGCGTCTGCTCGACCGGTGCGTCGACGAGGAAATCAGCCTCGGCGATTTCGTCCTGTCGGGCGGCGAACTGCCGGCGATGGCGATGATGGATGCCGTCGTGCGGCTGCTGCCCGGCGTGCTGAACGATTCGCTGTCGGCCGTGCAGGACAGTTTCGCCGACGGCCTGCTCGATTGCCCGCACTACACGCGCCCCGAGGAATACCAAGGCGTGCGCGTGCCGGACGTGCTGCTCGGCGGGCATCATGCCGAGATCGAGCGGTGGCGGCGGCAGGAAGCATTGCGGAATACGTGGCGGAAGCGGCCGGACCTGATCGTCCGGGCGCGCCGCGAGAAGTTGCTGAGCCGGGCCGACGAGGCGTGGCTTGCGAACCTCGCACGCGAAGCGAAGGACGCCTCCTGAGGCGGCTGCGCGAGCGGGAATTGGCGGTGCCGTGCATGCGTGTGCGGTGCCTGATGTGAATCCATCCTCTATCGGGGCCAGGCCTGGAAGCAGGCGGGTACCAACGCCGACACGATGGCATAAGGAGTCAGTAATGAATCTGATCGCAAAACTTGAGCAGGAAGAAATCGAGCGCGCGCTCGCCGGCAAGACGATCCCCGAATTCGCCCCGGGCGACACGGTGATCGTGAACGTGAACGTGGTTGAAGGTAACCGCAAGCGCGTTCAGGCTTACGAAGGCGTCGTGATCGCGATTCGCAACCGTGGTCTGAACTCGAACTTCATCGTCCGCAAGATCTCGTCGGGCGAAGGCGTCGAGCGTACGTTCCAGACGTACTCGCCGCTGCTGGCAAGCATCGTCGTGAAGCGTCGCGGCGATGTGCGTCGTGCGAAGCTGTACTACCTGCGCGAGCGTTCGGGCAAGTCGGCTCGTATCAAGGAAAAGCTGGTGTCGAAGGATCGCGCCGCAGCAGCTTCCCAAGAGTAAGAGCTGTAAGGAAAAAGCACCCACCCGGGTGCTTTTTTCATTCTGGCGCGACAATATGCTCGATACGACACGAACCCGAGAGCCCCATTGAATCGCCGCCCCATCATCGATCCCGAAGTCCTGCCGGTCGAAGGCACCGGTGCCGGCCTGCCTGTCATCGATCCCCCGCTGATGACGCCGTCCGGCTTGCGCGAACGTTTCGCGCGTACGCTCGACTGGAGCGTCGAGCCCGGCGAGGCGAGGCTGCAGGAAGGCGTCGATCCGCGCAGCGCGGCCGTCCTCATGCCGCTCGTCGTCCGCGAGTCGGGCCTGACCGTGCTGTTGACCCAGCGTGCCGACCACCTGAACGACCACGCCGGGCAGATCAGCTTCCCCGGCGGCCGTCGCGAGACGTTCGATCGCGATGCAACGGCCACCGCGTTGCGCGAGGCGAAGGAAGAGATCGGGCTGGCCGCCGAACGGGTCGAGATCCTCGGTGCGCTACCCGACTACCTGACCGGCACGGGCTTCTGCGTGACGCCGGTGGTCGGCCTCGTGCATCCGCCGTTCACGGTGCAGGCCGATACGTTCGAAGTCGCCGAGATTTTCGAAGTGCCGCTCGCGTTCGTGATGAATCCCGCGAACCATCAGGTCCGCGTGTTCCGCTGGGAAGGCGGCGAGCGTCGTTTTTTTGCGATGCCCTATCCGAATGGCGAACCGGGCGGGCATTACTTCATCTGGGGCGCAACTGCCGGCATGTTTCGCAATCTCTACCGCTTCTTGGCCGCCGGCTAGGCGCATGCACCGGCCGGCGCGCGCGGCCGGCCGCCGGGCGACCGCGCCGGCAGCCATGCGGGGCTGGCGCTGTGCTATCGTTATGCAAAAAATGACATAACTCCGAAGACGGCGCCACGCATGACTTTCTTTTCGGTTCTCCTCGCCCTCATCATCGAACAGGTCCGCGCGTTATCACCGAGCAATCCGGTGTTTGCGCTGTTCCAGTTTCATGCGGAAACCGTTGCGCATGGCCTCGACGCCGGCAAGCAGAAGCACGGCATCCTCGCCTGGCTCGCGGTCGTGCTGCCGTGGGTGCTGATCGTCGCGCTGATCTATTTCCTGCTGTACAAGGTGAGCTTCGTGCTCGCGTTCCTGTGGAACGTCGTCGTCGTGTATTTCACGCTCGGCTTCCGCCAGTTCAGCCACTACTTCACCGACATCCACCTCGCGCTCAACAACGACGACGTGCCGCGTGCGCGCGAAATCCTCCGTGAGTGGACGGGCATCGACACGGTCGACATGCCGGTCGGCGAAATCGTCCGCCATACGCTGATTCATGCAGTTGTCGCGTCGCATCGCCACGTGTTCGGCGTGTTCTTCTGGTATGTGCTGCCGATCGGCCCGGCCGGCGCCGTGCTGTACCGGATTTCCGAATACCTCGCGCGCAGCTGGTCGACGCCGGGCGACGACCGCACGGCCGCGTTCTCGACGTTCGCGCAGCGCGCGTTTTTCGTGATCGACTGGATTCCCGCGCGATTGACCGCGCTCGGCTTCGCGATCGTCGGCAATTTCGAGGATGCGATCTACGCGTGGCGCAATCACACGCGCCAGTGGCCCGACCCGAACGACGGCGTGCTGCTCGCCGCCGGCAGCGGGGCGCTCGGCGCGCGTCTCGCGGGGCCGCTCGCGGAGCCGTCGAGCCTCGATGCGCTGGCGGTCGGCGACAGCGGTCCGTTGACGGTCGGAGACGATTGCACGCCGCGGACGCTGCAATCGGCGGTCGGCCTCGTCTGGCGTGCGGTGATCCTGTGGATGATCCTGCTGCTGATGCTGACGCTCGCCGTCTGGGTGTCGTGACGACGCACGGCGGGATCCGATGAAAGAACAAGGCCGGCTCGATGCCGGCCTTGTCGCTGTGGGTCAGTCGTCGCGCGGATCGCGCACGGCGCCGCATTGCCAGCACGCGGTGAACTGGGCCTCGAGCGCTTCGCCGCACTGCCGGCAAAACCAGGGCGCGGCGCCGGCCGACGGGCCGTGCGAGGCGGCATCGAGGAGCCGGCGCGCGAGGGCGCCGTCGCGTTCGTCGTCGAGCCACAGCTCGGGCGTGCACGCATCGGCCGGCAGGCCGCCGAGCGCGCCAGTCGCGTAGCAGTTATGCAGCTCGCAACCGACGCCGGCCACCTGAAGCACGTTGGCCCAATGTTGCGCGGTCGCGAGATCGGGTGCCTTGAAACGCATCGCGGCTCCTGTCGATGAAGGCCGGCCCGGGCGTGCCGGCCGGCCCCGCGCGCCTCTCGCGCTCAGCGGACGATCTGGCTCGCCTCGTGCACGAGCTGGGCGTACAGCGCATGCCGCGACGGCGCGATACGGCCGTCGGCGACGGCTTCGAGAATCGCGCAGCCGGGCTCGTGCAGATGATGACAATTATAGAAACGGCAATCCGCGAGCAGCGGCCGGAACTCCGGAAACGCGCGCTCGAGGCGGCCTTCCGTCAGGTGGTAGAGGCCGAATTCCTGGAAACCCGGCGAATCGATCAGTGCACCGCCGCCTTCCAGCGGGTAGAGGCGCGTGAACGTCGTCGTGTGGCGGCCGCTGTTGAGCGCGGCCGAGATCTCGCGCGTCGCGGCTTCGGCATCGGGGACGAGCAGGTTCACGAGCGTCGACTTGCCCATCCCGGACTGGCCGAGCAGGATCGTCGAGTGCCCGGCGAGGTGCGGCATCAACTGCGCGCGCGCGTCGTCGGGCGAGCCCTTCACCGACAGCTCGAGCACGTCGTAGCCGAGCGCGCGGTACGGCGCGAGGCGCTCGCGTGCGACCGGCAGCGCGGCCTCGACGTCGATCTTGTTCAGCACGACCAGCGGCTTCAGCTCGTTCGCCTCGGCCGCGATCAACGCGCGGCCGAGCAGGTCCTCGCTGAAATAGGGCTCGGTCGCGAGCACGATCAGCAACTGGTCGAGGTTGGCCGCGAACAGCTTCGACTTGAACTGGTCGGAGCGGTACAGCAGATTGCGCCGTTCGCCGATCTCGACGATCACGCCCTGGTCGGCCGATGCGAGTTCGTACACGACGCGGTCGCCGACCGCGATGTCGCTCTTCTTGCCGCGCGGGAAGCACTGCAGCATCGGGCCGCCGTCGTCGGGTGCGACGATGTAGTGGCGCCCGTGCGCGGCGATCACGCGGCCTTCGACCCGTTGCGCGTTCGACGCGCGCGGGGCCGGCTTGCGGGACGTCGGGCGGCTCATGCGTGTTGCAGCAGGCGGTCGATCCGCTGCGACGCAGGCGGATGCGAGTAGTAGAAGGCCGTGTAGACGGGGTCGGGCGTCAGCGTCGACGCGTTGTCCTCGTAGAGCTTCACGAGCGCGCTGACGAGATCCTGCGCGTCGGTCTGGCTGGCCGCGAACGCGTCGGCCTCGAATTCGTGCTTGCGCGACGTAAGGCTGCTGAACGGCGTCGCGAAGAACAGGAATACCGGGATCGCGAGGAAGAACAGCACGAGGGCGGCGCCCGCGTTGCTGGTGTCGAGCGACGGCGTGACGCCGAGCCCGGTGTAGAACCACGTGCGTTGCGCGAGCCAGCCGAGCAGCGCGAGCAGCACGAGGCTCAGCACGAACGACACGAGCATCCGCTTCATCACGTGGCGGCGCTTGAAATGGCCGAGCTCGTGCGCGAGCACGGCCTCGATTTCCTGGCCGGACAGGCGCGCGAGCAGCGTATCGAAGAACACGATCCGCTTCGATGCGCCGAAGCCCGTGAAGTACGCATTGCCGTGCGCGGAGCGGCGGCTGCCGTCCATCACGAACAGCCCCTTCGCCGCAAAACCGCAGCGCTTCATCAGCGACTCGATGCGCGTGCGCAGTGCGTCGTCCTTCAGCGGCTCGAACTTGTTGAAGATCGGCGCGATGAAGGTCGGGTAGATCAGCAGCACGAGCATCTGGAACGCGACCCAGACGATCCAGGTCCACAGCCACCACAGGCTGCCGGCCTGGTTCATCAGCCACAACACGACGAACAGCAGCGGCAGGCCGAGCGCGGCGCCGAGCAGCGCGTTTTTCAGCATGTCGGTGAAGAACAGCCGTTTCGTCATGCGGTTGAAGCCGAACCGTTGCTCGACCCCGAACTGCCGGTAGTACTCGAACGGGACGTCGATCACGCTCGTGATCACGAGCACCGCGGCGACGAGCGCGACCTGCTGCCCGTAGCCGCGGCCGAGCCAGCCGGTCAGCAGCGTATCGAGCGCGCCGACGCCGCCGAGCAGCGTGAGGCCGACCAGCACGGCCGCGCTGACGACGATCTCGAGCATCGTCAGCCGGGTGCGCTCGACCGTATAGTCGGCCGCGCGCTGGTGGGCGGTCAGCGGGATGGTCGCGCTGAACTGCGCGGGCACGCCGTTGCGGTGCGCCGCGACGAAGCGGATCTGCCGCGACGCGAGCCACAGCTTGGTGACGACCATCGCGAGTACGGCGATCGCGAACAGCAGGGTGAATGAAAAGGGTGACATCGAAGGCGCCAAAGGGTTCTATGCGAGAATTATATGTTCTTGCGGACCGGCCCCGCTGATGCGATGCCGGCCGCCCGGGCGGCGCCGCGCGCCGTCCGCCATTTTCCAGGATGACTCATGACCGATACCGCCGCTTCCGCCAGCCAGCCCGCGCTCGTGCGCAACGAGTTGAACCTCGTCTGGCTCGACATGGAGATGACGGGCCTCGACCCGGATAACGACCGCATCATCGAGATCGCGGTCGTCGTGACCAATTCCACGCTCGACATCGCGGTCGAAGGCCCCGTGTTCGCGATCCACCAGAGCGACGAGACGCTCGCGAAGATGGACGACTGGAACAAGTCGACGCACGGGCGCTCGGGCCTGATCGACCGCGTGCGCGCGTCGACCGTGACCGAGGCGGAAGCCGCCGCGCAGTTGCAGGCGTTCCTTGCGCAGTACGTGTCGCCCGGCAAGTCGCCGATGTGCGGCAACTCGATCTGCCAGGACCGCCGTTTCATGGCGCGCTGGATGCCGGAATTCGAGCGGTTCTTCCACTACCGCAATCTCGACGTCAGCACGCTCAAGGAGCTGTGCCGCCGCTGGCAGCCCGCGATCTACAAGGGTTTCCAGAAGCGTGCGATGCATACGGCGCTCGCGGACATCCACGAGTCGATCGACGAGCTGAAGTACTACCGCGAGCATTTCCTGATTCCGGCCGCATCGGCGCCGGCAGGCGAATCCGCGCCGGCCGCCTGAGCGGGCCGGCACGCGGTCAGCGCGGCGCCCGCCGCGCGCTTTTCGGCCGGAACGCCGCGACCACCGCGGCGTCGGTCTCGATGTACGGGCCGCCGATCAGGTCGATGCAGTAGGGCACCGCGGCGAAGATGCCGGGCACGGTCGACTTGCCGTCGGTATCGCGCAGCCCTTCGAGCGTTTCCCGGATCGACTTCGGCTGGCCCGGCAGGTTGATGATCAGCGCCGCATGGTCGGCCGTCTCGCGGATCACCGCGACCTGCCGCGACAGGATCGCGGTCGGCACGAAATTCAGGCTGATCTGCCGCATCTGTTCGCCGAATCCCGGCATTTCCTTCGTCGCCACGGCCAGCGTGGCCTCGGGCGTCACGTCACGGCGCGCGGGGCCCGTGCCGCCGGTCGTCAGCACGAGGTCGCACCCCGCGACGTCGACGAGCTCGGCGAGCGTGGCGGAAATCGTCGGCGCATCGTCCTGGATCAGGCGCGTTTCGGCGCGCCACGGCGACGTGAGCGCGGCGCCGAGCCATTCCTGCAGCGCCGGAATGCCTTTGTCCTCGTAGACGCCCGTGCTCGCGCGGTCGCTGATCGACACGAGGCCGACGACGAGTTCGTCCGGGTGGTTACGCTTCGTCGTCATGGTCGTCTTCGGTGTCGTCCGGCGCATCGTCACCCGCGTCGGGCGAGCCGCTCGCGGTCTTGATCCACTGGAACAGCTCGCGGAAATAGCGCGGCGGCTTGCCTTGCTGCGCTTCCTTGCGCGCGTTGCGGATCAGCGTGCGGCCTTCCTGGATATCGGCTTCCGGGTGCTGGCGCAGGAATTCGGTCAGCGCGTCGTCGCTGGCGAGCAACTGGTCGCGCGTGCGTTCGATCCAGTGCAGGCGGGCCGTCGCGGCCTTGTTCACGCCGCGTTGCGCGTCGAGTGCGGTGCGCAGTGCGGCCGTTTCGTCGTCGGTCAGCGAGCGCATCACGCGGCCGACGTACTGGAGCTGGCGGCGCTTGCCTTCGTGATCGGTGATCCGGCGTGCCTCGCGAACGGCGTCCGCGAGGTTTTCGGGCATCGGCATGCGCTTCAGTGCGTCTTTCGGCAGGTCGACGAGCGCCTGGCCGAGCACCTGCAACTCGTGCATCTCGCGCTTCAACTGGGATTTGCTGGGGCGATCGTAGCCGTTGTCGTCGTCTTCGACGGCATGCTCGATCGGCTGGATTCGGGTTTTGCGTGTCATGGGCGGCATTGTATCGCGGCGCGGACACCCCAAGCTTGTCTGTGTCCGGCCCCGGACCTTGCTATGATCGCGGGATACGCAACATTTTGACCATGCGGGCGCCCGCCCGCCACCGGATACCAAGACGATGGCAGCCAATCTCGACGTACAAGCGCGCTATTTCCCGCACACGCAGGACCAGCTCAAGGAAATCGCGTCGGACATCCTTCGCCATGCGAAGGCGCTCGGCGCGTCGGACGCCGCGACCGAAATCTCCGAAGGCGACGGCCTGTCGGTATCGGTGCGCCGCGGCGAAGTCGAAACGATCGAGCACAACCGCGACAAGATGGTCGGCGTGACGGTGTTCATCGGCAAGAAGCGCGGCAACGCGAGCACGTCCGATTTCTCGCCGGCCGCGATCAAGGATACCGTCGCCGCCGCGTACAACATCGCGCGCTTCACGGCCGAGGACGAGGCAGCCGGCCTCGCCGAGGCCGAACTGCTCGAAACCGACCCGCGCGATCTCGATCTCTACCACCCGTGGGCGCTGACGGCCGACGACGCCGTCGAACTGGCCCGCCGCGCGGAAGACGCCGCCTTCGCGGTCAGCCCGCAGATCCGCAATTCGGAAGGCGCGAGCGTGTCGGCGCAGCATTCGCAGTTCGTGCTCGCGACGTCGCGCGGCTTCCTGTCCGGCTACCCGTACTCGCGCCACTACATCGCCTGCGCGCCGATCGCGGGCAGCGGCCGTCACATGCAGCGCGACGACTGGTATTCGTCGAAGCGCAGCGCGATCGATCTCGCGGCGCCCGAGGCGGTCGGCCGCTACGCGGCCGAGCGTGCGCTCGCGCGGATGGGCGCGCGCCGCCTGGACACCCGCAAGGTGCCCGTGCTGTTCGAGGCGCCGCTCGCGGCCGGCCTGCTCGGCGCGTTCGTGCAGGCCGTGAGCGGCGGCGCGCTGTACCGCAAGACGTCGTTCCTCGTCGACAGCCTCGGCAAGCCGGTGTTCGCGCCGCACATTCAGGTCGTCGAGGATCCGCACGTGCCGCGCGCGATGGGCAGCGCGCCGTTCGACGAGGAAGGCGTGCGCACGCGCGCGCGCAGCGTCGTGAAGGACGGTGTCGTCGAGGGCTACTTCCTGTCGACCTATTCGGCACGCAAGCTCGGCACGCAGACCACCGGTAACGCGGGCGGGTCGCACAACCTCGCGCTGCGCAGCTCGAACACGCAGGCGGGCGACGACTTCGAAGCCATGTTGAAGAAGCTCGGCACGGGCCTGCTGCTGACCGAGCTGATGGGGCAGGGCGTGAACTACGTGACGGGCGACTATTCGCGCGGCGCGGCGGGTTTCTGGGTGGAAAACGGCGTGATCCAGTATCCGGTCGAGGAAATCACCGTCGCGAGCACGCTGCAGGAAATGTTCCGGCACATCGTCGCGATCGGTGCCGATTCGATCGTGCGCGGTACGAAGGAAACGGGCTCGGTGCTGATCGAGCAGATGACGATCGCGGGGCAGTAAGCCAGGCGCGGCGTCAGCCGCCCGCCCTCCAGCGAAAAAGCCCGACCGGCGGCAAGCCGGTCGGGCTTTTTTCATCGCGTGCGGCCGCGTACCGCGTCAGCCGCGCTTGCGTTCGTAGACCACGAACGCATAACCGAACGTGTTCGGCGCGGCAGCCTGGTGCGCATCGCGCGACACTTCCTGCCAATGTGCGGGATCGGGCGCGGGGAACGACGCGTCGCCGTCGAAGTCGGCGTCGATCTCGGTGACGACCAGCTTGTCGGCGAGCGTGAGCCCTTCCGCGTAGAGTTGCGCGCCGCCGATCAGGAATGCCTCGGGTACGCCGTCGCGCGCGGCGAGCGCCAGCGCATCGGCGAGCGACGTGACCGTGTCGCAACCGTCGAAACGGCGCGCCGCATCGCGCGTGACGACGATGTTGCGGCGGCCCGGCAGCGGCCGGCCGATCGATTCGTGGGTCTTGCGGCCCATCACGATCGGCGCGCCCATCGTCGTGCGCTTGAAGAACGCGAGATCCTCGGGAAGTTTCCAGGGCAACTGGTTGTCGCGGCCGATGATGCCGTTGCGGGCACGCGCGACGATCAGGGTCAACGTCGTCATGAAGGTCGGGGAAGAGGAAAACCGGAATGGCGCCGATTCTACCGGAACGGCGGCACGCATCGCCTTTCGCGTGCTGCGCGCCGCGACGCTCGATGCATGGCGTCGCGGCGACGGACCGAATAAAAAGAGTGCCCGCCGGGGGACGGAGCACAAAACCTTGCCGTGTCGCGGGAACGGCGATACCGGCGCGGATCGGTGTCGGCCGGCTCGAATCGTCAAATCAATACGGAATCCTCATTGAGTGGGGCGGCGCAGGCTCACTGACGCTTGTTGCCTTGAACGTTGCCTTCCATCGCGTGCTGCACGTCACCGGGTTGCGATACTGGAAGCGGCATCGGCAGTGGGGGCGGTGGCGGGATCTCGTCCCACAGCGTGACGGTTGCCTTGCCGGTCGGCAGCGGTTGCGGTGCGGACACGGTCACGATGCCGAAGCCGCTGCCGTGCCGCAGGCTCGGCGCATTTTCGGCCGGCAGCATGGCGCGATCCGGTTTTGCGATGTCATCCGCGCGGGCCGGCGCAGGCGGGCCGGCGGCCGAGAGCGCGAGCGCCATCGGCACGAAAGAAAGTAAAAGATGTTTGCGCATGGCCGCTGTCTCCGATCGTTTACGGGTTCAGCGAAATGCATGCCACCGTGCCGGGACCGTTGTCGCTACGGCGATTCGCGCTCAAGCGTTGCGAATTGTGGCCGAAAACGCCTGAAAATGTTTCAGGCCTGAAACGAGGGGGCTCGGGAATACTGCGGATTCAATCGATTCGCTTCAAGGATGAAAATCGGCCCGTGTGTTGATGAACGAACAACTTGCTGCGCATGTGCTATGTGCAGATGATTGACCTGCATCGACCTCCTGTGCGATTGGGCCGTATCGCCGTCGGCGCCGAAATCCGTTTGTCGTATTTGGTGCCTATAACTAAGCTGTCTTGACCAAAAATAACTGGACGCGAGATAAGCGCCATCATGCGAGGCTTTGTCGTTGCCGAGCATCGGCATGGCGAATCGAGCCGCCTCTGGCTGACCCGATTCGATCCTTTTCGCACGAACTCTGACGTGCGCGGCAATCGTTAGACGGTTGATGAACGGGGTGAGGATATGGGAGCCGATCAGCGGCACGTGATCTACTATTCGCGCGAACCGAACGACGCGTTGCGCGGCCATTTCGACGAGTGCGGCTGGCGCGTCGATCTCGCGGAGACCGTACGCGACGTCCGGCGTGTCGTGCAGCATGGCGTGGCAACCGCAGGCCTGCTCGACTTTTCGCCGGGCTTCAAGCCCTCGGACCTGCGCGAACTCGAATCCTGCCTGAGCATCCAGCACATCGGCTGGATCGCCGCGACGCGTCGCGGCCAGTTGCAGGATGCCACGCTGCGCCACCTCATTCGCGACTACTGCTTCGATTATGTGACGATGCCGTACGAGACGTCGCGAATCGTCGAGACCGTCGGTCATGCGCACGGCATGGTCGCGCTGACCGATCCCGTTGCGCCGCCGGTCGGCGCCGGGCGCAGCGAAGGCGAGATGGTCGGGACCTGCGATGCGATGCTCGGGCTCTTCAGGACGATTCGCCGCGTCGCGGCGACCGATGCGCCGGTGTTCATCTCCGGCGAATCGGGTACCGGCAAGGAACTGACGGCGGTCGCGATTCACGAGCGTTCGTCGCGCGCGCAGGCACCGTTCATCGCGATCAATTGCGGCGCGATTCCGTCGACGCTGCTGCAGGCCGAACTGTTCGGCTATGAGCGCGGCGCATTCACCGGGGCGAACCAGCGCAAGATCGGCCGCGTCGAGGCCGCCAACGGCGGCACGCTGTTTCTCGACGAGATCGGCGATCTGCCGCTGGAAAGCCAGGCAAGCCTGTTGCGCTTCCTGCAGGAAGGCAAGATCGAGCGGCTCGGCGCGCACGTGTCGGTGCCCGTCGATGTGCGCGTGATCTGCGCGACGCACGTGGACATGGACGCCGCGTTGCGCGAAGGGCGGTTCCGCGAGGACCTGTTCCATCGCCTGTGCGTGCTGAAGATCGAGGAGCCGCCGCTGCGCGCGCGCGGCAAGGACATCGAGGTGCTCGCGCGCCACATGCTCGAGCGTTTCAAGGGCGATGCGCATCGCCGCCTGCGCGGTTTCTCTCCGGACGCGGTCGCGTCGCTGTACGGCTATTCGTGGCCGGGCAACGTGCGCGAGCTGATCAATCGCGTGCGCCGCGCGATCGTGATGTCGGAGGGCCGGATGATCACCGCGGCCGATCTCGAGTTGAACGACTTCGCGACGCTCGCGCCCGTGTCGCTGCTGGAGGCGCGGGAAGCGGCCGAACGGCAGGCGATCGAGCAGGCGCTGCTGCGCCACCGCGGCCGTTTCGCGGATGCCGCGCGTGAACTCGGCGTGTCGCGCGTCACGCTCTACCGGCTGATGTGCGCGCACGGCATGCGCGATCGCGGCGACACGCTGGCAGGGTTTTCGGCGCCGTTGCCGGAGCTTCCTCACCACGCTTGCTAAAATTGGCGGGTACGGCCGCCCTCGCGGCCGAAGGAACCCGCATGAAACAGTATCTCGACCTCGTTCGTACCATTCTCGATACCGGCACCTGGCAGGAGAACCGCACGGGGATCCGCACCATCAGCATGCCGGGCGCGATGCTCCGCTTCGACCTGCAGCAAGGCTTTCCGGCCGTGACGACCAAGAAGCTCGCGTTCAAGTCGGCGATCGGCGAACTGGTCGGCTTCCTGCGCGCGTCGCGCAGCGCGGCCGAGTTCCGCGCGCTCGGCTGCAAGGTGTGGGACGCGAACGCGAACGAGAACGCGCAGTGGCTCGCGAATCCGTACCGTCAGGGCGTCGACGATCTCGGCGACGTGTACGGCGTGCAATGGCGCCAGTGGCCGGGCTACAAGGTGCTCGACGCGGGCGCCGACGCGCAGATCGCCGACGCGACGCGCCGCGGCTTCCGGATCGTCACGCGTTTCGACGAAGACGGCGCGCCGAAGGTGCTGCTGTACAAGGCGATCGACCAGCTGCGCCAGTGCCTGGACACGATCATGGAGAATCCGGCCGACCGCCGCATTCTGTTTCACGCGTGGAATCCGGCCGTGCTCGACCAGATCGCGCTGCCCGCGTGCCACCTGCTGTACCAGTTCCTGCCGAACGCGACGAAGCGCGAGATCTCGCTGTGCCTGTACATCCGCAGCAACGACGTCGGCCTCGGCACGCCGTTCAACCTGACGGAAGGGGCCGCGCTGCTGTCGCTCGTCGGCCGCCTGACGGGCTACACGCCGCGCTGGTTCACGTATTTCATCGGTGACGCGCACATCTACGAGAACCAGCTCGACATGCTGCAGCGGCAGCTCACGCGCGAGCCTTACGAAAGCCCGCGGCTCGAGATTGCCGAGCGCGTGCCCGACTACGCGAAGACGGGCGTTTATGCGCCCGAATGGCTCGAGCAGGTCGAGCCGTCCGATTTCTCGCTGGTCGGTTATCGCCACCATGAGCCGCTGACTGCGCCGATGGCGGTCTGAGCGCGCGGTTTCATCGATCCGCGCCCTGCAGAAAGAAGGCCCGACCGGCTGAGACCGGTCGGGCTTTTTTGTTTCACGTTTGCGGCACTTACTGGCGATGCCGCTCGTCGTGCGCGCCTGGCGGCGGGCTGCTCGGGCGCGGCGCCTCGACGTGCGGTGCCGGTTGCGGCCGCGGTTCCATGCGGGGAGCGGGCATCGACGGGCGCGGTTCCATGCGGGGTGCCGGCTGCGGTCGCGGCTCCATTCGAGGTGCGGGCTGGGGTCGCGGCTCCATGCGCGGCGCCTGCGGTTGCGGGCGCGGCATGTCGTGTACGGCTGGCGCCGGCGGACGGTACTCGTTCACGCGCGGCGGCGCGACTTCGCGTTGCGGCGCCGGTTGCGCGAATTCGGGGCGGGGTTGCGGCGTGGGAGCGGCCCGTTCCGGTTGCGCTTGCCCGTGCCGGGCCGGTGTCGGGAAATCGGGGCGCGGACGCGGCTGCGGAATCTGCGCCGTGTTGTCGACCCTCGGTTGCGGCAACGCGCGCGGCGCGTCGTTCCGGCCGCCGGGCTGCGTGCCCTGCGGTGTCGGTATGCCCTCCGGATGCGGCACCGCCGCACTGCGCACGGGCGGCAGTGCATTCTGGCCTGCCGCGTGAAGGGCGCTCGGCGGGGCGGGGCGCTGGCGTTCCATCGGCGTGTGCGGCTGCATCCACGCCGGCGACGGCGCCTCGGGTGCATGCGTGTTGCCGATGCCCGACGGCGTGTTGCTTGCGATCGGCGGGTGCGGGACGCCGTTGCCGGGCCCGAAGGCCTGATGCGGCGTCGCGTTGCCGGGCGCCTGCGGCATGCCGCCGTTGGCGAAATGCGGCCCATTGGGGATTTCGCCGTTCGCCGGCCGTCCGGCAGTCGGCACGCCCGGCAATGGCGCACCGGGCGTACCCGGCCGTCCGGTTTGCACGGCAGGCGGCTGGCCTTCGCGCGGCGCGCGTGACGGCTGCACGACGGGGCCGTGCGGATTCACGAGCTGCACGTTGTGCATCGCCCACGCACCGCCGCTCGGATTACCCGGCACGCGGACCGGGCGGGCCCTGTAATCGGCCGGCACGCTCGTCTTCACGACCGGCGCGCCGGCGCCCGGCACGCGCCCGCCTTGCTGCGCGAGATGCGCGGCTGCCTGGTCTCGATAGGCGGCAGGCACCGCGGGGTTGCGCGTCGCGACGTAGGGGTGCTGCGCGATCGCCGCCGGCGGACGGTAGCCGGCATTGCGCAGCCCGCCGGTAAAGCTCTGGCGCACCGGCGCGATGCCGGGTGTGCCCGGCGTGACGTGCGCATTGCGCCATTGCCGCGGATCGACGTGTTGCGAGAAGTGCGCGACCGGCTGGCCATGCACGAACGCGGCGGCCGGCACGGCCGTGATCGCGTGCGGCGCACGGAAGTTCACGTACGTCTTGTTGATGTTGGTGATATTGGTGATGTTCGTCACGTTCACGGTCTTGTTCACGTTGACGTTGTTCACCACGATATTGCGATTCACGCGGTCGTAGTAGTGCGGGCTCCAGCCGCCCCAGCGCGGGTGCCACGGCTCGCCCGGGCCGAGCGCGAACCATGCGCAGCCGGCCGCGGCGACGCCGCCGACCGTGAGCGCGACGCTCCAGTCGGGACCGCCGCCACCGCCCACGAACGCGACGAGCGCCGGCGCGTAGACCGGCGGCTGGCTGACGACCATCGGGCCGGGCACCCAGGCCCAGCTGTCGTCCACGTACGCCCAGCGGCCGTAGTGGTAGGGCGCGAAGCCCCACGGTGCGTCGTCGACCCACGTCCAGCCCCACGGCGCCTGCCAGATCCAGTGGCCGTCGTGATACGGCGCCCAGTCGGCCGGCGTGTCGTTCGGCACCCAGACCGAGCCGTAATTCGGGGTTTCGCGCCACGTGCCGTTCGCGTCGAGATCCTGATAGCCGGGAATGTCGCGGGACACATAGCGGGCCGACACCGAGCGCTCCTCGGCCGCGTCGCGGCTGGCGGCCCACTGGTCGAGCGGGTCGGGGCCCGGCGCCGCCGATTGCTGTGCGACCTGCAGGTCGGTGCCGGTGAACACGACCTGCTGCCCGGGCGACAGCGGGTACTGCCCGTTGCTGCCGTAGACGGTCGCGCTGCCGCTGCGCATCGTGACGGTCGTGCTCGCGCCGTTCGGCGCGACATCGACGCGATAGTCGCCGGGGCCCGTGATGCCGAGCGCGAGGTTCGGCGTGTCGATTTCGTACGATCCGCCGCGGGGCAGATCGCGCACATGCGTCGATACGGTGCCGAGGCCGACCTTCAACTGCGTCGTCGTGTCGTCGAGATTCAGGATCGACAGGCTCGTCGAATCGCCGAGCCGCACCGCGGTCGAGCCGATATGCAGTTCCGAGCGTGCGCCGGCGTCGTTCCAGAGCTGGTCGCCGGTCGTCAGCGGCCGGTTCACGGCCGCATACGACCACGTATCGGTGCCGGCCGGTTCGGTCGTCACGGCACCCGACAGGTAGTTGAGCCGCGCGACGCGGCCGGGCGGGTCGCCGCCCGGTTGCCGTGCCGCGGCCGAATACGGCGGCGCGCCGGCCGATTGCGCGAAGGCGGGCGGCAGGGCCGCAAGCGCGGCGAACGCGAGCAGCGTATAGCGGGCGGTTCGCTTGAGCGTGAACAGGGGGGCCATGGTGAGCGTCATCGTCGTTATCGCGGCGCGTCGATTCGTGCCGTTGAGTTCACAATATCCGCTCGGCCTGTTTCAATGCTCGGTGTTTTGTAAGTCGGATGGCACGCGGTGTAACAAAACCTGTCTGTCGCGTGCCGCTGTCGTGCAGCCGCAATGCGGGCGTCAAGCGGACGTAAGCCACGCGTCGAAAACCTGCTGGCCGGGCACGGTGACGCGCAGCACCCGCGGCCGTGCGGAACGTTCGATCCAGCCGTGCGCACAGAAGCTTTCAAGCAGCGCCGCGCCGAGCGCGCCGCCCAGATGCGAGCGCCGCTCGCTCCAGTCGAGGCAGCCGCATGCGAAGCGGCGCCGGCGCGTGCGCTGCTGCGCGACGTCGATGCCCCATTGCCCGAGGGCCTGCGTGCCGAGCTCGGTGGCTTCGATCGCGTCGCCGTCCGCGAGCAGCCAGCCGCGCGCGGTGAGCCCGTCGAAAATGCGCACCGCAAGTTCGCCGGCCATGTGGTCGTAGCAGGTGCGCGCGTAGCGCAGTTCGGCCGGTACCGTGCGCGACGGCGCCGGTACCGGGCGGTGCGGCGCAGCCGCGCGGGCGACGTTCGCGAGCGCCTCGAGCGACGCCGCGATGTCGGCCGACGCGATGCGGTAGTAGCGGTGCCGGCCGCGCACGTCGAGCGCGAGCAGGCCGCCTTCGGTCAGCCGCGCGAGGTGCGCGCTTGCCGCGGACGGCGACAGCCCCGCGATCATCGTCAATTCACCGGCCGGCCGCGCGCTGCCGTCCATCAGCACCCACAGCATCGCGGCGCGGCCGGGGTCGGCGATCAGTGCGCCGATGCGGCTGAGGCCCGGAAAGTGGTGGTCGTCTTGATCGGTCATCGTCGTCTCTCGTCAAGCGGGATGAGGGGCAGTGTAGTGGGTGTGCGCATTCGATGTTTCGTATCCGGATGAAATGTCGGATGCGGCGGCGCCGTCCCGCGGCAGCCTGGCTGCGGCCCGTTGCGGCGCGCGTAGAATGGGCCGGACGCGGCGGCAGCGGGCCGCCGCATGTGACACGATGCAACGATGAAGACGATTTTCTGCATGTTGGCCGCCGCGCTCGTCTGCGCGGCCTGTGCGCAGGGCGGCGCGGGCGCCGCCGGTGGGCAGGGCGGCAGTATCGAGATGTACGGGACGATCGACCAGGGCGTCACGGTGCGCCGCTGACCGGCGGCGCTGCGGGCGCGGCGCGGGTGGCGCCGCCGCGGCCGCGCCACGCGGCGCTGGCCGCGACGCATTGCCGCACTGCAACGTATAATGGCCCGATTACAGCGCCCCTGCCGCCTGGAGCCAGAACGATGCCCCAACCGTCCCCCGTGCCGGCCGCCCTCGACCGTACCGAAACCGTATTCCGCTTCCTCGCCGAGCCTTCGTCCGTGAACTTCGGCGGCAAGGTGCACGGCGGCGCGTTGATGAAGTGGATCGACGAGGTCGCGTATGCGTGCGCGGCCGTCTGGTCGAGCCGCTATTGCGTGACGGTCAGTGTCGGCAACATCCGATTCCAGCGTCCGATCCTGGTCGGCAACCTGGTCGAGCTGAAGGCGCGCGTCGTGGCGACGGGCCGCACCAGCATGCACATCCATGTGTCCGTGCACGCGGGGGACCCGAAGGGCGGCGTGCTGCGCCAGACGACCGACTGCCTCGTCGTGTTCGTCGCGGTCGACGAGAACGGCAACCCGGTGCCGGTGCCGCCGTTCCTGCCCGAGACCGACGAGCAGAAGGTGCTCGCGAAATATGCGGCCGACGTACGGGCCGCGCTCGACAAGATCGTCGAGATGAAACCGGAAGAAGTCGCGAAGGGCACGGTCTGACCGCAGCGGGCGCCGCGCTCGACGCGCCGCGCCCGTCGTCCTGCCCCTAGCGCGTCCCGATCATCTGCTCGGGGCGCACCCACGCATCGAATTCCGCCTCGGTCAGGTAGCCGAGCGCCAGCGCGGCCGCCTTCAGCGTCGTGCCTTCCTTGTGCGCCTTCTTCGCGATCTGCGCGGACTTGTCGTAGCCGATGTGCGGATTGAGCGCCGTCACGAGCATCAGCGACTCGTTCAGCAGCAGGTCGATCCGCGCGCGGTTCGGTTCGATGCCCACCGCGCAGTGGTCGTTGAAGCTCTGCGCGCCGTCGGCGAGCAGCCGCACCGACTGCAGCACGTTGTGCGCGATCATCGGCCGGAACACGTTCAGCTCGAAATTGCCGCTCGCGCCGCCGACGTTGACCGCGACGTCATTGCCGAACACCTGGCAGCACAGCATCGTCACGGCTTCCGACTGCGTCGGGTTCACCTTGCCCGGCATGATCGAGCTGCCCGGCTCGTTTTCCGGAATCGACAGTTCGCCGAGCCCGCAGCGCGGCCCGCTCGCGAGCCAGCGCACGTCGTTCGCGATCTTCATCAGGCCCGCCGCGACCGTTTTCAGCGCGCCGTGCGCGAAGACCAGCGCATCGGCGGCCGCCATCACCTCGAACTTGCTCGGCGCCGTCACGAACGGCAGCTTCGCGAGCCGGCCGATCTCGTCGGCGACGCGCACCGCGAACTCCGGATGCGCGTTCAGCCCGGTGCCGACCGCGGTGCCGCCGAGCGCGAGCTCGTACAGGTGCGGCAGCGCCGATTCGACGTGACGGATGCCCTGGTCGAGCTGCGCGACGTAGCCGGAAAACTCCTGGCCGAGCGTGAGCGGCGTCGCGTCCTGCAGGTGGGTGCGGCCGATCTTCACGATGTCGGCGAACGCCTTCGACTTCGCGTCGAGCGTCGCGCGCAGCGTGCGCAGCGCCGGCAGCAGATGATTGACGATCGCGTACGCGGCCGCGATGTGCATCGCGGTCGGGAACACGTCGTTCGACGACTGGCCGCGATTCACGTCGTCGTTCGGATGGACCTTGCGCGCTTCGCCGCGCTCGCCGCCCAGCAGCTCGCTCGCGCGATTCGCGATTACCTCGTTGAGGTTCATGTTGGTCTGCGTGCCGGAGCCCGTCTGCCACACCGCGAGCGGGAATTCGCGCGGATGCTTGCCGGCGATGATCTCGTCGGCCGCGTCGATGATCGCGCGCGCCTTGTCGTCGGCGAGCACGCCGAGCGACTGGTTCACGGCCGCCGCGGCGCGCTTGACGATCGCCAGCGCGTGGATCAGCTCGGGCGACTGCTTCTCGGTCGAGATCCGGAAATTCTGCAGCGAGCGCTCGGTTTGCGCGCCCCAAAGTCGGTCGGCCGGCACGGCGATTTCGCCGAACGTGTCGCGTTCCATCCGAACTGCTTCGTTCATGATGCACTCCTCCTGGAAAGGGGAAAGGCCGCGCGTCGTCGCGCGGCATCAGGCGTATCGTGAGGCAGTCGCGCCGCTCGCGCGGCGTCTCGAGGTGTTCAGCCGACAAGCATAGCGCCGGTCGCGATTTCGCGTCGTGTCGCGCTCAGTGCCGCGTCGCGACGAGCGACGCGGTTTTCAAATGAAAGCGCCATGCCATCAGCGCGGCGACGCTCGCGAGGCCGGCGGCGAGCCCCCACCACAGGCCGCGTGCGCCGAGGCCCGCGTGGAACGCGAACCAGTAGCCGGTCGGGAAGCCGATGCCCCAGTAGCCGAAGGTCGCCGCGAGCATCGGGATGCGCGTGTCCTTCAGGCCGCGCAGCGCGCCCGACGCGACGGTCTGCATGCCGTCGACGATCTGGAACACCGCGGCGATGCCGAGCAGCGAGGCGGCGAGCGACACCGTGGCCGCGTTGGCCGGGTCGTCGAGATTCAGGTACAGGCCGACGATCGTATGCGGCGCGACGATCATCACGACGCCCGACAGCGACATGAACGCGACGCCGAGCGCGAGTGCGACGAAGCCCGCGTGCCGCGCGGCGACGGGCGAACCCGCGCCGACCCAGTAGCCGACGCGCACGTTGGCGGCCTGGCCGATCGCGAGCGGCACCATGAACGACACCGACGCGACGTTCAGCGCGATCTGGTGCGCGGCAAGCGACGTCGCGCCCAGCACGCCGACCGTGAGGCCGGTGGCGAGGAACAGCGTCGATTCGACCCCGTACGTGATCGCGACGGGCCAGCCGATGCCGATCAGTTCGCCCATCGTGGGCAGCTTCGGGCGCGACGCGGTCACGAAATGGCGGAAGCGCCGCCGGCCGTGCAGCAGCCAGATCAGGGCGAGCGCGGTGAGCCAGATCGTGATCGTCGTCGCGACGGCCGAGCCGAGAAAACCGAGGCGCGGCAGCCCGAACGCGCCGTGGATCAGCCCGTAGTTCAGCACGCCGTTGACGCCGACGCCGCCGATCGACACCCACAGCAGCCGCCGCGCGGCGCCGATCGCCGGCAGGAATGCTCGCATCAGCCCTACGCCGATCAGGCTGCCGAGCGCCGCGTAGCGCAGGATGCCCGTGTATTCGCCGACGTGATGCGCGAGCAGCGGCGGCTCGTGGAACATCAGCAGGATCGGTTCGGACAGCGACAGCGCAACGATCGCCGGGATCGCGAGCAGCACCGACAGCGCGAAGCCCGTCCAGTAGATGTGCGGCACGCGGTCCTCGGCCTGCGCGCCGCGCGCGTGCGCGACGCTCACGCTGACCGACGACAGCACGCCCTGCAGGATCGTGACGATGACGAAGAAGAAGTTCGCGCCGAGCCCGCCCGCCGCGAGCGAATCGGGGCCGAGCGAACCGAGCAGCACCGTGTCGGTGACGCTCATCGCCATCTGGGAAAGTTGCGCGATCGCGAGTGGCGCGGCGAGGCGCGCGGTATCGGCGGCGTGACTGGATAGCGACGGCGGCGCGGCGGCCGTCCGCGTAAGACCGGAATGCGACATGGAATGGGCGCTCGCGCGGGTGCGGGCCCGCGCTGTATGTATTTATTTTGAGAGACGGCTAGCTTACGGCTTTATTCGTACGGTGTCGAACGCGTGCGCCGATGGCCATGTCGCGGACAGGGGGAACGCCGCGGGTGCTAGGCCTCGCGCACCGCGATGCGCGTGTCGCCGAGCAGCACGACCTGGCCCGCGCGGATCTTGCAGGTCTTGCGCAGCTCGACCGCGCCGTCGACTTTGACCGCGCCGGACGCGACGATCACTTTCGCGCTCCCGCCGCTGTCCGCGAGGCCGGTGATCTTGAGAAGGTTGTGCAGCTCGACGTATTCGCCGGTCAGCGTGAAATCCAGGTTGGGCATGACGAAGGAGGTGCGCAAGGCGCGGGAGGAAACGCTCCGCATCATACGGCACCGCGGGCCGACGCGCGAGCGCGGGCCGCCACGGCCCGCAGTTGTTAAGGACTGTGAGCGATTCGTCAGCAAATGAAACGGTGGGTAACAGTCTGAGAGATTCGAGAACCGGCCGGGCGCGCCGGGGGTCTTTTGTCGTACCTGCTGCGTGTTGCGGCGGGGACGCGACGGACCGCATCGCAGCGGTCCGGGCTCACAACTTCTCGAGGAGAATTGCCATGTCCAAGATTCGTACGATGCTGATCGGTGCCGCGCTGACGGCGTTCGCTACTTCGGCCGCATTTGCCCAGACGGGGACGGCGGCGCAGGGTGCAGCCGGTGCCGGCGTGCAGGCACCGGCTGCAGGTGTCGGCGCAGGCGTACAGGGCAGCGCCGGCGCGAACGCGTCGGGCAACGCGGTCGGCGGCGCAACCGATGCGGTCGGCGCGGCAGCCGACGGCGCGAAGGATACCGCGTCGTCGGCCGTCCATTCGGCCAAGAAGCACACGAAGCATGCCGCGAAGTCGGCCAAGGGCCATGTCGGCGCCGCCAAGGCGAAAACCGGCGAAGCGACCGAAGGCGGCGCGTCGGTCGGCGCGCAAGGCGGTGCATCGGCCCAGGGCGCCACGCAGTAAGCGACGCCCGGCGCCGCGCGACGCTCGCCCCCCGGGCGTCGCGCCGCCAGCGGTCCGACGGCCCGGTTCGCCTCATGCGAGCCGGGCCGTTTTCATGGGTTCATGCTGTCAGCGGGATGGGTGCGCGGTCATGGCCGGCGCTGTCCTTGCCCTTGTCCCGGTTGTCCCTGCGACGGTCGCACGGCGGCCGGCGTGAACACGCTGCGCAGCCACGCGGCGAGCCGTGCGAAGACGTCGTACGGTTCCTCGACGAAGATCTCCGGCTTCAGCAGCCGCAGGTACTCCATGATCTGCTGCGCTTCCTGCTTCTGGAACGAGCCGTGCGCAAGGCCCAGCCGCAGCAGCCCGCGCAGTTCGCCGAGCTTGTCGCGCGCGGTGCTGCCGACGCTCATCTCGCACGCGAGCTTGGCCTCGTAGATGCGCTGGCGCAACGATTCGGCGAGCCGCCACGCAGGCGTCTGCATCAGCTCCTCGAGCGCCTGGATGTCCTGCGCCGCGCCCTTGATCTGCGACGCGAGCGGGTCGATCAGCGACGGGTCGCCCTGCGCTTCGGCGACGATCGCCTTCGCCCAGTCGCGGCACGCTTTCGCGAGTTCGTCGGGGGTCCATTCGGAGCGCGACGCGAAGCCGAAGCCGAATTCGCCGGCCTGTCGCATCAGGATCGCGACGACGTCCGGAAACTCCTTGTCGAGCGTGCGCTTGGCCCATGCGTACTGGCCGCCCTGCAGCATCCGCTGCACCGCGTGTTCGGTCAGCGGCACCATGTTGTCGAGCAGCTTGGCGCGCAGGAAATCCTCGAACGACGGTGTCGCGAACTGCGGGTCGAGTTTCAGCGACACGCGGACGAACGCGTCGTAGTCCTTGCGCAGGGACTCGAGCGTGTCGTCCTTGAGGGAAAGGGTGATCTGGCCCATGAATCGTCTCGATGGCGGCCCGCGCAAGCCGACGGCCGGCACGGCGCACCGGGGCGGGCGCAGCGTCGACTGACCGGTGCGCGCCGAGGCCGGTGGCGGGTCTTCATCCCCTATATCGGCGCGCCGGGCGGAAACTTGAGCGTGCGCGGTAGAGCGTCCGCTCAGGCGGGCAGCCAGTGGGGGATCACGACCCCTTGCCAGAAGAAGAACACCGCGAGCCCCGCGGCGATCGTCACGAGCGGGCGGCGGGTTGCCGCCGACACGAGCACGGCGGCGAGCGCGCCGACGAGCTGCGGATTGCGCCAGGTCAGCTCGGCCGGGCCGCCGTGCGGCGAGACGGTCATCGGCACGATGATCGCCGTCAGCACGGTCACGGGCACGAAGCCGAGCGCGGTCCGCACGAGCGGCGGGAAGGTCAGCCGCTCGCCGAACAGGAACAGCGTCGAGCGGATCGCGTAGGTGATGACGGCCATCCCGAGGATCAGCAGCGCGTAGCTCACGATGTCGCCTCCGTGCGCGAGCCGGTGCGCCTGCGTTCGTGCAGCAACGTGAGCGTGACGCCGATCGCGACGCCGGCGGCGACCGCGCCGAGCAGCCCGAGCTTGTACGGCCAGCCCTGCCAGAGGCAGGCGAGCGTGCCGGCCGTCGCGGCCGCCGCGAAATAGCGCAACGTGCCGAGCTGCGGGACCACGATCGCGATGAAGGTCGCCGCCATCGCGAAATCGAGGCCGAGCGACTGCAGGCCCGGGAACGCCGCGCCGAAGCCGATGCCCGCGAGCGTCCAGACCTGCCAGTTCAGGTACATCGCAAGCCCGGAGCCGAAAAAGTAGTGGGGGCCAACCGTGCCGGGCGCGAAGTGCCGGTAGTGCGCATGGGCGACCGCGAACACCTCGTCGGTCATCAACGCGCCGAGCGTGGCACGCCAGCGCAACGGCAGGTGTGCGACGTAGGGCGCGAGCGTCGCGCTGTACAGCAGGTGGCGCAGGTTCACGATCAGCGTGGTCGCGAGCACGACGACGAAGCTCGCGCTGCCCGCGATCAGGCCGAGCGCGATGAATTGCGCGGAGCCCGCGAACACTGCGAGCGACATCAGTGCGCCGTGCCATGCGGCGAGCGGGCCGCCGCCGACGAGCGTGCCGAAAATCACGCCGAACGGTGCTGCGCCGATCATCATCGGAATCGTGTCGCGCGCGCCGTCGAGCCATTCGTTGAGCGGGCGGCGAGGGGGCGAGGCGGGTGTCGGGTTCAAAGGGGCTCCTCCATGAACGGGAGGATAGCGGGCCGGTGGCGGGCCGGCTTGTATGTTCTTGCGCTCGCGAATGCGTGGGCGGCCGCGTCAGCTCGCCTGCCAGCGCCCGGGCGGAACCCCGAACATCCGTTTGAAGTGTCGCGTGAAGTGGCTCTGGTCGACGAAGCCGCTGGCCGCCGCGACGTCGGCGACGGGCACGCCCGCGCGCAGCGGCGCCAGCGCGCGCTGCAGCCGCAACTGGTTGCGCCACGCATGCGGCGGCATGCCGGTGGTGCGCGTGAACAGGCGTGCCGCGTGGAACGGCGACAGGCCGGCTGCCTGCGCGACGTCATCGAGCGTCACCGTGCACATGAGATCGGCCGCGAGCCGCTCGCGCATCGCGTCGACGCGCGGTTCGTCGGCCGCGAGCGGCGCCGGTCGCGGCCGCGCGTCGGCATGGCGCACGATCAGCGTCGACAGTGCGTCGAGCATCGCCGTTTCGGCGGCGAGCGGATCGTAGATGCGCGGTGCGTCGGCTGCCGGATCGCCGGCCGGCTGCCCGTGCGCATGCGACGACAGCGCGCGCTCGCTGCCGGCTTCCATCATCCGGTGCGCGAGCGTGAGCCGGGCGGCGAGATCGGCGTCGCGAATCACGTCGGAGGCAAACCACGGCGCATCCTGCGGGCGGCCGGCGATCGCGCTCGCGAGTCCGCGGACGAATTCGACCGGCAGGTAGCTGACGCGATAGCACCAGCCTTCGTCGGTTGCGCGCGAACCCGTATGCACTTCGCCGGGATTGATCACGGGCACGGTGCCCGTTTCGGCGACATAGCCGTTGCCGCGATAGGTGAAGCGTTCCGCGCCCTCGAGAATCACGGGGATCGTGTACGCGTCGTGCCAGTGCGGCGCGAACGCGTGGTCGCGATAGGTCGCCGTGAGGAGATCCGCGTCCGGCAGCAGCGGCGTGCGCCAGTAGCGTGCGGCGTCGGGAAGGCGGGTGGCGGACATGATCGGGCGCGGGAGCGGTCGGACACGACAGTGTATCGCTCGCGCGCCCGGCCGGTGTGCGCGTTACTTGACCGGAATCGTCGTGCCGGCCGGCATCGGCACCGCGGTGACGGCATTCTTCGGGCTGCCGCTGACGATCCGGTCGCTGTAGGTCAGGTAGACGATCGTGTTGCGCTTCTGGTCGACCACGCGCACGACGTGCAGCGTCTTGAAGATGAACGACATGCGTTCGCTGAACACGTCGGTCTGCTGCTTGAGCGGCTCCTTGAAGCTGATCGGCCCGACCTGCCGGCAGGCGATCGACGCCTCGCTCGGATCCTCGGCCACGCCGAGCGTGCCCTTGATCCCGCCGGTGCGGGCGCGCGATACGTAGCAGGTCACGCCGTTCACGACCGGATCGTCATACGCTTCGACGACCACGCGGTCGGAGCCCGTGACGCGGAAATGGGTGTTGACGCTGCCGACTTCCTCCGCGTACGCGAGCGGTGCCGCGGCGAAGGCGGAGAACAGGAGGGCGAACGGGGCGGAGCGCAGGAGACGATGCTTCATCGACGGAACCGGATGCGAATGCGGGACAGAGACTCTAGCATGCGCGCGACGGGGCGATGAACGGCGGAAACGCGGAAGGGTGGCCGGAAAAACAAAAGGCCCGTCGAATGACGGGCCTTTCATTGTTTGGCTCCCCGACCTGGGCTCGAACCAGGGACCTACGGATTAACAGTCCGGCGCTCTACCGACTGAGCTATCGGGGAATAAATCGGTACATCTGCGTGCGTTGTTTCCAACAAAAAACCCGTCCACTTTCAACGGGCCTTCGTGTTTTTGGCTCCCCGACCTGGGCTCGAACCAGGGACCTACGGATTAACAGTCCGGCGCTCTACCGACTGAGCTATCGGGGAACAAACAACAACAGCAGAGAAACGAGATTGTATGGAGTGGTCGCTAACCTGTCAATACCTTCGGGCCGCGATCTACAAAAAAATTTCTGCGGCCGCCGCGCGATCAGCGCTCGAGCAGGTGCAGCTTCTCCTGCACGTCCTTCCACTCGTCCGCGTCGGCCGGTGCCGGCTTGGTCTTGGTGATCGACGGCCAGTTCTTGGCCAGCTCGGCGTTCAGCTCGGTGAACTGCTGCTGGTCGCCCGGAACGTCTTCTTCGGCATAGATCGCATTGGTCGGGCACTCGGCGACGCACACGGCGCAGTCGATGCACTCGTCCGGATCGATGGCGAGAAAGTTGGGACCTTCACGGAAGCAATCCACCGGGCACACATCCACGCAATCCGTGTATTTGCACTTGATGCAGCCTTCGGTCACAACGTGAGTCATTAAAACGCTCCTGCTTGGCGGTATATATGGGGTGGCGTTTGCGCCAAAAGCGGCATTGTAACTGAAGCGCCAAACCCGCATCGCGTGGTCGGCTATCCGGCTTATATCGTTTCGTGATTAGTTTATGGGGTGCGCAACGCAGGCGCGTGCGCGGCGCGCCTGCGCGACGGGAGCAGGGCCGCGGGCGGTTTCCCGATGGTCGGTCCCGCATTCGGGTAACATGGCCGCCTGACCGGGCGGCGCGCGGTGCGCAGGTGCCCTGTCTCGATATTGGCGGTGCCGTCACCATGATCATCACTTCGCTGCTCGACACGGATCTCTACAAGTTCACGATGATGCAGGTCGTCCTGCATCACTTTCCGGCTGCAAACGTCGAGTACCGCTTCCGGTGCCGCACGCCCGGCGTCGACCTCGTGCCGTACATCGACGAGATCCGCGACGAGGTGCGCGGCCTGTGCGCGCTGCGCTTTTCCGACGTCGAACTCGACTACCTGCGGCGGATGCGCTTCATCAAGAGCGATTTCGTCGACTTCCTCGCGCTGTTCCACCTGAACGAGAAATACATCTCGATCACGCCGTCGCCGAAGGGCAACGGCGAGATCGACATCGTGATCGAGGGGCCGTGGCTGCACACGATCCTGTTCGAGATCCCGGTGCTCGCGATCGTCAACGAAGTCTATTTCCGCAACACCCAGCGCGAGCCCGACTATCGCGAGGGCCGCGAGCGGCTGCGCGAGAAGATCAAGCTGCTCGGCGCGGAACCCGAGTTCGCCGACTGCAAGATCGCCGACTACGGCACGCGCCGGCGTTTCTCGAAGGTCTGGCACGAGGAAGTCGCGCTCACGCTGCGCGACGGGCTCGGCCCGCAGTTCGCGGGCACGAGCAACGTGCTGTACGCGATGAAGCACGACATCACGCCGCTCGGCACGATGGCGCACGAGTACCTGCAGGCATGCCAGGCGCTCGGCCCGCGGCTGCGCGATTCGCAGATCTACGGTTTCGAGATGTGGGCGAAGGAATATCGCGGCGACCTCGGGATCGCGCTGTCGGACGTCTACGGGATGGATGCGTTCCTGAACGACTTCGACATGTACTTCTGCAAGCTGTTCGACGGCGCGCGCCACGACTCGGGCGATCCGTTCGAATGGGGCGAGCGCATGCTGCGCCACTACGAGGCGAACCGCTGCGACCCGCGCACCAAGGTGCTCGTGTTCTCGGACGCGCTCGACATCCCGAAGGTCATGCAGTTGTACGAACGGTTCCGCGGGCGCTGCAAGCTCGCGTTCGGCGTCGGCACGAACCTCACCAACGATCTCGGCTACGTGCCGCTGCAGATCGTGATCAAGATGGTGCGCTGCAACGGCCAGCCGGTCGCGAAGCTGTCGGACTCGCCGGGCAAGAGCATGTGCGACGACAAGGCGTATCTCGCGTACCTGCGCCAGGTGTTCGGCATCGCGCAGCCGGTCGAGGAAGACGCGTCGAAGTGAGCGCCGGCCGTGCGGCCGAAGGTGCGTGGCGGCAGGGTCGGCCGGTATAATCGGACGGTATTGCACGCCAACGTCACGAGGACCGTTCATGGACACTTCCGCTGCCCGTCGCCAGATCCTCGCGCGCATCCGCGCGGCGCAGGGGCGCGCGGCCGAACCCGACGCAGCGGAGCGCGACGGCGTCGCCGACTATCTCGCGCGTCATCCGCCGGGCCCGCGCCCGCCGGCGCCGGCCGACCTCGTCGCCGCCTTCGTCGACGAAGCCGCGCGCCTGTCGACCACGGTCGACGAAGTCGCGACGCTGGCCGACGCGCCTGCCGCCGCCGCCCGCTATCTTTCCGCTCACGGGCTGCCGGCGCAGGCCGTCGCGTGGCGCACGCTGGCCGATCTCGACTGGGCCGGCGCCGGCCTGTCGGTCGAGTGCCGCAAGCCGCGCGACGGCGATCTCGTCGGCCTTACCGGCTGCTTTTGCGCGACCGCCGAAACGGGTTCGCTGGTGCTGCTGTCCGGCCCCGACACCTATGCATCGGCCGGCCTGCTGCCGGAAACGCACATCGCGCTCGTACCGGCTTCGCGAATCGTCGCCGGGCATGAGGACGCGTTCGCGCTGATTCGCGCGGAGCGCGGCGAATTGCCGCGCGCGGTCAACTTCGTGTCGGGCCCGTCGCGCACGGGCGACATCGAGCAGACCATCGTCCTGGGCGCGCACGGCCCGTATCGCGTGCATGTGATCATCGTACGCGGCGCATGACGCGCCCGCTGCATCCGCTACCACTCGAACAAGGAAGTTCTGCATGAAACGACATGCCGCCTGGGCAGGCATGGCGTCGGGAATCGCGCTTGGCGCGGCGCCCGCGCTTGCATCGGCCGCCACGCTCGACGGTGCCGCGCTGTCCGCACTCTGGGGCATCCCGTTCGCCGGGATCCTGCTGTCGATCGCACTGTTCCCGCTCGTCGCGCCGGTGTTCTGGCATCACCACTTCGGCAAGATCGCGGCCGGCTGGGCGGTCGTGTTCCTGGTCCCGTTCGCGGTCGCGTTCGGCGCGGGCACCGCGTTCGGCACGCTCGTGCATGCGCTGCTCGAGGAATACATTCCGTTCATCGTGCTGCTCACCGCGCTCTATACGGTCGCGGGCGGCATCTGCGTGAACGGCAACCTGCACGGCTCGCCGAAGCTGAACACCGCGATCCTCGCGCTCGGCACGCTGCTCGCGAGCGTGATGGGCACGACGGGCGCCGCGATGCTGCTGATCAGGCCGCTCCTGCGCGCGAACGACAACCGCAAGCATGTCGTGCACGTCGTGATCTTCTTCATCTTCCTCGTCGCGAATGCGGGCGGCTCGCTGTCGCCGCTCGGCGATCCGCCGCTGTTCCTCGGCTTCCTGAACGGCGTGAGCTTCTTCTGGACGACGACCCATCTCGCGCTGCCGATGCTGTTCATCTGCGTCGTGCTGCTGACGCTGTTCTTCGCGCTCGATACGTACTTCTACCGGAAGGGCGGCGAGGAGCGGCCGGCCGCACTCGACCCGACGCCCGACGGCGCCGCACTGTCGATCGACGGCAAGATCAACTTCGTGCTGCTCGCGGCCGTGATCGCGCTCGTGCTGATGAGCGGCGTGTGGAAGCCGGGCATCGCGTTCGACGTGTGGGGCACGCACGTCGCGCTGCAGAATCTCGTGCGCGATGTCGCGCTCGTGCTGGTGACGCTCGCGTCGCTCGCGCTCACCCCGCGTTCCGCGCGCGAGGGCAACGCATTCAACTGGGCGCCGATCGAGGAAGTCGCGAAGCTGTTTGCCGGGATCTTCGTGACGATCGCGCCGGTCATCGTGATCCTGCGCGCGGGCTCGGACGGCGCGTTCGCACAGATCGTCCATCTCGTCACGGGGCCGGACGGCAAGCCGATCGACGCGATGTACTTCTGGGCGACGGGCATCCTGTCGTCGTTCCTCGACAACGCGCCGACGTATCTCGTGTTCTTCAACCTCGCGGGCGGCGATGCGCAGGCGCTGATGACGACGGGCGCATCGACGCTCGCGGCGATTTCCGCGGGTGCGGTGTTCATGGGCGCGAACAGTTATATCGGCAACGCGCCGAACTTCATGGTGAAGGCGATCGCGGAGTCGCGCGGCGTGAAGATGCCGAGCTTCTTCGCGTACCTCGGCTGGGCACTCGTGATTCTGGTCCCGGTGTTCCTGCTGACGTCGCTGATTTTCTTCCCGGCGTAACCTGACGACTTTCAACCCAGCGCGGGTGGTCCCGGCGGCGCGCCGCGCGCCGCGACCGGCTCGCGGCATACGGAGATGGCGATGCAGAAGATCCTGGTCGCGCGTCCGATCTTTCCGGACGTGATCGAACGGCTCAAGCAGTATTTCGACGTCGACTGGAACGACGGCGACGCGCTCGCGCCCGATGCGCTCGCCGCGCGTCTGGCCGACAAGGACGGCGCGCTGACGGCCGGCGACCCGGTCGGCGCGGCGACGCTCGCGGCGGCCCCGCGCCTGCGCGTCGTGGCGAACATGGCGGTCGGCTACAACAACTTCGACATGGCCGCGTTCAACGCGGCGAACGTGCTCGGCACCAATACGCCCGACGTGCTGAACGAGTCGACCGCCGATTTCGGCTGGGCGCTGATGATGGCCGCCGCGCGCCGGATCGCCGAATCCGAGCACTGGTTGCGCGCCGGTCACTGGCGGAAGTGGGCGTACGACGGTTTTCTCGGCTCCGACATCTACGGCTCGACGCTCGGCGTCATCGGGATGGGCCGCATCGGCCAGGCGCTCGCGCGCCGCGCGCGCGGCTTCGGGATGCAGGTGATCTATCACAACCGTTCGCGGGTCGCGCCCGAGATCGAGGCCGAGCTGAACGCCGAGTACGTGTCGAAGGATGCGCTGCTCGCACGCGCCGATCACGTCGTGCTCGTGCTGCCGTACACGAAGGAGAACCATCACACGATCGGTGCGGCCGAGCTCGCGAAGATGAAGCCCACCGCGACGCTGACCAACATCGCGCGCGGCGGGATCGTCGACGACGCGGCGCTGGCTGCCGCGCTGCGTGACGGGACGATCGCCGCGGCCGGCCTCGACGTGTACGAGGGCGAGCCGACCGTGCATCCGGCGCTGCTCGAGGTGCCGAACGTCGTGCTGACGCCGCATATCGCGAGCGCGACCGAACAGACGCGCCGCGCGATGGCGAACCTCGCCGCCGACAACCTGATCGCCGCACTGGGCGAGGGGCCGCGCGCCGGTCAGCCGCCGAATCCGCTCAACCCTGACGTGATCGGGAAGCCGCGCGCATGACGATGACGTTGTTGCTTGCGGCGGTCGTCGTGCTGGCCGTCGCGCTCGCGGTGGCGATCGTCGCGCTCGTGCGCGGCGGCGGCCGTCACGACGACGCGGCCGTACTCGGCGACCAGATCGAGGACGCCGCGCACGCGCAGGCGCGCGCGGTCGAGCGGCTCGAACGCGAATTGCGCGGGGAGATCGTCGAGAGTGCGCGCGGCTCGCGCACCGAGCTGGCCGGCAGTTTCGCGCAGCTTCAGCAGACGCTCGCCGCGCAGCTGACGAGCGTGGCGACCGTACAGAACAACCAGATCGAGGGTTTCGCGCAGCAGCTCGGCAAGCTCGTCGCCGGCAATGCGCAGCAATTCGACGCGATGCGCGAGAGCGTGCAGCGCCAGGCGCAGCAGGCGCGCGAAGAGCAGACGGGCGCGCTCCGGCTGTTCGGCGACACGTTGAACCGGCAACTCACGCAACTGACCGAGGCGAACGACCGCCGGATCGGCGAGGTGCGCGCGACGCTCGAACAACGGCTGAAGGAAATCGAGACCAACAACGCGGCGAAACTCGAGGAGATGCGCCGTACCGTCGACGAGAAACTGCATGCGACGCTCGAGCAGCGGCTCGGCGAATCGTTCAAGCTCGTGTCGGACCGGCTCGAACAGGTCCATCGCGGGCTCGGCGAAATGCAGACGCTCGCGGCCGGCGTCGGCGACCTGAAGAAGGTGCTGACCAACGTGAAGACGCGCGGCACCTGGGGCGAAGTGCAGCTCGAGGCGTTGCTCGAACAGATGCTGACGCCCGACCAGTACGCGAAGAACGTCGCAACGGTGCCGAAGAGCACCGAGCGCGTCGAATTCGCGATCCGGTTGCCGGGGCGCGACGCCGGTACGCGCGATGCGCCGCCCGTGTGGCTGCCGATCGATGCGAAATTCCCGCGCGAAGACTACGAGCGGCTGATCGATGCGCAGGAGCGCGCCGACGTGGTGGCCGTCGAGGAGGCGGCCCGTGCGCTCGAGACGCGCGTGCGGCTGGAAGCGCGCACGATCGCCGAGAAATACGTCGCGCCGCCGCACACGACCGATTTCGCGCTCCTGTTTTTGCCGACGGAAGGGCTTTACGCGGAGATTCTGCGCCGCCCCGGACTGACCGACCTGCTGCAGCGCGACTATCGCGTGACGATTGCCGGGCCGACGACGCTCACCGCGCTGCTCAACAGCCTGCAGATGGGGTTCCGCACGCTCGCGATCGAGCAGCGCTCGAGCGAGGTGTGGCAGGTGCTCGGCGCGGTCAAGACGGAATTCGGCAAGTTCGGCGACGTGCTCGCGCGCACGAAGTCGCAGCTCGAAACGGTCACGCGTTCGATCGAGGCGGCCGAGCAGCGCACGCGCGTGATGAGCCGCAAGCTGAAGCAGGTCGAGGCGCTGCCGGGCGATACGGCGGCCGGGCTGCTCGGTGCGGAAGGTGCTGACGGCGCCGATGCGGACGACGCATGACGTGAGTCGCCCACAGCAAGCGGGACGAAAAAACGGGCGCCGAGGCGCCCGTTTTCCGTTGAAGCAGTTTCTGAAGCGACCACCGGCGCGGCCGGCCCGCGCTCATTGTCCGGCGAGTGTACCCAGCGCGTCGCCCGTGACGCGGACGATGCGCCATTCGGGCAGCACGGTCGCGCCCATTTTCTCGTAGAAATCGATCGCGGGCTGGTTCCAGTCGAGGACCGACCATTCGAAGCGAGCGCAACGGCGCTCGACGGCCAGGGCCGCGAGATGACGCAGCATCGCGGTGCCGAGGCCCGTGCCGCGCTGCGACGGCTGCACGTACAGATCCTCGAGGTAGAGGCCGCGACGGCCGAGGAAGGTCGAATAGTTGTGGAAGAACAGTGCATACGCGACGATCGCACCGTCGTGCTCGGCCACCCGCGCTTCGGCGGCGGGGTGTTCGCCGAACAACGCATCGGCGAGATCGGCCTCGGTCGCGACGAACAGATCCGTGAGCTTTTCGAACGCGGCCAGTTCGCGCATCAGCGCGAGGATCGCGCCGACGTCGCGTGTTTCGGCCGCGCGGATCAGCGGCGTGCCGCTCACGCTTCCTCCGGCGGATCGGACAGCACGATCTCGATGCCGCCGAAGCGCGACGCGACCCAGTTGTACGCGTGGCAGGCGATCCACAGCAGCACGAAGCCGAGAATGGCGTTCAGCAGCAGTGCGCTCAGGATCGTGCTCAGTTCGACCATCCCGTAGCGGATGTACGCGACGAGAATGCCGAGCAGCACGATCGGCACGCTGAACGTCAGATACACGAGGATCAGCGCCTTTGCGGTCTGCCCCGCGGCGATCGACGAGATTTGTTTCTTCATGTGCGGATTGCCCCCGTAGAAATATACCGATAGTGGAATTCAGATCAGGCCGTCGAGCGGCAGGATGTCGACCGGGGTGCCCGCGTCGACTGCCGCGGTATCGTGGCCCAGGACGATGAAACAGTTGGCGGCCGCGAGGCCGCTCAACGAGGCGGAACTCTGCGAGCCGGCCGGCGTGACGTGCCAGCGGCCGTCGGCGGCGCGTGTCGCGATGCCGCGCAGGTATTCGGTGCGGCCGGGGCGCTTCTTCAATGGCTGCGTGCTGAGCGCCGGGTACGTCGCCGGCGGCGGCGTCCGCGCGCCGGCCAGCGTCAGCAGCGCCGGGCGCACGATCGCGTAGAACGTCACGGCCGACGCGACCGGATTGCCGGGCAGCCCGAAGAAGAGCGCGTGACCGGTGCCGCCGGCCGCACGCGCGAGCGTGCCGCAGGCGAGCGGCCGGCCGGGCCGCAGCGCGAGGCTCGCGAACGTCACGTCGCCGAGTTTTGCCATCACGTCACGCGTGAAGTCGGCTTCCCCGACCGAGACGCCGCCCGACGTGATCACCGCGTCGGCCTGCGCGTCGATGGCGTCGCGCAACGCGGCTTCGAGCGCGGCCGGGTCGTCGCGGACGATCCCGAGATCGAGCGCGTCGACATGCAGCCTTTCCAGCATCGCGATCAGCATGCCGCGATTGCTGTCGTACAGCGCGCCGCGGGCGAGCGGTTCACCGGGTTCGCGCAGCTCGTCACCGGTCGAGAACACGGCGACGCGCACGCGGCGGCGCACCGCGACGTCGGTGACGCCGAACGAGGCGAGCAGGCCGAGATCCGACGGGCGCAGAATGCGGCCCGCGGCGAGCGCACAGGCGCCGCGCGCGAGATCCTCGCCGGCCTTGCGGCAGTTCGCGCCGCGCGAGACTTCGTGCGCGCCGAAACGGATCGTGTCGCCGTCGACGCGCACGCGTTCCTGCGGAATCACCGTGTCGCATCCGGCCGGCATCGGCGCGCCCGTCATGATGCGCACGCACGAGCCGGTTGCCACGGCGCCATCGAACGGATGACCCGCGAACGCGGTGCCGGCGACCGTCATCGCGATGTCGCCCTGCGGCGTCGCGGGCGCGCCGGCGCTGCCGTCGAATGCGTAGCCGTCCATCGCCGAGTTGTCGTACGCGGGAATGTCGAACGGTGCGTTCACGTCAGCCGCGAGCACGCGGTCGAGCGCATCACGCAGCATCACCGTGTCGCACGCGTCGACCGGCGCCGCGAAACGGCACGCGAGTGCCTGTGCGTCGGCGAGCGACAGCGGGGCATCGGAATCGGGTGCGGCTCGGGAGGCGGGCGAGGATTGCGTGATCATCAGTCGGACTGCGCCGCAAGGCGTATCGGGTTCGTGGCCGGTGGCGCGAGGAGGGTGCCTGGGCGCGAGTGTCGCGTGCGGCGGGCACCGGGCGGGAGCGGCACGGACGCGCCGTCAGCGACGGGCCAGCGCGGCGAGATCCTGCCAGGAATTGGCATTGTAAAACGCACGCTCGTCGCGAAACTCGACTTCGACCGTCTTGTGGCGTGCGTACCACGCACGCACCTTGCGGTCGCCGGCCGCGAGCCGGGCGGCCAGATCGTCGGCCAGCGACGTGCGCAGCAGCGCGAACGTCGGCTGCGGCGAGCGCGCCTGCTGCGCATCGACGGTCACGGCCATCGCGATGTCGGCCTGTTGCGCGTCGAGCGCCGCGTGCAGCCGCGCGACGAGGTCGGCGGGCAGGTAGGGCGTATCGCACGGCGAGCACGCGACGAGCGGTGCGCGCGCCACCCGCATGCCGGCGAGCAGGCCCGCGAGCGGACCGGGGAAGTCGGTTGTGTCGTCCGCGACGATGCGCGCGCCGAACGGCGCGCCGAGCTCGGCATAGCGATCGGCGTGGCGATTCGCGCTGATCAGCGTCTCGTCGACCTGCGGCGACAGCCGGCGCAGCACGTGCAGCGCGAGCGGCGTGCCGTCGAGCAACTGCAGGCCCTTGTCGACGCCGTCCATGCGCGTGGCGCGCCCGCCTGCGAGCAGCAGGCCGGCGATCGAGGGGGAGGCGGAAGCGGGCATCGCGCGAAAGCAGAACGGGGCGGCGTGCGTCAGCCGCCGATATACGACATTTCGACACGCTTGCCGGTGCCGTCGGGCATGGCCTCGGCCGATGCGCTGCCACGCAGCTGCGAATAGCGATCGGTGCGGGCCTGCCAGATGCGGGCGATCGCGGTCGCGATCTCGGCGTCGGTCGCGCCGCCGCGCACGAGCGCGCGCAGGTCGTGACCTGTCGACGCGAACAGGCACAGGTACAGCTTGCCTTCGGTCGACAGCCGCGCGCGCGTGCAGTCGCCGCAAAAGGCCTGGGTGACGCTCGAGATCACGCCGATCTCGCCGCTGCCGTCCGCATAACCCCAGCGTTGCGCGGTTTCGGCCGCCGTGTGCGCGTCGAGCGGCACCAGCGGGAAATGTTCGGCGATCCGCGCGACGACGTCGGCCGACGGCAGCACCTCGGTCATGTTCCAGCCGTTCGACGTGCCGACGTCCATGTATTCGATGAAGCGCAGGACCACGCCGGTGCCGCGGAAACGCTCGGCCATCGGCAGGATCTCGCTGTCGTTGGTGCCGCGCTTCACCACCATGTTGACCTTGACCGGCGCGAGGCCGGCCGCCTGCGCGGCGAAGATGCCGTCGAGCACGTCGGCACTCGCGAACTCGGCATCGTTCATGCGCTTGAACAGCGCGTCGTCGAGCGCGTCGAGGCTGACCGTCACGCGTGTGAGCCCGGCGTCCTTCAGCGCACGCGCCTTGCGCGCGAGCAGCGAGCCGTTGGTGGTCAGCGTCAGGTCGAGCGGGCGGCCGGCGTGCGTCGTCAGGCGCGCGAGGCGCTCGATCAGGAATTCGAGATTCTTGCGCAGCAGCGGCTCGCCGCCCGTGATGCGGATCTTCTCGACGCCGTGTGCGACAAAGAGTCGCGCCACGCGCTCGATCTCCTCGTGCGTGAGCAGGGCGCTGTGCGGCAGGAACGGGTAGTCCTTGTCGAAGACCGCGCGCGGCATGCAGTACACGCAACGGAAGTTGCAGCGGTCCGTCACCGAAATGCGCAGGTCGCGCAGCGGCCTGGCGAGCGTGTCGGCCAGCGTGCCGTCGGGGGCATGCGCGACGCCGGAGACGTCCGGCATCCCGCTGACGTCGGCGAGGGGAATGATGCGTCGGGACATGTTGAAAGAAGTGCGAACCAGACCACCATTTTAGCCGCAAGCGGCCGGCGGGTCCGGTGGGCGGAAACCCGCAGCGCGGACATGAAAAAGCCCGCCGGAGGCGGGCTTTTCCTGGTCGGGCGATGCGACTTAGTGATGCGTCGTTTCGACCTGCTGCATCGGGGCCGTATCGGCCGGCGGCAGCACCTTGCGTTCGCGCGGCACGCGGGCCGGGCGCGGGAGCTGCGACGCGGCTTCCTGCGCGGCAGCGAGCTTGCCGGCGTCCGTGTTCACCCAGACGAGGCCGGCTTGCTCCAGCACGGCATCCAGGCTCGCCGAAGCGGGCACGGCTGCCGGTTGCGCGGGAGCGGCTGCCGGCGCCGGTGCGGCGGCGACCTCGACCGGCGCAACGGCGACCGGTGCCGGTTCGACTGCCACCGGAGCGGCTTCGATCGCTACGGCCGGCGCGGCTTGCTCGACGGGCGCCGGCTGCGGCGCCTCGACAGCGACCGGGGCCGCGGCCGGGACTGCCGGCACTTCGAACGCGTCGGTCGGCGAAACCGCGACCGGAGCCGGACCGGCTTCGGCGACGACGGCCGGTGCAACCGGCGCCGGTTCCGCGACCTGCACGGCGACGGCCGGCTCGACCGGAGCCGCTTCGACGGGTGCCGGCGCCGGGGTTTCGACAGCGGCCGGAGCAGCATGCTGCTCGACGACTGCTTCCACGACGACCGCGCTTGCCACGGCTGCGACGACTGCCGGCGCGGCCGTGTGGGCCGGTTCGACAGCGGCCGGTGCCGCCGGCGTCACGGCTTGCACGGCGCCTTCGCCATCCGCGCCTTGCTCGGCCTGGTCGACGACCGTGCCGTCTTCTTCGCGCTCACGACGACCGCCGCGGCGGCCGCGACGGCGACGACGGCGCTCTTCGCCGTCGCGCGCGACGGCTTCCGCATCGGCTGCCAGATCGGCGCCGGGCAGGGCCTCCGCAACGGCCTTGTCGTCTTCCGGTTCCGGGTGGTTTTCACCGCGGTTGACGGTCTCGAGCGTGGCCGCATGCTGGGTCGGCTTGCGGCGCTCGCCGCGCTCGCGACGCTCGCCGCGTTCCTGGCGCTCGCCGCGGCCGGTTGCCTCGACGGCGTCCGGCTGCTCGGCACGCTCGCGCGGTTCGCGGTTCTCGCGCGGTTCGCGCGGCTCACGGCTTTCACGCGGCTCGCGGCCTTCGCGCGGGCCACGGCCCTCGCGACCTTCGCGGCCCTCACGACCTTCGCGACCTTCACGCAGCTCACGGCCCTCGCGCGGCTCACGGCCTTCACGCGGTTCGCGCACTTCCTTGCCTTCGCGTTCCTGGCGTTGCGGCTGGCCACGGCCTGCCGCTGCCTGATCGCGGCCGCCTTGCGCCTGCTGCGCGCCGCCGCGGCGGTTGCGATTGCGATCGCCGCCGCGCTGCTCGGTCTTTTCGGTCCGCTCGCGGGCCGGACGGGCCGCCTGCTCCTTCGCCGGTGCCGGAGCAACCGGCGCGGGCGCCGGTGCCGGCGCGACGCCGAACAGGCCCTTCAGCCAGCCGATGAAGCCGCCGCTTGCCGCGGCGACAGGGGCAGCCGGGGCGGGCGCGGCCACCGGTTCGACCGGGCGCTGCGGCGCCGGGCTCGGGGCCGGACGCTCGGGCGTGATGCCCTTGACCGCGGCTTCCTGCTTCGGCTTCACTTCCGCGGCGCGCTTGCTGTAGCCGGTTTCCGACTCGAGTTCGCGGGCGGCTTCCTCGGCCATCTTCCACGACGCGCGCGGATCGTCGAGGCGCGCATCGTCGTGACGCAGGCGCTCGAGCTTGTAGTGCGGCGTATCGAGGTGCTTGTTCGGGATCAGCACGATGCCGACCTTGAAGCGCGACTCGATCTTGTTGATTTCCTGACGCTTTTCGTTGAGCAGGAAGGCGGTCACCTCGACCGGCACCTGGCAGTGGATCGCCGCGGTGTTTTCCTTCATCGCTTCTTCCTGAATGATCCGCAGGACCTGCAGCGCGGACGATTCGGTATCGCGGATGTGGCCGGTGCCGTTACAGCGCGGGCAGGTCACGTGGCTGCCTTCCGACAGGGCCGGACGCAGGCGCTGGCGCGACAGCTCCATCAGGCCGAAGCGGGAGATCTTGCCCATCTGCACGCGCGCCCGGTCGTGCTTGAGCGCATCTTTCAGGCGCTGCTCGACTTCACGCTGGCTCTTCGCCGATTCCATGTCGATGAAATCGATCACGATCAGGCCGCCGAGGTCACGCAGGCGCAGCTGGCGGGCGACTTCGTCGGCCGCTTCGAGGTTCGTGCGGGTCGCCGTTTCCTCGATGTCCGCGCCCTTGGTCGCACGCGCCGAGTTCACGTCGATCGCGACGAGCGCTTCGGTGTGGTCGATCACGATCGCGCCGCCCGACGGCAGCGGCACCGTGCGCGAGTACGCGGTTTCGATCTGGTGCTCGATCTGGAAGCGCGAGAACAGCGGCACGTCGTCGTGGTAGCGCTTCACCTTCGACACGTTGTCCGGCATCACGATATCCATGAACGCACGGGCCTGATCGTGGATCTCGGTCGTGTCGATCAGGATTTCGCCGATATCGGGCTGGAAATAGTCCCGGATCGCGCGGATCACGAGGCTCGATTCCAGATAGATCAGCATCGGCTGGCCGGCATTGCCGCTTTGCGACGCCGCTTCGATCGCGCGCCACAGCTGCAGCAGGTAGTTCAGGTCCCACTGCAGTTCCTCGGCGCTGCGGCCGATGCCCGCGGTACGGGCGATCATGCTCATGCCGTCCGGGATCTGCAGTTGCGCCATCGTTTCGCGCAGTTCCTGGCGCTCGTCGCCCTCGATCCGGCGCGACACGCCGCCGCCGCGCGGATTGTTCGGCATCAGCACGAGGTAACGGCCGGCGAGCGAGATGAAGGTGGTGAGGGCGGCGCCCTTGTTGCCACGCTCTTCCTTCTCGACCTGGACGATCAGCTCCTGGCCTTCGCGCAGGGCATCCTGGATGCGCGCGGAGCGCATGTCGATGCCTTCCTTGAAGTACTGGCGGGCGACTTCCTTGAACGGCAGGAAGCCGTGGCGGTCTTCGCCGTAGTTGACGAAGCACGCCTCGAGCGAAGGCTCGATACGGGTGATGACACCTTTGTAGATATTGCCTTTGCGCTGTTCGCGCCCGGCTGTCTCGATGTCGATGTCGATGAGCTTTTGCCCATCGACGATGGCGACGCGCAGCTCCTCCTGCTGCGTCGCATTGAACAGCATGCGTTTCATGAACGGCTCCAGGCGGCTCCGCTGCCGGCGCCTCGCGGTTGTCAGTCGCGAGGGCGGGAACGACGGCAGGCCGCACCTTGTTGTGTTGTCACGAGCACGCTGGAGCGGGAACGATGGCGGGGAGAATTGCCTGAAGAGGCGCTTGGGCCCGAAAGACGGAGCCGGCGGCCATAGGGCACCTGCGAATACGGCTTCAAAGCACGGCGTTCACACACCGCACGCTGCAAAAGCGCGCTAAGCCTGAGTCCGGGCATTGCCACGGGCGCGCACAATGCGTCGCGCGCGCCGACGGGCGGCAGATGCTGCGGCTTGGGCCGCAGCGGGGAGTATCGAATCCAGCCCGACTTTCCCGCTTGGGGTGTACTTCCCTGGTTTGACGTCGCCAAGTCCCGCACGCTTCGCGGGACCAAATCGGGCGCAACGCCGTAATTTTCGCAACCGGCAGCCTGCGGACGCACTTCGCGCCGTCGGGCTGCCGATCAAATTCTTTTCAACCAACTTTCCGTTACCGCGGCGCCTTGCCGACCGAATCCGCCTGTGGGCGCGATCCTTGCCGACGGGCGGCGCCGTGCGTGCAACTTGCTGCATCTCTTTGATTAGGGGTGAGCAGCGGACCCCCGGCGCAAGTAAAATAACGGTTTGCGCTTGCGCCTTGCCCGATTCAGCCGGGGCCGGCCGGTCAGGCCACCCACAACGTCAGGCTGGGCAAAATTATATTCAGTATGAATGAGTTAGGCAAAATATCCCAGAATTCGGTCGCAAGCGGCCAGGTATCGATGATCGAGATCGACGAAAACTCGGCCGGTCAGCGTATCGACAACTTCCTGTTGCGCGTCTGTAAAGGCGTGCCGAAAAGCCATATTTACCGGATCCTCCGCAGCGGCGAAGTGCGCGTGAACAAGGGCCGGATCGATGCGCAGTACCGCCTGGCGCTGGGCGACATCGTCCGCGTGCCGCCCGTACGGGTGGCGGCAGCCGACCTGGCGCGCGCCGACACGCCGGTCGTGCCGCCCGCGAATTTCGACGTGCTGTACGAGGACGACGCGATGCTCGTCATCGACAAGCCGGCCGGCGTCGCCGTGCACGGCGGCAGCGGCGTCGCGTTCGGCGTGATCGAGCAGATGCGCCAGGCGCGCCCGCGCGCGAAATTCCTCGAGCTCGTGCACCGGCTCGACCGCGAGACGTCCGGGATCCTGATGCTCGCGAAGAAGCGCACGGCGCTGGTCGGCCTGCACGAACAGATCCGCGAGAACCGGATGGACAAGCGTTACTTCGCGTGCGCGCACGGCGAATGGCAGCCCGACTGGGGCCGCCGCCGCGCGGTCAAGGCGCCGCTGTTCAAGTATTCGACCCCGGAAGGGGAGCGCCGCGTGCGCGTGCAGGACGACGGGCTGGCGTCCCATACGGTGTTCAACCTCGTCGACCGCTGGTCCGACTATGTGCTCGTCGAGGCGGAACTCAAAACGGGTCGGACCCATCAGATCCGCGTGCACCTCGCGCATCTCGGCCTGCCGATCGCCGGCGACGCCAAGTATGGCGATTTCGCACTGAACAAGGCGCTGGCGCGCGCGAACGCGCAACCGTCACTGAAGCGGATGTTCCTGCATGCGCACCGGCTGCGGCTTGCGCATCCGCTGACCGGCGAGGCGCTGCAGTTCGACGCGCCGCTGCCGGACGAATGCCGGCGCTTCCTCGATCAACTCAGCGCACTGCGCGATACCGCCTGAACCGCATGGCTCGACAGCAATTTGACCTGATCGTCTTCGACTGGGACGGCACGCTGATGGATTCGACTGCGCACATCGCGCACAGCATCCAGGCCGCGTGCCGCGATCTCGGCCTGCCCACGCCGTCCGACGAGGCGTCGCGCTACGTGATCGGCCTCGGCCTGCGCGACGCGCTGCAGATTACCGCTCCGACCCTCGATCCGTCCGAGTACGCGAGGCTCGCCGAGCGCTACCGCTATCACTATCTGCTCGACGACCAGCGCATCGAGCTGTTCGCCGGCGTGCGCGAACTGCTCGCCGAGCTGCGCGACACGGGCTACCTGCTCGCGGTGGCGACCGGCAAGGGGCGGGTGGGGCTGAACCGCGTGCTCGACCAGTCGAAGCTGACGAGCCTGTTCGACGCGACGCGCTGCGCGGACGAGACGTTCTCGAAACCGCACCCGGCGATGCTGCACGAATTGTCGCGGGAATTGGGGCAGGATCTGGCGCGCACCGTGATGATCGGCGATACGACGCACGACCTGCAGATGGCCGCGAGCGCCGGGGCGGCCGGTGTCGGTGTCGCGTATGGCGCGCATACGGCCGATGCGCTGGCGGCGCTCGCGCCTCGCTTCGTCGCGCCCGATGTCGGTGCGCTGGCCGAATGGCTGAGGGAGCACGCATGAGCGCGGCGCCGGACGCCGTGCGCGTGTGCGCATCGGATGCGCTGGCCGACGGCGGCGCCGGCGTGCGCGTCGACGCGACGCTGCGCGGCGAGCAGGCCGTCGTGTTCTTCGTGCGCTACGACGGCCGCGCGTACGGCTACCTGAACCGCTGCGCGCATGTGCCGATGGAGCTCGACTGGGCCGAAGGGCAGTTCTTCGAGTCGTCGGGCCTTTACCTGATGTGCGCGACGCACGGCGCGATCTATGCGCCGGATACCGGCAAGTGTGTCGGCGGCCCGTGCCGCGGCGGCCGCCTGCGCCCGGTCGAGGTCGACGAACGGGACACGCCCGACGGCCGTGCGGTATTCTGGGTGCCGGATGCCGACCTGCATCCCGCCACTTCCGCCACGACCGACTGACGACACCACTGCATGGCCGACCAACCGAATTCCCCGGAATCCTCCTCCCGTCCCGACAGCCGTGAACCGAACTGGGAGCGCGCGGCGCTCGAACGGATCGCGCTCGCGGCCGTCAAGGAGCAGCGCGCGGCGCGGCGCTGGAAAATCTTCTTCCGCTTCGCGTTTCTCGGCGTGTTCGTGCTGCTTGCGTTCGCGCTGATCGATTTCTCGAGCGATTCGAAGTTCTCGTCGAGCGGACGGCACACGGCGCTCGTGACGATCGACGGCGAGATCGCGGCCGGCGTCAACGCGAACGCCGAGGACATCAACACGGCGCTCGACGCCGCGTTCGACGACGACGGCACGGTCGGTGTCGTGCTGCGGATCAACAGCCCGGGCGGCAGCCCCGTGCAGGCCGGGATGGTCTACGACGAGATCCGGCGGCTGCGCGCGAAGCATCCGGACAAGCCGCTGTACGTCGTCGTGACCGACATGTGCGCATCGGGCGGCTATTACATCGCGGCCGCGGCCGACAAGATCTTCGTCGACAAGGCGAGCATCGTCGGGTCGATCGGCGTGCTGATGGACGGTTTCGGCTTCACCGGGCTGATGGGCAAGCTCGGCGTCGAGCGCCGCCTGCATACGTCGGGTGAAAACAAGGGCTTCTACGATCCGTTCTCGCCGGAGACGCCGAAGATGGACGCGCACGCGCAGGCGCTGCTCGACCAGGTGCACGCGCAGTTCATCAAGGCCGTGAAGGATGGCCGCGGCAAGCGGCTGCACGAGACACCCGACCTGTTCTCGGGGCTGTTCTGGACGGGCGAGAAGAGCGTCGAGCTCGGGCTCGCCGACGGCTACGGCACCACCGACACGGTCGCGCGCGACGTGCTGAAGGCGCCGGACCTCGTCGATTACACGGTGAAGGAAAGCCTGACGAACCGCGTCGCGCGCAAGTTCGGCGCGGCCGTCGGCGGCGCCGCGATGAAGGCGCTGACGGCCGGCGGCGCGTCGGTCAGCCTGCGCTGACCGGCTGGCGGCGGGCCGCGACGGCCCGCCTTCGCGCCACCGGCTTGTGCCGGCTGACGCATCAGTTCGCGAGCAGCAGGAAGATGGCGGGACGCTTGTGCAGATTCGGCGCGGGCGCCTTTTTCCAGTCGGTCACGGTGCGGCTCGCGATCGTTTCGGTCGCGAGGGTCAGGTCGGCCGCGACGCAAATCTGCGTCGACGGCGCGCAGGTCGCGATCAGCGTGTCGAGCATCGCGTGATTCCGGTACGGCGTTTCGATGAAGATCTGCGTCTGGCGCGCCTTGCGCGACAGTTGCTCGAGTTCGCGCAGCCGTTTCGCGCGCGCGGCCGCATCGACCGGCAGGTAGCCGTTGAATGCGAAGCTCTGGCCGTTCAGGCCCGACGCCATCAAGGCGAGCAGGATCGAACTCGGCCCGACGAGCGGCACGACCTTCACGCCGCGCTCGTGCGCGCGGCGCACCAGCAGCGCGCCGGGATCGGCGACGGCCGGGCAACCGGCTTCCGACACGAGGCCGGCGTCCGCGCCGGCCAGGATCGGCGCGAGCAGCCGGTCGATGGCGCCGGCCGGCGTATTGACGTTCAGCTCGCTGATCTCGATTTCCTGGATCGGGCGGGTCGTGCCGATCTTCTTCAGAAACGCGCGCGTCGTTTTCGCGTTCTCGCCGATGTAATAGCCGAGCGTGCCGGCGCGCGCCTGGACGGCGGCGGGCAGCACGGCGGCAAGTATCGATTCGTCGCCTTCGCCGAGCGTGTTCGGGACGAGGTAAAGCGTGCCGGCGGTCATGCGCGGTCTCCACGGGTGGTTGCAAACAGCGGGTAGTCGGCGGCGCGCAGCATCCGCGTGAGCGCGATCAGCGGCAGGCCGACCAGCGCGGTCGGGTCGTCTGAGTCGATCGCGTCGAGCAGTGCGATGCCGAGCCCTTCGGATTTCGCGCTGCCGGCGACGTCGTACGGGGTTTCCGCGTGCAGGTACGCGTCGAGTTCGGCTTCGGGCAGCGAGCGGAAGCGTACGTGCGTGACGACGTCCTCGACCTGCGCTTCGCCCGTGCGGCTGTCGTACAGGCACAGCGCGCTGTGGAATTCGACTGCGCGGCCCTGCATCGACACGAGCTGCGCGAGCGCGCGCTCGTGCGTGCCGGGCTTGCCGATCTGAAGGCCGTCGAAGGTCGCGACCTGGTCCGACCCGATCACGAGCACGCCATCGGGTGCGTCGATCGTCGCGGCGACGGCGCGCGCTTTCGCGCCGGCGAGGCGCAGCGCGGTGGCCGCCGGGGTTTCGCCGTCGAGCGGGGTCTCGTCGAGGTCGGGCGACACGACGTCGAACGGCACGCCGAGGCGCTCGAGGAGCGCGCGGCGGTAGCGGGAACTGGAGGCGAGAATCAGCCGCGGCGGGCGGCAAACGGTATCCGGCATGGTCGGTTGGATCGGTGAGTCTTCAGGTGTGGCGCGGCGTTGCGCGGACGCAAGCTTAAGTGATTGACCGCAAAAGGTAAAACAGGTATGCTTTCCCGCTTTTCGTCGGCAGGCTTCCGCAGTGGTGGCGCCTGCCGGGTCTTCGGAAGTAAAGTACGGGGTCTTCGGAAGTAAAGTACGTCATCCGCGGATGAGCCGTACGCGAGCGGTACCAAGCCGGATCCGCAAGTCAGCCTGTAGGCGGGAGCGCACATGAACACTTCTTCTGGCAAACCTGCGGCGGCGCTCGATCCGCGCGCGGTCGACCTGTTCGAGTTCGCCCGCAGCGGGCGGCAGGCAGCCGGTGCGGTGCATCTCTCGCAACTGCCGCGCATGTTAAACGAAGTGCCGGCGGACGCGCCAGATCGCGACACGGTCTTCACATGGCAGGCGGAAGGGTTCACGCAGAAGGAACTGCAGGACGACGGCGCCGACGGTCAGCAGCCGTACCTGCGCCTCGCGGTGCATGGCCATGCGTGGCTCACGTGCCAGCGCTGCATGACGCCGTACGACCAGACGTTCGACGTCGATATGACGTACCGGATCGTCGCGACCGAAGAAGAAGCTGAAGAATTTCCGCTCGACGACGATGAAGCCGATGTGATCGTGGGCTCACGCCAGTTCGATCTCGTCGACTTGATCGAAGAGGAATTGCTGCTTTCGTTGCCGCTCGTGCCCAAGCACGAGGTTTGCCCGGCAGTTCACGAAAGCCTCGTGTCGGGTGCGAGCGGTCCCGCGGAAGAGTCGGACGAAGAGTCCGACGAAGCCGGGGACGAAGGCAAACGGCCGAATCCGTTCGCAGCGCTGGAAGCGTTGAAGAAGGGCGGTGACGGCAACAAGAAACACTAAGCAGTTGTGGCGCGGGAAGGCGTAAGGGCTTTGGGCCAGGGTAGTTAAGCGCCGGATCGGGCTGTGTTAGAATCCGGAAAATTATTTAGGAGTTAGTCATGGCAGTCCAGCAAAACAAGAAGTCGCCGTCGAAGCGCGGCATGCATCGTTCGCACGATTTCCTGACGGCAGCGCCGCTGGCAGTCGAGCCGAGCACGGGTGAAGTGCACCTGCGTCACCACGTCAGCCCGAACGGCTACTACCGCGGCAAGAAAGTCGTCAAGACGAAGAACGACTAAGCGTCAAGTCACGCGTTGCGCGCTACGTTTGCCGTTCGCGTGACAACTGGTTCGCTTGACACTTTCCTGGCGCAACAAAAAGGCGGCATTCTACTGCCGCTTTTTTGTGCCTGAAATTCGTCGCATTCCATGACCGTAAAGCTCACAATCGATTGCATGGGAGGCGACCACGGCCCGTCCGTGACCGTTCCCGCGGCAGTCAAGTTCGTCCGCGCGCATCCCGATGCGCACCTGATGCTCGTCGGCATCGAAAGCGCGATCCGCGCTCAGCTGAAGAAGCTGAAAGCCCTCGACGATCCCGCGCTGACCATCGTTCCCGCCACCGAAGTCGTGGCGATGGACGACCCTGTCGAAGTGGCGCTGCGCAAGAAGAAGGATTCTTCGATGCGTGTCGCGCTCAATCACGTCAAGGATGGCGCGGCGCAGGCCTGCATCTCCGCCGGCAATACCGGCGCGCTGATGGCCGTTTCCCGTTACGTACTCAAGACGCTGCCCGGCATCGAGCGGCCCGCGATCGCGTTCGCGCTGCCGAACCCGACCGGCTACACGATGATGCTGGACCTTGGCGCGAACGTCGACTGCGAACCGCAGCACCTGCTGCAGTTCGCGGAGATGGGGCACGCGCTCGTGGCGGCGCTCGAAGGCAAGGAGCGTCCGACGATCGGCCTGCTGAACATCGGCGAGGAGGTCATCAAGGGCAACGAGACGATCAAGCGCGCGGGCGAGCTGCTGCGCGCCAGCACGCTCAATTTCCGCGGCAACGTGGAAGGCAACGACATCTACAAGGGCACCGTCGACGTGATCGTGTGCGACGGCTTCGTCGGCAACGTCGCGCTGAAGACGTCGGAAGGACTCGCGCAGATGCTGTCCGACATCATCCGCGAGGAGTTCGGCCGTTCGCTGATGTCGAAGCTGATGGCGCTGCTCGCGCTGCCGGTGCTGATGCGTTTCAAGAAGCGCGTCGACCACCGCCAGTACAACGGCGCGGCGTTGCTGGGGCTGAAGAGCCTCGTGATCAAGAGCCACGGTTCGGCCGACGCCTACGCGTTTGAGTGGGCGATCAAACGCGGGTATGATGCCGTCAAAAACGGCGTGCTGGAGCGCCTCGCGCGCGCGATGGCGGATAATTCAGTGTCGCTCGGCGATGGCGAACACGACGCGGGTGGCGCGGGCCAGGCAAGCCCGGCCGCAGGCCAACACGCCGAACCTTCCGCTGCGCAATCCTCTAAAGCATAAATGGCCCAATCGACTCTCTATTCCCGCGTGCTCGGCACGGGCAGCTACCTGCCGCCCGACCGCGTCACGAACCAGCAGTTGACCGATCGTCTTGCGAAGGAAGGCATCGAGACGAGCGATGAATGGATCGTTGCGCGCACGGGCATCCATGCGCGCCATTTCGCCGCGCCCGACGTCACGACGAGCGATCTCGCGCTCGAGGCGTCGCGCCGTGCGATTGAGGCGGCCGGTGTCGATCCGCAGTCGATCGACCTGATCATCGTCGCGACTTCGACCCCCGATTTCGTGTTCCCGAGCACCGCGTGCCTGTTGCAGAACAAGCTCGGTATCAAGAACGGCGGCGCGGCATTCGACGTGCAGGCCGTGTGCTCGGGCTTCGCGTACGCGATGGCAACGGCCGACAGCTTCATCCGCAGCGGCCAGCACCGTACGGCGCTCGTGGTCGGCGCGGAGACGTTCTCGCGCATTCTCGACTTCAAGGACCGCACGACCTGCGTGCTGTTCGGCGACGGCGCGGGCGCGGTGATCCTGTCCGCATCGGAGGAGCCGGGCGTGCTGGGCAGCGCGCTGCATGCGGACGGCAGCTATTCGCACATCCTCTGCACGCCGGGCAACGTCAACCGCGGCGTGATCGAGGGCAGCGCGTTCCTGTACATGGACGGGCAGGCCGTGTTCAAGCTCGCGGTCAACGTGCTCGAAAAGGTCGCGATCGAGGCGCTCGCCAAGGCGAATCTCGCGCCCGAACAGATCGACTGGCTGATTCCGCACCAGGCCAACATCCGCATCATGACCAGCACCTGCCGCAAGCTCGGCCTGCCGCAGGAGCGCATGGTCGTGACGGTCGACCAGCACGGCAACACGTCGGCCGCGTCGATCCCGCTGGCGCTCGACACCGCGGTGCGCGACGGCCGCATCCAGCGTGGCCAGCACGTGCTGATCGAAGGCGTCGGCGGCGGCTTCACCTGGGGCGCGTCGGTCTTCCGCTTCTGATCCGCGGCGCGCGACCGCTGCGCGCGGATCCCACCGGCGCGCCGTTCGTGCGCGCCGTCCGAATCGATTCAATTGGGGACGATATGAAATTTGCATTCGTTTTTCCGGGGCAGGGCTCGCAGGCGATCGGCATGCTCAACGCATTCGCCGATCTGGCCGTCGTGCGCGAGACGCTTCAGGAAGCGTCCGATGCACTCAATCAGGATCTCGGCAAGCTGATCGCCGAAGGCCCGGCCGAAGAGCTGAACCTGACCACCAATACGCAGCCGGTGATGCTGACCGCCGCTTACGCGTGCTACCGCGCGTGGCAGCAGGCAGGCGGCCCGGCGCCGTCGATCGTCGCCGGCCACAGCCTCGGCGAGTACACGGCGCTCGTCGCCGCGGGTGCGCTGGCGTTCAAGGACGCGGTGCCGCTCGTGCGCTTCCGTGCGCAGGCGATGCAGACGGCCGTGCCGGTCGGCCAGGGCGGCATGGCCGCGATCCTGGGCCTTGACGACGACACCGTGCGCGCGGTGTGTGCCGAAGCCGCGGAAGCGGGTGTCGTCGAAGCGGTGAACTTCAATGCGCCCGCGCAGGTCGTGATCGCGGGCAGCAAGGCCGCGGTCGAAAAGGCGTGTGAGATCGCGAAGGCGAAGGGCGCGAAGCGCGCGCTGCCGCTGCCGGTGTCGGCGCCGTTCCATTCGTCGCTGCTCAAGCCGGCGTCGGACCAGTTGCGCGACTACCTCGCGAACGTCGACGTGAAGGCGCCGCAGATTCCGGTCGTCAACAACATCGACGTGGCCGTGATCAGCGATCCGGTCGCGATCAAGGACGCGCTGGTGCGCCAGGCCGCGGGCCCGGTGCGCTGGGTCGAGTGCGTGCGGCACATCGCCGGCACCGGCGTCACGCACGTGATCGAATGCGGTCCGGGCAAGGTGCTCGCCGGCCTGACGAAGCGCATCGACGGCAACCTGACCGGTGCGTCGGTGTTCGATCCGGCATCGCTCGACGAAGCCCTCAAGCTGGTGACCGCCTGACGCGGCGCCTTTTTTCAAGAAACGGATATTCGATTCATGGAAAAGACTCTCGATAAACAGGTCGCGATCGTGACCGGCGCGTCGCGCGGCATCGGCCGTTCGATCGCGCTCGAACTGGCGCGCCTGGGCGCGACGGTGATCGGCACGGCGACGAGCGAATCGGGCGCCGCCGCGATCAGCGCGGCATTCGCCGAGGCGGGCGTCACGGGCCGCGGCGCGGTGCTGAACGTCAACGACGCAGCGGCCGCCGAGGCGCTGATCGATGCGACCGTGAAGGAATTCGGCGCGCTGAACGTGCTCGTCAACAACGCGGGCATCACGCAGGACCAGCTCGCGATGCGGATGAAGGACGAGGACTGGGACGCGGTGATCGACACCAACCTGAAATCGGTGTTTCGCCTGTCGCGCGCGGTGCTGCGCCCGATGATGAAGGCGCGCGGCGGCCGGATCATCAACATCACGTCGGTGGTCGGTTCGGCCGGCAACCCGGGTCAGGTCAACTACGCGGCCGCGAAGGCCGGCGTGGCGGGCATGACGCGTGCGCTCGCGCGCGAGATCGGCAGCCGCGGCATCACCGTGAACTGCGTCGCGCCGGGCTTCATCGATACCGACATGACGAAGACGCTGCCGGAAGAACAGCAGGCCGCGCTCAAGACCCAGATTCCGCTCGGCCGCCTCGGCAGCCCGGAGGACATCGCCCATGCCGTCGCGTTCCTCGCATCGCCACAGGCCGGTTATATCACCGGCACGACGCTGCACGTGAACGGCGGCATGTACATGTCGTAACGGTTTTCGTTTACCATCCGCGCCGTATCCCGATTTTCAGGCGGATAGGCGCTTGATCGACCATCAAGCCAACGCGCGTTTTGGCGTCAGCAAACCTGATAAAATGCGCGCACTTGTAAATCTGAACTTTCCCTCGGAGGGGTAATGGACAACATCGAACAACGTGTCAAGAAGATCGTCGCTGAGCAACTGGGCGTCGCGGAAGCCGAGATCAAGAACGAAGCTTCGTTCGTGAACGACCTGGGCGCCGACTCGCTCGACACGGTCGAACTGGTGATGGCTCTGGAAGACGAGTTCGGCATGGAAATCCCGGACGAAGAAGCAGAGAAGATCACGACCGTTCAGCAAGCGATCGACTACGCTCGCGCAAACGTCAAGGCGTAAGCGCCTTTCGCGCTTGTCCGCCACGTCGCCGCGATCTTCGCGATTGACGCGCCATCCTGCCGGCTTCGCGCCGGACGGACTAACAGCCACAGGGCTCGCAGGGCTGGTTCCTGTGGCCACTGTGGCTTTTGTTTTTGTCATCCAATAATGGAAAAGAGGTTACCGTGAGCCGCCGTCGTGTTGTTGTTACAGGCCTGGGGCTGATTTCGCCTGTTGGCAATAATGTTGCCGACGGCTGGGCCAATCTCGTCGCCGGCAAGTCCGGTATCGCCACCGTCACGAAGTTCGATGCGTCGAACCTCGCCTGCCATTTCGCGGGCGAAGTGAAGGGTTTCAGCGCCGAGGAGTACATTCCGGCGAAGGAAGCCCGGAACATGGATACGTTCATCCATTACGGCATCGCCGCCGGCGTCCAGGCCATCCGGGACAGCGGGCTGGAAGTGAACGAAGCCAACGCGGAACGCATCGGCGTGCTGGTCGGTTCCGGCATCGGCGGCCTGCCGATGATCGAAGACACGCATCAGACCTACGTCGATCGCGGCGCACGCCGGATTTCGCCGTTCTTCGTGCCGGGTTCGATCATCAACATGATCTCGGGCCACCTGAGCATCATGTTCGGCCTGAAGGGCCCGAACCTCGCGGCCGTGACGGCCTGCACGACCGGCCTGCACAGCATCGGCCTCGCCGCGCGCCTGATCCAGGCCGGCGACGCCGACGTAATGGTCGCGGGCGGTGCCGAATCGACGGTGTCGCCGCTCGGCATCGGCGGTTTCGCGGCGGCGCGTGCGCTGTCGACCCGCAACGACGATCCGGCCAGCGCCTCGCGTCCGTGGGACAAGGACCGCGACGGCTTCGTGCTGGGCGAGGGTGCCGGCGTGATGGTGCTCGAGGAGTACGAGGCGGCGAAGGCGCGCGGCGCGAAGATCTATGCGGAAGTCTCGGGCTTCGGCATGACGGGCGACGCGTACCACATGACCGCGCCGAACATGGACGGCCCGCGCCGCTGCATGGTCGCGGCACTGCGCGACGCCGGCATGAACGCGGACGAGGTCCAGTACCTGAACGCGCACGGCACGTCGACGCCGCTGGGCGACAAGAACGAGTCCGACGCGGTGAAGGCGGCCTTCGGCGAGCATGCGTACAAGCTCGTCGTGAACTCGACGAAGTCGATGACGGGCCACCTGCTGGGCGGCGCGGGCGGCCTCGAATCGGTGTTCACGGTGCTGGCGCTGCACAACAACGTGTCGCCGCCGACCATCAACATCTTCAACCAGGACCCCGAGTGCGATCTCGATTACTGCGCGAACACCGCGCGGGACATGAAGATCGACGTCGCCGTGAAGAACAACTTCGGCTTCGGCGGGACCAACGGCACGCTGGTGTTCAAGCGCGTCTGACGCTGAATCGCTTGACGAGTCCATTCGACATGCCGGCCGGGCGCCCGCAGCGCTTTGCGTTGCGGGCCTCGGCTGTCTCGTATCTCGTGCTGGCCGTGTTCGTCGCATCGGCTGCCGCGTCGGCCTATCTGTTCTGGGCGCCGCGCGCGGGCGCCGCCGCCGGCGCATGCGTGTCGGCCGCGACGGCCGCGCTGCTGGCCGTGTGCGCGGCGCGGGCCGGTGCGCGCCGGCTGCCGGCCGAGCTGCGGATCGATGCATTCGGGGAGATTGCGGCGTTTGGCCGCACCGGGCGGCTGCTGGCCCGTGGCCGCGTGACCGGCCATGCGCACTGGAGCAGCCTGCTGCTGGTGCTGTCGGTCGGGCAGGGTGCCCGGCGGGCCCGGCCGCTGCTGATTCCGGCCGATGCGCTCGACGCGGCATCGTTCAGCGCGCTGTCCGTGCTGGCGAGAACCGCGGACGCGGCGGGGCGGGCATGACCGCGGCACGGTTACCGACCGTAACCAGCGGCCGGCGCCGGAACGCTACAATAGCGCTCCGCGTTGCATCCCTAGTTAACGGATTTGTCAGGTGAGTGAAAAAGAAATCGATCAGGCTCTGGTCGAGCGCGTACAGAAGGGCGACAAGGCGGCGTTCGAACTCCTGGTCTCCAAATACCACCGCAAGATCATTCGGCTGATCTCGCGCCTCGTGCGGGATCCCGCCGAGGTCGAGGATGTGGCCCAGGACGCGTTCATCAAGGCGTATCGTGCGCTGCCGCAATTTCGCGGCGAATCGGCGTTCTATACGTGGTTGTACCGGATTGCCGTCAATACGGCCAAGAACTACCTTGCGACGCAAGGCCGCCGGGCACCGACCTCGACCGAGGCCGATGCAGAGGAAGCGGAAACTTTCTCCGACGCAGACCAACTAAGGGATATCAACACGCCTGAGTCGATGTTGATGAGCAAGCAGATTGCCGAGACGGTCAACGCTGCAATGGCTCTGCTGCCCGAGGAACTGCGCCAGGCAATCACGCTGCGCGAGATCGAGGGCCTGAGCTACGAAGAGATCGCGGAAATGATGGGCTGTCCGATCGGGACGGTCCGGTCGCGGATCTTCCGCGCGCGCGAAGCAATCGCTGCCAAGTTGCGTCCGCTGCTCGATACGCCCGAAGGCAAGCGCTGGTAAGCGCGATGGGCGTAACGACGCGGGTCGGGGTCTAGTTACGGATAGAGTCGTGAAGTCACGACGGGGTGTGCAAGATGGGGAGCATCATGGGGTCGGTCAATACGCAATCGCAAGCGTGCTCGCGCCGCGAGCGCCTTTCCGCGCTGGTCGACGGCGAAATGTTCGATGGCCCGGACCACGGGCAGTTTCTGGCTGAGCTCGACCGCGCGGATCGCGCTGCGTGGGCCCATTACCACCTGATCGGCGATGCGCTGCGCTCGGACGAGCTCGCGCTGTCGCCCGCCGTGAGCGTCGCGTTCACCGCGCGCATGTCGGCTGCGCTCGACAGCGAGCCGCACCTGCTCGCGCCGGCGGCGGCGCCGGTCGCGCGCAAGCTGCTGTCGCTGCGCCGGCGTGTCGTGCCCGCGTTCGCGGTCGCGGCCGCGGCGGCCACGCTGACGTGGATCGTCGTCCCGCAGATGCAGACGGCCGGTGCCCCGGGCGCCGTCCAGGTCGCATCGGCCGGTGCGCAGCAAGGCGGCAACCTGCAGCGCGTGACGGTTGCGCAGGCATCGGCCCAGCCGGGCCTGCAGGACGTCAACATCATTCGCGACGCGAGCCTCGACCAATATCTTGAAGCGCACCAGCAATTCGCGCAGCAGCCCGTCGTCACGGGTTCGATGCCGCTGATCCGCGCAGCCGTGACCACCACGCCAGGCCAATAAACCCGATGCGGACATTGCAGTTGAATCACGCCATCTCCGGGTGGAAGCGGCTGCCGGCCCTCCTGCTTTGCGCAGCCGCCCTGTTGTCCGTTCAATCCCTTCCTGCCAGCGCCCAGCAACCGGACGATCCCGTCGCGACCCGCAAGGGCGCCGCGGACTGGCTCGACCGCGTCCAGCAGGCGGCGCAGCAGCAGAGTTACGAAGGCACGTTCGTCTACCAGCGCGGCGGGTATGTCCAGTCGTCGCGCATCGCGCACGTCGCGTCCCGCGACGGCGAGTTCGAGCGGATCGAGACGCTCGACGGCAAGCCGCGCAAGCTGCTGCGGCATAACGACGAGCTGTACACGTTCGTGCCCGAGCGCAAGCTGTGCGTGGTCGAGCGCCGCCAGACGCGCGACTCGTTCCCCGCGCTGCTCGGCGCGAGCGGCGAGCACGTGATGTCGGTCTACGACGCGAAGTCGCTCGGCAAGGACCGCGTGGCCGGGATCGACGCGCAGGTCGTCGAGCTCGTGCCGAAGGATGCGTACCGTTTCACGTACAAGCTGTGGGCCGACGCGCGCACCGGGCTGCTGCTGCGTTCGCAGACGCTCGATGCGAACGATCACGTGCTCGAACAGATTGCGTTCTCCCAGTTGCAGACGGGGGGCGCGAACGGCGACAAGGCCGCGATCGCGGCCGGCATGCGCAACCTGAGCGGCTGGACGGTCGTGCGCCCGCCGGTCGCGACGGTCGACATGGAAGCGCAGGGCTGGCAGCTCGCACCGAGCGTTGCCGGCTTCCAGAAGATTCGTGAAGTGCGCCGGCCGATGGCCGCGCGCGATGCAGGCGACCCGCCGATCGCGGTCGATCAGGCCGTCTTCACCGACGGTCTCGCGACGATCTCGGTGTTCATCGAGCCGGCCGAAAAGAATACGCGCAAGGAAGGCGCGGGCAGCACCGGTGCGACGCACGTTCTCGTGAAGCGCCGCGGCGACTACTGGATCACCGTGCTCGGCGAAGTGCCGCCGGCCACGTTGCAGCAGTTCGCGTCTGCCATAGAATACAAGGCTTCCAAGTAACGCTACGGCTTCCGACATGATGAAACTCACGCTGCGCAAATGGCTCGCGGCGGCGGCGTTGTCTGCCTGCCTGCCGCTCGTGCCGCATACCGCATTCGCCGTGACGGCTCCCGCTGCCAGCCTGCCCGACTTCGCCGACCTGGTCGAAAAGGTCGGGCCGGCCGTCGTGAACATCCGGACCACCGCCAACGTGCCGACCAACAGCGGCCCGCGCGGGATGCTCCCGCCGGGCTTCGACAACGGCGACATGTCGGAATTCTTCCGGCGCTTCTTCGGCATTCCGCTGCCGCAGGCGCCCGGCAACGGCGGCGGCAACGGCAGCAACCCGAAGAGCGCGCCGGCGCCGGACAATCCGCCCGACACCGAGCAGAACCGTGGCGTGGGCTCGGGCTTCATCGTGTCGGCCGACGGTTACGTGATGACCAATGCGCACGTCGTCGACGATGCGGACACCATCTACGTGACGTTGACCGACAAGCGCGAATTCAAGGCGAAGCTGATCGGCGTGGACGACCGCACGGACGTCGCGGTCGTGAAGATCCAGGCGTCGAACCTGCCGGTTGTCGCGATCGGCGATTCGAACAAGGTGCGCGTCGGCGAGTGGGTCGTCGCGATCGGTTCGCCGTTCGGCCTCGACAACACGGTGACGGCCGGCATCGTCAGCTCGAAGAGCCGCAACACGGGCGACTATCTGCCGTTCATCCAGACCGACGTCGCCGTGAACCCCGGCAACTCGGGCGGCCCGCTGATCAACATGCAGGGCGAGGTGATCGGCATCAATTCGCAGATCTACAGCCGTACCGGCGGCTTCATGGGCATCTCGTTCGCGATTCCGATCGACGAGGCGATGCGCGTGGCCGACCAGCTGAAGGCGACCGGCAAGGTCACGCGCGGCCGGATCGCGGTGGCGATCGGCGAGGTGACGAAGGACGTGGCCGATTCGATCGGGCTGCCGAAGGCCGAAGGCGCGCTCGTCAGCAGCGTCGAGCCGGGCGGCCCGGCCGACAAGGCGGGCATCCAGCCGGGCGACATTATCCTGAAGTTCAACGGCCGTTCGGTCGACACGGCGTCGGACCTGCCGCGCATGGTCGGCGACACCAAGCCCGGCACGAAGGCGACGGTCAGCGTGTGGCGCAAGGGTCAGGCACGCGATCTGCCGATCACGATCGCGGAGACGCCGGCCGAGTCGACGGCGAAGGCCGAACAGCGCAAGAATGCGCCGCAGAAGCCGCGCCAGACCAATTCGCTCGGTCTGACGGTGAGCGACCTGACGGCCGACCAGATGAAGGCGCTGAAGCTGAAGAACGGCGTGCAGATCGACGGCGTCGACGGCCCGGCTGCCCGTGCGGGCCTGCAGCGCGGCGACATCGTGCTGCGCGTCGGCGACACCGACATCACGAACGCGAAGCAGTTCGCCGACGTGACGGCGCAGCTCGATCCGCAGAAGGCGGTCGCGGTGCTCGTGCGGCGTGGCGACAACACGCAGTTCGTGCCCGTGCGGCCGCGCCAGAAGTAAGGCGCCGATGTTCACGCTCTACGGCCGCGGCTGGTGCCACCTGTGCGACGACATGCGCGACGCACTGGCGCCGGTGGCGGCCGAATTCGGCGTCGCGGTCGACTACGTCGACATCGATACCGATGCGGCGCTGGTTGCCCGTTACGACGAGGACGTGCCCGTGTTGCTGCTGGACGGCGCGGAAGTGTGCCGCCACCGGTTCGACGACACGCGGGTGCGCGACGCGCTGGCGGCCCGGCGCTGAGTTCCGGCCGCGTCCGGCGGGTGCCCGCGGCGGGCCGCGCTGCGGGCGGGCGTCCGAAATACCGCCCGTCGAAAGCCTTTTCAGCTAAAATAAGCTGTTTTTTCACCGACTTACACAAGGCGTGCTCCGCAGTCGTCGAGCGCGCCTTTTTCGCTTGATCGGCACTGAATGGATCATATTCGCAATTTCTCGATCATCGCGCACATCGACCATGGCAAGTCGACGCTCGCGGATCGCATCATCCAGGTATGCGGCGGTCTCGCCGACCGTGAAATGGAAGCGCAGGTGCTCGACTCGATGGATATCGAGCGCGAGCGCGGCATCACGATCAAGGCGCAGACGGCGGCATTGTCCTATCGCGCGCGCGACGGCAAGGTCTACAACCTGAACCTGATCGACACGCCGGGGCACGTCGACTTCTCGTACGAAGTCAGCCGTTCGCTGTCCGCCTGCGAAGGCGCGCTGCTGGTCGTCGATGCCAGCCAGGGCGTCGAGGCGCAGACGGTCGCGAACTGCTACACGGCGATCGAGCTCGGCGTCGAGGTCGTGCCGGTGCTGAACAAGATCGACCTGCCGGCCGCGAACCCCGAGAACGCGATCGAGGAGATCGAGGACGTGATCGGCATCGACGCGACCGACGCGACGCGCTGCAGCGCGAAGACGGGGCTCGGCGTCGAAGACGTGCTCGAGTCGCTGATCGCGAAGGTGCCGCCGCCGAAGGGCGATCCGGCCGCGCCGCTGCAGGCGCTCATCATCGATTCGTGGTTCGACAACTACGTCGGCGTCGTGATGCTCGTGCGTATCGTCAACGGCACGCTGCGCCCGAAGGAAAAGATCAAGATGATGGCGACCGGCGCGCAGTATCCGGTCGAGCACGTCGGCGTGTTCACGCCGAAGTCGCGCAATCTCGACTCGCTGTCGGCAGGGCAGGTGGGCTTCATCATCGCCGGCATCAAGGAGCTGACGGCCGCGAAGGTCGGCGATACCGTCACGCACGCGGCCAAGGCCGCTGCCGAGCCGCTGCCGGGCTTCAAGGAAGTGAAGCCGCAGGTGTTCGCGGGGCTGTATCCGGTCGAGGCGAACCAGTACGACGCGCTGCGCGAGTCGCTCGAGAAGCTGAAGCTGAACGATGCGTCGCTGCAGTACGAGCCGGAAGTGTCGCAGGCACTCGGGTTCGGTTTCCGCTGCGGCTTCCTCGGGCTGCTGCACATGGAAATCGTGCAGGAGCGGCTCGAGCGCGAGTTCGACATGGATCTCATCACGACCGCGCCGACGGTCGTCTACGAGGTCGTGCAGAGCGACGGTTCGACGATCATGGTCGAGAACCCGGCGAAGATGCCGGAGCCCGGCCGCATCGCCGAAGTCCGCGAGCCGATCGTCACCGTGAACCTGTACATGCCGCAGGACTACGTCGGCTCCGTGATCACGCTGTGCGAGCAGAAGCGCGGCTCGCAGATCAACATGCAGTATCACGGCCGCCAGGTGCAGCTCACGTACGAGATCCCGATGGCCGAGATCGTGCTCGACTTCTTCGATCGCCTGAAGTCGGTGTCGCGCGGCTATGCGTCGATGGACTACGAGTTCAAGGAATACCGTTCGTCGGACGTCGTGAAGGTCGACATGCTGATCAACGGCGACAAGGTCGATGCGCTGTCGATCATCGTGCACCGGTCGCAGTCGCAATACCGCGGCCGCGAGGTGGCCGCGAAGATGCGCGAGATCATCCCGCGCCAGATGTACGACGTGGCGATCCAGGCCGCGATCGGCGCGCACATCGTCGCCCGCGAGAACATCAAGGCGCTGCGCAAGAACGTGCTCGCGAAGTGCTACGGCGGCGACATCACGCGGAAGAAGAAACTGCTCGAGAAGCAGAAAGAAGGCAAGAAACGGATGAAGCAGGTGGGTTCGGTCGAGATCCCGCAGGAAGCGTTCCTTGCGATCTTGCGCGTCGAAGACAAATAACAGGACTGATCCTTTTATGAATTTTGCGCTGATTCTTTTTGTGCTCGTCATCGTGACGGGCGTAGCGTGGGTGCTGGACAAACTGGTGTTCCTGCCGCGGCGACGCAAGGCGGCCGACTCGGCGATCGAGGAGTTCGATCGCCAGCAGTCGCGCATCGACAAGCGCTTCGCGGATGAAAACGCGGTGCAAACGCGTTCGAAGCTGCGCGACGAGAAGCTGCGCCAGCCGTGGTGGCTCGAGTACACCGCGAGCTTCTTTCCGGTGATCCTGGCGGTGTTCGTCGTGCGCTCGTTCGTCGTCGAGCCGTTCAAGATCCCGTCGGGCTCGATGGTGCCGACGCTGCTCGTCGGCGATTTCATCCTCGTCAACAAGTTCGAATACGGGCTGCGCCTGCCGGTCACGAACACGAAGATCACGCAGGGCAGCCCGCTGTCGCGCGGCGATGTCGTCGTGTTCCGTTATCCGAAGGACGAGTCGGTCGACTACATCAAGCGCGTGATTGGCCTGCCGGGCGACACGGTCGCCTACCAGGACAAGCAGCTGACGATCAACGGCCAGCCGGTGCCCGAAACGCCGCTGCCGGATTTCTTCGACGACGAGCGCCAGAATTACGCGAAGCAGTTCGAGGAAACGATCGGCAACAAGAAGAACGCGATCCTCAACAACCCGGCCGTGCCGCCGTTCGTGATGGGCGCCTACGACTATCCGTATCGCGACAACTGCACGTACAACAGCCGCGGCGTGATCTGCAAGGTGCCGCCCGGTCACTACTTCATGATGGGCGACAACCGCGACAACAGTGCGGACAGCCGCTACTGGGGTTTCGTGCCGGACCAGAACATCGTCGGCCGCGCGTTCTTCATCTGGATGAACTTCAGCGACCTGAAGCGCATCGGCTCCTTCAACTGATCGCAGTCGACTCGCACGCAATACGCGACGCACGGGCCGCGTCGCGTATTGCCGAACTACTTTAAGAACCGGCGGTAACACCGCCTCGTCACGCCTTTTCGTCTCCGGCCGTGCCGTTTCGGCCCGACCGGCGCCCGCGTTATACTCCTGCACATGCCCCTATCCCAGTTGGAAAGCCGGCTGCGCTACGAATTTCGCAATGCGGAATTGTTGCGCCAGGCTTTGACCCATCGCAGTCACAGTGCCACGCACAACGAACGGCTCGAGTTTCTCGGCGACTCCGTTCTGAATTGCGCGGTGGCCGCCCTTTTGTTCCAGCGTTTCAGCAAGCTGGACGAAGGCGACCTGTCGCGCGTACGCGCCAACCTCGTCAAGCAGCAGTCGCTGTACGAAATTGCTCAGGCCCTGAATATCTCGGACGGCCTGCGGCTGGGCGAGGGCGAACTGCGCAGCGGCGGGTTCCGTCGCCCGTCGATCCTCGCGGACGCGTTCGAAGCCATCATCGGGGCCGTGTTCCTCGATGGCGGCTTCGAAGCCGCCCAAGGGGTCATCAAGCGCCTCTACATCCCGATTCTCGACCACATCGATCCGCGCACGCTCGGCAAGGACGCGAAGACGCTGCTGCAGGAGTACCTGCAGGGGCACAAGATCGCACTGCCGACCTATACGGTCGTCGCGACGCATGGTGCGGCGCACAATCAGCAGTTCGAGGTCGAATGCACGGTGCCGAAGCTGGACGTGAAGGTATCGGGCTCCGGCGCGAGCCGGCGCGCGGCCGAGCAGGCCGCCGCGAAGAAGGCGCTCGACGAAGTGATGGCGGCCGCGCCGATGCTGGCCACGAAGCCGAAGCGCTCGAAAAACGCGCGCGGCTCGAAGCATGTGGAACCCGAAATCGTGCCGGGCGTGAAGGGCGTGCAGGAAGCGCTCGACCTGCGCTCGCCGGAGCGGAAGGAGCGGGCGGCTGCCCGCGAGGCCAGGGCGGCCGCCGGTGCGGTGCCCGCGGCGGCTGCGACCGGCGCCGAGCCGGCCGTCGCGCCGATGGCCGCGATTCGCGCGGCGCATGTCGAGACGGCTGCCGACAAGGGTGAGCGGGCGGCGAAGCCGGCGGCCGACAAGGTGGCCGATAAACCCGCCGACCGCTCCGACAAGGCGGCGGACAAGCCCGCGGACGCCGCGCCGCGTGCCGCCGATCCGGCCGCATCGTCCGCCGACAAGCCTTCCGCCGGTTCCGACCCCGCTGCGCGCACGCGTGCGCGCGACGCTGCCGCACCGGACGCCGAGACGCCGCCGGGCGGCGCGAGCCTCGCCGCCGCGCAGGCGCGCGTGGCCGATGCCGACCACTGAATTGCCCAGCGATCGTGCCGCGCGCCGCGCGGCCGTTTCCGAACCTGCCTCCCAAACGATATGAACACTCCCGCTCCTACCGGCTTCCGTTGCGGCATGATCGCGATCGTGGGCCGCCCGAACGTCGGCAAGTCGACGTTGATGAACGCACTCGTCGGCCAGAAGATCAGCATCACGTCGCGCAAGGCGCAGACGACCCGCCATCGCATCACCGGCATCAACACGTTCGATGACGCGCAATTCGTGTTCGTCGACACGCCGGGTTTCCAGACCCGTCACAGCACCGCGCTGAACCGATCGCTGAACCGCGCGGTCACGTCGACGCTGACGTCGGTCGACGTGATCCTGTTCGTGATCGAGGCCGGTCGCTTCGGGCCCGACGACCAGAAGGTGCTCGACCTGATTCCGCCCGGCATGCCGACGCTGCTGATCACGAACAAGATCGACCGTGTCGCCGACAAGGCCACGCTGTATCCGTTCATGCAGAAGATGAACACGCTGCGCGAATTCGCCGAGCTCGTGCCGCTGTCGGCGCAGCAGCCGGAAGACATCAAGCGCCTGCTCGAGACGATCAAGCCGTACCTGCCGGAAGGCGCCCCGATCTACGGCGAGGACGAGCTGACCGACCGCAGCTCGCGCTTCCTCGCGGCCGAAATCCTGCGCGAAAAGGTGTTCCGCTGGACCGGCGACGAGCTGCCGTACACGAGCACCGTCGTGATCGACAAGTTCGAGGAGGAAGGGCGGCTGAAGCGCATCTTCGCGACGATCCTCGTCGAACGCGATTCGCACAAGGCGATGGTGATCGGCAAGAAGGGCGAGAAGCTCAAGCAGATCAGCACCGAGGCGCGGATGGACATGGAGAAGCTGTTCGACGGCCCCGTGTACCTCGAGACCTTCGTGAAGGTGAGGAGCGGCTGGGCCGACAACGAGGCCGGACTGCGCGCCTATGGGTACGAATGACGCGCTGACGTCGACTGAAGACGCGGTGACGGCCGGCGCGAACGACGCGCCGCTGCCGGCTCCGCCCGAACCGCCGCGCAAGGCGCGGCGCGCGACGTCTCGCACGTCCGATTTCCGCGTCGCCGAGCAGCCGGCGTTCGTGCTGCACAGCTATCCGTATCGCGAAACCAGCCTGATCGTCGATGTGCTGACGCGCGATCACGGCCGGCTTGCGCTCGTCGCGAAGGGCGCGAAACGCCCGCACTCCGCGCTGCGCGGCGTGCTGCAGACCTTCCAGCCGCTGCTGCTGTCCTGGTCCGGCAAATCCGAGGTGCGCACGCTGACGGGGGCCGAGTGGGTCGGCGGCATGCTGCCGCTCGGCGGCGACGGGCTGCTGTGCGGTTTCTACGCGAACGAGCTGCTCGTGAAATTCTGCGCGCGCGAGGATCCGCAGCCGCCGCTGTTCAATCACTATGTGCTGACGCTCACGCGCCTCGCGCACGGCGAACCCGCGGTGCAGGTGCTGCGTTCGTTCGAGCGCGTGCTGTTGAAGGAGACCGGTTACGCGATGGCGCTGAACCGCACGGTCGCGCGCCGCGCGGTCGAGCCCGATCGCCGCTACGTGTTCGATCCCGAACGCGGCGTGCGCAACGCGGACGACGACGTGCCGTCGCACTGGCCGGTCATCACCGGACAGACGTTGCTCGACATGGAGCAGGACGATTACCATCGAGCCCAGACGGTCGCGCAAAGCAAGACGCTGATGCGCTTCCTGCTGAACACCTATCTCGGCGGTACGCCGCTTGCCACGCGTCAGATCCTGATCGACCTGCAAAACCTATGAGCTTCTTCCTGACAACGCCCACCGCCATCGACCTCGGCGTGAACATCGACCACGTCGCGACGCTGCGCAATGCGCGCGGCACGGCCTATCCCGATCCGATCCGCGCGGCGCTCGCCGCCGAAGAGGCCGGTGCGGACGCGATCACGCTGCATCTGCGCGAGGATCGCCGCCACATCGTCGACGCCGACGTGCGCAAGCTGCGCCCGCTGCTGAAGACGCGCATGAACCTCGAATGCGCGGTGACGGCCGAGATGCTCGACATCGCGTGCGAAGTGCGTCCGCACGACGCGTGCCTCGTGCCGGAAAAGCGCGAGGAACTGACGACCGAGGGCGGTCTCGATGTCGCCGGCCACTTCGAAGCCGTGCGCGCGGCCTGCAAGCAACTGGCCGACGTCGGCGTGCGCGTGTCGCTGTTCATCGACCCGGACGAGACGCAGATCCGCGCCGCGCACGAAGCGGGCGCGCCGGTGATCGAACTGCACACGGGCCGCTACGCCGAAGCGCACGACGAAGCCGAGCAGCAGCGCGAGTACGAACGCATCGTCGCGGGCGTGCAGGCCGGTGCGCAACTGGGCCTGAAGGTCAATGCGGGGCACGGGCTGCATTACACGAACGTGCAGCAGATCGCCGCGATCGACGGCATCGTCGAGCTGAACATCGGTCACGCGATCGTCGCGCATGCGATCTTCGCGGGCTGGGACAACGCGGTGCGCGAGATGAAGGCGATCATGGTTGCCGCCCGCGTCGCCGCGCTGCACGGCGGCGCGCGTTGAAGATGAAATACCGCCGCGTGCGCGCGTACTGACATGGCGATCTACGGCATCGGTACCGACATCGCCCAGGTAAGCCGCGTCGCGGCCGTGCTCGAGCGCACGGGCGGCCGGTTTGCCGAGAAGGTGCTGGGCCCCGACGAACTGCGTGTGTTCCATGCGCGCCGCGCGCGCTCCGAGGCGCGCGGCATCGCGTTTCTCGCGACGCGCTTCTCCGCGAAGGAAGCGTTCTCGAAGGCGATCGGGCTCGGCATGCACTGGCCGATGACGTGGCGCGCACTGCAGACGCTCAACCATCCGAGCGGCGAGCCGTACGTGGTCGCGTCGGGCGAGCTGGCCGACTGGCTGGCCGCGCGCGGCATCACGGCGCGCGTGACGGTCAGCGACGAGCGCGACTACGCGGTGTCGTTCGTGATCGCCGAAACGGACGCCGCGCCTGCTCCTGCACCTGTTTCCCGAACCTCCTCCTGACGGACTTCCCGATTCGATGAAAACGACTCCCGGCCCGGTCATGCTCGACGTCGTCGGCACGGCCCTGTCGCGCGACGATGCGCGGCGTCTTGCGCATCCGAATACCGGCGGCGTGATCCTGTTCGCGCGGCACTTCCAGAACCGCGCGCAGCTGATCGCGCTGACCGACTCGATCCGCGCGGTGCGCGAAGACATCCTGATCGCCGTCGATCACGAAGGCGGGCGCGTGCAGCGGTTCCGCACCGACGGCTTCACGGTGCTGCCCGCGATGCGCCGCCTCGGCGAGCTGTGGGATCGCGACGTGCTGCTCGCGACGAAGGTGGCGACCGCCGTCGGCTACATCCTGGCCGCCGAACTGCGTGCGTGCGGGATCGACATGAGCTTCACGCCCGTGCTCGACCTCGACTACGGGCATTCGAAGGTGATCGGCGACCGCGCGTTCCATCGCGACGCGCGCGTCGTCACGCTGCTCGCGAAGAGCCTGAACCACGGGCTGTCGCTCGCCGGCATGGCGAACTGCGGCAAGCATTTCCCCGGGCACGGTTTCGCGGAAGCCGATTCGCACGTCGCGCTGCCGACCGACGACCGCACGCTCGACGCGATCCTCAAGCAGGACGTTGCGCCGTACGACTGGCTCGGCCTGTCGCTGTCGGCCGTGATTCCCGCGCACGTGATCTATACGCAGGTCGACAAGCGGCCGGCCGGATTCTCGCGCGTCTGGCTGCAGGACATCCTGCGCGGCAAGCTCGGCTTCACGGGCGCGATCTTCAGCGACGACCTGTCGATGGAGGCCGCGCGCGAAGGCGGCACGCTCACGCAGGCGGCCGATGCCGCGCTCGCCGCCGGTTGCGACATGGTGCTCGTCTGCAACCAGCCGGAGGCGGCCGAGGTCGTGCTGAACGAGCTGAAGGCACGGGCGTCGGCCGAGTCGGTGCGGCGCATCAAGCGGATGCGCGCGCGCGGCAAGGCGCTCAAGTGGGACAAGCTGGTCGCGCAGCCCGAGTATCTGCAGGCGCAGGCGCTGCTGAAAAGCGCACTGGCGTAAGCGGGCGCGGTTCGGGTCCTTTCGCTCGCCGAAACAAAAAGCCGCGCAATTGCGCGGCTTTTTCATGGGGTGCGGCAAGGGGCAAACCGGGCAGTCGGTACGGCGGGCTTTTGCGCAACTAACGGTCAGGTCCGGCCAGTGCCCGTATTCACGATCGCCCGCTCAGTTCACCTTCATCCGCTGCAGCTTGTTGTACAGCGTCTTCGGGCTGATGCCGAGCAGCGTGGCCGCACGATGGCGCGTGCCGCCGACCGCGTCGAGCGTCGCGCGGATCAGCAGGTCCTCGACGTCGGACAGCGGCGTGCCGACCTTGATCTGCACGCTGCTGCCGTTCAGCGCGGCGCCGGAGGAGAAGCTCGGCTCGCCGGCGCGCAGCGTCTCGATGAAATCGCCCGACGCGTCGTATGCGAAGCGCACACGTTCCTGCAGTTCGCGCACGTTGCCCGGCCATTCGTAGGACAGGCATTCGCGCACGAAGCCCGGCGCCGCGCGCTTGTCGGTCGTGCTGCGCCCGGTCGCGCGCGCCTCGCGGTTCAGTTCGTCGATCTGCGCGTCCGCGATCGCGAGTGCGTCGCCGTCGCGCTCGCGCAGCGGCGGCATCGTGATCGACGCCGCATCGAGGCGCAACCACAGATCCTCGCGCAGCGTGCCGTTCGCGACCGCTTCGCGTGCCGGGCGGCGCGTGGTCGCGATCAGCCGGAAATCGCTCGTGATCGAGCTCGTGCCGCCGATCCGCATGAAGTTCTGCGAATCGAGCGCATGCAGCAGCGCTTCCTGCAGCACGAGCGGCAGCGCGGTGATCTCGTCGAGGAACAGCGTGCCGCCGCCGGCCTGTTCGAACAGGCCCGATTCGCGGCGCTCGGCGCCGTCGAACGCGCCGCGCTCATGGCCGAACAGCACGCTGTCGAGCGACGCGCCGTGGCGGCCGGCCTGCGCGATCGTCCGGCAGTCGAACGACACGAACGGCCCCTTGCGGCGCCGGCTCAGGTCGTGCAGCGTGCGCGCGGCCAGCTTCTTGCCGGTGCCGGCCTCGCCCGAGAACAGCACGGCCGTTTCGGTGCGCGCGTTGTGCTCGATCATGTCGTACACGTGCTGCATCGCATCGCTGCAGCCGACCAGCGCGCCGAAGCGGCCGAGCCGGCGCAGCGACGCACGCAGCGACTGCACTTCGTCGATCAGTTCGTACGGGCGCGGGATCCGCGCGAGCAGGCTGCGCAGGCGCGGAATGTTGATCGGCTTCAGCAGGTAGTCCCAGATGCCGTGACGCAGGCCCTCGATGGCGCTCTCGACCGTCGCGTTGCCCGTGAGCACGATGACGGGCAGCGAGCCGTTCGGCTGTTGCTGCGGCAGGTGCTGGAGCAGGTCGAACCCGCTGCCGTCCGGCAGGTTCAGGTCGACGAGGACGACATCGGGGATCGAGCGGCCCAGCGCCGTGCGGGCTTCGGCGAGCGACGTGGCCGTGTCGACCGAGAAGCCGTCTGCGGCGAGCAGCGCGGTGAGGCCGGAGAGACTGTTGGGATCGTCTTCGACAATCAGGGCGTGTGGCATGGTGGACGCGAGTCGAGTCAAGAGAGGCGGGCTGTCGGCCATCGGGGCCGCAGCCGCATGTCAGATTAAAAACTGATTTTATGCCCCGCCGAACCCGTCACGCGCATTATTTCTCCGGCGCTATAAAACAGTTACCGATGATACAAATTGAATATCTTTACCGGTGGATTTTGTGTTCCTTATGCCCTTGTCAGGTGCCCGCTGTTGGCGCCAGACAAACAAAAAGCGCCCCGAAGGGCGCTTTGTTCGATGCGGGTATCGCTGACGATTACGCGCGGCTGCGGTATTCGTTCGTACGCGTATCGATTTCGATCTTGTCGCCGGTATTGCAGAACAGCGGCACTTGCAGTTCGAAGCCCGTTGCGAGCTTGGCGTTCTTCAGCACCTTGCCCGACGACGTGTCGCCCTTGACTGCCGGCTCCGTGTAGGTGATCTCGCGAACGAGGATCGTCGGCAGTTCGACCGAGATCGCCTTCTCGTTGTAGAACACGACTTCGCACGCCATGCCGTCTTCGAGGTAGTTCAGCGCTTCGCCCATCATTTCGGCTTCGACTTCGAACTGGTTGTAGTCGGCGTCCATGAACACGTACATCGGGTCGGCGAAGTACGAGTACGTCACTTCCTTGCGGTCGAGCACGACGACGTCGAACTTGTCGTCGGCCTTGTAGACCGATTCCTGGCCTGCGTTCGTCAGCAGGTTCTTCATCTTCATCTTGACGACGGCGGCGTTACGGCCCGACTTGTTGTATTCCGTCTTGGAGATGACCCATGCGTCGCTGCCGATCTGCACGACGTTGCCTACGCGGAGTTCCTGTGCGGTCTTCATAAAAACTGTCCTGATCCAATCAAATAAATAGGTGCCTGAGCGTTGCGCAACGGCTGACGGCGCAAGCGGTGCGTTCCGGTGGACGCCAAAAGCGAGCGCTTGCCTGGTCAGCCGTCGGATAACCGCTTATTTTAACTGAGATTTTGCGTATTCCGCCAGCTTTCCGGCGAGATCGCCGACCGCCGCGAGCGCGTCGGCCCAGCGGGCCGCATTGGCGTCCAGTGCGGCACGGTGTTGCCAGAAATCGGCCCAGTCGGGCGTGCCGGCGCCGTTCCATGCATGCCAGAACCGCTCGAGCGCGGCGCGCGGCGCATCGGCGAGGCCCGCCGACAGGTGCGCGAGCGCGGCGTCGAGCTTCGGCAGGTGCACGTCGTCGGCCTGCGGGTAGATGTGCCACACGAACGGCTTGCGCGCCCATTGCGCGCGGACGAACGAATCCTCGCCGCGCACGAAATTGAGGTCGGCCGCCCACAGCAGCGGATCGTAGTCGGCCTGCGGGACGAATGCGAGCCCGTGGGCGACCAGGTTGCCGGCGCGTGCATGAGCGCCCGCCGCGAACGACTCGACCCCGAAAAAGCGCGCGACGGCCGGCGACAGGCGGCCGGCCGGCACGAGCGCGACGACCGGCGACGGGCCGTCGCGCCATTGGGCGAGCAGCGCGTCGACGGCCGGATTTTCGTACGCAAACAGACTGACGACCGTCGTGCCGGGCGCCGGCGGCGCGCCGCCGGTCGCGCGCCGCCACCACGCGGCGCGGGCCGCGGCGTCGGCATCGAAGGCCGTCCGGCGCGCGTCGAGGTCATGCTCCTTCGGCACGCCGCCGGTGCCGGCCGACAGGCCGGGGAAGAAGAACGTCTTCAGCAGCGGGTAGCGCGGATGCGGCGACGGCCGCAAATGGAAATCGGCGACCCAGTCCTCGGCGCTCAGGTATTCGAGGTTGATCCACACGGGGCGGCGCTCGCGGCGTGCCATCGCCGCGAGATACGCGCCGGGCAGCTCGCACGCGAACGCCTCGATCACGACATCGGCGATCTCCAGCGCGTCGCCGACTTCCGCATGCCAGTGCTCGATCGCGATCGCGTCGATCGTCTGCCGTCCGGCGTCGGGATCGACGCTCGGCAGCAGGCGCGCGAAGGTGCGCAGGTCGTCGACGAACAGCCGGACCTGCCAGCCGTGCTCATGCGCGAGCTGGTGCGCGACGCGCCAGCACACGCCGATGTCGCCGAAATTGTCGATCACCGTGCAGAAGAGGTCGCAGGCGATCGGTTCGCCCGGCGCGAGCGTTGCGGCGGGGTGTGGGGCAGCGGTGGTGCGTGGCATCGAAGCGGGCCGGTGAATGCTCTAAACTGGCGATTCTAATAGACCCGTTCCGCGTTACAAGGCGCCCGGATCACGCATGACAGCCCCAGAAGCCTCCGATACCCCGTTCGAACCGAAGAAGATCCTTGCGCAGTTGCCGCACATGCCCGGCGTCTATCGTTATTACGACACGGCGGGCGCCGTGCTTTACGTCGGCAAGGCGCGCGACCTGAAGAAGCGCGTATCGAGCTATTTCACGAAGACCCAGCTGTCGCCGCGCATCGCGATGATGGTCACGCGCATCGCGCGCATCGAGACGACCGTCACGCGCTCGGAAGCCGAGGCGCTGCTGCTCGAGAACAACCTGATCAAGGCACTCGCGCCGCGCTACAACATCCTGTTTCGCGACGACAAGTCGTATCCGTACCTGAAGCTCACCGCGCATCGTTTTCCGCGGATGGCCTACTACCGTGGGTCGGTCGACAAGCAGAACCAGTATTTCGGGCCGTTCCCGAGCGCGTGGGCCGTGCGCGAGAGCATCCAGATCCTGCAGCGCGTGTTCCAGTTGCGGACCTGCGAGGATTCGGTGTTCAACAACCGCACGCGGCCGTGCCTGCTGCACCAGATCGGGCGCTGCACGGCGCCGTGCGTCGGCGCGATCTCCAGCGAGGATTACGCGGTCGACGTGTCGAACGCCGCGCGGTTCCTGCTCGGCCGGCAGTCCGAAGTGATGAAGGAACTCGAGCAGAAGATGCATGCGTTCGCGGCCGAGCTGAAATTCGAGCAGGCGGCGGCCGTGCGCAACCAGATGAGCTCGCTCGCGACGGTGCTGCACCAGCAGGCGATCGAGGTCGGCGGCGACAGCGACGTCGACATCCTCGCCGTCGTCGCGCAAGGCGGGCGTGTGTGCGTGAATCTCGCGATGGTGCGCGGCGGCCGGCATCTCGGCGACAAGGCGTATTTCCCGACGCACGTCGAAAGCGCGCTGACGCTCGCCGAAGGTGGTCTTGGCGACGAGGCCGAGTCGTCGGAAGCGGCCGACACAACCGGCGCGACTGCCGCCGCGGTGCCCGACCAGCCCGCGGAAGAAGCCGGCAGCGTGCGCGGCGGCGCGGCGGCGGCATCGGTCGAGGCGGAGGTGCTCGACGCGTTCATCGCGCAGCACTACCTCGGCAACCGCGTGCCGCCGGTGCTTGTCGTCAGCCATGCGCCCGCGAGCCGCGACCTGCTCGAGCTGCTGTCCGAACAGGCCGGCCACAAGGTGTCGCTGGTGCGGCAGCCGCAGGGGCAGCGGCGCGCGTGGCTGTCGATGGCCGAACAGAATGCGCAGATCGCGCTGATGCGGCTGCTGTCCGAGCAGGGCTCGCAGCAGGCGCGTACGCGCTCGCTGGCGGAAACGCTCGGTTACGACATCGACGATCTCGCGACGCTGCGGATCGAATGCTTCGACATCAGCCACACGATGGGCGAGGCCACGCAGGCGTCGTGCGTCGTCTACCATCATCACAAGATGCAGTCGGGCGAGTACCGCCGCTACAACATCACGGGCATTACGCCGGGCGACGATTACGCGGCGATGCGGCAGGTGCTCACGCGCCGCTACGAGAAGATGGTCGAGCAGGCCGCGCAGGCGGCCGCGGTGGATGAAGCGGCCGGCATCGACGGCGAATCGACGCGCCAGGCCGAGGCGTCGAGCCTGCTGCCGAACATCGTGCTGATCGACGGCGGCAAGGGTCAGGTCGAAATCGCGCGCCAGGTGTTCACCGAGCTGGGGCTCGACACGTCCATGCTGGTCGGCGTCGCGAAGGGCGAGGGGCGCAAGGTCGGCCTCGAGACGCTCGTGTTCGCGGACGGCCGCACGCCGCTCGAACTCGGCAAGGAGAGTGCCGCGCTGATGCTCATCGCGCAGATCCGCGACGAGGCGCACCGCTTCGCGATCACCGGCATGCGGGCGAAGCGGGCGAAGGCGCGCCAGACGTCGCGGCTCGAGGAACTCGAGGGCGTTGGCGCGAAACGCCGGCAGCGGCTGCTCGCGCGGTTCGGTGGATTGCGCGGCGTGGTGGCCGCGAGCGTCGAGGAACTCGCGAGCGTCGAGGGCATCTCGCACGCGCTCGCCGAACAGATCTACAAGCAGCTTCACTGACGCGCCCGTGCGGCCGGGCTGCCTCGCCAGCGTTCTTGTGGCAGGCCGGTCGACACGGCACAATTGCGAATCCTTTACTGTCCCGCATGCCATGCCGTTCAATTTCCCGATTTTCCTGACGTGGGTACGGATCGTGCTGATCCCGCTCGTCGTCGGCGTGTTCTACCTGCCGGACACGGTGATGGGCGGCGCGCACCGCAATCTCGCGGCGGCGGCGATCTTCATCCTCGCGGCGCTGACCGACTGGTTCGACGGTTATCTCGCACGCAAGTGGAACCAGACCTCGTCGTTCGGCGCCTTTCTCGATCCGGTGGCGGACAAGCTGATGGTGACGGCCGCGCTGCTGATCCTCGTGCAGATTTCGCGGGTCGATGCGGCGATCGCGCTGGTGATCGTCGGCCGCGAGATCGCGATCTCGGCGCTGCGCGAGTGGATGGCGCAGATCGGCGCATCGAAGAGCGTCGCGGTGAACCAGCTCGGCAAGTTCAAGACCGCATGCCAGATGGTCGCGATCCCGATGCTGCTGTTCTACGGGCCGCTGCCGCTCGGCGTCGTGACGATCGACACGCGCGTGTGGGGTGAGTGGCTGATGTATCTCGCGGCGGTGCTGACGATCTGGTCGATGCTTTACTACATGAAGCTCGCGTGGCCGCAGATCCGTGAGCGCGGCGGTGCGTGAAACGTGCGTCTCGCGTTCGGTCGAGGCGGTTTTTGTAAAAAGGGCTGGAAAAGCCCTTGACACACGAATGTGCCTTCGACATAATCTCGCTTCTCCGCTGCACGACGAAGTAAGCGTGTGACGGGGAAGCAGCAGTAGCGTAGCAATACGCGGGAGTAGCTCAGTTGGTAGAGCGCAACCTTGCCAAGGTTGAGGTCGCGAGTTCGAGACTCGTCTCCCGCTCCAGATTTTTTCTGGCAGCGCGTTGGTTGGCGAAGCGCTGCAGATGCAGGACCCATGCGGGAGTAGCTCAGTTGGTAGAGCGCAACCTTGCCAAGGTTGAGGTCGCGAGTTCGAGACTCGTCTCCCGCTCCAGATTTTTCTGGCAGCGTGTTGGTCGGCGAAGCGCTGCAGGTGCAGGACAATGCGGGAGTAGCTCAGTTGGTAGAGCGCAACCTTGCCAAGGTTGAGGTCGCGAGTTCGAGACTCGTCTCCCGCTCCAAGTAATGGGGAAGCCAAGCTTCCCTTTTTATTTGATGGACTTCCGGTCCTCGAATAGAAATCTGTCGCTTGCCTCACGGCATCCGGACAGTCCGCTTTTGGCGCGATAGCAAAGCGGTTATGCAGCGGCCTGCAAAGCCGTTTAGGCCGGTTCGACTCCGGCTCGCGCCTCCAGGTAGAACGAGAAAAAGCCCCGCTTCGGCGGGGCTTTTCTTTTTTCTGCATCGTTTGCCGGCCGCCGTACGGGATGCATGCGACGGCCTCCGCGCAATCAGCCATCCACCGGCTGCGCGGGCGTATCGAGCTTCAACTGATAGAACGCCGCGTCGAGCCAGCGGCCGAACTTGAATCCCGCCTCCTTGATCGTGCCCGAGTGCACGAATCCCAGTTTCGTATGCAGTGCGATGCTTCCGGCATTGGTCGCGTCGATGCAGCCGACCAGCACGTGCACCTGCGCGTCGCGCGCACGACGGACGACTTCGCGCAGCAGCAGTTCGCCGAGCCCGCGGCCGCGCTGGTCGCTGCGCACGTAGACGCTGTGTTCCACCGTGTACTTGAACGCAGGGAACGCACGGAACGTGCCCCAGCTCGCGAAGCCGAGCAGCGTGCCCGATGCGTCGACGGCGCCGACGACCGGAAACCCGCCCGCGCGTTTCGTCGCGAACCACGTGACCATCGCTTCCGGCGGGCGCGGTCGGTAGTCGTACAGCGCGGTCGAATTCGCGATCGCGTCGTTCAGGATCTCGAGGATGGCCGCTGCGTGCTCGGCCTCGCTGCAATCGATCAGGCGCACGTCGTCGTGCTGTTTCGGGGAATTCATACGGGTTCCTGGTGGGGTTGAACGGGGGCGTACACCCCACGCATGCGTTACGCGTTCCGCGCGCCGGCCGCGCCGGACGCATCGCAGATCACGACGACATAGCGCGCGGGATGCGGCGACGGATTGCTGAAGATCAGCGGCTGGTCGAGGCGCAGGGCCAGGCAGTCGCCTTCGTGAAGCGCGTGCAGCGCATCGCCGAGCGTGACGTCGACGCTGCCGCTGATGACCCACACCTGCTGATGCAGCACGCGCTCGCGTCCGCCGCTGTCGTACGCGACGCGCGCGCCGGGCGGGAAATCGACCTCGACGAGCTGGATCGGCGACGGCCAGCCGGCCGGAGAGAGATTGCGCCGCACGTAGCCGGACGCCGGATCGCGCCACTCGGCCTGCTGCGCGCGCCGGGCCAGCGGCTGCGCGGGCGCGTCGTCCCGGTCGCCGCCGAACAACCCGGCCAGCGAGACGCCGAGACCGGCCGCGAGCTTGTCGAGCACGACGGCCGTCGGGCTGGCCGACGCGCGTTCGATGAGCGAGATCATCGAACGGCTGACGCCGGAACGCGCGGCCAGCGCATCGAGCGTGTAGCCTCGAACGGTGCGCAGTTCGCGCACGCGCCGTGCGATGCGCTCGTTGATGCCGCTGTCGTCGGTCGCGGTGATCGTGAATTCTTTCATGATGGATTGATTTTCCAGCAAACTGGAATTTGATGTCAACGGCATTTGCCGCAGCCGACAGAGAGGTGAGCGGGATTCGGGCAGCTTGCCCGGCGCGCGTGCGCAGCGTAATATACGAAATGGCTACGTTTCGTTTAATTGGGGATATATGGGCATCATCAAGATTTCCGAGCACATGCATGAACGGCTGCGCTCGACGAGCACGGCGCTGAGCCGTTCGATCAACGCGCAGGCCGAACACTGGCTGCGCGTCGGAATGCTGGCGGAACTCAACCCGGCGCTGTCCTACGGCGACATCTGCAAGATGTTGATCGAGGCCGAGGCGCGGGGCGGCGACGTGGGGCCGGCGGAACCGGTCGCGTCGCAGATCGAGCAGGTGGCGTAATGGCGAGGCGAGAAATCCCGATCCGCGGGGGCGCGGAAATCGCGAAGTCGCGCGAAGCCGCGAAGCTCGCGTCGCAGGTGCTGACGATGATCACCGAGCACGTGAAGCCGGGCGTGACCACCGACGAGCTCGACGCACGCTGCCGCGAATACATCGTCGACGAACTCGGCGCGATTCCCGCGAACATCGGTTATCACGGTTATCCGAAGACGCTGTGCACGTCGGTCAACCATGTGGTCTGTCACGGCATTCCGACCTCGCGGCCGATGCGCGACGGCGACATCGTGAACCTCGACATCGCGGTGATCAAGGACGGCTGGTTCGGCGATACGAGCCGCATGTATTTCGTCGGCGAGCCGAACGAGCTGGCGCGGCGCCTCGTCGCGGCCACCTACGAGGCGATGCACGCGGGCATCCGCGCGGTGCGTCCGGGCGCGACGCTCGGCGACGTCGGTTACGCGATCCAGCAGGTCGCGCATCGCGAAGGGTTCAGCGTCGTGCGCGAGTATTGCGGGCACGGCATCGGCGATGTCTATCACGACGAGCCGCAGGTGCTGCATTACGGCCGCCCCGGCACCGGCGTGCCGCTGCGGCCGGGGATGATCTTCACGATCGAGCCGATGCTCAACGCGGGCAAGCGCGACACGCGCGTGCTGGCCGACGGCTGGACGGTCGTCACGAAGGACCATTCGTTGTCCGCGCAATGGGAGCACATGGTCGTGGTGACGGAAACGGGCTTCGAGGTGCTGACCGAGGACGCGAAGCCGCAGGCGTTCGCGGCGCTGTCGGGCACGCACGCGGCCTGACAGCGGCCGTGCGCCGCGTATGACGAGGCGCGGCACTGCAATGAGACGGGCCCTTTCGCGGGGCCCGTTCCGTTTGCGGCGACCGGCCGGCGCGGCTCAGCCGCGCGCCTTCTGCCACGCGTGTTCGACGAACACGCGGCACAGCGCTTCCATGCCCTTGCGATCTTCGTCGTCGAAGCGCGCGGCGACCGGGCTGTCGACGTCCCACACGCCGATCAGCGTGCCGTCGCCGGCCACCAGCGGGACGACGATTTCCGATTCCGAGGCCGCGTCACACGCGATATGGCCGGGAAACTCATGCACGTCGCGCACGACCTGCGTCTCGCGCGTCTGCGCGGCGGTGCCGCACACGCCCTTGCCGAGCGCGATGCGCACGCACGCGGGCTTGCCCTGGAACGGGCCGACGACGAGTTCGGTCCCGTCGAAGAAGTAGAAGCCGGCCCAGTTGAGACGATCGAGCGCGTGATAGACGAGCGCGGAGAAATTCGCCGCGTTGGCCGTCAGGTCGCGTTCGGACTCGACGAGCGCGCGTGCCTGCTCGACGAGCGTCGCGTATTGATCGGCCTTGGAGGCGTTGGGGTCGTTGGACAGCGTGAACATGGCGGGAAAGCGATAGGGGTTGTGAAAAGACGCGTGGCGCGTACCGCAGTCTACGGCACGCGCGTGCGGTCTGCAGCGCTCAGTCGGGTTCGAGTTCGGCAAACCGCTCGGCCAGGAAGTCGAGCAGCGCGCGCACCGCGGGCAGCAGCCCGCGGCGCGACGCGAACACCGCGTGCACGATCTCGCGGCGCGGCGCCCAGTCCGGCAGCACGGTGACCAGTTCGCCGCGCGCGACTTCGTCGCGGACCATCATCGTCGGCAACTGCACGACCCCGACCCCCGCGACGGCCGCCGCGCGCAGCGCGAGCATGCCGCCCGTCACGAGGCGCGGCTGGTGATGGATTTCCGCGTGCGCGCCGTCGGGCCCGCGCAGCCGCCACACGTGGGTGGACTGCGGCACGCCGTGGTCGAGGCTCGGCAGGCGGGCGAGATCGGCGGGAACGGCCGGCGCGCCGCGCTCGCGCAGCAGCGCGGGGCTCGCGACGAGGCACTGGCCGCGCTCGGCCAGCACGCGCAGCGCGAGATCGCTGTCTTCGAGCGGCGGAGGGCGCACGCGGATCGCGACGTCGATTCCTTCGCCGACCACGTCGACGCGACGGTTGGTTGCTTCCAGATGAATGTCGACGCGTGGACACGCGGCCATGAACGCGGCAATCATCGTCCCGACCAGCGAATCGAGCAGCACGACCGGGCAACTGACCCGCACGATGCCGCGCGGCTCCTCGTGCAGCAGCGCGATCGCCTCGTCGGCCGCGTCGGCCTCGACGAGCATCGCGCGGCAATGCGCGTAGTACGTCTGGCCGACGTCGGTGACCGTGAAGCGGCGCGTCGAACGCTGGATCAGCCGCATCCCGAGCCGTGCCTCGAGCAGCGCGACGCGGCGGCTCAGTTTCGATTTCGGCATGTCCAGCGCACGCCCGGCCGGCGCGAAGCCGCCGTGTTCGACGACCTGCACGAAGTAGTAGAGATCGTTCAGATCCCGTGCTTTATCGTTCATGAAATAGAACGCTGAGTGCGATTTCGGCAGTCTACCGGATCGATCGTTCCACCACTATATTGCTACCCATGGATGCGAAACACGTGTTTCGCCGCAATTTGGAGAAGGGCCATGAAGAAGATCCAGGGTGTGTACAGTGCGCCGCGCGGACATTGGGTCGGCGACGGTTTCCCGGTGCGTTCGATGTTCAGCTACCAGTCCCACGGCGCGCACCTGAGCCCGTTCCTGCTGCTCGACTACGCCGGCCCCGCGACGTTCGAGCCGGGCTCGGTTTCGGCGCCGCGCGGGGTCGGCCAGCATCCGCACCGCGGGTTCGAAACGGTGACGATCGTCTATGACGGCGAAGTCGCGCACCGCGATTCGACCGGCGCGGGCGGCACGATCGGCCCGGGCGACGTGCAGTGGATGACGGCCGCGAGCGGGATCCTGCACGAGGAATTCCACTCGGAGGCGTTCACGAAGCGGGGCGGCCCGCTCGAGATGGTGCAGCTGTGGGTGAACCTGCCCGCCGCCGACAAGATGGGCGCGCCCGGCTATCAGACGCTGCTGAACGCGGACATTCCCGTGGTCGAGCTGCCGGACGGCGCCGGGCGTGCGCGGATCATCGCCGGCGAACTCGACGGGCGGCGCGGCCCGGCCCGCACGCACACGCCGATCGACGTGTGGGACGTGCGGCTCGTGGCCGGCGGCCACGCGCGGTTCCCGATCGCCGAAGGGCGCACGCTTGCGGTGGTCGTGCTGAGCGGCACCGTGCAGGTGAACGGCGAGACGGTCGCGCGCGAAGCGCAGTTCGTGCAACTCGGCCGTGACGGCAGCGACGTCGAGATCGAAGCGAACGGCGACGCGAAGCTGCTGATCCTGAGCGGCGAGCCGATCGACGAGCCGGTCGTCGGCTACGGTCCGTTCGTGATGAACTCGCAAGCGGAGATCCGTACCGCGATCGAGGACTTCAACGGCGGCCGCTTCGGCCAGATGCCGGCATGACAGTCGTGACGGCATGACGGACAGGCCCCGCGCAATGCGGGGCCTTTTTTTCGCGCGCGGGCAGGCGGTCGTGCGCGACAGGCGCTTCGAGGCATAATCGACGGTTGTCGCGCGCCGGCCGGCGCGCCCGAATCAGGACCGTACATGAACGCATCCGCCGCATCTCCGAGCGCTGCCGATCTCGACTGGCGCTGGAAATCCTTCGACGCGCTGACGGCGCGCGAAGTCTATTCGATCCTCGAGGCGCGCAGCGCCGTGTTCGTCGTCGAGCAGAACTGCGTGTATCGCGATATCGACGATGCGGACCAGGCCGCATGGCACCTCGCCGCGTTCGATCCGGCCGGCCGCCTGGCCGGCTATCTGCGCGTGCTGCTGCCCGATGCGCAGCATACCGACGTGCGTATCGGCCGCGTGCTGACGACCGCCTCGTTTCGTGGTGCGGGCCTCGGCAACGGGCTGCTGTCGCGCGCGCTCGAGCACATCCGCGCGCAATGGCCGGATACGCCGGTGAGCCTGCACGCGCAGGCTCACTTGCAGCGTTTCTACGGGGCGTTCGGCTTCACGCCGAGTTCGGACGTGCATGACGAGGACGGCATCCCGCACGTGTGGATGAGCAGCGCGCGCGCATGACGCGCGGCGGTCAGTGCGCGGCGCGGGGCACCGGCGGCTTGTCCGCGTGCCGCGCCGCGCGTTCGCCGATCAGGCGGCCGCGCGCGGAGAGCCGCAGCCAGTGCCGCAGCGCGATCAGCGCACCGATCACGCTCATCATCGAGCCGGGAATCCACAGCAGCAGCCCGCCGATCTGCTGATCGCGCAGCGGGCTCAGCCACGTGAAGGCACGGCCGCAGATCGAGTAGATCGGATACAACTCGTGCGGTGTGAAGAAGATCAGCGCGCCGAGCGCGATCTGCGGCGGGATCGCCGCGACGACGATCAGGATCCGGCGCCCCGGCGACAGCCGCGCGGGCGGCGCGGGTCGCGGATCGACGACGAGCCACCAGAACAGCAGCCCGTCGATCACCATGCTCCAGTTCATCACGCGATAGAGCCGCCAGTCGAGCATCGCGATGAAGTGGATCGGCGAGAGCAGCCAGAAATAGATCAGCCCGACGAACAGCACGACCGCGACGACCGGATGGAACACCACGTCGAGCGTGGCCCGGACGGGCGCCCACGCGAGCGCGGGGCGCACGAAGCGCTGTCGCCAGCGGAACGGGATGCCCGCGCGGATCGCCGCGCCCGGATACGACAGCGCGATGAAGAACGGCCCGAGGTGGTGCAGCACGAGATGCTGCGCGCGATGCATGAAGAACTCGTGCTCGAAGAAATAGTCGAGCCGCGTATGCAGCGCGATGTAGAGCGCCGTCAGCCCGAACCAGAACGAGAACTGCCGCAGCGGCGACACCTTCGCCTTCTTCACGCCGCGCGCGAACAGCACGGCCGCCGTCAGCACCGCGATGACGACCGTCGGCGACGGCTCCCACGGGTCGAGCCAGTACAGGAGGTTCATTGCGCGCGGATCACTTCGCCTGGGCCGGCGACTTCACGGCAAACGGTGCGTCGACCGTTTCGCCGTCGGAGAATTTCAGGCGCAGGTGCACGGTGTCGCCCGGCTTGATCGCGTGCTTCGGTTCCTCGAGCATGAAGTGATAGCCGCCCGGTGCGATGTCGACCTTGCCGCGCGCGGGGATCGTCAGCTTGTCGACCATTTCCATCTTCTGCGTCGAGCCGTTCGACACGGTCTGGTGCAGCATGGCCATCCCGTAGTCGGGGCTGTCGACGTCGACGAGATCGACCGGCTTGTCGCTCGTGTTCACGAGCGTCACGTAGCCGCCCGCGGGCAGCTTGTTCGGCAGCCAGCGCACCCACGCGCCCTGCGCGGTGATCGCGCCGGCGGCATAGGCCTGGGCGCCGGTGCACAGCGCGGCGAGGAGGGCGAACGTCTTGAGGGTCGTCTTCGTGTTCATGGCGGAATTCAGGTCGTGGAGGCGGTGTCGATGATCCGGCGCACATCGGCGGCGATGGCATCGGGCGAATCGCGATCGGTCGCGAGCAGGCGCGCGCGGCCGGTTGCGTCGAAGATGTAGACGGCCGAGCTGTGCGTGACTTCGTAGCCGCCGGACGGATCGCGTTTTTCCATCTGGTACGCGACGCGATAGCGTTTCGCGAGCGATTCGATCTGGCCGTCGGTGCCGGTCAGGCCGCGCGCGTGCGCGGCGTCGAACGCGGCGACGTACGACTGCATCATCTGCGGCGTGTCGCGCGCGGGATCGACCGATACGAACAGGATGCGCACGTCGTTGGCCCGCGGGCCGAGCTTGCCGAGCACTTCCATCAGCCGCGCCATCGTTTCGGGGCAGACATCGGGGCAGTGCGTGTAACCGAAGTAGACGAGCGCGACGCGGCCGTGGAACGCATCGGCGTCAACGGGACGGCCGTCACCGCCCGTCAGCGTGAACGACAGGTCGGGCAGGTGGCCGGTGACGTTGGTCAGGTTCCAGCGCGGCTCGTCGTGCGTGCACGCGGCGAGCGTCACGGCGGCGGCGAGGGCCGCGGCCGTGCGGATGAGGCGGGGGAGGCGCCACGGCGGCGCGGGACGGGCAGACGACATCCTGGGGCTCGATCGGTCGGAAAAGTGGCCGGCCGGCGGTGATGCCAGGCGTCGCGCGGCAGGCGGTTGCGACTGTAGCGCAATTCGCGCGCCCGCGTCCTTTCGAAACCCGTACGGGGCGAGCGAGCGGGGCAATATGTCGCAGTTGACGCAAGCGGCGGCGCGCGGCAGGCGACGCACCGGTTTCGCCCATCTCGGTGCGCAGGCGCGGTAAGATGCGCACAATTCCATTCGCGCAGCGGCGGCCCGTGGTTGCCGGCCGACCCTCAGACTATCGAATCGATGCAATCCGTTCCGGCTTCCCTGTCCCTGACCGATACCGCGTTCTTCTTCGACTTCGACGGCACGCTCGTCGAACTCGCGCCCACCCCCGACAGCATCCACGTTCCGCCGTCGCTGCTGACGCTGCTGGACGCGTTGCGCCGCCGCTCGCACGGGGCGGTCGCGATCGTGTCGGGGCGCGGTATCGACAACCTCGACACGTTCCTGCAGATGCCCGGCCTGCCGATCGCGGGCCTGCACGGGGCGGAGCGCCGCGATGCGAACGGCGACACGCAGCGCATCGGCTTCAACGACGAACGCCTGTTGCGCATCGAGCGCGAGCTTGCGGGTGTCGTCGACCGTCATCCGGGCATGCTGCTCGAAATCAAGGGCGCGGCCGTCGCGCTGCACTTTCGCAATGCGCCCGAGCGCGAGGCGGTCGCGCGCGAAGCGGCCGAGCGTCTCGTGGCCGACTATGCCGATGCATACGTGCTGCAGCCCGGCAAGATGGTGTTCGAGATCAAGCCGAAGGGCGTCGACAAGGGGCGTGCGCTGGCGGCGTTCCTCGACGAACCGCCGTTCGCGGGGCGCATGCCGCTGTTCGCGGGCGACGACCTGACCGACGAGAAGGGCTTCGCGGTGGTCAACGCGCGCGGCGGCCTGTCGATCAAGGTCGGCGCGGGCGAGACCTCGGCCCGCGCGCGGCTCGATTCGGTCGACGCGCTGCATGAGCAGATCGCGCGCTGGCTCGGCACGGGGCAGCCGCACGCATGAGCCGGCTCATCATCGTTTCAAACCGCGTCGCACCGATTTCGGAAGGCGAACCGGCGGCGGGCGGCCTGGCGATCGGCGTCTATGACGCGCTGAAGGAGACGGGCGGCATGTGGTTCGGCTGGAGCGGCGAGGTCGTCGCATCCGGCGCGCCGCAGCCGCAGATCCGCATCGAGGAGCGCGGGCCCGTGACGTTCGCGACCGTCGGGCTGTCGCGCCGCGATTACGACCAGTACTACCGGGGTTTCTCGAACGCCACGTTGTGGCCCGCGTTTCATTACCGTGCGGACCTGATCCAGTACGACCGCCACGAATTCGACGGCTATCGTCGCGTCAACGTGTGGCTCGCGCAGCAGCTCGTGCCGCTGCTGCAGGACGACGACGTGATCTGGGTGCACGACTATCACCTGATTCCGTTCGCGCGCGCGCTGCGCGAGGCCGGCGTGAAGAACCGGATCGGCTTCTTCCTGCATATCCCGTTTCCGGCCGCGCAGGTGCTCGTCAACGTGCCGCCGCATCGCGAACTCGTCGAGTCGCTGTGCGCGTTCGACCTGCTCGGCTTCCAGACCGAACCCGACTTGCGCGCGTTCTGCGACTACGTCGAGTTCGAGGCGGGGGGCGACGTCGAGCGCGACGGGCACAACACCGTGCGCGTGCGCGCGTTCGGCCAGACGCTGCGTGCGGCTGCCTATCCGATCGGCGTCTATCCGGACGAGATCGCGTCGCTCGCGCAGGCGGGCGAACACGGCAAGGCCGTGCGCACGCTCGCGACGTCGCTGCGCGGGCGGCAGCTGATCATGAGCGTCGACCGGCTCGATTATTCGAAGGGGCTCGTCGAGCGCTTCCGGGCATTCGAGAAGCTGCTCGAGCACCAGGCGTCGATCCGCAACCGCGTGTCGTTCCTGCAGATCGCGCCGTCGACGCGTGCGGACCTGCGCGCGTACCAGGATATCCGGCTGCAGCTCGAAGCGGAGTCGGGGCGCATCAACGGGCGCTACGCGGAGCTCGACTGGGCACCGATCCTCTACATTCACCGCCAGTACGACCGGCAGGTGCTGGCCGCGCTGTACCGGCTCGCGCGCGTGGGCTTCGTGACGCCGCTGCGCGACGGGATGAATCTGGTCGCGAAGGAATACGTGTCCGCACAGAATCCGGACGATCCGGGCGTGCTCGTGCTGTCGCGTTTCGCGGGCGCCGCGCGCGAGCTGACGGGCGCGCTGATCGTCAATCCGATCGACATCGACGGGATGGCCGATGCGCTGTCGCAGGCGCTGACGATGCCGCTCGCCGAGCGGCGCGCACGCTATACGGACATGATCGCGCAGCTGCGCGAGAACAACGTGTCGGTGTGGCGCGACAACTTCCTGCGCGACTTGCAGCACGCCTGACCGGCCGTTTCCGCGCCAATGAAAAAAGCCGCGGTGCGTGATGCACCGCGGCTTTTTTGTCGGTTGGCGGGGGCGCGTCAGGCCACGCGCTCGCCGGTCGGCGTGTTGCCGTCGTGCGCCGGGTGATGGCGGCCGTGCTGTTTCGCGAGCAGGTCGCGGTACAGGCCGGGGCGATTGCGCAGCACCTCGGGCGGGCCGTCGTCGATCACCTTGCCGTTGTTCATCACGATGATCCGGTCGAAGTTGCGCAGCGTCGACAGGCGGTGCGCGATCGCGATCACCGTGCGGCCGACCATCAGGCGGTCGAGCGCGCTCTGGATCGCTTCCTCGGACGCGCTGTCGAGCGCCGACGTCGCTTCGTCGAGCAGCAGGATCGGCGCGTTCTTCAGGATCGCGCGCGCGATCGCGATGCGCTGGCGCTGGCCGCCCGACAGCTTGACGCCGCGGTCGCCGACGATCGTGTCATAGCCTTCCGGCATCGCCTCGATGAACTCCGCGCAACGCGCGTCGCGCGCGGCGGCGAGCACTTCGTCGCGGGTCGCGTCGGGGCGGCCGTACGCGATGTTGTCGTAGATCGTCCGGTGCAGCAGCGAGATGTCCTGCGGCACGAGCGCGATCGCATGGCGCAGGCTGTCCTGCGTGATCGCCTTCACGTCCTGGCCGTCGACCTTCACGACGCCGTCCTGCGTGTCGTAGAAGCGCTGCAGCAGCGCGAGCACGGTCGACTTGCCGGCGCCCGACTTGCCGATCAGGCCGACGCGCTGGCCCGGTTCGATATGGAGATCGAAGTGGTCGAGGATCGCGCGGCGGTGCGGATACGCGAACGTCACGCGCTCGAAGTCGACGCGGCCGCCCGTGGCCGCCAGCGGCTGCGCGTCGGAGCGGTCGGGCATCCCGTGCGGTTCGAGCAGCGTCTTCACGGCCTCGGACAAGCGCGCGACGTGCTGCGTGACGTCGACGAGCGCGACCGCGAGGTCGCGCGTGCCGTGCAGGATCGTGAAGCCGAGCGAACTGACGAGCACGATGTCGCCCGACGTCGCGCGGCCCTGGTCCCACAGCCACAGCGCCCAGCCGAGCAGGCCGGCGGACAGCATCGCGGTGATCACCGCGTGCAGCAGGCGCAGCTTTTCGAGATAGAGCAGGCTTTGCTGGCGCGCGTCCATCTCGGCCTTGACCGTCGCGCCGAAGCGCTTCTGCTCGCGCAGCGTCATCCCGAACGCGCGCACGAGGCCCATGTTGCCGATCACGTCGACGAGTTCGCCGTCGACCGCCGCGGCCTTCGCCGCGAACGCATGGTGACGGGCCGAGCCGCGGCCGGCGAGCTTGAACAGGATGATGGACAGCACGGCCGAACAGCCGAGCAGGCCGGCGGCCATCAGCGGATTGACGACGATGATCATCAGGATCGCGCCCATTACCGCGATGCACGGCGGTAGCACGTTCCACGCCATCGTGTTCTCGGACGTATACACCGCGTTCGACGTGGCCGTGATGCGGCTCGCGAGCGTGCCCGGCTGCTTCTCCGAGTAATACGTCGGCGAATGGCCGATCAGGTACTGGAACAGGTCGCGCCGCAGGTCGCCGGTCACGGCGACGAACGTGTGCGCGGCGACCCAGCCGCCGACGCGCCACAGCAGGTTGTCGGCCGCGATCAGCCCGACGAGCAGCGCGAACGCGCTCCACAGCGGACCCGGGTGATGGCGCCCGGTCGCGAGCACGTCGATCAGGTGCTTGATCGCATATTGCGAACCGAGCGCGCAGCCGACGGCGGCCAGCACGCTGAAGAGCACGATGAGGTGCGCGACGGGGTGGAGGCGGATGTAGCGGAACAGGAACGCGATCGGCCGGTGCGCGTAGCTCGACAGCTTCGCGTTGTGGGCGTTGCGCTGGGCAGGGGTGAGAGATTCCAAAATATGCGTGCGGTGATTCGGTGATTGAGCGTGGCGGCTGGATCGCATGCCGGCGTTCGCCCGGACTGAATAATCCGGCATTGTAAACAAGGCCGTGCGTCGCGCTGCGCGAATCTTGCCTTGGCCAGGGGCTCGCGGTCGATTTTGAGATAAAATCCGGCATCCCGTCCTGCCTCGGGTGCCGGAATCACGCTGCCGGCAGCCACGGGTGACGAGGTTCGCCAAAGGGCCTTCCACTCTAGAACGGACACCCGAGTCCGCGGGTTGCAAAGTGTTGCGCCTTTGTAACAAAGTAAAGTGTTTGAAATGTTGTGCGCCGTATCGGGATTAACCCTAGATAATCGGCTCCGGGTTCGATTCCAGGTTTTTTTACGAACCCCTGTCAACGGGTCTTCGTTTCAAACGTTCTATGCCTGTCGCGTCGCCGACGCTCCTTGAGCAGCGCGGGTTCGACGCCCCCGGCAGGCTGATTCGTCCGATGGTTCGGATGAAAAGCATCCAGCCCGGACCGCCGGCAGGTTGCCGACCCATACCTGGTTTTTAGCCGATTTTTTAGGAGTTACGCATGCGAATCGCCCAAATCGCTCCGTTGCATGAAGCGGTACCCCCGAAACTGTACGGTGGTACCGAGCGAGTGGTGTCCTACCTCACCGAAGCACTCGTCGAGATGGGGCATGACGTCACGCTCTTCGCGAGCGGCGATTCGCAAACCTCCGCGAAGCTCGAAGCGTGCTGGCCGCAGGCGCTGCGCCTCGACCCGACGATCCGCGACGTGATGGCCCCGCACATGCTGCTCCTCGAGCAGGTGCGCCGCCGTGCGGAAGAGTTCGACGTCCTGCACTGCCACATCGACTACTACCCGTTCTCGCTGTTCTCGCGCCAGCCGGTCCCGCATCTGACGACGATGCACGGCCGTCTCGACCTGCCGGAACTGCAGCCGATCTTCAATGCATTCAGCGACGTGCCGGTCGTGTCGATCTCCGACAACCAGCGCATCCCGCTGCCGCAGGCGAACTGGCTGTCGACCGTCTACCACGGCCTGCCGGAAAACCTGCTGACGCCGATCCCGAACGTGAAGCCGAGCTACCTCGCGTTCCTGGGCCGCATCTCGCCGGAGAAGCGCGTCGACACGGCAATCCGCATCGCCGAGCAGGCCGGCCTGCCGATCAAGATCGCCGCGAAGCTCGACAAGGCCGATCGCGCGTACTACGAAGAGAAGATCAAGCCGCTGTTCGCGCTGCCGCACGTCGAGTACATCGGCGAAATCAGCGAAGCCGAGAAGACCGAATTCCTCGGCAATGCACATGCGCTGCTGTTCCCGATCGACTGGCCGGAGCCTTTCGGCCTGGTGATGATCGAGGCGATGGCGTGCGGTACGCCGGTGATCGCGTTCAAGCGCGGCTCGGTGCCGGAAGTGATCGACAACGGCGTGTCGGGCTTCGTCGTCGAAGACGAACTGTCGGCCGTCGCGGCGCTCAAGCGCCTCGATACGCTGCCGCGCGAGAAGGTTCGCGCCGCGTTCGAAGCACGTTTTTCGTCGAAGGTGATGGCGCAGAATTACGTGAAGGGCTACGAGGAACTGCTGCGCCAGAAGCGCCGCACGGTGCTCCGCGAAGTCAACGCAAGCTGATCGCGGGCCGCCGCCGCGCTGCGGCGCGCGGCCGTCATCGACGCCCCGTCCGGGTTTCCGGCGGGGCGTTGTCACATCCGCGGCGCGGATGTGTTGTATTCTCGCCGCGCCCGGCGCCGCGAACGCCCCCCGAAGCGCCCCGGCACGCCATCCGGCCGTCTGTCCAGACGGTAATGTCCCTATAATGGCCGTGCCGTGAAATCCGGCCCTGTACGAATATCAAGAGGAGAGCAGTCTTGGCGAGAACGAAAACCACGCGCGCAGCGCCGGCCCCCGGCGCCGGTGTGATCTTCGCGTTGCGCGCGATCGGTCTCGTGCTGCTCGCGCGCTGGCTGTTCTCGATGTCCCAGATGGGCTATCGCTCGTCGCTGTCCGCGATGGTGTCGTCGCCGTGGGCGTTCGTCTACCTCGTGCTGATCTTCCTGCTGCTCGCGCTGCCGGGCGCCGTCGCGCGCGCCGAGCGGCCGTTCCATCCGCTGCCGCAGTGGCTGCGTCAGGCGCTGCGCGTCTTCGCGCTGATCGGTTTCCTGTTTGCCGTCTGGTCGATCGGCGCGTTCACGTGGGCGGCCGGCTGGCGCCGCGCGCTGCATGCGGTGACGGCGACCAACGGCTGGCTCGTCGCCGCGCCGGCGCTTTACGCGGCCATCGTCTGGATCTGCCGCCCGCGGCCGCTGTGGCGCACCAACGTGGCCGCCCGCCGCTTCGCGGTCGGCCGGTATGCGATTTCACTCGACGTGCTGACGCGTACCGCGATCGTCTGGATGGAAAGCCGCAAGGTTGGCCAGTACGACGCGCGTGAGCTGTCGGTGCGCTGGCCGGGCCGCAAGGCTGCCGCGCCGGGCGAGCAGGGCGCGGCGGACGGGCAGCCGGCAGTCGTGCCGCCGCGTCGCGGCAGCCTGTTCAATCGGCCCAAGGTCGAACTGCTGTGGGATTCGCCGGCGGCCGTCGGCCACAACCGGCAGATCGTGATGCGCGCGCCGCTCGCGACCGAAGGCGACCGCGTCGCGGTGCTCGCGCTCGACGCGGCGCTCAAGCAGATCGTCTGACAGGGCGGGGACGGCACGGGCAACCGGGCGATCCGGGCGCCCGGTTCGTTCCGCGTTCAGCGCACGAGGCAGGGGCGCTTGTTGTTGAACGTCCACCCCGGAATCAGGTACTGCATGGCCGCCGCATCGTCGCGGGCGCCGAGGCCGTGCTGCTTGTACAGCTCGTGCGCGAGCGCGACCGCATCCATGTCGATGTCGATGCCCAGGCCCGGCCGCTTCGGCACCTCCACCAGCCCGTTCTCGATTTTCAGCGGCTCGCGCGTCAGCCGCTCGCCGTCCTGCCAGATCCAGTGCGTGTCGATCGCGGTGACCTGGCCCGGTGCGGCGGCCGCGACGTGCGTGAACATCGCGAGCGACACGTCGAAGTGGTTGTTCGAATGCGAGCCCCACGTGAGACCCCAGTCGCGGCACATCTGCGCGACGCGCACCGAACCCTGCATCGTCCAGAAGTGCGGGTCGGCGAGCGGGATGTCGACGGCCTGCAACTGCACCGCGTGGCCCATCTGCCGCCAGTCGGTCGCGATCATGTTGGTCGCCGTCGGCAGCCCCGTCGCGCGGCGGAATTCGGCCATCACCTCGCGGCCCGAGTAACCGTTCTCCGCGCCGCACGGATCTTCCGCATACGCAAGCACGTGATGCTGATCGCGGCACAGCCGCACGGCTTCGTCGAGCGACCAGGCGCCGTTCGGGTCGAGCGTCACGCGCGCGTCGGGGAAGCGTTCGGCGAGCGCCGTCACGGCCTCGATCTCGCTCGCGCCTTCGAACACGCCGCCCTTCAGCTTGAAGTCGTTGAAGCCGTAGCGCGCATGCGCGGCCTCGGCGAGCCGCACGACGGCCTCGGGCGTCAGCGCGGCTTCGTCGCGCACGTGCGTCCAGTCGTCGGTCGCGCCGCTGCCGTCGCGATAGGCGAGTGCGGTTTTCGTGCGGTCGCCGATGTAGAACAGGTAGCCGAGCATTTCGACACGGTCGCGCTGCTGGCCTTCGCCGAGCAGCGCGGCGACCGGCACGCCGAGGTGCTGGCCGAGCAGGTCGAGCAGCGCGGCCTCGAGCGCGGTGACCGCGTGGATCGTCGTGCGCAGGTCGAAGGTCTGCAGCCCGCGGCCGCTTGCATCGCGATCGGCGAAGGTGCGCCGCACGTCGTTGAGCACCGCGTGGTAGTTGCCGACCGGCTGGCCGACGACGAGCGCGCGCGCATCGTCGAGTGTGCGGCGGATGCTTTCGCCGCCCGGCACCTCGCCGACGCCGGTTCGGCCCGCGCTGTCCTTCAGGATCACGAGGTTGCGGGTGAAGAACGGACCATGCGCGCCGCTCAGGTTGAGCAGCATGCTGTCGTGGCCGGCGACCGGAATCGCTTGCAGGTCGACGATGCGCGGCGTGTCGTGGGAAGGCGAGGCAGTGACGGCGTTCATGGGCGGCGATGGCAGAAGAGTAGGCAATGCCGTGCGGCAAAAGCTTTGCCGCGCGCGGCGGGAGGTGCGATCATTCGACAACCGACGTGCGCGGCGCGCAAGGCCCGCATGTCGACAGCAACCCGGAACGGGGGTGGGAGCGACAACGAGACCAGCGGAGCGCGGAACGCGAATGCTGGCCGATCGTCAGGCACGAGACCAGGCGGCGCTGAAGTGCCGGCCCTGAGTCGACAGGAGATCCGTGCACCGATCATCAGTCGTCGGATGACTTGTGACGCAGTATAATGAATCATCGGCTTTCGCTCAAACCCCGCGTAAACCCTCGGCTCACATTACGATCATTCAAAAAGGAACCGGCCTCATGTCCGTGCCCACGCTTCCCGCAGCGCCGCGCCGTCGCGCACGCAGCCTCGCACAAGATGTCGTCGACGCGCTGACCGCGCAGATCGAAAACGGCACGCTGCGTCCCGGCGACAAGCTGCCGACCGAAACCGAAGTCATGGCGGCGCAGGGCGTGAGCCGCACGGTCGTGCGCGAGGCGATCTCGCGGATGCAGGCGAGCGGCCTGATCGAGACGCGCCACGGCATCGGCAGCTTCGTGCTGGAGCCGTCGCGCCGCCAGACGCTCGGCATCGATCCCGCGACGATCACGACGCTGCGCGACGTGCTCGCGGTGCTGGAACTGCGCATCAGCCTCGAGAGCGAATGCGCGAGCCTGGCTGCGCAACGCGCGAACGATGTCGACCTCGCCGCGCTGCGGCGCGCGCTCGACGCAATCGCGACGGGCGCGGGTGGCGGCCGCGATACCGCGCAGCTCGACTTCCAGTTTCACCTGCAGATCGCGCAATCGACCGGCAACCGCTATTTCGTCGACATCATGACGCAGCTCGGCACCTCGATCATCCCGCGCACACGCGTGAATTCGGCGCGCTTCGCCGGCGACGATCTCGAGCGCTACGTCGGCCGGCTGAACCACGAGCACGAGGATATCTACGAGGCGATCGCGCGCCACGACCCCGAAGCCGCGCGCGCCGCGATGCGCACGCACCTCACGAACAGCCGCGAGCGGCTGCGCCGCGCGCACGAGGCGGCCGAGGCCGAAGCCGGCTGACCGTCGCGTCACGGGGCCCGCGTTGGCGTGGGCCCGGTCGAATCGCTTCAACATCAGTCGTCATACAAGATCGATGCGACGGCATCGATCCGCCCGGCCTGGCGGCGGGTTCGCCGCCAGGCCGCCTGCATGACCGATCAGCCTCCCTTCGTCACGATCGTCTTCCACGCGCCGCTCTTCACCTGGTAGAGCGTCGACATCCCGCTCTTCAGCGAACCGTCGTTCGCGAACGAGATGCGGCCGGTGACGCCTTCGAAGTCGATCTTCTTCAGCGCCGGGCGATAGACCTTCGGGTCGGTCGAGCCGGCCGCCTGCATCGCCTTGATCGCGGCCCACGCCGCGTCATAGCCGAACTGCGCATACGACAGCACGTCGACGCCGAAGCGCTTCTTGAAGCGCTGTTCGAAATCCTTCCCCTGCGGCAGCTCGTCGAGCGGCTGGCCGTATTCCCACGCCATCGCCCCTTCGGCGGCCGGACCGGCGATCTTGATGAACTCGTTGTCCTTCACGCCGCCGCCGCCGACGAACTGCGCGTTCAGCCCGAGCTGGCGCATCTGCTTGATGAAGTTCGCGGCGAGCGAATCGAGGCCGCCGAAGAAGATCAGGTCGGGGTTCTTGCCTTTCAGGCTCGTGATCTGCGCGCGGAAGTCGACGGCCTGGTTGCTGGTGAACTCGCGGCCGATGATGTTCCCGCCGGCGGCCTTCACGGCCTTCTCGAACTCGTCGGCCTCGCCCTGGCCGAACGCGGTGCGGTCGTCGATGATCGCGATGCGCTTCGCCTTCGTCACGTCGACCGCGTACTTGCCCGCGTTGCCGGCGTTCTGGCCGTCGGTCGCGATCACCATGAACATGTTCGCGAGCCCGCGCGACGTGAGTGTCGGGTTGGTCGCGGCCGGGTCGATCACCGGGATGCCGGCCTTGTCGTAGACGACCGATGCCGGAATCGTCGTCCCCGAGTTGAAGTGACCGACCACGACCGACACGTTCTGGTCGACGAGCGCCTGCGCGGCCTGCACGCCGATGCGCGGGTCGGCCTGGTCGTCCTGCACGACGAGATTGAAGTGAGCCGGCTTGCCGGCGATCTGCACCTTCTGCGCGGCGGCATCGTCGAGCGCGAGCTGCACGCCGTTCTGCAGATCCTTGCCGTAGCCGGCGTTCACACCCGTGAGCGGTGCGGCGAAGCCGACCTTCACGTCGGTTGCGTCGGCAGCCTGGGCGGCCTGTTGCGAGAGGAGGGCCAGCGCGGATGCAATCGACACCGACAGCAGGGAATGACGGAATTTCATGTTGTTCCTCTTGTTCGACACCAGCGAGTGGGTACCGCGCGCGTCCGGGCGAGCCGGGCGCGTGCGACGGGCGGGCGGTTCGACCGCTTCTCGGAATCGGGCGGGGAGGTCGGCATCGCGATCTTCGGAACACGCCCCCGTCAGGCTCGGTGAAGAGCCCCGATTGTCTCGATATATAGGTCGCCGATATGCGCGGGTCTTGGCAATTTGCTGCGCATTCGATGCGGATTTGCGCATAGCTTCCGCGCGGGCAGGACCGGCCGGTATCGGGAGTTTCCCGTTGCGGACGGAAGGGGCGAAGAGGAGGGCAGGAGGAGGGGGGCGAGACAAGGGCGCGAGACAAGGGCGCGAGACAAGGGCGCGAGACAAGGGCGCGAGACAAGGGCGCGAGACAAGGGCGCGAGACAAGGGCGCGAGACAAGGGCGCGGCACGGCCCGCCGGGGGCCGTGCCGCGCAAGCGATGCCGTCAGTCGGACAGCGCGTCCGATGCGGCCTCGGTGTCGTCGTGCGACGCGTGCGTGCGGATCAGCGGATCGCTGGTGCTCGGGCGGCCCGTTTCGACGTGGCCCGCGAAGCGGCGCAGGAAGCCGAGCAGCCGGCCGTCGCTGACGGTCAGGTCGTACCAGCCGTGGCTGCCGCGGAGATCCCAGTAGTCGTCGACGTGCGCGCCGGGTGCGAGGTCGAACGTGCGCGGGCGGCCATGACCATAGGCGTTCGTGACCTTGAGCCGCACGGCCTTGTGGCCGCGGTTCATCAGGCGCAGCGTGATGTTGCCGTTCGCGACGTCATAGCCGTAGATCACCTCGGGGTTCACGTTCGCGCTGCCCACGCCGGTCGCGAACGGGCCGCGGAAATGGCAGTAGAAGCCGTTCGGGCCGTACACGTCGAGGTCGTACAGGCCGAGCGATGCCGCCGCGCTCCACGTGTCGGCGACGCGTTTGCCGGCTTCGACCGTGTACGCCCACGGGCCGTCCAGGCGGTTGCGCGACTGGACCTGGAACGCGGCGCCCGCGCGGCCGGTGTTCGCGAAGGTCAGCCGGAACTGGCCGTTGACGGATTCGACGCGGCCGTGCACGAACAGTTCGTACGGCAGCGCGCGCGCCGGACGCAGCCCGGCCTCCTGCTTCGGCAGCTTCTGCAGCACCGGCGGCACCGGGATGTAGTCGGGATGACGGTTGCGGTCGGGCGGCGCGTAGCCGCTCGTGTCGGGCAGCGTCGGCCAGCCGGCATCGGACGTCGCGAAGTCGAACGCGGCGGTCAGGTCGCCGCACACCGTACGGCGCCACGGCGACACGTTGGCGGCCGTGACCGGATATTGCGCGCCGAACCGTGCCTCGATGAATTGCAGCAGCGACGTGTGATCGAAGGTCTGCGAGCAGACCCAGCCGCCCTTGGTCCACGGCGACACGACGAGCATCGGCACGCGCGGCCCGAGCCCGTAAGGGCCGGCCATGTGCGACGCGTCGCCGGCGAACGCCTCGTTGGTCGTCGCGACCGTCGACAGCCCGTTGTCGCGCGACTGCGGCGCGAACGGCGGCGGCACGTGGTCGAAGAAGCCGTCGTTTTCGTCGTACGTGATGAACAGCGCGGTCTTGCTCCACACGTCGGGATTCGACACGAGCGCCTTCAGCACCTGCTCGATGTACCACGCGCCGTAGTTCGCGGGCCAGTTCGGGTGCTCGGAATAGGCTTCCGGCGCGCAGATCCACGACACCTGCGGCAGCGTGCCGTTCTTCACGTCCTGCTGCAGCACGTCGAACAGCGTGCCGCCCGTGCTGATGTTGGTGCCGGTGCGCGCCTTGTCGTACAGCGGCGTGCCGGGCAGCGCGGTGCGGTACTGGTTGAAGTAGAGCAGCGCGTTGTCGCCGTAGTTGCCGATGTACGGGTTCTGCGTCCAACCCCACGAGCCGTTCGCGTCGAGGCCCGTGCCGACGTCCTGGTAGATCTTCCACGACACGCCGGCCTGTTCGAGCACTTCCGGATAGGTCGTCCAGCCGTAGCCCTTTTCCTCGTTGCCGAGCACCGGGCCGCCGCCCGTGCCGTCGTTGCCGACGTAGCCCGTCCACATGTAGTAGCGGTTCGGGTCGGTCGAGCTCGGGATCGCGCAGTGGTAGGCATCGCAGATCGTGAACGCATCGGCGAGCTGGTAGTGGAACGGGATGTCGTCGCGCTTCAGGTACGCCATCGTCGTGGTGCCCTTGTTCGGCACCCACTGGTCGTAGCGGCCCTTGTTCCATGCGGCGTGCATGTCCTGCCAGCCGTGCGGCAGGTCCTGCAGGAACTGCAGGCCGAGCTTGTCGGCGCCCGGATGGAACGGCAGCAGTTCGGCCGGACCGACCGGCTGGTGGAACACCGACTTGCCGTTCGCGAGACGTAGCGGGCGCGGGTCGCCAAAACCGCGGACACCGCGCATCGTGCCGAAGTAATGGTCGAACGAACGGTTCTCCTGCATCAGGATCACGATGTGTTCGATGTCGCGGATCGTGCCGGTGCGGCGGTTCGCGGGAATCGCGAGCGCATCGCGGATCACGGGCGGAAACAGGTTCAGCGCGGCGGCGCCGGCAGTGCCGGCGGCGACGCGCAGGAAGTCACGACGGTTCGATCGGGTCATGGTCGTTATCGTGCGTTAAAGGGGGAAGCCGATTGGCGGGACCTGCTGGAAGGGCGCGCTCCGGGGCGCAGGATGCGGCTGCGCGGGTTCGTGCCGCCGCGAGCATAGCGAGAAATCGGTGTCATTCATGTGAAGTCCGGAAACGTTTGCAGGTGCGGTGAAACGACGGCGAAGCAGCATCGGGACACGGGGCGCCCGCGGTCGTGGCGCGGCAGGGGAAGCGGGCAAGCGGCGCAGGCGGCTCGCCGGTGAAGCGGAGCGGAGGGCGATGCGTCAGGCGTCGGTCACCCACGCGCCGAACCATTCGCTCGGGCGGGCGATCTCGTCCTGCGCGGCGACGAGTTCGAGTTCGTAGCGGCGCGCATCGTAGGTCGCCTTCACCACCGCATGCACGGCCGCGAGCGTGTGCTCGAACGCGGCGCGCACGGAGTCGCCACGCAGCCGGCGCGCGACGAAGATCGCGCTGGTCAGGTCGCCGACGCCGACCGGATGGCGCGGAAACGCGTACAGCGGGCGCTGGCCGATCCACGCTTCGGTTTCGGTGACGGCGAGCATGTTGAAACGGTCGGCCGGACTGTTGCGGTCGTGCAGGTGCTTGACGAGGATGATCCGCGGGCCGCGGCGGATCAGCGCGCGGCACGCGTCGACGGCTTCGGCGACGGTTTCGATGCGCCGCCCGGCGAGCTTCTGCAGTTCGGTGTGATTCGGCGACATGCCGTCCGCGAGCGCCGGCACCTCCTGCACGATGAACTCCTCGACGCCGGGCTCGGGCCGGATGCCGCCCGTCTGGCCCATCGCGGGATCGCAGAAGTACCACGCGTCCGGATTCATCGCCTTCACCGAGCGCACGATCTCGACGGCCGCGCGTGCTTGCGGCGGCGACCCGAGGAAGCCGGACAGCACGGCGTCGCAGCGCTTGAGCGCGCCGATCGCGGCGATGCCGTCGACGAGCTGTTCCATCTTCGCGGCATCGATCGCGCTGCCGGCCCAATGGCCGTACTGCATGTGATTCGACAACTGGACGGTGTTGAGCGGCCAGACGTTGACGCCGAGGCGCTGCATCGGGAACACGGCCGCACTGTTGCCGGCATGTCCGTAGATGACGTGCGACTGAATGCTGAGGACGTTTTTCATGGGAATCGCCTGCACGCGTTTCAGGGTCACGTCACACGATACCCGAGTTCGTCGCACGCGCGGAAGTCGCGTGGCCCCGGAGTGTTGCGCGCCGTCGTCACGCGAGCGCGTAGAATCGCGGGGCGCGCGGCGGCCCGGCTGCCCGCGCGCGTCTCCAATCTCCGTGATCGCCATGCTTTCGATTTGCAAGATGTTGTCTGTTGCGCGCGCCGCCGTGCTCGGCGCGGCCGCCGCCGCCGTGTGCGCCATGCCTGCGGCGGCCGTCGCCGCACCGTCCGCGGGCAACGACGGGCCCGTGTACGGCCCGCGCCTGGAAGGGTTCACGTATCCGGCGCCCGTGCACCTATATACGTTCGTGTCGCAGCGCGAAACCCTCGAGATGGCGTTTCTCGATGTCCAGCCCGCCCACCCGAACGGTCGCACCGTCGTGCTGCTGCACGGGAAGAACTTCTGCGCGGCCACCTGGGAGGACACGATCGGCGTGTTGAGCCGTGCCGGCTACCGCGTGATCGCGCCGGACCAGATCGGCTTCTGCAAGTCGTCGAAGCCCGAGCGCTATCAGTACACGTTCCAGCAACTCGCGCGCAACACGCATGCGCTGCTCGAATCGGTGGGCGTGAAGTCGGCGACGATCGTCGGTCATTCGACCGGCGGGATGCTCGCGATCCGCTATGCGCTGATGTATCCGAAGGCGACCGACCAGCTCGTGCTCGTGAACCCGATCGGCCTCGAGGACTGGAAGGCGCTCGGCGTGCCGCCGCTGTCGGTCGACTACTGGTATGCGCGCGAGCAGAAGACGACGGCCGACGGCATCCGCCGCTACGAGCAGGGCACGTACTACGCGGGCAAGTGGTCGCCGTCGTACGAGCGCTGGGTGCAGATGCTGGCCGGCATGTATCGCGGCGCCGGCCGCGATGCGGTCGCGTGGAATTCCGCGCTGATCTACGACATGATCCTCACGCAGCCGGTGGTCTATGAACTCGGCGCGATCCGTGTGCCGACGCTGCTGATGATCGGCGACAAGGACACGACCGCGATCGGCAAGGACGTCGCGCCGCCCGACGTGCATGCGAAGCTCGGCCGCTATCCGGAACTCGCGAAGCGCACGCAGGCCGCGATCCCCGGCGCGCAGCTCGTCGAATTCCCGGCGCTCGGGCACGCGCCGCAGATCCAGGATCCGGACGCGTTCCACAAGGCGCTGCTCGACGGGCTGGAGGCCGTGCACCCGCAGTGACGCGGGGGCAGGGGCGCCGTCAGCGCGCCTCGTTCGCGAGCTCGTCGCGAATCTGCGCGGTCAGTTCGAACGAGCGCAGCCGCGCGGCGTGATCGTAGATCTGCGCGGTGACGATCAGCTCGTCGGCGCCGGTTTGCGCGATACGATCGCGCAGCTTGTCGCGCACCGTGTCGCGCGAGCCGACCGCCGCGAACGACAGCGAATGCGCGACGGTCGCGAGCTCGAGCTCGTTTGCCTCGAGCACGTCGACGGGCGGCGGCAGCTTGCCCGGCGTGCCGCGCCGCAGGTTGATGAACTGCTGCTGCAGCGACGTGAACAGGCGCCGTGCCTCGTCGTCGGTCTCCGCCGCGAACACGTTGACGCCGACCATCGCGTGCGGCTTCGGCCACGCGGCCGACGGCCGGTACTGCGCGCGATAGATCTCGAGCGCACGCATCAGGTAGTCCGGCGCGAAGTGCGACGCGAATGCGAACGGCAGCCCGAGCATCGCGGCGAGCTGTGCACTGAACAGACTCGAACCGAGCAGCCATACCGGCACGTCGAGCCCCGCGCCGGGCACCGCGCGCACGCGCTGGCCGGGCACCGGCTCCGCGAAGTAGCGCTGCAGCTCGGCGACGTCGTCCGGAAACGAGTCGGCGCTGCCGATCAGGTCGCGGCGCAGCGCGCGCGACGTGGTCTGGTCGGTGCCGGGCGCGCGGCCGAGGCCGAGGTCGATGCGCCCCGGATACAGCGAGGCGAGCGTGCCGAACTGCTCGGCGATCACGAGCGGCGCGTGATTCGGCAGCATGATGCCGCCCGAGCCGACCCGGATCGTTCGCGTGGCGCCCGCGACGTGGCCGATCACGACCGCGGTGGCCGCGCTCGCGATGCCCGGCATGTTGTGATGCTCGGCCAGCCAGTAGCGCTGGTAGCCCCAGCGCTCCGCATGCTGCGCGAGATCGACGGTGTTGCGGAACGCCTGCGAGGCGTCGGTGCCGGCCGGAATGGGGGCGAGATCGAGTACGGAAAACGGTGTCATCGGGTGGCCTTCGAATGAGGGGCGCGGTGATGCGCTTATGCAACAAATGCCAAGGATTTTGCCAAAGGGTTCCGGAACGTGCTGGCGGCGCGCCGATACCCATGCGCCTTACAGGGGTGCAGGGGCGTCGTTCTTGATCGTTGCAGAAATCAACCTAATCGCCGATTAATTACCAATCTTTACGGCGATTGGCGGTGAATCCGCATCGACGTACAAATTTGCACGAAACGTCTGATTTTCAAGACTGCAATACGCCTGCAAAGTGCTTACGCTAACGTGAACGTGGCTGTACCGATAAGGTTCGTCGTCCGCTCAGCTTTGCCGGAATTGCACTAGTCCGTTTCTCGTCGTGCCACGCGCGGGGGGCTGCGGACTGCTAAAATCCGGCGCCTGCCCATGTTGTGCCGATGGTAGCCATTCGAGTCTTCCCGCATCCCCTTCCGGGCATTGCGCGGAGAGATGCCACGCGAAACCGGGCATGGCCGCACCCGAACAACGGGGCGCGCCTCCCCCATTACAGACGCTGCTGGAACAAGGAGTCGGGTCGTGCCCGCGTTCGTCGTCGCCGGAATACCGCATCACGCTCAATCGCGCTCAAGCGTTCTCCATGGCGTTCAGGCTGCCGGGAGGCGTTGCGCATGACGCCAACCGCAACACTGCTCGACTGGCTCCTGATCGCCTTCACGCTGGCCGCGGCCGGCTATGCGCTCGTCGCGGCCTTCGCGCCGCGGCCGCGCACGCCGCGCACCGCCGCGCGCGACGGTTTCGAGCCGGTTAGCGTGCTCAAGCCGCTGTGCGGCGCGGAGCCGCACCTGTACGAAAACCTCGCGACGTTCTGCGAGCAGCGCCACCCGCGTCATGAGGTGCTGTTCGGGGTCGCGTCGCCGGCCGATCCGGCGATTGCCGTCGTCGAGCGGCTGCGCGCCGACTATCCCGAGTGCGACATCACGCTGGTGGTCGACGCGCGCGTGCACGGCAAGAACCTGAAGGTCAGCAACCTGATCAATCTCGCCGCGCGCGCGAAATACGACCGCATCGTGATCGCCGACAGCGACATCGCGGTACAGCCCGACTATCTGGAGCGCGTGACGGCGCCGCTCGCCGACGTGTCGGTCGGGGTCGTCACGTGCCTGTATCATGCGCGCAGCGTCGGCGGCTTCTGGACGCGGATCGGCGCACAGTTCGTCGACGCGTGGTTCGCGCCGTCGGTGCGGATCACGCACCTCGGCCGCTCGAGCCGCTTCGGCTTCGGCGCGACGCTCGCGCTGACGCGCGACACGCTCGACCGGATCGGTGGCTTGTTCGCGCTGAAGGACGAGCTGGCCGACGATTTCTGGCTGGCCGAATTGCCGAGGCGCCTCGGGCGGCGCACAGTACTGTCGGAGGTCGAGGTCGCGACCGACGTGATCGAGCCGTCGTTCGGGCCGCTGTGGCACCGCGAAACGCGCTGGCTGCGCACGATCCGTTCGCTGAACCCGGCCGGCTTCGCGTTCCTGTTCATTACGTTTACGGTGCCGTGGCTCGCGATCGGCGCGGCGCTCGCGCTGCGCCTCGACGGCACCTTCGCCGGCACGCTGGCGGGCGGCGCAGCCGTGGTCGGCGCATTCGGGCGGCTCGTGCTGCACGCGCGCGGCGAAGAGGGCTGGCGCGCGTTCTGGCGCGACCTGCCGCTCGTCGCGGTGCGCGACACGCTGCTCGCGCTCGAATGGCTCGCGGCCGTGTTCGGCACGCACGTCGTGTGGCGCGGCGCAAGGATGACGGTCGTCGGCGGCGAACGCGCGACGGCGGCGGTGGAAGCAGTGGACGGCCATTAGGACCGTCGATCGAACCCGGCCCGAGGGCCGAGACGCGCTGCACGGCGACGCCGCGCGGCGCGACATGACAGAGAGGCGGGCGCCGGCACGGCGGCCCGCGGTTTTTTGACTGAATCGTTGCAACGAAACGAACTATGCAGGCTACCGGAGCATTCATGAAAACGCTGTTCTTGCAGGCCCCTTCGTATGACGGCTTCGACGGCGGAGCCGGCTCGCGCTATCAGGCGAAGCGCGAAATCCGTTCCTTCTGGTATCCGACCTGGCTCGCGCAGCCGGCCGCGCTCGTGCCGGGCAGCCGTGTCGTCGATGCGCCGGCCGACGGCCTGTCGGTCGAGGAAACGCTGAAGATCGCCAACGACTACGACCTCGTGATCATTCACACGAGCACGCCGTCGTTCCCGACCGACGCGATGTTCGCGCAGGATCTCAAGAAGATGAAGCCGTCGATGCTGGTCGGCATGGTGGGCGCGAAGGTGATGGTCGATCCGCACAACTCGCTCACGGCGAGCGACGCAATCGACTTCGTGTGCCGCGAGGAATTCGACTACACGTGCAAGGAGCTCGCCGAAGGCAAGCCGTTCCCCGAGATCAAGGGCCTGAGCTGGCGCGCGAAGGACGGCTCGATCGAGCACAACGAAGCGCGTCCGATCCTCGAGAACATGGACGAGCTGCCGTTCGTCGCGCCCGTCTACAAGCGCGACCTGAAGATCGACAACTACTTCATCGGCTACCTGAACTATCCGTACGTGTCGATCTACACGGGCCGCGGCTGCAAGTCGCGCTGCACGTTCTGCCTGTGGCCGCAGACGGTCAGCGGCCATCGCTACCGCACGCGCTCGGTCGAGAACGTGCTCGCGGAAGCGAAGTGGATCCGCGACAACATGCCGGAAGTGAAGGAACTGATGTTCGACGACGACACCTTCACCGACGACCTGCCGCGCGCCGAAGCCATCGCCGTCGGCCTGGGCAAGCTCGGCATCACGTGGTCGTGCAACGCGAAGGCCAACGTGCCGTACAAGACGCTGAAGGTCATGAAGGAAAACGGCCTGCGCCTGCTGCTGGTCGGCTTCGAATCCGGCGACGACCAGATCCTCGTGAACATCAAGAAGGGCGTGCGCACCGATTTCGCGCGCCGCTTCAGCGCGGACTGCAAGAAGCTCGGCATCAAGATCCACGGCACCTTCATCCTCGGCCTGCCGGGCGAGACGCAGGAAACCATCAAGAAGACGATCGAGTACGCGAAGGAAATCAATCCGCACACGATCCAGGTCTCGCTCGCCGCGCCGTATCCGGGCACGACGCTCTACAAGCAGGCCGTCGAAAACGGCTGGATGGAAGAGAACAAGACGATCAACCTGGTGAGCAAGGAAGGCGTGCAGCTCGCGGCGATCGGCTACGCGCACCTGTCGCGCGACGAGATCTATCACCACCTCGAGCAGTTCTACCGCGAGTTCTATTTCCGCCCGTCGAAGATCTGGGAGATCGTGCGCGAGATGCTGACGAGCTGGGACATGATGAAGCGCCGCCTGCGCGAAGGCGTCGAGTTCTTCCGCTTCCTGCGCGCGCACGAGGCGTAGTCCGTGGCGACGCAGCGGGCGGCGCGGGCGCTGATCTTCACCGCGGACGATTTCGGGCTGCACCCGCGCGTCAACGCGGCGGTCGAGCGCGCGCATCGCGACGGCGTGCTGAATGCCGCGAGCCTGATGGTCGGTGCGCCCGCGGTGCGGGATGCGATCGACCGCGCGCGGCGGCTGCCGTCGCTCGCGGTCGGCCTCCACCTGGTGCTCGCGGACGGGCCGGCCACGCTGCCCGCGCATGACATTCCCGCGCTCGTCGGGCCCGACGGGCGGTTCGGCGACGCGATGGCGAAGGACGGCTGTCGCTTTTTCTTCCTGCCGCACGTTCGCGCGCAACTGCGCCGCGAGATCCGGGCGCAGTTCGACGCGTTCGCGGCGAGCGGCCTGCCGCTCGATCACGTGAACGCGCACAAGCATTTCCACCTGCATCCGACCGTGCTGTCGATGATCATCGAGATCGGCCGCGACTACGGGTTGCGCGCGGTGCGGTTGCCGTACGAGACGAGCGCGCCCGCGCTGCTCAAGCCGTGGATCGCGCTCGTGCGCGCGCGGCTCGACCGCGCCGGGCTCGCGCACAACGACTACGTGGTCGGGATCGCGCAGACGGGCGCGATGGACGAGGCCGTGCTGCTCGACGCGCTCGCGACGCTGCCGCCGGGCGTCGGCGAGATCTACTGCCATCCGGCCGAGGCCGGCGACGGCCCGATCACGCCGACGATGGCCGGCTACCGTCCGGTCGACGAACTCGACGCGCTGCTGTCGCCGCGCGTGGCGGCCGCGCTGAAGGCGGCGGGCGTCGCGACCGGCGGCTTTGCCGACGTCTTCGGCCAGCCCGCGGCACGTCGCGGCGCGCAGGCGGCGCGCGCACCGGGAGCGCAGCCGTCATGAGCAAGTGGATCAAGTGGCTCGGCTGGCCGATCGGCATCGGCATCCTGCTCGCGCTGGGGCTGCACGAAGGCGTCGGCGACGTGTCGCAGATGCTCGCGCGCGCCGGCTATGCGCTGCTGTGGCTCGTGCCGTTCCATGGGCTGCCGCTGCTGCTCGATGCGTACGCGTGGCACCTGCTGCTCGACCGGCGCAGTTCGCTGCCGTTCCTGTGGTGGATCGCGACCGTGCGCGAGGCCGTGAACCGGCTGCTGCCGGTGGTCGGGATCGGCGGCGAGATCGTCGGCATCCGGCTCGCGCGCTGGCAGGTGCCCGATGCGAGCCGTGTCACCGCTTCGGTGATCGTCGAAGTGCTCGTGACGATCGTCGTCCAGTATGCCTTCGCGGCGCTCGGCCTCGTGCTGCTGCTCGCGACGACGGACAACATGGGCGGCGGCACGATCGGTCTCGCGTTGCTGCTGACGCTGCCGTTGCCGGTGCTCGGCGTCGTGCTGATGCGGCGCGGCGGCGTCTTCCACGCGATCGAGCGCTTCGCGGGCCGCTTGCTCGGCGATTCGCACCGGCTGCTGCAGGGCGTCGACGGGCGCCGGCTCGACGCCGACATCGACGCGCTGATGTCGCGCACGGGCCTGCTGTTCAGCGCATTCTTCTGGCAACTGGCCGGCTACGTGCTCGGCGCGCTCGAGATCTACTGGGCGCTCGCGCTGCTCGGCCATCCGGTGTCGATCGGCGGCGCGATCGCGATCGAGGCGATGACGCAGGCCGTGCGGCATGCGGCGTTCATGGTGCCGGGCGGGCTCGGCGTGCAGGAGGCGACCGTCGTGCTGCTCGCGCAGATGTTCGGCGTCGACCGCGAGACGGCGCTGTCGCTCGCGGTGGTCAAGCGCGGCCGCGAGGTGCTGTTCGGCTGCCTGGCGCTCGGCTCGTGGCAGCTTGCCGAGCTCGTGCGTACGCGCCGCCGTATCGGTGCGCCGCCGGCCGCGCCGCGCGCGGCGCAGGCGGGCCGCGTGACCGAAGCCGAGACGGAAACCGAAACGACGCATTGAACAGGAGACGGGCCGCGCGCCCGTCTCGCGCTTTTGGCGTCGCACGGGTATCCTTGCCGCGTGTTTTCTCGACGCGCATTTCTTCCGATGATTTTCCGATTCCGGCTGCTTCCCGTGACGATGCTGGCCGCCGCGCTGGCGCTGACCGGCTGCGACGACAAGCAAGGCGACCTCGACGTGCAACGTATCAGGGACTTCTTCAACGCGATCAAGCCCGCGCCGCTGCTGCTCAAGGGGCTGAAGGTCGGTGAATCGACCGAGGCCGACGTGCGCGGCACGATGGGCAAGCCCGAGATCGTGCGCGAGTTCACCGACGGCTCGAAGCGCTACGAATATCCGCGCGGCCCGATGGGCAACCAGACCTGGTTCGTCGATCTCGATGCGAACGGGCGCTACGCGGGCGCCACGCAAGTGCTGACCGCCGAGAATTTCGCGAAGGTGCGCCCGGGGATGAACGAGGACGAGGTACGGCGCCTGCTCGGCAAGCCCGGCGACATCGCGCAGTATCCGCTGAAGCCCGAGACGGTCTGGAGCTGGCGCTGGCTCGAGGACGGCGTCAACACCGACGCGTTCTTCAACGTCCATTTCGGCCCGGACGGGCTGGTCTATACGACTTCGCGCTCCGACATCCTGAAGGGACGGTAAGCGCGGCCGTCTGCGGCGCTATATCGAAAAAGCGACCGGAAAATTGCAAAAAGTCCGCTTCCCTGCGTGTCATCCGACTGTCAGGAAGCGGCTTTTTTCCTTTTGAAACAGCGAAGTAGACATCGGTCGCAAATGATGGGGCGGGTTGCTGCGATGCAGCAATCGCGCGCCAGGTGATTTGAGACAATCAATTTCGCTTGCGACTATCCGCGTCAGCCCGGCGCGGGACAGGCGACGCGTCGGCATCCATTCCTACTCTGGAGACGCGCGTGTTCCTTTACGGCTTTGGTCCTGTTCTCTGGGCCGGCACCGTGCAGACCATCGAGCTGTCGGTGCTGTCGCTTGCCACTGCGGTGGCACTGGGGCTGATCGGCGCGGTGGCGAAGCTGTCGCACAACCGGGTGCTGCGAGCGATCGCGACCGGTTATACGACGCTGATCCGCTCGGTGCCCGATCTTGTGCTGATGCTGCTGTTGTTCTACAGCATCCAGATCTGGCTGAACCAGTTCACCGACCTCGTCGGCTGGAACCAGATCGACATCGACCCGTTCGTGGCCGGCGTGCTGACGCTCGGCTTCATCTACGGCGCGTATTTCACCGAGACCTTCCGCGGTGCGTTCCTGTCGGTGCCGCGCGGCCAGCTCGAGGCCGGCGCGGCTTACGGGATGAGCGGCGCGCGCGTGTTCGCGCGGATCATGTTTCCGCAGATGATGCGCTTCGCGCTGCCGGGCATCGGCAACAACTGGCAGGTGCTCGTGAAGGCGACCGCGCTGGTGTCGATCATCGGCCTCGCGGACGTCGTGAAGGCCGCGCAGGACGCCGGCAAGAGCACGTTCAACATGTTCTTCTTCATCCTCGTCGCGGCGCTGATCTATCTCGCGATCACGACCGTTTCCAACCTCGTGCTGATCCAGCTCGAGAAGCGATATTCCATGGGCGTGCGGCACGCAGAACTATGATCGAGATCCTGCAGGAATTCGGCAAGGCGTTCCTTTTCTGGGACGGCCAGCGCCTCTCCGGCCTCGCGGTGACGTTGTGGCTGCTCGTTGCGTCGATCTCGCTCGGCTTCGTGTGCGCGGTGCCGCTCGCGGTCGCGCGCGTGTCGAAGAAGAAGTGGGTGTCGATGCCCGTGCGGTTCTACACGTACGTGTTTCGCGGCACGCCGCTCTACGTGCAGCTGCTGCTGATGTACACGGGCATGTACAGCCTCGAGTTCGTGCGGTCGCACTCGCTGCTCGACGCGTTCTTCCGCAGCGGCTTCAATTGCGCGATTCTCGCGTTCGCGCTGAATACCTGCGCGTACACGACCGAGATCTTCGCCGGCGCGATCCGTGCGATTCCGCACGGCGAGGTCGAGGCGGCGCGCGCGTACGGGATGTCGCCGTTCACGATGTATCGCCGCGTGATCCTGCCGTCGGCGCTGCGCCGTGCGCTGCCGCTGTACAGCAACGAGGTGATCCTGATGCTGCACGCGACGACCGTGGCGTTCACGGCGACCGTGCCGGACATCCTGAAGGTCGCGCGTGACGCGAATTCCGCGACCTACATGGCGTTCCAGTCGTTCGGAATCGCCGCGCTGATCTATCTTGCGGTATCGTTCGCACTCGTCGCGGCGTTTCGCCGGGCGGAGCGCCACTGGCTCGCGTATCTCGCGGCCGCCCGTCATTGATTCACTTCGAGGAGAGCCAGTTGGCCGAGATCACTCAAACGCACGGTGCCACCAAGCTTGCGGCGCTCGACATCCACAAGCGCTACGGCGACAACGAAGTGCTCAAGGGCGTGTCGCTGAACGCGAAGGCCGGTGACGTCATCAGCATCATCGGCGCGAGCGGCTCGGGCAAGAGCACGTTCCTGCGCTGCATCAACTTCCTCGAGCGGCCGAATGCGGGGCAGATCGTCGTCGACGGCGAGGCCGTCCGCACGAAGGCCGACCGCGCCGGCGCGCTCGAAGTTGCCGATCACAAGCAGCTGCAGCGTATCCGCACGAAGCTCGCGATGGTGTTCCAGCACTTCAACCTGTGGGCGCACATGAACGTGCTCGAGAACGTGATGGAGGCACCCGTGCACGTGCTCGGCATTTCCAAGAAGGAAGCCGAGGATCGTGCGCGCGAGTACCTGGAGAAGGTCGGCCTGCCGCCGCGCGTCGAGAAGCAGTATCCGTCGCATCTGTCCGGCGGCCAGCAGCAGCGCGTCGCGATCGCGCGTGCGCTCGCGATGCATCCGGACGTGATGCTGTTCGACGAGCCGACGTCGGCGCTCGACCCGGAGCTGGTGGGCGAAGTGCTGAAGGTGATGCAGAAGCTGGCCGAGGAAGGCCGCACGATGATCGTCGTCACGCACGAGATGGGTTTCGCGCGCAACGTGTCGAATCATGTGATGTTTCTGCATCAGGGGCGGACCGAGGAAGAGGGCGATCCGAAGGAGGTGCTGGTGCGCCCGCAGAGCGAGCGGCTCAAGCAGTTCCTGTCGGGCAGCCTCAAGTAACGCGACGGGGCAGGTTTCAGCCGTGGTACCGGTGTCTCGTCCCGCAGGCGCCACCCGCACGACGCAGGTGGTGATCGTTGCATTGCCGCCCGTGTCGATGTCGGGCGTGGGTCCGATCGTCGATGCGTTGAATCTGGCGAACGAGATCGACGGGCGGCTGCTGTACCGCTGGCAGGTGTGTTCGTGGGACGGGCGGCCCGTGCCGCTCGCGGGCGGGGCGCAGTGGCATGCCGATGCGGCGTTCAACGATGCGATCGCATGCGACTGGCTGATCGTCGTGACCGAGCGGTTTCAGCAGTTTGCCGATTACCGGCTGTTTCTCGCGAGTCTCGCGCGGGTCGGGCAGCGGACGCCGGTCGTGACCGGCATTCACCACGGCGTGTGGTGGCTCGCGATGGCCGGGCAGCTTTCCGGGTATCGCGTGAGCGTGAACTGGGAGACGTATCAGCAGTTCGCCGAGCAGTTCGAGCGGTCGATCGTCACGCAGCAGATTTTCGAGATCGATCGCGATCGGGCGACCTGTGCCGGCGGGCAGGCGACCGTCGATTTCATGCTGGCCATGATTGGCCGGGAACACGGGCCCGAGCTGGGCGAGCGGATTGCCGATGCGCTCGGCGCCGGGACCTTGCGCAGCGGCGAGGAGCGGCAGCGGATTCCCTTCGTCACCGCGCCCGGTGAGCGGCATCCTCGGTTGAATGACGCGTTGCTGCTGATGGAGGCCAATGTCGAGGATCCGCTGACGACCGACGAGATCGCCGAGCTGGTCGGCGTGTCGCGCCGACAGTTGGAGCGGCTCTTTCGACAGTATCTCGGGGCGATGCCCTCCAAGTATTACCTCAATCTCCGATTGCTCAAGGCCAGGACGCAGTTGCAGCGGACCAGCAAGTCGGTCGTGCAGGTTAGTCTCGCTTGTGGGTTTTCTTCTGCTGCGCACTTTTCTAATGCGTATCGCGAAAGGTTCGGGGTCACGCCTCGGGAGGATCGGCGCGCGTGGCTCGAGAAGCAGACAGGTGGGGGGAGTGAGCCGCGGGCGGGGGCGCTCGTGGAGCGGGGGAGGGATTGATTTTTTTGGGTTTTTTTGGGGGCGGTTCGCTTGCGTTTTGATGTGAATTGCCTGTGATCGTAACGGTCTATTAGCGTCGCCCCTGCGCGGGGCGGCGGTTACTTTTCTTTGTCTTGCCAAAGAAAAGTAACCAAAAGAAAGGCGCTGTGAAAACGCAAGACTTCCCGGTGCCATAGCCTGCAAAGTGGCCCTCGCCTAAGTGTCCGCGCCAGCAAGGAACCCGGAGTGGTTCGAGCAATGGTTCTGACTCCACTCATCCCGCAGCGGAGCGGTATACCGCCCGCCAGCTCCATCCTCGCTTCGCTCGGCTGCAAGGTGCTTCTAGTCGTGCGGTGCGCACGTTTGCTTATCCAGGAGCCGTTGCCTGCCAGGCATCTCCGACGATTCACATCGATCGTGCAATTACGCCGCCTGCAAATCGATCATTGCTCGCGGTGTATTGCTGTACCCCATTTTTCCTGGCCGGGGCAGCGAATCAGGTGTTCACCGAAAATGACGTCTTGCCCAGACGAGTGAGGGCGATTGCTGATCGATGGCGACGCTGGAGGGGGTGTACCTGTCGGCCGAGCGAAGCGAGGGCGGAGCTAGCGGGCGGTATACCGCTCCGCTGGGGGATGAGTGATGTCAGAACCATTGCTCGAACCACTCCGGGTTCCTTGCTGGCGCGGACACTTAGGCGAGGGCCACTTTGCAGGCTATGGCACCGGGAAGTCTTGCGTTTTCACAGCGCCTTTCTTTTGGTTACTTTTCTTTGGCAAGACAAAGAAAAGTAACCGCCGCCCCGCGCAGGGGCGACGCTAATAGACCGTTACGATCACAGGCAATTCACGTCAAAACGCGAGCGAACCGCCCAAAACCCCCCCAAAAAACCACCCCCCACCCCCAGAAGGCAAAATAAAAGCACACTATCCGCTTCCGATAGAACCCGTCGCAAATCCGCAAGACGCTTGCGTCACCCTTACCTAAACTTGATCCTGTTGAACCCTCTTACGAAACCGAAAGGAACGACCATGACGACCTCGACCGTGACCCGCCAGACATTCGACGAAGTGATGGTGCCGGTATTTTCCCCCGCCCCGTTCGTGCCGGATCGCGCAGAGGGCTCCCGCGTGTGGGACACGGCTGGCCGTGAATACATCGATTTCGCGTGCGGCATCGCGGTCACGTCGCTGGGCCACGGCCACCCGGAACTGCTGAAGGTCCTGGACGAACAAAGCCGCAAGCTCTGGCACATCGGCAACGGCTACACGAACGAGCCGGTGCTGCGCCTCGCGAAGCGTCTCGAATCGCTGACCTTCGCCGACCGCGCGTTCTTCGCGAACTCGGGCGCGGAAGCAAATGAAGCCGCATTGAAGCTCGCACGCCGCGTCGCGTTCGACCGCCACGGCGCCGATAAAGCGGAAATCATCTCGTTCGTGCAGTCGTTCCACGGCCGCACGTTCTTCACGGTCAGCGTCGGCGGCCAGCCGAAGTACTCGGAAGGCTTCGGCCCCGTGCCGGCCGGCATCACGCACCTGCCGTACAACGACATCGAAGCCGCGAAGGCCGCGATCGGCCCGCAAACCTGCGCCGTGATCGTCGAGCCCGTGCAAGGCGAAGGCGGCGTGATCCCGGCCGATCCGGCCTTCCTGAAGGCGCTGCGCGAAGCGTGCGACGCGCACGGCGCGCTGCTGATTTTCGACGAAGTGCAAACGGGCGTCGGCCGCACGGGCCAGTTCTACGCGTACATGGACACGGGCGTCACGCCGGACATCCTGACGACCGCGAAGGCGCTCGGCAACGGCTTCCCGATCGGCGCGATGCTGACGACGAACGAACTGGCCGCGCACTTCAAGGTCGGCGTGCACGGCACGACGTACGGCGGCAACCCGCTCGCCTCGGCGATCGCCGACAAGGTCGTCGAGCTGATCGGCGATCCGGCACTGCTCGAAGGCGTGCGCGAACGCAGCGTGCGCCTGAAGGGCGCGCTCGAACGCATCAACGCACGCTTCGGCATCTTCAAGGACGTGCGCGGCAAGGGCCTGCTGGTCGGCGCCGAACTCACCGCCGCGTTCGACGGCCGCGCGAAGGACTTCGTCACCGCCGCCGCCGAGAACGGCCTGATCATGCTGATCGCCGGCCCGAACGTGCTGCGCTTCGTCCCGTCGCTGGTGATCCCGTTCGACCTGCTCGACGAAGGCGTGAAGCGCTTCGAGAAGGCGGTCGAACAGGTGCTCGCCGCACAGGAAGCCACCGCGCGCTGATCGGCGCCCCCCATCGCAGACAGGAACGACGATGCTATTTGTTCGCCCCGGCAAACTCACGGATCTCGATGCGCTCGCGCACATGGCGCGCACCGCGCAGCCGGTCCTGCACTCGCTGCCGCACGACCGCGCGGCGCTCGAAGCGCGCGTGGCGCTCTCCGAGGATTCGTTTCGCGCGGACGTCGATTTCGCCGGCGAGGAGTTCTACCTCTTCGTGCTCGAGGAATCGTCGACCGGCAAGCTGCTCGGCACGGCGAGCATCGTGGCCGCGGCCGGCTACTCGGAACCGTTCTACGCGTTCCGCAACGACGCACTGATCCACGCGTCGCGCGAGCTGCACGTGAACCGCAAGATCCACGCGCTCACGATGTCGCACGAGCTGACCGGCAAGAGCCGGCTCGCGGGCTTCTACGTCGATCCGTCGCTGCGCGGCGATGCGGCCGCGCACCTGATCTCGCGCGCGCGGATGATGTACATCGCCGCGAACCGCCGGCGCTTCACGCCGGAAGTGTTCACGCTGCTGCTCGGCGTGAGCGACGGCAACGGCGCATCGCCGTTCTGGGAAGCGGTGGGGCGCAAGTTCTTCGGCCGCGACTTCACCGACGTCGACATCGCGTCGGGCGGCCGCAGCCGCACGTTCATCGCGGAAGTGATGCCGGCCTATCCGCTCTACGTGCCGCTGCTGCCGGAAGCCGCGCAGCGCGTGCTCGGCGAGCCGAACGAAACGGCCTTGCTCGCATACGACATCCATCTCGAGGAAGGCTTCGAGCCCGACCGCTTCGTCGACATCTTCGACGCAGGCCCGGTGCTGACCGCGCAGGTCGACCGCACCGCGTGCGTGAAGCACGGCTCGGAGCGCGTCGTGCGCGAGGCCGCGCACAAGCAGGGCGATGTCGCGTACCTGGTGTCGACGGGCAGCGGCGAATCGTTCCGCTGCGTGCTGGCCGACCTGCCGGGCGACACGGCCGAGGCACCGCTGGCCGGCGACGTGCGCGCGGCGCTCGATGTGAAGGATGGCGATGTCGTGCGCTGCGTGCCGCTGCACCGCCGCGACGATGAAGATTTGAAGGGAGACGCAGCATGATCGTCGTTCGGGTCGTACAAACGGGCGACGTCGACGCGCTCGTGTCGCTCGCGAAGGAAACCGGGCCGGGCCTGACCACGTTCAAGCCCGACCGCGACGCGCTCGCCGCGCGTATCGCGCGCGCGCGCCGCACGCTGGACGGGCAGGCCGCGCCGGGCGAGGCCGGCTACTTCTTCGTGATGGAAGAATCGAAGACGGGCGACATCGCGGGCGTGTGCGGGATCGAAACGCAGGTCGGCCTCGAGCAGCCGTTCTACAACTATCGCGTGAGCACCGTCGTGCACGCGAGCCAGGAACTCGGCGTGTGGACGCGGATGTCCGCGCTGAACATCTCGCACGACCTGACGGGCTACGCGGAAGTGTGCTCGCTGTTCCTGAGCCCGCGCTATCGCACCGGCGGCGTCGGCGGCCTGCTGTCGCGCTCGCGCTTCATGTTCATCGCGCAGTTCCGCGAGCGCTTCCCGGAACGCCTCTGCGCGGAACTGCGCGGCCACTTCGACGAGGACGGCACGTCGCCGTTCTGGCGCGCAGTCGGTTCGCACTTCTACCAGATCGATTTCAATGCAGCCGATTACCTCAGCTCGCACGGCCGCAAGTCGTTCCTCGCGGAACTGATGCCGCGCTACCCGGTGTATGTCGACCTGCTGCCGCAGGACGCGCAGGACGCGGTCGGCCTCACGCACCGCGACACGCTGCCGGCCCGCAAGATGCTCGAAGCGGAAGGGCTGCGTTACCAGAATCACGTCGACATCTTCGACGCGGGCCCCGTGCTCGAATGCCACATCAACGACCTGCGCACGGTGCGCGAGAGCGTCGTCGTGCCGGTCGCGATCGGCGTGCCCGACACGCGCGAAGACGCGCAGGGCGGCCATCCGCCGAGGTCGCTGGTGTCGAATACGTCGCTCGGCGATTTCCGCGTCGGCGTCGCGCCGGGCGTCGTGGCGAACGGCTCGTTCGTGCTGTCGGCCGACGATGCCGCCGCGCTCGACGTGAAGGCCGGCGATCCGGTCCGCGTGCTGCCGCTCAAAGTCAAACAGGGATAAACGAATCATGACGGAACTCTTCATCGACGGCGCCTGGGTCGCGGGCTCGGGCCCCGTGTTCGCTTCGCGCAACCCGGGCACCGACGAGATTGCATGGCAGGGCGAAAGCGCGTCGGCGGCCGACGTCGACCGTGCGGTCGCGAGCGCGCGCCGTGCATTCGCCGGCTGGTCGGCGCTCGACTTCGAATCGCGTTGCGCGATCGTCAAGCGTTTCGCCGCGTTGCTCAACGAACGCAAGGAAGCGATCGCGACCGCGATCGGCCGCGAGACGGGCAAGCCGCTGTGGGAAGCACGCACCGAAGTCGCGTCGATGGCCGCGAAGGTCGGCATCTCGATTCAGGCCTACCAGGAACGCACCGGCGAGAAACGCCAGGACATGGCCGACGGCGTCGCGGTGCTGCGCCACCGTCCGCACGGCGTCGTCGCGGTGTTCGGTCCGTACAATTTCCCCGGCCACTTGCCGAACGGCCATATCGTGCCCGCGCTGATCGCGGGCAATGCGGTCGTGTTCAAGCCGTCGGAACTCGCGCCGGGCGTCGCGCGCGCGACGGTCGAAGTGTGGAAGGAGGCCGGGTTGCCGGCCGGCGTGCTGAACCTCGTGCAGGGCGAGAAGGACACCGGCATCGCACTCGCGAACCATCGGCAGATCGACGGACTGTTCTTCACGGGCAGCTCCGATACGGGCACGCTGCTGCACAAGCAGTTCGGCGGCCGTCCGGAGATCGTGCTCGCGCTCGAAATGGGCGGCAACAATCCGCTCGTGATCGGCGAAGTCGAGGACATCGACGCGGCCGTGCATCACACGATCCAGTCGGCGTTCCTGTCGGCCGGCCAGCGCTGCACGTGCGCGCGCCGCATCTTCGTGCCGCAGGGCGCGTTCGGCGACCGCTTCCTCGCGCGCTTCGCGGACGTCACGTCGAAGATCACGGCCGACGTGTTCGATGCCGATCCGCAGCCGTTCATGGGCGCGGTGATCTCGGCACGCGCGGCCGCGAAGCTGGTCGATGCCCAGTCGCGCCTGATCGAGCAGGGCGCGAAACCGGTCATCGCGATGACGCAGCGCGATCCGCGCCTCGGCTTCGTGAACGCGGCGATCGTCGACGTGACGGGCGTGGCCAACCTGCCCGACGAGGAACATTTCGGCCCGCTCGCGCAGATCGTCCGCTACGCGACGTTCGACGAAGCGATCGAGCGCGCGAACGACACGGCGTTCGGCCTGTCCGCCGGCCTGCTGGCCGACGACGAGAAGGCATGGGAACACTTCCGCCGCACGATCCGCGCCGGCATCGTCAACTGGAACCGGCCGACCAACGGTGCGTCGTCCGCCGCGCCGTTCGGCGGCACGGGCCGCTCGGGCAACCATCGCCCGAGCGCGTACTACGCAGCCGACTACTGCGCGTATCCGATGGCGTCGGTGGAAAGCACGCAACTGACCTTGCCCGCGAGCCTGTCGCCGGGCCTGCATTTCTGATCGAGGGAGCGACGATGAACGCACAAGAAGCCAATTTCGACGGGCTCGTCGGCCCGACCCACAACTACGCCGGGCTGTCGTTCGGCAACGTGGCGTCCCTCAACAACGAGAAGTCGGCCGCGAACCCGAAGGCCGCCGCGAAGCAGGGGCTGCGCAAGATGAAGCAGCTCGCCGATCTCGGTTTCGCACAGGGCGTGCTGCCGCCGCAGGAGCGGCCGTCGCTGCGCCTGTTGCGCGAGCTCGGCTTCTCGGGCAAGGACGCGGACGTGATCGCGAAGGCCGCGAAGCAGGCGCCGGAACTGCTCGCCGCGGCGAGCTCGGCGTCGGCGATGTGGACCGCGAACGCGGCCACGGTCAGCCCGTCGGCCGACACGAGCGACGGCCGCGTGCACTTCACGCCGGCGAACCTGTGCAGCAAGCTGCATCGCGCGATCGAGCACGAAGCGACGCGCCGCACGCTGTCGACGCTGTTCGCCGATCCCGCGCACTTCGCGGTGCACGAAGCGCTGACGGGCACGCCGGCGCTCGGCGACGAAGGCGCGGCGAACCATACGCGCTTCTGCGCGGAATACGGCAAGCCGGGCATCGAATTCTTCGTGTACGGCCGCGCGGAATACCGCCGCGGGCCGGAACCGAAGCGCTTCCCGGCACGGCAGACCTTCGAGGCGAGCCGCGCAGTCGCGCATCGCCACGGGCTCGCCGAGGAAGCGACGGTCTACGCGCAGCAGGATCCGGACGTGATCGACGCGGGCGTGTTCCACAACGACGTGATCTCGGTCGGCAACCGCGACACGCTGTTCACGCACGAGTGCGCGTTCGTCAACAAGCAGGCGATCTACGACACGCTGACCGCCGCGCTCGACGCACGCGGCGCGCGCCTGAACGTGATCGAGGTGCCGGAAGCGGCCGTGAGCGTGAACGACGCGGTGACGTCGTACCTGTTCAACAGCCAGCTGTTGTCGCGCGCGGACGGCTCGCAGGTGCTCGTCGTGCCGCAGGAATGCCGCGAGAACGCCAACGTCGCGGCCTATCTCGACCACCTCGCGGCCGGCAACGGCCCGATTCACGACGTGCTCGTGTTCGACCTGCGCGAAAGCATGAAGAACGGGGGCGGCCCCGCATGCCTGCGCCTGCGCGTCGTGCTGAACGACGCGGAGCGCGCGGCGGTCACGTCGAACGTGTGGATCAACGACACGCTGTTCGCGTCGCTCGACGCATGGATCGACAAGCACTACCGCGATCGCCTCGCACCGGAAGATCTCGCCGATCCGGCGCTGCTCGACGAATCGCGCACGGCGCTCGACGAACTCACGCAGATCCTGCGAGTCGGTTCGCTGTATGACTTCCAGCGCTGAGGCACGGATGCCGTCCGCCGCGCTGCTCGACGACTTTCTCGCGTTCACGCTGGCCGGCAGCGTGCCGGCCGAGCAGGGCGGTACCTGCGCGGGCGGTGCGGTGCGCTGGCAATGGCCCGGCGACGGGCTGCTCGTGCTCGAACCGGTCGCGGCGAACGAGGCAACACGCGCGAGCGTGCTCGTATCGGCGGGCGTGCACGGCGACGAGACGGCGCCGATCGAGCTGCTGTCGATGCTGGTGCGCGATCTCGCGTCGGGCGCGCTGCCGCTCGCGTGCCGGCTGCTCGTCGTGCTCGGCAACGTGCCGGCGATGCGCGCGGGCGAGCGTTATCTCGACGACGACCTGAACCGCCTGTTCAGCGGCCGTCACACGCAGGTGCCCGCGAGCCGCGAAGCGCCACGCGCCGCGCAGCTCGAAGCGGCCGCGGCCGCGTTCTTCGCGGCCGCGCCGGCGGGCAGCGCGCGCTGGCACATCGACATGCACACGGCGATCCGCGCGTCGGTGTTCGAGCAGTTCGCGCTGCTGCCGCATACGGGCACGCCGCCGACGCGCACGATGGTCGAATGGCTGGGCGACGCGCGCATCGCGGCCGTGCTGCTGCACACCGCGAAGGGCAACACGTATTCGCATTTCACGGCCGAGCATTGCGGCGCGCTCGCCTGCACGCTCGAACTCGGCAAGGTGCGGCCGTTCGGCCAGAACGACCTGACGCGCTTCGCGCCGGCCGACCGCGCGGTGCGCAAGCTGGTGTCGTGCCGGCCGACGGATGCCGACGCGGCGCTGCCGCGCGTCTTCACGGTGATCGACCAGATCACGAAGCAGAGTGACGCGCTCGAGCTGTTCGTCGCGGCCGACGTCGCGAACTTCACCGCGTTCGCGCGCGGCACGGTGCTCGCGCAGGACGGCGACTACCGCTACACGGTGACGCACGACGAGGAGCGGATCGTGTTTCCGAACCCGACCGTGAAGCCGGGGCTGCGTGCGGGCCTGCTCGTCGTCGACACGACGCGCGAGACGATCGCGGCATTGGTCTGACCGATCGGCGGCCGCGCCGACGCGCGGCCCGCCTTGCGTATTTGCGACATCGTCTTGCAAGTTCGATGGCCGGCGCGGCCGGTGTCGTATGCGCACCGCAGCATCGCGCATCGGCAGCCGCTTTGCCATGCCGGGCCGCGCGGATTGGTACAATCGCGGCCTTGCGGCTGTTGCGCCGCATCACGGCGCGGCAGCCGCATTGTCGGGGTCATCCGACCCTGCAATGATGCCTGCGCCCGTAGTTCCGGAACATTCGAGTATCGAGGAGAGCACCTGATGAAGTTGGATTGGCGTAAAGTGGCCGCGCATGCGGTGGTGGCGGCATCGGCGGTGGCGGCAGGCAGCGCGTTTGCCGCGGATCTGAAGGAGATCCGGTTCGGCGTCGAGGCCTCGTACGCACCGTTCGAATACAAGACGCCCGACGGCAAGCTGACCGGCTTCGACATCGACATCGGCAACGCGGTGTGCGCGAAGCTGAAGACGAAGTGCGTGTGGGTCGAGAACGACTTCGACGGCCTGATCCCCGCGCTGCAGGCGCGCAAGTTCGATGCGATCAACTCGGACATGACGATCACCGACCAGCGCAAGCACGCGATCGCGTTCACCGACCCGATCTATACGATTCCGAACCAGCTGATCGCGAAGCAGGGCAGCGGCCTGCTGCCGACCCCGCAGTCGCTGAAGGGCAAGCGCGTCGGCGTGCTGCAGGGCACGATCCAGGAAGCGTACGCGAAGAAGAAGTGGGCGCCGGTCGGCGTTGAAGTCGTGCCGTACCAGACGCAGGATCTGGCCTACGCCGACCTGAAGTCGGGCCGTCTCGACGCGACGTTCCAGGATTCGGAAGCCGGCTCGAAGGGCTTCCTGACGAAGCCGCAAGGCCAGGGCTTCGCGTTCGCGGGCGGCACCGTCAGCGACGCCGAGATCCTCGGCTCGGGCGTCGGCTTCGGCCTGCGCAAGAACGACGCGGCGCTGAAGACCGCACTCGATCAGGCGCTGAAGGACCTGAAGGCCGACGGCACGATCGACAACCTCGCGAAGAAGTACTTCAGCGTGCCCGTGACGCTCAAGTAAGCGCTTCGTTCGAACGCACGATGTAAAAAACCGGCCGCCGATGCGGCCGGTTTGCTTTTGGGAACCGGAAACCGCGCGGGCGGCCGGCCGTCAGCCGTGCTGCGCGGGGAAGAACCGCCCCAGTTCGTGCGCGAGCTCGTTGAGGATGCTCATTTCCTGTTGCGAGATCTTGCGTGCCGGCTGCGCGCCGGCCCAGTCGCCATACAGCAGCGCGACCGTCGCCGCATCGACCCGCACCGGCAGCAGCACGAACGCGCGTGTGTCGTCGAACACGTCGAGATACCACGCGGGCAGGCGCTTGAGCATCTTCGGTTCCTGCGCCTGCTCGATGAAGATGCCGACCGAATTGGTGATCGCGAGATGGAATACGTCCGGCTCGAAGCGCTCGTGAAAGCGCAGCCGGTAGAGCGCCGCGTCGACGCCGGGACCGAAACCCAGGCGCGCGGCGAACGTGCCGTCGTCGTGGCGCACGAACATGACGGTGCGCGTGAACGCGAGGCTCGCGAGCAGGCTTTCCGACGCCAGCGCGAGCACCGGCGTCAGTACGTGCTCGGACGGCAGCGCGCGCAGGTCGGCGAGGCCGGCTTCGAGACAGGCTTCGGGCTCGGCCTGCGCACGCGCGATCGCATCGGCGTTCGCGCGCAACTCGACGATCTCGCGCATCACGGTGTCGCTCGCTTCCTCGTGCGCGAGCCGGTCGGCGATCTCGACGAGCGCGTCGGGTTCCGTATCGAGCGCCGGCGCATAGTGCTGCGCGAGCGCCGCGATGTGCGCGTCGCGCTGCGGACCATCGGGCATCGCGAGCGCACTCGCGACGTCGGCCGAGCAGCGGCTCACCGCCCGCAGCCAGTTCACGCGTTCGATCATGTCCTCGTCGGCCGCGAGTTCGCGGCCGAACGCGTCGACGCGGTTCACGTGGTGGTGGTCGTCGGCGATGCCGTCGCGGATCATGTCGGGCAGCCGCCAGCGTGCCGCCGCCTCGAGCCCGATCTCGTCGAAACCGACGCCGAGCACCTCGACGCAGGCGGCCGATTCGTCGACGTGCATCTCGGCCGCGCGGCGGCGGATCTTGTCCCATTCGCTGTCGAGATAGCAGACCACGAGCAGCTTGCCGACCTGGCGCATCAGCGTGCAGACGACGGCTTCCTCGCCCGCGCGCAGGTCGGCGCGCTCGGTGAGCTTGCGCGCGACGCAGCCGGACAGCAGCGCACGGTTCAGCTCGAGCTTCGCGTCGATGCGCCGCGGCGTGCTGTGGTGGAAATGGTCGACGAGCTTCAGCCCGACGACCAGATGGCCGACGGCGTCCATGCCGAGCACCATCAGCGCGCGCGTCACGGTCGTGATGTTGCCGCCGAACGCCATGTACATCGCGGAGTTCGCGAGCCGCAGCACTTTCTGCGTGAGCGCGAAGTCCGACAGCACGACACGCACGAGTGCGGTGAAGTCGAGGTCGTCGTTCTTCATCGCGGCCATCGTCGCGCGCAGCGATTCCGACAGCAGCGGGAAATCGCCCCGTTCGCTCATCCGGGCCCACAGCTTGTCCAGCAAAGCGGTGCGGGGCAGGTGTTCGGTGATTGACATACGGATCTGTCCGGTTCGCCGCGCGCGTCAGGCGGCGGCGTGCAGGTGCAGCTGCTGCGCCTCGAAGCGCCGCGCGAGCTCCTCGGACGGCAGCGCCTGGCAGACGAGCCAGCCCTGGATGTGATTGCAGCCCATCTCCGTCAGCAGTGCGCGCTGCGCCTCGGTCTCGACGCCTTCGGCGACGAGCTCGAGATCGAGCGTCTGCGCGAGGCCGACCACCGCCGACACGATCGCGCGGTCGTTGCGCGACGTCAGCAGGTTCTCGACGAAACTGCGGTCGATCTTCAGCTTCGCGAGCGGGAAGCGCTGCAGGTACGCGAGGCTCGAATAGCCGGTGCCGAAATCGTCGATCGCGAAGCGGATGCCGAGATCGGTCAGCTCCTCGAGCAGCACTTTCGCATGCGCGGGATCGTGCATCAGCAGGCTTTCGGTGATTTCGAGCACGATGCGGCGCGGGTCGATGCCCGTCAGCGCGATCGCCTCGCGCACGCTCTGCGTGAAGCGCGGGTCGCGGAACTGCTGCGGCGACACGTTGACCGCCACGTACTGCAGCGCAAGCCCCTGGCTGTCCCATGCGACGAGCTGCATGCACGCGGCCTTGAGCACCCAGTTGCCGAGGTAGTTGATCAGGCCGATCGATTCGGCGAGCGGAATGAAGGTCGCCGGCGGCACGAGGCCGTGTACCGGATGGCGCCAGCGGATCAGCGCCTCGACGCCGACCACCGCGCCCGACTGGCTGTGCGTGATCGGCTGGAAGTGGAGCGAGAACTCGCCGTTGCGCACGCCGTCGTACAGGTCGGCCTCGAGCTTCAGCCGTTCGGCGTCGGCCGGATCGTCGACCGGCGCATGGAACGCAAGCGCGTTGCCGCCCGATGCCTTCGCCTGCGCGAGCGCATGGTCGGCGCGGCGCAGCAGCGGGCTGTGATGCTGCGCGCGATGCGGCGCGGCGCGTTCGTCGGGGTAGAGCGCGATGCCGATGCTCGCGGACAGGTGCACGGTCTGCCCCTGGTACACGTAGGGCTCGCGCACCGCGGCCTGCAGCCGGCGCGCGAGCGCGTCGGCGGCGTGGCTCGCCTGCGAGCGGTCCGAGGCGCCGAGCACGATCGCGAACTTGTCGCTCGCGACGCGCGCGAGCCGCTCGTTCGGCGTGACGAGCGCCTTCAGCCGCTGCGCGGTCTCGCGCAGCAGCGTGTCGCCCGCGTCGTAGCCGAGCGCGCGGTTGATCCGCTGGTAGTCGTCGAGGTCGAGCAGCAGCAGCGCCGCGCAGGTGCCGTCCTCGTCGGCGGTCTGCTGCGCACGCATCAGCGCCGGCACGAGCGCGGACAGGTTGTCGAGCCCCGTCATCGGGTCATGGTGCATTTCATACGTCAGCTTCGCCTCGAGCGCGCGCCACGACGACACGTCGAATGCCGCGATCGCGAAACCGTCGACGCCGTGATGGCGGCTCTTGAACGCACGGACCTCGACGTCCAGCGGGTAGGTGAGCGACTTGACGATGCACATCGTCGCCTTCTCGACCTGGCCGGAACGCGCGGCGCGCGCAAGCAGGCCTTCGAGCGCCGAGGTATCCTGTTCGGCGATCAGGTCGCGCAGCGTCAGCGTGTGCAGGTAGTCGCGGTGGTAGCCGATGAAGCGCAGGCTCGCGTCGGACACGTACAGAAAGCGCAGCTCGCGGTCGACATGGGCGAGGAAATCCACCGTGCCGACCGTCTGTTCCAGCCAGTTGCGCACGGAGTCGTCGCGGCGCGGCGCGCCGGCGCGCGCCGGCATCAGCGCGCCGCCCGACCAGGCGAAGCGGCGCAGCGTATGCAAGGCGCTGCGCCAGGAGCCCTTGCGTGACGTCTGTTTCCTGTTGGCTTCCATGTTTCTCGCTGACGTGAAGGGCTGGAACTGGTTGTCCGCAAGGAATAACGGCAGATTGTGCGGAATCTTTAACGGGCCGGCCGCGGATGGCGCAGCCGCCGGCCCGGATCGCATCCCGGATGTTCGACAGGCGAACGCCGGCGTGGCCTGTATCGAGGCTGACTTTATAAGAAATGAGGACGCAGATGAAGCGAAAACTGTTGCTGGGCGCCGTGGCGGCGCTGGTGGCCGGCCATGCGCTGATGGCGCAGGCGGAATTGAAGCCGGGCGCCGCGGCGCCGGATTTCACGACGCAGGCGTCGCTGGGCGGCAAGACTTACACGTACTCGCTCGCCGGCGCGCTGAAGCAGGGGCCGGTGGTGCTGTATTTCTACCCGGCGGCGTTCACGAAGGGCTGCACGATCGAGGCGCATGCGTTTGCCGATGCGGTCGACCGTTACAAGGCTTACGGCGCGACGGTGATCGGCGTATCGGCCGACAATATCGACACGCTGACGAAATTCTCGGTGAGCGAGTGCCGCAGCAAGTTCCCGGTCGCGGCCGATCCGGACGCGAAGATCATCCGGGAATACGATGCGAAGCTGCCGGCGCTCGACCGCGCGAACCGCGTGTCCTACGTGATCTCGCCGGAAGGGAAGGTGCTCTACGAATACACGAGCCTGTCGCCCGACAAGCACGTCGAGAACACGCTCGCCGCCGTGAAGGCGTGGGCCGACGCGCACCCGAAGCCGTAAGCGGCCGCGCCTGGCACGAAAACGGCCCGCCGTGCGGGCCGCGGGCACGACAACACGCGCCGCCGGGCGGCGGCGCGCAGCGGGCCGTCACGCGCGCAAGGCCTGCTCGATCGGCACGCTGCCGCCGACGAAGCCGACGATCTTGCGCGAGATGCCGAGCTTGATCGCCTCGATCGCGGCCCATGCGACGTCCTGGCGCGACACGGGCGGCGCGGGGTCGAGCCAGGCGTCGGTCAGCGCGATCTTGCCGACGCCCGGATCGTCGGTGAGCGGGCCCGGGCGCAGGATCACGTAGTCGACACCCGACGCGATCACGCGGTCGTCGCCCTCGCGCTTCATCTGCGAATAATGGCGCAGCGCGTCCGGCGCCTGTTCGGGCCGGTACGCCGAAAGCGAGCTGATCACGACGAGCTTCTGCGCGTTGAAGGCGAGCGTGTATTCGGCCGCGCGGGCCACCGCGTCGCGGTCGACCTGTTCCTCTTCGGCCGCGCCCTCCGATTCGGCCGAGCCGGCCGCGTAGATCACGTGCGTGATGCCCTGGAACGCGTGCGAGAAATCGTTCGTCAGATCGGCCTCGACGACCCGTGCGCCCGCCAGCGCATAGCCGTGCCGGCGCACGAGCGCCGTGACCTCGAACTCCGGCTGCTTGAGCAGCAGATCCGCGCAGGCCTGGCCCGTCCGGCCGGTCGCACCAATCAGCAGTACCTTCGTCGTCATGAAACCGCTCCTTGCTCGATGCGTCTTCCGTCCAGATAGGGACGGACGACCGATAACTCAAGTGTAATGTCGATTTGCCCCGCCGGCGGGCGCGTATTAAGGGGCGTACCGGCGTCGGGCGTTCATTCGTTCACACGGATGCGGGAATGACGCGCCGACCGGCTATCATGTGCGCGATGGTTTTTTCGCCGTTACGCGTATAACGCGCCGGCCCACCGGTTGGAGTACACATGGCATTACCCCTGGACAACGTCAGCATGGCCGTGTTCTGCGACTTCGAGAACGTCGCGCTCGGCGTGCGCGACGCGAAGTACGAGAAATTTGACATCAAGCCCGTGCTGGAGCGCCTGCTGCTGAAAGGCAGCATCGTCGTGAAGAAGGCCTATTGCGACTGGGATCGCTACAAGGGCTTCAAGGCGTCGATGCACGAGGCGAGCTTCGAGCTGATCGAGATTCCGCACGTGCGCCAGTCGGGCAAGAATTCGGCCGACATCCGGCTCGTCGTCGATGCGCTCGATCTCTGCTACACGAAGTCGCACGTCGATACGTTCGTGATCATCAGCGGCGATTCCGACTTCTCGCCGCTCGTGTCGAAGCTGCGCGAGAACGCGAAGAAGGTGATCGGCGTCGGCGTGAAGAAATCGACGTCGGACCTGCTGGTCGCGAACTGCGACGAATTCATCTTCTACGACGATCTGGTGCGCGAGCAGCAGCGCACGCTCGCGAAGCGCGAACAGCAGCAGCGTGCCGGCAACGGCGGCGCGAGGCGGCCTGACGAGCCGGCCTCGCGCAAGCACGACATGGATGCCCGCAAGGCCGAGGCGATCGCGCTGGCGGTCGAGACGTTCGATGCGCTCGCGTCGGAGCGCGACGACGTCGGCAAGATCTGGGCGTCGGTGCTCAAGAGCGCGATCAAGCGCCGCAAGCCGGATTTCAACGAGTCGTACTACGGGTTCCGCGCGTTCGGCAACCTGCTCGACGAAGCGCAGGCGCGCGGCCTGCTGGAAGTGGGGCGCGACGACAAGTCGGGCGCGTTCGTGTCGCGGGCCCGCCAGCCGGCGGCCATGGAGCATGTCGCGGCGGGCGGGGACGGCGGCGCGCACGGCGGCGCCCACCACCACGGTGCGCGCGCGGCCGAACCGGCGCGGGCCGGGCGCAATGCGCAACGTCGCGGGCAGCGGGCCGAAGCGGTGGCGCACGAAAGCGAGCAGGCCGAAGCGGAAGCGGCGGACGTCGCCGAGTTCGTCGAGGCTGGGTCGGTGACGCCACCGGCTGAAACGGCTGAAGCGGCGGAGGCGGTCGACGCACCGGGCGAGGCGAAGGACGGCCGCAAGCGTGCGCGCAAGAGCGCGGCGAAGAAGACGGGCGGGAAGAAGGGTGCCGCCGCGAAGGGCGCCGGCCATCATGCGGCCGGGAAGACCGACGACGCCCACGGTGAGGCGAAGCACGGCGGCGGCGACCAGCACGCGCACGGCAGGCATGCCGACGACGCGGAGCAGGGCGACGAACGGCATGCCGCCGTGACGCGTGCCGAGCCGGCGGCCGGCGATGCCGGCGGCGACGGGGCTGCCGCCCAGCCGTCGCATGAGGCGGCGCCGCTCGAAGCGCATGCCGACGCGCCGGCCGCTGCCAAGAAAAAGCCGGCCCGCAAGGCGGCACCGCGCGCACGTCGTCCGCGCAAGACGACGGCGGCCGAGTAACGGCAGGCGTCCGGGTGCCGTCCGAAGCGGGACGGCATCCGCGCCGAACGATACCGGCCGGCGCAATGCCGGCGCGGCTGCGCTAGCCGTTCAGCACATACGGACGCGTCATCACTTCGAGGAAGTGGCCGTCCGGGTCGTCGAAGTACACGCCGCGCCCGCCGTTGTGGCGGTAGATGTCGTCGGGTTGCCGCTTCGCGGGATCGGCCCAGTGCGCGAGCCCGCGCGCGCGGATGCGCGCCAGCACGCGATCGAAGCCGGCTTCGTCGAGCAGGAACGCATGGTGCTGCGATCTGATTTCCCCCGCCTGTTCGTAGAAATCGAGCGACACGCCGTTGTCGAGCGCGACGACCCGCATCGCGCCGAACGGCGTCGGCGGCGGCAATTCCAGGAGTTCGGTCAGGAAGCGGCTCGACGCATGCTTGTCGCTGCACCAGACGATCGTGTGATTGAGCTGGACGTTCATGGCGGGTTCCGGCGAAGGGCTCGCGGTAGGCATGGACTCACGATAGCCGATCGCCGCCCGGGTTCAAGGGCAAAAAAACGGCCGCCTGCCTGAATTGCCCCCAGGAGTTGGACACCACTCCAACCCTTGGGGTCGGCTCAGTCGGGCCGCCGCTTCCCGTCATTCGCCGGCCACCGCCGGCCCGCCCGAATTGCCGCGGCGATTGCGGCGTTTCTCTCCCCACACGCGGAACCGGTCCATGTACAGGTAGACGACCGGCGTCGTATAGAGCGTCAGCACCTGCGACACGATCAGGCCGCCGGCGATCGCGATCCCGAGCGGCGCGCGCAGCTCGGCGCCGTCGCCGCTGCCGAACGCGAGCGGCAGTGCGCCGAGGAGCGCGGCCATCGTCGTCATCATGATCGGGCGGAAGCGCAGCAGGCACGCCTCGTGGATCGCGTCGAACGACGACTTCTTGTTGTTGCGCGTCTGGTCGATCGCGAAGTCGACCATCATGATCGCGTTCTTCTTCACGATGCCGATCAGCAGGATCACGCCGATCAGCGCGATGATGCTGAACTCGGTCTTGAACAGCAGCAGCGCGAGCAGCGCGCCGACGCCGGCCGACGGCAGCGTCGACAGGATCGTGATCGGGTGGATGTAGCTCTCGTACAGGATCCCGAGCACGATGTAGACGGCCAGCAGCGCGGCGAGGATCAGGATCGGCTGGTCGTTCATCGACTGCTGGAACGCCTGCGCGGTGCCCTGGAAACTGCCGACGATCGTCGGCGGGACGCCGACCTGCGCCATGGTCTGGTAGATCACCTGGGTCGCCTGCGACAGCGACACGCCCGGCGGCAGGTTGAACGAGATCGTCGTCGCGACGAACAACCCCTGGTGGTTGACCGACAGCGGCGTCGTGCTCGGCCCGAACGTCGCGATCGCCGACAGCGGGATCATCGTCGACTTCGACGTCGACACCGACGCACCCGACGACGCGCTCGACTTGCCGCTCGCGGCGATCGAGTTGAGCGCCTGGTTGCGCGCGGAATCGGACGCGATCGCCGCGGCGCTCTGCGTGGCCGTCCCGGCGCTCGACGTGCCGGCCGACGTCGCGACATAGGTGCCGGCGGCCGCGTTGGTGGTCTGCGAGCCGTTCGCGCTGCCGCCCGACGTGCTGATCCACACCTGGTTCAGCATCTCCGGGCTTTGCCAGTATTTCGGCGCGACTTCCATCACGACGTGGTACTGGTTCAGCGGGTTGTAGATCGTCGAGACCTGGCGCTGGCCGAACGCGTCGTACAGCGTGTTGTCGATCTGCGCGGGCTTGATGCCGAAGCGCGCGGCCGTCGCGCGGTCGATCGTCACCATCGCCTCGAGACCGCCTTGCTGCTGGTCGGAGTTCACGTCGGTCAGCTCGGGGCGCTTCTGCAGCGCCTCGGTCAGGATCGGCCCCCACTTGTACAGGTCGGCGCTCGAATCGCCGAGCAGCGTGAACTGGTACTGCGCGTTGCTCTGCCGGCCGCCGACGCGGATATCCTGCGCGGCCTGCAGGAACGTGCGCGCACCCGCGACGTCCGCCAGCGGCGGGCGCAGCTGCTGGATCACCTGGTCGGCCGACAGCTTGCGCTCGGAGCGATCCTTCAGCGTGACGAACATGAAGCCCGAGTTGGTCTGCGTGCCGCCGGTGAACCCCGCGACGCTCTTCACGTTCGGGTTGCCCTGCACGATCCGCATCATCTCGGAGAACTTCAGCTTCATCGCCTGGAACGAGGTCGACTGGTCGGCCTGGATGCCGCCGATCATCAGGCCGGTGTCCTGCTGCGGGAAGAAGCCCTTTGGCACGACGATGTACAGGTACACGTTCAGCCCGATCGTCGCGAACAGCGTCAGCAGGATCAGCAGCGGCCGGCGCAGCGCCCACGACAGCGAGCGCTCGTAGCCGCGCTGCATGCGCGAGAAGCCGCGCTCGAGGAAGCGCCCGAAGCGGCCTTCGTTTTGCGGGTCGTGCGACTCGGGCAGCAGGCGCGCGCACATCATCGGCGTGACGGTGAGCGACACCGCGAGCGACACGGCGATCGCGAGCGACAGCGTCAGCGCGAATTCGCGGAACAGCCGCCCGACGATGCCGCCCATCAGCAGGATCGGCAGGAACACCGCGACGAGCGAGATGCTCATCGACAGCACGGTGAAGCCGACCTCGCGCGCACCGTCGAACGCGGCCTGCATCCGCGACTTGCCGTTCTCGATGTGCCGCGAGATGTTCTCGAGCACGACGATCGCATCGTCGACGACGAAGCCGGTCGCGACGATCAGCGCCATCAGCGACAGGTTGTCGATCGAGAAGCCGAGCAGGTACATCGCGCCGAACGTGCCGACGATCGAGATCGGCACCGCGACGCTCGGGATCAGCGTCGCGCGCCAGTTGCGCAGGAACAGGAACACAACCATCACGACGAGGCTGACCGCGATCAGCAGCGTGTGCTCGGTGTCCTTCAGCGACGCGCGGATGGTGGTCGAGCGGTCGAGCACCGGCGTGACCGTGATGTCGGCTGGCAGCGACGCGGTGAGTTGCGGCAGCGCCGCGCGCACGCGGTCGATCGTATCGATGATGTTCGCGCCGGGCGAGCGGTAGAGGATCACGAGCACCGCGCGCTTGCCGTTCGACAGGCCGAGGTTGCGCAGGTCCTCGACCGAATCGACGACGTCCGACAAGTCGGACAGCCTGACGGCCGAGCCGTTGCGGTAGGCGACGACGAGGTCGCGGTATTGCGACGCCTGGGAGGCCTGGTCGTTCGTATAGAGCTGGTAGTGCTGCGGGCCGAACTCGATCGCGCCCTTCGGCGCGTTGGCGTTCGCGGACGCCAGCGCCGCACGCACGTCCTCGAGGCCGATCCCGTAGTGGAACAGCGCCTGCGGTTCGAGCTCGACGCGCACGGCCGGGTTCGCGGAGCCGCTCACCGAGACCTGGCCGATCCCGTCGATCTGCGACAGCGACTGCTGCAGCACCGTCGATGCGGCGTCGTACAGCTTCGCGGGCGACGACGTTTCCGACGTCAGCGACACGATCATGATCGGCGAATCGGCCGGGTTGACCTTGCGGTAGGTCGGGTTGCTCTTCAGCGCGGCGGGCAGGTCGGCGCGCGCCGCGTTGATCGCGGCCTGGACGTCGCGCGCGGCGCCGTCGATGTCGCGGTTCAGGCCGAACTGCAGGATGATCCGCGCGTTGCCGACCGTGCTCGTCGACGTCATTTCGGAGACGTCGGCGATCGAGCCGACGTGCCGCTCGAGCGGGCTCGTCACGCTGGTCGCGACCGTTTCCGGGCTCGCGCCCGGCAGCGACGCCTGTACCGAGATCGTCGGGAAGTCGACCTGCGGCAGCGGCGACACCGGCAGCTTGATGAACGCGAACAGGCCCGCGAGCGCGACGCCGAGCGCGAGCAGCGTCGTCGCGACGGGGCGGGTGATGAAGGGGCGCGACAGGTTCATGGCTTACGCATCCGTGCGCTTGCCGGCGTCGGGGCCGTGGCGTTCGAACCAGCCGCGCACGCGGCGCGCGAGCGAGTCGAAGCCGAGGTAGATCACGGGCGTCGTAAACAGCGTCAGCACCTGCGACACGATCAGGCCGCCGGCGATCGCGATCCCGAGCGGCTGGCGCAGCTCGGAGCCGGCGCCGGAGCCGACGATCAGCGGCACCGCGCCGAGCAGCGCGGCGAGCGTCGTCATCAGGATCGGCCGGAAGCGCAGCAGGCACGCCTGGTAGATCGCCTCGCGCGGCGGCTTGCCTTCGACACGTTCGGCCTCGAGCGCGAAGTCGATCATCATGATCGCGTTCTTCTTCACGATACCGATCAGCAGCACGATGCCGATGATGCCGATGATGTCCAGGTCGTGCCCGGTGATCATCAGCGCGAGCAGCGCGCCGACGCCGGCCGACGGCAGCGTCGACAGGATCGTGATCGGGTGGATGTAGCTTTCGTACAGCACGCCGAGCACGATGTACATCGTGACGACCGCCGCGAGGATCAGGAACAGCTGGTTCGACAGCGAGGCCTGGAACGCGAGCGCCGCGCCCTGGAAGCGCGTCTGGAACGACGCGGGCAGGCTGATGTCCTTCTCGGCGGCCTCGATCGCCTTGACGGCTTCGCCGAGCGACGCGCCCGGCGCGAGGTTGAACGAGATCGTCGTCGACGGGAACTGCGACAGGTGCGCGACCAGCAGCGGCGACGGCCGCTCGTGGAACGACGCGATCGACGACAGCGGCACCTGGCCGCCGCCGGCCGACGGCAGGTAGATGTCGTTCAGCGATTGCGCGTAGTGCTGCTCCTTCGGCTCCGACTCGAGAATCACGCGGTACTGGTTCGACTGCGTGAAGATGGTCGACACGATGCGCTGGCCGAACGCGTCGTACAGCGCGTTGTCGACGGTCGCCGGCGTGATGCCGAAACGCGCGGCGCTCGGGCGGTCGATCTCGATGTAGACCGACTGGCCGTTGCTCTGCAGGTCGGTCGCGACATCGGCGAGCGACGGCTCCTGCTGCAGCCGCGCGACGAGCTTCGGCACCCAGGTCGCGAATTCTTCCGCGTTCGGGCTCGTCAGCATGAACTGGTACTGCGTCGGGCTGACGGTCGAATCGATCGTCAGGTCCTGCACCGACTGCATGAACAGCGAGATGCCGGTGATGTTCGCCACGCGGTGCTGCAGGTCGCGGATGATCTGCGCGGCCGTTTTGGAGCGGTCGTCGCGCGCCTTCAGGTTGATCAGCATCCGGCCGCTGTTCAGCGTGATGTTGCTGCCGTCGACGCCGATGAACGACGTGAGGCTGTCGACGTTCGGGTCCTTCAGGATCTCGGCCGCGAGCGCCTGCTGGCGTTCGGCCATCGCGCCGTACGAGATCGACTGCGGCGCCTGCGTGATCGCCTGGATCACGCCGGTGTCCTGCGCGGGGAAGAAGCCCTTCGGCACGTAGATGTAGAGCAGGGCGGTCAGCCCGAGCGTCAGCAGCGCGACGACCAGCGTCGAGCGCTGGCGGTTCAGCACCCATTCGAGCGCGACCGCGTAGCGCGCGATCACCCAGTCGATCGTGCGGTGCACGCGTGCCTCGAAGCGGTGGCTTTCCGGCGGCGGCGAATGACGCAGCAGCTTCGCGCACATCATCGGCACGAGCGTGAGCGACACGATCGCCGAGATCACGATCGTCACCGCGAGCGTGATCGCGAACTCGTGGAACAGGCGCCCGACCACGTCGCCCATGAACAGCAGCGGGATCAGCACCGCGATCAGCGACACCGTCAGCGAGATGATCGTGAAGCCGATCTGCCTCGAGCCCTTCAGCGCGGCCTCGAGCCCCGACTCGCCTTCCTCGACGTAGCGCGCGATGTTCTCGATCATCACGATCGCGTCGTCGACGACGAAGCCGGTCGCGATGGTGAGCGCCATCAGCGACAGGTTGTTCAGCGAGAAGCCGGCCATGTACATCACCGCGAGCGTGCCGATCAGCGACAACGGCACGGACAGGCTCGGGATGATCGTCGCGTAGATGTTCGCGAGGAACAGGTACATCACCAGCACGACGAGCGCGACCGCGAGCAGCAGCTCGAACTGCACGTCGCGCACGGCCGCGCGGATCATCGTCGTGCGATCGGTGACGATCTCCACGTCGAGCGCGGCCGGCAGCGTCTCCTGCAGCTTCGGCAATTGCGCCTTGATCGCGTCGACCGTCTGGATCACGTTCGCGCCCGGCTGGCGCTGCACGTTCAGGATGATCGCGGGATCCGAATTCACCCACGCGCCGAGCTTGGTGTTCTCCGAGCCGGCGACGACCGTCGCGACGTCGGTCAGCATCACCGGGCGGCCGTTCTTGTACGCGACGACCGCGCTGTTGTACTGGTCGGCGCTCGTCAGCTGGTCGTTCGCGTTGATCGTGTAGGCGCGCGTCGGGCCGTCGAAGTTGCCCTTCGGCGTGTTGACGTTCAGGTTCGAGATCGTCGTGCGCAGGTCGTCGAGGTTCATCCCGTACTGCGCGAGCGCGGTCGGGTTCGCCTGGATCCGCACGGCCGGGCGGTTGCCGCCCGACAGGCTGACGAGGCCGACGCCCGCGATCTGCGAGATCTTCATCGCGAGGCGCGTGTCGGCCAGGTCCTGCACCTGCGTGAGCGGCAGCGTCTTCGACTTGACGGCGAGCGTGATCACCGGCGCATCGGCCGGGTTGACCTTCGCGTAGATCGGCGGGGCTGGGAGGTCGGACGGCAGCAGGTTGCCGGCCGCGTTGATCGCGGCCTGCACTTCCTGTTCGGCGATGTCGAGCGGCAGGTCGAGCGAGAACTGCAGCGTGATCACCGACGCACCGGCCGAGCTTTGCGACGACATCTGGTTCAGCGATGGCATCTGCCCGAACTGGCGCTCGAGCGGCGCGGTGACCGACGAGGTCATCACTTCCGGGCTCGCGCCGGGGTAGAAGGTCTGGACCTGGATCGTCGGGTAGTCGACTTCGGGCAGCGCGGCGAGCGGCAGGAACCGCAGCGCGACGAGACCGGCCAGCATGATCGCCGCCATCAGGAGGGCGGTGCCTACCGGCCGGAGAATGAAGAGGCGGGAAGGATTCATCGAGCGGCCCGCGCGTTATTGGGCCGCTGCCTGCGACGCACCGTGCTTGTGTCCGCCGTGATGGCCGGCGGCGCCCGACGCAGCCGAGGCACCCGACGCCGCGCCGGCGCCGCGCGTGCCCGACGCGCCTTTCGGCTTGTCGGCCGGAATCGAGATCTTCGAGCCTTCGCGCAGGCGGTCGGAGCCGTCGGTCACCACGCGCTCGCCGAGCGCGACGCCGCTGACGATGCTCGTGCGTTCGCCGTCGACCGGGCCGATCGTGACCTTGCGCACGGTTACCGTGTTGTCGGGTTTCACGACGTAGACGAACTGGCCGATCGAACCCGTCAGCACCGCGGACGTCGGCACGATCGTCGCGTTGCGCAGCACGTCGACGAGCAGCCGCGTGTTCACGAACTGATTCGGGAACAGCATGCCTTCCTTGTTATCGAAGTTCGCGCGCAGCTTGACCGTGCCGGTGCTCGTGTCGATCTGGTTGTCGAGCGTGGCGAGCGACCCCGTCTCGAGCGGCACCGTGTTGTTGCGGTTGTAGGCGGTGACCGACAGTTTCTGGCCCGCGTTCACCTGCTTGAGGATCTGCGGCAGGTTGTCTTCCGACGTCGTGAAGATCACGCTCATCGGCTGCAGCTGCGTGATCACGACGATGCCGTTGGTGTCGCCCGGCGTCACGTAGTTGCCCGGGTCGACCTGGCGCAGGCCGACGCGGCCCGATACCGGCGCCGTGATGCGCGCATACGTGAGGTTCAGCTTCGCGGAATCGATCGCGGCCTGGTCGGTCTTCACCGCGCCTTCGTACTGCTTGACGAGCGACGCCTGCGTATCGACGGTTTGCGACGCGATCGAATCCTGCGACAGCAGCGTCTGGTAGCGCTTCAGGTCGAGGCGCGCCGTCGCGAGCAGCGCCGAGTCGCGTGCGAACGTGCCTTCGGCGTTCTCGAGCGCCACCTGGTACGGGCGCGGGTCGACCTGCGCGAGCACGTCGCCCTTCTTGACGATCTGGCCTTCCTGGAACGACACCGACTGCAGGTAGCCCGACAGTTGCGTCTTGACCGTCACGTTCGCGAGCGGCGTGACGGTGCCGAGCGCGGACAGCACGATCGGCATCTCGCCTTGCGTCGCGGTCGCGACCTGCACGGGCTGCGGAACGTTCGCCATCGCAGCGGGGCCGCCGCGGCCGCGATGGCCGCCTGCGCCGCCGCCGGCGCTTGCGCCCGCGGTTTGTGCCGCGCTGCCGGCCGCCGGCGTGCGGTTCCACGGATGCCACCACAGCAGGCCGCCGATGACGACGACCGCGAGCGTTCCGATCATCAGCGTGCGGCGCGGGCGTCGCGCGGCGGGGGACGCAGGGTCTTTCGAAGAGGGCGTGGGCTTTTGTTCGTTATCCATCGTGATCTGTCAGGAAGACGGCGCGGCGTGCCGGAAATCGGACTGCTGGGCTGCGCGTGGGCGAGCGGGTGACGGGACGGGGCGGCCCGGCTCGGTCCGGGGCCCCCGTCGACCCGCGCGGGGAAAAGAGCGGTGCGCGCCGAGAGTGCGGCGCGACGATGGGCATGATCCTACGTCCCGTCCCCGTTACAGTCCAGTCGTCTATCTTTCAACGGGTTACGGTCGTTACAGAACGCGACGGAACGGTGACGGAACGATTACACGCCGACGCGCCGGGCCGGCGCGCCGCCGATCTCGCGGGTGATTTTCGCGATGCACTCCTGCAGCGCGGGCACGACATGTTCCTGCAGCCATTCGGGCGGACACTGGTGCGACGCGCCGCCGCAATTCACCGAATAGCGCTGGCCCGACGGGCCGACGAAACCGGCCGCGACGGCATTCAGGCCTTCGCGCCATTCGCCGATCGCGATCGCGTGGCCGTCGCGCATCGCGTCGTCGAGCGCGGGGGTCAGGCGCGCCGACACGTGTGGCCAGTCGTCGCCCGCCGTGGTGCGCAGCGACTCGAGCAGCAGGCGGCGCTCGTCGTCCTCGAGCGCGGCGAGATACGCGCGGCCGACCGCCGTGCGCGCGATGTCCATCCGCGAGCCGATTTCGAGGCGCGTGACGAGCACGGCCGAGCGCGGCCGGATCACGTCGATCGCGACCATGTCGAGCCGGTCGCGCACCGCGAGGTGCACGGACAGCGACGTGCGTTCGGCCAGCTCGATCATGAACGGCCGCGAGCGCGCGCGGATGTCGAAGTTGCGCAGGAAGCCGTGGCTCAGCTCGAGCACCGACGCGGTGAGCACGAAGCGCTCGCTGTCGGGCAACTGGAACAGGAAGCCGGCGCTGACGAGCGTCGCGGTGATGCGCGAGACGGTCGGCTTCGGGATGCCGGTCAATTCGGTCAGTTCGCGGTTGCTGACGGGGGCGTCGGCAGCCGCGATGCGGCGCAGCACGGCGAGGCCGCGGGCGAGGGCGGTGATCTCGTCGGGCGACGATTCACGGTCCCGCGACGCGGGAGAGGTTACAGTTGTCGACACGAGGGATTCTCTCTAATTCCGAAACTCGATTTCAATTTTGTTGGTATTGTAGGACTATTGTCAAAGGATGCATGTTCCGCGGGCGAACCGGTCATTGGATGAAATTTTACGGGTTCACCCTTGGTTTATTAGGAAAACGCTCAAATGAGCGTTGCCAGAAAGTGCATGAACCGGTGCAAATACCGCTTGACTTGTCGGGCGGAAACGGAAAGAATGTCTCACGTTTTCGAAACATCGTTTCAAGAGTTTAACCGGCAACGATGTTTCGCGCAGTCTCTCAGGTTCTAGCACGGCCCTCGGAATGGCTAGAACTTTTTTAGCGCCACGGTCTCCGTGGCGCTTTTTTTTGCCCGTCATTTTGACTGTCCGCCCGGGCACGTCAGGCCCGTATTATCCCCCGATCGCTGGAAACGCCCGTCCGAGCCCGTTCGGCGTGCGCTGGCGCACGCCATGCACACGATTCGCACGCGCAAAAAAAAGCGCGATGCCCGCACTGGGCATCGCGCACAAAACGGCGTGGAGCGCCGACGAATGAACGGTGATGAAAGAAGGGGAGTCCCGGTTAGGGACGCCTGGCCAGCGAGCCCCCTCGTGTGACCCGGTCAGGCCTTCGCGAGCTTGATGCCGGTCTGCTCGGCCGTCAGGTAGCCGACGCTGGCGCCGAAGCGGTCCTTGAAGTTCGCGCGCACGAGCGGATCGAGCGTCGGCTTGACCTTGTCGTGCAGCGGCGATTCCCAGTCGCCCGCGTGCTGGAAGTTGCTCATGATGTAGGTCCAGCCGTTGATCTCGTCGACCGCGTGCAGACCCGTCGACTCCGCGCCCGCCGGGCACGACAGCACGCGCGAGAGCGACTTCGTGTCGACGTTGTACGCCCACAGAAAGTTGTTCACGTGCATGCCCGAGTCTTCGCCGATGAACAGCGTGCGCAGCTTTTCGGAGAACTTCAGGTTGTCCGGGTTCGCGATCTTGTCCGGGTTCGCGAGATTGCCGAGCCCGTCGGCCGCGGCGAGATCCTCGCCGACGAGCGCGGCCGGCGCGCCCATGTCGACCGGCACCCATTCGCTGTCGATCGCGCCGCCCGTCGTGTCGCGCTGGCCGGCCTTCAGGTTCAGCGCGTAGACGGCGCCCGCGGCGATCTTCTTGTCGACCGCGACGTCGCGCGACACCGCATTGCCCTTGACCATCGACGTTTCGATCCGCGACATCGCCGTATAGACGATCTTGTCCTTCGCGTTCACGGTCGTGCCTTCGAGCTTGGTGAAGCCCATGCTGCCGCCGAGCAGCGCCGCGTAGCGGTGCGTCTCGAGGAACGCGGCCGCCTTTTCCATCCCCGGCTTCACGCGCATCCAGTTGAACTTGCCGCCGAAGTGGATCTTCGTGTAGCTCGCGTCGTTCGGGTCGGCGGTCACCAAGTCCATGATGTCCGACGCCTTCAGCGTGTTCGCGAGCGTTTCGATCTCGCTGCTGGTCGCGTGGCCGATCCTGATCCACGTGAGCGTCGCGGTGCCGACGCCGGCCGACGACGTCTGCGTCCATTTCGCGACGTACAGCGTGCCGGCCGACAGGTCGGCCGCCTTGTCGGCGACGAACATGAACAGGCCGCCGTTGGTGGCGTCGTCACCCATCATCACGGTGCGCTGGTCCGGCATCACCTGGATCAGCTCGTGCGAGATGCGGCCGAGGCAGTAGTGCTTCTTCACGCTGCCCGTGCCGTCCGGGTTCACGGTGATCTCGGGCAGGTGGCCGTAGTGGTAGGGGTTCGCCTTCGTCTCGTCGCCGAACGTGTTCTTGCTGAACGCCTTGAACTGCGCGTCGGTGGCAGCCTTCGTCGCGTCCGGCTCGTATTCCTCGCTCGACAGGTGCGTGCCCCACGGCGACAGGCTCGCGCCGCAGGTGATCCACAGCCCGTGCGCCTTCGACGTGTCGACGTTGTGGTACTTCACGACCTTCAGCGCGCCGGTGGCCGGATCCTGGTCGAGCGAGAGCACCGCGATCGGGGACGGCAACTGGCCGTACTGCGATGCGCTCGCCTGGTCGCGCGTCGTGTATTCGAACTGCACGACCGCGAACACCGTGTTGCCCTTCACGCCGGGCACGTTCGCGTTCTTCAGCGTCAGCAGCGAGCTGCCGTCCGGGCAGTCGGAATAGAACTGGCGCTCCTTGCCGGCGACCGAGCGATCGATGATCGGCTGGTTGTTGATGTCGTAGTAGCCGCCCGCGAGCGTCGTGCCGCCCTTGCCGTCCGGCACCATGTCGCCCGTCACGAAGAACGGCCGGTACGCGAGCTTGAAGTTGCGCGACGAACCGTCCGAGAACGACACCGACAGCGTCGAGCCGACCGTCGTCGTGGCCATCGCGGCCGCATTGTCGAGCGTGGGGGCGGCCATCGCCGAGAACGTCGCCGACGTATAGGCAGCGGCGACCGGGGCCGGCGTCGACGCGGGATCGTCGCCGCCGCAACCCGTCAGCAGGGCCGGCAGCGCGAGGCCGGAAAGGGGAAGCATCGGCGCGCCGGCGAGGATCTTCAGGGCCTGACGACGGGAAGCATTGGGCAACGCGGGCATGTGGAGTCCAGTTTCGGTTGTTGGAAGAATGGCCTTCGCGAAGCAGGCGGTCGGCAAGCTTCGCGAAGGCTGATTGAAAACTGGACGGAAGTGTAAGGACGCTAGATGAAAGTTTTTTGAATTGAAACCGTAATGGTGTGCCTGGCGTCCTTCGATGGATCAATCGAGCTCGGGCGTTGCCGTGATGCGATGGATCGACAGGTCGGCGCCGTCGAACTCGGCTTCGCGATCGAGGCGCAGCCCGACGGTCGCTTTCAGCGCGCCATAGACGAGCGTGCCGCCCGCGCTTGCGATCACGATGCCGCCGAGCGTGCCGACGAGCTGCGACAGGAACGACACGCCGCCGAGGCCGCCAAGCGCAGGCAGGCCGAACACGCCAGCCGCGAGGCCGCCGAGCGCGCCGCACATGCCGTGCAGCGGCCACACGCCGAGCACGTCGTCGATGCGCCACTTGTTCTGCACGCAAGTGAACATCGCGACGAACAGCGCACCGGCGGCCGCGCCCGTGACGAGCGCGCCGATCGGATGCATCACGTCGGAGCCCGCGCATACGGCAACGAGGCCCGCGAGCGGCCCGTTGTACGTGAAGCCCGGGTCGTTGCGGCCGGCCATCCACGCGGCGAGCGTGCCGCCGACCATCGCCATCAGCGAGTTCACGGCGACGAGGCCGCTGATCTTGTCGAGCGTCTGCGCGCTCATCACGTTGAAGCCGAACCAGCCGACCGCGAGCACCCATGCGCCGAGCGCGAGGAACGGGATGTTCGACGGCGGGTGCGCGGCGATCCGGCCATCCTTCGCGTAGCGGCCGTGACGCGCGCCGAGCAGCAGCACGGCCGGCAGCGCGACCCAGCCGCCGAACGCATGCACGACGACCGAGCCGGCGAAATCGTGGAACGGCGCACCGAACGCGTGCGTGAGCCACGCCTGCACGCCGAAGCGCTCGTTCCACGCCATCCCTTCGAAGAACGGATAGATGAAGCCGACGATGATCAGCGTCGCGACGAGCTGCGGATTGAACTTCGCGCGCTCGGCGATGCCGCCGGACACGATCGCGGGAATGGCCGCCGCGAAGGTCAGCAGGAAGAAGAAGCGCACGAGCGCGTAGCCGCTGTGCTGCGACAGCGTGCCGATGTCGTCGAAGAACTCGACACCGTATGCGATCGTGTAGCCGATGAAGAAATACGCGAGCGTCGACACCGAGAAGTCGACCAGGATCTTCACGAGCGCGTTGACCTGGTTCTTCTTGCGGACCGTGCCGAGTTCGAGAAATGCGAAGCCCGCGTGCATCGCGAGCACCATGACGGCGCCGATCAACAGGAACAGTGTATCGACGCCGGATTTCAGACCATCCATGCCGTGGCTTCCTTGCGCAAAAAACGGGCAAGGAACGCAAATATCGAGCCAACTTGGTGAACGGCTGCGTGGAATTGGTGCCTCGATACCGCGTGGTGCGGCATTCCGGTGAATCGTGCACGGGTGACGGAGCGGCCGACGACGATTGGTGACCGAACGAGGTGCACGTGTGTGGTGCGGCACGTGCTGAACTGGTGCGTGCGGCGAGCGAGGCGATGCGATGCGGTGCGCCGTGACGCACCGATCTGGCGCGTCAGTGACGGGCGAACAGTGTGGGCGGCCGGCGCAGCCGCCACGCGCGTGCCGACCAGTAGGCGGCGACGGTCGACAGCCCGAGCGCGGCGAACGCGAGGGCCGCGAAGCCGGCGAGCGACTGGCCGTCGCCGTCGGCGCCGAGGATGCCTTCCGCGATGATCAGCGCGGCCGTCCAGAAACCGATCACGGCCTGCGTGAGCAGGCGCGCGGATGCGACGCGGCGCGGGCGCCCGGATTCGGCCAGGCGGGGCGCCGACGGCGCGCGCAGGCACAGGAACAGGGTGGCGGCGAGCAGCGTGGCCAGAACGATGAACCAGTCGACGAGAAAAGCCATAAGAAAAAAGGGACACGTACGAAGCGGATTGAGGCGTGCCCACTTTAGTGGCGTAGCGCCTGCGATTGAATCAGACGAATCCGAAATTGAAAGGCATTTTTAATGGCTGGTCGTCATTTGGCCTGTTCCACAGGCGGTATCATCGACACCGGTCCAACCACAAGGCCGTGCGACGCACGGCCGGAGATTTGCTGATGAACATGAAGACATCGCGGGCGCGTCGCGTGCCCGGGTCCGTACTGGCGGCGGTGGCCGCCGGTGCGCTGCTGTTGCTCGCGGGCTGCGAGAAGTCCGGCGCGCCGGCCACGCAAGCCGATACGGCCGCCAGCGCGGCCGCCGATGCCGCGAACAACGCGGCCAAGGCGCTCGACCAGGTCGCGAGCACCGTCAACCAGCAGATCAACGCCGCGAAGGCCGGCATCGCTTCGGCGGCGTCGGCCGTGCCGCCGCTGTCCGCGAGCGGTCTCGCGTCGGCCGCGCAGGCGCAGATCGACGCGGCCGCTTCCGCGGTCGTCGCGCATGCGGCCTCCGAAGCCGGTGCGAAGATCGCGGAAGCCGGCAAGAAGCTGCAGCAGTGGAGCCAGCAGAACGCGTCGGGCGCCAAGCCCGCGAGCGGGGAATGACGCGGGCTTGCACGATCCACGAAATGTAATTATCATGATTACATATGTCGCCGGTCGCGGTTCGGGCCGGTGTCGCCGAGTGAGTGAGGAATGAATACCAGCAGCCGGTTCGCGTTTGCCGTCCACGTGCTCGCCTTGCTGTCGATGCAGGAAGGCGTGCCGCTGTCGTCGGACATCATCGCGGGCAGCGTGAATACGAATCCGGCGCTGATTCGCCGGTTGCTGTCGATGCTGGCAGCCGCGGGGCTGACCACGTCGCAGCTCGGCGCGGGCGGCGGCGCGTTGCTGGCGCGCGAGCCCGGCGAGATCACGCTGCTCGACGTGTATCGCGCGGTCGACGACGCGCAACTGTTCGCGCTGCATCGCGAGGCACCGAATCCCGCGTGCCTCGTCGGGCGGCACATCCAGGTCGCGCTGACCGGCTATATCGGCGATGCGCAGCGCGCGATGGAGGCATCGCTCGCCACGCGCACGCTCGTCGACGTCACGGCCGACATGCTGGATCTCGAGCGGCGCACGCAACAGGCGGCAGCCGGCAGGTAGCCGGCGGCAGGCAGGGCAGGAAGCCGGATGGCGCGCAGGTGCGGGTGTCCGGTGCAACGGGGGCTTCGCCCCGTTTTTTTCGATCTTATCTGTAATTAACTGTGTTACATATTTTCTGACTGGAGAATCGTCATGACGCAACGTTCGTTGAAAATCGCGCTGTTCGGCGCCACCGGCATGATCGGCTCGCGCATCGCGGCGGAAGCCGTACGACGCGGCCACCGCGTGACCGCGCTGTCGCGCCATCCGGGCGCGGCCGGCGACGGCATCACCGCGCAGGCGGCCGACCTGTTCGACGCGGCCAGCATCGCGGCCGCGCTGCCGGGGCATGACGTGGTCGCGAGCGCGTACGGTCCGAAGCAGGACGATGCGGCGAAGGTCGTCGGGGCCGCGCAGGCGCTGGTCGCCGGCACGCGCCAGGCCGGCCTGAAGCGGCTCGTCGTGGTCGGCGGCGCCGGTTCGCTCGAAGTCGCGCCGGGCAAGCAGCTGGTCGACAGCGAAGGTTTCCCTGACGCGTACAAGGCGGTCGCGCTGGCCCATCGCGACGCGTTCGACTACCTGAAGACGGTCACCGATCTCGACTGGACCTTCCTGGCGCCGGCCGCGCTGATCGCGCCGGGCGAGCGCACGGGCACGTTCCGCACGGGCGTCGGCAAGCTGATCGTGGACGCGCAGGGCAATAGCAAGATCTCGGCGGAAGACTACGCGGTCGCGTTCGTCGACGCGCTCGAGCAGGACAGCTTCGTGCGCGAGATCGCGACGGTCGCGTATTGAGCGGCGTGACGACCGGTGGCGTGTGAGCGCCGGCCGGGGCGTGGCGTACAAGCCGCGGCGCGTAACAAGGTCAGGCGATGCCATCCTCACGGGCGGCGTCGCCTGTTTCGTTTGGCGTGGCGAGCACGTGGCGGATCGGTATTTATACCGGTCGACGCGGCGAAGCCGTTTTCATACTGTTCCCCGTTGTGCAGGATGAATAGAATAAATTTCTATCTACGAGGGACTGGAGAAATGGACGCCATCGATCGCAAGCTGCTGGAACTGCTGCAGGCCGATGCCACATTGCCGATCGCGGAACTGGCGCAGCGCGTGAACCTGTCGCAGACGCCATGCTGGAAGCGCGTGCAGCGGCTCAAGGAGACCGGCGCGATTCGTGCGCAGGTTGCGCTGTGCGATCCGCGCAAGCTCGGCGTCGGCACGACCGTGTTCGTCGCGATCCGCACGAACCAGCACACCGAGGAATGGGCGCAGCGTTTCACGCAGGCCGTGCGCGACATGCCGGAAGTGGTCGAGGTCTACCGGATGAGCGGCGAGACCGATTACCTGCTGCGCGTCGTGGTGGCCGGCATCGACGACTACGATCGGGTCTACAAGCAACTGATTCGCACGGTGCCGCTGTTCGACGTCAGCTCGTCGTTCGCGATGGAGCAGATCAAGTATTCGACCGCGCTGCCCGTGCGCGATCTCGCGGAGCCGGCGTAGCGCGTCGAGGACGCGGCACGGAGGCTGACGGTGTCGCGCGACGGGGCCGCGGTACGGCGTCAGCGGCCGCGTGCCAGTGCGCGTGCGCGTTCGTCGGCGAGCGCGTCGCGGCGCACGAAATCCGCGACGAATGCGTTCGCTGGATGATGGTGCAGCGCGTACGGCGTGTCCCATTGCGCGAGCCGGCCGTCCTTCATCACGCCGATCCGGTCGGCGATCGCGAACGCTTCGGCCTGGTTGTGCGTGACGAGGATCGCGGTGTGGCCCGTGCGTTTCAGGATGTCGCGCAGCTCGAACGCGAGCCGCTCGCGCGTATCGACGTCGAGATTCGAGAACGGCTCGTCGAGCAGCAGCAGCTCCGGGGACGGCGCGAGCGCGCGGGCGAGCGCGACGCGTTGCTGCTGGCCGCCCGACAACTCGTGCGGATAGGCGCCGCCGGAATCGGCGAGGCCGACGAGTTCGAGCATTTCGGCGACACGCAGGCGCCGTTCGATCTTCGGCATGCGCCGCAAACCGAAGGCGACGTTGTCGGCCGCGCTGAGGTGCGGGAACAGCGCATAGTCCTGGAACATCATGCCGATGCGCCGCCGCTCCGGCGGCACCTCGAACGACGGTGCCGCGACGGGCCTGCCGTCCAGCATGATGCGTCCCATGCGAACGGGCTCGAAGCCGGCGATCGCGCGCAGCACGGTCGTCTTGCCGCAGCCCGACGCGCCGAGCAGGCAGCCGATGTCGCCGCGCGGCAGCGCGAGGCTCAGCCCGTCGACCACCGTGCGGCGGCCGTGCGGCGTGTCGTAGGCGATGCAAAGGTCATCGAGTTCAAGCAGGTTCACGGGTTCAGGCTCCGATCTTGTGGCGGGTGCGGGCGAGCAGGATCACGGGCACGAGCCCGGCCAGCACGATCGCGAGCGCGGCGACCGCGCCTTCTTCGTAGGTGCCGCGTGCGGCTTCCGCATACAGCCAGGTCGCGAGCGTGTCGAAGTTCAGCGGACGCAGCAGCAGCGTGGCCGGCAACTCCTTCATCGCGTCGACGAACACCAGCAGCGCGCTCGTCGTGAGCGCGGGCCGCAGCAGCGGCAGGTGGACGCGGCGCAGCGTGCCGCCGGCCGTCTCGCCGAGCGAGCGCGCCGCCTGTTCGAGCGACGGCGGAATGCGCGCGAGACCGGCCTCGATGCTGCCGGCCGGGATCGCGAGAAAGCGCACCGCATAGGCGATCACGAGCGCGGTGACCGAACCCATCAGCAGCAGCCCGTCGCGGCCGAGCGCCGCGCCGAACAGCCGGTCGGCTGCCGCGAACGGAATCAGCAGGCCGATCGCGAGCACGGTGCCCGGTACCGCATAGCCGAGGCTCGCGATCCGCGCGCACAGGCGGGCAGGGCCCGCGCGGGCGCTGTCGCGTTGCGCGCGCGCGGCCCACGCGACGACGAGCCCGCAGGCGAGCGTCGCGGCGGTGGCCGCGGTGGCGATCGTCAGCGTGTTCGTGAGCCCCGTCATCAGTTGCGCGGACACGCCGCCGACGAGATGCAGCCGCTTGCCGGTCTCCACCGCGAGGTACGCGGCCGGTGCGCCGAAACCGAGCAGCACGGGCAGCCAGCCGAACACGGCGGCGCCGAGCGCGGCCGCGCCGGTGAGGCGGCGCGGCGCGATCGGCCGCATGCGCCGGCCATGCGCGTAGCGCTGGCGGCGGCGCCCATGACGTTCGAGCACGATCATGCCGACGACGATCACGAGCATCGCCAGCGCGATCTGCGCGGCACCGGCGAGGTCGGAGCGCGTGATCCACGTCGTGTAGACCGACACGGTCAGCGTCTGCACGCCGAGAAATTCCGACGCGCCGATGTCGTTCAGCGTTTCGAGCAGCGCGAGGCTCACGCCGACCGCGATCGCGGGCCGCGCGAGCGGCACGACGACGCGCCAGAACGTCGCGACGCGTCCCGCGCCGAGCGTGCGCGCGGCCTCGAGCAGGCTCGCGGACTGCGTGACGAACATCGCGCGCGTGCTCAGGTACACATACGGATACAGCACGAAGCCGAGCACGAAGATCGCGCCGGGCAGCGAGCGCAGGTCCGGCAGGCGGAACTGGCGCGGGCTGTCGAAGCCGAGCAGCCAGCGGATCGCGCCCTGGACGGGGCCGATCGGATGCAGCAGGTCGAGATACGCGAATGCGACGATGTAGGTAGGCACCGCGAGCGGCAGCAGCAGCGCCCACGTCAGCATCCGGCGACCGGGAAAATCGTACGCGGTGACGAGCCACGCGCAGCCGGTGCCGACGATCGACACGATCGCGCCGACCCCCGCGAGCAGCAGCAGCGTATTGACGAGCGCCTGCGGCAGCACGAATTCGGCGAGATGACGCCAGTGCGCGAGATCGGCGTCGAACGCGGCGGCCACGAGCACCGCGAGCGGCGCCGCGACCGCCGCGGCGACCGCCAGCGCCGCGAGCAGCCACAGGCTGCCCGCGCGCGGGCGCAGACGCAGCCGGGATGGCGCGCGGTACGCGCCGGACGATGCGGCGTCAGTTGTCAAAGCCGACCTTGTCGACGAGCTGGCTCGCCTGCTTGCGATGCTTCGCGATGTCCGCCAGCGGCAGCGGGTCGACCTTCAGCGCGCCGAAACCCGCGATCACCGGATCGAGCTTCACGTTCGCGCGTACCGGGTATTCGTAGTTCGCCTGCGCGTACAGCGCCTGCGCTTCCGGCGACACGAGGTATTCGAGCAGCTTCACCGCGTTGGCCTTGTGCGGCGCGTGCTTTGCGACCGTCGCGCCGCTGATGTTCACGTGCGTGCCGCCGCTCTTCGCGTTCGCGAACGTCGGGCGTACGACCTTGATCGCGTCGCCCCACTTGCGCGCGTCGCTGCCGGCTTCCGCGTTCTTCATGTGGCCGACGTAGTACGCGTTCGCGAGGCCGACGTCGCAGATGCCGCCGAGGATGTCGCGCGCGACGTCGCGGTCGCCGCCCGTCGCCTTGCGCGCGAGGTTCGCCTTCACGCCGCGCAGCCATTTCTCGGTCGCGGCCTCGCCGTCGTGCGCGATCATCGCCGCGACGAGCGCCGTGTTGTACGGATGCTGGCCCGAGCGGATGCAGACCTTGCCCTTCCATTTCGGATCGGCGAGATCCTCGTAGCGGAATGCGTCGACCTTCAGGTCCTTCTCGACGTACAGCACACGGTCGCGCAGCGACAGCGCGTACCAGTCGCCGTTCGTGCCGCGCAGGTTCGCGGGAATCGCGTCGTCGAGCGCCTTCGAGCGTACTGGCTGCGTGACGCCACCGTCGACCAGGTCGAGCAGGTTGCCGACGTCGACCGTCATCAGCACGTCGGCCGGCGACTGCGCGCCTTCCGCCTTCACGCGCTCGAGCAGGCCGTCCTTCACGAACACAGTGTTGACCTTGACGCCGCTCTGCTTCGTGAAGGCATCGATGAGCGGCTGGATCAGCTTGGGTTCGCGGGTGGTGTACAGGCTCACTTCCTCGGCCGCCTGGGCAAGCGGCGCGAAGGCGGCCGCGGCCAGGGCGAGGGCGCCGGCGAGCGGCAGCAGGCGGGTGCGCGGATTCGACATGGTGACTCCGGTGGGACGGGTGGACGAAGGAAATATTACAAAATGAAAGATTCGGGATTCTAAATCGAAATGGGAACGATTACCAACTGAAAGCGTGCGGAAAGCAGCGGGGGATGGGCGTAACGGCGATCGGAAACGGGACGTCGCAGCGCGGGCGCAAGCGCGTAGAATGCGCGCTTCGATGAATTTGACGGAGACGCACCGACCATGAACGATCAGCGCAAGAAGAACCCTGTTCGCAACGTGAGCATCCTGATCGTCGTGGCCGTGCTCCTCGTGATCGGGACGATCCTGTACAACGCGATTTCGCAGAAGCGGGCGTACGACGAGGCCCATCCGGCCGAGGCCGCGAGCGCGGCATCGCACTGACGTGCCGGTACGCGGGCCGGCCGGGCCGCGCACGCGGCGCATGCGAAGGGGCGCAATCCGCGGCTTCCGGCGCGACGGGCGCCGCGCGGAGCCTTGACGGCAGCGGGCGCCGAACGAGGCGCGCCGCGCATTCGGGTCAGCCGTGCGTCAACGTGACGCAGGGGCGAATTTCGGGCGGATCCGTGCGTAGAACACGGCCGCGAGCAGCGCGAGCCATGCCGCGCCGACATACAGCGCGACACGCGTATCCTCGAACCAGCCGAGCATCACGATCACGAAACCCATGAACGCGATCGTCAGCGCCGGCGCGGCCGGCCACAGCGGCACCTTGAACTTCAGCGCGGCGACTTCCGCGCTCGACAGGCGGCGGCGCATCGCGACCTGCGACAGCAGGATCATCAGCCAGACCCATACGGTCGCGAACGTCGCGATCGCGGCGACCACCAGGAACACGTCCTTCGGCATCAGGTAGTTGAGCAGCACGCCGACGAGCAGCGCGCCGACGAGCAGCGCGCCGGCCATCACGAGCACCGTGACCCACGGCACGCCGTGCCGCGACGTCGTCATCAGCACGCGCGGTGCCTGGCCCTGTCGCGCCATCCCGAACATCATGCGGCCCGCGCCGAAGATGTCGCTGTTGATCGCCGAGATCGCGGCGCTGATCACGACCAGGTTGAGGATCGTGGCAGCCGACTTCACGCCGAGCGCCGAGAAGATCTGCACGAACGGGCTGCCGTCGCTGCCGACGCCCGTCCACGGGCTGATCGACATCAGCACGACCATGGTCAGCACGTAGAACAGCAGGATGCGCGCGGGCACCGCGTTGATCGCGCGCGGAATCACGCGTTCCGGATCCTTCGCCTCGCCGGCGCTCATCCCGATCACCTCGATCCCGCCGTACGCGAAGATCACGACCGACAGCGACGCGACCAGCCCGCCGATGCCGTTCGGCAGGAAGCCGCCGTGGTTCCACAGGTTCGCGAACGTCGGCACGTCGGCCGAATGGCCGAAGTGCATGCCGGACAGCAGGATCGCGACGCCGCCGCCGATCATCGCGACGATCGCGCCGACCTTGATGATCGACAGCCAGAATTCGAGCTCGCCGAACACCTTCACGTGGCACAGGTTCAGCCCGCAGATGATCGCGACGACGCCGAGCACCCAGATCCATTGCGGGACATCCGGAAACCAGAAACCCATGTAGATGCCGAACGCGGTGATGTCGGCGATCGCGACGATCACCATTTCGAGCGTGTAGGTCCAGCCGGTGACGAAACCCGCGAACGGGCCGAGGTTCTCGGTCGCGTAATGGCCGAACGAGCCGGCGACGGGTTCGCGCACGGCCATTTCGCCGAGCGCGCGCATCACCATGTAGACGGCCGCGCCGCCCAGGATGTACGCCAGGATCACGGCCGGGCCCGCGAGCTGGATCGCGGACGCCGAGCCGTAGAACAGGCCCGTGCCGATCGCCGAGCCGAGCGCGAGAAAGCGGATGTGCCGCGCGCTCAGGTGGCGCTGCAAGTTTTTCATCGAGTCTCCGATATCGTTATGCGACGGACCGGGCGAGCGGGGCCGGTCCGATTGGCTCAAGTTGTCTATACAACTTGAATGTGAACGAATGATAACAAGCCGGGCCGGGTGACCGGAATCGGGTATTCCCTGACTGGCGCGGCGAGCGGGAAGGGGCGTGGGGCGGTCGCGCGACGGATGCGCGGGCCGCGTGGAGCGGGCGGGTCATGCTTCGGGGATCGCTGAGTCGGGGCGCGCCGGTGGCCGACCCGCGGCGTGCGCGGGCCGGCCCGCCGGCGCGGGTGGTCGGGGTCAGGCGGGCAGGCGGATCACGCTCGCGTCCTTGCGGATCAGCAGCGACGACGCAAGCATCTGCTTGCATTGGTGGGCAAGCACTTTCAGGTCGTGCGTGAGCTCGGCGCCGACCGCATCGGATTTCTCCGCGGACACGACCATCGCGTCGAGATCGCGCGTGATCTGCTTCGACGTTTCGAGCTGGTCGGCGGGCGGCGGTTCGCCAGCCTCGGCCTTCTCGAGATTGTCGAGCACGGCGGCGAGGCCGCGATGCAGCGCGTCGTCGTGCTCGATGCTGCCGTCGGCCGAGCACGCGTTGCGGATCAGCGGCGCGGCGGCCGTGATCTGCGCGCCGAGCACGTGCGTCTGCACGAGCAGGTCGTTCAGTTCGGGCACGAAACGCTGGTGCGCCTTCGGCTCGATCATCATCCGCTGGAACGCCTGCCCGAGGTTCGCGAACGCGATGTGCACGTCCTTGCGCGCCAGGCGGTAGCGGTAGTCGTCGTCGAGGCTCGTGGCCGGCGTTTCGACCGCCGCGGCGACGACCGGCACGACGGCGGCGCCGTCGGCGGCGGGCACGGTCGGCGGCGACGCGCCACGCCCGGCGCGCCACACGGCCTCGAAATACTTGCGGGTCGCGGTGAGCATGTCGGCGACCTGCTTGCCCATCAGCCGGTATTCCCAGTACGGGAACAGTCGGCTCGCGGCGATCGCGATCATGCAGCCGACCACCGTGTCGATCGCGCGCTCGCCGATGATCCGCATGCTGCCCGGTGCGAGCAGGTGAAACATCAGCAATACGTACGACGACGTGAACACGACGCTTGCCGCGTAATTGAACAGCAGCAGGCTGTAGCTCATCACCATCGACCCGAACATGATCGCGATCAGCAGGTGCGGCTCCTTCACCGTGTAGATCAGCGCGATGCTCGCCGCGCAGCCGATCAGCGTGCCGATGATCCGCTGCGCGTTGCGCTGCTTGGTCAGCGAGTAGCCGGGCTTCAGGATGATGATGGTCGTCATCACGATCCAGTACGCGTTCGTGAGCGGCAGCAGCCGGCCGATCCAGAAGCCGACCGCCACCGCGATCGTCACGCGCAGCGCGTGGCGAAAGCTCGGCGAGCGCATGTTCAGGTTCGAGAAGATCAGCAGCGGCGACATCCGGCGGCGCTGCAGGAAGCGCGTGAGCGCCTTGTCGATCTTCAGTTCGGTTTGCTGCGGATCGGCGTGGCCCGACAGGTTGCGGCGCATCCGGTCGATCAGGCGCGTCGCGCTCCAGATGCGCCGGAACGTCGCGAGCACGGCCGCGTACGCTTCCGCGTTGGTGGCCGCGAAGTTCTTCTTGCGCATCAGCTCGATCTCGTACTCGATCGCGCGCAGCTCGGCCTTCACGCTGATCCGCGAATGCGGCGCGCGGTTCTCGAGCACCGCGAGGCCGATCTCCTCGAGATCGGCGGCCGCCTTGCGGATCAGGTCGCGGTAGAAAATGATCAGATCCGAGCCGCCGAACGTGTTGCGCACCAGCGGGTAGTCGGTGTGGGCGCCGACGAACAGCTCGTGCAGGTCGACGCTGTTGATGAACAGGTTGTACATCGTCGTGCGGCCGGGATCGAGCTTGCCGCGGCGAAGCTTCGGCAGGTTGCGCAGCACGATGTCGCGCGCGGTTTCCTGCGTTTCGACCGCGGTGATCTGCCGCGCGACCAGGTTGCGGTAGCATTCGTCGAGATCGGCGTCGAGATCGTAGAACTGTGCGCGCGCCAGCAGGTAGTCGGCACAGGCGAACAGGCTCTCGGCCAGCGCCTGCTGCTCGATCCGGCGCGCCTGCCATCGCGACACGAGCGTGGCCCAGTACGTGTACCAGAGGCCGCCCGCGAGAATCCAGCCGGCGTTGATGAACGCCTGCAGCGGCGTGAACTTCTCCTCGAGCGTCATCACCATCATGAACAGCGTCGCGAAGCTGATTTGCGGCCAGCGGTTGCCGTAGACGACGATCAGCGACAGCACGAACGTGAGCGGCACGATCGTGAGCCACAGCGCGAAGATGTTCGGTGTCGCGAGGCCGGTGGCGAGCGCCGCGAGGAAGCCGATCACGCTGCACGCGAGCATTTCGTTGTGCTTGTACTTGAGCGGACCCGGCATGTCGACGACGCAGGCGCCGAGCGCGCCCGTCGAGATCGTGAAGCCGAGTTCGCGGTTGTGAAACACGATCAGGCACAGCACGGCCGGCAGCGAGACGCCGACCGCGATCCGCAGGCCGCCGAAAAAGTACTGGCTGTAGAAAAACTTTCTGATTTCGACCGAATAGCGCATCGATGGGCTGAATGGCAGACGAAGACGCCGGGGCGGCGTATTGACTGGCGACGAGTCTATCGTATTTCGCGGTCCGCAAAACCTGGCTTTCCGGCAGAGGTTCGCGGCGGCGGTCCATTTGCTATCCTTGGTGATCCTGTTCGCCCGGCCCGGCCGGGGCGAGGTTCCGACGCCCGCTTCATGCTCCATCTCTTCTATTCGAACCGTCACGAGACGCTGGCCGACGCGCTGCTCGAGGATCTGGCCGCGTTCCCGGCCCGCAACGGCCCGTGGGCGCCGCAACAGGTCATCGTGCCGAGCGCGGCGCTGCGCCGTCGTCTCGAGCTCGACATCGCCGCACGCAACGGCGTGTGCGCGAACGTCGAGTTCACGTATCTCGCGCAGTGGCTGTGGGCGCAGATCGGCCGCGTGATGGAGGTGCCCAAGCGTTCGCCGTTCGCGCCCGACCGTCTCGTGTGGCGCTGCTACCGGCTGCTCGCGCAGGCGGCCGGCGGCGCGCCATGGCTCGCCTCGCCACGGCTGGCCGCGTACCTGTCCGCCTCCGACGATGCGATGCGCTACGAGCTCGCGCACCGCGTCGCGGCCGTGCTCGATCATTACCTGACCTATCGCCCCGAATGGCTGGCCGCCTGGCAGGCCGGCGAATCCGTGCTCGCGGGCGACGCCGCGCCGCGCGGGATCAGCGACGCCGCACGCGACGACGAGCGCTGGCAGGCCGCGCTGTGGCGCGCGCTGCTCGCCGAGCTGAGCGACAGCGGCACGCCGCCCGCGCACCGTTTCCTCGTCGAGGCGCGCCATCTCGATGCTGAAACGGTCGCGCGCGCGGACTGGCCGGAATCGGTCAGCGTGTTCGCGCTGCCGACGATGCCGCCGCTGCACGTCGCGTTGCTGCGCGAGCTGTCGCGCTGGATCGACGTGCGCGTCTATGCGCTGAACCCGTGCCGCGAATTCTGGTTCGACATCGTCACGGCCGCGCACGCCGAGACGCTCGATGCGGCCGGGCGGCTCGACTATCAGGAAGTCGGCCATCCGCTGCTCGCCGAGTGGGGCCGGCAGACACAGGCGCAGCTGCACATGCTGCACGAGCTGACTGAAAGCGCCGCGTCGGGCGATGCCTCGCGCTTCGTCGAGAATCCCGCGCCCACGTGGCTCGCACGCGTGCAGAACGCGATCCTCGAGCTGCGGCCGGAGGCCGAAACCGGCGACACGCCGGCCGAGCGCGGCATCGAGGTGCACGTGTGCCACAGCCTCGCGCGCCAGCTCGAGGTGCTGCACGACCGCCTGCTCGCGTGGTTCGACGCCGATGCGAGCCTGCAGCCGTCCGACGTGCTGGTCGCGGTGGCCGACCTCGCGGCGGCCGGGCCGCTGATCGATGCGGTGTTCGGCACGGCCGGCGCCGGCGGCGCGCGCGTGCCTTACCGGATCACCGGCCTGCCGCCGTCGCAGGCGAACCCGGTCGCCCGCGTGCTGCTCGACTGGCTCACGTTGCCGGAACGGCAGGTCGGCGCGCCGGAGTTGGTCGAATGGCTGCGCGTCGATGCGGTGGCCGCGCGATACGACATCGACGCGGCCGCGCTCGAGACGGTGCAGACCTGGCTCGCGGCCGCCGGCGCGCGGCGCGGGCTGTCGCCGCTTGTCAGCGACGACGCGGCCGTGCCCGCGCCGCGCCATACGTTCTCCGATGCGCTCGCGCGGCTCTTTCTCGGCTATGCGATGCCGGAAGGCGCGGCGCCGATCGGCGCGTGGCTGCCGATCGAGGCGGCCACGGGCAGCGAGGCCGAACTGCTCGGCCGGCTGGCGCGCTTTACCGACGATCTCGACGGCTTCGCGCGTCGCCTGGCCGAATCGCACACGCCGAGCGGCTGGAGCGAACTGTTCGCCGATACGCTCGCGCGCTTCTTCGATTCGGGCGCCGCATATGCGGACGCGCTGGCCGGCGTGCGCGATGCGCTCGACGCGATGCTGGCCGCGATGACGGAAGGGGCGCCCGACGAAGCGTTGCCGGCCGCGGTCGTCCGCGCGGGGCTGGCCGCGGCGCTCGACGATCCGGCGCGCGGCGGGGTGCCGTGGGGCGGCGTCACGTTCTCGTCGCTGACGAGCCTGCGCGGGCTGCCGTATCGCGTCGTCTGTCTGCTCGGGATGGACGACGGCGTGCTGCCGAGCCTCGCGCGCGCGGACGAATTCGACCTGATGGCCGTGTTGCCGAAGCTCGGCGACCGGCAGCGCCGCGACGACGAGCGCAACCTGTTTCTCGACCTGCTGCTGGCCGCGCGCGACCGGCTGCTGATCGCCTATACGGGCCGCAGCATCCGCGACAACGCGCCGTTGCCGCCCGCGGCGCTCGTCGACGAACTGCTCGATCATCTGGCGATCGTCACGGCCGGGCCCGACGCCGCGCCGGACGCCGTCGATGCCGCGCGGCGCGCGTTCATCGTCGAGCATCCGCTGCAACCGTTCGCGGCCGCGTATTTCCAGCCCGGCAGCGCGCTCGTGTCCTACGACGCCGAGCGGGCGACGCTCGCGTCGCTGCTCGCCGCCGAAGCGTCGCGCGACGGCCCGCGCGAATTGCCGTTCTTCGCGCAGCCGCTGCCGGCCGAACCGGTCGAGCCCGTCGCGTTCAGCGAATTCGAACGCTTCTGGCGCCATCCGGCGCGCGCGTTGCTGCGCGGCCGGCTCGGCATCGTGCTTGCCGACGCGCAGGCCGAACTGCTCGATACGGAACCGTTCTCGCTCGACTTCGCCGGCAGTGATGCGCTCGCCGAGCGCGTGTTGCCGCTGTTGATCGAATCGGACGAGGGCACGGTGCATGACCACGCGCTGCGCATTGCCGATGCGAGCCCCGAACTGCCGGGCGGCGCGACGGGCACGGTGTGGCGTGATCAGGCGCTCGGCTCGATGACGCAGCTTGCGTCGAGCGTGCGCCGCGCGCTGGCCGACGGCATCGAGCGGCGGCCGTTCTCGCTCACGGTCGTGCCGGCATGGCCCGATACGGAGCAGGCGTTGTTCGGCACGGACGACGCGATGCTGTCGGCCGACGCGGTGAGCGCGCCGCTCGAATTGCAGGGCACGCTGAACCGGTTGACGCCGGCCGGGCAGATCATCTATCGCTACGCACGACCGAGCGCGCGCGACTATCTGTCCGCCTGGCTCGCGCATCTCGTGTACTGCGCGGTCGAGCCCGGCGGGCCGCGCCGCACGCTGTGGTTCGGCAGCGGCGGCGCGTTCGAGCTGACGCCCGTCGCGGCGCCGCTGGAACGGCTCGCGCCGCTTGCCGCGCTGTTCCGCGCGGGGCGGCGGATGCCGCTGCGGTTCTTTCCGCGCAGCGCATGGGCGCGGGTGTCCGACGGCGAGGCCAAGGCCGCGAGCGTGTGGATCAACGAACGTGTCGTGAGCGAAGCGGACGATCCGGCGATCGCGATCGCATGGCGCGGTGCGCACCCGTCGCTCGACGAGCCGTTCGGCACATTGGCGCGGCTCGTGTTCGAGCCGCTGATCGAGCATCTGAAGGAGGTTGCATGAGCGCCGTGTCGCAGCCGCAGCAGGCGCTCGAACTCGACGTGTTCGCGTGCCCGCTCGACGGCGTCAACCAGATCGAGGCATCGGCCGGCACCGGCAAGACCTGGAACATCTGCGCGCTGTACGTGCGCCTGCTGCTCGAGAAGGATCTCGGCGCGGACGAAATCCTCGTCGTGACCTTCACGAAGGCGGCGACGGCCGAGCTGCACGAGCGGGTTCGCAGCCGGCTCGCGCAGCTTGCGCACGCGCTCGATACGGGCGACGACGGCGGGGACCCGTTCATCTCGCGCCTGCTCGAGACCACGCTCGGCGCAGACGGCGTGCTCGATTCCGAGACGGCCGCGAAGCGCATCCGGCGCGCGCTGCGCGCGTTCGACCAGGCCGCGATCCATACGATTCACGCGTTCTGCCAGCGTGCGTTGCAGGAAGCGCCGTTCGCCGCCGCGATGCCGTTCGCGTTCGACATGGAGGCCGACGATGCGTCGCTGCGCTTCGAACTCGCGGCGGATTTCTGGCGCACGCGCGTCGAACCGGCGGCCGCGCGCTGGCCGGGTTTCGCGACCTGGCTCGTCGAATCGGGCGCCGGCCCGGCCGCGCTCGATGCGCAGCTCGCGCGCCGGCTGAAGAAGCCGCTCGCCGCGCTGCGCTGGGACGGCGTGACCGAGCCGGACGAGTCGGCCGAGGCCGCCGCGGCCGAATGCTTCGCCGAGGCGGCGCGGCTGTGGGCGGCCGAGCGCGAGACGATCGACGCGTTGCTGCGCGCGGCGCAGCCCGCGCTCAACCAGCGCTCGCACAAGCCCGATGCGGTCGCCGATGCGCTGGCCGCCTGGACGGCGCATTTCGCGCAGGGCGACGCGACGGCCGCGCTGCCGAAAGCCGCGCTGAAGCTCACGCAATCCGCGCTGACGAAGGCGACGAAGAAAGGCGGCGTGACACCCGAGCACGCGTTCTTCGACGTCGCCGATGCGCTCGAAGCCGCGGTGGCCGCCGCCGAGGCCACGCAGCGCGCGCGCTGGCTCGCGCTGATCGCCGACTGGCTCGACGTGGCGCCGGGCGAGCTGGCCGAGCGCAAGCGCACGCGGCGCGTCGTGTCGTTCGACGATCTGCTGGCGAACCTGTACCACGCGCTGCATGCGCATCCGTGGCTCGCCGAGACGTTGCGCGCACGCTATCCGGCCGCGCTGATCGACGAGTTCCAGGATACCGACCCGCTGCAGTTCGCGATCTTCGACCGGATCTTCGCGCCGGGCGGCCCGCTGTTCCTGGTCGGCGATCCGAAGCAGGCGATCTACAGCTTCCGCGCGGCCGATCTGCATACCTATCTGGCGGCGCGCGCACGGGCGAGCGCGTGCTACACGCTCGCGGTCAACCAGCGTTCGACGCCCGCGATCGTCGACGCGTGCAACCGCTTCTTCATGTCGAATCCGCGCGCGTTCGTGCTCGACGGGCTCGACTATTACGCGGTGCGTGCCGGCACGCGCGTGCGCGCGCCGTTCGTCGACGAAACCGATCCGGGCCCGTCCGGCGACTTCCGGGTCTGGGCATTGCCGGGCGGGGAAGGCACGTTGCTCAAGCGCGATGCGCAGGCACAGGCCGCGCAGGCGTGTGCCGCCGAGATCGCGCGGCTGATGCGCGGCGCGCGCGAAGGGCACGTGCGGCTCGGCGACACGCCGCTGTCGCCGGGCGACATCGCGGTGCTCGTGCAGACGCACCGGCAGGGCAGTCTCGTGAAACGCGTGCTCGCCACCTGGGGCATCGGCAGCGTCGAGCTGGCGCAGGCGTCGGTGTTCTCGACCGGCGACGCCGAGCAGCTCGAACGCGTGCTGGCGGCGATCGATGCGCCGGGCGACCTGCGGCGCCTGCGCGCGGCGCTCGCATCCGACTGGTTCGGCCTCGATGCCGGTGCGCTGTGGCGGATGGAGCAGGGCGACGGCGATGCGTCGAGCGGCGCGTCCGACAGCACCGACGCGATGAGCTGGGTCGAGCGCTTCTCGCGCTATCGGCTGCTGTGGCGCGAACGCGGTTTCGCGGTGATGTGGCGCACGTTCACGCGCGAGCTGCGGATCGCCGAACGGCTGATGGCCGGTGCGGACGGCGAGCGTCGTGTGACCGACATCAACCATCTGGCCGAACTGACGCAGGCGCGCGCCTCCGCGCAGCCGGGCATCGCGCCGACGCTGCGCTGGCTCGCCGCGCAACGGCTCGACGGCGGCGGCGAGGAAGCGCAGCTGCGGCTCGAATCCGATCGCAACCTCGTGCAGATCGTGACGGTGCACAAGTCGAAGGGGCTTGAATACGCAATCGTGTTCTGTCCGTTCCTGAACGACGGCGGATTGCGCGAACCGCCTGCGTCCGCGTTGCCCGATGCGCGCGAGTATCACGACGAAGCGGGCGACGCCGTGCTGCATTACGGATGCGACGACGAGGCGGCCGCGCACGCGGCGCGGCAGGCGTTGCGCGAGCAGGCCGCGGAACGCGCGCGGCTCGTCTACGTGGCGCTCACGCGTGCGGTCTATCGTTGTTATGTCGTTGCCGGGCCGTACCTGTCGTCGCGCTCGACGCGCGAAGCGCGGCGCAGCGTGCTCAACTGGCTCGTCGCCGGCGCCGGCCAGTCGTTCGATGCGTGGCTCGACGAACCGCCCGACGAGGCTGCGCTCGAGGCGGCGTGGCGCGCGCTCGCGGGCGGCCCCGTGAGCGTCGCGCCGCTGCCCGTGCCCGCGCGCCGCGAGCGTCTCGCGGCGGGGCACGACGCCTCGCAGACGCTCGCGGCGCGCCACGCGACGCGTGTGCTGCGCGACGCGTGGCGGATGGCGAGCTTCAGCTCGCTGACCGCGTCGATGGCGCGCGAGGAGGCGGGCGTCGCGGCCGTGCCCGACGACGAACTGCGGCCCGATCACGATGCGCTTGCCGAGGTGACGCCGGACGGCGAATGGCACTTCTCGGAGCCGGCCGCGGCGGAACCGCCGGACGACGACATCCTCGTGTTCCCGCGCGGGGCCGCGGCCGGCGAATGCCTGCACCGCCTGTTCGAACTCAGCCGCTTCACGGAGCCCGAGTCGTGGCACGCGGCCGCGCTCGGCGCGCTGCATGACCGGCCGGTCGAGGCGGAGCCCGAGCTCGCTACCCGGCTGCCGGCGATGATGGCGCAGCTGGTCGACGATGTCGTGCACACCGAGCTCGTGCCGGGCATGCGGCTTGCCGATCTCGATCCGGCGAAGCGGCTCGACGAAATGGGGTTCCTGTTCCCGGCACCGTCGCTCGACCTGGCGGCGCTGCGCCGCTTGCTGGTCGCGCACGGCTATCCGGACGTCGCACTGGAGGCGGGCACGCTCGCCGGTTTCATCAAGGGTTTCATCGACATGATCGTCGAACACGACGGCCGCTTCTGGATCGTCGACTGGAAGTCGAACCATCTCGGCACGACGCCGGATGCCTACGGTCCGCGCGCGCTCGACGTCGCGATGGCCGATCACGCGTATCACCTGCAGGCGCTGCTCTACACGGTCGCGCTGCATCGCTACCTGCGCGGACGGCTGCCCGACTACGACTACGATACGCACATCGCGGGCTACCTGTACCTGTTCGTGCGCGGCGTGCGGCCCGGCTGGCGCAGCGGCGGCGAGCCGTCCGGCGTGCATGCCCGCCGGCCCGCGCGTGCGCTCGTCGAGGCCCTCGACCGCATGATGGAAGGGAGGCGCGCATGAACGCGTCGGACGACACGCTCGAATTCACCGGCGGCCTCGTCGCGCGGCTGCCCGAGCCGGCCGATTTCGGCATCGCGCTTGCGGAAGGCTTCGCGCGTCGCATCGGCGAACTCGCGCGGCGCGCCGGCGCGCCGTCGGCCGCGGCACGCTGGGCGGCGCGTGCCGCGTTCGCGACAAGCCGTGCGACGGCCGGCGGCCACGTGTGCGTCGCGCTCGGCGCACTCGCGCAGCGCTACGACGCACCGCTCGACGAGGTGCGCGCCGCGCTTGCCGCGAGCGGCGTGGTCGCGTTCGGCACGCTGGCGCGCGGCGACGAGCGGCCGCTGATCGTCGACCGGCACGATCACCTGTACCTGTCGCGCTATTTCGATTACGAACGGCGGCTTGCCGATGCGCTCGTCGCACAGGCCGGGGTTGCCGGTCCGGACGAAGGCCTGTCGCCCGACCGGCTGCGCGACAGTCTCGCGCGCTATTTCGGGCCGGCCAACGGCGAAGTCGACTGGCAGCGCGTGGCGGCGATCGTCGCGCTGACGGGCCGCGTGACGATCGTCAGCGGCGGCCCCGGCACGGGCAAGACGACGACGGTCGTCGGCGTGCTGGCCTGCCTGCTCGACGCGCACCCGGGGCTGCGCATCGCGCTGGCCGCACCGACCGGCAAGGCCGCGCAGCGGATGCAGGAAGCGCTGCATGCACGGGCCGGCGACCTGCCGCCCGAACTCGCGGCACGCCTGCCCGACACGTCGTATACGCTGCACCGGCTGCTGGGCGGCGGCGGGGCGGCCGGCTTCCGCCATCATCGCGACAATCCGTTGCCGTACGACCTGATCGTCGTCGACGAGGCGTCGATGATCGACGTCGCGCTCGCCGCGCATCTGCTCGACGCGCTTGCGCCGGGCGCACGGCTCGTGCTGCTCGGCGACAAGGATCAACTGGCCGCGGTCGAAGCGGGGGCCGTGTTCGCCGAGTTGAGCGCGCGGCCCGCCTTTACGGCCGCGGCGCGCACGCGCATCGCACAGGCGCTCGGTATCGACGAGGCGACGTTCGTCGCGGCGTTGCCGGTGCCGGACGAAGCCGCAATCGCCACCGCGGCGGGCGTGCCGGCCGCACGTCCGGCTTCCGTTTCGGCGCAGGCGTTGCCTTCGGCATCGGCTTCCGTTTCCCGCAAACCGGCGTCGCGGCAGAAGGCCGATCCGCGACAGGCATCGCTCTTCGACGACGAACCGCAGGATGACGAGGTTTCGTCGGCCGAGATCGTATCGCCACCGCCGGCAGTCCCGGCGCCGGCCGATGTCGGCGGCACCGTTACCGCGGGGGAGACACCCGCATGGATCGAAGTCGACGAACTCGCATGGCTCGATGCCGTCGAGCTGCCGCCGTTCGACGCGGGCGACGCGGCGCTCGCATCGGTGACGGCAGCGACATCCGCATCGACCGGCGAAGTCGACGACGCAGCCGCCGTCGCGCGCGCGCCGGCGCCGCTCGCGGACTGCGTCGTCTGGCTCGAACGCAACTACCGTTTCGGTCTCGATTCGCCGATCGGGCGGCTGTCGGTCGCGATCCGCGGCGGCGACGTGCAGGCCGCACTGGATGCGCTGCCCGCCGACGATACGGCCGCCGCGTCCTTCCACGACGATGCGGGCGATACGCTTGCATCGTCGACGGTCGAGCGGCTCGCGCGGCGGTTCGGCGCTTACCTCGACGCGTTGCGCGCCGCGCTGGACGCGCCGGTGCCCGATCCGCTGCCGCTGTTCGATGCGCTTAACCGGTTCCGGATCCTGTGCGCGACCCGCAACGGCTCGCGCGGCGCGGAGCACGTCAACGCGCTGGTGGCCGCGCACGTGCGGCACGCGGCGCGCGTGCCGCTCGCGGTCGGCGCGCACTGGTTCACCGGGCGGCCGATCATGGTGACGCGCAACGACTACGCGCTCGGGCTGTTCAACGGCGACATCGGCATCGCGTTGCCCGATGCGCACGGCGTGCTGCGCGTGTGGTTCCGGCGCGCGGACGGTACCGCGCGTGCGGTGTCGCCGGCCGCGCTGCCGCCGCATGAGACGGCGTTCGCGCTGACCGTCCACAAATCGCAGGGTTCGGAATTCGACGAAGCCGCGCTCGTGCTGCCGGCCTCGTTCAGCCGGGTGCTCACGCGCGAGCTGGTCTATACGGCCGTCACGCGTGCGCGCACGCGGGTGCAGGTGATCGGGCCGCGGCGCGTGCTGGCGCAGGCGGTCGCAACACGCACGCAGCGCGATTCGGGGCTCGCGGCGCGCGTCGACGAAGCGCTCGCGCGACGCCGCACGGAGGTTTCGCGATGATGATCCGCTATACGCTCGATCCGGCCGAGGTCGAATGGACGGCCGTGCGCGCACAGGGCGCGGGCGGGCAGAACGTGAACAAGGTGTCGAGTGCGATTCACCTGCGCTTCGACATCCGTGCGTCGTCGCTGCCGCCGGTGATCAAGGAGCGGCTTCTCGCGCTGTCCGACCAGCGCATCACGCGCGACGGCATCGTCGTGATCAAGTCGCAGGAATACCGCACGCAGGAGAAGAACCGCGAGGCCGCGCTGGCGCGACTCGATTCGCTGATCTCCAGCGTCGCGTTCACGCCGCGCGCACGCGTGGCGACGCGGCCGACGCGTGCGTCGAAGGAGCGGCGGCTCGAACACAAGTCGCGCCGCAGCGTGGTGAAGTCCGGAAGAGGGAAGGTGATCGACTGACGAATGAACGGCCGGCGGCGCGCGCGGCTAGCGCATCACCGTTCCCGCGCTGTCGAGCACGAAGTCGACGCAGAACACGACGAGCCGGCTCCGTGCGCGGATCGCGACGGCGGCCGTGTAGCAGTCGCGGCCTTCCGTCAGCGAGAAATGCGGGCCCATCAGCGCGACGCGTCCGGGTGCGGCGATCGCGCGCTGGAAGTACGGGCGCCGCGACCAGTTGCTGTGGGTTTCCGGGAACAGCGGCGCGAGGCGGGCGGCGACTGCCTGACCGTCGTCGGGCCGCGCGGTGATCGACGGCAGGAACTGCTCGCCGATCTCGTCGGTGACGAACACGCGGCGCGCGGCCGGCACCGTGAACACGCGTTGGGCGGCATCCTGCAGATTGCCGCTGGCGGAAAAGGCGGCCGCACCGCCCAGCACGAGTCGTTCGATCGCATCGAAGCCCGGCTGCTCGGCGATGACCGGCGGGCGCCGGCGTGCGATGAAGCGCTGCCACGCGGCGTCGAGCATCGCGGGCGCGGCCGCGCTCGCATGCGCGATCGACGCATCGGGCTGGCCGAACTGGAAACCCTGCACGAAATCGATATCGGCCTCCATCAGCGTCTGCAGCGCGTCGTCGCTTTCGACGCCTTCGGCCAGCACCATCGCGCCGGCCTGGTGCAGCATCGACACGAGGTGATGCATGATGCGGCGATCGTCGGCCGACCCGGTCGCGCGTTCGACGAGCGAGCGGTCGAGCTTGACGATGTCGGGCCGTGCGCGCCAGACGCGGTCGAAATTCGAGAATCCGGTGCCGAAATCGTCGATCGCGATCAGGAAATCGCGATGCTGGATCATGTCGATCGTGCGGGCGAGCGCGGCTTCGTCGCGCGCCGGTTGCTCGACGACCTCCAGCACGATGCGGTTCGGCGGCAACCCGAAATGCCGGCACAGCGCCTCGACGAACTCGCGCTGCACGAGGCCCGTATCGAGTACGCGCGGCGTCACGTTCAGGAACAGCCAGCCGTCGCCGATTCCCTGCGCGACGAAGTTGGCCGTGTGCAGGCAACGCGCGAGCCGGTCGAGCAGCAGCGCGTCGGCGTCGGCACGCGTCTTGTCGAAGAGGGCGGTGGGCGAGAGCAGCGTGCCGTCCGCGTCGACGACGCGCAGCAGCGCTTCGTAGCCGACGACGCGCTTGTGCGTGATCGACAACACGGGCTGGAACACGCTGCGCAGCGTCGTGGTGCGAAAGGTGGCGACCCAGCCGCCGGGCGTCGGCGTCAGGCGTTCGAGCAGGGAGTCGAGAGACAGGTCGCGGGCGGGCTTCATGTCAACGGTGCCCGGGGGCGTACGGTGGCGCGGGAGCGGGCCGCCACGCCGATGCGGTCGCACGCGCAGGCGGACGCGAAAGAACGTGGTACATCGAGGCCGCCTCGTGCGGATAAGTGTTTCGAGTGTACCGGGATTGCAGCGGCGCGCGTATCAGGGTAACTCCAGACGCAAACGGTACACGGCCCGGCCATGGCAACGGCGCGGGGGGGGCCGGGTGCCGTTCGCGTGCGTGCCGCGCATGACCGTCACGCAGCGGCGGGCGCTGCCGGCGCACATGACAACCCGACCGCATGGCGAATGGTAAAGGGCGGGGGGACGAAAAATCCCGGCGGCGGAGACAGGCGCGAACGAGATCCGCCGTCGGATGAATGCGGGTGCGCGGTGCCGCCATCCGCGATGCGTTGGCGCCCGCGCCCGGATCCTCAGGCCGCTTCGCCGCCGCGCGGCCGGATGCCGGGAATCCGCTTGATCACGCCGGTCGCGAGCGCGGTGCCGACGAGTACGATCGCGCAGCCTTCGATCATGACGGCCGACACGTGTTCGCCCAGGAACAGCGCGCCCCACAGCAGCCCGAACACCGGGATCACGAACGTCACGGTAATCGCGCGGGCGGGGCCGACATGCGCGATCAGGTAGAAGAAGATGAAATACGCGATGCCGGTGCACGCGATGCCGAGGGCGAGTACCGCGCCCCAGGCGTGGGCGCTGACCGGCGCCGCCGGCCAGGTAGCGATCGCGAACGGCAGCAGCAGGAGGGTCGAGCCGATCATGCTGCCGGCCGCGTTGACGAGCGGATCGACGCCACCGAGCGTGCGCTTCGTGTAATTGGCCGCGATGCCGTACAGCAGCGTCGCGCCGAGCGCCGCGGCGGCAGCGAGCGCGGTCGCGCTGGCGCCCGTGTCGCCGTGCGCGTTCGCGATCTGGTTCCACACGAGCGTGAGGACCCCGGCAAAGCCGATCACGAGGCCGAGCGCACGCGGCAACGACAGCTTGTCCTTCAGCCACAGGTACGCGACGAGCGCGCCCCACAGTGGCGTCGTCGCATTGATCACCGACGTGAGCCCGGCCGACAGCGTCAGCTCGGCGAACGCGAACAGGCAGAACGGGATGCCCGAGTTCAGTGCGCCGACGACGAACAACGGCCACGCATGGCGGCGCAATCGCGCACCGAGGTCGGCGGGTTTGAAGCGCGTCAGCGCGAAGCCGGTGAGAAACAGCGCGCCGATGCCCACGCGCAACGCCATCAGCGGCGCGACGCCGAGATCGATCACGCCGATCCGGATGAACAGGAACGACGCGCCCCACAGGGCAGCGAGCACGGTCAGCAGGAAGGCGTTCTTGGGTGACATCGATCGTGAGGGCGGAGACGGGATGCGATGAATCTTACACCGCGTTACCGCGCCGTCGTTTCACGATTCGATGAAACGACAAGAAACGGGAATATCGCCGGTCGAGGGGGCAGGGGGCCACCCGTCGGCGGCCGTGCCCGGTCAGTGATGGCGCCAGCCGCCGCGTCCGCCGAAGCCGAAATTGAGCGACAGCGCCGGTCCCCAATAGCCGCCCCAGGCAGGCGCATAGGCCGGCGCCGGATAGTAGTAGGCGGGGCCGGGATCGACGTACACGGGCGCCGGCTGCACCGGCGCGGCCGTGTAATAGCCGCCGGGATAGTAGCCGTACGGGTAGTAGCAGCCGGCGAGCGTCGTGCAGGCGAGCGCCGCCGCGACGAGGGTCCTGTTCATGATGTCTCTCCGGCGGAGCCGGCAATCGGCAGATGCTTAAGCTTAGGCCGCGCGCCGATGACACGGTGTGCAAAACGGTAACCGATCATTTCCGGGCGGCTGCCGCGCCTATTGCGGCGCCGCATGCGAAAACGGCGCTTCCGCATCGCGGAAACGCCGTCTGGACGAAGGTTGCGCCGGGTCCGGCCGGCGGCTTACTTGCCGACCTGGTTACCGATGATGCCGCCGGCTGCCGCACCGCCGAGCGTCGACAGCGCGCTGCCGCCGATCGCCGCGCCGGCGACGCCGCCGACACCCGCGCCGATTGCCGTGTCGCGCTGACGTCGTGACATCGAATCGCAGGCCGACAGGCTGGCCACCGTCGCGACGAGAAGCGCGCGTACCCCAAAACGCCGAATCGAGTTCATGATCGTTGTCCTTGTGGTAGTGAGCGGAGGTCGCGCGACCGGCTGGCGGCCGCGCATGACCCCAATCTACGCGCCGCTTGGCGGGGCTGCTGTAAGGACTTGTTAAGGCTTGCGCGGTTTCGTAATCAATTGTTTCCCGTGCCGCCGCAGGCACGCGACGTGCGCAAAAAAGCCCGCTCGAAAGCGGGCTTCGTGCATCGCGATGCGACCCGGCGCGGATCGCTGCTTGCGCTTACTGACGGTGATAGATCTCGGCGCCGGTCTTGACGAACTCGACCGCCTTCACTTCCATCCCTTTCTTCAGCGCCTCGGTTTCCGACACGCCCTGCTGTGCCGCGAACTCGCGCACGTCCTGCGTGATCTTCATCGAGCAGAAGTGCGGGCCGCACATCGAGCAGAAGTGCGCGACCTTCGCCGAATCCTTCGGCAGCGTTTCGTCGTGGAATTCGCGCGCCTTGTCCGGATCGAGACCGATGTTGAACTGATCTTCCCAGCGGAACTCGAAGCGTGCCTTCGACAGCGCGTTGTCGCGCACCTGCGCGCCCGGGTGACCCTTGGCGAGGTCGGCGGCGTGCGCGGCGAGCTTGTACGTGATGATGCCTTCCTTCACGTCGTCCTTGTTCGGCAGGCCGAGGTGTTCCTTCGGCGTCACGTAGCAGAGCATCGCGGTGCCGAACCAGCCGATCATCGCCGCGCCGATGCCCGACGTGATGTGGTCGTAGCCCGGTGCGATGTCGGTCGTCAGCGGCCCGAGCGTGTAGAACGGCGCTTCCTTGCACCAGTCGAGCTGGAGATCCATGTTCTCCTTGATCAGCTGCATCGGCACGTGGCCGGGGCCTTCGATCATCACCTGCACGTCGTGCTTCCACGCGATCTGCGTGAGCTCGCCGAGCGTCTTCAGCTCGCCGAGCTGCGCTTCGTCGTTCGCGTCGTAGATCGAGCCGGGACGCAGGCCGTCGCCGAGCGAGAAGCTCACGTCGTACGCCTTCATGATCTCGCAGATCTCTTCGAAGTGTTCGTACAGGAAGCTTTCCTTGTGATGCGCGAGGCACCACTTCGCCATGATCGAGCCGCCGCGCGACACGATGCCCGTCATCCGGTTCGCGGTGAGCGGCACGTACTGCAGGCGCACGCCGGCGTGGATCGTGAAGTAGTCGACGCCTTGCTCGGCCTGCTCGATCAGCGTGTCGCGGAAGATTTCCCACGTGAGGTCCTCGGCCTTGCCGTTGACCTTCTCGAGCGCCTGGTAGATCGGCACCGTGCCGATCGGCACCGGGCTGTTGCGGATGATCCACTCGCGCGTTTCATGGATGTGCTTGCCGGTCGACAGGTCCATCACCGTGTCGCCGCCCCAGCGGATCGCCCACGTCATCTTGTCGACTTCCTCGCCGATCGACGACGTGACGGCCGAGTTGCCGATGTTCGCGTTGATCTTCACGAGGAAGTTGCGGCCGATGATCATCGGCTCGGATTCCGGGTGGTTGATGTTCGCGGGGATGATCGCGCGGCCGCGTGCGACTTCGTCGCGCACGAATTCCGGCGTGATCTCGGCCAGCGCATTCGCGCCGAAGGCCGCGGCGCCGAATGCCTGGCCCGGGTGCTGGCGGCCCATCATCGCGGCGAGCTTCGCGCCGTTCGGGCCGCTCGACTTCAGGCTCTCGATGTATTCGGCGCGGCGCTGGTTCTCGCGGATCGCGATGTACTCCATTTCCGGCGTGATGATGCCCTGGCGCGCGTAGTGCATCTGCGTGACGTTCTTGCCGGCCTGGGCGCGACGCGGGTTGCGGTGCAGGCCGGGGAAACGCAGGTCGGCCGTGGCCGGATCGGCCGCGCGCTCGAGGCCGTACTGGCTCGACAGGCCGGAGAGCACGTCGGTGTCGCCGCGTGCCTCGATCCAGCGTTGGCGCAGCGCGGGCAGGCCCGCACGGATGTCGATCTTCGCGTCCGGATCGGTGTAGGGGCCCGACGTGTCGTACACGTAGATCGGCGGATTCTTTTCGCCGCCGAAGCCGGTCGGCGTGTCGGCCTGCGTGATTTCGCGCATCGGCACGCGGATGTCGGGCTGCGAGCCGGTGACGTAGACCTTGCGCGAATTCGGCAGCGGCGCGACGGCAGCCGCGTCGACGTGGGCGTCGGCGGACAGAAACTTCGGATTGGCGTTCATTCGATCTCCTGTGTCGGCCCGAGTCGGCGCTTCGGCGCTTACTCGGGCCCCATGCAAAGCAATTGTGGGGCGCGAGCTAAGCAGGAGACGAGATTCGTGAGGCGGCGGGTTTCGTCAGAGGGATGGCGGCGAAATCCGTACGCTTCCCTGCGCTGGCATTATCCAGATCAGGTTCAAAGGGTATTTCTCACCCGCAATGCCGGTTGTTTGACCGGGCGCATTGCAGGACCCCCGCGTTAGCAAGGGCACACGATACACCGGCTTGGCGGCGGTTTCAACCGGGAGCGGAGCGGATGCCGCCGGGCGATCGCTTGATCGCCGCGGCCGGACCGGGCGGGGTGCGCCGCAGCAATCGCGGCCGCCGGACGGCTTCCCGGTGGGGCCGCCCAGGGCCGAGCGGTGCAGCATTCGCGTCTTCATTTTCGGCGTCTAGAATTTTTTTTGACATCGCTGTCATTTCCGGCGGTGTGCTCCGTCTATTCGGCTCCTAAACCCATGTAGTGGAGAGATGTCATGAAAAACGTATTCCTGGTTGCCTGTGTCGCCGCGCTTGCCACGATCGCAACGGGCGCATATGCGCAGAACGATGCGATGTCGAAGGACGGCATGTCGATGTCGAAGGACGCGATGGGCCACGACGCGATGGCCAAGGACGGCGCGATGAAGAAGGACGGCATGAAGAAGGACGGCATGAAGCACGACGCGATGAAGAAGGACGCGATGAAGAAGGACGCGATGGGCCACGACGCGATGTCCAAGGGCGACGCGATGAAGAAGGACGCCATGAGCCCGTCGAACTGACGAATGCACGGGGCGCGACCGGCAGCACGCATCGCGTCCCGCCCCGACGCCTCAATCCGGGAGTCTTCATCATGCAAACGGTTCCTGTCACGGATCGCACGAGCACGCCGCCGCCCGCGCCCACGATTCATCCGCCGTGGGTGCGCGTGAGCCACTGGCTCAACGCGCTCGCGGCGATCCTGATGGCGCTGTCGGGCTGGCGCATCTACGACGCGTCGCCGATCTATCCGTCATTCACGTTCGCGCACGGCATCACGCTCGGCGGCTGGCTCGGCGGCGCGCTGCAATGGCATTTCGCGGCGATGTGGCTGCTGGTCGCCAACGGGCTGTTCTACCTCGCGATGTCGATCGCGACGGGGCGCTTCGCGCGCAAGCTGCTGCCCGTCACGCCGGCATCCGTATGGCGCGACATCCGCGCCGCGCTCGGCGGGCGGCTCGCGCACGACGACCTGAGCGTCTACAACGCGGTGCAGCGTGCCGCGTACCTGACCGCGATCGTCGATCTCGTCGTGCTGGTGCTGTCGGGGCTCACGATCTGGAAGTCCGTCCAGTTTCCGCTGCTGCGCGAACTGTTCGGCGGCTACGACAACGCACGCGTCGTGCATTTCTGGGCGATGTCGCTGCTGGTCGCCTTCTTTGTCGTCCATGTCGCGATGGCGCTGCTGGTGCCGCGCTCGCTGCTCGCGATGCTGCGCGGCCGCTGACCTGCCCACCGCGGGCGAAGGAAATCATCATGTCGGAATCCGAAAAAAGCCGCGACGAGCCGCGCTGGACGCTCGATCGCAAGTCGCTCGAACTCGACGTGCGCCGCGAGCTCGAGATGCCGTCGCGGCGGCTCTTCAACCGGCGCGTCCTGACGCTCGGCGGCCTCGCGATGCTGACCGGCTGCACGTTGCAGGACGACGCGTCGGTCAACACGTTCCTCGAGAAGGTGTCGCGCATGAACGATCGCGTGCAGGCTTGGTTGTTCAACCCCGACCGGCTCGCGCCGACCTACACCGAGGCCGACATCACGCGTCCGTTCCCATTCAACGCGTACTACGGGATCGACGAAGTGCGGCATGTCGATGCGTCGACGTATCGCCTCGTGCTGTCCGGCCGCGTGACGGGCAAGCGCGTGTGGACGCTCGACGAGCTGCGCGCGCTGCCGCATGCGGAACAGATCACGCGGCACATCTGCGTCGAAGGGTGGAGTGCGATCGGCCGCTGGGGCGGCACGCCGTTCGGCGCGTTCCTCGCGCGCGCCGGCGCCGACACGCGGGCGAAATACGTCGGCTTCAAGTGCGCGGACGATTATTACGAAAGCATCGACATGCCGACCGCGCTGCATCCGCAGACGCTGCTCGCGCTCGAGTACGACGGCCGCCAGTTGCCGCCGGAGTACGGCTTCCCGATGAAGCTGCGGATGCCGACCAAGCTCGGTTACAAGAATCCGAAGCACATCATGGAAATCTTCGTGACCGATACGTTCCCGGGCGGCTACTGGGTCGATCAGGGCTACAACTGGTTCGGCGGATCGTGAGCGGCGCGCGGGGCGCGCGCGTCCGGCACGCGGATTCGCGCACCTGAAGATCGACAGGCGGGCCGACCGCAGCGGCCCTGTTCACGAACGCGTCGAGCCCACCCGTCGTCCGTCACGACCGGCGCGACGGACGGACCGGCGCGCACGGCGGGCCGTTTGGCCGACGCCGGATTCGACGGCCCCGGATTGCGCGGGTGCGCGCGCGTTATCGGCGCCGGTTCCGCGCGCGTTCCGCTCATCCGGCCCCGGATTTCATCCGCGTGCGGGCCGAAAAATGTCGCGCCGAAACGTCAGTCTTTATGCTTTCAGACAGGTCTGACGATGCTTTCGAATCCTTGATGCCATAATGCCGAGCGTGTGCAGCCGAAGCGGGTGCGCACGTTTTTTTTGTCCCTCTGCCGCCGCTCGCCGGTTCTCTTTCGTCGCCGTTCGCACTGCCATGTCGTTCCGCACGTTCGCTCTGCCTTTCCGGTCCCGCCAGGACCGTTTGCCGGCATGGCCGGCGTCTTTCAGCGGGGCACGCGGCGTGACGTGCGGGCGGGCTGCACGATGACGCCGCTCGACCGCCTGCTCGATTTCCTCGCGCGCTTTTCGTTCCGGATCCGCCTGCCGCAAAGCCGCGGCGGCCGGGTCGCGCTGGCGCTCGTGTTCATCTATTTCGTCTGGGGTTCAACCTACAGCGGCCTGCATTTCGCGCTGCAGTCGTTCCCGCCGCTGCTGCTGTCGGGGCTGCGCAACCTGCTCGGCGGGATCGGCCTGTTCATTTTCGCGCTGCGACGCAAGCCCGAATGGCCGACGCTGCTCGAAATTCGCAACGCGGGGATTGTCGGCACGATGCTCGTCGCGCTGTCGTCCGGCACGATCGCGCTGGGGATCAGCTCGGTCAGCAGCGGCTCGGCCGCGGTGATGGTGGCGACCGTGCCGCTGTTCGCGACGGTGATCGCGGCGGTGGCCGGGCGGCCCGTGACGAAGGGCGAGTGGGCGGCCGTCGCGCTCGGGATGGTCGGTATCGTCGTGCTGAACTCGGGTGGCGCGGCGGCCCGGAATTCGGCACTGGGCACGATCTGCGTGCTGGCCGGCGCGCTGTTCTGGGCGGGCGGCGCGCACCTCGCGACGCGGCTCAGGCTGCCGTCGGACCTGTTCCTGTCGACGTCGCTGCAGATCGGCCTCGGCGGCCTGATTTCGACGCTCGTCGCCTGGCTGATCGGCGAACGCATCGAACAGGTGATGGTGGGGCCGGTGTTCGCGTTCCTGTACCTGATGGTGTTCTGCACGATGGCCGCGTATGTCGCGTACGGCTATCTGATCCGCCATACGAGCCCGATCATCGCGAGCAGCTGCATGTACGTGAACCCGATCGTCGCGGTCGCGCTCGGTGCGCTGCTGCTCGGCGAGCCGGTGACGATGGCGACCGTGGTCGCGACCGTCGCGATCCTCGGCAGTGTCGCGCTGTCGTTCGTGTTCGATCCGGCGCGTCGGCCGGCGGCACGGGCGGCGGCCGACGGTTCGGCGGCCGTGGCGGCCGAGCACGCGCCGGCGGCGGCGGCCGATGCCGCCCCCGAGCAGATCGCGATTCCCGAAGCGGCGCCGATCCTCGCGCCTTCCGCCGTTCCGCTCGCGGTGCCGGCGCCGGCTGCCGTGATGGATCCCGCCGCGGTGATCGACCCGGCACCGGCGTTCGCGCCGCCGCCCGTCGACGAACCGGCCGTGCCGCGCGCCGACGCGTGACACCACGGTGGCCGGCCGCGCTCAGCCGTGCCGGCCGCCGCGATGGTGGGACCAGCCCGCGAGCGCGGCGAACAGCAGCCCCGTCGCGCACATGCCGGTCCAGCCGAACGCATGCCATGCGGCAACCCCGGCCGACGAGCCGAGCGCGCCGCCGATGAAGTAACACACCATGTACACCGTGTTCACGCGGCTGCGCGCGTCGGGCTTCAGCGCGTAGATGCGCGACTGGTTGGAGATCTGCGCGGCCTGTACGCCGACATCCAGCACGATCACGCCGATCACGAGTCCGGCGAGGCTCGAACCCGACACCGCAAAAATCACGAATGACAACGCCAACAGCGCGATCGCGAGCGAGATGATCGCGCGCGGGCCGCGCGTGTCCGCGAAGCGGCCGGCGTACGGCGCCGCGAGCGCGCCGGCCGCCCCGACGATCCCGAACAGGCCGGCAGCCTGCGGGCCGAGATGGAACGGCGCGCCGGCGAGCAGCAGCGTCAGCACGGGCCAGAACGCGCTGAACGCCGCGAACAGCGCGGCGCCCGTCAGCGACGCCTCGCGCAGCCCGCGCAGTTCGACGGCCAGATGCCACATCGAGCCGAGCAGCTTGCCGTACGACAGCGTCGACGTCGGCGAACTGCGCGGCAGCCGCATCACGATCACGGCGGCGAGCACGACGAGTGCCGCGACCGACGCGGCGAACACCGCGCGCCAGCCGAAATACTCGGCGACGAAACCGGCGGCCGTGCGCGCGAGCAGGATGCCGAGCAGCAGGCCGCTCATCACGGTGCCGACTGCATGCCCGCGTTCGGCGGGCGGCGCGATTTCGGCGGCGAACGGCACGGCCTGCTGCGCGATGGTCGCGAGGACGCCGATCGCGAGGCTCGCGACGGCGAGTACGGCCAGCGACGGCGCGGTGGCCGCCACGATCAGCGCGACCGACAGGCCGGCGATCTGCATCAGGATCAGCCCGCGGCGGTCGAACCGGTCGCCGAGCGGCGCGAGCAGGAACATGCCGGCCGCATAACCGAGCTGCGTCGCGGTCGGCACCGCGCCGATCCATGACGCGCCGTCGGGAAAAGTCGAGCGGAAGCTGTCGAGCAGCGGCTGGTTGTAGTAGATGTTCGCGACCGATACGCCCGCGATCGTCGCGAGCAGCAACAGCAGGCTGCGCGAGTAGTGGGGCGAGGCGGTGTCGGTCGGACGGTCGGTGGAGGCGGTGGACATGGCTGCGCGGACGGAGTTGGACGGCGTGGCGAGCGTCGGGTGCACAGGCGGGCCGAGCGCCGGTCGAGGCTGCCGATCATACCGGAGCGACGCGAATCCTGCCGGGCAGGCGGCGAACCGGCCGCCGCCCGCCGCCGTGCGTGCCGCAAGCCGTCAGTCGACCAGTTCGCCCGTCGGTTCGTAGAACGGATACGGGCCGGCGCCTTCGTCGACGTACACGTGATGCGACGTCATCCCCGTATCGGGCGCATAACGATGGACCGCGAACGCCGGCGGTTCGAGCCGGAACGCGGACGGCGCGTCGGCCCGCAGGTCGAACGCCACCTGATGCGCGGGCGACGGCACCGCCGCCGCGAGCGTGCCGCCGAAGCGCGTGAACATCGTGCGGTGCACGTGGCCGCACAGCACCCGCTCGACGTTCGGATGACCGCGCAGCAGCGCGTCGAGTTTCGCGGCAGCGGCCGGCGCGAGGCGCAGCTTGTCCATATGGCCGATGCCCGCCACGAACGGCGGGTGATGCAGCGCGACGATCACCGGCCGGTCGCGTGCGGCGTCGAGCTGCGCGGCGAGCCACGCGAGCCGTGCGTCGCACAGATCGCCGTGACTCGCGCCGGGCACCTGCGAATCGAGCGCGAGCACGCGCACCGCGCCGACGTCGAGCGCGTACTGCACGAATGCGCCGTCCTGCAATTCGGCGCGCGCGGCAAACGCACGGCGCAGCCCGGCGCGGTCGTCGTGGTTGCCGATCATCAGGTAGTACGGAATCTCGAGCGCCGCGAGCAGCCCACGCAGGTTGCCGTACTCTTCGTCGTGGCCGAAGTCGGTCAGGTCGCCGGTGACGAGCACGGCGTCGGGACGCGGCTCGAGCGCGTTCAGCTTCGCGATGCAGCGCGCAAGCGCGGCCGCCGTGTCGACGCGCCGGTACGCGAGCTGGCCCGGACGCTTGATGTGGAGATCGCTGATTTGAGCAAGCAGCATCGTCGTTCCTCGGAATCGTCTGTTTGTTGTCGCGGCGCTGTCGTGCACCGCGGTGGGGGCTGCAGGAATGATGCCCGAACGACGGGTCACGCGCCGAGCGCGATCAGGCCTTCCGGTGCGATCGTGAGGCCGACCGCCGTGCCGCGTGCGAGCGCGATGCGGCCCGGCACGTCGATCACGAGCGCATCGGGTGCCGCGCGTTCGATCGTGAGCCGCGTGCGCTCGCCGAGGAACGCGCACGCGCCGACCGCGCCGCGCAGCGGCGCATGCGCGGGATCGGCGAGCTGCGCGTCCTCCGGGCGGAAGAACCATTCGTCGGCGGCGTGCGGCGTCGCGATCGCGCCGCCCGTCGTCACCAGCGCGCCGTCGCGCCATTGCCCGGCGAGCCGGTTCAGCGTGCCGATGAACTGTGCGACGGTGCGGTTCGCCGGGTGGTAGTAAATGTCGCGCGGCGTGCCGATCTGCTCGATGCGGCCCGCGCCCATCACGACGATCCGGTCGCCGAGTTCCATCGCCTCGGCCTGGTCGTGCGTCACGTAGACGGTCGTCACGCCGAGCTCGCGCAGCAGCGTGTTCATCTCGCGGCGCAGCACGTCGCGCAGTTTCGCGTCGAGCGCGGTCAGCGGTTCGTCGAGCAGCAGCACGCGCGGCCGCACCGCGAGCGCGCGGGCCAGCGCGACGCGCTGGCGCTGGCCGCCCGACAGCTGGTCGACCGGCTTGTCCGCATGCGCGTCGAGCCGCATCATCGCGAGCAGTTCGTCGACGCGTTCACGCAGCGCGCGCGGCTCGGTCTTGCGGATCTTCAGCCCGTAGCCGACGTTGCCGCGCACCGTCAGGTTCGGAAACAGCGCATAGTTCTGGAACACCATGCCGACCTGCCGACGCTCGATCGGCAGCGCGGTGACGTCGTCGTTGCCGAACGCGATCGTGCCGCCGGCGTCCGGCGTGTCGAGGCCCGCGATCAGGCGCAGCGTGGTCGTCTTGCCGCAGCCTGACGGCCCGAGCAGCACGAGTGTCTCGCCCGCGCCGATGGACAGGTCGAGCGGTTCGAGTACGCGCGTGCCGCGGAACGTCTTCGCGCAATGGGTCAGCGTGATGGGAGTGGAATCGAGTTTCATATCAGCGAAAAATTCAGCGCGGGCGCTGCTTGAGCGCACGCGTGCCGGACGGATCGACGCCGAGCCACTGCATCGCGACGAGGAGCGGCAGCGTCATCAGCAGGAACAGGATCGTGTACGCGCTGCCGACTTCGAGGCGCAGCGACGCATAGGTATCGGCGAGCCCGACCGGCAGTGTCTTGGTGTCGGGCGTGTGCAGCATCCACGTGAGGTTGAATTCGCCGATCGACAGCGTGAGCACCGCGAGCGCGCCCGCGACGATGCCGGGGCGCAGGTTCGGCAGCACGATCGTGACGAAGCGCGTGACGAACGACGCGCCGAGGCTCGCCGCGCCTTCCTCGAGCGTGCGCAGGTCGGCGCCGGCCGCGACGGCGGCCACCGCGCGCACCATGAACGGCAGCGTGAACACGACGTGGCCGACGACGATGAACCACAGGCTCATCCGGAACGCGGTGAAGCCGCCGTACACCACCAGCAGCGCGAGTGCCGACGCGAGCCCGGGCAGCGCGACCGGCAGCACGAGCGCCTCCTCGATCGCGCGCGCGACGCGGCTCTTGCTGCGCGCGAGCGCATAGCCGGCCGGCACGCCGGCGACGAGCACGATCGCGAGCGTCGCGAACGCGACTTCGAGCGACAGCGCGACCGAGCCGTGATACTGCTGCCACACCTGTTCGAGCCAGCGCAGCGTGAGGCCGCTCGACAGGCCGCGGAAATAGTTGACGGTCAGGCCCGCGAGCACGGACATCACGACGGGCACGATCAGGAACGCGCACAGTAGCAGCGTGACGCCCCATTGCAGCGCGGCGATCGCGCGCGCGGCCGTGACGTGCGGCGCGCGTCGCGCGACGCCGTTCGCCTGCGCGGGAGCGGGCGCCGGTGACGGCGCGGAGGAGCTGGAAAGCGATTGCATGCGGGAATCCTCAGGCCGCGGCGGCGGCGGTGTGGCCGGTGAAACGGCGCGCGAGCGCGAGCACGGCCCAGGTGACGATGCCGAGCACGATCGACAGGCCGGCCGCCGTCGCGATGTTCGCGTTCAGCGTGAATTCGGTATAGATCGTCATCGGCAGCACGTTCAGGTCGGTGGCGAGCGTGAAGGCGGTGCCGAAGGCGCCCATCGCGGTCGCGAAGCAGATCGCGCCGGCCGCGATCAGCCCGGGCGCGAGCGCGGGCAGCACGATGTCGACGAAGATGCGCCACGGCGACGCGCCGAGCGAACGCGCGGCTTCCTCGAGCGACGCATCGAGCTTCGACGCGGCCGCGATCACGGTGACGATCACGCGCGGAATCGAGAAGTACAGGTAGCCGACGAACAGGCCCGCGACCGAGTACGCGAATACCCATTTGTCGCCGGTGAGCTTTGCCGACAGCATGCCGATCAGCCCCTGGCGGCCGGCGAGCATGATCACCATGAAGCCGACGACGACGCCCGGGAACGCGAGCGGAAACGTGAGCAGCGCGAGCAGCACGCGCTTGCCCGCGAACTCGCGGCGCGCGAGCAGGAGGCCCGAGATCGTCGACAGCGCGAGCGTCGCGAGCGTGACGCCCGCGGATAGCGCGACCGTCTCGCCGAGGCTCTTCATGTAACGCGCATTGCCGAGCAGCGCCGCGTAGTGCGACAGGAACGCGCCGTCGGCGGATACCTGCACGAGCGCCGCCATCGGCAGCAGCCAGAACGCGGCGAACACCGCCAGCGCCGGCGCGACGAGCGCGACGCGCCAGCGCAGCGGAAAAGTCAGGTCGAGCATCGATTGTGTCCTGCCGCTTACTGCATCACCTGCAGGTACTGCTGGCCGAACGCCTGCTGGCCGGCCGCCATCTTGCCGAAGTCGACCGATTTCGCGCGTGCGTACTCGCTCGCCGGCAGGAACTTCGCGGCGACGTCGGCGCCGAGCGCCTGCGCGCGTACCGGGCGCAGGTAGGCGTTGGCCCACAGCTTCTGGCCTTCGTCCGACAGCACGAAGTCGAGCACCTTCTTGCCGTTCGCGTCGTGCGGCGCACCCTTCACGAGGCTCATCACGTACGGCACGGCGATCGTGCCTTCCTTCGGAATCACGAACTCGACGTTCGCGCTGTCCTTGTACTTCGCACGATACGCATCGAAGTCGTAGTCGAGCAGGATCGGAATCTCGCCGGACAGCACGCGTGCATACGCAGTCTGTTTCGGCACGATCGGCGCGTTCGCCTTCAGCTTGCGGAACCAGTCGAGGGCCGGCTTGAAGTTGTCGAGGCTGCCGCCCAACGCCTGGTTGACGGCGACCGCGCCGGCATAACCGACGAAGGCGCTCGACGGATCGAGATAACCGACCATGCCCTTGTATTCGGGTTTCAGCAGATCGGCCCACGAACGCGGCACCGGCTTGCCGTCGAGCGCGTCCTTGTTCACGAAGAAGCCGAGCGTGCCCGAGTGGATCGCGAACCAGTAGCCTTGCGGATCCTTCAGGTTCGCGGGAATGTCGTTCCAGTGCGCGGGCTTGTACGGCGCGATCACGCCCTTGTCCTTCGCCTGGAAGGCCGACGACACGCCGAGGTAGACGACGTCGGCGACCGGGCTCTTCTGTTCGGCGATCAGCTGCGCGATCGACTGGCCCGAATTCTTGTTGTCGAACGGCACGCGGATGCCGGTCTTCTGCTTGATCGCCGCGATCTGCGCGGCCCAGTCGGCCCATTCGGGCGGGCAGTTGTAGCAGATCGCCGTTTCGTCGGCGTGGGCGGCGGGCGCGCCGGCGACGAGCGCGGCAAGGGCGAGCGGCGCGGCAAGCGCGCGCAGCAGCGAGGTCAGGCGAAAGGACACGGTGGGTCTCCGGGCGAGTGGGTGGTGCGCTGGGGTGGTGGGGTTGTCGGGGGCAGCCTGCGTTCAGGCCTGGCGCCGTTGCAGATCGATGGACGGCGGTGCGACCGTCGCGCCGTCGCGCACCGCATGCGGCAGGATCAGCGACGTGCGCTCGAGCGTCGCGCCGCCGATGCATTCGACGAGACGCCGCCACGCGTGGCGGCCGATGTCGCGGTTCGGCGTCGCCACGCTCGCGAGCGGCGGCGCGAGCAGTTCGCCGATCGCGATCCCGTCGAAGCCGAGTACCGACAGGTCGTCGGGAATCGAGAAGCCGGCGCGGCGCAGGCCGCGCATCACGACCATCGCGAGCAGGTCGTTGCTGCAGAAGAGGGCGGTCGGGCGCGTGGCGTGCGCGGTGAGATGCGCGAGCACGGCTTCGGGCAGCTCGGGTGCGTTGAAGTCGACCTCGATCGGCGGCAGCGTGGCCATGCCACTTTCCTGGAGGGCCTGCGCATAGCCGAGATGACGCTGGCGCGCGCGATCCGACGCGGCGAGCGAACCGGCCAGCATCAGCACGCGGCGGTGGCCGCGCGCGATCAGCAGCCGCACGCCGTCGTAGGCGGCACGGCGGTTGTCGACCGACACCGACGGGCGGCGTTGCGTGTCGTTGTGCATCAGCACGTAGTGCGGGCCGTCGCGGTCGAGCATGTCGAGCAGCGGGTGCGTGTCCGCGTCGGCGACGGTGAGGATCAGCCCTTCGACGCGCTGCTCGCGCAGTGTCTCGATCGCGTGGCGTTCGCGCGCGGCGTCGTACTCGGTCGTCATCACGATCAGCTTGAAGCCGGCCGCGGTCGCGAGCGCGTCGATGCCTTGCAGGCAGTCGGCGAACACGGGGTTCGACAGCGTCGGCACGACGACGCCGACGAGTCGCGTGCGTTCGCCGCGCAGTTGCCGGCCGAGCGGGCTCGGGCGGAACTGCAGCGTATCGATCGCGGTGCGGATCGTCTGCAGCGTGGCGGGGCTGACGGTATGCGGGGCGTTGATCGCGCGCGAGACGGTGGCGATCGAGAAGCCCGCGAGGGCAGCGACGTCCTTGATGGTCGAGGTCATGAAATAACGCGATGTAAACGTTTTCGGCGAGGGAATTATCGAAAACGTTTGTGACTTCGCGATGACGCACGCGACGCTTGTTTCGCAAAAAAGCACGATACAAACGTCAGACGGTTGGGGCCGTCGGACGACGCGGGCTTGATTGTAGCGGGGAGGGCGCGGCGCGCGACGAAACCGGCGGCCCTGTCGTAGCGACGGCGAGCGGGCGGGAGTGCATCCGCGCGACGGCGGCCGGTGTCGCGATGCGGTGCGGCAGAATAAGGGAACGCATGCGCAAGCAATGGTAGAATCGCGTCCGCCCTCTTGCCGGGGTGATGAAATTGGTAAACATAGCGGACTTAAACGATTGAGTGCCCGGCCGGAAACGGTCGGTGCAGAACCCTTCAAATTCGGCGAAACCCCTGATGCGCGCATCGAGGCAACGCCGAGCCAAGCCTCGCGGCATCCGCGAGGAAGGTGTAGAGACTAGACGGGGGGCGCCTAAGGCGCACGGGCAGCGGTCACGCCCGCGCGCGACGGTGAAGGCATAGTCCAGCGCACGAACGGCTTCGCTTACGCGACGCCGGCTTTGAAAGAAGCAGTGTGACGAAAATCCGCCGCCTTAACTGGCTTGCCGGTTCGAGTCCGGTCCCCGGCACCACGATCGCTTCGATGCGTTTCGATGAAGGTCTGAAAAAACCCCGCGAGAATTGAAGCGCTCGCGGGTTTTTTGTTTGTGCGGCGTGGCCATTCGTCGGAGGCCGCGGTGTCGGGGACGGATGTTGCCGCTGGTGAAGCGTTGGCAGATCCCCGGCCATCCGAGACCTGCCCGTTCGCATGGCTCGTTTCCGATGATGCGAGCGCGATATCCCGGCACAGGTCGGCCGCGGTGCATCACCTACTCATTCGACGCGCAATATCAGCTTGCCGGTCGTTTGACCGCTTTCGAGTGCCCGATGCGCGTCGGCGATCGCGTCGAATCCATAGCTGCCGCCGATCAGCGGTTTCAGCTTGCCGGTTGCCAGCAAGCCGAACAGTTCAACGAGGGCCCTGTGCACGACGTCGTTGGTGAGGAACGCATGAAGCGCGAAGCCGGACAGCGAACGGCAGCCGAAGATCAGTATATTCATCAGGGTTTCGTCGACCGTGAGCAACTGGCCGCTGGCCGCGCCATAGCTGACGAAGCGGCCGTATGTCGCGAGGCCGGATGCAAGCGTGCGGGCCACCGTTCCGCCAATCGAATCGAACACGACGTCGGGTCCGGTGCCGCCGAGCGCCGTGCGCAACCCGTCGGCCCAGTCGCCGTCGCGATAGCTGATGGCTTGATCTGCGCCGAGCGCGCGTACTGCCCGCAACTTGTCCGTTGAACCCGCGAGGCCCACGATCGAGCGTGCTCCGTCGAGTCTCGCCAGCTGGATCAGCAGTGAACCGACGCCGCCGGCTGCGGCGGTGATCGCGACCGTGCGTGCGGCCACGGGCGTCTCGCGCAGCAGCACGCGGGCCACCAGCCCCTGCAGCATCACGGCGACCGCGTCGTCGTCGGAGACTTCGTCGGGAATCGCGGTAATCAGCGCGGCGCCGAGCGTCACGTATTCGGCGTAGCCCCCGGTCGCGCGCATCGCGCCGAACAGCGGCGCCGCGACACGCGCGCCGATCTGGATATTCCGGACATCCGCGCCCACGGCAGCGACGGTGCCGACGACTTCCGAGCCCGGCACTGCCGGCAGCGTCAGCGCCGGACCCGGATAGGTGCCGGCGCGTTGCAGCGTTTCCGCGAAGTTCAGTCCGACACGCGTGACCCGCACGAGAACCTCGTCGGCGGCAGGCGTCGGACGCTCGATCACGACCGGACGGAGGACGGAAGGATCGCCGACACGGTCGATCTGGATGGCATGCATGCTGCTCATGAAAAAATCTCGCTTGCAAAGGGGGGCTCGCCCCCGGGGATGAATGAAGCGCGGGCCGGCTCCGGCCGCGCAGTGGAGGCGTGTTGCCCGATGCCCGGCGGATCAGTCCGGTTGAGCGCGATCGAACGCGACACGACCGGCTCCGTTCAGGACGAGTGCGAGCAGACCGCCTGCCATCGACAGGTTCATCATGAAGAACGTCTGCTGAGTCTGGTCGCCGCCGCCGTGGAAGATCGCCGCGGCGATGATCGAGAAGATCGCGAGTCCGAGCGCCGCGAGCCGTGTCATGAAGCCCGTGATCAGCGCCAGGCCGCCGGCGACCTCGACGACGATCACGAGCGGAAGCAGCGCGCCCGATACGCCCATGTGCTCCATGTATAGCCGGGTGCCCGCATAGTTGAAGACCTTGCTGATCCCCGCGCCGAGATAGACGCCGGCGATGAGAAGCCGTACGAGCACGGAGAGCAGGATGTTGACGACGGGCGTTTGCACGGCCGTCCGGTAGAGTGTGCGATTGATCGAATTAATCATATGGAATCCGTAATTATTGGGTGGATGGATCGCTGATCCTGGCGGGTGATCTTTGTGCTGTCGAGCGGCTTTCCGCTTATGCGTCGAGCGCCGGATAGTCGGTATAGCCGGCCTCGCCGCCGCCGTAAGCGGTGGACATGTCGGCCTGCGCGAGCGGGCGATCGTGTCGAATGCGCGTCACCAGATCGGGGTTCGCGATGAACGGGTAACCGAACGACACGAGATCGGCACTGCCCTCGTCCAGTGCCTGTTGCGCACGCGCTTTCGTGTAGCCGCCGTTAGCGACGTAGAGTCCACCGAAGGCACGGCGCAATGCGCGATAGTCGAACGGCGGCGTCTGATCGGCCGCCACCTGGGGAATGCCTTCGACGACATGCAGGTAGGCCGCGAGACCGGTGAGCCGGTCGGCGAACCGGTCAAACAGCGCCTGCGGGTGGCTGTCCGCGATGCCGCCGAAATACGGCGTGACCGGAGAAATGCGGACGCCCACGCGACCGGGGCCCACGACATGCCCGACCGCGCGCACGACGTCGAGCGGCAGCCGGATACGCTTGTCGATCGTGCCGCCGTACGGGTCCGTGCGCCGGTTCGTGCCGTCGCGCAGGAACTGGTCGAGCAGATAGCCGTTTCCCGCGTGAATTTCGACACCATCGAAGCCTGCCTGCAACGCGGCATGTGCCGCTTGCGCGTATTGCTCGACGATGCGGGGAATTTCGTGCGTCTCGAGCGCGCGTGGCACGGGATGCGGTTGCGGGCCGCTCGGCGTGAATGCCTGGCCGTCCGGTCGAATGGCCGACGGCGCGACGGGTAGTGCGCCGTCGGGCTGCAGATCCGGGTGGCCGATGCGCCCGACGTGCGCGAGCTGGACAAAGATGCGGCCGCCTTCGCGATGCACGGCATCGGTCACCCGCTTCCAGCCGGCGATTTGCGCATCGCTGTAAATCCCCGGCGTGGACGGATAACCCTTGCCCTGCGGGGAGATCTGCGTGCCTTCCGTAACGATCAGGCCGGCGGACGCGCGCTGGGCGTAGTAGACGGCATTGATCGCGCCGGGCGCATCGCCGGCGCCGGCGCGGCTGCGCGTCATCGGTGCCATCACGATGCGGTTCCCGAGCGTGACCGGGCCGAGCTCGAGTGGGTCGAACAACGTGGGGCCGGCCGTTTCCGAACGGCGGGGAAGGGAGCTGTCGAGCGTCATGATTCGATTTTCCTGTGGTGTTCACGAGGGCGCCGAGGCGCGATCCGGGATGTCCGGCATGCGCGCTTCGAACGCTGCTGAGCAGGAATTTAGGAGAAGGCTGTAATCTAAACAATCGTCTAAAATGGATCGTTAAAATCCATTTTCTTGATGGATCATGGAGCGAAGCCCCAATCTGGATCAATTGCGCGCGTTCATCGCGGTTGTCGAAGCCGGCAGTTTTTCCGGCGCGGCCCGGCGGCTCGAGCGCGCCCAATCCGTCGTCAGTTACGCGATCGCCAATCTCGAGTCGTTGCTCGGCGTGCCGCTGTTCGAACGTGGCAAGCGGCGGCCGACGTTGACGGCGGCCGGTGAAATCGTCCTGGCCGACGCCCGGCGGCTCGACATGCTGGCAGGCCAGTTGCTGGCCAAAACCGCCGGGTTGCGCGGAGGCGTGGAAGCAGAACTGTCGCTGGCGGTGGACGTGATGTTTCCACTGGCGAGACTCGTCGATGGGTTGGGCGCGTTCGCCGACGAATTTCCGACTGTCGCGCTCAACCTCACCATCGAAGCGCTCGGTGGGGTGATGAAGCTGGTGGTCGACGGCGGATGCGCCCTCGGCATCAGCGGGCCTGCGCAAAACTGGCCTGATGCCATCGATGCAACGTCCATGGGCTCGATCGAGCTGGTCACGGTCGCTGCGCCCACGCATCCGCTCGCGCAGCGCCGCGGGCGTGTTGCTCTGTCCGAGGCGCGCGAATATACGCAACTCGTGTTGACGGACCGCAGCAAACTGACCGAAGGGCAGTCGTTCGGCGTTTATGCGACCCGCACATGGAAGACTGCGGACCTCGGCGCCAAGCATCGCTTGTTGCTCGAGGGGCTCGGCTGGGGCTCGATGCCGATGCATTTGGTCGACGATGACTTGCGACAAGGCCGGCTGGCCGTCGTGCGGTTGTCGGATCGCGAGGTGTTTCGATACGGCCTGTCGTTGATCAGGCGGGCCGATCGTGCGTGCGGACCCGCGACGCAGTGGCTGATCGACCATCTGACGCGTCCCGGCGAACCGGACGCCTGAAGCGCGACGCCGTGCGCCGGCACAACGCGGGCACCGGGACACGCGAAGCCTTCATTGGCGTTGCCGCTGCGCTGCGGCAAAAACGGCGTCATGTGATACTGGCGACGCCCGTCGTACCGGACGCGTGGGTCGCCATCGGCACACGCGTCCCGCCGACCGCCTCCAACATCGTTTGCGTCACGCAAAAACATCGTCATGACCGACTCGACCCATCACTATTACGAACCGTCGCAAGGCCACGGCCTGCCGCACGATCCGTTGAACGCGATCGTGGGCCCGCGCCCGATCGGCTGGATCTCTTCTCGCGGCAGCGACGGCACACTCAACCTCGCGCCATACAGCTTCTTCAACGCGTTCAACTATCGCCCGCCGATCATCGGCTTTTCGAGTACCGGCGCCAAGGACAGCCTGCGCAACGTGCAGGAGACGGGCGAGTTCGTGTGGAACCTCGCGACGCGCGAGCTCGCCGAGCGGATGAACCAGACCTGCGCCGCCGTGCCGTACGACGTGAACGAGTTCGAACTCGGCGGCTTGACCGCGGTGCCGTCGCGCCTCGTCAACGTGCCGCGCGTCGCGGAAAGCGGCGTCAACTTCGAATGCAAGGTGACCGACGTGATTCGGCTGCGCGACCATCACGGTGTCGAAACGCCGGCAACGCTCGTGCTGGGCGAAGTCATCGCCGTCCATATCCGCCACGACCTGCTGAAGGACGGCATCTTCGACACGTTTGGCGCCGGCATCATTCTTCGTGCGGGCGGTCCGTCGGCCTACGTGCACGTAAAGCCCGACAGTCGCTTCGACATTTTCCGTCCCGACGCGTGATCGATCGCGCCGGCGCAAGCCGGCGACCGGGCGCCGAAGCGCCCGAACCTGAAAGGACCCCGCGCAGCGCAACGATGTCGCGGGGTCTTTTGCTTCGTACCCTCGCATGAGAGGGACGGGCCGATTCGTCCGCCCCCGATGCCCGATCGCGGCCGGCCCGGCGGTCTTGCACTGCAGCAACCACATCCTTCGCCGGTTCCGCCCGCCCCACGCGCGCCGTGGACCTCTGCCATGGCAAATCTGCTCACGACGAACGAGCGGCTTGGACATCGACGCCCGGCGCCGCAAGGCATAGATTTCCAAGGTTGACGCGCTTATCCGCGCGCCAACCCGCGCGCAGGCCGGCAACCGGCCGCGCGTTCCCAACAGCGTGAGACACAATCGAGCGTGGAGACGACACGATGAGCCTGTCAGAGCCATTGCGTCTGCATGTGCCGGAGCCCACCGGGCGTCCGGGCTGCAAGACGGATTTTTCCTATCTGCATCTATCGCCGGCCGGCGCGGTCCGCCGCCCGCCGATCGACGTGGCCGCGGCGGACACCGCCAATCTCGCCCGCAGCCTCGTGCGCGTGCTCGACGACAGCGGCCAGGCCGTCGGCCCGTGGGCGCCGGAGCTCGACGACGCGCGACTGATCGCCGGGCTGCGCGCGATGCTCAAGACCCGCATTTTCGACGCGCGCATGATGATCGCGCAGCGCCAGAAGAAAATCTCCTTCTACATGTTGAGCCTCGGCGAGGAGGCGATCGGCACCGCGCACGCGATGGCGCTGCGCGACGGCGACATGTGCTTCCCGACCTACCGGCAGCAGAGCATCCTGATCGCGCGCGACGTGCCGCTCGAACGGATGATCTGCCAGCTGATGTCGAACGAAGGCGACCCGCTGAAAGGCCGCCAGCTTCCGGTGATGTATTCCGACCGCGAAGCGGGCTTCTTCTCCATTTCCGGCAACCTCGCGACGCAGTTCATCCAGGCGGTCGGCTGGGCGATGGCGTCGGCGATCAAGGGCGACACGAAGATCGCGTCCGCGTGGATCGGCGACGGCGCGACGGCCGAAGCCGACTTCCATACCGCGCTCACGTTCGCGCACGTGTACCGCGCGCCGGTCGTGTTGAACGTCGTCAACAACCAGTGGGCGATCTCGACGTTCCAGGCGATCGCGGGCGGCGAAGGCACGACCTTCGCGGGGCGCGGCGTCGGCTGCGGGATCGCGTCGCTGCGGGTCGACGGCAACGACTTCCTCGCGATCTACGCGGCGTCGAGCTGGGCCGCCGAGCGCGCGCGCCGCAATCTCGGCCCGACGCTGATCGAGTGGGTGACCTACCGCGCGGGCGCGCATTCGACGTCGGACGATCCGACCAAGTACCGGCCGAGCGACGACTGGTCCCATTTCCCGCTCGGCGACCCGATCGAGCGTTTCAAGCGTCACCTGATCGCGAAGGGCATCTGGTCGGACAGCGCACACGAGGCGCTGACGGCCGAACTCGAGGCCGAGGTGATTGCCGCGCAGAAGGAAGCGGAGCAATACGGGACGCTGGCCGACGACCGGATTCCGTCGCCGGCCTCGATGTTCGACGACGTGTACAAGGAGCTGCCCGCGCACCTGCGCCGCCAGCGCCAGGAACTGGGAGCATGATCATGGCGCAACATGAGACAGACACGGCGACGCAGCCGATGACGATGATCCAGGCGCTGCGCTCCGCGATGGACGTGATGCTCGGCCGCGACAGCGACGTGGTCGTGTTCGGGCAGGACGTCGGTTATTTTGGCGGGGTGTTCCGCTGTACCGAAGGACTGCAGAACAAATACGGCAAGTCGCGCGTGTTCGATGCGCCGATCTCCGAAGGCGGGATCGTCGGCGCGGCGGTCGGAATGGGCGCGTACGGGCTGCGCCCGGTGTGCGAGATCCAGTTCGCCGACTATTTCTACCCGGCGTCGGACCAGATCGTGTCGGAAGGCGCGCGGCTGCGCTATCGCTCGGCCGGCCAGTTCACCGCGCCGATGACGATCCGGATGCCGTGCGGCGGCGGCATCTACGGCGGCCAGACGCACAGCCAGAGCCCGGAGGCGATGTTCACGCAGGTGTGCGGGCTGCGCACGGTGATGCCGTCGAATCCGTACGACGCGAAAGGGCTGCTGATCGCGTCGATCGAAAACGACGATCCGGTGATCTTCCTCGAGCCGAAGCGGCTGTACAACGGGCCGTTCGACGGCCATCACGAACGGCCGGTCACGTCGTGGCTCAAGCATCCGGCGAGCGCGGTGCCCGAGGGTTATTACACGGTGCCGCTCGACACGGCCGCCATCGCGCGGCCCGGCAGCGACGTGACGGTGCTGACGTACGGCACGACCGTGCACGTATCGCTCGCCGCCGCCGAGGAGACGGGCATCGACGCGGAGGTGATCGACCTGCGCACGCTGTGGCCGCTCGATCTCGACACGATCGTCGCGTCGGTCCGCAAGACCGGGCGCTGCGTCGTGGTGCACGAGGCGACGCGCACCTGCGGCTTCGGCGCGGAACTCGTTTCGCTGGTTCAGGAACACTGCTTCTACCACCTCGAAGCGCCGGTCGAGCGCACGACGGGCTGGGATACGCCGTATCCGCATGCGCAGGAATGGGCGTACTTTCCGGGCCCGGCCCGGGTCGGTGAAGCGTTGCGACGCGTGATGGAGGCGTGAAATGGGGATTCATGTCATCAAGATGCCGGATATCGGCGAAGGGATCGCCGAGGTCGAGCTGGTGGCCTGGCATGTGGCAGTCGGGCAGACGATCAAGGAAGACCAGCCGCTCGCCGACGTGATGACCGACAAGGCGGCGGTCGAGATTCCGTCGCCGGTGACGGGCAAGGTGATCGAACTGGGCGGCCGGATCGGCGAGATGATGGCGGTCGGCAGCGAGCTGATTCGACTCGAAGTCGAAGGCGACGGTAACCTGAAGGCCGGCGCACCGGTGCGGGAAACAAAGGTAGCAACCGCACCGGTCGCGGCGGCGCCGGCGAAGCCGGCGGTCGACGTGCCGGCCGAGCCGCCTGCACGGCCGACGGCGAGCGACGCTCCGGCGCGGCCGCGTCGTGACGCACCGGCGGCGCAGCCGCGCGCGGCGCTCGCGCCGGGCGAACGGCCGCTCGCGTCGCCGGCCGTGCGTCAGCGCGCGTGGGACATGGGCATCGAGCTGCGCTATGTGCGCGGCACCGGTGAAGCCGGGCGGATCCTGCACGCGGACCTCGATGCGTATGCGGGCGGCGGCGCGGCGCGGCCGGTGCACGCGCACGGCTACGACGAACGCAACGACGAGACCGAGGTGCCGGTGATCGGCTTGCGCCGCGCGATCGCGCGCAAGATGCAGGAAGCGAAACGCCGCATCCCGCACTTCAGCTACGTCGAGGAAATCGACGTCACCGAGCTCGAGTCGTTGCGCACGGAACTGAACCGACGCTACGGCGACACGCGCGGCAAGCTCACGCCGCTGCCGCTGCTGATCCGCGCGATGGTGATCGCGCTGCGCGATTTCCCGCAGATCAACGCGCGTTTCGACGACGAAGCAGGCGTCGTCACGCGTTACGGCGCGGTGCACATGGGGGTCGCGACGCAGACGGACGGCGGGCTCACGGTGCCCGTGCTGCGCCATGCCGAAGCGCGCGACGTGTGGTCGATCTCGGCGGAAATCGCGCGGCTCGCCGATGCCGTGCGCGCGAACCGCGCGCAGCGCGACGAGTTGAGCGGGTCGACGATCACGATTTCGAGCCTCGGCGCGCTCGGCGGCATCGTGTCGACCCCGGTGATCAATCACCCGGAAGTCGGCATCGTCGGCGTGAACCGGATCGTCGAGCGGCCGATGATCCGCGACGGGGCGGTCGTCGCGCGCAAGCTGATGAACCTGTCGTCGTCGTTTGATCATCGCGTCGTCGACGGCGCGGATGCGGCCGAATTCATCCAGGCCGTGCGCGCGGTGCTCGAACGCCCGGCACTGCTGTTCGTGGAGTGAGCGCGATGAAGAACGAACACACCACACTGCTCGTCGTCGGCGGCGGCCCGGGCGGCTACGTCGCCGCGATCCGCGCCGGCCAGCTCGGCATTCCGACCGTGCTGGTCGAGCGCGACCGGCTCGGCGGTACGTGCCTGAACATCGGCTGCATTCCGTCGAAGGCGCTGATCCACGTGGCCGATGCGTTCGAACAGGCGTGCGGCCAGGCGGGCGAAGGCGCGCTCGGGATCCGCGTGCGCACGCCCGAGCTCGACATCGCGAAAAGCGTCGCGTGGAAGGACGGCATCGTCGACCGGCTGACGCGCGGCGTCGGCGCGCTGCTCAAGAAAAACGGCGTGCGCGTGCTGCACGGCGACGCCCACGTGATCGACGGCAAGACCGTCGACGTCGTCACCGGCAATCATTCGGTGCGGATCGGTTGCGAACACCTGTTGCTCGCGACGGGTTCCGAGCCGGTCGAGCTGCCGACGATGCCGTTCGGCGGGCACGTCGTGTCGTCGACCGAGGCGCTGTCGCCCGCGACGTTGCCGAAGCGGCTGGTCGTCGTCGGCGCCGGGTACATCGGGCTCGAACTCGGGACCGTCTATCGCAAGCTCGGTGTCGACGTCAGCGTCGTCGAGGCGGCCGAGCGCGTGCTGCCTGCATACGATGCGGAACTCGGGCGGCCGGTTGCCGATTCACTCGCGCGGCTCGGCGTCCGGCTGTGGCTTGGCCACCAGGTGCTCGGGCTGGCGGAGCACGGCGCGGTGCGCGTGCAGGCCGCCGACGGCGCCGAGCAGACGCTGCCGGCCGATCGCGTGCTGGTGGCCGTCGGCCGCCGGCCGCGCGTCGACGGATTCGGGCTGGAGACGCTGCAGCTCGATCGCAACGGCCTCGCGCTGCGGATCGACGACACGTGCCGGACGTCGATGCGCAACGTATGGGCGATCGGCGACGTCGCGGGCGAGCCGATGCTCGCGCATCGCGCGATGGCGCAAGGCGAGATGGTGGCCGAGCTGATTGCCGGCCGGCGCCGCCAGTTCGTGCCGGCGTCGATTCCGGCCGTGTGCTTCACCGATCCCGAGATCGTGACGGCCGGCTGGTCGCCGGACGATGCGCATGCGGCCGGCGTCGATTGCGTGAGCGCATCGTTCCCGTTCGCGGCGAACGGGCGCGCGATGACGCTGCAGGCGACCGACGGCTTCGTGCGCGTCGTCGCGCGACGCGACAATCACCTGATCGTCGGCTGGCAGGCCGTCGGACGCGGCGTGTCGGAACTGGCCGCGGCGTTCTCGCAGTCGCTGGAGATGGGCGCGCGGCTGGAGGATATCGGCGGCACGATCCACGCGCATCCGACGCTGGGTGAGGCGCTGCAGGAGGCCGCATTGCGCGCGCTCGGGCACGCGTTGCATGTCTGATAGGCGGGCCGCCTGAAACGGAACCGCCGGTGTGCCATGCGGGCATCGGCGGTTCGTGCTTTTTCACGCTTGCGTCGTGTGCATCCAGTCGGTATGCGGAATGCATCGATGCCGGCTTCCGCGCCGGCGCTGATCGCCGAAGGCCGGCTGTCGATCGGGCCGGCGTCGGCCGCGTCGTGGCGCGCGACAGGACAGGGAAGACGCCCGATCGGTAATTTTTGGAGACAACGGACGGGTTGTGCGCGAGCGGCCGGCCGGGGATCATGTCGATAGCCGGAAACCGGGCCGCATCGGGCCCGCCAACGCAGGCTTCACACGGAAGAACCGGACATGAAACTGCTGCTCGTCGGCGCGACCGGACTCGTCGGGCGCCACGTCCTCGAAGTCGCGCTTGCCGATTCGCGGGTCGATCAGGTCATCGTCCTCGCGCGCCGGCCGCTGTCCCCGCATCCGAAGATGCGCGCGCTGGAGGTCGATTTCGACCAGTTGCCCGACACGGCCGACTGGTGGCAGGCCGATGCGGTCATTTGCACGCTCGGCACGACGATGCGGGCCGCCGGATCGCAGGCGGCCTTCCGGCGCGTCGATCACGATTATCCGCTGGCCGTCGCGCGGCACGCGCACCGGCACGGCACGCCGACCTACGTGCTGAATTCCGCACTCGGCGCGGATGCCGCGTCGCGCATCTTCTACAACCGCGTGAAGGGCGAGGTCGAGCAGGCGCTGGCCGGCGTCGGCTTTGCGTCGCTCACCTATGTGCGGCCGGGCCTGATCGGCGGCAGTCGTGACGAATTCAGGTTCGGCGAGCGGCTGTTCGTGTTCGCGTTGAACGCGGTCGGGCCGGTGCTGCCGGCGAAGTGGCGCGTGAATCCGGCGTCGCGGATCGCGCGGGCGCTGGTCGATGCCGCGATCGACGCGCGGCCGGGCGTGCACGTCGTCGCATCGGACCGGCTCGTCTGACGCGCGGCGGGCTGCCTCGCGTAGCCGGTTACCGGCCCGACCAGTCATCGAGCCCGCCGAACTGTTCGGCGAGCGCCGCGGTGAACGCGTCCATCGCGTCGCTGCCGTCGCGGTTCCGCGGCGTCGCGAGCTGGAATTCGACCGTGTGGCTCAGCTTGCTGGCAAGCAGCCGGCGCATCGTCCCGGCAGCGATCCACGGCGCCGCGACGTGGTCGGGCAGGAACCCGACATGCGCGCCGGACAGGATGAAGATCACGTCGGCGTCGACGTTTTCGGAGAACGCGGTCGGTTGTGCGTTGCGCAGCGCCGCACCCGACGTGTTCGTCTTGTAGAGCCGCGCGACGTTGCTCGCGCGCGCGATGTCGCTCGCCGACACGCTTTTTTTCGCAAACAGCGGATGGCGTGCGCCGCAATGCAGCGACTGATGTTCGACGAACAGCGGCGCGTAGTGCAGGCCGGCCTGATGGCCGGAAAAATAGCCGATCGCGAGCTGCAGTTCGCCTTTCAGCAGCCTGCGCTCCAGTTCGTCGGGCGGAACCGCGAGCATCTCGATCAGCACGTCCGGCGCCTGTTCGCGAAAACGGCCGACGGCCGCCGCGATCGATTCGACGACGTCCGGCGCGAGCCGTTCGGACAAACCCACCCGCAGCTCGCCGAGCAACGTGCCCGACACGTGCTGCGTGTCGCGCGTGAACACGTCCATCGCCTGCAGGAGCCGCCGCGTCGACTGCAGCACGCGCTCGCCTTTCGGCGTCAGCCGGAAGCCGCGCTTGCCGCGATCGCACAGCCGGAACCCGAGGCGCGTCTCGAGCTTGGCCATCTGCGTGCTGATGGTCGAAGGCGCCATGCCGAGCGTGCCCTGCGCGGCGCTGAAGCCGCCGCACTCGGCGATCGTCAGGAACAGCCGCAGCAACTGCAAATCCATGTCTCGGAGCCGGGTCAGCATGGCAATACATCGCATTTCGTGAAGTCGGCTTATGTTAGTTCATATTTTTCGTTGGATGCCGTGGCGGCAGAATCGGGCACGAGGTCGCCAGCCGCGCGGCCGTGTCCCCTTCAGACAGGAATCCGACGATGAGCCAGAACGATTTCGCGTTTACGCGCGACAGCCTCCACGGCACCCAGGCCGAACCGACGTTTGCGGGCGCGACGAGCTTCATGCGGCGGCGTTTCAGCCGCGATCTCGACGGCGTCGATCTCGCGATCACCGGCGTGCCGTTCGACGCCGCCGCGTCGCACCGGCCTGGCACGCGCTTCGGCCCGCGCGGGTTGCGGATCGCGTCGACGGGCCTCGCGTGGGAGCGGCCATGGCCGTGGTCGTTCGATCCGTTCGACGTGCTGGCCGCGGTCGACTACGGCGATTGCGCGTTCGATCTCGGGCAGCCGGAATCGGTGCCGGGTGCGATCGAGCGGCATGCCGATGCGATCCTCGCGAGCGGCTGCGCGATGCTGACGCTCGGCGGCGATCACTTCATCACGTATCCGCTGCTGAAGGCGCATGCGAAGGTGCACGGCCCGCTGTCGCTCGTGCATTTCGATGCGCACACCGACACCTGGCCCGACCGCGACGTGAAGCGCATCGATCACGGGACGATGTTCTATCACGCGGCGCGGGAAGGGTGGGTCGTGCCCGCGCGATCGGCGCAGATCGGCATCCGGACCACCAACGACGAGCCGATGGGATTCGACATCCAGGATGCGCGCCGCGTGCATGCGTCGACGCCGGCCACGGTCGCCGCGCGGATTCGCGAGCGGGTCGGCGATCATCCGGTGTACCTGACGTTCGACATCGACTGTCTCGACCCGGCGTTCGCGCCGGGCACCGGTACGCCGGTGTCGGGCGGATTGTCGAGCCACCAGGCGTTCGAGATCCTGCGTCACCTCGACGGCATCAACCTGGTCGGCATGGACGTGGTCGAGGTGTCGCCGCCGTATGATCATGCTGAAATCACGTCGTTGGCCGGCGCGACGATCGCGCTGGAACTGATCTGCCTGTATGCGTCGCGCCGGCGGCACACCAAGGAAACATCGATCGATGGATGACCTCATCTGGCGCAAGGCCGTGCCCGGCGACGCGGCCGCGTGCATCGCACTGCGCGGCAAGACACGCGAGAACGCGTTCACCGAAGCGCAGTTGCGCGACCTCGGCATCACCGTCGAAAGCTGGGGCGACGGGATCCGGGACGGCCGGTTCGCGGGCCATGTCTGCTGCACGGACGGGCGCATGGTCGGCTACTGCTTCGGCGCTACCGCTTCGGGCGAGATCGTCGTGCTCGCGATCCTGCCCGAGTACGAAGGGGCGGGGATCGGCAAGCGGCTGCTGCGGCGCGTGATCGACGATTTCGCGGCGAACGGCTTCACGTCGCTGTTTCTCGGCTGCTCGACCGATCCCGCATCGCGCTCGCACGGTTTCTATCGACATCTCGGCTGGATGCCGACCGGCAGGCTCGATGAAGCCGGCGATGAAATCCTGACGCTTCAGGTGAGGCGGGGCGCCTGACCGCATGCGCTGCCCGGATCTCGATACGCCGGCGATCCGTAAAACTGTTTCGTCATACCAAGCAATAACGCCATTGCCGCATGCGCGCTGATCTACGATGGAAGCATTGCCTCCATGGTCGGCACGAACCGTGTGCACTCACTACCGCGCTCCCGGCGAAGACCCCGGCATCAGCGAACTGAAGATCGGCATCGGCGACCTGTATCGCCGCGACCCGTGGGCATCCGACGTATATCCCGACTACGCGGCGCCCGTTGCATGCGCCGACGGCGACGGCCTTGCGGTCGTGGCGGCCGTGTTCGGCTTCTGGCCGAAGTTCATGCAGCCCGAGCGGCTCGACGAGCACGGCCGGAAACGAAGGAAGCTCGATACGGTGAACGCGCGCACGGAAACGGTCGGCGCATCGCGTCTCTACGGGAACGCCTGGCGCAACGGCCAGCGCTGCCTGATTCCGGTGCGCTGGATCTGCGAGCCGTGTTACGAGACCGGCCGCAACGTGTGGCACCGGATCGGCGTCGACGGCTGGCAGCCGTATTGCGTCGCCGGTCTCTGGCGTCACCACGAAGACAGCGGCGGACGCGTCCGCATCGGCATGACGATGCTCACCGTGAACGCCGACGATCATCCGCTGTTCGCGCGAATGCATCGGCCCGCCGACGAGAAGCGCGGTGTCGTGATCCTGCGCAGCGAGGATTACGACGAGTGGCTGCACACGCGCGACATCGAAGCGGCGCGGCGCATGCTGAACCTGTTCCCCGCAGGCGGCATGACGGCCGAGCCCGATCCGGCACCGCCGGCCGGCGCCTGACCTTTCATTTTTCCGACGTCCGGCTTGCGGCGAAATTGCCCGACCCCGCACCGATTGTTCGGACGATTTCGAAAATCGGTCGATACCGGGTAATCACCGATATCTCGCAAGTTGTATATACAAGATCATCCGCTGGCAATGTCGGCACACGTCGTGCCGCTTGCGCGCCAGCGTGCAGACCATGCGTGCGTGGCGCATGCCGGCGATCCACGGCGCCCCGCATCCGCAGAGCCGAAAGGGCGGCTCGCTGCATCCTGTCCCGTTCAAACCATGTGTGGTCCTGAGTATTGGGGAGATTGACCCGTGTCAACGAATTCGAGTGGAAAGGCCGGCGGACTGATCGAGGTCCGCTCGATCGACTTCATTCCCGACGCCGAGCGCCACGGCGGGCTGCTGAGCCAGTTCACGCTGTGGCTGTCGGCGAACATGCAGATCACGGCCATCGTCACGGGCGCGCTCGCGGTCGTGCTCGGAGGCGACGTGTTCTGGTCGCTGGTCGCGCTGCTGCTCGGCCAGCTCGTCGGCGGCGCCGTGATGGCGCTGCACGGCGCGCAGGGGCCGCAGCTCGGGCTGCCGCAGATGATCTCGAGCCGCGTGCAGTTCGGCGTGTACGGCGCGATGATCCCGATCGTGCTCGTGTGCCTGATGTATATCGGCTTTTCCGCGAGCGGCTCGGTGCTGGCCGGGCAGGCCGTCGCGCAGTTGCTGCACGTCGATGACGCCGCCGGCATCCTGCTGTTCGCGGCCGTGATCGTCGTGCTGACCGTATTCGGCTACCGCGCGATCCACTTCGTCGGCCGGATCGCGAGCGTGGTCGGCATCGTCGCGTTCGTCTACATGTTCGCGCAGCTGTTCGCGAACCACGACGTCGGCGCGCTGCTCGCGAACCGTCATTTCTCGCTCGCGAGCTTCCTGCTGTCGATGTCGCTGTCCGCGTCGTGGCAGATCGCGTTCGGCCCGTACGTTGCCGATTACTCGCGCTACCTGCCACGCTCGACGTCGTCGGTCGCGACGTTCCTCGCGGTCGGGCTCGGCTCGGTGATCGGCGCGCAGGCGGCGATGGTGTTCGGCGTCTTCGCGGCCGCGCTGGCCGGCAGCCAGTTCGCGCATCACGAAGTGTCGTATATCGTCGGGCTCGGCTCGACGGGCGCCGTGGCGGCGCTGCTGTACTTCAGCATCGCGTTAGGCAAGGTGACGGTGACGGCGCTCAACGCGTACGGCAGCTTCATGTCGATGGCGACGATCGTCAGCGGCTTTCGCGGCAAGGGCGCCGTGTCGTCGAAGAGCCGCCTCGTGTACATCGTCGGGATGATCTGCGTGTCGACGCTGATCGCGCTCGCCGGCCGTCATTCGTTCCTGAAGGAATTCACCGCGTTCATCCTGTTCCTGCTCGCGTTCTTCACGCCGTGGAGCGCGATCAACCTCGTCGACTACTACTGCTTCACGCGCTCGCGCTACGACGTGCCGGCGCTGTCCGATCCGGACGGCCGCTACGGACGCTGGAACGGGATGGCCATCACGATCTACGTGGTCGGTATCCTCGTGCAACTGCCGTTCATGTCGACGCACATCTACACGGGGCCGCTCGTCGATGCGCTCGGCGGCACCGACATCTCGTGGATTCTCGGGCTGATCGTGCCGGCCGTGCTGTATTACATCGGCGCGCGTGCATCGCGTCGCAGCATTCCCGAGCGCCTGATCCTGCCGCTCGAACGCGGCGAAGTTCACCACTGACGGCGCATCCCGCGCATCGGGCCGGCTCGTTGCCGGCCTGAGCGTCGAGCCGGGTGCGGTCCGCGCCGGACCTACCCGATCAATTCCCATTCCCGCGATACCGGTGCCGCGTGACTGTCGCGCCCGGTGTCGTTTCCTTCTCTGCTTATTTAAATAGTATGACTAAATATATTGAAGCGTACGGCAGCGATTGCCGGGCGCGGACGGTGCACGCCGGTCTTCGCGCGACGGTCACGGTCGCATGCCTCGCCGCATCGGGCACCGTGCTCGCGCAGGACGGCGTCACGTTGTACGGCGTGATCGACGAGTTCGCGCAGTACGTGAATACGGGCAACGGCTATACGGCGGCGATCAACTCGGGTGGCCAGTGGGGCAGCCGGTTCGGCTTGAAGGGCGGCGAGGATATCGGCGGCGGGCAGAAGATCGAGTTCGCGCTGGAAAACGGCTTCAATCCGAACGACGGTTCGCTGGCGAGTGCCGGCAGCATGTTCAACCGGCAGGCGTGGGTCGGCGTCGCGGGGGCGTGGGGGAAGCTGCGCGCGGGCCGGCAGAATTCGCCGCTGTTCAACGACCAGGGCGGGCAGGACGCGTTCGGCGGCGTCACGCAGGCATCCGGCATGGACAACCTGACCGTGTTCGCGTTCCGCACCAGCAACACGCTGTCGTATCAGAGCCCGGAGATCGCGGGCTTCCGGGGCGGGCTGTATTTCGGCTTCGGCGACGCGGGCGGCGTGCGCTCGGCCGGTTCCAGCCAGCAGTTCGACCTGACCTACGAACACGGGCCGTTCGGCGCGTTCGTCGCGGGCCAGTGGCTGAAGAACGCGACGGCGACCACGACCGATCGCACGATCATGGCCGGCGCCTCGTACGAGATCGGCAAGGCAACCGTGTACGGCGGTTTCTCCGCGGTGAAGTGGGCCGACCTCGGGATCGATTCGCGCGTGTACGGGCTGTCGGTCAAATACCAGTTCAACCCGGCGAACTATGTCGCGCTCGGCTACGCGTACCTGCATGACCAGTCGTCGCAGGGCAACAATGCGGACCAGTTGGGGCTGATGTACGAGTACGACCTGTCGAAGCGCACGAGCTTCTACGGCGCGCTGTCGTACCTGCGCAACCGCAACCAGGCCGGCTACACGCTGGCCGGCGCGGCGAACCCCGGCCTGCCGCTCGCCTACCCGGGCGCGAATGCGCGCGGCGTGCAACTCGGCATCGTGCATCGTTTCTGATGCGTGCGACGCGCCGGGCCGCCTGCGCCCGGCGTGTTCTCCGCGCGCAGGCGCACCGTCACTTCCCCAGCCGCTCCGCGAGCGAATAGCGCTGCATGCAGCGCTCCATCGCGTCGAGAAACGCCTGCTCGGCCGCGTTCATCTTGCGGTCGCGATGCCACAGCAGGAACACGTCGACATCGACGAGCCCGTCATCGGGCGGCAGCCGCCACAGCCGCTGCTGCGCGATGTCGTCGCGCACGATGTGCTCGGGCAGGCAGCCGATCCCGTAACCCGCGAAGATCAGCCGCCGCACTTCCTCGAGGCTCGGCGACGATGCCACGATGCGCCCCGTGAAGCCCTTCTGGTCGCGGAACACGGTGAGCGGCGACAGGCTGTCGCCGATCTGGTCGCTCGTGAACGACACGAAATTCTCCGCGAGCAGATCGTCCATCCGCAGTTGCGTCTGCCCGAACAGCCGGTGATGGCGGCCGCAGTAGATCGCATAACGCTGGCGCAGGAAACAGCGCATCTCCAGCTTGTCGTGCGGCGTGCGGCACAGGCCGAGCCCGGCCGTGGCCGTCTTCTGCAGCAGCGACGACAGGATGTCCGACGAGCGCATCACCTCGATCTGCAGGTCGATGCGCGGATACGCGCGATGGAATTCCGCGAGGAATTCGTCGTAGACGGGCGACTCGATGCGGCTCACCGTCAGCAGCCGGATCGAGCCGGTCAGGTCGGCCGTGCTGTCGTCGATTTCGGTTTCGAGGCGCGAGATGCCGCCGTAGATGTCGCTTGCGATCCGGTACACGGCCTCGCCGGCCGGCGTCGCCGCGAAATGCGCGCCGCGCCGCTCGATCAGCCGGCGCTCGAGCGTCTCCTCGAGCCGCCGCAGCGCCTGGCTCACGGCCGGCTGCGTCACGTGCAGGCGCGCGGCCGCGCGGCTCACGCTGCGCTCCTGCATGATCACCAGATAGGTGCGCAACAGGTTCCAGTCGAGGCGGTCGTTCAGGAACGGGGCAAGGTCGGGGCGCATCGGGTCTCCGGGCGAGGCGTCGGGTAGACATTAGTTGAATTTATACAGCGAATAATAACTTGAAATTTGACTAATGATTTGCGGTCGCCGATAAAGGAGGGGCGCCGCAGCGTGCGGCGCGAGGCCGCGCGAGACGGTCGTCACCACGATATTGCGCGTCGCCCCGCAGCGGCGTGCGTCAGGAGCCCGCATGACCCAGTCCCTTCCTTCCGCGCGCCAGCCGGGGCGTGCCGCGACGGCCGCGTTCATCGGCACGATGATCGAGTGGTACGACTTCTACATCTACGCGACCGCCGCCGCGCTCGTGTTCGGCGAGCTCTATTTTCCGTCGCACGACCGCTTCGTCAGCACGATGGCGTCGTTCGCGACGTTCGCGGTCGGCTTCTTCGCGCGGCCGCTCGGCGGCGTGATCTTCGGCCACCTCGGCGACCGCGTTGGCCGCAAGAAGGCGCTGATGACGACGCTGATGATGATGGGCGTCGCGACCGTGTGCGTCGGGCTGCTGCCCGATTATTCGACGGTCGGCATGCTCGCGCCGGTGCTGCTCGTCGCGCTGCGCGTGGTGCAGGGCATCGCGGTCGGCGGCGAATGGGGCGGTGCGGTGCTGATGGCGGGCGAGCATGCGCCGCAGGGGCGCCGCACGTTCTTCGCGTCGTTCGCGCAGCTCGGCAGCCCGGCCGGGCTGATCCTGTCGCTGGTCGCGTTCCGGGCGGTCACGTCGATGGACAAGGCCGACTTCCTCGCGTGGGGCTGGCGCCTGCCGTTTCTCGCGAGTTCGGTGCTGCTCGTGGTCGGCATCCTGATCCGGCTCGGCGTGAACGAATCGCCGGAATTCGCGCGGGTGAAGGAAACCAACCGCACGGTGAAGCTGCCGGTCGCCGAAGTGTTCCGCTCCGCGTCGGGGCTGGTGCTGCTCTGCATCGGCGCGAACACGATCGGCATCGCGGGCGTCTATTTCACGAACACGTTCATGATCGCGTACACGACCCAGTACGTCGGCGTATCGCGCTCGCTGATCCTCGACAGCCTGTTCGCGGTCGCGATCATCCAGTTCGTCGCGCAGCCGGTCGCCGCCTGGACCGCCGAGCGGATCGGCGGCGCGCGCTTCCTGAAGCTCGCCGCGCTGCTCGCGATGCTGTCGCCGTATCCGATGTTCATGCTCGTGCAGGGCGGCACGTCCGCGTCGCTGATCGCAGGCATCGCGCTCGCGGTCGTCTGCATGGCCGGCTTCTATTCGGTGATCGCGGGTTTCGTCAGCGACGTTTTCCCCGCGCACGTGCGCTATTCGGCGATCTCGCTCGCGTACCAGATCTGCGGCGCGATTGCCGGCGGCCTGACGCCGCTCGTGGGCACCTGGCTCGCGCATCGCTTCGCCGGCCAGTGGTGGCCGCTCGCGGTGTTCTACACGGGTCTCGCCGGCATTTCGCTGCTCTGCATCGTGGCGCTCGACGCGCGCCGTGCGGCCCGGCCGGCTGCCGCCGAAGCGCTCGGTTCGCACTGACCCTCAACGTACGAATTCATCCGGAGTGCACATGAAAGACCTGCTGGAAATCGACGGCGCCCGCTTGTGGCGGAGCCTGGCCGACATGGCGCGCGTCGGCGCGACGCCGCGCGGCGGCGTGCGGCGCCTCGCGCTGACCGAGGATGACCGGCGCGGGCGCGACCTGTTCGCGCAATGGTGCCGCGACGCGGGGATGGCGGTGCGCGTCGATGCGGTCGGCAACCTGTTCGCCCGGCGCGACGGCGCCGACGCGCAAGCCGCGCCCGTGCTGATCGGCAGCCATCTCGACACGCAGCCGGAAGGCGGTCGTTTCGACGGCGTCTACGGCGTGCTCGCCGGGCTCGAACTCGTGCGCACGCTGAACGACGCCGGCATCGCGACCGACAAGCCGCTCGAAATCGTGTCCTGGACCAACGAGGAAGGCGCGCGCTTCGCGCCGGCGATGCTCGGCTCGGCCGTGTTTACGGGCGCGCTGCCGCTCGACGACGCGCTCGCGAAGCAGGACGCCGACGGCGTCACGCTCGGCGCGGCGCTCGACGCGTGCGGCTATCGCGGCACGCGCGCGGCGGGCGGCGCGGTCGATGCGTATTTCGAGGCCCATATCGAACAGGGGCCCGTACTCGAGGCCAACGGCACGACGATCGGCGTCGTCACGGGCGGCCAGGCGATTCGCTGGCTCGACGTGACGGTGACGGGCGTGGCCGCGCATGCGGGCACGACACCGATGCCGTATCGCAAGGATGCGTATTTCGCGAGCGCGCAGATCGCGCTCGAACTCGAGCGGATCGTCGCCGGGTACGCGCCGCGCGGGCTCGCGACGATCGGGCAGGTCGGCATCCGCAACGCGTCGCGCAACACGATTGCCGGCGACCTGACGTTCACGGTCGACCTGCGTCATCACGACGATGCCGAAGTCGACGCGATGGAGCGCGACCTGCGCGATGCGTGTGCACGCATCGCCGCCGCCCGCGGCGTGCAGGTCGCGATCGACACCTGCTGGCGCAGCCCGGCGACGCCGTTCGACCGCGATTGCGTCGAGCTGGTCGCGCAGGCGGCGGCTACATTCGGCTATACGAACGAGCGGATCGTCAGCGGCGCCGGCCACGACGCGATCCTGCTCGCGCGCCGCGTCCCGACCGCGATGGTATTCATTCCGTGCGTCGACGGCCTGTCGCACAACGAGGCCGAGGACGCATTGCCCGACGACGTGACGCGCGGCACGAACGTGCTGCTCCATGCGGTGCTGGCGCGCGCGGGCATCGCGGCGCCGGTCGAAGCGGAGGCGGCCGCGCGCGTGGCGTGACGCGGCGATTCGACGAGGACGAACGATGAAAACCTATTTCCATCCCGAACAACTGCTGCATCATCCGCGCAGCTACCTGTCGCGCGGCCGGATGCGCGAACCGCAGGAAGTGCCCGAACGCGCGGCGCGGCTCGTCGCGGCCGTGCGCGCGCTCGACTTCGACGTGCGCGAGCCGGCCGACCGCGGCACCGCGCCGATCGCGGCCGTGCACGACATGAACTACCTGCGCTTTCTCGAAGAGGCGCACCGCGACTGGCAGCGGATGCCCGACGACTGGGGCGACGAAGTGATGTCGAACGTGTTCATGCGCGACCCGAACCCGTTGCGCGGCGTGCTCGCGAAAGCCGCGCGCTACCTTGCCGACGGCAGTTGCCCGGTCGGTGCGAACACGTGGCGCGCCGCGTACTGGTCCGCGCAGGACGCGCTCGCGGCCGCGGCCGACGTCAACGACGGCGCGCGCGAGGCCTACGCGCTGTGCCGCCCGCCGGGCCACCACGCGCGCCGCGATGCGGCCGGCGGCTTCTGTTACCTGAACAATGCGGCGATCGCCGCGCAAGCGCTGCTGGGCCGCCATCGCCGTGTCGCGATCCTCGACACCGACATGCATCACGGGCAGGGCGTGCAGGAGATCTTCTACGGCCGCGACGATGTGCTGTACGTGTCGATCCACGGCGATCCGACCAACTTCTACCCGGTCGTCGCGGGTTACGAGGAAGAGACGGGCGCGGGCGCCGGCGCCGGCTTCAACCTCAACCTGCCGATGCCGCACGGTGCGCCGGAATCGGTATTCTTCGAGCGGCTCGACGACGCGTTGCGCGCCCTCGCGCGATTCCAGCCCGACGCGCTCGTGCTCGCACTCGGCTTCGACATCTACCAGGACGATCCGCAATCGCAGGTTGCCGTCACGACCGACGGGTTCGGGCGGCTCGGCGGCGCGCTCGGCGCGCTCGGGTTGCCGACGGTGATCGTGCAGGAGGGCGGCTATCACCTCGACAGCCTCGACGCGAACGCCCGTGTGTTCTTCGGCGGGTTCGGCGAGGCGCGCTGACGCGGACGCCGGCGCGCCGTGGGGAGGGGCCGGATCACCGGCATGCGCTCAAGTTTTCGGCTTGCGCGCCGTCAATTCGCGCATACGCTGGATCAATGCATGAAGGAGAGCCGAACGATGAGCGCAACCGGCCGAATCAAGTATGCGGTGCTCGCGCTGGCGGGCGTGGCGGCGCTCGCGCGTGCCGCGGAGCCATCGATCCCGTTGAGGGTCAGCCTGACGATTCCCGAAACCTGCACGATCGCGCCGGCCGTGCAACCGGGCGTGGACGCGGACATGCCGAGCGTCAGTTGCGCGCACGGCACGCCGTTCCAGGTGAGCCACGTGAGCGTGGCCGGCGCGCGGACGCCGCCGCCGCGCAGCGTCGGCGCGGGCGCGCCGGCCGCGTGGACCGTGATGTTCTGAGCGCCGCGCCTCCCGTCCGCTAGAAGCTGATCGTCGCGGTGATCGTGTCGCTGTAGTTGCCGGGCGCGGGCGTGGTCTGCGCGGGCACCGCGCCGTACACGGTGACGACCTGCGACGTGCCGGTGCCGACACCCGTGACCGTCGCGCTTCCGCCCGTGTCGTCGCCCCAGGTGACCGAGTGCGCGGCATCCGTGTACAGCCTGTAGTTGATCGCGCCGCCGCCGCCGCTGCGCTGCATCTGGCGCGCCGTCACGTTGCCGCTGCCGCCGCCGTTCAGCGCGATTTTCCACGCGTCGCCGTTCGTGCATTGCGCGGTGATCGAACCGGTCGCCGCGAGCGCGCCCGACAGCACGCTCGCCGTGCCGAAGTTCACGTTGGTCGCGCTGATGTTGCAGTCGTTGATCACGTTCGCGGTTGCGCTGAACGGAAAGGTGCCGTTCGATGCCGTCAGCGACGCGCAGGTCGGCGCACCGAGCAGATAGAACCCCGCGTTGATCGATGTCGTGTTGCCGCCGAACGTCTGCGAGTAGGTCGTCGTGCTGTTGCCGGTGGTCGGCACGGTTGGCTGGTTCGCGGTGATCTGCCCGTAGACCGTGACCGTGGCGCTCGCGCTCGTGCCGAGCGCGGGTTTGACGAGCGTGACCGACGCGGGCGTCGTGCCGGAGTAGACGGAGCCCCACGCGACGGAGTGCGCGGCATCGAGATAGAGGTCGTACTGCATCGCGTTGGTGCCGTTCACGAGGCTGCGCGGGCTCGTGCCGCCGAGATTCAGGCACACGAGCACGTTCGGCGTCAGCGTGACGGCCGACCACGTGCAGGTGACGCTGACGGTGCCGGTCGCAGCGACCGACGCGCGCGTGATCGGGCTGACCGAACCGAAGCTGACCGTCGACGCCGTGGCCGTGCACGTTTCCGCTTGTGCACGGCCCGGCACGCCGCACCACGCGACGAACGCGACGACGAGCAGCAGCACGGCCCTCATGGCGCCGCCCTGCAGACCAGCGGCCCGACGGTCGGCAGCGTGCCGTTGCCGGGCGCGGTGAACGCGAATGCCGCGACGCAACGCCGCGTGCCGTCATCGATCACGAGATGGTTGTCCGCCTTCAGCCCGTCGATGAACGTGAGCCCGTCGTAGCCGACGATCGTGTCCGCGCCGCTTTCGGCATGATGCACGCGCGCGCCGGCCGGCAGCGGCTTGCCGGCGGCATCGTGCAGGATCACCGACGCCGCGCGATAGCGCGACACGCCGAAATGGGCGATCACGCCCGATCGCGCCTGCGGCACGACCGTCATCGACGTGCGGGCGATCCGCGCGTCGGCCGGCAGCTTCATCGAATCGATCGCGACCTGGTTGTTCTGGTACGCGTTCAGGTCGGGCACGAGCAGATGCCCGGCACGATCGGTCGTGCCGATCACGCGGTTCTCATGCAGCACCGGGATGCCGGCGACGCCGTCGGTCGACACCAGCGCGAAGCCGTCGTCGATGCGGCGCGACATCTGCAGGCTGCTGTCCATCAACACGAGCGCGCCGCTGACGTCGAGCGATGCGCCCGTCTGGCGGTCGATGCCCTGCGCGGCCGCGATGACTTCGCCCGCGCGGCCGAGATAGCGCACCTGCGCCTGCCGGTAGGGCACGGCGCCCGTCCCGCCGGTCTGCACGCCCCAGCCCCAGCCGCCGTCGTAGTCGGGCGGACGGCTCGCGTCGACCGTGTAGTTCGACTGGCCGCGCTGGCGGCCGACGGTCGCGTTGATCGACGTATTGCGGCCGAGCCCGATGTTCAGCGACACGAATGCGCCGTTCGCGCCCTGCTGCGCGAAATCGCGGTAGGCGCTCACGCTCATCGACGCGAGATCGCCGAAGCTCAGCGTGTACGACACGGTGCCGATCCGCGCGCTCGGGCCTTGCGGCAGCCGGAAGCCGATATAGCTGAGCGACAGCGTCTGGCGGTGCATGAACGGCAGCGCGAGCGTCGCCTGGTCGGTCGCCGACGGCACCGGCGAGCCGTCGCGCGATGCGAGGTCGCCGTAGCGGCCGAACGCGCGGATCGTCTGCGCGTTGATCGAGAAGCGCGGCTCGATCAGCTGGTAGCCGACGCTCACCTGCGTGCCGGAAAAGCGGCCGGCGCTGCCCGCGATCGCGCCGTTCAACACACCCGCATAACCGAGCCGCATCAGCGCGCCGACGCCGGCATTGAGCACGCCGCCGGTCGCTTCCGCATGACCCTCGACGGTCAGCGCGTCGCCGAGGCCGCGCCGCAGCGAGCCGCTGACGGCCGGCCGCGCGTCGTAGTCGAACGACTGCAGCGCGTAGTTGCGGCGCAGGAAGCCGGCCTCGAACGAATAGCTCGACAGCCCGGCCGACAACATGCGCGTATCGACGTAGAGCGGCACCGACGTCGCGACCGTGCGCCCGAGCGCGTCGCGCGTGATGACGGTCGCCTGGCCGGCGCCAGTGATGCCCGGCACGTCGTGGATGATGAACGGGCCGCTCGGCACGTTGCCGGTGTATTGCCGCACGTTGTTGATGTACAGGTCGACTGCCGACGGCACCGCGGCCGAGCCCGCGAGCGACGGAATCGGAAACGTCACGAGGTCGGGCCGCAGCGCGAAATTGCTGCGCCACTGGACGCCGCCGAGACGGACCGAACGGGTCCACGCGAGCGATCCGGAAATCGCGTCGCCGATCTGTGTCGTGCTCGGCCGCGCCGGGTCCGAATGGCTCCAGTACGTATCGAAGCGCGTGTAGCGCCGCTGGCCGTTGTAGAAGGACGCGGTGCCGGTGTGGTTGAACACGCCGTTCGGATCGAAGTAGCGCACGTCGGTGTAGAGCGAGAACTGCCGGTCGCCGATCGTCTGCGCGTATGCCTCGTAATTGATCGCGAGCCCGCGCGATGCGGTGGCCGCTTGCGTGGGCGGCAGCGCGCGGCTGTCGACCGCGTACGGGCGGCGCAGTGCGTCGGCCATCTCCAGATCGACGCTCTGGCGTGCCGCGTCGTAGCGGTAACGCAGGCCGGCAATCGTGTCGAGTTCGACCGTCGCCGCGTCGGCGATGCCGAGGCGGTCGGTCGCGAAGCCGATCGTGCGCAGGTCGGCGCCGCTCGCCGACAGTCGGCCGTCGCGTTCGCGGAAGTGCGCGAGCAGCGCCGTATTTTCGCCGTTGACGCTGACTTCGAGGATCACGTCGTGCGTGCGGTCGGTCATCACGAGCGCCGCGGGTTCGTCCGCGCGGGCGCCGCCAAGCACGAGCAGGCGGCCCGCCACGACGGCCGCGAGCACGATGCGGCGGGTGCGTCGCGACGTTCCGCGTCCGTTGGCCGGGCGTGCGCCGGCGCGTGGCGGAGGGGAAGAGGCCGGGCGGCGCACCGGCGGTCTAGCCCGGCGGCTCCACCGCGACGACCGCGCTGGCCGGCTGCGAATTGACGGCCGCCCGCACCGTGACCTTGCCGCCGGGCACGAGACCCGCCGGCAGCGGCGCGCTCCACTGGCCGGTGCGGCCCGCCAGCGCGTAGCCGAGCAGCCCGCGCGTGAGCGGGTACGCACGACCGTCGCCGTTGACGAGTTCGACCGACGCCAGTTGCGCGCGGCGCGTGCCGACGTTGCGCACGCGCAGCACCCAGCCTTCGTTGCCGCGCGCGAGCGTCCAGTCGAGTTGCGGCGCGCCGGGGCCTGCCGGTTCGACGAACACCGGAATCGAATAGCGCAGCCGGATCGAGACACCGTTGGTCGGCGCCTCGCCCGGGGGCGGAAGCTCGTCGATCAGCAGCCGGTAGCACTGTTCGACGCCGGAAGGCGCGCGCGAGGCGCGCACGACGCGGATCAGCTGCTCGGACTGCGTGCCGACCTCGATCAGCGGCGGGCTCGCGACGAGATCCTGGGTGGGCGTCAGCGTGTCCTGGCCGTCGGCCTGGTCCCAGCGGAATACGCGTACCTGTCCGTACACGGGCCGCTCGCCGGGATTGCGCAGCGTGATGCCGGTGGCCGTGTCGTCGGTGCCGAATTCGATCGTGACGGGGGAAATCTGCAGCGACGCGGCGTGCGCGGCGCCGGCCGCGCACAGCAGCGCGGCGAGCGTTCGACGTATTACGAGCATGCGAAACGGCGCCGGTCAGAAGTAGACGGTTGCGGTGACGGTCGTCTGATAGGTGTCCGGCTTCGGCGTCGCCTGCGCGGGCACCTGGCCGTAGACGGTCAGCGCCTGCGCGGCGCCCGTGCCGGTGCCGGCCACGGTGTTGGTGCCCTGCGTGTTGCCCCAGATCGTCGTGCGCCCGGCGTCCTGGTACAACTGGAAGCCGACGGTCGTCGTCGTATTGCCGGTCGACGTGCCGGCCATCAGGCGGCTCGCGACGCTCGATCCGGTGACCGAACCGGCGTCGAGGCCGACGTTGTACGGCGTCGTGTTGGTACAGGTGACGCTGACGGTCGTCTGCTGGTTGATCGCGGTCGCCAGCACGCCGTTGGTCCCGAAGGCCAGCGGGTTCGCGGCGATCGTGCAGTTCGGCTGCAGGGTCAGCGTGACGTTGAAGGTGGCGGTCGCGGTGCCGTTCGTATAGACGGCCGCGTCGGCGGTGGGTGTCGAAAGGCCGATTGACAGCGCGAGCGACAATGTCGTGGAAGCGATGGCGACTTTCACTCTGATCCCTCATCGGTCGATTTTTCATTGGATTTATGCCGCGCTTCGCACGCCGCAGCACGGTAAATGCTGATACGAATCGATGAGTCTTTCAATCTTAAATTTGGGGTTGTTGTATTTCGTGACGAATGAATGAGTTATTTATTGAATAAATCAGGAAAATATTACGAATTTGGATTTAATTGTCGGATTCCACGCGAAATATTTTGCTGCGACGCGGAAAAGAATGCCTGTCGGGGTGGGGTGCGGCGCGATTTTTCCGATTGATTCGGTGAATCGAAGCGACGAATTCGAATTGGATAATTCATGCGCGCGGTGAAATTGAACGAGCGGCAATGAATCGGTTGGGCGATGCCAGGTATTTAACCGGTTCGTGAATCGATCCGGTCGAAATGATGTCGGGAGACGGATATTCCGGATTTTTCCCGAGTGAAGAGAAAACGAGAATCCGGACGGCGGACGGGAAATGAAAACGGCCGCATTGCGCGGCCGTAGGTGTCCTTGCCGAACCGGGCGGCAGCCCGGGCGAGCCGCGCGTGTCAGTTCGCGGCGGCCGGCGCGCGGCGCTGCGCGATCTGCAGCAGGACGAGTGCGAGTCCGGCCGCGGCGATCAGGCCGCCGACGAGCGGCACCGCCGCGTAGCCGAACCCGGCCGAAATTGCCGCGCCGCCGGCCGCGGCGCCCACCGCATTGCCGAGGTTGAACGCGCCGATGTTGACGGCCGACGCGAGGCCCGGCGCTTCGTGGGCCGCGCGCATCACGCGCATCTGCAGCGGCGGCACGACCGCGAACGTGGCGACGCCCCACACGAGCAGCGTGACGGCCGCGCCGGCATGCGTGCTGGCGAGCAGCGGGAACGCCGCCATCGTCGCGATCAGCAGCAGCAGGAAGCCGATCAGCGTGCCGTCGAGCGAGCGGTCGGCCAGGCGGCCGCCCGCGATGTTGCCGATCGAGAAGCCGACGCCGATCAGCACGAGCATCGCGGTCACGAAGCCGGGCGTCGCGCCGGTCAGGTGTTCGAGCGTCGGTGCGACATACGTGTAGAGCGTGAACATCGCGCCGGCGCCGAGCACCGTCGTGGCGAGCGCACCGAGCACGACCGGGCGCGTCAGCACCGAGAGTTCGGCCCGCAGATCGGGCATCTTGCCGGCCTCGCCCTTCGGCAGCGCGGCGAACAGGCCGGCGATCGCGATCAGGCCGAGGCCCGCGGTCGCCGCGAACGACATGCGCCAGCCGATGATCTGGCCGAGCCAGGTCGCGGCCGGCACGCCGCCCACGTTCGCGATCGTGAGGCCCATGAACATCGTCGCGACGGCGCTTGCCTGCTTGTCGCGCGGCACGAGGCTGGCCGCGACCACCGAGCCGAGCCCGAAGAACGCGCCGTGGTTGAGGCTCGTCACGAGGCGGGCGAGCAGCAGCGTCGTGTAATCCGGCGCGACGGCCGACAGCAGGTTGCCGATCGTGAAGATCGACATCAGCGCGATCAGCGCCGAGCGGCGCGACCAGCGGGCGAGCAGCAGCGTCATCAGCGGCGCGCCGACCATCACGCCGATCGCATACGCGCTGATCAGCATGCCGGCCTGCGGAATCGACACGTGCACGCCGTCGGCGATCACGGGCAGCAGGCCCATCGGCGAGAACTCGGTCGTGCCGATGCCGAACGCGCCGGCGGCGAGCGCCAGCAGCGGCAGCGCTGCGCTGCCGCCGGGGCGGGAAGGAGAGGAAGTCGTGGTGTTCACGCGATGGGCTCCTGTATTCGTGGGTGACGGCACGGGGCCGTTGCGGACAGGGCGAAGTGTGCCTGGATTATTTTTGCGGAAAAAGCCGGATTGGAACGAAATTATCTTGATTCCATGTCAACAATACGGAGCGCGCGCGGTGTGCCCGCCAGGCCGCGGGCGTTGCGCCGGCGAGGCAGGCGAACGACGGTGTCGGTGGTGAAAGGTATGGGTAAGGCGGAAATCGGATTGTTCTGCCGCGCGCCGCGATTCGGTGACGGTTTGCGGCGGACGGGCGGGCCGTCCGGCATCGCATGCCGCACGTTGCCCGGCAACCGTGCGGGGACGGGCGGCGGGGCAGCCAGGGCCCGTCGACCGGGCGCCTTCCATCCCGTGACACAGACCTCGCGCCACGGCTGGAAACCCTTTACAGGCAAGGCGCAAGCGAAAAAAGCCCCGACCACAGGGGGACCGTGGCCGGGGCGAAAACGCATCCTCTCTTTGGCACGAGGGTTGGATGCGGGCGCAGTATATTTCGGGCCATGACAATTCGAAGCGGCGTTAAACGGCGGTTTTTGGTGCCAATTTAAAAATTCCGGCGCCGCGGCGCGGATCGTCGGGGTTTTGAAAGATTTTTCGCTGGCACGGCCATCTTGTTTAGCGCGATCAGGCCGCCAAAACGGCGAATCAGCAGAGGGGGCGTCGCGCGTTGGCTGGCGTGCGGATCGCCTTGCCTGACCGGATGCCGGGCTGGCCCGGCGCCCGGTGCAGGGTCAACCCGCTTCGTCGGCCGCGTCGCGCACGGCCGCGAGAAACCGCGCGACGATCGGCGAGGGCGCCGCCGCCGCGCCATCGAACACGAATTCGATGTCGAAGCGGCTCGCGAGCTCGTCGAGCGCGACGAGCCTGACCGTGTGCGGGCAGGTCGGCGACGCGCTTTCCGGCACGAACGCGCATCCCATTCCGGCCGCGACGAGGCCGATCAGCGTCGGGATGTCGCTGCCGACCTGCGCGATGCGCGGCGTGAAGCCGGCCTGCTGGCACTGCGCCATCAGGAACCGGTGGTGCGCGGCCGAGCGCTGCGCGTCGAACCAGACGAACGGTTCGTCCGCGACGTCGGCCAGCGTGCGCGGCGCATTGAAGCGGCCGCCCGGCGGCGCGGGCATCGCGAGCACGAAGCGGTCGCTCAGCAGCCGCACGCCCGACAGGTGCGGCGCCTCGTCGCGGCGCCACGCCATGATCCCGGCGTCGAGCTGGCCGCGCATCAGCGCGCTCGCCTGTTCGGCCGACAGCATCGGCGCGATCGACAGCTGCACGTCCGGGCACGCGTCGCGAAACGCCTTGAGCACCTTCGCGACGATCGGCAGCGGCAGGCAGTTCGGCAGCGCGCCGAGCCGCAGTTCGCCGAGCTGGCCGGCCGCGCTGCGCAACGCGCGTTCGCGGCTGGCCTGCACCGTTGCGAGCAGGCCGGTCGCATCCTTCAGGAAGCTCGCGCCGGCCGCGGTGAGCGTGACGCCCGTCGCGCGTCGGATCAGCAACGGCGTGCCGATCGCGTCCTCGAGCTCGCGGATCTGCCGCGACAGCGCGGGCTGGACGATGCCGGCCGCGCGGGCGCCGGCCATCACGCTGCCGGCCTGGGCGACAGCCACGAAATAGCGCAGGTGACGCAGTTCGATCTGGCGCATGCGATGCTCGTCCGGGTTCGTTGATATACCTGTGGAGCATAGTAAATACCATTCGATGGTATTGGAAAGCATGGCAGGCCTGCCGTACGATGACCGTCATGGGCGCACGCGCTGGCTCGCGAGTCGCGTGCGCTTCCTCCGTCTCCACTGAGCCTTGTCCGATGCCGCTTCATATCCCGACTCCTTATATCCGCTCGCAAATCGCGTCCCGCCGGCTCGGCCGGACGATCCGGCTGAAGCTCGATGCGCTGCAGCCATCGGGCTCCTTCAAGCTGCGCGGCATCGGCGCCGTCTGCGAAGCGCGGCACGCGGCCGGCGCGCGGCGATTCGTGTCGTCGTCGGGCGGTAACGCGGGCGTCGCGGTCGCGTATTGCGGCCGCGTGCTCGGCGTGCCGGTACGCGTCGTCGTGCCGGAAAGCGCCTCGGCGCGCGCGCGTGAGCTGATTCGTGTCGAAGGCGCCGAGGTGGTCGTGCATGGCGCGAGCTGGGCCGAGGCAAACGCATTTGCGCAATCGGCGCTCGGCGAGCACGATGCGTTCGTCCATCCGTTCGACGATCCCGTGCTGTGGCAGGGGCACGCGACGATGATCGACGAGATGGCGGCCGTCGGGCCGAAGCCCGGTGCGGTGGTGCTCGCGGTCGGCGGCGGCGGCCTGCTGTGCGGCGTGCTCGAAGGGCTCGCGCGCAACGGCTGGCACGACGTGCCGGTCGTCGCGGCCGAAACGGAAGGCGCCGACTGCTATGCGCGCTCGGTCGCGCAGGGGCGTCCGGTCGAACTCGCGGCAATCGCGAGCATCGCGACGTCGCTCGGCGCGAAGCGGCCATGCGATGCGGCAGTCGAATGGGCGACGCGGCACGCGATCCATCCCGTCGTCGTGTCCGATGCGGACGCGGTGGCCGCGTCGCTGCGGTTCGTCGACGAACACCGGATCGTCGTCGAACCCGCATGCGGCGCCGCGCTGGCTGCGCTCGAGCGGCCGGTGCCGGTGCTTGCGTCGGCGTCGGACATCGCGGTGATCGTCTGCGGCGGCGTGACGGCGTCCGTCGAGCAGCTGCAGACGCTGCGCGCGACGTTGCGGTAAGGCGGGAGCGCCGCAGGCAGGGCGCTCACGCCGCCCGATGACGGAAACTGCTGCGGTGAATAAGGCGGAAGGCGGGCGTATCGTCGTGCCGAGCCGTATGCAGCCGGGCGCGACGATACGGCGGCCGGTCAGTTCGTGGCCGGTGCGCTCGCGCCGGACGGCGCGGATACCGATGCGGGGGCGGATGCCGCGGACGCAGGTGCAGGCGCGGGCACGGTCGACGCCGGCTTGCCAGCGGCCGGTGCCGGAACGGCGGGCGTCGACGCCGCGGCGGCAGGCGCGGCCGCCGGGCTGGCAGCCGATGCAGGCGTGGCAGCCGACGCGGCAGCGGAAGCCGGCGCAGGCACGGAACCGGCGGAAGCCGCAGCCGGTGCGGCAACCGGCTGCGAACCCGACGCCGCTCCCGGCGCGGCGGCACGCACCGCGGCCGGCACGGCGACGGCCGACGCCGCGGCAGGCACGGCATGCGCACCCGACTCGGGTGCGACACCCGGCACCGACAGCGGCACCGGCGCCGCGGGCGGCGTCGGCACGACCGGCGTCGTCATCTTCAGCGGTTCGCCCTGCGGCGTCGGCGCGGGTTCCGGCAGCGGCGTGACGGGTTCCTTCTCGGCGGCCTTCACGGTCGCGCGATCGCGGCGCGCCGGGTCGATCTTCAGGAAATGGTCGACGAGATTGAAGAAGCGCTCATAGAACACGCCGGCCGGAATCGTCTCGCTCGCGGTCTTGACGAGCGCGTCGTCGCTCGACCCGATCGGCAGCGACAGCGAGCCGAACACGCTCAAGCCCACGCTGGCCGACGTATTCGACTTCTTCAGCGTGTAGCGGTCCTGCACGGCGTTCACGTACGCGATGCTCGACGTGCCGTCGGCGTTCGCATCCGCGCACACGACGTGAAATTCGATCACGACGTGCATGTCGTTGCTCGGCTGGAAATTCTTGCTGCCGTCGACCGCATCGTTGCGCGACGACGACACCACATAACCCTGGCTCAGCAGCGCGCGCCGCGCGGCCTCGCAGGCCGCGTCGGATTTCGAGTGGAACGTATGCGCATACGGGCTGCTGGTCGCGTCGAACTGTTCCTGCTGGTAGATCGGCTTGGGCGGCGACGAGCACGCGGCCAGCACGGTCGCGGCCGCGAGTGCGCACGAAACGGAAAACAGGCGAAATCGGTTGTGCATGGCGTCTTTCAGAAGGCTTGGCGAGGGGCCGCGCAACGGCGGTGCCTGGATGAGGCGTGCGGCAATCTCGTAAGGCCGGGGCGCCATTATAGTTTCGTTTGATGTCGCGCTCGCTTCAGTCGGCCGGCGCGACGCGCACCGCGGCCAGCAATTGCGACGTCAGCGGATGATGTTCGCCGCGCCGCGAGCGGATCGCGTGGATCTCCTCGGTCACGTCGCCCGCCCGCCCGAGCCGCCGCAACCCGCTCAGCAGCGACGCATCGTTCGCGCCGAGTTCGCTGAGCGGAAACACGCCGAGGCCGCGCGCCGCGAACACGGCCATCAGCGCGCTGTCCTCGAATTCCCCGGTCACGCGCGGCACGATCCGCTCGCCTTCCAGCCACCGGTCGAGGCGCGCGCGCAGCGCCGAATGCGCGGTCGGCAGCAGCACCGGCAGGTCGGCCAGGCACTGCGGAAAGCGCTGCCGCGCGGCCGGCGTGACGAGCGCCGCGGGCCCGTACCAGTCGACCGGCGATGCGACGAGCCGCTCGCTCGTCACGCGCAGGTTCGACCCCGACGGCGCGCCCTGGCCGGCCAGCACGAGATCGAGGTGATGCAGCGCGAGCTCCGCGAGCAGCGCATCGTGCTCGCCCTCGTGGCACAGCAGCCGCAACGTCGGCGTGTCGAGCACCGGCGCGAGGATCGCGTGCGCGGCGAGCTTCGAAATGCCGTCCGCGAGCCCGACCGCGAGCCGCACGGTCGGCTGGCTGGCCGCCGCGCGCACTTCGTCGGGAATCAGCCGCCCCATCTCGAAGATGACTTCGGCGCGCGCAAACGCGGCCTGTCCCGCGTCGGTCATCGTGACGCCGCGCCCGGCCGGGCGCAGCAATTGGTGCCCGAGCGATTTCTCGAGCTCGCGCACCTGCGCGCTGATCGTCTGCACGGCCATGTCGAGCCGGCCGGCCGCGCGAGCGAAGCCGCCTTCCTTCACGACGACCCAGAAATAGTACAGATGTCGAAAATTGAGCATCGGATCGATATATCGAAAAAACCGAACTTAAGTTCAGATTTTCGCTGATTTTTTCGAAGTGCGGGGCGGCATATCATCGGGCTTTCCACTTTCCAATCGGCCCATTTCATGGACTACCTGCTGACGCTTGCCGCCGACCCCGCCGTCTGGGCCGCGCTCCTGACGCTCGTCGTGATGGAAGTCGTGCTCGGCATCGACAACCTGATCTTCATCTCGATCCTCAGCAACAAGCTGCCCGAGGCGCAGCGCGCCCGCACGCAGCGCCTCGGCATCGCGCTCGCGCTGGTGATGCGCCTGGCGCTGCTCGGCAGCGTCGCGTGGATCGCGAGCCTGACCGAACCCGTGTTCACGCTGTTCGACCATGCGTTCTCGTGGCGCGACATGATCCTGCTGTCGGGCGGCCTGTTCCTCGTGTGGAAGGCGACCACCGAGATCCATCACCACGTGTCGCACGACGGCGGCGGCGAGGGCGGGGCGGGCGGCGCGGCCGGGCTGACGGTGTGGGCCGCCATCGGCCAGATCGTGATGCTCGACATCGTGTTCTCGATCGACAGCATCGTGACGGCGATCGGCATGACCGAGCACATCCCGATCATGTTCGTCGCGGTGATCGTCGCCGTGACCGTGATGCTGTTCGCCGCGCAGCCGCTCGCACGCTTCATCGACCGCAACCCGACCATCGTGATGCTGGCGCTGTCGTTCCTGGTCGTGATCGGCATGACGCTGATCGCCGAAGGTTTCGGTTCGCACGTGCCGAAGGGGTACATCTACGCGGCGATGGCGTTCTCGGCGTTCGTCGAGGGCATGAACATGCTGGCGCGGCGCGCGAAGGCGAAGCGCGCGGCGCAAGTCGATGGCGACTGAGTCGCCGCGCGTGACGCCGGCTGCCGCGGCTGCCGGCGCGCGCGCTGCATACGGAATCCGGACGAGATTCGCACGGAAAGGAGAAACGCGATGAAATGCCCTGTCTGCAAGACGCCCGACCTGCTGATGGCCGAGCGCCAGTCGATCGAGATCGACTACTGTCCGACGTGCCGCGGCGTATGGCTCGACCGCGGCGAGCTCGACAAGCTGATCGCCCGCGAAACCGGCGACGCGCCGGCTCGCCGCGCCGATCCGCCGGCACGGCACGCCGCATCGGCGCAGCACGGTCGCGACGATGGCTGGGGGCGCGACGGCCGCTCGCGCGACGAGCGTTACCGGCACGACGGCCAGCGTCGCAAGAAGTCGGTGTTCGACCTGTTCGATTTCGATTGAATCCGGATCCGGCGTGCCTGCACGCACGCCGGGCCGCCGATCAACAAAGAAGCCCCGCCCGGCATCGCGCCGGGCGGGGCTTCTTTCATGCGTGCCGCGACACGTCGCGACTCACGCCGACGCTTACGCGTGGCCGGCCGTCACGTCGATACGGCGCGGGCGCGTTTCCTCGCGGCGCGGAATCGTCAGCGTCAGCACGCCGTCGCGCAGGTTCGCGTCGATCCGTGACGTGTCGAGGTCGGGACTCAGCACGAACGAGCGCGCATAGCGGGTCGCGCGCACTTCCGCGTGCCGCACGCGCAGGTCGGCCGGCGTGTCGATGTGCGTGTCCGCTTCGATCGTCAGCGTGTTGTCGTGCACCTTCACGTCGAGGTTCTCGCGCGGCACGCCGGGCAGGTCGGCCCGCAGCGTGACGCCGCGAGGGGTCTCGACGATGTCGACGTTCGGCGTGATCGCGGGCCGGCGCGCGGCCTCGGCGGCGGCAGGATGAACGGGTTTCGTTTGGCGTTCGGCCAGGGTCGGGTTCGTATACATGTCGGTATCCTGAAGATTACTGAACGGTGATCGCACGCGGCTTCGAGGCTTCGCGCCGGCCGACGCGAATCAGCAGGCAGCCGTTTTCGTAGCGCGCGGTGACCTGGTCGGGATCCGCGTCGCGCGGCAGCTCGACGACGCGGCGGAAGGCGCCGTGAAAACGCTCCTGCGCGTAGGTCCGCACGTCTTCGCCTTCGATGCCCGGCGCCGGCTTGCGCTCGCCGCTGACGGTCAGCAGGTCCTTGTCGATCGATACGTCGAAGTCGCCCGCGGCCATGCCGGGTGCGAACGCGACGATCTCGATCGCATCGTCGGTGGCGCCGACGTTGAGTGCCGGGAACGTGCCGTGCCGCACCGCGCGGATGCCGGTCGGGCGTTCGCCGAGCAGGTTCGCCACTTGCCGCTGCACGCGGGCGAATTCGTCGAACAGGTCGTTGCCGAAATGGATACCGCTCATGTGGGTCCTCCTGAACAGGGAACACGGGAGACGTGACGGCGCGACGCCTGCGGCGGGCGCGACGGGGGCTCCACTGGATCGAAACGGAGGCAGTGCAACGGATGAGGCACTGCCCGACGACGGGTAATTAGTGGCCGCCATCGCGCATTTCAAGAGGGAATCCGCAATCCGCGTCAATGCATGCGCACGGGATTCGATGCGACAATCGCCGCGAGCTATCCGCAGAACAACCACACGGGACAACCATGGACATTCGACGTATCGCGATCGTCGGCGCCGGCGTGATCGGCGCGAGCTGGGCGGCTTTCTATCTGACGCAGGGTTTCGACGTCGTCGCGACCGATCCGGCGCCGCAAGCCGACGCGCGGCTGCGCGACGCGCTGGCCGCGTTTCTCGGCGAGCGTGCCGCCGAACTTTCCTCGCGGTTGTCGTTCGACGCCGATCTGGTGCGCGCGCTCGACGGCGTCGACTTCGTGCAGGAGAACGGCCCGGAGCGGCTCGACCTGAAGCGTGCGCTGTACCGCCAGATGGACGACGTGCTGCCCGCGCACGTACCGATCGCATCGAGCTCGTCGGGCCTGAAGATGTCCGATATCCAGACCGCGTGCGCGAAGCATCCGGAGCGTTGCCTGATCGCGCATCCGTTCAATCCGCCGCACCTGATTCCGCTCGTCGAGCTGGTCGGCGGCGATGCGACCGGCCAGGACGTGATCGCGCGCGTGAAGGATTTCTACGACGCGCTCGGCAAGCAGACGATCGTCCTCAACAAGGAGATGACCGGCCACGTCGCGAACCGGCTCGCGGCCGCGCTGTTCCGCGAGGTGTATCACCTCGTCGGCGAAGGCGTCGTGAGTGTCGCTGATGCGGACAAGGCCGTCGCGTGGGGGCCCGGCTTGCGCTGGGGGCTGATGGGGCAGTGCCTGACCTATCACCTCGGCGGCGGCGCGGGCGGGATCGCGCACTTCCTCGAACACCTGTCGGGGCCGATCGCGAGCTGGTGGGACGACCTCGGCACGCCCTCGTTCGATCCGGAGGTCGATCGCCAACTGAACGAAGAACTGCGCGCGATCCAGGGCGAGCGTTCGATGCAGGCGCTGGCGGCCGAGCGCGACCGTTTGCTCGTCGAGCTGATCGATGCGCGGCGCCGCAGCTTCCTGCCCTGAGCGCGCGGCTTATTGCTGCGACGCGGCCTGCGGTGCGGGCGGCGCATGCGCGAGCCAGGCGGGGCTCGCGGCCTGCACGAGTTCGCGGTTGCGTGCCCGCGTCGCGGCATCCGGCGGGTAGTTGCCGTCGTTCGTCGGCAGTACGCCGTCGAGATAGGCCTGCTTGAGCTGGTCGATGACTTCCGCGCGTGTCAGGCCCTGGGCGGGCGCCGACGCGTCGGTTTGCGCAAAGGCGGGGGACAGCAGCGCGGCTGCGGCGGTCGCGACGGCGAATCGCAAGACGTTCATGGTGGGCTCCGATCAAGGGACGGGGTACCGGATGCGCGCGGCGATCGCCGTGCCTGCCGATGGGTCCCATTGTCGCGAGCGGGTGCTGCGCGGACGATGACGCGTTCCGGGCAAAGCTGTCAGGTGCGGGCGCGGCCGTGCATGCGCGCGGCGCGCCCGGTGCGCCCGGTGCGGTTACAACCCGGCCGCCGCCGCGATCAGCGTGGCTTCGAGCGCGAGCGTCGAGCGCGACGCGGCTGCCGGCCGGTCGATCACGTATTCGAGTTCGCCGAGTTCGGGCAGCCCCGCGTCGAGCCGGGCGAGTCCGGCCGGGATCACGTAGCCGGCGAACGCGCTGACGCCGAGCCCCGCGCTCGCGGCCGCGCGCAATACCGCGACGCTGCTGCTGACTACCGCGATCCGGTACGGCCGCCCGATGGCCTCGAGCGATTCGAGCACGCGGCGGCGCGACACGCTCGGCTCCGGATGCATCGCGAGCGGCAGCACGGCCTCGTGGCCGGTGAGCCGCGATTCGGGGCCGGTGCACCAGTACAGCGGTTCGCTGCGGATCACGCGGCCGCGCCGGCTGCCCGCGATACGCTTCGCGAACACCAGGTCGTGCCGGCCCTCGTCGAGCGCATCGAACAGGTCGCCCGACAGCCCGGTCGAGATCGCGAGCTCGACGTCCGGATTGCGCTGCACGAAGCTCGCGAGCGCGGCCGTCAGGTGGGCGGACGCGAAATCCTCCGACATCGCGAGCCGCACCTTGCCCGACAGCGGCGGCCCGCACACCGACGTGACGGCTTCGTCCATCAGCTCGAGGATGCGCACCGCGTAGCGGAACAGCGCGTCACCGTGCTGCGACAGGTGCACGTTGCGCGTGTCGCGTTCGAACAGCGGCCGGTCGAGCAGCTCCTCGAGGCGGCGGATGTGCTGGCTGACGGTCGACTGCGACAGGCTCACGCGCTCGGACGCGGCGGTGAAGCTGCCGGACTGGGCGACGGCGACGAAGCTGCGCAGCAGCTCGGGCGGTAACGGACGCATTGCTAAATCCACTGAATCGGTTTCGACAACTTCATAAATGGCGGGAATCGGCGGCGCTAGTATCGGATCACGCGCCAGTGCGGCCCGCAACGGGGGCACCGGCGCGTAGCCCGCGTCGTGCCGGCGGCTGCCTCGGTCAGTCTACGGCATCCGGCGTCCGGCCCGAAACCGCATCATCCCATCGACCGCCCGAGAACAGGCCCGCCAGACGGGCCGCCGGGCCGCGGCGCACCGCCGCAGGAGACAAGTCCGTGCACGGGATCGCCGTGCGGGGCCGGCTCCCGCGTGCGTCCGGCGCCCGTCACGAAGAGACTGGAGACGACTCATGATCATCTACGGAACCGCGCTGCTGGCGTTTTGCCATCTGGCCGGACTGTTTCTCGGCGACCTGCTCGGCAGCGCGATCGGCGTGAAGACCAATGTCGGCGGCGTCGGCATCGCGATGCTGCTGCTGATCTGCCTGCGCCTGTGGCTGCACCGGCGCGGCTGGCTGCCGAAGGAGACCGAGGCCGGCGTCGGTTTCTGGGGCGCGATGTACATTCCGGTCGTCGTCGCGATGGCCGCGAACCAGAACGTGGTCGCCGCGCTGAAGGGCGGTCCCGTCGCGCTGCTGGCCGCCGTCGGCGCGGTCGCGATCTGCGCATGCTGCATCGCGGTACTGGTGCGCACCGGGCGCGACGACACGGCCTTCGCGGGCGTGCCGCAATTCGAAGAACAGTAACGGAGGCCGCCATGCTGCAGATGCTCGAAAAAACCGTCGCCCACAACGGGCTCGTCGCGTCGTTCGCGCTGGTCGGCCTGATCATGTGGCTGTCGTCGATCGCGTCGCGCAAGCTGACGTTCGGCCGCGTGCACGGCTCCGCGATCGCGATCGTGATCGGTCTCGCGCTCGCGTACGTCGGCGGCGCGTTCACCGGCGGCGAAAAGGGAATCGCCGACGTGCCGCTGTTCGCGGGTGTCGGCCTGATGGGCGGCGCGATGCTGCGCGATTTCGCGATCGTCGCGACCGCGTTCGAAGTGCAGCCGACCGAGGCGCGCAAGGCCGGGCTCGTCGGCATCGTGTCGCTGCTGCTCGGCACCGTGCTGCCGTTCATCGTCGGCGCATGCATCGCGCGCGCGTTCGGCTACACCGACGCGGTCAGCATGACGACGATCGGCGCGGGCGCCGTCACCTACATCGTCGGGCCCGTCACCGGCGCGGCGATCGGCGCGAGTTCCGACGTGATCGCGCTGAGCATCGCCACCGGGCTCGTGAAGGCGATCATCGTGATGGTCGGCACGCCGGTCGCGGCCGGCTTCATGGGCCTGAAGACGCCGCGCTCCGCGATGATCTTCGGCGGCCTCGCGGGCACCGTCAGCGGCGTGAGCGCGGGGCTCGCCGCGACCGACCGCCGGCTGGTCCCGTACGGCGCGCTGGTCGCGACGTTCCATACGGGCGTCGGCTGCCTGCTCGGGCCCTCGGTGCTCTACTTCACGACCCGCGCGCTGGTCGGCGCATAGGGCCCCGCGGTGCGGCCCGCGCGCGCGGGCCGCATCCATCGCGGCGTCCTCTGAGTCGCATTCGTCAACATCATCAATCGGCGGCGGCGCCCGGCTTAGAATGCCGCTGAACCATCGAAGCGGGAGAACTGTTCATGACGGGATGGAATCACGCGCGGCAGGCGCGCGATGCACGGCTCGCGGCCGGCGCGGCTTACGCGCAGGGCAAGCGGGTCGATGCGCGCGACACCGTCGCGTTGCTCGAAGCGGTGCTGCGGCCCGGCGACCGCGTGTGCCTCGAAGGCGACAACCAGAAGCAGGCCGACCTGCTCGCGACGGCGCTCGCCGACGTCGACAGCGCGAAGATCCACGACCTGCACATGGTGCAGTCGGGCGTCGTGCTGCCCGAGCATCTCGACGTGTTCGAGCGCGGCATCGCGAAGCGCCTCGATTTCGCGTACTCGGGCCCGCAGTCGCAGCGCATCGCGAAGCTGCTGTTCGGCGGCAAGATCGCGCTCGGCGCGGTGCATACCTATCTCGAGCTGTTCGCGCGCTACTTCATCGATCTGACGCCGCAGGTCGCGCTGATCGCGGCGGTCAGCGCCGACCGTGACGGCAACCTGTACACGGGCCCGAACACCGAGGACACGCCGACCGTCGTCGAGGCCACGGCATTCAAGGACGGCATCGTGATCGCGCAGGTCGACCGCATCGTCGACAAGGTGCCGCGCGTCGACATCCCGGGCGACCGCGTGCATTTCGTCGTCGAGGCCGGCCGGCCGTTCTACGTCGAGCCGCTGTTCACTCGCGATCCGGCCGCGATCACCGAAACGCAGATCCTCACCGCGATGCTCGCGATCAAGGGCATCTACGAGCCGTACGGCATCAAGCGCCTGAACCACGGGATCGGCTTCAACACGGCCGCGATCGAGCTGCTGCTGCCGACCTACGGCGAGAAGCTCGGGCTGAAGGGCAAGGTCTGCACGCACTGGGCGCTCAATCCGCATCCGACGCTGATTCCCGCGATCGAGTCGGGCTGGGTCGAGCAGGTGCACTGCTTCGGCTCCGAAGTCGGGATGGACGACTACATCCGCGAACGGTCCGACGTGTGGTTCACGGGCCCCGACGGGTCGCTGCGCTCGAACCGCGCGTTCTGCCAGACGGCCGGCCTCTACGCGTGCGACATGTTCATCGGCTCGACGCTGCAGATCGACCTGTCCGGCCATTCGTCGACGGTCACGGCCGAGCGCATCGCCGGCTTCGGCGGCGCGCCGAACATGGGCAGCGACGCGCGCGGCCGGCGCCATCCGAGCGCGCCGTGGCTGAAGGCCGGCGCGGAAGCCGACCCCGACACGCCGGCGGCGCTCAGGCGCGGCCGCAAGCTCGTCGTGCAGATCGGCGAGACGTTCGGCGACAAGAACGTGCCGATGTTCGTCGAGAAGCTCGACGCGCTGAAGCTCGCCGACAAGCTGCAGCTCGACCTCGCGCCGATCATGGTCTACGGCGACGACGTCACGCACATCGTTACCGAGGAAGGGATCGCGAACCTGCTGATGTGTCGCGACAAGGACGAACGCGAGCACGCGATCCGCGGCGTCGCCGGTTATACGGAGATCGGCCGCGGCCGTGACCGGAAGATGGTCGAGCGGCTGCGCGAACGCGGCGTGATCCGCCGCCCGGAGGATCTCGGCATCGATCCGCTCGACGCCGACCGTCGCTGGCTCGCCGCGCGTTCGATCAAGGATCTCGTGCACTGGTCGGGCGGGCTCTATGCGCCGCCGGCGCGGTTCCGCAACTGGTGAGGAAGAGGGCATGGAACAGTTGAACTATCGCTTCACCGCGCGCGAACGCGCGAAGGGCGAGCAGGCCGCGGCGCTCGTCGGCGTGGTCGCGTCCGGCAATCTCGAGGTGCTCGTCGAGCGCGTGCTGCCGGGCAACGAATGCGAGATCGACATCCGCACCGCGGCGGTCGGTTTCGGTGCGGTATGGCAGGCCGTCGTGTCGGATTTCGTCGAACGGCGCGCGCCGGGCGGCCTGAAGCTGTCGATCAACGACGGCGGCGCGCGGCCCGACATGGTGTCGCTGCGGCTCGCGCAGGCCGTGCGCGCGATCGAGGGGGACGCACGATGAGCGACGTGATCCACGACGCACCGGCGTTCGTCGCGAACGGCGCTAGCTGGTACGAGGCGTCGGCGCGGCAGCGCATCGACGGACTGCTCGACACGGGCAGCTTCGACGAATTCCTCGGGCCGGCCGAGCGCGTGACGAGCCCGCACCTGCCGCTGTTCGACCTGCCGCAGCAGTTCGACGACGGGATGGTGGTCGGCCACGGGCGGCTCGACGGCCGGCCGGTGTTTGTCGCCGCGCAGGAAGGCCGCTTCATGGGCGGCGCGTTCGGCGAGGTGCACGGCGCGAAGCTCACCGGGCTGCTGCGCGCCGCGCGCGAAATCGGCAAGCCGGTGCTGATCCTGTTCGATACGGGCGGCGTGCGGCTGCAGGAAGCGAACGCGGGCGAGCTCGCGATCGCCGAGATCATGCGTGCGCTCGTCGACGCGCGCGCGGCCGGCGTGCCGGTGATCGGGCTGATCGGCGGGCGTGCGGGCTGCTACGGCGGCGGCGGGTTGCTCGCCGCGTGCTGTTCGGCGCTCGCGGTGTCGGAGCAGGGGCGCATCAGCGTGTCGGGCCCCGAAGTGATCGAGACCAATCGCGGCGTCGAGGAATTCGATTCGAAGGATCGCGCGCTGATCTGGCGCACGATGGGCGGCAAGCACCGGCGGCTGATCGGCGGTGCCGACCGTTACGTGGCCGACACGCCGGACGCGTTCCGCGCGGCGGCGCTCGAGCTGATCGGCCGCGCGCCGAGGTTCGATGCGGCGATGCTGCGCGCGGAACAGGCGCGCCTGGAAGCGCGTGTCGCCCGGTTCGGCGCATGCAGGGATGCGCTCGACGTGTGGCGCATGCTCGGGGCCGATCAGCCCGAGGCGATTCCCGGCATGCCCGACGACGCATTCGCCACGCTCGCCGACCAGTTACAGGAGCCGCAGCATGACGCTCGATGAAGTACTGAATTCGCTGTTTCCGAAGGACCATTCGATCGTGCGTCACGGCGGCCTGCTGACCGGCCATGCGGAACTGGCCGGTGCGCGGGTCGACGTGATCGGCGTCACCGACCGCTTGCCGTTCGGCATCGACGAAGCGCTGACGCTCGCGTCGCAGGTGCTCGACACGGTCGCGCGCGGCGGCGACACGCCGATCGTCGTGCTCGTCGACAGCGACAGCCAGCGGATGAGCAAGCGCGACGAGCTGCTCGGCCTGAACGAAGGGCTGTCGCATCTCGCGAAGTGCCTGATGCATGCCGATCTCGCCGGGCACCGGACGATCGGCGTGCTGTACGGCCACACCGCCGCCGGCGCGTTCATCGCGACCGCGCTCGCGACGCGCACGCTGCTCGCGGTGCCGGGCGCCGAGCCGGAGGTGATGGACCTGCCGTCGATGTCGCGCGTGACCAAGCTGCCGATCGACGTGCTGAAGGAGATGTCGCGTACGACGCCGGTGTTCGCGCCGGGGCTCGACAATCTCGTGAAGATGGGCGCCGTCGACGCCGTGCTCGACCCGGCCCGCGCGCTCGACGCACAGGTCGGCGAATGGCTCGGCAAACCGGCCGACCGAATCGACCGGCGCGCGTCGCGCGGCCGGCCGGTCGCGACCGACGTCGCGCAGCGCGTCGAGGCACTCGCGCGTGCCGCGCGCTGAGCTGCCGCTGCGCCGCCACACGCTCGTCACGCTGACGGCGGCCGGGTGGGACGCGGCGTTCGCGCGCGACCGCGCGCTCGCGGGCGATCCGCTCGTGCGCGCATGGGCGGACGCGGCTGGCCGCTGATCGTGCGCCGCGCGTCGCCGGATGAAGCCGGCGCCGGCCGCGTGCCGCTCGGCATGCCGCTGCCGCCGGCGGCGGGCAAGCGGCGTATCGCGCTGAACGTCGCCGCCGACGCGCTCGCGACGGTCGGCCCGCTGCCCGCGCTGGCCGACGTGCTCGGCGCCGCGCCCGACGCATGGCACGTACCGCTGCGCGCGCTCGACGCGCTCGGCGCGCGCAGCGGCGTGCAGGGGCGCGTGTTCGGCAGCCTCGCGTGGCAGGCACTGACGGGCGAGCCGTACCTGGGCCCGTCGTCCGACCTCGACATCGTGTTTCCGCTGCCGGATGCCACGTCGCTCCGGCCGTTGCTCGACGGTCTCGCGGCGATCGACGCGCACGCGCCGATGCGCATCGACGGCGAACTGCTGCGCGCCGACGGCGCGGGCGTCAACTGGCGCGAACTGCATGCGCGGCGCCCCGAAGTCGCGGTCAAGACCGCGGTCGCCGTCGAATTGATGGCGGCCGACGCATTCGCCGGAGGCGCGCGATGAGCGCATGGGCTGCCTGCCGCGTAGCGGCGCCGTCGGATGCCGAGCGCATCGCCGCGCTGGCCGAGCGCAGCCTCGTGCTCGAGATCGAGACTTATCCGAAGCCGGGTCTCGTCAGCCATGTCGACACCGGCAGTCACACCGACATGGATGCCGCGACGTTCGCGCGCAGCGCCGCGGTGCTGCGGCCGTACTTCGCGGCACTCGCCGACGCGGGCGCACGCGACGCGGACATGGCGGTGCTGCGCAAGATCGGCCTGCGTGCCGAACACGCGATGCTCGCCGCGACCGGCGGCGTCAATACGCATCGCGGCGCGATCTTCGGGCTCGGGCTGCTGTGCGCGGCCGCGGGCCGGCGCGCGGTGCCGGGCGCGGTGCCTAACGGGACGACGCTCGGCGCGTTCGTCTCCGGCCGCTGGGGTGCCGACATCCTCGGCGGCCCGCGTTTGCCCGACAGCCATGGCGAGCGGGCGAGCCGCCGCTACGGAGTCGGCGGCGCGCGTCGCGAAGCGGCTGACGGCTTCCCGACCGTGTACGCGGTCGGGTTGCCCGCGCTGCGCCGCGCGCGGCGCGACCTGCCCGGCGATCCGGAAGCCGCGCGCGTTGACGCGTGCTTTGCGCTGATCGCCGCGCTCGACGACACGAATCTGTTGCACCGGGGCGGGCAGCACGGCCTCGATTTCGCGCGGGCGACCGCCCGTGCGTTCGTCGCACGCGGCGGCGTGCGGGCGCGTGACTGGCGGCTGCGCGCGGCCGCCGCGCACCGTGCGTTCGTCGCACGCCGATTGAGCCCGGGCGGCGCGGCCGACCTGCTCGCGATGAGCGTATTCGTCGATGCGCTCGACGCCGACGGGCACCCGCGATGACGCTGGCCATCCTCTGTTCGGGGCAGGGCGCGCAGCGCGCCGACATGTTCGACCTGACGGGCGCCGCGCCGCAGGCCGACGCCGTGTTCGCCCATGCCGGCCGGCTCCTTGGCGACGATCCGCGCGCGTGGGTCCGGCAGGCCGGGCCGGACGCGTTGCGCGAGAACCGCGCCGCGCAGATCCTCTGCACGACCCAGGCGCTCGCGGCCGCCGCGCTGCTCGATACGGCGTGGCCGCGCCGGCGCTGCGTCGCCGGCTACAGCGTCGGCGAGGTCGGTTCGTGGAGCGTCGCGGGGATGATCGAGCCGCATGACGCGCTCGACCTGGCCGACGCGCGCGCGCGCGCGATGGATGCGGCGAGGGGCGACGACGAGCGGATGGTGTTCGTGCGCGGCCTGACGCGCGCGCGGCTCGCGTCGTTGTGCGACGGCCGCGATGCGGCCATCGCGATCGCGAATCCCGGCGACGCGTTCGTCGTCGCGGGGCGCCAGGCCGACGTCGATGCGGTGGCCGACGATGCGGCGCGCGCCGGCGCATTGCGCGTCGCACCGGTCTGCGTGCGGATCGCGTCGCATACGCGCCGGCTCGCGGCGGCCGTGCCGGTGTTTCGCACGGCGCTTGCCGCGACGCACGTCCGGCGGCCGCTGCCCGGCACGCGGCTGTTTTCCGGGATCGACGGGGCGTCGGTGCTCGACGTCGACGCGGGCCTCGACAAGCTCGCGCGGCAGATCGCGGAGCCGGTCGAGTGGGCGGCCTGTCTCGCCGCCTGCGTCGAGGCCGGTGCGACGGCGTTTCTCGAACTGGGCCCCGGGCGCGCGCTGGCCGAGATGGCCGGCGGCGCGTACCCGGCGTTGCCGGCGCGCAGCCTCGCGGATTTCCGTTCCGTCGACGGCGTGACGAGCTGGCTCGCGCGCGTCGCGGCCTGACCCTCGGCCCGAAAAACGGGCTGAAACACAGTCGTCGCGCCCGCGTTCCAGGCTGGGTGTTGCGCCGGCGCAGCAGCGTCGCAGCCGGTGCTTGCCACGCGAATTGGCATCGCTACAATGGCGCCCGCCATGAGACCAGCCGCCATCCTTCTCGCCGCGCTGTGCTGCGCGACGAGCGCCCACGCCAGCCAGATTCCGTCCGACGCCGCGTCGGTCGGCACCTACTTTTCGTATGACAACGCGGCGGCCGACGCGACCGTCGACCTGATCGAACAGGCGCAGCGTCGCGTGCTGCTGGCGGGCTATACGCACGTGCCGCCGGCTGTCGCGGGCGCGTTGCGCGCGGCCCGTGCGCGCGGAGTCGAGGTGCGTGTCGTGCTCGTGCGCTCGCCGCGCGCGGGCCGCTACAGCGGCGCCGGTTTTCTGAAATCCGCGGGCATCGACGTCGCGATCGATTCGCGGCATGGCGATCCGGCACCGCGCTTCGTGATCGTCGACGACAGCGTCGCGCTGACGACGCTGTCCGACGGTGCGGCCGCCCATGCGGAAACGGTGAGCGTGTTCCAGCGCGCGCCCGAACTCGCGCAATCCTATGCGCAGTCGTTCTGGCGGCTGTACCGGCAGGCCGGCGGCCTCTGACCCTTCCTTCGGCGTCGTGCACGCCGGTATGACCCTGCTTGCATCGGCGCGGCCGATGCACCATGCTCGATGACAAACGCGCCGGCGCGGGTGTCGCGCATCCGGCGCAACGGCAGGGAGCCGATCGTGACCGAATGTTTTGCCGATCGCGCCGATGCGGGCCGCCAGCTGGCCGACGCGTTGCGCGATTACGCGGGGCGGCGCGACGTCGTCGTGCTCGCGTTGCCGCGCGGCGGCGTGCCCGTCGCGTATCCGGTCGCCTGCGCGCTGCGCGCGCCGCTCGACGTGCTGGTCGTGCGCAAGCTCGGCGTGCCGTTCGATCCCGAGCTCGCGATGGGCGCGATCGCGACCGGTGGCGCGATGTATCTGCAGCGTTCGGTGATCCGCTCGATGGGCGTGTCGGACGGGCAGCTCGCCGACGTGATAGTGCGCGAGACGGCCGAGCTGCATCGCCGTGAGGCGTTGTATCGCGGCGCCGTGCCGCCGCTGCCGGTCGACGGACGCATCGCGATCGTCGTCGACGACGGCGTCGCGACCGGCGCGTCGATGCGCGTCGCGCTGCAGGCGTTGCGCGAGCGCCGCCCCGCACGCATCGTCGCGGCGGTACCGGTCGCGCCGGCGAGCGCGCGGCACGCGTTCGACGATCTGGCCGACGCCTTCGTCACGGTGTCGCAGCCGCTGCGGTTCTTCGGGATCAGCCCGTTCTACGCCCGCTTCGAGCAGACGAGCGACGACGAGGTGCGCAGGCTGCTCGACGCGGCGCGCCACTGAAGCCGCATCACGGCCGCCTGGCGCGGCGCGTGCGCGGGCGGGCCGCTTCCGCCAGCGCGAACACGCGCTGCAGCGCCGGATGGACGTCGCCGCGCCAGCGCGGCCCGGTAAACAGCCCGTAGTGATCGCAATCGTCGATGTCGACGCGATGGCGTTCGCCGGCCGTGAGGCCGCGGCACAGGTCGAGCGCCGCGTGCGTCTGGCCGGCGCCCGTGACCGCGTCGCGCGCGCCTTCGACGGTCAGCAGCGCGACGCCGCGCAGCGCGGCCGGCTCGACGCGCGTGCCGCCGACGTCCCACGTGCCGGTCGCGAGGCTCATGCGCTGGAACACGATGTCGACCGTGTCGAGGAAATAATCGGCCGGCATGTCGAGCAGCGCCGTGTATTCGAGCAGCGCCCGTCGCGCACCGGCGAGCCCGGCCATGTCGAAGCGTGACGCGGCCAGCGCGTAGGCCTCGATCAGCGTGAGGAAGCGCTGCGGATACAGCAGCGCGATCTCGCCCTGCTGCAGGTAGGTCGGGAACACGTGGCGGCCGTGCCCCGCGAAACCGGGCGGCACGATGTCGATCAGGTGGCGGCGGCACCAGTCGAGCGAGTGGGTGGCGGCGGCGGTGCCGAGTGCGCTCGGGTTCCGGCGCGCGTCGAGCGGGCCGCCGATCAGCGTGATGCTCGCGGGCGGTGCGAGGCCGCGCGCGGCACGCAGCGCGAGCGCGCCGAGCGCCGGCACGGTGGCCTGGCACACGGCGACGACGTGCAGCGGCCGGGCGTCGTGCGCGAGGCCGTCGACGAAGCCGTCGAGCAGCGCGACGTACTCGTCGAGCCCGAAGCGGCCTGCTGCAGGCGGCACGTCGCGCGCATTGCGCCAGTCGGTCACGCAGACGTCGCCGTCGGCGAGCAGCGTCTCGACGGTTTCCCGCATCATCACGGCCGCGTGCCCGGCGAGCGGCGCGCACAGCAGCACCGTGCGCCGTGCGTCGGCGCGCACGAAGCGCCGCAGGTCGCAGAACGGCGTGCGGGCGACGACGCGTTCGTCGACGGCCGGCCGCCCGATGTCGAAGCGCGGCGGCCCGGCCGACGGGCCGAGCAGCGGTTCGAACAGGTCGTCGTAGCACGACGACGCGGCGTGCGGCAGCGTGGCTGCGGGCCATGCGTCGAACGCGTGCCGCGTCGCCGCGCGCCAGGCGCGCATCCATTCCCGCTGCTGCTCGACGAGGGCATACCACATGGCGAACCTTGGGGCGGAAGGGGGCGTGAATCTTCATTATGGTCACTGTGGCCGCGCAACGGGAGCCGAAAGCGCGGCCGTCTGCTTAGCATCAAGCGTGCGGGCGCGCTGGCCGGTGCGGCGCGACACTGCTACAGTCGTCGGTCCCATCCCCCCAGAAGCGGAGCGTTTGCGATGAAGCTGATCGGCATGCTGGATTCCCCGTTCGTGCGCCGTGTCGCCATTTCGGCGAAGCTGCTCGACCTGCCGTTCGAACACCATTCGATCTCGGTGTTTCGTCATTTCGAGCAGTTCGGCACCTTCAACCCGGTCGTCAAGGCGCCGACGCTGGTGACCGACGACGGCTCGACGCTGATCGATTCGTCGCTGATCGTCGACTATCTCGATCATTGCGTCGCGCCCTAGCGGCGCCTGCTGCCCGACACCGCTGATGCGCGGTTGCGCGTGCTCGTGCCCGTCGGGTTCGCGCTGGCGGCGGCCGAAAAGACCGTCCAGGTCGTCTACGAGCAGGCGCTGCGACCGGCCGACAAGCAGCACGCGCCGTGGCTCGAGCGCGTGCTGGGCCAGCTTGAGGCCGCATACGGCGCACTGGAGCCGCTCGTCGCGGCCGCGAACGGCTGGTTAGGCGGTGCGCGCCTGCTGCAATCCGACGTGACGGTCGCGGTCGCATGGCGTTTCACGCAATTCATGGCGGCCGATTACCCGGCGCTCGCGCGGATCGATCCGGCCCGCTATCCGGCGCTGGCCGCGCATTCGGCACGGGCCGAGACGCTGCCGGCATTCGTCGAAACGCCGCTCGCGTAGGCCGAGTGCCTTGTCCGGCAAGGGTTTGCCGATTGTTCGCAACCGCTGACAAGTGACTTCGCATTCGCGCTGTTTATCCGGAAGCGGCCGGTCCCTAGAATCCACTCCATCGAATGACGCATTGCCAGATGGAGCCGATGATGAAAGCCCTGATCGAATCGAGCCTGTACCACCCGTCCGTCGTGTTGCCGCTCGCCGCGCTGACGCAGCTGATGGTCGAGCGCGATTTCAATCTCGGCCAGGTCGGATTGATCATGGCGACGCGCGGTGCCCAGGCGGCCGTGTCGCGTTCGCGCGAGCTGATCTTCTGCCGCCATTGCGAAGCGCGCGCGTGAAGGCGGCCGCATCGAAAGGATGAAAAAAACCCGGCCGGCGCAAGCCGGTCGGGCGGATCGGGTTCGATCGAGCCCCGGCTGCGGCCGGGGCTTTTTCATTGCAGGACGCTCACGCGCGTGCCGGCGTCGCGACGTCGTACATCTGCGGCGCATCGTCCTCTTCACGCAGCTTGCGCGCGAGCTGGTGCGCCTCGCGACGCGTCGCGACGGCCGGCGGCGAGCCCTTCAGCGGCTGGCGCGCGGTTTCCGCGAGCGCGACGACCGACACGATGCCGATCACGGCGGCGCCCATCATGTAATACGCGGGCATCATCAGGTTGTGCGTCACGTCGACGAGCCACGCGGTCATCAGCGGCGTCGTGCCGCCGAACAGCGATACCGACACGTTGAAGCCGATCGCGAGCGCGCCGTAGCGGATCTCGGTCGGGAACAGCGCCGGCAGCGCCGACGGCATCACGCCGGTGAAGCACGACAGCAGCACGCCGAGGATCAGCAGGCCGCCGAACACCGACGCCGTGGTGCCCGCGTGAATCAGCATCATCGACGGGATCGACAACACGAGCAGGCCGACACAGCCGGCGAGCATCACGGGCTTGCGGCCGATCTTGTCCGACAGGCGGCCGGCGTACAGCGTCATCGGCATCATCAGCACCATCACGATCAGCACGAGCACGAGGCTGTGCGATTCGTCGAAGTGCAGCGTCGACGACATGAAGCTCGGCAGGTACGACAGCACCATGTAGTCGGTCACGTTGAAGATCAGCACGAGGCCGACGCACAGCAGCAGCGCACGCCAGTTGCGCATCAGCGTCTCGCGGAACCGCGCCTTCGGCACGGCCTTGTCCTGCGCTTCGCGCTCTTCGGCCTGGCGCTTGAACGCGGGCGTTTCCTCGAGCCGCATCCGGATGTAGAGGCCGATCAGGCCGAGCGGGCCGGCGATCAGGAACGGCACGCGCCAGCCCCACGACAGCAGCGCTTCCTGCGACAGCGACGCGGTGAGCAGCGCGACGACGCCGGCGCCCATCACGTAGCCGATCAGCGTGCCGAACTCGAGGAAGCTGCCCATGAAGCCGCGGCGCTTGTCGGTCGAGAATTCGGCGATGAAGGTGGCGGCGCCGCCGTACTCGCCGCCGGTCGAGAAGCCCTGCACGAGGCGGGCGACGAGCAGCAGCACGGGCGCCATGATGCCGATCGACGCGTAGCTCGGGATCAGGCCGATCGCGAAGGTGCCGACGGCCATCATGATCATCGTCGCGGCGAGCACGCGCTGGCGGCCGATGCGATCGCCGAGCGGGCCGAACACCATGCCGCCGAGCGGGCGCACGAGGAACGCGGCCGCGAACGTGCCGAAGGTCGCGAGCAGTTGCGCGGACGGGCTGCTGGACGGGAAGAACACCTTGCCGAGCGTGACGGCGATGTAGCTGTAGACGCCGAAGTCGAACCATTCCATCGCGTTGCCGATGGCCATCGCGCTGACGGCGCGCTTGAGCAGGCTCTGGTCGACGACGGTGATGTCGTCCGCGGCGAGCGGAGCCTCGCCGGACGGCGAAGCGGTGGAAGAAGCAGCGGTCGGGCTGACGTGTGTTGCGGTCAAGGTCATGCACTCCTTTGACTGCGCCGGAACGGGCGGGCCGTCCGACACGGTTTGCCGGCGAGCGCGATGTCGGGTGCGGCGCGTCGGGGCAGACCATTAAGCGCTTACTGCACAAGGGGCAGCAAAAGGCCGTAAGGGGCTGCTTCGACGCGGGCCCGATGGGCCGTCGCGACAGTGCGCTCATGAAGAATGGGCCGCGTGATGCAGGCGGCGGATACCGGTGCGGACGAAGGGTCCGGTGTTCCGGCAACGCCCCGGAGGGGCAACGAAACGAGAAAAGCGGGCCTGTCGGGCGGGCTTTCCTGTGGGTGCAATTTCGGTCGAAAGGCCGGCCCGCAACGCGCGGACGGGTTTCTCTCGAAATCGAATAGACAGAGATTGAATGTTGAAACAGGCGACATGATAGCACGATGACGGATGATCGTGCAAATTACCGGGAGACGCCCGCCTGGCGGGGGATTCGGCGAGGCCTGCTCGGGTATGATCGGCGACGCGCGGCGGGGCCGTGCAGCGCCCGGCGACGGGGGCCGAATTCACGAGGAACCGGATGACCGAACTGATCAGGATCGCGGCGCTGTTCGCCGCTACCGCGCTGGCCGAAATCGTCGGCTGCTACCTGCCGTGGCTCGTGCTGAAGGACGGGCGTCCGGCCTGGCTGCTGGTGCCGGCCGCGCTCTCGCTCGCGCTGTTCGCGTGGCTGCTGACGCTGCACCCGAGCGCGGCCGGGCGCACTTATGCCGCGTACGGCGGCGTCTACATCGCGGTGGCGCTGGTGTGGTTGCGGGTGGTCGACGGCGTCGCGCTGACCCGCTGGGACGTGGCCGGCGCGGCGCTCGCGCTCGGCGGGATGGCCGTCATCGCGCTGCAGCCGCGCGCGTAAGCGCGGCCGCGGCGGGTATGGGCAGGCGTCAGGCCGCTTCCGCGGCGCCTTCGTCGGCGGACTTGCGCCACACGCAGGTGCCCTTGACCGACTTGTCGAGCTCGTCGAGCTGCGCCTGGTGCGCGGCGAGTTCGTCGTCGCTCGCGACCACGACGGCCAGGTCGAGCGCGGCGAGCGAGACGCGCTGGCCGTTCGCCGCGCCGCCGTCGGCGCCCGCGTCGTCGAGCATGTCGATCACGAGGCTGTCCTGGCCGCGCGTCATCGCGAGATACACCTCGGCGAGCAGCTCCGAGTCGAGCAGTGCGCCGTGCAGCGTGCGGTGCGCGTTGCTGATGCCGAAGCGGTCGCACAGCGCGTCGAGCGAGTTGCGCTTGCCTGGGAACATCTGCTTGGCCTGCACGAGCGTGTCGATCACGCCGCCGCAATGTTCGGTGAACGGCGGCAGGCCGAGCCGCGCGAATTCCGCGTCGAGAAAGCCAAGGTCGAACGGCGCGTTGTGGATGATCAGCTCGGCGTCCTTCACGAAGTCGCGGATCTGGTCGGCGACTTCCGCGAATTTCGGCTTGTCGCTGAGGAATTCGGTCGTGAGGCCGTGCACCGCCAGTGCGCCCGGATCGCTGTCGCGCTCGGGGTTCACGTAGAAATGCAGGTTGTTGCCGGTGAGCCGCCGGTTCAGCAGCTCGACGCAGCCGATTTCGATGAGGCGGTCGCCCGTGCGGGCGTTCAGGCCGGTGGTTTCGGTATCGAGAATGATCTGGCGCATGTCGGGGAAAACGAAGAAAACAGGGGGGGCGGCCGGCGTTCAGGCCGTGAGCGATTCGACGCCGCGATTGGCGAGCGCGTCCGCGCGCTCGTTTTCGGGGTGGCCCGCGTGGCCCTTGACCCAGCGCCACTCGACTTCATGCTGCGCGACGAGCGCGTCGAGCCGCTTCCACAGGTCGGCGTTCTTCACGGGTGTTTTCGCCGCGGTGACCCAGCCTTTTTTCTTCCAGCCGTGGATCCACTCGCTGATGCCTTTCTGCACGTACTGCGAGTCGGTATGGACGATCACCTGGCACGGCCGCTTCAGCGCTTCGAGCGCGGCGATCACGCCCATCAGCTCCATGCGGTTGTTGGTCGTGTTCGGCTCGCCGCCGAACAGCTCCTTCTCCTTGTCGCCGTAGCGCATCAGTGCGCCCCAGCCGCCGGGGCCGGGGTTGCCCTTGCAGGCGCCGTCGGTATAGATGTCGATGGTATCGATTGTCATGAATGTTCTTGATGGGTGGTCGGGGAGGCCGCCGGCGTCAGGCCCGGGGCGAGCACGGGCTTCTTCATCTTGATCTGGCCGACGAGGCGCATGCCGCGCACGCGCTTGACGGCCGTCACCATGTAGACGGCGCCGAAGATCGGCCACCAGCGGTCGCCGGCGGCCTCCATGAAGCCGTAGCGGGCCAGCCACTTGTCGGTGACGAGCGGCGGGCGGTAGCAGCCGAAGCGGCCGCGTTCGAGGTCGAAACCGAGCAGCTTGATCCAGTCCTTGAGCCGGATGAACGCGATCTGGTCGCGCGTGGCCGGCACGAACGGGTGGTTCGCCATGCGCCCGAACGACTGGCGCATGCCCCACAGGCTGAGCGAATTGAAGCCGGTGATCACGAGCTGGCCTTCCGGCATCAGCACGCGCTCGGCCTCGCGCAGCAGGCGGTGCGGGTCGGACGTGAATTCGAGCGTGTGCGGCATCACGATCAGGTCGACGCTCTGCGACTCGAACGGCAGGTCGAGCAGGTCGCACCAGGTCGTGCTGCGATCGGCGGGCGCATGCTCGGGTGCGTGCGCCTCGCGTGCCCACGGGTACTGGTACGGCGCGCTCGCGCCGCTCGCCGGGTCGAGCACGAGGCCGCGATACGGCATGCGGTTCTCGCGCAACGCGTCGAGCTGCGGCAAGCCGAGCTGCAGCGCGTGGAACCCGAAGACGTCGGACACGATCCGGTCGAGCTGCGCCTGCTCCCAGCCCAGCACGTAGCGGCCGGGAGGCGAGTCGGTCCAGGCGGGCCAGTCTATAATTTGACGGTCAGACATAACGATGATTGCGCGCCCATGAACGAGCTGGAATACGTGCCGGTTCCGGCATTCGAAGACAACTATATCTGGCTCGTCTCGGACGGCCGCGATGCAATCGCCGTCGATCCGGGTGAAGCCGCGCCCGTACGCCGGGTTCTTGCCGAACGAGGCTGGCGGTTGACCGCTATTTTACTCACGCACCACCACGCCGACCATGTCGGCGGTGTCGAGGCGCTGCGCGATAGCCAACCGGCCGATGCGCCGCTGGCGGTATACGGCCCCGCGGCCGAAGCGATCGGCGTGGTCACGCGGCCGCTGGCGGGCGGCGATCGCGTGACGCTCGACGCGCCGGCCGTCGCGTTCGACGTGCTCGACGTACCCGGTCATACGCGCGGCCACATCGCCTATTTCCAGGCGGCCGGGCCGCGCAACGCGGCGCCGCACGTGTTCTGCGGCGACACGCTGTTCTCGTGCGGGTGCGGCCGCCTGTTCGAAGGCACGCCCGCGCAGATGCTCGCGTCGCTCGACGCGCTCGCGGCGCTGCCGGGCGACACGCGCGTGCATTGCGCACACGAATACACGCTGTCCAATATCCGCTTCGCGCTCGCGTGCGAGCCCGGCAATGCGGCGCTCGCCGCGTGGCGCGACGAAGCGCAGGCGCTGCGCGCGCGCGGCGTGCCGACGCTGCCCACTACGATTGCTCACGAGCGTGCCGTTAACCCGTTCATGCGGGCGGACAGCGCGGCGATACGTGCCACGCTCGAGGCCGAGCTGCACGAAACAGTGCCGGATCGTCTGGCGGCATTCACGCTGATGCGCGAGTGGAAAAACCGGTTCCGATGATGATTTCCGGAGGACTCCAAAGCTCAAGCGGTGTCTGTAAAAATTGCTCCAAATGTAGGATTTCGCTGAGTTTTCGGTGTTTTTATTGACGTGAAGCACGCACTTCCGTAGTATCGCCTGCAATTTCCAGCCGTCGGAAGCCGAGATTTTCATGCGACTTATATTGAGTGCGATGGTGGTCCTGCTACTCGCCGCTTGTGCGAGCCAGGCGCCTGTCGCCAACAACGCCGCCGATTCGCAGGCGACGTCCAACTACCTCCGTAAATCAGCCACCGCCAAAGAAACTGTCGACGTCGACAAGCAATCCGTCGGCGACCTGACCAGTGCCGACTCCGATCTGTGGGGGCGCATCCGCCGCGGCTTCCAGATGCCCGACCTGCAGAGCGACCTCGTCGACATGCAGACGACCTGGTACACGCAGCGTCCGGATTACGTGCAGCGCATGACCGAGCGCTCGCAGAAGTACCTGTATCACATCGTCGAGGAGCTCGAGGCGCGTCACATGCCGACCGAGCTCGCGCTGCTGCCGTTCATCGAGTCCGCGTACAACCCGCAGGCGCTGTCGGTCGCGAAGGCGGCCGGCATGTGGCAGTTCATGCCCGGCACGGGCCGCACGTACAACCTGAAGCGCAACATGTGGCAGGACGAGCGCCGCGACGTGCTCGCGTCGACGAGCGCCGCGCTCGACTACCTGTCGCGCCTGCATGACATGTTCGGCGACTGGTATCTGGCGCTGGCCGCGTACAACTGGGGCGAGGGCAACGTGCAGCGCGCGATCGCGCGCAACCAGGCGGCCGGCCTGCCGACCGACTACCAGAACCTGCGGATGCCGAACGAGACGCGCAACTACGTGCCGAAGCTGCAGGCGGTGAAGAACATCATCGCGAGCCCGCAGCAGTATGGCCTGACGCTGCCGGACATCCCGAACCACCCGTATTTCGTGACGGTCACGACCGCGCGCGACATCGACGTCGCGGTTGCCGCGAAGCTCGCGAACCTGTCGCTCGACGAGTTCCGCTCGCTGAACCCGTCGTTCTCGAAGCCGGTGATCCTCGGGGCGACCGAGCCGCAGATCCTGCTGCCGTTCGACAACGCGTCGGCGTTCGAGAAGAACCTGAAGACCTACAACGGCCAACTGTCGACGTGGACCACCTATACGGTGAGCGAGCGCGCGCGCCCGGCCGCGATCGCCGAGAAGATCGGCGTGGACGCCGATACGCTGATGTCGGTCAACAAGATTCCGGCCGGCATGCGCCTGAAGCCGGGCTCGACGATCGTCGTGCCGCGCGGCGACGACGATGACGAGGACATCAGCGCCGACGTCGCCGAAAACGGCGCGCTCGCGATGGAACCGGACGTACCCGACACGCGCAAGATGCTGATCCGCGTGCGCCGCAAGCAGTCGATGGCGGCGATCGCCGGCCGCTACGGCGTGTCGGTCGGTCAGTTGAAGGCGTGGAACCGCACGCACCGCGATCTCGCGATGCCGGGCCAGGCGCTCGTGCTGCACGTGCCGGTCGGCCGTTCGGTGCCGGCGGAACCCGGCCCGGAGCGGATCGCGACGTCGTCCGCCGGGGCGCACATCGAGCGTGCAAGCCTCGCGGTGGGCGGCAAGTCGCACGGCGCGAAGCGCGGTGCGGCAAAGCCGGCCGCCAGGTCGGCGAAGGCGGCGCCCGCGAAGGCCGCGCCGGCCAAGGCCGCGGCACACAAGGGCAAGAAGAAGTAACGCGGCTGCCCCGCGCAGCGGGCGGCCGATCGGGTTCGCGCGATTGCGCTATCATCCGACGAAATGCGACGAAACGCCGTCACCGAGGTGACGGCGTTTTCGTTTGTGCGCGGTGCGAGGGCGCCGTTTCGGATGTCTTCATATAACGAGGGGAAGTGATGTCGTCGGTGCAGGTGAGGGTGCTCGCGCTGTTTTCGGTCGGGTATTTCGTGTCGTACGTGTTTCGCGGCGTCAATCTGGGCTTCGCGCCGTTCGTCACGCACGAGCTCGGGCTGTCGGCCGCCGACCTCGGCCTGCTGACCAGCCTCTATTTCCTCGGCTTCGCGGGCGCGCAGATTCCGGCCGGCGTGATGCTCGACCACTTCGGCCCGCGTCGCGTGACGGCCGGCATGCTGCTGTTCGCGGCGGCCGGTGCAGCCGTGTTCGGCGCCGCGCACGGCCTCGGCACGATGATGGTCGGCCGGCTGCTGATCGGCGTCGGCGTATCGGTATGTCTCGGCGCGGCGTTCAAGGCACTCGCGCAGCATTTCCCCGTCGGCCGGCTGCCGCTCGTCAACGGCCTCGTGATGGCCGTGGGCGGCCTTGGCGGCGTGATGGTCGGCTCGCCGCTGACCTGGCTGCTCGGCTGGACGAGCTGGCGCGCGATCTGTTTCGGCCTCGCGGTGCTGACGGTGGCCGTCGCGGCGTCGATCGGCTTCGGTGCGCCCGAGGCGAGGCAGGCGCGCCACCAGGGCGGCCTCGTCAGCCAGTTCAAGGGCACGTGGCACATCCTGAGCAGCCGCGCGTTCTGGAAGATCTCGTCATTCTCCGTCGTCACGCAGGGCGTGTTCTACGCGATGCAGTCGCTGTGGGTCGGGCCGTATCTGCGCGATGTCGCCGGTTTCGATGCGGCGCATGCCGCGCGCCTCGTGTCGGTGCTCGGCTTCGCGATGATGGCCGGCTGCGTCGGCTTCGGCGCGGCCGCGCGCGTGCTCGAGCGGCGCGGCGTGTCGGTCTACGCGTTCTGCGGCGTCGGCATGGCGCTGTTCGTCGCGACGCAACTGGCGATTGTCGCGCGCGTGCCGCTGCCGCCGGCCGCGCTGTGGGCGGCATACGGGATGTTTGGCGGCGTCGGCATCCTGACCTACGCGGTGATGGCCGGACACTTTCCCGCGCATCTGATCGGCCGCGCGAACACGACGCTCACGCTCGTGATCTTCCTGCTGATCTTCGCGTTCCAGATCGGCGTCGGCGCGGTGCTGTCGCACTGGCCGGCGGTCGACGGCCGTTATCCGGCGGCCGCGCACTTCACCGCGTGGGGCGTGTTGCTCGCGCTGCAGCTCGCGAGTGCGGCCTGGTACGTGTGGCCCGCGCGCGGCGCTGGCCAAGCGCACTGATCCGGCGGTACGCTGGCGGGTAGGGCGGTCCTGGAAACGGGGCCGCAGCGCGCCGCGCCGTGCGGCAGGGCGCGGCGCGCGTACGATCGGACGGCCATATCCATTGAAGATAGGGCCATTTTCAGGCTATAATTTGAAAGTTTGTGCTGATCAACCTCGCACCCTAGCGCCTACCTCTTTCATCCCGTTCATCCGCCGCACGCCGCCTGCCGGGCGATGCCGCGAAGCCTCGTGCGCCACGCGCCGGGTTCGCGACTCGACAACGCAGGCCGCGTCCAGCAAGCGACCACGCGCGCCCACGCAGCGCGGCGCTCGCGCGGCAGGGTAAACAGGTCGGCAGCAGGGTGTTCCCCAAGGAGCCTCCCGTGTTGCCGTCTTTTTCTCCCGCCTTGCTTGCACTCGCCGACGGCACGGTCTTTCGTGGTTATTCGATCGGGGCCGAAGGCCACACGATCGGCGAAGTCGTGTTCAATACCGCGATCACCGGCTATCAGGAAATCCTGACTGACCCGAGCTACTCGCGCCAGATCGTCACGCTCACCTACCCGCATATCGGCAACGTCGGCGTCAACGCCGAAGACGTCGAAGCCACGAAAGTCCATGCCGCCGGCCTGATCATCCGTGATCTGCCCACGCTCGCGTCGAATTTCCGCATGGACCGCACGCTCGGCGACTACCTGCGCGACGAAGGCGTCGTCGCGATCGCCGGCATCGACACCCGCAAGCTGACCCGCATCCTGCGCGACAAGGGCGCGCAGAACGGCTGCATCCTGACCGGCTCGGACGACGCAGCGAAGGCGATCGAGCTCGCGCGCTCGTTCCCGGGCCTCGCGGGCATGGACCTCGCGAAGGTCGTGTCGACCACGAAGCCGTTCGAGTGGAAGCAGACCGAATGGCGCCTCGAAGGCGGCTACGGCATGCAGGAAGCGCCGAAGTATCGCGTCGTCGCGTACGATTTCGGCGTCAAGTACAACATCCTGCGCATGCTCGCGGAGCGCGGCTGCCACGTGACGGTGCTGCCGGCGCAGGCGAGCGCGGCCGATGCGCTCGCGCTGAATCCGGACGGCATCTTCCTGTCGAACGGCCCCGGCGATCCGGAGCCCTGCGATTACGCGATCGCGGCCACGAAGGAATTCATCGCGCGCGGGGTGCCGACCTTCGGCATCTGCCTGGGTCACCAGATCATGGGCCTCGCGGTCGGCGCGAAGACGCTGAAGATGAAGACGGGCCACCACGGCGCGAACCATCCGGTGAAGGATCTCGGCGACGGCCGTGTCGTGATCACCTCGCAGAACCACGGCTTCGCGGTCGACGCCGATTCGCTGCCGGCCAATGCGCGCGTGACGCACGTGTCGCTGTTCGACGGCACGCTGCAGGGCTTCGAGCTGACCGACAAGCCGGCATTCTGCTTCCAGGGCCACCCGGAAGCGTCGCCCGGCCCGCACGACATCGGCTACCTGTTCGACCGTTTCACCGCGCTGATGGACGCGGCGAAACAGCGCAACGCCTAAGTCACTGACGCAACCGAAGGACGGGAGATTCACATCATGTTCGGCCACGCACTCGGCATCACGGATATCTGGACCTACGTGTTCGGCGTGATCTTCATCATCCTGCTGCCGGGACCGAACTCGATGTACGTGCTGTCGCTGGCGGCGCAGCGCGGCGTGAAGGCCGGCTACCGCGCGGCCTGCGGCGTGTTCGTCGGCGATACGGTGCTGATGGTGCTGTCCGCCGCGGGCGTCGCGTCGCTGCTGAAGGCGAACCCGCTGCTGTTCTCCGTCGTCAAGTACGGCGGCGCCGCGTATCTGCTGTACATCGGCACCGGGATGCTGCGCAGCGCGTGGCGCAAGCTGCGCGCGCGCGGCGACGCACCGGTCGATGCGCCGCAGGCGGTTGACGGCGAGCGGCCCTTCCGGAAAGCGCTGATCGTGAGCCTGCTGAATCCGAAGGCGATCCTGTTCTTCATCTCGTTCTTCATCCAGTTCGTCGACCCGGCATTTCCGCATCCCGCGCTGTCGTTCGTCGTGCTCGGGGCGATCGCGCAATGCGCGAGCTTCCTGTACCTGAGCACGCTGATCTTCGCGGGCGCGCGGCTCGCCGAGCATTTCCGCCGCCGCCGCAAGCTTGCGGCAGGCGCGGCGAGCAGCGTGGGCGGCCTGTTCATCGGCTTCTCGGTGAAGCTTGCGCTCGCGACCATGAGCTGAGTGCTGCCGGCCGACCCACGACAACGATTACTTATTGAATTCACAAGCCATGCCAAAACGCACAGACATCAAGAGCATCCTCATCATCGGCGCCGGCCCGATCATCATCGGCCAGGCGTGCGAGTTCGACTACTCGGGCGCGCAGGCTTGCAAGGCGTTGCGTGAGGAGGGCTACAAGGTCATTCTCGTCAACAGCAACCCGGCGACGATCATGACCGACCCGAATACGGCCGACGTGACCTACATCGAGCCGATCACGTGGGAAGTCGTCGCACGCATCATCGAGAAGGAGCGCCCGGACGCGATCCTGCCGACGATGGGCGGCCAGACCGCGCTGAACTGCGCGCTCGACCTGCATCACCACGGCGTGCTCGAGAAGTTCGGCGTCGAGCTGATCGGCGCGTCGCCGGAAGCGATCGACAAGGCGGAAGACCGCCAGAAGTTCAAGGAAGCGATGACCAAGATCGGTCTCGGCTCCGCGAAGTCGGGCATCGCGCACTCGATGGAAGAGGCGACCCAGGTGCATGCCGAGATCATGGCCGGCACCGGCGGCAGCGGCTACCCGGTCGTGATCCGTCCGTCGTTCACGCTCGGCGGCTCGGGCGGCGGCATCGCGTACAACCGCGAGGAGTTCGAGGAGATCTGCAAGCGCGGTCTCGACCTGTCGCCCACGCGCGAGCTGCTGATCGAAGAGTCGCTGCTCGGCTGGAAGGAATACGAGATGGAAGTCGTGCGCGACCGCGCCGACAACTGCATCATCGTCTGCTCGATCGAGAACCTCGACCCGATGGGCGTGCACACCGGCGACTCGATCACGGTCGCGCCGGCGCAGACGCTCACCGACAAGGAATACCAGATCCTGCGCAACGCATCGCTCGCGGTGCTGCGCGAGATCGGCGTCGACACCGGCGGCTCGAACGTGCAGTTCTCGATCAACCCGAAGGACGGCCGCATGGTCGTCATCGAAATGAACCCGCGCGTGTCGCGTTCGTCGGCGCTCGCATCGAAGGCGACGGGCTTCCCGATCGCGAAGGTCGCCGCGAAGCTGGCGGTCGGCTACACGCTCGACGAGCTGAAGAACGAAATCACCGGCGGCCAGACGCCGGCGTCGTTCGAGCCGACGATCGACTACGTCGTCACGAAGATCCCGCGTTTCGCGTTCGAGAAGTTCCGTGAAGCCGATTCGCGCCTCACCACGCAGATGAAGTCGGTCGGCGAAGTGATGGCGATCGGCCGCACGTTCCAGGAATCGTTCCAGAAGGCGCTGCGCGGCCTCGAGGTCGGCGTCGACGGTCTCGACGAGAAGTCGACCAACCGCGACGAGATCGCGATCGAGATCCACGAGCCGGGCCCGGACCGCATCTGGTACGTGGGCGACGCATTCCGCATCGGCATGACGGCCGAGGAAATCTTCGCGGAAACCGCGATCGACCCGTGGTTCCTCGAGCAGATCGAGCAGATCATCCTGAAGGAAAAGGCGCTGTCGGGCCGCACGCTCGCGTCGCTGACGTTCGACGAGCTGCGCTACCTGAAGCAGAGCGGCTTCTCCGACCGCCGCCTCGCGAAGTTGCTCGGCGCGACGCCGGAAGACGTGCGCAAGCGTCGTATCGAACTGAACGTGCGCCCGGTCTACAAGCGCGTCGACACCTGCGCGGCCGAATTCGCGACGAAGACGGCGTACATGTACTCGACCTACGAGGAAGAGTGCGAGGCGCAGCCGACCACCAACAAGAAGATCATGGTGCTGGGCGGCGGCCCGAACCGGATCGGCCAGGGCATCGAGTTCGACTACTGCTGCGTGCACGCGGCGCTCGCGATGCGCGAGGACGGCTACGAAACGATCATGGTCAACTGCAACCCGGAAACGGTGTCGACCGACTATGACACGTCCGACCGCCTGTACTTCGAGCCGCTGACGCTCGAAGACGTGCTCGAGATCGTCGACAAGGAAAAGCCGGTCGGCGTGATCGTCCAGTACGGCGGCCAGACGCCGCTGAAGCTCGCGCTCGACCTCGAGGCGCACGGCGTGCCGATCGTCGGCACGTCGCCGGACATGATCGACGCGGCCGAAGACCGCGAGCGCTTCCAGAAGCTGCTGCAGGACCTCGGCCTGCGCCAGCCGCCGAACCGCACCGCGCGCGCCGAAGACGAAGCGCTCGCGCTCGCGGACGAAATCGGCTACCCGCTCGTCGTGCGCCCGTCGTACGTGCTGGGCGGCCGCGCGATGGAAATCGTCCACGAGCCGCGCGACCTCGAGCGCTACATGCGCGAGGCCGTGAAGGTGTCGAACGATTCGCCGGTGCTGCTCGACCGCTTCCTGAACGACGCGATCGAATGCGACGTCGACTGCATCTGCGACGGCGAAGCCGTGTTCATCGGCGGCGTGATGGAGCACATCGAGCAGGCGGGCGTCCACTCGGGCGACTCGGCATGCTCGCTGCCGCCGTACTCGCTGTCGAAGGAAACCGTGGCCGAGCTGAAGCGCCAGACGGGCGCGATGGCGAAGGCGCTGAACGTGGTCGGCCTGATGAACGTGCAGTTCGCGATCCAGCAGGTGCCGCAGGCGGACGGCTCGAAGCAGGACATCATCTACGTGCTGGAAGTGAACCCGCGCGCATCGCGCACGGTGCCGTACGTGTCGAAGGCGACCAGCCTGCCGCTCGCGAAGATCGCGGCGCGCGCGATGGTCGGCCAGAAGCTCGCGCAGCAGGGCGTGACGAAGGAAGTCGAGCCGCCGTACTTCAGCGTGAAGGAGGCCGTGTTCCCGTTCGTCAAGTTCCCGACCGTCGATCCGGTCCTCGGGCCTGAAATGCGCTCGACCGGCGAAGTGATGGGCGTCGGCCAGACGTTCGGCGAAGCGCTGTTCAAGTCGCAGCTCGCGGCCGGCTCGCGCCTGCCGGAGTCGGGCACGGTGCTGCTGACCGTGATGGACGCGGATAAGCCGAAGGCCGTCGAAGTCGCGCGCATGCTGCACGACCTCGGCTACCCGATCGTCGCGACGAAGGGGACGGCTGCCGCGATCGAAGCGGCCGGCGTGCCGGTGAAGGTCGTGAACAAGGTGAAGGACGGCCGTCCGCACATCGTCGACATGATCAAGAACGGCGAGATCGCCCTCGTGTTCACGACCGTCGACGAGACGCGCCAGGCGATCGCCGATTCGCGTTCGATCCGCATGAGCGCGCAGGCGCACAAGGTCACGTACTACACGACGATGTCGGGCGCGCGCGCGGCCGTCGAAGGCTTGCGCTACCTGAAGGATCTGGAAGTCTATGATTTACAAGGTCTTCACGCTCGCCTAAACTAAGCAGTCAGTTACCTGTCGAAGCAACACGTGCCGCGATTAGGCGGTGTTTCCAGTGCATCGGAAACGCGCTTAATCGCGGTGATTTTTTTTAAAGCCGTTTTTAGCGATTGAGCCGTTTATGAGCACCATTCCGTTGACAAAGCGTGGCGCGGAGCAACTGCGCGATGAATTGCAGCGCCTCAAGTCCGTCGAGCGGCCGGCCGTGATCAACGCGATCGCGGAGGCCCGCGCACAGGGCGACCTGTCCGAAAACGCCGAATACGATGCCGCGAAGGAAAAGCAGGGCTTCATCGAGGGTCGTATCGCGGAAATCGAATCGAAGCTGTCGGCCGCGCAGGTCATCGATCCCACCGTGCTCGACGCGGAAGGCCGCGTGGTCTTCGCGTCGACCGTCGAGCTCGAGGATCTCGAATCGGGCGACACCGTCAAGTACCAGATCGTCGGCGACGACGAAGCCGACATCGATCACGGCCTGATCTCGGTCAGCTCGCCGATCGCGCGCGCGCTGATCGGCAAGTCCGAAGGCGACGTCGCGGCCGTGCAGGCGCCGAGCGGCGTGCGCGAGTACGAAATCATCTCGGTCAGCTACATCTGAAGCGGGGCGACGTGATGCCGCATCGCGTGTTCCGCCTGCTGTCGGCCGTGTGGGTCGGCAGCCTGCTGACGATCGGGTATGCGGTCGCGCCCGTATTGTTCAAGACGCTGGAGCGGATGACGGCCGGTTCGGTCGCCGCCCAGCTGTTCCGTATCGAGGCGATCCTCGGCGTCGTGTGCGGCGTGCTGCTGCTCGCGCTGTCGAACCAGCAGGTGCGGCGCGGCAGCAGCGAATATCGCCGCGTGCGCTGGGTCGTCGCCGCGATGGTCGGGTGCGTGCTGGTCGGGTATTTTGCGCTGCAGCCGTTCATGAACGCGCTGCGGGTGGCCGCGATGGAGGCGGGCACCGATATCGCGAATTCGCCGTATGCAAGCCGCTTCGGGATGCTGCACGGCGTCTCGAGCGTGTTCTACCTCGTCGAGAGCGTGCTGGGGCTGATGCTGATCTGGCGTCTGCCGGCACGCGACGCCTGAGCGCCGCGCGGGCAGCGCGGCACGGGATGGCCCGTGCCGCATGCGTGATTACTTGTCCTGGAACGGCCGCTTGGTGCTGGCCTGGCGCTTTTTCGCACGCTTCACGTTGCCGCCGGCCGTCACGCGCTCGTTGCCGCGCACGACGACCTTCATCGGCTTCGGGCGACGCACGGGGCTCGCGTTCGGCGACACCTTGACGACCTTGACGGTGCGCGGTGCGCGGCCTTTCCTGTCGTCGGCGGCTTCGGCCGCGCTCGGCAGCGTGCCGGCACGACGGCCGCGGGCCGGGGACGCCGCGGCGGCTTCGGGCTTCCAGATCACCAGCAGCTTGCCGATGTGCTGGATCGGCGCGGCGCTCAGGCGGTCGCAGATCTCGTCGTAGATCGCGATGCGCTCGTCGCGTTCGTCGCCGAACACGCGGATCTTGATCAGCTGGTGCGCGTTGAGGTGCACCTTGATTTCCTTCAGCACGGCGTCGGTCAGCCCTTCGGCGCCGATCAGCACGACGGGCTTGAGCGCATGGGCCTGGGAGCGCAGCGCGGAGCGCTCGGCGGGAGAAAGCGAAAGGGCGGGCATGGGAATGTCGAAATCTAAATAAGGGCGCGCTGACTGAATGGCGATCGCGGGAAGTTACCGCGTCAGCCGTGCGCCGAAACCACGTAAAATCGCGGCTTGGGCCTGAAAAGGGGCCGCAGCCGCGCGAAGAAGACGCGTATTATCCGCTAAAAGCGCGGCTTCACGAAGCAATTGGCAGCAATCTCTCTCTCGAATGGCAAAAAACCGCTTCAACCAGCACTGGCTGCACGACCACATCAACGACCCGTACGTCAAAATGGCGCAGCGGGAGGGCTATCGCGCGCGCGCCGCGTACAAGCTGAAGGAAATCGACGAGCAGGACAAGCTGATCCGTCCGGGCCAGGTGATCGTCGACCTCGGCGCGACGCCGGGCAGCTGGAGCCAGTATGCCCGCAACAAGCTCGCGCAGGGCAAGAAGCGTGACGCGGAGCGCGAAGGCGGCATCGACGGCACGATCGTGGCGCTCGACATCCTGCCGATGGAGCCGATCGCCGACGTCCACTTTCTCCAGGGCGACTTCCGCGAGGACGATGTCCTTCACCAGCTCGAAGAAGTGCTCGAAGGGCGCGCGGTGGACCTTGTTATTTCCGACATGGCCCCCAACCTCTCCGGCGTGGCCTCGGCAGACGCGGCGCGCATCGAGCATCTCTGCGATCTGGCGCTCGAATTCGCGCAGAATCATCTGAAGCCGGACGGTGCGCTGCTCGTGAAGTGCTTTCACGGCAGCGGCTACAGCCAGATCGTCGAGAAATTCAAACAGCAGTTTAAGACCGTCGCGCCGCGCAAGCCGAAGGCGTCCCGCGACAAATCGTCCGAAACGTTCATTTTGGGTCGGCATCTGAAGCATCCGCGGTGACGCGGAGCGGGATACCGCAAACGGGCTCCGGCCCTTGCCAGACAAGCGAAGCGCTATCGCGGCGGTTGTCAATGCTTATGGCGGGGGTGGTCGGACTGGATTAGAATGACCGAGGGGCGCCGCAAGGAAAATGTAGGCGCTCGTCTACGAGTGAAGGAGTGGTGCTTTGAACAACAATATGTTTTCGAAGGCAGCGGTGTGGCTGGTGATCGCACTGGTGCTGTTTACGGTGTTCAAGCAGTTCGACAAGCCCCGCGTCCAGGAAGGCGTGTCCTATTCGCAGTTCATGGACGACGCCAAGAACGGCAAGGTCAAGAACGTCATCGTTCAGGGGCGCAACCTCACCGTCACTCCGGCTGATGGCCAGAAATACCAGATCGTGTCGCCCGGCGACATCTGGATGGTCGGCGATCTGATGAAGTACGGCGTGCAGGTCAGCGGCAAGGCCGACGACGAGCCGAACGCGCTGATGTCCGCGCTGTACTACCTCGGGCCGACGATCCTGATCATCGTGTTCTGGTTCTACATGATGAGGCAGATGCAGGGAGGCGGCAAAGGCGGCGCATTCTCGTTCGGGAAATCGCGTGCGCGGCTGATCGACGAGAACAACAACGCGGTGAACTTCTCCGACGTCGCGGGCTGCGACGAAGCGAAGGAAGAAGTGTCCGAGCTCGTCGACTTCCTGCGCGATCCGCAGAAATTCCAGAAGCTGGGCGGCCGCATTCCGCGCGGCGTGCTGCTGGTCGGCCCGCCGGGTACCGGCAAGACGCTGCTGGCCCGCGCGATCGCCGGTGAAGCGAAGGTGCCGTTCTTCAGCATCTCGGGTTCGGACTTCGTCGAAATGTTCGTCGGCGTCGGTGCGGCCCGTGTGCGCGACATGTTCGAGCAGGCGAAGAAGCATGCACCGTGTATCGTGTTCATCGACGAAATCGACGCGGTCGGCCGTCATCGCGGCGCCGGCATGGGCGGCGGCAACGACGAGCGCGAGCAGACGCTGAACCAGATGCTCGTCGAGATGGACGGCTTCGAGGCGAACTCCGGCGTAATCGTGATCGCCGCGACCAACCGTTCCGACGTGCTCGACAAGGCGCTGCTGCGTCCGGGCCGTTTCGACCGCCAGGTCTATGTCGGCCTGCCGGACATCCGCGGCCGCGAGCAGATCATGCGCGTGCACCTGCGCAAGGTGCCGATCGCGAACGACGTCGACGCGGCCGTCATCGCACGCGGCACGCCGGGCTTCTCCGGCGCCGATCTCGCGAACCTCGTGAACGAAGCCGCGCTGTTCGCCGCCCGCCGCGGCAAGCGCATCGTCGAGATGCAGGACTTCGAGGACGCGAAGGACAAGATCTTCATGGGTCCGGAGCGCAAGTCGGCCGTGATCCGCGAGGAAGCGAAGCGTGCGACCGCGTATCACGAGTCGGGCCACGCGGTGATCGCGAAGCTGCTGCCGAAGGCCGACCCCGTGCACAAGGTCACGATCATTCCGCGCGGCCGTGCGCTGGGCGTCACGTGGCAGTTGCCGGAGCACGACAACGAGACGTACTCGAAGGACTACCTGATGGATCGCCTCGCGATCCTGTTCGGTGGTCGCGTGGCGGAAGAGCTGTTCATGAACCTCGTCAGCACCGGCGCATCGGACGACTTCAACAAGGCGACGCAGACGGCGCGTGCGATGGTCGCCCGTTTCGGCATGACCGACGCGCTCGGGCCGATGGTCTACGTCGACGACGAAAACGATGCATCGCCGTTCGGCCGCGGTTTCACGCGCACGATTTCGGAAGCGACGCAGCAGAAGGTCGACTCGGAAATCCGTCGCGTGCTCGACGAACAGTACGGCCTTGCGCGCCGTCTGCTCGAGGAGAACCGCGACAAGGTCGAGGCGATGACGGCCGCCCTGATGGAGTGGGAGACGATCGACGCCGATCAGATCAACGACATCATGGAAGGTCGTCCGCCGCGTTCGCCGAAGAGCTCGGCGGCGGTCGGCGGCGATTCGTCGGGCGGTGGCAGCAGCGCCGAGGTCAAGCCCGGCAACGCACCGGCGCCGGCTACGCCGGCGGCGTAATCTCTCCGCTTTAGCACCGTTCACGGGCTGGTGTGGCTTCACACCGGCCCGTTTTGCATTCATCCACGCCAGTCGCTCGTGTCCGATTCCGCTGTGTCCCCGTTCATTCCCGCGCCCCTCCAGTGCGGCCGCTTCGAGCTGACGTTCGAGCGCCCGCTCGTGATGGGCATCCTCAACGCCACGCCCGATTCGTTCTCCGACGGCGGCCGCTTCCTCGCGCGCGACGATGCGCTGCGCCAGGCCGAGCGGATGATTGCCGACGGCGCGGATATCCTCGACATCGGCGGCGAATCGACGCGCCCCGGCGCACCGCCCGTGCCGCTCGACGAGGAGCTGGCGCGCGTGATTCCGCTCGTCGAGGCGCTGCGGCCGCTGAACGTGCCGCTGTCGATCGACACATACAAGCCGGCCGTGATGCGCGCGGCGCTGGCCGCCGGCGCGGACCTGATCAACGACATCTGGGGGTTCCGCCAGCCAGGCGCGATCGACGCGGTGCGCGAGGGCAACAGCGGACTGTGCGCGATGCACATGCTCGGCGAGCCGCAGACGATGCAGGTCGGCGAACCCGACTACGGCGATGTGGTGACCGACGTGCGCGATTTTCTCGCCGTGCGTGCGCAGGCGCTGCGCGACGCGGGCATTGCCCCGGAGCGGATCTGCGTCGATCCCGGTTTCGGGTTCGGCAAGGCGGTCGTCGACGACAACTATGCGCTGCTGGCCGCGTTGCCGGACACGGCGCCCCTGCGGCCCGACGGACGGGCATATCCGATACTCGCGGGCATGTCGCGCAAGTCGATGCTCGGCGCGGTGATCGGCGGCAAGCCGCCGATGGAGCGCGTCGCGGCGAGCGTGGCCGCCGCGTTGTGCGCGGTCGGGCGCGGTGCCGCGATCGTGCGCGTGCACGACGTCGCGGCGACGGTCGATGCGTTGAAAGTGTGGAATGCCGTGCGCGAAGCCGCGCGGCAACGATAAGTCAAAAGACGAAGGAGAAAGGATCCCATGGGACGTCGATATTTCGGCACGGACGGCATTCGCGGCACGGTGGGCGAGGCACCCATCACACCGGATTTCGTGTTGCGTCTCGGTTATGCGGCGGGCAAGGTGCTGGCCGGTTCGGCCGACGTCGCGGCGGGCGCGCGTCCGACCGTGCTGATCGGCAAGGACACCCGCGTGTCGGGCTACATGCTCGAGGCCGCACTCGAGGCCGGCTTCTCGGCGGCGGGCGTCGACGTGATGCTGGCCGGCCCGATGCCGACGCCGGGCGTCGCGTACCTGACGCGCGCGCTGCGCCTGTCGGCCGGTGTCGTGATCAGTGCATCGCACAACCCGTATCACGACAACGGGATCAAGTTTTTCTCGGCTGACGGCAACAAGCTGCCCGACGACACGGAAGCCGCGATCGAAGCGTGGCTCGACAAGCCGCTCGAGTGCGCGTCGTCCGACGGCCTCGGCAAGGCGCGCCGCCTCGACGACGCGGCAGGCCGCTACATCGAGTTCTGCAAGAGCACGTTCCCGGCCGCGTTCGACCTGCGCGGGCTGAAGCTCGTGATCGATTGCGCGCACGGCGCCGCCTACCAGATCGCGCCGCACGTATTCCACGAGCTTGGCGCGGACGTGATCCCGATCGGCGTCGCGCCGAACGGCTTCAACATCAACGACGGCGTCGGTGCGACCGCGCCGGACGCGCTCGTGCGCGCGGTGCGGGCGAACCACGCCGATCTCGGCATTGCGCTCGACGGCGATGCGGACCGCCTGCAGGTCGTCGATTCGACCGGTCGCCTGTACAACGGCGACGAACTCCTCTACGTGCTCGTGAAGGACCGGATCGCGACGGACGGCAAGGTCGACGGCGCGGTCGGCACGCTGATGACGAACCTCGCGGTCGAAGTCGCGTTGCAACGCGAGGGCGTGAAGTTCGTCCGCGCGGCGGTCGGCGACCGCTACGTGCTCGAGCAGTTGCGCGAACACGGCTGGCAGCTCGGCGCGGAAGGGTCGGGCCACATCCTGTCGCTCGACCGGCATTCGACCGGCGACGGCATCGTGTCGGCGCTGCTCGTGCTGGCCGCGCTGAAGCGCGGCGGCCGTACGCTCGCGCAGATGCTCGACGGCGTCACGCTGTTCCCGCAGAAGCTGATCAACGTGCGGATGAAGCCGGGTGCCGACTGGAAGGGCAGCGCATCGATTCGCGCGGCGATCGACGCGGCGGAGGCCGCGCTCGCCGGCCGCGGTCGCGTGCTGATCCGCGCATCGGGCACCGAGCCCGTGCTGCGCGTGATGGTCGAGGCGCAGCAGGCGGCCGACGCGGTGCGCCATGCGGAGACGATCGCCGACGCGGTGCGCGCCGCGACAACCTGATGCGGGATGGCGGCGCGCGGCAGTCCCGTCGCCCGCGCGCCGGCGTTCCGACGAATGACCAGGCGGCGCCTTCGGGGCGCCGCCATTTCGTCAGACGCAAAGGTTGGCGATATATAGATGTGTTTTGGGCGTGTGTTTCCGCACGCGCATGCTTCCGACCAGATAAATCCTCCGACCCCGGATATCCAGCCCGCCACCGGCAGGGCTTCCCGCCTCGCCGGCGCCCTGCGGCGATCCGCCGGTCCACCCGCGAATCGGGTGTCCGCCAGGTCCTTGCCAGGCAGGCAATTCTTGCCGCCATGGCCGTTCCGGTGCCGCCCAGGCGCCGCCCGCGCCCCCTCGCTATTCCCTTTCAACCAGTCATGTTACTGTCACGCCAGTTTCATCGATTGTCACATTACCGTCATGAGGAGCCCCTAACCTTCGCGGTGCCGTAGTCATCCGCTCACACACTGGAGGTCTCATGAAATTGATGCAAACCGCGATTGCCGGCCTGGCTGGCGCGCTTTTCGCCGTCGCCGCCCACGCTGCCGACATCACGGGCGCAGGCAGCACGTTCGCGATGCCGATCTATACGAAATGGGCTGCCGACTACCAGCAGTCCGGCGGTTCGAAGGTCAACTACCAGGGCATCGGCTCGTCGGGCGGCCTGAAGCAGATCATCGCGAAGACGGTCGATTTTGCCGGTTCGGACGCTCCGCTGAAGGATGAAGAGCTTGCGAAGGAAGGCCTGTTCCAGTTCCCGACGGTGGTCGGCGGCGTGGTGCCGGTCGTCAACGTGCCGGGCGTGAAGGCCGGCGAACTGACGCTGTCGGGCCCGGTGCTCGGCGACATCTACCTCGGCAAGATCAAGAAGTGGAACGACCCGGCGATCGCCGCGCTGAACCCGAAGGTCAAGCTGCCGGATACGGACATCGCCGTGGTTCGCCGCGCTGACGGTTCGGGCACCAGCTTCATCTGGACGAACTACCTGTCGAAGGTCAACGACGAGTGGAAGTCGAAGATCGGCGAAGGCACGACGGTCAACTGGCCGACGGGCACGGGCGGCAAGGGCAACGACGGCGTCGCGGCCTTCGTGCAGCGCCTGCCGGGCGCGATCGGCTACGTCGAATGGGCGTACGCGAAGAAGAACAACATGGTCTACACGGCCCTGAAGAACTCGACGGGCACGGTGGTCGAGCCGAAGACGGAAACGTTCAAGGCGGCCGCGGCCGGCGCGAACTGGTCGAAGTCGTTCTACCAGATCCTGACGAACCAGCCGGGCAAGGACGCATGGCCGGTCGTCGGCGCGACGTTCGTGCTGCTGCACGCGAAGCAGGACAAGCCGGAGCAGGGCGCCGAAACGCTGAAGTTCTTCAGCTGGGCGTTCAAGAACGGCGAGAAGGCTGCCGACAGCCTCGACTACATCTCGCTGCCGTCGGCGGTCGAGACGGAAATCCGCAAGCAGTGGAAGACGAAGGTGACGGACGCTTCGGGCAAGGCGGTCGCCGCCGAGTAAGCAATGCAGCGGTTCGCTGCCCGGCCGCGCCGGCCGGGCAGTGTGTGCGGTAAAGCCGGGCGTCATGGCGCCCGGCGATCAAAAGCAGGCACCCATGTCTGATATTTCCTACACGTCCTCCCGATCGTCCGACGGTGCGCAGCGCGCGCCGGGTCGTCTCGGGGATGTCCTGTTCGGCGGCCTCGCTCGGCTCGCCGCGATCGTGACCCTGCTGCTGCTGGGCGGGATCATCGTTTCCCTGATCGTTGCGTCGATGCCGACCATCGAGAAGTTCGGCCTCGGCTTCCTGTGGCAATCCGAGTGGGATCCCAACTCGGACATCTACGGCGCACTCGTGCCGATCTACGGCACGATCGTGACGTCGCTCATTGCGCTCGTCATCGCGGTGCCCGTCAGCTTCGGCATCGCACTGTTCCTCACCGAATTGTCGCCCGTCTGGCTGCGCCGCCCGCTCGGCATCGCGATCGAGCTGCTCGCCGCGATTCCGTCGATCGTGTACGGCATGTGGGGCCTGCTCGTGTTCGCGCCGATCTTCGCCGAATACTTCCAGAAGCCGATCGGCCGCCTGTTCAAGGACGTCTGGGTGCTCGGTCCGCTGACGGCGGGCCCGCCGATCGGCATCGGCATCCTCGCGGCCGGCGTGATCCTCGCGATCATGATCATCCCGTACATCGCGTCGGTGATGCGCGACGTGTTCGAGGTCACGCCCGTGCTGCTGAAGGAATCCGCGTACGGGATCGGCTGCACGACCTGGGAAGTGATGTGGAAGGTCGTGCTGCCCTACACGAAGACCGGCGTGATCGGCGGCGTGATGCTCGGCCTCGGCCGCGCGCTCGGCGAAACGATGGCCGTGACCTTCGTGATCGGCAACACCAACCTGCTCGACAGCGTATCGCTGTTCGCGCCGGGCAACAGCATCACGTCGGCGCTCGCGAACGAATTCGCCGAAGCGCAGCCGGGCCTGCATACGTCCGCGCTGATGGAACTCGGCCTGATTCTCTTCGTGATCACGTTCATCGTGCTGTCCATCTCCAAACTGCTGCTGCTTCGTCTCGAGAAGGGAGAGGGCAAGAAATGAGCGAGCCCATCATGAATTTCCCGGGAGCCGACGGCGCCGTGCTCGACGCGATGCGCAACCGCCTGCAGCGCAAGCGCAAGGCGATCAACGCGATCGCGCTTACCGCGTCGCTCGGCGCGATGGCGTTCGGCCTGCTGTGGCTCGTGTGGATTCTCTACACGACGGTGCACCTCGGTATCGGCGGCCTGTCGCTGCAGCTGTTCACCGAATCGACGCCGGCGCCGAACACGGAAGGCGGCGGTCTCGCGAACGCGATCGTCGGCAGCCTGCTGCTGTGCGGATTCGGCACGCTGGTCGGCACGCCGATCGGCATCCTCGCGGGCGTTTATCTCGCCGAATACGGCCAGAAGAACCTGCTGGCGAGCACGATCCGCTTCATCAACGACATCCTGCTGTCGGCGCCGTCGATCGTCATCGGCCTGTTCGTGTACGCGATCGTCGTGGCGAAATCGGGACGCTTCTCGGGCTGGGCCGGCGTCATCGCGCTCGCCCTGCTGCAGATTCCGATCGTGATCCGCACGACCGAGAACATGCTGAAGCTCGTGCCGAATGCGCTGCGCGAAGCGGCCTTCGCGCTCGGTACGCCGAAGTGGCGGATGGTGCTGAAGATCACGCTGCGCGCATCCGTCGGCGGGATCGTGACGGGCGTGCTGCTCGCGGTCGCACGGATTGCCGGCGAAACGGCGCCGTTGCTGTTCACCGCGCTGTCGAACCAGTTCTTCTCGTGGGACATGAGCCAGCCGATGGCGAACCTGCCGGTCACGATCTACAAGTTCGCGATGAGCCCGTTCGCGGAGTGGCAGTCGCTCGCATGGGCGGGCGTGTTCCTGATTACGCTCGGGGTGCTCGGACTCAACGTCCTGGCGCGCTCGATCTTCTCGAAAAAGTAACGGCGGAGCAATCCGATGAATATGGCAGAGAGCCACCTGAATCCCGTCGAGCGCACCGCTGCGCCGGCCGGCACGCATGACGCGGCGAACGATCGCCCGCTCGCGCCGCTGAACGCGAAGATCGAGGTCAACAACCTCAACTTCTTCTACAACAAGTTCCATGCGCTGAAGAACATCAATCTGCGTATTCCGGACGGCAAGGTGACCGCGTTCATCGGCCCGTCGGGTTGCGGCAAGTCGACGCTGCTGCGCACGTTCAACAAGATGTTCGCGCTCTACCCGGAGCAGCGCGCCGAAGGCGAAATCCTGATGGACGGCGAGAACCTGCTGACGACGAAGCGCGACATCTCGCTGCTGCGCGCGCGGATCGGCATGGTGTTCCAGAAGCCGACCCCGTTCCCGATGTCGATCTACGACAACATCGCGTTCGGCGTGAAGATGTTCGAAAAGCTCACGCGCTCGGAAATGGACGACCGCGTCGAATGGGCGCTCACGAAGGCTGCACTGTGGAACGAAGTGAAGGACAAGCTGGGCCAGAGCGGCTACGGCCTGTCGGGCGGCCAGCAGCAGCGCCTGTGCATCGCGCGCGGCATTGCGATCCGTCCGGAAGTGCTGCTGCTCGACGAGCCGTGCTCGGCGCTCGACCCGATCTCGACGGGCCGCATCGAAGAGCTGATCGCGGAGCTGAAGAGCGACTACACGGTCGTGATCGTCACGCACAACATGCAGCAGGCCGCACGCTGCTCGGATTACACGGCCTACATGTACCTGGGCGAGCTGATCGAGTTCGGCGAGACCGAAAAGATCTTCATCAAGCCGGTGCGCAAGGAAACGGAAGACTACATCACCGGCCGTTTCGGTTGATGACGGAGAACAACAGCCATGTCGGATAAACATTTGTCGAGCCAGTTCGATGCGGACCTGAATGCCGTGTCGTCGAAAGTGCTGGAAATGGGCGGCCTCGTCGAGTCGCAGATCGTCGGCGCGATGTACGCGCTGAACGAGTTCGACCGCGAGACGGCCGAGAAGGTGATCGCGGCCGAGGAAACGCTGAACGCGATGGAAGTCGACATCGACCAGGAGTGCGGCAACATCATCGCGCGGAGGCAGCCGGCCGCGCGCGACCTGCGCCTTTTGATGTCGATTTCGAAAACGATTACGAACCTCGAGCGCGCCGGCGACGAGGCCGAGAAGATCGCCAAGCGCGTGCGCCGCCTGGTCGACGAGCCGGCCGCGCGCGCGGTCAACATCGCCGAGATCAAGGTGTCGGGCGAGATGGCCGTGACGATCCTGCGCCGCGCGCTCGACGCGTTTGCGCGCCTCGACACGGTCGCGGCCGCGCAGATCGTCAAGGACGACAAGGAGATCGACCTGGAATTCCGCGCGTTCGTGCGCAAGCTCGTGTCGTACATGCAGGAAGATCCGCGCACGATCTCGGTCGGCCTCGAGTACCTGTTCATCGCGAAGGCGATCGAGCGGATCGGCGACCACGCGAAGAACATCGCCGAATTCATCATCTACATCGTGAAGGGCACGGACGTGCGGCACCAGCCGCGCGACACGCTCGACCGTGAAGCCAACAGTTAATACGACCCAGCACAGGAAAAACAGAGGTGCCGATGCCCAGCAACATTCTCGTCGTTGAAGATGAGCCCGCGATTTCCGAACTGATCTCGGTGAATCTCCAGCACGCCGGTCACTGCCCGATCCGTGCGTACAACGCCGAACAGGCGCAGAACCTGATCAGCGATGTGCTGCCCGATCTCGTGCTGCTCGACTGGATGCTGCCGGGCAAGTCCGGTATTGCGTTCGCGCGCGACCTGCGCAACAACGAACGGACCAAGCACATCCCGATCATCATGCTGACTGCCCGCGGCGACGAGCAGGACAAGGTGCTCGGCCTCGAAATCGGCGCGGACGACTACGTGACGAAGCCGTTCTCGCCGAAGGAGCTGATGGCGCGGATCAAGGCCGTGCTGCGCCGCCGTGCGCCGCAGCTGACCGAGGACGTCGTGTCGATCAACGGGCTGCGCCTCGACCCGGCCACGCATCGCGTCGCCGCGCACGGCGATGGCAGCGAGATCAAGCTCGATCTCGGCCCGACCGAGTTCCGCCTGCTGCATTTCTTCATGACGCATCCGGAGCGTGTCCACAGCCGAACGCAACTGCTCGACCAGGTATGGGGCGACCACGTGTTCGTCGAGGAGCGTACCGTCGACGTGCACATCAAGCGATTGCGCGCGGCCTTGAAACCGGCCGGTTGCGATGCGATGATCGAGACCGTGCGCGGCAGCGGCTACCGGCTCGCCAAGCACGCGTAACGTATCCGCGCATGCCGTGTGCCACGGCATGCCGTTCATTCTTTCGGACGCTGAATCATGAACATCATCTGGGCGCGCTTTCTGGTGTCGCTCGTGCTGCTCGTGCTGATCGGCGTATTGGTCGGCGTTTTCGCCGGCCCGACCGCGGGCCTCGTGTTCGTGGTCGTGATGCTGGTCGCGCAGGGCTTTTTCAGCACCTTCCATACGCAGCGTCTGTGGCGCCTGCTCGACGCGCCCGTCTACGGCGAAGTGCCGAGCGCGCCGGGCATCTGGGGCGAAATCTACTATCGCCTGCACAAACTCGCGAAGCAGTGGCATGCGCAGGTGCGGCAGGTCGAGCAGCAGCATTCGCGCTTCATCCAGGCGATCCAGGCGTCGCCCAATGGCGTCGCGATGCTCGACGACCACGACCAGATCGAGTGGTGCAACGCGATCGCCGAGGTTCATTTCGGCCTCGACGCGAAGCGCGACCTGCGCCAGCACATCACGAACCTGGTGCGCCATCCCGATTTCGTCCGCTACCTGAACGCGCAGCTTTACGACGAGACGCTCGTGATGCGCGGCATGGGCGACTCGCGGCAGAACGTGCTGGAAGTGCAGGTGTTTCCGTACGGCGAGAACCGCAAGCTGCTGCTCACGCAAGACATCACCGAGCTCGAACGCACCGACGCGATGCGGCGCGACTTCGTCGCGAACGTGTCGCACGAGCTGAAGACGCCGCTCACCGTGCTGTCGGGCTTTCTCGAGACGATGCGCGAGCTGCCGCTGAACGAGGAAGACCGCGCGCGTTATCTCGACATGATGGAGCAGCAGGCGTCGCGCATGCGGCACATCGTGACCGACCTGCTGGTGCTCGCGAAGCTCGAAGGCGAGAGCAAGCCGCCGCTCGATCACGCGATCGACATGCGCGCCGTGTTCGACCATCTGAAGGAGGATGCGCAGACGCTGTCGAACGGGCATCACGACATCGCGTTCATGATCGACGAGACGCTCGGCGTCACGGGGGCGCAGACGGAGCTGTTCAGCGCGTTCGCGAACCTCGTCACGAACGCGATCCGCTATACGCCGGAAGGCGGCAAGATCGTCGTCACGTGGCGGCGCGAGGGCGCGCAGGGCGTGTTTTCCGTCACGGACAGCGGCTTCGGCATTCCGGCCGCCGACCTGCCGCGGCTCACCGAGCGCTTCTACCGCGTCGACCGCAGCCGTTCGCGCGACACCGGCGGCACGGGCCTCGGGCTGGCGATCGTCAAGCACGTGCTGCAGCGGCACGACGCGCACCTGTACGTGCAGAGCGAGGAAGGGCGCGGCAGTACGTTCACCGCGCGGTTCCCGGGTTCGCGCGTCATCGCGATCCGGCCGGCCGCGTACGAGGCGTGACCGCGTAGCGTTCCGACGTTCGAAACAAAAGAGCAGCCCGCGGGCTGCTCTTTTTCATGCGCGAGGCTTCGCGCGACTGGCGGCGCGCCGACGGCTCACGAGCAGAACTTCGCGAGCAATCCGAGCTGCGCGTTGCGGAGCGTCTTGCCGGCGCGACGGCGGCGGTAGTGGCCGTCGCTGTGCATCTGCCATGCCGACTGGTTGTCGCCGAGACACACCGACAGGCCTTCGGCGATCACGCGCCGCTTGAGCTTGCGCTCGCGGACCGGGAACGCGACTTCGACGCGGCGGAACAGGTTGCGGTCCATCCAGTCGGCGCTCGACAGATAGACGTCCTCGGCGCCGCCCGCATGGAAGTAGTAGATCCGGTGGTGCTCGAGGAAGCGGCCGACGATCGAGCGCACCGTGATGTTTTCCGACAGCCCCGGCACGCCGGGCTTCAGCGCGCAGACGCCGCGCACGATCAGGTCGACCTTCACGCCGGCCTGCGACGCTTCGTACAGCGCGGCGATCACCGACGGCTCCAGCAGCGCGTTCATCTTCGCGACGATGCGCGCACGCTTGCCGGCGCGCGCATTGTCGATTTCCGCGCCGATCGCGTCGATGATGCGCGGATGCAGCGTGAACGGCGACTGCCACAGCTCGTGCAGCGTGAGCTCGCCGCCGATTCCCGTCAGTTGCTGGAAAACGTGGTGGACGTCCTCGCAGATCTTCTGGTCGGCCGTCATCAGCCCGAAGTCGGTGTAGAGGCGCGCCGTGCGCGGGTGGTAGTTGCCGGTGCCGAGGTGCACGTAGCGGCGCAGCGATGCCTTGCCGCCCTGCACGACGCGCCGCACGATCAGCATCATCTTCGCGTGGCACTTGTGGCCGACCACGCCGTACACGACATGCGCGCCGACGGCCTCGAGCTGCGACGCCCAGTTGATGTTGGTCTCCTCGTCGAAGCGCGCGAGCAGCTCGACGACGACGGTCACTTCCTTGCCGTTGCGCGCGGCTTCCATCAGCGCGTCCATCAGCGGCGAATCGGTGCCGGTGCGGTAGATCGTCTGCTTGATCGCGACGACGCTCGGGTCCCTCGCGGCCTGCTGCAGCAGTTCGAGCACGGGCTGGAAGCTCTCGTACGGGTGGTGCAGCAGGATGTCGCCGTCGTCGATCGCGTCGAACATCGTCGGCGCGTTCGTGATCGAGGCCGGGGTCGACGCGGTGAACGGCGCGAACTTCAGGTCGGGGCGGTCGACGAGATCGGGAATCTGCATCAGCCGCACGAGGTTCACGGAACCGGCCACGCGATAGCAGTCCTTTTCGCCGAGCTCGCTTTCCTCGAGCAGGCGGCGCACGATGTGCGCCGGTGTGTCGGCCGACACTTCGAGACGCACCGCGTTGCCGAGGTGGCGTGCGGGCAGCTCGCCCTGCAGCGCGACGCGCAGGTTCGTGATTTCGTCCTCGTCGACGAACAGCTCGCTGTTGCGCGTGATGCGGAACTGGTTGCAGCTCTTCACGACGAGTTGCGGGAAGAGTTCGCCGACGAAGCGCTGCATGAACGAACTCAGCAGCACGAAGCCGTGCTCGAAGCCCGACAGCGCGTGCGGCATGCGCACGACACGCGGCAGCGCACGCGGCGCCTGCACGATGCCCATCACGGCCTGGCGGCCGAACGCGTCGCGGCCTTCGAGCTCGACGACGAAGTTCAGGCTCTTGTTGAGCACGCGCGGGAACGGGTGGGCCGGATCGAGGCCGATCGGCGTCAGCACGGGCAGCAGCTCGTCGAGGAAGTAGCGCCGCGCCCATTCGAGCTGCTCGTCGTTCCACGTGTCGCTCGCGTGGAAGTAGATGCCTTCCTGTTCGAGCGCGGGCAGCACGGTTTCGTGCAGCATCGTGTACTGTCGATGGACGAGCCGCTGCGCGCGTTCGACGACGAGGTCGTAAGCGTGCTGCAACGACATGCCGTCGGGCGTCAGCGCGCCGGGATTGTCGCGGATCTGTTCCTGAAGGCCGGCCATCCGGACTTCGAAGAATTCGTCTAGGTTGCTGCTGGTGATGCAGATGAAGCGGAGGCGCTCGAGCAACGGGACTTGCGGATCGGCCGCCTGGGCCAGCACGCGCTCGTTGAAACCGAGGATGCCGAGTTCACGATTGAGAAGCGGATAACGGACGGACATCGGCAGAGTAGGGGGCAGTTCAGGCGATGATTCGAAAGGACGCTCGGAAACTCTCACGGTACGATGACGTGCTGATGACAATCATGTATTTATATCGGGAAATTCTACGCCTTAACCATTTCGTCGCATAAATGTTTCGGCTATATGGAATCGAGCAGTGCGCATACCCGTGAAGCGTGGTAACGGCAAGCGTTCCACGCTTAAAATGTCGCCTTTGATTGATCGCCCTGGGTTGCCGGTCCGGCTGCCGCGGGCGACCGCGCACGGAGCCCCCTTCTGATGGTTACAACCCCCCACTTGCTGGCTGCCGTGGATCTCGGCTCGAACAGCTTCCGGCTGATCGTCGGGCGCGTCGAGGAAACGCCGGCGGGCAGCCAGATCTATCCCGTCGACGCGTTGCGCGAACCGGTTCGGCTGGCCGCGGGCCTGTCGAGCGACAAGATGCTCGATCGCGCGTCGCAGGAGCGTGGCTGGGAGGCGCTCAAGCGGTTCGGCGAGCGCCTGCGCGATTTTCATCCCGACCATGTGCGCGCGGTGGCGACCAACACGCTGCGCGTCGCGAAGAACGCCGCCGAATTTCTCGGCGAGGCCGAAGCGGCGCTCGGTTTCCCGATCGAAGTGATCGCGGGCCGCGAGGAAGCGCGGCTGATCTATGCGGGCGCCGCGCACTCGGTGCCGGCGAGTGCCGGCAAGCGGCTCGTCGTCGACATCGGCGGCGGCTCGACCGAATTCATCATTGGCTCGCACTACACGCCGATCGTGATGGAGAGCCTGTATATCGGCTGCGTGAGCCACAGCCGCAGCTTCTTTCCGGCCGGCAACGTCGACGAATACACGATGCGGCAGGCCGAACTCGCGGCCAAGCGCGAGATCCAGATCATTTCGAGCGAGTACAAGAAGGCCGGCTGGGACCAGGCGATCGGGTCGTCCGGCACGGCGCGTGCGCTCGCGGAACTCGTCGAGGCGAACGGATTCAACGATCCGGGCATCACGCACGGCATTTCGCGCGGTGGCCTGGAGCGGCTGAAGCGCGCGCTGATCAAGTCGGAGAACGTCAACCGGCTCAAGCTGATCGCGTTGAAGCCCGACCGCGTGCCGGTGCTCGCCGGCGGCCTCGCGATCATGCTCGCGGTGTTCGAGGAGCTCGGCGTCGATTACGTCGATACGACCGACGGCGCGCTGCGCCTAGGCGTGCTGTACGACCTGCTCGGCCGGACGCAGCACGAGGACATGCGCGCGGTGACCGTCGAGGGCTTCACGCGCCGCTACGGCGTCGATCGTGCGCAGGCCGAGCGGATCGGTGCGCTTGCGGTGCGTTTCTACGACGAACTCGAGGAAGACGACGAAGAGGCGCGCGAGGAAGGGCGGATGTTCCTCGGCTGGGCGGCCGTGTTGCACGAGATCGGCCTGTCGATCTCGCACAGCGCGTATCACAAGCATTCGGCCTATATCGCGAGCAATGCGGACATGCCGGGTTTCTCGCGCACCGACCAGGCGCGGCTGGCCGCGCTCGTGCTCGGTCATGCGGGCAAGCTCGGCAAGCTGTCGCAGGCGCGCGACGTCGAGTGGCCGCTGCTGTTTTGCCTGCGGCTCGCGGCGCTGCTGTGCCGGCGCCGGACCGATGCGGGGCTGCCCGACATTTCCGTTTCGCAGATGAAGAAGGGCGGGTACGAAGTGCGCCTGCCGAGCGCGTGGGTCGAGCAGAATCCGTTGACCGACTACAGCCTCAGCCAGGAGGCTGCCGAGTGGGAGAAGGTCGGGATCCCGTATCGCGTGGTGTACACCGGCGCGTAATGGCCGCAAGCGTGGCCTGGAAGCCGTTGATGGGGCGGGAGCGTGGCTGCGGTGGCCTCAGGCGTGCCGCACGACCGTCCTGACGGCTCGCTCAATCCGACGAGCAGACGATCGCGGTCAGAAACGGGAACGCCTGCTTGACGGTCGCGTCGCTGCCGGCCTTGCGCACGGCTTCCTCCACCGCACTCTTCGTGCCGCGTACCACGACGCCGTAGGCCCAGTCGCCGATCGGCGTGCCGTCGCCCGGACGGAAGATCGGGTCGTTCGCTTGATAGCCCAGCACGACATAGACGCCGAAGCCGTACGCCGTCAGCGAGCGGTTCGTGCGGAATGCGTTCACGGAATTCGATTCGACGTGCATCGGCTCCGACTGGATGTCGCCGGCGGCGAGCAGCGGCGCGACGAACTTGTGGCCGGTCGAATGGCAGTCGAGCGCGTCGTCGAGCGCTTTCGCCGACGCGGGGCCGGCGGTCGCGAGCACGAGCAGCGACGCGCAGAGGGCGGTTTTGACGATGTTGTTTTTCATGCGCGGATGCGGGTTGTTCATACGCATTATCGCGTGTTCCCGGAAGTGTCGCGCGCGGGTGCGGGCAGGGCCGGAGCGTTGTCGCGTCGGTGCCCCAATGAATCCCTACAATGAACGGAAGTGCGTGAGCCGGGAATCCGTGCGGGCGGCGCAGGGCCCAGAAACGGAAAAGGGGCTACGGTGTTTAACCGTAACCCCTTGATTCCTTGGTCGGAGCGATAGGATTCGAACCTACGACCCTCTGATCCCAAATCAGGGAAACTCAGGTAACACCGCTTAACATTGCGTCACGCCAAGTTTTCAAATGATTCTGTAAGTACAGGAAATTATTGATTTTTATCGGCACGGTTGGCACTATTGGTAACGTAGTGCAACGCCGGCAATCTGACCGGTGTGTTACCTTGGTGTTACCTGCGGCTCGGAGAATTATGGCGCGCCTTTCCCTTACCGATAAGAAAGTTCAGAGCATCACACCTCCCGCGGCGGGGCAGGTCGAATACTGGGACGCGCTGGTGCCAGGGTTGGGGCTTCGTGTGTCGTATAAAGGGGCCAAAGCGTGGATGGTCCTGAAGCGCGCACTGGTTGCTGGAGAAAAGAAGTTGGTGCGAAGCACGCTGGGGCAATATCCGGCCATGACCCTCGACGCAGCACGTAGAGCGGCACGGGACTATATAGAGAAGATCGACCGCGGCGAGGATCCCCAGGCGGCTAAGGTCGCGAAGGCCGCGGCAGCGGTCGAGGACAGTCGCAACACGTTCAGCGCCGTGCGCGGACGTTTCCTTACGGCGAAGAGCAAAGGACCGACTGCGCTCAAGTCGAAGACACTGGACGAATACGAGCGGGTTTTAACTGGCCCTGATTTCGCGGACTGGGAGAACCGGCCACTGAAGTCGATCACACGGGCGCAGGTGCGCGAGAGACTGGACGCCATCGATGAGCGCGCCTCGAGCATAGTCGCCAACAAGGCGTTCGTTTATCTGCGCGTCATGCTGAACTGGGCCGTAGAAAAGGACGTCATCACGACGGCGCCAACAGACCGTATGAAAGCGCCAGATGGCCCGGCCGGTAGGTCGCGAGTGTTGAGCGACGACGAACTGCGTATCGTGTGGCAATCCCTGCCGGCGGCGGGGATTTTCGAAACGCCCTACAAACTGCTGGCGTTGACCGGCCAGCGCCGCGACGAGATTGTTTCGCTGCAGTGGGACGAAATCCGCGACCTAGACGGAGATAAGCCGTATATCCTGCTGCCAGCGGCAAGAACCAAAAACAGGCTGCCGCACATCGTACCGTTGGCGCCCGCAGCGGCCTTTCTGCTGCGCATGGCGAAGGAGAACAGGACATCGCCACCGGAGTGCCCTTATGTGTTCACCACGACCGGTAAAACGCCGCTGTCAGGGTTCAGTAGCATCAAGCGAACCATCGATGGAGCAATTTCCACCCGCATTGCGGAAGAACTCGAAGTGGCCAAGAAAGCCTGCGATGACAGGCAGTTGGAAAGTCTGAAGCGGGCGATGGCCACTCCGTGGCGCCTGCACGATCTTCGCCGCACCGTCGTCACGGGGCTGAACAGCATGGGAATCAAACCGCACATCGTGGAGGCGCTAGTGAATCACGTAAGCGGTGCGGCGAAGGCCGGTGTCGCGGGTGTCTACAACCATGCGGAGTACTTGCCCGAGCGGCGCGCAGCCCTGGAAATGTGGGCGCGGCATATCGAGCGCATCGATGCGCGGCCAACCGGCGGGCGGGTCATTGAATTTGTGGCGCGGGCGTAGCGTGTTACGAAAAGCGCAACGACGTTACACGCTGATATTGACACCGGAAATGTTGAGCCGGTACTGTGCAGTCATGCCTCGCGTTGCCTGTCCGAGCTGAAGGATAAGGCGGCGGGTCGCCATCAATCTCATACACCAGAGATTATCGCGAGGCAGCCAGATATATCTGACCCACCGCCCCCAAGACGCTCCGATAGCAAAGCCGACCATCGGCCGCGCATCGGGGCGTTTTCTATTCTGCCGCCGCTCGCGTCTGCCGAGGTTCCGTTTATCGAACCTTGAAGGAACGCATCATGACCGCAGTAAATTCCGTTAGCGTTACACCCACGGCCAACCCGCACCGACTAGTGCGCTTTCCACAACTCGCGCGGGAATTCGGTGTTCCGTTCAGTCGGATGCACATCTATCGGCTTGTAAAAGGCGGCACGTTTCCCGCTCCGATCAAGCTGTCCGCCAACCGGATCGCATGGAAGGCGAGCGCAGTTCAGGCATGGATTGATGCGCGCGAAGCCGCTTCGACGGGGGTGTGATGATGGACGCAAAAGAAAAGGGCCGGGACACTCCGAATGTGCCCCAGCCCCAACAAAATACAGTCTACGGTGATTGCAATTCTATTCGCACTGCAGAGGAAATACAACTGCCAGTGGGTTTTGTCTGGTTGCCGGATGACTGTCTGGAACACGTTCGCGCGATTTTCAACCACGCCATTGAATACGGCGCGAGTGAGTGCCTATCACATGTTGAGATCGAGCCGCAGGACGATGCGCCTATCGATGAGTGCGCCGTCATCAGCTGCGAGATCAGCGGCTTTCCACTGCAGTTCTATATAGGCGGCTGGCAGCCTATCGCCCGCGTGGATGCCAATGCATGGATGCGCCGTCTGACGGCGATCTGTGACGACACGTTTGCAATCGAGGACGTGGCAGCGTCGCTGCGCACTGTCCGCGGCGCCCAGGAACTCGCCAAGCACTACCGAATCGACACGCGCGACGACCTGATGAAAGCGGATCGTGTCATATCCGATAACGCCTGGTATATGCGCGATTACCTCAACGATCCCGCCAACTGGCTGAAGCCGATCCCCGCGACGGCCGGTATTGCGTGTGCTGTTCCGGCCACGTGGATGGAAAAGGGGGCGCGCGATGAGTGACATTACCAAAGGCAGTTACGCAGCCGGGCTGGCGGCGCGCGGCTTCAACGTGTTCCCGCTGAAGCCGTGGGTTGGTGACGGCCAGAAGAGCGATGGTAAGACGCCTGCAATCAGTAAGTGGCCGCACCAGTCAGGCCGCGACGCCAAGCGCATCAATGCCTGGTGGGCGAACGGGCCCGACCGCAATATCGCCATTCACACGAACACGCACAACGGCGTGCATATCTTCGTGCTGGATGTCGACGACAAGTCCGGCAAGAACGGAAGCGCCGAGCTTGCGCAGCTCGAAGCGAAGTACGGCAAGCTGCCGGAAACACTCACGACGTTGACCCCGAGTGGCGGCCGGCATCTCTGGTTCTATTGCCCGGCGCCGGTTGGCAAGTCTGAGGGTAAGCTGGGCTCCGCGCTCGACGTGCGCGGGTACAACGGCTATGTGGCCGCCCCCGGCTCGACGATAGGCGGCAAGGCGTACGTGTTCGTTAACCCAAACACGCGCATCCAGCAGGCTCCCCAATGGTTGTACAAACTAGCCCGCGACGTTGGAACTAAGGCGGAGGCCACGCCCGTCGATAACACCCCGCTCGACGGCGTCGACGCGGCCCGCGCCGAAGCTCGCGTCGTTGAGTACCTGAACACAGCACCAATCGCGGTAGAGAACCGCAGCGGGGATCTGACCACTTACAAGGTGGCCGCGAAGTGCAAGGATTTGGGCTGCACGCAGCAGCAGGCGCTCGACCTGATGCTTGAATGCTGGAACGATCGGTGCGACCCGCCGTGGGACGCCGACGAACTCGCCGCCAAGGTCGCGCATGCCTACAAATACGGGCAGGAACCGGCCGGTGTACACGCGCCGGAAGCCGTGTTCACGAAAAGCGAACAGCCGGAAGAAGTGAACAGCGGTGTGCATCCGTTTGAGAAGCTAAACAGCCAGTTCTTCTACACGCTGCACGGTGGTCAGAGCGCAATCGGGTGGGAAACGACAGACGAGGACGGATTGCCGACGCTCGAGTTCCTGTCGGTGGAGGCATTCAACCGGAAACATGCTGCGTTGACATTCCAGGATGGTAAGCGAAGCGTGCCACTCACCGAAGCGTGGATGAGTTCAACCCGCCGCCGAAGCTATGACAAAGTAGTATTCAAGCCTGGCAAGACGGTGCCGTCCCGCTTCTACAACCTGTGGCGCGGGTTCGCAGTCGAGCCGAAGGCCGGAGACTGGTCGCTCATGCGCAATCACATACGCGACGTCATCTGCTCGGGCGACGCGTCGGTCGATCGCTACGTTATCGGCTGGCTCGCCCGCATGGTTCAGCAACCTGGTGAGCCCGGTGAAGTCGCATTGGTACTGCGGGGCCGGGAAGGTGTCGGCAAAGGGACGCTGGCGTGGGCCATCAAGCATTTGTTCGGCCACCACGCGAAACATCTGTCGCAGAGCAAACACTTGACCGGCAGTTTCAACAGCCATCTCCGCGCGGCCACGTTCGTGTTCGCTGACGAGGCGTTTTGGTCTGGCGACAAGCAGGGCCGCGGCGCACTTTTTGCACTCATCACCGAAGACAAGCTGATGATCGAAGCCAAGGGGCGCGACGCCGTGCCCCAGGACAACTGTGTCCATCTGATGATGGCGTCGAATCACGACTGGGTGGTGCCGGCGAGTGCCGACTCGCGGCGGTTCTGCGTGCTTGACGTCGCGGACAGCAAGCGTCAGGACGGCCGATACTTCGATGCGCTGCGCCAGCAGCTGCGGCAAGGAGGCTTCGAAGGCATGTTGCATGAACTGCTGCACTACGATTTGACCGCCTATGACGTTCGACAAATCCCACAGACCAACGCACTGGCAGACCAGAAGACAGCAAGCCTCGAGGGGCCTGCACGTTGGCTACACGATCGGCTCTATGACGCGGCGATCGGAATGGCCGAATGGAAGGACGAACCGCTGATCGTTCCACAGGCTGAGACATACGGCCGCTACGTTGAAGGCGCGAAAACGACGCGCGAATTCAAGCCGGCAGATCCGCGGATATTCTGGAAGGAAATGAAGCGGCTGTTGCAAGACGCAGAGGGTAAGTCAGTGCAGGACTACCGCCCCCGCGTCAATGGCGATCGAGAACGACAAAAGGTGTTTCCCCCGCTGAAAAAGGCAAGATCAGCGTTCGAAACGAACATCCGGGCATCGATCGACTGGGGGGAAACCGATATATTCAGCTGATTCCCGCGTGCATCGATCCGGTTTGCGCCGCCCTTCGGGGCGGCTTTCTTTTGGTCCGGGCAATCGGACCGGTCCGATACGTAGTTTCTCTTTGGACCGCCGCAAACCCTTGTCGGATAAGGCTTGGGCCAATTGGTCCCTGGTCCAGTGTTCGAAACCGTATTCCGCCGGAGAACTGCAATTGCGGAGCGCCGGTTTCTACCACGTGAGCGATAACTCCGCCTTCCTACTACCTTCTATTTATATTGGACTGATTGGACTGGTTGGACCGAACCATGTGCAGCAAGGGTTTCACAGGTCCGATGTGGTGCCGCAGTCCGATGACCACATTGGACTGCGATTGCTCCGCCCCGTTCGTCATCGAGCCTTGGACGTCCAATGTTCTAGCAGCCACGCGCAGCGGTGTGGGAGGCATTGCGCCCACAAACCACGCTCCGTGCGCGAGGCGCGCCGATCGGGCAGGGTAGGCGGTGTGTCGCGCCATCAGCCGATCGCGTTAACCACTGCGGACGTGTGCCTTCATTGCGACCACCTGATCGGGTATGCGGTGCTCAACGATGCGCTTAGCCTTGGCCGTATAGGGTGTGAGCCGGGGCATTACCAAGATTTGGATGCGAAGGTAACGCGCAGGTAACTGAAGGCGCGCACCCGTTGCTCGAGCCCCTCGTATAGCAGCCCAGGCAAGCCAGTGCCTGACTGCCGCGTCGGGCCCATCACGCTCACGACGTAGTTCGTCACGTCGGTGTTCGCCGCGGCGTGCGAAGCGGTCGACCCGGTGATCGTTTCCGGGGCGACGAAACGGCATTCCGCAAGTGTCGCCCGATCGGTAATGCTCGCTGCGCCGCAGGCTCGTCACCAGCACCTGCACCCACGCATCAATGCGCTGAACGCGACCAATGTGCGACCAGTGAGCATCCTGCACTGGCCGAAGCCTTGGCGCACAAGCTTGTCCAGCCTACGGCCCTCTGATGCTCAATCAAACGCCCCGCGTCGAAGGGGCGCGCACGGCGAGACGTCGGGCCCAGATGGGACCCGTCGACCCTCCAGGGGTGCGGGTGCCGGGTGGGGCCGGATTTCGGCCAGCCGCGTGGATTGCCGGGGGCAAGTCCCCGCGCGATTTTAGATTTCATCCTGACGGCGGAAACAATTTGTCAAGCACTGCAAAATTTTTCTTGTTTACGGGGCCGCGAATCGGCATAATGAATTCACGGAAAGTTGTTTATTTTCAATGTGTTACGAAAATCGTAACAACCAAGGAAACCGCCGATGTTCGGAAAGCAAAACGCGGAAAGGCTCGAGCAGACAATCGGAGCTTTGTCGCATGAGCAACAGGTAGCCGAGCAGGCCGCCACCGCAGCGCGAGGCGCCTATGCCGATGCTCTGCTGGAGGACGGCGCAGGCTCGGCCCGCGTCGCGGCCTTGTTGCGAGAGGCCGGGGGCGCTCGAGAACGTGCGGACGCATTGCGCGGCGCGATTGCTGTCGCGCAGCAGCGCCACGACGAAGCGGTGGCCGCTGCCCAGGCCGCAGCGTTGAAAAGCCGCAGGAAGGACGCTGCGCGCCTTGCCGCGATTCGGGCCGACAAGATGTCCGCCGTTGCCGCAGCGGCTGCGGTGCTTGCAGATGCATACCGGGAGCTCATGAAGGCGAACACCGACCTACATGTAGCGCTCGACGGTACCGCGCGCATCGACATCGAGGCGGCGCACTTGGGTGAGGCGCAGCTTGCAGGCGACGTGCGAACCGAGCTCGCTCGGCTTGGCTGTTCGTGGGCGGAGCTGCTTCCGGAACCGCGCCTTGTTGAGGGGCTGGATGTGAAGGCAAAACGCATCGGCGCGTGGCTGCAGACGACCCTGGGGGCAGCATGATGGATGACATCCAAACAACTGGCGCAGAGAGCGCCGAACATACGATGGCATCGGCGCTTGTTGAGCGCGGCGTGTGGACGCGTGAGCAAGCGGACGCGATGCTTGCTGCAGATGCCGCGGCCGGTGCCGATCAGGGTTTCGATCCGCTCGTCGCCGCGACCAAGCCCCCCACTCTGCCGCCAGGTGTCGACCCGATCGATGCTGCGGTGTTCACTGGCCCCGGCAACGCCGCGGCGTACAACTTCGGTGCCGTCGAGTCCAACGTTCAGGTTGACCAGGCGCAGGACATGGCGGTGCGCCATTTGTTCGTCAGCGAAGGCGTGCCGGCCAGTATAGGCAACGAGATCGGCCGCTTGTGGAATACCGCGGCGGCCAGTCCTCCCTCCGCCGAGCAACGCAACGTCGCGACACAGCAAGCGGAGCTTTTGCTGCAGCGTCAGTGGGGAAACGACTACGAGGCGAATCTGAAAGTGGCGCAGCAGGAGGTGCAGCGGATGGCGAAGGCCAATCCGAACCTTCACGACATGCTAGAAGTGAGCGGGCTCGGTTCCAACCCGTGGCTCATCACGACCATTTTCAACTTGGCGAAGGCCCGGGGGCGCGCATGAACCGGTTCTACCCGCGTTGCCAGTTCCATGGCGGACGGCTTGAACGTACCGGCCTGCTGGCTTTCTGCGGTGCGCCGTCGATTGCCGGTTCGTCGTATTGCAGTCTCCACCACACACGCGTCTGGGTCGCGATGTCAGCGCGTGTTATCGATCGCGTGGGAGGCTAACCGTGCCGCGCCTTGTAAAGCTGAGCGATCGCCATCTCAAGTACATCGACGGCCGACTCGCGGGCAAGTCTGGCCCAGTGGCGGCGCGGGAAGCGGGGTTCAGTGACGGCCGCGCGAGTGATCTTGCGCGCAATCCGTTGATCGTGGCCGAACTCGATAGGCGCCGTGCCGAGCTGCGCGAGAAAGCAGGTTATGACTTCGACGCAGCAATGAAAGAACTTGAAACGGCAGCAGCGTTCGCGGTGCAGACGAAGAACGCAACCGCACTTACGCGCGTGGCCGAACTGCGCATGAAGCTGGCGGGCCTTATGAAGGACAAAGACCCGAACGCCGGTGCTGGCCGCGTGACGTTCGTCATCAGTGGGGTAACGCCGCAGGCGCCCCGCGCGGAGATTGCAGACAGTGAATAGCCGCGTCATCTCGTTTGAACCTCCAGGCCCGAAAGCCCGCGCTTTCATGGAAAGCACGGCCGATGTGCGTGTGCTGATGGGCCCCGTCGGCTCCGCGAAGTCTTCCACTGCGGTAATGACGATCCTGATGTTGTCAGCCCTGCAGCCGATCGGACCGGACGGGAAGCGCCGCTCGCGCTGGGCAGTGATCCGACCGACGTATCGGGATCTGGTGGGCGCAACCATCAAGACGTGGCAGTCGTGGCAGCCGCGCGATTTCGGTCGCGTGACTATGGGCTCACCGATCGTGCACAACATCAGTACGTCGGATCTCGAAATCGAAGTGCTGTTCTTCCCGCTCGATCGACCGGAAGATGCGGAGAAACTGCGCTCGTTCGAGTTTACGGGTGTGTGGTTCGACGAGGTATCAGAGGTTCCCTTCGAGATTATCCAAGCGGCTCTTGGGCGGGTCGGCCGCTATCCGAGCGTACGCGACGGCGGGTGTTACTGGTCGGGGCTACTTCTCACGTCGAACATGACTGACCCGGACCACTGGGTACACGAGAAGCTGATGAGCTGCCCGAAGTCGTGGGAGTTCTTCATTCAGCCCGGCGGTATGGAGCCGGACGCGGAGAACGTGAATAACCTCCCGCGCGGCTATTACCAGCGCCTGCTCGACTCCAACGACGAGGATTGGTGCCGCCGCTTCGTGCATGCGCAGTTTGTGGCGCAGCGTATCGGCAAGGTGGTGTATCCGGCGTTTCGGGACACCTTCCACGTTCCTCAGAACGACGTCATTCCGGCGCCGAACCTTGGCGTGGTCCTCGGAATCGACTTCGGATTGACGCCAGCCGTAGCTTTTATTCAGCAGCAGGCCGACGGCCGCGTAGTCGTATTCGATGAACTAGTGGCGACCGACGCAGGTATCAGCCGATTTGCCAAGACGCTCGACACGTACTGGAAGCAGCACTACGCGCATCTGACCGTGATCGGCGCATATGGCGACCCTGCGGGCAGCGCGCGTAGCACGGACACGGAGCGCACCGCATTCGACGTACTCAACGCCAACACGCCTTGGCGGTGGCGCCCTGCGCGAACGAACGAGATCACACTGCGCACGGAGGCCGTGACGTTCTTCCTGGAAAAAGCGGTAGACGGATATCCAGGCTTCCAGTTGTCACCCAAGTGCAAGACGCTGCGCGGCGGTTTCAATGGGAAGTATTGCTTCCAACCGGTGCAGTCCGGCAACGGCACACACTTCCACGATACGCCAACGAAGAACATGTACAGCCACATTCAAGACGCGCTGCAGTACGGCGTGCTTGGACTGGGCGGTGCGGAACTGGCAGTCGGTAAGGAGCGCCGGCAGGGTTCGCGCATCCGTCAGGCCGCCGACGTCGACTACCCGCTTCTTGGCGACGATCGTCCACCCGAGCGTAACCCGATGCAAGTCGGAGTGCGCTGGGGCGAGCCGTCACGCGAAACGTACCGGAACGAGCGGGAAAGCCGGCCGAGCGTGGCGCGTTCTACCGATTACGACATCTTCGATTGAGGGGGCGCACGTGATTACGGAAAAGCAATGCACCGGATGCCATCAACTTCTACCGCGAGATGCTTTTTCCCGGAATACGAGTAGTCGCGACGGCCTGCAGGCCTATTGCCGAGATTGCAGAAAGGCGCGTTTTGGTGGCGGGAGCAAGTGTGGCCTCGCGAGCAGTCGTCCCGGCGACGGTACGCCACTTCGCACTAATTCAGCCGCGCGCGATACGACGATCCCCGAGATCGCACGTCGTGTAATCGAACTCACTAGATCGGCTTGCGAATTTCCAGGATGGACTTTTCCGAAGGATGATGCGAATGAGTGACCAAGACAACATGCCTGATCAGGATATTCCGTCAGGGGTCGCTCAGATCAATCAGTTTCGGGCCGCTGGATTCAGCTCTGACGAAATTGAAGACTGGCAAACGAAGCAAGTGAGGCAGCTGCATTCCGCTGGATTTTCGGTGGACGAGATCGCGGCTCATTTCGGAGTGAGCGTTCCGCGAGACACCTGGCCAGCGACGTCGACGGGGAACAATGAAATGAGTGTGGGCCAAGCGATTGACGCGGGCTGGCAAAGCTCTGTCACGGGGCTTATATCCCGCGGCAAAGCGCCGGATGTTTCGATGCAACCGGGCCAGCCTTGGTATAAGCGCTTCGCAGCCAACATCGCGCAGTTCACCGGAGACGCACCCGCAGCCGTGATCGGCGCCGCCGGCGGTGCCCTGGGTGGTTCGGAAACCGGTCCTGGTGCGGCGGTTACAGCTATGGCCGGAGCGTTTGCCCTGCCTACAGCATTGCGAATGACATTAATGGATGCTTATGTGAAAGGCGACTTTAAGTCACCTTCTGATTTTTGGGACCGGTTTGAACCCATTCTTGGCGAAACTCTGAAGTCCTACATAACAGGCGCTGCTGCTGGCGCCGCTACCGGGGCTGTTGGAAGTGCATTAGCGCAATCAGCGCCTGCCGTACGATCGCTTGCGCAAAGCGCAGCAACTGTAGGGACGGCAACTACGGTTGGAAAAGCACTCCAACCGAACTCATCACAACGATAATTTTCTCTCAACCTGGAGCCCCCAATGGATAAGGCCCGCAGCACGTACAGGACACGACATGACAGTCCAGACTTCCACCACGCGGGCAGACTACACCGGGAACGGTGCGACCACCTTGTTCCCGGTTCCGTTTTATTTCCTGGATAACACGCACATCAAGGTGTTGCGTACCGACACCAGTACTACTCCGCCGACCACGGCTACGTTGGTGCTGAATTCGGACTACACGGTATCAGGCGCCGGCGTGGTTGGCGGCGGGGCGATCACCACTACGGTTGCGCCGACAGCCGGGCAGAAGCTGGCTATTCTGCGCAACGTGCCGTTCACGCAGTTAGTGCATTACGTCCCGAACGATCCGTTTCCGGCGGCCACGCACGAGCAGGCACTTGATCAATTGACGATGGCGGTGCAGCAGCTTAACGAAGTAGCTGGCCACGCCATTGTGTTCCCGACGTATGAGCCTTTGCCGGCGACGTTGCTGCCTGCGGCCCAACGCGCCGCGACGATGTTGGGGTTCGATTCGAACGGCAATCTCACCTACCTTCCGCTTCCGGCGTCCGTTGGCGCGGGGGATCTGCGCAACGAGTCCTGGACGGCGGGTACCGATTACACCCTCAATTCTTCTACGACGGTAACACTGTCTCGCGCCTATGGCTCAAAGGCGAATCTCGGCACGGTGGTGATGGACGGCGTGGCGCAAGATCCGGCCACATACAGTTTGATCAACAACGGAACGCAACTGCAGTTCAACGCTGTGATTCCGGCCGGCCGAGTGTGGTGTGTTGGCGGCACGACGCTATCCGTGTTCGCTCCAGCTACTAAGTCGGTAGGGGATTTGCAGATCGCCGATGGGCGTCTGCTCCCGTGGAGCGACACCACTGCAACGTACCACATGGTCAATTCGGGTACTGGCACGATTCCAGTATTCCAGACGGATTTCACCGAAAGCCTTTCTCCCGGCCCCGGGGTGTTCGTCGATGGCGTGGTGGTGAACCACACCCGTACGAACGGGAACGGCCATCGGCAGGCGTTCACTGCGCAGATCAGCAGCAGCGGTGCGAATACCGGTGAATTCCTGGTCGGCTCGTGCGGGTTCGGATTTCTGCAGAGCGGGTCCGGAAACGTATCGGGGATGAACGCGTACGCGCAAGTTCTCGCCACTGCTGCCGCCACCGCCGAGATGGTCGGCCTCGAAGCAAACACCGACGCGCGGCGTCCGGTGGTGCGCAAGACCGGTGTTCAGATTGTCGATGTGTCAACAAGCACGGCCGACGCCTCGACCATTAGCGCGGCCCTCTATATCGTCAAACAAGCAGGCGGCGCCGGCTGGCAAAACGGTATTCAGTTCGGGGATGACAGCAACCCCACAGGAATGGCGCCAACTGCGGTCGATCTGATCCGCCTTGCTGGGTCTACGGGTAGCGTTCCTCTGGTTCGGGGCGTCGATTTTCGTGCCGGGAATTTCTCCGGGCCGGCGATCGATCTCCCGCCGAACTCAGCGCTGGCTTTCGGTGGGGGTGCGAGCGGTTCGGTCGGAGTTGGCGGAACTCTGCAAAGCGTTACCAACGCGGCAGGCCCGGTCATCCAGTACGGCAATCAGGCGGTGGCCGTACTGGACAACGCACTGACGGCACAGGCGCTCAGCGTTCTCACTAGCCCCGGCAGCCAAAGCGTGAGCGTGTATATGCCCGGCGTTGGGTTGCGGCAGCTTCAGGTTGGCGCGCCAAACAGCGGTGGTCCGGGTGTCCGCGCTGTTGTGTGCCCGAATTAAAGTTCGTTGTTGCTACATTCGCAACACGTTACGAATAAAGCAACAAAATGTCGTAAAAATGCTTTGTGATAGAATTTTCTTGCCAAAAACACCCGAGACACCTACAGTTACATCACGGTTACTAGACAGACCGGATAGGCCAATCGGGGGTTGATCATGAAGCGTGAGCAATGGGAAGAAGCCAGCAATTCATCTGACGAGTTCTTTTCGATTGAGGTGTCGACTAGCGGTTTGTGGATGCGAACCGAGATGGAGCGGATCCGCGCCGGCGACTGGTTTCGGTATGACGTCCCGCGCGACCACGAGTACTACGGGCTGATGTTTTGCGCGGCCGGCGATGCGTTCGAAGGCCGGGCGGGTGTCCAGGTCAAGGCAGCCAAAGTCGAGCCCGATCGAACGAGGATCAACCTTTAATAAACGCCAACGGGGCGGCGCCGAGCCCCGCTCATGACAAAGGACGCTTCCATGTTTCCGTCAGTGCTCCCAATGCTGGCGTTCGATTTGAACGCGAATCTGGACACAGGCAAATTTGCCAACGTCACCAAAGACGAAATATTCGAGCAGCTCGAGGCTGGGACCATCTTCGATTGGCTCGAGGAAAAGCTGAAATACGTGGACCTGAGCACGGCCACGGCGCAGGACAAGGACGAACTCCTTGATGAGTGGCGCAACTTCGCGAATGCGATCGATGCGAAACGCAAGTTCGGTGTTGAAAACAACGGGCTTTGCCTGCTACTCGCATATGTCATTGAAGGCATGCAACAGCGGGCGCGCTCCGGCCGGCGTTGACTCGCCTCCGGTTTCACGTGCCGCGCTGGCTTGCGAGCCCGCGCGGTTTTTCACATGAGGGGATGGAAAATGGAACGACCGCTTAATTTGCTACCCGAAGAAGCCGCCGAGCGCTTACGGGTTTCGAAGAACACGTTATCGAACTGGCGCGTCCAGGGGCGCGGGCCCAAATTTATTAAGCTGGGCCGGAAGATCCTATATCCGCTTCCTGAGCTCGAGGCTTTCGAACGGGAGCATCTACAGTCCAACACCACGGGAGTGCGGGGCGACGCGCGTTGACGATGCCTTTCCGTCATGCGAACGTCCTGTAGGCCGGGGTTCACTGCAGCACGCGTCGAAGAACAAGACCTTTCGGGGATCAAGAGTGAGAACAACGGGGCTGGCCGCGATGGCGGCGTTGCTTGTACTGGCGGGGTGCGCGACGAAGTACTACGGGCGGATGGGGAGCCTGACCAATTACGAACGCAACACCATGAACTGTCGCGAGATCGATTTGGAGATCGCTCGAGTCGACGGATTCGTGTCGCATATAGACAAGGAGAGCGAGTTTGATGGGCGCTCTGTCCTGTCCTTCCTTGGCGATTTCGGGATCGGAAACGTGATGGAGAAGGACGCCGCGATGAAGAGTGCCAGCGATCGGCGTCAGGCACTAGACAATCTGCGTTCGTCGAAGCAATGCGGATATGCAACGACAACGGTTCAGCCTGCCATATCGGCATCTGCGCCGGCCGTTGCGTCTGCTGCCGCGGGACAATGACCCGTAATACACGGAGGGCCCGTACCGCTGATTTACGTCCGGAGCAGAATCGCTTTGCCATCGTCCTCCACGGACGCGCGTCGTGTCAAAATGGCCACAATACCTTGATGAACGGCCACGCACCGACAAGAAAGAGCGCCCCAGATGACCAGCCCAAAACGTCTGCAAGTCTGAAATTTTGAGCACCTCGTGTAGCTGGCCGGAGGGCATCCGTCGTGTTTAGCTCGCCGCTGTCCAACGAATCGATCCGTGCTTTTATTTCCTGCTGGCGAAAGTGAAACCCGAGGGAGTTTTGGTGCATCGTTAATGCCGCGCAGGCGAGGCCAGCAAAGAAGAATGCGCCAGAAGGATACGAGCCAAGGAGCTTCGTCGTCTTATCGCTAGCATAGATAGCCGCAACGCCGGCCAACCCTGCAGCATTAACTAGTGCGAGCGTTCGGACGGTCTCGAGTACCCACTCTTGGTGGGCCGCAAGACTTTCTTTACGCCATAGATATAAGGCCTCGCGTACCAAGCGACGATGCTCAGCTAGATACCGTTCGTTGTCGGCGCGTATGTTCACAGGATGGGCGAAAATTCCAACGTATTTGCTTTGGCGACGTTGCGCATAACGCGGGCGCTTCCCACGGGGTGACGCCCGGATGGAATGGCTGATGATAAGGGCGTACGGCTGCCGTATCGATTGACGCGCTAAGCGACGTAGTGGTGGTCAGGGCGGAGACGGGTTCCCGGTTCCGGTTTGTATCCGTCCGGAACCGAATGAAGTCCTTCCACAAGTAAGACGACGCGTCGAATTTCGCCATCGAAAGCTTGGTCAACCGCCCACACAGTAGGTTGATCTAGTGCTTGTTCGACAGAGAGAGAACCTTCTTCCAATTGCCGGATGAGAGATGCCCTTGTGGGGGCGACGACTAGGCGGACTAATCTATCTTCAACATCAAATGTCGATTCGTAGACCAAGTACGCAGGTCCCCTGGCGGGCGCGGCCGGATGACTGATGAACAAGACAGGGCTGTCGGCCTCATACAGTACGTGGTCAACGGGCAGCATCCCGAACTTTTCGTTTGATTCGACCTTTCCACGGGCAGTCCACATTTAGGCCTCCGCTATTTAAACAGTGAAGCTCGATTCGTGCCGTCGAAGGGCCACCACGTTTGATGACTCAAGCTTCCCGATTTCGCAATCAGGCCGTCCGCTTGGGTCAAGGTTGCCGTAGCCATATACAAACCACCCCCGTTTGGCTGCAAGCTGCGAAAATGCCCGGCATCGAGCGTGTTTGTGAATACGCTTATCCCGTGGCTTTTGCAGATGGCCGCTTGCGTCGGCGGCCGCTTCCATACAACTCGGCCAAGTTCCGCGTACGATAAGAAGTCGTTGGGCGCTGGCGGGTTCTGCGTGAAGCGGTAAACGACGTCGTTAGCGCACGCCCGAACGCCGGGGATCGATGTAGGGCACCCCGTTGGCAAGCCTGTAGGCAGCGTGGTCATTTATTGGCTCGTTCTCGATTGTCGTTCTTCGAACCAGTATAGCAATTCAATTTTTGCCGAAAGCTGTGGCCAACCCTAGGGGGAAGCACAGTCGTTACCTAGGCTGTTACCTGATGAGGACCGTAAACGGAAAAGGGGCTACGGTATTCAACCGTAACCCCTTGATTCCTTGGTCGGAGCGATAGGATTCGAACCTACGACCCTCTGATCCCAAATCAGATGCGCTACCAGGCTGCGCTACGCTCCGACGAGCCAAAGATTATATCGTTGCATGATCCATCCGGTCAATCACGACATGCGGGTAAATGCCGCGGCGGCGAACCGGCCGCGATTTGCGACAATCCACGGGACGATCGGCCGGCCGCGACGCATGCGTGCGCGGACGCTCGCCGAAGCAAGGAGAACATCATGATGAACCTGATCCTGTGGCGTCACGCCGAAGCCGAAGACTATGCGACGAGCGATCTCGCGCGCCAGCTGACCGTCCGCGGCCGCAAGGACGCGCAGGCGATGGCCAAATGGCTGCGCGGCAGGCTCGAGACGAACAGCGTGATCCTCGCGAGCCCGGCGGCTCGCACCGTGCAGACGGTCGAGGCGCTGACCGACCAGTACCGGACCGTCGACGCGCTCGCACCGGGCGGCAGCGTCGACGACGTGCTGGCAGCGGCAGGCTGGCCGGACGGCATCGCGCCGACGGTCGTGATTGTCGGGCACCAGCCGACGCTCGGCAGCGTCGCCGCGCAATTGATTACCGGCAGCGACGACAGCTGGAGCGTCAGGAAGGGCGGCATCGTGTGGCTCGCGAGCCGCACGCGTGACGGCAGTCGGCAGGCGGTATTGCGGGCGGTATTGACGCCGGAACTGGTGTGAATCCCGGCTGAATAGGTTTGAAGGGATTGATCATACGGTTTCGCAAGCTTTCTGCTAAAGTCAATTCGGCGACACGTCATTGAAAGGACACGGTCGTGCCACATAACGGTCACGGCCGGTTACTACATTGGCGGGCATGTCGCCTTATTCCTTACGACCAGGAAAGCCTAATGCGAGAACTGCCGACGCCTACGCTCCCTTTTGCCTCGCTGCCCCTCGACACGTCGCGGCGCCACCTGCCGCGCGCCAGTGAAACCGTCACATCGGAGTATCGCCTGCGCGCCGCATGGGCGCGTACGGAAGACGAATTGCGCGAAGCCCAGCGCCTGCGCTACAGCGTGTTCGCCGAAGAAATGGGCGCGCAGGTCAGCGGTCCCTCCGGTCTCGACGTCGATCCGTTCGATGCGTACTGCGACCACCTGCTGGTGCGCGATCTCGACACGCTGAAAGTCGTCGGCACGTACCGCGTGCTACCGCCGCACCAGGCGGCGCGGGTCGGCCGCCTGTATGCCGAGGGCGAATTCGACCTGTCGCGTCTCACGCACCTGCGCGGCAAGATGGTCGAGGTCGGCCGCTCGTGCGTGCACAGCGACTACCGCAGCGGCGCCGTCATCATGGCGCTGTGGGGCGGTCTCGGCGCGTACATGATGCAGAACGGCTACGAGACGATGCTCGGCTGCGCGAGCGTGTCGATGGCCGATGGCGGCCACTATGCGGCGAACCTGTACCAGTCGCTGTCGGCAGGCTCGCTGACGGCGCCCGAGTACCGCGCGTTCCCGCACACGGCGCTGCCGGTCGACGAACTGCAGACGGGCACCGTGGTCGCACCGCCGCCGCTGATCAAGGGCTACCTGCGTCTCGGCGCGAAGATTTGCGGCGCACCGGCCTGGGATCCCGACTTCAACTGCGCGGATTTCCTGACGCTGTTCCGCCTGTCCGACATCAACTCGCGCTACGCCCGCCACTTCCTGGGCTGAACCGTCCGAACCGTGGCGCGCCCGCATCCGGATGCACGCAAGCGAACGCCGTCGCGCGCCATTGGTCAGGCGACGGCGTTCGTGCATTCGGCCCTGATAATTTCCGCGGTATGCGATTGCCGGCGTGCCACGGGATGGCACGTTTCAGGACGGCCCGGATCGTCGATACGGGCCGGACTGCGGGGCGGCTCGCTCAGTGCTTGCGCCGCCAGTCGAGCAGGTGATGTTCCGCCATCCAATGGTGGATCATCCCTTCGCCGCCATGGCTGCGCTTGTATTCGCGCGACTCGAAGTACGACAGCGCGACCAGCACCATCAGGCCAATGAACAGGCCGATCAGGCCCGCAATTTCTTCAGACGACATGGCAGCCTCCTTTCCACGGCACAGCGCCATGCGTACATAGTAGGACATGCGCGGCACGACCCTGAAACCGGATTTCCGCTAGACTCGGCGCGGTCTCGGCGCGCGATGGGCGCACCGTTTTCCGGAGCCACACCCGATGACCCGTTTCATGCTGGCCGTGCTGGCCGCATCCCTGCTTGCCGCCTGCACCAGCGATCCTCGCCAGGCCCGTCGCGGCCACCCGCCGGAAGACCCGGCCGACTATCACGGCGTGCCGACCGACATGACGCCGCCGTCGATGCTCGACGCGCCGCCGCCGAAACCGACGCAGTAACGACAGGGCTCGCCGTTACGCGCGGGCGGCGGACGCGGCGTGCGCGTCGGCGCCGATGCGCCGCAGCAGCCCGGGCAGGTAACGCGCGAGCGTCGCGCCGCGCGCGGCCATGAACAGCAGCAGCGCGAACCACAGACCGTGATTGCCGAACGTGCCGACGGCCGCGAACGTGGCAACAATGAAGATCGAGAGCGACACGACCATCGCGCGCATCAGCGATCGCGTTTGCGTCGCGCCGATGAAGACGCCATCGAGCAGGAAGCCCCAGACCGACACGATCGGCGAGATCGCAGCCCACGGCAGATAGCGCAGCGCGACGGCGCGGATCTCGACCTGGTCGGTCAGGCGCGCGACGATCCAGCCGCCCGCCGCCCAGTAGGCGAGCGCGAACAGCAGCGCGCCGAGCGCCGACCAGAGCAGCGTGACGCGCACGGCCTGCCGAAAGGCGCGGCGGTCGCGCGCCCCGGCGGCCGCACCGACGAGCGCCTCGGCCGCATGCGCGAAGCCGTCGAGGCCATAAGCCATGAAGGTCTGGAAATTCAGCAGCAGCGCGTTTGCCGCGAGCGTCGCGTCGCCTTGTCTTGCGCCCAGGTGCGCGAACCAGCCGAACGCGCCGAGCAGGCACAGCGTACGCAGGAAGATGTCGCGATTGAGCGCAACCAGGCGCTTGAGCGCGGCGCGCTCGGCAAGTGCGCGTACCGCGATCGGCGCAAGGCCGCGCGGGCGCAACCGCCACAGCATCCACGCACCGAGCGCGAAGCCGCAAGCGTCCGCGGTGGCGGTCGCGGCGCCGATGCCGGCGATGCCCCAACCGAAGCCGTACACATAGAGCAGGACGGCACCGATGTTCACCGCGTTGATGAACACCTGCGCGACCAGCGCCAGCCGCACACGCTGTACGCCGAGCAGATAGCCGAGCACGACGTAGTTCGCGAGCGCGAATGGCGCGCTCCAGATCCGCGCATGACTGTACGCGAGCGCCGTCGCGCGGACGGCGTCGCTGCCGCCGAGCGCGGACAGTGCGAACGACAGCAGCGGCACCTGCAGCGCGAGCACGGCGCTACCGAGCGCGAACGCGACGATCAGCGCGCGCAGCAGGTTCAGGCGAATACCGGCGGTGTCCCCGGCGCCGTGCGCCTGTGCGACGAGGCCGGTCGTCCCCATCCGCAGGAAGCCGAAACCCCAGAACACGAAATTGAAGAACAGCCCGCCGAGTGCGACGCCGCCGAGATACTGCGCGCCGTCGAGGTGGCCGGCGACGGCCGTGTCGACGGCGCCGAGGATCGGCTGGGTCAGGTTCGCCAGGACGATCGGGAAGGCGAGCGCGAGGACGCGCCGATGCGTGACGGTGGCCGAACCGGCGCCGGCTCCGTGCGCTAACGCGGATTCGGACATGGCGGACGCGTCAGGCGCGTTCCTGCACGCAGACCCACGGCGAGACGACGACCGCCCACAGCTCCGGGTTGCGCGCCGCGTAGTCGGCGGCGGTCTCGGCGGGCATGCGCGCGACGAGACCGGCCGACAGCCAGCGCGTGACCTGTTCGGCATCGTCGCTGGCGACGGCTTCCGCGACGCTGACGAGATCGAGGTCGCGCGCGACGGACAGCAGCTTGCCCTGCGCGAAGAAGCGTTCGAGATCGCACCAGTCGATCTTCGCGGTTTCGCCGAGGAGTTTGGCGTAGAGCGGGCTGTGCGACGCGCCCGCGGCGGATGGCTGATCTGAGGACATCGTTTTCTTGGAAAAACTGCGTGGCGCCACTATAAACCATCCGGCCGCACGGGCCGAGCCGGTGGTGAGCGGCCTACGCGTCGCGCAACGCGCGGCGCACGATCTTGCCGGTCGCGGTCATCGGCAGGCTGTCGACGAACGCGATCGCGCGCGGGTATTCGTGTGCGGCGAGCCGCGTGCGCACGTGGGCCTGCAGCGCGAGGACAAGCGTGTCGTCACCGACGTGGCCGGGGTTCAGCACGACGAACGCCTTGACGATCTCGGTGCGCGTCGCGTCGGGCACGCCGACGACGGCCGCCATTCGCACCGCCGGATGCGTGAGCAGGCAGTCCTCGATCGGCCCCGGGCCGATCCGGTAGCCGGCGCTCGTGATGACGTCGTCGTCGCGGCCGACGAAGCGCACGAAACCGTCGGCGTCGAGCGTGCCCGTATCGCCGGTCAGCAGGTAGTCGCCCGCGAACTTGTCGCGCGTCGCATCCGGGTTGCGCCAGTATTCGAGGAACATCACCGGGTCGGGGCGGCGTACCGCGATGCGACCTTCGACGCCCGGCGGCAGCGGCGTGCCGTCCGCGTCGACGATCGCGACCGCATGACCGGGTACCGCCTTGCCGATGGCGCCGGGCCGCGCGTCGAACAGCGCCGCGCAGGACGACAGCACCATGTTGCACTCGGTTTGCCCGTAGAACTCGTTGATCGTCACGCCGAGCGCGTCGCGCCCCCAGGCCGTCAGTTCGGTGCCGAGCGATTCGCCGCCGCTCGCGACCGATTTCAGCGACAGCGCATGGCGTTCGCGCGGAGCCGCTACGGTGCGCATCAGCTTCAGCGCGGTGGGCGGCAGGAATGCGTGCGTGACGCCGTGCCGCGCCATCAACGCAAACGCCGCGTCGCCGTCGAACTTCTCGAAGCGGCGCGCGAGCACCGGCACGCCGTGATGCCACGACGGCAGCAGCACGTCGAGCAGGCCGCCGATCCATGCCCAGTCGGCCGGCGTCCAGAACAGGCGTGCATCGCGCGGGAAGCATTGCTGCGACATCTCGACACCGGGCAGGTGGCCGAGCAGCACGCGATGGGCGTGCAGCGCGCCTTTCGGTTTGCCCGTCGTGCCGGACGTGTAGATGATCACCGCCGGATCGTCGGCAGCCGTATCGGCCGGCACGAACTCCGGCGTTTCGGCGGCGAGCGCCGCGTCGTAACGCAGCACGCCCGGCGCGTCGGGCGCATCGTCGCCGACGCAGTAGACGGTACGCAGCGTGGGCAGCTGCGCGCGCTGCGGCGCGATTTTCGCGTAGCCGGCCGCGTCGGTGACGAGCGCGGCGGCCCCGCTGTTCGCGAGCCGGTATTCGAGTGCATCGACGCCGAACAGCGTGAAGAGCGGCACCGCGATCGCGCCGAGCTTGTACGCCGCGAGATGCGCGACAGCCGTTTCGGGACCCTGCGCGAGAAAGATGCCGATCCGGTCGCCGCGTTGCAGGCCCGCACGCACGAGGCTGTTCGCGAAACGGTTAGAGGCATTCTTCAGATCGTCGAACGTCATCCGAAACACGTCGCCTTGCGCCGTTTCGTAGATCAGCGCGAGGCGTCCGCTGCCGTCGGCCCATTTGTCGCAGACGTCCACGCCGATGTTGTAGCGCGCCGGAATGTTCCACCGGAAGCGGGAGAGCAGGTCGTCGTAGCGGTCGGCGGCGGGCAGCATCGATTGTCTCCTGGGTGTCGATCGTGGCGTCGGGCGCACGGCTTACATCAGGTTTTCACGCAGACGAATCCACAATGGGGTCTGCTGATAGGGAATGCTCGGGCTCGTCCAACGGCCGACGCTCGGTGCACGATTCCGGAATGACGCATAAGATCACGACAAAACAGTGATGTGACCATGGATTTGCTTCTGATAGCTGCGGGGTTCAGCCTGATCGGAATCGGTGCGCTGGTGGCGTTTGCCAGTCACGTCGATCCGTTGTCCGGCCGTTTCACCGGACGTCTGCGCAAGCGCTGACTCGACCATTCCCGTTTTTCGCCGCGACGGCACGCGATGCGCGCCGGCATCGCGTGTCGTCCGTTGGTCGCTCAGCGGGCCGGCAGGTAACGAGACGGGTCGATCGACCGGCCGCCGTAGCGCAGCTCGAAATGCAGCGCGACGCGATCGCTGTCGCTGTTGCCCATCTCCGCGATCGACTGCCCCTGCGTGACCGACTGGCCTTCCTTCACCAGCAGCGCGCGGTTGTGCGCGTAGGCGGTCAGGTAGTCGGCGTTGTGCTTCAGGATGATCAGGTTGCCGTAGCCGCGCAGCCCGTTGCCGGCATAGACCACGACACCCGGCGCGGCCGCGACCACCGGCGTGCCCGGCGCGTTCGCGATGTCGATCCCCTTCGATTTCGAGCCGTCGAACGTGCGCACCACGTTGCCGGCCGCCGGCCAGACCAGCGCGATGCTCGTGGCCGGTTTCACGGCCGATTCGACCGGCGCGGAAGGGGCCGGGCGGGCGCGTCCCGCGCTGCCGGTGCCGGTGGTCGACGGCGTCGATGCGGTGGCCGTGCCGGGCGGCGGCGCGACGCGCAGCACTTGACCGACTTCGATCGCATCGGGGTTCGCCATCTGGTTCCAGCGCACGATGTTCTGTACCGACGTGCGGTTGTCGCGCGCGATCTTGTAGAGCGTGTCGCCACGCTCGACGCGATAGAACCCGGGGCCGACGGGCGCGGAGCCGCACGCGACGAGCAGGGCCGCGCAGGCGGCCGCGAAGAGTCGCTTCGTTGTTGTTCCGAACATTGAACCTCGCAAAACCCCGCCGCGCGTGACGCGGCAGGCAACACAAAACGTCCGATTTTAACGGGTTCGACCCGAGCACCGCAGTTTCGTGCCGCTGCCGGGGCCCTTGCGCGCCCGTTCGGCGCGCCGATCAGCCGGCGAGCGGCCGCACGCGAATGCGCAGCGCGGCCGTTTCGGTCGCGCCCGGCGCAAGCATGCGCAGCCCGAGGCCGTTGTGGATCGCATCGGGCAGGCCGAGCCACGGCTCCACGCAGTAGAAGTCGGAATCCGGCTTTTCGGTCCAGGTCGTGACTGCGTACCAGGGGATCGAGCCCGGCGCGTCGAGCGCGATCTCGATCGTGCGGCCGCGGCCCGGCATCACGATGCGCACCGGCGCGGACGGTTCGCCGTCGAGGCAGTGGAAGCGGTCGAGGATGTCCGGATTGTCGAGGCGGTAGCGGGCTTCGCCGGGTTCGAGCGGGCTGATCGAGCCGTCCGGACGCTGCTGGCAGCTGCGGGTCGGCGGCAGTTCGAGGGTGGTTTCCGCGCGTTCGCCATGCGGCAGCGCGAAATAGAAATGATGACCGGCGTAGTAGGGCAGCGGCGTGTCGCCGCGGTTGGTCGTCGTCAGCGCGACGTCGAGCGTATGCGCGTCGGCCAGCCGGTAGGTCGTCTCGAACCGGAAGTCGAACGGGTAGCTTGCGCGCAGGGCGTCGTTCGCGTCGAGCGTCATCGACAGCGCGGCACCGTCGGCGGACGGATGCGCGTCGAACGGCAGGTCGCGCGCGAAGCCGTGCATCGGCAGATCGCGGACCACGCCGGCGGCGTCGCGCCAGCGGCCGAGTTCCCCGTCGACGCGGTGGCGGCCGAGGAACGGAAACAGCAGCGGATTGCCGCCGCGCACGCGTGCGAGGTTGCTCCAGTCGGCCGTTTCCGGCCAGAAGATGACTGGTTCGCCGTCGACGTGCCAGGACAGCAGGCGGCCGCCGAATTGCGGAGCGACCCGGACGAGCGACGGGCCGGCGTGAAGTTCGTGGATATCGTGTTGCTGGAAGATCGGCATGGCGAATCGGGTTGGGCGGGTGGACGGAGCAACGCGCGTTCCATTATCGGGCCGCGGCTGCTCGGGGAAAACCCTTCTCGGGAAATTGCGAGTTTTTAACATTGTCAACGGTCGGGATAATGCCTCTAAACCGGTGATGTTGCCGGGTCATGACACTTCGTGGAGGGGGCCATGGATCTGGCAATGGCAATGGGTATCGCACTGTTCGGCATGTTCACTGGCAGCACGGTATTATTTTTCTATCAGCTCGGCCGCTGACGGCAATTCCTGCCGAAGTCGACAGGCCCGCCATGCAAATGGCGGGCTTTTTGCTTTCTGGTCCCTTACAAATTGCAAGCGTTTGTGTGCATTGCCGCAATAACCTGCCAAATGCCTTGGCGCGGTAATCCTGGCTCGGCATAATCGGGGCGCGTTTTTCGGACGCGCATCGCGTCGTCCGTCTTTCTCCCCGCTTAATCTCGACTAAAAGGACCGACGCGTGAGCCTCTGGTTTCTGGTATTCCTGAGCGTCCTGCAGGGCGTCACCGAACTCTTCCCCGTCAGCAGCCTCGGCCATACGTTGCTCGTGCCGGCGCTGTTCGGCATGCATATCGACAAGCACGCGCCGCAACTGCTGCCGTTCCTCGTGGCGCTGCACCTCGGCACCGCGCTCGCGCTGCTGTGGTACTTCCGCGCGCGCTGGATCGCGCTGATCGGCGGCTTCTTCGCGCAGCTCGGCGGCCGCAAGAACGACGACGGCCACCTGATGTGGGCGCTCATCATCGGGACGATCCCGACCGGCATCGTCGGGCTGCTGCTCGAGAAGCGTATCGAACGCGTGTTTCATGACCTGCGGATCGTGGCGATCGCGCTGATCGTGAACGGCGTGCTGCTGTGGCTCGGCGATCGCATCCAGCGCAGCCACGCGCACCAGGCGCCCGAGAAGATGACGTTCAAGCAGGCGTTCTTCGTGGGTCTCGCGCAGATCGGCGCGCTGATTCCGGGTTTCTCGCGCAGCGGGCTGACGATGATCGCCGGCAATGCGGCCGGGTTGACGGCCGAGAAGGCGGCGGAATTCTCGTTCCTGCTCGGCACGCCGATCATCTTCGCGGCGGGCGTGCTCGAGCTGCCGAAGCTGTTCCATGCGCGCGACCAGCTCGCCGACGCGCTGCTCGGCGGCGTGCTGACGGCGATCGCCGCGTACCTGAGCGTGCGATTCCTGATGCGCTATTTCGAAGGGCGCGGCCGGCTCGCGTCGTTCGGCGTGTATTGCGTGATCGCCGGCGTGTTCTGTCTCGGCTGGTTCATGCTGCATCCGCAGCCGGTTTGACGCGGTGATGGCTCGCTTCGCGTGATGTGGCGCGATGATCGGGTATAATTTCGGGCTCGGTTTCGTACCGGGCCCGTTTTGTTTCGGGGCTTTGAGTTTGGCGGTGTTGCTGCTGCTCGAAAGCCCGGCGCGGAATGCGGTCCGTGGCAGGCCGTGTCTTTTCTCCCCGACCGCCCTTAGCTCAGTTGGATAGAGCAACGGCCTTCTAAGCCGTAGGTCACACGTTCGAATCGTGTAGGGCGGGCCAGTCAAGTCAAGCACTTACATTCGCGCTCTCGCTGCATCAGCCATCGATCGGTCGTCCATGTGACCGTGGTGTAACCGGATTTGGGTAATCGATGGCGGCTCGTGACGCTCCGGGATCCAACGCTTGAGCCGCTCATTCTCCGATTCCAGTTCCTTGAGCCGGCGGACATCCGCCATATCCATGCCGCCGAATTTGTCGCGCCGACGATAGAACATCCGTTCCGAGATGTTGTGGCGCCTGCACAGATCCTTCGCGTGTTCGTCCGGGCGCTCTGCCTCGCGCAAAATTCGAATGACCTGTTGGTCGGTAAATCGCTTTTTCATCGAGTTCTCCTTGCCGCTAGAGTAAAAAAGAACTCGCTTGCCGAATGGCTGCAAGAAGCGTCCCAGGTCACGGCACTGGATGCCGGGCAAGCCCGCTTCAGCGTTCGTACAGGAATCGGAAATCCGGCTCGTGATCAACGAGCAGCGTTTCGTTCAATTCAGTCTCGACGAGTTGGGTCGCGTGATGGATCGACCTTTTACCCCGTACGTGCCAATTCCCTGCTTCGTACAGATCGCGTTGGTCACGCGGGAGAGGCCGTTGCGGTACTGCGACGCGGTGAACCCTCCACCGCTACCCAGCCGCATATTAGATAAGCGGACGGACAAGGGTATCAGCAAGGAAATTGCAACGAAATTTCAGGTATCTTTCGCTGGCAAACGTTTTGTCCTACAGTAGCGGGGCCTCACGCTGGCGAGCCAGTTGGGGACAGAACCTGAGACGAAAATAAAGGGAATTCAAATGAGTTTCGCCCCGAATGGCGGTATTCCGGCCGGTTCCGGCGGGAATCTGTTGGGCTCGCTGAGCGCGCTCGGCGGCCTTGCCGGGCCGGTTGCGTCCACGGTGGCAGGCCAGATCGGCCCCCTCGCCGGTGTCGCAGGTCATATCGACACCGTGCAACGCGCCGTCCAGCTTGCGCAGACCGGCTTCTCGCTCATGAACAAAACGCCGGCCGCGATTGCGGACGCGCTCAACAATGCGGTCGGCGGCGTTGCTCGGCTGACTCAGCTAAATCGATACGTGACCATCGACTCGCCGCTTGGTTCGGACGTGTTGCTGGTCAGTACCGCGGTCATCGATGAGCACGTCAATCGGTTGCCGGAGATCCACCTGGATTTGCTGTCACACCAGCATGACCTGGTACCCGATCAGCTGATCGGTCAACCGATCAAAATCCGATTCGATGAGAGCGCGCGGCAGTCCACGCTGGAGCGTATCGTCTCGTCAGGGGGGGCCGACGGCATCCGCTACTTCGACGGCTACGTCACGTCGTTCGATCGGGCCGGCAATCCGGGCAAGGTGACGCAATATCAAATGACGGTGGCGCCGTGGTTCTGGTTTTTGACGCGCTCGACCGACTGCCGGATTTTTCAGAACAAGACCGCTCAGGACATCCTCACCGAGATTTTCCAGGATCACGGGTTCACCGACTTCGAGTTCGATATCCGGACCGCACAGAAGCCGCTCGAATACATCGTGATGTATCAAGAGTCGTACTACAACTTCTGTGCGCGTCTGATGGAGCAGGAAGGCCTGATCTGGACGCACCGCTACGAGAAGGAAAAGCACTTCCTTGTCATCGGCGATACGAATTTCGTTTTCCGCCCGATCGACGGGCTGGCCAACCTGCCATATGCCGCCAGCGCGGCGAGTGAAGACAACGGCATCGACCAGTTGCATGAAGGCCGACGTTTCGGTGTCGGCAAGATCGCTTTTCGCGACTTCAATCACCAGAACCCATCGTCGCCGCTGATGCTGGCGCAGGCAGAGCCGGAGAATCTCCGACATGCAGGGCTCGAGACAACGGAGCGTTTCGAGCACCAGTCGTTGTTCGACCACGGTGATGATGGCGACCGTTACGCGCGCATTGCGATGCAGGCAGAAGAAGCGAGCGCGCATCGGTATACGGGCAGCGGCTATGCGTGGCGGATGACGACCGCAGGCAGCGTGACGGTGACGAACCATCCAGTCATGGCCAACAATCAGGAATACGCCATTCTGCACGTTCGCCACGAGGCCGTGAACGACTATACGGAACACAACGCAAAACTGCCGTACCGCAATACATTTTCTCTGCTCCCGAAGAAGTTTCCGTACCGTTCGCCCAGAAATACCCCGAAGCCCGTCATCCACGGCACCCAGTCGGCAATTGTGGTCGGCCCGAAGGGCGAGGAAATTCATACGAACGGCAGTGCGGTCAAGGTGCACTTCCTGTGGGATCGCCGCGGCAAGCTGGACGGCTCGGATTCGATGTGGATCCGCGTATCCCAACCGTGGGCGGGTGACGGTTGGGGGGCAGCCGCCATTCCACGGATCAAACAGGAGGTCCTGGTCGCGTTTAACCAGGGAGACCCGGACAATCCGGTCATTGTGGGCCGCGTCTACAACGGCGAGCAGGGCAATCCTTATCACGGGGCTGCCGGGCAGACGATGGGGATCAAGAGTCAGACGCACAAGGGGGCCGGCTCGAACGAACTGCGGTTCTCCGACGTGAACGGTGCGCAAGAAGTCTTTCTGCATGCGCAGAAGGATATGAACACGGTCATCAAGGATTCGGAAACGCACACGGTCGAAGCCGGCGCGCGCACGGTGTCGCTGCTCAAGGGCAGTGAGACGAAGCAGATCGCGCAGGGCGGATTGAAGGAAACCATCGCGCTGACTCGCGACACCACGGCGAACGTGATCAATACCAAGGCCATCGCGAGCAAGGCCGGCCCCGGCATGCAAAGCCACCAGGCGAGCGACGGCATCGAGCACCGTGTCGGCGACGGCGTCGTGACGATGACGCCGGACAGCATCAAGCTGACCTTCGGACCGTCCACGATCGTCATCAATGCGAACGGCATCTATCTCGACGGGCCGGTCATCCACCTGAATCGCGGCAGCGCGCAGTCCGCGGAACAGGCGCTCGCGCTCGAGTGGGCCGCCGAACAGGCGACGATCGCGAAGGGGCTGGCGAGCCCCGACCCGGCGACGCGCGCGGCGGCAGCCAAGCTGGCGAGTTCACTGAAGGCGCAGCAATTGGCGAAACTCGCGGATCACGTGTATCACCCGAACGATCCGCCGCCGACCGGGTGGAAGATGGCGACCAACGATCCGGAAGCGTTGAAGGCTTTCGGGCTCAAGCCGAGCGACTTCGAGAAAAGCGGTAGCAACTTCGGGTCGCAGATGTATATCCCGGATCCGAAGGTCTTTGGCGACAGCATGAAGCCGACGGTGGCGTTCAAGGGGACCCAGCAGCTCTTCGGCGAAGACATGAGCAACAACATGGCGCAAGGTCTTGGCGCCGATGCGCCGTATTACCGCAATGCGGTCACGATCGGCAAGAACATCGAGACCACCGGCGCGTCGGCCGGTGTCGATTTCACCGGGCATTCGCTCGGCGGCGGCCTGGCGTCCGCTGCAGCCGAGGCCAGCGGCGGTTCGGCGGTGACCTTCAATGCTGCCGGCCTCAATCCGGAGACGGTCGCGCAATACGGCGGGACCGCCCAGGCGGCCAATATCACGGCCTATCGCGTCGACGGGGATATCCTGACCGGCCTGCAGGAAGGCCGACTCGGGCCGATCAGCGACGGCACGGCGGCGCTGATGCCGAAGGCGGTTGGCAGCCCTGTCACGCTCGACGGTGAAAGCGTGACCACGGTCGGCCGTCACCTGATGGGTGACGTGACGAACGGGATCAACCAGCAGGTCGCGAAGGATCAACTCGACCTGGCCTCCCAACTGAATTCATCTCACTGATGCGATACAAGAAAGCGATAACCGCCGGCGCGATTGCCGCACTCGTTGGAGTGTCCTCGCCGCTCTGGTGGCCCACTCAAGCTCAAGGGACGAACATGACTGGCTTCAAGCGTTACGCACCGGAAGATTTCTTTTCGGGGCAGCAACTTACGTTGGCTCAGGCCATTCATGACGGCGATCTCGGCCGCGTTCAGCAGCTCGCGCCGAAGACTGATCTGAATGCGCCGGGCGCGAAGAATACGACACTGCTGTCGTATGCGGTGCAGGAGATCGTGCCGGTCAAGAACGATGCATCGAACCCGCGCTACCAGATCATTTCGGTGCTCCTGAAGAATGGGGCTGATCCGAAGGCGCCTGTCGGTGCAAATGGCGGCTCGGTTGCGGATATTGCGCTGCGGGCAGACACACCGAACCTGCTTCGCGTGCTGCTCAATGGCGGGCTCGATCCGAACTGGCTGTACAACGGCGACACGCCGATGATTTTTGCAGTGTCGGAGAACCGGCTGCTGCCCCAGTTGAAGCTGCTGATCGAGCACAAGGCGAACGTGAACGCTCGCGATTCGCTCGGGAAGACGGCACTTTTCGAGGCGACGATGATTCAGCAGTGGGACATCGTCGATTATCTGCTCGCGCACGGCGCGGATCCGAAGATTGCCAGCCAGCTCGGCGTGTCGTACGGGTGGGTGCTGCAGAACGAGTTGAAGAACCATACGACCGCGGATTCCCCGGCGCGTACGCGTATCGAAGAGATTCGTCGCAAGATCGTCACGGCCGGCGCGCCGTGGCCGCCGCTCGATCCGAAGGCGCAACGGGCAGCAATGCGCGCCCGCGGCGAGAAGGTTGTGACGCCGGCCGGTCAGACGGATTGAACGCTCGCGCGACTGTTGAAGCGTCGTGCAATGGATGCGGGAAATGACGAACGTTTTTGATTCGACACCGCGTGTCAGGCGAGAGATAGTCCTCGGCGTATCGGGGGGGCTGTACGTCCTCTCGCTTACGATGCCGGCGATGTATTTCGAAAAAGAAGCGTCGCTTAGCGGGTTGTCGGTTCTCGCCCAGGGCTGGTGGGGACTGTTCATGCTCAATCCAGCATGGCTCGCCAATCCGCTTTACGTGGTTGCGGCCGTCCAGCTCGCCCGGAACCGGTATACCCGCGCGAGCCAGTTTTCGGCCGCTGCGCTTGCGTGTGCGCTCTGTTCACTGTTCACGACGAAGTGGTACTTCAACGAAGCGGACGCGACGCCGATATCCGGCTACGGCGTTGCATTTTATGCGTGGCTCGTCGCGCATATCGTGTTGCTCACGGGCAGCTTGCGCTTGCGCCGGGAAAGCCCCGTCGCGCCACGGTGAAAATGAATGTCGGCGCCTGTGGATGCTGATTTCGACCCATTCCAACAACTACACATCACGAGAGAACTCGCATGACGGATTCCGAAAACCGTATCCGGATTCACGAAGGCAGCATCGTGCTGCCGAACGGTTTCGAGGATCGGACGACCAACCTCTTCGTGCCGGCCGATACGGCCGCACAGCCGAACCTCAGTGTCGCACGCGACTGGCTCAAGGACGGAGAGGCCCTTGCGCCGTATATCGATCGTCAGATCGCGCTGCTCAAATCGCGGTTGCAGGGACACCGGGTGCTTTCGCGCCAGGCTGAACGGCTTGGGCCTGAAATTGATGGACTGCCCGGGGAGCGCATCGACGCTGCCTATCGGAACGGTCCGAAGACCGTTTTTCAACGGCAAGGTGCATTCATTGTTGCCCCGGGGCGCGTGCTGATCTTTACCGCATCGAGCGCGAAGAGTTTCGGCGAAACGCTCGACGCATTGTGGCGCAACTGGCTCGACGGCTACCGTCCGGCAGAACAAGAGTCGGCATAACAACAGCAAAGGACAACCATCGTGTACGAAGCCGCACGAGTCACTGATCCGATCGATCACACCAGCGCGCTTGCGGGCTTTCTGGTCGGAGCCGTGTTGGGCATTGCCCTGATCGCCGCAGTCGCCTTCGCCACATTCACATGCGGATTCGGCGTGGCGTTGCTGGCGGGGATGATGGCCGGTATCGGAGCGCAGGCTCTCCTATCAATAGGGGAGTCGATCGGCAAGATGTTCAGTTCGCAATCCGGCAACATCATCACCGGTTCATCCGACGTGTACGTCAACTCCATGTCGGCGGCCTATGCGACGCTGAGCGGCGTGGCTTGCAGCAAGCACAATCCCATCCCGCTTGTCGCGCAAGGCTCGACGAACATCTTCATCAACGGGCGGCCCGCGGCGCGAAAGGACGACAAGATCACCTGCGGCGCGACGATCGCCGACGGTTCGCACGATACGTTCTTTCACGGCGGCACGCAGACCTATCTGCCGGTCGACGATGAAGTACCGCCGTGGTTGCGCACTGCGACGGAATGGGCGTTCGTGCTGGCGGGGCTGGTTGGCGGGTTGGGCGGGTTGTTGAAGCAGGCGGGCGGACTGTCGCGGGCGGTCTTGCCGTGTGCTGCGAAGTTCATCGGCGGGTACGTACTGGGTGAGGCTTTTGGGCGTTATGTTGCCGGACCCGCGATCAACAAGGCGATCGGCGGGTTGTTCGGCAATCCGGTAGATGTCACGACCGGAAGAAAGATCCTGTTGGCGGAATCGGAAAGCGACTTCGTGATCCCGAGCCCGATGCCGGTCGCGATCAAGCGGTTCTATTCCAGCAGCATCGACTATGCGGGGACACTCGGGCGCGGCTGGGTGGCGCCGTGGGAGCTTCGTTTACATGCCCGGGACGGACGTCTCTGGTACACCGACGCGCAAGGACGTGAGAGCGGATTTCCTTTGCTGCGGGCCGGGCAGGCGGCTTTCAGCGAAGCTGAGCAACGGTATCTAACCTGTACCCCGGACGGGCGTTACATCCTGCACGACCTCGGCGAGACGTATTACGACTTTGGTCAATACGATCCAGATTCCGGCCGTATTGCCTGGGTGCGCCGCATCGAGGATCAGGCGGGACAATGGTGCCAATTCGAACGTGATAGCCGCGGCCGCGTCACCGAGATTCTGACGTGCGGCGGTTTGCGTGCCGTGCTCGATTACGAGCCGCAGCATGAACGGCTGGGTTCGGTCACGCTTGTGCATGGCGAAGAGCGTCGATTGGCTGTCGCTTACGGATACGACGAAAACGGGCAGTTGGCGTCGGTGACTGACGCGAACGGGGCGGTCGTACGGCGATTTACTTACGTCAATGGCCTGATGACGAGTCACACGAACGCACTGGGTTTTACGTCGTATTACGTGTGGTCGATGATCGACGGGCAGCCGCGGGTTGTCGCGACACGCACCAGCGAAGGCGAGGAGGCGACGCTCGAATACGACATCGATGGTCGTCAAACCCGTGTTCGGTACGCCGATGGCCGCACTGCGCACTGGCGCTTCGACGCACAGTTCCAGATTGTCGAGTACACCGACTTCGACGGCGGACTCTACCGGATTAAGTACAACGACACTGGCATGCCGGTGATGCTGATGCTACCGGGTGAGCGCACCGCCGAGTTCGAGTACGACGACGCAGGTAGGATTGTCGTTGAGAGGGATCCACTTGGCCGTACGACTCGCACTCGTTACGACGGCAACAGCATGCGGCCCGTGGAAGTTGTCGGGGCGGACGGCGGCGCCTGGCGCGCGGAATACGATCCACAAGGCCGGTTGCTGTCGACCAAGGATCCGCTTGGCCACGAGAATCGCTACGAGTATCCGAAGGGATTGACCGCGTTGCCGATCGCACATATCGACGCGCGTGGCGGACGCAAGAGGCTCGAGTGGAATCGTCTCGGAGAATTGGTTGCCTATACCGACTGCTCAGGTAAAACCACGCGCAGCAGTTTCGACGCGTTTGGACTGCCGCTTGCGCGGGAGAACGCCCTGGGGCAGCGCGTCGCATATGACGTACGTCCGACCGGCGAGCCACGTCGCATCACGTATCCCGATGGCAGCACGGAAACTTTCGAATACGATGCGGCTGGGCTCGTCGTGCGGCATGTCGGCCTCGGAGGACGGATACAGCAGTCACTGCGCAATGCCCGCGGTCAACTTGTCGAAGCGATCGATCCTGCCGGACGACGGACCCGCTATCACTATGACGTAGCGGGGCGCCTGCGCGAACTCCAGCAGGACCACGCACGCTACGTGTTCACGTACAGCGCGGGCGGCCGTCTTTTGACCGAAATGAGGCCCGATGGTGTCCAGCGGCGATTCGAGTATGGCGAAGGCGGAGAATTGCTTGCTGTGGACATCGTGGGCTCGCCGGACCGTCATGCGACGGCGGATCGGCCGATCCGTACGATTCGATTCGAACGCGACCGGATGGGTAACCTGAAGGTCCAGCATACGCCGACCGACGTTACCCGTTACGAGCGTAACAAGAATGACCAACTGGTGAAGGTCGAACGTACACCGACGGCCGCCGGTACGGCACTCGGCATCACGGCGAACGTGGTGCGTTTCGAGTACGACAAGGTTGGTCGTCTTGTCGCCGAGCACGGTGCGAATGGCGACGTTGAATACGACCTTGATGAACTGGGCAACGTGATATCGCTTGCGCTGCCCAACGATCAGACGCTCAGGATGCTGCGTTATGGCTCCGGTCACGTTCATCAGATCCGTTGCGGTGATCAGGTGGTGAGCGACTTCGAGCGTGACGACTTGCATCGCGAGATCGCGAGAACGCAGGGAAGGCTGACTCAGCGTTTTGCCTATGATCCGCTTGGCCGAAGAGTCTGGCAGTCCGCTGGCTTCCAACCGGACGCACTCGGTCGAGGACGCGGGCAGTTGTGGCGTAACTACGGCTACGACGCGTCAGGCGAGCTGATCGAGACCAGCGACTGCCTGCGTGGCAACACGCAGTACAGCTACGATCCGGCCGGACAGCTGACACGTCGTGTGAACACCATGGATCGCGAGCTCGAGGAATTTGCCTGGGATGCCGCTGGCAATATGCTCGACGGCGCACAGGGTAAGAGTCGCGGATACGTCGAAGGCAATCGTCTGCGGATGTGGCAGGACATCCGCTTCGAATACGATCCGTTCGGCAATCTGGCGACGAAGCTTCGCGGAGCCAACCAGCAGCAGCGCTTCACATACGATGGGCAGGACCGGCTGATCATGGTGCGCACGGAGGACGCGCGTCGTGCGGTCGAAACGCGCTTCCAGTACGATTCTCTGGGCCGACGTATTTCGAAGACCGATACCACTTTCGACGTGCGTGGCGTGAAACTGCGCAGCGAGACGAAACGGTTCGTATGGGAAGGCTTGCGCCTCGCGCAGGAAGTGCGCGAGACAGGCGTGAGCAGCTATGTGTACAGCCCCGATGATCCGTACTCACCGGCTGCCCGCGTCGATGCGGTGATCGCGGAGGCCCTGGCCGCGGCCGCGATCGATACGGCGAAGCGCGCGTCGCGGATTTATCACTTCCACACGGATCTGGCAGGGGCGCCGCAAGAGGTTACCGACGAGGCTGGCGAGCTGGCCTGGGCGGGGCAATACACGGCGTGGGGCAAAGTCGAGCCGAGCAAGCGGCAGCTCGCCACCGCGCGGACAGATCAGCCGCTGCGCTATGCCGGTCAGTATGCCGACGAAAGTACGGGGCTACACTACAACACGTTCCGGTTCTATGATCCGGACGTGGGACGGTTCATCAATCAGGATCCGATTGGGTTGGTGGGCGGCGACAATTTGTACGCGTACGCATCAAACCCATTGACCCGAGTCGATCCGATGGGGTGGTGTTCCACAAAGCTCGGGGAAAATATGGGGGCTCGCCCGCATGATGGTATGGCGAACCACCATCTGATTCCTGAAGAACTCATGAAGCACCCTGACTTTGCGGCTATGTTCAGCCGGTTGCGCGGGATGGGATTCGATGGCGATGGTGCGTCTAATGGCATATTCCTGCCCGGTAGCTCCAAGCTTGCCCAAACGCTGGAGCTCCCAGGGCATTGGTCGAACCACGGGCAATACACTGCGGCCATTGAAACTGAGCTAACGAAACTTAACCAACAATTCCTGGCGGGCCGTCTCAGTGATACGCAACTTGTGCTAGGTGTCGGGCGCATTCAAAATATGGCGAGAGAAGGATTGGAGTCCGGTAAATATTTGGTTGATGCAATAACGGGAAGGTTACTTTGATGAATGCACGTTTCTTTGTTGTTAAATACCGCGCTGGAGACCCAGGCTGCCCTCCATACCTGTCGGGAGAATTGAACCGTGCTGAATGGGAGTGGCCGATGTATGTCGCTGATCCGTTTGGCGTCGATGTAAAGCATGAATATATTTTCACACTATCAGATCCATCGATTTCGATTGATTTCGATTTCTACGGAACGCAAACGAATTACGTGTCAAAAGAGTTTTTGGCCGCATGTGAAAAATTGGGAGTTAGATATAGGGTGGTCCCCATTGGTATCGTTGCGGGTGGAAAGCCGGCGGGTAATAAGGCGTATTCAATTTTCTTGCCGGCAGATCATGAGTCTCTGCTTGATCGACAAAAGTCGGACTATTCCGAGGACCGGGATCTGGAAACAAAAGAGGTCGCCGAGAATAAGTTGTTTCCAGGGACTCCAATGTATAGTTGGATCAAAACCTTCATTCCGCGCGACGACTGTGCTAGCAATCTTTTTAGATGTACCGAAACAATGGAGCTGGTATGTAGTCAGGAGTTTAAGTCGGAAGTGGAGCGATGCGCATTGAAAGGTATTGATTTTTCGCCGATCGATGAAAGCTATTCCTATGATCCTTGGGGTGAGGCACCGTAGGCCGCTACTTATCTGGGTGCTATGATTTGGATGTGAGGCAATGTGTGAGTGACGTTTACGGTTTGAGGCAGGATGAAGCATTTCAGCCTCTCGTTCAAGTCGATGATGACAGTGAAATCGCATATGACAAGAGCGTAGCTATACGAGCAACCGCTCTCTGTGGGCGGGGGGGGGCCAAGACTATGGCCCCGTTAAGCTTACGTGGGGCACTTCGCGCAGAAAAAAGACCAGCGACGTTCATACGATACTATCTCCGTTTCTCGTGTTTAGTGAGAGGGCGCTTGATGTATTGGCGCCGGTACTTCGTGACAGCGGGGAGATATTGCAGGTCGAGGCCCCGATAAAAGACATGTTCGGATTTCATGTAACCCGGGTGATAGAGAATGCTGTCGATTTGGACGCGTCAAAATTCAAGATTTACCCTCAGGCAACGGTTTTTAATAAAATATATCTTCTGAGGAGCTGTATCGAGGGGATTGATATATTTCGCTTAAAAGAAAGCCCTGCAACAGTATTTGTATCCGAGCATTTCAGGGGGCTTGTGGAACAGAATAAGTTAAAGGGATTCAATTTTGGAGAGATTATTTCGCAATCTGATAAATAGGATTGCTCAACTCTCGGTGACCGATCAGAGCATGGTGCGGATAGCCTCGCTTTCGCGAGAGTAACTTGTGAAATCATACGTTGGAGGCGACTTCTCGGCCTCCATGCGCGTGACTGATCCTGCCTCGTTTTCACGTACAGCAACTCATGCGGCGATCAAGCTGGCCTCGTAGTCGACGGGGGGTAAGGAAGTCGATTGAGGTATGCAGGTGTTGTCGATTGTAATAGCCCTCGATCCAATCGTCGATATCCACACGGGCGTTGGCACGCGTTTCGTAGTGAGTCTGGTAGATTCTTTCGGCCTTCAGCGTCTTGAAGAAACTCTCCATCCGGCGCGCGACTGGCGTATTGGGTGGATTCAACCGGTCGTCGCAACACCTTAATCCAGGAGGTGTTTCATGGGTCGTCCATCGAAGTGGATACAACAGTTGACGAGGCGAGGAGCGATGCGCTCGCCAGGTGCACCATCGCTTCGGCACGAGGTTGAGCGCCAGTCTTGAGAGCAGGTTGCGACCGGAATCACAAGCGAGAAGGCTGCTGTGGCAGTTGGCGTGTCCCAGGCGGCAGGGACACGCTGGTTTCGCGAGCGTGGCGGTATGCCGTTGTTCATGGCAAGTCCAATATCCGGCAGGTAGAGGGTGCCTCGAATAAGCAGAAACCTGTCGGCATAAACAATCCTAACAAGGATGTTTATTTGTCTGCGGCGGACGAACATTTGGCGGAAAAATCAAATGTACTGAAGGGCGGGAAGGGAGTGATGGGGTGTTGAAAAAGATAGTCTGGTCGGAGAACTCAATATTCAATGTGAAGTTGAGTGAGAATTTATTTACACTTGCGCAGATGAGATGTAATCATCTAATGCAATTTTTTGATGTAAGTAATGAAGATGGTGCTTGGTCTGGAGTGGACCTAAATACTGTTCCTGAGTTATTTTCGATTTATGTTGCGGAAAATAAGTTAAAGCCAATTCTGGTTGAGAAAATCGACGAAAGCCGAGTTTCTCCTAATCTCAGACCGGCTCCAAAGCTTATGTTGAGTTTGAAAATTGATGGCCCCGGCGAGTTTGGCGCTGATTTGATTGAGCTAAGTGAAACTTACTCTGTTGACGGGAAAAAAATCGTCAAGCAGAAACTTTCTTCTCAGGAGGACCTGGATTCCATCCGGCGCTATGAATTGGCTGGAATGGTGGGCGATCCGAACAAGATCAAGGGCAGGCTGTTAAGGTTTTTTGAGAGTGGAGTGAACTGGGATGACTCAAAATATTTTATCTTTAAAGATGTGCGGTTACCACATGTAATAAAGAACTAGCGGGGTGTGATCTCTCGGTTGAATGGGCGGGCAGGGCGGTACGTGGTTCTTTGCTGTATTGTTCGGTATTGGATAAGCGATCCTTGCTTATATCAGAAAATACGCGGTGTGCGTAGGTTTCAGTTCAAGATGTTGGCTATGGTGACCCTGACCTAGGAAATAGTCCAGTGCAAAAGTAGAGAAATTCGGCATGATGTGTCCAAACGGGCATAAAGGCCATGCCATGAAGACGAGCAAGTTTACGGAAGAGCAGATCGCATTTGCACTGAGGCAAGCCGAGCTGGGTACGAAGGTCGAAGAGATCTGCCGCAAGCTCGGAATAAGCGAGGCGACTTTCTACAACTGGAAGAGGAAATTCGCAGGGTTGGGGCCTTCTGAGCTGCGCCGCTTGCGCCAGCTCGAAGAGGAAAACGCGAAGCTGAAGCGGCTCGTGGCGGACCTGAGCCTGGACAAGGCCATGCTCTGCAGGACGTACTCGCAAAAAATGTATGGTCCGCCCCGGCTTTGCAAGGCGAGCGTTGTCGATCCGACGCATGTCAGTTTGCGTAAATGTATCCGGCCTCTCGCGAGTCGAACGCTTTTGGCGTTCAGGCCATGATGAGATCTGCGCGTACCGTTCCTAATAAGCTGGTTCGGACTTGCTAGCCCGCTTTTTTGACCAAGGCTTACGACACGCCAGTCAACTGTTGCGTCATCTCGATTCCACGTCCCTGCAAACTTGAAGTCGATTCGGTTCTAGAAGCGTGGATCCATTTTTTCGTACAGGGCGCCCGGGCGCGTGAGTACAACCCACGCGACGCGAGCAAGTTTGTTCGCCAGCGCTATCACGACCTTGTTGTGATGCATCCTGCTCTCGAGCGTATCCAGCCATCGCCCGAGCCGATCTCTTGAGCGATCCAGATGCATCAGACAGGACTGAGCGCCCAATACAAGTAAGCGGCGCAGGTACGTATTGCCGCGTTTGCTGATGCCCAAGAGCGTAGGCTTGCCGCCGGTCGTATGCTGACGCGGAACGAGGCCGATCCATGCAGCCAAGTCACGTCCGCTGCGGAATTGCTTGCCATTTCCAATGGCTGCGCACAAAGCGCTTGCCCCAAGCGGGCCAATTCCCGGAATCGTCGTGAGGCGCTGTACAACGTCATCGTGCTTGGCAGAGGCTTCGATCTGACCGGAAAGTGCGGTGACGCGCTCGTCAATACGCAGGAAGTCCGACCACAGATCCGTCAGCAGCTGTCGCATCGTCGGCGTCAGATCGTTGGAATCGTCCGCGAGAATGCGAGTCGCATCGCGTCGAAACATGCCGATACCGGTGTGGATTGCGATGCCGTATTCGAGCAGAAAGCAGCGAAACTGACTCACTAGGGCCGTGCGCTGATGAACGAATTGGGCACGCACGCGGTGCAGCGCTTGCATGTCAAGTTGCTCGTGGCGTTTGACAGGGACGAAGCGCATCGTTGGGCGTGTTACTGCTTCGGCGATTGCCTCGGCGTCGAGCGTGTCATTCTTGTTCGACTTCAGGTAGGGCTTGACGAATTGGGCCGGTATCAACTTGACGTCGTGGCCGAACGCGATCAGTTTCCTTGCCAGCCAATGGGATCCCGGACAGGCCTCCATGCCCACGAGCGCGGGAGACGCGGTTGCAAAGAACTGTAGCAAGGCGTCGCGACGAAGCTTGATTCTCAGGGTGGGCCGTCCATGCTGGTCGGCTCCGGCGATGTGAAACGTCGTCTTACCCAGGTCGACGCCGTAGACGGCGCAGCTGTGAGAAACGATACGCATGATCATTCTCCGACGGTTTCGGGGGCTTCAGTATCCCCCTTCAGGGAGGGGCGGACCATCCTATTAGCTCTGAAGCCTGCCCGTCGGCGCATGTTGATCGATGAATTGCGTGATCGCGATCGAACCAGCCTGACGAAGACTTGCGCGTTGTTTGGCATGTCTCGTTGGCTGTCTCGGTATCAGTCGGTTGCGCGTGATTCGTCGGCGCTGCTCATGCGTATCAAGGAAATCACCGCCACGCACGTGCACTATGGGTATCGGCGCGTTCACGTGGTCCTGCGACGGGAAGGCGGGTGAGATAACTGCAGCGTGTATACAGGCTGTATCGGGCGAAGGGCCTTTCACTGCGGTTCAGGGGCAGCGTACCTTCCAGCAAGTCGGCCATTTCGGTTCCCTCCGGCGGGTGGTGAACGGGCAACCCAAAGGATGCTCGTTACCCCTGATGGCTGACATTCTGCATGTACTACGGCAGCGAGTTCATCCCGAAGGCAATGGATCGCTGGGCATATGAACGTGGCGTTGAACTGGATTCCAGCCAGTGCAATCCGCTGAAATGCGGAGTGGGGACGAACTGCGGACTTTTTCCGATCTCGATGCCCAGGCGTTCTCGTGTGTAGTTGTCCACGACGGTCAGAGTCCGAAGGCGTCGCCCATCGAATAGTGCATCTGCACCGGGAGCTTCCAGATCTCTACAAGGTTCTCCCGTTGCTCCTGCACCGTTGCCAAAGTGGGACGGTAACGTGCAAATACTGACCAATGGCGCAAAAGACGCGTCGGCATCGCTGCGTACTACGAATGCCCCGCACGTCGAATCCCGAAAAGCCTCGCTGCCGATTCGTTCCGGAACCCGTCCGGTTGCCACGCGAATGCGCCGCGCCTTCCAAGATTGATCGGGCGTCAGATATGCTCGCGCGCCGGCTCATGCATATTGTCCGAATCCAGCCCCCATCACTCCACCGTCACCGATTTCGCCAGATTCCTCGGCTTGTCGATATCCGCGCCGCGCAAGCACGCCGCGTGATACGCGAGCAACTGTAACGGCACGACGTGCAGGATCGGCGACAACAGCCCGTAGTAATCCGGCATCCGCAGCACCGACACGCCTTCGCCGTTGTCGATCCGCGTATCCGCGTCGGCGAATACGTAGAGCTGCCCGCCACGCGCCCGCACTTCCTGCATGTTCGACTTGAGCTTTTCGAGCAGCGCGTCGTTCGGTGCAATCGTCGCGACGGGCATCGTGTGCGTCACGAGCGCAAGCGGCCCGTGTTTCAGCTCACCCGCGGGATACGCCTCCGCGTGGATATACGAAATCTCCTTCAGCTTCAGCGCCCCTTCGAGCGCGATCGGATAGTGCAATCCGCGCCCGAGAAACAGCGCGTTTTCGTGCTGCGAGAATTCCGCCGCCCAGCGCTCGATCTGCGGCTCCAGTCCGAGCACGTCTTCGAGCGCACCGGGTAGCCGTCGCAACTGCATCGTGTACCGCGCGAGCTGCGCGTCGTCGACGTAGCCGCGCAACCGCCCGAGCGTCACGGCAAGAATGAACAGCGCGACGAGCTGCGTCGTGAACGCCTTGGTCGACGCGACGCCGATTTCCGGGCCGGCCCGCGTCAGGAAGCGCAGGCCGGTTTGACGCATCATCGCGCTGGTCGGCACGTTGCAGATCGCCAGCGTGTCGATATGGCCGAGCGCCTGCGCGTACTTGAGCGCGGCGAGCGTGTCGGCGGTCTCGCCGGACTGCGACACGCTGACCACCAGCGTATTCGGCATCGCGAGCGCGTCGCTGTAACGGTATTCGCTCGCGATCTCGACCTGCGCGGGTATGCGCGCGATCGTTTCGAGCCAGCGGCGCGCGGTCAGGCCGGAATAGTGACTCGTGCCGCACGCGAGAATCAGCACGTTGTCGATCTGCTCGAACGCTCGCGCGGCATCCGGGCCGAACACGGCCGGATCGAACAACCCCGCGTCCGGGATGGTCGCGGCCACCGCCTGCGGTTGCTCGAAAATTTCCTTCTGCATGAAATGCCGGTACGGCCCGAGTTCGACCGCACCCTGCGCGGACGAAACGGTTTGTATCGCGCGTTCGACCGGTGCGCCGGTGCGATCGAGCACGCGTACGCCGCCTGGCGTCAACTCGACGATGTCGCCTTCCTCGAGAAAGATGAAGCGGTCGGTGATACCGGCGAGCGCGAGCGCATCGGACGCAAGAAAGCATTCGCCGTCCTTCACGCCGACGACGAGCGGCGAGCCGGCCCGCGCGCCGATGAGCCGCTGCGGTTCGTGTTTGCTGAACACCGCGATCGCGTAGGCGCCGTGCAGCTGCGCCGTCGCATCGCGTACGGCGGCGAGCAGGTCGCCGCGATACTTGCTGTGGATCAGGTGGGCGACGACCTCGGTATCGGTCTGACCGTCGAATTCGTAGTGCTTGTCTGAAAGTTGCTTGCGCAACGTTTCATGGTTCTCGATGATGCCGTTGTGCACGAGCGCGATCTCGTCGCGCGAGAAGATCGGGTGCGCGTTGCAGGTTGCGGGCGCGCCATGGGTCGCCCAGCGCGTGTGGGCGATGCCCGTGCTGCCGGTCAGGCCGGCGCTGCGCACGTGCGCGTCGAGATCGGCGACGCGCGACATGCTGCGTTCGCGGCGCGCCTGGCCGTTGACGACCGTCGCCACCCCGCATGAATCGTAGCCGCGATATTCAAGGCGGCGCAAACCTTCGATCAGAATCGGGACGATGTCCCGTTGCGCGACCGCGCCGACGATGCCACACATGACACGTCTCCTTCCCTGTCAATTCTCCTGGACCGCATGCACGCTGTGTCAGCGCGACGCGGTCGCCGTTGCCTCTGCCGTCGTGAAGCCGCACTGAGCGGGCGCGACGGGGTCGGCCATCCTGCTTTCGAATGCGAGATAAAGGGATTCCTCCAGTACGTTCCAGTGCGCGCCGTGCCGGTACGGGCCCGATCGCGCATGCCAGCAGGCGACCGTGCTCCAGTCGTTCATCTTGAATGCGACCAGCGCGATCAAGCCCCACGGATAATCGCTGCCGGCCAGCTGCAGCCAGGTCTTGCCGTATTTCTGCATCCATTGCGCGTAGATCGTCTCGTTCGATTGGGCGGGAACTTGAATCCCCGACAGGAGCGGGAAGATCTGCGCGACTTTCGCCGGATAGAAAGTCGTGTCGCTGATGCGCTGCGTGCTCGCCCGAAAGCCGGACTGCGTGCCGCGCCAGAACACCTTCAGGATCGCCGACGAGAGCCGGTCGGCGCGCTGGCTCCACGGGCCCGCATGCGCGTAGTCGGCATGCCGCATGTAGTACGCGGCGAGTGCCTGGAACGCGCTGTGTACCTCGACGTTGTCCATCAGCAGCGCGACGTGCAGCGTCGACGAGATCTGATAGACGCCGGCGGGCTTGCTGAGCAGCGTGTCCAGATGCGCGCCCGCGCGGTTCAGGCTGAGTTCCCAGGCGGCGGGCATGCCGTCGGGCGGCGCGAAGCGGGAGAGCAATTCGATCCACGTCGCCATCATCGAGTCGTCGGCGTCGGCTTCCGCGCATGGACTGTACTGGCCGCTCTTCATGCAGTAACGATCGAAGCCGCCGTCCGGACGCTGGCGCGGCAACAGCCACGCGATCCACGCGAGTGCGGCCTGATGGGCATCGAGCCCGGCGTCGGCGGCGCCGAGCAGCGCCTTCGCCGCGAAGTAAGGATCGATGCCGGCGCCGTTCAGGCGCACGGTGATCGCGCCGTCGGGGCGCTGGTACAGTCCGTTGAGCTGGAGTTCGGCGGCACTCGCGTGCGGCGCGAAGCCGAATGCCGAGAGGCAACTGACAACGCACCACAGGCGGCATAGCCGGGCGACGGCCGCCACGCGTGCGCGTGCGGCCGGGAACAGCGCGGGCCGGTTCATGATCGGGGGCTCCTGCGCGGTGGTCCTGCGCAAATCCCGCCGGGCGCGGCGTTGGCCGCGTCGCGCGCCGGCGGGTAGGTCGATGTTGCGGCTCAGTGCACCTTGGCGCTGGTGAACTTGAGGCTGGTGCCGCTGATCGCGGTCACGAGCCAGTACGTCGAGTCGGTAATGACGACGCTGCCGAGGCCTTGCGTGATGACCGGCAGTGCGAAGCCCTTCTTGGGCAGCAGCCAGGTCATGTTCGAGAGGCTGGTCGGGTGGCTGGCGGCGAACGCCCAGCCGCTGCCCGTGTCGGTGGCCGACCACGTGACGTTCAGGCGTGCGCGATCGAAGATCGTGATGTCGCTCATCGTGTACCACTTGAACTGACCCGCCAGTTTCAGCGTATTGGCTTGCGAGAAGATCGCGGACAGCGTCGACGTGTAGGACGACGCGCCGAGCGGGTGCGCGTAGATCAGCCGGCTCGTACGGTTCGCGACGACGAAGTTCATCAGGGCTGCGTACCAGTTGTTCACGTCGCTCGTGGGCACCGCATACTGCTGGAATTCCTCGAACGTCGCGTACTTGCCGAACGGCATCACGGGGTACGCCCACAGGCCCGGGTTCAGCAGCGCGCCGTTGCGGTATGCGCGGGTCGGCGCCGAGCCGGTGTGGCCGGTGAAGTAGTACCCGTTGAAGCCGTTGCTCTCGAGCCAGTTGACCGACCAGGTCGGCGTGTTGCCTTCCGGCGCCGCATATTCGACATCCGGCTGGCCCGACGCGGCCTGGACGGCCTGATGGTTCATCACGAGGTACTGGGTGAACGTGCTCGCGTTCGTTTCGCTGGCGTTCGCCCCCCAGTAGTCATGGATCCAGCCGCCGTGGCTGCCGACGCGATGGCCCTTGCTCACGAAATACCTCACGAGACTCTGCGCGGTCGGGTTGTTGGCGAGGTTGATGCCGTCGCCGTCGCCGAAGGCCGCTTCGTCGGGGCCGGCCGTGATCACGAGCGAGAACGGGCCGTTGTTCCACACGCCGAGGTTCTTCAACTGGAGTGCGGGTTGGATCTGGTCGCCGGCGCAGAAGTGCCAGTTGAACACTAGCCCGGCCATCGCCTTCGGCAGCGGCGACAGCGACGGCAGGTTCAGCATCTGCGTGCCGAAATAGTGCAGGTACCCGTGGATCAGCATGCCGTCGGTCTGGCCGTCGAGGTAGGCGAGCGGCAGGTTAACGAATAGCACGCCGCCGTTTCCGTACGTGTTGTAGCCGGATACCAGCCCGAACGTCGGCGAGGTCAGGATCGTCGTGCCGGTGTACGTGCCCTGCGTGACGAAGCTCGGATAGGTGAGGAAGCCGTACACGTAGCCGGAGATGCCTTCGAGCGTGTCGGTGGTCGTCGCCGCGGTCGACGCGAGCGCGGTGGTCGCCGTGCCGGCCGTCGTGCTGACGAGCGAGTTGGCGCTATAGGTGCCGGACTTCACGAGCTTGCCGTTCGCAACGCCGGTCAGCTTCGGGGCCGTCTGGTTCAGTACGCCGCTGCCTGCGGACGGCGTGTCGTACTGGAACCACGCACCGTGGTTGTAGTTGGCGAGGCCGCCCGGGTTCGACGGGCTGGCGGACAGATAGAGCGCGCTGCCGGACGTCTGCTTCGACGAATTGTTCGTCTTCGTGTTGTTCGTGCTCGCCGCGGCCATGACGCTGGCGGTCGTCGTGGTCGACGCGGTCGTGGTCCACGTCATCGACTTGCCGGGAGGCACCTGGAGCGTGCGAAGCCAGCTGCTCATGCCGGTTACGTTGCCGAGACCGATCATGTTGCCGCCCAATTGGTCATACAGTACGTAGTCCACACCGACCATGTTGCTGAAACGGGATTTGGGGCTCACGTAGAAGCCGGCCGAATTCAGCACGCCGAAATCGTAGACGAGCATCACCTTGCCGCCGTTCAGCGCATAGTTCTGGATCGCCGTGACGAGCGTGTCGTCGGCCGTCGTATGCACCTGATCGGGCAGGATCAGGCCGGGATACTGCGACAGCGACGCGCCGGCCGCCATGAACTGGCTGTCGGTCATCACCGTGATCTGCAGCCCTTCCTCTTGCGCGGTGTCCAGCCATGCGGACACGCGCGGATCGGGCAATGTCAGCGTATTCGGCACCAGCAGGATGAGCTGGTTGGTGGCCGCCTGAACCCCGCCCGGACTGAATGCGAACGCGAGCGCGAACAACGCGAACAGGATCCGCAAGAACTTGCCTGACTTTGCCAACATGGTGTACTCCTCGCTCAAGGAATGGGGGCGCGCGGCCGCCGTGATGCGCGTGCCGCCAGGTCGACCAATCCTGCCCCGTAGGTGTGTGCGGCTGTCCGGTGCGTCGGATATCGAGCGGCACCTGTCGACGGCAGCCGGACCGACGAGATACGTCGGTATGCCGCGCTGTCGTCGTCGACGAGAGGACTCGATGCGACGTATCGAACGAAGCGAACAACGTGCCATTCGCCCCGGAGGCCCGGTCCTGCTGGCTTCATGTGACATGGACCGTGCGGCACGGGAGCAAACGCAATGGATTCGTTTCATCGCTGATACGGCGCATTAGCGGGCGAAATCAGCAGACGGAATCGGATCCGTTCGTCAGCGCGCCGGGCCAGCTTGCGCAGTAGGTGTAGAGCGTGACCAGCAGGCCGATCAGCAGCGGTCCGCCAAGCAGGAAATAGCAGAACGGCAGGAACAGCAGCGAGCCGTGATGAATGATCGTCGCGTGCAGCAGCATCACGAACGGCAGCGCGACGATGAAGTAGCCGAGCACCAGCATCGACGCGACGGCCTTCTGTGGCAGCGAGAAATCGAGCGGGTAGTACAGCGCCGCCATCACCAGCGGGATCATCGCGATCGCCGCGCCGTGCAGCACGAACATGTCGCGCAGATGCAGCAACGGGCCATACGGAAACGTGCCGGGCGCGAGCCAGAAGTACACGCAAATCAGCAACTGGGTGAAGCTCGCGATACGTAACAGATATGCAACAGGCAGCCAGTTCCTGTGCCGTATGAAGGATGCGGCGAAGCCGATCGCGCAGAGCGCCGCGGTGGCGGCCAGCAGCACGCCGCCCGGCATGCGCGCGGCGACGTCGATCGACAGCAGCGGTACGCGCGGCGCATCGGGCGGATAGCCGAGCACGATCACGGGGAGCGCCGGATCGATCTGGTGCGCACCCCACACCATCACCGCGCGCCAGTAGCGCCAGGCGAGCGGCAAGCCGACCCACAGCAACGCATACAGCGAGGGCGTCAGCAGGGCGATCGACAGCAGCCAGCGCTGCGGATGGGCGTGAATCCGCAGCGAACGGTCAGCGGGAGGGCGGACGGGATGCGTCTGCATGGCGCCCGCCCGGCTACCAGCGATAAAACACGCTGAGCTCGCCGCCGATCCGCGAGTAGTAAGGGTTGTGGTAGTAATTGAATTCGAGCTGCGTGCCCCACTTGCGCGTGAACCAGTAACGCCATTTCGCGTCGATCTCGTGGCTGCGGAAATCGGCGATCTGCGAGCCGGAGCCCGTGACCTGGTAGGCCTCGCGCCCGAACCCGCCGCGCAGCACGATCACGCTCTTGCCGACTTCGCCGTAGGTGACGGCGCCGTAATAGGCCGGCGCCTTTACCGATCCGGGCGAATCGACGGTGTAGTTCGTGCCTGCCTCGAAGATCCACTTCGGCAGGGCGTACCAGATCACGCCGGCGTGATAGAGCTGGTCGCGATGGCCGCTGCGGTTCCATGCGTAGCCGGCGCCCAGCGACACGACCAGCGAACGATCCGACAATAGCTTGCGATTGATCGACAGGTCGACGCGTGCGCTCGGCAGGATCGTCCCCGACGTGGTGCCGGCGAAGCCGATGCCGCCGAACCAGTCGGGGCCGAGATCCTGCACGTAGGTCAGGGCGCCGAGCTGCGTGTTCTCGCCGAAGCGGTGCAGTTGCGCGAGTTCGCCGAGCACGGTGCGCCCGCCATCCTGATAGACGCCACGCAGATGCACGCCGTACCAGTCGCCGTAGCCGTGCGTCAGGTGTGCGCTCGAATAGCCGAGCGACAGTTCGGTGTGCGATTCTTGCGGCGCCTGGACATGTGTGACGATTGCGTCGGGCAGGGCCGGCCGGTTCGTATCGTCAGGCGTGAACTCGGCGAGCGGCACGCCGTCCGGCAGGCCGTCGGCGCTGACGCGGACGAACGTGGATTCGTCGCGCGGCCGCGGCGTGATGACGGTCGGGACGTCGGGCGACGGCGCGGGCGGCGCGGCGGCCGCATCGTCCGGCAGTGCCGCGAGCGCCGGTGGCGTACCGAAGGCGACGCCGCACAGCACCGCGAGGGTGGCAACCGGCACGCGCGGACCGCGATGGCAAGGGCGATCGGACATGAAGGCGCTCCTTAACGGGATGCATGGAACCAGCCGCTGCGCCACGCGACGAGGTCGCCATGCACGCAGGCATGACCGACGACCGAGACATCGCGCGCACATGCGCTGACAGGATGGCCGGCGACACCGATGCGTGCACCGGTCAGCCGCAGCAGGCCGCCGGCCGACACGATCCCGTCGATGCAGCTCGCATTCGCGAGCAGCACGTCGTCGCGCGCGAACACGGCGCCGTGCAGCAACGCATGACGCTCGAGTTCGACGCGATGCGCCTTGACGCTGCCGCGCAGCACGCAGCCTTCGCCGAGCACGAGCGTGCCGTCGACGATGAGGTTGCCTTGCACGACCGTGTGCGCGGGCAGGCGAACGTCGCAATGCACCAGGTAGCGGCCGTGCAGGAAGCGATGCGGGAGCGATGCGAAGTGGCGGGCGAGCGAGATCGCGCGGCGCGGCGCGGCTGGCGTGCCGACCGGTCGCGCGCTCGGTGCCGCGCCGAAGACGATCGGCTCGCCGTACAGGCACGCGAAGCCACCGGCGCCGCGCAGGTGTACCGTGCCGCCGACCACGACGCCACGCAGCACCGCGCCGTCGACGTCGATCCGCGGCGCGTGCGCAAGCGCGCCGATGGTCGCGCCGGCGCGAATATCGATGCGTTCGCCGGCGAACGCGTACGCCGCGCGGGCGCCGCCGTCGAGCGTGATCGCATGATCGGCATGGAGCACGTCGTCGCGATGCTCGTCGTGCGCGACGTGGATCGTGCCGGCGTGCTGCACGGCCAGTCCGAGCGCTTGCCAGGGCGGTGCGGCGGACGGATCGGCCGCCGGTTCACCGGCCGCGTGCGCGCGCAGCGCGTCGTGCCATTGCGTGGCGAGCAACGCCTGATCGACGAACGGACCGTCGCCGATCGGCAGCGCCGCGACGTCGCTGCGCCGGATCAGCTCATGCAGCATCGGCAGGAACGGCAGGCTGAGCACGCCGGCCACCGGCACCAACACATTGAAGGTCGTCATCGATCATCGCTCCGGTTTCAGTTGCCGGCGAAAGCGCTCGGTCTTGTCCCACTTCAGTTCGCGACGGAATGCGGCGTCGAGCGTGAGTCCCCACAACGCGGAGACGACGGCCGCGATCGTCACGCAGAAGCCGACGACGTTGACCGGTACGAGCCGCAGCCGCGTCGCGCGGCCGTCGAGCCGGGCGGCGACGACGATCTCGAAGAACACGCCGAAGTTGCCGAAGGTGCTGAACGAGAACAGCGCGAACAGCGACACGATCAGGCCGAGCGCCGTCGAGTTGACCCCGTTGAACAGGTAGAGCGTGAGCGCGGCGATCCATGCGACCGCGAGCAGCGCGGGCATCACGAACACGCCGAGCAGCAACGCGCCGTCCAGACGGCAGCGCCGCGAGATCAGCGGGTTGCGCAGTACCGGAACCAGATAGCGCAGCAGCGTCTGGTTGTGGCCTTTCGCCCAGCGCGTCAACTGCCGGGCACGCACGGCCCAGCGCTCCGGCACTTCCTCATAGCATTCGGCGTGATTCAGGTAGACCGTGCGCCAGTCGCTCAGCAGCAGGCGATAGGTCATGTCGGTGTCCTCGGCCAGCGTGTCGTCGCGCCAGCCTCCCACCGCGTCGAGCGCGCCCTTGCGGATGCCGCCGACCGTGCCGCCGTACTGCGGCACCAGGTTGAGGTTGTTGCGGGCTTGCTGGTTGACTTGGTAGCCGCCCGCGCGCTCGAGGTCGAGCAGCCGCGCGAGCAGGTTGCTGTCGGCGTTCTGCGGCACGACGCGGCCCATCACCGCGCCGACTTCCGGATCGAAGAACGGCGCGACGAGTTCCTTCAGCAGCCCCGGGCGCGGCAGGTAGTCGGCGTCGAACACCACCATGATGTCGCCGCGAATGTAGCGCAGCGCATCCTTCAGCGCAGCCGCCTTGCCCGGTTTGCCGGTCTCGCGGTGAAACGGCTGGATGAGGTCGGGCGCGAGCGCCCGGACCTCGTCGATCAGCGCACGGGTGTTGTCGGTCGAGCGGTCGTTGACCGGAATGATCGTCAGCCTGTCGCGCGGGTAGGTCGTCGCCAGCAGTGCCATCAGGCAATCGACGACGACGGCTTCCTCGTTGTGGGCGGCGACGAACACCGTGAGCCTCGGCCAGTCGCCGTGGGTAATCGTCCGGTAGGGCGCGCATTGCGGCTTGAACAGGCGGTCGAGGCTGAACACGTAATGCCGTCCGGCGTAGATGCACGTCAACACCGTGAACAGCCACAGGTACGCGACGCAGGGCATCAGCAGCAGGTCGGGGTCGAGCGTGATACCCGGCGCGCCGGCCGGCGGCGGCTCGAGCGACGCGTTCGCATCGGGCGAAGCCTGCGCGGCGATCGCGAACCGCGCGCCGTCGAGGGCCGCGCGTTCAACCGCGACCGCGGCGTTTGCGGCAGGCAGGATGATCCGCGCCGGCTCGGCGATCGCCTGCGATGCGGTGTCGCGCACGCTCAGCGAAAAGGCAAGCACGATCAGCAGCAGAACGCCTTGCTCGCAGAGTGACGCCATCCGCGGATTCTTCATGTCCTGGTCCCCGGTGTCCGCGACGACGACCGATGAGAGCGGAAGGCGCCCGTGGATCGCGCGGATGTCAATGGGACGCGGCCGCACGTTCGTCGCGCGGGGCGGATGTCGTTCGCCCCCGCGCACGCGTCGCGTCGCTTCCCGGCTTCGTTGCTTTGGCGTCCCCGTCCGTCTGCTGCTGCCGTGCGAGTGCTTCGGGACGCACCTGTCTGACATTAAGCAAGGCGTGAGCCATGGGCCGCGATGCCCCGTGCAGCAAGGAGGCGGGCGCGAGGCGCGCGTAGGGTCGGGCGCGTGGCGACGTGTTTTGATTCACTGACGAATCAGCGCCGTCGCGCGACATGCGACGCCACGCAGCCTGCGACACATCTCGCCGACCTCGCACGGCGGGCGGTTTGTCTAACGAGTCGTCGCCGCCTTGTTCGATGTGGCCTTGCGAGACGTGCAGCGGCGTGTCGCTCGCCGCGCGCACGTTGCCCCGATGGACGAAACGGTTGCCGCCGTCGTGCGCGCGGAATAGACCGGACTCCGATGTATCTTCCCGCTCGGCTCTGCGTTACACATTCGCAACATTTCCCGCGCATGCATTCGTGCGACGCAAGCCGCGCCGCGTGTCGGGGAATTCGCGCGCACATGGTCGTGGCCGGAGGTCGCGTGCGCGCCGCGCGCTGCACAGACAAAAGTGCCGAATCGAGACGACGCAACGCGCTTCGAAAGATGCACGCGGTTCGATGCGTGACGGGCGTCCGATCTGCGTTCTCGATTCATCGGACGACGTCGTCAGACGGATCGCGCGATCGGCCGGCTGTTTATCGTTGTCGTGCCGGCTCGTCGATGAGACGCCCGTAGCAGTTGTGAAACATTCCGTAACGCACCGCGCATGTGCGGTGTGCGTCGCGCGAGCCGGCTGCGGCTGCGGGGGCGGCTGGTTTGAATATTGCTGGTGTGGAAGCGACGTGACGGACCGACGTGACGCTCGACACAGCGAGGAACGACTCATGACGTGACTGATCAGTGCAACGGGACGCCGGTAGTACGACGATTCGCGTGGCCGGGACCGCGCGGACAGGACGGTGCGCTTGCCTCGCAGCACGGTTACGTGCCGACCGCGCGAGTATGGGCAGTGCCGCCTGAATACATGCTTCGCGCCACGTGCAGGATCATCCGCGCGAAGTGGCTAAACGAGGATAACGATGAAGAAGATCTTGCTTGTGTTCGGGACTCGGCCGGAGGCCATCAAGATGGCGCCGCTGGTGCGTGCGCTGAAGGCGCAAGCGGAGGTCGACGCCCGGGTATGCGTGACCGCGCAGCATCGGGAAATGCTCGACCAGGTGCTGACGCTGTTCGACATCAAGCCCGACTACGATCTCAACCTGATGCGGCAAAGCCAGACGCTGACCGACGTGACGACCGGCATTCTTCAGGCGATCGGCATGGTCTTCGACGACCTGCGTCCGGACGTCGTGCTGGTGCACGGCGATACGACGACCACGCTGGCGGTCAGCCTGGCGGCGTTCTACCGCTATCTGCCGGTCGGGCACGTGGAGGCCGGGCTGCGCAGCGGCGACATCTGGTCGCCGTGGCCGGAGGAGCTGAATCGCCGCGTGACCGATGCGGTGTCGTCGTGGCATTTCGCGCCGACCGGGCAGGCGCGCGACAACCTGCTCAGCGAGGGCGTGCCGGGCAGCGGCGTCTCGCTGACCGGCAATACCGTGATCGATGCGTTGCACGAGGTCAAACGCATGCTGGACCGCACCTCTGCGTTGTCTGACAAGGTCGCCGCGTATTTTCCGTTTCTCGAACCGTCGCGGCGCGTCGTGCTGATCACGGGGCATCGCCGCGAGAGTTTCGGCGAACCGTTCCAGCATTTTTGCGAGGCGCTCTGTACGCTCGCGGGCCGCTATCGCGACGCGCAGTTCGTCTATCCGCTGCACATGAATCCGAACGTGCGGGAGCCGGCGCGAGCGCGGCTCGGCGGCGTGCCGAACATCTACCTGATCGAACCGCAGGAATACCTGTCGTTCGTATTCCTGATGTCCCGCGCGCATTTCATCATTACCGATTCGGGCGGCATTCAGGAAGAAGGGCCGGCGCTCGGCAAGCCGGTGCTCGTCACGCGCGAGACGACCGAGCGGCCCGAGGCGATCCAGGCCGGCACCGCACGGCTCGTCGGTACGGACCAGGAGCGGATCGTGTGGGAGGCGTCGCGCCTGTTCGACAGCGAAAGCGCCTACGAGGAAATGTCGCGCGCGAGCAATCCGTATGGCGACGGCCATGCGAGCGAGCGGATCGTTCACGCGCTGATGCGCACGCCTGGCGTGACCACGAAAACGACGAGTTTTTCGATGGGGGCAACGGAGATGCCGTTCAACGCGCTCACGCTGGGCTTGCAGGCGTTGCGCTCGCCGTGAGCCGGATCGCGCGATAGCGTACTTCCGTACCGTTCGTTGCCGTCGCGCGAGAATCCGGTTCGGCCGCCAGGCCGGCCGGATCCTCGCATTTGCGCGACCCCGAACGAATTTTCCCGCCGCGTTCTTCAAGACTGTCTTAGCGGACTGCTCCGTTCTCGGTGCGGCGCCGCGCATGGATACTTCCGCGGATACCCGCCCCGCATCGGCCGGAATGCACGGCAAACTCCCGGTTTCAGATGCGGGGATCCGATGCATCCGATCCCCGGTCATCCGTCGCAACCCATGCGGCACGAGTTCGGTCTCGACCCGGTCGGCTGGAAAGCGCCCGGCGGCGCGAAGCTGCCGCACATCGGTTAAAGTTGGAGCGCGGCTCAATCCCCATACGAATCCGCCTGGCCGGGCATGTCGAAGCCCTCCGGGCCGGACGTCGCGCGCGGGGGCAGCGGCGATCCCGGGCACCGTTTCTGGCAGCCCCGACAGGGTCGCGTCGCCTGAGTGACGGTTTGCATGGGGCAGAATCGGGACCCGCGGGCGCCCGCTTTCGCTCGGAGTCGAACACCCGGTCGTCATCGGCACCGATAGCCCGTCGGCCGCTGGTGCTTCCGGCGAAGCAGTCCGCCAGGCGGTGCCGGGCCGGCACCGTTCGAATCCCCACACGGCACCCGTGGTGCGACGCGGGCGCCTCGACCAGGAGGTGAACGATGATCACGCTGACCGTCAACGGTAGCGAGCAACACTTCGACGGCAATCCCGAGATGCCGTTGCTCTGGTATCTGCGCGACGTGCTCGGCCACACCGGCACCAAGTTCGGCTGCGGGATGGCGCTGTGCGGCGCGTGTACCGTTCATCTCGACGGCGTCGCGATCCGGTCGTGCATCACGCCCGTTGCGGCGGCTTCCGGCAAGCGCGTGACGACGATCGAGGGACTGTCGACCGACCTGACCCACCCGCTGCAGCAGGCATGGCAGGAACTGAACGTCGCGCAATGCGGCTACTGCCAGTCCGGGCAGATCATGCAGGCCGCATCGCTGCTGAAGACGAATCCCCATCCGACCGATGCCGACATCGACGATGCGATGTCCGGCAACATCTGCCGCTGCGGCACCTACACGCGCATTCGTGCGGCGATCCGCCTGGCCGTGCGCCGCGGAGGTGCCGCATGAGCGCGCCCGAACTCTCCGTCCACAACGAAAGCCGCCGCGCGCTGCTGCTGGGCTTCGCGTCCGGCGGGCTGCTGCTCGCGTTCGGCGTGCCGTCGCTCGCGCAGGCCGCGGCACCGGTGCAGCCGCCCGTCAGCACGAACCCGCAATACGGCGGCGCCGGGATGCCGCACGGGCTGCGCGACGATCCGCACCTGTTCGTCGCGATCGCCCCGGACGGCACTGTGACCGTCACCTGCATCCGCTCCGAGATGGGACAGGGCGTGCGCACGAGCGTCGCGCTCGTGGTCGCCGACGAGCTGGGTGCCGACTGGGCGCGCGTGAAGGTCGCGCAGGCCGTCGGCGACGAGCCGCGCTACGGCAACCAGAACACCGACGGCTCGCGCAGCCTGCGCCAGAGTTTCGCCGCGCTGCGTCGGGCAGGGGCCGCCGCGCGCACGATGCTCGAGCAGGCGGCCGCGACCGAGTGGGGCGTTGATGTGGGCCAGGTCAAGGCATCGGTGCACGAGGTCGTCGACACGAAGGGCGGGCGCAAGCTCGGTTTCGGCGAACTCGCCGCGAAAGCGGCCGCGTTGCCGGTGCCCGACACGAAGACGCTCGCGTTGAAGGCACCGGCCGAATTCCGCTATATCGGCAAGGGCAAGACCGCGCTGATCGACGGGCGCGACATCGTCGGCGGCCGTGCGCACTACGGGATCGACACGCGGCTCGACGGCATGCTGTATGCGGTCGTTGCGCGGCCGCCGGCCTACGGCGACACGGTCGCGTCATTCGATGCGTCGGCGGCCGAGAAACTGCCGGGCGTCGTCAAGGTCGTGCAGCTTGCGTCGGCGCCGCTGCCGTCCGGCTTCCAGCCGCTCGGCGGCGTGGCCGTCGTCGCACGCGACACGTGGACGGCCATCCAGGCGCGCGCGCAACTGAAGATCGACTGGAAGCGCGGGCCCCACGCGGGCTACGACTCGGCCGACTATCGCAAGGCGCTCGAGGCGGCCGCCGCGCAGCCGGGCGACGTGATCCGCAACGACGGCGATGCGGCCGCGGCGCTCGCCGGCGCCGCGAAACGCGTCCGTGCGACGTACTACATCCCGCATCTCGCCCACGCGACGATGGAGCCGCCCGCGGCCGTCGCGCGCGTGGCCGACGGCCGCTGCGAGGTGTGGACCTGCACGCAGGCGCCGCAGACCACCCGCGACGAGGTCGCGAAGGCGCTCGCGCTGCCGACCGAGCGCGTGACGGTCAACGTGACGCTGCTCGGCGGCGGATTCGGCCGCAAGTCGAAACCCGATTACGTGGTGGAAGCCGCGCTGCTGTCGAAGGCGGTCGGCGCGCCCGTGAAGCTGACGTTCACGCGCGAGGACGACATCGCGCACGACTATTTCCACGCGGTGTCGCTCGAGGCGTTCGACGGCGGGATCGACGCGTCGGGGAAGGTGGTCGCGTGGCAGCATCGCACGGTCGCGCCGTCGATCCAGTCGACCTTCAAGCCGGACATCGTGCACGAGCAGCCGGGCGAACTGGCTCAGGGGATCGCGGACCTGCCGTTCGCGATCCCGAACGTGCGGATCGAGAATCCGGTTGCCGAAGGGCACACGCGGATCGGTTGGTTTCGCTCGGTCTACAACATCCCGCATGCGTTCGGCATCCAGAGCTTCGTGTCGGAGCTCGCGCACGCGGCCGGCCGCGACCCGAAGGATTTCCTGCTCGCGCTGATCGGGCCCGCGCGGCGCTTCGAGCCGCACATCACGGTGAAGAACGTGAACTACGGCGAGGATCCCGCGCTGTACCCGGTCGATACGGGGCGGCTGCGGCGCGTGGTCGAGACGGTCGCGCGCGAAGCCGGCTGGGGGCGCAAGCTGCCGAAGGGGCACGGGCTCGGGATCGCCGCGCATCGCAGTTTCGTGTCGTACACGGCGGCGGTCTGCGAGGTGCAGGTCGGCGCGGACGGCAGGATCACGGTGCCGCGTGTCGACATCGCGATCGACTGCGGGCCTCAGGTCAATCCGGAGCGCGTGCGCTCGCAGCTCGAGGGAGCGGTGGTGATGGGGCTCGGCATCGCGCTGCATGGCGAGATCACGTTCAAGGACGGCCATCCGGAACAGAGCAACTTCAACGGCTTCCAGGTGCTGAGAATGAACGAGGCGCCGCGTGAGATCCGCGTGCATCTCGTCGCGCCGGACGACTTCACGGCACCGCTCGGCGGCGTCGGCGAGCCGGGCCTGCCGCCCGTCGCACCGGCGCTGACCAACGCGATCTTCGCGGCGACCGGCACGCGCATCCGCAGCCTGCCGATTGCCGATCAGCTCGCGAAGCCGCAGGCGGGTTGACGCACAATCCCTCCGACGCCGGGCCGCTTCGCGCGGCCCGGTTCGCATCGATCCCTGAACAAGGAGTGTGACGTGGCCTCATCCGATGTCAGTGTGCAGCAGGCGGTTTCTCCCGCCGAATGGGATGCGCGAGTCAACCTGGCGGCGGCCTATCGCCTGACCGCGCTGTTCGGCTGGGACGATCTCGTGTTCACCCATATCTCGGCGCGTGTGCCCGGCCCGGAACATCATGTCCTGATCAACCCGTACGGGATGATGTTCGACGAGATCACGGCGTCGTCGCTGGTCAAGATCGATCTCGACGGTCGCAAGGTGTCCGAATCGCCGTACGAGATCAACCCGGCCGGCTTCACGATTCACAGCGCGGTGCATGCGGCCCGTGACGACGCGCTGTGCGTGATGCACACGCACTCGATCAACGGCGTCGCCGTATCGGCGCAGGAAGCCGGCTTGCTGCCGCTGTCGCAGCAGTCGCTCGGCGTGCTGGCGTCGCTCGGGTATCACGATTACGAAGGCATTGCGCTCGACGAGGGCGAGAAGGCGCGCCTCGTGCGGGACCTCGGCGGCAACACGAACCTGATGCTGCGCAATCATGGGCTCTTGACGGTCGGCGCGACGCCGGCCGACGCGTTCGTCGCGATGTACTTCTTCGAGGCCGCGTGCATGATCCAGGTCCGCGCGCAGGCCGGCGGCGCGGCGCTGCGGCCGATCGCGCAACCGATTCTCGACGGTATCAGGCAGCAGATCGCCGCGGTCACGCGCGGGATGGGCGCCGGGGCGCTCGTCTGGCCGGGATTGCTGCGCCGGCTCGATCGACTTAATCCCGGGTACGCGGACTAGCTCGCCCGTCGTTGTCGTTTGCGAACGATCGTGCTAAATTCCTGCCAGCAACTTGCGGTCACGAACCCTTCATTCGGCTGACGAAGCCGGCGCCCGGGAGGCAGCACGATGAGCCTGTTGATGTCGCGACGCGATCTCGCGTTCTTGCTGTACGACTGGCTCGACGCCGAAGCGCTCGCCGCGCTGCCGCGCTTCGCGGAGCACAGTCGCGAGACCTTCGACGCGGTGCTCGACACCAGCGAGCGGATCGCCGAGAACCTGTTCGCACCGCATGCGGCGCGCGGCGATCGCGAGGAACCGCATTTCGACGGCGAGCGCGTGACGCTGATCCCCGAGGTCGAGCCGGCCGTGCGCGCGTTCGCGGACGCCGGGCTGATCGCCGCGGGCCATGACGACGCGCTCGGCGGCATGCGGTTGCCGAAGCTGGTCGAAGCCGCATCGTTCCTGTTCTTCCAGGCCGCGAACATCGCGACGGCCGCCTATCCGTTCCTGACCGTCGCCAACGCGAACCTGCTCGTCGCGCACGGCAGCCCCGCGCAGATCGACGCGTTCGCGCGCCCGGAACTGGAAGGGCGCTTCCTCGGCACGATGTGCCTGTCCGAACCGCAAGCCGGCTCGTCGTTGTCCGACATCGCGACGCGGGCGGATTTCGAGGGCGACTCGCCGCTCGGCCCGCGCTACCGGCTGACCGGCAACAAGATGTGGATCTCCGGCGGCGAACACGAGCTGGCGGAGAACATCGTGCACCTCGTGCTCGCGAAGATTCCCGACGAACACGGCCGGCTGCAGCCCGGCACGCGCGGCATCTCGCTGTTCATCGTGCCGAAGTACCTGCCGGGCGCCGACGGCCGTGCGCGGGGCGAGCACAACGACGTCGTGCTCGCCGGGCTGAACCACAAGATGGGCTATCGCGGCACGACCAACTGCCTGCTGAATTTCGGCGAAGGCACGCGCTATCGTCCGGAAGGGCGTGCGGGCGCGATCGGCTACCTGGTCGGCAAGCCGAACCATGGCCTCGCCTACATGTTCCACATGATGAACGAGGCGCGCATCGGCGTCGGCGCGGGTGCGGTGGCGCTCGGCTATACCGGTTATCTGCGCGCGCTCGACTATGCGCGCAACCGGCCGCAGGGGCGTCCGCTCGGGCCGGCCGGCAAGGACGCGGCCGCGCCGCAGGCGCCAATCGTCGAGCATCCGGACGTGCGGCGCATGCTGCTCGCGCAGAAGGCCTATGTCGAAGGCGGTCTCGCGCTGATCCTGTACTGCGCGAAGCTGGTCGATGAAGCACGCGCGCACGACGACGCGGACGCGCGCGCCCAGGCCGCGGGCCTGCTCGACATCCTCACGCCGATCGCGAAAAGCTGGCCGTCGCAGTGGTGTCTCGCCGCGAACGACCTCGCGATCCAGGTGCACGGCGGCTACGGCTACACGCGCGACTACGCGGTCGAGCGGCTCTACCGGGACAACCGGCTGAATCCGATTCACGAAGGCACGCACGGGATCCAGGCGCTCGACCTGCTGGGCCGCAAGGTCGCGCAGGACGACGGCGCGCTGCTGCATGCGCTCGATGCGCGGATCGGCGCGACGGTCGAGCGCGCGCGAGCGCTGGATGCCGGCACGCGCGAGCAGGCCGATGCGCTGGCGCGGCGCTGGGCGCGACTGTGCGACGTCACGCGGCAGCTCGGCGCGATCGGCGATCCGCGGACACGGCTGGCGAACGCGAGCGTCTATCTCGAAGCGTTCGGCCACCTCGTCGTCGCATGGCTGTGGCTCGACGTGACGCTTGCCGCGCACGGGCACGACGGCGATTTCCACGACGGCAAGCGTGCGGCGGCCCGATACTTTTTCCGCTGGGAGTTGCCGAAGGTGGATGCGCAGCTCGATCTGCTGTCGAGCGTCGACACGACGACGCTCGACATGCGGGACACGTGGTTCTGAACGTTGCGTCACCGACATTCCGGCATGCGGACGATATCGCGGGGGCGGGTGCTGCCGGCCGTCGCCGGTTCGTCGCAAGCCGGCCGGGCGGGAGCATTCCGCCGACCGTACCGATGCGCGGCCGCGCCGCGCAAGGAGTGAGAAGCGCATGAAAGCCCTGTTGTGTACCGCATTCGGCCCGATCGACAGTTTGCGTATCGAGGACGTCGCGATTCCCGAACCGGCCGCCGGCCAGGTGCGGATCCAGGTGAAGGCGGCGTCGCTCAATTTTCCCGACGCGTTGATCGTCCAGGGCTTGTATCAGGTGAAGCCGGCGCTGCCGTTCTCGCCGGGCGCCGAGTTTGCCGGCGTGATCGACGCGGTCGGCGACGGCGTGAGCGCGTATCGGCCGGGCGATTCGGTGGTGGCGTTCACCGGGCATGGCGGGTTCGCGGAGCAGTGCGTGGCCGACGTGCACCAGATCGCCGCGCTGCCGCCGGGCATGGCGTTCGAGCAGGGGGCGGCGCTCGTGCTCGCCTACGGCACGTCGCTGCACGCGTTGCAGCAGCGCGCGCGGCTCCAGGCGGGCGAGACGCTGCTCGTGCTGGGCGCGGCGGGCGGGGTCGGGCTCGCGGCGATCGAGATCGCGAAGGCGCTCGGCGCGCGCGTGATCGCGGCGGCGTCGAGCGCGGACAAGCTCGCGTTGTGCCGTGAAGCGGGGGCCGACGAGACGATCGACTATGCGATCGAAGACCTGCGTCGGCGCGTCGACGCATTGACCGGCGGGCGCGGTGCCGACGTCGTCTACGATCCGGTGGGCGGCGCGTACAGCGAAGCGGCGCTGCGCGCGACCGCCTGGCGCGGCCGGTTCCTCGTGGTCGGCTTCGCGGCCGGCGAGATTCCGACGATCGCGCTGAACCTCGCGCTGCTCAAGGAGCGTGACATTCTCGGCGTGTTCTGGGGCGATGCGGTGCGCCGCGACCCGGCGCAGCATGTCGCGAACATGCGGCTGCTGGCCGAATGGTTCGCGGCCGGCAAGGTGCGGCCGGCGATCACCGAGCGCGTGTCGCTGGCCGGCGCGGCCGACGCGATCGCACGGATGGCGAACCGGCAGGTGAAGGGCAAGGTGGTGATCCTGCCCGGCGCGTGATCCTGATTCGCCGCGCGGCTATTCAACGTCGGCCGCGCGGCCGATTGCCTGCGGCAGCGGGGCCGCGTGAACCGCGGCAGGCTCATCGTTACCGCGCATGCGATGCGCGAGCGCGATGCCGATCGGCGCCGAGACGAACGCCGCCCATGTTCCGTCAGCGGATCAATCCTTCGGCAGGCGCAGCGTGTCGAGCGCGTCCTGCGAAAACTCGACCCAGAACCGCTCGTTCGCGATGCCGGCCTGCAGCACCAGATGCTGCAAGCGTTTCGCGCGCGAGTCGGCGCCTTCCGGAAAATCGCGCGCCTCGATCTTCAGGTACAGGTCGAGCTTCTCCTGGTGAAGCGCGATCCGCCGCCGGATTTCGTCCTCGAGGCCCGACGGGCCGAGCACCGCTTCCGCACGCAGGCGCACCATCAACGCTTCGCGCAGCGGCGTCGGATCTTCCTGTTCGGCGATCCAGCGTCGCAGTTCCTTCTTGCCGGCCGGCAGGATCCGATAGGCACGCTTGCGGCCACGGCCCGATTCGGCGGGCAGCGATTCGATCCAGCCCGTTTCCTCGAGGCGCCCCAGTTCGCGATAGATCTGCTGATGCGTCGCCTGCCAGAAATAACCGATCGAGCGATCGAAGCGGTCGGCAAGCTCGGACCCCGAACCGGGACGTTCGGCGAGCGCGGTGAGGAGGGCGTGAGGCAAGGACATGTCGGATCGGAGGAGGCCGCGGAATGAATCGCATCTTGCCATATCGGGGCCACAGTACAAGCCAGGAATCCCGTTTATGCAACATGTTGCATAAACGGATGCGGTGAACTACCATATGTGCAACTTGTTGCATAAAAATGGAGACGCCCCGATGACATCCCGTTATCCGCATTTGACGACCCCGCTCGACCTGGGCTTCACGTCGCTCAGGAACCGCGTGCTGATGGGGTCGATGCATGTGGGACTCGAGGAAGCGCCGAACGGTTTCGAGCGGATGGCGGCGTTCTACGCGGAGCGCGCGCGAGGCGAGGCCGGCCTGATCGTCACGGGCGGATTCGCACCGAACGAGCGCGGCCGTCCGGCGCCGGGCGGCGCGATGCTGACGACCGAGGCGGAAGCCGAACGCCATCGTGTCGTGACGCGCGCGGTGCACGCGGCGGGCGGCAAGATCGCGCTGCAGATCCTGCATTTCGGACGCTACGCGTATCACCCGGCGCTCGCGGCGCCCAGCGCGCTGAAGGCGCCGATCAACCCGTTCACGCCGCATGCGTTGAGCAGCGACGAAGTCGACGAGACGATCGCCGATTTCGTGCGTTGCGCGGCGCTCGCGCAGCATGCGGGCTACGACGGCGTCGAAATCATGGGGTCCGAAGGTTACCTGATCAACGAATTCATCGCCGCGCGCACGAACCATCGCGACGACGCATGGGGCGGCGCGTACGAGAACCGCATCCGTTTCGCGGTCGAGATCGTGCGGCGCGTGCGCGAGCGCGTTGGCACGAACTTCATCGTCATCTACCGGCTGTCGATGCTCGATCTCGTCGAAGGCGGCTCGACGCTCGACGAGGTGATCCGCCTCGCGCAAGCGATCGAGGCGGCCGGCGCGACGATCCTCAATACCGGCATCGGCTGGCACGAGGCGCGCATTCCGACCATCGCGACCAAGGTGCCGCGCGCCGCGTATGCGTGGGTGACGCGGCAGCTGATGGGCAAGGTCGGCATCCCGCTCGTCGCGACCAACCGGATCAACACGCCGGAAGTGGCCGAGCAACTGCTCGCCGACGGTTATTGCGACATGGTGTCGATGGCGCGGCCGTTCCTTGCCGATGCCGAATTCGTCCGCAAGGCGCGGGAAGGGCGCGCGGACGAAATCAACACGTGCATCGGCTGCAACCAGGCGTGCCTCGACCATACCTTCAGCGGCAGGATCACGTCCTGCCTCGTCAATCCGCGCGCCTGCCATGAAACCGAACTCGTGATCCGCCCCGCCGGGCAGCGCAAGCGGATCGCGGTGGTCGGCGCCGGGCCGGCGGGCCTCGGCTTCGCGGTCACGGCGGCCGAACGCGGTCACGCGGTGACGCTGTACGAAGCCGGCGCCGAGATCGGCGGTCAGTTCAACATCGCGAAGAAGGTGCCCGGGAAGGAAGAGTTCAACGAAACGCTGCGCTATTTCCGCCGGCAGATCGAACTGCGCGGCGTGACGCTGCACGTCAATACGCGCGCGACCGCCGAGATGCTGCTGCAGGGCGAATTCGACGAAGTGGTGATCGCGACCGGCATCGTGCCGCGCACGCCGCCGATCGACGGCGTCGGCCATCCGAAGGTGCTCGGTTATCTCGACGTGTTGCGCGACGGCAAGGTCGTCGGCCGCGACGTGGCGATCGTCGGCGCCGGCGGCATCGGCTTCGACGTCGCCGAATATCTCGTGCATCGCGGCGACGGTGAACGTGTCGACGCAGCGCGGTTCTTTGCCGAGTGGGGTGTCGACCGGACGTATGCGAACGCGGGCGGTCTCGGCCATGCGCGGCCCGAACCGGCGGCACGTCATGTCCACCTGCTGCAGCGCAAGGCGTCGAAGGTCGGCGACGGGCTCGGCAAGACCACCGGCTGGATTCATCGCACCGCGCTGAAGGCGCGCGGCGTCGGGATGTCGTCGGCGGTGACGTACCGGCGCATCGACGACGAGGGACTGCACGTGACGATCGACGGCGTCGAGCGGACGCTGCCGGTGGACAACGTGATCATCTGCGCGGGGCAGGAACCGTTGCGCGAACTCGCCGTGCAGCTCGAGGCGGCCGGGTGCAAGGTTCATGTGATCGGCGGCGCGCACGAAGCCGCCGAGCTCGATGCGAAGCGCGCGATTCACCAGGGTACGACGCTGGCCGCGACGCTTTGACGCCGATTCGCTTTTCTTTCCGTTCGACGATTCAGGAGTCTACGAAGATGAATGCAACGACGCAGGTTCATCCCGCTGTCGCGAAGTCGCTCGACGCATGGCACGTGATGGTCGAGAACAAGGACTTCGGGCCGCTGGAGTCGATCGTCCACCCGGATGCCGTGTTCCGTTCACCGATGGCGTTCAAGCCGTACGGGCCGGCGCCTGCGCTGTTGATCGCGCTGCGCACGGTGATCACGATCCTCGAGGATTTCGCGTATCACCGCCAGTTCGTCAGCGACGACGGTCGGAGCGTCGTGCTCGAGTTCAGCGCGCGCGTCGGCGACAAGGCGCTGAAGGGAATCGACATGATCCGCTTCGACGACGACGGCCGGATCGTCGAGTTCGAGGTGATGATCCGGCCGTTCAATGCGCTGCAGGCGCTCGGTGCGGAAATGGGCGCGCGGCTCGGGCAGCAGATGCCGACGTTCAAGATCGGCGGGTGAGCGCAGGCGTGGCTGCCGCATGGTCCCGGCCCGTCGCCGCATGGCGTCGTTCGGCATTCGTGCGGGTTGTCTCGCCGGGGTTCGTTGGTGGGTTTGTCGCATGTGCGGGTCAGTACGCGGTCGAGCCGGGCAGGTTGCCATCGAAGGCGTCCTGCAGCAGCGCGCGCAAGCCGTCGCGTTCGATCGGGCGAGGGTTCCAGTACGGATTGGCCGCCGCGAGGTCGGCCGCGCGATCGAGATCGGCCGCCTGCATGCCGATCGCCTTCAACGACACCGGCGCGCCGTTGTCGCGCGCCAGCGCGTAGAGGCCGCGCGCGGCGTCGTTGGTCCCGAGCGCGCGGGCGATCCGCTGCATCGCCTCGGGCGCGTGCGCGGCGTTGTAGGCGAGCGCGTGCGGCAGCACGACCGTGTGGGTCGGTGCGTGCGGCAGGTTGAAGCTGCCGCCGAGCGTGTGGCAGAGCTTGTGGTGCAGCGCCATGCCGACGTTGCCGAGCACCATCCCGCACAGCCACGCGCCGTAGAGGGCATCGCCGCGCGCGGCGAGATCGGCGGGATCGCGCCGCACGCCCGGCAGGCCGCGCGCCAGCGCGCGAATGCCTTCCTCGGCGACGAGGCTCATGACCGGATTTGCGTTGTCCGCGTACAGGCCTTCCGCCGCGTGTGCGATCGCATTGAGGCCGCTCGTCACCGACAGCTCGACTGGCAGCGTCACGGTGAGCTCGGGATCGTAGATCACCGTCTTCGGCAGCACGCGTGCATCCGTGCCGGTGCGCTTGAGGCCGCCTTCGGTCAGGCCGTAGATCGGCGTCATTTCGCTGCCGGCGTACGTGGTCGGTATCGCAAGGATCGGCAGGCAGCTTTCGAGCGCGATCGCCTTGCCCAGGCCGATCGTCGAGCCGCCGCCGATCGCGATCGCGCAATCGGCGTCGCAGGATGTCGCGAACGCCTGCGCATCGCGGGCGATCTCGATCGGCACGTGCATCGTCGCGCGGTCGTACAGCCCGGCGGCACGTGCGCCGAGCCGGTCGACGATGCGTTGCGCGAGGTCGCGCTGCTCCGGCGTGCAGAGCACGATCGCGCGCTGCGCGCCGAGCTCCAGTACTTCGCGTTCGAGATGGTGCAGGCTGCCTGCGCCGAAGACGACGCGTGCCGGTCGCGCCTGATAGATGAAGTTCATGTCGTGCTCACTCCGTCGCGTAGTCGACCTGATGGCGCGCAGTGCGCAGGCCGGTCAGTGTGTCGCGTACGCGTGCGTGTTCGGGATGCGTCGCGTAGCCGTCGAGCGCTTCGCGCGATTCGAATTCGGCGACGAGAATCAGGTCGCATGCGTGGTCGGCCGCACCGAGGTCCGTGCCGATCTCGAGGTGCGTCATGCCCGGAATCCTGCCGCGCAGGCTCTCGAAAGCCGTCTTGACGCTGGCGCGCGCCGTCGCGCGCTCGTAGTCGGTTGCGCCCGCAACGTTCCACATGACGACGCGCCGGATCATGCGACCCGCTCCGCGGGATTCAGCACGAAGTCGTAGTCGAGCGTGTAGAACGGCGTGTCCATTCGCGACCCGTCGGGCGCGAGCCCGGGCGCATGCCGCACCCAGTCGGCGACGAGCGTCGAGCGCACGCCGAATACCGCGTCGGAGTCGAGATAGCGGTCGCCGTCGCGGAATACGTGCGTGATCAGCGTTTCGTAGCCGCGCGCTGCGATCATGAAGTGCAGGTGGGCGGGGCGCCAAGGGTGGCGGCCGAGCGCATCGAGCATCGCCCCGACGGGGCCGTCGTGCGGAATCGGATACGGCTCCGCGAGGATCGAGCGGAATGCGTAACGGCCGTCGGCGCCGCTGCGCAGCCGGCCGCGTGCGCGATGCGTGACGGACCCGTCGTCGGCCGGCTGCTGCACGTCGTAGTGGCCGTCTTCGTCGGCTTGCCAGACTTCCAGCGACGCGTTCGCGACGGGCGTGCCGTCGATGCTTCGCACCTGGCCGGACACGAAGCAGGGCGCGCCGCATGCGCCGTTCGCGATGTCGTCGAACATCGCGAACTCGGGGCTGCCGTCGACGTAGAACGGGCCGAACACGGTCGCCTCGGTGCAGCCGGCCGGCTTCGCATGGTTTTGCGCGGTGACGAGCGTGGACAACCCGAGCACGTCGGACAGCAGGATGAACTCCTGGCGCTTGTCGTCGGTGATGTGGCCGACGGCCGTCAGGAAGCCGATCGCGACTTGCCATTCGGCCTCGGTGAGTTTCGTTTCGCGGGCGAACGAATGCAGGTGCTGGACGAGGCTCGTCATCACCGTGCGCAGCCGCTCGTCGCGACAGCCGGCGAGCGACGCGATCACGGCCTGCGTGATGGTGTCTTCGTTGAGATTGCGCATAGGGGTTGTCTCCTGATGTCGTTCGATGGCGCGCTGACGTAACATTAATTCCTCCCGGAAACGTAAAAAAGCGGGTTTGGAGGAGTTTTGTTCTCCGTCAGGTGGAAGAATCGAACGCATGGACAAGTGGACGCAGATCGAATTTTTCGTGCAGGTGGCCGAGCTGGGCAGCCTGACGAAGGCCGCCGAACGGCTCGGCATGTCGAGCGCGGCGGCGAGCCGCTGCCTGAATGCGCTGGAGGAGCGGCTGGGCGCGCGGCTCGTCGAGCGCACCACGCGCCGCCTGTGGTTGACCGACGCGGGGCACGAGTACCACCGCCGTTGCGTCGCGATCCTGACGGAGCTGTCGGAGGCCGATGCGGCCGTCAACGCAGCGAGCGTCAATCCGGCCGGCACGCTGCGCGTGACCGCGTCGGTGTCGTTCGCGTCGATCTATATCGCGCCCGCGCTGCCGGAGTTTCACCGGCGGTACCCGAACCTGAACGTGCAGATCGTCGCGGCGAACCGTTACCCGGATTTCATCGAGGCCGGCATCGACGTGGCGATCCGCACGCGCGAGCACGAAGCCGATTCGGGCATCACCGTGCGCAAGCTCGCCGAGACGCGGCGCGTGCTGGCCGCGTCGCCCGGGTATCTGGCGAAGCATGGCGCGCCGGCGACGCCCGACGCGCTGTGCGACCATCGGCTGCTGGTCTACAACCTCGCGAACGATCCATACGTGCTGCATTTCCGCCATCGCGCGAAGACGCAGTCGGTCACGATCAAGAGCGTGCTCGATGCGAACGAGGGGCAGGTGATCCGCGCGGCGGCTCTCGCCGGGTTCGGCATCCTGATCCAGCCGCTCTACATCATCCACGACGATATCGTCGCGGGGAAGCTCGTGCCGGTGCTCACCGACTGGCAACTGCCCGCGCTCACCGTCAACATCGCGTACCAGAGCCGCCGGCACCAGCCGGCGAAGATCCGCGTGTTCACCGAGTTCCTGATCGAGCGTTTCGAACGCCTCGGGCTCGCGCGCAAGTGGAAGGAAGTCGGCCGCTGATCGCGGCCCGGCGTCGGGCGGGGTCGTGAAGTCCCGGCGCGAGTTCGCGATGCGCAACCGGCCGCAGGGCGACACGCTGTAGGTGCGGTTCAGTTTTCCGCTGTAACGGCACCGGGAAGGGCAGAAAGGCTGACAAATTCCTGACGGATCGAGTTGATATATTGTATCATCCGACGTTTTCGTCGCCGGTGGCCGGCGACGACATTCCACCCAGATCGATACGACGTGACGAAATCCGGAAACCATCTGGCGCGCGGGGAGCGGCACCATGCCGCGCAGCGCCGGAACGCGGGCGCCTGGCGCACACGCGCGGCGCGCGGCTGCACGACCCTGCTGGGCTGCGCGATGGCGACCTCCGGCGCGTTGGCCGCCGAAGCGGCCGCATCCGCACCGGACGAGCGGCATGTGCTGCCGGCGATCAACGTCAGTGCGCAACCCGTAGCAACCGACCCGCTGGCACAACCGCTCGAAACAGGCTCGCGGCTCGGGCTCGCGAGCCTCGATACGCCCGCGAGCGTCGAGACGGTCACGGCCGCCACGATCGACGCACGCGGCGATCGCACGGTGCTCGACGCGGTCACGCGCGCGGCCGGCTTCGCGAGCGCGATGGCGCCCGGCAACGGCGGCACCGCGTTGAGCGTGCGCGGTTTCAGCGGGCAGGAATCGGTGATGACGCTGCTCGACGGCGTGCGGCTGATGCCGGCGGCCGGCACGATCACGTTTCCGTTCGATACGTGGTCGGCCGAGCGCATCGAGGTGCTGCGCGGCCCCGCGTCGGTGCTGTACGGCGAGGGCGCGATCGGCGGCGTCGTGAACGTCGTGCCGAAGCGGCCGCAGCGCACGCGCCAGACGACGCTGCAGGCGGGCATCGGCCTCGACGGCGCGAAGCGCGTCGCGTTCGATACGACGGGTGCGCTCGGCGCGCGGCTGTCTTACCGCTTCTATGCGAGCGACGCGCGCGCGAACGGCCTCGCCGAGCGGGCCGATACGCATACGACGGCGCTCGGCGGCGCACTGAAGCTCGACGTGAGCCCGCGGCTCACGCTGACGCTCGACTACGACTACGGCCGCCAGATGCCGGCGACTTACTACGGCGTGCCGGCGCCGAACGGCGTGCTCGATCCGTCGCTGCGCAAGCTCAACTACACCGTCGGCGATGCGACGATTTCGTACTACGACCAGTGGACGCGCCTGTCGGCCAGTTACCGGCCCGCTGCCGGCGTGACGATCGACAACCAGCTCTACTACCTGACGTCGAACCGCCACTGGCGCAACGCCGAATCGTACGCGCTCGATCCCGCGGCAGGGCGCGTCACGCGCGGCGACTATCTCGACATCGGCCACCACCAGCGGCAGATCGGCGACCGCCTGAGCGCGCGCGTCGACGGCACGCTGTTCGGCCGTGCGAACCGCTTCGTCGTCGGCACGGAGTTCAGCCGGATCACGTTCAGCGGCATCAACAACTCGCCGTACGGCGGCGAATCGACGGTGCCCGTGCACGGCTTCGACCCCGGCATCTTCACGAGCCCCGATCCGACCGTGCCGCAATTCAGCACGCGGGCGCGGCAGGCCGCGGTGTTCGCCGAGAACCGGCTCGAAGTGCTGCCGCGGCTCGCTTGGCTGAGCGGCGTGCGCTACGACCACATCGCCTTCAGCCGCGAACAGGCGGCGACCGGCGCGGGCTTCGACAAGCGCTTCGCGAACGTCGGCTGGCGCACCGGTTTCGTGTTCGAAGTCGCCCCGACCCTCAGCGCGTATGCGCAATACACGACGGGCGCGGAGGGGCTCGGCTCGCTCGTGACGTTGTCCGCGTCACAGGCGAACTACCGGCTCGCGACCGGCGAGCAGTGGGAGGCCGGGCTCAAGCAGACGCTGCTCGACGGCCGCGCATACTGGACGTTCGCCGTGTACGACATCACGAAGCGCAACCTGCTCAGCAGCGATCCGTTCCATCCGGCGCTGCGCCGGCAGGTTGGCCGGCAATCGTCGCGCGGCATCGAGTTGACGGGCGGTGCGCGGCTGCCGCAGGGCTGGACGATCGACGCGAACGTCGCGCTGCTGCGCGCGCGTTACGACGAATTCAACCAGACTGACGGCGGCGCGACGGTATCGCGAGCCGGCAACGTGCCGTCCAACGTGCCGCAGCAGACCGCGAACCTGTGGCTTGGCTGGGCGTTCGCCGAACGCTGGCAGGCGAATGCAGGCGTGCGCTACGTCGGCGCGACCTACGGCGACGATGCGAACCGCCTGCAGGTGCCGTCGTACACGGTGTTCGATGCATCGTTGCGCTGGCAGCCGACGTCGCGCACCGAGCTCGCGCTGTATCTGCGCAATCTCGCGAACCGCACGTACGCGGTGACGACGTCGAACGGCGGCGAGCAATGGCTGCTCGGCCCGTCGCGCTCGGCGGAGCTCGTCGCGACGATGCGTTTCTAGTGCGGCGCGACATGCGTCCCGTCACCCACATGCTCGACATCGAACGCGTGAGCTGGTCTCCCGGCGGCGCGATCGACGTGCTCGATTCGGTGACGCTGACGGTCGCCGAAGGCGAATTCGTCGGGCTGGTCGGCCCGAACGGCAGCGGCAAGACGAGCCTGCTGCGCTGCATATTCCGTTACGCGCGGCCCGATGCGGGCCGCGTTGCGCTCGATGCGCAGGACGTCTGGCGCATGCGGCCGCGCGCGGTCGCGCAGCGCATCGCGGTGCTGCAGCAGGAGACGCCGGACGATTTCGGGCTGACGGTCGACGAACTGGTCGGCATGGGCCGCACGCCTCACCAGCGAGCGTTCGACGCGGAGTCGGCCGACGATCGCCGGATCGTCGCATCCGCGCTCCGCGACGTCGGCCTCGTCGCGCGCCGCGCGCAACGCTTCGCCTCGCTGTCGGGCGGCGAGAAGCAGCGTGCGCTGCTGGCCCGCGCGCTCGCGCAGCAGCCCGAATTGCTGCTGCTCGACGAACCGACCAACCATCTCGACTTGCGTCACCAGCTCGAACTGCTCGCACGCGTGCGCCGCCTCGGCATCGCGACGCTCGCGACGATTCACGACCTCAATCTCGCGGCCGCGTATTGCGACCGGCTCCACGTGCTCGCGCATGGCCGGATCGTCGCGTCAGGCACGCCGGGCGACGTGCTGACCGATGCGCTGCTGCGCGACGTATTCGGCGTCGCCGCGCTCGTCGATCGGCATCCTGTGTCGGGCCGGCCGCGCATCACGCCGCTTCATCCGGAATGACCGCCATGCCGTTTCCTTTGTCCTCCGTCGCACGCCGGCTGGTTGCCGCCGCCGCGCTCGGCTGCGCCGCCGCTCACGCGGGCGCCTATCCCGTCACCGTGCGCAGTTGCGAGCGCGACGTGACGTTCGAGCGTGCCCCGACGCGCGCGGTCAGCAACGACGTCAACCTGACCGAGATGATGCTCGTGCTCGGCCTGAAGGACCGGCTCGTCGGTTATACGGGCATCGGCGGCTGGAAGACGGGCACCGCCCGCGTGCGCGACGCGTTGCGCGGCGTGCCCGAGCTGGCGAGCCAGTATCCGTCGCTCGAGGTGCTGGCCGCCGCGCGCGCCGACTTCTATCTTGCGGGCTGGAACTACGGGATGCATGTCGGCGGCGCCGTGACGCCCGCGACGCTCGCACCGTTCGGCATTCGCACCTACGAACTGACCGAGTCGTGCTCGCACGTGATGAAGCAATCGGCCGCGTCGTTCGAGGACGTGTTCCGCGACCTGAACAATCTCGGCCGGATCTTCGGCGTCGACGCGCGTGCCGCGCAAGTCGTCGCCGCGATGCGTGCGCGTCTCGCGGCGGTGGCGCGCACGCTCGGGAAGCCGGCGCCGCTGCGCGTGTTCGTCTACGACAGCGGGACCGACAAGCCGATGACGGCGGGCGGGCTCGCGATGCCGACCGCGTTGCTGGCGGCGGCCGGTGCGCGCAACGTGATGGACGACCTGCCGCGCAGCTGGACGCAGGTGAGCTGGGAGAGTGTGGTCGCGCGCGATCCGCAGGCGATCGTGATCGTCGACTACTCGGCGGTGACGGCCGCGCAGAAGCAGCAGTTCCTGCTGAGCCAGCCGGCGCTCGCGCGCGTGGCGGCGATCCGCGACCGGCGCTTCGTCGTGATTCCGTACGATGCGGCGACGCCAGGCCCCGAGAACGTCGCGGCCGTCGAGATGCTGGCGCGTGCGCTGTATCCGGCCGCGTTCGCCGGGCCGACGCGATGAGCATGCGCGTCGTGCTGCCGGCGCTGGCCGTGCTGCTGATCGTGTCGATCGTCGTGTCGGCCGCGTTCGGTCCGGCGCCGATCGCGATGCCGGCCGCGGTGCGGATCGTGGCCGCGCACCTCGCCTCGGCGTTCGGCGAGACTGGCGCGGTCGCGGCGAGCGCGGGCGACGACAGCATCGTGTGGCTGATCCGGATGCCGCGCGCGCTGCTGGCCGCGACCGTCGGGGCGACGCTGGCGGCGGTCGGCGTCGCGTTGCAGGCGGCGACCGCGAATCGTCTGGCCGATCCGCATCTGCTCGGCGTGAGCGCGGGCGCGATGCTCGGCGCCGTCGCGGTCACGGTGGTCGCCGGTGCGGCGTTCGGCCCGTTCACGTTGTCGGCCGCGGCGTTCGCGGGCGCGCTCGCGGCAACCGCATGCGTCGTCGCGCTCGCGCACCGGGCCGGCCGGCTCGAATCGGACCGGCTGTTGCTCGCGGGCGTGTCGGTGTCGTTCATGATGGCCGCATTCGGCAATCTGCTGCTGTATCTCGGCGACCAGCGCGCCGCATCGTCGGTGCTGTTCTGGATGCTCGGCGGCGTGGGGCTCGCACGCTGGGGCCTGTTGCCGGTGCCGGCCGTGTGTGCGGTGCTTGCCGGCGGCGCGCTGTACGCGCGACGGCGCGAACTGAACGCGCTGATGTCGGGGGATGTCGCCGCGGCGTCGCTCGGCGTGCCGAGCGCGCGGATGCGGCGCGAGGTGTTCGTCGTCGCGTCGTTCGCGACGGGCGCGATGGTCGCGGTGAGCGGTGCGATCGGCTTCGTCGGGCTCGTCACGCCGCATCTGTGCCGGCGAGTCGTCGGCGCCGAGCACGGTCGGCTGCTGCCGGTCGCCGCGCTGACGGGCGCGATCCTGCTCGTGTGGGCCGACGTCGCGGCCCGCACGCTGGCCGCGCCGGAGGATTTGCCGATCGGCATCGTGACGGCGCTGTTCGGCAGCCTGTTCTTCGTCGCGCTGCTGCGCCGCCGCTGAGCGGCGAGCAATCGGATCCGGTCGGGTGGCGGCGGGGCGGCGGCCCACCGTGCCTGTCATCGCGACGGCGTGGCCGTGCGCTTGACGTCGCCGGGCGCGTCGGCGCGTGTATCGGTGCCCGTCATGTCGAAAAGGCTGTCCGGCAGTGTCAGCGCGGGCAGCGTGATCACGAAGCGTGCGCCGCCGAGCGGCGAATCCTCGAGCCGCACGTCGCCGCCGTGCACCTGCGCGACGCGCCGCACGATCGCGAGCCCGAGCCCGAAACCGCCGGTCTGCCGGTCGCGGCTGGAGTCGAGCCGCTGGAACGGTTCGAACACGCGCGCGCGTTCGGCGACCGGAATGCCGGGGCCGTCGTCGTCGACGCTGAGCACGAGTGCGCCGCTCGCGTCGCCGGCAGCGGCCAGCAGGACCTTGCGCGACGCATAACGCGCGCCGTTGCGGATCAGGTTCAGCAGCGCGCGGGCGACGAGCTTCGGATCGCACACGTGAGTCGCGGGCGCACCGAACGCCGATACGTCGAGCGTGATCCCGCGATCGGCGACGTCGTTCGCGACGTTGCCGGCGACACTGTCGATCAGCGCGTCGACGACGATCTCCATCGGCGCGAGTTCGCTCGCCCCCTGTTCGAGGCGGCCGATCGTCAGCAGCTCGGTGACGAGCTCGTCGAGTTCGCGCACGTCGCGCCGCAGCGCATCGCGGCGCTCGCGCATCCGTCCGGTCTCGTCGGGTTCGGCGAGCAGGGCGAGCCCGAATTCGAGCCGCGCGAGCGGCGTCTTCAGTTCATGCGAGATGCCATGCATCATTTCGCGCTGCTGCTTGATCGACGCCTCGATGCGCTCGGCCATGTCGTTGAACTGCCGCGACAGCTCGTAGATGTTCGACTTCTTGCCCGCCAGCTTCACGCGCGTCGACAGCTTGCCAGCGCCGAACGCGCGCGCGGCATCCTGCAGCCGCCGAATGTCGCGCCAGTGATAGTGAATCCACAGCACGACCGCAAACAGCGCCGCGAGCGCGAGCAGCAGGTACGCATAGATCCGGATGTCGAGATCCGGCGGCTCGATCGGGCGCGCATGCAGCACCGAGCCATCCGCGAGCGGCATGTAGTAATCCTTGCCGTTGTAGCTGATCGCGATCCTGCCGGCATCGAGATCGCGCAGCGGTGCGCCGCTCAGTTGCGCGCGCGCGTCGGCCATCGACATGAAGCCGAACCCTTCGTTGCCGTGCAGCGCGAGTTCGCGCAGTGCAAGCTCGCGCTGCGCGCCCGGATGGCGCTCGAGGTAGTCGTTCAGCACGAACGAATAGGTCGTCAGCGAATCGCGCTGCGCCTGCGCGACGCGCTCGTAGAAGATCCGGTCGAACGCCAGCTGGATGAACATGATCGACGCGGCGACGCACACGATCACGATGAGGTACAGCCTGATCAACGGGCGCAGCATTTATTCGTCCCACGCGGAAGGGCTGAACAGATAACCGCGACCCCAGATCGTCTTGATCTTGTGCGGCTCCGACGACGCATCCTCGAAGCGGCGGCGCAGCTTCGAGATACCCGAGTCGACCGAGCGGTCGAGCCCGTCGAATTCGATCCCGCGCAACTGCTTCAGGATGTCGTCGCGGCTCAGCACGGTGCCGGCCGCGCGCGCGAGGATCAGCAGCAGGTTGAATTCGGCCGTCTTCAGGTCGACCGGCTCGCCGCGCCACGTGACGGTGCGGTTCGGCGGCGAGATCGTCAGTTCGCCGAACACGAGCGCCTCCGGCGCGGCGACGGGCGCTTCGGCCGCGGCCGTTTGCGCGCGGCGCAGCAGCGCACGGGCGCGCGCGACGAGCACGCGCGGCTCGATCGGCTTCGTCACGTAGTCGTCGGCGCCGGTCTCGAGGCCCGCAATCTGGTCGTAGACGTCGGCGCGCGCGGTCAGGATCAGCACGGGGACGTTGGTGAACGCGCGGATGCGCCGGCAGACTTCCATCCCGTCGAGGTTCGGCAGCATCAGGTCGAGGATCACGAGGGCCGGCTGGTGCTCGCGCACGGCCGCGACGGCAAGGTCGCCGCGCCGCACGACCGTCACCGCGAATTCGTAGCCGTCGAGGTATTCGCGGACGAGCTGCGCGAGACGGTCGTCGTCCTCGATCAGCAGCACACGGTATTTGAGCGGGTCTTCGTTCATGGTCTCCTCGGGATGCGCGCGCCATCTCGCACCCGGCAGGCTGATGGGCGGCGCGGCACGCGAATTCTATCCGGCGTACGGGAGGGCGGGGGAGCGGGGCGACAATCTCGAACAATCGAACACAATTGAGCACAGATTCTCCGCACATTCAGGACAGTCGCGGCGCAAGGCCGCACCTAGACTTCGGGCTCCGTCACTCTGATCTCAATATTGTGCGCCCCCTACTCCGCCGCTATCGTTATTGCATGCCGCTCGCCGGCCTGACCCTCGCCGCCGCCGCCCACGCGGAAAACCAGTATTCGCTGTCGCTCGGCGGCGGCTTCGCGCCACGCTACGCGGGCAGCAACCAGTATCGCGGCGTCGTCGCACCGTCGTTCTCCGCGACGTTCGGCAACGGCTTCTTCATCGACAGCACCGAGGGCGCGGGCTACAAGCTGAACCTGCCGCACGGCGTGTTCGTGTCGGCGGCCGTGAGCTACGACGCGGGCCGCGCGGACGAGAACCGCTTCGACCTGCCGGGCTCCGACTACCTGAAGGGCATGAGCCGGATTCCGGGCTCGGTGCTCGTCGGCGTGCGCGCGGGCGTGACGCTCTTCGATGCGGCCGAACTGAGCGTCGCGATCGATACACCGGTGACGCACACGTCGCGCGGCGTGTCGGGGCACGTGGATCTCGCGGTGCCGGTGCTCAAGACGTCGCAGCACGAGATCATCGTGACGGGCACCGTGCACGCGGGCTCGGGACGTTACATGCAGACGTTCTACGGCGTGACCGATGCCCAGTCGATGACGAGCCGGTTCCGGCCGTATTCGACGAGCGGCGGGATCGACAGCGCGTCGATGGCGCTCGCGTGGAACTGGACGCTGTCGCGGCACTGGTCGGTGCTCGCGACCGGCGGCGTGACGCGGCTGCTCGGCCGCTACGGCGACAGCCCGATCGTCCAGTCGCGCAGCAATTACTACGGGATGGCGGGCGTGACCTACACGTTCTGATCGGGCCGGCGCGACATGCGCGACCGGGCGCGCATCCCGGATGCGCGCGCCTTCGCGCCGGTCAGCGTGCGGTAACATGCAGGCGGCTTCGGCACCGGGCCGAAGCCGCCGAAGCCGCGATACCGGCGCGCCGCATCGGCGCGGCCGGTTGGGCGCGGGACCGGTCAAGCATGCAACGCCCGGCCGGCGACGAACGCCGCTCATGTTTCGCCGGGCGCGAAAGGGAGAAACCGATGAAGAAGACGATCGCGATGATGACGGCGCTGGTTGCGGGCGCAACGTTTGCGGGATGTGCGGACATGAACACGAAGGTCTCGAGCGCAAGCGGCGCGCCGGCCGGTGCGCCGCAGGCATGCAAGGCGGACGCGGGGCAGGACGACGCGCTGGTCGGCAAGACCGAGGCCGATGCGGCGGCGCAACTGGACGGCTGCCTGTGGCGCGTGCTCGAGCGCGACGGCAAGTCGCTGCCGGGTACGATGGATTACCGGCAGGAGCGCCGCAATCTCGGCATTCACGACGGGAAAGTGATCTGGGTCCGGCGCGGGTGATGTGACGGCGCCGGCGTGACGCGCTACCCGTGCGATCGGGGGCGCGTCACTTCGAGATGTACCACAGCGCATCCGTACTGACGCGCGAAGGCTGGGCGGCCGGTGCCTGGGCCGGCGCGGGCGGCGGCGTGTTCGACGTGATGGCCGTCGGCAGCGTGGCGGGAAGGTTCGCCGTCGATGGCGAGGCGGCCGTCGATCCCGACGTCGACGGCGTATCCAGATACCACAGCGCATCGGCCGAAGCCGTGCGTTTCGACGCCGTTCCCGCTGCCGGATTCGTGGCGGTACCGGCGGACTTCTTCGAAGCGGCGGCCGCGCCCGCCGTACCGGCCTGCGCGGTCATGGCCGCGCTCCCGGCTGCCCCACGCTGCGCACGCGCCTCGAACGGCCCGAGCTGGAAGATTAACGTTTGCGCGGGACGGGTCAGGACGGCATACGGAAACTGCAGCTCCCACGACATCAGCACGCGCCCGCTCGACGTCTCGGTGAAGATCGCCGGCACGTGCTTCATGTCGCTGAACTGCACGTAGATCCGCGCGCCGTCGTCGAATACCTGGGTCGGCTTGGCCTGGTCCGCGCCTGTGACCGTCCAGCCGAAGTTGTACGTGCCGGCCGGGCCGGCGGGGCCGCCCTGCGGCGACGGAGGCGGTGGAGCCGGCGAGACCGTGCGCGGGCGCGTGACCGGCGGCGCCGACACGCTCAGGCTCGCGAACGGGTTGTACGCCTGTGCCTGTTGCGGCGGCGTGAAGGAGGGGGGCAGGATAGGCATGGGAGTATCCGGCGAATCCGGCATGGTTCGGATTGCATCATAGACCTTGCGCGCATACGCGAGGCGCTTGTCGGGCGACGCGGAGTTGTACGCGCCGATCGCGTTCCAGTTGGGGCCGAGCTGGCGGATGTTCTGCGACAGGATCCACGCGCCGACATACGCGTTCGTGCACGCATCGAACAGGCTTTCCCGCGTGATGCCCTCGCGCGCGAGCGTCGGCAGCCACGTGCTGTTGATCTGCATCAGCCCGATGTCGACCGTGCCGTTCGTATTGGTGTTGACGGCGTTCGGATTCATTCCCGATTCGACCTGCGCGATGCCGCGCATCAGGCTGACGCTCACGTGCTGGAACGCGGCCGCGTCGTCGAGGCAATCGGCCTGCGCGACACCCTGCACCGCGCACGACAGCGCGATCGTCGAGGCGATTTTCAGCGTTTCGCGGCTGATCGGACGGATGGTATGACGCGGCATGGCAGGTTGGGGCGCAATCCGGGCGCCCGGTGCAAGGAAATGACGTGAGACGCGAAGTGTGCCATAGCGGGCGGGCAAATGGCTCGCGTCAAACTTTCCTTTGCATTTGCGCACGCGTTCGCCACGCATTTTTATCGCGTCGGATCACGCGGCGCGACGACATCTGATCGGTAAAAAGGGCCGGATTTTCGGTGAATGCCGGTGCGACGGCGGCGATCGAAACCTGACGCACGACGTCAGCCGTCTCGTGTGCGCCGTATCGAATTGCGTGAAAGGATTTCACCGGGCCATCCCTGTCCGGCTCGAATTCGAATAAAAGCGGAAAAACAACGGCGGCCGAAGCCGCCGTTCACGTCCCGCGGCTTCGACCGGCCGCATCGCGTGCGACCGGTCGCTTCCCATCAGAAGCGGTGACGCAGGCCGAGGTTGACCATCGTCTGCGAGCTGGTGCCCGCATAGCCGTACGAACCGATCGACGCCTGCGCGGCCATCGAGCCGCCCTGGCCGTCGCCGGTCTGGCCGCTCGCATGCTGGTAGGCGGCGGTCAGGTAGACGTCGGTGCGCTTCGACAGGTTGTAGTCGGCGCCGGCCGATACCTGGTGATAGGTGGCCGACGTGTCGCCGCCCGAGCGCGTGTAGCTGTAGCCGACGCCGACGAGCAGCGCGTTCGTCGCCTGGTAGTTCACGAAGCCTTGTCCGGTGTTGTAGTGCTCGTTCGAGCCGAACACCGAGCTGGCGTCGCGGCGGTATTGCGCGTTGCTGTAGCCGAGGCCGAACGTGAAGGGCCCGGCGACGTACTGGCCCGCGATGCGCGCGATGCCGAGCGAGTGGGCGCTCGCGTAGCCGCTGTTGATCGGGCCGTCGAAGGTGCCGTCCGACGAGCTGGTCCAGCCGCTGCGCAGGCCGTTCGACGCGGGGCTGTTGGTCGCGTGGAAGTAGCCGCCCGCGACGCTGAACGGTCCGCTGTTGTACGACACGGCGGCCGAATACGACTGCGCGGCGCCGGTGCTGCCCGCGATGCCGCCGAACGAGTACATCGCCGCGAACTGCAGGCCCGCATAGACGGCGGACGTGTACTTCACCGCGTTGTCGACCCGGAAGCTGTTGTCGTAGTTGTCGACGTCGCCCGGCGTCGCGAACACGCTGCCGAGATAGTTGTCGGCGGTGATGCCCTGCACGAGATCGACGAGCGGGTCGTACTGGCGGCCGAACGTGAGCGTGCCGTAGCGGTCGCTCGTCAGGCCGACGAACGCCTGCCGGCCGAACATGCGGCCGCCCTGGCCCTGGCGCCCGTTGCTCGGGTCGAAGCCGTTCTCGAGCTGGAACAGCGCCTTCAGCCCGCCGCCGAGATCCTCGGTGCCTTTCACGCCGAAGCGGCTGCCGGCCAGGTTGCCCGCGCTGCTGTTGCCGAGCATCCACGCGTTGTCCTTGCCCTGCGCGTGGTTCACGTAGGTGATCGACGTGTCGATCACGCCGTACAGCGTGACGCTCGATTGCGCATATGCGACGGGTATCGCCGCGAACGACGCGACGGAAATCAGCGAGAGGGTCGTGCGTTTCATTTCATCTCCTTGCGCATGGGCGGCTTGTGTTCATGATCCGGAATGGCAGGAGACTACCGAGCCGCAATGGAACGGCAAAAACGAAATTCTCCGTTGTGGTCTGACGCAGACAGGGGTGTTCTTCGAAATGCACCGTTGAGGGATTTGGATTATTGAGAATCTCGTATCAATGCGTTGGCGTTTCGTGATTTCGCCATTGCATTTTGCGTCTCCCGCGACAATGCCGGGCAATCGAACGGGGAATCGCGGCGATTCGAATATTGTTATTGATCCGTCAAATAATTATTGAATGAATTGAATGGGCCGGACCGCAATGCGTGTGTTAAAGACAGGTCGCCCGCGGCCGGCGACGGCAGCGCGGCTTCGCTACCTGGCGCGACCCGATCGCCGCCGTGCGCATCGAAACCGCGGCCGCAGGCTTGCTTTTGTATATAATAATCATTCTCATTTACAGAATCGTTGACGCCCGCGCACCCCGGAACCCGGCCATGTCCGCTGACAAGCTGTCTCTCCATCGAGAAATCGACGCCCTTTATGCCGGCCACCATGCGTGGCTGCGCGGCTGGCTGAGCCGGAAGCTCGGTTGCGCGCATCGCGCGGCCGATCTGGCGCACGACACGTTCATGCGCCTGCTCGCACGCGACGAGCCGATCGACGCCGACGAGCCGCGCGCGTTCCTGACGACGGTCGCGCAGCGCGTGCTGAGCAATCACTGGCGGCGCGAGCAGATCGAGCGCGCGTATCTCGACGTGCTGGCGCAGCGCCCCGAAGCGCATGCGCCGTCGCCGGAGGAGCGGGCCGTCGTGCTCGAGACGCTGCTCGAAATCGACCAGCTGCTCGACGGCCTGCCGCTCGCGGCGAAGCGTGCGTTTCTGCTCGCGCAACTCGACGGCCTTACCCAGGCCGAGATCGCGCGCGAACTCGGCGTGTCGCTCGCGACGGTGAAGCGCCATCTCGTGAAGGCCGGCACGCAGTGCTTCTTCGCGATGGCGGCCTGACCGATGGCCGTGCCACGCGCACCGGCGGTGCCGCCGCACGTCGCACGCCGCGCGGTCGAATGGTGGGCCGACCGGCAGTCCGGCCGCGCCGACGAGGCGTTTGACGCCGCGCTCGCGCGCTGGCGCGCCGAGGATCCGGCGCATGAAGCGGCATGGCGTCATATCGAGACGATGCAGGGCCGTTTCGGCCGCCTCGCGGCCGGGCTCGACGCGCAGGCCGCGCATGCGGCGCTGCTGCCGCCGCGTGCGGGCCGCCGCCGCGCGGCCGTGAAGACGCTGGCCGTGCTGCTGTTCGCGGGCGCCGCCGCCTGGATGGCCGAGCCCGCGCGGCGCGCGGCGATCTGGCCGGCCGACCTGCGCACGGCGGTCGGCGAGCGGCGCACGGTGACACTCGCGGATCGCACGGTCGTCGTGCTCGATACCGATACGGCGCTCGACGTGCATTTCGACGACACGACGCGCCACCTGCGCCTGTTGCGCGGCACGGTCATGGTGACGAGCGGCCATGACGATCGCGAGCCCGCGCGGCCGCTCGTCGTCGCGACCGCGCAAGGCGAGTTGCAGCCGCTCGGCACGCGCTTCGCGGTACGGCAGCGCGACGGTGCGACCCGCCTCGAGGTGTTCGCCGGCGCGGTGCGCGTGCAGCCGGCCGGCGCGACGGCCGGCACGCGCGTGATCGCGGCGGGAGAGGGGGCGGATTTCACGCGCGATGCGATCGGCGCGCCGGCGCCGCTCGATCCGCATGCGTCCGCATGGACGGGCGGCATGCTGGTCGCGTCGCGCATGCGGCTGGCCGATCTCGTCGCCGAGCTCGACCGCTATCGGCGCGGCAGCCTGCGCTGCGATGCGGCCGTGGCCGACCTGCGCGTATCGGGCACCTATCCGCTCGACGATCCCGCGCGCGTGCTCGACACGCTGAAGGCGACGCTGCCGATCGACATCCACTACCTGACCCGCTACTGGGCGACGGTCGTGCCGGCCGGTTCGTGAGCGCATCGACAAAAATTTCCGCCGGCTTGAGCTGTTTTTCGCGGTTCGCGTGACATGGGTATTGAAAGCAGCATTGGCCCATCGTCCACCGACTCTCCGCTCATGGTTTCCATCCGTCTCACGTATCGGCGCCGTCCGGCGCCCGCCCGTCATCTGCCGCGCGCGGTCGCGCCGGGCCGTCTTGCGCGCCGACTTGCCGGTGCGGTCCTGCTGTCGGCGCTGCTGCCGCTGCCCGCGCTGGCCGACACCGACGCCGACGCGGCGCCCGCGGCACAGCGTGCGCCGCGCCGCGCGTTCGACGTTCCGGCCGGCCCGCTCGAGGCCGCGCTGAACCGGTTCGGGCGCGACGCGGGCATCCTGCTCGCGTTTCCGGCCGAGTTGACGGCCGGTCTGACGAGCGGCGGCGTGCACGGCCGGTTCGACATCGACGGCGCGTTCGATCGCCTGCTGGCCGGCACGGGGCTCGTCGCGCTGCGCCAGCCGGGCGGCGGCTACACGCTGATGCGCGCGGACGGTTCGGCGGCCGGAACCGTGGCGGCCGGCGTCGCACCGGCCGCCGAGCTGCCGGCGATCAACGTGCGCACGAGTGCGTTGCGCGCCGAAAGTTATCGCGCGCCGAAGGAAGCGGGCGTGCTGCGCTCGGACATTCCACTGCTCGACACCGCGCAGGCCGTCAACATCGTGCCCGCGCAGGTGTTGCGCGACCAGCGTCCGCGCAATCTCGACGACGCGCTCGGCAACGTGAGCGGCATCACGCAGGGCAACACGCTTGCAGGCACGCAGGACACGATCATGAAGCGCGGCTTCGGCGGCAACCGCGACGGCTCGATCATGCAGAACGGCATGCCGCTCGTGCAGGGTCGCGCGTTCAACGCGGCGGTCGACAGCGTCGAGGTGCTGAAGGGCCCGACGTCGCTGCTGTACGGGCTGATGGATCCGGGCGGGATGATCAACGTCGTCACCAAGCAGCCGCAGCTCGCGCGCTACAACGCGATTTCGCTTGGCGCATCGACGTTCGGACACGGCAAGAACGGCGGCGGCGCGACGTTCGATTCGACCGGGCCGATCGGCGATTCGCGGCTCGCGTACCGGCTGATCGTCGACCAGTCGAACGAGCAGTACTGGCGCAACTTCGGCGAGAACCGGCAGACCTTCGTCGCGCCGTCGCTCGCGTGGTACGGCCGCGACACGCAGGTCGCGCTCTCCTACCAGTACCGCAAGTTCCATACGCCGTTCGATCGCGGCACCGCGCTCGATCCGCGCACCAATGCGCCGCTCGACATTCCCGCGCGGCGGCGCATCGACGAGCCGTTCAACAACATGGACGGCGAATCGCATCTCGCGCAGCTGACCGTCGATCACCAGTTCAACGCGGACTGGAGCGCGCATTTCGGCTACAGCTACAACCGCGAGACCTACGACGCGAACCAGCTGCGCACGACCGGCGTCGACCCGGTGAAGGGCACGATGACGCGCAGCAACGATGCGACGCACGGCTCGCTCAGCACCGACAGCTACGGAGTCGGCTACGTGAACGGCAAGCTGACGCTCGCGGGGATGCGTCACGACGTGCAGGTCGGCTTCGATACCGAATACCGCCGCATCTATCGCAAGGACATGCTGCGCCAGGCCGTGAAGACGCCGTTCAGCTACATCGATCCGGTGTACGGGCTGCTGCCGCCGTCGAGCACGGTGTCCGCGAGCGACAGCGACCAGACCGACACGCTGCACGATGCGTCCGCGTTCTTCCAGGATACCGTTCACCTCACCGACAAGTGGATCGTGTCGGGCGGCCTGCGCTACATCACGTACAACCAGGTCGCGGGGCGCGGCCGGCCGTTCAAGGCGAACACCGACCTGAGCGGCTCGAAGTGGCTGCCGCGCGCGGGCGTCGTCTACAAATGGACCGACACGTTCTCGCTGTACGGCAGCTACTCGCAGTCGCTGAAGCCATCGTCGTCGATCGCGCCGATGGCGTCGGGCTACATGATCGACGGCTCGACGCCGCCCGAGGAGGCGACCGCATGGGAAGTAGGCGGCAAGCTCGACCTGCCGGGCGGGATGACGGGCACGCTTGCGCTGTTCAACATCGACAAGAAGAACGTGCTCGTGTCGCAGTACAACGACGCGACGAAGCTGACCGACTGGCGCACGTCGGGCAAGGCGCGCTCGCGCGGTGTCGAGCTCGACGTGTCGGGCAGGATCGGCGAACGCGTGAACGTGATCGCGAGTTATGCGTACATCGACGCGAAGACGACCGAGGATCCGCTGTATGCGGGCAACCAGCTGTGGAACGTCGCGCGCCACACCGCTTCGCTCGCGGCCGTCTACGACTTCGGCACGATGATCGGCGGCGACGACCTGCGCGTCGGCGCGGCCGCGCGCTATGTCGGCGCCCGTCCCGGCGATTCGGCGAACAGTTTCACGCTGCCGTCGTACGTGCTCGCCGACGCGTTCGCGACCTACGACACGCGGATCGGCAAGCAGAAGCTGTCGTTCCAGCTGAACGTGAAGAACCTGTTCAACCGCACGTACTACCCGTCGAGCGCGAACCGCTACTTCGTCGCGATCGGCGACGCGCGACAGGTGTCGCTGCTGACCACGCTGCAGTTCTGATCATGCAATCGCCGCGCGGCCGGTGCGCCGGCGCGCGGCCATGGAGAACATTCCGATGAACCTGAAGACGAAGACCGGCGCCCTGCGCGCCGTTGCCGCCGGCGCGCGGCGCCGCGCGTTGCGCGCGATCGCGGGCGCGGTGCTTGCGCTGGGCGCGGGCGTATCGGCTCCCGCGTCCGCCGCCGCGGCCGACGCACCGGCGGCCGTCACGCGCGTCGCGATGCTCGTGCAGCTGCGCGGCCCGAACCTGAAGGCCGACGAACGCATCGGCCGGCATCTTGGCGAACGCGGCTATGCGGTGCGCCTGATCGACGAGTCGGCCACGCCCGATGCGGCGCGCGACGCGGACCTCGTCGTGATCTCGTCGACGGTGTCGTCGAAGAACGTGCAGCCCGGCTGGCGCACGCTCGACAAGCCGCTCGTGACCTGGGAAAACGACCTGCTCGACGATCTCGCGATGTCGGGCAAGCGGCACGACGCCGACTTCGGCGAAACGGGCAAGGAGCGCTACCTGTGGCTCGTCAACGCACCGCATCCGATTGCGGCCGGCTTGCCGGCCGGCGCCACCAACGTGTACGGCAAGCAGGCGCCGATGAGCTGGGGCAAGCCGGGGCTCGGCGCGATCACGATCGCGACCGTGTACGGGCAGCCCGACAAGGCCGCGATCTTCGCGTACGAGAAGGGCGCGACGATGGACTACGAAGCGCTCGCGCCGGCGCGCCGCGTGATGTTCTTCCTCGACAACGATACGTTCGCGAACCTGTCGCCGGCCGGCGTCGCGCTGTTCGACGCGGCCGTCGACTGGGCGGCCGGGCGGCGTTGAGCCGCCACGCGCCGGTCAGGCAGGCCGCGGCGGCGTACTGATCCGCGACGCGGCTTGGATCAGTTGCGCCAGCTGCTGCGCCGGTTCCGACATCGTGCGCCGGGCGCGGTGCACGAGCCCGATGTCGCGGTGGAACGTGTGCGGCCCGAGGTCGATCGCGCGCACGCCGGCCGGCCAGCGGCGATACACGGCCGTCTGCGGCACGATCGCGATGCCGACACCGTTTTCGACCAGCTTGACGATCGCATCGAGCTCGTCGAGTTCGCAGGTGTCACGCACCGCGATGTGCATCTTGCGCAGGAAGCGATCGACCTGACGGCCGCCGAACGACGCGCGGTCGTAGCGCACGAACGGCTCGCTCGCGAGCAGGCCGGCCCAGTCCTTGCCCTTCACGCCGCGCGGCACGATCAGCCGGAACGGTTCCTGCGCGAGGGTCGTCCAGTGCAGGTCGCTCTGCAGCGAAAACGGCGGGCGGATGATGGCGGCCATGTCGATCTCGCCCGCATCGACCCGGTTCACCAGCTCGATCGACAGCCCCGGGATCACGCGTGTCCGGCATGCGGGATGCCGGCGATGGAAATCGGCCAGCGCGGCCGGCAGCAGCGCGCTCTGCACCGATGCGATCGCGCCGATCGTCACGCGCACGGCGGCCGGTGAGCCGGGCGCCGTCGAGCTCAGGTTGTCGTACAGGCCGAGCAGCGCCTGCGCCTGGTCGAGCACGTGATGGCCCATCTCGTTGAGCCGCGCCGACCGGCGTTGCCGGTCGAACAGCGCGAAGCCGAGCTCGGCCTCGAGCCGCTGCATCTGCGCACTGACGGCTGCCTGCGTGAGCCCGATGCGGTTGCCGGCGGCGGCGAACGTGCCTTCCCGGGCGACGGCGACGAGGGTTTTCAGCTCGCGGATCATTCATCAATTCCGTTTGTGAATCGCGAAAGTATATATTGATTTAATTTTTGCTCGACCTTGTCTACCATGGTGCCGTCCTCGCGCCACGCGAGCGTTTCCCCACGAGGCAACCATGAGTCTTTCCCCGTTTCACCTGGCGATTCCGGTCTACGACCTGTCGGCCGCACGCGATTTCTATGGCCGCGTGTTCGGGCTGGCGGAAGGGCGTTCGAGCGCGCAGTGGGTCGATTTCGACTTTTACGGGCACCAGCTCGTGATTCACGAGCATCCGAAGACCGCGTCGCAGGACGGCGCGCATACGAATCCGGTCGACGGTCACGACGTGCCGGTGCCGCATTTCGGGATCGTGCTCGACTGGCCGAGCTGGGAGGCGCTGGCCGAGCGCTTGCGCGCGTTCGGCGTGACCTTCGTGATCGAGCCGTACGTGCGGTTCCAGGGGCAGGTCGGCGAACAGGCGACGATGTTCCTGCTCGATCCGTGCGGCAATGCGCTCGAATTCAAGGCGTTCCGCGATATCGGCCAGCTGTTCGCGAAGTGACCGGCGGCGCCGTCAGCGCCGATTGAATTTGGGTGCGAGAATGCGGCCTCCGGCACGCGCGCGCAGGTGCGCAGGCCGATGCCGCGCCGCACGGCATCCGTCCGTGCGCGCCGTTCTCCAAGGAACCCGTATGGACAGTCACATCGCTCCGGTGGCGCTGAAGAACGCCTACCGTCTCCTTAACCACGGCCCGACCGTGCTCGTGTCGGCCCGCCACGACGGTGTCGACAACGTGATGGCCGCCGCGTGGGCATGCGCGCTGGACTTCCTGCCGCCGAAGCTGACGGTCGTGCTCGACAAGTCCGCGAAGACACGCGAGCTCGTCGAGCGCAGCGGCACGTTCGTGATCCAGGTGCCGACGGCCGCGCAACTGCGGCTCACGCATGCGGTCGGCAGCCACAGTCTCGCGGAGCGGCCGGCCAAGCTGCGCGAAGCGGGCGTCGAGCTGTTCGATGTCGACGGGCATGACCTGCCGTTCGTCGCCGGCTGTTCGGGCTGGCTCGCGTGCAAGCTGATTCCCGAGCCGCACAACCAGCAGACCTACGACCTGTTCATCGGCGAAGTCGTCGGTGCGTGGTCCGACACGCGCGTGTTCCGCGACGGTCACTGGCATTTCGAATCGGCCGATCCCGCGCTGCGCAGCCTGCACTACATCGCGGGCGGCAATTTCTATGCGATCGGCGAATCGCTGCACGTCGATCCGGACGCGCAGTAAGCGCCAGCCGACCGGCCAGGGCCGACCGGAGCGCGCGATTCACGCGCGCCTTTTCAATTCCGCCAGCATCGCTTCGGCGAACGCCTGCGCGACGCGCGGCAGCGTGCGCCCGCGCTTCGTGACGAGCGCGATCGGCCGCACGAATGCCGGGTCGTCGATCGGTTTCGCGACCAGCTCGGGCTCGGCGCGCACCTCGCGCGCGGTCGCGGGCAGGATCGTCACGCCGAGGCCGCCGCGCACCATCGCGACGGCCGTCATCATGTAGGTCGGCTCGCACGCGATGTCGGGCGTGCAGCCGGCCGCCTCCAGCGCGGCATCGACGACGCTGCGCACGCTCGTCCCTTGCGCGGTCAGCACCAGCGGCACGCCCGCGACGTCGGCGGTGGCGACGCGCCGCTTGCGCGCGAGCGGATGATCCTTCGGGCACACGGCGACGAGCCGGTCGGCGCCCGCGTACAGCACCTCCAGCGACGCGTCGAACGTGTCGCCGCCCGTCAAGCCGAGATCGGCTTCCTCGTTGCGCACGAGCGCGGTGACCAGGCTCGCGACGCCGTCACGGATCTCGAAGCCCGCCCGCGGCACGTCGTGCCGGAACGCCTGGATCAGCTCCGGCAGCATGCTGGACGCAAAGGTCGGCAGGCAGGCGAGCCGTACCGTGCCGCTCGTGCCTTCGCCGAGCGCGCGCGCATCGCGCAGCACGCGCTCCATGTCGTCGAGCGAGCGCTGCAGCAGCGGCAGCAGTTCGCGTCCGGTCTGCGTCAGCGCGACGCTGCGGCTGTTGCGGTCGAACAGGCGCGCGCCGACGATCTCCTCGAGCCGGCGGATCTGCACGGTCAGCGCCGGCTGCGACAGGTGCAGCCGCGCGGCCGCGCGCGTGAAGTTGCCGGCGTGCGCGACGGTGACGAACGCGCGAATGTCGCGAAGATTCAGATCCATAACGGTTCGTGATTGCTGCGATCAAATCATTTCAATTGTGCTATCGCTGCGCCGACCTTACGCTCGTCTCCAACAAAAGACAAGGTAGGAGACACGGATGCTGCCGTTACTCGGGCTTGGCACGATCGTCGTGCTGCTGGCCGCGATTCTGTCGAAGCGGATGTCGCCGCTCGTCGCGCTGATCCTCGTGCCGATCGCCGCGTCGCTGATCGGCGGCTTCGGGCTGCACACCAGCAAGTTCGTCGTCGACGGGCTGAAGGGCCTCGCGCCCGTCGTCGGGATGTTCGTGTTCGCGATCCTCTATTTCGGGACGATCACCGACGCCGGCACGCTCGACCCGATCATCGACCGGATCCTGCGCGCGGTCGGCACGCGGCCGACCCGCATCGTGATGGGCACGACGCTGCTCGCGCTGCTGATCCACCTCGACGGCTCGGGCGCCGTCTGCTTCCTCGTGACGATTCCGGCCGTGCTGCCGCTGTACGACCGGCTGAAGATGGACCGGCGCGTCCTGGCCGCCGCCGTGTCGATGGCCGCGGGCATCAACTTCCTGCCGTGGACGGGACCGATGATCCGCGCGTCGGCGTCGCTGCACCTGCCGGTGTCGGCGCTGTTCAATCCGCTGATCCCGGTGCAGGCGATCGGGCTCGTGTTCGTGTTCGGCGTCGCGTACTGGCTCGGGCGGCGCGAGGAGAAGCGGCTCGGCCTGTCGCGCGACGACCCGTCGATCCCGCTGCCGAAGCGCGAGCTGACGCCCGACGAGCAGGCGTTGCGCCGGCCGCACCTGTTCTGGTTCAACCTCGTGCTGACGCTCGTCGTGCTCGGCACGATGGTCGTGATGGGCGAGAAGATCCCGCCCGCGATCATGTTCATGGTCGGGCTGTGCATCGCGCTGATGGTGAATTACCCGGACGTCGACATGCAGCGCAAGCGCATCGATGCGCATGCGCGCGCCGCGCTGATGATGGCCGGCATCCTGCTCGCGGCCGGCGTGTTCACCGGGATCATGCAGGGCAGCGGGATGCTGAAGGCGATGGCGCAGGCGGCGGTCGGGTTCGTGCCGCCGTCGATGGCCGGTCACATTCCGGTCGTGCTCGGCCTCGCATCGATGCCGCTCAGCATGCTGTTCGACCCCGATTCGTTCTACTTCGGCGTGCTGCCGGTGATCGCGGAAGTGGCCGGCCAGTTGGGCGTGCCGGCCGTCCAGGTCGGACAGGCCGCGCTGCTCGGCCAGATGACGACGGGGTTCCCGGTCAGTCCGCTGACGCCCGCGACGTTCCTCGTCGTCGGCCTGTGCGGCATCGAGCTGGCCGAGCACCAGAAGTTCACGTTTCCGCTGCTGTTCGGCGCCTCGATCGTGATGACGATCGCATGCGTCGTGCTGGGCATCTTTTGATTTTCGCCGGCGGCGCGCCCGCCGGGACACGGTACCGACATGACAGCAAAGCAACCTGAACGGCGCGTGCGCATCGGCGCGGGCGCCGGCTACTCGGGCGACCGGATCGAGCCCGCGGTCGAACTCGCCGAACACGGGCAACTCGACTATCTCGTCTTCGAATGCCTGGCCGAGCGTACGATCGCGATCGCGCAGCAGGCACGACGCCAGGATCCGGCGCTCGGCTACGATCCGCTGCTCGACGCGCGGATGCATGCGGTGCTGCCGGTCGCCGCGGCGAAACACGTGCGCATCGTGTCGAACATGGGCGCCGCGAACCCGCGCGCGGCGGCGCGGCGCACCGCGCGGATCGCGCGGTCGCTCGGCATCGCGGGGCTGAAGGTCGCGGCGGTCGAAGGCGACGACGTGCGCGATGTCGTGCTGCGCGGGGCGTTCCGCTTCGAGGAATCGGGCGACGAAGTCGCCGCGTATCGCGACCGCATCGTGTCCGCGAATGCGTATCTCGGCGCCGCGCCGATCGTCGACGCGCTCGCGGCCGGCGCGGACGTCGTGCTGACCGGGCGCGTCGCCGATCCGTCGCTGTTCGCCGCGCCGCTGATCCACGCGTTCGGCTGGCGAATGGACGACTGGGACACGCTCGGGCAGGCGACCGTCGTCGGCCATCTGCTCGAATGCGCGGGGCAGGTGACGGGCGGCTATTTCGCGGATCCCGGCTACAAGGACGTGCCGAACCTCGCGCGGCTCGGCTTCCCGATCGGCGAAGTCGCGGCCGACGGCTCGGTCACGATCACGAAGGTGCCGCATGCGGGCGGCCGCGTGAGCGCGGCGACCTGCAAGGAACAGCTGCTTTACGAGATTCACGATCCGGCGCGCTATCTGCAGCCCGATGTCGTCGCCGATTTCACGCGGGTCGCCGTTGCCGAGGAGGCGATCGACCGCGTGCGCGTGACGGGCGGGCGCGGCGCCGCGCGGCCCGATACGCTGAAGGTGTCGGTCGCTTATGTCGACGGGTACATCGGCGAAGGCCAGATCTCGTACGGCGGCCCGGGCGCACGTGAGCGCGCACGCCTCGCGCTCGACATCGTCCGCGAGCGGCTGGCGCTGACCGGCGTCGCGGCCACCGAGTTGCGCTTCGACCTGATCGGCGTCGATGCGCTGTATGGCGACGCCACGCCGGCCGCTCATGGCGAGCCGGCCGAGGTGCGCGTGCGGGTGGCCGGCCGCGCGGCGAGCGCCGCCGAGGCCGCGCGGATCGGCAACGAGGTCGAGACGCTTTATACGAACGGGCCGGCCGGCGGCGGCGGTGCGTTCAAGTCGACGCGCGAGGTGATCGCCGTGCAGTCGGTGCTGCTGCCGCGTGCGGCCGTGACGCCGTCGTTTTCATTCGTGGAGGCATGATGCAACTGCGTGAACTCGCGCATGCGCGCACCGGCGACAAGGGCAATACGCTGAACGTATCGGTCATCTGCCGCGATCCGCGTCATTACGACCATCTGCGCGCGCATCTGGATGCGCAAGCGGTGAAGGCGTGGCTCGCGGGCATCGTGCGCGGCGACGTCGTGCGCTACGAGTTGCCGTCGCTCGGGGCGTTCAATTTCGTGCTGCGCGATGCGCTCGGCGGCGGCGTGACGCGTTCGCTCGCGCTCGACGCGCACGGCAAGTCGGTCAGTTCGGCGCTGCTGGCGATCGAGGTGCCCGACCCGGCGTGACGTGCGGCGTCGCCGCCGGGGGGCGAGTGGCGGCCCGTCACGGAATCAGCAGTTCGCGACGTCCGTCCGGGTGCGCGATGCGCTCGCCGGCGATGTGCAGGCGCTGATCGTTGCGATAGTCGTAGACCGCGCGCGAGGCGGCGAGCTGGTCGAAATCGAGCACGATCGCATGACGCGATTCGGTGTTGCCGGCTTCGAAGATCACGTTGCCGAACGGATCGACCGCGAGGCTGCCGCCGGCGAACACGATGTCGTGCGCGCTGCCGCCCACGCGGTTCGCGACCGCCGCGAACACCTGGTTCTCCATCGCGCGTGCCGACACCGACGTGCGGTGGACGTTGCGGTACGGCTCCATGTTGCCGTCGGTCACGAGGATCAGCTGCGCGCCGAGTGCGGCGAGCGCGCGGCCGGATTCGGGGAATTCGCTGTCGTAGCAGATCAGCAGGCCGATCCGCACGCCGCGCCATTCGACCGTCGCATAGCGGTCGCCGGGCAGCACGACGCCACGCTCGCTTACCCACAGATGCGTCTTGCGATAGCGCAGCGCGATCCCGTCCGGCGTGACGAACACGGTCGTGTTGTAGAAGCGGCCGCCGTCGTTCTCGATCAACCCGACCACGACCGCGACGTCGCGTGCACGCGCGGCCGCGATCACCGCGCCGACGCTCGGCCCGTCGAGCGGCTCGGCGACTGCCGCGAGATTCGACGGATCGAGAAAGCCGGTGAGTTGCGCTTCGGGAAACATCACGATGTCGGTGCCGGGCGCGCAGGCCGCGATCGCTTCGAGCGTGCGCTGCAGGTTGTAGTGCGTGTCGCCGTCGCGGCCGGCGAGCTGGACGATGTCGAGCTTCAGTTTCATGGGCGGGTTCGGGGGGCGTTTGGAACGAAGTTCTAGTATGCGCCGAACCACGCGGTTGCCCATCCCGCCGACGCGTTAACCCGTCGGGGGTATTGATTTCGCGGCTGACGTGCCGGAAGCGACGGCGAACAGGTCCTGTCAAGGTGGCGCGACACGGCGGCGACATCGCGCCGCCCACCGGTCGTCACGTATCGGTCTGGGCCTTCAGGAACAGCGAAAACAGTTCAGACTGCGAATTGATCGCGAGCTTGGCGTAGATGTTGCGCCGGTGCACCTTGACCGTTTCCGCCGAGATGTCCAGCTTGTTCGCGACTTCCTTGTTCGAGCGGCCGCTCAGGATCAGCCGGATCACGTCGAGCTCGCGCGCGGTGAGCGGCGTGCCGAGTCGCGCCATCGCGTGCTCGAATCCGCTCCCGGCACCCGCGCGGGCGTGGGGCCGGTGCGACGGAGCCGGTTCGACATGGCTATGCTCGTACGCGAGGCGCTGGCGCATCAGCGCGGCGACCCACGGCCGGACGAGGTCGAGCAGCGCCACCTGTTCGGGACTGAAACGCCGCTTGCTGCCGAGCGACAGGCACAGCGTGCGCGCATCGTCGAGCACGACGTTGAACTGCACTTCGTCCTCGACGACGTTGTGCGTGAAATAACGCGTGTAGTACTCGGTAGCGCGAAAGCACTCCGGCGCGACGTCGGACAGCCGGAACAGCCCGCTCGTCGGCGCGTCGCGGTTCGCGATGTAGAACGGGTCCAGCAGGTACAGCCCCTGCACGTAGTCGCGGAACAGAGGATCGGGGCCATCGCCTTCGTACGCGCATTCGGCGAACACCTGCGGGCGGCCGTCGCCGAACATCAGCGCGACCCAACTGTCGACCGCGACGTATTCCTCGATCAGCCGGATCAGCGCGAGCCAGAAACCCGGCTGGTCGAGCGTCTCGATGAGCCGCCCGACCGAGCGGTGCCAGGCGACGTCCTGCAAGCTCAGGTTCATGCGTATGTCCGTGTCGGGCCGGCCGATGCGCGCTGGCGGTGCCGCGCCGTGCGTGTACGCTACGGGCTCGCGGGTGCTTCCCGCCCGCATCGAACGGATCATGGAATGAAGAACGAGATCGTAACGCCGGCCGGCGCGAATGGCGAGGCCGGGCGCGGCCGCCGGTTCGCGGCGCTCGCCGTGCACGTCGCGCTGGCGAGTGTCGGGGCGGCCGCCGCGCATGCGGCTCACGCGGCATCGTCCGCGTCGTGCGACGCACAGCTTACGCAACTGATCGTGCCGGCACTGCGGCAGACCGCATTCGACCGGCAGGCGATCCACGCCGAGCCCGCGGCGCTGACCGGTCAGCCGGACGGCGTGCTGGGCGTCCGGTTGTTCGTCACCCCCGACCGTCCGGGCACGCCGAACCGCGACGCGACGATCGGCTGGGTCACGCTCGACACGCATGCGCTGCGTGCGCTCGACGTGACACGCGATCCCGATCAGCCGGACGTGCTGAAGATCGACCGGCACGCGCTGTCGCGCTACGTATCGACGTGCGTCGCGCCACTGGCCGCCTCCGCGCGTACCGATGCGGCCCCGCACGGCGCCGTCGATTGCGACGCGCTGAACCGCCTCGCGCAGGCGCGGGGCGACCGCGTGCCGGGCAGCGACGCCGGGCGCGTCGTGACGGGCAAAGGGCGGCTGCCGTTCTTTGTCGCGCCGGACGACGCGTGCCGGATCGACGGCCTGTTCATCGTCGAGCACGATCACGTCGACGCGCGGACCGAATACGGCCGGTTCACGGCGGTCACGTACCTGAATCCGCGCACGCACGGCATGGCCGACGGCTGGGTGCCGAGCGCGCGATTGCGACCGGACGGCACCGGCATCGCGCCGCGGCAACCCTGATGGCCCGTCCGAATCGACCTTGTCCTCCGAATCGCCCATCTCCATGAACGTCCAGAACCAGAAAACACGCGTGAAGCCATTCGCGGTCACGCTCGCCGTGCTGTTCGTACTCGCCGCGGCGGCGCCCGTTCACGCGGCCGAGCCGGTCCCTCCCGCGCGTCAGCTGCAAAAGTTCATCCGCGTCACGTACGGCACGTGGCGCGCCGATCGCAAGGGCTGGCAGCCGGATGCGGGCGACTTTATCTATTCGCCGTGCGGCGCGCTGCGCGTCGCGACGGCCGACGGCCCGCGCACGCTGCTCGCGATGTGCGGCGAGACCGAGGCGGCCGTCCAGAACGGGGTGCCGGGCATGGATTCGGACGGCACGCCGGGCACGATCGACCTGTACGTGCTGAAGCCGAGCCAGGACGGCGGCACGCTCGAGCCCGTCGTGAAGAAGACGGATATCGCGTCGGGCAAGCGCGGCGAGCCCGGCACCGTCCGCATCGAGCGGCTCGGCCCGCACCTGTTCGGTTTCGTGATCGGCGACGGCGTCACGCTGCAGGGCTATACGCAGGCGAGCCGGTCGATCTGGCTGCCGCTCGGCAACGCGATCGTCGAGGCCGCGCCGCGCATCAACGAAGCGATGGACAACGGCGGGTCGCTCGATTGCGATCATGCGAAGTCGCATTGCGAGCGCCGCACGTTCGCGATCGTGGCGGATACGACCGGCGCGGGCGACGTTTATCCGCTGACGGTCACGGAGACGGGCGAGCGCGGCGGCAGGGACGTCCATGCGCGCTACACGGTGAGGTTCGACGCGGCGCGCGGGCGCTACGTGGTGCCGAAGGCGCTGCGGGAGGGGTACTGAGCGGGGCGCGTGCCGGCAGGTGTCGTCGGCTTGATTCGCGCGTCGGTCCTGATAAGCTATCGCGATTCCGAGATGGAGAAGTCGATGACTCCCAGCGCCGATACAACAACGACGACAACAACGATGCCCGTCACGGGCCAACAACTCGACACCCTGATGAATCGGCTCGAGGCCGATCTCGAGGAGAGCGATTCGAGCCGTGAAACCGATCTCGCGGCGAGGTTGCGCGCGCAGCCGTTGCGTGCCGATACGCTCGACGCGGTCGCACGTCTGCACACGCTGTGGATGCACGCGGGCGATCCGGCCGCCGCACGCGCGGTGATCGACGTCGACGGCGCGCTCGTCCACGAGGCCGCCCCGCCCGACGCGCGGCCCGATATCCGCATGCAGCTCGCGCTGTACCGATTGCAGGTCGGTCATCACCTGCGCGAGCACGATTCGGTCGCGCAGGCGATCGGCGAGATGCACGAGGTGGTGCGCACGTCGCCGACGCTCGACGCCGAGCGTTATGTGCGATTGCGCATGCTGGATACGCTGGAGCGCGACGGCGCGGCGCATTCGCTCGATGCGATCGAACTGCGGCATGCGCTGAACGGCGCGATTGCCGGGCGGGCCCGGTTCCGCGCGTGGGACGAAGCCGACCGGCAATGCCGGCGCGCGTGGGCGTTGCAGCGTCTCGACCGTGCCGCCGACGCGCGCGCGGCCGCCGAAGCCGCCGTGGCGGCGCTCGGCTCGGCCGCCGCCGATCAGGACATCGACGCGTACGACTGGCTGCGCATCGGCCACGCGATCATCGAGATCGCGCCGCTGCAGCTGGATACGATCCGGCAAGCCGTCGAAGCGCGCGTGGCGGACTGGGCGTTGCCGCCGCGTCGGGAGGTGGAGGTCAGGGTCGCACGGCTCGCCGCGCGTGCGGCGCGCGCGCAGGGCGATCTCGACGGGGCGCTCGCGCAGTGTGCATTCGCGAGACACAGCCTCGAGTCGGACGGCGGCGACGATTTCGTCGAATATGAATTGCCGTGGCTGATCGAAGCCGGTCGATTCGACGAAGCCGGCCGCCGTGCATTCTTCCATGTGTACCAGATCGAAGGCAGCATGCTCGACACGGTCGGGCACATCGTTCACGCGCGGCTGGCCGACCCGTCCGACACGTCGGTCTGGTGGCCGCTGTGCGTGATGCGCGCGGCCGGCTTCGGGCCGACGCTCGAGCGGCTGATCGAACTGGGCCAGCAGTGGCGCGACCCGCTGGCGTCGGGCTCGCCGGTGCATGCGGCGCTCTTCGCCGCGCTCGGCTCGCTCGATGGCGACGCGCGGCGTCATGCGATCGCCGACGCCGCGCGCGAGCTTGCCGCGCAGCGCGCGCCAGGCCATCCGTGGATCGCGCGGCTCGCGGCGGCCTACGACGGCGAAAACGGCCGGATCGACGCGACGACGCAGGCGGCGCGACTGCTCGCCGCCGCGCAGGAAGGCGACCTGCACGACAATCGCACGGCATTCGTGCTGTTCGGCGCGCGGATCCGCGCGCTCGGCGTCGCGGCCGCGCTGAAGCTGCCGCCGCCATCGCTGCCGAGCGGCCTGTGGAGCTATGCGTTCGCGGTGTCGATCGAGGACGAGGTCGACGACGCGCTCGAAGCGCTGCCGGCGGCGCAGCGCGATGACGTGCGCGCCGATCTGGCACGCCTGCAGACCGCGGTGTACGAGCAGGGGCGGGCGTGCATGGAGCGCTTCTTCGAGACGGGCAACGGGCACCCGTACGATGCGTGCGCGCATCTGTATTCGATGCTGTGCAACAACCTCGCGATTCTCTATCGCGGGGTCGAACGGTACGACGACTCGCTGCAGCTGCATCGCAACGGCATCGCGGCGAGCCCGTTCGCCGAGCATTACGACGGCATACGCTACGTGCTCACGTGTCAGGGCAAGGACGACGAGATGCTCGAAGCGGCCGAGCAGCTGTGGCACTACGCCGCCGAAAACGGATACAGCCGGCACGGGCCGAACGGGTACCTGCGCGACGTCGTGCGTGCGCTGTCGCGCGTCGAGCGATCCAACGAAATGCCGATCTGGCTCGAACGTCTCGTCGGCTGGCAGCGCGATAACGACCAGGTCGACGGGAACCTGCCCGCCGAGGCGTTGAGCGCGCGCTTCATCTTCGCGACCTACATGACGGCGTCGCATCCGGACCAGGCGGCCGCGTTGTACGACGCCGCACGCGCGCAGGCGATCGCGTCGAGCGACCTGAGCGTCCAGCTCGACGCCGGCAACGCGGCGTATCAGCTGCGTCGCGATGCCGACGTCAAGCGCTTCTACGAACACGTGCTGGCTGCCAACCCGCACGCGGCCGAACCGCTCGACCTGAACGTCGAGCTGATCGAGCAGCGGATCCGCGAGGCGAGCGGGCTGGCGCCGGCAGCGGACGCGGACCCCGTGCCCGCCGCGTCGAACAAGCGCTGGTGGAAGTTCTGGCAATGACGGCCGCGCTTCGGCGAGCCGGTTATGCGCCGCGCAATGCGCTGAACGCGGACGCATTGAAAGCCGCGATCGCGGCGCGCAGCACCGCGCGCGGCGACGCGCACGCCGTGCGCGCGTGGCTGCTTAACCATTTTTACCGGCATGTCGTCGCGAATTTCGAACCGGTGCGTACGATCGCATCGCTCGACGATGCGCGGCACGCGCTGGGGCGCGTCGCGCCACCCGAGTGGGTGGCCCGCCGTTTCGGTCCCGCCGCGAAGATGGCGGGCGCATCGCGCGCCGATGCGCCGGCCCCCGTCGTATGGGTCGATCCGGCGGATCCGGCGCTGCTCGCGCTGGAAGCGACGCTCGTCGAGTTTCTCGAGTCGCGCAAGGGCACCGGGCTCGAGGGCAAGCTCGACCGGATCAACTGTCCGCAGGCGCTCGCGTTGTGGGAGCACGAGCATGCGCGGATGGTCGCGCGCGTCGCACGCGGCTGGCGCGAGAGCCGGCCCGAGGCGCTGCGCACGTGGTGCGACACGCCCAACGGACGTTTCGTCGAATTGTTGCCCGACAGCGGGCTGCTGCGCGAGGAAATGGCGTTCGAGAGTTACGTGATGCGTCACTGCCTCGGCCAGTTCGCGGATCGGCGCGCCTTGACGGGCGGCTACGGCGAACGCTACGCGCGGGCGATCGAGGCACGCACGCTGCGGCTCCTGAGCTTTCGCGACCCGAACGGCCAGCCGCACATCACGATCAGCGTCGCGATACGCGCGGACGGCGGCCTGGACGTCGATCAGGTGAAGGGCAAGCAGAACCGGCCGCCGATCGAGCGCTACGTCGGCGACCTGCTGACGTGCCTGAATGCGCTCGGCACGACCGATCGCACGCCGGACGACTGCATTGCGATCGGCGTCGTGCGCACGGCGTCCGGCTGGTGCCGGATCGAGGATGTGACCGAGGCCGCGGCGCAAGCGCGACTCGTCGCACGTCATCCGCAACTGTTCGCGCGGCTCGCCGCGCCGACGCCTGCCGTCGAGTGGCTGGTGGCGGCACGGCAGCCCGAGCTGTTGTCGCAGCGGCCGCCGCGCGCGGCTTCGGTGCGTTATGCGGTGCGCGCGACGGCGCCGCAGTCGCAGCCGCCGGCGGTCGATGCCGCGGCCGGGTTCGCGACCGAGGGCGTGTCGTGGCCCGGGTACGACGGGCGCGGCGCTCAACGGCCGGGCAGTTGAAGGCGCCGCGACCATGACACTGAAGCTGATCGTCGCGCTGTTCATCCTGTGGCGCATCGTCCGCTACCTGCGCCGGCGCGGCCGCGCGCGTGCGTCGGTGCTGTCCGCGCGCAAGCACTGGGCGCTGCTGCTTGCGCATCCGTACGTGGAGGCGACGGAGTTCTCCCGTTTCAGCGATGCCGATGCGAGCCGCGTGGGCGACGACACGCGCCGGTTCCTGCGCGCGCAGATGCTCCACCAGATGGAGTTGCGTACCGACGCGACGGACGACGACGCGCGCGCGCATCTGGCGAGGGTGCTGGAAACGCAGTGGTTCCGGGCCGATCTCCACGCGCTGCACGCCGACGACGAACCGCGCGCCGCGCTCGCGTTCGCCTGCGCGCGGATGGCCTTCTTTGCGCGCGCCGCGATGCTGATGGGCTGGGCCGAGCCGGACGTCGCGTGGCGCGTGCTGCTGCTCAATGCACAGCGTGCGCAGGATTGCTTCGACGGCTGGGAGGATTTCGGCCGCGCGTACGTGGCGGGCCGCAAGCAGTGGGTCACGGCGTTTCGTGCCGATCCGCTCGGTCGCGCGGTCGACGAGGCGGCCGTGCAGCGATGGCTCGCGCCGGCCGACGGCGCGTGGGGGCGGGCGGCCTGGCCGGGCCTCGCGACGTTCGATCCGGAGCCGGTCGCCCGACCGCGTTGATGCCGTCGCCGGCCGGTTTGCGTCGATGCATTCGTGCGGCGGCGCCGGCATGTGTGATGTGTGATGCGCCGGCGCGGCCGCGCGTCACACGTACAGATAGCGCACGAGGTGGAAGAACACCGGCGCGGCGAAGCAGATCGAGTCGACGCGATCGAGCATCCCGCCGTGGCCGGCGATCATCGAGCCCCAGTCCTTCGTGCCGAGCGAGCGCTTGACGGCCGACAGCACGAGCCCGCCGACGAAACCCGCGATCACGATCGCGAGCGAGATCCCGAATGCCGCGCCGAAGCTGAACGGCGTCACGCGATACAGCGACGCGCCGCACAGCGTGGCCAGCAGCCCGCCGCCGACGAAGCCTTCGACCGTCTTCGACGGCGACAGCTGCGGCGCGATCTTGCGGCGCCCGAACAGCTTGCCGACGACGTATTGCAGCACGTCGCTGATCTGCACGACGAACAGGAAGAAGAACAGCAGCAGCGCGTTCTGCCCCGCGTAGCGCGGAATGTCGAGGATCAGCACGGCCGGCGCATGGCTCAGCCCGTACACGCACACCATCAGCGCCCAGTTGATCTTCGCGTTGCGGCTGAGGAATTCGCGCGTGTCCTGCGTGAGTGCCGAGACGAGCGACATCGCGAAGAACAGGTGGACGGGCACGAAGATCGAATACATCCCGTACCAGTTGATGCCGAGCAGCAGGTACTGCACGGGGATCGCGATGAAGAACGCGATGAAGAGCGTCGTATGGTCGCTCGCCGTGGTCGGCGTGAGCGTGATGAACTCGCGCAGCGTCAGGTACGACAGCAGCGCGAACACGAGATACGTGACGTTGTTGCCGAGGCCGATCGCGACGGCCATGATCGCGATCATCGCCCACCATGCGCGGATGCGCTGGTTCAGGTTGGCGATGGTCGCGTTCTGCCCGCCGCTGCGCGCGCCGAGGATCGCGCCGATCACGGTCGCGACGACGAGCACGCCCGTCACGCCCGCGACCAGTTCCCAGAAGAGGGTTCGCATGGTTGATATCCGGAAAAGGGGAGAAGAGGGCGCCGCGTTCAGCCGGCCGGTCGTTGCGGCGGCGCGAGCGCGATGACCGCGTCGCGCATGCGGGCGAGGAACGTCGGCTTGTCTTCCTGGGCGTCGAGCGCGTCGTTCGCACCGAAATGCACCTTGCAGATCAGCGGCACGGGCCAGATCGCGCCCTTCGGCATGATGCGCTGCAGGTTCTCGAGGTAGACGGGCGCGAGCGCGACGTTCGGGAACTCGGTCGCGAGATGGAACAGCCCGCTCTTGAACGGCTGCGGCAGCACGTCGGCGCCGCGCGTGCCTTCGGGGAAGATGATGATCGAGTTGCCCTGCTGCAGCGCGTCGCGCACGGGGTCGAGCGGGTCGCCGCCCGATTCGCGGTGGCGGTCGATCAGCACGACGTTCAGCAGTTTCCGCGCGATGTGCCGCTTCAGGTCGCTGCTGTCCCAGTAGTCGCGCGCGGCGACCGGCCGCACGACCGCGCGCACGTCGCGCGGCAGCGCGGCGAGAATCGCGAGCGTGTCGATGTGGCTCGTGTGATTCGAGAAATAGATCTTCTGCGTCGGGGACGGCGGCGCCTGATGCCAGACCGGATACGCGCCGGCGACGAGCCGCACGATGGACAGCAGGAAATCGCGCTGCCAGACGTTGAGAATGTTCATCGGCGCGACGCCTCCTGCCTGCATGCGCGGCCCGCTGCGCACGCGCGGCGGGCGGAACCCCGGAATGCCGGCGCGGCAGGATGCGCGCCGGACGGCTCTTGTTTAAATTTTTTCAAATTCGTGGCTGCCTGTCGCAGGTCCGCGATAATCGGACGATTCGCCGTCGCACGCTGTTGCGTCGCGGCGAATGCGCCGGTCGGCGGCGTGATAATCGGCTGTTGCACGAGTGCCCGTCTGCAGTTCGAATGGATCGCGCCGCGATCGGGCCAGCGGATTATCGCGAGTTTCGCCGAAAAACGCCAGATTGGCGCCGCGCGGGCGGGCCGGGCGCATGCTTGACGCATCGGGGCCGCTCGGCGACGATTAGGGCCGTCCCATGAAGGCCGACCAAGGCCGTTACGCCGCCCGGGGCATGGCGGCGGGAAACGTATCCGATAGCGCCGCGCAAATAAAACGATGAGCCTCTACGCACTCAAACCCAAATTCCAGAACCGTCTGCGTCCGTTCGCGGATTCGCTTGCCGCGCGCGGGGTCACGGCCAACCAGGTCACGCTGTTCGCGGCCGGCGGCTCGATCGTCGTCGGCGCGCTTGCCGGGCTCGGCGTGTTCGCCCGCGCGCTGTTCCTGCTGATTCCGCTTTGGCTGTTCGCGCGCATGGCGCTCAACGCGATCGACGGCATGCTCGCGCGCGAGCACGGTCAGAAGAGCACGCTCGGCGCGTACCTGAACGAGCTGGGCGACATCGTGTCCGACGTCGCGCTCGTGCTGCCGTTCCTCGCCATTCCCGCGTTCGCTCCGGCGGACGTCTGGCTGTTCGCGCTGACGGCGGTGATCGTCGAGTGCGCGGGGCTGATCGGCCCGCTCGTCGGCGCGACGCGCCGCTACGACGGCCCGTTCGGCAAGAGCGACCGCGCGCTGGCCCTCGGCGCGTTCGCGCTGTGGATCGGCCTCGGGTTCCCGGTCGGCGGCGTCGCCGCCTGGCTGTGGCGGCTGCTGATCGTGCTGTCGATCGTGACGGCGGTGCGGCGCGTACGGGCCGGGATCGCCGAAGCGGGCGGCTGACGGGCCGGGCGCCGGAGGGCGGCGCCACACCATTCGAATAACGAAACGAGAGAAAGCGCATGAGCACACGCACGGCACGTGAGGCCGGCTTCATCACGCACGACGGCGAAACGCTGTTCTACCGCCACTGGCCCGCGACGGGCCCGCATTGCCGCGGCGCCGTCGTGCTGCTGCATCGCGGCCACGAACATTCGGCGCGCGTCGCGCACCTCGTCGACGAGCTCGACCTGCCCGATTTCGCGTTCTTCGCGTGGGACGCGCGCGGCCACGGCCGCTCGCCCGGCGCGCGCGGCTACAGCCCGAGCGCGGCCGCGTCGGTGCGCGACCTGCAGACCTTCGTCGAGCATATCCGCGACGCGCACGGCATCGCGATCGAGGACATGGCCGTGGTCGGACAGAGCGTCGGCGCGGTGCTCGCGGCCACGTGGGTGCACGACTACGCGCCGCCGATCCGCGCGCTCGTCGTCGCGTCGCCGGCGTTCCACATCAAGCTCTACGTGCCGTTCGCGCGGCCGGGGCTGCGGCTGATGCACAAGCTGCGCGGGCTGTTCTACGTGAACAGCTACGTGAAACCGAAATTCCTCACGCACGATCCCGAGCGGATCGCGAGCTACGCGTCCGATCCGCTGATCACGCGGCCGATCGCGGTCAACATGCTGCTCGACCTGCACGATACCGCGCGGCGGATCGTCGCCGACGCCGCCGCGATCACCGTGCCGACGCAACTGCTGATCTCGGGCGCCGACTGGGTCGTGCATCGCGGCCCGCAGGACCGCTTCTTCGAACGGCTCGGGTCGGCGCGCAAGGAGCGCATCGTGCTGCCGGGTTTCTATCACGACACGCTCGGTGAACGCGACCGCGCACAGGCGCTCGCGCCGCTGCGTGCGTTCGTGCTGCGCGAGTTCGACGCGCCGAGCCCGCGCGTGTCGCTCGCCGACGCCGATCGGCGCGGCGCGTTCCACGACGAATACGCGGCGCTTGGCCGGCCGCCCGCGAACGTGTTCGCGCGGGCGTACTGGGCGCTGACGCGCGCCGGGCTGAAAGCCGGCGGCGCGCTGTCGGACGGCATCGCGCTCGGGCTGCGGCTCGGCTTCGATTCGGGCTCGACGCTCGACTACGTGTACCGCAACCGTGCGCAGGGGCGGCTCGGCGTCGGCGCGCTGATCGACCGCACGTACCTCGATTCGCCGGGCTGGGTCGGCATCCGTCAGCGCAAGGTGCATCTGCAGGAACTGATCGGCGCGGCGATCGGCCGCCTGCGCGGCCACGGCACGCCGGTGCGGATCGTCGACATCGCGGCCGGCCACGGGCGCTACGTGCTCGACGCGATCGCGTCGGCCGCCGAGCGCGACGGCGCGGCGCCGGACGACATCACGCTGCGCGACTACAGCCCGCCGAACGTCGAGGCCGGACGCGTCCTGATCGCGCAGCGCGGCCTCGAGCCGATCGCGCGCTTCGAGCGCGGCGACGCGTTCGACGAGACGTCGCTCGCGACGCTCGAGCCGCGCCCCACGCTCGCGATCGTGTCGGGCCTGTACGAACTGTTCGGCGAGAACGCGCTGATCGAGCGCTCGCTGCGCGGGCTCGCGCGGGCCGTGCCGCCGGGCGGCTATCTCGTCTATACGGGGCAGCCGTGGCATCCGCAGCTGGAATTCATCGCGCGGGCGCTGAACAATCACCGCGGCGAGGCGACCTGGGTGATGCGCCGCCGCTCGCAGGCCGAGATGGACGAGCTCGTCGCGCGCGCGGGCTTCCGCAAGCTCGACCAGCGGATCGACGAGATGGGTATCTTCACGGTCAGCCTCGCGCAGCGGGTCGACGCGCCATGAGCGCGCTCGGCGGCGGCGCGGGCGGCCTCGCCGAGCCGGCGGCCGGCGCGCGCGACGCATCGTTCGCGCTGCGCTTGGGCTGGCTCGCGGCGATGGGCGCCGTGTTCTTCTCGACGTACGGCTTCGCGAACTGGCTCGCCGCGCGCCGCGCGGCGGTGCCGACGTTCGCGTTCGGCTGGGAGCACGCGATCCCGTTCGTGCCGTGGACGATCGTGCCGTACTGGTCGATCGACCTGCTGTATGCGGTGTCGTTCTTCTTCTGGACGCGCCGTGCCGATCTGCTCGATCACGTGAAGCGGCTGCTGACCGTGCAGCTGGTGTCGGTGGCCTGTTTCATCGCGTGGCCGCTGCGCTTCGGGTTCGAGCGGCCCGACGCGGGCGGCGTGGCCGGCGCGCTGTTCACGCTGCTGATGGGCTTCGACAAGCCGTTCAACCAGGCGCCGTCGCTGCATATCGGGCTGCTCGTCGTGCTGTGGGCCGTTTATGCGCGGCACCTGCGCGGTACGGTCGCGCGCGCCGTGCTGCATCTGTGGTTCGCGTCGATCGGCGTGTCGGTGCTGACGACCTACCAGCATCACGCGATCGACGTGCCGACCGGTGCGGCCGTCGGCTGTCTCGCGCTGTTCCTGTTTCCGTTGCGCGATGCGACGGGCCGGCTGCCGGGCGCCGATGCGTCGCCGAGCGCGGCCGGCCGCGCGCTCGCACGGCGCTATGCGATCGGCGCGGCACTGCTGGCGTGGACGGCCCTGTGGTGCGTGCCGCGCGCGCCGGGCTGGGCGCTGGCGGCCGGGTGGGTCGCACTGGCGCTCGCGTGTGTCGCGTGGGCGTACCGGCGCGGCGCGCCCGGCGTTTTCCAGAAGGATGCGGATGGACGTCTCCCGGTCTTCATCCGCGCGCTGCTCGCGCCGACGATCGCCGGCGCGTTCGTCAATTCGCGGCTGTGGACGTGGCGCCGGCCGGCGCCCGTGCGGATCGACGAACGCGTGTCGATCGGCCGTACGCCGACGACGCGCGACGTGCGCCGCCATGGTTTCACCGCGCTGGTCGACTTGACCGCCGAGATGCCGCGCTGGGCGGCGGACGAAACGTCGCTCGCGTATGCATCCGTGCCGCAGCTCGATCTCCTCGCGCCGACGGCGGCGCAGCTTGCGCAGGCCGTCGCGGCGCTCGAACGCCTGCACGGGGAAGGGCGTGACGTGCTGGTCTGCTGCGCGCTCGGTTATGGACGCAGCGTGCTGTGCGCGGCCGCGTGGCTCGCCGCGTGGCGCGGGCTGGGAGACGCGCGCCACGCGCTGGCCGCGGTGCGCGCGGTGCGGCCGCACGCGGTGTGGTCGGACGAAGGCGTGGCCGTGCTGCAGCAGTGGATCGATCGCCGTCGCGGCACGGGGCGCGTGTGATGCGCGATCCGTCCGCTCCGTTCAGGATTGCCGCCGCGCGCGGCGCGCTCGATGCGGGCGCATGGGCGATCGCGGCCGCGCTGGCCGCGGCCGGCGCGGGCTGGTGGGTCGCGGCGGGCTGGATGCCGGCGACGCTCGCTCGCGTGTTGCTGGCCGTTGTCAGCACGGGGTCGGGGATGGTGGCGCTGTGGTACACGGTGCGCATCGAGATCGACCGCCGGCTGTTCGCGGCGCTCGCGCGGGCGGCAGCGGGCGACGGGCCCGTCGACGACGCGCTCGCGGCGCTCGACCGCGCGCTCGCCGATCTCGGCTGGATCGACGCGGCCAAGGCCGGCCGTACGCTCGATGCACGCGTGCGCGGCGCGGTCGGGCTGTGCCGGGCCGGTGTGCTCGTGGCGATCGTGCAGTGGCTGGCGGTCGGGATCGCGATCGCGGTGTCGCGGATCGGTTAGCGCCGCCCGCCGCCCGCCGCCCGTCAAGCGTGCGCCGCGCGCCGCGAGCGCGTGCGCTTCACTTCATACATGGCCCGATCGGCATGCTCGATCAGCGCGGTCATGTCGGTGCCGTCGTCCGGCAGCATCGCGACGCCGATGCTGACGCCCAGCCGCAGCGCATGCCCGTCGAATTCGAACGGTTCGCCGACTTGCCGCGCGAGCCGTGCGCTGTGCGTGTGCGCGTCGTCGCGGGTGCCGATGTTCGGCAGGATCACCGCGAATTCGTCGCCGCCGATGCGCGCGACCGTGTCCGAGCGCCGCACCGCACCCTGCATCCGCGTGGCGATCTCGCACAGCGCGGCGTCGCCCGCGCGGTGGCCGAGCCCGTCGTTGATCGGCTTCAGCCCGTCCATGTCGATGTTGAGAATGCCGAGCCGGCCGTTCGCGCGCAGCGCCATATGCATCGACTGGCGCAGGCGGTCGTAGAACAGCGCGCGGTTCGGCAGGCCCGTGAGCGCGTCGTGCGTCGCGCGCAGGTACAGCTCGTTGGCCTCGTTGCGCGCCGCGTGGAACATCGCGGCGGCGATCAGGCCGGCCGTCAGCCGCAGCGTGCCGGCGTCGGCCGGCGAGAAGCCGTCGACGTGCGGCGACATCACCTTCAGCACGCCGACGGTCGTGTCGGCATGCGTGAGCGGCACGACGAGCATCGAGCGCAGGCCGACCCGGCGGCACGCATCGCGATCGACGCGCGGGTCGGTTTCCGAATCGACGCAGTGCAGCAGTTCGCCTTGCTGCACGCACCGGCCCGACAGGCTGCCCGAGCGGCGCAGCCGCAGGCCGAGCATCCCGGCGGCGGTGCCCGACGCGGCGCGGTACACCATGTCGTCGCCCTCGGCGAACTCGACCGCGGCGGCGCTCGCGCCCGTGAGCTGCGGCACCTGCTCGGCCACGTAGGCCATCACGCTGCCGAGGTCGAGGCCGAGCTTCGCGATTTCGGTCTGCACCGCGATGATGCGCAGCAGCGTGTCGGGGGACGGGGTGGCGGTATCGACGATTTGATTCAAGTCAGTGATCCATCAAAGAAAGCGCATCCGGCGTCGCGGGTTTGCGGTAGCATACGCGCCGCATCGCGGCGGCGTGCCCCGGGCGGTCCGTCACGGGCCGCCGCCGGCCAGCCGCACGGCGCCGGCAGTATGCCGTTCGGCTCGCCCGGCGACAACGGCGCAATTCTTACCATTCGTCCCTCTCGTGCAGCATTTCCGACTCGATTGAGGTTTTTTTCGCTTCATCGGCGCGAATTCGCGTAAGTTTTGTCCTATTTTTGAGATAGTGTGACGAATGGGCGCGCGCCCGTGCCAGGCGCGCGCAGCACGGCGACGGCCGTTAAAGAATCCGCCGCGTCGTTTCGATAAATGCATCAGGCCAGGTCGCCATATGAGGGGAAGCAGTGGGGATGTGCACTCACGGGCATAGCTGCTTGACGCGCGTCGGTTCGGACGCGCTTGATGACCGGATCAACCAGACGACACGGAGGGGCGCATGAAGCCGGCCGCGTCGCTGCTCGTCCTGTCGGTCGCCATGGTTGGCGCTTTTCACACGGCAGTGCTGTCGGCCGCGCCGATGCCGGCGGTGCCGGCCGCCGCGTCGGCCGCCGGGCCCGCCGATGCGTCCGCTCCGGTGCTCGCGGCCGCGCCGGCCGTGGCCAGCGCGTCGTCCGCCGGCTTGCCGGCGACCACCGTGCATCTGCCGTTCGCGTCGCTCGGCGCGTTCGATCCGCTGCGCCTGCGCGGCGCCGACGACGCGCGCACGATCAACGCCGGCGTGCGGCTCGACCGCGTGGTCACGGGGGCGCGGTTGCGCCTGACCTACGCGTATTCGCCGTCGCTGGTCTTCCCGATGTCGCACCTGAAGGTGTCGGTGAACGGCGAGGTGATCGCGACCGTCCCGTTCGACGCCGCGCGCGCGGGCCGCACGGTCACGCAGGAGATTCCGATCGATCCGCGCTACTTCTCGGATTTCAACCAGATCGGTCTGCGCCTGATCGCGCACTACACGCTCGACCATTGCGAGGATCCGTCGAACTCGGCGCTGTGGGCCGACGTGAGTCCGACGAGCGAACTGATCCTCGACGAATCGCCGGTGCGCTTGCCGAACGATCTCGCGCTGCTGCCCGCGCCGTTCTTCGACCGGCGCGACAACGGCCGCGTGCGGCTGCCGTTCGTGCTGCCGGCAGCGCCCGATTCGGCGACGCTGCGCAGCGCGGGTGTGCTCGCGTCGTGGTTCGGCGCGCTGGCCGATTACCGGCATGCGCGCTTCCCGGTATCGTCCGCGCTGCCGGCCGACGACCAGGCGGTGGTGGTCGGCACGGCCGCGACGCTACCGGCCGGGCTCGCGCTGCCGCCGGTCAACGGCCCGCTGCTCGCGGTCGCCGACAACCCGGCCGCGCCGGGGCGCAAGCTGCTGGTCGTCACGGGCCGCACGGCGGCCGAAGTCGACGACGCGGTCGCCGCGCTCGTGCTCGGCCGTGCGGCGCTGTCGGGGCCGACGGCGACGGTCGCGCACGTCGATCTCGGCGCACCGCGCAAGCCGTACGACGCGCCGCGCTGGCTGCCCGTGAACCGGCCGATCACGTTCCGCGAGCTCGTCAACGATCCGCGCCAGCTGGAAGTGCGCGGCACGACGCCCGACGCGATCCGGCTGAACCTGCGCGTGCCGGCCGATCTGCACTCGTGGAACGGCGCGGGCGTGCCGATCACGCTGCGCTACCGCTACACGGCGCCGACCGTGCAGGACAACTCGACGCTCGCCGTCGAGATCAACGACCAGCTCGTGAAGTCGTACCGGCTCGGGCCGGCCCATGCCGAGGACGCGCACGGCCGCATGCAGCTGCCGCTGCTGTCGGTGCCGGAAGGGCGCGTGACGAGCGATGTCGACATTCCCGCGTTCCGCGTCGGCAGCGGCAACCAGCTGCAGTTCCGCTTCACGCTCGATTCGCAGAAGACGGGCCTGTGCTCGAGCACGGCGACCGAGCCGCAGCGCGCGGCGATCGATCCCGATTCGACGATCGACTTCTCGCATTTCGTCCACTATGCGCAACTGCCGAACCTCGCGTTCTTCGCGAACAGCGGCTTCCCGTTCACGCGCTTCGCCGACCTGTCGCAGACGGCCGTGGTGCTGCCCGACCGGCCGTCGCCGCAGGAACTCGAGGCCTATCTGACGATGCTCGGCCACATGGGCGAATGGACCGGCTTCCCGGCGCTGCGCGTGCAGATCGCCCGGCCCGGCGACGTCGCCGCATTGGCGGGCAGCAAGGACCTGCTCGTGATCGACGGCTCGCCCACGTCGCCGTTGCTGGCGCACTGGCGTGCGGCGCTGCCGCTTGCGATCGGCGAGCAGGGCGGCGCCGGCGCGACGCGCGTCGCGTTCTCGGTGAAGGAGCGCTGGCGCAACGGCGTCGGTCTCGCGGACGGCGGCGCGCATATCGAACAGACGGGCCCGCTCGCGGCGCTCGCCGGTTTCGAGCTGCCGGGCAGCCACGGCCGCAGCGTCGTCGCGCTGACCGCGACCGACCAGCCGCGTCTCGGCGATCTGCTCAACGTGTTCGAGAACGCCGGCCTCGTCGCGCAGCTGCAGGGCGACCTCGCGGTGGTGCGGCCGGGGCAGGTCGACAGCCTGCGGGTCGGCGAGCCTTACGTGGTCGGTTTCGTGCCGTGGTATGCGCGTGTCTGGACGCATGCGGCGCGGCATCCGGTCGTGCTCGGCGCGGTGGGCGTCGTCGCGGGGCTGCTGCTCGCGCTCGGCGTGTTCAGCGTGCTGCAGAGGATCGCCGCGCGTCGACGGGGGATGTAACGGATGGCGCGGGCAATGACGAAGCGACGGGCAGCGCGGCCGGCGCGGCGTGTCGGCGCGACACTCGCGCTGGCGGTTGCGGTGACGTGCGCGGCGGCCGGCCTGGCCGCGCGGGCGCACGCGGCCGGGGGCGGCGCGACCGATGCGGCCAGCGCGGGATGCAGTGCGGCGTGGCCGCGCTGGGATGCGTTCAAGCGCGATTTCATCTCGGCCGACGGCCGCGTGATCGACGTCGGCTCGGCCGATTCGCGCACGGTGTCGGAGGGGCAGGCCTATGGACTTTTCTTCGCGCTGGTCGCGAACGACCGGCGCACGTTCGACACGATCCTCGCATGGACCGAGAACAACCTCGCGCAGGGCGACCTGAGCGCGCATCTGCCCGCGTGGCTGTGGGGCCGCGCGCCCGACGGCGCGTGGCGCGTGCTCGACGCCAACGCGGCGTCGGACGCCGATCTGTGGATCGCGTACGCGCTCGTCGAGGCCGGCCGGCTGTGGCACGAGCGCAGCTATACGGCACGCGGTGCGCTGCTCGCGAAGCGCGTGCTCGACGACGAGACGGCGACCGTGCCGGGCCTCGGCCTCACGCTGCTGCCGGGGTCGACCGGGTTCAGGCTCGCCAACGGCCAGTTCCGCGTGAATCCGAGTTATTCGCCGCCGCAGGTGATCCGCGCGCTCGGCGCGCGCCTGCCCGACGACCGGCGCTGGGCCGCACTGGCATCCAGCACCGGGCGCGTGCTGCTCGACACGGCGCCGAAGGGTTTCTCGCCGGACTGGGCGCTGTATCGCGCGGGCACGGGCTTCGGCCCCGATCCGCAGACGCACGCGGAGAGCGCGTACAACGCGATCCGCGTGTATTTGTGGGCCGGCATGCTCGACCGTGCCGATCCGCTCGCCGCGCCGCTGCTCGCACGCTTCGCGCCGTTCGCCGACCATATCGCCGCGCATGGCGCACCGCCGGAGAAGGTCGATACGACGACGGGCGTCGCGGGGCCGAACGACGGCAACGGCGGGTTTTCGGCGGCGGCCGTGCCGTTCCTCGATGCGCGCGGCCAGCACGCGCTTGCCGATGCGCAGGCGGCCCGCGTCGATACGCTCGCGCGGCAGTCGGCGCCCGGCTATTACACGAGCGTGCTGACGCTGTTCGGCCTCGGCTGGCGCGATGGCCGCTACCGGTTCGGCGCGGACGGCACGCTCGACACCCGCTGGGGAGGCCGCTCGTGCGCCGCCCGCTGAAACGCGCCGCGCCGCACGTCGCGGGATTCGCGTGGCTCGCGTCGTCGATGTGCGCGGCGGCGCCGGGCGCCGCATCCGGCACGGCGATGGCGAACCCCGCGGCGCCGGCGACTGCCGCGTCGGCCGACGCGCAGCGTCAGCTCGACACCGCGCGGATGTGGGGCGTCAAGCATCGCGACGATCTCGCGCGCGATGCGCTGCGCAAGGGTCTGCTGATCGCGCCGGGCGATCCCGAGCTGCTGGCCGAACAGGTCCGCGTGCTGCTGCGGCTCGGCGACGCGAAAGGCGCGCAGGCGTCGCTGGCGCGCCTGCAGGCGCAGTCACCGAATGCGCCCGCCACGCGGCGCGTGGCCGACGAATACCGTGTCGCGACGAGCGGGCGCGGCGAGATGGCGCAGATTCGCCTGCTCGCGCGCAGCGGCCGCGCCGACGAAGCCGCGCGGCGGATCGTCGCGCTGTTTCCGAACGGCGCGCCGTCGGGTGCGCTTGGCGCCGAGTATTACGAGATCCGCGCGAATGCGCCGGGTGGCCGCGAGTCGGCGCTTGCCGCGCTGCGCCGCAGGGTCGCGGCCGATCCGCAGGACACCAGCGCGGCCATGGCGCTGGCGCGGTTGCTGAACCAGCATGCCGATACGCGCGCGGAGGCCAACCGGATCGCCTGGTCACTCGCGAAGCGGGACGATGCCGACCATACCGAGGCGATGTCGCTGTGGCGCCGCGTGCTGCAGTCGGCCGGCGACGATCCCGCGTATCTCGACGCGCTGCATGCGTATCTCGCGCTCACGCCGGACGACACCGAATTCCGCGACCGTGCTGCCGGTCTCGACCGGCAGCGCGACGCGCAGCGCCGGCTCGAACGCGACCCCGACTACATCGCGCAGCAGCGCGGGCTGCAGGCGCTCGCGCGCGGCGACCTGGCCGCGGCCGATCCGCTGCTGTCGCGGGCGGCGCGTGCGCGAGCGGACGACGCGGACGCGCTCGGCGGCCTCGGCCTGTTGCGCCTGCGCGAAGGGCGGCACGACGAAGCGCGCGCGCTGTTCACGCAGGCCGCCGCGCGCGCGACCGATCAACGCGGGAAATGGCAAGGCCTCGCACGCACCGCGCAGTTCTGGGGGCTGCTCGCGCAAGGCCGCGAAGCGGCCAACGCGGGGCGCCCGCAGGAGGCCGAACGCGCGGCGCGGGCGGCGCTCGCGATGCAGCCGGGCAGTCCGGACGCGAAGCTGCAGCTTGCCGATGCGTTGCTCGCGCAGCGCGACTGGGCGCACGCGGAGCCGTTGCTGCGTGAATTGCTGGCGGCACGTTCGCCGGCGCTGTCGGCCGTGCGCGGCACGGCCACGTTGTATGAAAACACCGGCCGCGCGGACCGGGTCGGCCCGCTGCTCGACGCGCTGCAAGGTCGCGTGACGGGCCGCGACGATCGCCGCGCGCTCGACGGCCTGCGGGCCGACCTGCTCGCGAACCAGGCGCGCGCATTGGCCGACAAGGGCGAACGCGGCCCGGCCGCGCAACGCTACGAGGCGGCCGTGCGTGCGGCGCCCGACGCGCCGTGGACGCGCTTCGCGCTCGCGCGCCTCTATCGCGACATGGGGTTGCCGCAGCTCGGCCGCACGGTGATGGACGACGGGCTCGCGCAGGGCGATACGCCGGAGATGCGCTACGCGATCGCGTTGTACCGCAATTCGCTCGACGATGTCGCGGGCGCGCAGGCCGCGCTGGCCCCGGTCGACGACGCGCACCGTTCGGACGGAATGCGCGCGCTCGCGCGCAAGCTCGACGCCGAACATGCGCTGGCCGACGCACGCGGTACGCTCGCGCGCGGCGACCGCGCGGCGTTCGCCGCGTCGCTCGCGCACGCGCAGGCGAGCGCGCCGGACGATCCCGACATGCTCGCCGCGATCGGCGCCCAGTGGATCGACGCGGGCGAACCCGAACGCGGCCTCGCGCTGCTGCACGACTGGATCGTCGCGCATCCGCGCGAAGCCGATGCCGACGTGCGGCTGCGTTACGGCGATCTGCTCGGCAGCGCGGGGCGTGACGACGCGCTCGCCGCGTGGCTCGACACGTTGCGGCGCGAAGCGTCGCTGACCCCGGCGCAGACCGCGCGGATCGAGGACCAGTCGCTGCGGCTCGTGCTGCGGCAGACCGACGAAGCGATCGCGCGGCAGGACTATGCACGGGCGCGCACGCTGCTCGATCGTGCGAGTCCGGCCGGCCGAGCGGACAAGCGTCACGCGCTCGAGCTGGCCGATCTCGAACGCGCGCAGGGCCATTACGGCGCCGCGCGCGACGCGCTCGCGCCGGTCGTCGCGCGCACGCCGGACGACGCCGATACGCAGCTCGCGCTCGCACGGATCGACGAGGACAGCGGCAACCGGGCCGCCGCGCTGGCGCGCGTCCAGGCCGTGCTCGCGCGTACGCCGGACGACGACGTCGACACGCAACTGTCGGCCGTGCGCCGCCTGAACGCGCTGCGCCGCCCGGACGAAGCCGCGCAGGTGACGGACCGGCTGCACGCCGCGTATCCGGCGCGCGCCGACGTGACGGTCGCGGCCGGGCGCGTGGCCGAGGCGCAGGGCCGCTACGACGACGCGGCGTCGCTGTACCGGCTGTCGCAGTCGCAGGAACGCGCGACGGGCGTGAGCCCGGGCCGCGACGGCCTGACGCCCGCGCGGGCCGCGTTCGCGGAGCTCGAACAGCGGCGCAATCCCGAAATCGAGACCGGCTGGACGCCCGCGTACAAGTCGGGCGACGAAGGCGTCTCGTCGTATCGCGCCCAGCAGGTGCCGATCTATCTGCAGATGCCGGTCCGCTACGACGGGCACGTGTTCGCGCAGATCGATACCGTGCATCTCGACCCGGGCACGCTCGATACGAGCGACCCGGATGCGTATGCGCTGAAGACGTTCGGCACCTACGCGGCGCTCAAGGCCTCGGGCGGACTGCCGCCGCCGTTCCAGACGAATCCGTCGGCTGCCGCGCTGCTCGCGAATCCGCCGGGTTCGCTGCACCAGTCGACGACGGGCGTCGCGCTCGGCGCCGGTTATCTGTCGGACGCATGGCGCTTCGACCTCGGCACGTCGCCGCTCGGCTTCCCCGTGCACTACCTCGTCGGCGGCGTGCGCTACCGCTTCGACGCGGGCCCGGCAAGCTTCAGCGTGAATGCGTCGCGGCGGCCGGAAACGAGCAGCGTGCTGTCGTATGCGGGGATGCGCGACCCATGGACGGGCGCGGTCTGGGGCGGCGTGCGCCGCGACGGCGTGAACCTGCGCGCGTCGGTCGACGTCGGCCGCACGAACCTGTTCGCGGAACTCGGCGCGGGGGTGCTGTCCGGCCGCAACGTCGAACGCAACGCGGAAGTCACGCTGCGCACCGGCTTCACGGTGCCCGTGTACGAACGCGCGACGATGAAGGTCAGCACCGGCCTCGTCGGCAATGCGTGGCACTACGCGCAGAACCTGCGCTACTACACGTACGGGCAGGGCGGCTACTACAGCCCGCAACGCTACCTGTCGCTCGGCGTGCCGATCGAATGGGCGGGGCGGTACGACGCGCTGTCGTGGGACCTGACCTTCACGGGCGGGATCTCGAACAGCTTCGAGAAGGATTCGCTGTACTACCCGACGTTCTCGGGCCAGCGGGCCGCGCAGGTCGCGGCCGGGTTCGTGTACGCGGGCAGCTCGACGCGCGGCGTGTCGTTCTCGTACGGCTTCAACGGCATCGCCGAGTACCGCGTGAACCCGCACCTGAGTGTCGGCGCGCAACTGCATGTCGACCGGTCGCACGACTACGCGCCGAGCTCGGCGCTCGTGTACCTGCGCTATGCATTCGATGCGCGCGCGCAGCGCAGCTGGCTGGTCACGCCGACGCCGGTGCGGCTTTATTCGGATTACTAGGGGAACGTCGTGAATACGGAAATCGATGCCACCCGTCCCGCGCCCGGCGTTGCCGGTCTGCTGGGCCACCTGCGCGCGCTGCTGCGCATGGGGCCGGCCGGCGGCCGCGTCGGCACGCTGAGCCGGCTTGCGATCGACGGCCTGCCCGATGCATGGACGCAACTGGAGGCGGGGGGCCTGTACGCGATCTACGCGGCCGGCGGCACGCCGGCATGCGATGCGCTTGTCTGGGAAAGCGCGCGGCAGGCACGCACGCGCGATGTGACGGTCGTGCTCGCGCGCGACGCGGCCCGCGTCGCCGACCAGATGGCATCGTTCGGCTTCGCGGGCGGCGTGCAGCCGGCCGGCTGGCCGCGCAACCTGAACGTGCTGGCGATGCCGCCGGCGGCCGAGGCGGCCGACGACGGTCTCGGCGCCGGCGCGCCGCGCCGCGCGGCGCCGGGCCCGTTCGCGCGGCTGACCGGCGGCCTGCGCGCGATGCGGCGCTACGGTTTTCGCGCGCGTTCGCTGTATTTCGTGGAAGGCGCCCAGCGCTGGTTCAGCTGGGACGATCCGGTCGCGCTCGCGGATGAAGCCCGCGCACTGGCCGACTGGTGCCGTACGCACCGCCTCGCGCTCGTGCTGCTGCTCGACCCGGAGGCCGCGCGGGCGGGCGACGACGCGCGCACCGACGATGCGCCGCTCGTGCGCGATGCGGACCGCACACCGCGCAGCGGCTTCCACGGTATCTGCTCGGGCGTCGCGCAGTTGCAGCGCACGCATGGCGAGCTGCTGTGGATCGTCGATTTCTGGCGTGCGGGCGACACGCTCGCGGCCGGTGAAGTGCGGCCGCTGCGCTTCGCGCCCGGCGGCCGGCTGTCCGCGAGCATCGACGGCGGCGCGACCGAACCGGCATACCGGATGAAGCTCGCGAGCGACGAGGACCGTGTCATCGTCAGCCGCGCGGTGCTCGACGGCACGAATCGCCTGCCCGCCGACTGGGAAATCGTCGAAGACAACGCGGCCGTCGTCGCGGCCTGCGCCCGTGCCCAAGCCGCGACCGCGGTGCTCGCGTTCCGCTCGCATGCGCAGCTCGAGGCGTTGTGCGCGGACGTGCATGCATTGCGCCGGCAATGCGGCGGCGCGCTGAAGATCGCGGTCGTCGAGCGCGGCGAAGTGCTGCGCCAGCAGTTCGAGATGCTCGTGCTGAGCGTCGGCGCGAACCGCGTGGTCGCGCGCGACTTGCCGGTCTCGCGGATGCAGGCGGCCGTGCACGCGCTGCGCGGCCAGCTCTACGCGCGGCCGGTCGCACCCGACTATCGCGCGGCGCTCGCGGCCGCGCTCGGCGATTCGGTGCTCGGCTATCTGCCGGTCGGCGCATTCTGCCTGCGCATTCGCGCGGTGCTCGATCGCGGCGCCGTGCTCGCGCTGCCGCACACGCTCGCGAAGATCACGCTGCTGCCGGGCGTGTCGCACGTCGATGCGTTGCGGCACTGCCGCCCGCGCCGGGCGGGCGACGTCGTGACGGCCGATCCCGGGCATCTGTTCGTGTTCCTGTTCGCGTGCGAACCGGCCGACGCCGACGATGCGCTCGCGCGGATCTTCGACGTGCCGGTCGACACGCTGTCCGATCGCGTCGTATGCCTCGGAAAGGGCAGCATCGACACTGAGCTCGATGCGCTGAAAGCAGAGAACCGGCGTGCGCCGATCGCCGACTACAGCGACCTGTTCGCGGCAACGCACCCGGCCAACGGCGCGCGCACGCCGCTCGCGGATGCCGGTCCCGGCGAGACGCCCGCCGAGGCGAGCGAGGCGATCGATGCAATCGATGCGATCGTCGCGCTCGAGGCGATCGGCGCGACGCCGGCGCCCGATGCCGTCGACGCACCGGCGCCGCATCCCGTCATTCCCGCCGCGCGTGCGCGCGGCGCTACCCGCAGCGCGATGCCGCTGCGCAAGCAGGAGCGCGCATGATTGCCGTACTCGTCATCGGTTTCATCGTCGGCATCGTGATCGCGGTGCCGGTGTGGATCATTGCGCAGCACCTCGGCGTCGGCCGCGGCTTTCAGGCGCCGCGCGGGATCGACCGGCGCGACGCCGTGCCGTGCGAGCTCGTGCCGGTCGCGTTGCGCGGCCGGTTGCTGCCCGGCGCCGAGGGCGGCGACAAGGCGGCCCGATGAAGACGATCGCCATTACGTCGACGACCGGCGGCGCGGGCCGCACGACGCTTGCCGCCGCACTTGCGGTGCTGCTCGCGCGCCGCGGCCGGCCGGTCGTCGCCGTGGAATTCGATGCGCAGAACCTGATGGGCGCGACGCTCGGCCTCGACACGCTGGCCGAACACGGCCTCGCGCAAAGCGTGCTCGGCGGCGCCGAACCGTGGCACGCGCACACGTGGCGCAATGCCGACGGCGTGCTGTTCGTGCCGTACGGGCAAGTCGATGCGGTCGACGCAGCCGCATGCGATGCGCGGCTCGCGGCGGATCCCGCATGGCTGTCGCGCGCACTGGACGAGATCGCGCTGCCGGCCGACGGCGTGGTGCTGGTCGACACCGCGCGCTATCCGTCGCCGCAGGCCGAGCAGGCGATTCGCCGCGCGGACCTGACGCTCGTCGTCGTGCCGCCGGAGCCGGCCGCTTGCGCGACGACGGCCGCGCGGCTCGGTGCGCTGCGGGCCGGCACCGGTGAGCTGCAGATCGTCGTGAATCGGCTGAATCCGGCACGCGACATGCAGCGCGACGCGCTCGCGATGCTGCGCGCGGTCGCCGGGCCGGCGTCGATGCTCGAACAGCGGATCCACGTCGACGCGGCCGTGCCCGAGGCGCTCGCGCGCGGCAGCTGGATTTTCGACGACGCGCCGTATTCGCAGGCGTCGCACGACCTGAACGGCGTCGCGAACTGGGTCCATGCGTGGCTGACGGCCGTTGCCGCGGGCCGCACCGGAGCGGCGCGATGAAGCCCGCGCGCGCGCAGCGGTTGCGCACGCTCGGCCGCCGTGCGGCCGACTGGTGCGCGCGCGGCATCGGCCTGCCGGCCGAGCGCACACTGGTCGACTGGCTCGTGCGGCTGTTTTTCCACGCACCGCCGCCGGGCCGGCCCGATCACGTGCGCCGCTGGGTGCGCATCGCGTTCCTGCGGCTCGCGCACGACTGGGGCGTGCTGCAGCCGTTGAGCCCGCGCGAATGGCTGTGGCGCGCGATCGTGCGTGCGCCGCGCGCGGCCGACGGCCGGCCCGCGCGCGATCCGCTCGCATGGTTCGACAAGACCGTCGTGCCCGCTTACGTGGCCGTCCGCGCGGTCGGCCGGCGCATCAACGCGCTGCTCGATCGTCTGCCGTGGGCACGCTGGGGCGGCTGGCTCGATGCGCGCGCGAACGGCGTCGGCCGGCGCGGCTGGCTCGCGCCGCTGCTGCTGGTGGCCGGCGCGGTGCTGTGGGCCGCGGCCGGGATGTCGCCGCTGATGCCCGGCGCGCAGTTCGCCTTCTTCGCGATCGTCGCGGTGCTGGCGCTCATGCTGCGCCGTCTGCCCGGCCATCTGCCGACGCTCGCGCTCGCATCGCTCGCGCTGCTCGCGACGGTGCGCTACGTGTGGTGGCGCACGACGCAGACGCTCGACTTCCGCAGCCCGGTCGAGGCCGTCGCCGGCTACCTGCTGTACGGCGCCGAAGCCTATACGTGGATGATCCTGCTGCTCGGCTTCGTGCAGACCGCGTGGCCGCTCGACCGGCCGATCGTGCCGCTGCCCGACGACCCCGACACCTGGCCGACCGTCGACGTCTATATCCCGACCTACAACGAGCCGCTGTCGGTCGTGAAGCCGACCGTGTTCGCCGCGCAGAGCATCGACTGGCCGACGGCGAAGCTGCGCGTGTACCTGCTCGACGACGGCCGGCGCCCCGAGTTCGCGGCGTTCGCGGCCGAGGCCGGCATCGACTACCTGACGCGCGACGACAACCGTCACGCGAAGGCCGGCAACATCAACCGCGCGCTGCCGAAGACGCACGGCGAATACATCGCGATCTTCGATTGCGATCACGTGCCGACGCGCTCGTTCCTGCAGACGACGATGGGCGTGTTCCTGCGCGACCCGAAGTGCGCGCTCGTGCAGACGCCGCACCATTTCTTCTCGCCTGATCCGTTCGAGCGCAACCTCGGCACGTTCCGCGAGATCCCGAACGAGGGCAACCTGTTCTACGGGCTCGTGCAGTCGGGCAACGACCTGTGGAACGCGACGTTCTTCTGCGGCTCGTGCGCGGTGCTCAAGCGCAGCGCGCTGGAGGAGGTCGGCGGCGTCGCGGTCGAGACCGTGACCGAGGATGCGCACACGGCGCTCAAGCTGCACCGGCGCGGCTACACGTCGGCGTACCTGCCGACCGTGCAGGCGGCCGGCCTCGCGACCGAAAGCCTCGCGGGCCACGTGAAGCAGCGCACGCGCTGGGCACGCGGGATGGCGCAGATCTTCCGCATCGACAACCCGTTCCTCGGGCGCGGGCTCGGCCTGATCCAGCGGATCTGCTACGGCAACGCGATGCTGCACTTCTTCTACGGGATTCCGCGGCTGGTGTTCCTGACGATCCCGCTCGCGTACCTGTTCTTCCACCTGTACTTCATCAACGCGTCGTCGCTCGCGCTCGCGAGCTACGTGATCCCGTACCTCGTGCTCGCGAACGTCGCGAACTCGCGGATGCAGGGGCGTTTCCGCCATTCGTTCTGGGCCGAGGTCTACGAATCGGTGCTCGCGTGGTACATCGCGCTGCCGACCACCGTCGCGTTCTTCAGCCCGAAGCACGGCAAGTTCAACGTGACCGACAAGGGCGGCAAGATCGACGAGGGCTACGTCGACTGGTCGACGTCGAAGCCGTATCTGGTGCTGTTCGGGCTGAACGTGCTCGCGATCCTGGCCGGCCTGTGGCGGCTGGCGGCCGACCAGGGCGACGAGGCGTCGACGATCCTGATCACGCTCGGTTGGACCGTGTACAACCTCGCGATGCTCGGCGCCGCGCTGGCCGTCGCGCGCGAGACCAAGCAGGTGCGCGTCACGCACCGGATCGCGATGCGCGTGCCGGCCATGCTGCTGCTGGCCGACGGGTCGACGGCCGCGTGCTTCACGAGCGACTACTCGACCGGCGGCCTCGGCCTCGAAGCCGTGCCGGGGCTGCCGCTCGCCGTCGGCGACACGCTGACGGTGTGCGTGACGCGCGGCGATCGGGCGTTTCCGTTCCCGGTGCGCGTGACCCGCGTGACGCCGACGCACGTCGGCGTGAGCTTCGAGGCACTGACGCTCGAACAGGAGCGCCAGCTCGTGCAGTGCACGTTCGGCCGCGCCGATGCGTGGCTCGACTGGCATGAAGGCGAGCGCCTCGACACGCCGCTCGGCGGGCTGAAGGAAGTGCTGCGGATCGGGCTGGACGGCTACGTGCGGATGTGGAAGGGCGCGGCGCGCGGCGTGCAGGCGACGCTGGCGCCGAAACTCGATCGGGCGCGCGACTGACGCGGCGCCCATCATGGAGTGGTTTAGATGACGTTCTGGAATCTGTATTTCATCCTGAAGTTCGCGCTGTTCGCGACCGGGCACCTGCAGCCGTTCTGGCTCGCGAACCTCGCGTTCGCGGTGGCGCTCGCGGCGAGCGCGCCGATCCGGCGGCGCGCGTGGCGCATCGTGCGGCAGATCGCGGCGATCGCGATCGCGGTGCCGCTGCTCGCGCGCGAGATGCACGCGCCGCCGCTCGCGCGCCTCGTCGAGGCCGCGCGCGAAGTGAGCACGTTCCGTTTCGACTACTGGATGGAATTGCTGCCGCGCCTGCTGCCGCCGTTGCTGGTGCTGACGGTCGCCGGCGCGCTGATCGTCTATTTCATCGTGAACCGCTGGCTGCGCGTCGCGACGTTCGTGCTGGCCGTGCTGATCGCGATGCCGCTGTGGCAGGCCGGCAGCGGGCTGATGGCGCGCGTCGTCGCGCCGGCCCCGCAGCAGGCGAACGCGACGGGCGCCACGCGCGCCGACCAGCCCGAGGATCACAACGCGGCGCTGGCGACGTTCCGCGCCCAGGAGTCGCAGCGGCAGGTGGCGTTCGGCCATCTCGGCCAGGATCCGGCCACGCAGTTCGACGTGATCGTGCTGCACATCTGCTCGCTGTCGTGGGACGATCTCGATGCGGCGAAGGTGCGCAACCATCCGATGCTGAGCCACTTCGACTACCTGTTCACGAACTTCAGCACGGCCGCGAGCTACAGCGGCCCGGCGGCGATCCGCGTGCTGCGCGCGAGCTGCGGGCAGGAGGCGCACGCGGACCTGTACAAGCCCGCGCCGCAGCAGTGCTACCTGTTCTCGCAACTGGCGCGCGCCGGCTACTCGGTGCAGTCGCTGCTGAACCACGACGGCCATTTCGACAACTTCCTGCAGGTGATTCACGACAACATCGGCGTGGCCGATGCGCCGATGATCTCGAACGCGGCCGCACCCGTCGCGATGCACGCGTTCGACGGCTCGCCGATCAAGGAGGACTATTCGACGCTCGCGAACTGGTACGCGCAGCGCGCGTCGGTGCCGGGGCCCGTCGCGCTGTACTACAACACGATCAGCCTGCATGACGGCAACCGTGTCGTCGGCAGCGCGCTGACGAGCATCGACTCGTATCCGCAGCGCGCGACGAAGCTGATGACCGACTTCGACCGGCTCGCCGACCTGATCGCGCAATCGGGCCGCCGCGCGGTGATCGTGTTCGTGCCCGAGCACGGCGCCGCGCTGCGCGGCGACGAGAATCAGATTGCAGGCCTGCGCGAAATCCCGACGCCGCGCATCGTACACGGCCCGGTCGGTGTGCGGCTCGTCGGTTTCGCCGGCAACCATGGGGCAACGACCGTGATCGACCAGCCGACCAGCTTCCTCGCGCTCGCGCAGTTGCTGTCGAACCTGGTGTCGAACAGCCCGTTCAAGCCGGGCACGACGCTCGCGCAATACGCGGCGGACCTGCCGCGCACGCGCATGGTCGGCGAAAACGAGGGCACGGTGACGATGCAGACGGCCGCGGGTTACGCGGTGAAAACTCCGGACGGCGTATGGATCGACGAACACTAATCCTTCCCGGCGACGGCGACGACGATCGCCTGTCGCAACCCAACGACGTGATCGGTCTGTCGCGGCACCTGCCCGCGCTCGATCCCGAACGGTATGTCGACGAGCAGGCGCGGCGCGCGTTCGTCGAATCGCTCGATCGCTGGCCGACGCTGGCGAAGCTGATGGGATTGAAGCCGTAAACGCAAGACGGCCGGCGTGGGTGCCGGCCGTCGCTTCCTCTCAGGCGGTCCTGCCGATCCTGCCTATTGCGCCTTGCGCGCCGGCTGGCGCGTCCATTCGTGTTCCTCGCCCGGCACCTTGCCGAAGGTTTGATCGGCCCATGCCGCGCGGGCCGCATCGATCTTCGCGCGCGCGCTCGAGACGAAATTCCATTCGATGAAACGCTCGCCCGGCAGGTGCGCACCGCCGAGCAGCATCACGCGCGCGCCGTTCGCGCTCGCGAGCGCGACGGTCGCGCCCGGTTCGAGCACGGCCATCGTCGCCGCGGCGAGCGGCGTGCCGTCGACGGTGAGATCGCCGTCGACGAGATAGACGCCGCGCTCGTCATGCTCCGCATCGAGCGCGAGCCGGCCGCCCGGCGTGAATTCCGCATACGCATAAAGCGTCGGCGAGAATACGGCGACCGGCGACGCCAGCCCGAACGCGGTGCCCGCGATCACGCGCACGTTCGCGCCGTCGCGCGTGAACGACGGCAGCGTGTCGGCCGCGTGGTGCACGAACGCGGGCGCGGTGTCTTCATGTTCGACCGGCAGCGCGACCCAGGTCTGGATCCCGTGGACCGGCTGCTCGCGCGGCCGATCCTCGTCGGGCGAGCGTTCCGAATGCACGATGCCGCGACCGGCCGTCATCCAGTTCACGTCGCCCGGCACGATCTTTTGCCGGAAGCCGAGGCTGTCGTGATGCATCAGCGAGCCGTCGAACAGGTAGGTGACCGTCGCGAGCCCGATGTGCGGATGCGGCAGTACGTCGATGCCGCGGCCGCCCGGCAGCACGGCCGGGCCCATTTCGTCGAAGAAGATGAACGGGCCGACGAGGCGCGCGGCGCGCGCGGGCAGCACGCGGCGCACGACGAGGTTGCCGATGTCGCTTTCGCGCGGCGTGAGCAGGGTCTTGATCGAGGCGGACATGGTGGGGGGATGCTCGTGGTCGGTGCGACAGGCGATCAGGCGATCGCCGTGTCGATCGTGATCGGGTGCGTGAGGATCTTGTGGACCGGGCACGCGTTCGCGATCTGCAGCAGGCGGTCGCGCTGCTCGTCGGTCAGGTCGCCGTCGAGCGTGATGCGGCGCACGATCGTGCTGCCCGCGCCGCCCGATTCGTGCGCGAGCTTCACGTGCACTTCGGCGAGCGGCCAGCCCTTGCGTTGCGCGTACATCTTCAGCGTGATCGCGGTGCACGCGCCGAGGCTCGACAACAGCAGCGCGACGGGTGTCGGCGCCGCGTCGCCGCCGCCGAGCGCAGCCGGTTCGTCGGCACGCCACTGATGGACGCCATCGCTGAAGTGGACGAGGTAATCGACCGAGCCGATGCTCGCTTCGACGGACAGTTCGCTCATTGCAGTTCCAGGTGGGGAAAGGGGGCGGGCCGGCGGCGTGGCCGGCCGGGCGTTACGGTTCGAGCAGCCGCTGCAGCCGCAGTTCCTCGAAATCGAGCTCCGATTCTATGCGGTGCAGCACCGCGTCGTCGACCTTGCCGTCGCGGTGCAGGTCGAGCAGCGCGCCGCGCGACACGCCGACGAGTTCGAGCTCCACGCGCAGCATGCGCGTGCGCACGCCGGCGGGCTCGGCGCCTTGCCGGTGCGCGCGTTCGTTGAACGTGACGCGGTTGCGGTATTCGGCGAGCAGGCGGTCGAGCGACGGACGCTCGAGATCCGACCCGCGCTGCTCGCGTGCGTCGAGCTCGGCGAGCGCCGCGCCGAAGGTGTGCGCGCGCACCGCATGCTCGGACATCGTGCGGCGCGCGGCCGGGCGCAGCTTCAGCACGCGGATCAGCGGCGCAAGCGTGCCGCCTTGCACGACGAGCGTCGCGATGATCAGCAGGAACGTGCTGAACAGGATCAGGTCGCGGCCGGGGAAGTTGGCCGGCAGCGCGACCGCGGCCGCGAGACTCACGACGCCGCGCATGCCCGACCAGCCGAGCACGACGGCCTCGCGCCACGACCACGGCGCATGCCCGGCGCGCGGCGCGCGCAGGCGGCCCGGCAGCCACATCGCGGCGAATACCCACACGACGCGCGCGCCGATCGCGGCGGCGGTGGCGGGCAGCGCGACGCGCAGGCCGGCCATCAGCACCGCGCCTTCGTGGTTCACGCGCGCGAGGATCGCGTGCACCGCGAGACCGATCAGGATGAACACGAGCGCGTCGAGCACGAACACGATCGCTTCCCACGTCGCCTTTGCCTTGATCCGCATGTCGGCGTCGAACACGCGGTGCTGGCGCACGCCGAGCACCAGGCCGCAGGTGACGACCGACAGCACGCCCGAGCCGTCGACGGCTTCCGCGACGCCATAGCTGCCCCACGCCATCGCGAAGGTCACGACGATGCCGAGCATCGGGTCGCGCAGGCGCGGCAGCACCCAGCACATCGCATGCCCGCAGGCGAGGCCGACCGCGATGCCGATCAGCGTGAGCGAGAAGAACAGGCCGGTGGCGCTCGCGGCCGTGATCGACACGGCGAGCGCGGCCGAGACGGCCATCTGGTACAGCAGCAGGCCCGACGCGTCGTTGACGAGGCTTTCGCCCTCGAGCACCGCGACGAGCCGCGCGGGCAGCGGGTGGCGCTGCAGGATCGCCTTCGCGGCGACCGCGTCCGGCGGCGACACGATCGCGCCGAGTGTGAAGCACGCGGCCCAGGGCAGATCGGGGTTCGCGGCATGCACGGCGAGTGCGACCGCGACGGTCGTGAACGCCACCGCGCCGAGCGCGAGCGACGCGATCGATGCGAGTTGCTCCCGGAACTCCTTCCACGCGGTGTAGAACCCGCTCGACATCAGCAGCGGCGGCAGGACGGCCGCGAGCAGCAGCGCCGGGTCCATGTCGGGCACGCGCTTGCCGGCGATCGCGATCGCGCAGCCGCCGAGCAGCAGCACGACGGCCGGTGGAATCGAGATGCGCTCGGCGAGCCACGTGAGCGCGCCCGCACCGCAGATCAACAACAGCAGGTAATGGAACAGTTCGACGTTGGTCATGCGCGGCCGGCAGGGAAGGGAGTCGTCACGACGGCTTGCGGTCGTTCGTCGTGCCGCCCGGCAGCGCGCCGAACATGTGCTGGCTGCACTGTGCGTCGCGCCATGCGGTGTTCAGCCGATGGCCGGACAGCATCCGGCGCGCGACCGGCAGGATCTGTTCGCCGGCCAGCATGCCGAGCAGGCCGGTGAGCGCGATGATCGGCGGCGCCGGCGAGTTCACGCCGAGTGCGCCGTAGATGACGCCGGCGAGGATGCCGGCGAGCAGTGACAGGAAATACGGTTTCATGGTGGGCATCCCGTGATGGCCGACGAAGGCGCGTCGCGCGTCGTCAAGGTCTTGAAAGCGTATCGGGTTTACATGAAGAAAAAAAGGGCGGGTCGCCCGGATCGGGCATCGATTGCGGAATCGGACCGATTCCATTTCTTGGGTGTTCGCGCCGCGCGTTTGCGGATTAAATGTTCGGGCCGGATGACGATCCGGCACCGACGCATCTCCGGCTCCTCCCGTTTTCACGGCCGAGGCAGGCCTCCCTTTTTTCGTTCACAGGACACCTTGCGCCATGAGCAATCCGAAACTCGAAGTACTGACACCGCAGAACAGCCAGCTGATCTTCATCGACCAGCAGCCGCAGATGGCGTTCGGCGTGCAGTCGATCGATCGCCAGACGCTGAAGAACAACGTCGTCGGGCTCGCGAAGGCCGCGAAGGTCTTTGACATTCCGACCACGATCACGACGGTCGAAAGCGACAGCTTCTCGGGCTACAGCTATCCCGAACTGCTCGACGTGTTCCCGAACCAGAAGACGCTCGAACGCACGTCGATGAACTCGTGGGACGACCAGAAGGTACGCGATGCGCTGGCCGCGAACGGCCGCAAGAAGGTGATCGTCTCGGGCCTGTGGACCGAGGTCTGCAATACGACGTTCGCGCTGTGCGCGATGCTCGAAGGCGACTACGAGATCTACATGGTGGCCGACGCGTCGGGCGGCACGTCGCAGGCCGCGCACGACTTCGCGATGCAGCGGATGGTGCAGGCCGGTGTCGTGCCCGTCACGTGGCAGCAGGTCGTGCTCGAGTGGCAGCGCGACTGGGCGCGCCGCGAGACGTACGACGCGGTGATGGCGCTCGTGAAGGAGCACTCGGGCGCGTACGGGATGGGGGTCGACTACGCCTACACGATGGTCCACAAGGCCGCACAGCGCACCGCGACGCCGCACGAGTCGCTCGCGCCGGTGCCGGCGAAGTAACGGGCTGCCGGATGCGATCGCCGCGGGGGATGCGGCGATCGCCTGTCATCGGCCGCCACGCATTCAGGCTGCCGGCAATGCCCACGGCGCGTGCGAGAAGTGTTCCGCGAGGAAGTCGAGCAGTACCGTCACGCGCGCGGCGCGCAGCATGCCGGGCGGCGTGACGAGGTTCACGTTGATGTCGGCGATCTTCCAGTCGCTCATCACTTCCTCGAGCTCGCCGCGCTGCATCGCCTCCCACACGAGGAACTCGGGCTGCAGCGCCAGGCCGTGACCCGCGACGAGCGCGGGAAGGATCACGTCCGCGTTGTTGGTGCGGATGCGTCCGTGCACGGACACGCCGACTTCCTCGCCCGAGGCCGGGTGACGGAAGCGCCAGTGCTCGGGTGTCGGCAGGTTCGTGTAGGTGAGGCACACGTGCTGGTCGATGTCGCGCGGGTGCGCGGGGCGGCCGCGCCGGTCGAGGTAGGCCGGCGCCGCGACGAGCGGCCGGCGCACCGCGCAGAGGCGGCGCGAGCGCAGCGACGAATCGTTGAGCTCGGCGATGCGGATGGCGACGTCGAAGCCGCCGGACACGATGTCGACGATGTGATCGGTGAGCACGAGGTCGATGTCGACGCGCGGATAGCGCTCGAGAAATGCGGGCAGCACCGGCGACAGGTGGCGCAGCCCGAACGACATCGGCGCATTCACGCGAACGAGGCCGTGTGGTTCGAGCGCCTGCGCGGACGCTTCGTTCTCGATCAGCTCGGCGTCGGCAAGCAGGCGGATCGCGCGGTCGCGCAGCAGTTCGCCGGTCGGCGTGAGCGACAGCTTGCGCGACGTGCGGTACAGCAGCATCGCGCCGAGGCGCTTTTCGAGGCGCGCGATCGCCTTCGACACGGTCGGCTGCGACACGCCGAGCAGGTCGGCGGCTTTCGCGAACGAGCCGGTCTCCGCGACGCGCGCGAAGATGGCCCAGGCTTCGAGATCAGGAAGGTGTTGCATGGTCGGAATGAATGGCAGGGAAGCGAAACGGATGCGATGTGCCGCGAAGGCGGAACGCGCGATGCAGGTGATTCTAATCCGGCCGGGAGAAAAATCGTTATGGAATCTTATCTAATTTCGTTGGGCGCCGGCGTGCTGATCGGCGTCGTATACAGCGTGATCAAGGTGCGCTCGCCGGCACCGCCGCTGATCGCGCTGGTCGGCCTGGGCGGCATGCTGATCGGCGCACAGGCGATCGCGCCGGTTCGTCACTGGCTCGGCTTCTGACCGCATCGAGGACACTTCATGAGCGCAACCGATACTCAACCCGATCTCATCCTGCACAACGGGCGCATCACGACGCTCGATCGTGCGAACCCGGTCGCGACGGCCGTCGCGATCAAGGACGGCCGCTTCGTCGCGGTCGGCGGCAACGCGGACGTCGTGCCGCTCGCGGGTCGCGCGACGAAGGTCGTCGACCTCGACGGCCGCACCGTGCTGCCGGGCCTGATCGACAACCACACGCACGTGATTCGCGGCGGCCTGAACTACAACCTCGAGCTGCGCTGGGACGGCGTGCGTTCGCTCGCCGTCGCGATGGAGATGCTCAAGCGCCAGGTCGCGATCACGCCCGCGCCGCAGTGGGTGCGCGTGGTCGGCGGCTTCACCGAGCATCAGTTCGCGGAGAAGCGCCTGCCGACGATCGACGAACTCAATGCGGTGGCGCCCGATACGCCGGTGTTCATCCTGCACCTGTACGACCGCGCGCTGCTGAACGCGGCTGCATTGCGGGTGGTCGGCTATACGAAGGACACGCCCGAGCCGCCGGGCGGCACGATCCTGCGCGACGACGCGGGCAACCCGACCGGGCTGCTGCTGGCGAACCCGAACGCGACGATCCTCTACGCGACGCTCGCGAAGGGGCCGAAGCTGCCGTTCGACTACCAGTACAACTCGACGCGCCATTTCATGCGCGAGCTGAACCGGCTCGGCGTGACGGGCGTGATCGATGCGGGCGGCGGCTCGCAGAATTATCCCGACGATTACGCAGTGATCCGCAAGCTGCACGACGCGGGCGAGATGACGGTGCGGATCGCCTACAACCTGTTCACGCAGAAGCCGAACGCGGAGAAGGAAGACTTCGTGAACTGGACGAAGAGCGTCACGTATCACGACGGCACCGACTATTTCCGCCACAACGGCGCGGGCGAGATGCTGGTGTTCTCCGCTGCCGATTTCGAGGACTTCCGCGTCGCGCGGCCGGACTTGCCGGCACAGATGGAAGACGATCTCGAAGGCGTCGTGCGCGTGCTCGCGCAGAACCGCTGGCCGTGGCGCATGCATGCGACGTACGACGAAACGATCAGTCGTGCGCTCGACGTGTTCGAGAAGGTGAACCGCGATATTCCGCTCGACGGACTCAATTGGTTCTTCGATCATGCGGAAACCGTCTCCGAACGATCGATGGACCGCATCGCCGCGCTCGGCGGCGGCATCGCGGTGCAGCACCGGATGGCGTACCAGGGCGAATACTTCGTCGAACGCTACGGCGCGCAGGCGGCCGAGGCGACGCCGCCGGTCGCGAAGATGCTCGAGAAAGGGCTCAAGGTGTCGGCCGGCACCGACGCGACGCGCGTCGCGTCGTACAACCCGTGGGTGTCGCTCGCGTGGCTCGTGACGGGCAAGACGGTCGGCGGGTTGCGGATGTATCCTCGGCGCAACCTGCTCGATCGCGAGACCGCGCTGCGCATGTGGACCGAGTACGTGACGTGGTTCTCGAACGAGGAGGGGAAAAAAGGGCGCATCGCGGTCGGGCAACTGGCCGACCTGATGGTCCCGGATCGCGATTTCTTCACCTGCGCGGAGGACGATATCGTGGACACGTCCGCGCTGCTGACGGTGGTGGGCGGCAGGATCGTGTGGGGCGCGGGGCCGTTCGCGTCGCACGATGCGCCGATTCCGCCCGCGATGCCCGACTGGTCGCCGGTGCGCGAGTACGGCGGTTACGGCGGCTGGGGCGCGACGCAGCGCGACGGTGCACCGCTGCAGCGTGCGGCGGCAGCGGCCGCCGCGTGCGGCTGTTCGAGCGCGTGCAACGTGCATGGGCATGCGCATGCGGGCGCGTGGGGCCGCGCGTTGCCGACCTCGGATGCAAAGGGCTTCTGGGGCGCGTTCGGCTGTTCGTGCTGGGCGGTCTGACATGGCGACCCCGACCAACCCGGGCCGCGTCGGCAACCCGGCATGGGTCCGTGCGCTGCTGGCGCAGCCGTGGGTCCTGCCGCTCGTGCGTCTGGCGCTGGTGTCCGCGTACCTGATCGGCGGCGTCGCGAAGGCGCTGGACTTCGGCGGCGCGGTCGCGGAGCAGGCGCATTTCGGCCTGCACCCGGCCGCGCTGTGGGCGGCGCTCGCGATCGCGGTCGAGATCGCCGGCTCGCTGTGCGTGGTGTTCAACCGCTTCACTTGGCTCGGTGCCGGCAGCCTCGGTATGCTGACGCTGGTCGCGATGGCGGTGGCGAACGATTTCTGGAACCGCACGGGCGCCGAGCATTTCATGGCACTCAACAGCTTTTTCGAGCATCTCGGACTGATCGCGGCACTCGTGCTCGCGACGCTGCTCGCCGATACGAAGCACGCGGCCGGTGACGGCCGCACGACTCGATGACGATGACACAACCAGGAAAACCCTTCATGAAATCCATTCGTTCCGTGTTGCTCGCCGCAATGATCGCGGGCGGTCTCGCCGTCGCGCCGGTCGCATTCGCGAAGACGCCGGTCACGAAGGCTGGCGCGACGCCGGCCGTGGCCGTCGGCCCGCAGTACGACACGACGCACGTGTGCGTGGCGCCCGAGGACTTCGATCGCTTCACCGACAGCTTCGTCGCGACCTTCGGCGGCAAGAAGTCGAAGCAGGGCGTGTTCCAGGTCACACCCACGCCGAGCCAGACGATGTCGCAGCTCGTGCTCACGCCGGTCGGCACGGTCTCGGTGTTCGGCTTCAAGACGCCGATCCCGTATCCGTTCTGCGCGGAGCGCACCGGTTATCTCGTCACCGATCTCGACGTCGCGATGAAGTCGGCGCGCGCGCACGGCGCGGACGTGGTGGTCGACACGTTCCCCGATCCGATCGGCCGCGACGCGATCATCCGCTGGCCGGGCGGCGTGAACATGCAGCTGTACTGGCATACGGAAGCGCCGCACTACGATGCGCTGGAGACGGTGCCCGAGAACCGCGTGTACGTGTCGCCGGAAAGCGCCGACACGCTCGTGCGCGACTTCGTCGCGTTCTCGCACGGCAAGGTGGTGTCCGACGTGCGCCGCGCGCCGGGCGTCGAGATCGGCCGGCCGAACGACACGTACCGGCGCATCCGCATCGAATCGGGCTTCGGCAAGATGACGGTGCTCGCCACCGACGGCCATTTGCCCTACCCGTTCGGCCGCGAGATGACCGGCTATGAAGTGCGCGATCTCGCCGCGACGCTGAAGCAGGCGCAGGCCGCGGGCGTGACCGTGCTCGTGCCGCCGTTCGCGTCGGACGGCCGCGATGCGGCGCTCGTGCAGTTCCCGGGCGGCTACGTCGCCGAGATCCACGCGGGCGCGGCGCGATGAAGCACGAGGATACGATTCTTGCCGCGGTGGCCGGCTTCGTCGACACGCTGAGCTTCGTCGCGCTGTTCGGGCTGTTCACCGCGCACGTGACGGGCAACTTCGTGCTGATCGGCGCGGGCATCGCGGGCTTCGGCCAGGGTGTCGTGCTGAAGCTCAGCGTGTTTCCCGCGTTCGTGTGCGGCGTGATCGCGAGCAGCCTGATCGCGCGGTCGATGTCCGCGCGGCCGGCCTGGCAGGGTACGCGTGCGCTGCATGCGGTACAGGCCGTGCTGCTGCTCGGCTTCTGCGCGGCCGGCGTGTGGGCGACCCCCGTCACGCAGCCCGACAGCCTGCCGGCGCTCGTGGCCGGCATCGTCGGCACGTTCGCGATGGGCGTGCAGAACGCGCATCCGCGCGTGATCCCGCGCGCCGGCGTGCCGAACACGGTGATGACCGGCAACGTCACGCAGGCGATCCTCGACGTCGTCGATATCCTGTCCGCCGGCACGGCCGACAGCGTGCGCGCGGCCGCCCGCGCGCGCTTCGCGAAGATGCTGCCGGCGATCGTCGCGTTCGCGCTCGGCGCGGCATGCGGTGCGCTCGGGTTCCGCTACGTCGGGTTTCCGGCGTTGCTCGCGCCCGTCTGCGCGCTGGCGGTGCTCGCGCTGCGCGCGTCGCAAGCGGCCGGCAGCGTCAAGCCGGAGCACGCATGAGCCGGCGGCGGGAACGGCATCGTCGCGCGCGCCGCTTCGATCGTGCTGCACGGGCGTCGGTCGTCGCGGGCTTGCTGCTCGCGGGCGCCGATGCCGCCTGCGCGGAAACGGCAACCGCCGCGACCACGACGTCGGCCGCCGACGGCGCCGCATCGACCTGTACGGCCAAGCGGCCGACCGTGCTGTTCAATCGCTGGCAGGAAGACTGGTCGGTGCTCGCGAATCCGTGCGTGCCGCGCGCGCCGCTCGACGGGTTGAAGTACATTCCGCTCGGCAACGATCCGGCTGCCTATCTGTCGCTCGGCGTGAACCTGCGGGAGCGCCTGGAGACCAACGATGCACCGCTGTTCGGCATCGGCTCCGCGCAATCGGACACGTACCTGATCCAGCGCGTCGAAGTGCATGCCGATGCGCATCTCGGCCAGCACTGGCAATTCTTCGTGCAGTTGCAGGACGACCGCGCGTTCGGCAAGAACACGATTTCGCCGGTCGACAAGAATCCGCTCGATCTCGAACAGGCCTTCGTGACCTACACGGGTGCGCTCGGCGGCGGCACGGTCAAGTTCCGCGTCGGCCGCCAGGAGATGGCGTTCGACCTGCAGCGCTTCATCGCCGCGCGCGACGGCCCGAACGTGCGGCAGGCGTTCGATGCGGTGTGGGCCGACTACGAGTACCGGAAGTGGCGTTTCATCGGGTATGCGACGCAGCCGGTGCAGAACCGCACCGTGTCCGCGTTCGACGACGTGTCGAACCGCGATCTCACCTTCAGCGGCGTGCGCTTCGAGCGGCAGTCGGTCGGGCCCGGTGACCTGTCCGGCTACTGGTCGCGCTACAACCGCAGCAACGCGCGCTTTCTCGATGCGAGCGGCGCCGAGCGGCGCGACGTGTGGGACCTGCGGTACACGGGCACGCAGGGCCGCTTCGACTGGGATCTCGAGACGATGCTGCAGACGGGCACGGTCGGCAGCAGTTCGATCCGCGCGTGGGCGGTCGGCTCGATCGCCGGCTACCGGCTCGACGCGCCGTGGTCTCCGCGCGTCGCGCTGCAGGTCGATGCGGCGTCGGGCGACCGGCATCCGCACGACGGCCGCGTCGGCACCTTCAACCCGCTGTTTCCGAACGGCTATTACTTCACGCTGGCGGGATTCACGGGTTACTCGAACCTGATCCACGTGAAGCCGTCCGTGACGTTGAAGCCGTCGGCGAACCTGTCGCTGCTCGGCGCGCTCGGTTTCCAGTGGCGCGAGACGACCGGCGATGCGGTCTACCAGCAGGGCAACGCGGTCGTGCCGGGCACGGCAGGCAAGGGCGGGTTGTGGACGGGGATGTACGTGCAGCTGCGTGCGGACTGGACGATCGCCGCGAACCTGATCGGCGCGATCGAGGCCGTGCATTTCCAGGTCGGCGATGCGATCCGGCAGGCGGGCGGGCACGACGCCGACTACGTCGGCGTCGAGCTGAAGTACGGCTGGTAACGCGCGGGTACGCGATGCATGAAAGAAGGGCGGCCGGCAGGCCGCCCTTCGTGCGTTCGGGCCGGCTTCGCCGCCGGCCCGGTCGGTGCGGGCCCGTTACAGGTTCGGCGACAGCGCGAGCGCGTTCGTCAGGTCGCCCATCGGCTGCCCGCCGTTCGCCTTCAGCGCGTCGTCGCGCTGCTGCAGGCCCGCGAGGCGCGGCAGCGAGAAGCGGCGCGTGATGAAGCGCAGGATCGAACCCGTGTCGTACTGCGTGTGGTCCACGAAGCCCTTCTTCGCGTACGGCGACACGATCAGTGCCGGAATGCGCGTACCCGGGCCCCAGCGGTCGGCGCTCGGCGGCGCGGCATGATCCCAGAAGCCGCCGTTTTCGTCGTACGTGACGACGACAACCATGTTCTTCCATTGCGGGCTGGCCTGCAGGTGCGCGATCACGTCGGCGATGTGCTGGTCGCCGGAGGTCACGTCCGTGTAGCCCGGGTGTTCGTTCAGGTTGCCCTGCGGCTTGTAGAACGCGACCTGCGGCAGCGTGCCCGCGTCGATCGCCTTGATGAACTCGGCGCCGTTCGCGCCGCCGTCGAGCAGGTGCTGCGCGCGGCTCGCGGTGCCGGGCGCCTGGTTCGCGAAGTAGTTGAACGGCTGGTGGTGCGGCTGGAAGTTCGGCGTCGACAGATCGGCACCGTAGATCACGTTCGACGTGCCGTTCTGGCTCGCCTGCAGCGCCTGGCCCCATGCGCCGCTGTACCAGGCCCACGACACGCCTGCGTTGGTCATCAGGTCGCCGATATTGGTCGCCGTCTGCGGCGGCATCGTCGACGGATTCGCCGGGTCGGCCAGCAGCGGGTCGCCGCCCGTGGCCGCCTTGTTGCCGCTCGGCTGATACGCCGGCTGCATCGTGTTGATGCCGTAGAAGTCGGGCGTGAGCGCGCCGTCGTTGACGAACTTCGGCGGGCCGCTCAGCGCGGAGGCCGGCGAGTTCGTCGCGACCTTCAGCGACTTGCCGTCGGCATTCAGCACGGCGATCTTGCCGGCCGCGGGGCTCTTGTCGGCGTTCGGGTAGTACGGTGCGCACGCGCAGACCAGGTACTGGTGGTTCAGGAACGAACCGCCGAACGCGCCCATGAAGAAGTTGTCGGCGAGCACGTACTGCTGCGCGATCTTCCACAGCGGCAGCTTCGACGGATCCGCGGTGTAGTGGCCCATCGTCAGGCCGCCCGCGTCGGTCCAGGCGGCGTACATGTCGTTCTTGCCGCCGTTGATCTGCATCTGGTCCTGGTAGAAGCGATGCACGATGTCGCGCGTGGCGATGCTCATCGACTGGTTGAAGCCCTTCGGGTCGTCGATCGCGAACGGCGCGTTCGGCAGGTTCGCCGTCATCGCCTCGGTGACCGCCGGCGTGATGCCGGTCGCGGTCAGGCCGCCCCAGATCTTCGGCAGCGTCGCCATCGTCGAGCCGTCGCGATCCTTCTGCACCGAGTTCGCGGCCGTCGCGTTCTGCAGGCCGTTCGCGCCCGGGAAGTTGCCGTACAGGTTGTCGAAGCTGCGGTTTTCCGCATAGATCACGACGACGTTCTTGACGGCGGACAGGCCTTGCTGCGTGACATCGTCGCCGCCGCAGGCGGTCAGGCTGAGCGCGGCCGCAAGGGCGATCGGCGTGTAGCGAATCCAGGCGTGCTTCTTCATGCGATGTTCTCTCTCATTCGTCGTTGGTCGCGTGTGGGAACCGGGTGGCGGGAGGGCCGGCGCACGAACCTCGCGGTACCGCCCGGCAGCGCGCATTATCTGGAACCGATTTGACAGCCGGGTGTAGGCGCGCTTTCAATTGACTGTCGGTGGAACGTCATTGAACGGTCATGGAACTGACATAAGCTCCGGCCGATCGCCCACCGCTACCAGAACAACGACGATGCACACCCTTCTGAAATCCCTCGCGTCCGCGCGATCGCTGATCTCCGCCGCGGCCGCGCTGGCACTCGTGGGCGGACTCGCGGCGCTCGCCGGTTGCGATGCGCGGCCCGGCACGACCGCGTCGGCCGCGTCCGTCGTACCGGCGGCTCAGGCCGCGTCGGCCGGCCCGGCGGTCGCGCCAGCCAGCCAGCCGCAGACGCGCGCGCAGGTGTTCGAGGGCGTGAAGCAGATGACGGCACTCGGCAAGCAACTGTTCTTCGATCCGTCGCTGTCCGGGTCCGGCAAGCTCGCCTGTGCGTCGTGCCATAGCGCCGAGCATGCGTTCGGGCCGCCGAACGCGTTGTCGGTGCAGCTCGGCGGCGACGACATGCACCGTAGCGGTTTTCGCGCGGTGCCGTCGCTGAAATACCTGCGCGGCATTCCTCCGTTCAGCGAGCACTTTCACGATTCGCCGGACGAAGGCGATGAAAGCATCGACGCGGGTCCGACCGGCGGCCTGACCTGGGACGGCCGTGTCGACACGCGCGACGCGCAGGCGCGCATTCCGCTCACGTCGCCGTTCGAGATGAGCAGCTCGCCCGCACGGGTGGCGAAGGCGGTTCGCGCCGCGCCGTATGCCGACGCGTTCCGCAAGGCGTTCGGCGATCAGGTCCTCGGCGACGATCGGGCAACGTTCGATGCCGTGCTGCGCGCGCTCGACGCATTCCAGCAGCAGCCGGCGCTGTTCGATCCGTACACGAGCAAGTACGACGCGTATCTGGCCGGCCGCGCGCGGCTCACGCCTGCCGAGCTGCACGGCCTGCAGCTGTTCAACGACGAGAAGAAGGGCAACTGCGCGAGTTGCCACATCAGCCAGCGCACGCTCGAAGGCGGCCCGCCGCAGTTCAGCGATTTCGGGCTGATCGCGATCGCGGTGCCGCGCAACCGCGCGCTGCCCGTCAACCGCGACCCGCGCTTTTACGATCTCGGCGCGTGCGGTCCCGAGCGCACCGACCTGAAGGGCCGCGACGAATTCTGCGGGCTGTTCCGCACGCCGTCGCTGCGCAACGTCGCGCTGCGCAAGACGTTCTTCCACAACGGCGTGTATCACACGCTCGAGGACGTGATGCGCTTCTACGTCGAGCGCGACATCCATCCGGAGAAGTTCTACCCGGTCGTGCACGGCAAGGTGCAGATCTACGACGACCTGCCGAAGCGCTACTGGCCGAACATCAACCGCGAGCCGCCGTTCGACCGCAAGCGCGGCGAGCAGCCGGCGCTGAACGCGGCCGAGATCAAGGACGTGATCGCGTTCCTCGGCACGCTGACTGACGGATATCAGCAAACGGCCGCGCCGGCCGGGCACTAGAAGGCGCTGCCGCCGGCACGCATGCTATGCTCGCTCGCTGACGGGCGCGCTGCGGGCCGGTTCGCCGGCCTGCAGCGCGCCGTTCGATCGAACATCCAAGGAGAAAAACATGTCGATGCGCGCATCCCTTTCCGTCGTCACGCGTGTGCTGGCCGGCGCCGCGTGCGCAGCCGCGATGCTGCCCGCCCATGCGCAGAACAACCTGAGCTTCCTGAACGACACGCCGATCAGCTATTTCAGCAACGCCGACCGCGCGTCGCTCTCGAAGGCCGTCGTGCAGGCGCGCGACGAAGGCAAGGACGGCGAAACCACGACGTGGCACAGCAGCGGCCGCGGCACGCAGATCGACGCGAAGCTCACGCCGACCACGACCGAGACGGACGGCAAGACCTGCCGCGAAATCACCACCGACATCACCGCGAAGGGCCAGACGATGACGCTCAAGCCCGTCTACTGCAAGACGGCCACGGGCAAGTGGCAGCTGCAGAAGCGCTGAGCACACGCGCGATGAAGCGGGGCGGCGCGCCGCGCACGGTGTCGTGCGGCGTCGTGATTCTCGATGCGGCCGGCCGCGTGTTCCTCGCGCACGCGACGGATACCACGCACTGGGATATCCCGAAGGGGCAGGGCGAGCCCGGCGAGACGCCGGCCGACGCCGCGCTGCGCGAGCTGCTCGAGGAAACCGGCATCGAGCTCGCGCCGGCGCGGCTGCTCGACCTCGGCCGGTTTTCCTATCGTCACGACAAGGATCTGCACCTGTTCGCGGTGCGGGTGGCCGCAGGCGAGATCGATCCCGCGCACTGCACGTGCACGTCGCTGTTCCCGAGCCGTCGCGACGGCTCGATGATTCCCGAGATGGATGCGTACCGCTGGACCGCGCCGGGCGACGTCGACGCATATGCGAGCCGCAGCCTCGCGCGGCTGTTTCGCACGAAGCTGTCGCTGGCGGACCTGCATCGGCGGTTGGCGGGCGCATGAGCGTGTGCGGCGGCTCCCGCCGCGGCGGGCCGTTTCGATGCGCGCAAAAAAACCGGCGCTTGGGCCGGTTTTTTTATGGGTGACGCGAGGGCGGCGCCCGAAGCCGCCGCCGCGCGCCGAGCAGGCCGTCAGGCCGGCTTGCCCCAGCTGTCGCGCAGCCCGACGATCCGGTTGAACACCGGCTTGCCCGGTTTCGAATCGACACGGTCGGCAACGAAGTAGCCGTGACGCTCGAACTGCAGGCGCGTTTCCGGCGCGATGTCGCCGTTACCGGGCTCCAGATAAGCCTGCACGATCTTCTTCGAATCGGGGTTCAGCGCCTCGAGGAAGTTCGCGCCGCCCGCGTCCGGATGCGGCTCCTTGAACAGGCGGTCGTAGATCCGCACTTCGGCCGGCTGCGCATGCTTCGCGCTGACCCAGTGGATGTTGCCCTTGACCTTGTACGTGTTCGCGCCTTCGGTGCCCGACTTGCTGTCCGGGAAGTAGTTGCAGTGCACGGCCGTCACGTTGCCGTCGGCGTCCTTGTCGAAGCCCGTGCATTCGATCACGTAGCCGTAGCGCAGGCGCACCTTGTTGCCCGGGAACAGGCGGAAATAGCCCTTCGGCGGGTTCTCGACGAAATCCTCGCGCTCGATCCACAGCTCGCGCGAGATCGGGAACGTGCGCACGCCGCGGTCCGGGTGGTGCGGATGCACGGGCGCCGTGCACGCTTCCTCGAGGTCTTCCGGATAGTTGTCGATCACGAGCTTCAGCGGATCGAGCACCGCGACCGTGCGCGCGGCCTTGTCGTCGAGGTCGTCGCGCAGCGCGCCCTCGAAGATGCTCATGTCGATCCACGAATCGATCTTCGTCACGCCGATCCGCTCGCAGAACAGGTGGATGCTCTCCGGCGTGAAGCCGCGACGGCGCACGCCGACGATCGTCGGCATCCGCGGGTCGTCCCAGCCGTCGACGTGGCCTTCGGTGACGAGCTGCAGCAGCTTGCGCTTGCTGGTGATCGCGTACGTGAGGTTCAGGCGCGAGAATTCGATCTGTTGCGGCAGCGGGCGCGTGAACACGCCGGCTTCCGCGAGTTCGTTCAGCACCCAGTCGTACAGCGGGCGGTGATCCTCGAATTCGAGCGTGCACAGCGAATGCGTGATGCCTTCGAGCGCATCCGAGATGCAGTGCGTGTAGTCGTACATCGGATACACGCACCAGGCGTCGCCGGTGCGGTAGTGGTGCGCGTAGCGGATCCGGTAGATCACCGGATCGCGCATGTTCATGTTCGGCGAAGCCATGTCGATCTTCGCGCGCAGCACGTGCTCGCCTTCCTTGAACTCGCCGGCCTTCATGCGGCGGAACAGGTCGAGGTTTTCCTCCGGCGTGCGGTCGCGGAACGGCGACGGCTTGCCGCCTTCCGTCAGCGAGCCGCGGTTCGCGCGCATTTCGTCGGCGCTCTGGCTGTCGACATACGCCTTGCCGCGCTTGATCAGCAGCTCGGCGAACTCGTACAGCTTGTCGTAGTAGTCGCTCGCGAAATACTGATGATCGACCGCGTCCTTGCGCCAGTCGAAACCGAGCCAGCGCACCGCGTCGACGATCGAATCGACGTACTCGACGCTTTCCTTTTCCGGGTTCGTGTCGTCGAAGCGCAGGTGGCACACGCCGCCGTAGTCGCGCGCGACGCTGAAGTTCAGGCAGATGCTCTTCGCATGGCCGATGTGCAGATAGCCGTTCGGCTCGGGCGGGAAGCGCGTCTCGACGCGTCCGCCCCATTTGCCGGTGCGGTTGTCGTCGTCGATGATGTTACGGATGAAATTGGAAGCCGCGGGGGCGTCGTTGCGTTCGGTGCTCATGCGGTTGGCGTAAGGTTGTGTCGGCGCGTCGCGCCGGTTTAATCCTGTAATTCTACCTGACCGGGGTCCGTCCCGCGCGGGTCGCGGGTCCGGCACCCTGCGTGCGCGATGCGCGCCGCAATATATCGAGTGTGTGTCGGCTGTAACACGACGTAAATCGGATTGCCCGCGCCGTTCGGGTTTTCCTATGATGGCTTTACCGATTCAACGCCGCCATTCGTATTTTTTGCCTGGCGGGAGGAAGCCAATAACCATGATGAAGAAGACCACTTTTCTCGTTCGTACCGCGGTGATCGTCGCGGCCCTGTCGCAACTCGGCGCATGCGCGATGACGCATACGCAGCGTAATGCCGGGATCGGCGCGGCCGCGGGCGGCGCACTCGGCTACCTGATCACGGGCGGCCCGGTCGGCACGGTCGCCGGTGCGGCGGCAGGCGGCCTGGTCGGCGCCGGCGTCCGCTGAACGCAGGACGGCCGTGACGTCGGCCTGAATCGACGTCGCGGCCCGCTCGCTCCTCACGCACATCCTCCGGTTTTTTGACAGGCAGCATCAGGGAGAGGAGGGTGTGCGACACTTCGTCGACGCCACCACACGATTCCATTCGTCGACGAACCCTGCCATGAGCGACCCCTTCGTTTTCGTCTTGCCGGGCTACGGCAATTCCGGCCCGCTTCACTGGCAGAGCCGCTGGGAGCGTGCCGATGCGCGCTTTTCGCGTGTCGCGATGCCCGACTGGGACCGCGCGTTCCGCAACGGCTGGTGTCTCGCGCTCGACCGCGCGGTCGAAGCCGCGCGCGGGCCCGTGGTGATCGCCGCCCACAGCCTCGGCACGCTGACCGCCGCGTGGTGGGCGACGCGCTATGCGCGTCCGGCCGCGCTCGCGAAAGTGCGCGGCGCGCTGCTGGTCGCGTTGCCCGATCCCGCCGGACCGGCGTTTCCGGCCGACGCGCACGGCTTCGGCCCGGTGCCGCGCGAGCGGCTGCCGTTTCCGACCTGCGTCGTCGCAAGCAGCGACGATCCGTACGGGTCGCTCGCGTTCGCGCGCGGCTGCGCGCACGCGTGGGGCAGCGAATTCCGTGACATCGGCCCGCGCGGCCACCTCAACGCGGACAGCGGGCTCGGCGACTGGCCGGCCGCCCGCGGCTGGCTCGACGCGCTCGCGCGGTAGGCGGGCGAGCCGCCGCCGCGCGAGCCCGGCGCGTCAGATCGCCTGCTTCGCCTTCAACGCGGCGATCCGCGCGTCGTCGTAGCCGAGCATCTCGCGCAGCACGTCGTCGGTCTGCGCGCCGAGCAGCGGCGGGGCCGTGCGCGCGTCGGGCGGCGTCGCGCTCATCCGGATCGGGTTGCGCACGAGCTTCACGTCCGCGCCGCACGGGTGCGGCAGCGATACCTGCATCCCGCGCGCGACCACCTGCTCGTTGTCGAACACCTCGTCGAGATCGTTGATCGGGCCGCACGGCACGCCGGCCGCTTCGAGCACGGCGATCCAGTCGGCCTTGCCGCGCGCCTTCACCATCTCCGCGAGGATCGGCACCAGCGTGTCGCGGTGGCGCACGCGCGACGGGTTCGTCGCGAAGCGCTCGTCGTCGGCCAGCTCGGGCCGGCCGCCGGCCTCGACGAATTTGCGGAACTGCCCGTCGTTGCCGACCGCGACGATGATCCAGCCGTCGCGCGTCTGGAACGTCTGGTACGGCACGATGTTCTGATGCGCGTTGCCCCAGCGCACCGGCGGCTTGCCGCTCGCGAGGAAGTTGGTGTTCATGTTCGCGAGCAGCGCGACCTGCACGTCGAGCAGCGCCATGTCGATGTACTGGCCTTCGCCGGTGCGGTCGCGGTGCGCGAGCGCGGCGAGCACCGCGATCGTCGAATAAAGGCCCGTCGCGAGATCGGCGATCGCGACGCCGGCCTTTTGCGGGCCGCCGCCCGGCTCGCCGTCGCGCTCGCCGGTGATGCTCATGAAGCCGCCGATCCCCTGCACGATGAAGTCGTAGCCCGCGCGGTGCGCGTACGGGCCCGTCTGGCCGAAGCCGGTGACCGAGCAGTAGACGAGATCGGGCTTCACCGCGCGCAGCGACGCGTAATCGAGCCCGTATTTCTTCAACTGGCCGACCTTGTAGTTCTCGAGCACGACGTCGCTTTGCGCGGCGAGCTCGCGCACGATCTGCTGGCCTTCGGGCGTCGCGATGTCGATCGTCACCGAGCGCTTGTTGCGGTTCGCCGCGAGGTAGTACGCGGCCTCGGCGGTATCCGCGCCGTCCGCGTCCTTCAGGTACGGCGGCCCCCAGTGGCGCGTGTCGTCGCCGGCGCCCGGGCGCTCGACCTTGATCACGTCCGCGCCGAAGTCGGCAAGGGTCTGCGCGCACCACGGGCCCGCGAGCACGCGGGTGAGGTCCAGCACGCGGATATGGCTCAGGGCACCCATCGTCGAATCGTCTCCTTTCATGGCTGGCCTGCCTTGTCGGGCAAGGCCGATTGGCATGCCGAGCATCTTAAGGCGAATCGGCCGCGCGGGTGGCCCAGCCGGGCCGTCCGGATGGCCGAGCCGCTTTGCCGGCGCTTTGCCCGGAAGCCGGCCCCGATCCCGTATAATCGATCGTTTCCGAATCCATGCCGTCGCGCGCCCGTCAAGGGCGCCGGCGTTTTGAAGCCGTCTTTGCCAGACTGTCCCCGCACGCCATGAAAGCTGCCGAAATCCGCGAGAAATTCCTCAAATTCTTCGAATCGAAGGGCCATACGATCGTCCGCTCGTCGAGCCTCGTGCCCGGTAACGACCCCACGCTGATGTTCACGAACTCGGGCATGGTCCAGTTCAAGGACGTCTTCCTCGGCACGGACCCGCGCCCGTACTCGCGCGCCACGACGGCGCAGCGCAGCGTGCGCGCGGGCGGCAAGCACAACGACCTCGAGAACGTCGGCTACACGGCGCGCCACCACACGTTCTTCGAGATGCTCGGCAACTTCTCGTTCGGCGACTACTTCAAGCACGACGCGATCAAGTTCGCGTGGGAGCTGCTGACCACGGTCTACCAGCTGCCGAAGGACAAGCTGTGGGTCACCGTCTACCAGGAAGACGACGAGGCGTACGACATCTGGGCGAAGGAAGTCGGCGTGCCGACCGAGCGCATCATCCGCATCGGCGACAACAAGGGCGCGCGCTACGCGTCGGACAACTTCTGGACGATGGGCGACACCGGCCCGTGCGGCCCGTGCACCGAAATCTTCTACGACCACGGCCCGGACGTGTGGGGCGGCCCGCCGGGGTCGCCCGAAGAAGACGGCGACCGCTACATCGAGATCTGGAACCTCGTGTTCATGCAGTTCAACCGCGACGCGCAGGGCAACATGACGCGCCTGCCGAAGCAGTCGGTCGACACCGGCATGGGCCTCGAGCGTCTCGCCGCCGTGCTGCAGCACGTGCACAGCAACTACGAGATCGACCTGTTCCAGAACCTGATCAAGGCCGCCGCGCGCGTGACCGAGATCAGCGACCTCACGAACAACTCGCTGAAGGTGATCGCCGATCACATCCGCGCATGCTCGTTCCTGATCGTCGACGGCGTGATCCCCGGCAACGAAGGCCGCGGCTACGTGCTGCGCCGGATCGTGCGCCGCGCGATCCGCCACGGCTACAAGCTCGGCCGCAAGGGCTCGTTCTTCCACAAGCTGGTGGCCGACCTCGTCGCCGAGATGGGCGTCGCGTATCCGGAGCTGAAGGAAGCCGAGCAGCGCGTGACCGACGTGCTGCGCCAGGAAGAAGAGCGCTTCTTCGAGACCATCGAGCACGGCATGTCGATCCTCGAGGCGGCGCTGGCCGACGTCGAGGCGAAGGGCGGCAAGGTGCTCGACGGCGAACTCGCGTTCAAGCTGCACGACACCTACGGCTTCCCGCTCGACCTCACGGCCGACGTGTGCCGCGAGCGCGGGATGACGGTCGACGAGCCGGCATTCGACGACGCGATGGCGCGCCAGCGCGAACAGGCGCGCGCGGCCGGCAAGTTCAAGGCCGCGCAGGGCCTCGAATACTCGGGCGCGAAAACCACGTTCCACGGCTACGAGGACATCGCGTTCGACGACGCGAAGGTCGTCGCGCTGTATGTCGACGGTTCGGCCGTCAACGAAGTGAAGGCCGGCCAGGATGCGGTCGTCGTGCTCGACCACACGCCGTTCTACGCGGAATCGGGCGGCCAGGTCGGCGACCAGGGCGTGCTCGCGAACGCCGCGACGCGCTTCGCGGTGGCCGACACGCTGAAGGTGCAGGCCGACGTGATCGGCCATCACGGCACGCTGGAGCAGGGCACGCTGAAGGTCGGCGACGTGCTGCGCGCGGAAATCGACGCGCATCGCCGTGCCCGCACGCAGCGCAACCACTCGGCCACCCACCTGATGCACAAGGCGCTGCGCGAAGTGCTCGGCGCGCACGTGCAGCAGAAGGGTTCGCTGGTCGACGCGGAAAAGACCCGCTTCGACTTCGCGCACAACGCGCCGATGACCGACGACGAAATCCGTCGCGTCGAGCAGATCGTCAACAACGAGATCCTGGCCAACGCGCCGGGCATCGTGCGCGTGATGCCGTACGACGAAGCGGTGAAGGGCGGCGCGATGGCGCTGTTCGGCGAGAAGTACGGCGATGAAGTGCGCGTGCTCGATCTCGGTTTCTCGCGCGAACTCTGCGGCGGCACGCACGTGCACCGCACCGGCGACATCGGGCTCTTCAAGATCGTCGTCGAAGGCGGCGTCGCGGCCGGCATCCGCCGCGTCGAGGCAATCACCGGCGACAACGCGGTGCGCTACGTGCAGGAGCTCGACGCGCGCGTGAACGAAGCGGCGGCCGCGCTGAAGGCGCAGCCGTCGGAACTCACGCAGCGCATCGCGCAGGTGCAGGACCAGGTGAAGTCGCTCGAGAAGGAGCTGGGCGCGCTGAAGTCGAAGCTCGCATCGAGCCAGGGCGACGAGCTCGCACAGCAGGCCGTCGAAGTCGGCGGCGTGTACGTGCTGGCCGCGACGCTCGACGGCGCCGACGCGAAGACGCTGCGCGAAACGGTCGACAAGCTGAAGGACAAGCTGAAGAGCGCGGCGATCGTGCTGGCGGCCGTCGAAGGCGGCAAGGTCAGCCTGATCGCGGGCGTCACGCCGGACGCGAGCAAGAAGGTCAAGGCCGGCGAACTCGTGAACTTCGTCGCGCAGCAGGTCGGCGGCAAGGGCGGCGGCCGTCCGGACATGGCGCAGGCGGGCGGCACCGAGCCGGCGAACCTGCCGGGCGCGCTGGCCGGCGTGAAGGGCTGGGTCGAAGAGCGGCTCTGATCGTCATGCGACCGGTGCGATGCCGTTGCGCTGACGGCATCGCGTGAATGAAACAACGACCCGATCGGCGGATGCCGGTCGGGTCGTTTCGTTTGCGCACGTCGATCGATGCGGCGACGCGCGCACCGGTCAGGCCGTCACGATCGCCGGCGGCTTCGTCGCGTCGCCGGGCGGCCGCGCGGCCTCGGTGAGCGCATCGCGCAGCGCGGCGAGCGCCGCCGACGCATAACCCTGTCGCCACGCGAGCAGCGTGTCGATGCCTTCGAGTTCGGGAATCGTGTGCGCGGCGATGTTGCCGGTTTCCGGCTGCAGGTCGAGCACCGAACGCGGCGCGACCGCGACGCCGGCGCCGGCCGCGACGCACGCGACGATCGCATGGTACGAGCCGAGTTCGAGCACGCGCGCGGGCTTCATGCCGTGCGCCGCATACCATCGCTCGACGTACTTGCGGTACGTGCAGCCGCGCTCGAACGCGATCAGCGTCGGCAGGATCACGTCGCGCGGCGTGCGCACCGGCGGATGGCCGCGCGGCGTCAGCAGCACGAGATCCTCGCGGAAGACCGGCACCGTCTCGAACGTGTCGGGCAGCCCGCCCGGTTCGGGCGGGCGCGCGAACAGCGCGGCATCGATCTCGAAGTCGCGCACCCGGTCGATCAGCCAGCCCGTCGTGCCCGTCACCAGTTCGAGCGACACGTCGGGCCACGCGTGGTGATAGCGCGCGAGGAGAGCCGGCAGTCGGCTCGCGGCCGTGCTTTCCATCGTGCCGAGCCGCAGCCGGCCGCGTGGCGTGTCCTCGCGCACCGCGTCGCGCGCCTCGTCGGCGAGCGCGAGCAGGCGCTCCGCATACGGCAGCAGCGTCTGCCCGGCCGGCGTCAGCACGAGCCGGCGTCCGTCGCGCACGAACAGCGCGGCGCCGAGTTCTTCCTCGAGCTGCTTGATGCGCGTGGTGACGTTCGACTGCACGCGATTGAGCTTGGCCGCCGCGCGCGTCACGCCGTTCTCGCGCACGACCGCCCGGAAAATCGCCAGCGCGGCCAGGTCCATGATTCTCTCCGAGGGATGAGTCGATTCTTGATTATTCATTTTTCAAGAACGTTTGGTCAAGCTACGATGGCCGCATTCCGGTTTCCGATCCGGCCGGCGCGCTCAGTGCCGGCCGTTGCCGCCATGTCCCGCTTCGATGCCTCGACCGCCGCTGCCGGCGTCCTTTCGTCCGACCAGGCCGACCGCCTTGCCCGCGCGGCCGCGCTGGCGTGCATGGTCGGCCTCGCGGTCGTGCTCGGCGTCGGCCGTTTCGCGTTCACGCCGCTGTTGCCGCTGATGCTCGCGGACGGCTCGATCGGCCTGAAAGCCGGCAGCTGGCTCGCGTCGGCGAACTACGCGGGTTATTTCGTCGGCGCGGTCAGTTGCGCGGCGCTGCGCATCGCGCCCGCGCGGATGGTCCGCTTCGGGCTCGCGGCCACCGTGCTGCTGACCGCCGCGATGGGCGTCGGCCACCTGCTGCCCGTGTGGCTCGCGGTGCGCTTCGTCGCGGGCATCGTCAGCGCGTGGACGTTCGTGTTCGTGTCGCAGTGGGGATTGCGGCGCCTGGCCGAACTGCACGCACCCGAATGGAGCGGGGTGATCTACGCGGGGCCGGGCGTCGGCATCGTCGTGACGGGGCTGATCGGCAGCGCGCTGGCCGGCCAGCGCGCGGCGTCGGGCTGGCTGGGCTTCGCGGCGCTGTCGGCCGTGCTGTCGGTGGCGATCTGGCGCACGTTCGGCACGGTGCCGCCACCCGCGGCACCCTCGGCGGCTGCCGTGCCGCATGCGGCCGCGGGCGCGACGGCAGCCTCGACGGCGCCGGCCGCCGGCGTGCGAAGCCGGCGCCTCGATGCCGCGTGGCTCGTCGTGCTGTACGGCGCGCCGGGCTTCGGCTACATCATCACCGCGACGTTCCTGCCGGTGATCGCGCGCGCCGCGCTGCCGGCCGGCTCGCCGTGGCCGGACCTGTTCTGGCCGATGTTCGGCGCGGCGCTGATCGTCGGCGCGATCACGGCCGCGCGGCTGCCCGGCCACTGGGACAACCGGCTGCTGCTCGCGGCCGGCTGCGCGACGCAGGCGCTCGGCATCGTGGCCGGCATCGTGTGGCCGAACGCGGCCGGCTTCTCGGCGGGCAGCGCGTTGCTCGGCCTGCCGTTCACCGCGATCACGCTGTTCGCGATGCGCGAGGCGCGGCGGCTGCACGGCGAGCGCGCGGCCGGGCTGATGGGCTATGCGACCGCGTCGTACGGGATCGGGCAGATCCTCGGGCCGCTCGTCGCGGCGCCGCTGGCCGCGCGTTTCGGGTCGTTCACGCCGGCGTTGTGGGTCGCGGTCGCCGCGCTGCTCGCGGGCGCCGCCGGCTTCGCGGCGACCGCCGCGCGCGCGCGCCGGCAATCCTGACGCCGGCGGGGACGGATCGTCTGCGGCGCGGGCAAACTCGCTAGAATGAAGCCTTTCCCGCGCCGAGCGGGTGCGCGGGCAGCCGGGAGGCGGCCGTCCGGCGCTCGCCAGATCCTCACCGATGACCACCGCCGACTACCGCTTCTGCCCGCGCTGCGCGAGCCCGCTGACCGAGCGCGCCGATCCCGAACATGAAGGCGGCCGCATCCGCCAGGCGTGTCCCGACGACACTTGCGGCTATGTGCACTGGAACAACCCGCTGCCGGTCGTCGCCGCGATCGTCGAGCTCGACGGCCAGATCCTGCTCGCCCGCAACGCCGCGTGGCCCGAGGGGATGTTCGCGCTGATCACCGGTTTCCTCGAAAACGGCGAGACGCCCGAGGACGGCATCGCGCGCGAGGTGTTCGAGGAAACCGCGCTGAAGGCCGAGCACGTGTCGCTCGTCGGCGTGTACGAATTCATCCGCAAGAACGAGCTGATCATCGCGTACCACGTGCGGGCGTCGGGCACGGTGTCGCTGTCGCCGGAACTGCTCGAATACCGGCTCGTCGATCCGCCGCTGCTGCGTCCGTGGCGTGCCGGTACGGGCTTCGCGCTCGCCGACTGGATGCGTGCGCGCGGCCTCGATGTCGAGTTCGTCGACCGGCCGGGGCAGTGACGGGCCGGCCTGCCCGCAGGGTGTCATTCGCCGCGCCGCGGCGTGGCGCTTCATGCCGGCGTGCCGTGCCGCACGGCCGCCGCGCGTCGTCCTCACCGTTTCCATCGTCCTGACCGCCATCGCCATGTCCGACAAGCCGCAGCCGCGTCCGCGCGACGCCTATCGCCACTTCCTGCCGATCACGACCCGCTGGATGGACAACGACGTCTACGGGCACGTGAACAACGTCGTCTACTACAGCTACTTCGACACCGTCGTGAACGAGTACCTGATCCGCGCGGGCGTGCTCGACGTCGAGCACGGGCAGACGATCGGGCTGGTCGTCGAGACACAGTGCAACTACTTCGCGCCGCTCGTGTTTCCGCAGTCGGTCGACGCGGGGCTGCGCGTCGTGAAGCTCGGCACGTCGAGCGTGCGCTACGAGGTCGGGCTGTTCGCGCAAGGCGCTGCGTCGCCCGCCGCGCAGGGCCATTTCGTGCACGTGTACGTCGATCGCGAGACACGCCGCCCCGTGCCGCTGCCCGATGCGCTGCGCGCCGCGCTCGAGCCGCTCACGGCCTGACGGTTCGCGGTGCACGCGTTCGCGCTCCAGGCCTTCAACGGCCTCAGCTACGGCTTGCTGCTGTTCATGCTGTCGGCCGGCCTCACACTGATCTTCAGCGTGCAGGGCGTGCTGAACTTCGCGCATGCGAGCTTCTACATGCTCGGCGCGTATGTCGGCTACAGCATCGCGGCCCAGGCGGGCTTCTGGCCCGCGCTCGTGCTCGCGCCGCTCGCGGTCGGGCTGCTCGGCGCCGGCTGCGAACGCACGCTGCTGCGCCGCGTGCAGGCGCGCGGCCATACCAGTGAGCTGCTGCTGACCTTCGGTCTCGCGTACCTGATCGGCGAGGGCGCGAAACTCGCCTGGGGCCTCGCGCCGCTGCCGGCGCCGGTGCCGCGGCTGTTCGACGGCGCGCCGGTGAGCGTGTTCGGCCTCGCGTTGCCGCGCTACCGGCTGTTCATGATGGCGATGTCCGCGACGATGCTGGTCGCGCTCGGTGCGCTGCTGCGCGCATCGCGCCTCGGGCTCGTCGTGCGCGCGGCGCTCACGCATCGCGCGGCCGTCGAGGCGCTCGGCTACGACGTGCCGCGCGTGATGACGGGCCTGTTCGGCGCCGGCACCGCGCTCGCGGCGCTGGCCGGCGTGATCGGCGCGCCGCTCGCGGTGATCGAACCCGCGCTGGCCGAGACCGTCGGGTCGGTCGTCTTCGCGGTCGTCGTGATCGGCGGCCTCGGCTCGCTCGGCGGCGCATTCGTCGCGTCGCTCGCGGTCGGCTTCGCGCAGACTTTCGCGGCCGCGAGCGACACGTCGCTGCGCGACCTCGCACAATGGATCGGCATCGCGTTGCCCGACCGCGTGGCCGCGGTGTCGATCGCGCAACTCGCGCCGCTGGTGCCGTACCTGCTGCTCGTCGCGGTGCTGGTCGCACGGCCGAGCGGGCTGTTCGGCGAGCGCGCCGATGCGTAGCCGCGCGTTCGCCGGATTCGCGCGCTGGGCGCTGTTCGCCGCGTGCTTCGTGCTGCCCGCGTGGCTGTGGCCGCATGGCGCGGTGCTCGGCTATCTCGCGCAGACGGCCGCGCTCGTCGTGCTCGCGCTGTCGTACAACCTGCAGCTCGGCACGACCGGGCTGCTGTCGTTCGGGCACGCGGCGTTCGCGGGCCTCGGTGCGTTCGCCGCCGCGCACTGGTTCAACCATCTCGGCGGCCCGCTGCCGCTGCTGCCGCTCGTCGGCGGCGCGGCCGGCGCGGGTTTCGGCTGTGTCGCCGGGCTGCTCGCGACGCGTCGCTCCGGCACAGCGTTCGCGATGATCACGCTCGGGCTCGGCGAATGCGTCGCGGCGGCGGCGTGGAGCGTGCCCGCGTGGTTCGGCGGTCTCGGCGGCGTGCCGATCGATCGCGCGAGCGGCGCGCCGTGGGGCAACGGGCAATTCGGCGCACCGGCGCACGCGTATGCGGTGATCGCCGCATGGTGCATCGTCTCGGCGTGGGCCATGCACGCGCTGACGCGCACGCCGCTCGCGCGGCTCGCGAACGCGGTGCGCGACAACCCGGCGCGCGTCGCCGCGCTCGGTACCGATCCGCGCCGCGTGCGGCTCGCCATGGTCACCTGCGCGTCGTTCTTCGCGGGCATCGCGGGCACGTTGACGCTGATCGACATCGAGATCGCGACGCCCGACAGCGTGTCGATGGCGCGCTCGGCGACCGTGCTGATCGCCGCGGTGATCGGCGGTACCGGCGCGTTCTTCGGGCCCGCGGCCGGCGCCGCGGTGCTGACCGCGCTGAGCATCGGTGTCGCGGGCGTGTCGCGCGCGTGGGCGCTGTATCTCGGCGTGCTGTTCGTCGCGATCGTCGTGGCCGCGCCGCGCGGGCTCGCGGGCATCGCGCAGGCGCTCGTGCATGCGATGCGGCGCGATGCGCCGGCGCCCGAGCGGTGGCGCATGCTGTGCGCGCTCGGCGCGTGCGTGTTCTGGGGCGTCGCGATCGTCTGCGCGGGCGAGCTCGGTTATGCGTGGCGCTTCGCGCAGGACGACGGCACGGGCCTCGCGTTCGGCGCATGGGGCATCGACGCCGATACGCCGGCCGGCTGGGCCGTCGCGTGCTCGGCAGCCGGCATCGGCACGCTGCTGTGGGGCTGGCGCGCGCGGTTCGCGCGGGCCGGCAAGCGGGAGGACGTGCGATGAACGGCAATGCGATCGCGCTGCAGGGCGTCGTGCAGCGCTTCGGCGCGCAGACCGTGCTCGACGGCGTCGAACTGAGCATCGCGGCCGGCGAGCGCCATGCGCTGATCGGGCCGAACGGCGCGGGCAAGTCGACGCTGTTCGGCGTGATTGCCGGTGCGGTACGGCCGACGCGCGGGCGTGTCGTGCTGCACGGCGTCGACCTGCGCGGGCGCGGGCCCGTCGTCGCGAGCCGCCTCGGCGTCGGCCGCAGTTTCCAGCAAACGAGCGCGTTCGCGCGGCTGACCGTGTTCGACAACCTGCGTTGCGCGGCGCTGCATGCGCCGGCCGAACGGCGGCGCTGGTGGAACCGGCTGCGCGAATCGGCGTCGATCGATCTCGCGGCCGCGCGCGTGCTGTACGACATCGGCCTCGAGGCGCGGCGCGACACGCTGGCCGCCGAACTGAGCTACGCGGAACAGCGCGCGCTCGATCTCGGAATCGCGCTCGCGAGCGGCGCCCGCACGCTGCTGCTCGACGAGCCGACGGCCGGCATGAGCCGCGCGCAGGCGGCGCGGATGATCGCGCTGATCCGCGCGACGACGCAGGGCCGCACGGTGCTGATGATCGAGCACGACATGGATGCGGTGTTCGGTTTCGCCGAACGCATCACGGTGCTCGTCCGCGGCGCGGTCGTCGCGACCGGTGCGCCCGATACGATCCGCGCCGATCCGCGCGTGCGTGCCGCGTACCTGGGCGAAGGCCGCGCATGAACGCACTGCTCGACATTCGCGGCCTGCGCGCGTGGTACGGATTGCAGCCCGTGCTCGACGGCGTCGATCTCGCGCTCGCGCCGGGCGAGACGCTCGCGCTGCTCGGCCGCAACGGCTCGGGCCGCTCGACACTCGCGAAGGCCGTGATGGGGCTCGTGCGCACGGCCGGGTCGGTGCGCATCGCGGGCGCCGAATGCGCGGGCGCGCGTACGTTCGAGATCGCACGGCGCGGCGTGGCTTACGTGGCCGAAAGCCGTGACGTGTTCCCGCTGCTGACGGTACGCGACAACCTGCGGCTCGGATTGCGCGGCGCACGCGGCCCGGCCGAACGCGCGGCGCTCGACCGCCTGTTCGACCGCTTTCCGCTGCTGGCCGCACGCGCGGACGTGAAAGCGGGGCGGCTGTCGGGCGGCGAGCAGCAGGTGCTCGCGTTGGTGCGGGCACTGGCCGGCCGCCCGCGGGTGCTGATCGTCGACGAGCCGGCCGAGGGGCTCGCGCCGCTCGCGGTCGACGAGGTCGGTGCCTGCCTCGCCGCGCTGCAGGCCGACGGCGTCGCGATCGTGCTGATCGAGCAGCGCCTGCAGTTCGCGCCGCGGCTCGCGCGGCGGGTCGCGGTGATGGGGCGGGGACAGATCGTCTACGACGGCGCGCTCGACGGTCTGGGCGGCGAGGTCGCCGACGCATGGCTGAGTGCCGGCTGACCGCGCGCGATCGATTGTTCGGCAAACGCCGCCAGTCAATTCGTGTCGGGCCGCTTTATCACTGCCGCGACGCGCCGTACATTGCCAGTCATGCCGGTCGCCGCGGCAACGCGGCATCGGCGCCCACCATCGAATGTCTTCTGACCGAGGAATGAAATCATGAGCAAGCTGGCAAACAAGGTAGCGATCGTCACGGGCGCATCGAAGGGCATCGGCGCGGCCATCGCGAAGGCACTGGCCGCGGAAGGCGCATCGGTCGTCGTCAATTACGCGAGCAGCAAGGCCGGCGCCGACGCGGTCGTGAGCGCGATCGTCGAAGCGGGCGGCCGCGCGGTCGCGGTCGGCGGCGACGTGGCGAAGGCCGCCGACGCGCAGCGCATCGTCGATACGGCGATCGACACGTACGGCCGTCTCGACGTGCTCGTCAACAATTCCGGCGTGTACGAATTCGCGCCGATCGAGGCGATTACCGAGGAACACTACCGCCGGCAGTTCGACACGAACGTGTTCGGTGTGCTGCTGACGACGCAGGCGGCCGTCAAGCATCTCGGCGAAGGCGCGAGCATCATCAACATCAGCTCGGTGGTGACCAGCATCACGCCGCCGGCGAGCGCCGTGTACAGCGGCACGAAGGGTGCGGTCGACGCGATCACCGGCGTGCTCGCGCTCGAACTCGGCCCGCGCAAGATCCGTGTGAACGCGATCAACCCGGGCATGATCGTGACCGAAGGCACGCACAGCGCGGGTATCATCGGCTCCGATCTCGAAAAGCAGGTGCTCGGCGAGACGCCGCTCGGCCGTCTCGGCGAGCCGAACGACATCGCGTCGGTCGCCGTGTTCCTCGCCTCGGACGATGCACGCTGGATGACCGGCGAGCACCTCGTCGTGAGCGGTGGGTTGAACTGATCGCGCCACGCGCGGCATCGGCCCGCACGGGCCGGCCGCGCGGTTACGCGATCAAAGCCAGCGCGTTCGCGCCGACGTGCCAGCGCAGGCTCTCGACGACGAGCGCGTGGTTGCGTTCGGACTCGAGTCCGGCGATCGTCATCGCACCGACGATGCCGGCGCCGGCGACGCGTAACGGTACGCCGCCGCCGTCGAGCGCATAGTCGTCGTCCGACAGCCCCTGCGACTGCAGCGACCAGCCGGCGTGCCGGAAGCGCGCGCCGACTTCGAGCGAGCTCAGGCCGAAGCGCAGCACCGTGTTCTGCCGGCGGCGGATCGCGTCGTTGTCGCGCGCGCCGCTGCCGTCGAGCGCGCAGTAGAACAGCGGCGCCTTGCCGACGATGCCGACCGCGATCGGCAGCCCGCGGCGCGACGCGATGTTGACCGCGATTTCCCCGAGCCGGCGCGCGACGTCGGCATTGAAGCGCGGCAGCGCCGTTTCGCGCGCGCCTTCGTCGAAGGGCGCGTGATCGAGGCGCGGAAAGATCGTCACCATGGCGGCTCCGTGTCGTCGCAAATGCGGATTGCGCGCGGGTATCGCACCGCGACGGGCCGCGCGCTCGCCCGTCTTGCGCTCAGCGCTTCGGCGCCGCGTCGATCATCCATTCGTGCGCCGGATCGTTCTTGAACGCCCATGCGCGGCTCGGCCCGGCCATCACGTTCAGGTAGTACAGGTTGTAGCCGTGCGGCGCGACGACCGGGTGGTAACCGCGCGGCACCATCACGACGTCGTGGTTCTCGACCGCGCACGCTTCGTCGAGGCTGCGGTCGTCCGTGTACACGCGCTGGAACGCGAAACCCTGCGGCGGATCGATCCGGTGATAGTAGGTTTCCTCGAGCGACGTCTCGTCGGGCGCCGCGTCGCGATCGTGCTTGTGCGGCGGATAGCTGCTCGAATGGCTGGCCGGCGTGACGACTTCGACCACGAGCAGCCGGTCGGCCGCCGGGTTGTCGCCCATCAGGATGTCGCACACGTAGCGCGTGTTGGTGCCTTGCCCGCGCACCGAGCGGCGCATCCGTTCGCCGTCGAGGCGTTGCACGGGCTTGTCGCCGCTCGCGTAGGGCGCGGTGCACAACGCGATTTCCGCGTCGCGCGTCGCGACCAGCGTGACGGTCTTGCCGCCCGGCACGTACAGCGCGTCCGGCGACACCTCTTCGAAGACGCTGTCGCGCTTGCCGAGCGCGTCGTGGGTTGCGCCGTCGACTTCGGCGCGCACCGTGCCCGTCAGCACGACGACGCACAGCTCGCGCGTGCCGGTGTCGAGCGTTTCGGTGTCGCCGGCCTTCAGGCGCAGCGCGCGAAAGCCGACATGCTTCCAGCCGGCCGACTCGGGCGTGACGTTGCAGATTTCGCGGTCGGCGGATGCCTTGACCAGCAGGGGAGAAATCGTCATGGGGTGGGGCTCCGCAATGGAAGGGGGCTCAAGTGCTCACGCACTCAACCGGTCGACGATCGCGCGCAGCGACGTGTAGCCCTTTTTCGCATACGCATAGCTCGGCGCGACGGCCGGATCCTGCTCGGCCTCGACGACGAGCCAGCCTTCGTAGCCGGCGTCCTTCAGCGTGCGCAGCGTCGCGTCGTAATCGAGCGCGCCGTCGCCCGGCACCGTGAACGTGCCGTTGATCACGCCGTTCAGGAAGCTCCAGCCGTCGTTGCGCGCCTGCGTGACGACCTGCGGCCGCACGTCCTTGCAATGCACGTGCGCGACGCGCGACACGTGCTTCTTCAGCAGCGCGACGGGGTCGGCCGCGCCGCCGAAATACGCGTGGCCGGTATCGAACAGCAGGAACACCTTCGTCGGGTCGGTCAGCGCCATCAGCCGGTCGACGTCGTCGGGCGACTCGACGTACGCGCCCATGTGGTGATGGTAGGCGAGCTTGATCCCGTACGTGTCGAGCAGGTGCGCGCCGAACGCGTCGAGGCGCGCCGCGTAGCGCCGCCAGGCGTCGTCGTCGACGAAACGCGGCCGTTTCGCGACCGGCGTGTCGATGCTGCCCTGGATCGTGCCCGCGCATTCGCCGTAGACCACGACCTTCACGTCGTTGAACTGCAGCTTCGTCAGGTGCGCGCGGCAGCGCTCGATTTCGGCCGCGACCGCCTCGGCGTCGCTCATGCCCGGTTCGACTTCCGCGAGGAAGCCCGAATACCAGCCGGACACGCACACGAGGCCGAATTCGGCGAGCTTCGCCTTCAGTGCGGGGCCCGTCTTCGGAAACTTGTTGCCGAGCTCGAAGCCCGCATAGCCGATTTCGGCGCCTTCCTTCAGCGCCGTTTCGAGCGGCGTCTCGCCGCCGAGCGACGGCAGGTCGTCGTTCATCCACGACAGGGGATTGATGCCGATGCGGACGTTCCAGCTCATGACTTGCTTCCTTGGTTCGGAGGGTGTTCTTGTCGGGTGCTTTAGCGGGCGGCGGGCGCGGTCAGCGCCGCTGCCGGGTTTTCGCGTCGAGATACGCGCGGTGCGCCGCGTCGACGCCGGCGCGTGCGGATACCTGCGGCACCGCGACTTCCCACCACGCGCCGCCGTCGTCGGTCGTGCGCCGGTGGGTGGTGTCGATCACGAGCACCTGGCTCTTCCTCGCCGCGCGGGCGCGCTTCATCTCGTGGCGCAATTCGACGATGTCGCGCACGTGCACGGCTTCGGCGCCCATCGCGCGCGCATGCATCGCGAAGTCGATCGTCGAGCGTTCGCCGCCTTCGGGCACGCAATCGTCGAGCATGTTGTTGAAGCTCGCGCCGCCGCAGTTCAGCTGCAGCCGCTCGATGCAGCCGTAGCCGCGGTTGTCGAGGATCACGACGATCAGCTTGCGGCCGAGCATCACGGACGTCGCGAGCTCCGCGTTGAGCATCATGTACGAGCCGTCGCCGACGATCACGATCACCTCGCGCTCGGGCCGGGCGAGCTTCGCGCCGAGGCCGCCCGCCACTTCGTAGCCCATGCACGAGTACGCATAGTCCATGTGATAGTTGCCCGGCACGCCGCTGCGCCACAGCTTGTGCAACTCGGCCGGCAGCGTGCCGGCCGCGCAGACGACGAGGTCGTCGCGTGCGCTGTCGCGTCCCGCGTCGGCCGCGGAGTCGCGCACCGCGCCGATCACTTCCGCGTCGTACGGCAGCGTGTCCTTCGGGATGCGCGTCGTCAGCTCGGTCACGCGCGCGTTCCACGCGGCGGCCTGGTCGCGGTTCGCGGCCGTCCACGCGGGATCGGCGTGCCAGCCGGCCAGCGCGCCCGACAGCTGGCCGAGGCCCGTGCGTGCGTCGGCGATCAGTTGCCGGCCGCGTTTCTTGCCCGCGTCGAACGGCTGCACGTTCAGGCTCAGCAGCGTCGCGTCGCCGTACAGCGCATGCGAGCCGGTCGTGAAATCCTGCAGCCGCGTGCCGACCGCGAACACGACGTCGGCCTGCGCGGCCGCGCGGTTCGCGGCGGGCGAGCCCGTCACGCCGATCGATCCGAGGTTCAGCGGGTGATCCCACGCGAGGCTGCCCTTGCCGGCCTGCGATTCGGCGACCGGCACGCCGTGCGTGTCGGCGAACGCGCGCAGCGCGTCCCACGCCTGGCTGTACAGCACGCCGCCGCCGGCCACGATCAGCGGTTTCTTCGCGGCCTTCAGCACGGCGAGGGCGTCGGCGAGTTCGAGCGCGTCGGCCGGCGGCCGGCGCATCCGGATCACCGGCGGCGCGAAGAAATCCTCGGGCCAGTCGTACGCGAAGGTCTGCACGTCTTGCGGCAGCGCGAGACAGACGGGGCCGCACTGCGCGGGATCGGTCATCACCTGGATCGCACGCGGCAGCGCGACGAGCAGTTGCTCGGGCGACGTGATGCGGTCGAAGTAGCGCGTCACGGGCCGGAAGCAGTCGTTCGCGCTGACGTCGCCCTGTTCGAAATCCTCGACCTGCTGCAGCACGGGGTCGGGCAGCCGCGACACGAACACGTCGCCGGGCAGCAGCAACAGCGGCAGCCGGCCGACGTGCGCGAGCGCGGCGGAGGTCAGCATGTTGGTCGCGCCGGGGCCGATGCTCGACGTCGCGGCCATCATCCGCTGGCGGAAATGCGCTTTCGCGAACGCGACGGCCGCGTTGGCCATCCCCTGTTCGTTGTGCGCGCGGAACGTCGGCAGCCGGTCCCGCTCGGCATGCAGCGCTTCGCCGAGCCCGGCCACGTTGCCGTGGCCGAAGATCGCGAATACGCCGCCGCAGTACGGCAGGATGTCGGTGCGGCCGTCGGGCTGGACGACTTCGGCGCGCAGGGCGGCCAGGTAGCGCACGAGCGCCTGGCTGACGGTCAGTCTCACGGTGTGGGTCATCGTCGGTCGATAGAGAGGAGTCGGGTGGTCGTCACGGGCACGGGCATCAGGCCGCGGCGGCGGTGCGCGCGGCCGCACGGCGGCCCAGCCATGCGTCGACCAGTTGCGTGAAGTTGCCGGCGACTTCGTCGATCAGCGCCTGGTCGTCGATGCGGCCCGCGAACCAGTTCAGCGACGCGTCGGCCCACAGCGTGCGCCCGACCATGAAGCCCTTGACGATCGGGTTGGTCGCCGCGCGGAAGCTGTCGACGAGGTATTGCAGCGGCTGGTTCAGCCCGAGGATCACCGCGCCGCGGCAATGCGGGTCGCGCTCGGCGATCAGCGCGGCGAGCCGCGTCCAGCCGTCCGCGCTCAGCGGCGTGAGCTTCCACCATTCGGGCTTCACGCCGAGGTTGTAGAAGCGCGCGATCGTGCGCAGCACCGCGTCGTCCTCGGTGCCGGCCGGCGTGACCGCGCGCGGCGGAATCATCTCGAGCAGCAGCTCGTTGCCGCTGGCGCGGGTGGCTTCCCACAGTTCCAGCACGCGCTGCTCCTGCTCGACGCGCAGGTCGACGTCGTCGTCGGGGTGGTAGTGGACGAGGCATTTCACGACCTGTTCGGTCGGCCAGTGCGTGAGCGACGAGCCGACCGAGCGTGTCTCGTCGAACCGCAGCGGCCGCGAGCCCGGCAGCTCGACCGGGCGGCCGACCCACCAGCCGCGCCCGGTGGCCGACGCGAGCGCGTCGCTGCCGTAGGCGCCGCCGTCGATCAGCACGCCGACGTGGCCTTCGATCCGGCGCTCGCGCTCGACCTGCTCGACCGCGCGCACGAGCAGGCGCTTCAACGTCCTGATGCGCGCTTCGTCCGCGCCGGCCTGCACCGCGAGTTCGTAGAACTGGCTGCGGTGGTCGAACGCCATCACGCACAGGTCGTCCCATTCGCGGCGCGGCACCGTCACGCGATGCAGGTGCGTGAGCGTGCGGTCGGCATCGACCGCCGGATTGCGGCTGCCGTCGAACCAGTGCGCGAGTTCGGCCGGCGTCGGCATCGCGGCCGAGCATGCGTGGCGCGACACGACGATCGCGCCGCACGCATTCGCGATGCGCGTCGATTCGGCCCAGTCGCGGCCGCGCAGCAGCCCCGACAGCAGGCCCGACAGGAACGCGTCGCCCGCGCCGAGCACGTTGAGCACCTCGACGCGTTCGCCGACGAACGTCGGCGCGGCGTCGATGCCGGCCGGAATGTCGCCTTCGATCACGCAGCAGCCGAGTGCGCCGCGCTTGACGACCAGCGTCGCGTTCGTGATCGCGCGCACGGCCCGCAGCGACCCGATCAGGTCGTGCGGCACGCCGCCCGCGATCAGGAATTCCTCCTCGGTGCCGACCAGCAGGTCGAATTCGCCGAGCACCTGCTGCAGCTGCCGCGTGACCTGCGCGTCCGGCACGTAACGGTTCTCGCCCGCGCCGCGAGCGGTCAGCCCCCACAGCACGGGCCGGTAGTCGATGTCGAGGATCCGCACGACGCCGTGGCGGCGCGCGTAGCCGAGCGCGGTCAGCGACGCCTCGCGCGTGCCCGGCGTCGACAGGTGCGTGCCGGTGATCGCCAGCGCCCGGCAGCCGGCGATGAAGTCCTCGCGGATCTCGTCGGCGCGCACGGCCATGTCCGCGCAGTTCTCGCGCACGAACAGCAGCGGGAACGTGTCGCGATCCTTCAGCCCGAGCAGCACCAGCGCGGTGAGGCGCTCGCGGTCGGTCTGCAGCTGGCTCGTGTCGCAGCCTTCGCGCTCGAGCGTCTCGCGCAGAAAGCGGCCCATCTGTTCGTCGCCGACGCGCGAAATCATCGCGGTCTTCAGCCCGAGCCGCGCGACGCCGAACGCGACGTTGCCCGACGAGCCGCCGAGATACATCTGGAAGCTGCGGGCATCTTCGAGGCGGCTGCCGTACTGCTGCGCATAGAGATCCACGGCCACGCGGCCGAGGCAGGCGAGATCGATGGGGCGGTCACTCGGAAAGTTCAGCTGGCTCATATCACGTGTCACGCTCGCGGCCGGCGGTCGACGTTGCCGGCGGATTGGGGGACCGATCCTCTGGCCGCACGCCGTGACGTGCGCTGCACGACGCGGGACTGCCTGCCGCGGGGAATCGGGCTACGGACGCAGTCTAGACTTTTTGGAAATCCAGTTCCCTAGGTGAAATCACGTAGAAATAAATTTCCAAATGTTCGAGGAAGTGATCTACAGTTCCATCCGGATGCTTCAGTCCGTATCGGACTCGGCCCGGCGGCGCGCAACGCGCCGTCTTCCGCCCCCCGGAGATGAGGAGACAGATTGATCATGAAGACCAAGCTGATGGCCGTCGCGGCCGCCGCGATCCTGGCTGCGCCGCTCGCGCATGCCGAGAAGATCGGCGTGACGATGGCGTCGTTCGACGACACGTTCCTGACCATCCTGCGCAACAGCATCGCCGATTCGGCGAAGAAGGACGGCGTGACCGTGCAGATCGAGGACGGCGGCAACGACGTCGGCAAGCAGTTGAGCCAGGTCCAGAACATGATCGCGCAGAAGGTCGACGCGATCATCGTGAACCCGGTCGATACCGACGCGACGCCGAAGATCACGAAGATGGTGACGGCCGCGAAGATCCCGCTGGTCTACGTCAACCGCAAGCCGGTCGATTTCGACAAGCTGCCGGCCGGCGTCGCGGTCGTCGCGTCCGACGAAAAGCAGTCGGGCACGCTGCAGGCGCGCCAGGTGTGCAAGCTGCTCGGCGGCAAGGGCGACATTCTCGTGCTGATGGGCGAGCTGTCCAACGAATCGGCGCGTGCCCGCACCAAGGACATCGAGGACGTGATCGCGACCAAGGACTGCGCGGGCATGAAGATCGTCGACAAGCGCGAAGGCAAGTGGAGCCGCACGCAGGGCCAGGACATCACGATGAACTGGCTGAGCTCCGGGACCAAGTTCGACGCGATCGTGTCGAACAACGACGAGATGGCGATCGGTGCGATCAACGCGCTGAAGGCCGCGCGCAAGCTGACGCCGAAGACGGTCGTCGCCGGCATCGACGCGACGCCGGACGGGCTCGCGGCGATGAAGGCCGGCGAGCTGAAGGTGTCGGTGTACCAGAACGCGATCGGGCAGGGCGCGCAGTCGGTGGCCGCCGCGCTGAAGCTCGCGAAGAAGCAGCCGGTCGACCGCTACGTGAACGTGCCGTTCGAGCTCGTGACGCCCGAGAACATGAACCAGTACGCCAAGCACTGACCGGCGGTCCGTTGAACTGCGCGGGCCCGGCATTGCCGGGTTCGCGCGCGCTTTGTCGAGGAACGTCCATGTTTACAGCCAGGGTCGCGCGCCCGATGGCCGGCGGCGATGCACCGGCCGCCTCGTCCGGCGGGTCGTCCGCCGCGCCGGCTTCTTTCTCGGCCGACTGCGTGCTCGAGGTACGCGGCGTCGGCAAGTCCTTTCCCGGCGTCGTCGCGCTCGACGGCGTGCAGTTCCGCGTGCGCCGCGGCACCGTCCACGCGCTGATGGGCGAGAACGGCGCGGGCAAGTCCACGCTGATGAAGATCATCGCGGGCGTCTACACGCCCGACCAGGGCGAAATCCTGATCAACGGCGAACCGGTCGTGCTGAACGGCCCGCTCGATGCGCTCGAGCGCGGGATCGCGATGATCCACCAGGAACTCAACCTGATGCCGTACATGACGGTCGCGGAGAACATCTGGATCCGCCGCGAACCGAAGAACCGCTTCGGCCTGATCGATCACGCCGAGCTGCGCCGCCGCACGGCCGCGCTGTTCGAACGGCTGTCGATCGACATCGATCCGGAAACCGACGTGCGCACGCTGACCGTCGCGAGCCGCCAGATGGTCGAGATCGCGAAGGCCGTGTCGTTCGACTCCGACGTGCTGATCATGGACGAGCCGACTTCCGCGCTGACCGACAAGGAAGTCACGCACCTGTTCCGGATCATTCGCCAGCTGCGCGAGCAGGGCAAGGGCATCGTCTACATCACGCACAAGATGAACGAGCTGTTCGAGATCGCCGACGAGTTCTCGGTGTTCCGCGACGGCAAGTACATCGGTACGCATGCATCGAGCGACGTCACGCGCGACGACATCATCCGCATGATGGTCGGGCGCGAGATCACGCAGATGTTCCCGAAGGAAGACGTGCCGATCGGCGACGTCGTGCTGTCGGTGAAGGATCTCTGCGTCGACGGCGTGTTCCGCGACGTGAGCTTCGAGCTGCGCGCGGGGGAAATCCTCGGCGTCGCGGGCCTCGTCGGCTCGGGGCGCTCGAACGTCGCGGAGGCGCTGTTCGGCGTCGTGCCGGCCACGTCGGGCGAGATCCGGATCGACGGCAAGCCGGTGCGGATCGCGACGCCCGCGCAGGCGATGAAGCACGGGATGGCGTTCCTCACCGAGGACCGCAAGGACAGCGGCTGCTTCCTGAATCTCGACCTGCTCGCGAACATGGAAGCGGCCGTGCTCAGCCACCGCTACGTGAAGTTCAATTTCGTGCAGCAGGCGCAACTGAAGCGCGATTGCGAGGAAATGAGCCGGATGCTGCGCGTGAAGTCGCCGGGGCTGCACGAGGCAATCCAGAACCTGTCGGGCGGCAACCAGCAGAAGGTGCTGATCGGCCGCTGGCTGCTCACGCAGCCGCGCATCCTGATCCTCGACGAACCGACGCGCGGCATCGACGTCGGCGCGAAGGCCGAGATTCACCGGCTCGTCAGCGCGCTCGCCGGCAAGGGCGTCGCGGTGCTGATGATTTCGTCGGAAATGCCGGAAGTGCTGGGGATGAGCGATCGCGTGATGGTGATGCACGAAGGGCGCATGACCGGCATCGTCGATCGCAAGGACGCCGACCAGGTCCGCATCATGGATCTCGCGTCGCGCTGAGCCGAAACAAGATTGGAGACAACTGAAATGGGCAACCTGAACCCGGTCGCGGATGCGCAGACCATCACACTCAAGTCGCGGCACACGAAGTGGCCGCCCGAGCTGAGCATCTTCCTCGTGCTGGTCGGCATCAGCCTGTTCTTCGAGATCGTCGGCTGGATCGTCGTCGGCCAGAGCTTCCTGTTCAACGCCGAGCGGCTCGAGATCATCGTGCTGCAGATGGCCGTGATCGGCATCATCGCGGTCGGCGTGAACCTCGTGATCATCACCAGCGGGATCGACCTGTCGTCGGGGTCGGTCGTCGCGGCCGCCGCCGTCGTGTCGGCGAGCCTCGCGCAGGTGTCCGACTTCCCGCGTGCGGTGTTCCCGCACCTCACCGACCTGCCGATCATCTGGCCGGTGCTGGCCGGCGTGTGCGTCGGGCTGCTGGTCGGCCTGCTGAACGGCACGCTGATCGCGATGACGGGCATCCCGCCGTTCATCGCGACGCTCGGCACGATGGTTGCCGCGCGCGGCTTCGCGAAGTGGTTCACCAACGGGATGCCGGTGTCGATGCTGACCGATCAGTTCGCGGCGATCGGCGCGGGTGCCAATCCGGTGATCATCTTTCTCGTGATCGCGGCGATCTTCCACGTCGTGCTGCGCTACACGCGCTTCGGCAAGTACACCTACGCGATCGGCGCGAACCGTCACGCGGCCGTCGTGTCGGGCATCAACGTCACGCGCCACCTGGTGTTCGTCTATGCGATCGCGGGCCTCTTGAGCGGGATCGCCGGCACCGTGACGGCCGCGCGCGCGATCTCGGGCCAGTCGGGCATGGGCGTGATGTACGAGCTCGATGCGATCGCGGCCGTCGTGATCGGCGGCACGTCGCTGTCGGGCGGCCTCGGCCGCGTGACGGGCACCGTGATCGGCGTGCTGATCCTCGGCGTGATGACGTCGGGTTTCACGTTCATCCGCATCGACGCGTATTACCAGGAGATGGTGAAGGGCGCGATCATCGTCGCGGCCGTGATCGCCGACCAGTACCGCAACAAGAAGAAGCGCCGCTGAGCGCGCGCGTGAGCCCGACATCCGCATTCACGAAGGAAACCCGATGAAGATCGCACTCGACCCGTACATGATTCGCCACCTGCCGCTCGACCGGCTGCCGCATGCGGTCGCCGAGCTGGGTTACGACCAGATCGAGCTGTCGCCGCGCAGCGACTTTCTAGACTGGTGGGTGATGCCGCGCGCGACGCGGGCGCGCATGGCCGGGTTCCGCCAGGCGCTGCGCGCGAGCGGCGTCGGTCTCGCGTCGCTGCAGCCGATGTACCGCTGGGCAAGCCCGTTCGAGGACGAGCGGCAATGGGCCGTGCGCTGCTGGCGCAAGGCGATCGAGGTGGCGCTCGAGATGGAATGCCCGCTGATGGTGTCGGAATTCGGGCGCGGCGCGTCGCCCGAGCGTTCGGTCGGCGAGCGGCCGGGCGCGAACCCGAAGGAGCTGTGCGAAGCCGCGTGGTTCCGGTCGATGGACGAGCTGCTGCCGATCCTCGAGCGCGAACGCATCGTGCTGTCGGTCGAGCCGCATCCCGAGGACTGGATCGAACAGCTGCAACCGGCGATCGACATCGTCACGAACCTCGGTTCGCCGTCGCTGAAGCTGTCGTATATCGCGCCGCACACGTTCTACTACGGCGACGACATGGCCGCGATGATCGCGCAGGCCGCGCCGATCCTCGCGCACGTGCGCGTGGCCGACACGTTCGACCACCGCAAGAGCAGCCAATTGCGCTACATCGTGAACCCGCCCGGCTCGAACCAGATCCGCGTGCACCAGCATCTCGACATCGGGCAGGGCGAGATCGACTGGGACGTGTTCTTCGGCGCGCTCGGCGCCGCCGGCTTCGACGGCGTGATGTCGTCGTGCGTGTTCGCGTGGGAAGACCGCGCGGAAGCCTCGTCGCGCTACATGCGCGACACGATCCAGCGCTACGTCGATCGCCATTTCGATCGCCGCGCGCGCTGACCGATTCCCGACCGGCGCGGCGGGGGCCGCGCCGCTGATGAACGACTGGAGACTTGTAGATGAGCTTGCAAATCGGCGTGATCGGCTGCGGCGCGATCGGCCAGGACCACATCCGCAGACTGACCCGCACGCTGTCCGGCGCGCGCGTCGTGGCCGTCAACGACATCGACCCGCAGCAGGCGCGCGACGCGGTGACGAAGTACGGGCTCGACGCCGAGATCTACGGCGACGGCCACGAAGTGGTCGCGGCCGCCGACGTGCAGGCCGTGCTCGTCACGTCGTGGGGGCCGACGCACGAAGCGTTCGTGCTCGACGCGATCGCGCACGGCAAGCCGGTGTTCTGCGAGAAGCCGCTGGCCGTCACGGCCGACGGTTGCATGCGGATCGTCGAAGCCGAGGTCGCGCACGGCAAGCGGCTCGTGCAGGTCGGCTTCATGCGGCCGTATGACGAAGGCTATCGCGCGCTCAAGCGCGTGATCGACAGCGGCGAGATCGGCGCACCGCTGATGCTGCATTGCGCGCATCGCAACCAGTCGGTCGGTGAGCGCTACACGACCGACATGGCGATCACCGACACGCTGATCCACGAACTCGACGTGCTGCGCTGGCTGCTGGGCGAGGACTACACGAGCGCGCAGGTCGTCTATCCGAAGAAGACGCGGCACGCGTCCGCGCATCTCGCCGATCCGCAGATCGTGCTGCTCGAAACCGCGAGCGGCGTGCGCATCGACGTCGAGATCTTCGTGAACTGCCAGTACGGCTACGACATCCAGTGCGAAGTGGTCGGCGAGCAGGGCATCGCGAAGCTGCCCGATCCGCCGGCCGTCGGGCTCAAGCACGCGGCGCGGCGGTCGGTCGAGATCATGACCGACTGGAAGGAGCGCTTCATCGCGTCGTACGACGTCGAGCTGCAGGCGTTCATCGACGGCGTGCGGCAGGGCGCGCTGACCGGGCCGTCCGCATGGGACGGCTACGCGGCGGCGGTCGCGGCCGATGCGTGCGTGCGGGCGCAGAAGAGCGGCGCGGTCGAACCGATCGCGATGGCCGGCCGTCCCGCGTTCTATCGCGGCTGACCCGCGGCTGACCTGACGGAGCGATCGACATGACGATGAAGATTGGCTGCGCGCCCTGCTGCTGGGGCGTCGACGACGTGAAGAACCCGCATCTGCCGCCGTGGCGGCACGTGCTCGCCGAAGCCGCGCAGGCCGGTTACTCGGGCATCGAGCTTGGGCCGTACGGCTACATCCCGCTCGAACTCGACGTGGTCAGCGCCGAACTCGAGCGGCAACGCCTGAGCATCACCGCCGGCACGATCTTCGACGATCTCGTGTCGCCGGAGAACCTGCCGAACCTGCTGCGCCAGACGCGCGACATCTGCGCGCTGATCACGCGGCTGCCCAGGCTGCCGACGCAGGACGGCCAGCGCTACGCGGCGCCGTACCTGGTCGTGATCGACTGGGGCCACGAAGTGCGCGACTACGCGGCCGGCCACGGCGATCGCGCGCCGCGGCTGTCCGCCGAGCACTGGGCGCGGATGGTCGACCATATCCGGCAGATCGCGACGATCGCGCGCGACGAGTTCGGCGTGCGCGCGGTGATCCATCCGCATGCGGGCGGCTACATCGAGTTCGCGGACGAGATCGACCGGATCGTCGCCGACATTCCGGCCGAGACGGCCGGCCTGTGTCTCGACACCGGCCACCTGCGTTACTCGGGCATGGACCCGGAAACCTGGCTGCGCCGCCATGCGGCGCGCCTCGACTACGTGCATTTCAAGGATATCGACGCGGCCGTGTACGACGCGGTGATGGGCGAGCACATCGCATTCTTCGCCGCCTGCGCACGCGGCGTGATGTGCCCGATCGGCACCGGCGTGCTCGATTACCGCGCGATCCGCCAGGCGCTCGACGAGATCGGCTACGCGGGTTACATCACGATCGAGCAGGAGCGCGACCCGCGCAACGCCGCCACGAGCCTGCGCGACGTCGCCGCGAGCCGCGCGTTTCTCGCGTCGGCCGGCTTTGCCTGACCCACTGAACCCGCACCAGGAACACCACCATCATGATTGACGGACAGATTCTGCTTGGACATTCGATTCACTGGGGCATGGTCGGCGGCGGGCTCGGCAGCCAGATCGGCTACAGCCACCGCTCGGCCGCGCTGCGTGACGGCAGCTTCCAGCTGGTTGCCGGCGCATTCGACCTCGATCCCGAACGCGGCCGCCAGTTCGGCGTGAAGCTCGGCGTCGCGGCCGAGCGCTGCTATCCCGACTACGCGACGATGTTCGACGCCGAGGCGCGGCGCCCGGACGGCATCCGCGCGGTGTCGATCGCGACGCCGAACAACACGCACTTCGCGATCTGCCGCGCCGCGCTGAACGCGGGGCTGCACGTGGTCTGCGAGAAGCCGCTGTGCTTCACGACCGAGGAGGCCGAGGCGCTGCAGCGGCTGTCGGTCGAGAAGAACCGGATCGTCGGCGTCGCGTACGGCTACTCGGGACACCAGATGATCGAGCAGGCGCGCGAGATGATCGCGCGCGGCGAGCTCGGCGAGATCCGCATCGTGCAGATGCAGTTCGCGCACGGCTTCCACAGCGAAGGCGTCGAGGCCGCGAGCGCGGCCGCGCGCTGGCGCGTCGACCCGAAGTTCGCGGGCCCGAGCTACGTGCTCGGCGACATCGGTACGCATCCGCTGTACATCTCCGAGGTGATGGCGCCGGAACTGAAGATCCGGCGGCTGATGTGTTCGCGGCAGAGCTTCGTGAAGAGCCGCGCGCCGCTCGAGGACAACGCGTTCACGATCATGGAGTACGACACCGGCGCGGTCGGCTACGTGTGGTCGAGCGCGGTGAACGCCGGCTCGATGCACGGCCAGAAGGTGCGCGTGATCGGCTCGAAGGCGAGCATCGAGTGGTGGGACGAGCATCCGAACCAGTTGCGCTACGAAGTGCAGGGCCAGCCCGCGCAGGTGCTCGATCGCGGGATGGGCTACCTGCATCCGCAGGCGCTGCACGAGGACCGCATCGGCGCCGGGCATCCGGAAGGGCTGTTCGAGGCATGGTCGAATCTCTACGCGCGGTTCGCGCGTGCGATGGATGCGGCCGATCGCGGCGACGCCGACGCGTTGAAGCAGATCCGTTATCCGGACGTTCACGCCGGCGTCGAGGGCGTACGCTGGGTCGAGCACTGCGTGCGCTCCGCCGACGCGGGCGGCGTGTGGGTCGACTATCGGTGAGCGGGGCGGGCCGGCCGCGCGGGCTGCGTCACATGCGCACCGGCGGCCGGCCCCGGTACTCGGTACACGCCCTAATCTTTACGACGCCGCGAGCGCGTTGGACAATCGCTTCCAGCCTTGCCGTGGAGCGTGTGCAAGTGATGATCGAGCGCGTGGGAGCGAGCGTGCGGCGCGGGCCGTGCCGCAAACGTGATTAAATTCGCCCTTCATGCATGTATCCAGGTGAGTTCCGGGCCGCGTCCGCCAGCATCGCGCGCGCATCGGGGCCGTCAACTTCGCGCTATCCGATGAGTTCATCCGAGAAACCTCCCGCCACCGTCGAGCAGTTCCTGCAGCATCTGACGCAGGAGTACGACGGCCTCAGCAATCGCCTGAAGGTGATCGCGCGCCACGTGGAAACGCACCGGGACCAGCTGGGCCTGGAAGGCATCCAGTCGCTCGCGGAGGCGTGCGGCGTCCAGCCGTCGGCCGTCGTCCGCTTTGCGAAGCACTTCGGCTTCTCCGGCTTCTCCGAGATGCAGCGGCTGTTCCGCGAAGGGCTTGCGCAGCAGATCGCGCCCGGGCGTGCGTACAACCTGCGGCTGCGCGACGTGATCGAAGCGGGCTCGTCGAGCCTGCAGCCCGAACAGATCGCCGACGAATTCATCAAGGGCAGCATCGCGGGCATGCAGCAATTGCGGCAGACGCTCGATTCTCGGGCGCTCGCGCAGGCCGTCGACCTGCTCGCCGATACGCAGGCGATCTGGATTGCCGGCTCGCGGCGCGCGTTTCCGATCGCCGTGTATCTCGACTACGCGCTGCAGCACACCGACAAGCGCATCGGCCTCTTCAGCGCGCTCGGCAGCATGCATCTCGGGCAGATCCGCTCGGTGCGCGCGGGCGACGTGATGATCGTGATCTCGTTCATGCCGTATGCGGAGGAAACCGTCCAGGTCGCGCAGCAGGCCGTGCAGCGCGGCGCGCGCGTGATCGCGATCACCGACAGCCGGATGAGCCCGCTTGCGCGGGAGGCCGAGGTGACGCTGATGGTGCAGGACAGCGAGACGTTCGGTTTTCGTGCGCTGACGGCCACGATGGGTCTCGCGCAGAGCCTGTTCGTCGCGCTCGCGTACCGGCTCGAGCTGTCGTACCGGCCGACCGCCGACGGCGCGCACGGCACCAAGGCCGGCTGACGTGTTGCGGCGGCGCACCGCCCGCGATCTCGATCGGCGGGCGGCGCGCCGGCCGGCTTACTTCGCGGTCGGCATCGCGAATTCGGCGCCCTTGCCGATGCTCGACGACCAGCGCTGCATCACCGATTTCTGGCGCGTGTAGAAGCGCACGCCTTCCTCGCCGTACGCGTGCATGTCGCCGAACAGGCTCTTTTTCCAGCCGCCGAAGCCGTGCCACGCCATCGGTACCGGGATCGGCACGTTGATGCCGACCATGCCGACCTGGATGCGCTGCGCGAATTCGCGCGCGATGCCGCCGTCGCTCGTGAAGCACGACACGCCGTTGCCGAACTCGTGCGCATTGATCAGGTCGACCGCTTCGCCGAAATCCTTCACGCGCACGCAGCCGAGCACGGGCCCGAAGATTTCTTCCTTGTAGATCCGCATGCCGGGCGTTACGTGATCGAACAGCGTGCCGCCGGTGAAGAAGCCTGACTCGCGGCCCGGCACGCGCAGCCCGCGGCCGTCGACCACCAGTTGCGCGCCTTCGTTCACGCCTTGCTCGATATAACCCTCGATGCGCTTCAGCGCCTCGCCGGTGACGATCGGCCCCATCTCGACTTCCGGCGACATGCCGTCGCCGATCACCAGCTTGCGGGCGCGCTCGGCGATGGCCGGCACGATCCGGTCGGCCACGTCGCCGACCAGCACCGCGATGCTGATCGCCATGCAACGCTCGCCGGCCGAGCCGTACGCGGCGCCGATCAGCGCGTCGACGGCCTGCTCGAGGTTCGCATCGGGCATCACGACCAGATGGTTCTTCGCGCCGCCGAGCGCCTGCACACGTTTGCCGGACTGCACCGCGCGCTGCTGGACGTAGGCCGCGATCGGCGTCGAGCCGACGAAGCTGACGGCCTGCACGTCGGGGTGGTCGAGCAGCGCGTCGACCGCGCCCTTGTCGCCCTGCACGACGTTGAATACGCCGGCCGGCAGCCCGGCCTGCGTGAGCAGGTCGGCGATGAACAGCGCGGCCGACGGGTCGCGCTCGCTCGGCTTCAGCACGAACGTGTTGCCCGTCGCGATCGCGACCGGGAACATCCAGCACGGCACCATGCACGGGAAGTTGAACGGCGTGATGCCCGCGACGACGCCGAGCGGCTGGCGCATCGTCCAGTTGTCGATGCCGGTGCTGACCTGGTCGGTGAAGTCGCCCTTCAGCAGTTGCGGCACGCCGCACGCGAATTCGATGATGTCGATGCCGCGCGCGACTTCGCCCTGCGCGTCGGAGAACACCTTGCCGTGCTCGGCCGTGATGATCGCCGCGAGCGTGTCGCGGTGTTCGTTCATCAGCTGCAGGAAGCGGTGCAGCACGCGTGCGCGGCGGATCGGCGGCGTCGCGGCCCAGGCCGGGAACGCGGCATGGGCCGACGCGACGGCCCGCTGCACTTCGCTGGCGTCGGCGAGCGCGACGCGGCGCACCGCGCGGCCGAGCGACGGATTGAGGACGTCCTGGAAGCGGCCGCTGCGGCCGGCCGCGGGCGCGCCGTCGACATAGTGGCCGACGTCGGCGTCGGACGTGTAGGCGGGAACCGGATTCATCGTGTCTCCTGGGGATGAGGGGGGGAACAGGGCCCAGTCTAGGGAAACCGGCAGGGCGGGAGAAGGCCGCGAAACTTGATTCACTGTTCAGAATTCTGAATAATCGGCGAATGAATCAGCAAAATGTCCAGGCGCTCTGGCCGCACATCCATTCGCTGACGGTGCTGGCCGCGGCCGGCAGTTTCACGGCGGCCGCGCAGCGGCTCGGCATCAGCAAGGCCGCGATGAGCCAGCGCATCGCCGATCTCGAAAAGGCGGCCGGCGTGCCGCTCGTGCGCCGCACGACGCGCAGCGTGCGGCTCACCGATGCGGGCCAGACGCTCGTCGACAGCACGCGCGATGCGTTCGAGTCGATCGGGCAGCACTTCGCGCGCGTGAAGGACTTGGCCGGCGAGCCGCGCGGCCTGCTGCGCCTGACGGTGCCGGTCGCGCTCGGGCGCCAGCAGGTCGTGCCGCACCTGCCCGATTTCCTGCGGCAGCATCCGGGCGTGCAGATCGAGCTCGACCTGTCGGATCGGCTGCATTCGCTGACGCAGGAGGGTTTCGATCTCGCGATTCGCCATACGACCACCGCGCCGCAGACCCACGTTGCGTGGAAGCTGTGCGACACGCGCTCGCTGCTGGTCGCGAGCCGCGACTATCTCGATGCGCGCGGCGCGCCGCGCCATCCGAACGAACTCGTCGACCACAGCTGCCTGTGCTACCTGCGCGACCACGAGCCGGCCGCGTGGAGCTTCGAGCTGCACGGCCGGCGGCGCGAGCGCGTGAGCGTGCCCGTGCGCGGCAGTTTCGCGGCGAACAACAGCGAGGCGATGCGCGAGGCCGCGCTCGGCGGGCTCGGCATCGCGCTGCTGCCGGATTTCAGCGCGCGGCGCGATCTCGACGCCGGCCGGCTCGTCGCGCTGCTCGACGGCTGGCGGCCCTCGGGCGCGTTCGGCGACCACATCTTCGCGATCCGGCCGTACAGTCCGGTCGTGCCGAGCGCGGTGCGCGCGCTCGTGCGGCACCTGCGCGAACGGCTCGCGGGCGGCTTCGCGGGCGCGTGAGCCTGGCACCCGCGCGCGTCGCGCCGCGGGCGGGGCGGGCAGGCGCTGCGGCGCTGCGGTAAAATCGCGGCTTCCTCCCGCGCCGCCTGTGGCGCGTCATTCGAAGGTCGACATCCGATGCAGATTCACAAGGAAGTGGACGCGCGCGGGCTCAATTGCCCGTTGCCGATCCTGCGTGCCAAGAAAGCGCTCGCCGATATGGAAAGCGGGCAGATCCTCAAGGTGCTCGCGACCGACCCGGGCTCGCAGCGCGATTTCGCCGCGTTCGCGAAGCAGACGGGCAACGAGATCGTCGAATCGACGACGCAGGACAAGACCTTCGTATTCCTGATGCGCCGCCGCTGACGGCCCGCCTCGCCCGTGCCGCCGCGCCGGCCGGGCCTCTCTGACAATTCTTAAACCTCGTTGCGTGACGGGCTGCGTATACTGACCCGGCCGGTCGTCCGCTCCCAGCGACGCGCCGGCCACGGTACGTCGCAAGGCGGGCACGGGGACCTTGCCTGACGCTACCGTCGTACAACGGGGAGAGGACATGTCCTTCAGACCAGGGACCCTTCGAAGTCCGTCCGGAGCGGAATGCATGGCGCCCGCACGCGCGTCGGAATTGAGCCGGATCGAGCTCGATCCGCGTCAGGATCGCCATGCGCGCGCCGCGCTGGAGGCTTATGCGGATTCGGCCGCGGCCGAGATGCCGTGGCTGGCCGAGTGGCTCGACGAACGGCTGCGCGATGCCGCGCAGGACGACGGCGCGGGCCTGACCTACTGCGGTGCGACGATCGAGCGCGTGTTCGATGTGGCGCAGGCGTGGGCGGCAGCCCAGCCCGACTACGCAGCGGCTGCGTGGGAGCGCGTGCGCGGCCAGCTGCAGCGGATGCTGGTTCAACCGCCGCTGTCCGAACGGCCGTCGCCACGCGCGCCGGCCGACGATGTTGCCCAGCCGGTGACCGGCATCGCGGGCGCGGATTAGGCGTCCGATTGCGCGACCGGAAGGATTATTCGAAGAAAGGACGGTAGTCCGCGCAATTTCTTGGCGAATTTCATACTACTATGATGAAATCGCCGGTTCGTCCGTGCCCCGTTTTTGAGATATTTGACCGGGGTCGCCGGTTTGCCCAGGCGGCGCGAACGGCCAACGACGGCTCGCCGGCCGATATCCGGACGCCGCGCACGTGGTGCGCGGCCGGGGTAGGCGCGGGAGTTGAATGGACGAATCGATTTCGATTTGCGGGGTGCTATGAGAATTGCTGTACTGGATGACGATCCGGCCCAGACGGATTTCGTCAGTCAAACGCTGACGGCCGTTGGCCACACATGCTACGCGTTCAAGGAAGGCAAGGCCCTGAAGAAGCGCCTGCAGCGCGAGACGTTCGATCTGCTGGTGCTCGACTGGAACGTGCCCGACATGTCCGGCGAGGAAGTGCTCAAGTGGGTGCGTGCGAACCAGACCGAGCACAGCCTGCCGATCATCTTCATGACGAGCCGCGACGACGAGGCGGGGATCACGCAGATCCTCAACGCCGGCGCCGACGACTACGTGGTCAAGCCCGTGTCCGGCCCGATCCTGCGCGCGCGCATCGGCTCGCTGCTGCGCCGCGCGTATCCGGTCAACGCCGAGGCCACCGTCCGCGAGTTCGATCAGTTCCGTTTCGACGTGAACCTGAAGCAGGCGTATGTCGGCGACAAGGCCGTGAGCCTCACGCAGAAGGAATTCGAGCTCGCGCTGCTGCTGTTCCAGCACCTCGACCGGCCGCTGTCGCGCGCGCACATCCTCGATCTCGTGTGGAAGCAGGCGACCGACATCCCGTCGCGCACGATGGACACGCACATCTCGATGCTGCGCACCAAGCTCGGCCTGCGGCCCGAGAACGGCTATCGCCTCGCGCCGATCTACGGCTACGGCTACCGGCTCGAACGGGTCGGCCAGGGAGAACCGGAGTGATGACGGGAATCACGCAGCGCACGGCGACCCTGCGCACGGCGGCGCTGCGCGCGGCCTGTGCGGTCGCGTGTGCGTTCGCCGCGCAGCACGCGGCGGCGCAGCCGCCCGCCGCCGCGGGCAAGACGGTCGTATACCGCACGCAGGCGGGCGACACGCTGTACGACGTCGCCGCGCGCTATCTGCAGGGCGCGGACGACTGGCAACTGCTCCAGCAGATCAACGGCGTGCCCGCGCCGAAGCACCTGCAGCCCGGCGTCGCGCTGAAGCTGCCGGTCGCGCGCCTGCGCAAGGAAAAGCTGACCGCACGCGTGATCGCGGTGCAGGGCACGGCCGAACGCGCGTCCGGCGGCGCTTTCACGGCGCTTGCAAACGACGCGACGCTCGCGGAAGGCGACCGCGTGCGCACGGGCCCGAACGGTTTCGTGACGATCGAGCTGGCCGATGGTACGCACATGAGCCTGCCGCCCGACAGCCAGCTCGACCTGAAGTCGCTGCGCCGCACCGTGCTGACCGGCACGCTCGATCGCGAGTTCGAACTCACGCGCGGCTCGGTCGACAGCGAAGTCACCCATTTGAAGAAACGCGACGACCGCTTCCAGATCCGCTCGCCGTCCGTTGTGGCCGGTGTGCGCGGCACGCGTTTTCGCGTGAACTACGACGCGGCCGGCAATGCGTCGACGCGTGTCGAAGTGCTCGACGGCACCGTCGGCGTCGCGGGTCACCGGCAGGCGGCCGACGCGACGCTCGTGCACGCGAATTTCGGCAGCGTGTCGACGGCGTCCGGCGCGGTCGGGGCGCCCGTCGAGCTGCTGGCCCCGCCCGCGCTCGCGCATCCGGACAAGGTGCAGGACGAGCCCGACGTCACGTTCGACGTCGCGCCGCTCGCGCAGGCACGCGGCTACCACGTCCAGCTCGCGCACGACGCGGGGTTGCTCGACCTGTTCCGCGAAACGCGCACCGATGCGCCGCGCGCGGTGTTTCGCGACGTGCCGAACGGCAACTACTTCCTGCGGATCGCCGCGATCGATGCGAACGGCCTCGAGGGGCTGCCGCGCACCTATGCGTTCGAGCGTCGCGTGATGGGGCTCGACGCGAGCGCTGCGCCCGGTGCCGGCGGCTACGCGTTCCGCTGGTCGCCGAACGGTTCGGGCAAGGATGCGCGCTACCGGTTCGTGCTGTCGCGCTCGAAGGACCTGAGCGCGCCGGTCGTCGACCAGGTCGGCCTGCAGGCGCGCCAGCTCACCGTCGCGCATCTGCCGCCGGGCGACTATTTCTGGGCCGTGACCGTCGAGGAGTTCGAAGGCGGCAAGTTCTACGAGAAGACCAGTCCGGTCAGCGCGTTCACGTTGTCGCGCTGACCCGCGGCGCATGAAACCCGATTCCGTGTCCCCGCGGCGGCGCCTCGGCCGCCGCTTCCTCATCGAATGGATCGCGATCGGCTGCCTCGGGATCGCGGTGATCCTCGCGTGCGCGCTCGGCCGCCTGTCGTCGAGCGTCGACGGGCTGATCTACGACCGGATGCTGATGCTGCGCAGCCTGCCGTTGTCGCCCGACGTCGTCGTCGTCGACATCGACAACCAGAGCGTGTCCGCGCTCGGCCGCTGGCCGTGGTCGCGCAACGTGCATGCGCGGCTGCTCGACACGCTGGCGCGCGCGCAGCCGGCCGCCGTCGTCTACGACGTGCTGTTCACCGAACCGTCGCCGGAGGATCGCGCGTTCGCGGACGCGATGAGCCGCGTGCCGACCTTCCTGCCCGTGCTGCTGAGCCCGGAGCAAGCGGACGGCACGCGCAGCGTCGATCCGCCGGTCGCCGCGCTCGCGGCGCGCGCGACGGGGCTCGGTCACATCAATCTCGAAGTCGATCGCGACGGCATCGTGCGCAGCGTGGCGCTGTTCGAAAGCGACGGCCGCGTGCGCTGGCCGCAACTGATGGTGCCCGTGTACCGCGCGATCCAGGCCGGCCGGCTGCATCCGGTCGGCGGCGTGCCGGGCGCGAACGCGCACGACCTGTCGCGCGATGCGGCCGGCGAGGGCCGCTATCTGATCCCGTTCAGCCGCAACACGCCGGCGTATCCGACGCTGTCGTTCGACGACGTGCTCGAAGGGCGCGTGAAACCCGATGCGCTGCGCGGCAAGATCGTCGTCGTCGGCGTGACGGCGTCCGGGCTGTACGACCGCTTCGCGACACCCGTGTCCGGCGAGTTCGGCCCGCTGGCCGGTGTGTACATCCATGCGAACGTGCTCGACATGCTGGCGACCGGCAGTGCGATCTCGCCCGCGTCGCGCGTGGGGTTGTTCGCCGCGTCGCTGCTGCCGCTCGCCGCGCTGCTCGGCGGTTTCCTGATGCTGTCGCCGTGGCGCGCGCTGTTGCTGACGATGAGTCTCGCCGCGCTTGCCGCGGTCGCGAGCCTGGCGCTGCTGTTCGAGGCGCGCATCTGGCTGACGCCGGCGCCGGCGATCTTCGGGCTGATCGCCGTCTACCCGATCTGGAACTGGCGGCGCCTGGAAATGACGATGTCGTACCTGCGCCGCGAGCTGCAGCGGCTCGCCGACGAGCCGCACCTGCTGCCCGAGGCGCCGCGCACGCGCAGCGTCGGCGGCGACGTGCTCGAGCGGCAGATGGCGCTGATGGCGCAGGCCGCGCAGCGTGTGCAGGACATGAAGCGCTTCGTGTGGGACAGCCTCGACAGCATGCCCGAGCCGATCTTCGTGACCGACCTCGCCGGCACCGTGCTGATCGCGAACCACGCGGCGAAGCGCTACGGGTCGCGGTTGTCGCTGCCGCTGCCGGAAGGGCGGCCGCTGCGCACCGCGCTCGGCGAGCTGACCTTCATGAAGACCGTCGACGGCAACGCCGAGCACGACGCGGCGATCCGCGAGCACTGGCCGGCCGCGCTCGACCCGACGCTCGAGGCCGAGCATGACGCGATGGCGCGCGGCATCGAGGTGCGCGATCGCGACGGCCTCGACCATCTGTTGCGCTACGCGGCCTGTACGAACGCGCAGGGCCGCGTGACGGGCTGGATCGCCGGCCTCGTCGACGTGACCGAGCTGCACGCGGCCGAGCGGCATCGCGAGGAAGCGCTGCACCTGCTGTCGCACGACATGCGCTCGCCGCAGGCGTCGATCCTCGCGCTCGTCGAGATCGAGCGCGACCGCGTCGAGAGCGACGCGATGCGCGGGCTGCTCGCGCGGATCGAGCGTTATGCGCACCGCGCGCTGTCGCTCGCCGACGAGTTCGTGCAGTTGGCGCGCGCCGAGTCGCAGGCGTACCAGTTCGAGGTGACGAGTCTCGTCGACGTGCTGATCGACGCGAGCGACGAGGTGTGGCCGCAGGCGCAGGCGAAACACATCCGCATCGACACCGAGGTCGGCACCGACATGTGCTGGGTGCGCGCCGACCGCTCGCTGATCACGCGCGCCTTCGTGAACCTGCTGAACAACGCGGTCAAATACAGTCCGTCCGACACCGTAATCACGTGTACGCTGACGGTCGAGCACGCATCGAAGCGGATGTTCTGTACGATTCGCGATCAGGGGTACGGCATTGCGCCGGAAGATCAGCGGCATCTGTTCGAGCGTTTCAAGCGATTCCATGCCGGCGAGCGGCCCGAGATCTCGGGTTCCGGGCTCGGCATGGCGTTCGTGAAGACGGTCGTCACGCGCCATGGGGGCAGCGTGTCGGTCGACAGCGAAGTGGGTGTCGGCACCGCGGTGACGGTGTCGCTGCCCGCGATCGACGAGCCGTCCGCCTGACAGGGCCGGGCACGACGGCAGGTATTTGGGGAAAGCCATGAGAAAGGAATGGGCAGCGACCGCACTGGCGGCGTCGCTGTTGACGGGTTGCGCCGGCGTGACGAGCGGCGTGAGTACGGTCGGGCAGCCGAACGCGTTTGCATCCGGTGCGCACGGCTACGATTTCGTGCGGACGGCCGCGCAGGCGGGCGACACCGAATACCGGCAGATCGAGACGCTCGTGCGCGACGAACTCGCGCGCCGCGGCTTCGATGCGCGGCCGCTCAAGGACGCGCGCTACCGGCTGTCGATCGCGTACGCGACGCAGCCGGCGTCGGTCGCGGCAATCGCCGACCGGTGCGGTGCCGCGAGCAGCGCGTGCGTGACGGTCGACGGGCCGGCGCCGTTCGCGCTGCCGTTCATGGGCACCGTGTATCGCCACGTGCTCACGCTGCGTTTCGTCGACGCGCGCTCGGGGGCCGACGTGTACCGTGTATCGGCCGCGCTGCGCGATCGCGATCCCGGCACGCAGCAGGCCGCGCCGGCGCTCGTGAAGAGCGCGCTGGCGAAGCTGCCGTTCGACGACGCCAGCGGCTGGCTCGTCAAGACGAAAAAAGACGACGCGGGCGGGATGCCGGGCGTCGTCTCGGTGAAGCCTGCCGACACGCGCTGAGCGCCGGCCGGCGAGGTGAGGGCGGGCTCGCCGTGGCGAGCCCTTGCCGCGGTCAGGCGGCCGGTTGCATGCCGCGCGTGCGCAGGTACGCGTCGAACTCGGTGCCGACTTCCGGGTGGCGCAGCGCGAATTCGACCGTCGCCTTCAGGTAGCCGAGCTTGCTGCCGCAGTCGTAGCGCGTGCCCTGGTACTTGTAGGCCAGCACCTGTTCGTCGGCGAGCAACGCCTGGATCGCGTCGGTGAGCTGCAGTTCGCCGCCCGCGCCCGGCTTCAGCGCGCGCAGGTGCTCGAAGATCCGCGGCTTCAGGATGTAGCGGCCGACCACGCCGAGGTTCGACGGCGCGACTTCCGGCGCCGGCTTCTCGACGATCGCCGACATCTTGACGATCGACTCTTCCCACTCCTTGCCGTCGACGATGCCGTACGACTTCGTTTCCGACGGCGGGATCTCTTCCACGCCGATCACCGAGCTGTGATAGTGGTCGAACACGTCGACCATCTGCTTCATCACCGGCGGGTTGCCGTCGAGCAGGTCGTCGGCCAGGATCACCGCGAACGGGTTGTCCGCGACCAGCTTCTCCGCGCACAGCACCGCGTGGCCCAGACCGAGCGCTTCCGGCTGGCGCACGTAGAAGCAGTCGACATGGCTCGGCTTGATGCTGCGCACGAGCTCGAGCAGCTTTTCCTTGCCGCGCGCCTCGAGTTCGGCCTCGACCTCGTACGACTTGTCGAAGTGATCCTCGATCGCGCGCTTGCTGCGTCCGGTGACGAAGATCATCTCGGTGATGCCCGCGGCGATCGCTTCCTCCACCGCGTACTGGATCAGCGGCTTGTCGACAACCGGCAGCATTTCCTTCGGGCTCGCCTTCGTTGCCGGCAGGAACCGCGTGCCGAGGCCGGCGACGGGGAATACTGCCTTGGTGACTTTCAACATGATCGAACCTTTATTCCTGTAATCGACTTGTCAGACGGCTTATGTTCACGTTCGCATTATAGTGAACGCAAACGACCTTACCGTTTGTTACGCAGGCAACCGATCGAGCTGCGCGCGCAGCTTTTCGAGCGTGCTCTGGAATTCCGCGACCCGCTTCTGCTCCTGTTCGACCACGGCCGGCGGCGCTTTCGCGACGAAGGCCTCGTTGCCGAGCTTCGCGTTGCACTTCGCGATCTCGCCCGTCAGGCGCGCGATTTCCTTCGACAGGCGCTCGCGTTCGGCCGCGACGTCGATTTCCACCTTCAGCACCAGCTTGTTCGGGCCGACGATCGCGATCGGGGCGCCGTGCGCTTCCTTGTCGAGCGTCGCTTCGTCCGCGAGGATCTGCACGTCCGACAGGCGCGCGAGCGCCTGGACGTACGGCGCGAACGAGCGCAGGCGTTCGGCGTCGCCGGCAGCCAGCAGCGGCACCTTGGTCGCCGGCGACAGGTTCATCTCGCCGCGCAGGTTGCGGCAGGCGTCGACGATCGCCTTCAGGTCGGCCGCCCATTGCTCGGACGCCTCGTCGATCTTCTGCAGGTTCGCCAGCGGATACGCCTGCGTCATCAGCGACGCCTCGCCCTCGGCCTTGCCCTGCGGATAACGGCCGGCGAGCGGCGCGACCTTCTGCCAGAGCGCCTCGGTGATGAACGGGATGACCGGGTGCGCGAGGCGCAGCACCGTTTCCAGCACGCGCAGCAGCGTGCGGCGCGTCGCGCGCTGCTGTTCCGGCGTGCCGTTCTGGATCTGCACCTTCGCGAGTTCGAGATACCAGTCGCAGTACTCGTCCCACACGAACTTGTAGATGCTGCTGGCGATGTTGTCGAAGCGGTAATCGGCGAAACCCTTCGCGATGTCGGCCTCGGTACGCTGCAGCAGCGACACGATCCAGCGGTCGGCCGCCGAGAAGTCGAGGTAGCCGCCGGGGCCGCAGTCGCCCGCGCCGCACACTTCCGGCTTGTCGGTGCCGCAGTCGTGGCCTTCGCAGTTCATCAGCACGAAGCGCGTCGCGTTCCACAGCTTGTTGCAGAAGTTGCGGTAGCCTTCGCAGCGCGCGAGGTCGAAGTTCACGTTGCGGCCGAGCGTGGCCATCGACGCCATCGTGAAGCGCAGCGCGTCGGTGCCGAACGCGGCGATGCCGTCCGGGAATTCCTTGCGGGTCTTCTTCTCGATCGTCGCGGCCTGCTTCGGGTTCATCAGGCCCGTCGTGCGCTTCGCGACCAGCGTCTCGAGGTCGATGCCGTCGACGATGTCGATCGGGTCGAGCGTGTTGCCCTTGCTCTTCGACATCTTCTGGCCTTCCGCGTCGCGCACGAGGCCGTGCACGTAGACGGTATGGAACGGCACCTTGCCGGTGAAGTGCGTGGTCATCATCACCATCCGGGCGACCCAGAAGAAGATGATGTCGAAGCCCGTGACGAGCACCGACGACGGCAGGAAGTGCTGCAGTTCGGGCGTTTCGTTCGGCCAGCCGAGCGACGAGAACGGCACGAGCGCCGACGAGAACCACGTGTCGAGCACGTCCTCGTCGCGCTTCAGCGCGCCCGCATAACCCTTCGCGGCGGCCTGCGCGCGCGCTTCTTCCTCGTTGCGCGCGACGAACACCTCGCCGTTCTCGCCGTACCACGCGGGAATCTGGTGGCCCCACCACAGCTGGCGCGAGATGCACCAGTCCTGGATGTTCTCGAGCCACTGGTAGTAGGTGGTCGTCCAGTTTTCCGGCACGAACTTGATCTGGCCGTTGCGCACCACGTCAAGCGACGTTTCGGTGATCGACTTGCCCGGGTTGAACGTGCCTTCCGGCGCCGGCTTCGTCATCGCGACGAACCACTGGTCGGTCAGCATCGGCTCGATCACGACGCCCGTGCGGTCGCCGCGCGGCACCATCAGCTTGTGCGGCTTCACGGAATCGAGGAAGCCCTGCGCGTCGAGGTCCGCGACGATCGCCTTGCGCGCGTCGAAGCGGTCGAGGCCGCGATACTGCTCGGGGCCGTTGTCGTTGATCTTCGCGTCGAGCGTCAGGATCTCGATCGGCGCGAGGTGGTGGCGCAGGCCGACCTGGTAGTCGTTGAAATCGTGCGCGGGCGTGACCTTCACGACGCCCGTGCCGAACGCGCGGTCGACGTAGTCGTCGGCGATCACCGGGATCTCGCGGCCCGTCAGCGGCAGCGTGACGAGCTTGCCGATCAGGTGCGCATAACGCTCGTCTTCCGGATGGACCATCAGCGCGACGTCGCCGAGCATCGTCTCGGGGCGCGTGGTGGCGACCGTCAGCGAGCCCGAGCCGTCGACGAGCGGGTAGCGGATGTGCCACAGGTGGCCGTTTTCCTCTTCGCTCGCGACTTCGAGATCCGACACGGCGGTGAGCAGCACCGGATCCCAGTTGACGAGGCGCTTGCCGCGGTAGATCAGGCCCTGTTCGTAGAGCGTGACGAACACGTCGCGCACGGCGGCCGACATCTTGTCGTCCATCGTGAAGTACTCGCGCGACCAGTCGGTCGACGCGCCGAGGCGGCGCACCTGGCCCGTGATCGTCGAACCGGATTTTTCCTTCCATTCCCACACGCGCTCGACGAACTGCTCGCGGCCGAGATCGTGGCGCGAGACGCCCTGCGCGTCGAGCTGGCGCTCGACGACGATCTGCGTGGCGATCCCCGCGTGGTCGGTGCCGGGCACCCACAGCGTGTTCTCGCCGAGCATCCGGTGGTAGCGGGCGAGGCCGTCCATGATCGTCTGGTTGAACGCGTGGCCCATGTGCAGCGTGCCCGTCACGTTCGGCGGCGGCAACTGGATCGCGAAATCGGGGCGGGACGGATCGAATGCCGGGGCGGCATAACCGCGTTTTTCCCACTCCGGCCCCCATTGGGACTCGATGGTATGGGGCTCGAAGCTCTTCGCAAGCGTGTTGTCGCTCATGTTGGAAATCTGCCGAAAAATGCGTGAATTGGATGCCGAATCCGACAATTATAAATGGATGCCCATCGCCCAGCCATCGCCTTGCCCGCACGGGCCCGTCGCGACGGGCCCGCCACGCGTGCGCAACATGCGGCCGAACGGATCGGGAACGGCATCGCGCGGCCGACTTATAATGTCGGGTCCGCATTTTTCTTGCCCGTCAGCTGCCGCTCCATGCCCGATCTGCTCGCCAATCTGAACCCCGAACAACTCGCCGCCGTCACGTTGCCGAACGAACCGGCGCTGATCCTTGCAGGGGCGGGCAGCGGCAAGACCCGCGTGCTGATCACGCGCATCGCGTGGCTGATCCAGCAGGGCTACGCATCGCCGCCCACCGTGCTCGCCGTCACCTTCACGAACAAGGCCGCGCGCGAGATGATGGCGCGCCTGTCGGCGATGATGCCGATCGACACGCGCGGGATGTGGATCGGCACGTTCCACGGCCTGTGCAACCGGATGCTGCGCACGCACTGGCGCGACGCCGGCCTGCCGCAGACGTTCCAGATCCTCGACACGGCCGACCAGCTGTCCGCGATCAAGCGGCTGATGAAGGCCGCGAACGTCGACGACGAAAAGTATCCGCCGAAGAACGTCCAGTACTTCATCAACAACGCGAAGGAGCAGGGGCTGCGCCCCGACAAGGTCGACGCGACCGACAACTTCAACCGCAAGTTCGTCGAGCTGTACCAGGCGTACGACCAGCAGTGCCAGCGCGAGGGCGTCGTCGATTTCCCCGAGCTGCTGCTGCGCTGCTACGAGCTGCTCGCGTACAACGCGCCGTTGCGCGCGCACTACCAGGCGCGCTTCCGGCACATCCTCGTCGACGAGTTCCAGGACACCAACAAGCTGCAGTACGCGTGGCTCAAGATGCTCGCGGGCGGCGAGAACGCGATCTTCGCGGTCGGCGACGACGACCAGTCGATCTACGCGTTCCGCGGCGCGAACGTCGGCAACATGCGCGACTTCGAAGACGAATTCCGCGTGCGCAACCTGATCAAGCTCGAGCAGAACTACCGGTCGCACGGCAACATCCTCGACGCGGCGAACCAGCTGATCTCGAACAACGCGCACCGCCTCGGCAAGAACCTGCGTACCGACGCCGGCCACGGCGAGCCCGTGCGCGTGTACGAGGCGAGCACCGATTCGCAGGAAGCCGGCTGGATCGTCGAGGAAATCCGCTCGCTGATCAACACCGGGATGGCGCGCAGCGAAGTGGCCGTCCTGTACCGCAGCAACGCGCAGTCGCGCTCGATCGAGCACACGCTGATGTCGTCGGGCATCCCGTACCGCGTGTACGGCGGCCTGCGCTTCTTCGAGCGGCAGGAAGTGAAGCACGCGCTCGCCTACCTGCGCCTGATCGACAACCCGAACGACGACACCGCGTTCGCGCGCGTCGTGAACTTCCCGACCCGCGGGATCGGCGCGCGCTCGGTCGAGCAGCTCGCCGACGCCGCGCGTCTGTACGGCTGCTCGATGGCCGCCGCGATTCCGTACGTGACGGGCAAGGCCGGCACGAGCCTCGGCGGGTTCGCGAACCTGATCGCGAAGATGCGCGCCGATACGCAGCACATGAACCTGCCCGACACCGTCGAGCACATCGTGCGCGCCAGCGGTCTCGCCGATTTCTACCAGGGCGAGCGCGAAGGCCAGGACCGCCTCGAGAACTTGCAGGAACTCGTGAACGCGGCCACCGCGTTCATCGCCGAGGAAGGTTACGGGCTCGACACGCCGGCCCGCTCGATCCCGCTGCGCGCGGGCGCGATCGCGGCGCCCGAGCTTGGCACCGCGACGGACGATCCGGCGCTCGACGTGCTCGATCCCGCATCGCCCGCCGACCCGGCGCAGAACCCCGACACGATGACGCCGCTCGCGGGCTTCCTGTCGCACGCGTCGCTGGAGGCCGGCGACAACCAGGCGCAGGCCGGCCAGGACGCCGTGCAGCTGATGACGGTGCACGCGGCGAAAGGGCTCGAATTCTCGGCCGTGTTCATCACGGGCCTCGAGGAAGGGCTGTTTCCGCACGAGAACAGCGTGCTCGAATCCGACGGCCTCGAGGAAGAGCGCCGGCTGATGTACGTCGCGATCACGCGCGCGAAGGAGCGCCTCTACCTGTCGTTCGCGCAGAGCCGGATGCTGCATGGCCAGACCCGCTACAACGTGCGTTCGCGCTTCTTCGACGAACTGCCGGAGCACGTGCTGAAGTGGTTGACGCCGAAGGTCGAGGCCGGCTCGCGCTGGGGCGGGCGTTCGGACAACGCCGGGTACGGGCGCGACTGGTTCGCGCGGCCGGGCGGCGGCAGCCGCGAGCAGATCGTCGACGCGGCCGTATCCGCGCCGCTGCCCGCGTTCGCGAACAAGCAGCGCGCGGCCGACACCGGTTTCCGGGTCGGCCAGCAGGTGTTCCATACCAAGTTCGGCGAAGGCACCGTCACCGCGCTCGAAGGCAACGGCACCGACGCGAAGGCGCAGGTGAAGTTCAAGCGGCATGGCGAGAAATGGCTCGCGCTCGCGGTCGCGAAACTGCAGGTGGTGGAATGATGGGCGTCGACGGAGCGTTCACGCCTTCGGCTCGCCCGCTCGGCATTCTCGCCGCGCTGCCCGAGGAGCTCGGCGACCTGATCGCCGCGATGCGCGCCGAGGGCGCGATGAAGACGGTCACGCTCGGGCGCCGCGACTATCACGTCGGCACCGTGCACGGCGCGGCCTGCGTCGTCACGCTCGCGCGGGTCGGCAAGGTCGCGGCCGCCGCGACGGTCAGCGCGCTGATCCACGTGTTCGGCGTGTCGGGCGTCGTGTTCACCGGCGTCGCGGGCGGCGTGTCGCGCACGGTGCGGGTCGGCGACGTTGTCGTGGCCGATACGTTGCTGCAGCACGATCTCGACGCGTCGCCGCTCTTTCCGCGTTACGAGGTGCCGCTGCTCGGCATCACGCGCTTCGCGACCGACGCGGCGCTGACGGCGCGCCTGCGCGACGCCTGCACGCTGTTCGTCGCGGACGAGGGCGCGCGGTTCGCCGAGCGCTTCGGGCTCGCCGGCGCGGCGCTGCACGCGGGGCTCGTCATCAGCGGCGACCGCTTCGTGTCGAGCGAGCGCGAGGTCGTCGCGTTGCGCGACGCGTTGCCGGACGCGCTCGCGGTCGAAATGGAAGGCGCCGCGATCGCGCAGGTGTGCGCGGAACACGACGTGCCGTTCGCGCTCGTGCGCACGATCTCTGACACGGCCGACGATCACGCGACGCAGTCGTTCTCGCACTTCCTGTCGGCGATCGCGAGCAGCTATTCGTCCGGCATCCTCAAGCGTTTCCTGACGCTGCACGCGACGACGGCGGCCTGAAGCCGCCGTCGTATTGCCCCTTCGAACCGGTTGACCGGCCGCGGCGCGCACTCCGCGGCCGGCGCGTCACGCCTGCTTGCGCTGGCTGCTTTCGAGATTCGGCAGGAACACCGTCAGCACGCCGATCAGCGGCAGGAACGAGCACACCTTGTAGACGAACGGGATGCTCGTCGCGTCGGCGAGCTGGCCGAGCACCGCCGCGCCGACGCCGCCGAGGCCGAACGCGAAGCCGAAGAACAGGCCCGCGACCATGCCGACCTTGCCGGGCATCAGTTCGGTCGCGTAGACGAGGATCGCGGCGAACGCCGACGCCAGCACGACGCCGATGATCACGGTCAGCACGCTCGTCCAGAACAGGTTCGCGTACGGCAGCAGCATCGTGAACGGCGCGACGCCGAGGATCGATACCCAGATCACGTACTTGCGGCCGATCCGGTCGCCGACGGGCCCGCCGATCAGCGTGCCGGCCGCCACGGCCGCGAGGAACACGAACAGGTGGATCTGCGCGGCCTGCACCGACAGGTGGAACTTGTCGATCAGGTAGAACGTGAAATAGCTGTTGATGCTCGCGAGGTAGAAGTACTTCGAGAACACGAGCAGCACCAGCACGCCGATCGCACCCATCACGCGGCCGCGCGACAGCGTCGGATGGCCGGCCGACACGGCCTTCTTCTTCATCGACGGATGCTTCTTGTACCAGTGGCCGATCTGCGTGAGCACGATCATCGCGACGAGCGCGGCGGCCGAGAACCACGCGATGCTGTGCTGGCCGTGCGGGATGATCACGAGCGCGGCGAGCAGCGGCCCGAGCGCCGAGCCCGCGTTGCCGCCGACCTGGAACACCGACTGCGCGAGCCCGTGCTGGCCGCCCGACGCCATCCGCGCGACCCGCGACGACTCCGGATGGAACACCGACGAGCCGCAGCCGACCAGCGCCGCGGCCACCAGCAGCATCGGGAAACTCGATGCGACCGACATCAGCAGCAGCCCGGCGAGCGTGAAGCCCATGCCGACCGGCAACGAATACGGTTTCGGACGCTTGTCGGTATAGAGGCCGACGAGCGGCTGCAGCAGCGACGCGGTGATCTGGTAGGTGAGCGTGATCAGGCCGATCTGCGCGAACGACAGCGCGAACTGGCTCTTGAGCATCGGATAGATCGCGAGGATCAACGACTGGATCATGTCGTTGAGCATGTGCGAGAAGCTGATCGCGCCGAGCACCGGGTAGACGGTGCGCGGCGCGGGCGGGGCGGACGGCTGGGCGGCGGCTGCGCCGGCGGTTCCCGTGTCGAGGCTGGTTTCCATGTGAGCTGAGCGAGTTGAGGTGACGGGCGCGCTCTGATGGGGATCGGCGCGTTTTCAATCGTTGTTGCGTCAAAGAAGTGTAATTTGGCGCATCGAGAATGTCCTGCCAAGTTTTGTCGTGATTCGGACATTCGTCCGATGGATCGGCCGGTATCCGCTTTTTTGGCCGGGTATAACGCAGGCGGCGCGCTCGCTCCGTCGGCGGGGGCGCGAGTCCGGTCGGTGTTTCATCGGACTCAAGAAACGGCGGTGGCAGCCGTAGAACGACGTAACGACAACAGGCGCGCTTGGCGCCCGGCACCGGCTACCCGTCGGGCGGGCTCGGGACGCGCGGCATGGCCAGCCATCGCGGGAATGCCGGGACCGACCTTTCCGGCTGCGTGATCCATACGGGGATAGTTCGATGAAAGCAGCATCTTTGCATCCACAGCCCGGTGCGGCGGCCGCCGCACCCGACGTTGCCGCCGGTCGCGCCGCACGACGCGCGCATGCGGCGCGGCGTGAGCGCCGGCCGTGGACCGTCAAGGCGACGTTGCGCGCCGCATTCGCGATCCTGCTGGCCGGCACGCTCGTGATCGGCGTGTTTTCGCTGTGGCAGATCAGCCGCCTGAACGCGTCGATCGCGTCGGTCTACGAGCAGGGGCACGTCGCGAGCCGCGCGGCGCAGGAGGTTCGGGCCGAGGTGCTGCGCGCGAGCCGCGCACAGAAGATGCTGCTGACCGCCACCACCGCGAAGGAGCGCGACGACCTCGGCGCCGACGTCGGTGCGGGGCTCGCGTCGATCGGCCAGGCGCTCGGCACGCTGCAGCGCTACGCGGATCCGGCCGACGCCGACGATTCGGCGCGGCTGCGCGCATTCTCGACGGCCGTCGGCACGTGGAGCACGCATTTGCGTGATTTCGTCACGCTCGTGCGCGCGCAGCCGCTCGACCTGTCGCAGATGAACTGGCAGGTCGGCACGCAGGACGTATCGCTGCTGGTCGAGACCGGCAAGCTCGAGAAACTCGTCGCCGACCTCGTGAAGACGCGCGGCGAGAAGTCGAAGGCGACGCTCGATGCGTCGGCCACGATCTTCTCGTCGTCGTTCGCGATGATCGCCGCGATGACGGCGGCGCTGATCGTGCTCGCGATCGTGATCGCCGAGCGCGTCGTGCGGCGCCTCGCATCGCAGCTCGGCGGCGAGCCCGCGCACGCGAAGGCGATCGCCGCGGACATCGCGCGCGGCGACCTCACGCGACCGATCACGCTCGGCCGGCACGATCGCGACAGCATGGTGCGCGCGCTGGCCGACATGCAGACGGGGCTTGCGGCGACCGTCGGCGAGATCGCCGTCAGCGCCGAGGCCATCGCGGCCGCGTCCGGCGAGATTTCGACCGGCAACCTCGACCTGTCGCGGCGCACCGAACAGCAGGCCGTCGCGCTCGAGCGCACCGCGGCCAGCATGGAGCAGCTCACGTCGACCGTGCGGCAGAACGCCGAGAACGCGCGGCAGGCGAGCGCGCTCGCGGCCAATGCGTCGTCGGTGGCGGAAACGGGCGGGGAAGTCGTCGGGCGCGTGGTCGCGACGATGAGCGAGATCGACGACAGCGCGAAGAACATTCGCGACATCATCGGCACGATCGAGGGGATCGCGTTCCAGACCAACATCCTGGCGCTGAACGCGGCGGTCGAGGCCGCGCGCGCCGGCGAACAGGGGCGCGGCTTCTCGGTGGTCGCGGGCGAGGTGCGCCTGCTCGCGCAACGCTCGGCAACCGCGGCGAAGGAGATCCGCGAGCTGATCGGCGCATCGGTCGAGCGCGTCGCGAACGGCGCGGCGCTCGCGCACGACGCCGGCCGCACGATGGGCGATGTCGTGCGCGCGGTCAAGCGCGTGACCGACATCATCGGCGAGATTTCGGCGGCGTCGGACGAGCAGAGCGCCGGGATCGACGAGATCGGCCGCGCGGTCACGCAGATGGACGCCGGCACGCAGCAGAACGCGGCGCTCGTCGAGCAGGCGGCCGCTGCCGCCAACGCGCTCGACGAGCAGGCCCAGGCATTGAAGCGGCTGGTCGGGCGGTTCCGCCTCGCGGCCTGAGCGCCGCGAGGCGCGCGGCGGTTACGACTTCTTCTGCTTGTCCGGATCGATGATGACCGTGCAGGTCGTGCCCGCCGACAGCACCACGTCGGCCGGTACTTCGTCGATCCGGATGCGTACCGGCACGCGCTGCGCGAGGCGCACCCAGTTGAAGGTCGGGTTCACGTCCGCGACGAGGTCGCGGCTTTGCGGGTTGTCGCGATCGTAGATGCCGCGCGAGATGCTCTCGACGTGGCCCTTCATCACGCCGCCGCTCATCAGCCGCATCTCGGCCGGCGCGCCGATCTTCACGCGCGGCAGCTTGGTTTCCTCGAAGTAGCCGTAGACCCAGAACGAGTGGCTGTCGACGATCGCGAGCTTCGCCTGGCCGGCCACCGCGTAGTTGCCCTTGAACGTCTGCAGGTTCGTGATGTAGCCGTCGACCGGCGCGACGACGCGCGTGCGCTCGAGGTTGAGCTTCGCGGCGTCGAGCGCGGCGATCGCCTGCTGGTACTGCGCATCGGCGCTCGACGCGCTGTGCGCGGCATTCTCGCGGTTTTCCTTCGACACGACGAGCGCATCGAGGTCCGCGCGGCGGGCCGCGTCGTCGCGACGCATCTGCAGTTCCGCGCGGCGGGCGGCGACGGCCGCCTGCGCCTGCTCGACCGCGATCTGGTAGTGCGACGGGTCGATCTGCATGATCAGGTCGCCTTTTTTCACGAGCTGGTTGTCATGCACGGGCAGCTCGACGATCGCGCCCGACACGTCCGGCGCGACGTTGACGATCTCGGCGCGCACGCGCCCGTCGCGCGTCCACGGATCGTCCATGTAGTGCACCCACAGCGAGCGCCCGATCAGGATCGCGACGAGAAGGATGACGGCGGTCGCGACGAAGCCGAAGAGTTTTCTGAGAATCATGATGGTTCGGAATCAACGGTAAACGGCGAGACTCAGTCCGCCGCAAATGCAGACGAGAAGGCAGGCCCGGAACAGCGACGGGTGCCAGACGAGGCGGTAGAGGCCCGTATAGGCGAGCAGGCGGTCGACGGCCCAGGTCGCGAGCGCGCCCAGGACGAACATCAGCACCACCGTGGGCATGTAGGCATCGAGAATGGCGATTTCACGCGGCATCATGACGAGGCTCCTGGTTGGGGACGCACGGGGCGGTTGCGGTGAAGCGGCTCGAGCGGCGATTCCGGATCGAGCAGCGCGGTACGCACGAAATGCAGGTGGCTCAGGATGCGCTGCAGCCGGTGGCGCTCCTCGCGCGACGGCTCGAACGCATCGAGCGTCTGCCGCGTCGCGTCGATCGCCGCATTGGTCGCGGCGAGCGTCGCGTCGAACCGCGCGGCGTTCGGCTTCGAGAACAGCGCGGCCAGCGCGGTGCGCATCGTCTCGATCGCACGGCGCCACGGCATCGCCGGCGCATAGCGCGGATCGGGCGGCAGCGTCGCCAGCTCGTGGCGCAGGTCGATCGTCGCGTTGCCGGCTTCGAGCACCGCGAACATCCAGCGCAGCGCGTCGCGCTGCACGTCGGGCTGGTCGGCCGACAGCGTGTGCGCCTGGTACATCAGGTCGCGCGCACCGCTTTCGAAGCGCGTGCGCAAGCCGGCGAGCCGTGCATGACCGGCCGCGACGGCCTGGTGGCGGAGGTCGGCGAACAGCCGCTTCTTGAGCCACGGCGCGGTCGGCGGGAACAGTACCGCGAACGCGATCGCCGACACCAGCATCGACAGCACGAGCGCGAGCGCATCGTTCATGAAGCTGGTCGGATCGTAGTGCGTGATGTTGTCCGGACCGGCGAGGAAGCTGAAGAAAATCAGGTAGCCCATTCCATACCCGGCGAGCTTCGGCTTCAGCGTCATGAAGATGCCGATCGCGAGCAGCGGCGCGAGCGCGACGCACAGCAGCGGGAACCCGTCGATGTGCGGATAGATGCCGAACGTCAGCAGGAAGCCGGTGCAGACGGCGAGCGCCGTGCCCATGCCCATCTGCGCGGACATCGCGGTCGGGCGCGGCGTCGACGACGCGAGGGCGCAGGTGGCCGCCGCCGTCAGCGTGAGCGTCACGCCGCTCGGCCACGCGGTCTCGATCCAGAACCAGCCGAGCACGAGGATCACGGTCGCGGTGCGGATCGCCGCGATCACCATCGCGGTCAGGTTGGTGCGCGGCTCGTAGCGCTCGATCCAGCGTTCGCGCTCGTGCGTCGCCGTCGACAGCGACGCGTAGGTGGCCGCGTACTCGTGCAGGTCGGTGATGAAGCGGTACAGCAGCTCGGCGGCCGTGTCGAAGTCGAGCAGCGGAAAGTCCGGCTGCGTTTCGAGCGTCGCGCGCGTCGCACGGATGCGGCGCGGCAGCGCGTCGCGCCAGGCGAGCAGTTGCTCGGCCGCGTGGCCCGCGTCGGCCGCCGTGCGCACCGGTTCGCCGGTGTGCGTCAGCAGCAGCGGCGCGATTTCGCGGAAATACGGCTCGATCGCGTCGATCGCGGCCTGTGCGCCGGCCGCATGCAGCCGGTTCATCAGCTGGTGCAGCGCATGGAAGCGGCTCGACGCGCTCATGAATTCGCTGTTCAGCCGCGCGAGGCGGCCGCTGCGCATCCGCGTGTCCGGATCCTCGAACACGGCCATGCTGCGCGCGGCCTCGAACCCGACCACGTCGGCGACGAAGCGCGTATGGATGGTTTCGATATGCGCGCGATCGAGCTTGCCCGACAGCGCCGATGCAACGTAGTCGACGAAGCTGCCGAAACGCTTGCGTACCGTCGTGCGCATCTGTTCGCCGGTGGTCTGCGGAAACACGAGCGCGCTGACCACGCCGGCCGACACGATCCCGACCATGATTTCGGCCACGCGCGTCATCGCGCTCATGAACGCGCCGTCCGGGTGCTGCGACGCGGGCAGTCCGATCAGCGCGGTCGTATAGCCGGCCAGCAGGAAGCCGTAGCTGCGGAAGTTGCGGTTGCGCGCGGCGCCGGCCGTGCACAGCGCGACCCACAGCGCGACGGCCAGCAGGAACAATTGCGGCTGCTGCGGGAACAGCCCGACGAACGTGAGCGTCGCGATGAGCCCGAAGATCGTGCCGGCGACGCGGTAGAAGCTCTTCGCGAGCACCGCGCCGCTTTGCGGCTGCATCACGATGAACACCGTCGTCATCGCCGTTTTCGGCGCGGGCAGGTCGAGCCGCATCGACACGCCGGTCGCGATGAACGCGGCGAGCAGCGCCTTGAACAGATAGAGCCACGCGGCGCCGTCGGTGCGGGCCCAGTCGCCGAACGCGGCGGACCAGGCCGCGAACGGGCCGCCGGCGGGCGTGGAAGCGGGGGAGGAGGCTGACATGGCGGTTGCTCCGCGTTACCGCGCGGCCGGCGAGCCGGACGTGCCGGTCGTCGCGACCGTTGCGGGCCGCGCGACGGCCGCCGACGGTTTCGTGGCCGGTGCGCCGGAAGGCGCTTGTGTGCCGCCGTTTTCCGGTGTGCCGGCGGCCGGCGTTTCGTCGTGCGGCACATCCTCACCCGTCTCGACGCCGCCGCCGAGCGCGGCCATCAGCTGCGCATGCGCGGCGAGGCGTTCCGCATCGATGCGGGCGGCCGTCTCCTGCGCGCGCAGCAACTGCTGTTGCGCGACCAGCACGTTCACGTAATCGGTCAGCCCGCGACGGAAGCCTTCGCGCGACAACTGGTAGCTGCGGTCGTTGGCTGCCACCGAGCGCGCGGCGTCTTTCTTCTGCGTATCGAGCGAGCGGATCCGCACGACCTGGTCGGCGATGTCCTTGAGCGCGCCGACGATCGTCTGGTTGTAGCGCTCGACCGCCTGGTCGTAGCCGGCGTTCGCCGCGCCGAGCTGCGCACGCAGCCGGCCGCCTTCGAAGATCGGCAGCGACAGCGCGGGGCCGGCCGTCCAGCCGCCGTTCATCGCGCGCAGGAAGTCGGTGAACGGCGCGGTCACGCCGAACCCGCCGACCGTCGCGAGCAGGTCGATGTTCGGGTAGAACGATGCCTTCGCGACGTCGATGCCGCGTGCCTGCGCATCGACCGTCCAGCGCGCCGCGACGACGTCGGGGCGGCGGCCGAGCAGGTCGGCCGGCAGCGCCGACGGCAGCCCGGCCGGCGCATCGAGCGACAGTCGCGGCCGCTTGATCGCGTCGCCGGCGCCCGGGCCCTTGCCGGCCAGTGCGGCGAGCTGGTGGCGCGCGAGCTGGATCGCTTCCTCATAGCTGTCGATCTGGCGCTCGTAGTCGGGCAGCGTCGATTCCGCCTGGCTCACTTCGAGCTGCGTGCCGAGGCCCGCCTGCAGCCGCTTGCGCGCGAGATCGGCGAGCGAACGCTGGCGTTCGAACGTTTCATGCGCGAGGTCGAGCAGCGCATAGTTCATCGACATGCCGACATACGCGCGCACCACGTTGACTTCGAGTTCGAGCTTCGCCGCACGCGCGTCGGCGGCGGTCGCATGTGCGGTGTCGAGCGCGCGCTCGGTCGCGTTCTTGTCCTTGCCCCACAGGTCGAGGTGGTACGACAGGCCGAGGGTGCCGGTATTGTTCCAGGTGTCGGTGTTCGCGAGCGGGCCCGGGCCGTAGTACACGTTGTCCGGCCAGTGCTGGCGCATCAGCGACAGATTGCCGTTGATCTGCGGCAGTTCGGCCGACCGGGCGACGCGCGCCATCGCCTGCGCTTCGCGCACGCGGGCCTCGGCCGCCGCGAGGGTCGGATTGCCGGCCTGGGCGGTGGCGATCCATGCATCGAGCTGCGGGTCGCGGTACGCGCGCCACCAGTCGGCGGCGGGCCAGCCGGCGTCGCGGTCGGCCGCGCGGATGGCCGCGCCGGCGTCGAGCGTGTTCGCTTCGATACGCGTGGACTGGGTCTTGTTGTCGCCCATGCTCGCACAACCGGCCATTATTAATGAGACTGCAAGAACCGCCAGTGCGAGCGTCCCTTTTGTCGCCGGAGACTGCACGATTTTCTCCCTTTCGGATATAGATGAGTCGGATGCGATTATATTTTTCAGTGATTCCTGAATAAATGGACAACGGTGCAAGTCATTTTTACGAATCCTGAGATAATATTTGTTGGCCCCTGTGCAACAATCCCTCCGGATTCAAACGGGTAATGGGATGGATACGCTACAAAACATGCGGGTGTTCGTCCGCGTGGTGGACGCGGGAAGCTTTACCGCGGCCGCCCAGCAGATGAATTCGACCACCGCCTACGCGTCGCGCGCGGTCTCGGATCTCGAGGCGCACTTGCGCACGCGTCTCCTGAACCGCACGACGCGCCGGATCGCGTTGACCGAAGCCGGCGAGCGCTATCTGCAGCGCTGCGAGCAGATCCTGGCGTACGTCGACCAGGCCGAAGCCGAGGCCGGCGACGCGCACGCGCGCCCGTCGGGCAAGCTGAAGGTCCATTGCTTCACGAGCCTCGGCCAGCACTACCTGGTGCCGGCGATCGCGCGCTACCGCGAGCGTTATCCGGACGTGCACGTCGAGCTGACGCTCGCGCAGCGGATGCCCGACCTGCTCGACGAGGGGTACGACGTGGCGATCGTCGTCGGCCGCGACCTGCCCGATTCGGGGCTCGTGTCGCAGCGGCTCGGCGAGAGCTACAGCGTCGTGTGTGCGTCGCCCGGCTACGTCGAGGCGCATGGCGTGCCGCAGCGGCCGGCCGATCTCGCGCAGCACGTGTGCCTCGGGATGGTCGCGCCGGGCTTTCACTTCGACGAATGGGCGCTGGCGGGGCCGAACGGCGACGAGGTCGTCCCGATCGCGGCGCCGCCGTTTCGCGTGAACGTCGCCGAGGCGCTTGCGGTGGCCGTGCGGGAGGGGATGGGGATCGGCGGGCTGCCGCTCTATTCGGCGATCGGCTGGCTGCGCAGCGGGCACATCGTGCGCGTGATGCCGGAGTACCGGTCGCACGTGATGAACATCTACGCGCTGTACCCGTCGCGCCAGTACCTCGACGCGAAAATCCGCACCTGGGTCGATTTCCTGCGCGACGAGTTGCCGGTCACGCTCAAGGCCGACGAGGCCGCGCTCGAGCAATACACGCGTGCGACATGACGGCGCGGTTGGCCGCCATCTGACGAGATTTGTCCTTCACGCAACATTTTTTTACGAACGCGTGTCAGACAGTTTGATACTGTAGGGATTAACGAGATACGCAACCCCGGAGTAGCGATGGATACGCACCTGATGATCGGCCTTGGCGTCCTGCTGGGCGCAGCCGCTGCCGCCGCGGCGACCCGCGACCTGCTGCGTGCGATGAAGGCGAAGGCGCAGATGAAGCCGGTTCCGGTACGGGTGCGCGAGCCGCGCCGCCCCGGCCGCTGATCCTGCCGTACGCGCGGGGAGGCGGGCAGGCCGCGCAAGGCGGCCTGGCGAGCCGGTGTTCAGCCGAGCTCGACCACCTTGTCCCACGCGAACGCGGGATTTTCCCGTTCGCCGGTACGACGGTGAAGGTAGCCGCGCGGGTTGCACACCACGCGCGTGCCGCCGTCCGCAACGTAGTCGAATGACGTATGAGTGTGGCCGTGGAGCCACAGATCCACCGGCGGCCGCACCAGTTCCGCCATGTCCGTCACGAACCCCGCCGAAGCGAGATCCGTCGCATAACGTTCCGCCAGCGAGCGCCGATGTGGCGCATGATGGGTGACGACGATCGTCTTGCCCGCAAACGGTGTCGCGAGCCGCGTTTCCAGCCAGGTCCGGCTTTGCCGGTGCAGCGCGATCGCGTCGGCCGGCGAGAAATCCCGTTCAGGCGCACCCGGCGCCGCATGCAGCGCCGCGTCGTGCGGCCACGTCACCTGGATCAGTCCCTTGAAATCGAGCATCACGCGCAGCGCGGCCTCGATTGCGCCGGCCTGGCTGGCTTCGTCTTGGCCGAACAGCGAAAAATCGGCCCAGAGCGTCGTGCCGAGCACGCGGAAGCGTTGCCCGGGATCGACGTAGACGCCGTTGTTCAGGTAATGCAGGTTGTCGAGCGAGTGCGCGGCGTCGCGCATCGCCGTCTCCAGCGCGCCGAATTCCCCGTCGTAGTACTCGTGGTTGCCCGGCACGTAGATCACGGGCACGGCGGGGTCGAACGTTTCGGCGGCCCAGCGCAGGCCTTCCGCGTGATTGTGGATGTCGCCGGCCAGCACGACGAGATCCGCGTCGGCGTGCGGGATCGCATCGGGCAGGTTGCTTTCGAGATGCAGGTCGGACAGGACGCGGATTTTCACGGGCGGGGCTCCGAAGTGGGCGGCTTCAGTGCAGGATCTTGCCGGGATTCATCAGGCCGCGCGGGTCGAGCGCGGTCTTCAGCGTGCGCATCAGCGTCGTTTCGACCGGCGACTTGTAGCGCTGCGCGTCGTCGATCTTCAGTTGGCCGATCCCGTGCTCCGCGCTGATCGTGCCGTGGTGGCGGTGCACGTTGTCGTAGACGATCCGGTTGATCGGCGCCTGGAACGCCGCGAGGAACGCCTTCGCGTCGCCGCCTTCGGGCATCTGTACGTTGTAGTGGAGGTTGCCGTCGCCGAGGTGGCCGAACGTGACCATCCGCGCGCCCGGCGCGGCCTGCTGGATCGCCGCGTCGGTCTCGTCGATGAAGCGCGCGATCGACGAGATCGGCACCGCGATGTCGTGCTTGATGTTGAGCCCTTCGTCGGCCTGCGCGAGCGGGATGTGCTCGCGCAGGTCCCAGAACGCGCGCGACTGCGCGAGATTCTCGGCGACCACCGCGTCGACCACGAGCCCGGCCTCGAACGCTTCTTCCATCAGTTTCTCGAACAGCGCGCGCGCATGCGCTTCGCTTTCGTTGTCGGACAGCTCGAGCAGCACCGTCTGCGCGTGCGTCTGCGCGAACGGGTAGCGCAGTTGCGGGTAGTGCTTGCCGACCAGCTGCATGCAGAAATCCGACATCAGCTCGAAGCCGGTCAGGAGCGGCCCGGCCGCGCGCTGCGCGAGCGACAGGAAGTCGAGCGCCGCGTGCGGCGATTCGAGCGCGGCGAGTGCCGTGACCTGCGCGGCCGGCAGCGGATGCAGCTTCATCACGGCCGCCGTGATGATCCCGAGCGTGCCTTCCGCGCCGATGAACAGGTCGCGCAGGTCGTAGCCCGTGTTGTCCTTGCGCAGTCCGCGCAGGCCGTCCCAGATCTCGCCCTGCGGCGTCACGACCTCGAGCCCGAGGCACAGCTCGCGCGCGTTGCCGTAGCGCAGCACCGCGGTGCCGCCCGCATTGGTCGACAGGTTGCCGCCGATCGTGCAACTGCCCTCCGCCGCGAGGCTCAGCGCGAACAGCCGGCCGCCTTCGCGGGCGCGCGCCTGCACGTCGGCGAGGATCACGCCGGCCTCGACGGTGATCGTATTGTTGTGCGGATCGAGCGCCCGCACGCGGTTCAGGCGCGCGAGGCTCAGCACGGCCTGGCTGCCGCTCGCATCGGGTGTGGCGCCCCCGGCGAGGCCCGTGTTGCCGCCTTGCGGCACGAGCGCGACGCCGTGCGCGTTGGCCAGCTTCACGAGCGCGGCGACTTCGGCCGTGTTCGCGGGCTTCAGCACCGCGCACGCGGCGCCCTTGTAGCGGCGTCGCCAGTCGGTCAGGAACGGTTCGGTATCGTGCGGATCGGTCAGCACGTGGTCGGTGCCGAGCGCGTCGCGGCACGCGGAAACGAAAGCTTCGGAAGACATCATCACCTTGTCGCGTAAGGGTCAGGACGCGGCGCGCGACTTTTTTGCCGCGCGCTTGTACGGCGCGACATAGGCCAGCGCCGCCACGAAGAAGCCGACGGCAAGCGCGGTCTCGCACCAGCCGAGCGTGGCGGACAGCCCGCGATCGGACATGCCGCGCACGATGCCTTCGGCCAGATAGACGAGGCTGAGCATGCTCGCCCACTGCATCGTATAGATGTTACGCCGCCAGACGCCGGGCAGCGCGAGCGCGAGCGGCACGGCCTTGAGCATCAGCGCGGAGCCGCCCGGGCGCAACGGCGCGAGCCACAGCTCCCACGCGAGCGACAGCGCGATCAGCGCGACGAGGCACGCGGCGGCGGCCAGCGCGTAGCGCGGCCGGGCCGCGACGGCGGGGGTGTTCATGCGGTCTCGGCAGCCTGCGCGGCCGACAGCGCGGCGGCCGCGCGCGCCAGCCGCACGCCGAGCGCGGCGGCGAGCGCCTTTTCGTCCGCGGACAGCCCGCCGGGCGCGCTACGGTCGTGCTGCGCGACATGCGACGCGCCGTACGGCGTGCCGCCGGTGCGCGTCGTGCTGAGCGCCGATTCGGTGTACGGGATCCCGACGATCATCATCCCGTGATGCAGCAGCGGCAGCATCATCGACAGCAGCGTCGATTCCTGGCCGCCGTGCAGGCTGCCCGTCGACGTGAATACGCTCGCCGGCTTGCCGGTCAGCGCCCCCGACAGCCATTGCGGCGTCGTGCCGTCGAGGAAATACTTGAGTGCCGCGGCCATGTTGCCGAAGCGCGTCGGCGAGCCGAGCGCGAGGCCCGCGCATTCCTCGAGGTCGCGCAGTTCCGCGTACGGCGGGCCGTCGGCGGGGATGTCGGGGGCGGTGGTTTCGCAGACGGTCGACACGGGCGGCACGGTGCGGATGCGCGCCTGCATGCCCGGCACGCTGTCGATGCCGTTCGCGATCGCGAGCGCGAGATCGCGCGTGGCGCCGTGACGGCTGTAATAGAGGACGAGGATGTCTTTCATGGGCGACGGAGCCGCATGCGGCCGCGCGCGTGCCCGGTGCAGTCGGCCCCTGCTGGAATCGAGCGGCTATTATAGGGGCTGAAGCCGTCGCGCAGCGCGGCGGCGGCGCGCCGAGAGGCGCGCGGCATCAAGAAGGAGAAGCCGTTTGCCGAAGTTGAGCGTCGATCTCGACACCCTCAAGCGCCTCGCGCAGTTCGCGGCCCGGCGCAGCGCCGAGGATCGCATCCCGCAAGTGGCGGGCAGCCTGACCTTCACGACGATGCTGGCCCTCGTGCCGCTCGTGACGGTCGCGTTCGCGCTGTTCACCGCGTTCCCGATGTTCGCGTCGTTCCAGATATCGCTGCAGGGGTTCCTCGCGGATCACCTGATGCCCGCGCAGTTCAACATCCAGATCTTCAAGTACCTGAACCAGTTCGCGTCGAAGGCCAAGGGGCTGACCACGGCCGGCCTGATCGTGCTGGTCGTCACGTCGGTGATGACGATGATGACGATCGAATCGGCGTTCAACCTGATCTGGCGGGTACGCAAGCCGCGGCCGTTCGCGCAGCGCGTGCTCGCGTACTGGGCGCTGATCACGCTCGGGCCCTTGTTGTTCGGCGTGAGCCTGTCGATCTCGTCGTACCTGTTCACGCAGTCGCTCGCGTTCACCGGCGCGGCGCCGACCACGTCGATCGTCGAATGGCTGCTCGCGCTCGCGTCGCTGCCGCTGACGGTGCTCGCGTTCACGCTGCTGTACGTGTACCTGCCGAACTGTACGGTCGCCTGGCGCGACGCGGTGATCGGCGGGCTGTTCGCGGCCGTCGCGTTCGAGCTGGCCAAGCGCGGCTTCGGCTACTACGTGCGGCGCATTCCGACCTATACGGCCGTCTATGGCGCGTTCGCGGCGCTGCCGGTGTTCCTGCTGTGGGTGTACCTGAGCTGGTTCATCGCGCTGCTCGGGGCGATGGTGGCGTCCGCGCTGCCGGCGATCCGCGTCGGCCAGTTCCACCGCATCCACTATCCGGGCAGCGACCTGCTCGACGCGCTCGAGCTGCTCGCGCGGCTGGCGGAGGCGCGTGCGGCCGGCAAGCGCGGCTATACGGCGATGCGGCTCGCGACCATGTTGCGCTGCGACATGGAAACCGCGCAGCGGCTGCTGACGACGATGGAGGAGCGGGAGTGGATCGCGCGGCTCGACGGCGGCGCCGAGACCACGCCGCGCTACATCATGCTCGCGAACCCCGAGCAGCTGACGCTCGCGCAACTGTTCGACGTGCTGGTGATCGACCGCGCGGAGCTGACCTACCAGCTGGAGCGGCGGCGCAGCCACGTCGAGGGCGCGGCCCTGCTTGCGGTGCTGTCGAGCGACCGCTTCGACGTATCGCTTGCGACGCTGATCGCCGCGCACCGGCTCGCGGGCGCGCAGCCGGCGGGGAACGCCGGGCAGGCGCCGGGCGCCGTGCCCGACCCGCACGCGCGGCCGCCGCGGCCCGCGTGACGGCGGGGCCGGCGGGCTACAGCGGGATCTTGCCGGTGCAGATGTCCTTGAACATCACCCAGTCGCCCATCAGGCTGTAGATCGGGTGCCGGAACGTGGCCGGGCGGTTCTTCTCGAAGAAGAAGTGCCCGACCCACGCGAAGCCGTAGCCGCAGACGATCGCCGCCGGCAGCCACAGCCAGTTGCCGGTCGCGATCGCCATCGCGACGCAGCCGATCACGCCGAGCGAGCCGATGAAGTGCAGCCGGCGCGACGTCAGGTTCTGGTGTTCGTTCAGGTAATACGGGTAGAAATCGGCGAAGCGGGCGAACTGCTCCGAATGCGTATGCGCCATCGCTGCCTCCTCGGGCCGCTGTCGATGGCTTCATTGTGCGGCGGGCGGCCCATGTCCGCAAGCGGGGGCGCGGCCGCCGCGCCGGGGCCGCGCTTTCCTTTTGACAGGCTTTCCGATAGGATCGAAAGAGATTTTGCATTCAAGCATGAGGGGACTACGATGCGCGTCAGCGATATTCTGAAAGTGAAGGGCAACACGCTGTTTACGGTGACGCCCGATAAGCCGCTGCGCGAAGCGGTCGATACGATGGCCGAACACGATATCGGTTCGCTCGTCGTGATGGAGTACGGCGATCTCGTCGGGATGCTGACGTTCCGCGAGATCATCCTGCGCCTGCACGTGAACGGCGGCGCGATCGGCGACGTCCAGGTGCGCAAGGTGATGGACGAGCCGCTCACGTGTACGCCGGAAACCGACGTCAACGAAGTGCGCCGGATGATGCTCGAGCGTCACGCACGCTACATGCCGGTGCTCGACAAGAAGGTGTTGATGGGCGTCATTTCGTTCTACGACGTCGCGAAGACGGTCGTCGAGGCGCAGAGCTTCGAGAACCGGATGCTGAAGGCGTACATCCGCGACTGGCCGGAATCGGAAGCCGAAGCGCACAAGCCGTGAACCGCGCCGCGCCCGGCACCTCGATGCATGGGCGCCGCCATCCGGCATGCGGCGGCGCAGGCTTGTCCTGCGCCGCCTTTTTTTCAACGACAACACGAGGCCCGCGCAGCTTCGCCGAGACGACGCGCGCGTATTCCGCATGAGCGATCACACGCAAGCCACTTCGGAGCGGCGCGACGAACGGCGTGCCCACGCGTCGCAGTTCGACCTGCTGCGCGAGCGCCGTTTCGCCCCGTTCTTCACGACCCAGTTCCTCGGTGCGCTGAACGACAACGTCTTCAAGATCGGCTTCACGTCGCTCGTCACCTATCACACCGCGCGGTTCGCCGGCGTCGACGCCAAGACGGCCGCGTTCCTGATTTCCGCGATCTTCATCCTGCCGTTCGTGCTGTTCTCGGCGACGTCCGGCCAGATCGCCGACAAATACGACAAGGCGACCCTCACGCGCTTCGTGAAGACCTTCGAGATCGTGCTGATGCTCGTCGGCGCCGCCGGCTTCGTCACGCACAGCGCGACGCTGCTGTATCTGTGCACGTTCATGATGGGGATGCACTCGACGCTGTTCGGGCCCGTCAAGTATTCGTACCTGCCGCAGCATCTCGGCGAGCATGAGCTGGTCGGCGGCAACGGCCTCGTCGAAATGGGCACGTTCATCGCGATCCTGATCGGCACGATCATCGGCGGCGCGGCCGCCGGCATCGAAGGCGCCGGCGAACGCGTGCTCGCGGTGAGCGTCGTCGTGATCGCGCTCGCGGGGCGCCTCGTCGCGCAGCGCGTGCCGTCGACGCCGGCGCCGCAGCCCGATCTCGTGATCAACTGGAATCCGGTCAGCGAAACGTGGCGCAACCTCGGGCTGGCGCGCCAGAATCGCACCGTGTTCCTCAGCCTGCTCGGCATCTCGTGGCTGTGGTTCGTCGGCGCGACCTTCCTCACGTCGTTCTTCAATTTCGCGAAGGACGTGCTGTCCGCGAGCCCCGACGTCGTCACGATCCTGCTCGCGACGTTCTCGGTCGGCATCGGCCTCGGCTCGCTGCTGTGCGAGCGGCTGTCGCAGCGGCGCGTCGAGATCGGCCTCGTGCCGCTCGGCTCGATCGGCATCAGCGTGTTCGCGATCGAGCTGTATTTCGCGAGCCGCGCGCTGCCGTCGCCGGGCCATCTGCTGTCGGTCGGCGAATTCCTGGCCGGCGCGCGCCACTGGCGCATCCTCGCCGACCTGTTCCTGCTCGCGATGTTCGGCGGCTTCTACAGCGTGCCGCTGTACGCGCTGATCCAGAGCCGCAGCGCGCCGACGCACCGCGCACGGATCATCGCCGCGAACAACATCCTGAACGCGCTGTTCATGATCCTGTCGGCCGTGATGGCGATGGGGCTGACCAAGGCCGGCGTCGACATCCCGGGGCTGTTCCTCGCCACCGCGCTGCTGAACGTGATCGTCGCGACGTACATCTACCTGCTCGTGCCCGAGTTCCTGCTGCGTTTCGTCGCGTGGGTGCTCGTGCACACCTTCTACCGGATCCGCCTCGTGCACGCGGAGCGGATTCCGGCGGAAGGCGCGGCCGTGCTCGTGTGCAACCACGTCAGCTACGTCGATGCGCTCGTGCTGGCGGCCGCGAGCCCGCGCCCGATCCGTTTCGTGATGGATCACCGGATCTTCAAGACGCGCTTCGCGAGCTGGGTGTTCCGGCATGCGAAGGCGATCCCGATCGCGCCGCGCCACGAGGATCCGGCGATGCTCGCGCGTGCGTACGACCTGTGCGAGGCCGCGTTGAAGGACGGCGAACTCGTGTGCATCTTCCCCGAGGGCAAGCTGACCAAGACGGGCGACATCAATACGTTCCACCACGGCATCACCGAGATCCTGAGCCGCACCCCGGCACCGGTCATCCCGATGGCGCTGCGCGGGCTGTGGGGCAGCTATTTCTCGCGGCATTCCGATGCGCGGATGCCGCGCCCCATCAAGCGCGGCGTGATGAGCCGGCTCACGCTGGCAGTCGGCGAGCCGGTCCCGGCGTCGGTCGCGACGCCCGAGTCGCTGCAGGCGGCGGTGACCGAGCTGCGCGGCGCGCGGAAGTAGGCGGGCGCCGGCCGGCGCCGTGCCGGCATGCGGCTGCTGTCCGGGTGGAACGGGCTGCCGGCCGCCCCCATCGGGCCGCACCGGCACGTACCGTGCGCCCTGACCGGCGTGTCAAGCGTCCCGCGGTTCCGGGACGGCTGGCATAATAGCGGTTTACCTCTTTTTCTCGACCGGCAAACGATCGATCTGCCCGCGGCACGGCAGCGCATCGGTTTGCCCATTTATCTTTGGGCGGTTCCATCATGTCCGGCAATACTCTCGGCACGCTTTTCACTGTCACGACCTTCGGCGAATCGCACGGTCCCGCGATCGGCTGCGTGATCGACGGCTGCCCGCCGGGAATGGGGCTGACCGAAGCCGACATCCAGCTCGAGCTCGACCGCCGCAAGCCCGGCACGTCGCGGCACGTGACGCAACGGCAGGAGGCCGACGAGGTCGAGATCCTGTCGGGCGTGTTCGAAGGCGTGACGACCGGCACGCCGATCGCGCTGCTGATCCGCAACACCGACCAGCGCAGCAAGGACTACGGCAACATCGTCGAGACGTTCCGTCCCGGCCATGCCGATTACACGTACTGGCAGAAGTACGGCATCCGCGACTACCGCGGCGGCGGCCGCTCGTCCGCGCGCCTGACCGCGCCGCTCGTCGGCGCGGGTGCCGTGGCGAAGAAGTGGCTGCGCGAGCGCTTCGGCGTCGAAGTGCGCGGCTACATGAGCAGCCTCGGCGAGATCGACGTGCCGTTCGTCGACTGGTCGCACGTGCGCGAGAATCCGTTTTTCTCGCCGAATGCGGCGGTCGTGCCGGAGCTCGAGGCGTACATGGATGCGCTGCGCAAGGAGGGCGATTCGATCGGTGCGCGCATCGACGTCGTCGCGTCGGGCGTGCCGGTCGGCTGGGGCGAGCCCGTGTTCGACCGTCTCGATGCCGACATCGCGAAGGCGATGATGAGCATCAACGCGGTGAAGGGCGTCGAGATCGGGGCGGGCTTCGACAGCGTCGCGCAGCGCGGCTCCGCGCACGGCGACGAGCTGACGCCGGGCGGTTTCGTCGGCAACCATGCGGGCGGCGTGCTCGGCGGGATTTCGACAGGGCAGGACATCACCGTGTCGATCGCGATCAAGCCGACGTCGAGCATCCGCACGCCGCGCCGTTCGATCACGAAGGCAGGCGACGAGGCGACGGTGGAAACGTTCGGCCGTCACGATCCGTGCGTCGGCATTCGTGCGACGCCGATCGCCGAGTCGATGCTCGCACTGGTGCTGATCGATCACGCGCTGCGCCATCGCGCACAATGCGGCGACGTCGAGACGTCGACGCCGAAGATCGCCGGTAGCGCGACCTGACACAAGCGGGCGGGGCGGCGCGCCTCGCGAACGCGCAGGGAAGGCAAAACGGGGCGCTGCTTCAGGCAGCGCCCCGTTTCGTTCGTGGCGACCGACAAAAACGCGCCGCTCGCGGCGGCGCGTCGTGGCGGATTACATGTTCGGGTAATTCGGCCCGCCGCCGCCCTCGGGCGTGACCCACACGATGTTCTGCGTCGGGTCCTTGATGTCGCAGGTCTTGCAGTGCACGCAGTTCTGCGCGTTGATCACCAGCCGGTCGCTGCCGTCGTCGTTCTTCACGAACTCGTACACCGCCGCCGGGCAGAAACGCCCCTCCGGTCCCGCGTACGTGCGCAGGTTCACGTTCACCGGCACGCTCGCATCCTTCAGCGTCAGGTGCGCCGGCTGGTTCTCCTCGTGGTTCGTGTTCGAGATGAACACCGACGACAGCCGGTCGAACGTCAGCTTGCCGTCCGGCTTCGGGTATTCGATCGGCTCGCACTGCGACGCCGGCTTCAGCATCTCGTGATCCGCATGCTTGTGGTGCAGCGTCCACGGCACGTTGCCGCCCATCACCTTCTGCTCGAGCCCGACCATCAGCGTGCCCAGGTACAGGCCCTTGGCCATCCACTGCTTGAAGTTGCGCGCGCGGTACAGCTCCGTGTACAGCCACGACTGCTTGAACGCGTCCGGGTACGCGTTCAACTCGTCCGACTGGCGGCCGGCCTGCACCGCGTCGAACGCCGCGTCCGCCGCCAGCATGCCGGTCTTGATCGCCGCGTGGCTGCCCTTGATCCGCGATGCGTTCAGGAAGCCCGCGTCGTCGCCGATCAGCGCGCCGCCCGGGAACACCGTCTTCGGCAGCGACAGCAGGCCGCCGGCCGTGATCGCGCGCGCGCCGTACGACACGCGCTTGCCGCCTTCGAGGAACGCGCGGATCGACGGATGCGTCTTGTAGCGCTGGAATTCCTCGAACGGCGACAGGTACGGGTTCGTGTAGCCCAGGCCCACCACGAAGCCGACCACGACCTGGTTGTTGTCCATGTGATACAGGAACGAGCCGCCGTAGGTGTCGGACTTCAGCGGCCAGCCGGCCGTGTGGATCACGAGGCCCGGCTTGTGCTTGGCCGGATCGATTTCCCACAGTTCCTTGATGCCGATCCCGTACGCCTGCGGATCCGCGTTCGCGTCGAGCTTGTACTTCGCGATCAGTTGCCGCCCCAGATGGCCGCGGCAGCCTTCGGCGAACAGCGTGTACTTCGCGTGCAGCTCCATGCCGAGCTGGAAGTTCTCGGTCGGCTCGCCGTCCTTGCCCACGCCCATGTTGCCGGTGGCGACGCCCTTCACGGAACCGTCGTCGTTGTACAGGATCTCGGCGGCCGGGAAGCCGGGGAAGATCTCGACGCCCAGCGCTTCGGCCTGCTGGCCCAGCCAGCGCGTGACGTTGCCCAGCGAAATCACGTAGTTGCCGTGGTTCTTGAAGTTGTCGGGCAGCGCCCAGTTGGGCGTGGTGACCGCGCTGCTCTCCGACAGGAACAGGAAGCGGTCTTCCGTCACCTCGACGTCGAGCGGCGCGCCGCGTTCCTTCCAGTCGGGGAACAGTTCGGTGATCGCGCGCGGGTCCATCACCGCGCCCGACAGGATGTGCGCGCCGATCTCGGAACCCTTCTCGAGCACGCACACGCCGATCTCGGTGCCTTTCTCGGCGGCCAGCTGCTTGAGCCGGATCGCCGCCGACAGCCCGGCGGGGCCGCCGCCGACGATCACGACGTCGTATTCCATCGATTCGCGCGGGCCGTATTGCTCGATGAGGCTTGCGGGGGTCATTGGCGTTCCTCTAACCGTTAGAATGCTTTTATTCGGGAGCGTATTGTCTGCGAAACGAAACGCTTGCCGCAACAACATGCGGCTAGATTAGCACGATCGTTCTATTTTTTGTGCTAGGGTAATGCCGTTCGGGCTGTGCCGCCCGGGCTGGCGAAACGACATCGAAAGGGGATGTGCAAATGGGTCGATCGATCAATCTGGAAGGCAAGGTTGCGCTGGTCACGGGCGCGTCGAGCGGCCTCGGGCAGCGCTTTGCACAGGTGCTGTCGCAGGCTGGCGCGAAGGTCGTGCTCGCGAGCCGCCGGGTCGAGCGCCTGAAGGAGCTGCGCGCGGAGATCGAGGCGGCGGGTGGCGCCGCGCACGTCGTGTCGCTTGACGTGACCGACGTCCAGAGCATCAAGGCCGCGATCGCGCATGCGGAGACGGAGGCCGGCACGATCGACATCCTCGTGAACAATTCGGGTGTCTCGACGATGCAGAAGCTCGTCGACGTCACGCCGGCCGATTTCGAGTTCGTGTTCGATACCAACACGCGCGGCGCATTTTTCGTCGCGCAGGAAGTCGCGAAGCGGATGATCATGCGCGCCAACGGCAGCGGCAACGGCAAGCCGCCGTGCCGGATCATCAACATTGCATCGGTGGCCGGGCTGCGCGTGTTCCCGCAGATCGGGCTCTACGCGATGAGCAAGGCCGCGGTCGTGCAGATGACGCGCGCGATGGCGCTCGAGTGGGGGCGCCACGGGATCAACGTCAACGCGATCTGTCCGGGCTATATCGATACCGAAATCAATCATTACCTGTGGGAAACCGAGCAGGGCCAGAAGCTGCAGTCGATGCTGCCGCGCCGGCGCGTCGGCAAGCCTCAGGATCTCGACGGGCTGTTGTTGCTGCTCGCGGCCGACGAGTCGCAGTTCATCAACGGCTCGATTATCTCCGCCGACGATGGCTTCGGCCTCGCCTGAGCGGATGACACCCGGCAACGAAGAAGACTGCAATGAGCGCAACAAGCGATTACTCCCCCGTATTTGAGATGTCGATGCCGATCCGCTGGGGCGACATGGACGCGTTCGGCCATGTGAACAACACGGTCTATTTCCGCTACATGGAGCAGGCGCGGATCTCGTGGTTCGAGGAACTCGGCATTGCCGGCGGCAACGGCGAAGGGCAGGGGCCCGTCATCGTCACGGCGTCGATGGAATTCCTCAAGCAGCTGCACTATCCGGGTGACGTGATCGCGAGGATGTCGGCCGCGAAACCCGGCCGGAGCAGCTTCGACACCGGCTTCGAGCTCACGCGCGCGGACGATCCGCAGCACGTCTATGCACGCGGCAAGGCGCGCTGCGTGTGGGTCGACTATGCGCTCGGCAAGTCGGTGGAACTGCCGCCACTGCTGCGCGACACGATCGAGCGCGCACTCGCGACGAAAATCGACTGAGAGGCGAGTCCGGCGCCGCGCGCCGGCGAGCCGCCATGCCCGTCGTTACCCGAATCGGCCGCTCTGCGCGGCCGATCGTCATTCGGGCGCCGCCACGCGACAAGCGTTCACTGCCCGAGCAGGCGCTGCACCAGCTCCGGCGTGTTGTTCGTGCCGTATTTGCGCATCAGCCGTGCGCGGTAGATGTCGACCGTGCGCGAACTGATGTCGAGCACGCGCCCGATCTGCTTGCTGGTCTTGCCGGTCGCGAGCTGCGCGGCGATCTCGCGCTCGCGCGGGGTCAGCTCGACGGCGACGCGGCGCGTCGCGCTCAGATCCTCGAAGGTCCAGACGCCGGCCGCGAGCGGCGCGGTGCGGTCGAGCGCGCGGCCCGTCACGTGGCACCAGAACAGCTCGCCGTCCGCGCGCTTCATGATTCTGTCATCCGAGTAGATGCCGTTCGCGGCCATCACGCGCGCGATTCGCTCGCCGATGCGCTGGAATTCGTCCGTCGACGGATAGAGCACCTCGTACGATTTTCCGATGAGATCGGCCCGCGCGCAGCGGAAGATCGACGCAAGCGCATCGTTGCAATCCTCGATCACGCGGTCGCGCGACAGCACGAGGCCGAGCGGCGCGAGGTGGAAGGCAGTCTGGTAATCGAGAGCGGGCATGGCGCAGGCAAGCGGAGGCAAACGCTTATGTATTTTTGCGTATTGTGCCGCATCCGCGCCGCATCGTACCCTTTCAGGCATCTCGCGGCGGCTTGCCGCGACATAAAAACAGCGCGCTTCGACGCAGGCAGGGCCGCGCATGCATAGAATGATGCGGCGGGCTTGCGGCCCAGGTGGGCGCGTGAACCGGTTTTGCTGGTTTCCATAGAGGAAGGGACAACTGATGAACAAAGTCTATCCAAGCGCGGCTGCCGCGCTGGAAGGGATCGTCCGCGACGGACAGACCTTCGCGGTGGGCGGCTTCGGCCTGTGCGGGATTCCGGAGGCGCTGATCGCGGCGTTGCGCGATTCGGCGGTCAAGGGCATCACCTGCATCAGCAACAACGCGGGCGTCGACGGTTTCGGCCTCGGCCTGCTGCTGGAAACGCGCCAGATCAAGAAGATGATCTCGTCGTACGTCGGCGAGAACAAGGAGTTCGAGCGTCAGTACCTGGCCGGCGAACTTGAACTCGAATTCACGCCGCAAGGCACGCTCGCCGAGAAGCTGCGCGCGGGCGGCGCGGGCATTCCCGCCTTCTTCACGAATACCGGCTACGGCACCGTGATCGCGGAAGGCAAGGAAACGCGCCAGTTCGGCGATCGCCACTACGTGCTCGAGCCGTCGCTGACGGCCGACGTCGCGCTCGTGAAGGCGTGGAAGGCCGACAAGTCCGGCAATCTGATCTACCGCCGCACGGCGCGCAACTTCAATCCGATGTGCGCGATGGCCGGCAAGATCACCGTGGCGGAGGTCGAAGAGATCGTCGAAAACGGCGAACTCGATCCGGACCATATCCACACGCCCGGGATTTTCGTGCAGCGCATCGTGCTGAACGCGACGCCGGAAAAACGCATCGAACAACGCGTCGTACGCGCGAAAGGAGACTGACATGGCCTGGAATCGTGACCAGATGGCCGCGCGCGCGGCGAAGGAACTGCAGGACGGCTTCTACGTGAACCTCGGCATCGGCCTGCCGACGCTCGTCGCGAACCACGTGCCGGAAGGCGTCGAGGTGTGGCTGCAGTCGGAAAACGGCCTGCTCGGCATCGGCCCGTCGCCGACCGAGGACGAAGTCGACGCCGATCTCATCAACGCCGGCAAGCAGACCGTCACGACGCTGCCGGGCTCGTCGATCTTCTCGTCGGCCGACTCGTTCGCGATGATTCGCGGCGGCCACATCAATCTCGCGATCCTCGGCGCGATGCAGGTCAGCAAGCAGGGCGACCTCGCGAACTGGATGATCCCCGGCAAGATGATCAAGGGGATGGGCGGCGCGATGGACCTCGTCGCGGGGGTGGGGCGTGTCGTCGTGCTGATGGAGCATGTCGCGAAGGGCGACCAGCACAAGATTCTCGAAGAATGCAACCTGCCGCTGACGGGTGTCGGCGTGGTCGACCTGATCATCACCGATCTGGGCGTGATCGAGGTGACGCCGTCCGGCCTGAAGGTTCTCGAACTCGCCGACGGCGTGAGCGCGGACGAGATCCAGGCGAAGACGGGCGCACCGCTCGACGTCAGCGCGGTGGCCTGAGCGTCGCCTCGTTGCGTCGTCCCCGACGCCCCGCGTTCCCAACGGAACGCGGGGCGTTTTGTCGTGCGCGCTTGCGTCACGCGATGGTGCCGCCGCCGTCGATCAGCACCGTCGAGCCGGTCGCATAAGGCGTCGTCGCCAGATACAGGATGGCATTCGCGACATCCTCCGGCTGGCCGACCCGGCGGGCCGGAAGGCGCTGCGCGGCGCCGGCGTACAGGGCGTCGCGCGCATCGGATGCGAGCTTGTCCCACAGCGGCGTCGCGATCAGGCCGGGCGACACGGTATTCACGCGGACCGGCGCCAGCTCGAGGGCCAGGCCGCGCGCCAGCGCCTCCAGCGCCGCATTGATCGCCCCTTGCAGCACCGACGACGCGCTCGGCCGCGCACTGAGGAAACCCGACACGAACGTCAGCGAACCGCCGGGCGCGATATCGATCGCCCGCGCGACGCGATATGCACCCCAGAACTTGCTGTCCATCGCAGCCTGCGCGTCGGCCAGCGGCAGTCCGCGGACCGGGCCCGTGGCCGTCCTTGCCGCTGAAATCACGACGTGGTCGAACTGGCCGGCGCGCGCGCAGAAGGCCTCCACGTCGGCCGTATCGGTGATGTCGAGCGTTTCGTATCGCACGTGTGCGCCGGCCCCGGCATCGATCGCGATCCTGCCCGGGTTGCGCGAGGCGATCGTCAGGATCGCGCCGTGTCGCGCGAATGCCGTCGCGGCAGCGGCGCCGATGCCGGAGCTTCCTCCGACGACGAGTACTTTCTTTCCGTGAAGCAGGTCAGTCATGACGATTTTTCCTGGTTGAAAGGGGGAGGGGCGTCCGCTCAGATCGTTTCGGTTTCGCGCAGCGTCGACGGGCCGTGCAGCGCGAAGCGCGCAATGTCGTCCTTGCGCATGAATGCGACACCGGGGTGAGATCGAGCGTAGTGCAGGAAGGCGTCCCATGCGCGGACCATTTGCGGCGTGCCGCTGATCCGGTCATGCGCGCTGATCGACATCAGTCTGCGCCGCTGTCCGGCCTCCGCGTACAACTGGTCGAAATCGAGCTTGATCTGCTCGAGGAACATCGTCGGCGAGTAGTTGCGGCCTTCGATCAGCAGGATGTCGTTGTTGCGCAGCGTGTACGGGACCACCACGAAATCGCGACCGTCGACGCTTTCGATGAAAGGCTCGTCCCGGCTGACGTCGTCGATGTGATACGTGTAGCCGAGTTCCTGCAGCAACGACAGCGTATGGGGGCCGCGCCGCAGCCAGTTGCAGTTGTAGCCGATCGGGCGCTGACCGGTCACCGCTTCGACCATGTCGCGGGCTTCGGTCAGGAAGCGGCGCTCGTCGTCGCGGCTCATCGCGAATTGCGCACGCCAGGTCGGCCCGTGGGCGGCGGCTTCGTGGCCGCGCGCCACGATTTCGCGCGCCAGCTCGGGGTGCCGACGCGCGGCTTCCCCGATCATGTGCGACGTGACTTTCACGCCATGCCGGTCCCACAGGTCGAGCAGGCGAGGAATGCCTTCCCGGTAGCCATAGGCGAACCAGGTGGCCGACGCGAGATCGACCGGCACGGACGGCGGAAACGCGACGGCGGGAAAGGGGCTGTCCGCCCCGCTGGGCGGCTGGCCGCCCGCCTCGAACTGCATCGAGATCGAGATGACCAGGCGCGCGCCGTCCGGCCAGAACGGCGCGGCGTCCGGCGTGGGGCGCGCCGGAATCGGGGCGGCCGTTGCCGGCCGGGACGCGCCGGCCATCACCGCGGCGCCGGCCGCGAGCCCGGCGCCGGTCTGGGCCAGAAATCTGCGGCGCGGCAGGTGCGTCGCACGAGGGTCGTGATCGTGAGTCATTGCGTTCCTCCGTCAGGCGACCAGTCCGAGCTGACGCATCAACGTCAGGTTGTCCTCGATGTGCCAGTTTTCCGCGATCCGGCCGTGGTCGATCCGGTAGATATCGGTCGCGATGAAGTCGATTGCCTGTCCGCGCCCGGCCGTTCCGTTGAACGTGCCGGTGAAATGCCCGCGAAAGTGCAGGTGGACGACGACGCGGTCGCCCGCGACGATCATCTGTTCGATGTCGCAATGCAGATCCGGAATCGCGCCGCGCATCGTGCGCGAGGCCGCGAGCGGTCCCGGAATGCCCTGTTCCCGGCCGGGCGGCAGCGTCCGGTCGGTGAAGTCGGCGGCGAGCGCGGTGCGGGCGAGATCGGCGTCGCCGGTATCCCAGAAGGTGCCGTAGCGGCGCGCGGCCAGTATCTGCGCCCGGGCCTGCGCAGCCGGCACGCCCTCGGCCACGGTCAGGCTGCGCGGCGCGACGAGGTCTGCCGCACGGGACGCGGCGGGCAACAGTGCCACGACGCAAGCGGCCGCGGCGAGTACCGGCGCGACGGGGCGGGTGATCGAACGAAGGCGGATCGACATGGTTTCGGAGGTCCTGTGAATGGCGTCGTGCGACGACGCGGAACAGGTATGGTAGGTTTCCGTTTTGGATGCAAATACGGGCGAACGGCGAATGGATTATTCGAAAAAAGGAAAGGCTGGGATGCGGCGGGCGACCGGATGCTGATCGACGATCTTCCTGCGCTCGACACTTTCGCGAGGATCGTGTCGGCCGGCAGCCTGTCGGCGGCCGCGCGCGAACTCGATTTGTCGTTGTCCGTCGTCAGCAAGCGGCTTGCGCAGCTCGAGTCGCAGCTTGGCGTGCGCTTGCTGCACCGGACGACCCGGCAGCAAACGCTGACCGACGAAGGCGCGCAGTTTCACGCCCAGGTCCTGCGCATCCTGGCCGAAGTCGATCGCGCCGAAACGCTGATGCGCGATCGTCGCGGCACGGTCAGCGGCGTGCTGCGCGTGACGGCGCCCGGCGAGCTCGGCCGTCTGCGGATCGCGCCCGTCGTGGCGGCGTTTCAGCAGCGGCATCCGCAACTGACCGTGCAGTTGCTGCTGACCGACACGGTCGTCGACCTGCTCGCCCATGACATCGACGTCGCCGTGCGGATCGGCAATCTCGCCGATTCGACGATGATCGCGCGCGAGCTGGCGCCGAATCATCGCGTGCTGTGCGCGTCGCCGGGCTATCTCGCGGCGCACGGGGCGCCGGCCCATCCGGCCGAACTGCGCGAACATCGATGCATCGTGATGGGCGACCAGGCGCGTGCCGAATGGCGCTTCGACGGCGCCCAGGGCAGGGTGGCCGTCGAGGTGGCGGCCGCGCTGCTGACGAACGACGGCGGTGCGGCGCGTACGCTGGCGCTGGAAGGCGCGGGTATTGCGCTGAAGTCGATCTGGGACGTCGGCGCCGATCTCGATGCCGGCCGGCTCGTGCGCGTGCTGCCGGCTTTCGCGGCGTCCGCGGCGCCGCTGCATGCGGTCTATCCCGGCGGCCGCCACGTGCCGCTGCGCGTGCGCACCTTCGTCGAGTTCCTGCGCGAGCAGTTGCGCGCGGCGTGGCGCCGAGCCGATTGAGCCTCCGTCCCGTGCGGTGCGCCGCGGGCGCGGCGCCCGTTGTTCGGAAGCGGTTTACAATCGTTCGCATCGGGCGTCGCAAGCGTTGCCCCGCGCGTCGCCCCCGTTCGACAGGATGCCAACGATGCCAACGACCCCAGCGAATCCTCCGGTTCCCCGCCAGCGGCGCGTGCAGTGTGCGAGTGCCGCCGGCCTTCACCACGTCGCCTATACCGAGTGGGGCGATCCCGCCAATCCGCGCGTGCTCGTCTGCGTGCACGGCCTGACGCGTTCCGGGCGCGATTTCGACCGGCTCGCCGCCGCGCTGTCCGATACGTATCGCGTCGTCTGCCCCGACATCGTCGGGCGCGGCCGGTCGGACCGTCTGGCCGACCCGCGGCTCTATGCGATTCCGCAGTACGTGGCCGACATGGTGACGCTGATCGCGCGGCTCGACGTCGAATCGGTCGACTGGTTCGGCACGTCGATGGGCGGCCTGATCGGCATGGCGCTTGCGGGGCTGCCCGGTTCGCCGCTGCGCCGGATGATCGTCAACGACGTCGGGCCGCGCATCGAGCCCGATTCGCTGACACGCATCGGCGAATACCTCGGCGTGCAGCCGCGCTTCGACACCGAGCAGGAGGGGATCGACTACCTGACGTCGCTGTCGCTGCCGTTCGGCGCGCTGAGTGCCGACGAGTGGCGCGAGATCAACGGGCCGCTGCTGCGCGAGCTGCCCGAAGGCGGCTGGACGATGCGCTACGATCCGCGCATCGCCGAGCCGTTCAAGGCGACGACGCCCGAACTGGCCGCGCTCGGCGAGGCCGCGCTGTGGCGTGCGATCGAGACGACGGACGCATCGCTGCTCGTCGTGCGCGGCGAGACCTCCGACCTGCTGTCGCGCGAGACGGTGGCCGACATGGTGCGTCGCGGCCGACATGTGACGCACGTCGAGATTCCGGGGGCGGGCCACGCGCCGGCGTTCGTCAGTGCCGACCAGATTGCACTTGCGCGGCGGTTTTTCGTCGAAGGCCGCGCATAAACGCGTCATAATATGCGGTTCGGCGGCACGTGGGCCGTGCCGCCGTCCGATTCTCCCTTCACTCACGACCGGAACATTCCATGGCAGTCATTCGTCACCACGTCGGGGCCCGTCTCTCCGAAACCGCGATCCACAACGGTACCGTGTATCTGGCCGGCCAGATCGCCGAAGACACCACGCAGGACATCAGGGGCCAGACGCGCGAAGTGCTCGGCCACATCGACCGTCTGCTCGCCGAAGCGAACAGCGACAAGGCGCATCTGCTGTCGGTGCAGATCTACATCTCGGATCTGGCGAACTTCGACGGCATGAATGCGGAGTGGGACGCGTGGGTCGCGCAGGGCAACACGCCGCCGCGCGCCACCGTCGAGGCGAAGCTCGCGGATCCCGCGCTGCTCGTCGAGATCGTGGTCGTTGCCGCGCAGCGGAGCTGAGCTGGGCCACACCCGACGATGACCGCATTCCGCCAGGCCGTGCAATGACCGAATCCGTTTCCGCTTCCCCTGTCGCGGCACCGTCGTTCGACGACGTGCTGGCGTTCGTGCGCGAGCGGGCCGGCGACGCGCGCCTGTCGTCGGGCGAACTGCTCGCCGATCACTCGGCCGGCACGGCGGCGATCATGCGCACGCTGAACGTCGATCCGTCCGCGATGCAGGCCGCCGCGCTGTTCGTACTGACGCCGCACTTGAGCGACCCCGAGCGCGAGCTCACCGAGCGTTTCGGCGAAGAGGTGGCGCGGCTCGTGTCCGACGTGCGCAAGCTGTTGCGGCTCGGCACCGTGAGCCTGCGCGCCGCGCAGAACGCGAAGCCCGACACGGGGCGCGACGCGGCGGAAGAGCGGCGCACGCAGATCGAGGCGCTGCGCAAGATGCTGCTCGCGTTCGCGCAGGACATCCGCGTCGTGCTGATCCGGCTCGCGTCGCGGTTGCAGTCGCTGCGCTATTACGCGGCCGCGAAGATCGAGCCGCCGCCCGACGTCGCGCGCGAGACGCTCGAGATCTATGCGCCGCTCGCGAACCGCCTCGGTATCTGGCAACTGAAGTGGGAGCTCGAGGATCTCGCGTTCCGCTTCGAGGATCCCGTCACCTACAAGCGGATCGCGAAGCTGCTCGACGAGAAGCGCATCGAACGCGAGGCATACGTCACGCAGGCGATCGGGCGGCTGCAGCATGAGCTCGCGGAAGCGAACATCCAGGCCGACGTGAGCGGCCGGCCGAAACATATCTACAGCATCTGGCGCAAAATGCGCGGCAAGGAACTCGATTTCTCCGAGCTGTACGACGTGCGCGCGTTTCGCGTGATCGTGCCGGACATCAAGGATTGCTACGCGGTGCTCGGCATCGTGCATCACCTGTGGCAGCCGGTGCCGAAGGAATTCGACGACTACATCTCGCGACCGAAGCCGAACGGCTACAAGTCGCTGCATACGGTCGTGATCGGCGACGACGGCCGCGCGTTCGAAGTGCAGATCCGCACGCAGGAGATGCACCGCTTCGCCGAGTACGGCGTGGCCGCGCACTGGCGCTACAAGGAGGCCGGCGCGCGCGGTTACGGCGGCCAGTTTTCGGCGAGCGACAAGTACGACGAGAAGATCGCATGGCTGCGCCAGTTGCTGGCGTGGAAGGACGACGTCGAGGACGGCGCCGAGGTGTCGGGCGACCAGGCGTGGGCGCAATTGCGCGAGACGTCGCTCGATGACGACCACATCTACGTGCTGACGCCGCAGGCGCGCGTGATCGCGTTGCCGCAGGGGGCGACGCCGGTCGATTTCGCGTACCACCTGCACAGCGAACTCGGCCATCGCTGCCGCGGCGCGCGCGTGGACGGCGTGATGGTCCCGCTGAACACGTCGCTCGCGAACGGCCAGACGGTCGAGATCGTCGCGGTGAAGGAGGGCGGGCCGTCGCGCGACTGGCTGAACGCGCAGCTCGGCTACCTGAAGAGCCCGCGTGCGCGGCAGAAGGTGCGTGCGTGGTTCAACTCGATCGAGCAGGAGGAAAACGTCGCGCATGGCCGGGCGCTCGTCGAAAAGACGCTGCAGCGCGAAGGCAAGACCTCGGTCAACCTGGACAACCTCGCGGCGAAGCTCGGCTTCAAGTCGCCCGAGGAGCTGTTCTCGGTCGTCGGCAAGGAAGAATTCAGCCTGCGCAATGTCGAGCACGCGCTGTCCGATGCGCCGCCGCCGGAGCCGGCGCCCGAGGCGCCCGCCGATTTCGAGAAGCGCAGCAGCGGCGCGAGCGTCGCGCACGGCGCGTCGACCGGCGTGCTGGTGGTGGGCGTCGATGCGCTGCTGACCCAGCTCGCGCGTTGCTGCCGTCCCGCGCCGCCCGATCCGATCAGCGGGTTCGTCACGCGCGGCAAGGGCATGTCGATCCATCGCACCGACTGCCCGACGTTCCGCCGGATGGTCGAGCGCGCGCCGGAGCGCGTGCTGCAGACGACCTGGTCGGCTGACGTGCTCGGCGGGCGCGGCGCGTCCGTCTATCCGGTCGACCTGATGATCGAGGCGAGCGACCGGCAAGGGTTGCTGCGCGACATCTCCGAAGTGTTCGCGCGCGAGAAGATCAACGTGGTGGGCGTGAAGACGCAGAGTCGCCGCAATGCGGCATTCATGCAGTTCACGGTCGAGGTGTCGAACTCGGCGCAGGTGCAGCGCGCGTGCACGCTGCTCGGCGAGGTTCAGGGCGTCGTGCGGGCGGGTCGCAAGGCGTGATGTGGGGTTGAAACACGATTGTTTTGCTGCGACTGCATAAAACACTTGCCAAGCCGGTAGCCGCTCCATATAATCTTAGCTTCTCTAGGCTCGTAGCTCAGCTGGTTAGAGCACCACCTTGACATGGTGGGGGTCGTTGGTTCGAGTCCAATCGAGCCTACCAACGAATTGAGAATGCCTGGTCTCCGGGCGTTCGATGCAGTAAAGAACTCAACGCGAACAAGGCGAATACGGTTATGACACCGCGAACGTTGACCGAAACGACTTCGGAGCGACGCTAGTCGAGGAACGTTTTCGCCCTTTCAGTTTGAGTGAAGTATCGAATGCGGCCCCTCGAAAGCGGGGCCGCATTTTTTTTGTCGCGAAATTTTCACGCGTGATTTCTGATCTCGCGTTCCTGGTCTGCCGCCCACTGTCGGCATCACGGAGATTGCCATGGTTTCGATACGCTTGCCTGACGGCTCAGTTCGACAATACGAGCATCCGGTGACAGTTGCCGAGGTCGCGGCCTCGATCGGTCCCGGTCTTGCGAAGGCTGCGCTTGGCGGCAAGCTCGATGGCGAGCTCGTTGATACGTCCACGGTGATCGACCGCGACGCGTCGCTCGCGATCATCACGGACAAGGATGCCGACGGTCTCGACATCATCCGTCACTCGACCGCGCACTTGCTCGCGTATGCGGTGAAGGATCTGTATCCGGACGCGCAGGTGACGATCGGTCCGGTGATCGACAACGGCTTCTATTACGACTTCTCGTACAACCGGCCGTTCACGCCGGAAGATCTGGAAAAGATCGAAAAGCGCATGCAGGAGCTCGCGAAGAAGGACGAGCCGGTGACGCGCCGCGTCGTGTCGCGCGACGAGGCGGCCGGTTACTTCCGCAGCATCGGCGAGAAGTACAAGGCCGAGATCATCGAGTCGATTCCGCAAAGCGACGAAATCAAGCTGTACTCGCACGGCGGCTTCACCGATCTGTGCCGCGGCCCGCACGTGCCGTCCACCGGCAAGATGAAGGTCTTCAAGCTGATGAAGGTCGCGGGCGCGTACTGGCGCGGCGATTCGAAGAACGAGCAGCTGCAGCGCATCTACGGTACGGCCTGGACGAAGAAGGAAGATCAGGACCAGTACCTGCACATGCTCGAGGAAGCGGAAAAGCGCGATCACCGCAAGCTGGGCAAGCAGCTCGACCTGTTCCACATGCAGGAAGAGTCGCCGGGCATGGTGTTCTGGCATCCGAAGGGCTGGGCGCTGTGGCAGCAGGTCGAGCAGTACATGCGCCGCCGCGTGAACGACGCCGGCTATCTCGAGATCAAGACGCCGATGATCATGGACCGCTCGCTGTGGGAGGCGTCGGGCCACTGGCAGAACTACCGCGAGAACATGTTCACGACGGAGTCGGAGAAGCGCGACTACGCGATCAAGCCGATGAACTGCCCGGGCCACGTCCAGGTGTTCAAGCACGGCCTGCGCTCGTACCGCGACCTGCCGCTGCGTTACGCGGAATTCGGTTCGTGCCACCGTAACGAGGCATCGGGCGCGCTGCACGGCCTGATGCGCGTGCGCGGCTTCGTGCAGGACGATGCGCACATCTTCTGTACGGAAGACCAGTTCATTTCGGAATCGATCGCCTTCAACACGCTGGCCATGAGCGTGTACAAGGACTTCGGTTTCGAACACATCGACATCAAGCTGTCGCTGCGTCCCGATCAGCGCGCGGGCACGGACGAGACGTGGGATCGCGCCGAGCAGGGCCTGCGCGACGCGCTGACGGCCTGCGGCCTCACGTGGGAAGAATTGCCGGGCGAAGGCGCGTTCTACGGCCCGAAGATCGAGTACCACATCAAGGACGCGCTCGGCCGTTCGTGGCAGTGCGGCACGCTGCAGCTCGACATGGTGCTGCCGGAGCGCCTCGGCGCCGAGTACGTGGCGGAAGACAACAGCCGCCGCCGGCCGGTGATGCTGCACCGTGCGATCGTCGGGTCGATGGAGCGTTTCCTGGGCATTTTGATCGAGCACCATGCTGGTGCAATGCCGGTTTGGCTCGCGCCGTTCCAGGCAATTGTGCTCAATATCGCCGAAAGTCAGGCCGAATATGCGCAGTCCCTGGCCCAAACGTTGCAAAAACAAGGGGTTAGAGTGGCGGCCGATTTGCGCAACGAGAAGATTAGCTATAAAATACGCGAGCACACGCTGGAAAAGGTGCCTTATCTCCTCGTCGTGGGCGATAAGGAGCGTGATGCGCAAACGGTAGCCGTGCGTGCCCGTGGCGGCGTCGATCTTGGCGTAATGCCGGTCGAAGCCTTCGTTGAGCGTCTGCAGGAAGACCTGCGCTCGTTCAAGTAACCGCCCTGGCAGCGCGGCTCGTTTTTTTAATTTTTAGAGGAAACGTAACATCGCTACTGATAAGTCGTCGCACCGCATCAACGGTGAAATCACTGCGCCGGAAGTGCGTCTGGTCGGGATCGAGAACGAACCGCTCGGTATCGTAAAACTCGCTGATGCTTTCCGTAAATCGGAAGAACTGGATGTTGACCTGGTGGAAATCGCGCCGCAAGCGGTTCCCCCGGTTTGCCGTCTGATGGATTACGGCAAGTTCAAGTACCAGGAATCGAAGAAGCAGCACGAGGCGAAGCTCAAGCAGAAGGTCATCCAGGTCAAGGAAGTCAAGTTCCGCCCGGGTACCGATGACGGTGACTACAACGTCAAGCTCCGCAATCTCGTGCGCTTCCTCGAAGAAGGCGACAAGACGAAGATCACGTTGCGTTTCCGCGGCCGTGAAATGGCTCACCAGGAAATCGGTATGCGGATGCTTGAGCGTCTGCGCACGGATCTCGAGGAAGTCGGTCAGGTCGAGCAGATGCCGAAGATGGAAGGGCGCCAGATGATCATGGTGCTCTCGCCGAAGAAAAAGAAGTAACGGGCCCGCGCGCGTTGCGCGCGAGTTCGGCAGTGGTTCGGCGCGTGGCCCGGTCAGGGCGGCGCGCCAACAATGACGGTGGCTGCGCAAGCGGTCCGCCGTACACAAGTGGACTGGGTTTCGAAGGGCGGGTCAAGGGCGCAAGCCAACCGCACACCCATCGCCATCTAATAAACTGGAGTTGTTCGTCATGCCTAAGATGAAGACCAAGAAGAGCGCTGCAAAGCGCTTCGTGGTGCGTCCGGGCGGTACCGTCAAGCGCGGTCAAGCCTTCAAGCGCCACATCCTGACCAAGAAAACCACGAAGAACAAGCGTCACCTGCGCGGCGCAACGGCAGTTCATGATTCCGATCTGAACTCCGTCCGCGCAATGCTGCCGTTCGCGTAACCCCTCAACTGATACTCTAAGGAGAGAAACATGCCTCGAGTCAAACGTGGGGTAACCGCACGGGCCCGCCACAAGAAGATCATCAACCTGGCCAAGGGTTATCGCGGCCGCCGCAATAACGTCTACCGCATCGCCAAGCAGGCGGTGATGCGCGCTGGTCAGTACGCGTACCGCGATCGCCGCAACAAGAAGCGTGTGTTCCGCGCACTGTGGATCACGCGTATCAACGCGGCAGTTCGTCAGCACGACATGACCTACAGCGTGTTCATCAACGGCCTGAAGAAGGCGTCGATCGAACTCGACCGTAAGGTGCTGGCTGACATGGCGGTGTTCGACAAGGCTGCTTTTGCTGCGATCGTCAAGCAGGTGAAAGCCGCCGTTGCAGCCTAATTGCGAAATTAGCACTGCGTGGTTAGTTGCAGCGATGTTCCGGTAGTTTCGGCCGCTGCAGCGAAAACGGGGCTCTTCCGAGCCCCTTTTTTGTTTGGTGGGGCAGTTTCGCTCGCCAAGACCGAATGACGTTGGAAATGATGGGATCTATGGATCTGGACCAGATTGTCGCCGACGCGCAGCAGTCCTTCGAACAGGCTGCCGACATCACCACGCTCGAAAACGAGAAAGCACGATTTCTCGGCAAGTCGGGTGCGCTGACCGAGTTGCTGAAGGGCCTCGGCAAGCTCGATCCCGAAGCACGCAAGACCGAAGGCGCACGCATCAACGTCGCGAAGCAGCAGGTTGAAGCCGCGCTGACCGCCCGTCGCCAGGCACTGGCCGACGCGCTGCTGAATCAGCGCCTCACTGCCGAAGCGATCGACGTGACGCTGCCCGGCCGCGGCGCCGGTGCTGGCAGCCTGCACCCCGTGATGCGCACGTGGGAGCGGGTCGAACGGATTTTCGGCTCGATCGGTTTCGATGTGGCCGACGGCCCCGAAATCGAGACCGACTGGTACAACTTCACGTCGCTGAACAGCCCGGAGAACCATCCGGCGCGTTCGATGCAGGACACCTTCTACGTCGAAGGCAAGGATGCCGACGGCCGCCAGTTGCTGCTGCGCACGCACACGAGCCCGATGCAGGTGCGTTATGCGCGCATGAACCGTCCGCCGATCAAGGTGATCGCGCCGGGCCGCACGTATCGCGTCGACAGCGATGCAACCCACTCGCCGATGTTCAATCAGGTCGAGGGGCTGTGGATCGACGAAAACATCAGCTTTGCCGACCTCAAGGGCGTCTATACCGACTTCCTGAAAAAATTCTTCGAGCGCGACGACATCCTCGTGCGCTTCCGTCCATCGTATTTCCCGTTCACGGAACCGTCGGCCGAGATCGACATGATGTTCGAGCAAGGCAAGAACGCCGGCAAGTGGCTCGAGATTTCCGGTTCGGGGCAAGTGCATCCGACCGTGATTCGCAACATGGGCCTCGATCCCGAGCGCTACATCGGCTTCGCGTTCGGCAGCGGCCTCGAGCGCCTGACGATGCTGCGCTACGGCGTCCAGGATCTGCGGCTGTTCTTCGAGAACGACCTGCGTTTCCTGCGCCAGTTCGCATAACGCCGCCCGCCGCGCCGACCTGTGCCCGCGCACGCCCCGACGGACGATCCGACGGGGCCCGGGCGTCGATCTAACCTGTTTCGAACGTAGACATCCATGCAATTCCCTGAATCCTGGTTGAGAACCTTTGTCGACCCGCAGCTGACGACCGACGAACTGTCGCACGCGCTGACGATGGCGGGGCTCGAAGTCGAATCGCTGAGCAAGGCTGCGCCGCCGACGTCGAAGATCGTCGTCGGCCGCGTGCTCGAAGTCGTCAAGCATCCGGATGCGGACAAGCTCAATGTCTGCCAGGTCGACGCCGGCACCGGCGCGACGCTGAACATCGTCTGCGGCGCGCCGAACGTCGCGCCCGGCATCAAGGTGCCGGTTGCATTGGTCGGCGCCGAACTGCCGCCGGCGGAAGAGGGCGGCAAGCCGTTCGCGATCAAGCTGTCGAAGCTGCGCGGCGTGGAGAGCCAGGGGATGCTGTGCTCGGCACGCGAGCTGAAGCTGTCCGAGGACCACAGCGGCCTGCTGGTCCTGCCGGAAGATACGCCGGTCGGCCAGGATATCCGCGAGACGCTCAATCTCGACGACACGATCTTCGAAATCAAGCTGACGCCGAACAAGGCCGACTGCCTGTCCGTGTTCGGTATCGCGCGCGAGACGGCCGCAATCACCGGCGCGCCGCTGACGCCGGTCGACATCCGTCCGGTGCGCGTCGAGCTCGACGAAACGCTGCCGGTGCGCATCGCCGCGCCCGATCTGTGCGGCCGCTTCTCGGGTCGCGTGATCCGCGGCGTGAACGCGCGCGCGAAGACGCCGCAATGGATGGTCGAGCGTCTCGAGCGCTCGGGCCAGCGCAGCGTGTCCGCGCTCGTCGACATCTCGAACTACGTGATGTTCGAACTCGGCCGCCCGTCGCACGTGTTCGATCTCGACAAGATCCACGGCGGCATCGAGGTGCGCTGGGGCAAGCGCGGCGAATCGCTGAAGCTGCTCAACGGCAATACCGTCGAACTCGACGAAACGGTCGGTGTGATTTCGGATGCCGCCCAGGTCGAAAGCCTGGCCGGCATCATGGGCGGCGACAGCACGGCCGTCACGCTCGACACGACCAACATCTATCTCGAAGCCGCGTTCTGGTGGCCGGACAGCATCCGCGGCCGTGCGCGCAAGTACAACTTCTCGACCGATGCGGCGCATCGCTTCGAGCGCGGCGTCGATTACGCGACGACCGTCGAGCACGTCGAGCGCATCACGCAGCTGATTCTCGAGATCTGCGGCGGCAAGGCGGGCCCGGTCGACGATCAGTCGGTGAACCTGCCGCAGCGCGCACCGGTGAAGATGCGCGTGTCGCGTGCGAACCGCATCATCGGCGTGAAGATCGGCGCCGACGAGATCGCCAGCATCTTCACGCGCCTCGGCCTGTCGTTCGAGCGTGAAGACGACGCGTTCCTCGTCACGCCGCCGTCGCACCGCTTCGACATCGAGATCGAGGAAGACCTGATCGAGGAAGTGGCGCGCATCTACGGTTTCGAAAAGATTCCGGCGCGCCCGCCGGTCGCGACGAGCGAAATGCGCGCGACCAACGAGACGCGGCGCTCGATCCACGACATCCGTCACGCGCTCGCTGCGCGCGACTACGCGGAAACCGTCAACTTCAGCTTCGTCGATGCGGAGTGGGAGCACGATTTCGCCGGCAACGACAACCCGATCAAGCTGCTGAACCCGATCGCGAGCCAGCTTTCGGTGATGCGCACGACGCTGTTCGGCAGCCTGGTCGCCGTGCTGCGCCACAACCTCAACCGTCGCGCCGATCGCGTGCGCGTGTTCGAGTCGGGCCGCGTGTTCCTCGCCGATCCGTCGGTGAAGGCCGGCGAACTGGCGGTCGAGGGCCATGCGCAGCCGAAGCGTGTCGGCGCGCTGGCATACGGTCCGGCTGTCGACGAGCAGTGGGGCGTCGCCACCCGCGCGGTCGATTTCTTCGACGTGAAGGGCGATCTCGAAGCGCTGCTGGCGCCGTCGGCCGGGCGCTTCGTGAAGGCCGAGCATCCGGCTCTCCACCCGGGCCGCAGCGCGCGCATCGAAGTCGATGGCCGTGCGGTCGGCTGGATCGGCGAGCTGCACCCGCGCCTGATGCAGAAGTACGAGTTGCCGCACGCGCCGGTGATGTTCGAGATCGACGCGGACGCGCTGATTGCGCGTGCGCTGCCGGCGCCGACCGAGGTGTCGAAATTCCCGCCGGTACGACGCGATATCGCCGTTGTCGTCGATCAGGCGGTCGAGGTTCAGGCACTTTTCGACGAAATGAAGAAGGCACTTGCCGAAGAGGCCTGCCGATTCGTTCAGAAGGTTGTACTCTTCGACGAATTTCGTGCAAAATCAAATACTTCCGGTGGCCTTGCCGCGCACGAGAAGAGCCTTGCCTTCCGCGTGACGCTGCAGGACGCGGCTGGCACGCTACAGGACGAGGTCGTCGACCAGGCGATCCAGACGCTGGTCGAGCGGATGGCTCGCGCCGGTGCGCGCCTGCGCGGCTAAGGAGAGGGCCCGCCCGTTCGCGGGCGGCTCTTTTCCATCGTAAGTTTTGATTCAACGCGCTGTATGGCAGATATGAACGACATGACCTCGAGTGAATTCGAAGCCCTCCTGACGGCGCAACGCAGCGCCATGAACCGCGACGCCTCGGCGCCGGCGTCCCCCGAGACGCCCACGCTGACGAAGGCGGAGCTGGCGGAGCTGCTGTTCGACAGCGTCGGGCTGAACAAGCGTGAAGCGAAGGACATGGTCGAGGCGTTTTTCGAGGTGATCCGCGACGCGCTCGAAAACGGCGAAAGCGTCAAGCTGTCGGGATTCGGCAATTTCCAGTTGCGCGACAAGCCGCAGCGTCCGGGCCGCAATCCGAAGACGGGCGAGGCGATTCCGATCGCGGCGCGCCGGGTGGTAACCTTCCACGCGAGCCAGAAGCTGAAGGCGCTGGTCGAAAACGGCGCGGAGTAAGCGCCGCACGCAGCAGTCTCCGCGCGGCCGCCGCGCACCCTTACCGACGGTTAACCGACGATGACCACCACGGTTGAGAAAGTCGTTTTGCCTCCGATTCCCGCGAAGCGCTACTTCACGATCGGTGAAGTCAGCGAACTGTGCGGGGTCAAGCCGCATGTGCTGCGTTATTGGGAACAGGAATTCACCCAGCTGCGGCCGGTGAAGCGGCGCGGCAATCGTCGGTATTACCAGCATCACGAAGTGCTGCTGATCCGGCGGATTCGCGAGTTGCTGTACGAGCAGGGATTCACGATCAACGGTGCGCGCAACCGGCTCGATTCGCCGGGTAGCCCGCGGGGCGGGGCGGAACCGGTCGAACCCGAGCTGCAGGCCGCCGATGCGCGTGCATCGGGCAAGCCGGGCGTAACGGTCGACGTCATCGCGCTGCGGCAGGCGCTGCTCGACGTGATCGACGGACTGAAGCACGACTGAGCGCGACGCGCGAACGAGATCGAGGGAAAAGCCCGGTTGGCGATACGCCAACCGGGCTTTTTTCATCGGTGCCGCATACGCGCATCAGCGCGACGCGAGCGGATTCTTCCGGCCCATGTCGACGACCAGCGTACCGTCCGGCAGCATCCGCACCGAGCCCTGCGCGACCTGGCTGCGATAACCGTACAGGTCGAAACGCATCGGGCCGGCCTCGGCCGAATTGCGGATCAACGCGCGTACGTTCAGTTCGAGCACGTTGAACATCTTCATGTCGCCGCCTTCCATCCACATGTAGCTCGGCGCATCGATCTGCGGCCGCTTCGGCGCCGGCGCGCCGGCCGCGCGCCGGAACGTGAGCCGCAGCCCGTCGCGCTCGACCGTGGCTTGCCCGAGCTTGCCGTTTAGCACCGGCGGCGGGAACACGGTGTACTGGTCGAGCACGAGCGTGTCGCCGCGCAGCGCCGCGCCGCGCCGCTGCAGCGGCGTCAGCGACGCAAGCTCGATGCCGAGCGAGCGCAGGAGCTTCGCCTGCGGAATGCCGAGCACCGACACCTGCGTCGGCCTGAACGCGAGGTGCCGGTCGTCGAGCACCGTCAGCGAGCCTTTCATGTCGGTCGGCAGCCAGACGCCCGGCACGTGATTCCACAGCTTGATGCCGCCCTGGACACGCAGGTCCTGGCCGTCCGCGCTCAATTGCAGGTCGTTCAGCGAACGCGGCGAGTAGTCGAGCAGGTAGTTGTTGAACAGCGCCGACATCGCCTTCCACGACTCGACGACCGTGCCGCCGAGAATGCGGATGTCGTACTGGTTCGGATCGTCGAGATCGACGGGCTCGCCGGGGCGCTTCGACACGAGTTCGACGTCGAGATCCTCGACATGGAAGCCGATGTCGCCGGACAGGTTGAAGTCGACGTTGCGCAGATGGATCGTCGGGTTGCGGTTCGACACGTGCCGTTCGTTGAATGGCGTGGTCGACGTGCGCCGCATCGCGACCTTCTGCATGCCCGGGCGCGCCGCGTCCGCGGCGAGCGCATAGGCTTCCCAGTGCTGGCGCACGTCGCGCAGCGCAGTCTGCTGCGCGGCAAGGAAACTGTCGTTCAGGCGCGCGGTCGCGTTGCCGAGCAGCGCGCCGCTGGCCGGGCCCGTGTACGAAGGCATCCGGATCGCCATCGCACCGCTTTCGTCGAAATTGAAATAGCCGGCCGACACCTGGTCGCGATAGTGATACAGGTCGAACACGAACGTCTGGTCGCGCTTCGACGGATCGACCGGGCCGATCAGGATGTCCGCGTTCATCGGCATCGAGCGCATGAACTTCACGTCGCCGCCGCGGATGTACATCGCCTGTTGCGGCGCATTCGCGGGCATTGCGAAGCCGGCATGCGTGCCGTCGTCGAGCGTCAGGTCGAGGCCGGCCGGCGTCACGCGCAGTGCGGTGAGGGTGATCTTCAGGCGCGGCGGCGGCATCAGCTTGTCGACCGCCATCACGAGATCGTCGCCGGCAAGCTGCGCGATCGGCGTCTGGACCTTCAGCAGGTCGGCCATTTTCACGTTGGCCGCGCGCATGACCGGTTGCGCGTTGATCCCCGACACGCGCACGCCGGTCGGGTGGAAGACGAGCTGGCTGCCGTCGCGGATCGCGAGCGTGCCGGTCAGCGAGAACGGCACCCAGCCGTCGCGCTGCATCTCGCCTTGCAGATGGATCACGCCGTCGCCGGCAGATACGGCCAGCTTGCGCAGCGGCGCGTTGCGGTAGCCGAAGATGTAGGTGTTGAAGAGGGCGGTCAGCTTGGCGTTGTCGAGCGTGACCGTGCCTTCGTGCACGTCGATCTCGAAGCTCGTCGGATCGTCGAACACGATCGGCGCGCCGGCCTGCGTCGGCACGAGCGTGGCTGACAACTGATGGATGAAGAAGCCGAGGTTGTTGACGATGCGGAAATCGACGTCGCGCAGGAACGTCATCGCGCCGTTCTGGCCCGAGTCGCGCAGCGTGAACGGGCGCGGCTGGGTGAGGCTGATCGATGCGAGCGACGGCACCGTGCGCGCGATCTGCTGCTCGTGCGCGAGGCGTTCGGCTTTGGTGCGTTCGATCTTCGTTGCCGCGATCGACGTGTTGCTGTCGCGCTGCGCGGCCGATTCCGCGCAGCCGGCGCACAGCAGGGCGAGCGCCAGCGCACCGCAGCCGAACACACGGGCGGGCGTGCGCGACGCCGGGCCGGCCGCGCGTGGCAGGCCGGAAAACCAGTCGAAAATTGCCAAAGGCGAGCGATGGCCGCGCCGGACCGGATTCCGCATCGTCTGTCTCCATGTCTTGTCGTGATCGACGGCGGCGCGCGCCACTGGACGGCGCGAGCGTCGATGCCGTGCAGTGTGTCATAGCGCGCTAGAGCGGCGTTACCAAACAACGGGCGCGCGGGCGCGGGGCGCCGGCGCGCTGCGGGACAATGGATTCGCGGTGGTCGCGCGGCCGGATCAAACGGTCGTTTGGTTTTTGCCGGGCGCCCGTCGGCGTCTTTTGCGCGACCGGGCAAATCCGTCGCGAGCCTTGGCTGGCGCGGGTTTGCCCGGATGGGCGACACGGCCGCCGGTCAGACCGGCCGCTGCTGCCGGATCGTGCTCTGCGCGGCCGGGTCGAGTTGCAGGCCGTGCTCGATATACGACGCCATCGAGTCGTACGAAGCCGTGACCTGATCGAATGCCACCTCCTGTCTCACGCAACGCGGCAAAGCCGGGCGGGCCGGGTCGACCGGCGTGCAGTCGGACGGTTCGCCGGGCGCGTCGATCTCGCGCCGGCCAGCCGCACGGTGGCGATGGGCGACGCATCGGCCATCGTCCCTTTCGATGAGGGCCGCATGCGGGAAGGGGCGGCCCGGGCCGTGCATCAACGGATACGCTCGGTGTTGACGGCGGGGTAAGATCGGCATCAGTGGCGGGTTCGATCACAACACGTTGGTCATCACGGGGAAGCGCCATGGACCTGAAGGAAGTCGACGTACTGGGTGCGGGGGCAGGCGATCACTGGTACTACGCGTCGAAGGCGAGCGCGATCCGACGGTTCCTCGGCGGGGCGGGCGCGCACCGGATCCTCGACGTCGGGGCAGGGTCCGGCTTTTTCTCGAAGCACCTGCTGGAACGCACGCAGGCATCGGAAGCGTGGTGTGTCGATACGAGCTACGCCGACGATACCGACGAGGAGACGGCCGGCAAGCCCATCCACTTTCGGCGGTCCGTCGAACGGTTCGATGCCGATCTCGTATTGCTGATGGACGTGCTCGAGCACGTCGACGACGATGTCGGCCTGCTGACGCAGTACGTGAGGGGCGCGCCTTCCGGCAGCCGGTTCCTGATCACGGTGCCGGCCTTCCAGTTCCTCTGGAGCGGCCATGACGATTTTCTCGAGCACAAGCGCCGGTATACGCTCGGCGGTCTCGAGGACGTGGTGCGTCGCGCGGGGCTCGACGTCGAGCACGGCGCCTATTACTTCGGCCTCACGTTTCCGCTGGCGGCGGCGTTGCGGCTCGGCGAGCGGGCACGTCGACAGCCGCGCGAGCCGGCATCGCAACTGCGCCGTCACCATCCGCTCGTCAACGGCCTGCTCAAGACGATCTGTCGTATCGAGTTGCCGATGTTCCGCTTCAACCGCGTCGCCGGATTGACGGTCATCTGTGTCGCGCGCAAGCGGTGAGTGCGATGCGAGGACCGCGTGGTCGGCGCGTGGCGCGCGCTGTCATGCGCGGGGGACGGACGCATGCATCAGGTGTCGTCAAGCTAGGAAATTTCACAAGAACATTCACAAAATGCATGCGACCCGATTCTAAATCGGAGAAGTGTCTGTTATACTTTTCTTCTTTCGGGGCGTAGCGCAGCCTGGTAGCGTACCTGCATGGGGTGCAGGTGGTCGGAGGTTCAAATCCTCTCGCCCCGACCAGACAAAGAACCCGCGTCAGTTCAGGCTGACGCGGGTTTTTTCTTGCCGGTCGCTTTTTTGCACATCGCGGCGCGGCCCCGGTAAAATGCAAGGTTGATCCACGGAAAGCGCCGTGATTTAGCGGAAGAGGATTCCCCGAACATGACTGATCTTCGTCTTACCATGCGGTTCGCTGCAGTGCTTGCCACCGGCGCGCTCGTTGCCGGTTGCGGTACGTCGTCGCCCACGAAAGTGGACTACAAGAGCGATTCGAAATCGAAGGAAGCGTCGCTCGCAGTGCCGCCCAACATGCTCGACGAGACGGCCGATCAGCGTTCGCTGCCGCCCCAGGGCGGCGCGACTTCCCTGTCTGCGCTTCAGCAGGTCCAGCAGGCGGCGCCTGCGCTGGACACCGTCGCGCCGGCCGTGGCCGGCATGCATATCCAGCGCGACGGCACCGAGAGCTGGCTCGTGATCGACGGCAAGCAGCCGGCCGACATCTGGCCGCAGGTCCGCCGGTTCTGGCAGGAGCAGGGCTTCCTGCTCGTGGTCGACCAGCGCGACAAGGGCGTGATGGAAACCGACTGGAACGAAACCCATCCGCAGATCAACGACGGGCTGATCCGCAGCGTGATCTCGAAGGCGATGGGCAACTCGTACGTGACGGCCGAGCGCAACAAGTACCGCACGCGTCTCGACTCGGCGCCGAACGGCGGCACCTACGTGTTCATCAGCCAGAAGGGCATGCGTGAGGCGATCACCGGTGCGAACAACGATTCGAGCAAGTGGGAGCCGAAGCCGAACGATCCGGCGCTCGAGACCGAATACCTGAAGCGGCTGATGGCCGTGCTCTCGCAGAATGCGCAGCGTGCGAAGAACGGCGAGCCGCCGATCGCGAACATCAAGGACAACACGGTACCGATCGAGAAGAAGGCCGACGCAGACGCATCGTCGAAGGCCGCGGCAGCGATCGCCGCGCAGAACGTCTCGCGCACGTCGGCACAGGGCAATGACGCGGCCGATGCGGCCGTGCCGTCGGAAGTCACGCTCGGCGAACCGTACGACCGGTCGTGGCTGCACGTCGGCCTCGCGCTCGATCGCGCGAACTTCACGGTCGACGATCGCGATCGCACGAAGGGTCTGTATTTCGTGCGCTACGTCGATCCGAAGGATCTGACCTCGGCCGAGCAAGGCTTCTGGAGCCAGCTGTTCCACGGCAAGAAGGAAAAGCAGGCGAAGCAGTACCGCGTCAACGTGAAGGCGCTCACGGCCGACCAGACGCGCGTTGCAATCGTTGACGATACGGGCGCGATCGACACGTCGTCGCCGGCACGCCAGATCATGGGGCTGCTCGTGAATCAGCTTCGCTGATCCCGGCGCGTCCCTGCATCACTGAAAAGCCCGCCGTTCGGCGGGCTTTTTTTATAGCCGCTCGCGCTTGCGTATGCATGTGCGAGCGGTTCGGTCCCTCCCTCGTGACGTTACGTAACATCCGCGCGTTACGGCGGCAGAACACGTGTCACATTGTCGCCATCGTCAAAAAATTTTCTTTTAAATCAACGAAGTGATCGGTTTTCAATGGCTGGCATGCAACCTGCTTTATATGTTGGAATTGTTGAAACAGGGAGGATGACGTCAGATGCCGGGCGGGCGCCGCGAGCGCCGGATCAACGGTATCGGCGTCTTCGAATGTCGGCGCGGCATGCGCCGGTGCAACCGATGACGATCCGCGCACGCGTGCGGATCTCGATGGCCCCGTCGCCTATCCTCGTAGGGCGACGGTTTCGCCCGCGCTTCTCTGAAGCGCGGGCTATTTTTTTGGAGCCGTCGGGCCATGTCGCATCGGCGTGGCCGATGCGCGACGCGTGATTCGCGTATTCTCGGACTTTTATCGATGAAGGAGTCGGGAATGGCGGAAATTGCAGTCGTGGCGCTGATCGTGGCGAAGCCGGGTGCCGAGGAAAAACTGCGCACCGTGCTCGAAGGGATCGTCGAGCCGACCCGTAACGAAGCCGGTGCCTTGCAGTACGACCTGCACCGGGATCTGAAGGAACCCTTGCGATTCGTATTCGTCGAGCGTTGGGAGAGCGAGGCGGCGCTGGCTGCGCATGCGCGCTCCGCGCACATTCTCGCTTATCGCGAAGCGGCCGCGGACTGGATCGAAAGTTCCGAAATCCGCGTGCTGTCGAAGCTCGTCTGAGCCGGGCGGGGCGACCGGACGTGTCCGGTCGCGGCGGCGCGTCAGTGCGACGCGCTGGGGACGTCGAGGATCAGGATGATCGTCCAGTCGGCGTCGCCGTCATGGTGATACTGGCGCTCGGCCACGATGAACGGCTGCTGCTTGCCTTGCGGGCCGAGGAACAGCACGTCGCCCTCCATCGGCAGGCACTCGATCGGCGGCAACGCGAGGAACGCGTCGGCCGAGCCGCGGGGCATCAGTTGCTTGATCTGGCGAGTGGCGGCTTCGGTCCACTCGATGTCGAGTTGAATGTTGCTCATGCTGTCCTCCGCACCGGGGTGCGCACGGGTGGAAAATTTCGGTGCGCGACTTTAGCACAGCGCGCAGGCGCCGCAACCAAAAAAGCCGAACCCGGTTGCCCGGATTCGGCTTTTTACTTGTGCGATGCCGCCGAACTTACTGGCTGGCAGCGTCTGCAGCCTTGGCCGCCTTCTTGCCGGCCTTCTTCGCTGCTGCCTTGTGATGAGCAGCCTTCTTGCCGTGGTGATGCTCTTCCTGCATCGCCGGCTGAGCGGCTTCGGCCGCTTGCTGCTGTTGCAGCGCCTGTGCGCGTTGCTCGATCTCGGAGATCTTGGCCGGATCGGTAATCGTCTTGATTTCCGTGCTCTCTTGCGCATACGCTGCGCCAGTCAGCGCCGACATCGCTACCAGGATAGCCAGGGACGTCTTCTTCATTGCTTTACCTCCGCTAAGTGGTGATGAACCCGAGTGTTGCCGTTTTGTCTGGCGACTGCAATCGAGTGCGTGTCGAGTGTAACAAAAGTGACGGATCAATGTGCACCGGATCGCGGCGCGACGCAAGGCCCCGTTGAAGTCGCGCAACACTTCGTGTACTTCGTCATGCGCATGCCATTCTGGGCGGATTCACTCCGTCCGTGCCCGTTTCCCCGCAGACTTTCAAAACCAGCCGAGCCACCGGTACACGTGGAATTGCGCAATGCCGACCAGTTCGTGCAGCGCCTGCTCGGCATTGGCCAGGTTGCGCCAGCGTGGCAGCCAGCCTGTTTGCGCAAGCCGGCGGTTCGCATAGACGGGCTGCGGATCGATGCCGAACCGGCGGAAATCGAGCAATGCACGGCGCATCTGGTACGACGACGTGACGAGAATGCGTGCGTCGTCATACTGTGAGCGTAGTATAGATGCAGTGAATTTTGCGTTTTCGTAGGTCGTGCGGCTGTCCGGTTCGAGAACGAGGTCGGTGGGAGCAACGCCTTCCGCGACGAGCTGGCGCCCGTATACGGCTGCTTCGGCTTCGCCGTGATGCTGCGGGTCGCCGCCCGACATCACGACGGTGCAACGCTCGGCCTGCTGTCGACACGTGCGATAGAGCGCCGCAACCTTGTGGATGCGCGCGGCGCCGTCGGGCGGCGCGCGCAGCCCGTTGTCGGTGCGGCGCGTGCCGGAGCCGAGGAGAATCAGTGTGGTCCGCCCGTGCATGACCGGGTGCTCGACCGGTGTGACGCCGGCCTCGGTCCAGGCGATCAGCGGCGCGGCGAGCCAACCCGTTGCGAGCAGCCAGAACAGCGCAATCGCGGCGATCGAGATGATTCTCCGCCGCTTGCGGCAGAGCATGAAACCGATGAAGAGAAGTACAAATGAATCGAACAGAATCAATTTGATTGGGGTATGGTGTCTTTTTATGGACGGCTGACGATCCGGCCCTGAAGCGACGCCGAACGTCGGCCTCCAGAATCGGTGGCGGTGTCGGCGGGCGGAGACCCCGCCCGGCGCGCCGCTTCGCATTGTCGCTGCACTTTAAGAAAGAATCGAGATGGCCACGTATTCCAACGAAGCGGTGCTCGACGCATTGAGACGAGTGCAGTACCGCCAGGTACCGTGGGCACGCCGCCCGGGCGTGTTCGAGTATCTCCGTTCGCTCGGGCTGATGGACACGGTCAGGCAGAAGACCGTCGCGCCCGCGCCGGGCTTTCATGCCCCGGTCGACATCGCCGTACTGACCGAAACCGGTCGAGCCGAATTCTCGCGCCTCGAGCGCGACGAGAAATTACTTTCCTGGACCGATCGCCGCATGGACGACTACGCATTGAGCGAAGCGAGCGCCGTGGCGATTCTCGAAAGCCGCTTGTAGCGGCGGAGCCTCCCGGCGCGTGCGTCCCGCGCGAGCGGTCATGTCAAAAAAAAGCCCGTATCGCGAGGATACGGGCGTACCGGATACTTTTGCTGTTGCCACGCTGTGCTCATGGCAACGATGTGACTCGTCGCTTGCGGCGCAGTTCCCGAAAGCGGGTACTTTCTTTGGCGAATGCCTGAAATCGGCAGGACTACGGATGACGCGGCACGTCGGACGGCTGCGAGCCGATGCGCGCCCGCGCGTTGCTGGCGATATCGCCGCGCAGGTCGCCGCGCGGCACGGTCTGCCGGCCGGGCGCGTTGGCGGACGGCGGTTGGCGCGGCGTATTCCGGTGATCCTGCTGGCGGTGAGGCGGCTTCGTGCGATCGTCGGCATGGGCTGGAGCGGTCAGCGCCATGGACATGACAATGCCGCATGCAACGAGCAGTGACATTGGTCTCATGGCGGGGGCTCCCTTCAAGCCGTCGATGCGGCCTGTTGATATGTCGCTAAGGTAAGCGCGGGAGTGCAGGCTTGCTGTAAATATTGGTAAATAGTTGTATCGCGGCACGACAACGGTAATCGACGGCAAGGCAGGCGTCGCGAAAAGATCGCGCCGCAGAAAGAAACCGGGCGGCCGAAGCCGCCCGATCGAGCATGCGTTACGCCATCTTGACGGGCGCGCGCCAGGATTCCGGGTTGGTCCAGAAGGCGCCGCGCAGCCGGTCGCGGCTCGGCGGTGCAGGCGGCTTCGCTGCGCTCGCGCCGATGCGCCCGCGCAGCGAGATCTGCCGGCCGCTCGTGCCGAGTCGCTTCACGATTTCGGCGAGCGTACCGTCCGCCTGCCATTCGTCGAAGCGGCGACGGCAGGTCGGCGGCGACGGGTAGCGGCCCGGCAGCTTCGACCAGCCTTCACCCGTCGACAGCACCCACAGCACGGCGTTGACCACCGAGCGGGCTTCCACGCGGGGACGGCCGCGCCGTTCACTCCGTGCGGGTTCCGAGCAAAACAGACCCTCGACCAGCGCCCACTCGTTATCTCTCAAATCGTCGAACAGCATCATGTCCTCACCTCAGCGAAGCTAACTCCGGTGCGCTGCCCTGCGCCGCGCACTCTTCAAGCACTCGATCGTCGAGTGCCGGGTGGGGGCGTCCGGTTGGCCGGCAGCGGCGTTTCTACTCTTCCGTCCGACGAAACCTGCGCCCTGTGCGCAAGGTAATGCACGAAGCGTGCCATGTCAGAGGTGATTCCCTTGAGAGCCGCTTGGCAGCGAGCTAACGGCTAAGTCAGCTAGGGGCGTATAAGACGCCAAAATAACCCGCCAGCAAATCGGGACAATCACCAATCTTGTGCAGTTCGCCCGTACCACGTGCGTTTGCGAATGTATTGCACCGCAGCGAAACATGCGCGATGAGGGTCGGATTCGCCCATCGAGCCCGGATTCGTGCATTAAAATCGTGCATCGATATCGACGATTGATGAGGGCGGGAAATGAACGTCACGCTGCGCCAGCTTCGCGTATTCATCGAGGTCGCGCGGCTCAAGAGCTTCAGCCGTGCGGGCGACGAGATCGGGCTCACGCAATCCGCGGTCAGCCGCTGCGTGCGCGAGCTCGAGGCCGAACTCGGGCTGAAGCTGATCGACCGCACGACGCGCGACGTGCAATTGACCGATGTCGGTGCGAACCTGATCGCGAGCGTGTCGCGCCTGCTCGACGATCTCGACGACACGCTGCGCGAGATTCGCGAGATCGGCGAGCAGCGTCGCGGGCGCGTGATCGTCGCGGCGAGCCCGACGATCGCCTGCCGTCTGATGCCGCGGGTGGTCGCATCGTGCGAGCGCCAGTTCCCGTTCGTGACGCTGGGCCTGCGCGACGACGTGCAAAGCGACGTCCTGCGCAAGGTGAAGTCGAGCGAAGTCGACTTCGGCGTCGTGATCGGTCCGCTGACGGTCGCCGATCTCGTGTGCGAACCGTTGATGACCGATTCGTTCTGCCTCGTCGCGCGGGCCGATCATCCGCTCGCGGCACGGGCCGAGGTGCCGTGGACGGCGCTGGACGGCGAGCGCCTCGTGCTGCTCGACCATGCGTCGGGCAGCCGGCCGCTGATCGACGCCGCGCTGGCCGCCCATCACGTCAATGCGACGGTCATGCAGGAGCTCGGGCATTCGGCGACGGTGTTCGGGCTGGTCGAGGCGGGCGTCGGCGTGAGCGTGCAGCCGTGGCTGTCGCTGCCGCTGCCGGCCGGCTCCACACTGGTCGCGCGGCCGCTCACGCCGCGCACCGAGCGGACGGTCGAGCTGGTGCGCCGCCGCGACCGGTCGCTGTCGCCCGCGGCCCAGGCGATCTGGGAACTCGTGCGGCAGATGCCGGCGCGGGCAGAGGATCTCGACTGACGCGCGCCGACTTGCACCGGCCGGGTGTGCAGGCCGGTACACTACGCGGATCGTGTTCCTCGGCGGTGGTTCTCGATGGTGCATTCCGATGATTTCCTTGCGGTGACCGGCGAGCCGGCGGCACGCGCCGCGGTGCAGGCGCTGCGTCCGTCGCTGATCCGGGAAGTGGCGAACGCCGGCTTCGGCGTGCCGGACATGCTGCCGTTCTGGTTCGGCGAATCCGATCGCGTGACGCCGGATTTCATCCGCGACGCCGCGGCGGCCGCGTTGCGCGACGGTGCGACCTTCTACACGCACAACCTCGGTACCGCGCCGTTGCGCGCGGCGATCGCGGCCTACGTCGGCGCGCGCCACGGCGCGACGGCGGCCGACACGGTGGCCGTGACGAGTTCCGGCGTGAGCGCGCTGACGCTGGCCGCGCAGATGCTGGTCGGTCCCGGGGACCGTGTCGTCGCGGTCACGCCGCTATGGCCGAACCTCGTCGAAATTCCGAAGATTCTCGGCGCGCAGGTCGAATGCGTGCCGCTCGGGTATGGCGACGCGGGCTGGCGGCTGGATGTCGGGCGGCTGCTGGCCGCGCTGACGCCCGAGACGCGAATGTTGCTGATCAATTCGCCGAACAACCCGACCGGCTGGACGATGTCGCGTGACGACCAGCAGGCCGTGCTCGCCCATTGTCGCCGGCACGGCATCTGGCTGGTCGCCGATGAAGTGTACGAACGGCTCGCGTTCGATGCGGGCGGCGCGCCGTCGTTTCTCGATATCGCCACGCGCGACGAACGGGTCGTCGTCGTGAATTCGTTCTCGAAGGCGTGGGCGATGACGGGCTGGCGGCTCGGATGGCTTGTCGCGCCGGCGTCGGTGATGGGCGACCTGTCGAAGCTCGTCGAATACAACACGTCGTGCGCGCCGGGCTTCGTCCAGGCCGCGGGCGAGGTTGCGCTGCGCGACGGCGAGCCGTTCGTGCGGTCGTTCGTCGCGTCACTGCGCGACGCGCGCGATCACCTGGTCGCCGCGCTGCGGACGTTGCCGGACGTCGAGGTGCCGCCGCCGCCGGGTGCGATGTACCTGTTCCTGCGGCTGCCCGGCGCGGCCGACAGTCTCGCGTTCTGCAAGACGCTGGTGCGCGAGGCGGGCATCGGCCTGGCGCCCGGGCGGGCGTTCGGCCCGGAAGGCGAGGGCTTCGTACGGTGGTGCTATGCATGCGATCCTGCCCGGCTCGACGCGGGCGTCGAGCGGCTGCGCCGGTTCCTCGCGCACGGTTCGGCGGCCCGCTGAAGCAGGGCCGGAGCGCGCGCGCCGTACTGGCGGCGGCCCGCTCGGCTCATCTTTACGCACCGGGCAATTTTGCGTAATATGGCGCTCAGTCACGCGGTTCCGTCGTTGAGCCGTGCTGTTCCGTCCGGTTTGGGCCTGGCCTGAAGTTGGTTCGCCGCCCCCGGTTCGTGCTCCCATCAATATGACCGATCAGAATCGGGCGAGCGCGTCTTCCGTTCCTTTCGTCTGTTTGTTGATCCGGTTCGTTTGACCACAGGGTCTGGCCTAGCTGCATGAATACCCAAGAGGCGAAGATCGTCCTCGAGACTGCTTTGATCTGCGCGCAGGAACCGCTGAAGCTCGGCGATTTGCGCAAGCTCTTTGCCGACGGCGTGTCGGCTGACACGGTCCGCACGTTGCTCGAAGATCTGAAACAGGATTGGTCCGGCCGCGGCGTCGAGCTGGTGGCGCTGGCGACCGGATGGCGCTTTCAGAGCAAGCCGGCGATGCGTCATTATCTGGATCGCCTGCATCCCGAGAAGCCGCCGAAGTATTCGCGCGCGGTGCTCGAAACGCTCGCGATCATCGCGTACCGGCAACCCGTCACGCGCGGCGACATCGAAGAGATTCGCGGCGTGACGGTCAACACGCAGGTGGTCAAGCAACTCGAGGATCGCGGCTGGATCGAGGTGATCGGTCATCGTGACGTGCCGGGACGCCCGGCGCTGTACGCGACGACCAAGCAGTTTCTCGACGATCTCGGCCTGAAGGCGCTCGACGATCTGCCGGCGCTCGAAGAGCCGGCCGCGAACATCGAGGCCGCGCTGCTCGCGCAGCAGGCGATGGATTTCGACGGGGACGTGCCGGTTGCCGACGACGCGGCGAGCGATCCGTCGCAGGCGCTGGCGGATGAAACATCGGTCGAATTGCCGGACGATGCCGCGACTGCGGCCGACGGCGCGTCGACGCAGGAAATTCCGGGTCGCGATACGCTCGAGGCTGATCGCGGGCACACGGAACAAACGGAACAGGTGGGCGCCCAAGCAGTGCCGACCGGTGTGCAGTCCGAGCCGCCGCGTGCGGATCGGGGTGAGGAAGATCGCAAGCCGGCCGCCGAAGCGGCTGCCGGAGACGGAGCGGAAGCGGCCGGCGTCACGCCCGGCGAGGCTGACCAGGCCAACGCGTCCCGTTCCCGTTCCGCGGACGACGAGATGCTGGACGACACGTCCGACAGTCTCGCGGATGCCGTACGAAGCGCCAGCGCGCCCATCGGCGCCGACGCGTTGCCGGACGACGAAGCAGAACCCGAACAGCGTCGCGCCTGATCGCGGCCAACATCTTGCCGCGCCCGCGCCGGGCGCGAGACCTGACATTTTGAGGTTGTTTTGACTGATATCCACGATATTGAATCGTCCGCGCCTGCCGTGCAGGCGGCGCGCGCCGACGATGCGCCGGAGCAGGATGCTTCGGCCGGTGGCGACGAGCGTCCCCGCCGCGGTTTGCGGCGCGGCCCGCGCAGCCTGATCGCGCGGCGTCGCGCGGCAGCCAAGTCGAAGGGCGCCGAAGGCGAGCAGCCGGGCGGCGAAGGCGCGGATGCGCAGCCGGCCGAGACGGCCGAAGCGCAGCCGGCGCGTGCGCCGCGCAACAAGGACGGTGCGGCCAAGGGGGGGCGCAAGCCGGCCGGCAAACGCGAAGGCGCGGCCAAGGCTGGCCAGGGCGGTCAGGGCCGGCGCGGTGCGCCGAAGGCTGAAGGCGGCCCGGTGAAGGCGGAGGGCGATGCGTCCCAGGACGAGCTGTTCGCCTACGTGACGTCGCCTGCATTCGACGCGGACAACTCCGCGGGCGGCAGCGGCGTGCGTGCGCCGATGCTGCGCCGCGGCCGCAACCAGCCGGCGAACAAGCGCGTGCTGTCGCCGGACGACGACGCGCCGAAGCTTCACAAGGTGCTGGCGGAGGCGGGCATGGGCTCGCGCCGCGAAATGGAAGAATTGATCGTCGCCGGCCGCGTGTCGGTGAACGGCGAGCCCGCGCACATCGGGCAGCGCATCATGCCGACCGACCAGGTGCGGATCAACGGCAAGCCGGTCAAGCGCAAGCTGCCGAACAAGCCGCCGCGCGTGCTGCTGTACCACAAGCCGACGGGCGAGATCGTCAGCCACGCGGATCCGGAAGGCCGTCCGTCGGTGTTCGATCGCCTGCCGCCGATGAAGACGGCGAAATGGCTTGCGGTGGGTCGCCTCGACTTCAATACCGAAGGTCTGCTGATGCTGACGACTTCGGGCGATCTCGCGAACCGCTTCATGCACCCGCGCTACAGCGTCGAGCGCGAGTATGCGGTGCGCGTCGTCGGCGAGCTGGCCGAAGGGATGCGGCAGAAGCTGCTGCACGGCGTCGAGCTCGATGACGGTCCGGCGAATTTCCTGCGTATCCGCGACGGCGGCGGCGAAGGGACGAACCACTGGTATCACGTCGCGCTGGCCGAAGGCCGCAACCGCGAAGTGCGCCGGATGTTCGAGGCCGTCGGCCTGATGGTGAGCCGCCTGATCCGTACGCGTCACGGCCCGATCCCGCTGCCGCGCGGCCTGAAGCGCGGTCGTTGGGAAGAGCTCGACGACGCGCAGGTGCGCAAGCTGATGGCGACGGTCGGCCTGAAGGCGCCGACCGAGGAGAAGGGCAAGCGCGGCGGGGCTGGCCAGGCCGAACGCCGTCAGCCCGATCCGATGGAGACGTCGATGGGTTTCATCAGCCGTGAGCCGGTGCTGACGACGCATGGGCAACTCGACCAGCCGCGCCGCGGTGGCGGCAGGCGCGGCGTGCCGGGGCTGCCCGGCCTGAGCGGCTACGGCAGTCTGCCGGTTTCGCCGTCGGGCTACGGTAATCGTACCGGCGGTGGCCGTGACGGCAACCGTGGTGGCATGGGCGGTCGCGATGGCAACCGTGCCGGCGGCCGCGATGTCGACGGCAATCGCGCGTCGTACGGCGCGGGCTCCAAGCGCGAAGGCGCGGGCGGCAAGCGCGGCGGCGGCAAGGGCGGCGGTAATCGCAATCCGAACGGCAATCGGGCGGATGGCGCCGGCAACGGCGGCGGTCAGCGCGGCGGCCAGCGTCCGCAGCGCAGCCGTACGCGCAGCCGCTGAACGCATGTCGGCGCGCGGCGGCGCACAGCCGCCGGCGTGCCGGCCCGATCGGCATTCCGCCGATTTTGCCGGCACCGCGCATTGCGCCGATCGCTTTCGACCATAGATATGTCGCGTGCCGCTGCCTCGCAGTCGGCAACCGGTCGCCGGTCTGACAGGATCGTGCCGGCGGATCGGGTAACCCGATTTCGCATTTTTGGTCCGTAAAAGCGCGCGACGCGCTGCTTTTACCGGCTGGCTTGGCGTTTGCGCCAAAAATCGCTATAATCGCGGAGTCGCTGGGCGTACGGATTCAATGTGCGGCTCAGGTGCGACCACCAGTAAGAAAGATGGGCGTTCCGCCCATTTTTTTTTGCTGAAACGGTTAGGCATCTCGGGTAGCGCTTCCTGCGCCGGCTAAGGCGCGCGCCCGCGGGTGAATCGCGAGCGGCGGGCGCGAACACCTGAGAGGACACTGTGCAACTGACGGAACTGATAGAAACCACGGTCACCGGGCTCGGCTACGAGCTGGTGGATCTCGAGCGCACCGGGCGCGGCATGCTTTGCATCTATATCGATCAGCCTGCCGGCATCTCGCTCGAAGATTGCGAAAAGGTCACGCGTCAGCTCCAGCACGTCTTGACGGTCGAAAACATCGATTACGAACGGCTCGAAGTCTCGTCCCCGGGGCTCGACCGCCCGTTGAAGAAGCTGGCCGACTTCGAGCGCTTCGCCGGCAGCGAAGTTTCCGTGACCTTGAAAAAGCCGCTGGACGGGCGCAAGACGTACCGGGGCATTCTGCACGCGCCGAATGGCGAAACGATCGGTTTGGAATTTGAGGGGAAGAAGGGCGAGGCAGCCATGCTGGATTTCACGCTGGCCGATATCGACAAAGCCCGCCTGATTCCGCAAGTTGACTTTAGGAGCCGCAAATAATGAGTCGCGAAGTGTTGATGCTGGTGGATGCGCTGGCGCGCGAGAAAAACGTCGACAAGGATGTGGTGCTGGGCGCCCTCGAGGCCGCGCTCGCTTCCGCTTCCAAGAAGCTGTTCGACGAAGGCGCCGAAATCCGCGTCCATATCGATCGCGAAAGCGGCGAGCACGAAACCTTCCGTCGCTGGCTCGTCGTGCCCGACGAGGCAGGCTTGCAGGAGCCGGATCGCGAGATCCTGCTGTTCGAGGCACGTGAGCAGAATCCCGACGTCGAAGTCGGCGAATATGTCGAGGAACCCGTTCCGTCGATCGAGTTCGGTCGTATCGGCGCGCAGGCCGCGAAGCAGGTGATCCTGCAGAAGGTGCGCGACGCGGAGCGCGAGCAGATCCTGAACGACTACCTCGAGCGGGGCGAAAAGATCATGACGGGTACGGTGAAGCGCCTCGACAAGGGCAACTTCATCGTCGAATCGGGCCGTGTCGAGGCGCTGCTGCGCCGCGATCAGCTGATCCCGAAGGAAAACCTGCGCGTGGGCGACCGCGTGCGTGCGTACATCGCGAAGGTCGACCGCACCGCGCGCGGCCCGCAGATCGAACTGTCGCGTACGGCGCCCGAGTTCCTGATGAAGCTGTTCGAGATGGAAGTGCCGGAAATCGAGCAGGGCCTGCTCGAGATCAAGGCGGCTGCCCGCGACCCGGGCGTGCGCGCGAAGATCGGCGTGATCGCCTACGACAAGCGGATCGATCCGATCGGCACCTGCGTCGGCATCCGCGGCTCGCGCGTGCAGGCCGTGCGCAACGAGCTCGGTGGCGAAAACATCGACATCGTGCTATGGTCGGAGGATCCCGCCCAGTTCGTGATCGGCGCGCTCGCGCCGGCAGCTGTCCAGTCGATCGTCGTCGATGAAGAAAAGCATTCGATGGACGTCGTCGTCGACGAGAACGAACTGGCTGTCGCGATCGGCCGCAGCGGTCAGAACGTTCGCCTCGCCGGTGAACTGACCGGCTGGCAGATCAACATCATGACGCCGGACGAATCCGCCCTGAAGCAGGGTGAAGAGCGCGACCGGCTGCGTGCACTGTTCATGGCGCGTCTCGATGTCGACGAGGAAGTTGCCGACATCCTGATCGACGAAGGCTTCACGAGCCTCGAAGAGATCGCCTACGTGCCGCTCAACGAAATGCTCGAGATCGAAGCGTTCGACGAGGACACCGTGCACGAGCTGCGCAACCGCGCACGCGATGCGCTGCTGACGATGGCCATCGCGAACGAAGAAAAGGTCGAGAACGCAGCGCTGGATCTCAAGAGCCTCGACGGCATCACGCCGGAGTTGCTCGCGAAGCTGGCCGAACACGGTGTGCAGACGCGGGACGATCTCGCCGAGCTTGCAGTGGATGAACTGGTCGACCTGACCGGAATGGAAGAGGATGCCGCTAAGGCGTTGATCATGAAAGCACGTGAACATTGGTTCCAGTGAGAAATGACCATGGCGCACTGATTTGATGGCGGCCGTATGGCCTGACCCGATGCTAACCGCAAGGAATCGGTCCTTGCACTAAGAGGAATGAATGGCGAGTAACAACGTAGCCCAATTTGCCGCGGAACTGAAAATGCCTGCTGGTGTGCTGCTCGAACAGCTGCAGGCAGCGGGCGTCCAGAAAGCGAGTGAAGACGATGCGCTGTCCGAAGCGGACAAGGCGCGTCTGCTCGATCATTTGCGCAAGTCGCACGGCGCAACCGACGGCGACAAGCGCAAGATCACGCTGACCCGCAAGCATACGTCGGAGATCAAGCAATCTGACGCGACGGGCAAGGCTCGCACCATTCAGGTCGAGGTCCGCAAGAAGCGCACGTTCGTCAAGCGCGACGACGTGAACGAGGGTGCGGAACAGGGTCAGGCGCAGGTCGCCGAAGCGGACGACGATGCGGAACTGAAGCGTCGCGAGGAAGAAGCGCGCCGCGAGGCCGAGCTGCTCGAGAAGCAGGCGCAGGAACTGCGCGAGCGCCAGGAACGCCTGGAGCGTGAAGAGGCGGAACGCCGCGCCCGCGAGGAAGCGGCTGAAGCCGAGCGCCGTCGCGCCGAGGAAGAAGCTGCGGCGAAGCGTGCCGCGGCCGAAGCCGCTGCGGCGCAGCAGCAGGTGGCAGCGCAGCAGGCCGCCGCGGCCGAGCAGAAAACGGCCAGCGTGGAGTCCGCGCAATCCGAGCAGTCCGCGCAGGACGAAGCGCGCGCGGCCGCCGAACGTGCGGCCCAGCGCGAAGCGGCCAAGAAGGCCGAGGACGCAGCCCGCGAGGCGGCGGACAAGGCGCGCGCCGAGCAGGAAGAGATCAGCAAGCGTCGCGCGGCGGCAGAAGCCGAGGCACGCGCGATCCGCGAAATGATGAACACGCCGCGCAAGGCCGTGGTCAAGGCAGTCGAGCCGCCGAAGCCGGTCGAGCCGCCGAAGCCGGCCGAAGCGAAGGGCACGCTGCACAAGCCGGCGAAGCCGGAAGGTGCGCAGGCACGTCCGGCCGTGAAGAAGCCGGCTGGTGCCGCGGCCCCGGCCACGACGCAGGCGCCGGCAGGCGCGGGCGACCGCAACAAGAAGCCGGGCGCAGGCAAGGGCGGCTGGCAGGACGACGCGGCGAAGCGTCGCGGCATCAAGACGCGCGGCGATTCGAGCGGCGGCGTCGACCGCGGCTGGCGCGGCGGCCCGAAGGGGCGCGGCCGTCACCAGGACAGCGCATCGTCGTTCCAGGCGCCGACCGAACCGATCGTTCGCGAAGTGCACGTGCCGGAGACCGTGTCGGTTGCCGATCTCGCGCACAAGATGTCGATCAAGGCCTCCGAAGTCATCAAGGTGATGATGAAGATGGGCCAGATGGTCACGATCAACCAGGTGCTGGACCAGGAAACGGCGATGATCATCGTCGAGGAACTGGGCCACCGCGCGGTTGCCGCGAAGCTGGACGATCCGGAAGCGCTGCTGGTCGAAGGCGAAACCGGTACCGATGCGGAGCAACTGCCGCGTCCGCCGGTCGTCACGGTCATGGGTCACGTCGACCACGGCAAGACCTCGCTGCTCGACCACATTCGCCGCGCGAAGGTTGCCGCTGGCGAAGCGGGCGGCATTACGCAGCACATCGGCGCGTATCACGTCGATACGCCGCGCGGCGTCATCACGTTCCTCGATACGCCGGGTCACGAAGCGTTCACGGCAATGCGTGCACGCGGCGCGAAGGCGACCGACATCGTGGTGCTGGTGGTGGCGGCCGACGACGGCGTGATGCCGCAGACGAAGGAAGCAATCGCCCACGCGAAGGCGGGTGGCGTGCCGATCGTCGTCGCGATCAACAAGATCGACAAGCCGGAAGCGAACCCCGATCGCGTCAAGCAGGAACTGGTCGCGGAAGGCGTCGTGCCGGAAGAGTACGGTGGCGATTCGCCGTTCGTGCCGGTGTCGGCCAAGACGGGCGCGGGCATCGACGATCTGCTCGAGAACGTGCTGCTGCAGGCCGAAGTGCTGGAACTGAAGGCACCGGTCGAAGCACCGGCCAAGGGCATCGTGATCGAAGCGAAGCTCGACAAGGGTAAAGGCCCGGTAGCGACGATCCTCGTGCAGTCCGGTACGCTGAACCGCGGCGACATCGTGCTGGCCGGTACGGCTTACGGCCGGGTTCGCGCGATGCTCGACGAGAACGGCAAGCCGACGAAGGAAGCCGGCCCTTCGATCCCGGTCGAAATCCAGGGTCTGTCGGAAGTGCCGGGCGCGGGCGAGGAAGTGATCGTGCTGCCGGACGAGCGCAAGGCGCGTGAAATCGCGCTGTTCCGTCAGGGCAAGTTCCGCGACGTGAAGCTTGCGAAGCAGCAGGCCGCGAAGCTGGAAAGCATGCTCGAGCAGATGGGCGAAGGCGAAGTGCAGAACCTGCCGCTCATCATCAAGGCAGACGTGCAGGGTTCGCAGGAAGCGCTCGTGCAGTCGCTGCTCAAGCTGTCGACCGACGAAGTGCGCGTGCAGATCGTGCACAGCGCGGTGGGCGGCATCAGCGAAAACGACGTCAACCTCGCGACGGCATCGAAGGCGGTCATCATCGGCTTCAACACGCGTGCGGATGCACAGGCGCGCAAGCTGGCCGAGGCGAACGGCATCGACATCCGCTACTACAACATCATCTACGACGCAGTGGATGAGGTGAAGGCGGCGATGTCGGGCATGCTGGCACCGGAGAAGCGCGAAGTCATCACCGGCATGGTCGAAGTCCGTCAGGTCTTCAAGGTGCCGAAGGTCGGTACGGTTGCTGGCTGTATGGTCACGGACGGTATCGTCAAGCGCTCGTCGTCGGTACGTGTGCTGCGCAACAACGTCGTGATCTTCACGGGCGAACTCGAATCGCTGAAGCGCTTCAAGGACGACGTGAAGGAAGTGAAGCAAGGCTTCGAGTGCGGTATGTCGGTGAAGAACTTCAACGACGTCATCGAAGGCGACCAGTTCGAAGTCTTCGAAGTGACCGAAGTCGCGCGTACGCTGTAATCGTCGCGCATCGGCTCATGGGCGGGGCAGGCTTGGGCCTGTCCCGCCCATTTTCATGGTGGCGTGCCGACAAGGGCCGCCACTTCATCCTGAAAAACGGATCACGGATCGATCATGTCCAGGAAACGCACTTCCCCCAATCGCAACGTTCAGATCGCCGACCAGATTCAGCGCGACCTGTCCGAACTCATCATGCGCGAGGTCAAAGACCCGCGTATCGGCATCGTGACCATCCAGAGCGTGGAGCTCACGCCGGACTACGCGCACGCGAAGGTCTACTTCACCGCGCTTACCGGTGACCCGGAAAAGACGCAGGAGGCGCTGAATCACGCGTCGGGTCACCTGCACAACCTGCTGTTCAAGCGCCTGCACATTCATACGGTGCCGACGCTGCATTTCCATTACGACCAGACGATCGAGAAGGCCGTCGAAATGTCGCGCCTGATCAAGGAAGCGAACTCGACGCGCGCGAAGGACGACGACGAGGCCGACGCACCCGCGAAGGACGACTGAGTTCGACCGGCCTATGACGAATGCAGCACCCCAACGTCCGCGCGTGCCCCGGCGCGTGCTGGATGGCGTCCTCCTGCTTGACAAGCCGGTCGGCCTGTCGAGCAACGATGCGCTGATTCGCGCGAAGCGCCTGCTCCTCGCGAAGAAAGCCGGCCACACCGGCACGCTCGATCCGCTGGCTTCGGGCCTGCTGCCGCTGTGTTTCGGCGAGGCGACCAAGTTTTCGCAGGACTTGCTCGAGGCCGACAAGACCTACGAAGCGACGATGCGTCTTGGCCAGCGCACGGCTACCGGCGATGCGGAAGGCGACGTGATCGACACGCGGCCGGTCGAATGCGACCGGGCGGCGGTGGAAGCCGCGCTCGTGCGCTTCACCGGCGAGATCGTGCAGGTGCCGCCGATGTATTCGGCGCTCAAGCGCGACGGCAAGCCGCTGTACGAATACGCGCGTGCGGGCCAGACCGTCGAGCGGGAAGGCCGTAACGTGACGATTCATGCGCTCGAACTGCTCGCTTGCGAGCTGCCCGACGTGACGTTTCGCGTGACCTGCAGCAAGGGCACGTATGTGCGTACGCTCGCGGAAGACATCGGCGAGGCGCTCGGTTGCGGGGCGCATCTGACGATGCTGCGTCGTACGGGCGTCGGTGCGTTGACGCTCGAACATGCGGTGACGCTCGATGCGCTGTCGGATGCAGCCGAAGCGGCACGCGATGCCTGGCTCCAGCCGGTCGATGCGTTGCTGTCGACGTTTCCGGCGGTTCGTCTCGACGATGCGTCCGCGAAGCGGTTCCTGCACGGCCAGCGCCTGCCGTTGTCGGCGCTCGGGCCGATCGAGGCGGCCGACGGCGAGCGCGTGCGTGTATACGACGCCACGCGGCTGCTCGGCGTGGCGCGCAAGGCGAATGGTGTACTGGCACCGGAACGGCTCGTCGTGACGGCTGCATGACGCTACGGCGCGCGTGCGCCGCAGTCGGCGTCCGAACAAGAAAAAGCCCGGTCGAAACGACCGGGCTTTTTGTTTGGTGCGTCGGTATTCCCGCTTGGGCGTTCAGTGCGCCGCCGATGCGGCCGCCCCGGCATCGCCGCCGCCCGCGCGTTCGGGCTTCGTGATCCAGATCAGTCCGATCAGCAGCACGAAGATCGCGGCCGAAATGTAGAACAGATCATTCACGCCGAGCTGCGCAGCCTGCTGCGTGGCCATGTTGTTGATCAGGCCGTGTGCCTGCTCGGGCGTGAGCCCGAGATTGCCCATCTGAGTGACGGCCTGGTTGAACGTCGGGTTGTACGGGTTCGCCTGCTCGACCAGTTGCGCGTGGTGGAAGTTGTTCCGATGATCCCATGCGGTCTGGAAGATCGACGTACCGATGCCGCCGCACATGATCCGCACGAAGTTCGACAGGCCGGACGCCGCGGGAATGCGGTGGCCCGGCAGGCCGGACAGCGTGATCGACACGAGCGGGATGAAGAAGCCGGCCATCGCGATCCCCTGCACGAGCGTCGGCAGTGTCAGCGACCACTCGTCGACGCCCGTCGTGTAGCGCGAACGCATCCAGAAGCACAGCGCGAACGTGAGGAATGACGCCGTCGAGATGAAGCGCGGATCGGTGCGCGGCAGATACTTCCCGGTGAGTGGCGACAACAGGATGGCGAACAACCCGACCGGCGCCATCACGAGGCCGGCGTCGGTCGCGGTGTAGCCGATTTGCGTCTGCAGCCACAGCGGCAGCAGCACGAGATTGCCGAAGTACAGGCCGTACCCGATCGACAGCGCGACCGTGCCGCCGGTGAAGTTTCTTATACGGAACAGCGACAGGTCGACGACCGGGTGCTCGGCGGTCAGCTCCCAGATCACGAAGAACGCGAAAGCAATGACAGCGGTCAGCGCGAGCACGACGATCGTCGTCGACGCGAACCAGTCCAGATCCTTGCCCTTGTCGAGCATGATCTGCAGCGAGCCGACCCACACGACCAGCAGCGCGAGGCCCACGCCGTCGATCGGCGCACGGCGCACGGCCGACTCCCGACTCCGGTAGATCACCCACGTCGCGGCGGCGGCGGCGATGCCAACCGGGATGTTGACGTAGAAGATCCACGGCCACGAATAGTTGTCCGAGATCCAGCCGCCGAGAATGGGGCCCGCGACGGGGGCGATCAGCGTCGTCATCGCCCATAGTGCGAGCGCCATTGGCGCCTTCGCGCGCGGATAGCTCGATAGCAGGAGCGCTTGCGACAGCGGAATCATCGGGCCCGCGACGGCACCCTGGAGCACGCGCGACGCGAGCAGGAATGGCAGGCTCGGCGCCAGCCCGCACATCCACGACGAGATGACGAACAGGATGATCGACACGAGGAACAGGCGGACTTGCCCGAAACGGTCGGTCAGCCAGCCGGTCAGCGGCACCGAGATTGCGTTCGCGACCGCGAACGACGTGATGACCCACGTGCCCTGGTCGGACGACACGCCGAGGTCGCCCGAGATGGTCGGGATCGCGACGTTCGCGATGGACGTGTCGAGCACGTTCATGAACACCGCGAGCGATACCGCGATCGTCCCGAGCAGGAGTTGTCCGCCTTGCAGGGGCGGATGGGAGACAGGAGCCTGTGCCATGTGGGTTGTCTTTCCGGAGTCGGAACGGTTACATCATTTTCGCGGCGCTGCCTGACTTCGCCGCGACGGGCGCCGACGCGCTGCCGCCTGCGTTCTCGGCGATGATGCGTGCGATTTCGGCATCGGCTTCGTCGCCGTACTTCGCGAACACGTTGGTCTCGTAGACGGTGTTCGGCGCGTTGACGAGCTGGTCGCCGCGTTCGTCCTTGATGTCCACGTCGACCTGCATCGACAGGCCGATGCGCAGCGGATGCTTGTCGAGATCCTTCGGGTCGAGTTCGATCCGCACCGGCAGGCGCTGGACGACCTTGATCCAGTTGCCGGTCGCGTTCTGCGCCGGCAGCAGCGAGAACGCCGAGCCCGTACCGGCCGAGAAGCCGACGACCTTGCCGTGGTAGGTGACCGACGAGCCGTAGATGTCGGCCGTCATCTCGACCGGCTGGCCGATCCGCATGTGCTTCAGCTGGACTTCCTTGAAGTTCGCGTCGACCCACACGGCGTTCAGCGGCACCACCGACATCAGCGGCGTGCCCGGCGACACGCGCTGGCCGACCTGCACCGAGCGCTTCGCGACGTAGCCGGTGACCGGCGCCGGCAGCACGTTACGCGCGTTCGCGAGGTAGGCGTCGCGAACCTTCGCGGCGGCGGCCATCACGTTCGGGTGCGAGGCGATCGTCGTGTTCGCGGTCAGCGCGCGATTCGATGCGAGTTGCTGCTGCGCGGCGTCGACCGACGCCTGCGCGGCCTTCACCGCGTCGCGTGCGTGCGAGATTTCTTCCTGCGACACGGCGCCCGTCTGTGCGACAGCCAGGCGGCGACGCAGGTCGTCCTGGGCCTTCGACAGGTCGGACTGGCGCAGCGCGACTTGCGCGCGGTACTGGTCGTCGTTGACGAACAGGCCGCGCACCTGGCGCACCGTCTGCGCAAGGTTTGCTTCCGCCTGCTGCAGCGCGACCTGCGAATCGGCCGGGTCGAGCACGACCAGCGGGTCGCCGGACTTGACCGTCTGCGTATCGTCCGCCTTCACGGCGATCACGGTGCCGGTGACCTGCGGCGTGATCTGCACGACGTTGCCGTTCACGTACGCATCGTCGGTGCCTTCATGGAAGCGGGCGACGAGGAAGTAGTACAGGCCGTATGCGATGGCCGCGATCACGATGACCGCGACGAGCAGCGTCATCATTCGTTTGCGCTTGCCGTTGTTCTGCGGCTGCGCGCTGGCGGCGTTTTGTTGGTCGCTCATGGCGATTTTCTCCGTCCGTTATTTCGAGTGTCTGCGTAGTGGTGGCGCCGGCTCAGTTGGCGGCCTGTTTGTTCGGCGTGGCGGCGTCGGGCGCGGCGAGCGGTGTGCCGGTTGCGTCGAACCCGCCGCCCAGTGCCTTGATCAGCGCGAGCTGCATGTCGCGGCGACGCATCTTCAGGTTGGTCACCGTCTGCTCCGATGCGAGGCGGTTGCTGTCCGCCGTCAGCACCTGCAGTTGCGGCGACAGGCCGGCCTTGTAGCGGATGACCGCGAGATCGTACGCGCGCGTCGATGCGTCGAGCGCGCGTTGGGCGTCGCCCATCTGGCGATCGATCGCGCGGATCGACGCGACCTGCGTCGCGACGTCGTTCAGCGCGCTGATCAGCGTCTGGTTGTAGTTCGCGACCGACAGGTCGAAGTCGGCGTAGCGGCCCTTGAGCTGGGCGCGCAGCGCGCCGGCATCGAAGATCGGCAGGTGGATCGCCGGGCCGAACTGCGCCTGGCGGCTCGCGAAGTTCAGGAATTTGCCCCAGCCGAACGCATCGAAGCCGAAACCGGCCGCGAGGTTCACGTCGGGATAGAACTCGGCCTTCGCTTCCTTCACGTCGTGCATCGCGGCTTCGACCTGCCAGCGCGCGGCGACGATGTCGGGGCGGCGCGACACGAGATCGGCCGGCAGGTTGCCGGGCAGCGTGACGTCGCCGGTCGGGTTCATCACCGGCGCGGCGATCTGCAGCCCGCGATCCGGACCCTTGCCGAGCAGCGCGGCGAGCTGGTAGCGCACCGTCGTGATCTGGCCGTCGAGGTCCGACAGCGAAGCCTGCGTGGTCGCGATGTTGCCGCGCGCCGTCTGGCGTTCGACGTTGGTGTCGAGGCCGGCCGAGACGCGGCCGTCGGTGATCTTGCCCACCGTCTCGCGGTTGGTGATCTCGCGCTGCGCGATGTCGCGCAGCGCATAGAGCTGCGCGAGCGAGTTGTAGGTGCGCGCGACCGACGACGCGAGCGTGATGCGCGCCTGCTGCATGTCGGCTTCGGCGGCCTTTTCCTGCGACACGGCCGTGTGCAGGCGTTCGCGGTTCTTGCCCCACAGGTCGAGTTCCCACGACGCGCTCGCGAGCGCATTGTTCTCGCTGTACCACTGGCCGCCGTACGGGGGCGGGAACAGCGCGTTCGACGAGTACAGCTCGCGCGTCCACGAATAGCTGGCTTCGGCCTTCGGCATCAGGTTCGATCGCGACGATTCGATGTACGACGATGCCTTCGCGATGCGCGCCTGCGCCTGGGCGATCGACGGATTGCCTTGCAGCGCTTCGTCGATCAGCTTCGGCAGTTGCGGATCGCCGAACTGGCTGGCCCAGTCGAGCGCCGGCCACTGGCCGCCCTGGGCCGGGAGGCTCTGCGCGGACTCGAATTGCGATGCGGGGGCGATCTGCTTGTCGCTCTTGATGCCGATGTAGTTTGCGCAGCCCGCCAGTGCGAATGCGGCGACCGCGGCGGCGACGGCGGCGCGACACGACCCGCCGCGCACGGACAACGGGGAGGACTTCATCGCGCTGACCCCTGACTCGGAATGAATGATGGACACTGCAAGGATTTCCTTACAATAAACTGTCAAAAGTAATTGTTATGGCAACTATTACGTGATGCTGCCGCCGGCCGTCTCGCAATAGTTGCTGAGAATGCGGCGCAGCATGCTCTTCAGGAACCCGACTTCTTCCGGCGTAAATCCGTCCAGCACCTGATCGAGCACGCTGCGGAAAATGGGCGGCAGCTGTTCGGCGAGCGCGCGGCCTTCATCGGTCAGTTCGAGGCGGACGACGCGCCGGTCCTCGATGCTGCGCACGCGGGACAGCAGGCCGCGTTTCTCGACCCGGTCGAGCAGGCGCGTGACCGCGCTCGCATCGATCCCGTATTCGCGCGCGAGCTCGGCGGCCGTCGAACACCTGCCGACCGCGATCATGAACAGCATGCTCGCCTGCGTGCCCGTGATGCCGAGCTCTTCCTGCGTGCGTTGCGTGACGAGGTTGGTCATCACCGACTTCACGCGCGACATCAGATAACCGACGCTGTCGTTCATCTGATACGAGGACAGCGACGAGACGGGTGGTTGGGTAGAGGAATCCGGCATAAAACCCTGAAGCTGCAATAGTTGACTAGGCAGCAGTATAGGCACAATTGCTTGCCGCGGCAAATGTTAATCGAACGGCAAAGGGCGCGCTGCGCGGTGCGAAAATCCCTCTCGGGGACAAGGTTTTGCGGTGTGCCGGGCGACGGCGCATTCGATCGCTTCGCCGGTTCACGGGCAGGGCTGGCGGGCCCGGTTTTGTCGCGTCGCGACGTGTCCGTCAGCTCTCGACATTCTCGCGTGCTATAATGTTAGGCTTTCCAAGCTGCAACAGCGCGCGCCCGTGAAAACGAGCGGGCGCGTTTGCGCGTTCAAACGATTTCCAGGTTTCTATGACCCGCGCCCTTCGCAATATCGCCATCATCGCTCACGTCGACCACGGCAAGACGACGCTCGTCGACCAACTGCTTCGCCAGTCCGGCACCTTCCGCGACAACCAGCAAGTCGCCGAGCGTGTGATGGACTCGAACGACATCGAAAAGGAGCGCGGGATCACGATTCTCGCGAAGAACTGCGCGGTCGAATACGAAGGCACGCACGTCAACATCGTCGACACCCCGGGCCACGCGGACTTCGGCGGTGAAGTCGAGCGCGTGCTGTCGATGGTCGACTCGGTGCTGCTGCTGGTCGACGCGGTCGAAGGCCCGATGCCGCAGACCCGCTTCGTCACGAAGAAGGCGCTTGCGCTCGGCCTGAAGCCGATCGTCGTCGTCAACAAGATCGACCGCCCGGGCGCGCGCATCGACTGGGTGATCAACCAGACCTTCGACCTGTTCGACAAGCTCGGCGCGACCGAGGAGCAGCTCGACTTCCCGATCGTCTACGCGTCGGGCCTGAACGGCTACGCGTCGCTCGACCCGGCCGCGCGCGAAGGCGACATGCGCCCGCTGTTCGAGGCGATCCTCGAGCACGTGCCGGTTCGCCCGGCCGATCCGGAAGCGCCGCTGCAGCTCCAGATCACGTCGCTCGACTATTCGACGTACGTCGGCCGGATCGGCGTCGGCCGCATCACGCGCGGCCGCATCAAGCCGGGTCAGCCGGTCGTGATGCGCTTCGGCCCGGAAGGCGACGTGCTGAACCGCAAGATCAACCAGGTGCTGTCGTTCAAGGGCCTTGAGCGCGTGCAGGTCGAATCGGCCGAAGCGGGCGACATCGTGCTGATCAACGGTATTGAAGACGTCGGCATCGGCGCGACGATCTGCGCGGTCGACACGCCGGAAGCGTTGCCGATGATCACCGTCGACGAACCGACGCTGACGATGAACTTCCTCGTCAACTCGTCGCCGCTCGCGGGCCGCGAAGGCAAGTTCGTGACGAGCCGCCAGATCCGCGACCGCCTGATGAAGGAGCTGAACCACAACGTCGCGCTGCGCGTGAAGGACACGGGCGACGAAACGGTGTTCGAAGTGTCGGGCCGCGGCGAGCTGCACCTGACCATTCTCGTCGAGAACATGCGCCGCGAAGGCTACGAGCTGGCCGTGTCGCGTCCGCGCGTCGTGATGCAGGAAATCGACGGCGTGCGTCACGAGCCGTACGAGCTGCTGACGGTCGACGTCGAGGACGAACACCAGGGCGGCGTGATGGAAGAACTCGGCCGCCGCAAGGGCGAAATGCTCGACATGGCGTCGGACGGCCGCGGCCGCACGCGTCTGGAATACAAGATCTCGGCACGTGGCCTGATCGGCTTCCAGAGCGAATTCCTGACGCTCACGCGCGGCACGGGGCTGATGAGCCACATCTTCGATTCGTACGCACCGGTCAAGGACGGCTCGGTCTTCGAGCGCCGCAACGGCGTGCTGATCTCGCAGGACGACGGCGCGGCCGTGGCCTACGCACTGTGGAAGCTGCAGGATCGCGGCCGCATGTTCGTGAAGCCGGGCGACGCGCTGTATGAGGGCATGATCATCGGCATCCACAGCCGCGACAACGACCTCGTCGTGAACCCGATCAAGGGCAAGCAGCTGACCAACGTGCGTGCGTCGGGTACCGACGAAGCCGTGCGTCTCGTGCCGCCGGTCCAGATGTCGCTCGAGTACGCGGTCGAATTCATCGACGACGACGAACTCGTGGAAGTGACGCCGCAGTCGATCCGCCTGCGCAAGCGCTTCCTGAAGGAGCACGAGCGTCGCCGCGCGAGCCGCGAAGGCGCGGTCGACTAAGCGTTCGACCGTTCGCTGCATCACGAAAAAGGCTGCCCGCGGGCAGCCTTTTTCGCATCTGCGCGACGCGCAACCGGATTGCCTGCAAAACACTGTTCCCCCGGGTCGTGGCAATCCGGCAAAACCCCGTCGCGCGGTGCTTTCGGGCACATTTCGCCGTGAACTCCGGTATCGGTTCTGTGATATGCTGCGCGCACGCAAGTTTTAGGTCCTTCCAAGCAAGACTTGATTCGCAATCCGCTAAACGGTCAGGCCGTGTCGCGGAAGGTTGAGTAACCCGCTATTTCTCGAGAAGCTCGAAGAAAGGTGAGCGTAAAATGTCAGATGTAATGAAGCAGTTTCAGCTGAACTCCTATCTGTTCGGCGGCAATGCTTCGTACGTTGAAGAACTGTACGATGCATATCTCAACAATCCGGCGTCGGTGCCGGAGAACTGGCGAGAGTATTTCGACGCGCTGCAGAACGTGCCTGCAACGGACGGCTCGAATGCCAATGACGTCGCTCACTTCCCGATCGTCGAATCGTTCGCCGAGCGCGCGAAGGCCAATGCCTTCATCCCGCGCGAAAGCAGCACCAACCTGGCTGCCGCACGCAAGCAGGTTCACGTCCAGTCCCTCATCAGCGCGTATCGCTTCCTTGGCTCGCAATGGGCCAATCTGGATCCCCTGAAGCGCCGCGAACGTCCCGCCATTCCCGAGCTCGAACCCGCGTTCTACGACTTCTCGGAAGGCGATCTCGACCAGACGTACAGCGCAAGCAACCTGTATTTCGGTTTCGACCAGGCTTCGCTGCGCGATATCGTCAAGGGCCTGCGTGACACGTACTGCGGCACGATCGGCGCCGAATACATGTACATCAGCGATCCGGAACAGAAACGCTGGTGGCAGGAGCGCCTGGAGTCGACCCGCGCGACGCCGAACTTCTCGATCGACGAGAAGAAGCACATCCTGAATCGCCTGACGGCCGCCGAAGGCCTCGAGCGTTACCTGCACACCAAGTACGTCGGCCAGAAGCGCTTCTCGCTCGAAGGCGGCGAAAGCTTCATCGCGGCGATGGACGAAGTCGTCCAGCACGCGGGCAAGCGCGGCGTGCAGGAAATCATCATCGGCATGGCCCACCGCGGCCGCCTGAACGTGCTGGTCAACACGCTGGGCAAGATGCCGGCCGACCTGTTCGCCGAATTCGAAGGCAAGCACGTCGACGACCTGCCGGCCGGTGACGTGAAGTACCACAAGGGCTTCTCGTCGGACGTGTCGACGGAAGGCGGCCCGGTCCACCTGTCGCTCGCGTTCAACCCGTCGCACCTCGAAATCGTGAACCCGGTGGTCGAAGGTTCCGCGAAGGCGCGGATGGACCGCCGCGGCGACGAAGACGGCCTGCAGGTGCTGCCGGTGCAGATCCACGGCGACGCGGCCTTCGCGGGCCAGGGCGTCGTGATGGAAACGCTGAACCTCGCGCAGACGCGCGGCTACGGCACGCACGGCACGCTGCACATCGTCATCAACAACCAGATCGGCTTCACGACGTCCGACCCGCGCGATGCGCGCTCGACGCTGTACTGTACCGACGTCGTCAAGATGATCGAGGCGCCGGTGCTGCACGTGAACGGCGACGATCCGGAAGCCGTGATCCTCGCGACGCAGATCGCGATCGACTACCGGATGCAGTTCCACAAGGATGTCGTGATCGACATCGTCTGCTTCCGCAAGCTGGGTCACAACGAGCAGGACACGCCGGCGGTCACGCAGCCGCTGATGTACAAGAAGATCGCGCAGCACCCGGGCACCCGTGCGCTGTACGCCGAGAAGCTCGTGCAGCAGGGCGTGATCACCGCGGAAGACGCCGACAACTACGTGAAGGCGTACCGTAAGGCGATGGACGACGGTCACCACACGGTCGACCCGGTCCTGTCGAACTACAAGAGCAAGTACGCGGTCGACTGGGTGCCGTTCCTGAACCGCAAGTGGACGGATGCTGCCGATACGGCCGTGCCGCTCGCCGAACTGAAGCGCCTCGGCGAACGCATCACGACGGTCCCGGAAAACTTCAAGGTCCACCCGCTCGTCGAGCGCGTGATCAACGACCGCCGCAACATGGCGCGTGGCGACCAGCCGCTCGACTGGGGCATGGGCGAACACCTCGCATTCGCGTCGCTCGTCGCATCGGGCTACTCGGTGCGCCTGACGGGCCAGGACTCGGGCCGCGGCACGTTCACGCACCGTCACGCGGTGCTGCACGACCAGAATCGCGAGCGCTGGAACGACGGTACGTACGTGCCGCTGCAGAACATCGCCGAAGGTCAGGCGAAGTTCACGGTGATCGACTCGGTGCTGTCGGAAGAAGCGGTGCTGGGCTTCGAATACGGTTACTCGACCGCCGAGCCGAACACGCTCGTGCTGTGGGAAGCGCAGTTCGGCGACTTCGTCAACGGCGCGCAGGTCGTGATCGACCAGTTCATCTCGTCGGGCGAAGTGAAGTGGGGCCGCGTGTCGGGCCTCACGATGCTGCTGCCGCACGGCTATGAAGGGCAAGGTCCGGAACACTCGTCGACGCGTATCGAGCGTTTCCTGCAGCTGTGTGCCGATCACAACATGCAGGTCGTTCAGCCGACGACGCCGGCGCAGATTTTCCACCTGCTGCGCCGCCAGATGATCCGCCTGTTCCGCAAGCCGCTGATCGTCGCAACGCCGAAGTCGCTGCTGCGTCACAAGGAAGCCGTGTCGGACCTGTCGGAACTGGCGAAGGGTTCGTTCCAGCCGGTGCTGGGCGAAACCGACGGCGGCATCGACGCGAAGAAGGTCAAGCGCGTGCTGGTGTGCTCGGGCCGCGTGTATTACGACCTCGTCGCACATCGCCGCGAAGCGAAGGCGAACGACGTCGCGATCATCCGTATCGAGCAGCTGTATCCGTTCGCGCACAAGCAGTTCGAAGCCGAAATGAAGAAGTACGAGAACGCGACTGAAGTGGTCTGGGTGCAGGACGAGCCGCAGAACCAGGGCCCCTGGTTCTACGTCGAGCACCATCTGAAGGAAGGCATGAAGGAAGGGCAGAAGCTGGCATACAGCGGCCGTCCGGCTTCGGCCTCGCCGGCGGTTGGCTACTACGCGAAGCACTACGAGCAGCAGAAGGCCCTGATCGAAGGTGCTTTCGGCCGCCTGAAGAGCGCATCGATCGCGAAATAACCGACGGAAGCGAAACGGGAAGGCGCGCGGCGCTTTCCCGTCTCTTCCGGCCTGCCGGGCGCGTGGCGCGCCGCATCGGCCGAAGGAATCGCACGAACCTCGTCATACCCCAGATTAAGCATCCAGGAAAATCACATGGCTATCGTAGAAGTCAAAGTCCCCCAGCTTTCGGAGTCGGTTTCGGAAGCGACCATGCTGCAGTGGAAGAAGAAGCCGGGCGAAGCAGTCGCACAGGACGAAATCCTGATCGAACTCGAGACCGACAAGGTCGTGCTCGAAGTGCCGGCACCGGCAGCGGGCGTGCTCGCGCAAGTGCTGCAGAACGACGGTGACACGGTGGTTGCCGATCAAGTGATCGCGACGATCGATACCGAAGCGAAGGCAGGTGCCGCCGAAGCAGCGGCGGGCGCCGCCGAAGTCAAGCCGGCCGCCGCGCCTGCTGCGGCTGCACCGGCAGCCCAGCCGGCCGCCGCGACGGCATCGAGCTCGGCCGCCGCATCGCCGGCTGCATCGAAGCTGCTGGCCGAGAAGGGCCTGTCGGCGGGCGACGTCGCAGGTTCGGGCCGCGACGGCCGCGTCACGAAGGGCGACGCGCTGGCCGCAGGCAGCGCACCGAAGGCCGCTCCGGCCGCCGCACCGGCCAAGGCCGCTGCCGCGAAGCCGTCGCTGCCGGAAGTGAAGGTGCCGGCGTCGGCAACGACCTGGCTGAACGACCGTCCGGAGCAACGCGTGCCGATGTCGCGCCTGCGTGCGCGTATCGCCGAGCGCCTGCTCGAATCGCAGCAGACCAACGCGATCCTGACGACGTTCAACGAAGTCAACATGGCTCCGGTCATGGAGCTGCGCAACAAGTACAAGGACAAGTTCGAGAAGGAACATGGCGTGAAGCTCGGCTTCATGTCGTTCTTCGTGAAGGCGGCTGTTCACGCGCTGAAGAAGTTCCCGCTCGTGAACGCGTCGATCGACGGTAACGACATCGTCTACCACGGCTACTTCGACATCGGTATCGCCGTCGGCTCGCCGCGTGGCCTCGTGGTGCCGATCCTGCGCAACGCGGACCAGATGAGCCTCGCCGACATCGAAAAGAAGATCGCCGAATTCGGCCAGAAGGCGAAGGACGGCAAGCTGTCGATCGAGGAAATGACGGGCGGTACGTTCTCGATCTCGAACGGCGGCGTGTTCGGCTCGATGCTGTCGACGCCGATCATCAACCCGCCGCAGTCGGCCATCCTCGGCGTGCACGCGACGAAGGAGCGTCCGGTCGTCGAGAACGGCCAGATCGTGATCCGTCCGATCAACTACCTGGCACTGTCGTACGACCACCGCATCATCGACGGTCGCGAAGCCGTGCTGTCGCTCGTCGCGATGAAGGATGCGCTGGAAGATCCGGCACGCCTGCTGCTCGACCTGTAAGCCGAGTCTCACTGCATCGACCCGCTCCGCGGGTTCGCGCACACGCGTGAACCCGCGGGCGTACAAGTAGAAAGGATTGTCATGTCCAAGGAATTTGACGTCGTCGTGATCGGCGCCGGCCCCGGCGGCTACATCGCCGCGATTCGCGCCGCGCAGCTCGGCAAGACCGTTGCCTGTATCGAGAAGTGGAAGAACCCGGCCGGCGCGCTGAAGCTCGGCGGCACCTGCCTGAACGTCGGCTGCATTCCGTCGAAGGCGCTGCTCGCCTCGTCGGAAGAGTTCGAGAACGCGTCGCATCACCTGGTCGACCACGGCATCACGGTCGACGGCGTGAAGATCGACGTCGCGAAGATGCTCGGCCGCAAGGATGCGATCGTCGAGAAAATGACGAGCGGGATCGAGTTCCTGTTCAAGAAGAACAAGATCACCTGGCTGAAGGGCCATGGCAAGTTCACCGGCAAGACCGACGCCGGCGTGCAGATCGAAGTGAGCGGCGAGGGTGAAACCGAAGTCGTCACCGCGAAGAACGTGATCATCGCGACGGGCTCGAAGGCGCGTCACCTGCCGGGCATCCCGGTCGACAACAAGATCGTGTCGGACAACGAAGGTGCGCTGACGTTCGACTCGGTGCCGAAGAAGCTCGCCGTGATCGGCGCAGGCGTGATCGGCCTCGAGCTCGGCTCGGTGTGGCGTCGCCTCGGTGCCGAAGTGACGGTGCTCGAAGCGCTGCCGGCATTCCTCGGCGCCGCCGACGAAGCGCTCGCGAAGGAAGCGGCCAAGCTGTTCAAGAAGCAAGGTCTCGACATCCATCTCGGCGTGAAGATCGGCGAAGTGAAGACGACCGCGAACGGCGTGTCGATCGCCTACACCGACAAGGACGGCAACGCGCAGACGCTCGACGCCGACCGCCTGATCGTGTCGGTCGGCCGTGTGCCGAACACCGACAACCTCGGCCTCGAGGCGATCGGCCTGAAGGCGAACGAGCGCGGCTTCATCGACGTGGACGACCACTGCCGTACGGCGGTGCCGAACGTGTACGCGATCGGCGACGTGGTGCGCGGCCCGATGCTCGCGCACAAGGCGGAAGACGAAGGCGTGCTGGTCGCGGAAGTGATCGACGGCCAGAAGCCGCACATCGACTACAACTGCATTCCGTGGGTGATCTACACGTACCCGGAAATCGCGTGGGTCGGCAAGACGGAGCAGCAGCTGAAGGCGGAAGGCCGCGAGATCAAGTCGGGCAAGTTCCCGTTCTCGATCAACGGCCGCGCACTCGGCATGAACGCGCCGGACGGTTTCGTGAAGATGATCGCGGATGCGAAGACCGACGAGCTGCTCGGCGTGCACGTGATCGGCGCGAACGCGTCGGACCTGATCGCGGAAGCGGTGGTGGCGATGGAATTCAAGGCGGCGTCGGAAGACATCGCCCGCATCTGCCATCCGCACCCGTCGATGTCGGAAGTGATGCGCGAAGCGGCGCTCGCCGTCGACAAGCGCTCGCTGAACAGCTGAGCACGGTGTAGCGCCTGCCGGCCATCGGCCGGCGCAGCCGTCTCTTGACGAAGGCGGGCGGGGTTTCCCGCTCGCCTTCGTTCTTTCCGGTTTGCCCGATGAACGTCACCGAATACTACACGCGCGAACTGACCACGCGCGGCTATCAGTCCGATCCCGCCCAGCGCGCGGCCGTCGATCGCCTGCAGCGTTGCTTCGACGAGTGGGTCGAATACAAGGCGCGCCGCTCGAACGCGTTCAAGAAGCTGATCAATCACCCGGATCTCCCGCGCGGCGTCTACATGTGGGGCGGGGTGGGCCGCGGCAAGAGCTTCCTGATGGACAGCTTCTACGCCGTCGTGCCCGTGCAGCGCAAGACGCGCCTGCATTTCCACGAGTTCATGCGCGAAGTGCACCGCGAGCTCGAGGAACTGAAAGGGCAGGCCGATCCGCTCGACGAACTCGCGCGGCGCATCGCGAAGCGCTACCGGCTGATCTGCTTCGACGAATTCCACGTGTCGGACATCGCGGACGCGATGATCCTGTACCGTCTGCTCGACCGCCTGTTCAACAACGGCGTGCAGTTCGTGATGACGTCCAACTACGATCCCGACGACCTGTATCCGGACGGCCTGCATCGCGACCGCATGCTGCCGGCGATCGCGCTGATCAAGGACAAGCTCGACGTGCTGAACGTCGACGCGGGCGTCGACTATCGCCAGCGCACGCTCGCGCAGGTGAAGATGTATCACACGCCGCTCGGCGCGGACGCCGATCGCGAACTGCGTCATGCGTTCGGCAAGCTCGCGGCGGTACCCGACGAAAGCCCGATCCTGCATATCGAGAAGCGCGAGCTGAAGGCGCTGCGCAAGGCGGACGGCGTCGTCTGGTTCGACTTCGCGACGCTGTGCGGCGGCCCGCGATCGCAGAACGACTATCTCGAGCTGGCGAGCCGCTTCCATGCGATCGTGTTGTCCGAGGTGCCGCAGATGTCGCCGCGGATGGCGTCGGAGGCGCGACGCTTCACGTGGCTCATCGACGTGCTGTACGACCACAAGGTCAAGCTGCTGATGTCGGCGGCGGTGCCGGCGGAGGCGTTGTACGTCGAAGGCCCGATGGCCAACGAATTCGCGCGCACGGTGTCGCGAATCGTCGAGATGCAGTCGAAGGAGTATCTCGAAACGCCGCGTCGTATCGTCGATACGTCGCTGACCTGATTGCGTCGTCCGGGTAATCGACGGGATTCAAACGTCAATTCCGGTCAAATTCGCGCAATCTCGGGGTATTTTCGGATTTGTCTTATATTCATCGTTGAGGTGAGCCGATATCGTTGTGTCATGGTTACCAAGGCTGGAGATGTCCATGACACCGTATCGCGATCTGACCGACCACGAGTGGCGCTGCGTTGCGCCGCTTCTGCCCGAAATGCAGCCGCGCACCGAGTTGCGCGGTCGTCCGTTAGCCAATACGCGCGCCGTCCTGAACGGCGTGCTTTGGGTGATCTACAGCGGCGCAACGTGGTCTGCCATACCGCGCCGTTACCCGTCGTATCAAACTTGCCATCGCCGCTTCAAGGTCTGGCACGAGACGGGCACGCTGTTGAACGTGATGCGTGAACTCTACGGCGATTCGGGCGTGAATCTGTGCAATGAATTGTCCGCACGGATGCGCAAGCACACGCAATCGAAGGCGGCGGAGGCGCGTAGCAATGCGGTACCCGCGTATCGCACACCGGGCGCCTACGCGCCCGACTCGCTGAAGCACGCGGCGTGATGCGGATCGGTTTCCGTCACGCCCGCACCCAAAGAAAATCGGCCTGACGACTTCGTCGCAGGCCGATTTTTCATTGCGCCGCGCGAGTCGGCAGCGTGCTGCGTTATTGCTGGCGAACCCACGTCTGCGACCGGCCGAGCAGCGATACGCCGATGTAACCGCGCACCACGAGTTTCTGGCCGCCGTCTTCAAGTGTCATCTTGCACTTGTAGACCTTGCCGTTTTCCGGGTCGAGGATGTTGCCGCCGTCCCAGTGGTCGCCTTCCTTCTTCATCGCCTTGATGATCGTCATGCCCTTGATGAGCTGATCCTTGCGCTCGTCCGTGCAGGCGGTGCAGCGGCGATCGGGCGTATCGTTCGCGCCGAGGCCCTTGACGACCTTGCCCGTCAGCGCACCGTCGCCGTCTTCGGCGATCTGCACGAGTGCCTTCGGCTGATGGGTGTTGTCGTCGATCGTCTGCCACATGCCGATGGGGCTGTCGGCCTGTGCGAACGTGGGGGCTGCGCAGGCGAGCAGTGCACCGGCAACGGCGATTGCACGCAACGGGCGGGTCAGTTGAATCATTGTCATCCTCCTTGTTTTGCATGTCGTGTTCATTCGCCCGCACGACCGTCTGCATGGGGCGGGCATGTTGCGAGCTTCGCCAGAATACGTGAAACCGCGTGCCACGTTTGATAGAGGGGACTCTAATCGAAACAGCCCGCATGAAGCGGGCTGTTTGGTGTCCGATCAGTTGAGCTGATACGAGAAGGCCGCGTTGATGCGCGGGCTGCGCGACGCGCTTTCGACGGGTGCGTCGCCGATCGGCTTCGCGATGTTCAGGTCGAGACTGTAGAAGCGGCTGTCCGTGAATCGCACGCCGATGCCGACCGACGACATGCGGTTTGGTGACGGCGTGCCCGAATGAAGGTATACGCGCGCCATGTCGTAGGCGACGTACGGCGTGATCGATTTCAGATACGTCCAGCCCGGCGTGAAGCCGCGATTGACCTCCAGCGACATCCCCCAGCCCGAGTCGCCCGACGTTTCGCCGGGCTGGTAGCCGAGCGCGTAGCGCGTCGAGCCGAACGAGATCTGTTCGGAGGTCGGTAGCGAGTCGGGACTGTATTGACCGGTCAGCGAAACCGACGTCCCGATTCGGAACGGCCATTCGTTGGTTTGCGTGAAAGTCGCCCCCGTGCGAACGAAGGTCAGCGAAATCGGGCTGTCCACCGAGGTCGTCGTCGTGCCGACGGTGATGTCCTGCGACTTCGACGCGCCGAGAATGTTGAAACCCTTCGCGACGTTGACGCTCAGCTTCTGGACCTGCTTCGGCTGGACGCTCGTGTAGTCGAGCTGCATCTGCAGCACGCGGACCTGCGAGCGCGTATCGAGGCTCGCACCGTTGATCTGGTTCTGGTAGCGATCCTCGTTGTGCGATGCGTAGCCCGACACGGTGCCGAGCAGGCTGCGCTGATTATTCAACAAGATCGGATAGGATGCCGAAAGACCAAGCTTCTCGTTCTTGACCGTACGCTGCACGTACGACGGCAACCCCGGATTGTCGGTCGGCTTGCCGCGATACGTACTTGCATCGAGGCGCGTGATCAGGCCGCTGCTGCCGACGGGCACCGCGCCGCTGAACGCGAAGTAGGTCTGCTTGTCGCGTCCCGGCGGCGCGAGCGCCGAGATGCTCAGCTGCTCGCCGAATCGCGTGAGGCCGTTTTCGGTCGCGGTGATGAGGCCCTGGACGCCCGGGTGGTTGAAGTCGATGCCGGTGCTGACGTTGAACGGCTTGCGGTCGACCGCGAGTTCGAGCGTCGTGGCGCCGTCGGTGGTTTGCGGCGGCGGGACGTTCGCCTTCACCGTGAGGCCGGGCAGCAGGCCGAACGTGTTGACGTAGCGCTCGAACGTCGCGCGGCGCAGCGGGCGATCGTCGGTGATGTGCGCGGCGATCGCGCGGATCTTCGGTTCCATCGCACCGGGCTTGCCGGTGACCTTGACGTCCGACACGTAGCCTTCGACCACCGTGATGCGCACGACGCCGTTCTCGAACGTCTGCGCGGGAACGAACGCGAACGACAGCGCGTAGCCGCGCTCCTGGTACAGCTTCGTCACGCCGTTCGCGGTTTCGATCAGGTCGCCGATCGTGATGTCCTTGCCGACGAGGGGCGTGAAGCGACGTGAGATTTCCTCGAACGGCACCGACTTCACGCCTTCGACCTGAAACGTCGACGGCGTCAGGTGGCGTGACAGCAGCTCCTGCAGTTGCGGCGCTTGCGGCGCGACCTGCACGGTAACGTTCGGGCCGGTCTTCGGTGCGTTGATCTGCGGAAGGGAGTCGAGCGGGTTACCGCCGACGCGCGATTGTGCATGTGCCGTGCTTGCCGCCGCGACGGCGAGCAGCATCATCCATCTGTCGAGTCTGGATTTCATTGTTCTTCCTCGTAGGCCTTGCTTTTCGTCTTCTTTGTAATGCCGGCGCGCGACACCAGGGTGTCGCGCGCCGCGTGCCGCCATGCCGGTTGTGTATGTACGGCCGCGCCATTCGCTCCGGCTGCGATGGTGCGACCGTCGTCCTTACTTGCCAACGCTACCCAGCGTGCCCAGCAACCCCGTTACCGGTGCCAGCAGGCCCGTCGAACCGCTGCCCGACGATGCCGTACCCGTGACACTGCCGACCAGCGACGTGACCGGCCCGAGCGGGCTCGCACCACCCGATCCTGCTGCACCGCTCACTGCTCCGGTGACAGTATTCAGCAAACCGGTGACGGGCGCGAGAGGGTTTGCACTGCCTGCGCCGCCCGTTGCGCCACCGAGCGTGCCCGTGACCGTCGACACGAGATTCGTGACGGGGGCGAGCGGGCCGCCGCTGCCGCCTGTCGCGCCGCCCAGTGCGCCGGTGACCGTCGACACGAGGCCCGTGACAGGCGCGAGCGGGCCGCTGCCCGAGCCGCCGGTTGCGCCGCCGAGTGCGCCCGTGAGCGAGCCCAGCGGCGTCGAGCCGAGACCGGACAGCAGGCCGCCGAGCGGGTTCGTCGAGCCGGAACCCGACGACGTGCCGTTCTGGACGGTCGCCGTCGAGCCGCCGACGAGGCTCGTGATCAGGCCGGGGATCGGTGCGGCGCCGTTCGGGCCGTTCGGGTTGACGAGGCCGCCCGTGTTGGTCACCGTGTTGCCGACCGCGGTCACGAGCTGACCGACATCGCCGACGAGCGGCTGGCTCGACGTGCCGCCGACTTGCTTGCCCGCCGAGCTGATCGCGCCGCCGATCTGGCCGAGCAGGCCGGAGACGGGTTGGCCGAGGCCGGTCGTCGTGCCGACCTGTTGCGTGACCTGGCCGGCCGTGATCACGAGCGGCGTGATCGCCGAGCTGATCGGTTGCGTGACCTGCTGGACGGCGCCTGACGACAGCGTCGAGCCGATCGTCGTGCCGGCGGCCGTCAGGCCGTTGGCGACCGTGTCGAGCACGGTGCCGACCGGCGTCGTGACGGGGGCGAGCGGCGCGAGCGGACCCGTGCCGAGCGCCTTGACCGTCGAGCTCAGGCCGGACACCGTGTTGCTCGTCGCGCCGACGACATTGCCGAGGCCGGCAACCGTCGTGCCGACCGGATCCTTCGTCGAGCCGATCTGTCCCAGCCCGTTGCTCACGGCATCGGCGGCCGCACCGATGATCGTGCCGGTGCTGGACAGCGTGCTGCCGACACCCTTCGTCACGCCGTCGCCGAGGCCCGGCAGGCTGATGTTGCCGACCGTGCTGCCGAGGTCGCTGGCCGTCTGGCCGACCGTGCTGACGACACCCTTGGTGCCGGTGGACGAGCCACTGGTGCCGCTGGTGCCGGACGTGCCGCTCGTGCTCGGATTGTTGTTGTTATTGCTGCTGCTCGGCGGCGAGCTGACGCCGCCGCCGCCGCACGCGGCCAGCAGGCAGGCCGCGGCGAAGGCGGTGAGGGGCGCACGCCACTGGCGCAGGGCGGCCGTCGTGATGGAACGTTGCTGGGACATGATGGACTCCTCGCTGTCTTTTCGATGAATGGATGTCGGATTACTTGCCGTGCGTGCCGCCGAGCAGGCCGCCGATCAGCGACGTGACAGGCGCGAGCGGGTTCGACGACGAGCCCGAGTTCGTGACCGCACCCGTGCCGCCGCTCAGTGCCGGTACGCCGACCGAGCTGGTGACCGTCGAGACGGCATTCGTCACCGGGGCGAGCGGGCTGCTGCCGCCTGCGCTGCCCGCCACGCCGCCAAGCGCACCCGTGACTGCACCGAGGAGACCCGTGACCGGGGCGAGCGGACCGCCGCTCGTTCCGCCCGTTGCACCGCCGAGCGCACCCGTGACCGTCGAGACGAGACCGGTAACCGGTGCGAGCGGGCCGCTGCCGCCGCCTGCTACGCCACCGAGTGCGCCGGTGACCGTCGAGACGAGACCGGTAACCGGTGCGAGCGGGCCGCTGCCGCCGCCTGCTGCGCCACCGAGTGCGCCGGTGACCGTCGAGACGAGACCGGTAACCGGTGCGAGCGGGCCGCTGCCGCCGCCTGCTGCGCCGCCGAGTGCGCCGGTGACCGTCGAGACGAGGCCGGTAACCGGTGCGAGCGGGCCGCTGCCGCCACCCGTTGCACCGCCGAGTGCGCCGGTGACCGTGGAGACGAGGCCGGTGACCGGTGCGAGCGGGCCGCTGCCGCCACCCGTTGCGCCGCCGAGTGCGCCGGTAACCGTGGAGACGAGGCCCGTGAGCGGGGCGAGCGGGTTGGTCACGCCGCCGGTGCCGCCCGTGAGCAGGCCGCCGACGGCCTTCACGGTATTGCCCGTCGCCGAGACGGTGTTGCCGAGGCCTGTCGTGACCGGATTGCCGCCCGTCGACGCGAGCAGTGCGCCGGCCTGGTTCAGCCCGTTGCCGATCGTGCCGAGCAGCGTGTTGACCGGTGCGCCGAGGCCGGTGGCCGTGCCGATCGTCTGGGTCGTCTGGCCGACCATCGTCGTGATCGGCGTGATGGCCGAGCTGACCGTCTGCGTGACTTGCTGGATCGGGCCGGTCGACAGCGCATTGGTGAGGGTCGTGCCGCCGTTCGATACGGCGCCGCCGAGCGTCGACACGAGGCCGCCGACGGCACCCGTGACCGGTGCGAGTGGCGACAGCGGGCCGCTGCCGAGGCTCGTGACCAGTTTGCCGGTGTCCGTGACTGCGCCGCCCAGCTGGTTGACGACGCCTCCCGTGCTGGCGAGCGTGGTGCCGAGCGGATCCTTCGTTGCGCCGAGCTGGCCGAGACCGTTGCCGAGGCCGTTGCCGAGTGCGGTCACCGCGCCGCCGACGCTTTGCACGATGCCGCCTGCGGCTTGCGTGGTGGCCGGGTTGACGCCCGGCAGCGACTGGCTGCCGATGACCGAGCCGAGACCGGAGACGGTGCCGCCGACACCCGTGACGATATTGCTGCTGCTTGCGAGGACCTGTCCCACCGCGTTCGACGACACACCCGACGTGCCCGAGGTTCCGCTGGTACCGGAGGTGCCGCTCGTGCCCGAGGTGCCGCTGGTGCCGGAGGTACCGCTCGTGCCCGAGGTGCCGCTGGTGCCGGAGCTACCGCTCGTGCCCGAGGTGCCGCTCGTGCCGGAGCTGCCGCCACCCGACGTCGAGATCGTGTCACCGCCGCCCGAGCTCGAGCCGCCGCCGAGCCCCTGGCTGATCGAACCGGAACCGCCGCACGCGGAGAGGGAAAGCATGGCTGCAACGGTGGCCGCGATCAGAGTCGTCCGGAACACGCCATGAGGGATAACCTTGATGTCCATTTCTTCCTCGCATTAAAAATGTGTTGTGAACTGCGTTGTGTTGAGTGGTGCGAGGACTACTCTGCAACTGTCGTGCCATTTCGATGCCCGGCAGGTCGACAACCGGTTTTAAACGACGCAATTCCTTGTCGGGAAAGGAAGTCGAGGAGATTGAAAGATTGTTGAATCTGTTTAAGTGCAGATGAATGAGAACGGTTTCGGCCGTTTCGTAACGTAACGTCACAACATTGGCGTTACGCGTGCGGCGTAACGTGGGTGGCGAGCGGGCTTGATGGACGAGGCAATTGTTTTACTGGTGGATTAGGCGTGCACATCTAACCTATCGTAAATCCTATGTGTAAGTCGTACCGAAACGCCGTACAAATACGCTGTGCTCCTGAAGATTTTTTCCGACAGAGTCGTTAAAAGAGGTTGGAACTTAAATAGGATCGGATATAGAATCCGGAGCAGATGTAAGCAAATGTACGGTTCGGTACACAACGTTCGAGGAGGGTCACTATCGCGAATGTTAACTTGCATCAAATTGTGAGCAATGCCCTTCGGGGCGACCTATAAAGAAAGCGCACCCGGTTGTCGTTGCAGCAGATGTGGCGAACGAGCGGGGCAAGGGCCGGATATGCGGGGATGTATACGTATAAAAGGCCAGAAAACGTAAATACAGGCACGAGGAATAAAATGAAAGCAATGATGATTCGCTTCCTTCGGGAAGAAGACGGGGTTACCGCGATCGAGTACGGTCTGATTGCGGGTCTTATCGCTGTCGCGATCGTTGCCGGAGTGACGTCGATCGGCGGCAGTCTCGGTAACATGTTCACCAATCTCGGCACTTGCGTGAGTACTCGAACGGCTGCCGCCTGTTCGGCCGCTACCATCTGGGGCTGACCTTCCGTAAATAATTAGAACGACTTCTTCACGTCGTGAAAGTCGTTTTGGTTCGGTAGCGAGTTGATTGCCTCGGCAATCTGCTCGCGCCGACATTTGCGGCGGGCAGTTGCGCGATGGCACATCCTATTTTCGGCGGGGCATTCCTGGTCTGGGCGACGCTTGTTGCGGCCAGCGATATCCGATTTCGACGTATTCCGAATTCGCTCGTCCTGGCGGGGTTGGTCGTCGGGTTCGCCAGTGCATTTTTCAACGCGAATCCATTCGGAGTCTCGCCATTTCAGGCACTGCTCGGCATGCTGGTCGGGCTGGTCGGCCTTTTTCCCTTTTTCATGCTGCGCCTGATGGGCGCGGCAGACGTCAAAACATTCGGCGTGCTCGGTGCGTGGTGCGGCATGCATGCGCTGCTCTGGCTTTGGGTTGCCGCGAGCCTGGCTGCCGGCGTGCATGCCGTTGTCCTGATCCTGTTGTCTCGCTCGTCGCTTGGCGGCGCATTGTGGCGCCGCGGCGAACCTACGCTGATGCTCGGTCGATATCGGGCAACGCCCTACGCGGCCTGTCTCGCGATACCGGCTGCGGCGTGGCTCGTCTATCTGCTTGTAACGGGGGGCGTGCAATGAAGCGATTGAGGGAGCTCCGGGGGGCGCGGCGGCAGCGCGGGGCGACAGCGGTCGAGTTCGCGATCGTCTTTCCGCTGTTCTTCATGATTTTCTACGCGATCCTCAGTTTCGGGATGATTTTCGTCTTTCAGCAAAGCCTGACGCTGGCAGCCAGCGAGGGTGCGCGAGCGGGCCTGAATTACGCGCCGACCCTGGCGGCACGTGTGACGAACGCAACGACGACTGCACAGAATGTCGCGGGCTGGATGAATATCAACCCGCCGCAAGTGAGTGCGCCGCAGTGCAGCTACGACACGACGAATCCGCCGACGCTGTATTGCCTGACGGTGACGGTGAGTTACTCGCCGGAAGCGTGGGTCACGACCATGCCGTTTCTCGGAGCCATCATTACCCAGCCGCTGACGAGCACGGCGGTCGTGCAGATCCCGCAGGCCATCCTGTGAGCGGGGTTGCGTGACGCGACGGATTCGCGAGCACATGAATCGGGCAACAGGAAAAACTTACTCGGACTTTTATTCCGGCATCCATACAAACACATGGCCAACAACCTAACCAAGATCATCGCCGGGCTGCTGATCGCGATAGCCGTCCTGCTCGGAATCTATGCATGGATGCTTGGGCGCAGTTCGCCGGCGCCCGTGCCTGGGCAGCAGATTGCGGCGGCAACCCAGGTACCGGTCGTGATCGCGATGCGCACATTGCCGGCGGGCCAGCCGATTACCGCCGATGCGTTGAAGGTTCAGCCGACGGCGTCGATGCCGGCAGGCGCGTTCGGGAGTGCGGCCGAACTCGTTGGCCGGGTGCCGACGCGCGACATCCCTGCTTCGTCGCCGGTGGTCTCCGGCGCATTGGTGTCGGGTCTGGCCGAGGACGTGCAGCCGGGGGAGCGCGCGATCTCGATTCACGTCGACGAGACCAACGCAGTGGGCAACCGGCTGCGTCCCGGCAATTTCGTCGACGTGTTCCTGAATCTCAAGCGCGAGGGTAATTCGTCGATGTTCGACGGGGAAATCGCGCAGACGCAAGCCCGGCTGCTGTTGTCGAAGGTGCGTGTGCTGGCGTTCGGCGATGCAACTCCTGAACGCGATAGTGGCAGCAACACGAACGGCAACAACGGCCAGCCGTCGAATGTGCGCATCGCGGTGCTGGCGGTGCCGACTGCGCAGGTTGACGCGCTGACGCTCGGCGAGGCCAGCGGCCGGCTGACTCTTGCATTGCGTAACCCGCGGGACGACGAACTTGCGATGCAGACGGTTGCGGTGCGCACGGACAACAAACTGTCGCCGTCGGCAATCGCGGCAGCCGGCGTGTCGCTACAGCAGTTGTCCGGCACGCAGCGCAACGCGGTGGTCAACGTACCCGTACCGCCGTTGCCATCACACCTGCCGCCGGCGGTGCGGCCGAGCGGGGGCGGCGGTATCGAGGTGATTCGCGGCGGCCGGTCGGAAACGGTGACCTACTGACAGAATTCGGCGGTCATCGGTATCAGCGACGACATGTAAAAAGGGTCGAGAGACGGTTCAACAAACAATGAAAAACACACTGATTGCATTCGCGATTGCTATCTGGACCATGACATTCGCATCGTTCGCCAGCGCGAGCGGTACGATCGAACTCGCCGTGGGCGCGCAACGGCAGATTTCGGCGGGCCGTGCACTGCAGCGCGTCGCGGTTGGCGATCCGGCCGTCGCCGACGTGCTGATCATGAAAGGCAGCCGCTCCGGATCGGTGCTGTTGACCGCGAAGGCGCCGGGTGCGACGAACGTGATGCTGTGGGAGCGCGGCCGCGACGAGCCGATGATCTGGAATGTCGAAGTCGTCGACGCAGCCGCCCACGCGGTGCTCGATGGATCGACGCCGCGCGTGAATGCTTATGGCGGCACGGCGGTGCTGCAGGGAACGTCCGCATCGCTGGATGCGCACGACCGCGCGGTCGCGGTCGGCAAGACCATGGGCGCGAAGGGCGTCGTGATCGATCGCTCGACGATCGCCGGGAAGAATGTCGTGCAGGTCGATGTGCGCGTCGTTGAATTCAGCCGCTCGGTGCTCAAGCAGGTCGGTTTCAATTTCTTCAAGCAAAGCAACGGGTTCTCGTTCGGCTCGTTCTCGCCGGGTGGCGTGCAGTCTTACGGCGGCGGATCGGGCCCCGGCACCGCCGCGTATATTCCGACGCTCGGCGCGCCGGTCGCGTCGGCCTTTAATCTGGTCGTGAACGCGGCCGGACGCGGCATTTTCGCTGACCTCTCGCTGCTGGAAGCAAGCAATCTGGCGCGCGTGCTCGCGGAGCCGACGCTCGTCGCGTTGTCTGGGCAGAGCGCCAGTTTTCTCGCAGGTGGCGAGATTCCGGTGCCTTCGCCGCAAGGCCTCGGCTCGACTGCGATTCAGTGGAAGCAGTATGGCGTCGGACTCTCGTTGACGCCGACAGTGCTGAGCCCGCAGCGGATCGCGTTGAAGGTCGCGCCCGAGTCGAGCCAGCTCGACTACGTGAACAGCGTGACGATCAGCGGCGTTGCGGTGCCCGGGATCACGACGCGTCGTGCCGACACGACGGTTGAACTCGGTGACGGTGAGAGCTTCGTGATCGGCGGCCTGATTGATCGCCAGACGTTGTCGAATGTGAGCAAGGTGCCGCTGCTCGGCGACTTGCCGATTATCGGTACATTCTTCAAGAATTTGAACTATCAGCAGAACGACAAGGAATTGTTGTTCATCGTGACACCGCATCTCGTTGCGCCAATCGCGAAGGGCGCGGTGTTGCCTGCGACGCCGGGTGAGCTGTCCGAGCAGCGCAACGGGCCGGTCTGGCAGTCGTATCTGGGTGGTGCAGCTTCGCCGGACGCTGCACCGGGTTTTTCGAAATGAGTGCGAAGCATCGCGCGTTGCGATGCTTCGGCACGCAATGCGTAATCGGGGGTGTTCAACATGAACGCGCGAATCCAATCATTGTGTGAACCCGCCGTGACCGACTATTTTGTTTGCGCATCGCAACAGGAGGCGCATGTCCGCTGGCTGGCCGATACGCTCGTGTCGGCCGGCGCGGTTGAGGCCGCATCGCTCGAGCCGGGCGTGCTGGCACAGCGCATCACGGGGCTCAATCCGGCGCTCGTCTTCATCGATTTCTCGGACGGCAGTCCGGCCGCGAGCGTCGCGGCTGCAGCAGTGCGTGCGACGCATCCCGGGCTGCCGATCGTCGCGCTCGGTTCGCTGGCGCATCCGGAGAGCACGCTTGCGGCATTGCGTGCCGGCGTGCGTGATTTCATCGACGTGTCGGCTCCGGCGGAGGAGGCATTACGCACGACGCGCGGGCTGCTGGCGAACGTCGACGAGCCAGCGAGCCGCCATGGCAAGCTCGTCGCATTGCTCGGCGCCCGCGCGGGCATGGGCGTGAGCACGCTTGCAGCGAATCTCGCCGTCTGGCTGCAGAAACGCGCGGCGAGCGCGGAGGCGGGCGGCATGCCGAATGGCGGCACGCCTGCCGGTCGACAGACCGCGCTCGTCGATCTGGGGCTGCCGGCAGGCGATGGCGCGCTGTTCCTGAACACCCGTTGCGAATTCCATTTCATCGATGCGGTTCACAATCTGCGCCGCATCGATCGGACCTTCGTGAATACCGCGTTGACGCGGCATGAGAGCGGGGTCGCATTGACGACGCTGCCGGCCGATCTTGGTGGATTGCGCGACGTGTCGTACGCATCGTGCGCCGGCTTGCTGAACCGGTTTCGTGCATTTTTCGATCAGCAGATCGTCGACCTTGGCGGTTTTTCGAACCGCGAGTTCGTCGCGCAAATCGCGAGCTCGGCCGACGAAGCGTGGCTTGTCTGCGATCAGGGCGTTGCGTCGATCGTGTCGGCGGCGGACCTGCTCACCGGGTTGCGCGACGCAGGTGTCGAGACCGACCGCGTGCGGCTCGTCGTCAACCAGTACGATCCTGCGCTCGACCTGACGCCCGCGCAGATCGCAGAGCGTCTCGGCGTGTCGTTGGTCGGCACCTTGCCGTCGCGCCGCGTCGCGATCGGCCATGCCGCGAACCAGGGCCGGCTCATCGTCGACATGGCGGAGCGCGACCCGTACGTGCGTGCGCTCGAGTCGCTTGCCGCGCGGCTACCGGGCGTGTCGATCAGATCGACCACAGCGCGTTCGGCATCCGGCCTGTTCGCGCTGAAGCGCTTCATTCAACCCTCGTCCAAGCGGTCGTAAGCGATGCCACACGACATTCAATTCGCCGACGGCGCAGCGCCGTTCTCCCAGACGCAGCAATTCCACGACATCAAGAATGCCGCGCACGAGCACTTGCTGACGCGCATCGAAGAACTGGGCGCGGAGTTCGGCCGATGGTCCCGCCAGGCGATCAACCAGTTTGTCGATCTCGAGATCGACAGCTTCGTGCGCCTGCGCCGCATTCCGCTCAACGAGAACGAGGTGCGTACGATCGCCGAGGCGTTGACGAAGGAACTCGCGGGCTTCGGGCCGATCGAGGACCTGCTCGCGGACCCGGCCGTCGAGGACATCCTGATCAACGGCTACAACGACGTGTACGTGTCGCGTCACGGGATCCTCGCGAAGCTGCCGGTGCGTTTTACCGACAACGCGCATCTGCTGCGGATCGTGCGACGAATCCTTGCGCCGATCGGTCGCCGTCTCGACGAATCGAACCCGATGGTCGACGCGCGGCTACCCGACGGTGGTCGCGTGAACGTCGTGATCGAGCCGCTGTCGATCGACGGGCCGGTCGTGTCGATCCGGAAATTCCGCAAGGATCCGCTGAAGCCGTCCGACCTGCTCGGCAACGGGACCTTCAACGAAGAGATCAACACGCTGCTTCAGGCAGCGGTCGAGGCACGCTGCAACATTCTCGTGTCGGGCGGGACGAGTTCCGGCAAGACGTCGTTGCTCAATGCGCTCGCATTCCACATTCCCGAGATCGAACGTGTCGTGACGATCGAGGATACGGCGGAGTTGTCGCTGAACCACCCGCACGTCGTGCGGCTCGAGAGCCGTCCGGGCGGATTCGATGGCACCGGTGTCGTGTCGATTCGCGACCTGCTGCGCAATACGTTGCGGATGCGCCCGGACCGGATCATCGTCGGTGAAGTGCGCGGCGGTGAAGTGCTGGAAATGCTGCAGGCGATGAACACGGGTCACGACGGCTCGATGGGCACCGTGCACGCGAGCTCGCCGCGCGAGTGCCTGTACCGTCTCGAGATGCTGGCCGGCTTTGCGGGCTTCCAGGGCACCGAGTCGAGCCTGCGCCGGCAGATCGCGAACGCGATCGACTTCATCGTGCAGATCGGGCGCCTGTCGAACGGCCGGCGGCGGATCCTGTCGATCACCGAAGTGACCGGTCTGTCCGACAACATCATCGCAACGCAGGAGCTTTATCGCTACGAGGCGCGCGTGACGGCGGAGGGCGAGGAAGTCGACCACTGGGAAACGCTGGGCATTCATCCGCACTCGCCGAAGCTTGCGCGCTTCCGTCAGGCGTTGACGAGCGGTGGGTTCGGGGAGAGCGGGTTCGGTGGCGGCTTCGGCGGTGGGTTCGGCCGTGGCGGCGGGGGCTTCAATGTATAGCGCGATGGTATGGGTGCTGGCGATCGCGATGCTGTGCGTCGCGGCCGCGATGATGCTGTGGCGGCACGCGGAGACCCGGCGCGTGCGGACCGATGCGAAGCGTTTCATCGACAGCCGGCTCGAGCCGGGCGCGCGCGCCGGTGTCGCGGCGCAGGCGGCAAGGCCGGCGGCAGCCGGTGCGACGCGCGTCGTACCGCAGCCGGGTGCAGCACGAAATGCCTCGTCCGACGCATTCTGGGCGCACTGGTACGCGACGGCATCCGAGTATCTGTCGAACCTCGCGAGCCGCGCGGGAATCGAGGATGCGCGCGGCAAGACGCTTGTTGCGCTCGCTGCGCTTGTCGCGGTTGCGTTCATCGCCGGCAGCCGCGGCGGTGTACTGGCGTGCTTTGCGGCAATCACTTGCGGAAGCGCGATGCTCGGCGTCTGGCTCGCGTCGCGGATCCAGCGGCGGCGCTTGAAGATCGTCCGGCAGATCCCGTCGTTCCTGGACGGGATCGTGCGTCTGGTGACGCTCGGCAACAGCGTGCCGGCCGCGTTCCAGGCGGCGCTGCTGACGACCGAGGAGCCGCTGCGCGGCTGTCTCGATCTCGTATCGCGCATGCTGCGCGGCGGCATTGAGATCGATCGCGCGATGATGCACATCGCCAAGATCTACCGCACCGAAGAGTTCGAACTCGTGGGCTCGGTGCTGCGCTTGTCCGTCAAATACGGCGGCCGGGCCGATGTGATGCTGGAGCGCATGGCCGTGTTCATGCGTGACCTGGAGCAGGCGGAGCGCGAGTTGACCGCGATGTCGTCGGAAACGCGATTGTCGGCGTTCGTCCTCGTCATGCTGCCGATCGCGATCGCCAGCTTTGTCGTGATGACCAATCCCAAGTACCTGCACGGGATGTGGAACGATCCGAGCGGACGGACGCTCCTCACGATCGCGTTTCTGATGCAATTGGCCGGCAGCGTATGGCTGTATCGAATGGCTCGGCTCAGGTGAGGCTATGACAGCGACTCAAATCGGAGCGATTGCGTTGGCGGTGGGGGCGCTCGGGGTGCTGCTGCTCGGCATGGTGGCGATGCTGCGCGCGAGTGCGGCGACGCGCGCCGAACGTGCGCTGGTGGATGCGCTGGACCGGCGCATGGCCACGCTCGAGGCAGCGAAAGCGCGGACCGCACCGGACGGCGACGCGGCGGCGAAGCCCGACGTGCGCCGTCAGCGCGTCGAGCGTTTCCTCGATCGGCTGTCAGCCGCGGGCGTGCGCTGGCTCGATACCGGGCTCGGCAAATACGCGGTCGCGGAAGAGGATCGCCGCCTGCTCGAGCAATGCGGCTACGTCGACGCGCGCACACGCGGGCTGTTCCTGAGTGCGCGGGTCGCGTGCGGGACCGGGTTGCCGTTGCTGTTCGCAATCTTCGCGAGCGGGCGCGTGAAGGGCGGTATCTGGATGGTCGGCATGTTCGCCGTCTTCGGGCTCGGCTTCATGCTGCCGAAGCTCTATGTGCAGCGTCGTGCGGCGGCGCGCCGGCAGAGCGTGGTCGACGAACTTCCGTTGCTCGTCGACATGTTGCGCTTGCTGCAAGGCGTCGGGTTGTCGCTCGATCAGAGCCTTCAGGTCGTGACGAACGATTTTCGCGGAATGATGCCGGTGCTGTCATCGGAGATGGGGATCGCGCAGCGCCAGTTCGCGGCGGGCCGTACGCGCGAGCAGTCGCTGCAGCGGTTGTCCGGCGGATTCGACAATGAGGATTTGCGCGCGATCGTGCGTTTGATGATCCAGGTCGACAAGCACGGTGGTGCGGTTCAAGAGCCGCTCAAGCAGTTCGGAGACCGTCTGCGTGAGACGCGCCGGGCGATGCTGCGCGAGCGGATCGGGCGATTGACCGTGAAGATGACAGGTGTGATGGTGTTGACGCTGTTGCCTGCGCTGTTGATCGTGACGGCGGGGCCCGGCATGCTGGCGGTGATGCGTGCGTTGTCGTCGCATCATTGAAGGATGGAAGGAAAAACGATGAAGCGGATCGGCGGAATGGTGACACGGGCGGGCGCGGTGGCGGCGGTGCTGCTGCTGGGTGCGTGCGCGACCAAGGATAGCGGTTATGGCGTGAACGCGCAGACGGAGCGCGCTGCGCTGATACAGGCGGCCGACCGGAAGGAAGCCGTGCCGGACACGCCGGGCATGTACCTCGGTCTGATCCAGCGGATGCAGTCGCAAGGGCTCTATTTCGCGTCGCTTGCGCATATCGATGCGTACGAAAAGACCTATGCCCCCGTGCCGGAGTCGATCCTGCTGCGTGCAGACGCGTTGCGGATGACAGACCAACCGGCCGCGAGTGCGGCCTCCTACACGCAGTTGCTGAAAACGCCGCTCGCGGCGCGCGGCTATCGAGGTCTCGGGCTGCTCGCGGGTGCTGCGGGTGATTTCGAGCGTGCGGCGCAGTCGCTGACGCAGGCTTCGGAACTCGCGCCAACCGATGCGTCGATGCTGTCCGATCTCGCCTACGCAAAGTTGCGCAGCGGCGATGTCGTCGGGGCGCGCGTGCCATTGATGAAGGCTGCGGAGCTGGAGCAGCGCAATCCGAAAATCGTCAGCAACCTCGTGCTTTACCTGTTTGCAGCAGGCCGCGCGCAGGACGCGCAACGGCTGATGAACCAGCAGCATCTGTCGGCGGATGTCCGCAAGGACATCGTCAGCGATGCCGCGAAGATTGCGGCCGCGGCGCGTGCGCAGCAACGCGCGGTTGCGACGCCGCCGGTCGTGTCACGACGCGCTACCGCCGCGCCGATTACGCCGATGGCGAACAATTTTGGCTACGATCAGACCGTGCCGTTGCTGCAACGGTTTGCACAATGAACACGCACCGGGGGAACGACATGAACGATAACCAACAGCATCGCGGCGTGCGCGCGGGACGGATTGCGGCGTTGGCCGCGGTCTTCTGCGCGGTGACCGGTTCCGCCGCAGCGTATGGGCAAGAGTCGGTGACGGCGGGCGCGTCCGATGTCGGCCGGTCGACCCGGGACTGGCTCACGATGCAGCGCGATAATCGCGCGTCGGCGCCCGCGCAGCCGTTGCTCGGTGACGTGGCCTCGCTTGTCTACCAGCGCTACCTCGACTCGTTCAAGAACAAGATTCCGAATTCGATGAGCTCGCAGTTGGGTTCCGCCGGCGGCATGTCGGGCGGTGGCGGTCAAGGCATGCAGTAAGCGGGACGGCGATGCGCGCAGATCAGCCACACATAGCGCGGCGGCAGCGCCAGCGCGGCACCATTGCGGTCATGGCCGCGATCTGGGTGTCGGTTGCGTTCATCATGCTGGGTGCGATCGATATCGGGCATTTTTATTCCGAGCGCCGCAGCATGCAGGCGGCCGCCGATCTGGCCGCGCTCTCGGCCGTGTCGCAAATCAGCGCCGATTCGACCTGCACGGCGGCGACGACCGCCGCCAATCGAATCGCGAACCCCGCATCGAATCCGCTGCCGGTCAACTCGACCGTCTCCGTGACGTGCGGCGTCTGGAATGCACCTCAAGGCAGTGGCAGTCCGCTGTTTACGCCGACTTCGGGCGCGACGACCAACGGTCAATGCGCGGGCTTGTCGTCCGGGACGGTCAACGCCCAATCGGTCGGCGCTGTATGCGTAACGGTTTCCGAGCCGATCTCGGGCCTCTTCACAAACGGGGTGACCGTCAGCGGGGCAGCAATCGCCAAGAGCGTGCCAACCGATACCTTCACGCTGACCACGTCGCTGGCGGCGTTGAACGGCGGACTGGCCAATCAGTTGCTGCAGGCGTTGCTGGGTACGCCCAATCCGTTGAATCTGCAACTCGTCGACTATCAAGGGCTCGCGCAAGTCAACCTGAAGCTCGCCGGCATTCTCGCCAATCTGCCGGTCGGCACGAGCACGTCCGTGCTGAACGGCACCGTGACGCTGGGTCAACTGGCCAACGCGGCAATCCAGGCGGCGACGCAGCAGAACCTGGTCGGCGTGAACCTGAACGTGCTGAACGCCATCGTCGCCGCGCTCTGTTCCGGCAGCGTATGCGGTGGCCCGCAAATCGCGCTCGGTCAGTTGGTTTCCGCCGCAACCGCGACGGGAACCTCGGCCGTCAACGCCAGCGTCAATGCGCTCGGTCTGCTGTCGACGGCGCTGCAGCTCGCGAACGGCACGAACTCGGTCAGCATTCCGAGTGTCACGGTCCAGACGCCGACCTTGCTCGCACCGTTGCTCAACGTGACCGTGTCCGGCTCCGTCAAGCTGGGGGCGAATCCGCCGTCCACCGCAAGCGGTCCGCCCGGGCCGGCGAATTGCGGGACGTCCAATTGCACGACCAACACGTCGACCGCGCAGGGGAACGTGTTCCTCAATACGTCGATCTCGCTGTTGTCGACGTGCTCGAACGGCGGGCTGGTCTTTCCGGGCGGCAGTTGCTCGTCCGGCACGGCGACGCCGCTTGCAGCGGTGCAATTGCCGGTCACGGCCTATGTGGCGCCGGCGACGGCGGGCCTGATGTCCGTCACCTGCACCGCGGACGGAACGAAAAGCGCGACGGTGAACGTGCAGACCGGGGTCGTGGCCGTCTACATCGGCGGCACGGCGAATACACCGATCAATCTCAATGCGCCGAGCGGCTATACGACCGGCAGCGGAACGCCGATCACGCTGGTATCCGTGAACCTGCAGAGCCTGCTCAACCTGCTGGGCCTCAATGCCGTGACCTCGGCGCTCAATGTGCTGACGCTGGGGCTGATCAACCTGAATCAGATCTCCGTCAATATCAGTCTGAAGCCAGGGCAGTTGACGGTTCCGGTTGCCAATCAAACGGCGACTCCGTTGACGTTCACGTATCCCGGCCCGGGTTCATCCGCTTCGCCGAGTCCGGCGTCACCGTACATGCTGGGCACGGGAACGGACCAGTTCCTGTCGCCTGCGGTTCAGGGTATCGTCGGCAGCGGCCTGTCGGTCTCCGTGTCGGCAGCCGGCGGATTGGCTGGCGTGCTGGCCGGCATCTTGAACCCGTTGCTGGATATCCTGACCGGCCCGCTTCTGACTGCGTTGGGAAGCACGCTCGTCCCGCTCCTCCTGCAACCGATCGATTCGCTCCTGACCTCGGTCACGGGCCTGCTTGGTCTCAGCCTGGGGAACGCCTATGTCACGAACACACCGGACTCGATCAAATGCGGCAATCCCATGCTTGTTCAATAAATGCCTGAGCGTTCCGTTACCGAAGCGGGCGGTGTCGATGCCGTCCGTAACCGGTCACTGACCTGCAATGCCGAGCAACTCGTCAATTACTGAAGCCGTACCCGAAACATGAGAACCACGCCCGCAATCGAAGAGCTCGACCTGTACGTCTGGGAAGGCAAGGCGGACATTGTCGACCGCGTCGCCCGGTGCATGGCGAGCTTCGACGTCGAAGTGATCCGCGCCGACAACGCGGAGATCTCGCCCGAGCGCGCCGCATTGCGGCCGTCGCTCGCGATCATCAGCGTGACGATGATCGAAGGCGGCGCCGCGTTCCTGCGCGACTGGCAGGCCAACATCGGCATGCCGGTGGTCTGGGTCGGCGCGGCGCGCGACCACGACGCGTCGCAATATCCGCCCGATTATTCGCACATCCTGCCGCTCGACTTCACGTGCGCCGAGCTGCGCGGCATGATCGGCAAGCTCGTCACGCAGCTGCGTGCGCACTCGGCCGAAACGTCGCAGCCGTCCGAACTCGTCGCGCACTCCGAATCGATGCAGGCGCTGCTGCATGAAGTCGATACCTTCGCCGATTGCGACACCAACGTGCTGCTGCACGGCGAAACCGGCGTCGGCAAGGAACGCATCGCGCAACTGCTGCACGAAAAGCATTCGCGTTACCGGCACGGCGAATTCGTGCCGGTGAACTGTGGCGCGATTCCCGACGGCCTGTTCGAATCGCTGTTCTTCGGTCATGCGAAAGGATCGTTCACGGGCGCGGTTGTTGCGCATAAAGGCTATTTCGAGCAGGCGGCCGGCGGCACGCTGTTTCTCGACGAAGTCGGCGATCTGCCGCTGTACCAGCAGGTCAAGCTGCTGCGCGTGCTCGAGGATGGCGCGGTGCTGCGAGTGGGAGCGACTGCGCCGATCAAGGTCGATTTCCGGCTGGTCGCGGCGAGCAACAAGAAGTTGCCGCAGCTCGTGAAGGAAGGGCTGTTCCGCGCCGATCTCTACTACCGGCTCGCGGTGATCGAGCTGAGCATTCCGTCGCTGGAAGAGCGCGGCGCCGTCGACAAGATCGCGCTGTTCAAGTCGTTCGTCGCCCAGGTCGTCGGCGAGGAGCGGCTCGCGGAGCTGTCGGACCTGCCGTACTGGCTGACGGATTCGGTCGCGGACAGTTACTTCCCCGGCAACGTGCGCGAATTGCGCAACCTCGCCGAGCGCGTCGGCGTGACGGTGCGGCAGACGGGCGGGTGGGATGCCGCGCGGCTGCAGCGGCTGATCGCGCACGCGCGCAGTTCGGCCCAGCCGGTACCGGTGGAGAGCGCGGCCGAGGTGTTCGTCGATCGCAGCAAGTGGGACATGAACGAGCGCAACCGCGTCATTGCCGCGCTCGACGCAAACGGTTGGCGCCGTCAGGATACGGCGCAGCAACTCGGCATCAGCCGCAAGGTACTGTGGGAAAAAATGCGCAAATATCAGATCTTCGACGAAGAACCCGAGACACGCGAAAGCGAGTAATTAATGCGATAAAATCGCGCTGAATCACAACGACTCGGGCGGGAATAAAACTTCATGAGCCATATGACGGGGTTGGGGCGGGTGAGCGTGTTGCTTGCCCTGGTGGGAGGCATGCAGGGCGCTTTCGCGCAAGGGCTGGCCGGCAGCGATTCGCCGGCGGTACAGCAGGCGTCGGCGCCGGTAGCAGCGATTCCGGCGATCGATTCGCAGGCCCAGACGTCGCTGCAGCCGCAAGCGGGCGAGACGACGGGGCCGAGCACGGTCGACGATCTGCAGCGCCAGATCCAGGCGCACTCGCTGACGGAAATGCGCACGAGCTACAACGGCAGCTACGGCGCGAGCCTGCTGTTCAATGTGAAGGACGGTGCGTACTTCGTCGCGCTGTTCCAGCAGAAGGCGTTCTGGCGCGTGATCAAGACGTACGACGAAACGCGCGCGGAAGCGATCTATCGCGATTTCTCGCGCCAGGCGGAGCGGTTGGCCGTCAACGAACTGCGGGCGGCGAAGCTGGAATCGCAGAAGGCGCAATTGGACAAGCAGCTCGAGGTCACGCAGGATCGCGCACGACGCCTGCAGGCCGACATCTCGATCGCACGCCAGCAGCAGGCGGCGGTCGCGGATCGCCAGAAGAGCGTTCGCAGCGAGACGGCGGCATTGCAGGCGCAACAAGCCGAACTCCAGTCGCAATTGCGCGCGTTGCAGCAGCAGGTGCGTTCGTTGCAGCGTGAGGCCGACGCGGGCCTGCCGACGTCGGCACGCTGAACCCGGCGGCGGTGCGGCGACATGCCGCGCCGGCTGCACAAGCGAAAAGGGCAAGCCGGTTGGCTTGCCCTTTTGTTTTACTGGCCGTCCGGCACGATCCGCCGGCGGCGTGTGACGATCACCGGACCGTTGCCGCCGCGTGTATCCGGCGACGACGTGTTGCCGGAGGCATCGCCGCTGTCGCGCGGCGCGCCATAGCTCTCGCGCGGTTCACGGGGTTCGCGCGGGGCGCCGTAGCCTTCGCGCGGCTCACGCGAGCCATAACCTTCACGCGGTTCGCGGGAGCCGTAGCCGCCGCCGTCGCCACGCGATTCGCGCGGGCCGCCGTGCGAGCCGTACGGGCTGTGACCGCCGCCTTCACGACCGCCGGGGCGGCCGCCGGTGCGCGGCCCGCGGGGGCCGCCGCCGCCCGGGCGCGAGCCGCCCGTGTCGAGCTGGATGGTGGAAATCGCGCGCTTGTAGATGCCTTGCAGACCCACGGGGGTGCGCAGCATCACCAGGTACTGGTCGAACGACTCGATACACCCCGTCAGACGAATGCCGTTGACGAGATAGATTTCAACGCGCTTACGTTCCTTGCGCGCCGAATTGATGAAGTCGTTTTGCGGATGGGATTCTGCGGGATTGGCCATTGAGGTGCGGCAGGAGCCTGCGTCAGAGAATATGTTGTGCGTGTGTGTGGCGTGTTCGTCCACAAGGTGTTTGGCGGGATTCTACCCTGTTCAATAGGGAAGCGCGCAGTCGTGATTGTGTCGAACCGTAACCCACTATAGACGTTCCAGCGCATTTTCGCGATTCGGCCGAATGGCCGAAGCCGTTTCGTTACGTCGCGTTACGACTCTCGCAGCGCCGTATCACCTCGCCGCGTGCGGTGCGCTTACATTGGCCGCGCGAGCCGGGCAGGCCGGCGTACCAGGGGTGCAGAACATGAACACGAGGCAATGGGCGGGGTGGGTCGGGGGTGTGGCGTTGCTGGCCTCCGGCAGTGCAATGGCGCATGTCGACCTGTCGGTCGGCATCGGCGTGCCGGTCGCGCCGGTCTATGTCGAGCCGGCACCGGTCTATGTGGCGCCGCAGCCGGCCGTCGTCGCCTATCCGGGCTACGGATACGGCTACTACGGCGATGACGACGACGACCGCTACCGGAAGTGGCGCAAGCACTATGACAAGCATTGGCGCAAGCACCACGGCGACGACGACGATTGATCCCGACTTCAGCCGCGCCGGCGCGAATCAGAATGCGTAGTCGGGGTTTTTCGGGTCAAATGCGGTGTCGTCGAGCGTGGCCGGCGCGATTTTCTCGATGACGATCCGCTCGAAGATCCTGCCGTCGTTGTCATAGGACTCGACGGTCCGGAAATAGGGCGCGTGCAGGTCGAGCCCGAGGACTTCCTTTTTCGCATAGAACTGCGGCCGGCCGGTCGGCGTCTCGTAGGTGAGCGCGACCACGCGCACGCCGCCGATCGATTTTGCCTCGATCTGGGTCGGTCGCTGCACGCCGGCTTCCAGGTACTTCTTCCCTTCGGTCAGGTACAGGTTCGTGATGAACTCGGTGCCGAGATCCTTCACCTGGTGATTCGACTGGGCACGCGCCAGCGCGCCGTCGAGCGACGTCCACAGCGGAATCTTGCCGAGCAGGCCGCCCAGGTGGCCATACATCTCGTCCTTGCGCTGCGTCGTGTCGTAGATGGTTTCCTGTCCCGCGTGCGCGCCGCCCGGCAGCCATTTCGCATAGACGCGCAGCGGCTCGCGGGTGGTCTTCACCAGCATGCGATCGGGCGTGTCGGACCATTTTCCGCTGATGCGCTCCTGGCGCACCATCGTGAACTGGTACGACGGATAGCCGTTCGGACCGTTACGGATATAGAGCGGCACGGCAAGCGGATCGAGCGCCTTGAAGAGCGCGGTGAGCGTCGCGTCGTCGAGCTGCGCGAGCGTGCCGCGCTGCGCGGCCGTGCGCAGCCAGCGTGCCTGTTGCACGAGCGGCTCGCGCGCGACTTTCGCCAGGTCCGCCGGCAATGCGGCCTCCTGCGCCGCACTCGCGGCATCGGCCGTTTCCTGCGCATGCAGGCCCGCGTGCGCGAGCGACAGCAGGCAGGCGACAGCCGCGGCGGCGGCATGTCGTGCGCGGCGCTTCATTCCTTCGTTCATCGACAGTGTCTCCCGGAGCGATGGATCGTTCAGCCTTGCTTCGCGGCCTTGATTTTGGCGAGCTCCTCGTCGCGCAGCGCGCGGCGCAGGATCTTGCCGACGTTCGTCTGCGGCAGCGCGTCGCGGAACTCGACGAATTTCGGCATCTTGTAGCCGGTCAGGTTCTTGCGGCAGTGCGCGAGCACGTCGTCGACCGTCAGCGACGGGTCGCGGCGCACGACGAACACCTTGATCCGTTCGCCCTGGACTTCGTCCGGAATGCCGATCGCCGCCGCCTCGCTGATGCCCGGATGCATCACGAGCACTTCCTCGATCTCGTTCGGATACACGTTGAAACCCGACACGAGGATCATGTCCTTCTTGCGGTCGATCAGGCGGATGAAGCCGCGTTCGTCCATCACGCCGATGTCGCCGGTGCCGAGCCAGCCGTCGGCGTCGAGCACCTTGGCGGTCTCGTCGGGGCGCTGCCAGTAGCCGCGCATCACCTGCGGGCCGTGCACGCACAGTTCGCCCGGCTCGCCGACGGGCGCCCAGGTGCCGTCCTCGCGGCGAAAGCGCACGGAGGTGGATGGCGCGGGCAGCCCGATCGAGCCGCTGAACGCGGCCATGTCGTTCAGGTCCACGGGGTTCATCGTGACGATCGGCGAGCACTCGGTGAGCCCGTAGCCCTCGACGACCGGCCGGCCCGTCACCTGCTGGAAGCGCTCCGCGACCGCGCGTTGCATCGCCATCCCGCCGGCCATCGCAAGCTTGAGCTTCGAGAAGTCGCGCTTGCGGAATTCCTCGTTGTCGAGGAACGCGTTGTACAGCGTGTTGATGCCGGTGATCCCCGTGAACGTTTCGTTGCGGATGATCTTCATCACCATCTTCATGTCGCGCGGGTTCGCGATCAGGATGTTGCGTCCGCCCAGTCCCATGAAGATGAACGCGTTCACCGTCAGCGAATAGATGTGATACAGCGGCAGCGGCGTGAGCACGGTCTCGACGTCGCCCGACACCTGGTCGGCGATCCACGCCTTCGCCTGCAGCAGGTTCGCGATCAGGTTGCCGTGCGTGAGCATCGCGCCTTTCGCGACCCCGGTCGTGCCGCCCGTGTATTGCAGGAACGCGAGGTCGTCGCGCGTCGTCTGCACGGGCTGCGGCTTGCCGCGCGCGCCGAGCGCGAGGGCGGAGCGCAGCCGGATGGCCTGCGGCAGGTGGTAGGCCGGCACGAGCTTCTTCACGTGCTTCAGCACGAAATTGATCAGGCGTCCTTTCGCATTGAAACCGTCGGCGAGCAGGTCGCCGAGTGCTGTGACGACGATGTGCTTCACCTGCGTTTCAGGCAGCGCGTCCTGCAGCGTGCGTGCGAAGTTCTCGAATACGACGATCGTCTGCGCGCCGCTGTCCTTCAGCTGGTGCGCGAGTTCGCGCACGGTGTAGAGCGGATTGACGTTGACGACGATCGCACCAGCCTTCAGCGTGCCGAACAGCGCGACCGGGTACTGGAACGTATTCGGCAGCATGATCGCGACGCGATCGCCCGGCTTCACGCCGAGGCTTTGCAGGTACGACGCGAATGCGTCGACCTTCCGCGCGAGCGTGCGGTAGGTCATCGACGCGCCGGCGCTCACGTATGCGACGCGGTCGGCGAAGCGGGTCGTGCATTCGTCGAAGAACTGCACGAGCGACGCGTATTGCGTGACGTCGATGTCGTGCGGGACGCCGGGCGGATATGACGCGTACCAGATGCCGTCGGTGTTCGGCGGGATCTGGGCCGTCGTGGTTGCTGCGGAAGATGACATGACGTGTCTCCGGTCTTTGCTTTCGGCGAGGGCGGGCGCTTCGGCGCCTGCCCATGCCCCGTGCTTCGCGGTCGATCGGCGCGGGCGCCTCGACGCCCCGCCTGACCGCGCGTATCAATCAAATCGTGAACAGGAAGCCGCGCGTGGCCTCGCGCGCTCAGTTCGCGGAATGCAGCGTCGCCGTGCCGGCGCTCGTCGCGCCCGATTGCGGCAGCCCGAACGCTTCGCTCGCGCCCGCGTCGTCGAGTACCGCGGCGAAGATCGACAACTGCGCGCTGTCGGGCATCGGCGCCTTCAGCGCGGCGACGATCAGCGACGACAGCCGCGCGATCATCTGTACGTCGTTCATCGTGCGGCCTTGCGAGAATTCGTCGATCAGGCTCTCCGTTTCGGCGCCGGCGAGCGCGCCGGACAACGCGCCGATCGCGAAATGCAGCCGCCAGCCGAGCTCGGTGCGCGGCAGGTGCGGCAGCGCGCGCTGGAATGCGTCGAAGAAGCGGCCCGCGACGCTCGCGTAGTGGGCGGTCAGGAAGTTGCGTACGAACGGCGACGGATCGGTATAGGCGCGCCCGATCAGCCGGAGGAACCCGGGCCCGCCGCGTTCCGGGTTGCGCGACGCCTTCAGCGCGGGGATGAACATCGCGCCGAGCACGTGCTCGCAGGTGATGTGCGTGCCGAGTTGCGCATCGAAGCGGTCGAGGATACCGAGGCGTTCCTGGTTGAGCTGGTCGAGCCGGCGCGACAGCATCGCGTGGATCAGCGCCTCCTTGCTGCCGAAGTGGTAGTTGACCGCGGCGAGATTGACCGCCGCGCGCGACGTGATCTGCCGCATCGACATCGCCTCGAAGCCATGCTCGATAAAAAGGTCCTCGGCCGCATCGAGGATGCGCGCCTTCGTCCCGCCGGTCTGCCGCGTGCCGGATGACCGTGCCCCGGACGGCCGTCCCGCGGATGGTCGCCCCTCCTGACTTACTGCCATGTTCCGCCTCCCATGCCGGTTTCCCGGCCGCGAACAGGTGATTTGATTATCTGATTCAAACAGTCGTTTTTATTAAGATAAAAAAACGCGGGCACGGCGGGCAAGCGGGGAATCTGGACAAATTCCTCTAGTTCGATGTGCGAATGCGGAAAGTGCGACGCGCGGCCCCGGCCTGGCGGGGCGCGCGCGATGGTGCGATGCGCAAACGTGCGGATTCAGCCGACGGTGCTACGCGTATTGACCGATTGCGTCATGTCGATGCCGCGCCGTTCGCGGCTGAACAGGATCAGCACGGCGATCACGACCGCGACGGTGCCGGCCACGAGCGCAAGCGCGAGGCTGTAGTTGTTGCCGTGCGAAACGGCGAGCGACGCCTGCATCGTCGCGTTGCCGGACGCGAGCAGGTTGCCGAGCTGATAGACGACACCGGGAAAGGTTGCCCGGATTTCGTCGGGCGAGATCTCGTTCAGGTGAACCGGGATCACGCCCCACGCGCCCTGGACCGAGATCTGCATCAGGAACGCACCGGCGGCGAGGGCAACCGGCCCGCTCGAGAATGCCCACAGCGGCAGCACGGGCAGCGCGATCAGTGCGGCGATGAAGATCGCGCGGCGCCGGCCGATCCGCTCCGAGATCGTGCCGAACGACAGGCCGCCGACGATCGCGCCGAGGTTCAGCACGATCGTGATCCACGACACGGTATGCGGGTCGAAGTGATGCTGTTCGCGCAGGAAGGTCGGGTAGAGATCCTGCGTGCCGTGCGAGAAGAAGTTGAACGCGGTCATCAGCACGATCGCGTAGACCGTGAGCTTCCAGTTCTGCTTCAGCGTGGCGCCGAGGCTCGGGCGCGGGCGCTTCTCCATCTGTTTCCATGCGGGCGATTCCGGCACGTGCGCCCGGACATACAGCACGAGCAGCGCGGGCAGCACCCCGATCATGAACATGCCGCGCCAGCCGATGTACTGGTAGAACAGGCCGAACACGACGGACGCGAGCAGGTAGCCGCTCGGATAACCGGCCTGCAAGAGCCCCGATACGAAGCCGCGCGCATGGGTCGGCACGGTCTCCATCGTCAGCGCGGAGCCGACACCCCATTCGCCGCCCATCGCGATGCCGAACAGCGCACGCAGCACGAGCAGCGCGGTGAGGCTCGGCGCGAAACCGGACGCGAGCTCGAGCAGCGAATAGCACGCGATGTTGACCATCAGCGTCGGGCGGCGGCCGAAGCGGTCGGCGAGCCGGCCGAAGATCAGCGCGCCGAGCGGGCGCATCGCAAGCGTCAGCGTGAGCGCGAACGCGACGGCGGGGATCGTCGACGCGAATTCCGCGGCGATGTCCTTCAGCACGAAAACCATCAGGAAAAAATCGAACGCATCGAGCGTCCAGCCCAGGTAGGCGGCGATCGTGACGTTGCGTTGTTCGCGGGTCCAGCTCATGTCCGGGGTCTCCTCGTTGGCTTGCGCGCTCGCGATATGCATGCGGATGCCGGCCCGGCATGCGCGCGGCGCGGGAGGCACTGATCGAGTGTAGGCCTCCGCGCCGCGCGATGTGGGGCGCGATAAGCCCGAATCGGGAATAATCCCTACGAAATGAACTGTTTCGGAAATGGCAACGAGGCGGCGCGAGCCAAGCGACAGGCGTCTGTATCATTCCGGAAGGCTTTTTGTATCAATTCTGTAATGCGCCCGATGCGCATCGTCACCGAATCAGGAGTCCGGATGAATCAACGTTCCGCCGCCGAATTGCCCGTGCTCGAAACCGACAGGCTGTGGCTGCGTCCGCGCGTGCTGGCCGACCTCGAGGCGTGCGTCGAGATGGATCGCGATCCGGAAGTCACGCGGCACATCGCGGGCCCGTGGCACGACCCCGACGCGCATCGCCGCTTCGTCACGCACCGGATCACGCGCGACTATCCGCCGGGCCTCGGCTACTGGTCGATCTTCGAGAAGGCCGCGCCCGACGCGTTCATCGGCTGGGTCCTGCTGATTCCCGACTACGCGGACGGCGCGCGCGACGTGGAGATCGGCTGGCGGCTCGTGCGTGCGGCCTGGGGGCGCGGCATCGCGAGCGAGGCTGCGCAAGCCCTCGTGCGTCACGCGTTCGACACCGTGCGCCTGCCGCGCGTGATCGCCGATATCGCGGAAGCCAACGGCGGCTCGCTGAACGTCGCGCGCAAGCTCGGGATGCAGCGCGTGAGCGTCGTGCACGATGGCATTCCTTACATTCGTCATCGTCTCGAACGCAACGACCTGCGCGCGTAGCGCCGTGTCGCGCGCAGGCGCGGACGGTTGTCAGGGATTGTCAATCGGAGGCGTATCGAGGTCATGACGGATTAACGGCCCATGCGATCCGGAGTATCGTTGCCGGAATTTCGCAACATGGGGTACGACCATGGCACTCGGCAACGACGTTCATCTCATTCCCGTCCGGCTCGACGCGCTGCGTCCGACGCAGATGACGGTCGGGTATCGCGAGGTCAAGGCGAAGCGCAAGCACTGGAAGGGGCTCGACAAGCGTGCGCGCAAGGCGGCGATCGAATCGCACTGGTTCCCGGCCGTCCTCGGCCCGGACGGGCTGCACTACATCACCGATCACCACCATCTCGGCCTCGCGCTGATCGAGGAGGGCGAGTCGCGCGTGAACGCGATGCTGCTGAAGGATCTGTCGTGGCTCGACGACACGATCTTCTGGCGGATGATGGAGCACAATCAGTGGGTGCATCCGTTCGGCGCGGACGGATCGCGGCGCGACTATGCGCATCTGCCGAAGGCGTTGACGGGGCTCGAGGACGATCCGTACCGCAGCCTCGCGGGCGAACTGCGCACGGCGGGCGGCTATGCGAAGGACGCGACGCCGTTCAGCGAATTCCTGTGGGCCGATTACCTGCGCCAGCACGTGTCGCTCGACCAGATCCGCAAGAATTTTTCGAAGGCGCTCGATATCGCGCTGCATCGCGCGCACGAGCAGGATGCGCGCTACCTGCCCGGCTGGTCGGGCGTCATCGCCGTCAAACCCTGACCGGCGCACGGCGCCGACCGCCTCATGACGACCACCCCGATCCGCCCCGATGCCGGCCCGCAGCATGCGGACCATTTCGCCGCGCTCGATACGGCTTCGCCGCCGCCCAGGCGGCGCATCGGCCTCGATGCGCTGGCCGGCCTGTCGATCGCGGGGCTGCTGATTCCCGAAGCGGTCGCGTATGCGGGGCTGGCCAACCTGCCGCCGCAGGCCGGCCTGATCGCGCTGTTGTCGGGGCTCGTCGTCTATGCGCTCACGGGCAGCAGCCGCTTTGCGATCGTGTCGTCGACGTCGTCGTCGGCCGCGGTACTCGCGGCAACCGTGCTCGCCGAATCGGGCATGGCGCTGGCCGCGCAACTCGCGCTCGCGGCGGCGCTCGTCGCGATGACGGGCATGCTGTTCATCCTCGCGGGCGTCGCGCGGCTCGGCGGCATGTCGGATTTCGTCGCGCGGCCCGTGCTGCGCGGCTTCACGTTCGGCCTCGCGCTGACGATCGTCATCAAGCAGTTGCCGAAGATCCTCGCGATCTCCGTGCAGCACAGCGATGCGCCGCACGTCGCGCTCGACCTGATCGCCGGCGCGCCGCACGCGAACCTCGCGAGCATGGTGCTCGGCGCGACCGCGCTGGCGCTGCTGTTCGTGCTCGGGCGCGGCGCGCGCGTGCCCGCGACGCTCGTCGTGATCGTGCTGTCGATCGCGGCAGGTTACGCGATCGACTGGCAACGGTACGGCATCGCGATCGTCGGCCAGATCGACTTCCGGCACCTCGAATTCGGCTTGCCGCGTCTCGACCGCAACGCGTGGATGCAGACGGTCGAACTCGCGTTCGCGCTGATGCTGATCCTGTACGCGGAGTCGTACGGATCGATCCGCAATTTCGCGCTCAAGCATGGCGATACCGTGTCGCCGAACCGCGATCTCGTCGCGCTCGGCTGCGCGAATCTCGTGTCGGGCCTGCTGCACGGCATGCCGGTCGGCGCCGGTTATTCGGCGACGTCGGCGAACGAGGCGGCTGGCGCGCAGTCGCGCTTTGCCGGCCTGTGGGCGGCCGGCGTGGTCGCGCTGATCGTCTGGCTGCTGCTGCCGCAGCTTGCCCGCACGCCGGAGCCCGTGCTCGCGGCGATCGTGATCTTCGCGGTCAGCCACTCGCTGCATCCGTCCGTCTTCCGGCCGTATTGGGCGTGGCATCGCGACCGGCTCGTCGTGATCGCCGCGTTGCTCGCGGTGCTCGTGCTCGGCGTGCTGCACGGCTTGCTCGCGGCCATCGGCGTGAGCCTGCTGCTGACGCTGCGCAAGCTGTCCGAGCCGAACGTGAGCGTGCTCGGCCGGCTACGCGACAGCCATGATTTCGTCGATGTCGCGAGCCACGCCGATGCGAAACCGGTGCCGGGCGTGCTGATCGTGCGGCCCGAGGCGCAACTGTTCTTCGCGAACGCGGACCGGATGCTCAATCGCGTGCGTGCGCTGATGAAGGCCACGCCGGATACGCATACCGTGATGCTGAGCCTCGAGGAGACGCCGGACGTCGACGGTACGACGATCGAATCGCTGCGCACCTTTGCGGCCGAATGCGCGGCGCGCGAGTTGCGGCTCGCGATCGTGCGGCTCAAGGTGCATGCGCTGCATGCATTGCGCCGCGCGGCGGACGATACGCTTCACGGCGACGCGATGTCGGAGCTGAGCGTCGACGAAAGCCTGCAGCTGTTGCAGGCCGGCATGCCGCCGGACGGCGGCGACGGCGCGACTGCCGCATGACTGCCGGCCGTGTCGGTGCCGTCTATCGCGAAAGCGCGACGTCCGTCGTGCGATCGATCATGTCGGCCACTTCCCCGGCCGTCGGCGCATAGGCGCCTGCGTGCGCACAGGCGACCGCCGCGCATGCGGCCGCGTAGCGCAGATGGTCGGCGGCCGTTGCATCGGGGCGCGCAAGCTGGCTCGCGAGCCAGCCGCCGATGCTCGCATCGCCGCAGCCGACCGAATCGGCGACTTCGGCCGGGAATGCGGGCTGGAACAGCACGGTGTCGCGATGCAGGAGCTGCATGCCCGATGCGCCGCGCGTGACGAGCAGTGTCGCGTCGGGCGACCATGCGCGCAGTTGCGCGAGCGCGGCGGCTTCGTCGAGTTCGGGAAACAGCCCGCGCAGATCCTCGTCGGAAACCTTGATCCAGTCCGCGAGCGCGGACAGCCGGCGCAGCGTGTCGCGATACGACGGCGCGGCCATCGGTGCGCGGAAGTTCGGGTCGAACGAGATCCGCTTGCCGGCCGCACGCGCGGCCTGTGCGACCTCGATCAGGCGCGACGCGAGCGGTTCGCGCACGACACCGAGCGAGCCGACGTGCACGATCTCGGCCGCGTCGAAGGCGCCGGCGGGCAGGTCCGCCGGATCGAATGCGAGATCGGCGCTGTTCTCGCCGATGAAGAAATAGTGGGGCGGCTGCTTCGACACGACCATCGCGAGCAGCGGTGCGCGGTCGACCTGCCGGATGAAGCGCATGTCGAGTCCGGCGTCCGCGCTCTTGCGCATCAGCTCGTCGCCGAAGGTGTCGCGGCTGACCGTGCCGGCGAAGGCCGTCGGCACGCCGAGTCGCGCGCCGACGCGCGCGACGTTCCAGCATGAGCCGCCGGCGACGCTGTGCCAGTGCTGCGCGTCGTCGCGGATGAAGTCGGTCAGCGCTTCGCCGAATACGATCAGGCGGGGGAACGTGGTCGTCATGTCGAAACCTTGTGCCGTGGCGTCGCGCACGGCCGTACGGCGGTTGATCCGAAAGGGCGGGCAGCGCGGGCCGCCGCGCATGGCGACCCGGCCCGGCACTGCCCGGTTGCGCGGGCGGACGGCGGCGCGATCAGCGCGGCGCGCTCCAGCCCTTGTAGGTCTTCACGTTGTCGCGCGTGATGAGCGTCGGCTCGATCAGGATCATCGGATTGGCCGGCTTCTGGCCGTTCATGATCCCGTAGCCGACGTTGACGGCCTGCTGCGCCATTGCCCACGGGTCCTGGCTCGACGATGCCTGCACGAGCGTGTTGGACTTGAGCGCGACCTCGATGTCGGGCGCGCCGTCGACCGACGTGATCACGATGCCCGGACGGTTCAGCTGCTTCGCGGCGAGGTCGCTGCCGATCGCCTGCGGGTCGTTGATCGTGAACACCGCGTCGAGCTTCGGAAAGCGCGTCAGGTAGCCTTGCATCGCGTTCATCCCGCCTTCGCGCGAGCCCTTGCCGTCCTGGTCGCTCGACAGCAGCTTGATGCCGGCGTTTTTCGCGAGCACGGCCTTGCAGCCGTTGACGCGATCGATCACGGCCGACACCTGCGGGCCGTTCTCGATGATCACGTTCCCCTTGCCGTTGAGCTTCTTCGCGATGTAGTCGCAGGCGAGCTCGCCTGCCTTCACGTTGTTGGTCTGCACGGTCGCGTTCGCGCCGGCTGCCGCGACGTCGACCGCGACGACCGTGATGCCGGCCGCCTGCGCCTTCTTCACCGCCGGCTCGATGGCTTTCGGATCGGTTGCGTTGAGCAGGATCATGTCGACGTGCGCGGAGATGAAGTTGTCGATCTGCGTGAACTGCTTGTTCAGGTCGTAGTCGGCCGACACGGCCGTCACCTTCGCGTTCGGGTTGAGCTGCTTCGCGCGTGCTTCGGCGCCCTTGACGATGGTGACGAAGTACGGGTTGCCGAGCGATCCGACTGTGACGCCGATCGATTTGAGCGGCTTGTCGGCCGCGTGTGCGGCGGAAGCGCCGAAGGCAAGCGCGCAGGCGACGGCGGTCAGGGCGGCGGTGTGCTTGAACATGTCGTGGTGTCTCCGAGAGGTTTGTTGGCGAACGGGCGCAGGCGGACCGGCCTGCGCCGCGAGGTTGAATCGACGGGATGCTGTCAGGTGCGCGCCGAGTCGCGCTGGCGATAGCGGTCGAGCGCGACGGCGCCGATGATCACGAGCCCCTTGATGATGTACTGCCAGATGTCCGATACGCCGAGCAGCACGAGCCCGTTCGTCAGGACGGCGATGATCAGCGCGCCGATCAGCGTGCCGACGATCGAGCCGACGCCGCCGACGAAGCTCGTGCCGCCGAGGATCACCGCGGCGATCGCGTCGAGTTCGTAGGACTGGCCGAGCTGCAGGCCGTTGGCCGCATAGAGCCGCGCGGCCGACATCACCGCGCCGAGGCCGGCGAGCAGCCCCGACGCCGCATACACGAACATCTGGATCGCCCGCACGTTGATGCCCGACAGGCGCGCGGCTTCCGGGTTGCCGCCGACCGAATAGATCCGCATCCCGAGCACCGTGCGGCGCAGGATGAACCACGAGATCGCGATCACCGCGCACGCGATCACGACGAGCCACGGCACGCCGAGGATCGTGCCGTTGCCGATGAACGCGAACGGCAGCTGCGGGTTGAAGACGGTCGTGTCGTTGCCGATCAGGCGCGCGACGCCGCGCACGGCCGTCATCGCGCCGAGCGTGACGATGAACGGCGGCAGGCGCAGGAACGAGATCAGCCCGCCGTTGATCGCGCCGAACACGAGGCCGACGACGAGTGCGAAAGGCACGCCGAGCCAGCCCCAGCCGGGGATCGTCGACGCGAGCAGCGCGGCGACGGCCGCGGCGGCGAGCACCGAGCCGACCGACAGGTCGATGCCGCCCGTCAGGATCACGAAGGTCATGCCGGCCGCGAGCACGATGTTGATCGACGCCTGCTGCGTGACGATCGACAGGTTCTGCAGCGTGAAGAAGCCGTCGGTCAGGAAGCCGAAGCCGATGCACAGAACCAGCAGCACCGGCAGCATGCCGGCCGTGCGGATCAGCGATTGCATGCGGGCGCGTTGATCGGCGCCGCGCAGCAGCGGCGTACGGTTGGGCACCGGATGGGCCGTCGCGGAAGCGAGGTTCCGCTGCTTGGTCGGATTGATCATGTCGGTAACCTGAAGGTAAGAGTGAAATGAAAGGGCGGGCTCAGTGCGCGTCGGCGAGTTCGGCCTGCGAGCCGGTGGCGAGCGCGATGATCGCTTCCTGCGTGATGGGCGTATGCGTGTGGCCGCCGAGTTCGCCGGCGATCTCGCCCTCGCGCATCACGAGCACGCGGTCCGCGACGCCGATGATTTCCGGCAGCTCGCTCGAGATCACGATCACGCCCACGCCGGCGCGGGCCAGTTCGTTGATGATCCGGTAGATCTCGGACTTCGCACCGATGTCGACGCCGCGTGTCGGTTCGTCGAGGATCAGCACGCGCGGCTTCGTCTCGAGCAGCCGCGACAGCAGCACCTTCTGCTGGTTGCCGCCCGACAGCGCGCCAACGTTGACGTTCGCGTGCGGGACACGGATCGACAACGACGCGATCGCGTCGCGTGCGCGTTCGGCGCCGCGTGCGAGGTCGAGCGCGCCGAGCCGTGCGTCGCGGTTGCACACCGAAATGTTGATGTTGTCGCGCACGCTCATGTCGAGGAACAGGCCCTGGCGCTTGCGGTCCTCGGTCAGGTAGACGAGGCCCGCGTCGATCGCGTCGCGCGGCGAGTGCGCGCCGAACGTGCGCTCGCCCAGCTTCACGTCGCCGCGCACGCGTGGTTCGGCGCCGAAGATCAGCCGCGCGAGCTCGGTGCGGCCCGCGCCGACGAGGCCCGCGATGCCGAGCACTTCGCCGGCGTGCAGGTCGAGGCTGCAGCCGCGCACGCGCGTGTCGTCGGCGATGTCGCGGACCGACAGCAGCAGGTGGCCGGGGTCGTACGGCGCATGTTCCTTCTTGTAGAAGCCGGAGATGTCGCGGCCGACCATCATCGCGACGAGCCGCTCGGCCGACAGCGATGCGCGTTCGAGCGTGCCGACGTATGTGCCGTCGCGCAGCACCGACACGCGATCGGACAGTTCGTAGATCTCCGCCATCCGGTGGCTGATGTAGATGATCGCGAGGCCTTCCTCGCGCAACTGGCGGATCAGGCTGAACAGGTGTTCCGTTTCGCGCGACGACAGCGGCGTCGTCGGCTCGTCCATCACGAGGATGCGGGCACGCGTATGCACCGCGCGCGCGATTTCGACGAGCTGCTGTTCGGCGATCGACAGCGTGTCGACGAGCGTGTCGGGGCCGAACGGCGCACCCAGGCGCGCGAGCACGTCCTGGCAGCCGCGCGCCATCGCCGCGCGGTCGATCGTGCCCCAGCGCCGGTTGCCGCGCCGCAGTTCGCGGCCGATGTAGATGTTTTCCGCGACGGTCAGGTTCGGTGACAGGCACAGCTCCTGGTAGATCACCGCGACACCCGCATCGCGTGCGGCGAGCGGTCCGTCGATCTCGATGCGTTCGCCGTCGATCAGGATTTCGCCGCCGGCGTCGGCGCGGTATGCGCCGGACAGGATCTTCATCAGCGTCGATTTGCCCGCGCCGTTCTCGCCCATCAGCGAGTGGATCTCGCCGGGATAGACGGTCAGGCTGACCTTGTCGAGCGCGCGTACGGCCGGGAACGTCTTGCTGATCCCGCGCATCTCGAGCAACGGACGGGGCGACTCAGAACGCGACATGGTGGACCTCCTGCGAGTCGGTGCGGGCGCCCTTGAGGATGCCGGCCCGCGGGGAGAAGTTGAAGAACATCGGCAGCGTGGCGGCGCCGATCGCGCCGGCGTCCGCGCCGAACGTGCCGCGCACGAGCGTCGGCGTGCCGCGTGCTTCGGGGGCGGTCGCGACCAGCGCCGAGCGCAGGCGCGTCGTGACTGCGTCGAGCAGGCCCGCGTCGGTGTCGGCGTCGAGTACGACGACCGGCGCGTCGACCACGCACAGCACCGCGCGCAACGCCGGTGCGAGCGCGTCGACGCAGTCGTCGATCCACTCGTCGACGGCCGGCAGGCCGCGGGCGATGCACGCTTCGAGATCGGCGCGGTTCTCGACCGTCTCGCCGTGATGGCGCAGGTGACGCACGAGCGCGTGCAGCGACGCGCGCGCGAGCAGGATGTCCCACGCGCCGCGCGGCGGCGGTGCGGAGGCGAGCCGGCTCGGCAGTACCGGAATCACCGCGATGTCGCCTGCATTGCCGGTCACGCCGCGCAGACAGTCGCCGTCGATCGCGATGCCGCCGCCGATCGCCGGCCCGATGAACAGGTAGACGAAGTCGTCGCATTGCCGGCCGTAGCCGTAGAACAGCTCGGCGATCGCGGCCGCATTGCCGTCGTTTTCGCCGAACACGGGCAGCGCCAGCATGCGGCCGAGGTCGGCCGCGAAATCGACGTCTTCCCACGCACGGAACGTGTCGGGCGCGAGGCCGAGCTCGCGCATCCACGCGCCGAGGTTGTAGGGTTGCGCGACGCCGACGCCGGTCAGGCGCGCGCGTTCATGGTCGGGGAGCAGGGCCTGCATCGCGTCGATGTCGCGACGCACGATCTCGAGCACGTCGGCGGGGGGCGGCAGCAGCGTGTCGTGCGAGCGGCGGCCGAGCACGTCGCCGGCGAAGTTGACCAGCGCGGTCTCGATGCGCATCCGGTCCAGGTGGACGCCGATGCCGAACGCGCCGCGCGGGTCGAGACGGATCAACGAGGCCGGCTGGCCGCGCTGGCCCTCGGTGCGGCCCGCGAATTCGATCAGCTTTGAGTCGGCGAGCGATTCGATGATGCTGCCGACCGCCGTGCCCGTCATGTTCGCGAGACGGGCGAGGTCGGCCTTCGACGCGCTGCCCACGCGGCGCAGCGTCTTCAGCAGCAGGCGCTCGTTGTAACGGCGCACGTTGGCCGAGTTGCTTCCCTGGCCGATGTGCGGGCTTCTCATGGCGTCTCCTTCCATGTTGCACCGTGTGGCGGTGCATTAAATAAATCACGTTGATTTATTTAACCGCGTGCGCGCCGACATGTCAGCCTAGGGAAATCCCGGTCGGGGTGGTGGGGTGGGGGCGCTTCGTGTCGGCGCGGGGAATCGGGGATGGATCGAGAATGCCCTCAAATCGGGAAATTTGGAATTCGTCTGATGGACCGGGATGCGGCTGCGCGTCACGATTGCTCGCGGGATGGCGGGTCGCCGCAATCCGCGCGAGGCGAAGCCCGACGGTGCCTGCTGGCACGGTCCGGTATCGTTCATTGGACATCCGGCACGGCGCGATCGGGAGGGCGCCGTGCCTTTTCCGGGAGAAACCCATGCAACCTGCGACGCGGCCTTCGGAGTCGCTGCTTGATCCTTATTCCGGCAGCGAGCCGCTGCCGCTTTACACGACGACGGTGGTCGTGACCGGCGGCGAGGCGGCGCACGGCCGATCGTCCGGGCACGCACGCGCGGCAACCGGCGAACTCGATCTGTCGTTGCGTTTGCCGGTGGAGTTGGGCGGTGTGGGTGGCGGGACGAATCCGGAGCAGTTGTTTGCCGCTGGGTTTGCCGCATGTTTTCACGGCGCGCTGACGCTGGTCGCGATGAAGCGCAGGGTTCGCTTGCCGGCGGACCTCGCCGTCTCGGCCCGCGTGACGTTTCAGCGCGATCCGTCGGACGGCTTGTTCGAACTGGAACTGGATGTCGAGGTCGGCATGCCGGGCGTCGATCCCGATGACGCGCGTGCGCTGGTCGCGGAAACCGAAGCGATATGTCCGTATGCGAAGATGGCGAGAGGCGGCATCCGGCACGCGGTGCGTGTGATCGGGGCGAGGTAAGTCGCGATTCCGGAGCTTGGAATGAAAAAAGGCCGGCTGGAAGCCGACCTTTTTTATAAATCAAGTGGTGCCCAGGAGAGGACTCGGTCACACGGGCGCGACCCCGGCTGCGCTTGCAAGCGCAGCCCTTCGAGTCCTCGCGCAAAGCGCGCAGGCGCTTTGCTTCCTGGGCTGAAAATGAAAAAGGCCGGCTAGAAGCCGACCTTTTTATAAATCAAGTGGTGCCCAGGAGAGGACTCGAACCTCCACGATGTTGCCACCGCTAGGACCTGAACCTAGTGCGTCTACCAATTCCGCCACCTGGGCACGTTTCGCTTTTTGTTGCGAAGCGAAGACCGCAATTATAGCGTGGCCGGAATCGTTGTCAACAGTTTCCTGCAAAGTATCTTCATTGGCACGATCCGGCAGCGCGTGACGATGGCTCGCACGTTGTTTCGTCCACGGAAGAGGGGGCAACCATACACATGAACCAAGAGGCCCGAGCCGGCATTTTATGTTACTGTCTCGGTAACGTTTTTGTGCCTGCCAACAAGGAGTGCTTCATGTCTGAAATCGCAGTCGTTTTTCATAGCGGTTATGGCCACGCGGCCGTCATTGCGGACGCGGTCGCGCGCGGTGTCGAGAAAGTCGACGGTGCATCGGTCAAGCTGATTCCGGTCGATACGATCGATGAACACTGGGCGTATCTGGAGCGTGATGCCGACGCGATCATCTTCGGTTCGCCGACTTACATGGGCAGCGCATCCGCCCAGTTCAAGGGCTTCATGGATGCGTCGTCGAAGTATTGGGGAAAGTGGCGGGACAAGCTGGCGGCGGGGTTCACGGTGTCGGCTTCGCAAAGCGGCGACAAGCTGTCGACGTTGCAGCAGCTCGCCGTGTTTGCGGCCCAGCATCAGATGCTGTGGGTCAGCCTCGGCCTGATGCCCGGCAACAATAGCAGCACGGGGTCCGTCAACGATCTGAACCGGCTCGGCTCGTTTCTCGGCGCGATGGCGCAGGCGAATGCGGACCAGAGCGGCGACGCGATTCTCGAGAGTGACCGCAAGACGGCTGAAGTGCTGGGCGAGCGCGTTGCGATTGCGGCGAAGCGCTGGAGCGGCGCCTGATCTGCGTCGAATGCCCGAGATTGCCGCGGCCGGTGTGCGCGACGCCGGCTGCGCTTGCAAGCGCAGCCCTTCGAGTCCTCGCGCAAAGCGCGCAGGCGTTTTGCTTCCTGGGCTGAAAATGAAAAAGGCCGGCTAGAAGCCGACCTTTTTATAAATCAAGTGGTGCCCAGGAGAGGACTCGAACCTCCACGATGTTGCCACCGCTAGGACCTGAACCTAGTGCGTCTACCAATTCCGCCACCTGGGCACGTTTCGCTTACTGCAGTGCGAAGACCGCTATTCTAGCGTGTGGCCGGAGTCTGTCAACAGAATTTCATCCGAAGTGATAAAAATATTGGCCGCTTGCGCGGCAGGGCTTCACGCGCCGACCGGCTCCGCACGCTTTGCAGCGAAATTCCAGCGCAGCGCCTGTCCCGTATCGACGCGGGCGGGCAGCAGTCCCGCCGCGAGGAAGGTGTCGGCGATCTTCTGTTGTTCGCTGAAGTTTTGCGCGACCACGGTGCGGACGAGATAGCTGCGCCGCGCGTTTGCGCGCGCGATCGTTGCCGCGTCGAGCCCCCAGATCGGCGCGAGTGTGTTCGCGGCGTCCTGCGGGTGGTCACGCAGCCACGTGCCGGCCTGCGACAGCTGGTCGAACAGGACCTGGACGACGTCGGGTCGAGCGGTCGCGAAACTGCTCGAGGCAAGGTAGTAGCGCTGGTACGATGCGAGCCCCTCGCCGTCGGCGAGAATCCGCACGTCGGGATTCCGGTCGACCGATGCGACATAGGGATCCCACGTGATCCATGCATCCACGCTGCCGCGCTCGAACGCCGCGCGCCCATCCGCAGGCGTCAGGTAGTGGATCGCTGTATCGGCGGGCGCGAGCTTCGCGCGTGCGAGCGCCGCGAGCAGCAGGTAGTGGCTGCCGGCCGCCTTCGTGACCGCGATGCGTTTGCCCTTGAGATCGGCGAGCGTGTGCAGCGCGCTGTCCTGCTTCACGACGATCGCCTGCGCTTTCGGCGAAGGTGCTTCCTGCGCGATGTACACGAAACGCGCATGGGCTGCCTGCGCGAAGACCGGAACCGTGTCGGCCACGTCGGCGCTGAAATCGACGGCGCCGACGTTGAGCGCTTCGGTCAGCGGCAATCCGCTCGCGAATTCATGCCACGACACGCGCAGGCCGAGCGGTGTCAGCGCCTGCTCGAGCGTGCCGCGTGTCTTCAGTAACGTGATGAGCGTCGAAGATTTCTGGTAGCCGATGCGCAGCGTCGCGGGCGTGTTCTCGGCGCGGGCCCTGACGCCCGCGACAGTGAGGCCGGCGGCCAGCATCGCGCGCGCGAATGCGCGGCGGTTCATCGACGTCATGAATCGTGCTCCTCGTTGGATGCATTGAAAGCAAGGCGGCTAATGTAGCAACGGGGAGGGCGATTGATAAGCGATAAATTCTGCTATCGATCGGAATGGCCGACATAAGGGCCGACGGCAGTCGCCGCGATGCGGGTGCCGAAATGAAAAAAGGCCGGCTAGAAGCCGACCTTTTCTATAAATCAAGTGGTGCCCAGGAGAGGACTCGGTCACACGGGCGCGACCCCGGCTGCGCTTGCAAGCGCAGCCCTTCGAGTCCTCGCGCAAAGCGCGCAGGCGCTTTGCTTCCTGGGCTGAAAATGAAAAAGGCCGGCTAGAAGCCGACCTTTTTTATAAATCAAGTGGTGCCCAGGAGAGGACTCGAACCTCCACGATGTTGCCACCGCTAGGACCTGAACCTAGTGCGTCTACCAATTCCGCCACCTGGGCACGTTTTGCAGTGAGCTGCTTGCTGCAAAGAAGCAAAATTATAGCGCCCCAATTATTCGTGTCAACACTTTTTTGCGATGCATCGCAAACCGGCTGCTGTCGCGCCCGCTCGCGGCATTCCCGTCATTTGGCGACTCAGGCGGGTGATAGAATGACCCGCCGCCGTCAATATAGAACTGTCTGACGGACACCTCTATGTTGATGCCGTGCACCATCAGTCAACGCAACGAGAACAATCATCGACAAACCCTTGAGCAAATATCCGTACCCCATTCCGAGCCGTGAAGAAATTCTCGGCGTGCTGCGTACGAGCGACGCGCCGCTGGCTGCCAACGACATCGCCGAGGCCCTGTCGATCAAGCGTCAAGAGCGCGAGGGGTTCTTCCGGCGTGTCGCCGCGATGGAGCGCGACGGCCAGATCCGCCTCGACAAGCGCGGCCATTACCAGTTGACCCATCCGTCGAACTTCGTCGCCGGGCGCGTGCAGGGGCATCGCGACGGCTACGGGTTCGTGATCCGCGACGACGGCCAGGACGACCTGTTCCTGCCGAACGGCGAAATGCAGAAGGTGATGCACAACGACCGCGTGCTCGCGCGGATCGTCGGCTACGATCGCCGCGGCCGCCCGGAAGGGCATGTCGTCGAAGTCACCGAACGCGCGAACAAGCGCGTGATCGGCCGCCTGCTCAACGAGAACGGTGCGCTGATCGTCGCGCCGGAAGACAAGCGCATCGGCCACGACATCCTGATCACGCAGAACGTGAAGAAGGCGAAGGTCGGGCAGGTCGTCGTCGTCGAGCTGACCGATTTCCCGAGCCGTCATTCGCAGCCGCTCGGCCGTGTCGTCGAAGTGCTCGGCGACATCGACGATCCGGGCATGGAAATCGAAATCGCGGTGCGCAAGTACGGCGTGCCGCACGAATTCAGCCAGCCGGCGCTCGACGAAGCCGCCGCGTTGCCGGACAAGGTCCGGCCGGGCGACCTGCGTTTCCGCGTCGATCTGCGCGACGTGCCGCTCGTGACGATCGACGGCGAGGACGCCCGCGACTTCGACGACGCCGTGTACTGCGAGCCGGTCAAGGTCGGCCGTGGCGACGGCTTCCGGCTGATCGTCGCGATCGCCGACGTGTCGCACTACGTCCAGCCGGGCACGGGCCTCGACGCCGATGCGCTCGAACGCAGCACCTCGGTCTATTTCCCGCGCCGCGTGATCCCGATGCTGCCGGAGAAGCTGTCGAACGGCCTGTGCTCGCTGAATCCGCACGTCGACCGCTGCGTGCTCGCGTGCGACATGGTGATCACCGCGCGCGGCGAGATCAAGGCCTACCAGTTCTATCCGGCCGTGATCCATTCGGCTGCACGCCTCACGTACACCGAGGTCGCGGCCGTGCTGTCGAACACGAAGGGGCCGGAGGCCGCGCGCCGCGCCGACCTGTTGCCGCACCTGCAGGATCTGTACGGCGTCTACAAGTCGCTGTTCGCCGCACGCCAGAAACGCGGTGCGATCGACTTCGACACGACCGAGACCTACATCGTCTGCAACTCGCAGGGCAAGATCGAGCAGATCGTGCCGCGCCAGCGCAACGACGCACACAAGCTGATCGAGGAATGCATGCTGGCCGCGAACGTCTGTGCGGCCGACTTCCTGAAGCGCAACAAGCATCCGGGCCTGTACCGCGTGCACGCGGGGCCGACGCCGGAGAAGCTCGAGAACCTGCGTGCCTTCCTGCGCGGCATGGGCCTGTCGCTCGGTGGCGGCGACAAGCCGCATGCGAGCGACTACGCGGCGCTGATGGCGCAGATCCGCGACCGGCCCGATGCGCAGATGCTGCAGCCGATGCTGCTGCGCTCGATGCAACAGGCCGTCTACAGCCCGGACAACATCGGCCACTTCGGCCTCGCCTACGACGCGTACGCGCACTTCACGAGCCCGATCCGCCGTTATCCGGACTTGCTCACGCACCGTGCGATCTACGCGATCCTGTCGGGCAAGAAGTACGTGCCGAAGGCGCCGGACGGCTTCGAGCTGAACACCGCGCTGTCGCCGCGCGCGCGCGCCATGCAGCAGGCCGACGACGAATCGCGCGGCCGCTCGCGCTCGAACACGGCGATCTGGGAAGAACTCGGCCTGCACTGCTCGGCGAACGAACGTCGTGCGGACGAAGCGTCGCGCGACGTCGAGGCATGGCTCAAGTGCTACTTCATGCGCGACAAGCTCGGCGAGGAGTACGGCGGGATGGTGAACGGCGTCACGTCGTTCGGCATCTTCGTGCAGCTCGACACGCTGTTCATCGAAGGGCTCGTTCACGTCACGGAACTCGGCTCGGACTACTTCCAGTACGACGAGATCAAGAACGAGCTGCGCGGCGAGCGGACGGGCATCCGCTATCGCCTGTCCGATCGCGTGCGCGTCCAGGTGAGCCGCGTCGATCTCGACGCGCGCAAGATCGACTTCCGCCTCGTGCGCGATACGCCGGTGAAGGCGCCGCGTCCGTCGCCCGCGCCGGCTGCCGCCGGTGCCGATCGCAACGGCAACGGTCCGCGCGTGCGCGCGCTGCCGCCGTCGGAAGAGTCGGCGCCGCGTCGCAAGCAGGCCGCGAGCGCGCCGAGCGTCGCGGTGAAGGACGCGCGCGCCGCCGCGAAGAAGAAGGGCGGTGGCGGGAGCGGTGCGCCCGCGAAGCCGACCGCGAAGAAGACTCGCGCCCGCAAGAAGTATTGAGCGTTCGGGGCGTCGCAAGCGCACGCTCCGCAGTATCGAGAGACGCCGCGTCACCGGTCATCGGCCGGCAACGCGGCGCTTTCCTTTTCCATGGATCGCGGCTGCGCGTGTCGCGCGGCCGCACGTTTGATCGAAGGTTGTTCCAGTCATGTCACGTCTGAAGGTTCTTTACGGTTTTCATGCGGTGACCGCACGTTTGCGGCACGATGCATCGACGGTTGCGGAGGTGCTGTACGACCAGACGCGCCGCGACCGCCGCATGCAGGACTTCCTGCACGCCGCGAAGGAAGCGGGCGTGCGATTGATTGCAGCCGACGAAACGCGCCTGTGGGGCCTCGCGCACACCGAGCGCCACCAGGGCGTTGTCGCGCGGGTCGAGGACATGCCGCTTGCGCAGAACCTGTCGGAGCTGCTCGACGGCATCCAGGGTCCCGCGCTGCTGCTCGTGCTCGACGGCGTCACCGATCCGCACAACCTCGGCGCGTGCCTGCGTGTCGCCGATTCGGCCGGCGCGCATGCGGTGATCGCCCCGCGCGACCGCGCAGTCGGCCTGAACGCGACGGCGGCCAAGGTGGCGAGCGGCGCGGCCGACACGGTGCCGTACATCACGGTGACGAACCTCGCCCGCGCGCTGCGCGAGCTGAAGGAAGCCGGCGTGTGGGTCATCGGCACGTCGGACGAGGCGCCGGCGACGCTCTACGAGACCAAGCTCGACGGCCCCGTCGCGCTCGTGATGGGCGCCGAAGGCGAAGGCATGCGCCGGCTTACGCGCGACACCTGCGACGAAGTGATGAGCATCCCGATGGCCGGCAGCGTGGAAAGCCTGAACGTGTCGGTCGCGAGCGGCGTGTGCCTGTACGAGGCCGTGCGCCAGCGGCGCGCGAAGGGCTGACGCCCGCCCGTCCCGCGCGAGCCGCGCGGGGCTTCGAATGACCCGAACGACGCGTGCCGTGATGGGGTGCGGCACGCGGCTCTCCGGAACCCGCGACCGATGACCCTGCTCCGTGTTGGCGCCTCCTGCGCCGTGCTGTGCCTGCTGGCGGCCTGCACGTCGCCGTCGCTCGTCGAACGCGGGACCTACTACGCCGACACGAGCCTGCATGCGCGCGGCGCCGATTCGCGGGTTCGCTTTCTCGTGATGCACTACACCGAAAGCGACGAGGCGAAGTCGTTGCGCACGCTGACGGGCGATTCGGTCAGCGTGCATTACGTCGTCCCGCCGCAGCCGCGCATCGAGCGCGGGATGCCCGTCGTCTATCAGCTCGTGCCGGAAGCGCAGCGCGCCTGGCACGCGGGCGTGAGTGAATGGCAAGGCACGACCGAGCTGAACGCGGTGTCGATCGGCATCGAGAACGTGAACCGCGGCCCGCTCGATCCGCAGAATCGCACCTGGCAGCCGTATCCCCCCGAGCAGGTCGTCGCATTGATCGACCTGTCGAAGGACATCGTCGCGCGCTACGGCATTCCACCGACACGCGTGGTCGGGCACAGCGACATCGCGCCGCAACGCAAGATCGATCCGGGGCCGCTGTTCCCGTGGCATGCGCTGGCGCAGGCCGGTGTCGGCGCGTGGCCGGACGAGGCGACCGTGGCCGCGCGGCTCGGCGGCCGCGACCCGCGCGCGCCGGTCGACGTGCGTGAACTGCAGCTCAAGCTCGCACGCTACGGCTACGACGTGCCGACCGACGGAATGCTCGATGTGCGCACGCGGCGCGTGTTCGCCGCGTTCCAGATGCATTTCCGCCCGTCCGACTATGCGGGCAATCCGGACGCCGAAACCGACGCGATCGCACAGGCGTTGCTCGACAAGTACTTCCCCGGCACGCAGCCGGCGGATAACGCACCCGCGTCCGGCGCACCGTGAACACGCGGCGCGTCGCACGCCGAAAAACACGGGCCGTCCCCCGACTCCGGTAAACTGGCGGTTTTTCGCAATCCCGCAGCATTACCACGCCATGACTCAAGACGAACTCAAACGCCTCGTCGGCCAGGCCGCCGCCGACTACGTGATCCAGAACGTGCCGGAAGGCGCCGTGATCGGCGTCGGCACCGGCTCGACCGCCAACTGCTTCATCGACGCGCTCGCCGTCGTCAAGTCGCGCTATCGCGGCGCCGTATCGAGCTCGGTCGCGACGACCGAGCGCCTGAAAGCGCACGGCATCAAGGTGTTCGACCTGAACGAGGTCGACTCGCTGCAGGTGTACGTCGACGGCGCCGACGAGATCGACGCGAGCGGCGCGATGATCAAGGGCGGTGGCGGCGCGCTGACGCGCGAGAAGATCGTCGCGTCGGTGGCCGACACGTTCGTCTGCATCGCGGACGGCAGCAAGCGCGTGCCGGTGCTCGGCGCGTTCCCGCTCCCGATCGAGGTCGTGCCGATGGCGCGCACGGCGATCGGCCGGCGCGTCGCCGCGCTCGGCGGCGTGCCCGTGCTGCGCGTGACGAAGGACGGCGCACCGTACATCACCGACAACGGCAACGAGATCATCGACGTGAAGGGGCTGCAGATCGCCGATCCGCGCGGTTTCGAAGCGCAGGTGAATGCATGGCCGGGCGTCGTGACGGTCGGCCTGTTCGCCGGGCGCGGCGCGAATCTGTGCTTGCTTGGCACGGAAAACGGCGTTGAAACGATCGTTTATCCGGCTGGCTGAACCTGAATGAGAAGCAGTCCGTAACGGCGTTGTCGATCATTAATGGACTGAAGGTTTAAATCTTGTGGAAATCGGGGCCCGGCAAGCGCAGCGCGCTTCCCGGGCTTTTTTTTTAGCCGTATAAATCACCTCGTCAAAAAAGAGGGATAACCCTGTCAGGTGTTTACCAGATAGCGGAATATCGTCGAACTCATCAACTTATAGATCATAAGAACAGTGGTAACCAGGGCCGGCGGAACTGCGGAGCAGGTGTTCGCAAATCGACGCACGGGGAGGTGTCATGGAGCAGGGCAAAGACCGGTCACTGGTCGCCAAAGTGATGGATGGGCTTGTCTCGGGTATCGTCGAGGACAAGTATGGCGGCATCTTGCCGCCGCAAGACGTGCTGTCGAAAGAGTTCGATGTGAGTCGTACGGTGATGCGGGAAGCATTGTCGATGTTGCTTGCGCGCGACATGCTCGACGTGCGCCCGAAAGTCGGCACGCGTGTGCGCCCGATGCGCGACTGGCGCATGATCGACGAAGACGTCGTGAGCTGGCGATTTCGGGCGAAACCCGACCCGCAATTCATGCGCGACGTCATCGAGTTTCGGATGCTGATCGAGCCACGTGCGACCGCGCAGGCGGCGGTGCGTGCGACGGCGACCGACATCGCGGGCATTCGCGAAGCGTTCGATGCGTTCAAGGTGCTGCAGCCGGGGGATTCCGGCTACGACACGGCGGACGAGTTGCTGCATACGCGGATCGTCCAGGCCAGCGGCAACCAGTTCTTCCAGCAGATGGCGGCGATCGTGCGCGGTGCGGTGCGCCTCGTGAACCCGCGCGTCGTGCAGAAGGAAGGGGCGCACGAGATCGCGGTGAAGGCGCATGCGCGCGTCGTCGATGCGATCGAGCGGCGCGACCCGCGCGAGGCCGAGGCGGCGTCGCTCGCGCTGATCGATTTCAGCGCCGACGAAATTTCGCGCGATTTCTCGGTCGACGTGCCCGTGCGCGCCTGACGTTGCGCGTGTCGCTCATCCGTGTGCCGCCGGGCCGTTTATCATGACGGCCGGCCGGCAGCGTGCCGGCTACCGTCATACGACCGACACGGAAGATCAGGATGAACGACAACGACCATCGCCCGGTGCGCTTCGGCATCGTCGGCGTGGGCAGCATTGCGCGCCGCTTCGCGCAAAGCCTCGCGCACGTGCCGGGTGCCACGCTCGCCGGTGCCTGGGCTCGCCGCGCCGACGCCGCGGCCGCCTTTTGCGGGACTTGCGGCGGTACGCCTGCCGCGAGCCTCGACGCGCTCCTCGCGAGCGATATCGACGCGGTCTACATCGCGACGCTCCATGACAGTCATGCGCAGTACGCGCTGGCCGCGCTGGCCGCCGGCAAGGCCGTGCTGTGCGAAAAGCCCGCGACGCTGAACGCGGCGCAGCTCGACACCGTGCTGCAGGCGGCAAGCGAGGCCGGGCGGCTGTTCATGGAAGCGATGAAGCCGCCGTTCTTTCCGCTGTACCGTCAATTGCGCGCGCATCTGCGCAACGACCCGATCGGCGAGATCCGGCTCGTCCGGGCAGGATGCGCATCGTCGTCGGTGCCGGACGACCACTCCGTCTACCGCCTCGATCGCGCGGGCGGTGCGCTGCTCGACATCGGGATCTACGAGGCGTTTCTCGCGGTCGACTGGCTCGGGGCGGCGCTCGACGTGCAGACGCTCGGCCGCGTCGGCGCGACGGGCGTCGACCTGTTCGCGAGCCTGAACAGCGTGCATGCGAACGGCGGGATCGCCCAGCTCTTTTGCGGACTCGACGTGATGGGGCGCGGCGACGCGCTGATCGCCGCGGCCGGCGGCCACGTGACGATTCACGAGAAGTGGTGGAACCCGGCGCGCGCGACGATTTGCTATGCGGACGGGCGTACCGTCGAACTCGACGCGCCGGCCGAGGGCGGCGGGTTGAACTACGAGACCGCGCATTTTTGCGACCTGCTGCGCGCGGGCGAAACGGAAAGCCCGATCATGACGCACGACCATTCGCGGCGGATGATCGCGATGACCGATGCGGCGCGCGCCGCGCTCGGCGTGCGCTATTCGGGCGAGTAAGCGGGAAGGAGAGGGGGCGGGGCGCGCATGCGCACCCCGGCGGGAGTGCGTGCGCTCAGTGCCGCGACGGCAGCGACAGGCGCTTTTCGTACCAGCGCTGCACCCATTCGAGGATCTGGCACAGGATCCAGTACACGGCCGCGGCGGCGAGGTAGAGCGGCAGCGGCTGATAGGTCGCCGCGATCACTTCCTGCGCGCTGCGCAGCAGTTCGGTCACGGTGATCACGGAGACGAGCGACGTGTCCTTGATCAGGCTGATCAGGCTGTTCGACAGGCTCGGCACCGCGATGCGCAGCGCCTGCGGGCCGATCACGTAGCGCAGCGTCTGCCCCCACGACAGCCCGAGGCTGTACGCGGCGAGCCATTGGCCGCGCGCGATCCCGTTGATGGCGCCGCGCATGCTTTCGGACATGTAAGCCGCGACGTTCGCGGACAGCGCAATGACGCCGGCCGGCGTCGGGTCGAGCGAGATGCCGAGGCTCGGCAGCCCGTAGTAGATGACGAAGATCTGCACGAGCAGCGGCGTGCCGCGCATCAGGCTCACATACCCGCGCGCGAGCCACGCGAGCGCGTTGACCCAGACGCGTTCGAAGCCGTCGAGCGCTTCGCTTTGCCGGATGCCCATCATCGCGAGCACGACGGCGCCAAGCAGGCCGAACACCATCGACAGCATGGCGAACTTGACGGTCAGGACGGCGCCCTGGGCGAGCACCGGCAGCGATTGGACGAGCAGGGACGTTGTCGACATGGAGTACGAATCGAATGCGTGCGCGAAAGCGCAATCATAAACCGGACGCATAAAACAAAGGGCGGCATCGTGACGGATGCCGCCCTTTCCGGCCCGCCGTCAGGCGGGACATGCAGGCGTGCTTACTTGATCGGTTTGGTCACGTCGATGCCGAACCACTTGTCCGAGATCTTCGTGAACGTGCCGTCGGCCTCGAGTTGCGTCATCGCGTCGTCGATCGCCTTCTGGAACTTCGGGTTGCCCTTCTTGAACGGGATGCCCGACGGGTTCGCCGAGCCGACGTTCGCGCCCGGGCGCAGCGGCAGCTGCGCGTTCTTCGTCAGGTACGCGAGCATCAGGCGGTCGTTGAGCGCCGCGTCGAGGCGGCCGGCGGCGAGGTCGCGCAGGTACTCGGGCGCGCCCGGGTACGTCTTCACGTCGATGCCGGGCACCGACTTCGCCATGTCCATGTAGTTGGTGCCGAGCGCGACGCCGAGCTTCTTGCCCTTCAGGTCGTCCAGCGACTTGAACTCGCGCGTGTCGTCCTTGCGCTGGATCAGCTGCGCGGACGAGAACGTGTACGCCGGCGAGAAGTCGAGCGTTTCCTTGCGCTTGTCGGTGATGCCGACCTGGTTGGCGATCACGTCGAACTTGCCGGCCTGCAGGCCCGCGATGATGCCGCTCCATTCGGTCGTCACGAATTCGGCCTTCACGCCGAGCTTCGCGGCGACGGCCTTCGCGATGTCGACGTCGAAGCCGACGAGTTCGCCTTGCGGGTTCTTCGAGTTGAACGGGGGGAACGTGCCTTCGAGGCCGACGCGCAGCGTGCCGCGCTGTTTGACCTGGTCGAGGAGGTCGGCCGCGTGCGCGGTCGCGGCGGCGAACGACGTGCCGACCAGGCCGGCAACCAGCAGCTTCTTCAGCAGCGAAAATTTCATCGTGTGTGTCCTTGCCCTGTCCGGGTCAATGATTCTGATAGTGAGGCCGATGATAGCAAAAACGCTATCGATCATTAAATATAGTTTGTTTATGTCTATATTACGCGGTGCGCTCGCGGGCGATCGCCTTCACGCATTCCGACACGAGCGCCGGGCCGCGATAGATGAAGCCCGTGTAAAGCTGGACGAGCGCCGCGCCGGCCGCGAGCTTCGCGCGGGCGTCCTCGCCCGAGAAAATGCCGCCGACGCCGATGATCGGCACGTCGTTGCCGACTTCCGCGTGCAGCTTGCGGATCACTTCGTTCGACGCGTCGAACACGGGGCGGCCCGACAGGCCGCCGGCTTCGTCCGCATGCGGCAGGCCCTGGACGGCCGCGCGCGACAGCGTCGTGTTGGTGGCGATGACCGCTTCGATCTTGTGGCGCAGCAGCGTGTCGCCGATTTCCTTGACCTGTTCGTCGTCGAGATCGGGGGCGATCTTCAGCGCGAGCGGCACGAGCTTGCCGTGCAGGTCGGCGAGGCGCTGCTGCTTGTCCTTCAGCGCGGCGAGCAGTGCGTCGAGTTCGCCGGCGCCCTGCAGCTGGCGCAGGTTCTTCGTGTTCGGCGACGAAATGTTGATCGTCACGTAGCTCGCGAACGGGTATACGCGCTCGAGGCAGTACAGGTAGTCCTCGGCGGCGCGCTCGATCGGCGTGTCGGCGTTCTTGCCGATGTTCAGGCCGAGAATGCCGCGATAGCGGGCGGCCTGGACGTTCTTCACGAACTGGTCGACGCCATGGTTGTTGAAGCCCATCCGGTTGATCAGCGCTTCGGCTTGCGGCAGGCGGAACATCCGTGGGCGCGGGTTGCCCGGCTGCGCGCGCGGCGTGACCGTGCCGACCTCGATGAAGCCGAAGCCGAGCGCCGCGAGGCCGTCGATGGCCGCGCCGTCCTTGTCGAGGCCGGCCGCGAGGCCGACCGGGTTGCGGAACGTGAGCCCCATCACGGTGCGCGGTGCGTCGGGCACGCGGGCCGACAGCGCGCAGGCGAGGCCCGTGCGGCCGGCCGCGCCGAGCGCGCGCAGCGTGAGGTGGTGAGCATCTTCCGCATCCATTTTGAACAGGGATGCGCGGGCCAGCGGATAGAGGGAACTGAACACGGGAATGGGGCGGGCAGCCGGAATGAATGACAACCCGCTATTTTACCGGGAGTTGCGCGGCAGGGGCGTGCTTCGCTTCGTAGCTCCCGCCGCGTGCGTCAACCCGAGCCGGAATGCCCGCCCGGCAACGGCGCGCGGGCCAGCGCCGCGTCGACGGGCGGCAGGTCGATCCGTTCCGGATCGAGCGTCTTCCAGCGGCCGTCGATCAGCCCCTCGAGCGGGTGGAAGTTCGCCTTGTACGCCATCTTCGGGCTCTCGCGGATCCAGTAGCCGAGGTACACGTACGGCAGGTCGAGGCTCTTCGCCTGCTCGATCTGCCACAGGATGTTGTAGGTGCCGTAGCTGGTATGCCGGTCGTCGGGCTCGAAGAATGTGTAAACCGACGACAGCCCGTCGCCGAGGATGTCGATCATGCTGACCATGCGCAGCTTGCCGGGTTCGCCGCCCGGCGCGTCGAGGTCGCGGAATTCGACGAGGCGCGAGTTGATCCGGCTCTGCAGCAGGAACTGCTCGTACTGGTCGCGGCTGTCGCGATCCATGCCGCCGCCCGCGTGGCGCGCGGACTGGTAGCGCATGTAGAGCGCGTAGTGCTCTTCGTCGTAGTGCAGCGGCGAAACCGTCGCGATCAGCGCGCGGTGGCGCTTCCACATCCTGCGCTGCGTGCGCGACGGCGCGAACGCGCCCACGGGGACGCGCACCGGCACGCATGCGCGGCAGCCGTCGCAGTACGGGCGATACGTGAACACGCCCGAGCGGCGGAAGCCGGCCTTCACGAGTTCGGTGTAGATGTCGGAATTGATCAGGTGGCTCGGCGTCGCGACTTGCGAGCGCGCGATGCGACCGTCCAGATAGCTGCACGGATAGGGCGCCGTTGCATAGAATTGCAGCGCCGAAAGCGGTGAAAGCGGCAGCTCAGTCGGGTGAGTCATGGGCAGCTCTCGATGCAGGGAAGGAGTGCCGCGCTAGCGCTCGATCCCGGAGGGCGCCGCCTTCTCGGCGGAGCCCGTCAGCGCGGCGAGCACGCGCTTGTCGAACTGCCACGGAATCGGCGGTTCGGCCACCGCGCTGCGCACGTGAGCGACAAACGCCTTGCGTGCGATCTCGCGGCCGCCGAGCGACGCTAGATGCGACGTATTCTGCTGGCAGTCTATCATCTCCAGCCCCTGCTCGCGAAGGTGCGCGATGAGCGCGGCCAGCGCGATTTTCGACGCGTCGGTCACGTCCGCATACATCGACTCGCCGAAAAACATCCGCCCGAACGACACGCCGTACAGGCCGCCGACGCGGCGTCCGTCGTGCCACGTCTCGATGCTGTGCGCGTTGCCGGAGCGGTAGAGCGACGTATACGCGTCGATGATCTCGGCCGTGATCCACGTGCCGCGTTGCCCGCGCCGCGGCGCCTGCGCACAGGCGCGCATCACGCCCGGAAAGTCGTGGTCGACCCGCACTTCCCATTCGGGATCGCGCAGCACGCGCTTCAGCGTCTTGCGCAGCGACGGCGACACCTTGAATTCGGCCGGCATGAGGATCATGCGCGGATCGGGGCTCCACCACAGCACGGGCTGGCCGTCCGAGTACCACGGGAAAATGCCGCGCAGGTACGCCTCGATGAGGCGCGACGGCAGCAGGTCTGCGCTCGCGGCCAGCAGCCCGGGCGCGCCGGTCGCGGGGCCGAGCGCGCGCTCGATGGGCGGAAACGGATCGTCCGGGCCGAGCCAGGGGACCATGGGGCGCGGGCTCAGCCGTTGCGCAGCGAGCGGAAGATGTCGCCGGTGTGCACGCCGTAATCACCGGCGGCGCGATCGGCGAAGAAGAAACGCAGGGTCTGGCTGACGGTCGGGAACGCGATCTCGTCCCACGGAATGTCGGCTTCGTCGAACAGCTTCACTTCGAGGCTTTCCTCGCCGGCTTCGAACCCCGGATCGGTGAGCCGCGCGAGGTAGAACAGGTGGACCTGGTGCACGTGCGGCACATTGAGCAGCGTGAACAGGTTCTGTACCTCGACGCGTGCGCCGGCTTCCTCGAGCGTTTCGCGCGCGGCGGCTTCGGCCGTCGTTTCGCCCATTTCCATGAAGCCTGCCGGCAGCGTCCAGAATCCGTAGCGCGGTTCGATCGCGCGGCGACACAGCAGGATCTGGTCGCCCCAGACCGGGACCGTGCCGACGACGTTGCGCGGATTCTGGTAGTGGATCGTGCCGCAGTGATCGCAGACGAAGCGCTCGCGGTTGTCGCCCGGAGGAATGCGCGCGATGACTTCGTGACCGCAGACGGAGCAGAATTTCATGTCGAGTGGAAGGGACGAGGTGATGCGAGTGTATCACCGGGGCACGCCATTCCAGAACGCCTGCGCATGCGGGCGGCATGTCGCGCGAAGCGGAGGTGCGCGTGCGCGAAAAGGGGGCCGTGCCCGGGCGCGGAAAAACAAAAAGCCCGGCGCGAGGCCGGGCTTTTTGCGGAATGCTGGACGGGTTGGTTGCGGGGGTAGGATTTGAACCTACGACCTTCGGGTTATGAGCCCGACGAGCTGCCAGACTGCTCCACCCCGCGTCCGTCGAAGAAATGAATTATAAGGAGTTACCCGAGGGCATGCAAGCACTTTCTGACAATCGCGTGTCGCGTCTCGTAGGGACGGTACGTGGAGCGCGTGCGCTAGAATCGAGCGGTTTGTGTCGTCATCCCGGCAGCAGGGCCGTGCGCGATCGCGTCGGCGCCGTTGCGGCTCCCTTTACAGTATCGACGGATTCATGGACATCGCTCACGATCTGCAATCGATCGGCGCGCAGGAACAGGCGCTCGTGTTTCCCCATTTCGATCCCGCGCGCGCATGGGCGCTCGGCAACCGGATGCATGCGCTCGCGACGACGCGCGGCCATGCGATCGCGATCGACATCGTCACGTTCGGCCAGCCGCTGTTCTACGCGGCGCTCGCCGGCGCGACGCCCGACAACGCCGACTGGGTGCGCCGCAAGCGCAACGTCGTCGCGCATTTCCGCCGCAGCTCGTACGCGATCGGCCTGCGCCTGCAGCAGGCCGGCGCCACGCTCGCGGACAAGCACGGGCTGCCGATCGCCGAATATGCGCCGCACGGCGGCTCGTTCCCGCTGACCGTCGCCGGCGCCGGCGTGATCGGCTCGATCACCGCGTCAGGGCTGCCGCAGCGCGCGGATCACGAGTTCGTCGTCGAGGCGCTGTGCGCGGAGCTCGGCCACGACTACGCCATGCTGGCCCTCGCCAGGAGCTGAGCGATGCAACTGCCCGGTTATGCATGGCTCGCGATCGCGATCGTCGCGGAAGTGGTCGGCACGTCCGCGTTGCGCGCGGCGGACGGCTTCACGCGCTTCTGGCCGTCGGCGCTCGTCGTCGCCGGTTACGGCATCGCGTTCTACTGTCTGTCGCTCACGTTGCGCACGATGCCCGTCGGCATCATCTATGCAGTCTGGTCGGGCGCCGGCATCGTGCTGATCACGCTCGTCGCGATGCTGCTCTATCGTCAGGTGCCTGACCTGCCGGCGGTGATCGGCCTCGGGCTGATCATCTCGGGCGTCGTGGTACTGAACCTGTTCTCGAAGATGCAGGCGCACTGACCGTGCGACTGCCGTTTGCCGGATGACTTCCATGACCGATTCCACTTCCGCCGTTGCTACCGCCGAATCCGCCCGGCCCGACGTCCACGCGTATGTCGCGAACCGCATCGGCTTTCTCGAGCTGAACCGGCCGAAGGCGCTGAATGCGCTGTCGGTCGGCATGATCCGGCTGATGCAGCAGGCACTCGACGCGTGGCGCAACGATCCCGAAGTCGTCGCCGTCGTCGTGCACAGCCCGCACCCGCGCGCGTTCTGCGCGGGCGGCGACGTGCGTTTCTTCCACGACGCATGGCAGCGCGGCGACCGCGACGCGGTCGACACGTTCTTCATCGAGGAATACACGCTGAACCATGCGATCTTCACGTATCCGAAGCCGTACATCGCATTGATGCATGGTGTCGTGATGGGCGGCGGCATGGGTATTTCGCAGGCCGCGCGGCATACGGGCGGCCTGCGCGTCGTGACCGACTCGACCAAGATGGCGATGCCGGAAACGCGCATCGGCCTGTTCCCGGACGTCGGGATGAGCTGGTTTCTCGCGCGCACGCCCGGCGCGATCGGCCGTTATCTCGCCGTGACCGGTGCGGCGCTCGGCGCGGCCGACGCGCTGTACGCGCAACTCGCCGACGTCTATCTGCCCGATGCCGCGCTGCCGGCACTGCTCGATACGCTGCGCAGCGCGCCGATCGACAGCGGTGCGCGGGCGGTGGCTTGCGTCGCCGAGGCAGCGGCCGCGCACAAGGTCGTGCCGACGCCCGACACGTCGGCGCTGGCCGATGCGCGCGCCGGGATCGACCGGCATTTCGCGCAGCCCGACGTCAACGCGATCCTCGCATCGCTCGACGCCGAGCAGGATTGCGCGGCTGTCGACGGTTGGGTCGAAAAGGCGACCCATGCGATGCGCGAACAGCTGTCTCCGCTGTCGATGGCCGTGTCGCTCGAGGTCGTCGAACGCGCACGCGGCGCGACGATGGCCGATTGCCTGCGGCGCGATCTCGATCTCACGCGCTCGACGTTCGCGCGCGGCGACGTGATCGAGGGCGTGCGCGCGCTGATCGTCGACAAGGATCACCGGCCGGCCTGGCGCCTCAAGTCGGCCGCCGATGTCGATCGCGCCGACGTGCTCGCGATGTTCGACAGCCCGTGGGCGCCGGACACGCATCCGCTGCGGAATCTGCAGGACTGACGTCGGTCGGGCCGGCCGGCACGCTAGACAGAAACAAAAAGGCCGCCTGCGGATGCAGGCGGCCTTTTTTGCGGAGGGCGATCGAAGGGCATCGCGCCCGAGCGTGCGTTATTCGTCGCCCGCGTCGTCGGACATGAACGCGCGCATGAACACGAGCGCGCCGAAGCCCCACACCGCGTTCGCCGCGAAGCCGGCCGCGAGCACGGGCATCATGTTGCCCGACGGCCAGATGCCGCGCAGCGGATCGATCGCGAACACGCGGGCGGCCGTCAGCACGATGCCGCCGAATATGAGCGCACCGATCCACGATGCCTCGCGTTCCGGCGATACGCGCAGCAGCCACGCCATCGGAATGGCGCAGCATGCGCTGATCAGCGCATTCGCGACAAATTCAGGAATGCCGAGCGGCGCGAACGGCTGCGTCGAGAAGCCGGTTGCGGCGATCAGGTCGGCGGTGTGAAGGAGCGCGAGCGTCGCCTCGCGGAAGAACAGGGCGGCCAGGAAGCCGGACAGGAATGGCAGGATGACTTTCTGCATCGATGAGTGCACCGCAGGCGCGCACGGCCGGGGCCGGACGCGCGGAGTTATTCGGATAGGTGCGCCATTATAGGGCCCGTCCGCGGCGATATTCGCTCCAGCGTCGTGCTAATCACGAAAGCGGAAAACCTAAGCTCAAAAAAATCGTTCCAAAGCCCTGCACCGATCCCTAGACTGATTTCCCAGAAACAGCCGTGCAATCGCGTCCTCGCCCGCCGCGCGGCCTGACCGGCGAGCTATCCCGAATCGAACGCACACCATGCATGCGCCGCGCATCCGCGACGCGAGCAGGGCGATGTCTTTTCCAAATTTCGGCAGTGACAGTCAAGCAGGAGCAGCAGATGAATGTGTTCTGGTTTATCCCCACGCATGGCGACAGCCGCTATCTCGGCACGGCCGAAGGTGCGCGCGCCGCGGATTACGATTACTTCAAGCAGGTCGCCGTCGCGGCCGATACGCTCGGCTACGAAGGCGTGCTGCTGCCGACCGGCCGTTCCTGCGAGGATGCGTGGGTGGTCGCGTCGAGCCTCATCCCGGCGACGCAGCGCCTGAAATTCCTGGTCGCCGTGCGTCCCGGCATCGCGTCGCCGGGCCTGGCGGCACGGATGGCCGCGACGTTCGACCGCCTGTCCGGCGGCCGCCTGCTGATCAACGTCGTGACGGGCGGCGACGCGGCCGAACTCGAAGGCGACGGCCTGTTTGCCGATCACGACACGCGCTACGAGATTACCGACGATTTCCTGAACATCTGGCGCGGGCTGCTGGCCGCGTCGCACGACAACGGCGGCTTCGACTACATCGGCAAGCACCTGCAGTCGAAGGGCGGCAAGGCGCTTTATCCGCCCGTGCAGCGTCCGCATCCGCCGCTGTGGTTCGGCGGTTCGTCGCCGGCCGCCCACGCGATTGCGGCCGATCACATCGATACCTACCTGACCTGGGGCGAGCCGCCCGAGGCCGTCGCGAAGAAGATCGCCGACATCCGGGCCCGCGCGGAGGCGCGCGGTCGCAAGATCAAGTTCGGCATCCGCTTGCACGTGATCGTGCGTGAAACCGAGGACGAAGCGTGGCGTGACGCCGAGCGCCTGATCAGCCGTCTGGACGACGACACGATCGCGCGTGCGCAGCAGGCGTTCGCGAACATGGATTCGGAAGGCCAGCGCCGGATGGCCGCGCTGCACGGCGGCAAGCGCGGCGGCCGCGACGCGCTCGAGGTGTACCCGAACCTGTGGGCCGGCGTCGGCCTGGTGCGCGGCGGCGCGGGCACGGCGCTCGTCGGCAATCCCGAGCAGATCGCGGAACGCATGCGCGAATACGCGGATCTTGGCATCGAGACGTTCATCCTGTCCGGTTATCCGCACCTCGAGGAGTCGTATCGCTTCGCCGAGCTCGTGTTCCCGCTGATCAAGGGCAAGGGCGCGGAGAAGGCGACCGGCCCGCTGTCGGGGCCGTTCGGCGAAATCGTCGGCAACAACTATCTGCCGAAAGCCGCGCAGAGCTGAGCGACAGGAGGCCTGCGATGACAACGAAAACGTCGACGACGGGCGCCGTCGTGGCGGCCCGTGCCTGGCGCGGCGTCGCGCCGTGGCTCGTGCCGCTCGCGTTGCTGGTGGCGTGGGAGGTCGGTGCGCGCACCGGCTGGCTGTCGACCCGCGTGCTGCCCGAACCGGTGGCGGTCGTCCGCGCGGCCTGGTCGCTCGTGACGTCGGGTGAAATGTGGGCGAACGTGAAGGTCAGCACGTGGCGCGCGCTGTTCGGCTTTGCGATCGGCGGCGGCGTCGGCCTCGCGCTGGGGCTCGCGACCGGCCTGTCGAAGGCGGCCGAGGTCGCGCTCGATTCGACGATCCAGATGATCCGCAACATTCCGGCGCTCGCGATGATTCCGCTCGTGATCCTGTGGTTCGGCATCGACGAGAAGGCGAAGCTGTTCCTGGTCGCGCTCGGCGTGTTCTTCCCGGTCTACATCAACACGTATCACGGGATCCGTTCGGTCGACGCGAACCTGATCGAGATGGCGAAGAGTTACGGCGTGCGCGGCTTCGCGCTGTACCGCGACGTGATCCTGCCCGGTGCGCTGCCTTCGATCCTCGTCGGCGTGCGTTTCGCGCTCGGGCTGATGTGGGTGATGCTGATCGTCGCGGAAACGATCTCCGCGCAGTCGGGCATCGGCTACATGACGATGAACGCGCGTGAATTCCTGCAAACCGACGTGGTGGTGGTCGGCATCCTGTTGTACGCGGTGCTCGGCAAGCTGGCCGACGTGCTGGCGAAATGGCTCGAGCGCGTGACGCTGCGCTGGCATCCCGCTTATCAATCAGGAGCAAAGGCATGAATGCGACCACTTCGGCGGCCGCCTACGGCCCGCTCGCCGGCGCGGATCTCGAGGTCGAACTGGCACAGGCACGCGTCGCGGACGGCGATGCGCGCGACGCGGCGATTCTCGAGCGCGACGGCGGTGCATCGGTCGTGCCGCTCGCGCGACGACGCGCGGACAGCCCGGCACCCGACGACGCGGTGACGCTGTCGGGCGTCAGCAAGCGCTTCGGCGCACGCACGGTGCTCGACAACGTCGAGCTCGGTATCGCACGCGGCAGCTTCGTCGCGATCGTCGGCCGCAGCGGCTGCGGGAAATCGACGCTGCTGCGTCTCGTCGCGGGGCTCGAGCAGCCGAGCAGCGGCGCGCTCGTGACGCGCGGCGAGGGCGGCGGCGTGCTCGACACGCGGATCATGTACCAGGATGCGCGTCTGCTGCCGTGGAAGACCGTGCTGCAGAACGTGATGCTGGGCCTCGGGCGCGGCGCGCGCGATCAGGCGCGCGCGGTGCTCGATGAAGTCGGCCTGCTGGAGCGGGCCAACGACTGGCCCGCGCAATTGTCGGGCGGCCAGCGCCAACGCGTTGCACTGGCCCGCGCGCTCGTGCACCGGCCTCAACTGCTGTTGCTCGACGAGCCGCTCGGCGCGCTCGACGCGCTGACCCGCATCGAGATGCATGCGCTGATCGAGCGGTTGTGGCGCGAGCATCGGTTCACCGCGCTGCTCGTCACGCACGACGTGCAGGAGGCCGTCGCGCTCGGCGACCGCATCCTGCTGATCGAGCAGGGGCGTGTGGCGCTCGATCAGCCCGTGCCGCTCGACCGGCCGCGCGCCCGCGCCTCGGCCGCATTCGCGGCGCTGGAGGATCGCGTGCTGAAGCGCGTGCTTGCCGGCGGGCCCGGTGCGGTCGATCAGGACGCGGAGCATGAGGCAGACAAGGTTCGACCGGTCGGGCAGATCCGCTGGGCCGTTTAATTCCGGGCGGCTCCGGCCGCCCGTCTTGAGACTTTTTTCTTCGGAGCGATCATCCCGATGAGCATCACTGCAATCAACGTACGTAACCAGTTCAAGGGCAAGGTGAAGGAGATCATTCGCGGGTCCGTGGTCTCCGAAGTCGACGTCGAGACGCCGTTCGGCATCGTCACGTCGGTGATCACGACCCGTTCGGTCGACGAACTCGAACTGAAGGTCGGCGCGGAAGTCGTCGCGCTCGTGAAGTCCACCGAAGTCTCGATCGCGCGTCTCTGACCGCGCGTGTCCTGCTCCGATGCGGCGCCGGCGGGCAGTGCGCCCGCCGCGCCGCATCGGCGTTCCCGCAGCGCGCATGCCTCGGTATTCGGCGTCCGGACGAAGTGCTAGGATGGAGCGACACGACGCCGGAGGCCAACGCATGACCCCCATTCTTTCCCCTGAAGCCATCGAAGCGCTGAAGTGGATCGACCAGTTCGGCGAAAGCCGGCCGGTTCCCGCTGCGTTCGACGACGTTGTCTATGCGTTGCTGAACGAGGGGCTGATCTATCAGGCGACGGCCGACCGGGTCGACCTGACGACCGACGGCAAATCCTTTTTGTCCAACGAATACGATTGAGCGCCCGGCGCCGGCTGCCCGGGCGGCCTGGCGCCGCGTCGCCATGGAGCGTGCGATGGAACCGAAAGGCAGCGACCTCGGCGATTTCAGCGAGCCGTACCGCGGTTTCGAGATCGAGGTGAAGACCGAGCAGGTCTGGGACGGCGAGCATGCGCACTACCGCGTGCTGCAAGGCGATGCCGTGCGGATCGACTGGCGGCTCGTCAAGGTCAACGGGATGCTGCTGACCGAGCGACGCGTGATCGAGCGCGTGCTCGACGAGGCGCGCCGGGCCGTCGATGCGGAGCTGGGCGAGGGCGGCTAGCGGAGCGCCGGCAGGAGTGGCCCCGGTTGCGGTAAAATAACCGGTTGTTCCCGTGCCGGCTGGCCTGTTGCCCGAATTCCATGTCCGTTTCGTCCTCGCTTCCTCCCCGCCGCGTTTCCGTCGCGCCCATGCTCGACTGGACCGACCGTCATTGCCGGTCGTTCCACCGTACGCTGACGCGCAACACGTGGCTGTATACGGAGATGATCACGACGGGCGCGCTGCTGTTCGGCGACGCGCAGCGGCATCTTGCGTTCACGCCGAGCGAATCGCCGATCGCGCTGCAACTGGGCGGCAGCGAGCGTGACGATCTCGCGCGCGCCGCGAAGCTCGGCGAGCAGTGGGGCTACGACGAAATCAACCTGAATTGCGGATGTCCGTCCGAACGTGTGCAGCGCGGCGCGTTCGGCGCGTGCCTGATGAACGAGCCGCAGCTCGTTGCCGACGGCGTGAAGGCGATGCGCGACGCGGTGTCGGTGCCGGTCACGGTCAAGCACCGGATCGGTGTCGACGCGGTCGAAGATTACGCGTTCGTGCGGGACTTCGTCGGCACGGTGGCCGAGGCCGGTTGCGAAACGTTCGTCGTGCATGCGCGCAACGCGATCCTGAAGGGTTTGTCGCCGAAGGAGAATCGCGAGATCCCGCCGCTCAAGTACGACTATGCGTATCAGTTGAAGCGTGATTTTCCGTCGCTGGAGATCGTCATCAACGGCGGCATCACGACGCTCGACGAGGTTGCGCAGCACCTCGAACATGTCGACGGCGTGATGCTGGGTCGCGAGGCGTATCACAACCCGTTTGTGCTGGCCGAAGTCGATACGCGCTTCTACGGGTCGACCGCAGCGGTGCCGACGCGCGAGGAAGCCGAGGCGCAGCTGATCGAGTATTGCGCGGCCGAACTGAAGCGTGGGACCTATCTCGGCGCGATCGTTCGGCACGCGCTCGGACTGTATCGCGGCATGCCGGGCGCGCGTGGCTGGCGCCGCGTGCTGTCCGACAACAAGAAGCTCGCGCGCGGCGATCTGGCCGTGTTTGACGAGGCGCGCGCGCATCTGAACGAAGCCGAAGAAATTTTTGAAAAAAAGGCTTTGCAAGATTCAAAAGTCTTCGTATAATCTTGTTCTTCGCTGCTGAAACAAAACAGCGAAGCAAAGTAAGCAGTATCAGTGGTGGCTGTAGCTCAGTTGGTAGAGTCCAGGATTGTGATTCCTGTCGTCGTGGGTTCGAGTCCCATCAGCCACCCCAACGAATTCAAGCAAAAAGCCCGGTTCAATGAGCCGGGCTTTTTGCTTTCTGGCGTTCGTATTGCATATTGCACAGCGCGACCGGTAATCGGTCCGACGCCCGGGCGGCGCAAATCGGGGATATCTCGGAAGGCCCGCGCTCGAATCACTTCGCGTTTCCCGGTCGTTGCGCAGACAACGTCCGCACGCGTTCGCATGCGCCGCTGCTTTCCGCTAAGGTTTGCGCGCGCAGTGCCGTTATCTCTCCTGGACAGCCCTCGTGCCTCGAATGCTGATCCGTTTTCTTGCCTGCTCGCGTGATGCGCGAGCAGGCTTTTTTCGTTTACGGCATTCCATCGAGGGCTGGATTGGCGGAATGGAACAGGGACTTGGCGCCAACCGACAAAGCGCAACAGTCTTTCATGGGTGTAATGTATCGCCTTCCTCGTGCCCTCATGCTTTGCAGGGCCGTTCGATCCCGACGACCCATGAAGGCGCCGGGATTTTTTTTGCATATGCAGCGATACCCCCGCGATGCGTCACCGAGAAAGGCATTTCGCAAGGCACGGTATATTTTGCGACGACACATACCGATCGATAGAACACGCTACAAGGAGTCGCCAACCCATGTCGGACACTCGGACCACGCTTCGCGCCGCGACTGCGCACGACGCGTCCCTCATCGCTCGCCTGCATACGCAGAGTTGGCAGAGCGCATACAGCCATATCCTTCCGGCCGCCTATCTGTCGGATGAGGTGCCGACAGAGCACGCGATCCGGTGGCGCAAGTATCTCGATCGCAACGAAGACGAGTGGGGCCTGGTGCTGATCGCCGAGTCGGACGGCGCGCCCGTCGGCTTCGTCAGTGCGGAACGTCCTGACGATCCGGCGCTCGGTGTGCTGCTCGACTGCCTGCATGTCCATCCTTCGCATCACGGCTGCGGGACGGGCAAGCGCATGATCGAAGCCGTCCGTGCGTGGGCGCGGTCGATCGGCGCGGGCAAGGTCCACCTGCAGGTGCTGGACGGCAACGTGCGAGCGATCGGTTTCTACGAACACAACGGCTGGCAACTGGCCGGTATCGAAACGAGCCGCATCGGCCCGACGGAGGTCACCGATCGGATCTACGCGATCGACGCCTGAGGGCTTGCCGGTATCGGTGAGAAAGCCGGACGCGCTTCGCCGTTACTCGCCGCAATATCGAACGAGCAAATCAGCCTCGGTCTCGTGGATCTCGACGGGCAGCGCCGTCGCGCCCGCATGGGCAAGATAGCGCGCCCGATGCTGGCCGTTGCGAAACGACGCGACGCCGATTTTCGACAGGCCGGGAATGCCGAGCAGCGTTCGCGCTCTGGTCTCGCGAAACGTGATGAACGGCATGTCGGGAATCCTGTCCTGACCCGGAGCGAGGAATGTGCGGATACCCGCGGCTTTTCCCGGGGCCCAGTACTGGACCGACGGCAGGACATAGTCCGTCGTGTCGCGGTCGGCGCACGCCAGCAACTTCTTCAGATCGATCATCACGACCCGATGTCGCGAGTCGTCGGACGAGAATACCCGCTTGAGGTGCGTATAGGCATACGGGGCATGCCCGGGGAGCTGGATAATCCAGACATCCACGCCGCTTTGTTGTGCGTGGGCGAGTGTCATTTTTTCCTCTGGTGGTGCGAGCGGGTTCTTGGGTTCGAGTTTAGCAGTGCGATCACGGCAACGGAGCAGGTCGATACGCGGAATGGAAAAACGGAACGACTCGCCGCATAGGCGCAGGGGCAGGGAAAGCCGGTGGCAAAGTAGCGGCGGTCATGCATCGGCAGTCGATATCGACAGGGGGCGAGACTATCGTGATACTGCCAGCCGGAAGGACATACGTTGTAACAGTCATGCAAGATTCACGCAGTGGCGCGCAATGCGGCACGCGTGGTTCGTCATGAGACTGGAGAGGGCGGAGTGACGGGCGCAAATCATGTCGTCGAAACTTGAGATCGAGTATCTCGATTACTGCTTCACCGCGACGCTCGAAATCAGGGCGTCCGGCCGGACAGCCGTCGTCGACTGGCGACTCGAATCCGACTCACGTGGCAAGACGCTCGCTTGGATCGTGTTCGATCGCTTTCTCGCGCGCAACGACTTCGCCGACGAAAAAGATGCGCGCGCCAATATCGTCGACTGGCTGGAACGGCTTGCCGACCCGCGGTCCGGCGCATCCACCGAGATCGCGAAGGCCGGTGCGGCGGTTTCCGGGGGCGGCGTGGCGACGGACGCATCGGCTGCCGAAATCGTCGGCGCAACCGTCGTTGAAATCGTCAGCGATCCGGACTGGATCGACATGGTTGCCGACTGGTTTTCCAGCAGCGCGCCTGGATGATGAAACCGGGTTGCCGCGTTTCCGATGTGATTTATGCTATTGCGTTCGAAAAACGCCAATTCATAAAATCAGGCGCGAGAAAATGCAGCCGGAATCACGTCGCGTGAAAAATAGAATAAACCTGCTTTGACAATGCACGTGATTTACCGGAAACTGGCCCGATTCCGAGGACGTCCGCGTGAACTAAAAAAATAGAAGACCAGACATGAAAAGAAAAACGCCGGTAACGGCTGACATTGATCAAAATCGCTGCCGACCTGGTGGGCCGCATGGCCATGCCGTTCAATGAAGGCAGAAATTTCCTGAATCGTCGACATACCCGAGTATCGCCCGGCAATCGACCGGGAATTTCGCGCCCGGCTCATGAGGCTGTCGCCCGTTGCCGCATGTCATCAAAGGGTGAGTTGCCGCACAGACCGTCTTGTGACCCGCGATCACAATTTGGCCGGTTGACCGTTCTTCCCCGGCCCGGTCAACTATTTCCCCGCTCGCTCGCGCAGGAGCGGGGGCTTTTTGCCCGTCCGACGCCGGAAGACCGCGTCGGCGGAACCGGACAGGCGTTCGGCAGGCTGCGCGATGGCACCCACGGCGCGCCTCGGCAACCGTTCGCCTGATCCGCACGCATCGTTTTCCTCGTGCCTGAGCGAACCCTCAGGCCCATCGCCGGTTTCGGCCGGCGATGCCTTGATCCCGGCGGCGTGTCACAACGCTGCCGGGATGTTTTTTGCGCCGGACGCGTCGCGTCACGTCGTGCGCGACGGCCATGCCAATCCGCTCAGCCAGCCTGTTCGACGCTGGTTTCCCATCCGTCGTATTCCCCGCCGAGTGAACGCACCTCGCGATTGATCGCGATCGTGTGACGCGTGATGTCGGCCAGCGCCATCGTGCCTTCGTGCGAAAACCGTACGGCCGACTTGCCGTCCTCGGTCGGCGCGACCGACTCGACCGGATAGCCTTTCCCTTCGGCCCAGTCCGCGAACTGGTGCGCGTCGCTCGGGTCCGGGAAGTACGCCCAGTGCATCACACGCCGGCTCACGTCGCTGGCGTCGCCTTTCTGCCGCAGCGCATCCAGTACGCGCATGTCGCGCATCATCTGCCAGTCGTCGTCGGTCGGGTATAGGGTCTGCCAGTACGATGCCTTGTCCGGATCGTCCTGGTGCGCGTACTGAAGCGCGTAGGTCGTCTGTTCGGCCAGCGCGTCGACGATCTCGGCCGCAGCCTCTTCGTCGAACGGCACGTAGAACAGGAAATCCCGGTTGCCGTCGACGGTGATGCGGCCGACCTGCACGCCGCCTTTCGCGGTGATCGCCGTGTCCAGCAGATCCTCGATCTTTGCCAGGTCGGCGAATTCGTCGCCGGCCGGCAGGCCTTCGGGCGTCGGATGCGCGAACGGAACGCGCACGGTGAGCAGCGACGTGCGCGGATCGCCTTCGGCGATTTCCGCGAAGCTGTGGTTGAAGCTGATGAAAGCCTGATGGTCGCCCATTCTGGCAGGGAAGGTTCCCCAGGCGTCGGTCATGTGTTTCTCCCGTACACGATTGTCTGTTGACGGTTGCAAAGCGTCCCAATGTATCATCGAAAATCGCGTGGGCAGCGACGCGCGCATGATCGCGTGCCGCGCGCGAACGTCGGCGATAGCCGCGGCCGACTGCGGCTTTCCGCAGGCGTGTGGCGGGCCGCGAGAAAAATCCGAAGGAGATTCCGATGTCGATGTTTGCGGTGAATGGTGTCCGAATCGATCCGCTCAGCGCGCGCGTGACGCACGTGCGCTGGGCGGCCGTGAATCCGGCCGATCGGTCGTGGGCGGCGACGCCGAGCGAGGCGCCGGTGGCGGACGTGGCACGCGCGCTTGCGTCCGGCAGCGATGTCCGCGCGATCTTTTCGGCATCGGACGCCACCGCGATCGGGCCCAGGCTGAAACGCGTGCTGTATCGCGACGCGTCGGAAGGCATCGAGCTCGACATCGATGCAACGAGCGAGTCGCGCACGTTGCGCGATCTTCCGCAAATCTGAGCGGACCGGCGCGCGCGCTGCGGCGTCGACTGCGGAACCTGGCCGAACGGCCGCTAGCACGACACTGGTCGCGAGGCGTAGTATCGAATCGTCGCCATACTGCATGCGGGTTGCGCCTAACGGTCAGGAGGGGCGCGCGAGGTTCGGCGAGCCGGTATCCGAATCGAATCGCGCAAACGCGTACGAGATCATGTCCAGGCCTGTTATCGCTCCGTTGGGATCCGCGCTTTGTCTGGCGCTCGCAGCCTGCCAGGCCGCGCCCGAAGCGTCGCTTCCGCCGCCGTCGCCCGAGACCGCATCGGCAGCCGTGCCGGCAGCGTCGCCGGCAGAGCCGATTCGCGGCATGGGCATGGCACCTCATCTGGCAGGGCAGAGTCACTGGGCCGTCGGTCAGTGCACGACCAACGGTACCGTCAAGGTGTGCAATTGACCGGCGCCGTCGGCGCGGGGCGCATGCCGCGTAAGCAAGACTGGAATCCTGATTGGGCACCCGCGTCGATGGGCCGGTTGCCGTCGACGCGAGCCAGCGAGTAATGAACGACGAACACGTAACAGACGATTCCGGCCTGCATGTCGATCCCGCCGAGGGAACGGTCATCGGCCAGTTGCCGATGACGCTGGCGGTCGATGGCAGGAGCCTGAAGAGAAGGGCGGTGGTGTGTGCGGTGCTGGCCGTGGCGAGCCTGTGCGGTTATGCGGCCGATCCGGCACTCTGGCCCGTGGCGGCGCTGGCCGCGATGCTGGCGCTGGCCAGCGCGGCCTTCTTCTTCGCGTCGCGGCGCAAGATGGCGCTGCATATCGACGAGACAGGCTTCAGGCTGATCGGGGCCGCGCGTGAAAAACCCGTCACGCCATGGCGCGACGTCACCGAATTCCGGATCATCAGCGTGGCCGGAAATCGCTACATCGGCTACCAGTTCTCGCCGCATTCGTCGCGCACCAGGGTGCCGGGTGGCGTGATGCTGCCGATTGCCCGGTTTGTCGATCTTCCACTCGACGCGGTGGCCGGATTGCTGGAGGCATGCCGCCGTCAGTTCGGCGCGCCTGATGAGCGGGCCGACCGAATGGGGTGACGGCGGGGGTGACGGCGCCCGATTCGGGCGCTCGCGCGACCCGCGATGCGAAAAAACAAAAAATAGGCGGGGCGTCGTGTCGAATTCCGCCGTGGTCGTCCGTCGTAGCATCGGAGGCGTGCGCATCGCGCGTCCGTCCCGATTTTCGACACGACAACCGACTGAAGGAGCGACACCCATGTCCACGTCCGTCAAACCGATCCCGGAAGGGATGCGCACGCTGACGCCGCACCTGATCTGCGCCGGCGCGACAGCCGCCATCGACTTCTACAAGCGCGCATTCAATGCAGTCGAACAGTTTCGCCTGGCAATGCCTGACGGCCGGCTCGCGCACGCGTGCCTCACGATTGGCGATTCGACGCTGATGCTGGTGGATGAAATGCCCGAACACGGCGCGCTCGGGCCGAAGGCGCTGAAAGGCACGTCGGTCTGCCTGCATCTGTACGTACCGGACACCGATGCGGCGATCGCGAAGGCGGTCGCAGCCGGTGCGACGGTCACGATGCCGGCCGCCGACATGTTCTGGGGCGATCGTTACGGCCAGGTCGAGGATCCGTTCGGCCATCGCTGGTCACTCGCGACGCATCAGCGCGACCTGACGCCCGAGCAGATCGCGGAGGCCATGGCCAGCGCGCCGCCCTGCGGGAGCTGACGCAGCGGCGCCCCCGCGGCTGAACGGCGGGGCGGCGGCAAGTACCCGCGGCCGGCTTGCCGCGGTTACGCGCCGGTCATCTTGCCGCGCTGCTTGTCCTCGTACATCAGTTGATCGGCCGATGCGAGCAGGTCGGCCACGCCCGGATGGCGGGCGGGATCGTACGCGACGTGGCCGACGCTGAACCGGATCGCGTAGCCGCGTGCGTCGGCCGCATTGCGCAAGGCGAGCGCCTGCGTCACGCGTTCGACCGGCTCGACGACGTCGGCCGGATCGGTGGCGCTCAGCAGCACGACGAACTCGTCGCCGCCGAGCCGTGCGATCACGTCGCTGTCGCGCAGCGCACCGGTCAACGTGTCGGCGAACGTCTTGAGCGCACGATCGCCTTCGGCATGGCCAAAGCGATCGTTGATCGCCTTGAAACCGTTCAGGTCGAAGAACAGCAGCACCGCGTGACGGCCGAGGCGGTCGCACAGGCTCAGCACATGACGGGCGAGGATCTCGAAGCCGCGCCGGTTCGTCAGTTGCGTGAGTTCGTCGGTGGTCGCGAAATGCAGCGCAGCGATTTCGCGTTCCGTCATGTGGGCGAGATCGCCGAGCAGGGCGAGTTCTTCGGGTTCGAGCGAACGCGGCCGCGTGTCGATCAGGCAGAGCGTGCCGATGGGGGCGCCGTTCGGTGCCGCGAGCGGCCGGCCGGCGTAGAAGCGGATGCCCGGTGTGCCGGTGACGAGCGGGTTGTCGTGGAAGCGGCCGTCGTTCCGCGCGTCCTGGATGACCATCGTGTCGCCCGCGAGCAGCGCGTGCGCGCAGAACGATACGTCGCGCGATGTTTGCGTGGCGTCGAGGCCCGCGTGGCTCTTGAACCACTGACGATTCTCGTCGACGAGGCTGACGAGCGCGATCGGTACGTCAAACAGCCGGCGCGCGAGACGCGTCAAGCGGTCGAATCGCTCTTCGGGCGGCGTGTCGAGGATCGACAGCGAATGCAGCGCGTCGAGTCGAGCCGCCTCGTTGGCCGGTTTCGGTGCGATTTGCATGGGCCTGGTCGCTTGTCCCGGCTGCAAGGCCGGTCACGGGATCGTATGTTGGACAGTATCGCGCATTATTCGGCGCGTCGCCAACCCGCCCCTCGGTGACGGGCATTCCCGACGCTGTCCCGATCGACGCAGATGCAGTGAGAAGCGGGTGGCATGCGTCTGCGTTGCATCACGATGCAGAATCGGCTGCGCGATGTCTCAAGGTGCGCGGTGCAATGCCGTAAATAGGGCGAGTCCAATCGTTCTTCGCATCCCACCGCCCCATGGTTCGAATTCTGTACGCGGGTTATCTCGCATTTGCGCTGTATCTTCTTTACCCGATGGTTCAGAACACCCTGGCGTTCAGCACGGATTGCGTGCGCAATGCGCTGCCTGGTGTGTCGACGACGCCGGCAAGCAGCGTGGACGGGCACGCGAACCGCTGTGTCCCGACCACGCAGGCCGGTGCCGCGACAGGACGGATCGCTGAAATCCATTGAATGCGCCGTCCGGCGCGCATGTCGTTCGAGGCGTGAAGCGGCGACTGGCCATTCGGCCGAATTGAGCGTCGCGTCACGCTCGCCGATCATCTGCATCACGGCGGTGCGAGCGCGGGGTATCGGGAAGCGGCGCCCAGCCCGTGGCGTGCGTCAGTAGCTGGAGCGGTACGGCGCGCCCTGGTCGAAGCGGCTTTGCCAGTGCGTGAGGTAGCGCGACGCGAGTTGCGGATTGTTCCAGACCACGACGACGTTTTCCGAATTGCGGCTGGCCGCCGACGCGGAATAGTTGAACGAACCCGTTTCGACGTGCTCGGCGTCGATCACGAGGTACTTGTCGTGGTGGATCGCATAGGTGTCGATCGTGCGGGTCGGGATGCCGGCGTTGACGAGCAGGTTCAGTGCCTGCTTGCTGCTCTTGGCACGGTTGCCCTTGTCGTCGACGACCACCGCGACATTGACGCCGCGTCGCTTCGCGTCGAGCAGTGCGCGCGTGACGGGCGGCGACGTGAACGAATACGCGGCCACGCGGATCGAACTGCGCGCGGCGCCGATCGCTTTCAGCACGAGTGCCTCGGCGCCGCCGTCGGGCGAGAACGCCGATTCGACCACCTGCGTCGCGGGCGCTTCATGCGTGGGCGTCGGCAGCCATCGCGACACGAGGTCGATCGCCTGCTGGAGCAGCGATTCTCTTTGCGTCTTGCCGAAGGCGGCGAAGGGTGTGGCGAGCAGGGAGGCGGCGAGACAGGCAGCGGCGAGGCGATTGCGCGACAACATCTTGGACAGCGAATAATTTCGAGACAGCGGGCCGTGAGTGTAACGCAGACGTAGCAGCGCGGTCACGCGCGTATCGCGACGCGATGTCGCGCGCGATGTTCATTCGTGCAGAGCCGATGCAGTGAAGTTGCGTCGCGCGTCAATCCTCGACTGTCGGCGTGCCGGTTTCGCGCGCAGCGATCCACCCGGGGCCGGGCTCGGGTTGCACGTCGCGCGCATCGAGTGGTTCGCCGCAGGCCGAGCAAACGGTGACCGCATGCATCAGCTGGCCGCAGGTACGGTGGCGCAATTGCACCGGCGGCCCCTGGCCGTCGTCCTTCCAGCGATCGCCCCATGCCGTCAGCGCCAGCAGCGCCGGATAGAGGTCGCGGCCCTTGTCCGTCAACCGGTATTCGAAGCGCGGCGGCCGCTCCTGATACGCACGCTTGACCAGCACGCCTTCGTCGACGAGCCGCGCGAGCCGTTCGGCCAGCACGTGGCGCGTGAGGCCAAGCTGGGTCTGGAACGCATCGAAGCGGCGGCAGCCGAGGAACGCGTTGCGCAGGATCAGCATGGTCCAGCGGTCGCCGAGCACGGCGAGCGCGCGCGCGACCGAACAGTTCAGCGTGCCGATGTCATCCCATTTCATCGTCGAGTCTCTTGCGTCTTGCTGCGGTTCAGCGAAATAGCGGGTTCGATTATAGAACCCGCCTTCGATTGTCACAGGCGCGGCTGCGTTGACAACGGCCGGCATCGTTGTCAATAATGAGTTCCAATTTAGAACTTACTCGCGCGGCGACGCGCTTTCAACCCGGAGACAACCCGATGAATCCGCTTTCCCTGTCAGGTCTTGATCTGCTGCGCGCAGCCGTCTCGGGCGATGCGCCGCTCGCGTCGATTTCCGAGACGATTCCGATGCGCCCGCTCGACGTCGAACTCGGTTACGTGAAGTTTTCCGCGCGGGCGGACGGCCGTCACCTGAATCCGCTCGGCGGCGTGCATGGCGGGTTCGCCGCGACGGTGCTCGATTCGGTCACGGGGTGCGCGGTGCATTCGATGCTCGACGCGGGCGTCGGCTACGGCACGGTCGACCTGCACGTGAAGATGCTGCGGCCGGTGCCGCGCGACGTCGATCTGGTCGCGGAAGGGCGCGTGATTCACCTGTCGCGTTCGCTGGGCGTCGCCGAGGGGACGCTGAAGACGCCGGACGACAAGATCGTCGCGCATGCGTCGGCGACCTGCTTTATCCAGCGGCCGCAGTAACGGCGGGCCGCAACGCTGCCGTTCGGGCCCGCGGGGGACGCGCCGGGCGGCGTCGAAGGCGGCTTGTAAGCGTGCGCGGCGCACATCTGAAGCGGTCGCTTCAATGTGATAGCGTTTCTGCTTTCCACCGACGCGACAGGAACAGCATGGAATACCGCACACTCGGCGATTCGGGCATCGAGGTCAGCCTGATCGGGCTCGGCACGATGACGTGGGGCGAACAGAACTCGGAGCGCGACGCGCACGAGCAGATCGACTACGCGATCTCGCAGGGCGTGACGCTGATCGATGCCGCGGAGATGTATCCGGTGCCGCCGAAGCCCGACACGCAAGGCCGCACCGAGCAGTACATCGGCACCTGGCTCGCTCAGCATCGTGCGCAGCGCGAGCGCATCGTGCTCGCGACGAAGATCGCGGGCCCCGCGCGGCAGCCGCACAACCCGCGCCATATCCGCGGCGAGGGCAACCAGTTCGATCGCAAGAACCTGACCGAAGCGCTCGACGGCAGTCTCAAGCGGCTGCAGACCGACTATGTCGACCTCTATCAACTGCACTGGCCCGATCGCAGCACGACGACGTTCGGCCGTCCCGCGTATCCGTGGGTCGACGACGCCTACACGGTGCCGATCGAGGAAACGCTCGGTGTGCTCGCGGAATTCGTGAAGGCCGGCAAGGTGCGCGCGATCGGCGTGTCGAACGAAACGCCGTGGGGCGTCGCGCAGTTCCTGCGCGCGGCCGAGAAACTCGGGCTGCCGCGTATCGCGAGCATCCAGAATCCGTACAGCCTGCTGAACCGCACGTTCGAGAACGGGCTGTCGGAATTCACGCATCGCGACGGCGTGGGCCTGCTCGCGTACTCGCCGCTCGCGTTCGGCTGGCTGTCCGGCAAGTACGAGAACGGCGCGCGTCCGGCCGGTGCGCGCATCACGCTGTTCGAGCGCTTCCAGCGCTACAGCAAGCCGCAGGCCGTCGAGGCGACGTCGCGTTACGTCGCGCTCGCGCAGCGCCACGGGCTGTCGCCCGCGCAGCTCGCGCTCGCGTTCGTCAACAGCCGGCCGTTCGTGCGCAGCAACCTGGTCGGCGCGACGTCGCTCGAGCAGTTGAAGGAGAACATCGGCAGCATCGACGTGAAACTGTCCGACGAGATCCTTGCCGAGATCGACGCGCTGCACGAACGGCAGCCGAACCCGGCGCCGTAAACGACGCGCGGCCCGGGCGGCAGCGATGCCGCGACGGGCCGCGCCGGCGGCGCAGCGATGCGCTGCCGCTGCCCGGGTTATCGCATCTTGAGCCGCGTGCGCGCGACGAACAGCGCGGCGAGGCTCAGCACCGCGCAGCCCATCAGATAGAGCGCGGGCGACAGCCGGTTGCCGGTCGCGCTGATCAGCCAGGTGATCATGAACGGCGCAAAGCCGCCGAACAACGTGACGCCCGTGTTGTAGCTGACCGCGAGCCCCGTTGCGCGCGTCTGCGACGGGAACAGTTCGGCCATCAGCGCCGGCAGCGTGCCGCAGTACATCGCCTTCAGCACGCCGATCCAGACCAGTGCGGCGAGCATCGTCGCGAACGACGCGTGATGTGTCAGCCACGCGAACGTCGGCCACACGGTGACGAGCATCAGCAGTGCCGCGGCCGCCATCATGCGGATGCGCCCGGTGCTGTCTGACAGATGGCCGACGACCGGCGTGACGAGCGTCAGCACGAAGCCGGTCGCGAGCGTTGCCGCGAATCCGGTCGACGCAGGCAGCCCGAGCTGCTTGATAGCGTAAGTCGGCATGTACAGGATCATGTAGTTGATCGCGGTCGAGATCACGAGCGCGCCGATCGACAGCAGCACCCGCACCTTCTGCTCCGCGAACAGCTCGCGCACCGGCGCTTCGGAGCGCGCCTGCGTCTTGAACTCGACGCCTTCGTCGACATAACGGCGGATATACAGCCCGACCGGGCCGATCGCGAGCCCGAACAGGAACGGCACGCGCCAGCCCCAGCTTTCGAGCTGCGCGGGTGTCAGCGTGGCCGTCAGCAATGCGCCGAAGCCCGACGCGAGCAGCGTCGCGAGGCCCTGGCTCGCGAACTGCCAGCTCGACATGAAGCCGCGCCGCTGCGGCGCGTGTTCGACGAGGAACGCGGTCGAGCTCGCGAATTCGCCGCCGGCGGAAAAGCCCTGCATCAACCGCGACAGCATGATCCCGAGCGGCGCGAGAATGCCGATCGACGCGTAGGTCGGCATCAGCGCGATCAGCAACGTGCCGGCCATCATCATCGCGATCGACAGCAGCAGCGATGCCTTGCGGCCCGCGCGGTCCGCATAGGCACCGAGCACGAAACCGCCGATCGGCCGGATCAGGTAGGACAGCCCGAACGTGCCGAGCGTCAGCATCAGCGACGTCGCTTCGCTCGTCGCGGGGAAGAACAGCTTGGCGATCGTCACCGCGAAGAAACCGTAGACGATCAGGTCGAACCATTCGAGCGCGTTCCCGATCGACGCCGCGAAGATGATGCGCCGGATCTTCGCCGCGCTGGGGCGGGCGGCGTCCTGCGAGGTCAGGGTGGTCGTGTTCATCGTATGGGCAGGTCCCGAGAAAGGAGCAAAGCGCGTTACAGGGCAGCGCCGGCCGCGGCGGATGCCGCGCGGCGAACGGGCGGCGCGTCGTCGCCGAGATCCCAGAAGAGGCCGGCCATCATCTGCAGCCCCTCGCTGACGACGCTCGCGAGCAGGTGCTCGTCGGGTGCGTGTTGCGAGCACGCCGGGTACGAGTGCGGCACCCATAGCGTCGGCAGCCCGAGCGTGTCGGCGAACACCTCGTTCGGCAGCGTGCCGCCGAGATTCGGCAGGATCGCGGGCTTCTTGCCGGTGGTGCGCGCCAGCGACGCGACGGCCCAGCGGACCCACGGATCGTCCGGCGGCACACGCGTGGCCGGCGCGCCGCGTTCGACGTCGATTTCGATGTCGGTGAACCCGTGCGCGTCGAGGTGCGCGCGCAGGTGCGCATGCAGCGCTTCCCAGTCGGTGCCGACGACGAAACGCAACTGGCAGTGCGCGTACGCGACGGGCGGGATCGCGTTGACGGGATGCTCGGGATTGCCGGCCTTGAATGCGAGGATCTCGAACGTGTTCCAGCCGAACACGCGCTCGGCCGCGGTGAGGCCGGGCTCGCCCCAGTCGGCATCGAGGGCCGGGTCGCCCGGGCCGCCGCCGACGGAAAGGTCGGCGAGCGCGTCGCGCACGGCGGCCGGGATCGGCGGCGGGCGCAGTCCCTCGACGCGAATCGCGCCGCGTGCGTCGACGAGGCTCGCAAGCGCATGCGCGAGCACGATCGCCGGATTGCGCAACAACCCGCCCCAGTTGCCGGAATGGTGTGCGCCGTCGCGGGCGCGCAGGCTCAGCTTGAAGTTGACCGAGCCGCGCGAGCCGAGGAACACGGTCGGGCGCGCGGCGGCGATGCGCGGGCCGTCGGACGCGATCAGCACGTCGGCCGCGAGCGCGTCGCGCGCCTGGCGGCACAGCGCGTCGAGCCCCGGCGACCCCGTTTCCTCGCCCATTTCGATCAGCAGTTTCGCGTTGAAGCCGAGCCGGCCGCCGCGTGCGTCGAGCACGCTTGCGAGCGCGGCGAGGTTGATGGTGTGCTGGCCCTTGTTGTCGGCGCTGCCGCGGCCATACCAGCGGTCACCGTCGGCCGTCAGCGTCCACGGCGACAGCGGCGCGCGCCACTGCGCGTCGTAGCCGCGCACGACGTCGCCGTGGCCGTAGATCAGCACGGTCGGCAGTGCATCGTCTTCATGGCGCGACGCGAGCAGGAACGGGCCGCCGCCAGCGACGGGGTTGTCGACGATCCGCGAGGTGAAGCCGAGGCGGGCGGCCTCGGGTGCGATCTCGTCGGTCAGGTACGCGCGCAGCGCGGCGTCGTTGCCGCTGTCCTGGCTTTCGGTGCGCAGGCCGACGCGGCGGCTCAGGGTCGTGAAGAACGCGCCGGATTCGAACTGGTTCAGCGCGTGCTGGATGGCGGCGGTACGGCTCAAGTCGTATCTCCTCTGACGGGGGCGCTACACGCGCGGACCGCGCATGCAACGTGAAGTGCGATCGATTCTAGGAAGTCGTTTTTTTTGTCACAATGATCGAATTTCGAACCTTTCTTTGCCGAAAAGGCAAAGCGGCGCGGCCGGATGCGGCGCGGAGACAGAACGATGGCGGCTTTCCTGCATGGCCTGGCGTTGCGGTATTTCGTCGAAGTGGCGCGCACCGGCTCGATCAGCGACGCGTCCGCGCGGCTGCACGTGGCCGTGTCGGCGATCAGCCGGCAGATCGCGAAGCTCGAGAGCGAGCTCGGCGCGCCGCTCTTCGAGCGGCGGCCGCGCGGGATGGCGCTGTCGGAGGCCGGCGAGCGGCTGCTGGCGTTCGCGCAGCGCAGCCTGCTGGAAGCCGAGCACGTGATGAAGGACATCGGCGGCCTCGACGCGCTGCACGGCAGCCTGCTGAAGATCGCGTGTTCCGAAGGGTTCGCGATCGATTTTCTGCCCGGCGCGCTCGCAAGCTTCAAGGCGCGCCACCCGGGCGTCGATTTCACCATGTGGGTCGTGTCGCCGGCGGAAGCGACGCGGCGCGTGCGCGACGGCGATGCGGACATCGCGCTGACGTTCAGTCTTGCACCGGAGAAGGGCGTGCGCGTCGAGCATACCGAGCGCGCGCCGGTCTTCGCGCTGGTGCGGCACGATCATCCGCTCGCGACGCGCGACGCGGTGTCGCTCGCCGATGTCGCGCGGCACGCGCATGTGCTGCCCGAGGCCGGCACGACGGTGCGCCAGCTGATCGACATTGCGTGTGCGCTCGACGGGCTGCTGCTCGAGCCCGAACTGACGAGCAACAACACGGCGGCGATGTACGGCTACGCGCGGCGCACGGGGGCGGTGATGTTCACGGGGCTGCTGTCGGTACGCGACCGTTTCGATGCGGACGGTTTCGTCGTCGTGCCCGTGACGAACCCGCAGCTGCGCGAGCGCAGCATCCAGGTGCAGACGATGGCGGGGCGCGATCTGCCCGCGTCGGTACGTGCGTTCCGCGACCACCTGATCGACGCGATGCGGGTTGCATCGACGCCGCCGACGGCCGAGCGCGGCCCGAGACGCCGGCCGTGAGATAATCGTCAATCCGCCTTCCGTGCCCATGCGGCTCTTCGAGCCGCATCGCCCCTGTTCGACGCCAAATTGAAGAACCTGATTGTCACCCTCGATCGCGCCGGCGAGTTCGACGAGATCATCGACGTGCGCACGCCGCTCGAGTTCGCCGAGGATCATATCCCCGGCGCGCTGAACGCGCCCGTGCTCAGCAACGAGGAGCGCGTGCTCGTCGGCACGATGTACCGCCAGGTATCGCCGTACGAGGCGACGCGCGTCGGGGCGGCGATGGTCGCGCGCAACATCGCGCGCCATCTCGACACGACGTTCGCCGACCGGCCGCGCAACTGGCGGCCGCTGATCTACTGCTGGCGCGGCGGCAAGCGCTCGGGTTCGATGACGACCTGGTTCAACCTGATCGGCTGGAAGGCGCGCCAGCTCGACGGCGGGTACAAGTCGTACCGCCAGTCGGTGTGCGCGACGCTCGATTCGCTGCCGACGCGCTTTCGCTACATCGCGCTCGTCGGCCATACCGGCTGCGGCAAGACGCGCCTGCTGAACGCATTGCGCGACGTAGGCGCACAGACGCTCGATCTCGAGGCGCTCGCGTGCCATCGCGGCTCGCTGCTCGGCGCGCTGCCGGGCAAGCCGCAGCCCGCGCAGAAGGGGTTCGATTCGGGGCTCGTCGAAACGCTTGCACGTTTCGACCCCGAATGGCCGGTGTTCGTCGAATCGGAAAGCCGCAGGATCGGGCTCGTGCAGTTGCCGATCGCGCTGATCGAAGCGTTTCATGCCGGCCCGTGGGTACATGTCGAGGCGGCGCACGACGAACGGATCGCGTTCCTTCTCGACGATTACGCGCACCTGTTCGACGAACCGGACGCGTTCAAGGCGCAACTTCATCGGCTGATCGGCCTGCATAGCCGTGAACAGGTGACGCACTGGAAGGCGTTGATCGATGCGAACGCGCGCGCCGAACTGTTCACCGAACTGATCGACAGGCATTACGATCCCGCCTACGCACGAACCTACCGCGCGGTCTACAACAAGCCGAACCGGGCGCTGACGTTCACGTTCCGGCCCAACGCCGCCGACGTGCGCGATCAGGCGCGCACGCTGCTGGCAGAACTCGCGCGAGCCGGGTTGCCCGCATCGGCCGCGCTTGCCGCAGGCACGCAATCCAAAACCGACAAAGACCAATCGACGACTACACGATGACGACCACACGCACCCAACCCAATCCGGCGCTCGGCTGGATGACCTTCCTGCTGATCGCGGTCGCGGGGCTGTTCTATGTGAAATGGTTTCCGTACTACAACAAGGCGTTCGTCGCCGCCGAGCACCATTCGATCGGCCAGTCGATCCTGATGGGCACGTCGGCGAGCGCCCCCGAGCCGTCGTTGAAGGCCGCGCTCGACTACGCCTGGGCGTACGGCAAGGCGATCTGGCAGGCGATGGTGCTCGGCCTGCTGCTCGGCTCGGCCGTGCAGGCGCTGCTGCCCGCGCACTGGGTCGCGCGCGTGCTGGGCCGGACCGGATTCGGCAGCGTTGCCGCGGGCGGCCTGCTGTCGCTGCCCGGGATGATGTGCACGTGCTGCGCGGCGCCGGTCGTCGCGGGGCTGCGCGCACGCCATGCGTCGCCGGGCGGCGCGGTCGCGTTCTGGCTCGGCAACACGGTGCTGAACCCGGCCGCGCTGGTGTTCATGGGTTTCGTGCTCGGCTGGCACTGGAGCGCGCTGCGCCTCGTGCTCGGTATCGCGATGGTGTTCGGGATCGGCTATCTGCTGAACCGCATCGCGCGGCCTGAAGACCGCAGCATCGACGATGCGCAGCTCGCCGCGCTGGCGGCCGAGCAGGCCGCGGCCGGCAATCCGTTCGTCCGCTGGGTGAAGCTGCTCGCGCGCATGGCCGTGCGACTCGTGCCCGAATACATCGTGCTCGTGCTGCTGCTTGGCGCCGCGCGCGCATGGCTGTTCCCGCATATCGGCCCGGACATCGGCAATCATCTCGGCTGGATCGTCGCATTCGCGGTCGCGGGCATGCTGTTCGTGATCCCGACGGCCGGCGAGGTGCCGATCATCCAGGCGATGCTGTCGCTCGGCATGGGGGTCGGCCCGGCCGCCGCGCTGCTGATGACGCTGCCGCCGATCAGCGTGCCGTCGCTCGCGATGCTCGCGCGCTCGTTCAAGCCGTACATGCTGGCGATCGTCGCGACGCTCGTTGTCGTATTCGGGATCGTGAGCGGCTTGCTCGCGCTCGCGCTCGGGTTCTGACGCGCGCAGGCCCGGTGCGATAGCCGTATTCATATTCATCCGGCGCCGCCGCTTCACGCGCGCGGTGCCCTTTACAAGAAGCAAACAGGAAAACGCATGACCCAACCGAAGATTCATCCTCGACTCGAAAAGGCGCTGACGCGCGGCGATCTCGCGATCCGCCAGGCCAATTCCGCGCGGGCGACTGCCGTGTTGAACGCACTCGGCACGATGATCATCGAGGCCTCCGCAACGATCGGCGTCGAGGCCAGCATCGACATTCCGCAGGGCGACCGCATTTACGATCCCGTCAATGGCGTGTGGCCGCAGAAGATGCTGGTGTCGTTCGACGGCCCGGTGGAGGAGGCCGACAAGGAAGAGCTGCGCTCGGTCTATCTGGTGGCCGACGATCCGGGTACGCAGTTCCGCGTCGAATGGCATCGCGCGGACGGCAAGCTCGGTCGCCAGGAAGGCGGCCCGCTCGCGACCGTCGCGTTCCTGACCGACGTCGAGATCCCGTGGAGCGACGACGACGAGTAACGTCGTCGCATCAGACCGGCGCCTGGTGCGCCGGCCGTCAGCGCATCATCCGCCGCCGGAACAGCCACGCGGACAGCACGAATCCGCCGACCGCGTAGCCGGCGAGCACCGCGACGTGCAACGCGATGTCGGTTGCCGGGCGGCCGAGCATCGCGGGCCGGATCAGTTCGACCGCGTTCGCGAGCGGCAGCGCCTGGGCGGCGTGCTGCGCGACCGGCGGCAACTGCGTGATCGGGAAGAACACGCCCGACAGCAGCAGCATCGGCGTCAGCACGAGCGTCTGATAAAACATGAAGAAATCGTAGGACGGCGCAAGCGCCGTCACGATCATCGCGACGCTGGCAAACGCGAGGCCCGCGAGCGCGATCACGGGCAGCGCCGCGAGCATCGACGGAAATCGCGCATAGCCGAGCGCACCCGCGACCAGCATGATCGCGACCCCCGACAGCATCGCCTTGCTGGCCCCCCAGACGATCTCGCCGAGCACGATGTCGCCGAGCGCGAGCGGCGTATGCATGATCGCTTCCCAGGTACGCTGCACGTGCATCCGCGAGAAACCCGAATACATCGACTCGAAGCTCGCGGACATCATCACGCTCGACCCGACCGTGCCGGCCGCGAGGAACGCGATATACGACACCCCGTCGACGTGGCCGAGCATCAGGCCGAGCCCGAAACCCAGCCCGAACAGATAGATCATCGGATCGGCAAGATTGCCGAACATCGATGCGAGCGCGAGCTTGCGCCAGACGAGATAGTTGCGGCGCCAGACGGCAATCCAGTTGGTGGCGTTCGCGGGCATCGCGATCGCGAAGCGTGATTCGCGCGAAGGCGCGGACGGTGTGGCGGCGGAATAGTTGCGCACGTCCATGATCGATCAGTCCTGCATTTCGCGGCCCGTGAGCCGCAGGAATACATCTTCCAGATTGGCCGGGCGGTGCAGATAGCGCAACCCCGTGCGACCCTTGAGTCTCGCGCTGAGCGGCTCCGCGTCGCTCACATAGCAGAACAGCGTCTCGCCGCTGATCTCGGTGCGCTTCGCGAATGCCGACAACTCGTCGCGCAGCGCGGCCGGATCCGGCCCGTAGATCTCGATCACGTCGCAGCCGATCTCAGATTCGATCAGCGCGTGCGGCGCGCCCTCGGCGATCTTGCGGCCTTCCTCGATCACGCATAGCCGGTCGCACAGGCGTTCGGCTTCTTCCATGAAGTGCGTGGTGATCAGGATCGTCTTGCCGCGCGCGAGCAGCGAGCGCAAGCGCTCCCACATCAGGTGCCGCGCTTGCGGATCGAGGCCCGTCGTCGGTTCGTCGAGCACCAGCACGTCGGGATCGTTGACGAGCGCGCGGGCGAGCGTGAGGCGACGCCGCATGCCGCCCGACAGTTCACCGACCTTCGCCTCGGCCTTGCTCTCGAGCTTCGCGAATTCGAGCAGTGGCGGCACGAGTGCGCGCGCGGCTTGCGCCGATATCCCGAAATAGCGGCTGAACACGAGCAGATTCTCGCGGACGGTGAAGTCGGGGTCGAGATTGTCGAACTGCGGGACGACACCGACGCGCTGGCGTGCATGCCGCGCACGCGACGGAACCGGTTCGCCGCACAGGGAAATGGTGCCGGCATCGGGATGCGCGAGGCCGAGCAGCATCTTCAGCGTGGTGGTCTTGCCGGCGCCGTTCGGGCCGAGCAGGCCGTAGCATTCGCCGGCCTGCACGTTGAAGGACAGGCCGTTGACGACGAGCTTGTCGCCATAGCGTTTTTCGACGTTGCGGAAATCGATCGGTGCGACGGACATGGGCATGTTGTCGTTGTAAGCGGGCGCGCGTGGCTATCCGATGCGTGGCCGGCAAGCGAACGGATCGCGCGAATGCGTGTCACACGGGCATGACCGAAGCGCGCGACGCCGGCGTGGCGATGGCCCGCTGGAGTACGAACGGGCCATTCTAGTGCATCGGCTGCGTCTCTTCAGGGCATGCCTGCACGGTGCGATGCATGCGGGCACCGATCGTGCACTGCATCATCGCGCACGCGCCGAGCGGGGCGAATCAGCGTTTTCCATCCCTTGCATCCTGAATTGCGGCGCACCATGATGAATGCGTAGGCTCGTTGTCGCGATAGGGAGGTTTCATGGCCAGTTACAACAAGATTTTGCTGTGTTACGACGGCACGCTCGAAGGGCGCAAGGCACTGCGCTGCGGTGCCAATCTCGCAATGGACCTGAAGGCGGAGACGCACTTGCTGTCGGTTGTCGACATGCGTTCGAGCATTGCGCAAAGCGCAGGTCTGCTGACGGACGTCGCGTGCGGCCGGTTCGAGGAAACCGCGCGGGAAATCCTGCAGGAAGGCGTGAACTGGCTGCGTGAGCGCGGCGTGCAGGCCGAAGGCCATTTCGCATTCGGTTATCCGATCGACGAAATCGCGAATCTCGCGACGGAACTGAAGGTCGATCTCGTCGTCGTCGGCCACCGGTGCCGCAGCGGGCTGTCGAGATGGTGGATGGGGTCGGGCAATACGCAGCTGCTCGATCGCGTGAACTGCAGCATCCTGGTGGCGTGTTCGTCCGCGCAGGAGCAGAAGGAAGAAATCGCGCGCGAGCGTGAAGCGGCCATCGCGAACGGCAAATGATCGAATGATGCGATGACGGCCCGACCGGCGCTGCGAGCCGGTCGGGCGCCGCTGCATCAGCGGTGCGGGTACCGCGCAGCCTGCTACGCGTGCAGGTCGATCGCGGACAATTTCCACGAGAACAGGCCGAAGCGGTGGAATATCGCCGCATAGCGCGTGCCGTCGGCGGTGCGCTGGTACGTGACGACGAATTCATCGATATTCCGGTATCCCGCGCTGGTTTGCTGCTGATGCGGCGGATGCGTTGCATCGCCCGCGCTGGCCGGCGCGGCAGACGTGGATGCGGGTGATGACGCAGCTGTTGCGGCCGCGTTGCTGACGGGGCCGGCGGCGCTCGCCGGCGCCGGACGGGCGGGCGTGTCGGCTGACGCATCGACTTGCGGCTGATTCGACCATTCGGGCGGACGCTCGCCCGGATTGCCGCGCGGCGGCAATCCGCTCATCAGCGCGGCCACGCCCTCCGGCGTCGCGTACGCATCGACCAGCGGGCCGATCAGTGCGGACCCGATCAGCGCGCCGATCACCGCGAACGGATTGTTCTTCTTCACCGCGTCGATCCGGCGCATCAACTCTTCCGTCACCTGCTGCTTCAGGCTGATGCGCAGCGACGGAAAATTGACGTATTCGCTGATGGCCTGCGCGTCGCGCGCGTCGATCGCCGATTTCAGGCGACCGAGCGCGACGTACGGCGACGCGTACGCGTAGCCGACCGCCGCCACGACGGCGACGGCCAGCACGACGATCAGCAGGGGCTTGAGCCGCCATGCGCGGCCCGACGATCCAGTCACGTTGCCTCCGGTGCGGGGATGTTCCGCAATCAGAGACCACCCGGCGTAGCCGATCGTTCCTCCGCGATGCAGCGGTCGATCATCCGGCATACGGCGTCGATCGTGCCGACCATGATCAGCCGCGAACGGCCGTGATAGACGCGCACCGGCGCCCGGCGCGCGGGTTCCGCATGATTCAGGCCGGCGTTCAGCGATACCCGCGCGAACGCGGGGAGCGCCGACGGCAGCAGGGACGCCTGCCGTTCGACTGCGACTTCTTCTTGCACGGGCGCGGCCGCGGACAGCGGTGCGCAGGGCGTGCGGCCGCGCAGATGACGCAGGCGGCCGAATTGACGGAAAGGCAGCAGACGGGCAAGGCGTTCCATGATGTTCTCCTCAGCGAGACGGAATGTCAGAGTTCGCCTGATCGGATCAGTCCGACGGCGATGCCTTCCAGCGCGAACTCCGCGCTGCCGGCCTTGACGAAGATATTTTCGTAATCCGGGTTCTCCGCGATCAGCTCGAGACCGCCAGGCCGGCGCATCAGGCGCTTGACCGTGACGTCGTCGCCGAGACGCGCGACGATGATCTGGCCGTCCTTTGCCTCCGTGCGCTTCTGCACGGCGAGGAGGTCGCCGTCGAGAATGCCGGCGTCGCGCATCGACAGGCCGCGCACCTTCAGCAGGTAGTCGGGCTTGCTCGTGAACAGCGCGGGATCGCACGCGTAGTGCTGCGAGATGTGCTCCTGCGCGAGGATCGGGCTACCGGCCGCGACGCGGCCGACGAGCGGCAGCGACAGCTGCATCAGGCCGGCGTGCGGCAGCGTGAACTGATGCGGGGCGTCGTCGATGCCGAGCAGGCGGATGCCGCGCGACGCGCCGGCGGCCAGCTCGATCACGCCCTTGCGCGCCAGCGCGCGCAGGTGCTCCTCGGCCGCATTCGGCGAACTGAAGCCCAACTCGGCCGCGATCTCGGCACGGGTGGGCGGGAATCCGGAGCGCTCGATCGCGCGACGGATCAAGTCGAACACTTGCTGCTGACGGGCGGTGAGTTTGGTCATGGCTCAACTGTATGGATAGACAGTGAGCTGTATTTTTATACAGTACTTCGCGAATTTCAAGTGTTACGTGAGGTTCGACGCGATCGCGCCGGTTCCGGCGTGATTTTGCGACGCCCCGACGGCGGTTTATCTGCCGCAACCGTCCGTCCCGTCTGCGTTAGCACTTTTGAGTATTAAAAAATGAGGAACGATTATTTTTAATCATGTAACCCGTTCGCTAGACTGGCCCGACATCGCAATACCGACAACACTGGAGAACCAAGGATGGCGAAGCGCAATACGGGGCTGGTGGGCGGAGTGGGCCGCCTGATCGCAACACTCGCGCTGGGCGCGGCGGCGGCGCTGGGCGTCGCGACGCATGCCCGGGCCGATACGACGTTCCTGAACGTGTCGTACGACCCGACGCGCGAGCTGTATCAGGACTTCAACCAGGCGTTCGGCAAGGAGTGGAAGGCGAAGACGGGCGAGACCGTCAACTTCAAGCAGTCGCACGGCGGGTCGGGCGCGCAGGCGCGCTCGGTGCTCGACGGCCTGCAGGCCGACGTCGTCACGCTGGCGCTCGCGTACGACATCGACGCGCTCGCGAACAAGGGGCTCGTGAACAAGGACTGGCAGAAGCGCCTGCCCGACAACGCGTCGCCGTACACGTCGACGATCGTGTTCCTGGTGCGCAAGGGCAATCCGAAGGGGATCAAGGACTGGGACGATCTGACCAAGCCGGGCATCTCGATCGTCACGCCGAACCCGAAGACGTCGGGCGGCGCACGCTGGAACTACCTGGCGGCATGGGCGTACGCGGTGCACAAGCCGGGCGGCAACGAGCAGACGGCCAAGGAATTCGTCACGAAGCTCTACAAGAACGCCGGCGTGCTCGATTCGGGCGCGCGGGGCGCGACGACGAGCTTCGTGCAGCGCGGCATCGGCGACGTGCTGATCGCGTGGGAAAACGAGGCATTCCTGTCGGTGAAGGAATTCGGCACCGACAAGTTCGAGATCGTCGTGCCGTCGGTGAGCATCCTGGCCGAGCCGCCCGTCGCGGTGGTCGACAAGGTGGTCGACAAGAAGGGCACGCGCAAGCTGGCCGAAGCGTACCTGAACTTCCTGTACAGCCCGCAGGGCCAGGAGATCGCGGCGCGCAACTACTACCGGCCGCGTTCGAAGAACGTGCCGGCGGAACTGACGAAGCAGTTCCCGAAGCTGAAGCTGTACACGGTCGACGACACGTTCGGCGGCTGGACGAATGCGCAGAAGACGCATTTCGCGGACGGCGGCGTGTTCGACTCGATCTACAAGCCGCAGTAACGCCATAACGACAGCGGCGCGCCACGCAGCGCGCCGCCTCCCCGACGGCCCGCCGGCGCGATTCACTGCGCCGGCGTTTGCGTCGGACCCGTGAGCAGCATCGACCCAGCAAGAGCATCCGATGACGACGTACACCTTTCGCAAGCCGAGCGCGCTGCCCGGTTTCGGCGTGACACTCGGCATCACGGTGGCCTATTTGAGCCTCGTGGTGCTGATCCCGCTCGCCGCCACGTTCCTGAAGACCGCGACGCTGTCGTGGGACCAGTTCGTCACCGCCGTCACGTCGCCGCGCGTGCTCGCGTCGTACCGGCTGACGTTCTCGGCCGCGCTCGGCGGCGCGCTGATCAACGCCGTGTTCGGCTTCCTCGTCGCGTGGGTGCTCGTGCGCTACACGTTCCCGTTCAAGCGCCTCGTCGATGCGATCGTCGACCTGCCGTTCGCGCTGCCGACGTCGGTCGCCGGCATCTCGCTCGCGGCCGTCTACGCGACCAACGGCTGGGTCGGCCAGTATCTCGCGCCGCTCGGCATCAAGATCGCGTTCACGCCGGCCGGCGTGCTGGTCGCGCTGACCTTCATCGGGCTGCCGTTCGTCGTGCGCACCGTGCAGCCGGTGCTCGAGGATTTCGAGCGCGAGCAGGAGGAAGCGGCCGCATGCCTCGGCGCGTCGCGCTGGCTCACGTTCCGCCGCGTCGTGCTGCCGGCCGTGCTGCCGGCGCTCCTCACCGGCTTCGCGCTCGCATTCGCGCGTGCGCTCGGCGAATACGGCTCGGTGATCTTCATCGCCGGCAACGTGCCGATGAAATCCGAGATCACGTCGCTGCTGATCATCACGAAGCTCGAGCAGTACGACTACGCGGGCGCGACCGCGCTGGCGGTCGTGATGCTGGTCGTGTCGTTCCTGATGCTGCTGCTGATCAACACGCTGCAGTGGTATCTGCAGCGGCGGACGAGCAAGGGCGCAAGCGGCCCCGCGCCCGTCACCGTCGCCGCCGTCGCGGCAGGAGGCCAGCAATGAGCCAGGAGGCCACCGTCGTGCTGAAAACCCCGTCGCCGGCCGTGCGCGCCACGAAACGGCTCGATCCCGTCAGCGAGTCGCGCGTCGTGCGCTGGCTGCTCACGGGCATCGCGCTGGCGTTCCTCGCGTTCTTCCTCGTCGTGCCGCTCGCCGCGGTGTTCGTCGAGGCGCTGCGCAAGGGCGTCGGCTTCTATCTCGAATCGCTGGCCGATCCCGACGCGTGGTCGGCGATCAAGCTGACGCTGACCGTCGCCGTGATCGCCGTGCCGCTGAACCTCGTGTTCGGCGTGTGCGCGTCGTGGGCGATCGCGAAGTTCGAATTCCGCGGCAAGGCGCTGCTGACGACGCTGATCGACCTGCCGTTCTCGGTGTCGCCGGTGATCTCGGGCCTCGTGTACGTGCTGCTGTTCGGCGCGCAGGGCTGGCTCGGGCCGTGGCTGCAGAACCACGACGTGCAGATCATCTTCGCGGTGCCGGGCATCGTGCTCGCGACGATCTTCGTCACGTTCCCGTTCGTCGCGCGCGAGCTGATCCCGCTGATGCAGGCGCAAGGCACCGACGAGGAGGAGGCCGCGCGTGTGCTCGGCGCGTCGGGCTGGCAGATCTTCCGCCGCGTGACGCTGCCGAACGTGAAGTGGGGCCTGCTGTACGGTGTGATCCTGTGCAATGCGCGCGCGATGGGCGAGTTCGGTGCGGTGTCGGTCGTGTCGGGCCATATCCGCGGCCAGACCGACACGATGCCGCTGCACGTCGAGATCCTGTACAACGAATACAACTTCGCGGCGGCGTTCGCGGTGGCGTCGGTGCTCGCGCTGCTCGCGCTCGTCACGCTCGCGCTGAAGCTGATCGCCGAGCGTCATCTCGCCGCCGAACTGGCCGGCGCGAGCGACACCGCGCCCGCACATGCCGGCCCCGCCGCCGTTTCGTCGAAATCGTAAAGAGGCAACCAGAATGGGTATCACCGTCCGTAACCTTCAGAAGCGCTTCGGCGATTTCACGGCGCTCGACAACGTCTCGCTCGACTTTCCGCCGGGCGAGCTGGTCGCGCTGCTCGGGCCGTCCGGCTGCGGCAAGACCACGCTGCTGCGCGTGATCGCGGGCCTCGAGCACGCGGACGCCGGCCAGGTCGTGCTGCAGGGGCTCGACGTCGCGTCGGTCGGCGCGCGCGACCGCCAGGTCGGCTTCGTGTTCCAGCACTACGCGCTGTTCCGCCACATGACCGTATTCGAGAACGTCGCGTTCGGGCTGCGCGTGAAGCCGCGCCGCGAGCGGCCGTCGGAAGCCGTGATCCGCGAGAAGGTGCACGAGTTGCTGAAACTGGTGCAGCTCGACTGGCTCGCGCAGCGCTATCCGTCCGAACTGTCGGGCGGCCAGCGCCAGCGTATCGCGCTCGCCCGCGCGCTCGCGGTCGAGCCGAAGGTGCTGCTGCTCGACGAGCCGTTCGGCGCGCTCGACGCGAAGGTCCGCAAGGAGCTGCGCGGCTGGCTGCGCCGGCTGCACGACGACCTGCACATCTCGACGATCTTCGTCACGCACGACCAGGAGGAGGCGCTGGAAGTCGCGGACCGCATCGTCGTGCTGAACCGCGGCCACGTCGAGCAGGTCGGCAGCCCGCAGGACGTCTACGATCATCCGCAAAGCGCGTTCGTGTACGAGTTCCTCGGCGCGGCGAACCGGCTGCCGGGCACGGTGGCCGGGCGCGGCTTCGTGGCCGAGGGCGCGGCCGCGCCGATCGAGGTCGACGCCGATTTCGCCGGCCCCGCGAATGCCTACGTGCGACCGCACGACCTGCAGCTGTGGCCGGCGGGCGAAGGGCACCGGGACGGCATCGCGGTGGACGTGCGCCGCGTGATCCCGCTCGGCGGTTCGGTGCGCGTGGAGCTCGAGGCGCGCGCGGGCGGCGCGCTCGAGGCGGAACTGGATCGCGATGCATGGCGTGCGCTGTCGCTGCAGGTCGGCGACGGTGCGACGGCCGTGCCGCGCGCGGTGCGTGTCTTTCCCGCGCGTTGACGAGACAATACAGGGCAGGGGGCGGGACATGCTCCGAATCGACAATCAAACAACGACAGCCTAAGAGGCATACCCATGAATTTTCAGCAATTGCGGTTCGTGCGCGAAGCGGTGCGCCAGAACATGAACCTGACGGAAGTCGCGAACGTGCTGTATACGTCGCAGTCGGGCGTGTCGAAGCAGATCAAGGATCTCGAGGATGAACTGGGCGTCGACATCTTCATTCGGCGCGGCAAACGGCTGACGGGGCTCACGGAGCCCGGCAAGGCGGTGCACCAGCTGATCGAGCGGATGCTGCTCGACGCCGAGAACCTGCGCCGCGTCGCGCGCCAGTTCGCCGACCAGGACAGCGGCCACCTCGTCGTCGCGACGACGCACACGCAGGCGCGCTACGCGCTGCCGAAGGTGATCCGGCAGTTCACCGAGGTGTTCCCGAAGGTGCATCTGGCGTTGCGCCAGGGCAGCCCGCAGCAGATCGCGCAGATGATCCTGAACGGCGAAGCCGATCTCGGCATCTCGACCGAGGCGCTCGACCGCTATCCGGACATCGTGACGTTCCCGTGCTATTCGTGGCATCACACGGTCGTCGTGCCGAAGGGGCATCCGCTCGTCGGCCGCGAGAACCTGACGCTCGAGGAAATCGCCGAGTATCCGATCATCACGTACGACCAGGACTTCACGGGCCGTTCGCACATCGACCAGGCTTTCGCGCAGGCGGGCGCCGTGCCGGACGTCGTGCTGACCGCGATCGACGCGGACGTGATCAAGACCTACGTCGAACTCGGGATGGGGATCGGCGTCGTCGCCGCGATGGCCTATGATCCGCAGCGCGACACAGGGCTCGTCGCGCTCGATACGCAGCACCTGTTCGAGGCGAGCACGACGCGCGTCGGGCTGCGCAAGGGCGCGTTCCTGCGCGCCTATGCGTATCGGCTGATCGAGATGTTCGCGCCGCACCTGAACGAAGCGGAAATCGCGGGGCTGTTGCGCGAAGCCGTTTGACGGTTGCGCGCCTCGCGCGCCGTGCGCGCACGGCGCCGAACATCCGGCGGTGGCGAAATGGCCGCCGGCGCGATGGCCTGATTCATCGAACCATCGGCTGTGCCCGCCGCTCCCGGCCGGGCCCTTCGCCGGATGCGGCGTTCAGCATGCGTTCTCCTGCCGACAGAACAACCAGAGACGGCACGGGCGAACGGGTCGATCCGGTTTCGGCCTCCCGGCCGGGCCATGATTCGGAAGATATGATTCAATGCGCGTGCATGGTCTGATGGCGGGCGTTCACGCCGCACGACGAAGGGGCGAGCAATGAATCCGACATGGTTTCTCTTTTCCTTCAAAGGCCGGACCGAGCGCCTGCCGTGGTGGATCTACTCGCTGGTTTCCGGGTTGATCGGCGCGTTCCTCGATGCCGGTTCGCGCGGCTCACCGGACGACGATCTGCCGCTGGCAGTGGTGCTCGTCGCCGGCGCGATCGCCGTCGTGGCAACGTGGTCGTGGCTGGCGGTTACCGTGAAGCGGCTGCACGACATCGACAAGTCGGGATGGTGGGTGCTGCTGCTCGTCGTGCCGATCGTCGGTGCGATCGCGTTGTTCGTGATGAACGGTTTCATCGCCGGTACGCCGCATGCGAACCGTTTCGGCGAGCCGCCGTCGGTCGATGAAGCGACGCCTGCGCCGCAGGACCCTGCGTGATGCGCGGCAAGCCGCGACTGTCGCATTTGCGCGTCGTGCAGCCCGATCGCACACTCCGAATAAACCCTTAAATATTGATCAGACAGGTTGCGCGGCGAAGCGAATCGGTACAGCATAGCCTTCACTCCGCCGGCGTCCCGCCGGCGGTGGCGCGTCAACGACAGCACGCGCCAGGCAGTCGGCCGTCTGCCTCGCTTCCATTCCGTGGTACCGACAGCAGCATTGATGGCCATTGCCCGGGTAGTGTGGCGCAAACGTTTGCTCACATTAAAACAACAGTCCGGCCCGACGGGCCAGTCGCCAGGAGATGTGTATGAATGTCCGCTTTCGCCGTCGCTTCCTGACCGCCGCGCTCGCCGCCGTCGCGGTCGCCGCCGCCCCGGCCGTCCACGCGCAGTCCGCGGCCAAGCCGAAGGTCGCGCTCGTGATGAAGTCGCTCGCCAACGAGTTCTTCCTGACCATGGAAACCGGCGCGAAGGATTACCAGAAGCACAACGCGAATCAGTTCGACCTGATCACCAACGGCATCAAGGACGAGACCGACACCGCGAACCAGATCCGCATCGTCGAGCAGATGATCGTGTCGAAGGTCGATGCGATCGTGCTCGCGCCGGCCGATTCGAAGGCACTCGTGCCGGTCGTGAAGAAAGCCGTCGATGCGGGCATCGTCGTCGTGAACATCGACAACCGGCTCGATCCCGACGTGCTGAAGTCGAAGAACCTGAACGTGCCGTTCGTCGGCCCGGACAACCGCAAGGGGGCGCGCAAGATCGGCGACTACCTTGCGAAGCGGCTGAAGGCGGGCGACCAGGTCGGCATCGTCGAAGGCGTGTCGACGACGACCAACGCACAGCAGCGCACGGCCGGCTTCCAGGACGCGATGAAGGCGGGCGGGATGAAGGTGGTGTCCGTGCAGTCGGGCGAATGGGAAATCGACAAGGGCAATGCGGTGGCTGCCGCGATGCTCAACGAATACCCGAACCTGAAGGCGCTGCTGTGCGGCAACGACAACATGGCGATCGGCGCCGTGTCGGCCGTGCGCGCGGCCGGCAAGCAGGGCAAGGTGCTCGTGGTCGGCTACGACAACATCAACGCGATCAAGCCGATGCTGAAGGACGGCCGCGTGCTCGCGACCGCCGACCAGTACGCGGCGAAGCAGGCCGTATTCGGCATCGACACGGCGCTGAAGGCGATCGCCGAGCATCGCAAGCAGGCCGACATGTCCGGCGTGGTCGAGACGCCGGTGGATCTCGTGACGAAGTAACGCGGCTCCGGTCCGGCCGCCGCCCTCAAGAATCCGGCGTGGCGGCCGTTATCCGGAGTGAGCGCGATCACGGCCACTGCATGCACATGCACTTGTGAGCGTCATACCCGCGCGCCGCGTGCGCGCGGCCGCAATCAGGATCGCGATGGAACCGACCTTCCAACCCTCCCGTTCAGCCCAACCCGTGCTGTCCGTATCCGGCATCGGCAAGACCTATGGCGAACCCGTGCTCGCCGATGTCACGCTGACGCTCGAGGCGGGCCAGGCGCTCGCGCTGACGGGCGAGAACGGTGCCGGCAAGAGCACGCTGTCGAAGATCATCGGCGGGCTCGTCGATCCGACCACCGGCACGATGCAGCTCGGCGGCCACGCCTACGCGCCGGCGAGCCGCACGCAGGCCGAGGCGCTCGGCGTGCGCATGGTGATGCAGGAGCTGAACCTGCTGCCGACGCTGACGGTCGCCGAAAACCTGTTCCTGAACCGCCTGCCGCGGCGCTTCGGGATCATCGATCGCGCGCGGCTGCGCGAGGACGCGCGGGCCGCGATGGCGCAGGTCGGGCTCGATGCGGTCGATCCCGATACGCCGGTCGGCGCACTCGGCATCGGCCATCAGCAGATGGTCGAGATCGCGCGCAACCTGATCGGCGACTGCCGCGTGCTGATTCTCGACGAGCCGACCGCGATGCTGACCGCGCGCGAAGTCGAGCTGCTGTTCGAGCAGATCGACCGGCTGAAGGCGCGCGGCGTCGCGATCGTCTATATCTCGCACCGTCTCGAGGAGCTCGCGCGTGTCGCCGAGCGCGTCGCGGTGCTGCGCGACGGCCGGCTCGTGCACGCGGGCGACATGGCCGCGACGACGTCCGACGGGCTCGTCACGCTGATGGTCGGGCGCGAGATCGGCGAGCAGATCGAGCTCGGCGAGCGCCACATCGGCGCGCCGCGGCTCGTCGTATCGGGGCTCACGCGCGGGACGGCCGTGCGCGACGTGTCGCTCGAGGTGCGCGCGGGCGAGATCTTCGGCATTTCGGGATTGATCGGCGCGGGGCGCACCGAGTTGCTGCGGCTGATCTACGGCGCCGATACGCCGGATGCGGGGATGATCGCGGTCGGCCAGCCGCCGAAGCCGGCGAAGATCGATTCCCCCGTCGACGCGGTGAAGCTGGGCATCGCGTTGATTACCGAGGATCGCAAGGGTGAAGGGCTGCTGCTGTCGCAGTCGATCACCGCGAACGTGTCGCTCGGCCAGCTCGACCGGCTCGCGCGCGGCGGCATCGTCGATGCCGCACGCGAGACGGCGCTTGCCGAGCGGCAGATCGACGCGTTGCGGATCCGCACGCACGGTGCGGCGCAGGCGGTCGGCGAGCTGTCGGGCGGCAACCAGCAGAAGGTCGTGATCGGCCGCTGGCTCGCCCGCGACATGGGCGTGCTGCTGTTCGACGAGCCGACGCGCGGGATCGACGTCGGCGCCAAATTCGAGATCTACACGCTGATGGGCGCGCTCGCGCGCGAAGGCCGGTCGCTCGTCGTCGTGTCGAGCGACCTGCGCGAGCTGATGCTGATCTGCGACCGGATCGGCGTGATGTCGGCCGGCCGCATGACCGCCGTGCTCGAGCGCGGCAACTGGACCCAGGATGCGCTGCTGGCCGCGGCATTCGCCGGCTTCGGCCGCGAGACGCCGCCGGGCGGCGCGCAACATCCGGACGCGGGGCAGGCGCCAGGCGCCGCCCCCGGCAATTCGACGACAGGACCCCAGCAATGACCCAGCCTCCCGTATCCCCGACCGACGCAGGCGCCCAGCAGGACGTGACGGGACGCCGCGCGCGCACGCTGTCCGGCACGCGCCTCGGCCTGTCGAACTATCTCGGGCTCGCCGGTGCGCTCGCCGCGATGATTGCGCTGTTTTCGGTGTTGAGCTCGCATTTCCTGACCTACGATACGTTCAGCACGATCGCGAACCAGATTCCCGATCTCGTCGTGATGTCGGTCGGGATGACCTTCGTGCTGATCATCGCCGGGATCGACCTGTCGGTCGGCTCGGTGCTCGCGCTCGCCGCGTCGATGGTCAGCGTCGCCGCGCTGAAATGGCAGTGGGGGCCGCTGCCGGCCGCGCTGATCGGGATCGCGGTCGCGACCATCACGGGGGCGCTGACGGGGGCGGTCACGGTCGGCTGGCGAATTCCGTCGTTCATCGTGTCGCTCGGCGTGCTGGAGGCCGCGCGCGGCCTCGCGTACCAGCTGACGAATTCGCGGACGGCGTATATCGGCGACGCGTTCGATTTCCTGTCGAACCCGATCGCGCTCGGCATCTCGCCGGCGTTCCTGATCGCGGTCGCGGTGATGATCGCAGCCCAGTTCGTGCTCACGCGCACGGTGTTCGGGCGCTACCTCGTCGGGATCGGCACGAACGAAGAAGCCGTCCGACTTGCCGGGGTTAACCCGCGTCCGTATAAAATTCTCGTATTCGCGTTGATGGGGGCGCTCGCGGGGCTTGCGTCGCTGTTCCAGATTTCGCGGCTCGAGGCGGCCGATCCGAACGCGGGCGCGGGTCTCGAACTGCAGGTCATCGCGGCCGTCGTGATCGGCGGCACGAGCCTGATGGGCGGGCGCGGCTCGGTGATCAGCACGTTCTTCGGTGTGTTGATCATCTCCGTGCTGGCCGCGGGGCTGGCGCAGATCGGGGCGAACGAGCCGACGAAACGGATCATCACCGGCGCGGTGATCGTGGTGGCCGTCGTGCTCGATACGTATCGCAGCCGGCGGGCGCGCGCGCGGTAGAAAGACAGACAGAACAGACCAGAGAGAAACGGGAAATGGCGACGATCAAGGATGTGGCAGCCATGGCGGGCGTGTCGTTTACGACCGTCTCGCACGTGGTGAACAATTCGCGGCCGGTGTCCGCGGATGTGCGTGCGAAGGTCGAGGGCGCAATCCGCGAGCTCAATTACGTGCCGTCGGCCGTGGCGCGCTCGCTGAAGGCGCGGGCGACGGCGACCATCGGCCTCGTCGTGCCGAACAGCACGAATCCGTACTTCGCGGAGCTTGCGCGCGGCATCGAGGATCAGTGCGCGGCCAACGGCTATTGCGTGTTCTTCTGCAATTCGGACGACGATCCCGTGAAGCAGCGCAACTACCTGCGCGTGCTGCAGGAAAAGCGCATCGACGGGCTGATCGTCGCATCGGCCGGCGAGGATGCGGTGCTCGCGCAGACGCTCGCCGATATCCATGCGCCACTCGTCGTCGTCGACCGCAACATCGAGGGGCTTGCGGCCGACCTCGTGCAGATCGACCACGAGCGCGGCGCGTACCTCGCGACGCGCCACCTGCTCGAGCTCGGGCACGCGAAGATCGGCTGCATCACGGGGCCGACCGACACCGCCGTCAGCGCGATGCGCGTGCACGGCTTCATCCGCGCGATGGCCGAGCGCGGCGTCGACATCGTGCCGGGCGCGATCGCGGAAAGCGACTTCTCGTGCCTCGGCGGCTATCACGCGGCGTCGCGGCTGTTCGAATCGGTGCGGCCGAGCGCGATCTTCGCGGGCAACGACCTGATGGGCGTCGGCGCGCTGCGCGCGGCGGCCGAGCGCGGGCTGCGCGTGCCCGACGACTGCTCGATCATCGGTTTCGACGATATCGAGTTTTCCCGCTACACGTATCCCGCGCTGTCGACGGTCGGCCAGTCGGTGCGCGCGCTCGGCGAAATGGCCGCGCAGACGCTGATCGAGCGGATCGGCGGCGGCTCGACGGCCGTGCCGAGCCGTCGTCGTGTGGTGTCGCCGCGCCTCGTGCTGCGCGAGTCGACGGCGGTCTATCGCGAGCCGCCCGCGTCGGGCGGCCGCGCATGACGGCGCCCGCAGCGGGTGCCGGCCGCGTCACGGTGGTCGGCAGCCTCAACATGGATCTCGTCGTGCGGGCGCCGCGGCTGCCGCTGCCGGGCGAAACGCTCGCCGGGCATGCGTTTGCCCAGGCGGCCGGCGGCAAGGGCGGCAACCAGGCCGTCGCCGCCGCGCGGCTCGGTGCGCAGGTCGCGATGATCGGTTGCGTCGGCGCGGATGCGCACGGCGCGGCATTGCGCGCGGGCCTGGAAGCCGAGGGCATCGACTGCACCGGGCTCGCGACGAGCGCGTCGGCGTCGACCGGCGTCGCGCTGATCGTCGTCGACGACGCGAGCCAGAACGCGATCGTGATCGTCGCGGGCGGCAACGGCGAGGTCACGCCCGCGACGGTTGCACGGCACGAGGCCGCGCTGGCGTCGGCCGACGTGCTGATCTGCCAGCTCGAAACGCCGCCGGACGCCGTATTCGCGGCGCTGTCGGCCGGGCGGCGGCTCGGCCGCACGGTGGTGCTCAATCCGGCACCGGCCGTCGCGCCGCTGCCGGCGGGCTGGCTGCCGCTCGTCGATTACCTGATCCCGAATGAGGTCGAGGCGGCCGCGCTGACCGCGCTGCCGGTGCGCGACCCGGCGGAGGCGGAAACCGCCGCGCGTGCGCTGCAGGCCGGCGGCGCGCGCAACGTGCTGGTCACGCTCGGCGCGCGCGGCGTGCTCGCGCTGACGGCCGACGGCGTCGCGCGGCACTATCCGGCGCCGGTCGTGCAGGCCGTCGACACGACGGCGGCGGGCGATACCTTCATCGGCGGTTTTTCCGCACGGCTCGCGGCCGGCGCGGATGTCGATGCGGCCATCCGCTTCGCGCAACGCGCGGCGGCGCTGTCGGTCACGCGGGCGGGCGCGCAGCCGTCGATTCCGACGCGCGCCGAACTGGCCGACTAGGGCCGGATCGCCGGTTTCCGTTTCCCGATCTCGGCCGGCCGTCTCATGCGACGGGCCAGCCGGCCGGTCGCGCTTGCGGCAACGTGCCCGCAGGTCGCCGGGTCTTCCCGCCCATCCATTTCTCGAATTGGCCCGAATTTGCATCATTAGTTCAGCTATTTGTAATATACAGACGAATAATTCGAAAAAATCACGCCAAAACCATCAAGTTGTGCGTCGCGCAGTCGTAAATGCAACCAGTGAAGCAATGCTTCCAGCCAACGGGCCCGGCCCGTTCATGACGACGCAATACAGGATGGATGATGGTGTTCAGGAACCTGACGATTCGTGCGCGCATCGGTTTGACGATGGCGTTTCTGGCGATGCTGCTGGGCGTAACCGGCGTGCTCGGGCTGTACGGGATGACGCGTTCGAACGTGTCGACGCGCGAGATTTTCACGAACCAGATGCCGAGCGCGGTCGACGTGGCGGTCGCGGAAATGTTTTCGGCACGCGAACGGCTCGCACTCGACCGCGCGGCGCTGCTGGCTGGCACGCCCGAGTCGGCGGCCGCCGTCGAGCGCAGCCGCGCGATGCGCGCGCAGTCCGACGCATGGTGGCAGAAATACCTCGCGCTGCCGCGCGGCCCCGAGGAAGACCGGCTCGCGCAGGACGTCGCCGCGAAGCGCGTGGCGCTGCAGCGCGCCTGTGACGCGTTCGCGAGCCTGCTCGGGGCGGACCAGCGCGATCGCTTCGGCGACGGCGCCAAGCAGCTCCAGGCGCTCTATACCGACCTCTCGGTGGCCGGCGAAGCGCTGCGCAACTTCCAGTTCACCAATGCGCAAGTGCTCTTCGATCAAGCGGAATCGGTGTTCGACACGCTGCGCGTACTGTCGATCGTCGCGCTGCTGGCCGGTGTCGGCGCCGCACTGCTGTCATGGGTGGCGCTGAGCCGCGCGATCGGTCGCCCGATCGCCGACGCGCTATCGCATTTCGACGCGATTTCCGCCGGCGACCTGCGCCGGCCGATCGTCGTGGAACGGCGCGACGAGATGGGCCAGCTTCTCGAAGGGCTCGCGAAGATGCAGCGTGGGCTGGTCGACACGGTGCGCACCGTGCGCGGCGGCAGCGAGTCGATCGCGACCGCGGCGCGCCAGATCGCGGCCGGCAACATCGATCTGTCGTCGCGCACCGAGGAGCAGGCCGCCGCGCTGCAGGAAACCGCGTCGAGCATGGAACAGCTGACCGGCACCGTGAAGCAGAACGCGGACAATGCGCGCCAGGCAAGCGCGCTGGCCGCGAATGCGTCGGAGATTGCAAACAAGGGCAATACGGTGGTCGGCCAGGTCGTCGGCACGATGGGCGAGATCAACGACAGCTCGGCGAAGATCGCCGACATCATCGCGATCATCGAGGGAATCGCGTTCCAGACCAACATTCTTGCGCTGAATGCGGCCGTCGAAGCCGCGCGCGCGGGCGAGGAGGGCCGCGGCTTCGCGGTCGTCGCCGGCGAGGTGCGCAGCCTCGCGCAACGCTCGTCGAGCGCGGCGAAGGAAATCAAGGCGCTGATCGACGCGTCGGTGGAGCGCATCCGCACCGGTTCGACGCTGGTCGACGAAGCCGGGCGCACGATGAGCGACGTGATCGGCGCGGTGCAGCGCGTGACCGACATCATGGGCGAGATCGCGGCGGCGTCGGAGGAGCAGAGCGGCGGGATCGACCAGGTCGCGCGCGCCGTGGCGCAGATGGACGAAGTCACGCAGCAGAATGCGGCGCTCGTCGAGGAAGCCGCCGCCGCCGCGCAGTCGCTCGACGAGCAGGCCGGGCGCCTGCGCGAAACGGCGGCGGTATTCCAGCTCGACGACGAAATGGCGCGCGCCGTCGCGCCGGTTGCGGCGCGTCGCGTGACGCACGTTCCGCGCTCGCCTTCCGCCGCGGTTGCCGCGCCCGTGCAGCCGGCCGCGCGCGACGATCGCGATGCACCGCCGCAGCGCACGGCCGCCCCGATGCCCGCGCGCAAGCCCGTCGCGGCCGCTGCCGCGCCGGCACCGGCTGCCGCCACCGCCGGCGGTGACGACTGGGAAACCTTCTGATTCGCGCGTGCCGCGCATCTATCCCCATTTGGTGACGAACGACGCCCGCGACATGCGGGCGTCGTCGTTTGCGCGGCGGACGCGACGTGACGGTGCGAACGCACGATCGCGTATCGCCGCGTGCATCGCGCGGCCCGCATCGATGGATGCGCGGCGGCGTGCGCGTCATGTTCCCGCATTCGTCGTACGGGTATCTCCGTAAGGGCGCTGCGAAAAAAATTTGTAACGGTGCACGCGGCGTGTCATCGCACGCGGCTGCTCGAACGTATAGGGATGAAGGGAGGCGGTGACGACGTCGGATGTCTCCAACGCACAAGACGTTTCGTCGTTCGACGAGAGGTGGCGGATGCAGTTTCTGCGGCTCGGGAGATCGATTGTAAAACGACGAAATGCGTTGTCAAAGCGATGTTGTCGAGAATGACGAACTTCATACGAAGAGTTCGTGAAAAAAAATAAGAAAGGGTTTAGGATGAATTCGAACGCGCTTGCTTCTGCGCAGTCGTACGAAGGCAGGCACGTCTTCAGACTTAGGCGAGGGAGGTAGCATGGATATTTACAGCAGCTTCGCGAACCGCTTCGAAAAAACGCGAGAGGAAGAGCTCTCGCTGGAGGAGTATCTCGCGCTCTGCAAGAACGATCCATCCGCGTACGCGACGGCTGGTGAACGCATGCTGGCAGCAATCGGGGAACCTGAACACATCGACACCCGCAACGATCCGCGCCTGTCGCGCATCTTTGCGAACAAGGTCATCAAGGTCTATCCGGCGTTCCGTGAGTTCTACGGAATGGAGGAAGTGATCGAGCAGGTGGTCGCGTATTTCCGCCATGCCGCGCAAGGGCTCGAAGAGAAGAAGCAGATCCTCTATCTGCTGGGCCCGGTGGGCGGCGGCAAGTCGTCGATCGCCGAGCGTCTGAAGCAACTGATGGAGCGCGTGCCGTTCTATTCGCTGAAGGGCTCGCCCGTCAACGAATCGCCGCTCGGGCTGTTCGACTACGACGAAGACGGCCCGATCCTCGAGGAACAGTACGGCATCCCGCGCCGCTACCTGAAAAGCATCCTGAGTCCGTGGGCCGTCAAGCGCCTGCACGAATACAACGGCGACATCCGCCAGTTCCGCGTGGTGCGCCGCTATCCGTCGATCCTGCGGCAGATCGGCATCGCGAAGACCGAGCCGGGCGACGAGAACAACCAGGACATCTCGTCGCTGGTCGGCAAGGTGGACATCCGCAAGCTCGAACAGTACGCGCAGGACGATGCCGACGCCTACAGCTACTCGGGCGGCCTGTGTCTCGCGAACCAAGGCCTGCTCGAATTCGTCGAAATGTTCAAGGCGCCGATCAAGGTGCTGCATCCGCTGCTCACCGCGACACAGGAAGGCAACTTCAAGGGCACCGAAGGCTTCGGCGCGATTCCGTTCGACGGCGTGATCCTCGCGCACTCGAACGAGTCGGAGTGGAAGGCGTTCCGCAACAACCGCAACAACGAGGCACTGCTCGACCGGATCTTCGTCGTGAAGGTGCCGTATTGCCTGCGCGTGTCGGAAGAAACCAAGATCTACGAGAAGCTGATCCGCAACTCGTCGCTGGCCGAAGCCGTGTGCGCGCCGGGCACGCTGAAGATGATGTCGCAGTTCTCGGTGCTGTCGCGCCTGCACGAGCCGGAGAATTCGAGCCTGTTCTCGAAGATGCAGGTGTACGACGGTGAAAACCTGAAGGACACCGATCCGAAGGCGAAGTCTTACCAGGAGTATCGCGACTACGCGGGCGTCGACGAAGGGATGACCGGCGTGTCGACCCGCTTCGCGTTCAAGATCCTGTCGCGCGTGTTCAACTTCGATTCGAGCGAGGTCGCGGCGAACCCCGTGCACCTGATGTACGTGCTCGAACAGCAGATCGAACGCGAGCAGTTCCCGCCGGAAATCGAGCAGAAGTACCTGTCCTTCGTGAAGGACGTGCTCGCGTCGCGCTACGCGGAGTTCATCGGCAAGGAGATCCAGACGGCTTACCTCGAGTCGTATTCGGAATATGGTCAGAACATCTTCGACCGTTATGTCACGTATGCGGATTTCTGGATCCAGGATCAGGAATTCCGCGACCACGATACCGGCGAAAGCTTCGACCGCGCCGCGCTGAACGCGGAGCTGGAGAAGATCGAGAAGCCGGCGGGCATCAGCAATCCGAAGGATTACCGCAACGAGATCGTGAACTTCGTGTTGCGCGCGCGGGCGGCGAACGCCGGCAAGAACCCGGTGTGGACGAGCTACGAGAAGTTGCGCGTCGTGATCGAGAAGAAGATGTTCTCGAACACCGAGGAACTGTTGCCGGTGATTTCGTTCAACGCCAAGGGCTCGGCGGAAGAGCAGCGCAAGCATGAGGACTTTGTGAACCGGATGGTCGCGAAGGGCTATACGCCGAAGCAGGTGAGGCTGCTTTGCGACTGGTACCTGCGCGTGCGCAAGTCGTCATGACGCGCGCGGTTCCGCGCCCGTACGGCGAGTCCGTACGGGCACTTTCAGAGACGCCGCCCGCATGACGGGAGACGGCATGTGCGGCGAGCGTCCCGGCATATCGACATTCGAGCGGGAGACCGGGAGTGCTTCATCAAATCATCGACCGCAGGCTGGCCGGCAAGAACAAGAGCATCGCCAATCGCGAACGCTTCCTGCGTCGCGTCAAGAACTACATTCGTCGTGCCGTGTCCGACGCGGTGCGCGACCGTAGCATCAAGGATATCCAGAGCACGCAGAGCATCACGATCCCGCGCAAGGACATCGCGGAGCCGAATTTCCGGCACGCGCCTGGCGGGCGTCGTGAGTACGTGCACCCCGGCAACGAGGACTACGTGCGCGGCGACAAGATCCCGCGCCCGCAGGGCGGCTCGGGCGGCGGCGGTAGTCAGGCGAGCAACGAAGGCGAAGGGCAGGACGACTTCGTGTTCGAACTGTCGCGCGACGAGTTCATGCAGTATTTCTTCGACGATCTCGAACTGCCGCGCCTCGTGAAGACGCATCTGCTGACGGTGCCGAGCTGGAAGAACGTGCGCGCGGGCTGGTCGGCGGAAGGCACGCCGAACAACATCGACGTCGTGCGTTCGCTGCGCAGCGCGCTTGGCCGGCGCATCGCGCTCGGCTCGCCGCTCGTCAACGAACTGCGCGAACTCGAAGCGCAACTCGAGGCACTGAAGAACGACCCCGAGGACCGCCGCACCGAAATCGCGACGCTCGAGGCCGAGATCCATCACCTGAAAGGGCGCATCTGGCGGATTCCGTTCATCGATCCGTTCGACCTGCGCTACATCAACCGCGTGAAGCAGCCGCAGCCGTCGAGCCAGGCCGTGATGTTCTGCCTGATGGACGTGTCGGGCTCGATGGACGAGCAGCGCAAGGATCTCGCGAAGCGCTTCTTCATCCTGCTGTACCTGTTCCTCAAGCGCAACTACGAACGGATCGAGGTCGTGTTCATCCGTCACCACACGCGCGCCGAGGAGGTCGACGAGGACACCTTCTTCCATTCGACCGAGAGCGGCGGCACGGTCGTGTCGAGCGCGCTCGAACTGATGCGCAAGGTGATGGACGAACGCTACTCGCCGACCGAGTGGAACATCTACGGCGCGCAGGCGTCCGACGGCGACAACTGGACCGACGATTCGCCCAAGTGTCGCAAAATCCTGGAAGAGGATATCCTCACGAAGACGCGTTACTTCGCGTATATCCAGGTCGCGCCGGAAGAGCAGAACCTGTGGCTGGAATACGCGCAACTGGCGTTGTCGCAGCCGCATCTCGCGATGAAAAAAGTGGAATCGGCTGCCGACATTTACCCGGTGTTTCGCGAATTGTTCGAAAAGCAGGTGGAAACGTCATGACAACCCGCCATCTGCACAACGAGTCGCGCGGCTACGAGCCGCGCCCTTCCGGCGACGCCCCGGCCGGCCCTGACGCAGTGCAGCAACGCGCGCAGGCCGAACCGCCGCCGCCGGCCGCCGACTTGCCCGGTTCCGGGCAGAAGGAAGCGCGTATGAACGTTGCCGAACGCAAGCCGCTGCCGTGCCCGTCCGACTGGACGTTCGAGTTGCTCGAGGAGTACGACACGCACATCTCGCAGGTCGCCGAACAGTACGAGCTCGATATCTACCCGATCCAGCTCGAACTGATCAGCGCCGAGCAGATGATGGATGCGTACGCGTCGGTCGGGATGCCCGTCAACTACCGTCACTGGTCGTTCGGCAAGCACTTCCTCGCGACCGAGAAGAGCTATCGCCGCGGCCAGATGGGCCTCGCGTACGAAATCGTCATCAATTCGAATCCGTGCATCGCGTACCTGATGGAAGAGAACACGATGACGATGCAGGCGCTCGTCATCGCGCACGCGGCGTACGGGCACAACTCGTTCTTCAAGGGCAACTACCTGTTCCGGCTGTGGACCGACGCGCACGCGATCATCGACTATCTCGTGTATGCGAAGAACTACGTCGCGGAATGCGAGGAGCGCTACGGCCTCGATCGCGTCGAGGAACTGCTCGATTCGTGCCATGCGCTGATGAATTACGGCGTCGACCGCTACAAGCGCCCGCAAAAACCGTCGCTGTCGAAGGAAGCGGCGCTGCGGCGCGAGCGCGAGGCGTACCTGCAGTCGCAGGTGAACGAATTGTGGCGCACGCTGCCGGGCAAGAAGCCCGAGCTGATGGAGGAGCAGGAAGAGCGTTATCCGCCCGAGCCGCAGGAGAACCTGCTGTATTTCGCGGAGAAGAATGCGCCGCTGCTCGAGCCGTGGGAGCGGGAAGTGATCCGCATCGTGCGCAAGATCGGCCAGTATTTCTACCCGCAGCGGCAGACGCAGGTGATGAACGAAGGCTGGGCGACGTTCTGGCACTACACGCTGCTGAACACGCTGTACAACCAGGGGAAGCTGGAAGACGGCTTCATGATGGAGTTCCTGCATTCGCACAGCAACGTGGTCTACCAGCCGCCCGTCACGAAGCCGTACTACAGCGGGATCAACCCGTATGCGCTCGGTTTCTCGATGATGAGCGACATCCGAAGGATTTGTGAGGCGCCGACGGAGGAGGACTACAAGTGGTTCCCGGAGATCGCGGGTACCCCGTGGCTGCCGGCGATGCACTACGCGATGCGCAACTTCAAGGACGAGAGCTTCATCGCGCAGTACCTGTCGCCGAACCTGATCCGCGAGATGCGCCTCTTCTCGGTGCTCGACGACGACATGCGCGATTCGCTCGAGGTTTCGGCGATCCACGACGATTCCGGCTACCAGTACGTGCGGCAGGCGTTGTCGCGGCAGTACGACATCCATCACCGCGAGCCGAACATCCAGGTGTGGGCCGTCAACACGCGCGGCGACCGCAGCCTCACGCTGCGTCACTTCATGACCGACAACCGCCACCTGTCCAGCGACAGCGACGAAGTGCTCAAGCACATGGCGCGGCTCTGGCAGTTCGACGTGTATCTCGAAAGCGTCGACGAGGCCGGCACCGTGCGCAAGCGCTACGAGTGCCGCTACGTGCCGCCGGAGATCCGCGTTTGACCGGTGTCTTCGGCAATGTTTGCATCGGACGCCAGCCTGACGGCTGGCGTTTTCATATGACGAACGCGCGGCGGGAGAAAATTTTTCTACATCCGGACGAACCCGGAGCGCCTGTTACTTTACATTTCGCTAAAATCCCGTAGCGTCGGGCACCGGAACCGGTGCCACATGCGACCGCACGCGGCGGCCCACAGCCGTCTCGCCCAGAAAGCACTAAAAGGAACAGACCAACCCATGGATGTCCAGACCGACCAAGCTGCGCTGTCCGCGCACGACACCCGGCGGCGCGTGTTCGCCATCGTCGGCGCCTCATCGGGCAACCTCGTCGAGTGGTTCGACTTCTACATCTACTCGTTCTGCGCGCTGTACTTCGCACCGGCATTCTTCCCGAGCGGCAACACGACGACGCAGTTGCTGAACACGGCCGGCGTGTTCGCCGCCGGCTTCCTGATGCGTCCGATCGGCGGCTGGCTGTTCGGCCGCATCGCCGACCGTCACGGCCGTCGCGCGGCGATGATGATCTCGGTGCTGATGATGTGCGGCGGGTCGCTGGTGATCGCGGTGCTGCCGACCTACGCGCAGATCGGCGCGCTCGCGCCGGCGCTGCTGCTGGTCGCGCGCCTGTTCCAGGGCCTGTCGGTGGGCGGCGAATATGGCACGAGCGCGACCTACATGAGCGAGGTTGCGCTGAAGGGGCGCCGCGGCTTCTTCGCGTCGTTCCAGTACGTGACGCTGATCGGCGGCCAGCTGTGCGCGCTGCTCGTGCTCGTGATCCTGCAGCAAACGCTGTCGGCCGGCGAACTGAAGGCGTGGGGCTGGCGCATTCCGTTCGTCGTCGGCGCGGCGGCCGCGCTGATCTCGCTGTACCTGCGGAAATCGCTCGACGAGACGTCGACGAGCGCTTCGCGCGACAAGAAGGACGCCGGCACGATCCGCGGCGTGTGGCAGCACAAGGGCGCGTTCTTCACGGTGGTCGGTTTCACGGCCGGCGGCTCGCTGATCTTCTACACGTTCACGACGTACATGCAGAAATACCTCGTGAACACGGCCGGCATGCATGCGAAGACGGCCAGCAACGTGATGACCGTCGCGCTGCTCGTCTACATGCTGATGCAACCGGTGTTCGGCGCGCTGTCCGACAAGATCGGCCGTCGTACGTCGATGATCCTGTTCGGCTCGTTCGCGGTGATCGGCACGGTGCCGCTGATGCATGCGCTGAAGGACGTGACGAGCCCGGTGGCCGCATTCGTGCTGATCACGGTCGCGCTGGCGATCGTCAGCTTCTACACGTCGATCAGCGGCCTCATCAAGGCCGAGATGTTCCCGCCCGAAGTGCGTGCGATGGGCGTCGGCCTGTCGTATGCGGTGGCGAACGCCATCTTCGGCGGCTCGGCCGAGTACGTCGCGCTGTGGTTCAAGTCGATCGGCAGCGAGGAAACCTTCTACTGGTACGTGACCGCCCTGTGCGCGATCTCGCTGATCGTGTCGTGGCGGATGCGCGACCCGAGCAAGGAAGGGTATCTGCGTCACGAGCCGTGATCGGCGGCGCGTTGCGCACCCCGGCATCGTGACGAACGTCCCGCCCATCGGCGGGACGTTTTTTTTGTGCGCGCGCTTACGCGGACGGCGGCTTCGCGTGGTCGGGCGCCGGGGCCGCCACGCTCGACCGGATGCCTTGCTCGACCAGCCAGTCGAACATTTGCCCGACGATCGGCGAGCGCGACGGGCCTTCCATCCGCGACAGCCACCACGTGGTGCCGGGCAGGCGCGGGTAGTCGGCCAGCACGGTCAGCGCGTGCTGGTCGAGGCCGGCCTGCGCGACGAGGCGCGGCAGGCACGCAATGCCGCGGCCGCGCTGCACGGCGTCCAGCACGAGCCGCTGGTCGTCATAGATCGCCTGCATCCGGAAGTCCGACAGTCGTTCGCGAAAGACGGTCGCCATGCGCTCGTCGGTCAGGCTCGCTTCGAGGCAGACGAGCCCCGCGTGCCGCGCGTGTTCGGCGCGCGGCACGCGGGCGAGCGTCTCGGCGAGCGGTGTCGCGCACACGGTCACCCACTCGTCGCGCATGAACGGGATATCGACCAGGCCCGGCTGCAGCATCGGCCGCGTGCCGATCGTCATGTCGACGTCGATCTCGTCGACGTAGCGCGCGGTTTCGTCGGTCGACAACAGCGGGCACAGGTCCGGCAGTGCCTGTTGCAATTGCTCGAGGCGCGGCTGCAGCCAGCCGTGCAGCAACGGCGCCGGACACACCAGCACGACGAGCCCCGGGTTCAGGTAGGTCGCGATGCGGTCGAGGCCGCCGCGCAACGTGTCCATCGCGCGCTGGACGCTGCGCTGCAGGACCTCGCCGGCAATGGTCAGCTCGACGCCGCGGCCGCGCCGGCGGAACAGCGGCTGCCCGAGCTGCGCTTCGAGTTGCTGGATCTGATGGCTGATCGCCGATTGCGACAGGTGCAGTTCATCGGCTGCGCGCGAGAAATTGCCCAGCCGGGCCGCGGCTTCGAAGCCGCTCAGCAGTTTCAGGGACGGAACGCGTTGCATCGAGATATGAGGTGAATTGATTGATCAAGCCAATAAATATCAATATTCATCAAGTTTAACCTGACGGAAAATCGCTCATCAATCACAACGGAGTCGGATCGATGGGTCGCTTTGATGCTCGCCAGCGCGGTTACCGGATGCCCGCGGAATGGGAATCCATGCACGCCACGTGGCTCGGATGGCCGGTGCTCGACAATCGCGAGGACCTCTGGGGGGCGCATTACGCGCAGGTCTGCCGCGAATTCGCGCTGGTCGCGCGGACGATCGCGCGTTACCAGCGCTGCGTGGTCGCGGTACACCACAGCCAGGCCGATGCCGCGCGCGAGTTGGTGGGCCCGAGCGTCGACGTGCTGCCGGTCGCGGCCGAGGACAACTGGCTGCGCGATTGTGGGCCGATCTTCCTCGTCAGCGAACGGCACGGGCTCGGCGCGGCCGTGTTCCGCTTCAACTGCTGGGGCGAGAAGTACCAGCCGTACGACGGCTGCCAGCAGGCCGGGCAGGACATCGCGCGTGCGGCCGGCGCCGAGATCTTCAATTCGCACATGGTGCTGGAGGGCGGTTCGTTCTACGTCGACGGGCAGGGTACGCTGGTCACGACCGAAAGCTGCCTGCTGCATCCCAATCGCAACCCGCACCTGAGCCGCGCGGAGATCGAGGGGGAGCTGCGCCGGATGCTGGGCGTCGAGAAGATCGTGTGGCTGCCGGGCAACCCCGACGAAGTGGAGACGAACGGGCACGTGGACGGCATCGCGTCGTTCGTCGCGCCGGGGCGGATGCTGTGCCAGACCGCGGCGCCCGAGCAGGGCGACTATTTCCGCGTGATGCGCGAAAACCGCCGTGCGCTGGAACTCGCGACCGATGCGGCGGGGCGCCGTTTCGAGCTGCTCGACCTGCCGTCGCCGATCGTCGGCGAACGCTTCGGCTCCGAGCGCTACTGCGATTGTTACGCGAACTACATCCTGGTGAACGGCGCGGTGATCGTGACCGCGTTCGGCGTCGAACAGGACGAGGCCGCACGCGATGCGTTCAGCCGCGCGTTCCCGACGCGCAAGGTGCAGATGCTGCCGATCCCGACGCTGTCGATCGGCGGCGGCAGCATTCATTGTTCGACGCAGCAGCAGCCGTCCGTCGCGCACTGAGCGACGTTTCGTCAGCAGTTTCCGGTTTCACCGAGGAGCAACGCAATGCCGTCCAAACACATTACCGTCGCCGCCGTGCAGATGGCGTCGGGCAGCTGGAATCTCGAAGACAACATGGCCACCGCGGAGCGCCTGATCCGCGCGGCTGCCGCACAGGGCGCGAATCTCGTGCTGTGCCCGGAACTGTTCGCGATGCCGTACTTCTGCCTCGACCAGAACGTGCGTCATCTCGAACACGCGCAGCCATTCGAAGGCAACGCGCAGATCGCCCGTTTCGCGGCGCTGGCCGGCGAGCTCGGCATCGTGCTGCCGATCGGTTTCTTCGAGCGCGCGGGCAATGCCGCGTACAACTCGATCGCGGTGGCGGACGCCGACGGGCGCGTCCTCGGCGTCTATCGCAAGACGCATATTCCGGACGGGCCGGGCTATACGGAGAAGTTCTATTTCACACCGGGCGACACCGGCTTCAAGGTGTGGGACACGCGTTTCGGGCGGATCGGCATCGGCATCTGCTGGGACCAGTGGTATCCGGAAACGGCGCGCAGCCTCGCGCTGATGGGCGCGGAGATCCTGTGCTTTCCGACCATCATCGGCTCGGAGCCGTTCAGCAGCGCGTTCGATTCGGCCGGCCACTGGCAGCGCACGATGCAGGGTCACGCGGCGGCCAACATGGTGCCGGTCGTGGCGGCGAACCGGATCGGTCGCGAAGTCGGCATCGGCAACGGCAATCCGCGGCAGCAGGGGCTGACCGGCGTGTTCTACGGGTCGAGCTTCATCGCGGATCACACCGGCGAGAAGCGGGCCGAGGCGAACCGCACCGACGAAGCCGTGCTCGTGCAGACGTTCGACCTCGACGCGATCCGCGCCGACCGGCAATCGTGGGGCTTTTTTCGCGATCGCCGCCCCGAGATGTACCGCACGTTGCTGACCAGCGACGGCGTGTCGTCCTGTTATCGATGAGGGATTCGCGATGAAACACCAAGGATGGCTGCGCATCGCGGTGCCGGGCCTCGCGCTGTGCGTGCTGGCCGGTGCGGCCCGCGCCGACGAAGAGAACGTGCTGAACCTGTACAACTGGAGCAACTATTTCGCGCCGGACACGATTGCCGCGTTCGAGAAGGAAACCGGCATCAAGGTGCGCTACGACGCGTACGACAGCGACGAGACGCTGCAGTCGAAGCTGCTGACCGGCAACAGCGGCTACGACCTCGTGTGGCCGACCAACGACTTCATGGCCAGGCAGATCCAGGCCGGCGTGTACCGCAAGCTCGACAAGGGCCGGCTGCCGAACCTGAAGTATCTCGACCCGTCGCTGCTGAAGCAGATGGCGCAGTCCGATCCCGGCAACCAGTACGGCGTGCCGTACATGTGGGGCACCGTGGGCGTCGGCTACGACCGCGCGAAGGTGCGCGCGATCCTCGGCAAGGACATGCCGGCCGACAGCCTCGACCTCTTGTTCAACCCGGCGATCGCGGCGCGCGTCGCCGCGCAATGCGGGCTCGGCCTGCAGGACTCCGCGAGCACGGTGCTGCCGCTCGCGCTGCGCTACGTCGGCCGCGACCCGATGCGGCCGTCCGCGCAGGATTACGCGGCCGTGCAGGCGATGCTGATGAAGGTGCGGCCGTTCATCCGCCAGTTCGTCGGCTCGTCCGATGCCGACGCGCTGATCGACGGCGAGCTGTGCGTGACGGTCGGCTTCTCCGGTGCGATCAACCTGGCCGCGCAGAAGGCGAAGGCGCGCGATCCGAAGCGCGACATCGTGTACGACATCCCGCGCATCGGCAGCCTGATGTGGTTCGATGCGATGGTGATTCCGGCATCGGCGAAGCATCCGGACAACGCGCACGCGTTCATCGACTACATCCTGCGTCCGGACGTGATCGCGAAGATCTCGAATGCGATGCGCTACGCGAACGCGAACCGGGGCGCGCTGAAGCTGATGGACCCGGCACTGGTGCGCGATCCGGGCATCTATCCGGACGAGGCGACGCGGCGCACACTGTTCACGCCGATCGCCGAATCGCCGGCCGCGATGCGCCTGGAAGGCCGCACCTGGCTCGGCTTCAAGACCGCGCGGCCGTGACGGCCCGCGCAGAAACAATCGAAATAACCGGCAAGCGAAAGAGGAATGCGATGACCACACGACGTCAACTGTTGAAACGCGGCCTGTCCGTATCGGGCGCGGCGCTGGCCGCCGGCGCGATGGGCGGGTTGTTCGGCCGCGCCGCGCACGCGCAGCAGGGCGCGACCTGGCACATGCCGGACGAAGGCGCGCCGCACACGGCGACCTGGATGGCGTTCGGCCCGAGCGCGGACATCTGGGGCGCACGGCTGTTGCCCGTGGTGCGCGAGAACCTGGCCGCGGTCGCGAAGGCGATCGCCGCGCACGAGCCGCTCAAGATGCTGGTGCGGGAGCAGGACTACGCGCTCGCATCGCGGCTGTGCGGTGCGTCGGTCGAGCTCGTCCAGCATCCGGTCGACGATCTGTGGATGCGCGATACGGGGCCCGTGTTCGTGAAGAACGCGTCGGGCCAGCTCGGCGGCGTGAGCTTCAATTTCAACGGCTGGGGCAACAAGCAGGAACACGACCAGGACGCGGAAGTCGCGCCGTTCGTGGCCGAACGCGCCGGCGCGCGGCCGATCGACACGAAGCTCGTGCTGGAAGGCGGCGGCATCGAGGTGGACGGCGAGGGCACGGCGATCATCACGCGCAGCTGCGTGCTCAATGCGAACCGCAATCCGGGCGTCAGCCAGGCGCAGTGCGAAGCCGAGCTGAGCCGCCTGCTCGGGCTGAAGAAGATCATCTGGCTGCCCGGCATTGCCGGCAAGGACATCACCGACGGGCATACCGACTTCTACGCGCGTTTCACGAGCCCGGGTGTCGTGGTGGCCGGGCTCGACACGGATCCGGCGTCGTACGACCATGCGGTGACGCGGCAGCACCTCGAGATCCTGCGCAAGTCCACCGATGCGAAGGGGCGCCCGCTGAAGGTCGTCGTGCTGCCGGGGCCGAGGACCGTCCGGCATGCGTACGAGAACGACGAGTTCGCGGCCGGCTACATCAATTTCTACGTATGCAATCGCGCGGTGATCGCGCCGCAATTCGGCGACAGCCGCGCCGACCGCAACACGCGCGACACGCTCGTCGACCTGTTTCCCGGCCGCGAAGTCATCCAGTTGAACATCGACGGCATCGCCGCGGGCGGCGGCGGCATTCACTGTACGACGCAGCAGCAGCCGGCCTGAGCGGGGGCGCGGACCGGTCCGCGTGACCGGTTCGATTGCCGCTGCCATTTTTATATATTTTCGGATTACTGAATAACAATGCGGAATCCGTTTCGTGGAACGGATTCCGGCGCGTACGCATGCGCGCCGTCCGCGCAATGGAGTGGAATACATGGCGAAGCAACGAAACGACGTGATCACGAACCCGAACGCGTCGCCCATGCCGGATGCCGGCCGACGCGGATTCATCCGCTGTTCGGCCGCCTGGCTCGGCATGCCGCTGCTGGGTGGACTGGCCGCATGCGGCGGCGGCGACGGCGGTACGGCCGACGCGGCGTCCGCGTCGCGCCCGACACCGTCGGCACGGCAGGCCGTGTACCGGCTGCCGGCGGAAGATGTGCCGCACGCGTCGACCTACATGACCTTCGCGTCCGGCGTGGACGGCATCTGGTCGCCCGTCACGTCACAGAGTACGGATGCCGGCATCGATCGCGTGCGGGCCGACCTGATGGACGTCGCGAAGGCGATCGGCGCGACCGAACCGGTCACCATGCTGGTGCTGCCGGTCGATCTGGACGCGGCCCGCGCGCTGCTCGCGAGCGCGAGTGTCGCGAATCCGGACCTGCATGCGCGCTATGCGGCGCGCGCCGCGGGCACGGGCGGAATCACCCTCGTGCCGCTCGCCGACGGTTTCAACGATTTCTGGGTGCGCGACACGGGGTGCGTGTTCGTCCGCGACACGGCGAACGGCAATGCACTGAACGCGATCGGTTTCAATTTCAACGGCTGGGGCAACGCCAACACCGACGGCGCCGGCCAGAGCGCGGGCACGATTGCGCCGGCGATCCTGGCCGCGAGCAACCGGTCGAAGGCCGGCAAGTTCTTCCAGCCATTCAGCCAGGACGGCAGGGTGGCGGGCTGGATGGCGCAGACCCAAGGCGCGACCCTGGTCCGCAGCACGTTGACGCTCGAAGGCGGCGCGATCGAATTCGACGGCGACGCGACGGCGATCCTCACCGAATCGGCCGTGCTGCACGTGAACCGCAATCCGCAGCTGTTCGACATCCCGAATGGCGTGATCGCCAACGCCACGCTGCTGCCGACGGCCCGCGAGGTCGTGCTCGCCGAACTGCAGCGCACGCTCGGGGTGCGGAAGATCATCTGGTTGCCGGGCACGCCGACCTATCCGCGCGGCAGCGGCGTGGGCGGTGCCGGCGGCGCGGCGACGCCGGCCGGCGAGAGCGACATCACGAACGGTCACGTCGATTTCTATGCGCGTTTTCTCGCGCCCGGGGTGGTCGCCTGCTGTTACGACGCGTGGAATTCGACCGGCGAGCGTGCGTTGACGGACGCGAACCGGAAGCGTCTGGCCGGCCAGACCGACGCGAACGGCCGGCCGCTGCGGATCGTCGAGCTCGTGCCGCCCGTCAGCTTCGGGACCTCGGCCGGCACGACGCTGAGCGAGCGGCAGATGTCGCATTTCGCGGCCGGCTACATCAACTTCTATACGTGCAACGGCGCGATCGTGATGCCGAAGTTCAACGATGCGGCGGCGGACGCGGCCGCGGTCGCCGCGATCCGGCCATATGCGGGCAGTCGCGCGATCGTGCAGGTCGACATCCTCGGCATCGCGTCGGGCGGCGGCGGCATCCACTGCGCGACCCGGGAAGTACCGGCGTGAGCATGTCGCGTCATATCGATATGGAAATCGATTCGTTGTCCGTTTCACGCGAATTCCTTAATCTGGGCCTGTAGTTCGTGTGACACCTCCTTGACTGGGATTCGCGCCCGCTGCGTGCAGCGGGCGTCTTTTTTTGTGCGCCGTACCGCGCGCCTCATCACGAAACCCGCAGAGCAAAGCACCATTTGTTGGTTCGGATTCGCCGCACGCGCTGCTACGTTAGCGGCTTCGCGGCGACACACTGCGTCGCGATGTTCTTCGAACCGGGCCGCCGCGCGATCCGCGGCGGCCTTCATAACAAATCAGGTCGTGCTCATGAAATTCCACACTCTCGCTACGTGGCTCGTCGGGGCCGCGCTCATCACCGCAGGCACCGTCGCGCATGCGGACCGGCTCGACGACATCAAGAAGGCCGGCGTGCTGCGCGTCGCGACGTTCGACAGCAACCCGCCGTTCGGTTATGTCGACGCGAAGAACAACCACATCGTCGGCCTCGACGTCGACTACGCGAAGGCGCTCGCCGACAAGCTCGGCGTGAAGCTGCAACTGCAGCCGACCAATCCCGCGAACCGCATCCCGTTCCTGACGTCCGGCAAGGTCGATCTCGTGCTCGCGAACTTCACGATCACCGACGAGCGTGCGAAGCAGGTCGACTTCAGCATTCCGTATTTCTCGTCGGGCCAGCAGTTTCTCGCGAAGAAGGGCGTGCTGAAATCGGCCGACCAGCTGAACGGCCTGCGCGTCGGCGCGGACAAGGGCACGACCAACGAGATCACGCTGCGCGAGAAATTCCCGAAGGCGACGATCGTCGCGTACGACGATACGCCGTTCGCATTCGCCGCGCTGCGCGCCGGCAACGTGCAGGCGATCACGCAGGACGGCCCGAAGCTGATCGGCCTGCTCGCGAATGTGCCCGACAAGCAGAACTACGAGATCCCGGCATTCACGATCTCGAACGACTACATGGGCGTCGGCGTGCCGAAGGGCGAGACGCGCCTGCTCGGCTTCGTCAACGACACGCTGAAGGGCCTCGAGGCGAACGGCCGCGCGACGCAGATCTACGACGCGTGGTTCGGGCCGACGACGAAGACGCCGCTCACGCGCATCTTCCGCATCGGCGACAAGACCTGATTCAGGCTCCGGCCGCACGCGCGCCGCGTGAGCGCCGGGATACCGGCGTCGCGGCGCTTTTCGTTTTCTTTCGATCGCGCGTTTCGCGCCCGTCATACGACATGCTCGGGTTGGCTCCCAAATATCTGTCCTGGCTCTGGCAGGGCTTCCTGCTGACGCTCGGCCTCGCGGCCGCGTCGGCCGTTGCGGCGACCGTCGGCGGGCTGCTGCTCGCCGTCATGCGTCATGCACGCGGCGCGGCACCGCGCGCGGCCGCCGCCGCGTACATCGTCGCATTTCGCAACACGCCGCTGCTCGTGCAGTTGCTGTTCTGGTATTTCGGCGTCGCGTCGTTGCTGCCCGACACGTGGATCGCGTGGCTGAATGCGCGCCATGCGGTGAGCGCCGGTCCGTTCACGCTCGCGTGGCCGTCGTTCGAATTCGTCGCGGGCTGGGTCGGGTTGAGCGCCTACACGGCCGCGTTCGTCGCCGAGGAGTGCGAAGCCGGCCTGCGCGGCGTGCGGCACGCGCAGCATGACGCGGCCGCCGCGCTCGGCCTCACGCCGATGCAGTCGCTGCGCTACGTGGTGCTGCCGCAGGCCGTGCGGATCGCGTTGCCGCCGTTGTTCGGCCAGTACATGAATCTCGTGAAGAACTCGTCGCTCGCGATGGCGATCGGCGTGGCCGAGCTGTCGTATGCGTCCAGGCAGGTCGAGACCGAGACGTTCAAGACCTTCGCCGCGTTCGGCGTCGCGACGCTGCTGTACGTCGCGGCGGTGGCCGCGATCGAGGCCGGTGCGTACGCGGCCACGCAATGGCGTGACCGGCTCGGCGCGGGGCGGTGACGATGGACCTTTCGCTGCTCCTCTCCAACCTGCCGTACCTGCTCGTCGGCGCATATCCCGATGGCCCGCTGGGCGGTGCCGCGCTGTCGCTGGTGCTGGCGATCGCGTCCGCCATCGCGTCGGCGGTGCTCGGTGTCGCGCTCGGCGTCGCGATGGCACTCGCACGCGGCCCGGCACGCGTGCTGTTGCTCGCGTTCATCGGTTTCTTCCGTGCGATTCCGGTGCTGATGCTGATCTTCTGGACGTATTTCCTGATGCCCGTGCTGCTGCACATGGACGTGCCGGGGCTCGCGACGGTCGTGTGCGCGCTTGCCCTGATCGGCGGCGCGTATCTCGCGCATGCGGTGCATGCGGGCATCGTCGCGGCGGGTGACGGGCAATGGCAGGCCGGGCTGTCGCTCGGGCTCACGCGCTGGCAGACGGTGCGCTACGTGCTGCTGCCGCAGGCGATCCGGATCATGACGCCGTCGTTCGTCAACCAGTGGGTCGCGCTCGTGAAGGACACGTCGCTCGCGTATATCGTCGGCGTGCCGGAGCTGTCGTTCGTCGCGACGCAGGTGAACAACCGGCTGATGGTGTATCCGGCACCGATCTTCCTGTTCGTCGCGGTGATCTATCTGGTGCTGTGCACGTCGCTCGACGGCGCGGCACGCTGGCTGCTGTCGCACCGCCCGCGCGCGCAACGCGCCGTGCAGGCGGCGGAGTGCACGGAACCCGCGCAGTAACGGCGCGCCGCACGCCGCGGCACGCGCGTTACGACGCCGAGTAGTGCGTATTGAAGACCGCGCGCAGCGTCGATTTGTCGGTCGCGAAATCGCCCCACAGCGGCCCGTCGTTCTGCGCGAACGCGAACGGCGCCGTATTGATCGACGCGAGGCGGAAGCGCCATTGCGCGGCTTCCTGGCGGAACGCGGTGAGCTGCATGTCGGACAGCGCCGTCTGCGCGCTGGCGAGCGTGACGAGCGGGTCGACCGGATCGTTCGCGACACGCACCTCGAAATGCAGGTGCGGGCCCGTGGCGGCGCCCGTCATCCCGACCGAGCCGATGCGCTGGCCCTGCTTGACGGTTTCGCCGACCTTGAGCCCGCGCGCGAACGCGGACAGGTGCGCGTAGTAGGTCGAGTAGCCGTCCGCATGATCGACGATCACGTAGCGGCCGTAGCCGCCCGGATCGAACCCGGCGAACGATACGACGCCGTCGGCCGCCGCATCGACGGGCGTGCCGCTCGGCGCGGCGAGATCGACACCCGTATGGAACGCCATCGCCTGCGACAACGGATGGATGCGCTCGCCGAAGAACGAGCTGATGCGCGTCCACTTGACCGGCATCGTGAACGCGGCCGCTTCGAGCGGCGCGCCGTCGAGCGTGTAGTACGCGCCGTGCTGGGCGCCCGGCGCACGAAACCAGATCGCGCCGAACGTGCGGCCGGCGACGCGCAGCTCGAGCGCGGTGAGGCGCGGCGTGCCGTCGTTCGTGTCGAACGCGACGCGGTAGTAGTCGCCGCGCTGCGCGCTCGCGCGCATCGCGACCTTGCCGGTGACGAGATCGCCGAGCTGGATGCGCACTTCGGGCGGTACGTCGAGGCGGTTCAGCGTGTCGGACAGCGTGAGTTCGATGTCGCCCGCGCGCATTCCGTTCTGGTTCTCGGGCGCAGCGAACTGGAACAGGCTCGCATAGCCGAGCATGTCGTTGCGGTGCGCGCTGAGCGGGGCGAACAGGCCCGGCTGCTGGCTGCGGTCGTTGAGATCGACATGCTCGTTGCGCTCGCCGATCGTGCGGGCGAGTTCGCTCGTCACGAAATGCTGCGCGGTGGGAAACGGCGTGTCGGACAGTACGCGCTGCGGCAGCGCGGCCGTGCCGGAATCGACGGCGCCGGGCAGTTGCGATACGGCCGGCAGCGCGGCGGCGAGACCGAATGCGGCGAGGGCGCCGAGCACGGCGGCCGGCACGAGCGCGCGCGCGATGCGCTGCGCGCGCGCGATGCGCTGCGCGCGGCCGGGCGCGAAAGCATCAGGGGTAGCGGCAGACTTGACCAAGGTGTCCACATCCAGGAAAGCGGTTCAAAGGGGTGTGGGCAGGGGCCGCCGGCGGCTCATCCGTCGAACGGCGACGGGGCGGGCGGCGGGCGTGCAACAAAACAGGCCCCGCCAGGGGCCTGTGTCGTTTCCGTTCGACCCAACACACGGGGCGAGCCCGCTTCGAACGGCGGCGTGCATACCGGGTCGAACCCGGTTATCACGAAGACGCTAAAGAAAGATGACAGCGTCAGTCTACCGATGTTCCGGGAAACGTTAAAAATTTTAAAGAGGGTCAGCTCATTCGTTTCGCAGTGCGGTAAATCGGGCTAAATCAGCATTTGTTACGACGTTTTTCACTGGCCTGGCAATTTTTGCGCGCGAGCGCGCAACGCGGCCGATGTCCGGACGGTGTCGAAACCGGCGTCGAGCATCGCTTCGGCGTCGTTCCACAGATTGCCGCGCAGCCGGTTGGTCCAGATCATCGACGCGAACACGCCTTCGAGCAGCGACACGAGATAGACGGCGGCCAGGTGCACGTCGAGATCGGCGGCGATTTCGCCGGCCGCGATCGCGCGGCGCAGCAGCGCCTTCGTGATCCGCAGCATCTGCAGTTCGAGCAGCATGCGGCGCCGCTGCAGCGCGCCGTTTTCCTCGCTTTGCTCGCACTTCGTATAGAGGATCACCAGCACGCGCTGCATCGGGCCCGGTTCGCCGCATTCCTGCAGGTAGTGCGACGCCGCGCGCCGCAGCGTGGCGAGCGGCGGCAGGCCGTCGCCCGCGTCGAAGCCTTCCGAGGTGCGCGCGAACGCGCGGTCGCACATCGCGAGACACACTTCCATCTTGTTGCGGTAATGGCCGTAGACGGCACCCCGCGACATCCCGGCGGCCTCGGCGAGGTCCGCCATCGCGGTTTGCGCGACGCCTTTCTCGAGCAGCACGAGCTCGGCGGCGTCGAGGATCCGGTGCTTGATGGCGAGCGATTCTTCCCGGGTCTTGCGGGCCATGTCGTGAAGCTCCTTACAATTCGCTGTCGTTTTATTGAGACAGTGTGTCGGTCAGATTGAAACGGCAAGTATTTAATCAGTCGTGACTGATTATAATCGGCCACCCTGAGCCGCCGCATTGTATCGGCGGCGAACGATCCGAGGTCACACATGAACAACAATCGCTCCCTGTCGCGCCACGGGCTGGCGCCGTTCGCGCTGGCGGCCGTGCTGGCCCTGGCCGGATGTGGAAAGGGCGACAAGGACGCCGTGCCGGAGACCGCGAAGCAGGCCACCGTCGTGACGGTACGGCCGACGGCCGTGCCGATGACCGTCGAACTGCCGGGCCGGCTCGACGCGTACCGGCAGGCGGAAGTGCGCGCGCGGGTCGCGGGCATCGTCACCGCGCGCACCTACGAGGAAGGTCAGGAAGTGAAGCAGGGCGCGGTGCTGTTCCGCATCGATCCCGCGCCGCTGAAGGCCGCCCGCGACGCCGCGCAGGGCGCGCTCGCGAAAGCGCAGGCCGCGGCGCTCGCGGCGAGCGACAAGCGCCGCCGCTACGACGATCTGGTGCGCGACCGCGCGGTGAGCGAGCGCGACCATACCGAAGCCGTTGCGGCCGATACGCAGGCGAAGGCCGAGGTCGCATCGGCGAAGGCCGAGCTCGCGCGTGCGCAACTGCAGCTCGACTATGCCACCGTCACCGCACCGATCGCGGGCCGCGCGCGACGCGCGCTCGTGACCGAAGGCGCGCTCGTCGGCCAGGACCAGGCGACGCCGCTCACGACCGTCGAGCAGCTCGATCCGATCTACGTGAACTTCTCGCAGCCGGCCGCCGATGTCGACGCATTGCGCCGCGCGGTGAAGAGCGGGCGCGCGACGGGCATCGCGCAGCACGACGTCGCGGTGACGCTGCTGCGCGCCGACGGCACCGCGTATCCGTTGAAGGGCAAGCTGCTGTTCAGCGATCTCGCGGTCGATCCGACCACCGACACCGTCGCGATGCGCGCGCTGTTCCCGAATCCGGAGCGCGAACTGCTGCCGGGCGCGTACGTGCGGATCGCGCTCGACACGGCGGTCGACCAGCGCGCGATCCTCGTGCCGCGCGATGCGCTGCTGCGCACCGCCGACCGTACGTCGGTACGCGTGGTCGGCACGAACGGCAAGGTCAAGGACGTCGAGGTCACGGCCGACCAGATGAGCGGCCGTGACTGGCGCATCACGCGCGGCCTCGCGGGCGGCGAACGCGTGATCGTCGACGACGCGTCGCAGTTCGCGCCCGATACGGCCGTCAAGCCCGTCGAGAAGTCGCCGCCGTCGAAGGCGGCGCCGGCCGCGGCCGCTTCGCAGGCGGCCGCCCGTCAAACCTGACCGGTTCAAACCAACATGGCACGTTTCTTCATCGATCGCCCCGTCTTCGCGTGGGTGATCGCCATCTTCATCATGCTGGGCGGCATGTTCGCGATCCGCGCGCTGCCCGTTGCGCAGTACCCGGACATCGCACCGCCCGTCGTCAGTATCTATGCGACGTACCCGGGCGCGTCCGCGCAGGTCGTCGAGGAATCGGTGACCGCGCTGATCGAGCGCGAGATGAACGGCGCGCCGGGGCTGATGTATACGTCGGCCACCAGCAGCGTCGGGATGGCGTCGCTGTACCTGACGTTCAAGCAGGGCGTGAACGCCGATCTCGCGGCCGTCGAAGTGCAGAACCGGCTGAAGACGGTCGAGGCGCGCTTGCCCGAACCGGTGCGCCGCGACGGCATCCAGGTCGAGAAGGCCGCCGACAACATCCAGCTCGTCGTGTCGCTCACGTCCGACGACGGCCGGATGACCGACGTGCAGCTCGGCGAATATGCATCGGCGAACGTCGTGCAGGCGCTGCGTCGCGTCGAGGGTGTCGGCCGGGTGCAGTTCTGGGGCGCGGAGTACGCGATGCGGATCTGGCCCGACCCGGTGAAGATGGCCGGGCACGGCCTCACCGCGTCGGACATCGCGTCGGCCGTGCGCGCGCACAACGCGCGCGTGACGATCGGCGACATCGGGCGCGGCGCGGTGCCGGCCAGCGCGCCGATCGCGGCGACCGTGTTCGCCGATGCACCGCTGAAGACGCCGGCCGAATTCGGCGCGATCGCGCTGCGCACGCAGGCCGACGGCTCCGCGCTGTTCCTGCGCGACGTCGCGCGTGTCGAGTTCGGCGGCAACGACTACAACTACCCGTCGTACGTGAACGGCAAGGTCGCGACCGGGATGGGCATCAAGCTCGCGCCGGGCTCGAACGCGGTATCGACCGAGAAACGCGTGCGCGCGACGATGGACGAGCTGTCCCGGTTCTTCCCGCCGGGCGTGAAGTACCAGATCCCGTACGAGACCTCGTCGTTCGTGCGCGTGTCGATGAACAAGGTCGTCACGACGCTGATCGAGGCCGGCGTGCTGGTGTTCCTCGTGATGTTCCTGTTCATGCAGAACCTGCGCGCGACGCTGATCCCGACGCTCGTCGTGCCGGTCGCGCTCGCGGGCACGTTCGGCGTGATGTATGCGGCCGGCTTCTCGATCAACGTGCTGACGATGTTCGGGATGGTGCTCGCGATCGGCATCCTCGTCGACGACGCGATCGTCGTCGTCGAGAACGTCGAGCGGCTGATGGTCGAGGAGGGGCTCGGGCCGTACGACGCGACCGTCAAGGCGATGAAGCAGATCAGCGGCGCGATCGTCGGGATCACCGTCGTGCTGACGTCGGTGTTCGTGCCGATGGCGTTCTTCGGCGGCGCGGTGGGCAACATCTACCGGCAGTTCGCGCTGTCGCTCGCGGTGTCGATCGGCTTCTCCGCGTTCCTCGCGCTGTCGCTGACGCCCGCGCTGTGCGCGACGCTGCTCAAGCCCGTGTCCGGCGACCATCACGAGAAGCGCGGCTTCTTCGGCTGGTTCAACCGTTTCGTCGCGCGTGCGACGCAGCGCTACGCGACGCGGGTCGGCACGATGCTGAAGAAGCCCGTGCGCTGGCTCGTGGTGTACGGCGCGCTGATCGCGGCCGCGGTGCTGATGCTCGCGCAGCTGCCGACCGCGTTCCTGCCGGACGAGGACCAGGGCAACTTCATGGTGATGGTGATCCGCCCGCAAGGCACGCCGCTCGCGGAAACGATGCAGAGCGTGCGCGAGGTCGAGTCGTATATCCGCAAGGACGAGCCGGCCGCGTATACGTTCGCGCTCGGCGGCTTCAACCTGTACGGCGAAGGGCCGAACGGCGGGATGATCTTCGTCACGCTGAAGAACTGGAAGATGCGCCAGGCGGAACGCGATCACGTGCAGTCGATCGTCGCGCGCATCAACGCGCGATTCGCGGGCACGCCGAACACCACGGTGTTCGCGATGAACGCGCCGGCGCTGCCCGATCTCGGCTCGTCGAGCGGCTTCGACTTCCGGCTGCAGAACCGCGGCGGGCTCGATTACGCGACGTTCAGCGCCGCGCGCGAACAGCTGCTCGCCGCGGGCGGCAAGGACCGTGCGCTGACCGACCTGATGTTCGCGGGCACGCAGGATGCGCCGCAACTGAAGCTCGACATCGATCGCGCGAAGGCGTCCGCGCTCGGCGTGTCGATGGACGAGATCAATACGACGCTCGCGGTGATGTTCGGTTCGGACTATATCGGCGACTTCATGCACGGCACGCAGGTGCGGCGCGTGATGGTGCAGGCCGACGGGCTGCACCGGCTCGATCCGGACGACGTGAAGAAGTTGCGCGTGCGCAACGCGCGCGGCGAGATGGTGCCGCTCGCGGCGTTCACGACGCTGCACTGGACGCTCGGGCCGCCGCAGCTCACGCGCTACAACGGCTATCCGTCGTTCACGATCAACGGTTCGGCCGCGGCAGGCCACAGCAGCGGCGAGGCGATGACCGCGATCGAGCGGATCGCCGCGCAGCTGCCGGCCGGCATCGGTTATGCGTGGTCGGGGCAATCGTTCGAGGAGCGGCTGTCGGGCGCGCAGGCGCCGATGCTGTTCGCGCTGTCGGTGCTCGTCGTGTTCCTGGCACTCGCGGCACTCTACGAGAGCTGGTCGATCCCGTTCGCGGTGATGCTGGTCGTCCCGCTCGGCGTGATCGGCGCGGTGCTCGGCGTCACGCTGCGGGCGATGCCGAACGACATCTATTTCAAGGTGGGGCTGATCGCGACGATCGGGCTGTCCGCGAAGAACGCGATCCTGATCGTCGAAGTCGCGAAGGATCTTGTCGCGCAGCGCATGTCGCTCGTCGACGCCGCGCTCGAGGCAGCACGCCTGCGGCTGCGGCCGATCGTGATGACGTCGCTCGCGTTCGGCGTCGGCGTGCTGCCGCTCGCGTTCGCGTCGGGCGCCGCGTCCGGCGCGCAGATGGCGATCGGCACCGGCGTGCTCGGCGGCGTGATCACGGCGACCGTGCTCGCGGTGTTCCTCGTCCCGCTGTTTTTCGTGATCGTCGGCCGCCTGTTCGACGTCGGCCCGCGCCGGCGCGGCGGGGCGCGGCCGGCGGCGATGGAGGGTTCGCAATGATGGTTGCGCTGAATGCACGCGCGGCGCTGCGGGTTCGGCTCGCGCTGGTCGCCGCGCTCGCGCTCGCCGGGTGCTCGCTCGCCCCGCGTTACGAGCGGCCCGCTGCACCGGTGCCGTCGAGCTATGCGCCGGTCGACGGCGGCGCGGCGCCGGCCGCCGAACCGGTTGCGGCGCGGGATGCCGCGCTGCTCGACGACTGGCACGCGTATTTCACCGATCCGGCGCTGCAGGCGTGGATCGACGCCGCGCTCGCCAACAACCGCGACCTGCGGATCGCGGCCGGCCGGCTCGACGAAGCGCGCGCGCTGTACGGCGTGCAGCGCGCGGACCGGATGCCGTCGGTCGATGCGAATCTCGGCTACGAGCGCGCCCGCCAGTACGACCCGGTCGTGCGCGAAAGCGCGATCAGCGGGCTGTACCGCGCGGGCGTCGGCGTCAGCGCGTACGAGCTCGACCTGTTCGGGCGCGTGCGCAACCTGTCCGATGCGGCGCTTGCCGAGTATTTCGCGACGGCCGATGCGCAGCGCACGGTTCGCATCGGCGTGATCGCCGAAGTGGCGGGCGCGTACGTGTCGGAACGCTCGCTGCACGAACAGCTTGCGCTCGCGCAGCGCACGCTCGATGCGCGCGAACGCATGGCCGCGCTCACGCAGCGTCGTTATGCGGCCGGCACGAGCGACGCGATCGAGCTGCGCTCGGCCGAGATGCTCGTGGCCTCCGCGCGTGCCTCGCAGGCCGCGCTGCAGCGCGAGCATGCGCAGGCCGTGCGGGCGCTGCAGCTGCTGGCGGGTGACTTCGCACGCAACGTGCCCGACGACGCGAGCGCGCTCGACACGCTGTCGATCGCACCGGTGGCGCCGGGCGCGCCGAGCGCGCTGCTCGAACGGCGGCCGGACATCCGGCAGGCCGAGGCGCGGCTCAAGGCCGCCAACGCGCAGATCGGCGCCGCGCGCGCGGCGTTCTTTCCGCGCATCGCGTTGACCACCGACTACGGCTCGGTCAGCGACGCGTTCTCGAGCCTGTTCTCCGCCGGCACGAGCGTATGGACGTTCGCGCCGCGCATCACGCTGCCGATCTTCGCGGGCGGCCGCAATCGCGCGAATCTCGACGTCGCGAACGCACGCAAGCACATCGCGGTCGCCGAATACGAGAAGGCGGTGCAGACCGCGTTCCGTGAAGTGGCCGACGCGTTCGCCGCGCGCGACTGGATCGATCGCCAGCTTGCCGCGCAACAGGCGGTGTATGCGGCCGACGGCGCGCGGCTGAAGCTCGCCGAGCGTCGTTATGCGGGCGGTGTCGCGACGTATCTCGAACTGCTCGACGCGCAGCGCAGCACGTACGAGTCGGGGCAGGAGCTGATCCGGCTCAAGCAGCTCAGGCTCGCGAATGCGATCGCGCTGTACCGCGCGCTCGGTGGCGGCTGGACACCGGCCTCGGCCGAGGCGGCGATTTCCGCGTGACATGCGTGTCGTCGCCCGGTGCCGCGGCGCACCGCACGACATGATGGCGGCCGTACGATCCGGCGTGCGGCCGCCGCCGCGACAGTCGTGCTGCCGGCCGTATCGCCGGTCGCTGTCGGCACTTCCTTTCGCTGTCCGGCGAATCCTCCAGGTGTGATTCATTTCGCGGCGGGGCGCACGCGCGCCTTCCGCGGCAACCCGCATCCGGCGACCGCTCGTGTCGCCTGCCGGCGCAAACGTATGCGCTGCATTCTCGTCTCTTCGTCTCGTTCCTCCGGGCCGGCCAATCGCGTTCCGATGACCGCGCAAGCGTGCGATTTCAAATGGGCAATTGACGAATGGATTAATCAATGAATTGGAATTAATCATGGCGGCAAAGTGTCGCAGTAAAACGTTTGTATCTTTTCGCAATCGTTTGCGCGGCGATTCCGTATTGGCTCAATACCTCGGTTAATTTCCTGTCAGTTGAAAATGATTTGAGATTGCCGTTGTCTCCGGACAACGATGGCGGCATTGGACAATATTTTGTCTTTTGATTGGCGGTGATTGCCGGGGTCAATACAGGCGGGGCGATGCGGGGTGTCGACGGTTATCGGAAAGAATTTCCCTTAATCTTCAATTGGTTCCGTGAAATAAAAAAGGACTGCGGATGGAAAATACGGGATTGGAAATCGAGCGGAAGGAATGTGGTTCAAGAGGGGTAAATCGGAGATTGTCATAAGCATTTGACAATGATTTACAGAAAACTTTCACGATTATCTCGATAATGCCGCCTCGTGTCGGACGGGAGCCGCCATGCGCTGCCGTTTGTGTCCGATACGTCGTCCATTCCATTTGCACTCCTTACGGGAAACGTCATGAAAAAATCCATCCTGACCGCTGTCGCACTCGCGGCCCTGTCCACCTCGGCCTTCGCAGCGGGCACCGGCACGATCAACTTCACGGGCGAGATCGTCGCGGGCGCATGCGGCATCGACTCGGGCTCGGTCAACCAGACCGTGAACCTCGGCAAGGTGCCGACCAACGTGTTCAAGCAAGCCGGCGACAAGTCCACGCCGACCAACTTCGACATCAAGCTGACCGACTGCGACACGAGCATCGCGCAGAACGCGTACTTCACGTTCACGGGCACGTCGAGCGCGGGCCAGCCGAAGCTGCTCGCCACGATCGGTTCGGCGACCAACGTCGGCATCCGCCTGCAGGCGGCGTCGGGCGAATACCTCGACAACGGCGCCGAGCAAAAGGCACCGACCGTGCTGCAGAACGGCACGAACATCGCCCGCTTCGCAGCGATGTACGAAGCGACGGCAGCCGGCGTGACGCCGGGTACCGCCGACGGCGTCGCCAACTTCACGGTCCGTTACCAGTAAGCGGCCGTACCGGAGGAGGGATGCGCGCATCCCTTCCTCCTTCTTCCTTTCTCCCGTTTTCTTCTTCCTGGACTTCCGGTAGCGCCGCGTGCGAATCAGACATTCCTTCCTTTGCGTCTCCGTGCTGGTCGTCGGCAGCCAGAGCCATGCGACGGAATTCAATTCGTCGTTCCTGAACATCGACGGCACGAACAATGTCGATCTGTCGCAGTTCTCGCAGGCGGACTTCACGTTACCGGGCGAGTACATGCTCGACGTGCAGGTCAACGACCTGTTCTACGGGCTGCAGGCGATCCAGTTCATCGCGCTCGACTCATCCGGCGCGGGCAAGCCGTGCCTGCCCCCGGAACTCGTCGCGCAGTTCGGGCTGAAACCGTCGCTCGCGAAGGACCTGCCGCGCTTCCAGGGCGGACGTTGCGTCGACCTCGGCGCGATCGAGGGCGCGACCGTGCGTTACCTGAAGAGCGACGGGCGGCTCAAGATCACGATTCCGCAAGCCGCGCTCGAATTCACCGATTCGACCTATCTGCCGCCGGAGCGCTGGTCCGAAGGGATTCCGGGCGCGATGCTCGACTATCGCGTGATCGCCAACACGAACCGCAACTTCGGTGCGGGCGGCGGGCAGACGAATTCGGTCCAGGCCTACGGGACGGTTGGCGCGAACTGGGATGCATGGCGCTTTCGCGGCGACTACCAGGCGCAATCGAACGTGGGCAACACGGCGTACGCGGACCGCACGTTCCGCTTCAGCCGGCTGTATGCATTCCGCGCGCTGCCGTCGATCCAGTCGACGGTGACGTTCGGCGACGACTACCTGACCTCCGACATCTTCGACACGTTCGCGCTGACCGGCGCGTCGATCCGCAGCGACGACCGCATGCTGCCGCCTTCGCTGCGCGGCTATGCGCCGCTGATCTCGGGCGTCGCGCGCACCAACGCGACCGTGACGGTGTCGCAGGCGGGCCGCGTGCTGTACGTGACGCGCGTGTCGCCCGGCGCATTCGCGCTGCAGAACATCAACACGAGCGTGCAGGGCACGCTCGACGTCGCGGTCGAGGAGGAGGACGGCAGCGTCCAGCGCTTCCAGGTGACGACGGCCGCCGTGCCGTTTCTCGCGCGCACCGGGCAGCTGCGCTACAAGGCCGCGGTCGGCAAGCCGCGCCTGTTCGGCGGCGCCGGCATCACGCCGTTCTTCGGCTTCGGCGAAATCGCGTACGGCTTGCCGTTTGACATCACCGCCTACGGCGGCTTCATCGCGGCATCGGGCTATACGTCGGTCGCGCTCGGCGTCGGCCGCGATTTCGGCGCGTTCGGCGCGGTGTCGGCCGACGTCACGCATGCGCGTGCACGGCTGTGGTGGAGCGGCGCGACGCGCAACGGCAACTCGTATCGCATCAACTACTCGAAGCACTTCGACGGGCTCGATGCCGACGTGCGCTTCTTCGGCTATCGCTTTTCCGAGCGCGAGTACACGAACTTCGCGCAATTCTCGGGCGACCCGACCGCGTACGGTCTTGCCAACAGCAAGCAGCGTTATTCGGCGACGATGTCGAAGCGTTTCGGCGACACGTCGACCTATTTTTCATACGACCAGACGACCTACTGGGCGCGTTCGTCCGAGCAGCGTGTCGGCCTCACGCTGACGCGTGCGTTCTCGATCGGCACGCTGCGCAACCTGAACGTCAGCGTGTCGGCGTTTCGCACGCAGAGCGCGGGCGCGAGCGGCAACCAGTTCTCGGTGACCGCGACGCTGCCGATCGGCGGCCGCCACACGGTCACGTCGAACCTGACGACCGGCAGCGGCAGCACGAGCGTGAACGCCGGCTACATCTACGACGATCCGGCCGGCCGCACCTACCAGGTCAATGCGGGTGAAACCGACGGCCGCGCGTCGGCGAACGCGAGCTTCCGCCAGCGCACGTCGGCGTACCAGCTCACCGCGCAGGCGTCGACGCTCGCGAATGCCTACGCGGCCGCGTCGCTCGAAGTCGACGGCTCGTTCGTCGCGACGCAGTACGGCGTGTCCGCGCACGCGAACGGCAATGCGGGCGATACGCGCCTGCTGGTGTCGACCGACGGCGTGCCCGACGTGCCGCTGTCCGGCACGCTCGCGCGTACGGATTCGCGCGGCTACGCGGTGCTCGACGGCATCTCGCCGTACAACGTGTACGACGCGACGGTCAACGTCGAGAAGCTGCCGCTCGAAGTGCAGGTGACGAACCCGATCCAGCGCATGGTGCTGACCGATGGTGCGATCGGCTTCGTGAAGTTCTCCGCCGCGCGCGGCAGCAACCTGTACCTGACGCTGACGGATGCAGCCGGCAAGCCGTTGCCGTTCGGGGCGTCGGTGCAGGACGCGGCGAACGGCAAGGAGCTCGGCATCGTCGGCGAGGGCGGTGCGGCGTTCCTGACCCAGGTTCAGCCGAAGTCGACGCTGGCGGTGCGCGCGGGCGAACGCACGCTCTGCACGGTCGATGCACTGCCGAATCAGCTTCAACTCGAAGGCACGCCGATCCCGGTGACGTGCCAGACGTCCGGCGAGTCGCATGCAGCGGCCGCGCGGGTCGAACGATGATTTCATGGATCCAGCGATGAAGAACGCTTTCTCCCTTTCCTTTTCGCGGCGCGCGTGGTGCGTGCTCGCGACCGCCGGTACGTTGCTCGCGGGCGCCGCGCAGGCGGCGATCGTGCCCGACCGCACGCGCGTGATCTTCAACGAAGGCGAACAGGCGGCGATCGTCACGATCACCAACAAGAGCACGACGTATCCGTATCTCGTGCAGTCGTGGCTCGAGGACACGAAGGGCAACAAGATCGCGACGCCGCTGATGGTCGTGCCGCCGCTGCAGCGCGTCGAGGCGAACGAGCGCAACGTGCTGCGGATCGCGAAGCTGCCGGGCACCGAGCTGCCGGCCGACCGGGAATCGGTGTTCTACCTGAACATCCGCGAAGTGCCGCCGAAGACCGACACGCCGAACACGCTGCAGATCGCACTGCATACGCAGATGAAGCTGTTTTACCGGCCGAAGGCCGTGCAGCCCGCGCGCGACGAGGACTGGACGCTGCCGATGACGCTGCGCGTCGACGCGGCCGCGCACAAGCTGGTGTTCGACAACCCGACGCCGTATCACGTGACGGTGGTCGACGTGAGCGCGGGCGCGCAGAAGACGCCGGTGCCGATCGAGCCGGTGATGGTGAGCCCGATGAGCACGGCCGACGTGCCGTTCAAGGCCGCGACGCCGTCGACGCTGTTCGTCACGCATATCGACGATTACGGCGGCCAGGTGGCGGTCGAGTATGCGTGCGACGCCGGTGCCTGCAAGAGCGTGAAGAAATGAGCGGGCGAATGCATCTTCGGGCATCCTCCGCGGCCTGGTTACGCTGGATCGTGCTCCTGCTGCTGGTCGCGGCCGTGCAGCCCGCCTGGGCGCTGCGCTGCCTGACCAACAGCGGCGCAACTTCGTTGACGGAGCCAATCGGCGGCGTGGCGTCGTATCCGACCGATGCGCCGGACGGCTATGTGATCTGGGTGTCGCCCGTGCGCACAACCTCGGGTTATTGCTACAAGGACCTGGGTGACGACAGCAGCCTGAAAGTGGTCGACAACATCTATTTCTACGCGAATCCGAACCGCACGAATCCTGCCGCATGGGGGCTCGAGATCGGTATCCGCTACCAGGGGGTCGATTACTTCGACAAGACCAGCAACCGCGGGGGTGGGGTGTTCACCGGCTATTCGGTGCCGCCGTGCAGCAGGTACGACTTCGACCGTAAGCGTTGCCAGCAGACGCGAATCAGCATCGACTATCAGGTTGTCGTACGCAAGAAGGGCAACTGGGTTCAACCGCCGAGCGACATCTATACGGTGTTCCAGTTCGACGGCGAGTTCGGGCTGAATGCTTACAACCCGAGCTTCCAGTACCGCCTGAGCGGGCTACGCAATCTCAAGCCGACACCGTGCTTCGTCGACGTGCTCGTGACTCCCGAGCCGGGCATCGTCAATTTCGGGCAGGTGCAGGCGGTGGGCAACGGCTTCCTGCCGGCGGTGCCGCGCAAGCGGTTTTCGCTGTCGTTGACGAAGAAATGCAACGTTGCGGTACGCGTCGACGGGTACTTCGAAACGAGCTATCCGGTGCAGAACGGCTTGCTGGTGCCCGCGAAGGACAGTAATTTCGGGATCGGCATCGAGGACAGTCAGGGCAAGGCGATTCCGTTCAACGAACAGTTCAACCTGGCTCAATTCCCGTCCAACGTCATGAACCAGAGCGTATTGATGGACGCGGTGCTGAAGTCGTTCGGGCCGCCGAAGATTGGTCGGTTCGACGCGACGGCGACGATCCGGCTGTTCATCTACTGACGCGGGCGAATGCGAGGGGCGACAGCCGGGCGTTTTGTCCCGGAGGAGACGGGATACGCTTGAAGGGCACCACGATGGCCGTCCTGTTCGTTGTCTCGACGATGGGCGCGGCGCATGCGCAGACGATGTCGGTCGGCGGGTATGCGTTGACGGTACTCGACGACCTCGGCGGGCCGCGCGGCGGTCACGACTATGGTGCGACGGTCAGTGCGGCCGGGAAGACGATCGCTGGCTTTCACCAGCGCGACGCGTCGCTCTCCCATGTCGAATCGCGCAGTCTCGCGAAGGGGCGGTCGAGTTGGCGGACGGTATCAACGGCGCCGGGCTCGCGGTGATCCTGTCGTTTCAGGCAGGGCTGGCGCCGGAGCACTGGCAGCGCTAGCGCCCGGCCATCCGGTCCGTTCCTGTCGCGACGATAAAAAAGCGCCGGCTTGCCGGCGCTTTTCCGCATCTGCCGCACGGCGCTCAACGCACCCAGCGGCACACCTTGTGGTGGTGATGCTCGAAGTGGCATACGCGATGCGGATGCGCTTCGGCCATGGCCGGTACGAGCACGGCGGCGGCGACGGCCGCGGCGGTCAGGGTTTTCAGTAGCGTTTTCATGTCGAGTTCCTGTCGTTGAATGGCGGATCAGGGGAGCGGCCTTTCTTTACCACTGCGGCCGCTGATCGTCGCGACGGTCGTCGCGGCGGTCGTCACGCGGGCCGGGGTGCCGGGCTTCCCAGTCGCGGCGCTCCCAATAGCGATTGCCGTCCCAGTACCGATCGCCATGCCAGCCGATCGTGACTTCGGCAGGGCCGGGGTAGGCAACGCATCCGGTCAGCATCACGCTCGACAACGCGCCAGCCATGACAGCGGACAACACGATGGATTTCATGGTTTTCTCCCTTGGAAACGGCAAGTCGATCGTACGAGCCCCCAAAATTTCACGTAGTAAGAAGTTGCTACCGCCCATGACACGTGCAGGCGTTTCGTCAGGCGCGTGAAAGATCGCGTCGGCCGCCCGCAAGCCGGGTACGCCGGACGAACGCACGCTCCCTCCGCCCGCACAACGATTCCGTCGATTGTTCAGACAAATCCTGACAACTGAAAGGGTCATCCTGTAATCGGATTGAGAATGATTTGCGTTTACGTTAAATTGCGCTATCTCGGAATTAGACGGAGCAGATCGATGGCCATGGCGGAAGTGCTCGACCGACCGGCGGCAGCAGCGGCGAACCCGTTCCTCGGCAGTTGTCCGGACCTGCCGCCGCGCGCCGCGCCGCGTACGCGCCGTGCGTCGGAGCCCCGCGCGCAGGGCGCGCTGCTCGATGTGCTGATCTCGCATCGCGCGATGCTCGTCAATGTCGCGCGCGGCTTCGTCGGGTGCGCGAGCCGCGCCGAGGACGTCGTGCACGACGTGTTCGTGAAGCTCGTCGAATTCCCGAACCAGGACGCGGTGCGCCAGCCGGTCGCGTACGTGACGCGGATGGTGCGCAATGCGTCGATCGACGCGTGCCGCCGGCAAAGCCTCGAAAACGTCTATCACACGGAAGAGGACGACGGCTTCGACGTGCCGTCGCCCGAGCCGACACCGGAAGCCGCGCTGATGACGCGCGACACGCTACGGCGCGTGTGGGCCGCGCTCGACGACCTGCCGGCGCGCAGCCGCGCGGCCTTCGAGATGGTGCGGCTGCGCGAGGAAACGCTGCAGACCGCGGCGCGCGCGCTGAACGTATCGCAGACGCTCGTGCATTTCATGGTGCGCGACGCGGAGCGCCACTGCGCGGAATGCCTCGACGCGTGCCATCGCGGCGTCGCGTGCCCGGTGTTCCTGGGCGGCCGCGCGCGGCGGCGGTAAAAAAACGCGCCGGCCAATCGTCTATCAGACAGGAGCGGCCGAAACCGCCGCTTCGCCTCCTTCAACCGCCTCAGCGATTTCCGATCATGACGCAAGCCCCGACGCCTACCGCCGACACCGACGATCTCGTCTACACGGTCGTCATCAACGACGAAGAACAGTATTCGATCTGGCCGACGTTCCGGCCCGTGCCGGCCGGCTGGCGCGAAGTCGGCGTGAGCGGCCCGAAGGCGGACTGTCTCGCGCACATCGAGACCGTCTGGACCGACATGCGCCCGGCGAGCCTGCGCCGCGCGATGGACGGCGAGCGCGCGACGCGCGCATCGTGACCTGCTGCGCCGTGCTCCGGCGCGCCACCTGAAGAGGACGTTGCATGACCCTGCTTTCGTTGCCGACGCTCGACGACCTGCGTATCGAGCCGGGGCTGCCCACCGTCGTGTCGCCGCGCGGCGGCGACGGGATGTCGATCGACGATGTCGCGCCGCTCGCGCGCGAGATCGCGGCCGACACGCTCGAACGGGCGGGCGGTGTGCTGTTCACGGGTTTTCACGTGCCGTCGATCGACGCGTTCCAGCAGTTCGCGGCATCGTTCGGCGATCCGCTGATCGGCTATGAATACGCGTCGACGCCGCGCAGCCAGGTCGAGGGCGCGGTCTACACGTCGACCGAATATCCGCCGCACCGCGCGATTCCGCTGCACAACGAGCAGTCGTACACGCGCGAATGGCCGCTGCGGATCTGGTTCCACTGCGCGCTCGCCGCGCCGAAGGGCGGCGCCACGCCGATCGCGGACAGCCGCGCGGTGTATCGCGCGCTCGATCCGGCGCTGGTCGCGCGTTTCAAGAAGCGCGAGCTGCTGTACGTGCGCAATTTCGGCCAGGGGCTCGACCTGCCGTGGCAGCAGTCGTTCGGCACCGACGAGCCGGCCGAGGTCGAGCGGATGTGCGCGGCGCGCGGCATCGAATGCGCATGGCGCACCGACGACGACGGCGAGCTGCTGCTGCGCACGCGCGAACGCTGCCAGGCCGTCGCGCGCCATCCACGCACCGGCGACCGCGTGTGGTTCAACCAGGCGAACCTGTTCCACCTGTCGGCGCTCGACGACGACATGCAGGAAGCGCTCGTCGATGCGGTCGGGCTCGAGAACGTGCCGCGCAACGTGTACTACGGCGACGGCGAACCGCTCGAGGCCGACGCGCTCGCGGAGATTCGCGGCGTGCTCGACCAGCAGCGCATCGTGTTCCCGTGGCGCACCGGCGACGTGCTGATGCTCGACAACATGCTGACCGCGCACGCGCGCGACCCGTTCGAGGGGCCGCGCAAGGTCGTCGTCGCGATGGCGCAGAGCTATACGGTCCCGCGCGACCGAACGGAGGATTGATGACGCGTAGTACCGCCGCGCTTGCCGCGCGCGGGCTGTCGGTAGGGTATCGCGACCATGTCGTGATCGACGGGCTGGACCTGTCGATCGCGGCCGGCCGCGTCACCGCGCTGTGCGGACCGAACGGCTGCGGCAAGAGCACGCTGCTGCGCACGCTCGCGGGCCTGCAGCCCGCGCGTGCCGGCCATGTCGAGGTGAACGGCCGGCCGCTCGCATCGTTTCGCCGTCGCGCGCTCGCGCGCGAGCTGACGATGCTCGCGCAGTTCAACCAGATTCCGTCGGGCCTCACGGTGCGCGAACTCGTCGCCTACGGGCGCTATGCGTACGGCGGCTTCCTGCGCGGCCTGTCGCGGGCCGACCATGCGGCGATCGACGAGGCGCTCGACACGAGCGGCCTCGCCGACGACGCGGAGCGCGACGTCGGCGCGCTGTCGGGCGGGGAACGCCAGCGCGCGTGGATCGCGATGGCGCTCGCGCAGCAGGCGCCGATCGTGCTGCTCGACGAACCGACGACCTATCTCGACATCCATCACCAGCTCGACATCCTCGACGCACTGCGCACGCTGAACCGCACGCGCGGGCTGACGATCGTGTGGGTGCTGCACGACCTGAACCAGGCGGCCGCGTACAGCGACGAGATCGTGCTGATGCGCGCGGGCCGTCTCGTCGCGCAGGGCACGCCCGACGCGATGCTCGATCCGGCGCGGCTGCGCGCGGCGTTCGGCGTCGACATGCTGAAGCTCGCGCATCCGCAGACGGGCGCGCCGATGTGCGTACCGGCCTACGGTCCGACCACCGACGGCGCGCCGCGGGCGGCCGGCGTCTTCGACCGGGATCTCGCCGTATGACGACGTTCGCGATGCGCAAGCGCCTCGCGGCGGCGGGCAAGGGCGCGGCTACCGGGCGGGCCGGCGCGATCGCGTTCGGCCTCGTCGCGCTGATCGTCGTACTCGCGGCGCTGCGTGTCGCGCCCGACCTGCGCGTGTGGTGGGACGCGGCGCCCGGCAGCGATGCCGCGGCGCTCGCGCACGTGTTCCTGTTCGACCTCAACCTGCCGCGCGTCGCGGCCGCGCTCGTCGCGGGCGGTTGCCTCGGGATCGCCGGCGCGTTGTTCCAGTCGCTCACGCGCAATCCGCTCGCGTCGCCCGACCTGCTGGGCGTGACGGGCGGCGCCCAGCTCGGCCTGCTCGCGGCGATGCTCGTGCCGGCGCTGGCGGGCGTCGCGTCGGTGCCGCTGCTGTTCGTCTGCGGGCTGGCCGCCGCCGCGTGCGCGATCGCCGCGGCCGGCGGCTGGCGCGCGACGCCGCTGCGGCTCGTGCTTGCGGGCAGCGTGTGCATGCTGCTGTTCGCCGCGCTGTCGACGCTCGTGCTCGCGTTTTTCGAGCAGAACATCGCGGGCGCCGCGCTGTGGACCAACGGCAGCCTTTACCAGCCGGGCGCGACGGGCCTCGCGCTCGCCGCGCGCTGGCTTGTCGTGCCGCTGGTCGCGCTGCCGTTCGTGATCCGGCCGCTGAATCCGCTCACGCTCGGCGACGACGCGGCGGCCGCGGCCGGCGTGCGTGTCGATGCGACACGGCTCGCCGCGACGATCGTCGCGGTCGCGTTCACGAGCGTGGCCGTCAGTATCGCGGGCCCGCTGTCGTATGTCGGCCTCGTCGCGCCGAACCTGCTGCGCCAGGTGCGCGGCGCGCGCGCCGCGCGGCTCGGCGTGCTGGTGCCGCTGTCGGCGCTCGCCGGCGGCGCGCTCGTGCTCGTCACCGACAGCGCGGTACTCGCGTCGGGCCTCGACGCGACGCTGTCGACCGGCGTCGCGATCGCGCTGGTCGGCACGCCGTTGATGCTCGCGATGATCCGGCGCGGCGCCGCCTGGTCGGGCGTGCTCCATGCCGCGGCGGAACCGGCGGCGGGCGGCGGCTCGGCGCGGCTCGTCGGCTGGCTCGAACGGCTCGGCTGGCCGCTGCGCACGGCGCTGTTCGTCGTGGTCGGCGCACTCGCGGTGTGGGTCGGCGTGTCGGCCGGCCCCGAATGGCTGTCGCCCGCGCGCTGGTCGGCCGCGCTGTCGGGGCAGGATGGGCTCGCGCGGATGCTGATCGACCTGCGCATGCCGCGCCTGCTGTGCGCGCTGCTCGCGGGTGCGCTGCTCGCCGTCAGCGGCGTCGCGATGCAGAGCGTCGTGCGCAATCCGCTCGCGGGCCCCGAAGTGCTCGGCGTCACGCAGGGCGCGGGGCTCGTCACGTTGTTCGCGTTGTCGACGTGGCCGCTGATGGGCCACGTGACGCTCGCGGCCGCCGCGCTGATCGGCGGCGGCCTGTCGCTCGCGATCACGCTCGCGCTGAATCACCGGCATCGCTACGCGCCGCTCGCGGTCGCGCTGACCGGGATCGTCATCGGCGCGTTGTGGACCACGCTCGCGCAATGGCTGATCACGCAGGAAAGCGTGCAGCCCGCGCGCTTCGTCGTGTGGCTCGTCGGCGGCACCTATGGCCGCAGTTGGGGCGAGGTGTCGATGCTGCTGCCGTGGTGCGTGCTCGCGGTGCCCGTGTTCGCATGGCTCGCGAAACCGCTCGACATGCTCGCGCTCGGCGACGACCAGGCCGCCGCGCTCGGCTTGCCGGTGGCCGTGCTGCGGCCGCTCGCACTGACGATCGCGACGCTCGCCGCGTGTGCGGCCGTCGCGGCGGTCGGGCCGGTCGGCTTCATCGGGCTGATGGCGCCGCACGTCGCGACGATGCTCGGCGCGCGCCGGCATCGCACGCGGCTGTGGCTCGCGGCCGCGTGCGGCGCGCTGATCCTCGGTGTCGCGGATCTGGCCGCGCGCACGGTCGTCGCGCCGCGCGAAGTGCCGGCAGGCGTGCTGACCGCGCTGATCGGCGCACCGTATCTGCTCGGGCTGCTGATCCTCGAGGGGCGCCGCGCCCGGCGCGCGGGGCGATGACGCCGGTGCTCGACGAGACGCGCGCCACGCGCTTTTCGGCGTTCGCGCCGCAACCGTTCGCCGAACCTCTCGATGTCGTCTGGCTCGGCATGCCCGACGACGCGCACCCGCCGGGCCGCATCGTCGTGCCCGTCACCGAATTGCCCGCGCATCGCGACATCGTGCTCGACGCGATGGTCGGCCACTACGGCGGCGATCCCGCGCGGCATGCGCGCGCGCTGATGTCGCAATGGAGCAAATACTATTTCGGTCGCGCGGCGCCGGCCGGTGTCGTCGCCGCGTTGACGCTCGGCCGGCCGCTCGACATGAACCCGGCGCGCACGTTCGTCGCGCTCGACGACGGGATGCCGGCCGCGCTGTATTTCGCGCCGGACGCGCTCGGCGCGCCGTGCGACGATCCCGCGCCGCGCTATGCGGGGCTCCTCGCGCATCTCGGCGCGGTGATCGACCTGCTCGCGGCGATGGGCCGCGTCACGCCGCGCGTGCTGTGGAGCAACGCGGGCAACCTGCTCGACTATCTGCTCGATACGTATCGTTCGCTGCCGTGCGCGGCCGACCCCGTCCGCGATGCGGACTGGCTGTTCGGCTCGACCTGCGTGCGCGGCGAACCGAATCCGCTGCGGATGCCCGTGCGCGACGCCGTGCCGCGCTCGGCACTGCTGCCGACGCCGTTTCGCGCGCGCCGCGTGTGCTGCCTGCGCTACGAAATTCCTGGAGAAACGCAACTGTGTGGAAGCTGCCCCCTGCTACTGACGATGGACGACGCGGCGCTGGCCGAGCAGGACGCGATCCGGTGACGCACGCCGGCCGCCGGCATGCGCTCGGCGCACTCGCGGCGGCATTCGGCGCCGCGTGTTGCGGCGCGTTTCCCGCCTCGGCTGCCGCGGCTTCCGTTGCCGACGGCGCGCGCGGCACGCAGGGCACCGCGTCGCTCGCCGGCAACCCCGTCGTGTCGCAGGCGAGCGCGAAGATGCCGGTGCGGCCGCAGCGCGTGGTCGCACTCGACTTCATGTTCGCGGAAAGCGTGATCGCGCTCGACCTCGTGCCGGTCGGGATGGCCGATACCGCGTTCTACCCGGGCTGGCTCGGCTACCGGAGCGAGCGGCTCGCGCACGTGACCGACATCGGCTCGCGGCAGGAGCCGGGGCTCGAGGCGATCGCGGCGGTCAAGCCCGACCTGATCATCGGCGTCGGCTTCCGCCACGCGCCGATCTTCGACGCGCTCGACCGGATCGCGCCGACGATCCTGTTCCAGTTCAGCCCGAACGTATCCGACGGCGGCGTACCGGTCACGCAGCTCGACTGGATGCGGCAGATCTTCCGGACGATCGGCGCGGTGACGGGGCGCGACGCGCGTGCACAGGCGGTCGATGCGCAGCTCGACGCCGGCATCGCGCGCAATGCGGCGCGGCTCGCGGCCGCGGGCCGCACGGGCGAGCGCGTCGCGCTGCTGCAGGATCTCGGCTTGCCCGATCGTTACTGGGCCTACACGGGCAACAGCACGTCGGCGGGCCTCGCGCGTGCGCTCGGGCTCGATCCGTGGCCGCGCAAGCCGACGCGGGAAGGCACGCTGTACGTGACGTCGGCCGATCTGCTTCGTCAGCGCGACTTGGCCGTGATGTTCGTCACCGCATCGGGGATGGACGTGCCGCTGTCCGCGAAACTCGATTCGCCGGTGTGGCGCTTCGTGCCCGCGATGAAGGCGCGCCGGATCGCGCTGATCGAACGCAACATCTGGGGGTTCGGCGGACCGATGTCGGCGCTGAAGCTGGCCGACGTGATGACCGATACGATGCTGACGCTGCCGGCCGTGCGCAAGAGCTGACGGGCAGGGTGTCGCGATCGGCGCGATCAGTGAATTGCCCGCCGGCACGATTCGCTTCCGAAATGCAAATCGCCGACGCACTGCCATGGCAGCGCGTCGGCGATTTTTTTGTCGCCCGTCGCTCAGGCGCTCAGTGCATCGACACCATCCTGCGCACGCGAGCGCGCCGGCATCGTGTCGCTGACGATGCGCCCGTTGTCGAGCTTCAGCAGCCGGTCGGCGAGATCGAAGTAGCGGTCGTCGTGCGTGATCACGATCACGGCCTTGCCGCGCGCGCGCAGCTCGGGCAGCAGCTGCTCGTAGAACACGGCCTTGAACGACGGGTCCTGGTCGGCCGCCCATTCGTCGAACAGGTAGAACGGCCGGTCTTCCAGATAGGCGACGACGAGCGCGAGCCGCTTGCGCTGACCGGTCGACAGCGCGCGCGTCGAGAACGCGCCGTCGACCACCTTCACCTTGTGGTCGAGCGCGAGCTTCGCGACGAGCGCGTTCGCCCGTGCGTCGGCCTGCGCGCGCGACGGATCGTCGGGATCGACGATGCCGAGCAGCGCGTCGAACAGGTGGAAGTCGTTGAATACCGCGCTGAAGCGCTGCCGGTACGCGGCGCGCTCGCGCCAGCCGATCGTGCGGCCGTCGACCTCGATCGTGCCTTCCTCCGGTTCGTAGAGCCCCGTCAGCACCTTCGCGAGCGTCGTCTTGCCGCTGCCGTTGCCGCCGACGATGAACACGAGTTCGCCCGGCTTGATCGTCAGGTCGATCGGCCCGATGCTGAACATCCGTTCGTCGCGTTCGTGGAAGTACGCATGCGTGACGCCGCGCAGCGTGACGGCGCCGGCCGGCGGCACGTCGGGTGCGTCGGCGGCGGGCGGCACCGTGCGCAGCGCGCCGAATTCGGCCATCACGCCTTCGATCCGCGTGAGCGACACGCGCGCGGCGTTGACGGTCGGCAGGTTGTTCAGCAGACCGTCGAGCGGCACGAGCATGAACAGGAACACGACGACGTAGCCGGCGGCGGCGGCCGGGTCGGCATGCACGCCGAGCTGTGGCCAGAACGACGCGACGCCGAGGAACACGTAGAACAGGAAGATGATCCAGCCGACCCCGACCGCGTATGCGCTGAACGCGCGGCGGCGGTGGTCGCGCACTTCGCCGATCGCGGCGCCGAGCTGGCCGTCGACGAACTGGCGGGCACGCGCGTCGTGCAGCTTCAGTTCCTTCGCGCCGGAGAACAGCGAGCCCAGATAGCCGAACAGGCGGTCCTGCGCGTGGCCGGCCGCCTCGAGCGACGCGATCGCGCGGCGGTCGCCGGTGTGATAGCCGAGCGAGCCTGCGATGATCGCGGCCAGCGCCAGCAGGCACACGGGCCACGACAGCCAGGCGAGATAACCGAGGCAGCCGAACACGATCGAACCGTGCATGACCAGGTTCGGCAGCGCGAAGAACAGCATCGACACGTTGGTCGCGTCGTCGGTCAGCACCGACTGCACGGGCGCCGCGCCGATCCGCTCGATGTCGCGCAATTCGGCGGCGCCGACGCGTCGCGCGAGATGGACGCGCAACCGCGCCATCGTGTCCTGCGACAGGCGGGCGAACAGCGTGCCCGACACGATCCGCGTGACGAGCGCGATCACCGCGCACAGGGCGAAGCGCCACGCGAGCGATGCATCGGCCGCGCCCGGTTGAGAGAGCGCGCGGTTCAGCGTCGCGACGAGCAGCACGCTCGCGACACCATTCAGGACGCACGCAGTGAGCGCAAGCGTGAGCGACACGCGGCTTTCGCGCAGCAGCGCAAGGATCAGGCGCGCCGCGGGGCGGCCGGGAGAGGCGTCGAGGGACGGCGGGGAGGAAGGCTCGTGGGCGGCTGTCATCGGCAACGTCGGTAAAGGGAAGGCAGGCAAAAACGCGGAAACGGTGAATCTGACGCGAAAGCGGCGGGCGAGGCGGGGCCCCGTTCCGGCTTCCTCCCTGATAGACGAACGGGGCACGCAAATATTTAGCGGCACCGTCAAAAAAATGCGGCCGCACGCACTTTGCGTGCAAAACGGTAAAAAATCGGCCGCGTCGTTCGTCACACCAGTGAAGCCGCCCCAAGCGGCCCCGAGACTTGGCCGAAGCGGCCGGACCGAAGGACTTCACGCACATGACGAGTTTCCCGACTGCGCTGCATCACCGAATCCGCGAACTGGCGCGCATCGCGCCCGACGCACCCGCGATCGCGGTTCCTTTCCAGAATGACCTGCGCCTGTCGCGCGGCGCGCTCGACGCGCGGGCGGCGTACCTGGCCCGGCAACTGCGCGCGGCCGGTGTCGGCGCGGAAGTGCGGGTCGGCGTCTGCGTCGAGCGTTCGTGCGAACTGTTCGTCGCGCTGCTGGCCGTGCTGAAGGCGGGCGGCGTGTTCGTGCCGCTCGATCCGCGCCATCCCGCCGCGCGCCTCGACTGGATCGTCCAGGATGCGCAACTGCGGCACGGCATCGTCGACGCGGCCGGCCGCGCGGCGCTCGGCACGCCGTTCGAACATGCGTTTGATCCGGCGGCGGCATCGGGCGAGCAGGATCTCGTCGCCGGCGACGAAGCCGTGACGGTTCACCCGCGTTCGGCCGCCTACATGATCTATACGTCGGGCTCGACCGGCACGCCGAAGGCGGTCGTCGTCGAGCACGGACCGCTCGCCGCGCATTGCGCCGCGCTCGCGGCCGCGCTGCCGATCGAGGCCGGCGACCGCCTGCTGCATTTCGCATCGGTCAATTTCGACGCCGCGCACGAATGCTGGCTCGCGCCGCTCGCCGTCGGCGCCGGCATCGTCGTGGCGCCGCCGCAGCCGTTCGCGCCGGACGCCGCGCATGCGCTGCTCGTGCGCGAGTCGGTCAACGTCGCCGCGTTCCCGCCTGCCTACCTGCGCGAATTCGCGGCCGTCGCCGCGCGCGACGGCGTGCCGCCGGCGCTGCGCGTGCTCGCGTTCGGCGGTGAAGCGCTGCCGCAACAGGCATTCGAGTTCGTACGCGGCACATTTCCGTCGGTACGACTGATCAACGGCTACGGGCCGACCGAGGCCGTGATCTCGCCGATGCTGTGGCCGGTCGAGCCGGGCGAGACGCCCGTGCTGGCGGCCGACGACGCGTATGCATCGCTGCCGATCGGCCGCGTGATCGGCCCGCGCGTCGCGCGCGTCGACGGCGCCGCGGCCGATGGCGTGGGCGAGCTGCTGCTCGGCGGCGTCTGCGTCGCCCGCGGTTATCACGGTCGCCCGGCCTTGACGGCCGAACGTTTCATTCCCGATGCGCAGGGTGAACCCGGCGCGCGCGTCTACCGCACCGGCGACCTCGCGCGGCTGCGCGACGACGGCGCATTCGATTATCTCGGCCGCCTCGACGATCAGGTCCAGGTGCGCGGCGTGCGCGTGGAGCCGGCGGAAATCGCCGCGTGCCTGCGCTCGCACCCGGCCGTGGCCGACGCGGCCGTGGTCGCCGAAACCGGCAACGGACCGACGCGGCTGATCGCGTGCGTCGCGCTGCGCGCGGCGGCCGACGATGCGGCGCTGAAAGCGCACGTGGCCGCGCAATTGCCGGCCGCGTGGCAACCGCACCGCTTCGTGCGGGTCGATGCGTTGCCGTATACGTTGAACGGCAAGATCGACCGTGCCGCGCTGCGCGAACGGATTGCCGCCGCGCGCGACACGACGCAAGGTGCGGGCGATACGCCGCGTACGCCGACCGAACGACAACTGGCCGATCTGTGGCAGACGCTGCTGGGCCTTGACGTCATCCCGTCGCGTGACGACCGGTTCTTCGCGCTGGGCGCCGATTCGCTCGCCGCGATGCAGCTGCAGGCCGCGATTCGGGCGACCCTGCGCGTGAACCTGCGGCTCGACACGCTGTTCGCCGATCCGGCGCTGGCCGAACTGGCCGGGACGGTCGATCGGGCGGAACGCGAGACCGGCGAGCCGTTGGCCGCGATTTCCGCGCGTCGCGCCGCGGCCGATCCGGCGGCATCGGGCGTGCCGCATGTCGACCGTGCGGCCTCGCTTGCGCAGCAGCGCTTCTGGGTGCTCGCGCAAACGCGTGACGCGAGCGCCGCGTATCACATCGCCGCGCACTGGACGATCGACGGTGCACTCGCGCGCGACGCGCTGCAGCGCGCGCTCGATCACGTGATCGGGCGTCATGAGGCGTGGCGCACGACGCTCGTCGACAACGACGACGGCATCGTGATGCAGCGGATTCATGCGCATCTGCCGGTGCCGATCGCCGATATCGACCTGCGCGACCAGCCGCCCGCCGCGCGCGACGCACAAGCCGCGCGCCTCGCCGAGCGCGACGCGGCCGAGCCGTTCGACCTCGCGCGCGGCCCGCTGCTGCGCGCGACGCTCGTCGCGCTCGCCGACGACCGCCACCGCCTGCTGTTGACCGCGCATCACGCGATCACCGACGGCTGGAGCTCGCGCTGCGCGTTCGACGAACTGTCGGCCGCGTACCGCGCGTACGCCGAGGGCCGCGAGCCGTCGCTGCCCGAGCTGCCGATCCAGTACGCCGACTACGCGGACTGGCAGCGCGACATGCTGGCCGGCGGCGAGGGCGAGCGCCAGCTCGACTACTGGCGCGGCGCATTGCGCGACGTGCCGGGCCCGCTTGCGCTGCCGGTCGACCGCCAGCCGGGCGCCGTGCGCACGCTGCAGGGTGCGCGCGTGTCGGTGCGCCTGCCCGACGCGGTCGCGGCCGACGTACGGCAACTCGCACGCGATGCGCAGGCGACCGTCTTCACGGTGCTGCTCGCCGCGCTCGACGCGTGGCTGTCGCGCCTGACCGGCGCAACGGATGTCGTCGTCGCGGTGCCGGTCGCGCATCGCCAGCGCCCCGAAACGCGCGCGCTGCTGGGCCTGTTCCTGAATACCGTCGCGCTGCGCGTGCAAGTGGCGCCCACGCTGCCGTTCCGCGCGCTCGTCGACGCGGCGCGCACGGCGGCGCTCGATGCGGTCGCGCACCAGGACGTGCCGTTCGAGCGCGTCATCGATGCGGTGAAGCCGCCGGTCAAGCGCGGCGACGAATGGCTGCGGGTGAAGTTCGCGCAACAGTTCGATGCGCGGCACGACAGCGTGCTGCCGGGCGCCACGGCAGTCGCGACGCCGGGGCCCGATCTCGCCGCGCGCTTCGATTTCGCGGTGGATTTCACCGACGACGCGAACGGGATCGAACTGGTCGCCGCGTACGCGACCGACTGCATCGACGCGGACACCGCGCGTGCCTGGCTCGACAGCTATGCGGCGCTCGTCGGCGCGGCCGCGCACGATCCGCAACACCCGACGGCCGTACTGCCGTGCGACGCGTCGGCAAGCTCGCGCCAGCCGCGCGACGGGCGCGCACTGCGCATCGAGCATGCCGACGTCGTCGCCGCGTTTGCGCGGCAGGCGGCTGCCTACCCGCATCGCGTCGTGCTGTCCGACGCATCGACCTCGCTGACGTTCGCCGAGCTCGACGACGCGTCGAACCGCGTCGCCCGCGCACTAACGCAGCGCGGCGTGGCCGCCGAGGCGCCCGTGATCGTCTGCGTCGAACGGTCGGCACGTTTCGTCGTCGGCCTGCTGGGCGCGCTGAAGGCCGGCGCGCTCGCCGTGCTGCTCGATCCCGCGCAGCCGGCCGCACGACTCGGTGCCGCGGCGGCCGACTGCGGCGCACGCTGGGCGCTCGTGGCGGACACGGCCGCGTGGCCGGCCGGCATCGATACGCAGCCGCTCGACGTCGACACGCTCGCGCAGGATGCGACGCTCGCCCACGCGGCCGGCGTGCGCGTCGCGCCGCATCCGGAGCAGGGCGCGTACCTGATCTACACGTCGGGCTCGACCGGCACGCCGAAGGGCGTCGTCGTGTCGCACGGCGCACTGGCCGACTACGTGCAGGGGATGCTCGATGAACTCGCGTTCGCACCCGACGCCTCGTTCGCGATGGTGTCGACCGTCGCGGCCGACCTCGGCCATACGACGCTGTTCGGCGCGCTGTGCGCCGGCCGCACGCTGCATCTGCTGCCGGCCGCCTGCGCGTTCGATCCGGACCAGTTCGCGGACGAAATGCGCCGCCGTGAAGTCGGCGTGCTGAAGATCGTGCCGAGCCACCTGCAGGCGCTGCTCGACGCGCGCGTGCCGGCCGACGTGCTGCCGCGCCACGCGCTCGTGACGGGCGGCGAGACGCTCACGTGGGCGCTCGTCGCGCGCCTGGCCGCGCTCGCGCCGGCCTGCCGCGTGATCAACCATTACGGGCCGACCGAAGCGACGGTCGGCGCGATCGCGTGCGACACCGCGTCGATCGCCGCCGATGCGCGCGACCCCGCGAGCGGCGTGCCGCTCGGGCTGCCGCTGCCGAATGCGCGCGCGCTCGTGCTCGACGCGTTCGGCGCCTGCGTGCCCGCCGGCGCGACGGGCGAGCTGTATCTGGGCGGGCCGGGCGTCGCGCGCGGTTACCTCGGGCGCCCGGCGCAAACCGCCGAGCGTTTCGTGCCCGATCCGTTCACGCCCGGTGCGCGGCTGTATCGCACGGGCGACCGCGTGCGACTGCGCACGGATGGCCGTCTCGCCTTCCTCGGCCGTATCGACGACCAGGTGAAGATCCGCGGCTACCGCGTCGAGCCGGGCGAGGTGAGTGCGGCCGTGCGCGCGGCCGCGCCGGTCGCGCAGGCCGAAACGCTCGCGATCGAGCACGACGGCCGCCTGCGGCTCGCGACGTTCGTCGTGATGCGCGACGACGCGGCCTTCGACGAAGCCGCCGTGCGCGCGGCACTTGCCGCGAAGCTGCCCGACTATATGGTGCCCGCGCAGTTCGTCGCGCTGGCTCGCCTGCCGGTGACGGCGAACGGCAAGATCGATCGCGCGGCATTGCGCGAGCTGGCTGCCGCGCCGGTTGCGGTTGCGTCCGGCGATGCGCCGCGCGGTGCGGTCGAAACCGTGCTCGCCGACGTCTGGCAGGCCGTGCTGAAAGCGCCGAAGGTCGGCCGCGACGACAATTTCTTCGAACTCGGCGGCGATTCGATCCTCGTGCTGCAGGTGATCGCCCGTGCCCGCAAGCGCGGCGTGCGCTTCACGCCGAAGCAGTTGTTCGACGGCCCGACGGTGGCCGAACTCGCGCGCATCGCGAAGACCGACGATGCGGCCGCCGCCGTCCAGCCCGCGAGCGCTGCCGCGACGCCGGTGGCCGCATCGGTCCTGACGCCCGCGCAGCAGCGCTTCTTCGCGCTCGATACTCCGCATCCGGGCCACTGGAACCAGTCGGTCGCGTTCGACGTGCGCGGTGCATTCGACGCCGACGCATTCGCGCGCGCATTTGACGCGCTGCTGACGCATCACGACGTGTTCCGCCAGCGCTTCGCGCGCGGCGCGGACGGCGTCTGGCGCGCAAGCGAGGCAGCCAAGCCCTACGACGCATTGCCGTTCGTCGAAGTCGCCGCACGCGACGCAGCCGACGGGCTCGCACGCTTCGACGCGCTGCAGCGCCGTCTCGACCTCGGCCGCGGGCCGCTCGCCTGTGCATGCGCGGCGCGCCTGCCGGACGGCTCGACGCAGCTGTATCTGGCGATTCACCACGCGATCGTCGACGGCGTGTCGTGGCGCATCCTGCTCGACGACCTCGACACGGCCTACCGCGCCGCATGCGAACGCACGCCGGTCCGCCTGTCGCAGCCGGGCCTGCGCGCAGACGCATGGGCCGCGCGGCTCGCGCGTGCCGCGACGGAACCGGGCTCGCCGTTCACGGCGGAGGCCGCATACTGGGCCGGCATGGCGCAGGGCGACGACGTCGTCCCCGATCATCCGGACGCAACGGCCACGAACGCCGATGCGGCCGTCGTCGTGCAGACGATCGACGCGGCATTGACCCGCGCCGCGTTGACCGACGCGCATGCCGCCTATCGCACGCAGACGATCGAGCTGCTGGGCGCGGCGCTCGCGCTGGCGCTGGCCGGCGCGCGCGACGCCGCTGCGTGCCGCGTCGAACTGGAAGGACACGGCCGCGAAGCGCTGTTCGACGATGCGGACGCGAGCCGGACGATCGGCTGGCTGACGAGCCATTACCCGGTGACGCTGCCGGTCGCGGCGACCGCGCGCGACACGCTATGCGCGGTCAAGGACACGCTGCGCGCCGTGCCGCACAAGGGGCTCGGCTTCGGCGTGCTCGCGCACTACGGCGATGCGGCGACGCGCGCGGCGCTGGCCGCCGTGCCGCGCCCGCGCGTCACGTTCAACTATCTCGGCCAGTTCGACGCGCCGCGCGATGCCACGCTCGTACCGCGCTTCGGCGGCACCGGCGTCGAGCGCGATCCGCGGGGGCCGCTCGGCAACACGCTCGCGATCCACGCATACCTCGATACGGACCGCGACGGCGCGCGTACGCTCAAGGTGCACTGGGTCTACGGTGCGCCGCAGTTCGAGCGCGCGACGATCGACGCGTTGGCCGAACGCTTCGCGTCGGCACTGCGCGAACTCGTCGACGCGTGCGCGTCGCGCATCGCGCATCGCGGCGCCGGCGCGACGCCGGGCGATTTCCCGCTCGCGCAGGCCGCCGGGCTCACGCAGGCCGCGATCGAACGCACGCCGCTCGACTGGCGCGCGATCGACGACGTGTATCCGCTGTCGCCGATGCAGCAGGGCATCCTGTTCCACGCGCTGTTCGCACCGGGCCACGCGAGCTACGTGAACCAGCTCGTCGCGACCGCGACCGCGCTCGACGCCGACCGGCTCGCGGCGGCGTTCGACGCGTCGATCGCGCGTCACGACATTCTGCGCACGAGCGTGATGCCGGACGAAGCCGCGCCGCTGCAGTGCGTGCACCGCCATGCGCGGATCCCGGTCGAGCAGCTCGACTGGCGCGAGCGCGGCGACACGCTCGACGCCGATTTCGACGCCTGGCTCGCGGCCGACCGCACGCGCGGCTTCGACTGGCGCGAGCCGCCGCTGATGCGGCTGACGCTGATTCGCGTGTCGGACGACGCATGGCGCGTCGTGTGGACGCGTCACCATGTGCTGCTCGACGGCTGGAGCACGGCGCGCCTGCTCGCGGATGTGCTGCGCGACTATCGCGACCCGGATGCCGTGTCGCCGTTCGCGAGTCGTCCGGCGCTGCGCTACCGTGACTTCATCGCATGGCTCGGCACGCGCGACCGCGACGCCGACGAGCGTTTCTGGACCGGGCGTCTTGCCCGCCTGGATGCACCGACGCTGATTGCCGACCGGTCGGCCGACCGCGCCGAGGCCGAGATGGTCACGTGGCGTGCGACGCTCGATGCGCACGCGCTGGCGCGCGTCGCGCAGACGGCGCGTGCGCTGAAGCTGACCGTCAACACGCTGGTGCAGGGCGCCTGGGCGCTCGCGCTGCAGCGGATGACGCACCAGCCGGCGGTCGCGTTCGGTGCGACCGTCGCGGGCCGTCCCGACGCGCTCGCGGACGTCGACTCGGTGCTCGGTCTGTTCATCAACACGCTGCCGGTCATCACCGCACCGGCGCCGCAGCAACGCGCGGCCGACTGGCTGCAGGCGCTGCAGCGCGAGAACGCGGCCGCCGCCGAACATGCCCACACGCCGCTGGCCGACATCCAGCGCTGGGCGCGCGGGGCGGGCGGCGCACTGTTCGATACGCTGGTCGTGTTCGAAAACTACCCGGTCGACGACACGGCGCGCGACGCCGATCCGCGCGCGCTGGCATTGAGCGGCGTGCGCAGCATCGAGGCAACCGATTTCGCGCTGACGCTCGTGATCGAAAGCGGCGCCGAACTGACGATCGACTACGGTTACGACGCCGCACGTGTCGATGCGCGTCAGGTCGAGACCTGGCATCGTGCGTTCGCATGTGCGCTCGATGCACTGGCCCGTACGCCGGACGCGCTGCTCGGCACGCTGTCGATCGCCGACGCCGCCACCCGCGACGCACTGGCGCATGCGCAAGACACCGCGCATGCTTGGCCGATCGCGCAACGGCAGCCGCTGCACCTGCAATTCGCCGAGGCGGCGCGGGCGACGCCGGACGCGATTGCACTCGAATACGCCGACGTTCATGGCGGCGTGCATCGTGCGACCTATCGCGAGCTCGACGTGGCAACCTCGCGCATCGCGGCCGCGCTGCGCCGGCGCGGTGTGCGGCCCGACACGCCGGTCGCGCTGTGCGTCGAGCGTTCGTTCGACATGGTGATGGCGCTCGTCGGCGTGCTGAAGGCCGGCGCCGCGTACCTGCCGGTCGACCCCGACTATCCGGCCGAGCGCATCGCGTACCTGCTGCGCGACGCGCGGCCGGCCGTCGCAATCACACAGGCCCATCTGCGCGAGCAGGTCGAGGCCGCGCTGGGTGAAGGCGCCGACACGCAGTTGCTGACGGTGGCGGACCTGCTTGCCGATGCGGCGGACGAAGCGGACGGCGCGCCCGCAAGCGGCTCCGCCGCGATCGACGACGCACGGCTCGCCTACCTGATCTATACGTCCGGCTCGACCGGCAAGCCGAAGGGCGCCGGCAACACGCACGGCGCACTCGCGAACCGGATTGCGTGGATGCAGCACGCGTACCGGCTGACGCGCGACGACGTCGTGCTGCACAAGACGCCGTTCGGTTTCGACGTGTCGGTCTGGGAATTCGTGTGGCCGCTGGCGATCGGCGCGAAGCTCGCGATCGCCGCGCCGGGCGACCATCGCGACCCGGCGCGTCTCGCGGCCGCGATCCACGCGCACGGCGTGACGGTGCTGCATTTCGTGCCGTCGATGCTGGCCGCGTTCGCCGCTCATCTCGACGACTTCTCGGCCGCCGCGCAATGCGACAGCGTGCGCCTGATCGTCGCGAGCGGCGAGGCGCTCGCGCCCGAACTCGTCGCGAAGATGGCGCGGCTGCTGCCGAATGCCACGCTCGTGAACCTGTACGGACCGACCGAAGCCGCGATCGACGTGTCGCACTGGACTTGCGGCCCCGACGACGCGAATGCGGTCGCGGTGCCGATCGGTCATCCGATCGCGAACCTGCAGCTGCACGTGCTGGACGCCGCGTGGCAGCCGGTACCGGCCGGCGCGACCGGCGAACTGTACCTGGCGGGCGCCGGTCTCGCGCGCGGTTATCTCGGCCGCCCGGCGTTGACCGCCGAGCGCTTCGTGCCCGATCCGTTCGTGCCGGGCGCGCGCATGTACCGCACCGGCGACCTCGCGCGCCGGCGCGCCGACGGCGCGTTCGACTACCTTGGCCGCGTCGACACGCAGGTGAAGCTGCGCGGCCAGCGGATCGAGCCGGGCGAGATCGAAGCGCTGCTGCGCGCGGCGCCCGGCGTGAACGATGCGGTCGTGATCGTGCGCGACGAGCAATTGATCGGCTACCTGGCCCGCGGCGATGCGGGCCCGCTCGACCGCGCGGCGCTGCTCGACGCACTGCGCGCGCAACTGCCGGCGTACATGGTGCCGTCGCAACTGATCGAGCTCGACGCGTTGCCCGTCACGCCGAACGGCAAGTGCGACCGTCATGCGCTGCCCGCGCCGGTGCGCGACACGGCCGAAGCCGTCGAACTCGCGACCGACACCGAACGCGCGCTCGCGGCAATCTGGCAGCGCGTGCTGCACGTGGACGCGATCGGCCGCGACGGCGATTTCTTCCTGCTCGGCGGCCACTCGCTGCTCGCGACGCAGGCCCACGCGCAGGCCAACCTGCACTGGGGTCTTGCGCTGCCGCTGCGCACGCTGTTCGACACGCGCACGCTGGCGCGCTGCGCGGAAGCGATCGACGCGGCCTGCGCGGCGCGCGGCGAGACCGATGCGGCGAGCGCGATCGACGCGCTGCTCGGCGAACTGGAAACCCAATAAGGACGACGGATGACGAAGGCTCAACCCGACTGGCTCGCGCTCGCGACGCGTTTCGCGCAACTGCCCGACGCGCAGCGCGCGGTCTTCATCGACAAGCTCGGCGCGGCCGGCATCGATTTCCGCGTGCTGCCGATTCCGCCGCGCGCGCCGCGCAGCGAGCGCGTGCCGGCTTCGTTTGCACAGACGCGGCTGTGGTTGCACGCGCGGCTGATCGACGCGCCCGACGCGTATCACATCACCGAGCGCCTCGCGCTGACGGGCCCGCTCGACGTGCACGCGCTGCGTCTCGCGTGCGATGCGCTGATCGCACGTCATGAAGCGCTGCGCACGACCTTCGACGAAGCGCAGGACGGTGTCGCGCAAACGATCCACGCGCCGCTGCGCTGCCCGTGGCGCGAGACCGACCTGGAAGCGTTGCCGGCCGCGCAGCGCGCGGCGCGCGCGGAGGCCGTCGCGACGGCCGACGAAGCCGAGCCGTTCGATCTCGGCACGGCGCCGCTCGTGCGCGCGCACCTGGTGCGCTTCGACGCGACGCATCACTGGCTCGCGCTGACCGTCCATCACATCGTGTCGGACGGCTGGTCGTCCGGCGTGATGCTCGACGAACTCGCGGCGTTCTATCGTGCGTATGCGTCCGACCGGCCGGTGCCGCTCGCGCCGCTGCCGATCCAGTACGCCGACTACGCGCTGTGGCAGCGCCGCTGGCTCGATGCCGGCGAGCGCGACCGTCAGCTCGCGTTCTGGCGCGAGCGCCTCGACCCGCAGCGCGGCGTGCTGACGCTGCCGGGCGCGGCCGCGCGGCCGGCGCGCCGCAGCGCACGCGGCGCGCGTCATGTGTTTTCGCTCGACGCGCGCGTCGGCGCGCAACTGCGCGCGTTTGCGGCCGCATCGGGCGCGACGCCGTTCGCCGTGCTGCTGGCCGCGCTCGATGCGCTGCTCGCGCGCGCGACCGGCGACGCGCGGATCTGCGTCGGCGTGCCGGCCGCGAACCGCGAACGCGCGGAAGTCGCCGGCCTGATCGGCTTCTTCGTCAACACGCTGGCGATCGACGTCGACGTGCCCGCGCACGGCGATTTCTCGTCGCTGGTCGCACGCACGCAGCGCGCGCTCGTCGACGCGCAGATGCACCAGGACGTGCCGTTCGAGCAGGTGGTCGACGCGCTCGGCGTGCCGCGCAGCGCGAGCCATCATCCGCTGTTCCAGGTCATGGCCGCGTATGGCGAGCGGCGCGCGCTGCCGGCGCTCGGCGCGGCGTCGGCCGCGTTGCTGCCGTCCGGCACGCCGTCCGCGAAATTCGACCTGACGCTGTCCGTCGAGGCGACGCCCGACGGCACATTCGACGCCGCTTTCATCTACGCGCTTGACCTGTTCGACGCGGACGCGATCGCGCGGCTGGCCGCGCGATTCGTCACGCTGCTGACCGATGCGCTCGCACGTCCCGACATGCCGGTCGGCGATCTCGACTGGCTGCCCGCCGACGAGCGTGCCCAGCTCTTTGCATGGAACGCGCCGGCCGGCGTGACCGGTGCCGAACCGTTCGTGCCCGTGCATGCGCGTATCGCCGCACATGCGCAAGCGCGGCCGCACGCGCGCGGTGTCGCCGATATCGACCGCGCGCTGACGCGCGGCGAAGTCGATGCACGCGCGGCGCGCCTCGCCCGCCATCTGGTCGCGGCCGGCGTCCGGCCCGAGATGCGCGTCGGCGTCGCGCTGCAGCGCTCGGTCGACCTGCTCGTCGCGCTGATCGCGGTGCTGAAGTCGGGCGCCGCGTTCGTGCCGCTCGATCCCGCGCATCCGCGCGAACGGCTCGCGCAGATCGTCGGCGACGCGAACATCGCGCACGTGCTGACCGACGGCGCGAGCGCCGCGTCGCTGCCCGAACTGCCGGCGCTGCGCGTCTGGCGCGCCGATGCGATCGATGCGCTCGACGAGGCCGGGCACGTGGTGCTGCCGGACGTGCTGCCGGGCCACGCGGCCTATGCGATCTACACGTCGGGCTCGACCGGCAAGCCGAAGGGCGTGATCGTCGACCATGCATCGTTCGCGCTGCATTGCGCCGCGATTGCCGAGCGCTACGGCGCGGGCGAGCGCGACGTGTTCCTGCTGTTCCAGTCGGTGAACTTCGACGGCGCGCATGAAGGGTGGTTTTCGCAATACATGTCGGGCGCCGCCGTGTCGGTGACGGCCGACGTTCTGTGGCCGCCCGCGCAGACCTGCGCGATGATGGTGCGCGACGGCGTGACGATGACCTATGTGCCGCCGGGCTGCGCCGCGCAACTCGCCGAATGGGCGCTCCAGCACGGTGCGCCGCCGACGCTGCGTTCGCTGACCGTCGGCGGCGAGGCGACGTCGCGCGAAGCGTTCGCGATGCTGCGCCGTGCGCTGCCGAACGTGCGCGTGGTCAACGGCTACGGCCCGACCGAGACGGTCATCACGCCGACGCTGTGGATGTTCCGGCCCGGCGACGATCTGGCGAAGCTCGGCGACGCCGCGTACCTGCCGATCGGCACGCTGGTCGGCGCGCGCACCGCGCATGTGCTCGACGCGCGGCTGCATCCGCTGCCGGTCGGCGTGATCGGCGAACTGTATCTGGGTGGCGAGGGGATCGGCGTCGCGCGCGGCTATCTCGACCGTCCGGCACTGACGGCGGAGCGCTTCGTGCCCGACCCGTACGGCGCGGCGGGCGCGCGGCTGTACCGCACCGGCGACCTCGTGCGCCGCCGCGCGGACGGCGTATTCGACTTCATCGGCCGCGTCGACCACCAGGTGAAGCTGCGCGGGCTGCGCATCGAACTCGGCGAAATCGAGGCGCAGCTGGCCGCGCACGATGCGGTGCGCGAAGCGTGCGCGGTCGTGCACGGGCAGGGTGCGCTCGCGCAGCTCGTCGCGTATGTCGAGCTGACCGCCGATGCGCGGGCCGCCGCGCAGCCGGTCGAAGCCGCGACGCTCGATGCGCACCTGCGCCGCACGCTGCCCGATTACATGGTGCCCGCGCAACTGATCGTGCTCGACGCGCTGCCGCGCAACGCGAACAGCAAGGTCGACCGTGGGCGGCTGCCGGCGCCGGTGCGCGTCGAACGCGCGTACGAGGCGCCGCGCGACGGCGACGAAACCGCGCTCGCGGCGATCTGGTGCGACGTGCTGAATCTCGAGCGCGTCGGCCGCGGCGATCACTTCTTCGATCTCGGCGGCCATTCGCTCGCGGCCGTGCGGGTCGCGACACGCGTGGCGGAACGGCTCGGCCGCGACGTGCCGGTACGCGCGCTGTTCGAGGCGCCCGTGCTCGCACAGTACGCGCGGCAGGTAGCCGATGCGCCGCGCGCCGCGCATGCCGGCGCCGCCGCGCCGGGCGTCGCGGTGGCCAAGCCCGACGCGCATGGCGTGTGGCCGCTGTCGCCCGCGCAGCTCGGCCTGTGGTTCCTGTGGCGCGCGCAGCCGGACAGCGCCGCGTACAACATTCCGGTTGCGCTGCGCGTGCGCGGCCCGCTCGACGTCGATGCGCTGCGCGCGGCGTTCGCGGATGCCGCCGCCGTTCATCCGGCATTGCGCGCGCGGCTCGTGGCGCGCAACGGCGCGCTGCCGGGCCAGCGGATCGACGCGGATGTTGGCGTCGAACTGCCCGTGATCGACCTGTCGGCCCAGGCCGATGCGCTTGTCCGAGCCGCCGCACTGACCGACGAGGATGCCCTCGCGCCGTTCGACCTTGCGGCCGATGCGCCGCTGTGGCGTGCCCGCGTGCTGCGGCTCGACACGGACGACCACGTGCTGTCGGTGACGATCCATCACATCGTGTCGGATGGCGAATCGATCGAGCTGTGGCTCGATGCGGTGCGCACGCGTTATGTCGCTCGGGCGCACGGCGACGCGCGGCCGGCGCTGGACGCGATCCAGCCGGCCGCGCCGCTCGTGCTGCCCGCGCCGTGCCATCCGGCCCGCGTCGCGTATTGGCAGGATGCGCTGGCCGATCTGCCGTCGCGCGTGCTGCCGCAGCGTGCGGACGCGCCGGCCCATCCGCAATGGCGAGCGGCCCGTCTCGCATTCGAATTCGATGCGCACCTGATCCGCGCCGCACGCGACGCCGCATCGGCCGCGCACGCCACGTTGCCGATGCTGCTGCACGCGGCGCTCAATACCGCGCTGTTCCGCGTGACGGGCGCGGCCGACCAGCCGGTCGGCGTGCTGGCGTCGACGCGCGCGCTCACCGGCGATGCGGCCCGCGACGCGCTCGGTCTCTTCATCAACTCGGTCGTCGTGCGCACGCGGATCGACCCGGCAGACCGCCGCGCGGACGTGCTCGCGCAGGTGCGCGATACGGCGCTCGCCGCGTATGCGCATGCCGACGTGCCGTTTGCCGACGTCGTCGCCGCGCTGCGCGCACCGCGTGCCGCGCAGGCCAATCCGCTGTTCCAGGTGATGTTCAACTACCTGCGTCCGACCGGCGCGGCCGCGCGCGACTGGGCCGGTCTGTCGCTCGCCGAATTCGACGACGTGCGCCATCGCGTCGTGTTCACGCTGGAGCTGGACGTCGTCGAGCATCCGGACGGGCGCGTCAGCGCTGCGTTCTCGTATGCGGACGAACTGCTCGACCGCGGTTTCGTCGATGCGCTCGTCGATGTCTATCACGATGAAGTTGCCCGCTTCGCCGGTGCGTCGGAAGCGGCGCTCGGCGTGCCGGACGCACGCGACGCCGCGTTCGGCGCGCATGCACACGCGGCAGCACGGGGCCACGCGCCGTCGTCGCATGCGGCGGCGGTGCTGGCGGCCTTGTGGTCCGACACGTTCGCGACCGCCGCACCCGAGCCCGATGCGGACCTGTTCGAAGCCGGCGCGACGTCGTTCGACGTCGTGCGCTTCGTCGACGCGGCCGGCCGTGCCGGTCACGCGCTGACGGTCGCCGACGTGTTCGCGTCGCCGACGCTCGCAGCCCTCGGTGCACGGCTGGATGCGCGTGCGGAAACAGCACAGGAGGCGCGCCATGCTGGCTGAAGTGCGTCCGGACGGATTCACGATGCTCGATACGTACCGCCTCGCATTCGCGGACGGCCTGTTCGCGCTGCGCGACGGCACGGAGATCCGTGTCGCGCAGGGCGACGGCATCGGCGCGCAGCTGCTGCGCGCGCAACTCGGCGACGACGGTGCGCTGCGCCTCGTCGCATACAACCATCGCGCGGCGCCGGCCGACCAGCGGCGCGCGCTGCTGGCGGCGCTGGCCGCGGCGTTTTCGGACAGCGCGCGCCATGCGGCGATCCGGCTCGACCCGGCCGCATGGCCGGCGGTCGCGCTCGATGCGCTGCGCGCGAGCGGCGTGCTCGCCGACGGCGGCCGCTGCATGCGTGACGGCTGGGCGCAACAGGCCGACCTGTGGCTCGTCGGCCCGCATCTGCCGTGCGCGACGCTGCCGATGCTCACCGACGGCCGGCGCCACCCGCGCCGACCGCCCGCGCCGCGCGGCGACGTCTACGCGCGCGACCTGCCGGCGCTCGGCGTGCGCTTCACGCTGCGCGGCTGGCAGCCGGCGGAGGACACCGAGCGGCTCGCGCGCTGGTTCGACGAACCGCGCGTGCGCGACGGCTGGCCGGGTGCGCACCCCGCGCCGCGCGGCACGGACGGCGCGCCAGGCGCCGCCCTCGACGCCGATCCGCACGTGACGCCGCTCGTCGGCTGCTTCGACGGCGAGCCGTTCGCGTATTTCGAAGCGTTCTGGCTGAAGGAAGACGCGCTCGCGTCGCACGTCGCGGCGCGCGACTACGACCGCGGGCTGCGGATGCTGGTCGGCGAGTCGCGCTGGCGCGGCCCGCATTGCGTGGCCGGCTGGTTGCCGTCCGTCGTGCATTACCTGTTTCTCGACGACCCGCGTACCGAAGCGGTCGGCTGTGCCGTTCCGGCCGGCCACGCGCGGGTTGCCGACCATCTCGCGCGGCATGGCTTCGCGCGGCAGCGCCGTCTCGCGCTGGCCGACGCGCAGCCGCTGTGGATGCGCACGCTGCGCGAGACGTTCTTCTCCGGCCGTCACGTCTGACGGGCCGGATTCACCGACAAGGGAGCTGAGACATGCAGAGAGAAACCGTATTCGACCTGATCGGCGTCGGCTTCGGGCCGTCGAATCTGGCGCTGGCCGTGCGCCTCGCGGAGCGCAGCGGCGCGCGCACGTTCGCCCATTGCTTCGTCGAGCGCCAGCCGGAATTCGGCTGGCATCGCGGGATGCTGCTCGACGACTGCCGGATGCAGATTTCGTTTCTGAAGGATCTCGTCACGATGCGCGATCCGAAAAGCCGCTACACGTTCATCAACTACCTGTTCGAGCGCGGCCGGCTGAACGAATTCGTCAACCTGAAGAACTTCTATCCGACCCGCGTCGAATTCCACGACTACCTGAGCTGGGTCGCCGACGCATTCGACGACCGCGTGCACTACAGCGAGACCGTGCTGGCAATCGAGCCGGTACGTGGCGACGGCGCGAAGATCGACGCGCTGCGCGTGCTGTCGCGCGACGCGGCGGGCCACGAGCGCCAGCGCGTCACGCGCGCGCTGTCGGTCGGCGTCGGCGGCACGCCCGCGATTCCGGACGCGTTCGCCGCGCTCGGCCGCGACCGCGTGATCCATTCGTCGTCGTACCTGACCGACATCGACCGGCTCGTCGCATCGCCCGACGGCGAGCGCCGCCGCGTCGCGGTGATCGGCGCGGGGCAGAGCGCGGCCGAGGTGTTCATCGATCTCGCGCGCCGCTTCCCGCATGTCGACGCGAGCCTCGTGATGCGTGCCGGCGCGCTGAAGCCGGCCGACGACAGCCCGTTCGTCAACGAGATCTTCAGTCCCGAGTTCACCGACGTCGTCTATGCGCAGCCGCACGACGCGCGCCGCGCATTGCTCGAGCGCTACCGCGACACCAACTACGCGGTGGTCGACCGGCCGCTGATCGAGCAGATCTACGAAATGCTGTACCTGCAGCGCATCGACGGCACGCCGCGCCATGCACTGCTTGCGAACAGCGCGATCGAGGCCGCGGTGCGCACGGCCGACGGCCGCATCGAGCTGACGCTGCGCGACCGGTTGAGCGGCGCCACCCGCGTCGAGCGCTTCGACGCGCTGGTGCTCGCGACCGGCTACCGCCGCGACACGCACTCGGCCTTGCTCGAAGGGCTGGCGCCGCACCTCGGCGATGCGCTCACGCGCGGCGACGTCACGCGCGATTACCTGCTCGCGACGCCCGCGGACTTCGCGCCGCGCATCTACCTGCAAGGCTGCTGCGAAGACAGCCACGGATTGTCCGACACGCTGCTGTCGGTACTGGCGCGCCGCGCGGACGAAATCTGCGCGTCGCTCGAAGACGGGATCGCGCCCGCCCATGACGAAGGCGCGGCCCGGGCAATGCACGAAAAACGACCGGAAAACGGGGTGAGCGCGGGCCGGATGGCTTTCGCTCTTTGACAAAGGCGCGGTCGGAGACCGCATGAAAAAAGTGGAGCAGAGAAAGATGGAGTGGGCAACAGGCACGCGTTTGCGTGCGATCGCAGCCGCGGCGAGCGTGGCGTTCGGTACGGCGGCGGCAGGGCACGCATACGCCCAGACGGCGCCGGCCGTGAACGCGGGCGTCGCGGCGTCGGCCAGCAGTGCACAGAACGGCGCGGCGGCCGGTTCGTCGACCAGCGCGCAGAACGGCACGCTGCCGGCGATCACCGTCAACGCGGCCTCGGCCGGCGACGGCACGGTCGGGCTCGTCGCGAAGCGCAGCCGGTCCGGTACCAAGACCGACACGCCGATCAACGAGATCCCGCAGACGATCAACGTCGTCACCGCGCAGCAGATCGAGATGACCGGCGCGACCGACGTGAACGCGGCGCTGCGCTACGTGCCGGGCTTCTCGTCGTACGGTTCGGACAACCGTTCGGACTGGTATGCGGCGCTGCGCGGCTTTACGCCGACGGCCTACGTGAACGGCCTGCAGGTGCCGAACACGATCAACCTCGCCAGCTGGCGTGTCGATCCGTACATGATCGACAGCATCAGCGTGCTGCGCGGGCCGACCTCGGTACTGTACGGCGCGGGCGACCCGGGCGCGATCATCGACGTGCAGACCAAGCTCGCCGACGGCGAGCGCGTGCGCGAGGCCGGGGTGCAAATCGGCAACTACGCGCGCAAGCAGTTCATGATCGACGTCGGCGACAAGCTCGACCCGGACGGCAAGTACGCGTACCGGTTCGTCGGCGTCGCGCGCGACGGCAACGCGCTGACCGGTCCGAACAACGACCAGCGCGTCGCGCTCGCGCCGTCGTTCCGCTGGCGCCCGGACGCGGATACGTCGCTGACGCTGTCCGCGACGTACCTGCAGGACTGGGGCGACATCTCGTCGAACTTCGTCCCGGCGGTGGGCACGGTGCTGCCGAACCCGAACGGGCAAATCAACAAGGACGTCTACGAAGGCGACCCGAACTTCAACTACTACCGCAAGAAGCAGTGGTCGGTCGGCTACCAGTTCGAACGAAACCTGACGCCGGCGTGGACGTTCCGCCAGAACACGCGCCTGATGCACCTGTCGCTCGACAACGGTTCGGTGTTCGGCAACGGCTTCGTCGACGGCAGCACGACCGACGTGTCGCGCTGGGCCGGCGTGTTCCAGATGAACTACAGCCGCTTCGACATCGACAACAACCTGGAAGGCCGGTTTGCAACGGGCCCGCTCCAGCACACGCTGCTGCTCGGCTTCCAGTACAACCGCCAGACCGCGACCGACAGCGAATGGCTCGCCGCCGCGTCGCCGCTGAACATCTACAACCCGGTCTATACGCCAGTCACGCTGTCGGTGTTCTCGAATCCGGACACCACGTTCCGTACGAACACGTACACGACGATGAACACGTTCGGCCTGTACGCGCAGGACCAGATCAAGTGGAACCGCTGGACGCTGACGCTCGGCGGCCGCGAGGACTGGGTCAACATGCGGATGGACGACCGCGCGGGCGGCACGTCGACGAAGGCGGACGTCACGGCATTCACCGGCCGCGTCGGCCTCACGTACCAGGGCGATTACGGGCTGTCGCCGTACGTCAGCTACGCGACGTCGTTCAATCCGCTGATCGGCGTGAACCTGGTCGGCGGCGGCTTGCCGCAGCCGACGCGCGGCAAGCAGATCGAGGCCGGCCTGCGCTGGCAGCCGCCCGGCAAGAACCTGATGCTGAACGCGGCGATCTACCAGATCAACCAGACCAACGTGCTCACGTCGGCGTTGCCGGGCCAGGACCCGACGGGCACGAAGTCGGTGCAGACCGGCGAAGTGCGTTCGCGCGGGATCGAGCTGAGCGCGACCGGCAAGGTCACGCGCAACCTGTCGGTGATCGCGTCGTACGTCTACCAGGACGTGAAGAACGTGCAGGCCAACGACGTGTCGCTGAACAACTGGCCGGTCGACATTCCGCGGCCGCGCCAGATGGCGTCGCTGTGGACCGACTGGACGTGGCACACGGGGCCGCTCGCGGGCTTCGGCCTCGGCGGCGGCATCCGCTACCAGAGCGCGTCGGCCGGTGCGGCGGACAACTCGCTGACGGTGTCGAGCGTCACCCTGTTCGACGCGGGGCTGCATTACGACGTGCGTAACTGGCGCTTCGCCGTGAACGGGACGAACCTGTTCAACCGCCATTACATCAGCGGTTGCCAGTCGTACAACGTCTGCGTGTTCGGAACCGACCGCACGGTGATCGCGACCGCGAAATACAACTGGTGACGTTGCGCGCCGCGGCCCGCCGGCCGGCCTTCGCGGCCGGCGCGGGCGGGCCGCGGCGCCTTCGTCCGCTTTTCCTCGACGCATCCATGCCGAAAAAAAATCTCGTCTACATCCAGTCGCTGCGCAACGGCGCGGCCGATCGCGCCGGCCAGCCGGTCGCTTATCGGGGCGGCACGCGCTACATGAAGGCGCCGCTCGAATTCCTCGTCGAACGCCTGAACGATTCGCCGCTCGGCGAGCGCTACACGCTCAAGGGCGTGATCGTCGACGACGACGAAGGCTCGCCGGCCGACCGCGCGAAAGTGGCCGACTACGGCTTCGCGCGCACGCCGGGCCGCCCGTGGATCCTGCCGGAGGGGTTGACGGTGCAGGGCACGCCGGTCGACGCGCTGTTCAGCGCGATTCCGTCGACGTACCGGCGGCTGCCGCGCGACGCGCGCGAGCGTGTGGCCGGCAAACAGGCGTTCGAGCGCCGCCTGCTCGAGCGCCTGCTCGACCTCGACGCCGACATCGTCGTGCTCGACGGGCTGCTCGTGATCCTCGACGAGCTCGTGCGGCCGGGCGCGCGCTTTCACCGGCGCATCGCGAACATCCACCCCGGCATCACGGCCGACGATTCGCCGTACCAGCGGCGCGGCGCGTGGGCGACGCTCGATGCGCTGCACGGCGCGCGCGGCGAACGGGTCGACTGGGCGAGCGGTACGACGTCGTCCGTCGAGCCCGTGACGATGACGGGCGCGTCGTTTCACTACGTCGACAACGGCATCGATTCCGGCGAGGTGATCTGCGACGTGCTCGACACGCCGATCGCGCCGGACGACACGATTCTCGAACTGCGCTGGAACAACTTCCAGCGCAGCCTGTTCCCGGCGCTCGAGCGGGGGCTGCATGTCCTCGCCGACCGCCACGACGCGGGAGTACTGTGATGGAAGACACGCTGACGAAACCGGCCGGTGCCGCCGACGCCGTCGCAGGCGAAGTGGCTGCCGCGCTCGACGGCGCCGCGCAGGGGCAGGCCGTGGCGGTCGTCGAGCACACGCTCGACGCCTGGCGGCCCGACGGTGCGCCGGACGAGCTGCTCGCGGCGTTCGTCGCGCTGTTCAACACCGACACGCGGTACGACATCGCGACGATCTCGGTGCCGCTCGCCGGCGCGGAGGCGGCAGCCGTCGAGTCGTACGTCGCGCGCGCGGTGCGCGAGGGCGTGATCGACGGCGCGCAGGTCGTGGGCGACACGCTGCGGCTCACCGTGTCGCGCACGACGTTCTGGCAGAACCCGCGGCCGTGGCTGAAGGCGCCCGCGTCGGGCGGGATGCCGCTGCGCTACGCGATCACGAACGGCCACCGGCATCCGGTGCGCCCGCCGTCGCCGGCCGGCGAGATCTATGCGCGCTACATGCCGCAGGTCGGGATGACCTTCAGCCTGCGCACCGTCGACGTCGACGCGCATGCGGACCTGTTCAGCGGCTGGATGAACCTCGATCGGGTCGCGCATTTCTGGGACCAGCGCGGCACGCGCGACGAGCACGCGGCCTACCTTGCCGAGCGGCTCGCCGATCCGCACATGCACCCGATGATCGGTTATTTCGACGATACGCCGTTCGGCTATTTCGAGTTCTACTGGGCGAAGGAGGACCGCCTCGCGCCGTTCTACGACGCGCACGACTACGACCGCGGCTTGCACCTGCTGATCGGCGACTCGCGCTTCCAGAGCGCCGGCAAGCTGCATGCGTGGTGGAGCGGGGTGCTGCACTACATGTTCGTCGACGAACCGCGCACGCAGCGGCTCGTCGGCGAGCCGCGCGTCGATCACGTGCGGCACATCGCGTACATGCACCGGCTCGGGTTCTACACGCTGAAGGAATTCGATTTCCCGCACAAGCGCGCGGCGCTCACGGTGATCGAGCGCGATACGTTCTTTGACACTTTCCGCTTGCCGTGACGGCACGGGCGCGCGGCGTCGGCACGCGCACGGGCCGCGCATCGAAGCGCCGGGTTGCGCGGCCGAACGCAGGGCAGGCTTCGTCGAGAAGGTGCTGTTTCGACCTCGGGAGCGTGGTGTTCTTGCGCATCAGGAAGGATCGCTTGTTCACTTTTGCATCAGCGCACACAAAAAACGTACAAGCGTCAAAAAGTGAACAGGATTTCGCCAGCCTTTGATGTAAAGGCACTATTTTCTCTACATGAGCGGCCACGCTTTCCTCTCATACGAACCATCGATGTGAAGCGCGCAGTTTTGCGTGTCGACGGCACGCCGGGCAGTCGTCCGGATGGTCGGGCCCCTGCGGCGCGAGTCGTGCCCGCATCCGGCAACTCCAGGTTGCCACCGCGACGACTTTCCGTCTGTCCGGTTGCCGTCGAATCGACTATCGTTGCCTGCATGTTCCGCACCGTACTTCAGGAGACGACACCGTGACGCACAGCGTGATCCCAGCAGGCCTGGCCGACGAAATGATCCAGATCCGGCACCGCATTCATGCCCACCCCGAACTGGGTTTCGAGGAATTCGCGACGAGCGACCTCGTCGCGGAGCAGTTGCAGTCGTGGGGTTATACGGTGCATCGCGGGCTCGGCGGAACCGGCGTCGTCGGGCAGTTGAAGGTGGGCGATGGCGCGCGGCGCCTCGGCCTGCGCGCCGACATGGACGCGCTGCCGATCCACGAGGCGACCGGGCTGCCGTACCAGAGCACGATCGCCGGCAAGATGCATGCGTGCGGCCACGACGGCCACACGGCGATGCTGCTCGCGGCCGCGAAGCATCTCGCCCGCGAGCGCCGTTTCTCGGGCACGCTGAACCTGATTTTCCAGCCGGCCGAGGAAGGGCTCGGCGGCGCGAAGAAGATGCTCGACGAAGGGCTGTTCGAGCAGTTCCCGTGCGATGCGATCTTCGCGATGCACAACATGCCGGGCTTCCCCACCGGCCAATTCGGTTTCCTGCCGGGGCCGTTCATGGCGTCGTCGGATACCGTCGTCATCGACGTGCAAGGCCGCGGCGGCCACGGCGCGGTGCCGCACAAGGCGATCGATCCCGTCGTCGTGTGCGCGCAGATCGTGCTGGCGCTGCAGACGATCGTGTCGCGCAACGTATCGCCGCTCGACATGGCGATCGTCACGGTCGGCGCGATTCACGCAGGCGACGCGCCGAACGTGATTCCCGATCGCGCGCAGATGCGCCTGTCGGTGCGCGCGCTGAAGCCCGACGTGCGCGACCTGCTCGAAACGCGCATCAAGGAAGTCGTCCACGCGCAGGCCGCCGTGTTCGGCGCGACCGCGACGATCGACTACCAGCGCCGCTACCCGGTGCTCGTCAACGACGCGGAAATGACGGCGTTCGCGCGCGGCGTGGCGCGCGAGTGGGTCGGCGATGCAAACCTGATCGACGGGATGGTGCCGCTCACCGGCAGCGAGGATTTCGCGTTCCTGCTCGAAAAGCGGCCGGGCTGCTACCTGATCATCGGCAACGGCGACGGGGAGGGCGGCTGCATGGTGCACAACCCGGGCTACGACTTCAACGACGCGGCGCTGCCGACCGGCGCGTCGTACTGGGTCAAGCTGGCCGAGGCGTTTCTGGTATGACGCGGTTTCGCGAACGTCGTCGTTGCCGGGCTCGCATGAGCTTTTCCGGCCGCGACGGATGTGCTCGGATTTGACGCTCCTTGACATCGGCGGGACAGGTCGCGTGCTACGCTGCGCGCGACGCCGGATCGGCTCGATGAATACAGGTGTGAATGACATGCGAAAACAGCTTCTGACCGTGCTGACGGCCTGTGCGGTGGGCGTTCTGGCGGCCGGGTGTGACGACCAGAAGGTGGCGGACGCGGTGAATTCGATCAAGCCCGACCCGCTCGCGTTCGGCAAACTGCAGCCGGGTGTCTCGACGACCGAGGACGTGCTCCGCCAGGCGGGCAAGCCCGAGATGGTCAGGCAGGGCGACGACGGCTCGCAGCGCTTCGAGTACCCGCGCGGCCCGTACGGCACGCGTACCTACATGCTCGATTTCGGGCCGGACGGCCGGCTCGTGTCGATCACGCAGGCGCTGACCGCGGCCAACATCGCGAAGGTCGTGCCCGGCATGTCGAAGGACGACGTGCGGCAACTGCTCGGCAAACCGACCGAAGTCGCGCAATACGCGTTGAGCCATGAAGAGGTGTGGAGCTGGCACTGGGCCGAGGGCGGCGTATCGGGCGACGCGATGTTCAACGCGCATTTCTCGCCCGACGGCACCGTGATCCGGACGTCGCGCTCGGAGGCGCCGGGGCGCGAAAAGCCCTGACGTCGCGGCACGCACGCAGGCTGTTCCGTCAGAATGCCGTGCCGCCGAACAGGGCCGCCGCCATCTCCGGATTCGACGGCCAGTACATGTGCATGTACGTCGCGACGATCGCGCCGCAGCGGTAGACGGCTTCGCCGCTGCCCGGCGCGCCGTCGGGGCGCGCGGCGCTCGCCACCGGCACCAGCGGCGTCGCGAACCGCGAATAGTGGAACGTATGGCCGCGCATCGGCCCGTTGCGCGTCTCGAGTTGCTGCATGCCGAGCGCCGCGAACCGGCGCTGCATCGTCGCATGACCCGGCAACACGCCCAGCATCGGCGTCGTCACGCCGTCCACGTCGGTCAGCGATTCGCACAGATACACCATCCCTCCGCATTCCGCGACGATCGGCCGGCCGGCCGCCGCGTGCGTGCGAATCGTCCGCGCGGTCCCGGCATTCGCCGCGAGCGTCGCCGCATGCAGTTCCGGATAACCGCCCGGCAGGAACAGCGCGTCGCAATCGTCGGGCACCGGTTCGTCGGCGAGTGGCGAGAAGAACCGCACCGCCGCACCGAGCGCATCCAGCAGCGCGAGGTTCGCCGGATAGATGAACGAGAACGCCGCATCGCGTGCGACGGCGATCCGCTTGCCCGCAAGCGCGCGCGGCAGCGGCGCCGCGGCGTCCGGTGCCGCGAACGCGACGGCCGGCGGCAATTCGGCGAGCGCCGTCCGCACGAGCACGTCGGCCGCGCGCTCGAGCCGCGCATCGAGATCGTCGATGTCGGCCGGTTGATGCAGGCCGAGATGCCGCTCCGGCAGCGTGATGCCCGCATCGGCCGGCACGTGTCCGAGCCAGCGGAGGTCGCCGGGCAGCGCCTGCTGCAGCAGTTCCGCATGCCGCGCGGAGCCGACGCGGTTTGCCAGCACGCCGTGAAACGGCAGTGCCGGCCTGAACCGGGCGAGCCCGAACGCGATCGCCGCGAACGTCTGCGCCATCGCCTTCGCCGAAATCACCGCGACGACCGGGACGCCGAACGCGGCCGCGAGATCGGCGCTGCTCGGCGTGCCGTCGAACAGCCCCATCACGCCTTCGATCAGGATCAGATCCGCGTCGCGCGCGGCATCGGCGAGCAGCGCGCGGCAGCCGGTTTCGCCGACCATCCCGAGATCGAGCGTATGCACGGGCGCGCCGCTCGCGCGCTCGAGCAGCATCGGATCGAGAAAGTCGGGCCCGGTCTTGAACACGCGCACGCGGCGGCCCAGCCGGCGGTGCAGCCGTGCAAGACCGGCCGTCACCGACGTCTTGCCCTGGCCCGACGCGGGTGCGCTGACGAACAGCGCGGGGCAGGCCGGCACGCTCAGAACTCCACGCCGCGCTGCGCCTTCACGCCTTGCTCCTTGTACGGGTGCTTGACGAGCCGCATTTCGGTGACGAGATCGGCCGCGTCGATCAGCGCATCGGGCGCGTGCCGCCCCGTGACGACGACGTGCACCGAAGCGGGACGCGCGACGAGCGTCGCGAGCACTTCGTCGAGCGGCAGGTATTCATACTTCAGCACGGTGTTCAGCTCGTCGAGGATCACCATCCGGTAGTCGCCGCTCTCGATCATCCGGCGCGCCTCGTTCCAGCCCTTGCGCGCGGTCGCGATATCGGCGTCGCGGTTCTGCGTGTTCCACGTATAGCCGTCGCCCATCGTCACGAAATCGCATTCCGCGACCGCGCCGAGAAAGTCGCGCTCGGACGTATGCAGCGCGCCCTTGATGAACTGCACGACGCCGAGCCGCATGCCGTGGCCGAGCACGCGCACGGCCATGCCGAACGCAGCCGTGCTCTTGCCCTTGCCGTTGCCGGTATTGACGATCAGCAGGCCCTTTTCCAGGGTGGCGGCGGCCTGCTTCTTCTCGTGGCCGGCGCGGCGGCGTTCGGTCATTCGCTGATGGGATTCGGCATCGGTCTTCATCGGAAATCGTCCTGTCGAAAGCGAAACAAAGGGTTCAGAGCGGGCCGGCGAGGGCAACCGTCACGCCGTCCCGGATGGATTTGGGGCCCAGCAGCCTGCCATGCGGCGCCGCGAGCTGCGCGCAGGGTTCGGCCACGCCCGCCACCCCGAAGCGCGCCAGCGCGGCGTCCGACGGGCCGCTCGCGGCCAGTTCGGGACGGCTCGCCAACTGCGCCGCGTCGAACGCGACGAGCGGCCAGCCGCGGCGCGCGCACAGCATGCGCAGCGCCCGCGCACACGCCTTGTCGGCGAGCGTCGCGACGAGCGCCGGTTCGGCGGCCGGGTAACGCGCCAGCGCCGCCCGGATCGCGGCATCGAGCTGCGCGGCCGTGACGCCCGCGCGAAAACCGATGCCGAGCGCGACGCGCATCATGCGCGGCCGCCGAGCGCCGCACGCACGGCCGGATCGTCGGCAAGCGCCGCGACGCGGCCGATCACGACGATGGCCGGTGAACCGATGCCGGTTGCGCCGACGCGTTCGACGAGCGTGTCGAGCGTCGCGAGGACCTGCCGCTGCTCGGGGCGGGTCGCATGCTCGATCGCCGCGCACGGCGTATCGCCGGGCAGGCCGCCGCCGCGCAGCGCGGCGGTGATCGCGTCGAGCCGGCGAATGCCCATGTAGATCACGATCGTCATGCGCGTGGCCGCCAGCGCGTGCCAGTCGGGCTCGTCGGCGCCCGCGCCGTGGCCCGTGACGAAGATCACGCCCTGTGCGGCGCCGCGCTGCGTGACCGGGATGCCGAGCGCGGCCGGCGCGGCAATGCCTGCGGTGATGCCGTTCACGATCTCGACCGCAAAACCCGCCGCGCCCAGCGCGGCCAGTTCCTCGCCGCCGCGGCCGAACACGAATGGATCGCCGCCCTTGAGCCGCGCGACGCTGCGGCCCGCCCGCAAGTGCGCGACGATCGCTTCCTGCGGCGTCGACGCATGGCCGCCGCGCTTGCCGACGTGCTCGACCTGCGCGTCGGCGCGTGCATGGCGCAGCACGTCGGGATTCACGAGATCGTCGACGAGCAGCACGTCGGCCGCGCCGATCGCACGCACGGCCTTGAGCGTCAGCAGGTCCGCATCGCCGGGGCCGGCGCCGATGAGCCACGCGCGGCTCATCGCACGCGGCACGGCACGCACCGTGTCGAAACAGTGGAAAGGAACAGGCGGGCGGCACATCGGCGGCCGGCGGGCAGGCAGTGCATGACGGATCGGACGAAGCCCGCGCGGACGCGGGCGGAATGCGCACCCCATCCGTCCCCCGCGGATCGGGCGTTCGGCGAGCATCGGGCTCGCCCCTTGCGTCGGCCGGTATCCGGGCTGGCCGCTTGCCAGGCCGCAGCCTTCCCGCCCGGTGAAGGGCAGTGGCATCGCGGGCGGCCTGGGCGCGTGCGCGGGGAGCGCGGCGCGCGGGCGGCGTACCGTTGCGGGGACAGCACAGGCCGGGCGGTCGTCCGCCTCCTGTTTCCCGTTTAACTGCATGCGCGGAATGCGCATGCGAGCACCGAACGCGGCGCATACGATAGCACAGCGGTTCGCCCGCGCGAACCGGCCACGGCCGGCCTCCGGCACGGTGCGCCGGCGGTGCGCAACGCAGTCCGGCGCCCCGTGCCGCCTTGACGCTCCCGGCCCCGCCGCCTACACTCGCACGCGTTTTGGTGCTCGCGCGTGCCGCTCCGGCGCGCGCAGTTAAACGGGAAACAGGGAGCCTGCCTGCACCGCAGTCGAGCCAACCTGTGCTGCCCCCGCAACGGTAAGCGAACGTGTCGCGCGCGAGCGCGATGCAGCGCCGCTTCGCCGCCTGCCGCGTGCAGGCGGACGACCGCCACTGGATGCCGCGCGCATCCGGGAAGGCGAAGCGGCGTGTTCGCCAGCCCGGATACCGGCCTAAACGTTGGGGTTCAGCGCCGCGGGGAGGCGGCGCATCGTCCACGGCCGCAGCAGGCCCGACGCCCGGGGTGTTCCGCTTCCTCCGCCGATCTGCCCCCCGCGCGAACGCGCCGGGCCGAGACGGCGAACGGCAGGCGGCGCGGGCAGGGCCGGCGGCAGCCGTGTTGGCATTCACGATGTCGACCGTTCGCAAGGAAGCACCATGTCCGATTCGTTGTTCCGCCCGTCGCGCGGTTGTTCGCGCGGATCGCGCGGCGGTCTGCCTGCGCGTCGCCCGATGAATGGCCTCGCCGCCGCCAACGCGACGATCCCGTCCTGATTCCCTCTTCGACACCGGACCTACCATGACCCTACGCAAGCTTCCCGTCACGATCGTCACGGGCTTTCTCGGCAGCGGCAAGACGACGCTGATGCGCCACATCCTGCAGCACGCCGCGGGCCGCCGCATCGCGGTGATCGTCAACGAATTCGGCGAGCTCGGCATCGACGGCGAGATCCTCAAGGGCTGCGGCATCGGCTGCGAGGACGCCGACGGCGCGCAGGGCGAAGCGTCGGGCCAGCTGTACGAACTCGCGAACGGCTGCCTGTGCTGCACCGTGCAGGAAGAGTTCTACCCGGTGATGGAGGCGCTCGTCGAACGGCGCGCGGACATCGACCACGTGCTGATCGAGACATCGGGCCTCGCGCTGCCGAAGCCACTCGTGCAGGCGTTCAACTGGCCGACGATCCGCAACAGCTTCACGGTCGACGCGGTCGTGACCGTGGTCGACGGGCCGGCCGCCGCGAGCGGCCAGTTCGCGGAAAACCCGCAGGCCGTCGACGCGCAGCGCCGCGCCGATCCGAATCTCGACCACGAATCGCCGCTGCACGAACTGTTCGCCGATCAGCTGTCGTCGGCCGATCTGGTGATTGTGAACAAGGCCGATCTGGTCGGCGACGCGGAATTCGCCCGGATCGAAACCGCGATCCGCGACGAGATTCCGCCGCAGGTGAAGATCGTGCGCGCGACGCGCGGCGAGCTCGATCTCGCGATGCTGCTCGGCCTCGAATCGGCATCGGAAGAAACGATCCACCTGCGTCACGATCATCACGGCTCGGCCGACGACGGTGATCACGATCACCATCACGACGATTTCGACTCGGTGGTCGTGTCCGGCGACGCCGGCACGCGCGAGGCGACGATCGCCGCGCTGCAGCGCGTGGTCGAAGCGCACACGATCTACCGCGCGAAAGGGTTCGCCGCGCTGCCCGGCGCGCCGATGCGGCTCGTGATCCAGGGCGTCGGCCGCCGCTTCGACAGCTATTTCGACCGACGCTGGCAGGACGGCGAAACGCGCGCGAGCCGCTTCGTGCTGATCGGCGAGGATCTCGACGCGGCCGCGCTGCAACGCGCGTTCGACGCCGCGTGCGCGGCCGAGCCGCAACAGGCGTAACGCACGATGCATCTGCTGCGCACCACGCCGGGCGGCTTCGTCGACGATACGCAGGGCGTCGTCCGGATCGACCAGCAGCCGGCCGACATCGTGATCCTGAGTTCGGCCGACACGACGCTGTCGCTGCTCGCGAGCGTCGTGCCGCGGTTGCCGGCCGGGTTCCCGAGCGTGCGGCTCGCGAACGTCACGTTCCTGCGGCAGCCGGCGTCCGTCGATTTCTACGTCGACGACGTGCTGCGTCATGCGAAAACGGTCGTGATCGATCATCTCGGCGGCGAAGCGTACTGGCCGTACGGGATCGAGCAGGCCGTGTCGCTCGCGTCGAAGCGCGGGCAGCAGCTCGCGATGTTCTCGGGCGACCTGCAGGAAGATCCGAACCTCGTCGCGAAGAGCACCGTCACGCCGGCGCTGTGCCGGCTGTGGTGGCGCTATCTGCGCGAGGGCGGCGTGCACAATGCCGACGCGCTGCTGCGCAGCATCGCGTTCCATACGCTCGGTTTCGGCGCCGAACCCGAGCCGCCGCGCCCGCTGCCGGCCGCCGCGCTGTATCACCCGGCGCGCGACCGCGCGAGCGTCGACGACTGGCGGCCGCGCTGGACGCCCGGCGCGCCCGTCGTCGCGATCTTGTTTTATCGCGCGCACTGGCAGGCCGCGAACACGGCCGTGTTCGACGCGCTGGCCGACGCACTGATCGCCGAGGGGCTGAATCCGTTGCCGATCGCGGTGACGTCGCTGAAGGATGCGGTGAGCCGCGAAGTCATCACGCAACTTTGCGACACGCACGGCGTCGCGCTCGTATTGAACACGACCGCGTTCGCGGCCGGCGCGATCGACAGCCCCGAACACGACGTGCTCGCCGGCGACGCACCGGTGCTGCAGGTGATCCTGTCCGGCGGCAACCGCGACGCGTGGGTGGCCGACAACCAGGGCCTGCATGCGCGCGACATCGCGATGCATATCGCGCTGCCCGAAGTCGACGGGCGCATCGTCACGCGTGCGGTGAGCTTCAAGGGGCTCGCGTATCGCTGCCCGCATACCGAGGTCGACGTCGTGCGCTATCAGCCGGACGCCGAGCGGATCGCGTTCGTCGCGGCGCTCGCGCGCGGCTGGTGCCGGCTGCACACGCTCGACAACGCCGACAAGCGCATTGCGCTGATTCTCGCGAACTACCCGCAAAGCGAAGGGCGGATCGGCAACGGCGTGGGGCTCGACACGCCGGCATCCGCGCTGCGCGTGCTCGCGGCGCTGCGCGACGCGGGCTACACGCTGGCCGACCTGCCGCCCGATGGAGACGCGCTGATCGCGCGCCTCACCGAAGGCGTGACCAACGACGCGGCCGTGCATGCATTGCGACCCGCGTTCCAGAGCTTCCCGCTGGCCGACTACATCGCGCGCTTCGCGCGGCTGCCGGCCGCCGTGCGCGACGCGCTGAACCAGCGCTGGGGGCCGCCCGAAGCCGATCCGACGCTGCGCCATGGACGTTTCACGATCGCCGGCTGGCGCGCCGGCAACGTGTTCGTCGGCATCCAGCCGTCGCGTTCGCGCGGCGAGAACGACTACGCGAGCTATCACGATGCGGATCTCGTGCCGCCGCACGCGTATCTCGCGTTCTATTTCTGGTTGCGCGATGCGTATCGCATCGACGCGGTCATCCACCTCGGCAAGCACGGCAACCTCGAATGGCTGCCGGGCAAGAGCGTCGCGCTGTCCGACGCGTGCTGGCCCGACCTGACGCTCGGGCCGTTGCCGCATCTCTATCCGTTCATCGTCAACGATCCGGGCGAGGGCAGCCAGGCGAAGCGCCGCGCGCAGGCCGTGATTATCGATCACTTGATGCCGCCGCTCACGCGCGCGGAAAACTACGGGCCGCTGCAGGATCTCGAGCGGCAGGTCGACGAATACTACGAAGCGCTGATGGTCGACGCGCGGCGCGCGAAGCTGCTGCGCAAGACGATCCTCGCGACGATCGCCGAGCATCGCCTGCACGACGAACTGAGCGTGTCGCCGCCGCGCGATGCGGGCGACGAGGATGCGCTGCTCACGCGCGTCGACGCGTGGCTGTGCGAACTGAAGGAAGCGCAGATTCGCGACGGGCTGCACGTGTTCGGCGCATCGCCGGCCGCTCGCCAGCGCCGCGACACGCTGCTCGCGCTCGCGCGTTTTCCGGTCGGCGATGGCAAGGGCGCGCGGGCGGGGCTGATCGGCGCGCTGGCGCGCGATCTCGCGCTCGGCGACGACTTCGATCCGCTGTCGGCGGACTGGGCCGCGCCGTGGGTCGGCCCGCGCCCGGCGATCCTGCAGGCGCTCGACGCATCGCCGTGGCGCCACGCGGGCGATACGCGCGAGCGCCTCGAATGGCTCGCGCAACAATGGCTGGACGGGCTGTGCGCGGCCGACGGCGGAAACACGGGTGCCGACGCGACGCCGCCCGGCGAATGGCCCCACACGCTCGCGGTGCTCGGGCGCGTTCGCGCGACGCTGCTGCCCGCGCTCGACGCGTGCGGCGGCGAGGAAATGCGCCAGCTGCTGCGCGGGCTCGACGGCCGTTTCGTGCCGCCGGGGCCGAGCGGTTCGCCGTCGCGCGGCCGCCCCGACGTGCTGCCCACCGGCCGCAACTTCTACTCGGTCGACACGCGCGCGGTGCCGACGCAGGCCGCGTGGTCGCTCGGCCTGAAATCCGCGCAGCAACTGATCGAGCGCCATCTGCAGGATCACGGCGACTATCCGCGCGCGATCGGCCTGTCGGTATGGGGCACGGCGACGATGCGCACGGGCGGCGACGACATCGCGCAGGCATTCGCGCTGCTCGGCGTCCGGCCGAAATGGGCGCACGGCAGCCATCGCGTGACCGACTTCGAGATCCTGCCGATCGAGATCTTCGACCGGCCGCGCATCGACGTGACGCTGCGCGTGTCCGGCTTCTTCCGCGACGCGTTCCCGAACCTGATGCACCTGTTCGACGCGGCCGTGCAGGCCGTCGCCGCGCTCGACGAGCCCGAGGAACTGAACCCGATCCGCGCGCGCGTCGAGCGCGAGCGCGCGAAATGGATCGCGCAAGGGGTGACGCCCGACGAAGCGCGGCGCCGCGCCGGCTGGCGCGTGTTCGGCGCACGGCCGGGCAGCTACGGCGCGGGCCTGCAGGACCTGATCGACCAGCGCCGCTGGCAGACCGACGCCGATCTCGCCGATGCGTATCGCCAGTGGGGCGGCCACGCGTATGCGCAGAACAGTGCCGGCGACGCGGCGGCCGACGTCTTCGGCGAGCGGCTCGCGACGATCGACGTCGTCGTGCAGAACCAGGACAGCCGCGAGCACGACATCCTCGATTCGAACGACTACTACCAGTTCCAGGGCGGGATGACGGCGGCCGTGCGGCACTTGTCCGGGCAGCAGCCGAGCATCTACCACGGCGACCATGCGAACCCGGTCGCGCCGACGATGCGCACGCTGCGCGAGGAAATCGCGCGCGTGATCCGCTCGCGCGTCGTCAACCCAAAATGGCTCGACGGCGTGAAGCGTCACGGCTACAAGGGCGCGGCCGAGATGGCCGCGACCGTCGACTACCTGTACGGTTATGACGCGACCGCGCGCGTGCTGTCCGACCACCAGTACGCGCTCGTCGCCGACGCGTACCTGTTCGACGACGCCACCCGTGCATTTCTCGAACGGCACAACCCGAAGGCGCTGCACGGCATCTGCGAACGCTTCGTCGAGGCGATGCAGCGCGGCCTGTGGCAGCAGCCGGGCGACTATCGCGAGCGGATCGAAGCGGTCTGGCTCGCGAGCGAACAACTTCAGGAAGGGGGGCGGCGATGACCGATCCGACGACGCACCGCGCCCGCGCGGTCTTTCCGTTTGCGGCGCTCGTCGCGCAGGACGCGCTGCAGCAGGCGCTGCTGCTCGCCGCGATCGACCCGTCGCTCGGCGGCGTGCTCGTGAGCGGCCCGCGCGGCACCGCGAAATCGACCGCCGCACGCGGCCTCGCGGAACTGCTGCCGGAAGGGCAGTTCGTCACGCTGCCGCTGTCGGCGAGCGACGAGCAGGTGACGGGCACGCTCGATCTCGCGCATGCGCTGGCCGGAAACGGCGTGCGCTTCCGGCCGGGCCTGCTCGCACGCGCGCACCTCGGCGTGCTGTATGTCGACGAAGTGAACCTGCTCGCCGACGGGCTCGTCGATACGTTGCTGGACGTCGCCGCGAGCGGCGTGAACATCGTGGAGCGCGACGGCGTGTCGCACGCGCACGACGCGCGCTTCGTGCTGGTCGGCACGATGAATCCGGAGGAGGGGGAACTGCGCCCGCAACTGCTCGACCGCTTCGGGTTGATGGTCGAACTGGAGAACTGTTTCGACGCCGCGCAGCGCGAACGGATCGTGAAGGCGCGACTCGCGTTCGATCTCGACCCGGACGCATTTCGTGCACGTCATGCGCCCGTCCAGCGTGAACTCGGCGACCGGATCCATGCGGCGCGCGCGCGGCTGGCGACGCTCGATTTCGACGATGCAGTCCATGCGCGCGTCAGCGCGCTGTGCATCGACGCGGCCGTCGACGGGTTGCGCGCCGACCTCGTGATGCTGCGCGCCGCGCGCGCGCTGGCTGCGCTGGAGCAGGCCGACGCGGTGACGGTGTCGCATGTCGAGCGTGTGGCGCAAGCGGTGCTGCGGCACCGGCGCCATGCGGATACGCCGCCGTCGCACGGGTCGTCGCAACACGGCGGCGAACACGACGAACGTTCCCCGCCGGATGCGCGCCAGCGGGACGACAACCGGCAGGACGAGACGCGAGGCGAGGCATCCGCCGCGCAGAGCGACTGGGGTTATCTGCCGCCCGAGCCGGCCGGCCTGCGCGAAGTGAAAGGCGTGGTGCCGCTGCCGCTAAAAAAACGCTGAGCCATCGAGCCGGCGCCGCCGCGAACGCCGTTCGCGGTCCTCGATGGCAGTCAGGCGCAGCCGCGCACGTACCGGGCACGGCCCGCGCGGGCACGACCGTTGCGTGGCCGGCGACGCTCGCCGCGAAACGCGGCGGCCCGCTGCTTCACGAACATGTGCGGTTCCGGAAACGCGCAGGGACGCCGCATGCACTGCATTGCTTCGTGCTCGACTGTTCGGCGTCGATGCTGTCGAACGACCGGCTCGCGCTCGCGAAGGGCCTGATCGTCGCGTATTTCGATCGGGCCGCGCGCGATCGGGTCGAAACCGCGCTGATCTGCTTCGGCGGTCAAGGCGCCGCCCGGCGTTTCGGCCCGGCCGTCCCGCGCTGGTGGAACGCACGCTGGCTCGAACCGGTCGACGGCGGCGGCGGCACGCCGCTCGCGGACGGCATCGCCGCGGCCGCGCAGCTGCTCGCGCGCGACGCACGGCGCGAGCCCGGCAAGCAGCGCTGGCTGTGGGTGCTGTCCGACGGACGCACGCGCGAAACGCCGCCGAAACCCGCGTCGGCCGACCACGTCGTGTTCGTCGACTTCGACGATGCGGCCGTGCGGATCGGGCAGGGCGCGCGGCTCGCCGCCGCCTGGGGCGCGCAGTGGCTGACGGCCGACGCGCTTCGCACGGATCTCGCGCACTGAGGGCCGGCCGGCGGTGCGCTATGATCGCCGCTTCTGCTCATGCCTACCGGAAAACCCCGCCATGCAAGTACTGGTCGATGCCGACGCGTGTCCCGCCGTCATCAAGGACATGCTGTTTCGCGCCGCGCGTCGTGCCGAAATCAGCGTGACGCTGGTCGCGAACCAGTTCCTGCGCACACCGCCGTCGCCGTTCATCAAGGCCGTCCAGGTGCCGGCCGGCTTCGACGTGGCCGATGCGCGCATCGTCGAGCTGGCGGAAGCCGGCGACCTCGTGATCACGGCCGACATCCCGCTGGCCGCCGCCGTCCTCGACAAGGGCGCGCATGCGCTCGACCCGCGCGGCAACTGGTTCAGCCGCGAGAACATCGAGGAGCGCCTGTCGACGCGCGCGATGATGGACCAGTTGCGCAGCGCGGGCATCGACACGGGCGGGCCGGCGCCGTTCAGCGCGCGCGACGGCAAGGCGTTTGCGTCGCAGCTCGACCGGTTCCTGGCGCGGCAGGGCAAGCCGTGAGGCTGCATGTCGGCAGGCACGCGTTGCCGCGTATGCGCAGATGGAACCGAAGCGCGCACACGTGGTGTATGAATCGTCCGCCGATGCGCAGCGGTGCGCGCGCTTCGCGCCTGTCCAGGATGCAGGGTTGCGCCGACGCTGCTATCGTGACGCAAACCACAATACAGGAGCGCACGCGTGTCACCGACCCAACTTCTCGTTCCGACCTTCACCCAGATGCTGCGCGCGCAGTCCGCATGGCTCGACAAGGCCGTCGCGCACCGGCAGGCCGCGGGGATCGAACCCGACGCGGTGACGACGTTGAAGCTCGCGCCCGACATGTACCCGCTCGCCGCCCAGGTGCGCTTCTCGTGTTTCCAGGCGATGGAACCCGTCTACCGGCTGCGCGGCGAAGCGTTGCCGGCTGCGTTGCTGTCGTTGCGTGAAGCGGGATGGAACGCGGATGCGCAGCCGGGTTCGCCGGGCGACGCGCAGTCGATCGTCGCCGGCACGCTCGCATTTCTCGGCGAACTCGCGCCGGATGCGCTCGATGGGGGCGCCGCGCGGCCGATCGCGCTCGAACTGCCGAACGGGACCGCGTTCGACATGACGGGCGAACAATACGCGCGCGACTGGGCGCTGCCGCAGTTCTACTTCCACGCGATTGCCGCGTACGCGATCCTGCGCCATCACGGCGTCGATCTCGGCAAGGCCGACTACGTGCCGCACATGCTCGCGTACGTGCGGCCGGACACCATTCCGCAAGGGTAAGCGGGCCGCCCGCGGCCAAGCGCGAAGCGACATGACACGGGCACTGTTCATCTGCAGCCGCAACCGGCTGCGCAGCCCGACGGCCGAAACGATGTTCGCCGCATGGCCGGGCATCGAAACCGACTCCGCGGGCCTCGCGCCCGATGCCGACGCCCGCCTGTCCGCCGAGCAGCTCGACTGGGCCGACATCGTGTTCGTGATGGAGCGCGCGCACAAGGCAAGGCTGTCCACGCTGTTCGGTGCGCATCTGAAGGGCAAGCAGATCGTCTGCCTCGAGATTCCCGACCGCTACGCTTTCATGCAGCCCGAACTCGTCGCGCTGCTCGAGCGCAAGGCCGGGCCGTTCCTGCGCGCGTGACCGGCGTGCGCAGCACGGCCCTCAACGAAGCGGGCCGTTGACGATCGCCGAAAAACAGTCGAGACGCAGCAGCTCGATGATCTTGCGCGTCGGCACGCTTGCATGGAGCGTGTCGAGCCGGTCGGCGGCGAACCACTTGCAGCGGGCGATCTCGTTGCTCGCGCGCGGCGTCAGGTGCGCCGGCACCTCGGCCACGAACACGTGATGGAGCTTCGTCAGCCCGCCGAACTGCACCGCGTAGTCGAGCGCGAGCCCTTCCAGCCGCGTTTCCTCGGCAAGCTCCCGCCGCGCGGCTTCGAGCGGCGTCTCGCCGCGCCGGATTGTGCCGCCCGGCAGCGACCAGCGCGATGCCGTGCGGGCGACCAGCAGCACGCTGCCGCGCTGACGGCACACGATGGTGGCGCGTTCCTTGGTGACGGCGAGGGTATCCGGCCCGGTGCTCATGTTCGGCAAAGCAGGTAATGAATCGTGGGGAAGTGCGCGGCGGCGGCGGGTTGTCCGGCAACGGGGCGCGACGGCGTACAAGCTGCCGCGTGGAGGTTACCCCCCATTCGTGACAGTTCCGTGCATGGCGCCGGGCGCCGCGTTACGCGTGCGTATAGATGCCGTTGCGCGTCGGCTTCGCATGGCGCGAGTGGCGACGTTTGTGAACGGCGCGCCGGTGATGCGGCGACGGCGCGTGCCGGGCCGTGGGCGCGCCGGCCTGCGGTGCCGCGGCGGGCATGCGCGTCTGTCCTTCGCCGAAATGGAAAGTTTGGGTTTGCGCGCGCGCGGCGCCGAGCGTCGACGCCAGCATGAAGGCCGCCAGCCATATCCGTTTCATGAATGCTTCGCCTGACTATTTTCGGGATGAACGTTTCCGCCAGCTTAACGAAGGGCGGGCCGACCTCGCAACCGGCCCGCATTCGGTGTCGTCCCCACTTGCGCTCGACCACGTTATCCGCGCGGCACGCCGGGTGTATCCGGGCTTGACAATGAAATTCCTGAGTGTGAATATAAATTCACACACAAGAATTATTCGTCGAGTCCGACGGGCGCGCCGCAGGCATTGGCCCGCCGGTGCCGACAGTCCGATCAACCGGAACCAGGAGCGGGACGCATGGCGGAACACGAGCAGCAGGGCGCGCTGGCGGGATTGCGCATCATCGACCTGTCGCGGGTGCTGGGCGGCCCGTACGCGACGCAGATCCTCGCCGACCATGGCGCGGAGGTGATCAAGGTCGAGCCGCCGTCCGGCGACGAGACACGTACCTGGGGGCCGCCGTTCGACGGCGACACCGCATCGTATTTCCTCGGCGTGAACCGCAACAAGCTCGGCGTTGCGCTCGACCTGACGCAGCCGGCCGACCGCGAGCGGCTGCTGGGCCTGCTCGAACACGCGGACGCCATCGTCGAGAACTTCAAGATCGGCACGATGGAGCGCTGGGGGCTCGGCTTCGACGCGCTGCATGCGCGGTTTCCGCGCCTCGTCCATTGCCGCGTGTCGGGGTTCGGCGCGGACGGGCCGCTGGGCGGGCTGCCCGGCTACGACGCGGCCGTCCAGGCGCTCGCGGGGCTGATGAGCGTCAATGGCGAAGCGGGCGGCGCACCGCTGCGCGTCGGCGTGCCGATCGTCGATCTCGTCACGGGTCTGAACGCGGCGCTCGGCGTGCTGATGGCGCTGCGCGAGCGCGATGCGAGCGGCCGCGGCCAGTTCGTCGAATCGACGCTGTTCGACTGCGCGCTGTCGATCCTGCATCCGCATACGCCGAACTTCTTTCATTCGGGCAACGCACCCGTACGTACCGGCAACGCGCATCCGAACATCACGCCGTACGACAGCTTTCCGACGGCGAGCGTCGACATTTTCCTGGCGGTCGGCAACAACGGGCAGTTCGCCGTGTTGTGCGACGTGCTCGGCACGCGCGGCTGGCTCGACGATCCGCGTTTCGCGGACAACCGCGCGCGCAGCGCGCACCGCGCCGCACTGCGTGCGCTGCTCGAAACGGCGCTGGCCGGACATGACGGCGCGGCGCTCGCCGAGCAGTTGATGCGCCGCGGCGTGCCGTGCGCGCCGGTGCTCGGACTCGATGCGGCGCTCGATCATCCGCATGTCGCGCATCGGGAGATGAAGGTGACGCTGGGCCGGCATCGCGGCATCGCGTCGCCGATCAAGCTCGGCCGCACGCCGGCGACGTACCGTCGACCGCCGCCCGCGCTGAACGAGCACGCGGCGCAGGTGTTTGCGGACCGCGACGGCCACCACGACGATCGCGGGGACTGACCGGCATCGCGGTCGCCGGCCGCGCGGGCCGGCACGCCATCATTCGGACATCACGCCGGCTTGCGCACGGAAGACGCCGTACCGGCTGAAGAGGAGACGCATCATGCTTGCATGGATCGGCGCGATCGCCATCGTCGCGCTGTTCGGCCTGATCATCACGAAGCGGCTGTCGCCGCTCGTCGCGCTGATCGTCGTGCCGGTGGCCGCGTCGCTCGCGGCCGGCTTCGGATTGACGACCGGCAAGTTCGTCGTGCACGGCGTACAGAACATCTGCCCGATCGCCGGGATGTTCGTTTTTGCGATTCTATTTTTCGGAATCCTCACCGATGCGGGGATGCTCGACCCGATCATCGCCGGCGTACTGCGCTTGATCGGCTGCCATCCGCCGCGCATCGTGATGGGCTCGGCGCTGCTCGCGCTGCTGATCCACCTCGACGGCTCGGGCGCCGTCACGTTTCTCGTCACGCTGCCGGCGATGATGCCGCTCTACACGCGCCTCGGGATGGACCGGCGGATTCTCGCGTGCGTCGCGTCGATAGCGGCCGGCGTCAATTTCCTACCGTGGGTCGGGCCGATGCTGCGCGCCTCGGCGGCGCTGCACATCCCCGGCTCGGCGATCTTCACGCCAATGATTCCGGTGCAGATCGTCGGGCTCGCGTTCGTGTTCGGCACCGCTTACGTGCTCGGCGTGCGCGAGGCGAAACGGCTCGGGCTCGACCGCGCCGGCGCCGCGTCGCTGGCGATCGCGCCGCGCGAGCTGACCGACGCCGAACGCGCGTTGCGCCGGCCGGGCCGCTTCGGGATCAACGTCGTACTGACGCTCGTCGTGCTCGTCACGCTGGTGTCGGGCATCGTCGACCCGATGGTGATGTTCATGCTCGGCACGGTCGCCGCGCTCGTGATCAACTACCCGGACGTGCAGGCGCAGCGCGAGCGGATCGACGCGCACGCGAAGGCCGCGCTGATGATGGCGAGCGTGCTGCTCGCGGCCGGCGCATTCACCGGCATCATGTCCGGCACCGGCATGCTGAAGGCGATGGCCGAGGTCGTCGTCGCGCACGTGCCGGTCGAGCATGCGCGCCACATGCCGTTCGTACTCGGGCTGCTGTCGATGCCGCTCAGCCTGTTGTTCGATCCCGATTCGTTCTACTTCGGCGTGCTGCCGGTGCTCGCGGAGAGCGGCAAGCTGCTCGGCGTGCCGCCGATCCAGATGGCGCAGGCCGCGCTGCTCGGCCAGATGACGACCGGCTTTCCGGTGAGCCCGCTGACGCCCGCGACGTTCCTGATCGTCGGCCTGACCGGCGTCGAGCTCGCCGAGCACCAGAAATTCACGATTCCGTTCCTGTTCGCCGCCACCGTGCTGATGGTGTTCGCCGCGGTCGCGACGGGCGTGTTTCCGCTATGAACGGCCGGGCCGTTCACGTTTCCCGGGAGAGCAGTCCATGCAGTTCGACCTGACCGACGACCAGCGCGCGATCGAAAGCGCGATCGAGAAAATCTGCGAGCGCTTCGGCGACGACTACTGGCTCGAACGCGATCGCGTGGGCGGCTTTCCGGCCGACTTTCACGCGGCGCTCGCCGAAGCCGGCTGGCTCGGCATCGCGATGGACCCGGCCCACGGCGGCGCCGGTCTCGGGATGACCGAGGCCGCGCTGATGATGCGCACGATCAGCGCATCGGGCGCCGGCCTGTCCGGCGCGTCGGCCGTGCATATGAACATCTTCGGGCTGAATCCCGTGCAGGTGTTCGGCAACGACGCGCAGAAGGCGCGCTTCCTGCCGCCGCTGATCGCCGGGCGCGACAAGGCGTGCTTCGCGGTGACGGAGCCCGACGCGGGCCTCGACACCACGCACCTGAGCACGCAGGCGCGCCGCGACGGCGACCACTACGTGCTCAGCGGGCGCAAGATCTGGATCTCGACCGCGCAGGTCGCGAACAAGATGCTGATCATCGCGCGCACGACGCCGCTCGACCAGGTCGCGAAGCCGACCGACGGGCTGAGCCTGTTCTACACCGACCTCGACCGTTCGCATGTCGAGGTACGCGAGATCGAGAAGATGGGCCGCAAGGCCGTCGATTCGAACATGCTGTTCATCGACAACCTGCGCGTGTCGCGCGACGACCTGATCGGCAACGAAGGCGACGGCTTCCGCTACCTGCTGCACGGGCTGAATCCCGAACGGATCCTGATCGCGGCGGAGGCGATCGGGCTCGGGCAGGCCGCGCTGCGCCGCGCGACGCAGTATGCGTGCGAGCGCGTCGTGTTCGGTCGGCCGATCGGGCAGAACCAGTCGATCCAGCATCCGCTCGCGCAGGCGTGGATGCAGCTCGAGGCCGCGTGGCTGATGGTGATGAAGGCCGCGGCGCGCTACGACGCGGGGCAGTCGTGCGGCGCGGAGGCGAACGCGGCGAAATACCTCGGCGCGGAAGCGGCGTTTCAGGCGTGCCAGACGGCGGTCGCGACGCTCGGTGGGATGGGTTACGCGAAGGAATACCATGTCGAGCGCTACCTGCGCGAGTGTATGATTCCGAGGCTGGCGCCCGTGAGTCCGCAACTGATCCTGTGTTACATCGCGGAGAAGGTGCTCGGGCTGCCGAAGTCGTACTGACGCGCGGCGGCTCGCCCGGCGCGCGGTTTCCCGTTTCGATTCAAGCGCTCGTCATGGACGTCAAACTCGTTGCCCGCACGCTCGACCTGTTCGAGCTGTTCGCCGCCGAACGGCGGCCACTGCCGCTCGCCGAACTCGCGCGCCTGCTCGATGTGCCGCCGTCGAGCTGCCTCGCGATGGCGCGCACGCTCGTGAGCCGCGGCTATCTGTACGAAGTGCGCAAGCGCGGCGGCTACTACCCGACGCGGCGCCTGCAGACGATCGCCGCCGCGATCGACGCGACCGATCCCGTCGTCGACATCGTGCACCCGCACCTCGTCGCGCTGCGCGACGCGAGCCGCGAGACAGCCGTGCTCGGCAAGATCCAGGGCGTGTCGGTCACGTATCTCGACGTCGTCGAGTCGGAGCAGGCGATCCGCTATACGCGCCAGCCGGGCGAGCTGCGCCCGCTGCATGCGAACTCGATCGGCAAGGCGATCTTCGCGGAACTCGCCGGCGACGCGCAGCAGGCGCTCGGCATGCAACTGCCGTTCGAACGTTTTACCGACGCGACGGTGGCCGACCTGCCGGCGCTCGTCGCGCAGACCGCGCGGTTTCGCGAACTCGGCTGGGCCGAGAACTTCGGCGAGAGCGCGCCCGAGCTGTCGGCGATCGCGGTCGCGCTGACGCTCGACGGCGACTGGTACGGGCTGTCGGTCGTCGGGCCGACCGAACGGATCCGCCAGCAGCGCGACGCGCACGCGGCGCTGCTCGTCGACGCGAAGGCGCGGCTGCTGGCCGAGCACGCGCGCGGGTAGGGCCGCCCGCCGGCGCACGATCCTGCTGCGCCGGAAGCGGCCCGCCGCGCGTCACGCGCGCGCGCGTCGCGGCATCACGACTTCACCCACACGCCGCCCGCACTCGGGTTGTCGCCCTGTGTCCACCATTTCGCGCAGTACTTCGCGCCCTGGTACATCACGCAGGTGCCGCCCGGGTAGGCGGTCGTCGCCGACCACACCGGCGAGCCGCCGCCGACCGGCTTCCATACGGCCGCCTGGCCGGGCACGTCGCCCTGGGTCCACCACTGCGCCTGGTACGTCGTGCCCTGGTAGGTGACCGTCGCGCCGGCCGTATAGACCTGGCCGGCCGCCCAGGGCGCGCCGGGCTGCGGCGTGCCGCCGTCCGAGCCGCCGCCGTAGTTCGGATCCTGCGTGACGCCCGCGCCCCACTTGCCGTCGATCTGCTTGAAGATCGTCGCGAACGCGTACGGCTGCTGCGCGACGCCCGAGCAGGTCGGCGACGCATACGTGCCACCGGACGGGCACGCCTGATCGCGGCCGACCGACCAGTTGCCGAAGAAACCGTAGCCGTTGCCGATCGCCGCGTTCACCACGCTTTGCGCATTCGCGAGCGTGAAGGTTTCACCCTGCACGTCGTTCACGCCGATCATCGGCGTGACGCCGACCATCTGCCAGAGCTGCGCATGGGTTTTTGGTTGGCCGGCCGACTTGAACGCCGTGTCGAGCTGCGCGTACAGCGCCTGCGCGGCGCTGATCGCGGCGGCGCCCATGTCGAAGTTCGCGGGGCCGTAATCCATCGCCATCACGTTGACCGCGTCGAACGCGGCCCGATTCGCGAGCGCCGCGTTGACGACGTTCAGGCCGTCCTGCGTGAGCCCGGTCGGCATCGTCGGCAGCGTCAGCGTGACGTGTAGCGGCTTGCCCTTCGCCGCGTAGTCGGACTGCAGTTGCGCGACGGCCTGGAAGTTGCGCGCGACCGCGGCCGTGTCCTGCTGCGACGCGCCTTCGATGTCGAAATCGATGTGCGTGAGGCCGTACGTGTCGATCACGGTCTGGTAGGCCGCCTTCAGCGCGGGGACCGTCGAGCACGCCTGCATCAGCGGCGTGCCGTTCGCGCCGCCGAACGAGACGGCGACTTCGCCGCCTTTCGCGCGGTAGCTCGCGATCGACGTCGACAGCGCGGTCAGGAGGCCGCCGCTCGCGCCGTTGCCGATCGGCTGCACGCCGCCCCACGACGGCACGCAGCCGTTGCCCGCGACCACGAACGCGAGCGTGAATTGCTGGATGCCTTGCCGGACGCCGATCTGATCGACGAGCGGCGTCGGATAGAGCGTCACGTCGACGAAGGGCGCATAGACGCCGGCACCCTGGGACACGCTCGCCACGGCAAGCAGACAACCCGCGGCAAGTGCACGCGGGATGAAACGCGGCAACAGATTGTTGTTCATTGTGTTCTCCGAGTGGAAGAGGGATACGCTGGCCTGCGTATCGCTGCCGGCCGGGCGACCGGGCGTGCCCGGCCGGCAGCGTGCTCATCTTGGAGGATTCGCGCCGAATAGTGAATGGTTAGGTGTTCTTTTTGTTATTTGATTCCCGATACGTAACGATCTTGCCGATTCGACACGGTCGTGCAACGCGGGGCGGGCGATTTTCCCGATCGGTGCCCGCGGCGCGATACGTGCCGCTTACGTCGATGCCGGCTGCGCCAGCGAACGAGCCAGCGCAACGAAGCGCTCGACGCACGCCGACGAAAACGGCGCGTTCCACGACACGATCTGCTCGACCGCGCGCGCGCCGGCGAGCGGCACGTAGACGACACCGGCGCGCTGCAGCGTCGCCGTGAAGGCCGGCACGATCGCGATCCCCCGTTCGGCGGCGACCAGCGACACGAGCGTCGTGATTTGCGCGGCGGTCGCGCCGATCCGCGGCGAGAATCCGGCACGCGCGCACAGGTCGTCCAGCGCGGCGGTCAACGCCGAACCGTAACCGGGCGGAAAGGTGACAAAGGTGGCGTCGGCCAGTTCCGCAACGTCGAGGCGCGCACGGCCCGCGAGCGGATGGCCGGCCGGCACGGCCGCGACGAGCGGCTCGCGCGACACGACGATCGACGCGACCGGCACGCTGGGCGCGCCGTCCCACGCCCAGCCGAAGCCGACGTCCATCGCGCCGTCGGCGATCTGCCGGCGCTGGCTGGCGGTCGCTGCTTCACGGAACGCGAGTTCGACGTCGGGCATCGTGCGGCTCGCGGCGCGGATCACATCAGGGAACGTGTCCGACATCGGAATCGCGCTCGCGTAGCCGATCACGATGCGCCCGGCGATGCCCTGCGCGATCTTGCGCGCGCTCGCCTCGGCTTCGGCGGCCGCGCTGACGACGTGGCGTGCATGCTCGAGGAACAGTTCGCCTTGCGGCGTGAGCCGCACCGCGCGCGTCGAACGCTCGAACAGCCGCACGCCGAGCTCGCTTTCCAGCGCGGCGATATGGCGCGTCAGTGGTGGCTGCGCGACGCGCAGGCGCAATGCCGCGCGGCCGAAGTGCAGTTCGTCGGCGACGACCACGAAATAGCGGAGGCGGCGCAGGTCGAGCATTGTTGTCGTTCCGGTATCAATGGCGGTGAAAACGGTATTGGCGCACGCGTGGCGCGCTCGTCAGACTGGCGGCATCGATGACGAGGCATTTCCGATGAACGACAGGACCACACGCATTGCGTTCTTTCTCTGCGGTTTCGCCGCGTTTCTCAATCTCTATTCGACGCAGGGCATCCTGCACGCACTCGCGGCGACGTTCGGCGTCAGCGCGGAACGCGCGGGGCAGGGCGTCAGCGCGACCACGACGGCTGTCGCCATTATCGCGCCGTTCGTCGGCGTGCTGGCCGCGCGCATCGAGCGTCGCATCGCGATCTCGCTGGCGGCGGTGGCCGTCGCGCTGCCGGTCGTGTGGTCCGCGCATGCGGCGGGTTTCGCGTCGTTTCTCGGTGCGCGCTTTGCGGCCGGGCTGGTCATGCCGTTCATCTTCGCGCTGTCGATCGCCTATATCGGAGAGCGCTTCGATCGCGGCACGTCGGCCGAGATCGGTGCGTTGTTCGTCGCCGGCACGACGCTCGGCGGGTTCGCCGGCCGCTTCGTCACGAACCTGCTGACGTCGATGTGGGGCTGGCGGCATGCGCTCGATGTCGTCGCGGCGCTGTGTCTCGTCACGGGCGTCGCGATCTACGCGAGCCTGCCTGCATCCGGTGCGGTTGCGCGGCAGGCGTCCGGCAACGATGCGGAGGCGGGGCCGTCGTCGCGGCTCGTCATGCGCGGCCCGCTGCTCGCGTCATTCGCGATCGGCGCATGCGTGCTCGCGTCGCAGGTCGCGACGTTCACGTTCATCGGCCTGCGGCTCACGCGCGCACCGTTCGGCTTCGACACGGTCGAGATCGGCGCAATTTATGCGGTGTTCCTGGTCGCGGTGGTCGTGACGCCGCTGGCCGGGCGCCTCGCGCGGCATCGCGGCCCGCGCGCGCCGGGGCTCGCCGCGGCCGCGCTCGCGATCGGCGGAGCGTTGCTGACGTTGTCGGACAGCGTGCCGGTGATCCTGGCCGGCCTCGCGCTCAGCTCGACCGCCGTATTCGTCGAGCAGGCGTCGGCGAACACGTTCATTTCGCAGGCGGCGTCGAGCGCACGCTCGACGGCGATCGGCATCTACCTGTCCTGCTATTACTTCGGCGGCAGTCTCGGCTCGATCCTGCCGGTGCCCGGCTGGCATCGCTGGGGCTGGGCCGGCTGCGTCGCGTTCGTAGTCGTCGCGCAGGCCGCGGTCGGCGTGCTCGTGTACCGGTTCTGGCGTACCGGCGGCGCATCCGGCCTTACGCATGCCGACGCGCGCACCGTCACGCTGCCGCGGTAACCGCGATCAGCGATACCAGCGCGGCGTATAGACCCATTCGCGCGCGTTGCCGATCGCGAAGCGCCGCGTCGTCGACGAGCCGACGATCACCATCGTCCGCATGTCGACCTGGTCGCCGCGCAGCGCGCCGAGCGTCGTCGTCGCGAGCGTCGCGCCCGGCCGGCCGATGTCGCGGCCGAGTACGACCACCGTATCGGCCGCGCGATGCGCACGCACGAGGTCGAGCGCGCGGTCGAGCTGCCACGGCCGCGCACGCGAGATCGGGTTGTAGAACGCCATCACGAGGTCGGCTTGCGCCGCATGCCGCAGGCGCGTCTCGATCACGTCCCACGGCTTCAGGTTGTCCGACAGCGAAATCGCGCAGAAGTCGTGACCGAGCGGCGCGCCGGCCTGCGCGGCCGTCGCGAGCGACGCCGAGATGCCGGGCTCCACGCGCAGGTCGACCGCGGCCCACTGCGGGTCGCGCGTTTCGTCGAGCGCTTCGAGCACGGCTGCGGCCATCGCGAACACGCCGGGGTCGCCCGACGACACAACCGCGACGCGCCGGCCTTCGGCCGCGAGTTCGAACGCATGGCGCGCGCGCTGCATCTCCTCGCGATTGTTGGTGCCGTGCACGCGCTGGTCGCCGCGGAACGGGCCGGCCATGTTCACGTAGGTCGTGTAGCCGAGGATGTCGGTCGCTTCGGCGAGCGCGGCGCGAGCGGCCGGCGTGAGCCACGCGGCGCCGCCCGGGCCAAGGCCGAGCACCGTCAGGCGGCCGCGCGCGCGGCCGAGCGTGGCGGGATCGACCGGATGCGAGGCGACCGCGCACGCGAGACCGTTCGATACCGGACGCAGCGTATGCGCGACACGCAACGTGCGGCCGAGCAGCGCGGCTGCATCGGCGGGCGTGCTGCCGTCGGCATCGGCGAAACGCAGCGGCACGTCGAGTGCCCGCGCGGCTTCCTCCAGCGCGGGTTCGCCGATCGACGACGCCGGCGCGACGAGGGCCGCGAGTGCCAGCCGCGCGAGACCTTGTGCGTCGAGCATGGCGGCGATGCGTGTGGCAAGCGCCTCGTGCGCGTGCATGGCATCGCCTGCGATGCCGACCACCACGCTGCGAGGATGGATCACGAGTTCGTCGTGCGTGCCGCGCCATGCGTCGGGCGTCACGCGGATCGCATGCTTGGCCGCGTCGTCGCGCGGCAGCGCGGCATCGTCGAGCCACGCCGCCGGGCCGTCGACACGCGTCGATGCGCCCGCGAGCAGGTCGGACACGAAGCGCTTGCCCTGCGCGAGATCGGCCAGCGCATACCCGTCGGGCGGATTGAGCACGCATGCGCCGAAACGCAGTTCGCCGCTGGTCGTGATCGCCGGCGCGACGCCCACGCATGCGGCGATTTCGCGCGCGATCACGTTGACGCCCGTCAGCCCGCCGAGCAGCGGCACGACGGCCGAACCGTCTTCCGCAACCGCGAGCACGGGCGGCTCGACGCCCTTGTCCGCGAGCGCGGGGGCGAGGCAGCGGATCACGATGCCGGCTGCGCACAGCGCGACGATCGGCAGGCCGCGTGCGTAGAGTTCGCGCAGGTGCGCACCGAGTTCGTCGAACCGCACGTCGGCATCGACGCGCGACGCGAGGCCATGCACGCTAGCGCCCGGATAGCGCGCCTGGATGCGTCGCGCGGTGTCGAGCGCGCCGGCACCGAGTATCACGATGGCCGGCGGGGTCGTCATCCTTGCCATTTTTCCCCCGGCACGACGAGCAGCGAGAAATACGGCGACGCCATCGGATCGACTGCGTCGAGCGGCACGATGCGCTGGTTCGCCATCGTCGCGCGCTCGACGTACAGCGCGCGCTTCGCGAGCCCGAGTTCGTCGAGCACGCGCCGCACCTTGTCGAAATTGCGACCGAGCTTCATCACGACGGCCGCGTCGGCGCGCGCGAGCCGCTCGCGCAGTTCATGCTCGGGCAGCACGCCGGACAGCACCGACAGGCTCTGGTTGCGATAGACGAGCGGCTGGCCGAGCACGGCCGTGCCGCCGAGCATCGCGCAGACGCCCGGGATCACCTCGGTGTCGTAGCGCGGCGCGAGGCGGTCGTGCAGGTACATGTACGAGCCGTAGAAGAACGGGTCGCCTTCGCAGATCACCGCGACGTCGCGTCCCGCGTCGAGATGGGCGGCGACGATCTCGGCGGCCGTGTCGTAGAAGTCGGCGATCACGGTCTCGTAGCAGAGCGGCGGCGGCAGCACTTCGGTCGTCACCGGATAGATGAGCGGCAGTTGCGTCTGCCCGTCGAGCAGGTGGGCTTCGACGATGCCGTACGCATTGCCCTTCTTGCCCTTCGCGACGAAATACGCGACCACGGGCGCCGCCTGCAGCACGCGCAGCGCCTTGATCGTCATCAGTTCGGGATCGCCGGGGCCGACACCGACCCCGAACAGCCGGCCGCGCATGGTCGTCATTCGACCTCCGTCGCCAGTGCGTTGACCGCGGCGGCGGCCATCGCGCTGCCGCCGCGCCGGCCGAGCAGCGCGACGTACGGCACGCCGCGGCTGTCGGCATCGAGCATCGCCTTCGATTCGGCCGCGCCGATGAAACCGACCGGAAAACCGAGGATCAACGCGGGACGCGGCGCGCCGGCGTCGATCATGTCGAGCAGGTGGAACAGCGCGGTCGGCGCATTGCCGATCACGACGACGCTGCCCGCGAGATGCGGACGCCACAGTTCGAGCGCCGTCGCCGAGCGCGTGTTGCCGAGATGGCGCGCGAGATCGGGCACCTCCGGCTCGCCGAGCGTGCAGATCACGCGGTTGTCGGCCGGCAGCCGCGCGCGCGTGATGCCTTCGGCGACCATTCTCGCGTCGCACAGGATCGGCGCGCCGGCCGCGAGCGCGGTGCGGCCGGCCGTGCCGGCGCCAGCCGAAAAGCGCAGGTCGTAGACGACGTCGACCATCCCGCACGCATGGATCACGCGCACCGCGAGTTTCTCGAGGTCGGGCGGAACGCGCGACAGGTCGGCCTCGGCGCGGATCGTCGCGAACGACTGGCGGTAGATTTCCTGCCCGTCGCGAATGTAGTCAAGCATCGGTGGTGTCCTGGCTGTGCCGCGCGTCCGTCAAACGGGCCGCGGCCTGGTCAATCGTCAGATGGCGCGCGAGCGGGGCGCCAAGGCCCGCGGCCGCGTCGCGCCGGTAAAGGTCGTAGTGCGCAGGCGCCACCGCGACGAGCGTGTGCGTCGCGGGATGCGGCAACGCGCAGTGGCGCTCGCAGCCGGTCAGGTGCACGTCGACCGGATGGCCGAGGCACGCCGCGAGGGCGAGCGCGTCGTGTTTCGTGTCGGCCCGCGCTTTCGCGCAGCCCGTGCTGCCGGTGCAGGCGACGAGGGTCGCCAGCGGGTCGGACGATGCGCAGACGAGGCCGAGCGACGCCAGTGCCGCCAACGTGGCCGGGGCGCGTTCGTTCGGCACGCCGTGGAGAAACACGCCTTGCCACGGCGTCATCGACAACGTGCCGTCGCCGTCGGCTTCGGCCAGCGCGGCGAGCCGTTCCAGTCGTGTCGCGTCGAGCCGCCCGAGCACGCATTGCGCGCCGACGCTGCAGCGTGCCGCATCGCGCGACGCGCGCATGCCGAAACGCAGCGCCGGGTCGGTGCGCGTGCGCCGCCAGCCGGCGAGCGCGGGATCGGCCGTGAGCGGGAAGGGCAGGTAGTGCTGCGCGCGTGCGAGCAACGCGCATTCGCCGGCGGTCGCGAGCACCCCGCGCATCCGCGTGACCTCGGCCGGTGCGAGATCGAGGAACGCGAGCAGCAATGCGCGAACCAGTGCGACGGCCTGATCGGGCGACACGTCGACCGATGCGGGCCGGTCGTCCCGCGCGGCCGGCGGGCAGCCGGCCAGCCCGGCCGCGAGGCGCACCGCGCCGTCTGCGCGGCGCCATGCGGCCAGCCAGATGTCGTGCGGATGATCGAGCGCCGCAACCGCTTCGCCGCCGTCGAGCTGGATCGAGAATTTCGGCGACAGCTCGCCGCGGCGCGGCTCGCCGGCCAGCATGTCGAGCAGCGGCATCGCGAGCGCGCGGCTGTCGACGAGCGCGGCGGGATCGTGCCCGGCGAGCGGGCTGAGCAAGAGGTTGCGGACGTCGTCGCTCGCGGCGAGCGCGGCCGTCTCGTCGACCGCGCCTGCGGCAGCGTCGACGCGCGGGCCGAGCCCCGCCTCGAGCAATGCGCGCGTCAGCGCATCGGCGGCGCTGTCGCGAATGCCGCGCAGCTGGAGATTCGCGCGATTGGTCGCGTCGATCGCGCCGGAGCCGTACGCGCGGGCGGCGGCGGCAATCGCACGCGCCTGGCGCGCATCGAGCCGGCCGCCCGGTAACTTGACCCGGCACAGCCCGCCATCGGCGGCCGCGACCACGCGCACGAGCCCCGGGCAGGCCGACGGGCGCACGACGGGCGACGCAGGAATCGAATCGGGGGCGGAACTCAACGGGATACCGGGACAGTGTCGCGCCGCGGCCAACGCATCGGTACACCCCGCCCGACGCCGACTGGCACGCACGCACTTTCTGGCCGGCAGGTCTCCTGGCTGACAGGTCGGCGCCGGCTCCCGGCCTTCCCGGTGAAACCAGTGGCATGAGGGGGAGATCGGCTCGCTGTCTACAGTTGCGGGGGCAGCCACAGCGGCGCGCGGCGCGCCCTGTGTTCCCTCTTCGGCCCCGAAGGGCACCGGCGAACGAACGGCCGTAGGATACCCGATTTCGGCACCGGCCCGACATCGGCCATGTGCGTCGCAACCGTGTCGCAGCATGGCTGCGACGACCTGCGCGCGGCAGCGCGGATGGTACGATTGGCGGCTCGGCACTGGATCGGCGACACGCCGGTGTCCGCGACGATGAAACTGGGCGGGGCCAGCTGTTCGCCATGCGGATCGCGCGGGCCTGGCCGACACCGCTGGCGCGTCCCGCGCCGGGCAGTCGGCGCCGACGGCAATCGCCGGATCGACGCGCGGCGGCGCAACGGCCGCGCATCGCAACACACTGGATGAAATCGAACGATGGGGAAGGGTGCATGACGGCGTGGCTGACGGTAGTGGGCATCGGCGACGACGGTTACGCGGGGCTCGGGCGCAATGCGCGACGCGCGCTGCTCGGCGCGACGCGCGTGGTCGGCGCGAAGCGGCATCTCGACATGCTGCCCGCGCGGTTGCCGGCCGCGCGCGAAGCGTGGCCGTCGCCGTTCGATCTCGCGGGCGTGCTCGCGCGGCGCGGCTCGCCCGTCTGCGTGCTCGCGAGCGGTGACCCGATGCTGTTCGGCGTCGGCGCGACGCTCGCGCGCCAGCTTTCTCCCGACGAATGGCGCGTGCTGCCCGCGCCGTCGTCGCTGTCCCTCGCGGCCGCACGCCTCGGCTGGGCGCTGCAGGATGTCGGCGCGGTGTCGCTCGTCGGCCGTCCGCTCGCGACGCTCGCGCGTCATCTGCTGCCGGGCCGGCGCCTGTTCGTGCTGAGCGCCGACGGCCGCACGCCGGCCGCCGTCGCGGCCGAACTCGCCGCACGCGGCTTCGGGCCGACGCGCATCAGCGTGTTCGAACATCTGGGCGGCCCGCTCGAACGGCGCGTCGACGGCCTCGCGCAGGACTGGAAAGTCGCCGAAACGGCCGCGCTCAATCTCGTCGCGCTCGACTGCCGGGCCGGCCCCGACGCGCCGCGCCGCGCGCTCACACCGGGCCTGCCCGACGATGCATACCGCCACGACGGCCAGCTCACCAAGCGCGACTTGCGCGCGATGACGCTCGGGCGCCTCGCGCCCGTACCCGACGAGCTGCTGTGGGACGTCGGCGCGGGCAGTGGCTCGATCGGCATCGAATGGATGCGTGCGCATCCATCCTGCCAGGCGATCGCGGTCGAGGCGCATGCGGAACGGCAGCGCTTCATCGAACACAACCGCGACGCACTCGGCGTGCCGGGCCTGCAGCTCGTCGCGGGCCGCGCGCCCGACGCGCTGGCAGGGCTCGCCACGCCCGACGCGATCTTCATCGGCGGCGGTGCGACGGCGCCCGGCGTGCTCGACGCGTGCTGGGCCTCGCTGAAACCCGGCGGCCGGCTCGTCGCGAACGCGGTCACGCTGCAGGGCGAGATGGCGCTCGCCGCGTGGCGCGACGCGCACGGCGGCACGCTCACGCGCGTGTCGCTCGCGCATGCGGAACCGCTCGGCCGCTTCGACACGTGGCGCCAGCCGCTGCCCGTCACGCTGTACGACGTGCGCAAGCCCGACGCGGCCGACAGGGTCGAGACGGCCGATGTGATCGACATAGCCGGCGCATCGAACCCGGCGAACGCAACGGACGCGTGATGCGCGACGAAACCCCCGAACAGCCCGCGCCGCTGCGGTTCGGCTACACGACCGGCAGCTGCGCGACCGCGACGTCGCTCGCGGCTGCGCGGCTGCTGCTCGCGGGCCGGGCGGACGACGCGGTCGAGATCGTGCTGCCGAAAGGGCAGCGCGTGATGATGCGGCTCGAGTTCTGCCGCCTCACGGCCGAAGGCGCGGAAGCCGGCACGATCAAGGATGCCGGCGACGATCCGGATGTCACGCACGGCGCGCTGATCTTCGCGCGTGTCGCGCTCGCGGCCGTGCCCGGCGTGCGCTTTCACGCGGGGCCGGGCGTCGGCACGGTCACGCGCGCGGGGCTGACGCTGCCGGTCGGCGAACCGGCGATCAACCCGGTGCCGCGCCAGATGATGACGACGCATCTGGAGGCCCTCGCAGCCGAGCACGGCTACGCAGGCGGCTTCGACGTGACGATCGGCGTCGAGGGCGGCGAGGCGCTCGCGCTGAAGACGATGAACCCGCGCCTCGGCATCGTCGGCGGGCTGTCGATCCTCGGCACGACGGGCATCGTGCGGCCGTTCTCGTGTTCGGCCTATATCGCATCGATCCACCAGGGGATCGATGTCGCACGCGCCAACGGCATCGCGCATATCGCCGCGTGCACGGGCAACGCGAGCGAGGACGCGATGCGCGCACACTACGGCCTGCCCGACATGGCGCTGATCGAGATGGGCGATTTCGCGGGCGCGGTGCTCAAGCACCTGCGCCGCGCACCGGTCGCGCGGTTGTCGATGTGCGGCGGATTCGGCAAGCTCAGCAAGCTCGCGGCGGGCCATCTCGACCTGCACAGCCGCCATTCGAGCATCGACCTGCCGCTGCTCGCGCAATGGGCGGCAGAAGCCGGCGCGAGCGAGGCGCTGCAGGCCGCGATGCGCGCCGCGAACACGAGCCAGGAAGCGCTGAAGCTCGCCCTGGCCGACGGCGTGCCGCTCGGCGATCTCGTCTGCGCGCAGGCGCTGCGGGTCGCACGCGACATCGTGCCGCCGTCGGTCGCCGTCGAGATGTTCGCGATCGACCGGCAGGGCCGCTTCGTCGGGGAAGCGCGATGAGCATGCGCATCCTGCTGCTCGGCGGCACCGGCGACGCGCTGAAGATCGCACGCGCGCTCGGCCCGCATCACGTCTACAGCCTGGCCGGTCTCGGCAAGGTGCCGGACGACCTGCGCTGCGACGTGCGCGTCGGCGGCTTCGGCGGGGCCGCCGGCCTGGCCACGTATCTTCGCGACGCCGAGATCAGCCTCGTGATCGACGCCACGCATCCGTATGCCGCGCAAATCAGCGCGAACGCCGCTGCCGCGACGCGCGACGCGGGCGTACCGCTATGGGCGCTGCGCCGCGCGCCCTGGACGCCGCAACCGGGCGACGACTGGCGGATGGTCGACGACTGGGCCGGCATCGAGGCCGCGCTCGCGCCGTTCAGGCGGCCGCTGTTCACGCTCGGCCGCGAACCGCTCGCGCACCTCGATACGATCCCGCCACACCAGTTCTGGCTCGTGCGCTGCCTCGACGCACATCCCGGCAATGCGCATGCGCAGGTCATCGCCGCGCGCGGGCCGTTCACGCTCGACGGCGAACGTGCGCTGTTCGCGCTGACGGACATCGACGTCGTCGTCAGCAAGAACAGCGGCGGTGCGGCCACCGAGGCCAAGCTCGATGTCGCGCGCGAACGCAGGGTACCGGTCGTGATGCTGCGCCGGCCGTCGCTGCCCGATGCCGACCGGGCGTTCGATTCGGTCGCGGCACTGCTCGACGCACTCGATCCGGCCGCGCGCGTTTGACGCCGCGCAGCGGATCATCCAACGTATTGACGGAGAATTTTCGATGACGGTGTATTTCATCGGCGCGGGGCCCGGCGACCCCGAGCTGATCACGGTGAAGGGCCAGCGCCTCGTGCGTACGTGCCCGGTGATCCTGTATGCGGGCTCGCTGGTGCCCGCGGCCGTGCTCGACGGTCATCGCGCGGAGCAGGTCGTCAACACGGCCGATCTCGACCTCGACGCGATCGTCGCGCTGCTCGCGGACGCGCATGCGCAAGGGTGGGACGTCGCACGCGTGCATTCGGGCGACCCGTCGCTGTACGGCGCGATCGGCGAGCAGATCCGCCGGCTGAAGGCGCTCGGGATTCCGTACGAAATCGTGCCGGGCGTGACGGCGACGGCCGCGTGCGCGGCGACGCTCGGCGTCGAGCTGACGTTGCCCGGCGTCGCGCAGACGGTGATCCTCACGCGCTTCGCGGGCAAGACCACGATGCCGGAAGGCGAGGCGCTCGGTTCGCTCGCCGCGCACCGCGCGACGCTCGCGATCCATCTCGGCGTGCGCCATCTCGCGCGCATCGTCGACGAAGTGCTGCCGCACTACGGCGCGGATTGCCCGGTCGCGGTGATCTATCGCGCGAGCTGGCCCGACGAGGAGCGCGTGACCGGCACGCTGGCGGACATCGTCGACAAGGTGCGCGGCACGCAGATCGAGCGCACCGCATTGATCCTGATCGGGCGCGTGCTCGATGCCGACGGGTTCGCGGATTCGACGCTGTACGCGAGCGCGGGCTGATCACGCCGGCCCGGCGGACGGGCCGCTCAGGCCTGCGCCGTCTGCCGCGCCAGCCGCGGCGCAAACCCGGCCGCCAGCGCGAACAGCGCGACACACAGGCACGCCATCGCGATCCACGCGGGCGTCAGGTCCGCGAGATGCTGGCGCACGAGCCCGGCCGCGAACGGGAACAACCCGGCGACCAGATAGCCGACACCCTGCACGAACCCTGTCAGCGATGCAGCGTCGGCCGGCGTTGCCGCATGGTCGACCGTGACGATCAGCGACAGCGGAAACAGCGCGCCGATCCCCGCGCCGAGCAGCAGCGCGGCCGGCAGCGCGAACGCGCCGGGTGCGGCCAGCATCGCCAGCAACCCCGCGAACAGCGACGCGATCGCCGCATGCAGCGCGGGCCGGCGGTCGGGCAGGCGGTCGATCGTTGCCGAGATCGTCAGCCCCGCGATAACTTCCGCGAGCGTCACGCCGCCGAGCAGGCTACCGGCCGCCGTCGGCGACCAGCCGAGCCGCATGTAATACGGCGGCAGCCAAGCGAGCACGAGCGTGTAGGCGCCCGTCGCGATCCCGAAGAACAGCGCGAGCCGCCACGCACGCGCCGAACGCGACGGTCGTGCATTCGACGTCGAGACCTGCCCGGCGGCGAAGCCGTCGCCGCCGCGGCTGGCGAGCGGCCATGCGAGCGCGGCCACCGCGGCCGGCAGCGCCCAGCCGGCCAGCGCGGCGAGCCAGCCCCAGCGCGCCGCGGCGAACGGCGCGACCACGCTCGCCAGCACCGCGCCGCCCATGATCGACGTCGAATAGACGCCCATCGCGCCGCCGATGCGCGTCGCGAAATGCGCCTTCACGAAACCGGGCAGCAGCGCCTGCACCATCGCGATCCCGACGCCCGCGCAGCAGGCGCTCGCGAGCAGCAGCCACGCGTGCCGCGCGCCGATGCGCGATGCGCAGGCCAGCCCGATCAGCGCGACGCCGAGCCAGACACCGCCCGCGATGCCGGTAACGCGCTGCAGGCGCCGCGCGCCCAGTGCGCCGAGCCCCATCAGCAGGATCGGAATCGTCGTCAGCAGGCTGGCCGCGCCGTCGCCGATACCGGTCGTGCGCTGGATCATGTCGAGCAGCGGGCCGACCGCGGCGAGCGCGGGACGCAGGTTCAGCCCGACCAGCACGATGACGGCCAGCCGCCATCCCGGGGAAGTGAAGCGATTCATCGACGAGGCCCTCGATATCGGTGCGCGGCTGCCGTCGAGACGCCGCGCGTTTTTCAGGTAAAGTATCTCGACATCAAGATAAATGCCGATTTATCTCGACGTCAAGATAACTGGTGAGCCGAGGAGGGTTAATGGATCGAGCCGCGCATGCGCTCGCGCAATGGCGCGCCGAGCGTCCGGATCTGGACGCGTCGTCGATGGTCGTGATGGGGCGGCTGCAGGAAGCCGCGCTCGTGATCGCGCGCGACCGTCTCAATCCGCTGTTTGCGCGCTACGGGATGCAGCCGGGCGAATTCGACGTGCTCGCGACGCTACGGCGCAGCGGCGCGCCGTTCGCGCTGACGCCGACCGCGTTGTACGACGCGCTGATGATGTCGTCGGGCGGCATGACCGCACGCATCGACCGGCTGCAGAAGGCCGGCTGGGTCGAGCGGCGGCCGAATCCGGCCGACGGGCGCGGCACGCTCGTCGCACTGACGGATACGGGTCGCGCGCTGATCGACGATGCGGTCGTTGCCCACATCGAGAACCAGCGCGCGCTGCTGGCCGTGCTGTCGGAGGCGGAGCAGGCGCAGTTGTCGCACCTGCTGGGAAAGCTGCTGGCCGGTCTCGAAGGTGCGGCGACGGCGGCTTGATGCGGGTGCCCGGTGCGGGCGACAAAGGCGTCGTGGACGTCGCTTGCCGACCCCGAGCCGCCATTCGACTCAGTGGGTCGTCAGCGACCGTTGTCCAACTGGAACGGCCAACACGGTGGTCGTACGCGAAGCCGTGTGCCACGACCGCGTCCTTCCACTCCGCATCGCTACGCGAGCACCGCGCGCAGTACGCCCCTACGATTGACCGATTTGCTGTGCGGCCATCCGGTATCGATCGAGTAGGCGAGTCGTCGAGGTCGCGCGGGCAGGTCGTCTCGGATTTGCAATCAAGGATTGGTCGAACGTCGATGACGGGCGGGCACGACTTCTGTTTCAGGCGAACGCCGGCTGGTTCTTGACGCTGGGGCGCTCCCGCATTCTCGTGTACCAATCCAGCAGCGCCTCGCACTCCGCGGGCACGGTCAACTTCACGATTGACGCAAAGACCAGACCGCCGATGACGGTGATGTCGGCCATGGAGAAGGCATCCCCAGCGACAAACGGCTGCTTTTTCAGAACGTCATTGAAGTAGTGCATGCCCCTCAAGGCCTTGTCGCGCTGACGAAGCCCCCATTCGGCGTTCTGATAGCGCTCGACGTTCGGTCCCAATCCTGGCGTGGCATGGTGGAAATAGACACTGATTGCGTCGAGCAACTCCAGCTCGGCGCGCTTGCTCATCATGTGGATCACGCCCTTTTCGAGTGGTGTCTTGCCGGTCAGCGTGGGTGCGCCATCAAGCGTATCGAGGTATTCGGTAATGGCAGTGCATTCGGCGATGCACGTTCCGTCGTTTAGTTCAAGGACCGGCAGCGTTCCCGAGTAGTTTTTCTCGGAGATGAATTCGGGCCTTTTGTGCTCCCCCTTGTAAAGGTCGACCATCACGAACTCGACGCGCGATCGCAGACCTTTCTCGGCCAGGGCGATACGGACGCGTGTCGGATAAGGTCCCTTGGGGAAATCGTAAATCGTCATGATCGGGAGTTGGGTTACGTCGAAATCGGTGGTGCTGAAAGTCATGCGTGCCTCTCTATGCGGTTTGTCACACGGGATTGGACGATAAGGGGAATGGTCACTCATGCCTACCTAACGTTCGTTAGGTTTACCATAGAAGGTATAATTGCGGGTGTCAACGGTCGTGGAGGCGGTAGCAGAGTGAAGAACGAGTCAGGCCTGAGTTCCAGGGAGCGAATCCTGGTGGCCGCCACAAAGATTGCCCAGGCGCACGGCTACGGCGGGCTGAACTTTCGTGATCTCGCTGAAGCCGTCGGTATCAAGGCTGCGAGCATCTACCACCACTTCGCAAGCAAGGCCGATCTTGGCGCAGCGGTGGCGAGGCGGTATTGGGAGGAATCGGCAGCTACGCTGGATGCGATCCTGGCCGAATCCGCAGATCCGATCGATTGCCTGCGCCGCTATCCCGATACGTTTCGCAAGGCGCTTGAGCGTGGCAATCGCATATGCCTGTGCAGCTTCATGGCTGCCGAATCCGATGACCTGCCGGAAACGGTGACGAAAGAGGTCCAGACTTTTGCCGATGTGAATGTTGCGTGGCTGAGCAAGGTGCTGTCCGCTGCGGCCGTGGTCAGCGCCGAGGATAGCGAACGGCGTGCTCGCGCGATCTATGCCGCGGTCGCCGGCGCTCAGCTCGTTGCCAGGAGTCGCTCCGATATTTCCGTCTACGACGGGTTGATTGAAAGTTATCGCATTGCGGGTCTTCTGCCGGCATAGCCACCGCATCGAGCAAGTCGACTTTGCGGACTTTCGTCTCGGCGAGGTACGGACGGCCGCGTTTCGCGGTGAACGGATCTACGAACGTGGGATCAGGCGTCGCTCATGATGTCGCTTCCTGATCGAATGTGGTCGGCCTCCGCTCGGTGACACATGACCGGCGCAGATCGACCCGAAGCAGTCGTTCGATGCCGCCAGTCTCCAACGACCGCTACACGAATCGGAGCGGCCGTTTGCCTGTCCTGGGTCGACTTATCACTTGATGAACCAGTCGAAATACGGTGCGTCAAGAGTTGAGCCGGGGAGTGCCATCCAATTGACCAATATGTCTTTGGGGTCGGTTCGTAGACAGCCAGCCTCTTTGTCCCATTCAAATTGAGTCTCTTGAAGAAGGCCTACACCACTGAACACTGACAGTGCTCCGAAACAAAAGTATGTCCAGGCTCCAGGGGGCCCACTCCGACCGCGCACATAAACTTCCTGCGTCCTCAGGCTATCTCGAAACTCAATCTCCAACTGATGGTCACTCGCGAGAATGTCTGCCAACGTCAATTTTCCGAGAGGTATATCGGTAAAAAAGGCTGGGGACGAACCCGAATAGACTTGGTCGTGGAGCAATATAACAATGACATCGTCGGCGATATCTTCATCGTTGTATGAAATCTCTACCTGGGTTTCCTCATAGCGATAATAGCTGTGATTGGCTGAAACAAAGCTGGGTGTACCCAGAATATCTTGCACACGCTTCTTTGGTACACCAGGAACAATATGTTGCAGAAGGTTCTTTGGTGTCGTATGAATTTTTACTACTAAGTCCCCGTTGACCTCCATTTTTCCTTCTGTTGATAGTCCAGCGATGCGCTCTCGCGTAATTGCTTCATATCTCAGATTGACCATGAGCGGCCTGATCGTTCCACCTTCCCAGCGTCGAGACTCCCGTGTTGTCTCCGTCTCGCGGAAGGACTCCCATGCTGACTGTGACTGCTGAAGTAACAGGCGGTCATCTCCGTCGAGCTCTCGAATTTTGCTATTAATTATCGCGGCTAATTCATCGTCAGCCTGCGTTGCCTTTTTCATCGACAGCAAGTTCATGTCTGTTTGCGTCAGAGCCTGCTCCCAATCTGGGTCATGCTCTGCTTTCTCGGCGTCGCCAACCAATTGTGAAGCAGCATCTGTATATTGCTGCGCAGTGACGATGGCTATGCTGGCAGATTTACCCAGAGCCTGAGCACGAAAGCTCTGAAGTTCCTCCAGAGTCATTCCATTTTTGTCCAGTTTCTCCTTGAGATCGGCAAGCTCGTTCAATTGCGAAATATTTTCCGCATCGGGCTTCCCTTCTATTTTTCTTTCAAGCAGATATTTGAAAAATAAGTAAATCCCGCCGAGGGACGGGAGAGCTAAAATTTTGACCCAGTCGTTTTGAAGAAGCGTGTTGACGCTCTTCTGGATTTCAACAATCTCCAAGCCCACCCCCTTTGTGACAGGCTTCTAGCGTATCAGAATAGAAGCGCCAGCGAAGTAGTAGAATGGGCGAGGCATACTTGCGCAGCCACAACAGAGTGGAGGAAGCCAGCAAAAGGCCGTTCCCTCGACGATAAGCGACGTCCGAATGTGCTTGGGAAAATACAGGCCAATGGCTGTAGATGGCCGAACGCCGACATTCCTCCCCAGCGTCCCCCCGGACATCCACGAAGAACAAAAAAAGCCCGCCGCACAATGCGGCGGGCTTGAGCAACACAGCGGCCACCTGCAGCGTGGCCGCCCAGATTCAGCCGCGTGCCGGGATATTGAGCCCGCGCGCGACGGCCGGGCGGGCAACGAACGCGTCGAGCGCGCGTGCCACATGCCGGAATTCACTGAAGCCGACCAGGTCGCCTGCTTCGTAGAAACCGACAAGGTTGCGCACCCACGGGAAGATCGCGATGTCGGCGATCGTATAGGTGTCGCCCATCACCCACTGGCGGTTCGCGAGATGCGCGTCGAGCACGGCGAGCAGGCGTTTCGACTCGGCGACGTAGCGATCGCGCGGACGCTTGTCCTCGTAGTCGCGGCCGGCGAACTTGTGGAAGAAGCCGAGCTGGCCGAACATCGGCCCGATGCCGCCCATCTGGAACATCACCCACTGGATCGTCTCGTAACGGCCGGCGAGATCCTTCGGGATCAACTGGCCGGTCTTGTCCGCGAGATAGATCAGGATCGCGCCCGATTCGAACAGCGGCAGCGGCTTGCCGTCGGGGCCGTTCGGGTCGATGATCGCCGGGATCTTGTTGTTCGGGTTCAGCGACAGGAATTCGGGCGAAAACTGGTCGTTCGTGTCGAAGCGCACGAGGTGCGGCTCGTACGGCAGGCCGGTTTCCTCGAGCATGATCGACACCTTGACGCCGTTCGGCGTCGGCAGCGAGTAGAGCTGGAGACGGTCGGGATGCTGGGCCGGCCACTTTTGCGTGATCGGGAAGGCGGACAGATCGGGCATGAAGGTTCGCTCGTCGAAGGGAATGTTCCGCGCTCCGTCCGTACTGCCGCGCGCTCCGATGGACCACGCACGGCGGCGGGCCGGGGCGCGCCGAAAACGCCCACTGTAGCCGATCCCCGGAATCGATGCAGGCGTCGGTCGACCCCGCACGCAGGCAGCCGTCAGCGTTCGATGACGCAAACACGCGCACCGGCCTCACTTGCGCGTCGACGGACATGGTGGGGCAGGGCATCTCGATTCCGCGCGTCGCCGACCTTGAAGACCTCATGGTCGACATGGCCAACGCGAGCGTCACGAGCGAGGAACGGGCCGAATATTTCCATGCGCTCTGGGAATTGTTGCGGCCGCGCTGAAAGCGTTCTCTACCGGATCACATGGCAGGCCCTTGGCGGTCGTCCAGCATGAGTCGATCCGCCGCGCGACATATGATGTCCTAACACGTATCGCGTCACGCGGCATGGCGATCCCCGAAATAGTCTCTGCCAGTCGGATCGTATCTCGGCGGAAGGTTTTTGTCAGGGAAAGTCCCGTCCCGCGCGCCACGGTTTTTTGTTGACCGACATCGTATAACGCCGTCATGATTTCCTGAAAAGAAAGGTCCCATCCACCGACCGAAGTGAGGAGACATGAACACCACCACGATCGCTCGCCATGTCCGCCGGATCGTACTCGCACTGGGTTTCTCGCTGTCTGCCGCGGCGGCCGTTGCGGCGCCCGTGTCGCTGAACATCGTCGACGTCGCGGGCAACCTCCAGCTCACGCAGAAGGCCATCGAGGCGTTCCGGGACAAGAACCCGACCCTCGTGTCGAACGTCACGTTCACGAATGCGCCGGCGCCTCAGCTGCCGGGCAAGATCAAGGCGATGCAGGCGGCGGGGCGCGCCGACATCGACCTCGTGCTGACGGGCACCGACGCGCTGGCCGCCGGCATCGAACAGAACCTGTGGCTCAAGCTCCTGCCCGACAATGCAGCCGCGTTCCCCGGCGTGCTCGACAGATACGCGCCCGGCCCGCGCAAGATGCAGGATCTCGCGCAGGGCTTCGGCCTCGAAGTCACCTACATGCCGGCCGGTCCGCTGCTCGAATACAACCCGGCGAAGGTCGGCAACCCGCCGAAGACGCCGGATCAACTGCTCGCCTGGTGCAAGGCGCACCCGAACAAGCTGATCTATGCGCGTCCGGCGAACTCCGGCCCGGGCCGCACGTTCCTGATGGGGCTGCCGTACGTGCTCGGCGACAAGAATCCGCGGGACCCGATCAACGGCTGGGACAAGACCTGGGCGTTCCTGAAGGCGCTGAACGACTGCGTGCCGTACTACCCGGGCGGCACGTCGGCGGTGATGAAGGAGCTCGGCGAAGGCACGCGCGACATGACCGTGACCGTCACGGGCTGGGACATCAACCCGCGCGCGCTCGGCATCGTGCCGGCCGAGTTCCGGATCCAGGCATTCGACGACATGACGTGGGTCAACGACGCGCATTTCATGGTGATTCCGAAGGGCGTGCCGAAGGACAAGCTCGACGTGCTGTTCAAGCTGATGAACTTCCTGCTCGAACCGGCACAGCAGGCGATGACCTACGACGACGGCTATTTCTATCCGGGCCCGGCGGTGAAGGGCGTGACGCTCGAGATGGCGCCCGCGCACAGCCAGGACGTGGTCCGCAAGTTCGGCCGCCCCGAGTACGCGAAGCTGCTCGCCGATCGCCCGCACGTGCAGCCGCTCAGCGCACAGGCGATGGTCGCCGCGTTCCAGAAGTGGGATCGCGAGATCGGTTCGCAGAAATCGAAGTGACGCCTGAACCGGCGGGCGCCGCGGCGCCCGCGTCGAGGGAGTTCCGTGCAATGAAGCACAGTTTCGAACGGTTGCGGCTCGACGGCGTGTGCCGCAGTTTCACCAATGCGCAAGGGGCGCGGGTCGCCGCGCTGAACGGCCTCGATCTCGAGATCCGGCGCGGCGAGTTCATCGCGCTGCTCGGCCCGTCGGGCTGCGGCAAGTCGACCGCGCTGAACTGCATCGCGGGGCTGCAGCCGCTGACGCGCGGCGGCATCTGGCTCGACGACACACGCATCGACGTGCTGCCGCCCGAGCGCCGCGGCTTCGGGATGGTGTTCCAGAACTACGCGCTGTTTCCGCACATGTCGGTGCTCGAGAACGTCGGCTTCGGCCTCAAGATGCGCGGCGTGCCGAAGCAGGAAACGCGGCGGCGCGCGCAGCAGGCGCTCGAACTCGTGCAGCTCGTCGGCCATGAGGGCAAGCTGCCCGGGCAGCTGTCGGGCGGCCAGCAGCAGCGCGTCGCGATCGCGCGCGCGATCGTGATCGAGCCGCCGCTCGTGCTGATGGACGAACCGCTGTCGAACCTCGACACGAAACTGCGCATCGAGATGCGCGCCGAGATCCGCCGCATCCACACGCAGCTCGAGCGCGCGACGATCTATGTGACGCACGACCAGGACGAAGCGCTGTCGATGGCCGACCGCATCGTCGTGATGAAGGAGGGCGTCGTGCAGCAGGTCGCGTCGCCGAAGGACGTCTACACGCGCCCGCGCAACCTGCACGTCGCGCGCTTCATGGGCTACCGCAACGTGCTGCCGTTCACGCTCGAGGGGATGGCCGGCGACGACGTCCGGGTCGCGGCCGGCGGCGTCAGCCTCACGGGCGTCCCGATGGCCGGCTTCGATACGAAGGACGTCGTGGTCGCGCTGCGCCCCGACGACATCGAGCGCGCGGACGAAGGCAGCCACAACGCGTTCGACGCGACCGTCGAAACGGTCGAATACGGCGGCCGCGACTCGCTGCTCCGCGCGGTCACGCCGTTCGGCGCGATCTGGGCGCGCGTCGCCGGCGATTTCGCGCAAGGCGAGCGGTTGCGGCTGCGCGTCGCGCCTGCCCGGACGCTCGTCTACGCGGCGGAGCGGGCATGAGCACGCTCGCGTCCGGCGCGCCGCGCGACGCGAAGGCGTGGCTCGTCACGCCCGCGCTCGCGTTCATCGCCGCGCTGTTCGTCTATCCGTTCGCGTACGGCCTCGTGCTGTCGTTCCAGCCGATGAACGGCGGCGGCGCGCTCGCGAACTACGTGCAGTTCTTCACCGACACCGCGATGTGGCCGACCGTGCTCGTCACGCTGAAGCTCGCGGTGCCGGCGACGCTGCTCAACGTCGGCATCGCGGTACCCGTCGCGTTCGCGCTGCGCCGCCACTCGCCGTACCAGAAGCTCGTCACGACGCTGCTCGTGATTCCCGTCACGCTCGGCACGGTGCTCGTCGCCGACGGGATGCTCACGTATTTCGGGCCGAACGGCTGGTTCCCGCAGGCGCTGCAGGGGCTGCACCTGTACACCGACGAGGTGCGCCTGACGCACAACTACTGGGGCGTGCTGCTGTCGCTGATCGTGTCGGGCTTTCCGTTCGCGTTCCTGCTGATGCTGTCGTACATCAGCGGCATCGACCCGACGCTCGCGCGCGCCGCGGCCACGCTCGGCGCGAACCCGTGGCAGCAGTTCCGGCAGATCTACCTGCCGCTGCTCGTGCCGGGGCTCACGATGGCCGCGTGCCTGTCGTTCGTGCAGGCGTTCTCGGTATTTCCGTCGGCCGTGCTGCTCGGCGCGCCGGCCGGGCCGACGCGCGTGATCTCGATCGCGGCCGCCGAGGCTGCGTTCGAGAGCTACGACTATTCGCTCGCGTCGGCGATCGCCATCGTGATGGGTTTCGTCCAGCTGCTGGTGGTCGCGTCGATGCTCGGCGCGCGCCGCTTCTTCTATACGGGCGCGGTGACGGGAGGCAAGGGCTGATGGCAACCGACAATCATGCCGCGCGCGCATGGCCGCCGAAGCACGACGCGCCGGATGCACGGCCCGTCGACGCAAGGAAACCGCACCGGATGAAAGGCAACCTCGCCGGCCGCGCCTGGAAGGCGCTCGTCTGGGGGCTGATGGCGTTCTTCCTGCTGAACGTGCTGCTGCTGATCGCGACCGTCGCGGTGAACTCGGTCGCGACGCGCTGGTTCGGCACGCCGCTGCCGCAAGGCTTCACGCTGCACTGGTACGCGAAGGCCTGGGCGGACTTCCAGCTCGCGAGCGTGCTGTGGGTGACCGTCGAAGTCGTCGGCGCGGTCGTGCTGCTGTCGATCGCGCTCGGCGTGCCGGCGGCATATGCGCTCGCACGCGTGCGGTTTCTCGGCAAGCGCTTCGCGCTGCTGGTGTTCCTGCTGCCGCTGATGGTGCCGCCCGTCACGTACGGGATCCCGATGGCGACCGTGATGTACAAGATCGGGCTCGCGGGCACGCTGCCGGGCGTGATCCTCGCGAACCTCGTGCCGGCGCTGCCGTTCGTGATCCTCGTGATGACGCCGTTCATCGAGCAGATCGATCCGAACCTCGAAGCCGCCGCGCGCATCTTCGGCGCGAACACGTGGCGCTATTTCCGCTACGTGCTGCTGCCGCTGCTGGTGCCCGGCATGCTTGCGGCCGGGCTGCTCGTGCTGGTGCGCACGATCGGGATGTTCGAGCTGACGTTCTTCACCGCGGGGCCGAGCACGCAGACGCTCGTCGTCGCGCTGTATTACGCGGTGTTCTCGACTGGCGTGCGCGCGCCGCAGTCGATCGACGCGATGGCGATGATCTACATGGCCATCACGCTCGTCTGGGTCGTGATCGCGCTGCAGTTCGTGAGCCCGACGCAACTGGTCAGCCGCGTGAAGCAGGAGCGTCAGTAGACGAGGGGGCAAGCGGTCGCGCGCGGCATCCGTGCAATTGGTTACAAATGGATACCGCGCCCGGCACGCGGACGTTGCAGACTACGCGGCGTTCCACTCGATCGACGGATCTCCATGAAGTTTCAAACGCTGCTGACACTCGCCGGCGCAACGACGCTGCTGGCCGCCTGCAACCTGCTCCACGACGGTCCCGGATCGAGCGACGTCGACGCGGCCGTGCGCCGCGCGCTCGAAGCGGAAAACCACGGCGGCCTGAACGCGCTGTTCGGCCAGCCGCTGCCTGTCTCGGCCGATGTCGTGTCGGCCAAACCCGACGGCGACTGCAAGAAGCTCGGCGATCGTACGTACGCGTGCGACGTTGTCGTCACGTGGCGCAATGCCGACTACTCGCCGTCGCGCGCGAACCTGACCTTCGTGAAGGCCGCCGACGGCTCGTGGCAAACGTCGGGCGTCGATGCGGCGCTCGTGACGGGCACCGCGAAATCGCTGATCGACCATATCGGCAACGCGTGGCCCGGCAATGCGGCAAGCGGCGCGTCGGCGCCGCAGTGATGGGCTGGCGGCACGCCTTCGGCACCTTCTGCCGGTACGCGGCCGCGTCCTGATCGGCCTCGCGGTCTCGCTGCTCCCCCTCCCCAAAAAGGGCGCGAACACTGGCCCGATTCCGATCGAAGGCATCCTCGGTATGCGGGCCGGCTTATAGGGAAAACCCTTATTTCGAGATATAATGGCGGCCTAAGAGAAAGGTCGGACCATGCCTGAACGCTTCCAAACCCTTGAAAAATTTGTGTTTTCCCTCGTCGTGATGTCCGCCGTGGTGTGCTCGGCATTCCTCGCGTACGAGCGTCACCCCGAGATCAAGATCGCGCTGCACGAAGGCGAAGCGCTGATGCGCGAGAGCGCGAAGTACTCGGTGATCTGCTCGCCGTCCAAGGTCGATCCTTGCGTCGAGATGTCCGCGTACTGAGCGGTTTTGCGGGCTTGCCCTGCATCGTCGTCGATCTGAATCCCTTGAAGCCGCGCTCATCGGGTATCCGGAAACCGGCCGCAAGACAGGGCGGATGCACGAACCCGCCACGAGCCGAGTCGCTGGCGTAAGCAGCCCCGAATCCAGCCGGCCCCGCTTCGAGCAATCGAGCGGGGCCGTTCCGTTTCTGCCCGCCTCACACGACATGCCGCGGCGCGCCGCCGGCGAACGCGGCCACGTTGTCGACCAGCTGGTCGGCGAGCGCCTGCATCGCCTCGTCGCTCGCCCACGCGACGTGCGGCGTCAGGATGAACGCCGGATGCGACAGGATCGCGTGGAACGGATGCGCGGCCGGCAGCGGCTCCTGTGTCACCACATCGAATCCCGCACCCGCGATCCGCCCCGACTGCAACGCGTCGACGAGCGCGCGTTCGTCCACGAGGCCGCCGCGCGCCGTGTTGATCAGCAGCGGCCGGCGCGCCATCCGGGCGAATGCTTGCGCATCGATCAGGTGGCGCGTCGCCGGTGTGAGCGGGCAGTGCAGCGTGATCACGTCGCTGTCGCGCAGCAGCGTGTCGAGCGGCACATGGTCACCATCCGCGGTATCGCCGTGCGCCGCGAACAGTACGCGCATGTCGAGCGCACGGGCGATCCCGGCCACCGCGCGGCCGAGCACCCCGTCGCCGACGATCCCGAGCGTCGCGCCCGCCAGGTCGCGGATCGGGTGATCGAAGAAGCAGAACTGCCCGCTGTCGAGCCAGCGCCCCGCGCGCACCGCGTCGCGATACGCCAGGAGGCTGCGTCGCAGCGCGAAGATCAGCGCGAACGTGTGCTCCGGCACCGTGCGGACCGCATAACCGCGAATGTTGCTCACGACGATACCGCGTGCCGCGCACGCAGCGAGATCGACGAGGTCCGTGCCGGTGGCGGCAATCGCGATCATCCGCAGTTTCCGCGCGTCGGCGAGCGCCGCCGCGTCGAGCCGCACCTTGTTGATCACGACGATGTCCGCGTCGTCGATGCGCGCGGCCACGTCGTGTGCGGCCGTCCGGTCGAACGTTCGCATCACGTGCGGAAACGGGAACGGCTTCAGCACGGTCTGCGGCGACAGCGTCGCACGGTCGAGAAACACGATCTTCGCGGGAGCGGAAACGGAAAACATGGCGGGTCTCGCTGACAGGCGCCCGGTGGCGCGGAACGGCTTCGATTCTGCCGGCGGCGCGCGCGCCGTCGTTTGACCGTTGCGCGAGCGCGCTTTCCCGGACGGAAAGGCCGGCGCACCGCACGGTGGCCGGCGCGACGCTCGTGCTGCCGCGCGCCTTTCCGTTTCGGAAAGCCTGGTTGAGCATCGATCGATTTTCGCGGTGCGCGAACGCCGTCATGATCGCCGTCATCGATTCCACGATCTGAACGGAGACAACCATGACACGACCGCTCGACGGTATTCGCGTGCTGGAACTCGGCCAACTGATCGCCGGGCCGTTCGCGGGCCGGATGCTTGCCGAATTCGGCGCGGACGTGATCAAGGTCGAACCGCCCGGCCTCGGCGATCCGCTGCGCAAGTGGCGGCTGCTGCACGACGGCACGTCGGTCTGGTGGGCCGTGCAGTCGCGCAACAAGACGTCGCTCACGCTCGACCTGCGCACGCCTGAAGGGCAGGACGTCGTGCGCCGCCTCGCCGCCGAGGCCGACGTGCTGATCGAGAATTTCCGGCCCGGCACGCTCGAAGGCTGGGGGCTCGGCTGGGACGTGCTGTCCGCGCTCAATCCGGGGCTCGTGATGCTGCGCGTGTCGGGCTTCGGGCAGACGGGCCCGTATCGCGACCGGCCGGGCTTCGGCGTGATCGCCGAGGCGATGGGCGGCTTGCGGCACCTGACCGGCGAGCCGGGCCGCACGCCAGTGCGCGTCGGCATCTCGCTCGGCGATTCGCTGTCGGCGTTGCACGGCGTGATCGGCGTGCTGCTCGCGCTGCGGCATCGCGAGCAGCAGGGCGGCAAGGGGCAGGTCGTCGACGTCGCGCTGTACGAATCGGTGTTCAACCTGATGGAAAGCCTGCTGCCCGAATACGCGGCGTTCGGCGCGGTGCGCGAGCCGGCCGGCAGCAGCCTGCCCGGCATCGCGCCGACCAACGCGTACCGTTGCCGCGACGGCAAGTACGCGCTGATCGCCGGCAACGGCGACAGCATCTTCCGGCGCCTGATGGACCTGATCGGCCGGCCCGACCTCGGCCACGATCCCGCGCTCGCGCACAACGACGGGCGCGTCGCGCAGGTCGAGCGCATCGACGCGGCGATCGGCGCGTGGAGCGCGCGCCACGATCTCGACGACGTGCTGGCGGCGCTCAACGAGGCGCGCATCCCGTCCGGGCGCATCTACGACGTGGCCGACATCGCCGCCGACCCGCATTACCGCGCACGCGACATGATCGTCGACGCCGCGCTGCCCGACGGCACGCCCGTGCTCGTGCCGGGCATCGTGCCGAAACTCGACGTCACGCCCGGGCGCATCGAGCGTCCGGCGCCCGCGCTCGGCGCCGATACCGACGCGGTGCTCGAATCGCTCGGCATCGATGCCGCGACGCGCGACGATTGGCGCACGCGCGGCGTGATCTGAACCGGACCCGGGAGAAGACGACATGAGCGGGCAACGCAAACGGCTCCATATCCACGAAGTCGCGACGCGCGACGGTTTCCAGAACGAAGCGGCCTTCGTCGACACCGACGACAAGATCGCGCTCGTCGACGCGCTGAGCGCATGCGGCTACGCGAAGATCGAGGTCACGTCGTTCACGTCGCCGAGGGCGATCCCCGCGCTGCGCGACGCGGAGGCGGTGATGCACGGCATCGTGCGCGCACCGGGCGTCGTCTACACGGTGCTCGTGCCGAACGTGCGCGGCGCCGAGCGCGCGCTGTCGTGCGGCGTCGACGAAGTGAACCTCGTGATGTCGATGAGCGAAAGCCACAACCGCGCGAACCTGCGGATGACGCGCGAGCAGTCGTTCGCGCAGCTGCGCGGCGTGATCGACGCGGTACGCGGCGCGCGGGTCGCGATCAACGTGTCGCTGTCGACCGCGATGGGGTGCCCGATGGAAGGCGACGTGCCGGCCGAAACGGTGCTCGCGTGGATGCAGCGCTTCGCGGATCTCGGCGTGCACGGCTTCACGCTGTGCGACACGACGGGCATGGCATTTCCGTCGCAGGTGCGCGCGTTGTCCGAACGCGCACGCGAACGCTTCCGCGCGCTGCCGCTCACGCTGCATTTCCACAATACGCGCGGGATGGCGCTCGCCAATACGCTCGCGGCGCTCGACGCCGGCATCGACCGCTTCGACGCATCGCTCGGCGGGCTCGGCGGCTGCCCGTATGCGCCGGGTGCGACCGGCAACGCATGCACCGAGGAACTCGTGCACATGCTCGAACTCGACGGCTACGATACGGGCGTCGACCTCGCGGCCGTGCTGGCCGCGTCGGCGCGGCTGCCCGCGCTGATCGGGCACGATGTGCCGAGCCAGATCCTGAAGGCCGGCCGCCGCTCGGACCTGCATCCGCCGCCGCGCGCCGACGCGGGCGAGATGCCCGCGCAACGCGCTTTCTCATGAACGACAACCGGAGCGAATTCCATGGCGCTGATTGACCACCTCGACCATCTCGTGCTGACCTGCGTCGATCCGGACAAGACCCGGCATTTCTACACCGAAGTGCTGCAGATGCAGCTCGAAACGTTCGGCGCCGGCCGGCTCGCGTTCCGCTTCGGCAACCAGAAGATCAACCTGCACGTGCGCGGCGCGGAGTTCGAGCCGAAGGCGCACGTGCCGGTGCCCGGCGCGCTCGACCTGTGCTTCATCGCATCGGTGCCGCTCGACGACGTGATCGCGCACCTGCGGCGCGTCGCATGGCCGATCGTCGAAGGGCCTGTCGAGCGCACGGGCGCCACGCGGAAGATCCGCTCGGTCTACGTGCGCGATCCCGACCTGAACCTGATCGAGATCGCCGAGCCGATCTGAGCCGAGGCAGCCCGTCGCCGCGCGCACGCGGCGTTCGCAGTCCTTCGCCGAAAGCGGACAGGCGGGCGCCGCGCCCGCCGATTCCGGATAGCCGGACGCGGCCGCGCCGCGGATAATGGCGCAACGGCGTCGGCCCGGCCGTCGCCTGCTCAACGCGCACGGCGAACCTGCTTCCCGCGCATCCGCAACCCGATCCAGGCGCTCCCCGAATGACGATCCTCTATCGCGGCATGGACCGCGCGGCGCTCGATGCCGCGTACCTGAACACGAAGGCCGTTCCCGATTTCCCGGCGCTGCTCGCGTCATGCCAGGCGCGCAGCGCCGCGTTGTACGACGCGACGCCCGGCCGCCGCGACCTGCGCTACGGCGCGCAGCCCGCGCAACGCTTCGACTGGTTGTCGTGCGGGCAGGCCGGTGCGCCGCTGTTCGTGTTCATTCACGGCGGCTACTGGCAGCACTGCACGAAAGCGGATTTCGCGTATGCGGCGAGCGGGCCGCTCGCCTGCGGCTTCGACGTCATCCTGGCCGAATATACGCTCGCGCCCGTCGCGACGATGACCGGCATCGTCGCCGAAATCGGCATGCTGCTCGATCATCTCGCCGCCGACCCCGACCGCCTCGGCACCGCGCGACGCCCGATCCACCTGAGCGGCCACTCGGCTGGCGGCCACCTGACGGCCATGCATCGCGCGCATCCGGCCGTCGTGTCGGCGCTCGCGATCAGCCCGCTCGTCGATCTCGAACCGATTTCGCTGTGCTGCCTGAACGACAAGCTGCAGCTCACCGCGCACGAAGTCGACGCGTACAGTCCGCTGCGTCATGTCGGGCCCGGCGCGCCGACCGTCGTTGCGGTCGGCGACGCCGAACTGCCCGAACTCATCCGGCAGGCGGACGAATACGCGACGGCATGCGAAGCGGCCGGCGAACGGATCGCGCGCGTCTGGCTGCCCGGCATGCAGCACTTCGCGGTGCTCGACGATCTCGCGCGGCCGGACGGGGCGATGCTCGCCGCGCTGCGGTCGATCACGCCGCGCTAGCCGCAGTGCTTCACACCCGCACGGCCGGCGTATGATCGGCGTCAGGCCGTCGCGGCAACGTGTGCGCCGCACGGTTTTCCCAGGACCCACGACATGGTGAACCCGCTTCATTTCGATCTGCAGTCGCTGCGCGTGTTCGCGCTCGTCGCCGAGCACGGCAGCCTGACGAAGGCGGCCGAGCATGGCCAGCTCACGCTGTCCGCGGTCAGCAAGCGCATCGCCGAACTCGAAAACGTGACCGGCAGCGCGCTGTTCGTCCGGCATGCGCGGGGCGTCGAGCTGACGCCCGCGGGCCGTGCGCTGCTCGAGCATGCGGCGAAGGTGATCGAGCAGGTCAACCGGATGGCGCACGAGATGAGCGACTACGCCGCCGGCGTGCGCGGGCACATCCACGTGTGGACCAACACGTCCGCGATCGTCCAGTTCCTGCCCGCCGATCTCGCCGCGTTCCTCACCGACAACCCGGGTATCAAGGTGAGTCTCGAGGAGCGGCTGAGCCACGAGATCGTCGACGCGCTCGCGTCCGGCAAGGCCGATCTCGGCGTGTTCGCCGACAACGTGCCGGCACCCGGCATCGATCGGCGGCTGTACCGACGCGACGAGCTGGTGCTGCTCGTGCCGCGCACGCACCGGTTCGCCACGCGCGACAGCATCCGCTTCGCGGAGACGCTCGACGAGGACTACGTCGGCCTGAGCGACGGCAGTTCGCTGCTCGCGCGCATGACCGACGCCGCGTTCGCGGCCGAGCGCTCGCTGAAGCTGCGGATCCAGGTATCGAATTTCGACGGCGTGAGCCGAATGATCGAGGCTGGGCTCGGTATCGGCGTACTGCCGCGCGAGGCGGTGACGGGCGAACGCGCGGCCCGGCTCGGCGTCGTGAAACTCGACGACGCGTGGGCGACGCGCACGCTGTGGGTCGGCGTAAAGGCGGGCAGCGTGTTGACCACCGATATCGCGAAACTGTTCGATTTCATGTCGGCGCGGTGAAGGCGCCGGCACGACGAAACACGGGGCGCGCGCCTGCCTACCCCGGCCCCGTCACCGCATTACACCGGATTGATCTCGTCCTGGCTGCGCCGCGTGGTCAGCGGCCCGAGCACGCGCAGCGTCACCGCCACGATACCGAGCGCGACCGAAATCACACCGAACATCGCACCCGCGCCGTAGTTGCCGAGCACCGGCAGCAGCACGAACGGCAAGACGCCGCTGACGATGCGCGACAGCGCATAGGTACTGCCGATCGCCGTCGAGCGCACGCGTGCCGGGAAGATTTCCGCCTGGTACACGTGATACGCATTGCTGAACACGTTCGACGCGCAGGTCGTCAGGAACCCGAAGCCGACGATCAGCACGGTATGGCCGGAATACGCGAAGCACAGCCCGAATACCGCGATCGACAGGATCGACACGATCACGAGCGTGCGGCGCTCGATCCAGTTCAGCAGCGGAATCGACAGTAGCGAACCGATCGGGTAGCCGATGAACGACAGCGCGATGAACAGCGTGCTGTCCGTCACGTCGAAACCGCGGCTCTTCACGACCGTGCCGGCCAGCGTACCGAACCCGTAGTAGCCGAAGCCCTGGAACAGGTGAAAGATCGCGAGCATCAGGTAGCGCGCGCCGTAGGGCTCACGACGCAGCAGCGCGATGCGCTCGCGGAGGCCGAGCGGCCGCTGCGGCTCGACCGGCTCCGCGAACTGCTCGGGCACGCGCACGCCGGCGCCGTCCGCGAAACGCCGCAACGCCGCGTGCGCGTCGGCGGTGCGGCCCTGCGCGAGCAGCCAGCGCGGGCTCTCGGGCAAGCGGTGCTGGACGAGCAGCACGTACACGGCGCCGAGACTGCCGATCGCGAGGATGATGCGCCAGCCGGCCACACCGGCCACATGCAGCGGGTTCAGCCACAGCGCGAGGAAGCCGACGAGCGGCACCGCGACGTAGGAAGTCGTATAGGCCCACGCGGCGAGCCGCCCGCGTTTTTCCTTCGGCAGGATCTCGGACAGGAAGCTGTCGGCGACCGGATAGATCGCGCCGACGCCGATACCCGTCAGGAACCGGCATGCGACGAGCATGTCGGCGTTCACCGAAAATGCGCCGACCAGCGAAAACGCGCTGTACCACGCGAGCGTCAGCAGGAACGCCTTGCGCCGGCCGATGCGGTCGGCGAGGCTGCCCAGGCACATCGCGCCGACGAACATGCCGATGAAGGCCGACGCCAGCAGCAGCTTGAAATCGGCGCTTTGCCGGCTCAGCCCGTATTCGTTCTGCAGCGCGGAGCCGATCGTGCTGACGAGGAAGATCTCGTACATGTCGAAGAACAGCCCGATGCCGATCACCCAGACGACGAACCGGTGCAATGCGCCGACCGGCAGGTCGTCCATGAAATCGCCGAGCGTGACGCGACGGGCGGCAGGGGCCGCCGCATCGGCGCCGACGCCGGAGGAAGCGGCCGGCAGTCGGGCGGACGCGGGGCCGCCGAGATCGAGGGATGGGCTGTTCATCGTGTCTCCTGATTGTCGATATGCCGTGGCGCGCGGCCCGGCCGTTCGCAGCCGGCGTGACGCGCCCGGCCGCACGACGCGGCGGCAGGCATCGCAAGGCCCTCAAAGGGCCGGACATGCGCGCTGCACCGATCGTCCGACACATGGTGGGCATATCGGCGGCGCGTGATAATTGCGGATGCTTCAAGCATCCTTTCCCGGGCAGAAAGGGTAGGGCGCGTGCGGCGGCCCGGATTCGCGCAGCGGGCCGCTGCGGCTTGCGCGGCACGTGATGCCGCGCCGGCAACGGTGTGCCCGCGCAGTCGAGCGGACCGGGAAAACCATGAGGCTTCGGCCGTCAGACCGCGCCGCGCATGGCTGCGAGAATCATGCTCGCGGAAAACACGACGGAGCGGTCGCGCGCCGGTGCGCCGCATGTCTGCGCGGCACACCGGCGACGTACATCATTTCTCAACTCGCGATGACGATGAATGCCGTCAGCGCGATCGGGAACAGTGCGAGGCCCAGCAGGCCCAGCGCGCCGTCCGCCGCCATCGTGATCGGCGACAGCGCGAGCTTCGCGCCCTTGCCGAGCATCGACGGCCGCTCGACGACCTCGACGTCGTACGCATGATTGAACGCCTGCGGGAGCGTCGCCGGCGTGACGTCGTTCGGCTGGTAACGCTTGCCGCTGATCGTGCCGCTCTCCGTCAACTGGTGGCGCTGGTCCTTGAAACCGTCGGCGAGCGCGCGCTCGCGAAGCTCGGAGCCAGGCGGCGCGTCCTCGCGCGAAAGCCGCAGCACGTAACGCCCGGCGATCTGGTCGCCATGCGTCTCGAAATCGTAGAAATCGGTATACAGCTTCGGGCGATAGGGCGCCGTGAGGTTGACGGCAAGCGCCGGCGGCACATCGAAGATGTAGTGATACCGCTTGCCGATCACGACAAGTTTCTTCCCGTCCGCGCTGATCAGAAACGCCGACAGCGTTTCCCGGTATTCCGGATCCTTCATCATGCGATCGGTGACGGGGCCGATGCTGACGTCGGTGCAGCCGGTCAGCATGCCGGCCGCCGCCACGGCGGGCAGCGCGAGGAATGTTCTTCTTTTCATAGGTGCTGTAGTTGTGTTGTTGGTTATTCAGCGCAACCGCTTGAATGTCGGGCCCGGCGTTCGAGGAACGCGGTGCCCTGACGGCCGTCCGTGCGGTTTCTTCGCTCGCGCATTGCAGGGCCAAATCAGCGATATGGCATCCCCGCGGCCGGACGGCTTGCCCGCGTGCGGTAGACTGCACGCTCGCTTGCCCGCCGCCCATTACACGACCGCCCGCGCCCCGCACACACGCCATGGATCGAATCGATGCGATGAAGGTGTTCGTCGCCACGCTGGACGAGGGCAGCCTCGCGGGCGCGGGCCGACGGCTTGGCCGGTCGCCGGCGGCAGTCAGCCGCGCGATCGCGTTTCTCGAGGAACACACCGGCACCGCGCTGCTGTACCGCACCACCCGGACGATCCGACTGAGCGAGGCCGGCGAACGCTACGCGGCCGCGTGCCGCCGCATCCTGTCGGATCTGGAAGAGGCCGACATGCTGGTTGCCGACGAACGCGCCGCGCCGCGCGGCATGCTGACGGTCACCGCGCCGGTCGCCGCCGGCGAGGACGTGCTGCGTGCACTGCTCGATGCATTCATCGAACGCCATCCGGCCGTGTCGATCCGCCTGCAACTGCTCGACCGTCCCGTCAGCCTCGTCGACGAAGGGATGGACGTCGCGCTGCGCATCGCGCACCTGTCCGATTCGACGCTCGTCGCGATTCCGGTCGGCTCCGTGCGGCGGGTCGTGGTTGCATCCCCCGCTTACCTCGCGAAGCATCCGGCCATCGACGCACCGGCCGATCTCGCGCGGCACCGGATCATCTCGATGACGCACTTCGGGCTTGACTCGTGGAGCTTCCCGCCGGCGGCGCCGTCGGCACTGCCGCAGGTCGTCCAGTTCGCGCCGCGCTTCATCATCAACACGATCCGCGGCGCGGTCGCGTCGGCCGTCGCCGGCCACGGCGTCACGCGGCTCTTTTCGTATCACGTCGCCGAACAGGTACGCGACGGCACGCTGCGAATCGTGCTGCGCGACAGCGAGCATGCGCCGCTACCCATCCATCTCGTGACGCCGTACGGGCGGCTGTCGGTCCCCAAGGTACGTGCGTTCGTCGATTTCGCGGCGCCGCGCCTGCGGGAGCATTTCTCGCGGCTGGCGGCCATCACCGACGGAGATTGAACCGCCATGCGGAAGAATGACTTTCGCACGACGGCGATTCTCCCGGCATTCGACTCAATCTAGACTTTCCTCGACCGACGGACGCGCCTGGCGTCCGTCCAGCGAATGGAGGTCGACATGCATCGGGCACTTCCGGATCAACCGCGCGGGCGCGCAGTCCACGCGTCGCCCGGCACGGCGGGCGCGACGCCTGCGGCGAGGGCGCGATGAGCACGACCGTCCACGCACCGGCCGCCGCGCGCGCCGAGCGTCCGGCCGTCAGCTATGCCGAACGCAACCTGCGCTACTGGCGGCGCAATCTCGCCGTCTGCGTGTTCGGGTCGTTCACGACGCTCGTCAGCCTGAGCATGCTGCTGCCGTTCTTGCCGCTGTACGTGCGGCAGCTCGGCGTCGACGCGCAGTCGGCCGTCATCCAGTGGTCGGGCGTCGCGTTCGGTGCGACGTTTCTCGGCACGGCCGCCACCGCGCCGCTGTGGGGCCGCCTCGCGGACCGCTTCGGCCGCAAGCCGATGCTCGTGCGCGCGGCGATCGGAATGGCGATCGTGATGTCGCTGATCGGCGTCGCGCACAACGTGGTCGAACTGGTCGCGCTGCGGTTGATCGCAGGGCTCGTCGGCGGCTACGCGTCGGCGTCGACCGTGATGGTCGGCACGCAGGCGCCGCGCGAACGCGCGGGCTGGGCGCTCGGCATGCTGTCGACCGGCGCGCTCGCGGGCAATCTGGTCGGCCCGCTCGTCGGCGGATTGCTGCCCGGCTGGGTCGGCATTCGCGGCACCTTCTTCGCCGGCGGCGCGATGATCGCCGTCGCCGCGCTGCTGACGATCTTCGTCGTGAAGGAGGACTTCCACGCGGGCACCGACGCGCAAGCCCGCAGCGCCGGCACGGCCACCGGCACGACGCACCGGACGAATCGCGCAGCGGTCGCCGCCTTGCTGGTGACGGCGATGATGGTGCTGCTCGCGAACATGTCGATCGAGCCGATCATCACGGTCTATATCGGCGGACTCGGCGTCGCCGGTGCCTCTCTCGCGCGGGTCGCCGGCGTCGTCATGGCGTGTTCGGCGCTCGGCAGCATGCTGACCGCCGCGCGGCTCGGCGCGCTCGCCGACCGGATCGGCAGCTGGAACGTGATCGTCGGCTGCCTGCTGCTGACCGCGCTCGCGATGGTGCCGCAAGCGTTCGTCACGCACTGGTGGCAACTTGCCGCGCTGCGCGGACTGATGGGCATGACGCTCGCGGGGCTGCTGCCGTCGATCGGCAAGCTCGTGCGGCAATCGGTCGACGAGCGCTCGACGGGGCAGATGCTCGGCTACCTGCAGTCCGCACAGTTCAGCGGGCAGGTGATTGGCCCCGTGATCGGCGGGCAGATCGGCGTCGCATTCGGCCTGCATTCGGTGTTCTTCGTGACAGGCGCGCTGCTGGCCGCTTGCGCCGGGCTCGCGCACTGGGCACGCGGCCGCTAGCCGCCGGCCCGCGGGCCGACGTCTGGCGTAGGATGGATAGCGTTGCCGGTACCGCATCCGGACGCAGGCAGCACCGCACGGGCGCCCACCTTTTTCTCGTGACCGGTGCGCGCGAAGCACGACTTGCACGCGCCGGGCCGAACCGGACTCACGCGCGTCGGCGCGCAGGCGACCGGCGCCTTTCGATCACGGCTATGGGGAGACAAGCGACATGAATCAACCGACCGACAACCGGGCGCTGTTGCGCACGCTCGGTATCCGCGCACCGATCGTCCAGGCGCCGATGGCCGGCGTCAGCACGCCGGCGCTGGCCGCCGCCGTGTCGAACGCCGGCGGGCTCGGCTCGCTCGGTGTCGGCGCGACGCATGCCGACGGCGCACGCAAGATGATCCGCGAGACACGCGCGCTGACCGACCGCCCATTCAACATCAACGTGTTCTGCCATGCCCCGGCCCGCGCGGACGCAGCCGTCGAACGCGCGTGGCTCGACTGGCTCGCGCCGGCGTTCCGCGAATACGGCGCGACGCCGCCCGCGTCGCTGTCGGAGATCTATACAAGCTTCGTCGCGGACGATGCGATGCAGGCGATGCTCGTCGAGGAGAAACCGGCCGTCGTCAGCTTCCATTTCGGGCTGCCGCCAGCGGACGTGATCGCCGCGCTGAAACGCGCGGGCATCACGCTGTTCGCGACCGCGACGCATCTCAACGAGGCACGGCAGATTGCCGCCGCCAGCATCGATGCGATCGTCGCGCAGGGCATCGAAGCCGGCGGGCATCGCGGCGTGTTCGATTCGACCGCGCATGACGATCGCCTCGGCACGTTCGCGCTGACCCGCCTGATCGTGCGCGAATGCGCGCTGCCCGTGATCGCCGCCGGCGGCATCATGGACGGCGCAGGCATTGCCGCCGCGCTCGCGCTCGGCGCGCAGGCCGCGCAGCTCGGCACCGCGTTCGTCGCGTGCCCGGAGACGTCGATCGACGACGGCTATCGCCGCGCGATCCTCGGCGACGCGGCGCGCCGCACGACGTTGACGGCCGCGATCTCGGGCCGAGCCGCACGCGGCATCGCGAACCGGCTGACCGCGCTCGGCGACGATCCGCACGCGCCGGCCACGCCCGCGTATCCGATCGCCTACGACGCGGGCAAGGCGTTGCATGCGGCCGCGAAGGCGAAGGGCGAATTCGGCTACGGCGCGCAGTGGGCCGGGCAGGCGGCGCCGCTCGTGCGCACGCTGCCGGCCGCCGAGTTGTTCGCCGCACTCGAAAGCGAAGCGCGGGCGGCGATCGAGCGGCTTCGGCACGCGCTGGCCTGATCGCGCGCACCACGGATTTGCAAGGCTTTGTATCGGCACGAACTGCAGATACAGAGCGATACAACGGCCCCGCGCGGCTTCGCTATAAAGCAGGCATGACCGCTTCCGGAGTCCATCATGTCTGCAACGTGGTTCAAGGGATCCTGCCATTGCGGGGCCGTCAAATTCGAAGTCAGGGCGGCCATTACGCCGGCCGTTCGCTGCAACTGCAGCCTGTGCCGCCGCCGCGGCGCGCTGATGAGCCCGATGTTCGCCGCCGCCTGTCTGACCATCGTCGAAGGCGAGGACGTGCTGACGTGCTACCGCTTCAACACGCGCACGGCCCGTCACTATTTCTGCAGCCGGTGCGGCGTCTATCCGTTCCATCAGACGCGCAAGGACCCGGCATGCTGGCGCGTCAATCTCGGCTGCCTCGACGGCGTCGATCCGTATGCGCTCGACGCGACGGTCGCCAACGGGGCAAGCCTGTCGGTCGTGGAGGACGCATGAAACGCTGGCTGATGATCCTGCTGTTTGCCGCAGGCGGGCTCGTGACTGAAATCGCGCATCCGGTGCAATGCTCGCTGCTGTCGGTCAGCCGTCAGCAGACCGGCAAGCGCCGCGGGCACGGCTGAGGCCGCACCGGTTCATCGAGACCGATTATCATGCTTCCGATAAGATCGCATGCGATATATAATGCGGTTGTCTGCGACCGTTCGCGTCGCTGGAGGAAGCCCATGAAACCGACCGAAGCCTCATCGCCCGCCACGCCGAAGCTGTCCGAGTTCCTTTGCTTTGCGATCTACTCGGCGAATCTCGCGTTCGGCAAGGCCTACAAGCCGATCCTCGACGAGCTCGGCCTCACGTATACGCAATACATCACGATCATCGCACTGTGGGAGCAGGACAACCAGACCGTCGGCCAGCTCGGCGAGAAGCTGTTCCTAGAATCCAATACGCTGACGCCGATCCTGAAGAAGCTCGAAGCGATGGGCTACCTGGAGCGGCACCGCGACCCGTCCGACGAACGCCAGGTGCTCGTCAGCCTGACGAAAAGCGGCCGCCGCGTGCGCGAGAAGGGGCTCGACATGAATCTGGTCGAAGCCACCGGATTGAAGCCGGACGAATTCGCGAAGGTGCAGAAGGCGATCGTCACGCTGCGCGGCAACCTGATCCGTTCGACCGAAGAAGCATGAGACGATGAACCGCCGGCGGCCGGCGCGTGCATCGCGCCGGCCGCGTCGTCATGCGTGCGCGTCGCCCAGCACCAGCAGGCGCATCTCGCGGCGCACGACGAAACCGAGCGCGACATAGCGCTCGATCGCCACCTGGTTCGTTGTGAGGACGTGCAGGAAAGGCGTTTCCGCGCGCGCACCGATCGACGCGATCAACGACCGGATCAGGCGCGCCGCAAGGCCTTGCCGCCGAAACGCGGCATCCACGCACACGGCGCTGATCTCCGTATACCCGTCGACCCGCATCCGCTCGCCAGCCATCGCGGCGAGCCGGCCTGCGCTGCGCACGCCGATGTAGCGGCCAAGCTCGACCGTGCGCGGGCCGAACGGGCCCGGCTGCGCCGCCGTGGTCAGCGCGAGCATGTCCGGCACATCGGCTTCGCCGAGCGTCACATGCTCCGATTCGTCGGCCGGATCGGGCGCGCCTTGCCAGACCATTTGCAGTAGTGTCGCGCGCCGGACGACCGCCCATCCCGCCGGCGGCTCGATTTCGTCCGGCGTGACGAGGGCCGCTGGCCCGTGCGCGGCGACCAGTTCGCGCAGCGCGTCGAACGAAGCCGCGCTCGTGTCGGCGATCGCGGCGAATGGCGCAATGGCCGACGGAAACCGCCACGCGCGGTCATTGCCGAGCGCCAGGTGGCGCTGCTTGCCCGTCAGTGCGTTCCAGGCGACCCGATCGAGCACGTGTGTATCGCCTGTCGCGTTTCCGGTCGTGGCATCCGGCATCGGCTGCTCCTCGAATGAAGATGGGGGACGCACAGCATAGACCGGATGCGCGAGGCAGGTAGCAGCGTCGATCCAGACACCGGCTTCCCTATGACAAAAGCGCATGCGATTACATCGCATGCGCTTTATAAGGCGATAGAGGGCGACCGTTTTCGTCGTGCCGCGCTCAATGGCCGAAATAAACCGAGCGCCCGGCCATGCGAACCCCGTCGCGGCTGCCCGACTGCGCCGCGCCGCTCGCGTCGCTGCCGTATCCGGCTGCCTGCGTGTCGGCCGCATCGGCGCCATTGTCGTGAATCCGGCTCAGCGCCGCCTGGATATTGTCCGGATAGTTCGGGTCGTTGGGGCGGTTCGGCAGGTAGCCGGCCGTTTGCAGCGCGACCAGTTCCGCACGCACCTGCGCGCGCGTGACGGTGCTTTCGCTGGCGAACGCCGGCGCGGCGGCGGAGGTCGACACGGCGACGAGAAGGGCTGCGATCAGTTGGGTCTTCATCATTTACCTCGACAGGGAAACAGGCATTCAGGGGTTGCGTACCGTACGCCGGCCATCGGCGCCGTTCGCGGTTTCATTCAGTGACCGAAGTAGATCGAACGTTCGGCGATGCGCGTCGCGGGCCGGCTGCCCGACTGCGCCGCGGCGGCAGCGTCGGGGCCATAACCCGACGACGCCGACGTGTCGGCCGCCACGGCGTCGTTCGCGTGAACGCGCGTCAATGCGGCCTGCAGGTCGTCCGGGTAATGCGGATCGTTCGCCCGGCCGGGACCGTAACCGGCCTGTTCGAGCTGGACGAGTTCGGCGCGCACCTGCGCGCGGGACACGGCGGCCTGGTCGGCGAACGCCGGGGCGGCGGCGGAAGCGGAAACGGCGACGAGCAGCGCAGCGATCAATTGGGTTTTCATCATTCACCTCGACAATCTGGAAACGGGAAAGGATTCAGAGTTCGCACACCGGCGCGCCGCTCAATGACCGAAGTACACCGAGCGCGCGGCCACGCTGAGCGCGGGCCGGCGGCCGGATTGCGTCGCGGCGTCGCCGTTGCTGCCGTAGCCGGACGCCGGCACGTGGGCAACGACGGCATCGTCGGCATGGATCTGCGTGAGCGCGGCCTGCAGATCGTTCGGATAGGTCGCGTCGGACGCACGGTTCAGCGGATAGCCGGCCTGTTGAAGCTGGGCAAGCTCGGCGCGTACCTGTGCACGCGTCACGGCGGTTTCGTTGGCGAACGCCGGGGCGGCAACGGTGGCCGAGACGGCGACGAGCAGGGCAGCGATCAATTGGACTTTCATCATTCACCTCGATAGAAAAGAAATCGGAAATTCGGGCGGGCGGCGTTCGGCCGCCCAATACGACGTTCAGGCGATGCGGATGTCGACGTCGATGTTGCCGCGCGTCGCCTTCGAGTACGGGCAGGTCTGGTGCGCGGCGTCGACGATCCGTTGCGCGACGTCGCGGTCGAGCCCCGGCACGCTCACGTTCAGCCGGGCCTGCAAGAAATACGCGTTGCCGCCGGTGCCGAGATCCACTTCGGCGTCGACCGCGAGATCGGCCGGCAGCGTCACCTTCGCGGCACGCGCCGCAAGCTGCATCGCGCCGATGAAACAGGCCGACCAGCCGGCGGCGAACAGCTGTTCCGGGTTGGTGCCGGTGCCGGCGCTGCCCGGCGACGACAGCTGGATGTCGAGGCGGCCGTCGGAACTGCGCGCCGCGCCGTCGCGGCCGCCGGAAGTCGTATGCGTCTTGCCCGTGTACAGCACTGTTTCGATCTTGCTCATCATTGGCTCCGTCAGTGGGGTTTGTTTCAGATGCGATTCGATCGCATGCGATGCAGTTTGGTCGAGATGATTTCCCTAGTCAAGCGCATTCGATTAAATCGCATGCGATATTTTGTATTTCAATGTATCTGGCACGTGTCGCGCCTTTCCGACGATCGCGCCCTGATACCGAGCAGATCGGCAAACGTGCCGGATTCCGGGCAGGGCACACGAAAACGCCCGGGAGACGGGATGACCGCCCCGCAGGGCGGCCGTTCCATCAGGCTGAGGCAATCTCGGCGATCACGACGAGGATGACGGCCGCATCGGCCGGCAACTGGCGCGGGGAGAACGCCGAACGCGCGTGTCTGGCCTTGTCGCCGAGCACGGCGGCGAACAGGTCGGACGCGCCGTCGATCACGGCCGGCTGCCCGAAAAATCCGTCGGCCGAGCTGACGTGCCCCTCGACGCGCACGATCTTGCGCAGCCGGTCGAACCCGCCCAGATGCTGGCCAGTCTGCGCGAGCACGTTTAGCGCCGCCAGCCGCGCCGCGTGCTTGCCTTCGTCGACGCTCAATTGCTCGCCGACGCGGCCGGTATAAGCGACCTTGCCGTCGACGAGCGGCAGTTGGCCCGTCGCTACGATGTCATCAAAGCGATCGAAGCGGCGCTCGAGCCGCATCGAGCCCGGTCCTTCACGATTCGCGAACTCGGCTACGGTCCCATGGATGGGTACCCGTCTCAACGCATGCCGGAGCTGGCCTACGTGACGTGGGAGCACATCAAGCTCGACAACGCGAAGGCAAATCTCGCTACCGAGACGCTCGGCCGCTTTATGCGAGTTCGTTGGCTGTCAGGTCGCGGCCGGACCGAAGCACAGTCCAGATGAGCGCCCTTACATCCAGCGGTTCTTTGGCACGATCGCCACTCGGTTGTCCTCGCGCTTGCCGGGCTACACCGGCAGCCATCCTCGCGATTTGCGTCGCGCTTTGTCGGACCCAAAGGGCAATCTGCGCTTGTTCGTGTCCTTCGACGAGCTCGAAGAGTTGGTCGAATACGCGATCGCGAGCTACAACGGCGCGCCGCACACTGGACTCAACAACGTCTCGCCGCTCAAGGCGATGGAAATGTTCGTCCGTGGCCGACACACGCTCGTGAACTGGTTGCCGGCGGCCCACCGTCGCACGCTGTGCCTGATGCAGTCGGCGAAACGCTGTCGTGTCCACGCCTATCTGAATCAGGGTACCCGACCGCATATCAACCTCTACGGTGTGCGGTATTCGAGTCCCGTTCTGGCTTGCAGCATAGGTCTCATCGGCCAGCAGCTGCTCGTCTATCTGAACGTGGACGACTTGCGCAGTGTCCGCGCGTTCCTGCTCGATGGCACCGAATTGGGTGTCCTTGACGCGCAAGGTGCGTGGCACGTCGTGCCGCACAACCTGACCTTGCGACAGGAGATTCGCAAGGCCCAAGGCCGCAAGCGTCTGCGGGCATCGCTGGATGCCCGCGGGATCGAAAAGTACATCCGAGTCAAGTTCGAGCAGGCCGGAAAACCCGTCGGGCTGCGTCCGATTTGGCGCAGGCGGCTCGCATCCTGGCGGCCGCGCCGATTGTTCGGACGCCGCCGAGACCGATGTCGACATCGATGTCCACGTCGACCGCTGTAGCCTACCCGGCTACCAGTGTCGTGCAGCCCGAAACTCCACGGGTGCGGGCACATCCGCGCAAGCTGAAGATCGGCACCGGTCAGGTAGGTTGATCCACCGTTTCCGAGAGGAGGACACCATGTCAGTCGAGGTTCCACGTCCCATCGATCCGGCGTTGCATCCCTTGGCGACCGGCAATTACCGGATCGCTACGCCGGCCATTGAGGCTTTCTACGATCTTGTCACGAAATGTTTGCGTTATCGCATCATGGGCGCGCTTATCTATGGACTGCCGCGCATTGGCAAGACCCGTACAATCGAATATCTGCGATTGCTGCTGGCCCGCGATCTGCCAAAAATCACCAGCTCCCACGCGCAGTGCGAACACAAGCCGCGGCACGCCAAAGGCCCATTCTTCGTGAACCTGCTCGAGGCGGTCGGAGACCATAACCCGAACGCAGGCGTCGGTTCGGCCAAGCGCATGCGTTTGACGTTGCGCATTCGCGAAGCGGCCGCCCGCGCCGGCAGCGGTAGTGTGCTGCTGTTTTGCGACGAGGCGCAGCGGTACAACGAAAACGAGTACGAATGGTTGCGCGATGTTCACGATGCGCTCGATCGTCAGCAGATCAAGCTGTTTACGCTCCTTGTCGGCCAACAAGAACTGCTCTTCCAGAAAACCGCTCTGCAGATTGCCGGTAAGACGCAGATCGTCGCGCGCCTGATGGTGGAAGAGCTGCCGTTTTACGGGATTCGCAACGTCGACGATGTCGCGATGTGTCTGAACGGTTACGACCAGACTGCGTATCCGGAGACGAGCGGCTGGAGTTTTACGCGGTTCTATCTGCAGCAGGCTTTCGACGCCGGCTATCGCTCGCTCGATACGACCGGCCACGCCCTCGCCACGGCGTAGTGGAGCGTCGCTCCAACCGCCGCGCCTGCCGATCCTGACGCTCGACGAGCAAAAGCTGACACCGTCGATGGGCTACGTGTTCAATAAGCGCTGGCTGGATCTCTGCGAATCGCTCGTATCGATTTTGTGGAAATTCGAGAAGGTAAATGCATTACCCGGCCACGTTGTGGCGCGTGTGATGGGTCCCGACATCGATCCGTACGAGGGCGTAGTACCGCAGCTCGGGGGTGTCAGCGTTGCGCGACTGCACAGCGTCCTCGGTATTCCCTATGCGTCGCTCGAGATCGGGCTGCTGCACCCGAGTCAGCGGCGCCAATACAGCTCGCTGTTTCGTCACTGCCGCAGATGTATTGCGCGCGACTATCATAGCGTGGTGCACCAGATGCTGAAATTCAACACCTGTCCGGCTCATTATCGGCAACTGGAAACCGCGTGCCGCCGCTGTGGCTACGAGGCCCCCTACGTCGTGAATGTTCGGCTGCTCGAGTCGCCGTATCGATGCGCGTTCTGTGGTGGCAGTTACGGAGGCGGCGGTTGGTCGCCAGACAGGGCTCGCCCGATGAAGTCTGAGTACCGCAAGGCGTTGACGCGACGCTATTACGAACGACACTTGGGATAGCCCGGCGCTGTCCGGATGGATCGTGAAGCCCGTCGACACGCATTGGAAAGATCCGCTTAAGGTTGCGCCGCCTGCTGTCCTCGACAAGAGAAATCCCATGGGCAAGAAGATCACTTCGCAGATCACGAAACCAACGTTGCCGCTCGCAACCCTGCCGATTGCCTCCGCACCTATGTTCAGGCGCGCGTGCTCGGAATGCGTGATTTTCGAGTTGCGTTGCAAAGGGACTCAGATCTGCCTCTACGCATGGGACATCGCATTGTTCCCAGACGCGACGATGCGTGAGCAACAAGTCGAACAATTGTGGCAAACCTGCGAGCCGTTGACACCCGAACAGGCGTCGCAGGACATGGCAGCCAGTTTCACGCGTGACGTCCGGACGCTGGTCGCGCCTCAAGCGAGAGCTGTTGCCGGACGTGATCACCTTCGTTGACAGCGTTCGACTCGAAGCGATCGACGACAAAGCTGATCGACTCGTGGTGACGACCTCGGTTGGGGAAGAAGCGCGCTTAGCTCATTTCAATCCCGATTTCACGGGAACGCCGTCATTCGGGCGACGCCTGTATCGCTTGCGCGACTGGACTGACGATCTTGCCGATTGGGTGGATCGGCTGCGTCGCGATGGACAGTTGGCCGATAACGCAAAGCGTGAAGCCGCGGCGATTGGCGGCATGATGCGCGTCGAACTGGTCGGATGCCGCGAGGTGTCCGCATGCTTGCATTCGATACAGACGGCGCCGAGCGCCCGGCGGGTGACCGCCGAATGGGTTAACCTCGCCGATGAGATCGATGCGCAAATCAACAAGGCTCTTGCCACGCTTCGATGATGAGCCGCACGTGTTGGCCCTCAGCGCAGACTCCGGAGAGCGGCCGGAAAGTCTAGGCGCCGCGTCAATCAGATACGTCTGAAAAGACGGAAATTGTGGTTTTCCGTCAACGGTTTGGCAATTGTTGAGAGTCGTTTGTCAGCGTTTCGGTAAGCTCGCGTCCAATAAACCAACGAATGGACGCGGGCCGCGTCGACGAGAATGAACAAGAATACGCATCGCCTGGTGTTTTCCAGGTGTCGGGGTATGGTGGTGGCTGTCGCGGAGACAGCGGCAGCTGAAGGGAAATCCGCAACAGGCGAAGCTCGCGCGCGGCGGCGGCGGTCGTCGACGTCCAGCGCACGCGTCGTGGTGGCGGGCGTCGCCGCACTCGGCATGCTACCTACGCTGTCCGATGCGCAGATCATCCCGACGCCCGGCACCAGCACGCAGGTGATCCAGACGCCAAACGGCTTGCCCCAAGTCAACGTGGCCAAGCCTTCGGGGGCCGGCGTATCCGTCAACACCTACAACCAGTTCGATGTCCAAAAGGCTGGCGCGATCCTGAACAACTCGGCCACGATGGTTCAGACGCAGCAAGCGGGCTGGATCAACGGCAACCCGAATTACGGAGCCGGGCAGGCCGCGCGGATCATCGTCAACCAGGTCAACAGCCCGAACCCCTCTCAAATTCGCGGCGCCGTGGAGATCGCAGGCACTCGCGCGGAGCTGGTCATCGCTAACCCGTCCGGGATTTTCGTGGACGGGGGAACGTTCCTGAATACCAGTCGCGCGACCTTGACGACCGGCGTGCCGTTCTACGGCGCCGATGGTTCGCTCGCCGGATACAACGTCAACCGCGGGCTCGTGACCGTCTCGGGTGCCGGCTTGAATGCAACCGGTACCGATCAGGTCGATCTTATTGCCCGCGCGGTACAGGCCAATGCCGCGATCTATGCGAAAAACCTGAATGTGATCGCAGGCGCGGCTCAGGTCAGTCACGACACGCTTGCCGCGACGCCGATCACCGGCGACGGCCCAGCCCCGGCGGTCGCGATCGACGTGAGCCAGTTGGGCGGCATGTATGCCAACAGGATCGTCCTCGCGTCGAACGAATTTGGTGTGGGGGTCGCCAACGCCGGGACAATCGCGGCGCAGGCAGGCGACCTGACGCTGCAGTCGAACGGCCGGCTCGTGCTCACCGGCAAGACCACGGCAAGCGGCAATCTGGCGCTGTCGGCAGCGGGTGGCGTCCAGAATAGCGGCACGACATACGCGCAGCAATCGCTGTCGGCCAGCACAACCGCCGATCTCACGAACAGCGGGACGCTCGCGGCGCAGCAGAATACGACGGTAAATGCCGGCAGCGTCAATTCGACCGGCACCCTCGGTGCTGGCGTGAACAGCGACGGCTCCGTTGGGCACAGTGGCGACCTGAGCCTGACGGCGTCGGGCCAACTGAGCGCGATCGGCCAGAACGTAGCGGGCGGCAACGCGTCGCTGACCGGCGCCAGCGTGAATCTCGCCGGTTCCCAGACGGCAGCGAACGGCAATCTGTCGCTGAACGCGACAGCCGGCGACCTGAACCTGTCGAACGCGACGACGAGTGCGCAGGGCGCCATCCAGGCGAACGCATCTGGCACCGTGATCAACGATCACGGTAGCCTGTCGAGCGGCAGCAGCACGACGCTGACCGGCGGCAATCTGTCGAACCAGAATGGCAAGGTTTCATCGCAGGGGCGGTTGTCAGTCAACGTGGCTGGCCAGATCGCCAACCAGTCCGGCGAACTGGTATCCGAAAGCACGGCTGACCTGCGTGGCGGCGCTATTGCAAACAACCAGGGCACTCTTCAAAGTGCGGCTGGCATGACGGTGGCCGGTGCGTCGCTGGACAACACGGCGGGTCGTATCACGTTGCTCAATGGCGATGGCCTGTCGGTGACGACGAGCGGCCAATTGACCAATGCGGCGGGTACCACCGCGAACGGTGCGCAAGGCGGTGTCATCGGCGGCAACGGCGATGTGTCGGTCCAAGGCGCAAACGTTGTCAATCGCGGCGCGATCACATCCAACACGAATCTGCGGGTATCGGGCCAGTCGGTCGACAACGGCAGCGGCACGCTGCAGGCTGCGCAAAACGTCGCTGTCGATGCGGGCGCGCGCCTGATCAACAACGGCGGCTCCATCGTCGGCCAGACGGCAACGGTCAGTGGAACAACGCTCGATAACAGCGCGGGCACCGTGCAGGCTCACCAGGTGTCGTTGAACGCGACCGACCTCGTGAACCACGGCGGCACGATCACGCAGACCGGCGCGGGCGCGACGAGCGTGAACGTGTCGGGCACGCTCGACAACTCGAATGGCGGCACGCTGCAAACCAACAGTACTGACCTGACGCTCGCGCCTGCCGTGCTCGTCAACGATGGCGGGACGATCACGCATGCGGGCAACGGCACGCTGACGCTTGGCGGCGGTACGGGTTCGGTGTCGAACGCCGGTGGCGCGATCGCCAGCAACGGGCGCGTCGTCGCACAAACCGGCACGCTGAACAACACAGCGGGCTCGATCAACGCGCAGAACGGACTGACGGCAACCGTCGTCGGCACGCTGAACAATGCGAGCGGCAAGCTGTTGTCGAACACGGATCTGAACGTCGCGAGCGGTACGCTCGCGAACGATGGCGGCCAGATCGGCGCGAGCACGAACGCGACGATCCACGCGGACTCGATGACGAACCAGGGCGGTTCGATCGTCGGGCCGAACCTGTCGGTTACCGCCGATTCGACGCTGGACAACAGCGGCGGCAAGCTGGAGGCCAATCACCTCGCGCTGACGGCCGCGAATCTCGTGAACCACGGCGGTACGATCACGCAGTATGGATCGTCGGCGATGCGGATGAACGTCAGCGGCACGCTCGACAACTCGGCGGCCGGAGTGATCCAGACCAACGCGACGGACCTGACGCTCACGCCGGCCGAGCTGAACAACGCAGGCGGCACCATTACGCATGCCGGCGCCGGCACGCTGACGATTGCGCCGGGCAATGGAGCCAGCGCGCTGAACAACGCGTCGGGCACCATCGTGACGAAAGGGCAAGCGATCGTCAACGCAGCTGCCTGGAACAACGCGAGCGGTATCCTCGCCGCGCAGCGCGGCATCAACGCTACGATTGCGGGTGACGTGAACAACGCACAGGGTCTGCTGCGATCGGACGCATCGCTGTCGCTGAAGAACGGCGGTGCTCTGTCAAACCGAAGCGGCCACATTCAGGCGGGGCAATCGGTTGCGGGCGACACCAGCACGCTCGCCATTCAATCGGCCTCGATCGACAACGCGGACGGCGCCATTGTCGGTCTCGGTGCGGGCAAGATGACGGTGCAAGGCGGCAGCCAGATCACGAACAGCCATGCCGGCGGCGTAGCGGGCATGGGCGCGATTACCGGCAACGGCGATGTGACGGTCAGCGCAGCGTCGATCAGCAACACGCAGGGCGGTCAACTCAGCGGCGCATCGCTACATGTTCAGGGCAACACCCTGGACAACAGCGGCGGCCGCATTGGCAACGTCGCTGGCAACGTCACGAACTTGAATGGCGACGTGGACGTCGCGACGACCGGCGCGATCACGAATACCAATGGTCAGATCAGCTCGACGCATGATCTGTCGGTCGCGGCGGCCACGCTGCAGGGCGGCGGCACATACAGCGCGACGCACGACGCCAACGTGAACCTGCAGGGCGATTACACGGCGGCATCCGACACACAGTTCAACGTCGGTCACGATCTCGCCTTCACGCTGCCCGGCACTTTCACGAACAACGCGAACCTGCAATCGGTCAACAACCTGAGCGTCAACGCCGGCAACATCGTCAACGTGGGCGCCTTGACTGCCGGCGGCTTGCTGCATACGCAATCGACCAACCTGATCAATACCGGCGCGCTCGTGGGCGCCAGCGCCTCGCTCAACGCGACGAACACGATCTCGAACCTCGGGCCGACCGCGCTGATCGGTGCATCCGACAGCAACGGCACGCTGGAGATCCTCGCGCACGACATCGAAAACCGCGACGACACGACTGCGACAGATTCGATGGCGACGACCGCTATCTTCGGCATGGGCAAGGTCGTGCTGGGCGGCGGCAAGGACGCGAACGGCAACTACACGAACGCCGCGCTGGTCAACAATGTGTCTGCCCTGATCCAGTCCGAAGGCGACATGGACCTGCATGCGGACAAGATAACGAGCACGCGTCGCGTGATGAAGACGTCGACCAGCGCGATCGATCCGTCGCTGCTCGGCTAGTTCGGTATTCCGATCAGCGGCCGCACGGGTCAAGTCGGCGTGAAGGATCCGGACAGCATCGGCGGCGTCTACACCGAGCCGCCTCACGGCGGGCAGTGGAACAGTACGTATCAGTTCACGACCTACTATGCGGACAGCGCGACGGCGACGACCGTGACGGACATCAGCCCGGCTGCCCAGATCGTGTCCGGTGGCAAGATCGATGCGTCGTCGGTCGGCACGCTGCAAAACTACTGGAGCAACATCACGGCGGTCGACGACATCAACATGCCGGTCCACTACGACGCCGATGGCTGGGCCGCGTCCGGGCAGAAACTGCCGGGCGTGACGGTTTCCTACTCCGGGCAGTATCACTACAACAACTACGACAACAGCGAATACGACTGGAAATTGCCGTTCGGCAATGCGCCGTTCGTCGGTAGCCGCCCGGGCGGCTATACGCAGGCAGCACCGGCGTCGATCAAGGACTACAAGCTGCCGGGCTACTTTTCGACGATGAGCTCGAACGGTACGATTTCGGGCACGGGCGTCAGCGTCAGCAACACGGCGGGCAACGCATCGATTCCGTCGCTCGGCTTGCTGCCGGGACAGTCGGTGCCGGGCCTCACGCCCACCAACCTGAGCGGTAACGCGGACGGCGCGAAATCGGGTGCATCGGCCGTGCATGGCGGTCCGTCGGCGCCGGTCGATCCGATCATCGCCAGTGCGACGGCGCTGAACGTGCTGAACAACCTCACGATTCCGCAGGGTGGGCTCTACCGGCCGACTACCGCGCCGAATGCGAACTACGTGATCGAGACGAACCCGGCATTCACGAACCAGAAGAACTTCATTTCGAGCGACTACTTCTTCGGGCAGCTCGGCGTCGATCTCACGCACATTCCGAAGCGACTTGGTGACGGCTTCTACGAGCAGCAGCTCGTGCGCAACGAAGTCACGGCGCTGACCGGCAAGGCAGTGCTCGGACCGTACGCAGACTTGCAGACGATGTATCAATCGCTGATGGCAGCAGGCGCGGATCTGTCGAAGTCGCTCGATTTGCCGATCGGCGCGAGCCTGTCGGCCGATCAGGTGTCGAAGCTGACCAGCAACGTGATCATGATTGAAACGCGCGTGGTCGACGGTCAGTCGGTGCTGGTGCCGGTCGTGTATCTCGCGAAGGCCAGCCAGCAGAACGTCAACGGTCCGTTGATTAGCGCGACGAATATCGATTTCCAGAACGCGCAGTCGTTCACGAACAGTGGAACGATCAAGGCGGACAACACGCTGGCGATCCAGGGTAAGCAGATCGACAACGCGTTCGGCGCGCTGCAAAGCGGCGGGCTGATGTCGCTGAAGACCGAGAACAACATCGATCTGACGTCGGCGAGCGTCAAAGCCGGCAGTCTGCAGCTGGACGCCGGCAAGGACCTGATTCTCGATACGGCGACGAAGACGAACACACGCGTGAGCCGCGATGGCGCGACGAGCGTGGTGACGACGCTCGGGCCAACCGCCAAACTGGACGTCGCGGGCAATGCGTCGATCGTCACCGGCGGCAACTTCCAGCAGAACGCGGGCAACCTGTCGGTCGGCGGCAATCTCGGGATGAACGTCGGCGGCAACTGGGATCTCGGTGCGGCCCAGACCGGCGAGCACAAGATCGTGCAGCGGGCCAACGGTGTGTCGAACACCGACATCAACATGGTCACCGGCAGCTCGGTGACGGTCGGTGGGCAGTCGAACGTCGTCGTGGGCGGTGATCTGACGGCCAAAGGCGCACAAATCGACCTCGGCAAGGGCGGCACGATCGCGGCCAAGGGCAACGTGACGCTCGGCGCGGCGAGCACGACGTCGACGGTGAACAGCAACAGTTCGGGCAGCGACAGTCACGGCAGCTACGCGGAGACGTTGCACACGTCCGATCAGGCGCTGACCGGTACGACGCTCAAGGGTGGCGACACGGTCAATATCGTGTCGGGCAAGGATATAACGCTCTCCGGTAGCACGATCAGCCTCGATAAGGGCAACGCGAACCTGCTGGCGGCCGGCGATGTGAACGTCGGTGCGGCAACCGAGACGCACGAGCTGAATTCGCACGAAACGCATAGCCACAGCAATGTCGTAAGCGGCGTGAAGGTCGCCAGCGGGATCGACCAGACGGCAACCTACAGCCAGGGCAGCACGGTCTCGGCGGATGGTGTAACGGTTGCAAGCGGCCGAGACATCAACGTGACGGGCAGCAACATCGTCGGCACGACCGACGTGACCCTGAAGGCCACGCGCGACGTCAACATTAAGACCTCGCAAGATACGATCCGGTCGTTCACGTACTACGAAAAGCAGGAGTCCGGCCTGCTGTCGAATGGCGGCCTGTCGGTTTCAATCGGTTCGCGGTCGCAATCGGACAAGCAGCAGTCCGCCAGCGTGAAGAACAACGGCAGCGCGATCGGCGCGCTCGACGGCAATCTGACTGTGAGCGCCGGCAACGATATGCATGCGACAGGTAGTCTTCTCCATGCCGGCAACGATCTCGCCGTGGTGGGCAAGACCGTCACGATCGATTCGGCTTACGACACGATGAGCCAGGCGGAGCAGCAACAGTTCCGCCAGGCCGGCCTGTCGGTCGGATTCACCAATCCGGTTGTGGCCGCGGTACAGACGGGCCGGCAAATGGCCGAGGCCGCGCAGCACACCAAAGGCGATGCCCGCCTGACGGCATTGGCAGCGGCCACCACCGGGCTGGCAGCGAAGAACCTCTATGATGGCGCCGCGAGCGGTAACCCGGCGCAATCGCCGACGAGCGTCGGGGTCAGTATTTCGTTGGGCGCAAGCAAGAGCGACAACCAGTCGCAGGCGCAGGCCAGCACAGCCGTTGGCAGCACGGTATCGGCAGGTCGAAACGTCACGATCGCAGCGTCAGGCGCAGGCGCCGCCAGCAATATCAATGTGATCGGCAGCACGGTGTCGGCCGGCAACAAGGCGTTGTTGGCCGCCGACGGCGACGTGAGCCTGCAAGCCGCACAGAGCACCAGCAGTCAGCATTCCACCAACAGCGGATCGAGCGCGTCGGTCGGTATTGCATTTACCGTCGGTTCGCAAAACGGCTTCTCACTCAATGCGGGTGTAGCCGGCAATCGTGGACATGCGGACGGCGATTCGACGACGTGGACGAACACGCATGTCACCGCAGGCGATACGCTGACGATCAAATCAGGCGGCGATACGAATCTGAAAGGCGCCGTGGCGTCAGGCAAGCAGGTCGTGGCCGAAGTAGGCGGTAACCTGAATGTCGAGAGCTTGCAGGACAAGGACCATTACGATTCGAAGCAGCAAAGCGCAGGCGTGTCGGTCAGCGTCTGCGTGCCGCCCTTCTGTTATGGCGGTTCGTCCAGCGCGGCGGCAAACTTCGACCAGCAGAAAATGCACAGCGACTACGCCGCGGTAGGTGAGCAGTCCGGCATCAAGGCTGGCGACGGCGGGTTCCAGGTCAACGTCAAAGGCAACACTGATCTCAAGGGTGGCGTCATCGCGAGCAGCGACAAGGCCGTCCAGGACGGCGTCAACAGCTTGACGACTGCGACGCTCACGCACAGCGACATCGAAAACCATGCGTCGTACGACGCGTCTTCGATCGGACTGTCTGGCGGTGTCGGCGGGCAGATCGGCAAGGATCAGAAAGGCACGGCGACCAACGTGAATCCGGTGCCGGGGACGACGCTGCCGAAGGGCGACGGCGGATTGCAGGTAGCGCCTCCGGTGGCCCTCAGTGCGTCGGGCGATGCCAATTCCACCACGAAGAGCGGTATCAGCGGCGGCGCCATTACCATCACCGACGGTGCGAAGCAGCAGCAATTGATGGGGCAGACGGCCGCCGAAGCGGTCGCCAGCGTCAATCGCGATACGTCGAACACTGGCGGTGCGCTCGCCCCGATCTTCGACAAGGACAAGATTCAGGCCGGCTTCGACATTACGAGTCAGTTCACTAATCAGGCTGGGACATTCGTCGCGAATCGCGCGGCAGAAGCCGACGCAGCAAAGGCCGCCGCGAAAAATCCGAATCTGACGCCGGAGCAACGCGCGGCCGCCCAGCAGCGCGCCGACGAACTGAACGCCAATTGGGGACCGAGCGGCACGTATCGACAAGTGCTCACGGCCCTGTCGGTGGCCGCAGGCGGCAATGTGACAGGTGGCCTGGGCCAATTCGCGCAGAACGCCACGGTGGCCTATTTGCAAGAGCTCGGTGCGAACCAGATAAAGCAGATTGCCGACAACCTCGGCAGCGAAGAAGCGCGTGCAGCACTTCATGCGATTGCTGGGTGTGCCGGCGCGGCCGCCGGCAGCCAGAGCTGCGGTGCGGGCGCAATGGGCGCGGCGACCAGCTCCGTGCTCGGTAGTCTGCTCGCGCCGTCGACGAACTTGTCGGCATCGGAGCGCGAAGCGCGTGACAATCTGGTGGCCAGCTTGGTTGCCGGCGTCGCGGCCGTGTCGGGCCAGAATGTGGCCACGGCGACCGGTGCTGGCAAAATCGAGGTGGAGAACAATCAGATTTCACCGATGGCACCGGTTCCAGGCTGGTTCGCTGGATTCAAGCTGCCGGGGTATAAGGGCGAGACAACAGGCAAGGGTGATGGTGTGATTGCTGATCCGGCAACGGAGCTGGATCCAAGTATCAAACCGGGTTCGTTGATTTCGCCGTTGCCTGATGCCAAGAAGATCAGTGACTGGATCACGGAAATCATTCCGGATCAGGCGAAGGGGCTCGTTGACTATGTCCTTCACTCGAATGGATCATCGTCATCCGGTAAGGAAGGATTGAATTTTGACACGAAAGTTGAAGCCAAGGATGGCGGTTATGTAGATGTCGAGTTATCCGCCAGACAGAAGTTTGATAAAAATGGCTCCGTTGTTGACAGCAAGTTTGCGCAAAGTGATCTGATTGGTCGTTACTCTCCAGATGGGAATTTTCACATAGACTGGTACGGGACTACGGTGTCTGGGCGAGGTGTTGGAACAGATATGATTTCCAAGGCAATAGAATCCGTTGGAGCAGGTAAGGTGAAAACAGTGTCTGCTCAGTTGGGTAATGCAAACCGTGATGCTTACAATTCGGCGACCTCTTCTGGGATTTCGCCGGCTCAAGCAGTTTGGGCTACTCCGCTAGGGAAATCGATGAACTCTCTCGGATTTAAAGGTGTTGAGATCAATGGGTATAACGTTAAATTCTATCGGTAGATGATCATGGGAAAGGTGGAAATTATAAGGCTAATGCTGAGCGCTGGAAGGGCAAAGGATATGTTGGACTTCGTTGAGGGCGAGTCGCGTTATCTTTCCGAAGCGTCTGGCGGCGTGCCGCAGGATCCTGAACTCAAGCGAATTTGGATTATGGTGGTACATCATCTGCGTTTTTTAGCAGAATTCGGAGGTGATGTATCGATTCAATCGTCTGGCGGCAGGGTGTATAGATCATATCCTGACGAATTCGATAGGTGGTTAAGCGCGGGTGCGCCTGGAATTTCAGAAATTGATATTAAAAGATATTTGGAAGAAAATCCTATTGAGTGAGTAGGGTATTAGATGAGGCAAATGATGGTGAAGTACCTTGCCGTAGAAGATGGCTGTAAGGCTATGTTTGTATTTTCGGGGTCGCAACTTCAATAGAGGTGATGGAGAGCCAATCGATGTCTTGAACGACATTCCGATCGAACCGAGTCACGAGCCCGTCCCCGCCCGTGATGGTGGGAAAGAATTCGTGCCTCGGTGGCCGCAAGACCGTGCAAAAGTAGATCCGTATCGCAGACCGGGATATTGACATGACGAACCTCTCATTAGCTCAGCGTTTCCAAGAAGCTAGAGCACCCAAAATTGAAGTTGACGGTCGGGAGATATACGGTTTGTATGAGATCGATGAATCTTCTGGTGAAACAGTGCTGCCCCTTGATTTTTATAAAAAACGACAAATATAAAGGCGTCGAATTGTGGCATTGAGATTAACAATCAAATTCTGACGGATTTTGTTATATGGGCGGATCATGGCCCGAAACATATTCCGATGAATGTCATGATTAAGAGTGGTGGGAAGGCCGTCCTTAAAGTTTGGAATGTTTTGAAATGTGATGACGTTTCGCATGCATGGAATGCAAATGCTGGAATGTTGGTGAAAAAAGACGATCGGCATATCACATTCCATTGCAGCGACGGGATGGGTGATCCGGATTTTGAAGGCCTTGTGTTTACGATTGAGATCGGCAAAGTGGCCAAATAGCCACGGTATAGGGCCAGTAAAAAACTAACCATCAAATGACAATAACCAGACAGCTGGCGGCCGTACCCTTCGTCGCCTTAATGGTGGTGGCCGTGCAGGCGCAGCAAGCCCCGACGCCGACAGACCAAGCCGCTGCTGCGCGCGCGAATGCGGAGCAGGAGCGCCAGGCGCAACAGCAACGCGATGCGCAGCAGCGCGACGCCGCGGTGCATGCGCCTTCGGTTCGTTCTGAGGTGCCGCGCATCGAAGCATATCCCGCGATTCCGGCCGAAACTCCGTGTTTTCGCGTTGACCGGTTTGCTCTCGACGTACCGGACGCGCTGCCCAGCGCAGCGAAGGCGCAGGGCGCGTCGACGTTGCCGATGGACCGCTTCGCCTTCGCGCGCGAATGGCTTGAGCACTACACCGGCCAGTGTGTCGGCAAACAGGGGCTCGACATGTTGGTCAAAGGCCTGTCGCAAGCGATCCTGGCGCGCGGGTATGTCACGACGCGCGTGCTGCTGCCAGAACAAGATCTTTCGACCGGCACCCTCAAGTTTTCGCTGATCCCCGGGGTGATCCGCCACGTGCGCTTCGCCGACGAGAAACTGCGCGGCACGTGGAAGACCGCGTTTCCAACGGACGACGGTGAACTGCTGAACGTTCGCGATCTCGAACAAGGCCTTGAGCAAATGAAACGCGTGTCGAGCCAGGACGTCTCGATGCAGATCGTGCCGGCCGAGCTGCCAGGCGAAAGTGATGTCGTACTCGACGTGAAGCGCGGCAAACCGTGGACCGTCGTTGCGTCCGTAGACAACTCCGGCACGCGTGCGACTGGCAAGCTGCAGGGCAATCTGTCGCTCGGCATCGACAATCCGCTCGGCCTGAACGACATTTTCAACGTCGGCGTGAGCCAGGATCTGGAATTTGGTGACAAGCGCCTCGGCTCGCACGGCTGGAACGGCTTCTATTCAATTCCGTGGGGCTACTGGACGGCCACGCTGTCCGCTTACACGAACACGTACTACCAGCAGATTGCTGGCGTGAATCAGACATTCGTCGCGAGCGGCAATTCGAAGACGGTCGATTTCAAGCTTGCCCGCGTATTGGCGCGCAGCCAGAACGACGTGTTCGGCGCCTACGCTCGCCTGTCGCGCCGTTTTGGACAAAGCTTTATCGAAGACACCGAGATCTCGCAGCAGCGCCGCAATAACACGATGATCGAACTCGGCCTGACCGATCGCCACTACTTCGGCGGCGCGCAGTTCGACGGCTCACTTGCATATCGTCAAGGTGTCGGTGGATTGGGCGCTCAGGGCGATACGTTGGCGGCGGGTGGCGGGCCGGCCTATCGCTTCAAAATGGCGGTGCTCGACGCGAACTTGTCGATGCCGTTTGCCATCTGCAAGCAGCCATTTCGCTATGTCGGCACATTCCACGGTCAGTACACCGGAAACACGCTTTACTACATTGATGACTTGACGATTGGCAGTCGCTATACGGTGCGCGGGTTCGATGGCGAGACGATGCTCGCCGCAGCACGCGGATTCTACTGGCGCAACGAATTGCAGGCGCCGATCGGGCAGACGGGGCAGGCAGTTTATGCGGGACTCGACTATGGTCGCGTATGGGGCCCGCAGCCGGTCGCGCTGGTCGGCACGCAACTGGCGGGCGCGGTGATCGGCGTGAAGGGCAGCGTCGCGACGCGTTTCGGCGGGTACGGCTATGACCTGTTTGCCGGCACGCCGGTGTACAAGCCCTCCGGTTTTCCGACGAACCGGGTCACGCTCGGATTCCAGCTAACCGCCCAGTTCTGATGAACGCCCGATCGAGCCACCCGACACTTCGCCGATCCGATACCGCTGGCGAGGACAAGGAACTGACGGCATTTCTGACCGCCCAGCTCGACAAGATCTTGTCCGCGAGTCACGAACCGCGTCCCCGCTGTCCGCGCTGTGGCGGCGGCCACATCACCAGCGCGGGATTTCGAACGCGGCCCATCGGTCGGCTACCGATGTTCGAGTGCAAGACTTGCCGGCGTTACTTTAGCCGCACCGCCAACACCCCGCTCGGCGAGAAGCACCTCAAGAAGCTCGATTTGTTCGTGTCCCTGCTGTCGCAGCCGATCTCGTGCACGGATGCGGGTGAACGCATGGGCAGCCTGTCGAATGACATCAGCCAACGTGTGGCGGCCTGGCGCGCGTGGCTGTTGCGGCTCGACCCGAGCGGCAAGTGGGAGCGCCGCGTGAAGCTCGGTGGCCGCCCCACCGAACTGGAACCTGCGCCACTGGCCTTCACCGAAATCGGCGCATGCGAAGACCTCGCCTTGACGGCCCGTCTGACGCGCGAATTCGACGAACTGAATTCGCTCAGCCATTGGCCCCCGCGTTGTCCGGACTGCGGCAGTCACCAGACGCGTTTCGATGAATGCCCGAACGGCGCCTTCCCGCGGTTCAAATGCGCAAATTGCGGAACCAAATTCACTCGGCGCCGGGGCACACCGTTCGTCAACACGAAGATGAGCTCGCTCGAGCGCATGCGCCTGTTCATTCGGCACCTGTCGCTGCCGTTGTCGGTCATGCAGGTGGCGGACCTTGTCGGCACGAGCCATGGGATGGTCCAGAAGTGGCACAACATGTTCACCGAATTTGCGGATCGGCTCGAACCGAGTGGCAGTCTTTCGGCGCGGATCCGGTTGGGCGTCGAACCGACAGCAGCGACGCCGTGTCCGTTTTGCGGTCGCGTCGGCAGTGCGCAGCAGGTCGATGGTCGCGGGTGGGCATGCGCGGGTTGCGGGCGGCTGTTCTCGATGCGACGCAAGGTGACCGACCGCAACGGCCGGTTGCAAATCATGGCCGTTGAAGCGTAACGTATCGGGGCGCCTGGCCATGCCGGGCGGATTGAAAGAACGAATCGTTTTGATCGATGAGCAAGCAAGCTTTATCCCGGCCCCCGCGGCCACCGCGCACGAAGGAAATGCTGTTTCCGCTGGCAACGACCAAGGTGCGCGCGCTGTCGCTCGAAAACCATCTCGCCCTGGCGACGGTTCGCGCCGGGCGCGGCGATTTCGGCCAGATTTGTTGCCTGATCCGGGTCGTCTACCTCGCGTACTTTATGCGGGGCGAGACCGCGGCGGGCGATGATGTCCACTCACCGCCAGGCCGAGGCCGCGCTCGACGCGTGTATCAAGCGCATCGAGCAGGATCAGCCCTGCCTGTTGCTCGACCACGAGCAGATGGTGGTCGAGCGCGTGCTAGTGCTGCACGACGAGCAACTGGCTTCGCTACCTAGAGGCGTGGGAGCAACTGCAGCGCTTCATCGCGAGCGGCAAACATTCGCCGATTCCGGCGCCGGCGGCCGGTTAGCGCCGGCGATGGCAGAGAGAGGGATGCGAATTTCAGTGATGGCAGCGAGATAACTTTTCTTATCACAACACCACGATTGAATATCCAAACTCGTCACTTCAAAAACGCTTCCGACATCGAACAGGGGGTCACCTCGCAGGGCAGGGCAGCGAACACGCGCCGTCAATCCGGCGCGTTCAGCCGCGCCAACAGCACCGTCAGCACGTCCGCCGTCGCCCGCGCGACACCGTGAGCGGTCGTGTCGACCAGCGCATGCGCGCATTCGCGATACAGCGGGTCGCGCATCCGGTATTGCGCGGCGAGCGTTTGCCGCGGTTCGGCCACCTGCAGCAGCGGCCGCCGCGTGTCGTCGCGGGTCCGGCGCCACAACGCATCGGGATCCGCATGCAGGTAGACCACGCAGCCGCGTTCGTTCAGGCGCGCGCGGGTGCGCGGATTCAGGATCGCGCCCCCGCCGGTCGCCACGATCACGTTCGCGCGCTGCGTCAGTTCGTCGACGATATGCGTTTCGAGCAGCCGGAAACCGCGTTCGCCGACGCTGTCGAACAGCGCGGCGACCGAGCGGCCCGTGCGCCGCTCGATCTCGTCGTCGCTGTCGGCGAACCCCCAGCCGAGGGATGCCGCCAGTGCACGGCCGAGCGTCGACTTGCCCGCGCCCATCATGCCGACCAGGAACGCGCGAGCGGGCAGCGCACGCGCACCGGCCGTCACGACGACGGCGCTCATAGCCGCCGGGCGAGCGGCCAGCCGGCCCGCGTCGCCAGGCAGATCCGCCGCGTGCGCACCGCGTCCGACAGCGTATCGAGCGCCGCGCCGGTCGACGCGTCGTCGGCGTCCAGCAGCGCGCCGAGCACCTGTTCGTCGGGATTGCCCGCTGCGAGGTGTTCGGCCGCCTCCGCCGCAATGGTCCGCGGCGTGCGGTCCGCCCCCCCGTCGCCCGTGCCGGTCGCGCCATCGCACGACCAGCCCGTAGAGCAGCGCACCGCCAGGCACGACCGTGTCGTCACGTGCCGCCGCCGGGCCGTCCGGCGTCGTACACCGTGTGACCCAGCTCGCGAACTCGAGCAGCGACGCATCGTGCGCGAGCGTCGCCGCGTCGAGCGCGACGGCCACGCCGGCGTCCCGCAACCGGCCGAGCAGCGGCCGCACGCCGTCGTGCGCGCCGCCGCACGGCTGCAGCAGCACCTCCAGCTCGTCCTCGTGGCGGTACGCGAGCACACGGTGCCGCTCGAGCGCAGCCGGCTCGAGCAGCGCCTGCGCCGCCTGACGGACGATCACGATCGCACGATCGTCACGCCGCTCGACGATCGCGCCGATCCGGCGCCGGGCGCGCGCCACCGGGCAGTTCACGTGTCGCTCCCGACCGCGTGAGCGCGGCTCACAGCGAACCCTGGAATTCGAGCACGCGCGTCTTGAATTCGTCGGGCACGGCCAGCGTCGTGTTGTTCGCGTAATCGAACATCACGTGCGTCGACACGCCGCGCGCGACGATGGTCTGGTCGTCGCGCTCCATCAGGTGTTCGAGATCGAAGCTCTTGCTGCCGAAGCGCACGATGCTCGAGCGGATCGTCAGGTTGTCGCCGAATTGCGCCGGTGCGAGGTACTCGCATTGCGTCTTCACCATGATGTGCGGCAGCTTCTCGCTGCGCGGCAGGCCGAGCAGGTCGAACATGTAGCAGAGGTACGAATGCTGCAGATAGTCGTAATAGACGGGACTGCTCACATGCCCCATCGAATCCGTATCGCGATACTTGACGTGAATGGGCGTTTCGTAATGTCGCTTCGCCATGGTGATTCTCCGCAATGACTGGGTTGATTTATATTTTCTTGCCCGAGTGGCCTGTCGGGCATCCGAAAATTAATCGAACGACTATCGGGCCGCCACTATCAGAACGAATAGCAACCCCGCGTGGAGCCCCGGAAAATCAAGACTTCCCTTCAACCGGATCGCTCCCCTGATTTCCAAATGAAAATCGAATGACCGACCGCCTTCGCCTCCTGCAACCCAGCACGACAGATGCCGGAATTATCGAATTCGACGCTTATTTCCCTCATTCATAAGGTTATGAATTAGAAACTGATAAATGTGTTAGTTGCGCACCAAAAGCGCCATTCAATACAGTCGCGCTGTAGTAAAAAGTCCCGTTCATTATCGACAGGAGGGCAGTCCCCATGCATGCAAACGCCTGGACGACAAACCGCGACGCCGTGCTGCGCTTGCCGTCCCCTGCGGATCTGGCCCGCGCGCTGCCGCCGGCCTTGCGCGCGTCGCGCACCGTTCATACGACCCGCCGTGCGATCGTCGACGTGCTCGACGGCACGGACGACCGGCTCGTGGTCATCGCCGGTCCGTGCTCGGTGCACGATCCGGCCGCCGCGCGCGACTACGCGGCACGGCTCGCGCTGCAACGCGCGCGCTTCGCCGACGAGCTGGAAATCGTGATGCGCGTGTACTTCGAGAAGCCGCGCACGACCATCGGCTGGAAAGGGCTGATCAACGATCCGCTGCTGGACGGCAGCGACCGGATCGATGCCGGGCTGCAGGCGGCCCGCGCGCTGCTGTGCGACATCAACGGTGCGGAGATGCCGGCGGCGACCGAGTTTCTCGATCCGCTGTCGCCGCGCTACCTCGCGGATCTGGTTGCGTGGGGCGCGATCGGCGCGCGCACCGTGGAGTCGCAGGTGCATCGCGAGCTGGCGTCGTCGCTGCCGATCCCGATCGGCTTCAAGAACGGCACCGACGGCAACGTCCAGGTGGCCGTCGATGCGATGCGCGCGGCGGCGCATCCGCACCGGTTCCTGTCGATCGATGCGGATGGCCGGTTATGCGCGGCCGCGTCGCCCGGCAATCCGCACACGCACGTCGTGCTGCGCGGCGGGCGCGAGCCGAATTTCGACGCGGCCGCCGTGAATGCGGCATGCGAGCGCATGACCGGCGCGCAGGTCGCGCCGCGCGTGATGATCGACGTCAGTCACGGCAACAGCCGCCGCCAATACCGCAACCAGCTCGGTGTCGGCGCGGAAGTCGCCGCGCAGGTGGCGGCCGGCGATACGCGCATCGTCGGCGTGCTGATCGAGTCGAACCTGATCGAAGGGCGGCAGGACCTCGTGCCCGGCGTGCCGCTGCGCTACGGGCAGAGCATCACCGACGCGTGCCTGTCGTTCGCCGATACCGCGCGGCTCTTCGAGACGCTCGCTCACGCCGTGCGTACGCGGCGACGCGGCCATGCGCTGCCGCCCGGCGTCGAGTTCGCACACGAGCCGCTGCTCGCGTGCTGCGCGTGAGCGGCCCGGCGCGCTGCGCTCAGACGGCGGCTTCGTCATGAATCCGCGTCGCGTCGCCGGCCCATGCGTCGCGATAGCGGGCCAGCCAGTGCTCGGCCTGGGTCGGCGCGCCGGCGACGATCGCGTCGAGCGGGGCGAGATACCTCGATTCGTCGTGGCCGGCCGCGTCCCGGCGCGCCCGCGCACGCAGGCCGCGATGCGCGATCGCAAGCGCGTCGGCCGCCAGCGCGCGCAATGAACGGCCGTCGACGCGCGTGTCGAGCCCGGTACGCGGCACGTCGCGACGCAGCGTGAGCAGCGTGCCGCGGTCGATCCCGGCCGCCAGCGTCTCGGCCTCCGACAGCGCGGCCGGATCGTACAGCAGGCCGGTCCAGAACGCGGACAACGCGACCATCATGTCGGGCGAGCCGGCATCGGCGCCGCGCATTTCGAGATAGCGCTTGAGCCGGACCTCGGTAAACACCGTCGTCAGGTGGTCCGCGAAATCCCCCAGTGTCGGCGTCTCGCCTTCGAGATGCGGAATGCGCCGCCGCATGAAATCGCGGAACGTGTGCCCGGTCGCCTCCGCATAACGATCGCCGCGCCGCACGAAATACATCGGCACGTTGTCGAGCAGCCAGCTCACGTAGCGCTCGAAGCCGAAGCTGCGCGACAGGAACAGGGCCGGCGCGCCGCAACGATCCTCGTCGGTGTCGAGCCACGTGTGCGCACGCGTCGACAGCAGGCCCGACGGGCGGCCGTCGCGAAACGGCGAATTCGCGAACAGCGCGGTCGCGACCGGCTGCAGCGCGAGCGACACGCGCATCTTGCGCGCCATGTCGCTTTCCGACGCGAAATCGAGGTTGACCTGCACGGTGCAGGTGCGCTGCATCATGTCGAGCCCGCGCGTGCCGACGCGCGGCATGTAGCGCCGCATGATCCCGTAGCGCTGCTTCGGCATCCACGGCAGCGCTTCGCGCGACAGGTGAGGGTGAAAACCGAGCGGCACGCAGCGCAGGCCGAGCGGATCGCATGCCGCGCGGGCCGCGGCGAGGTGTGCATGCAGTTCGGCGTGCGTGTCGTGCAGCGTATCGAGCGGCGCGCCCGACAGTTCGAGCTGGCCGGCCGGCTCGAGCGAGATCGCCGCGCCGTCGCGCTGGATCACGCCGACGACCTGGCCGGCATCGACGATCGGCGTTCCGTCGCCGCGCAGCCGCTCGAGCACCGCGGCAATGCCGGACGATCCCTCGTAACGCGCGGCCGCGTGCGTCGCGCGGGCCACGACGAACTTCTCGTGCTCGGTGCCGATCCGGAACCGCGCGGCCGGCTTGCAGCCGGCGGCCAGATGATCGGCGAGCTGCTGCTCGGAGACGATCGGCGTGTTGTCCGATCCGACGGCATTCGACATCGACATCCTCCACAGGTCACATTGAGCGACCGACCGGCCGGTCGCACGGCGACTATAGCGACGTCGCCGCGCGCGCAGTACTGGCAGGGGTGATAGGGCGTCGTGCGATTCCGCGCCGCGTTACGGCTGCTTGCGCTTCGCGAAGTAGTGCGCGGGCGAATCGCCGAACGCGCGGCGGAACATCGCGATGAAATTGCTCGGCGTCGCATAGCCGAGCGCGTCGGCGATGTTGGCGACGCTGTCGCCGTTCGCCAGCCGTTCGAGCGCGTGCGTGAGCCGCGCCTGCTGCCGCCACTGCGCGAAGCTCGTGCCGGTTTCCGCGACGAACAGCCGGCTCAGCGTCCGGGCGGACAACCCGGCCCATTCGGCCCACGCGTCGAGCGTGCGGCTGTCGTGCGGCTGCCCGAGGATCGCGTTCGCGATGCGCAGCAACCGCCGGTCGTGCGGCATCGGCAAGTGCAGCGGTTCGTGCGGCGCGCGCCGCATCTCGTCGAGCAGCACGACGCTGATGCGCGCCTGTTCGATGTCGAGCCGGTCCTGGTCGGCCCACGACACCGCGCGCCGCACGAGCGCGCGCATCAGGTCGGTGATCGCGATCACGCACGGTTGATCCGGCATCCGGCGGCTCGCGGCCGGCGCGATCACGACGCTCCAGCCGCTCAACGCACCGCTGATGCTGACCTTGTGCTGCTCGCCCGGCGGAATCCAGCCCGCGCGATGCGGCGGCAGCAGCCACGAACCGTGCGGCGTGCGCACGTGCGCGAAACCGCTTTCCACGCAGAACACCTGGCCTCGCAGATGGCTGTGCCAGTCGACCTCGCGCGTGCCGAGCTGATACGCGTTGCTGCCGTCGTCCTCGCCCCAGACAGCGATCAGCGACGGGCCGTCCGCGCGTTCGCTCGGATCGGCGTCGGCGCGTGGCATGGCACGGGAGGGAGAAGCTTCTCGGATGGGCATGGCCGGAATTCATTATTTTTTGTCTAAACAACATTATCAGCTTTGCCCGGGAGCGTCCAACAATGCGTGTCGTGTTCAAACCCAATCGAAGCAGAGGAATGCGATGCATGCAGCACTTGCTCCCTCGCCACGCGATGCCGTCGCGCTGCGCGTCCTGTCGCGAACGGCCGTTGCCGTGGCGCTCGCCCTGCTCGGCGCCTGCGCGAGCCGCGACGGGCTCGCGCCCGCCGGCACGCTGCGCGGCGCCGATACGCTCGCCGCGTCGCGCAGCCTCGCGCATGCACCGATCGCCGACTGGCCGGCCGCCGACTGGTGGCTTGCGTTGCACGATGCGCAGCTGGATGCATTGATCGACGAAGCGCTGGCCGGCAATCCCGATCTCGCGACCGCCGATGCGCGCGCGCGCGAGGCGCAGGCGCTGGTGATCGAAGCGCAGGCCGCGCGACTGCCGCACCTCGTCGGCCGCGCGAGCGCGAAGGGCGAACGCACGTCCGGCACGCAGTTTTCGACGGACCAGGGCGGCGGTGTCTTCAGCCACACACGCGAGATCAATCTCGGCCTGAGCTGGGATCTCGATCTGTGGGGCGGCCGCCGGGCGACGTGGGAAGCCGCGCTCGGCGAAGCGCGTGCGGCGCGGATCGATGCGCAGGCCGCGCGCGTGCTGCTGTCCGTCAACGTCGCGCGCGCCTACGTGAATCTCGCCTATGCGTTCGATCAGCAGGATGTCGCGCAGGCCGAATTCGACCGCGCCGACGAAGCGCTGTCGCTGACGCGCCAGCGCGTCACGAAAGGCATCGACAACGTCGCGCAGCAGCGCCAGGCGGAAAGCGAAGTCGCGGCGGCGACGCGCGAGCAGGCCCGCGCGGCGCAGGCGATCGACAGCGCGCGCATCGCGCTCGCGATCCTGCTCGGCGCCGGCCCCGATCGCGGCCTCGCGCTCGCGCGGCCCGCGCCGCTGCCGACCGCCGCGCTCGCGGTGCCGGCCGACCTGCCGGCCGCGCTGCTCGGCCGGCGCGCCGACCTCGTCGCCGCGCGCTGGCGCGTGGAGGCCGCGAGCCGCAACGTCGCGGCCGCCCGCGCGGATTTTCTGCCCGACGTCAGTCTCACCGCGCTGATCGGGCTCGCGACGCGCGGCGGCGCATCGCTGTTCCAGGCCGCCTCGCGCACCTACAACGTCAACCCGGCCGTGAGCCTGCCGATCTTCGACGGCGGCGAACGGCGCGGTGTGCTGCGCAAGCGCGACGCGCAATACGACCTCGCGGTCGCCGGCTACAACAAGACGCTGATCGGCGCGATCGGCGAGGTGGCGGACGATCTGCACCGGCTGCGTTCGCTCGCCCAGCAGGCCGATGCGCAGCAACGTGCGTTCGACTCCGCCGCCGATGCATGGCGGCTCGCGGACGCGCGCTACCGGGCCGGCGTCGGCAGCTATCTCGATGCGCTCGTCGTGCGCCAGCAGCTGCTGATCGCGAGCCGCGAGGTCGCCGCGCTGCGCGCCCAGCGCGCGGACCAGTCGCTGCAGCTCGTCGCGGCGCTCGGCGGCGGCTTCCGCGCCGAGCCGGACGACGTCGCGCTCGCCGCCACTCCTTCCCACCGTCCTTGACATCGAACCATGAGCAGCGACAACACCTTGCAGACTCCCGCGCGACCGGCAGCCGCCGATTCCGCCAGTGCCCGCCAGCAACCCGCGGCCGACCACACCGGTGCGCCGCGCGCGCCGGGCGCACCGGACGCCCGCGCGCAACCGTCGCCGGGCGGCGCCGCACCGGCGACGCCGCCGCCCGCGCGACGCAAGCACCTCGTGCGCGCGCTCGTCGGCGTGTTCGCGTTCGGCATCGTCGGCTGGGGCATCTGGTACGCGCTCGTCGGCCGCTGGTACGAAGCCACCGACAACGCCTACGCGCAAGGCAACGTCGTCGAGCTGACGCCGCAGGTAACGGGCACCGTCGTGTCGATCGACGCGGACGACGGCAACCTCGTGCGCGCCGGCACGCCGCTCGTCCGTCTCGACGCGAGCGACGCGCAGATCGCGCTCGCGGCCGCGCAGGCCGATCTCGCGGCCACGGTCCGCAAGGTGCGCGGCCTGTACAGCAATGAACGCGGGCTCGCGAACAGCATCGACGGCGCACGCGCCGACCTCGACGCGCGACGTACCGCGCTCGACAAGGCGAAGGCCGATTACCGGCGCCGCGAGGACCTCGGCCGTTCCGGCGCGATCTCGCGCGAGGAGCTTGCGCACGCGCTCGACACGCTGACGTCCGCGCAAAGCGCATATGCCGCCGCGCAAAGCGCGCTCGCCACGTTGAGCGAACAGCACCAGACGAGCAAGGCGCTCGTCGACGATACCGCGGTCGCGTCGCATCCCGATGTCCAGGCCGCGGCCTCGCGGCTGCGCGCCGCGTATCTCGCCCGCGCGCGCACCGATATCGTCGCGCCCGTCACCGGCTATGTCGCGAAACGCACGGTACAGGTCGGGCAGCGCGTGTCGCCCGGCGTGCCGTTGCTTGCGGTCGTGCCGCTGCGCGAGCTGTGGGTCGACGCGAACTTCACCGAGAAGCAGCTCGAACACATGCGGATCGGGCAACCGGTCGAGCTGACGGCCGACCTGTACGGCGACGCGGTGCGCTACACGGGCCGCGTGCAGAGCCTCGGCGTCGGCACCGGCAGCGCGTTCTCGCTGCTGCCCGCGCAGAACGCGACCGGCAACTGGATCAAGATCGTCCAGCGGCTGCCGGTGCGCATCGAACTGACGGATCCGGCGCAGCTCGACGCGCATCCGTTGCGCATCGGCCTGTCGATGCACGCGCGCGTCGACCAGCACGACCGCGGCGGCGCGATGCTGTCGCGCCGCGAGCAGCGTTCGCCGGTGTTCCGCACCGACGTGTACCGCGACGAACTCGCGCGCGCCGACGGCCTGATCGCCGACGTCGTGCACGCGAACCTGCCGGCGGCGGTACGCACGGAGCGTGCGCAATGAGCGGCCCGATGCCGGCCGCCGATGCCGGTTTTCGTCCGTCGAGCGTCGCGCTGACGACGTTCGGCCTCGCGCTCGCGGTCTTCATGCAGGTGCTCGACGGCACCGTCGCGAACGTGTCGCTGCCGACCATCGCCGGCAACTTCGGCGTGAGCACGACGCAGAGCGCCTGGGTCGTCACGACGTTCTCGGTCAGCAATGCGATCGCGCTGCCGCTGACCGGGTTTCTCGTCAAGCGCGTCGGCCAGGTGAGGCTGTTCGTATGGGCGACGCTGGCGTTTACGTTCGCGTCGCTCCTGTGCGGCCTCGCGCAGAACCTGCCGCAGCTCGTCGCGTTCCGCGCGCTGCAGGGCCTCGTGGCCGGGCCGATGATTCCGACCACGCAAGCGCTGATGTTGTCGATCTACCCGCCGCAGCGGCGCGGCTTCGCGCTGTCGATGATCGCGATGGTCACCGTCGTCGCGCCGATCGCGGGCCCCGTGTTCGGCGGCTGGGTGACGGAACATTACTCGTGGCGCTGGGCGTTCCTGATCAATCTGCCGATCGGCGTGTTCGCCGCGATGTGCGTGTTCGCGCAGATGCGGGCGCGCGTCGAGACGACGGTCGCCGCGCGCGTCGACTACGTCGGGCTGGCCGCGCTCATCGTCGGCGTCGGCGCGCTGCAGATCGTGCTCGACAAGGGCAACGAGGCCGACTGGTTCAACTCGACGTTCATCGTCGTGATGTCGGTGGTCGCCGCGTTCGGGATCGCGCTGTTCCTGATCTGGGAGCTCAACGAACCGAATCCGATCGTGAACCTGCGGCTGTTCGCGCATCGCAACTTCGCGGCCGGCACGCTGACGCTCGTGCTCGCGTACTCGGCCTTCTTCGCGGTCAACGTGATCGTGCCGCAGTGGCTGCAGCGCACGCTCGGCTACACGGCGTTCTGGGCCGGGCTGGCGGTCGCGCCGATGGGCGTGATCCCCGTGCTGATGACGCCGTTCATGGGCAAGTACGCGCCGCGCTTCAACATGCGTGTGCTCGTGTGCTGCGCGTTCGCGATCCTCGGCACGTCGTCGTTCCTGCGCGCGGGCTTCGTACCCGACATCGACTTCACGCACATCGCGCTGATCCAGCTGCTGCAGGGCCTCGGCCTTGCGCTGTTCATCATGCCGATCAACAGCATCCTGCTGTCCGACCTGAAGCCGGACGAAATCGCCGCGGGCTCCGGCCTGTCGACGTTCCTGCGCACGCTCGGCGCGAGCTTCGCGGTGTCGATCACGTCGTTCCTGTGGGACCGGCGCGCCATCCTGCATCACGCGCAGCTCAGCGAACACCTGAGCGGTTTCGATCCGGCCGTGCGTGCCGAGGTCGCACGGCTCGGCGGCGGCGATCCGCAACGCGCGGCGACGCTGCTCGGCAACCTGGTCGATGCGCAGGCGTACCAGATCTCGTTCAACGACGTGTCGTTCGCGCTCGGCTGCGTGTATCTCGCCGTGATCGCGGTGGTGTGGCTCGCCCGCCCGCCGTTCGGCCCCGGCGCGGCCGCGAAACGATGAAGCGGGCGCTGCGCGGCCCGTTCCGACCCATGCTGTTCAATTCGATGGAGATTGACCCGATGCCTACCTCTCACGCTGGAAACACGCCGCCCGAACTGGCGACGCTCGCCGTGTTCGACGTCACGGAATTTCCGCTCGTCGTCGTGCGCAACGACGCGATCGCATCCGGCGGCTACGCGCAGCGCTGGCTCGACGACATGCACGCGCTGATGCGGCACGGCGAGCCGTTTGTCATGATCTTTCCGCCGGCCCGCCCGGACGAGCCGCACGACGACCGCAAGGAACGCGGCATGTGGCTCAAGCAGAACCGTGCCGCGCTTGCCGCGGTCTGCCGCGCGCTCGTGTCGGTCGAACCGGACCCGACCGAGCGCGAAGCGGCCATCGCGAACGCGTCCGGCATCGAAAAGGCGTTCGGGATTCCGTTCGACGTGACGGCTTCGCTCGACGACGCGAAGCACGCGGGTCGGCGACGTCTGACCGAGGCGCTCTAGCGCGGCCCGTTCGCGCGCAACGCCTCGAACCGGTTGCGCAAGTCCGCCTGACTGCAGATTCCAACTAATAAACGGGGTGGCTTGTATGAAAGGACTGGATTGTCTGAAATGGTTGGTACCCGGCGACACGGACGCGTCATGGCAGCGGATGACCGACGCGGCCGCCGGAATGGGATTCGACAAGGTCGTGCTGATCGTGTTGCCGTTTACCGGCGCGTCGTTCGATCTCGCGCGCAAGTGGAGCAGCGGCGTGCCGGGCTGGACGGCGCTGTATCGGCAGCGCCAGTTCGACCGCGTCGACCCGATGCTGCGGCATTGCTTCCGTTCGGCACTGCCGCTCGTATGGGACGACGCGCTGTTCGCGCAGCCCGGGCAGCGGCCGTGCTACGAAGCGGCGGCCGCGTACGGCATGCGCAGCGGCGTCGTGCTGCCCGTGCGCGGCGCGAAAGGGGAGGTCGGCATGCTGTCGTGCGCGAGCGCGGACGATCTTGCCGCCACGCGCGAGCGCTGCGACCGTCACCTCGCGGCGCTGACGCTGCTGCGCGACGTCGCGTGCGAAGCGATCGCCGGCACGCCGTGCCACGCACCGCCCGACAGCGTGCCGCGGCTGAGCCGGCGGGAAGTCGAGTGTCTGCGCTGGCATGCGGCCGGCAAGACGTCGTGGGAAATCGGCCACATCCTGAACGTGACCGAGTCGTGCATCAATTTCCACTTCATGAACATCCGCCGCAAGTTCAACGTGTCACGTCGGCATGAAGCCGTGCTGCGCGCGGTCGAGTGGGGGCTGATCAGTATCTCCGACGTGACGGTGCCGACCTGATGCCGGCGCATCGTCGAGCCAGCGGTCGAGAAACGCGCTGAGCCACGCAGCCGTCGCGCGGTCGTGCCGCCGGCCTTCGCTCGCCTGCGTCGCGAGATCCTGCGCGCCGGGCGCCGCCAGCTTGTGCGCGGCGGCCGTGCTCCAGCGCCGCATCATCGGAAAGCTGACTTCCGGATGGAACTGGACGCCGTACGCGCGCTGCCCGTGGCGCACGGCCTGGTTCTCGAAGTGCTCGCCGGTCGCGAGGATCTCGAGCCCGGCAACGCGCTCGAAGCCCTCGCGATGCCACTGGTACACGTGCGACGGCCATGAACCGAGTCGCCGGCCGGCGTGCGTCGCGGCGATCGGCCAGTAGCCGATTTCCGCGCGCCCGTCGCGGTGCGCCGTCACGCGGCCGCCCAGATGACGGATCATCATCTGCGCGCCGAGGCAAACGCCGAGAAACGGTGCCGACTCGCGCAGCGGCACGCCGATCCAGTCGATCTCGTCGCGGATCCAGCGATCGCCGTCGTTGGCGCTCATCGGGCCGCCGAACACCACGGCGCCCGCATGCCCGGCAAGCGTCGCCGGCAGCGGGTCGCCGAGCGGCGGGCGGCGGATGTCGAGCGGATGGCCGCGCGCGGCCAGCAGCCGCCCGATCCGGCCGGGGCTCGACTGTTCGCGATGCAGTACGATCAGGATCGGACGAAGTGCGGAGTGCGTCATGTCGTGTGGTCGGATAGAAGGTCAGCCCGGCTGGCCGCGCAGCGCGTCGAACGACACCATCACCTGTTCGCGGTAGGCAGGCCGTCGGCACAGGCGGGCGTACCAGGCCTCGACGTGCGGCAACGGCGGCCGCTCGACGTCGAGCGAGAAGTAGCGGAACAGCGTCGCGCCGGCCGGAATGTCGGCCAGGCCCGGCGTCGCACCGCCGAGAAACGGCTGGGTCGACAGCAGCCGGTCGAGCAGCCGGTAATGCGTCGCGCTGCGCGCGGCCTTGTCGAGCACGATCGCGTCGTCGCGCCGCTCCGGCGGCGTTCGCACGAGTGCCCAGAACAGCCCGGTCATCACGTCGGGTTCGAGCGTGGTCTGCGACCAGTCCATCCAGCGCTCCGCGCGCGAACGCGCGTACGTGTCGCGGCACCAGAACGGATTGTTCGGCACGCGCGCGGCGAGATAGCGCAGGATCGTGTGCGACTCCCACACGACGTCGCCGTCCCAGTCGATCACCGGGATCCGGCAGGTCGGATTCAGCGCCGCGAACGCGGGCGTCTGCAGCGTGCCGTGTTCGCCGCCGGCCGCGATATGCCGATACGGCAGGCCCAGCTCGCCGATGAGCCACAGCACCTTCTGCACGTTGAACGACGTGCGGCGCCCCCAGACGGTCAGCATCGCGCGGCATCCTCGCGGGCAGCGGATCGCGCGCATGCCGCATAGCGGTCGAGACCGGCGGCAAGATCCGCGATCAGGTCGTCCGGATCCTCGAGTCCGATGTGCAGGCGCACGCCGCGGCTGCCGAGCGGCCAGCGTTGCGCGAGGCCGTGCGCGTCCAGGTCGAACGGGAGCGCGAGGCTCTCGTAGCCGCCCCACGAATAGCCGAGCCCGAACAGCGCCAGGTGGTCGAGAAACGCGTCGATCGCGTGCGGCGGCGCCGGTTGCAGCACGACCGAGAACAACCCGGACGCGCCACGGAAATCGCGTCGCCACAGTGCGTGCCCGTCGTCGCCGGGCAGCGCCGGATACAGCACGTGCTGCACCTCGGCGCGCGTCGAGAGCCAGGTCGCGACCGCGAGCGCGTTGCACTGATGCTGCCGCAGCCGCACGCCGAGCGTGCGCAGTCCGCGCAGCGCGAGATACACGTCGTCGGGGCCGGCGCACAGGCCGAGATCGCCATGCAGTTGCTTCAACGCCGGCCATGCGCGTTCGTTGGCCGACACCGTGCCGAGCATGGCGTCCGAGTGCCCGACCAGATATTTGGTGCCCGCCTGGATCGACAGGTCGATACCGAGCGCATGCGGCTGCAAGAAGAGCGGCGTGGCCCAGCTGTTGTCCGCGATGACCCGTGCGCCGTGCGCATGGGCGAGCCGCACGAGTGCGGGGACGTCGTGCATGTCGAACGTGTAGGAGCCGGGCACCTCGACGTACAGCGCACGCGTGTTCGACCGGAACGCGGCCGCGACCGGCGTGCTGCCGTCGTACCACGTCGTCTCGACGCCGAGTCGCGCGAGTACGCCTTCGCACGCATGACGCACCGGGCCGTAGACCGATGCGGTCATCAGCAGGTGATCGCCGGACTTCAGGCACGACAGCAGCGCGAGCGTGCACGCGGACAGGCCCGACGGGCACAGCACCGTACCGGCGCCGCCTTCGAGGCTCGTCACCGCGCGTTCGAGCGCATCCGTCGTCGGCGTGCCGCGGCGGCCGTAGATATACGGCTGCGTGCGGTTCAGCAGATCCGACACCGTCGGGCTGAGCACGGTCGACGCATGGTAGACGGGCGGGTTGACGAAACCGTGCCATGCGGCGCTGTCGCGGCCCGCGTGCGCGAGCCGCGTGTCGTCTTGCAGGCGGTCATGCGGGCCGTCGCGCGGCGGCGACGGCGGTTCGACGGACTTCACGGCCATAGCGCGCACCGCTCCCAATGCTGGCCGGCACGCCGGTAAGCCTGCCGCGCGAAGCGGCGCGCACTGTCGGCCCGCCAGAATTCGGCTTCGTCGGGCGCCAGCGTGTACAGGTGCCAGTCGTCCGACACGAGCGCCGGATCGGCGGCCAGCCGCTCGAGCTGCGCGTCGATCGCGCGCGTCAGGTCGTCCGGATCGTCGAGCCGTTCGCTTTGCCGTCCGGCCAGGATGCTCGCGCGCGATCGTTCGGGGCGGCCCGCGAAATCGGCGCGGCCTTCGGCGGCCGGCAGCCGCTCGACCGGGCCGCTCAGCCGGATCTGGCTCGCGATCGCGGGCCAGTAGAACGTCATCGCCGCGTACGGCCGGTTCGCGAGCTGGCGCCCCTTGGGGCTGCGCGCATTCGCCGCGAAATGCCAGCCGCGCGCGTCGACGTTGAGCAGCACGACGGAGCGTGCATCGGGCCGTCCGTCCGGGTGGACCGTCGACAGCGTCATCACCTGCGGCTCCAGTGCGCCGGCGGTCACGGCTTCGTCGAGCCAGCGTTCGAACTGCGCGTGCGGCGTGTCCGCCCAGTTTTCGGGCGGTACGTGCGGCGCGGCATGCGCGAGGGTCTTCAGCGCCTTCAGGCGCGTTGCGATCGTATCCATGGCGACCCTCATGCGATGCCGAATTGCGTCGCGCGGGCGATCAGCCGATGCGCGGCGAGATAGTCGGGGACTTCCGCGAGGAAACCGTCGACGACGGCGGCCGCCACGCGCCGGCCGCCGGACGCGCGCCGCGCGGTGTCGAACGCGTCGATCACGCGGCGGGCGAGGGCGACTTCGTCGGCCGTCGGCGTCAGCACGCGATTGACGACCGGCACGAACTGCGCGTTGACGATCGCTTTCGCCTGGTACCCGAGGCCGCGCGACACGCGCATGTCGAGTTCCGCGCCTTCGTTGTCGGCATAGCTGTACGGACAATCGATCGCGGTGACGCCGACGGCCGCGCATTCGACGCGAAAACGCGAGCGCACGTAGTCGAGCTCGCGGCCCGCACGCGTGCGCTCGGCCCCCATGTCGGCCACCATGTCCTCGGTCGCGACGAGCACCGCCGACACGCGCGGGCTCGACCGCGCGATCGCCATCGTGTTCACGAGGCCGAGCGTCGTCTCGACGTTCGGCACCAGCTCGGTCGAACCGGGTGCGATGTCGTATTCGCGTTCAAAGCGCGTGACGGCGTCGTCGAGCGCGACGACCTGCTCGGGCGTCGCGACGTACGACATCATCACGATGTCCGGACGGCCGCGCATCGCGGCGCGCAGATCGTCGATGCCGCCCGCGTCGAGCGGGTTCACGCGCACGGACGCCAGCGCGCCGGCATCGCGCCAGCCCGCGAGCACGCGCTCGCTCAGTTCGCGCGCGGCCGGGCGCCGGTCGGGCGGCGTGAAGGTTTCGAGTTCCTGGATCAGCACGTCCGCACCGCTCGCGGTGCCGTCAACGAGCGCATCGTGATCGGCGCCGGCGAGAAAGAGCCAGGAGCGGCGCAGGCGGGAAGGGCGTCGGTTCGTCGGTGTCATGCGTGGTTTCCTGTAGGTCGCGTGGTACGCGGGGCGATGGCGCGGGCCGTCAGCCGGCGCGCATCATCTGGTTGAAGATGTTCTTGCGATGCATTTCCTCGGTACCGCCGACGCTCATGAAGCCCAGCGCGTCCGACGCGAACGCGGCCACCGGCCCGGCCTGGTAGCCGAGGCTGCCGTACAGCCGCACGAGGCCGAGCGCGCTGTCGACGAGATCCTGCGCGCCGACCAGCTTCGCGATCGAGCAGGTCATCAGCGCCTGCGGGTGATCCGTCAGCAACTGCGCGAGTGCGCCGCGCGCGAGCCACGTGCCGCGCTCGATGCCGATCTGCAGGTCGACGAGGCGGCGCTGCACGTACTGGTGTGCATCGATCGTGCTGTCGAAGCTGCGTCGTTCGCGGCAGTAGCCGATCGCATCGCGCAGGTACGGCGCCGTCACCTGGGCGGCGACGAGGCCGTAGTAGAGCCGGCCGAGCGAGATGATGTCGATCAGGTTGCCGAGCCCCGCGCCCGGTTCGCCGAGCAGCTGGCCGCGCGTGATCGGGCAATCGTCGAAATGCAGCGCGCCGGTGGGCAGGTCGTCGAGGCCGAGCTTGCGGTCGGGCGCGGCCACCGTCATGCCCGGCTGGTCGCGATCGACGATCACGAGCGCGGTGTTGCGCCGGCCCGGCGTTTCGATGCGCGTGACGACGAGGATGAAACGCGCGAGCGGCGCGTGCGCGATATTGAATTTGCTGCCGGTCAGGCGGTAGCCGTCGCCGTGCTCGGCGAGCGTCGTCGCGATGCTGCGCACGTCGGTGCCGGTGCCCGGTTCGGCGATCGCGGTCGCACTCAGTTCGCCGCGCAGGATCGCGCCGAAATAGCGGTCCTGCTGCGTCGCCGTGCCGTATCGCTCGAGTGCGCGCACCATGCCGGCCTGCGCGATCACCGACAGCAGCAGCGCCGGGCGGCGGATCGACGATGCAAGCCCTTCGAGCGCCGCGGAAAAATGCCACCAGCCGTGACCGTCGCCGCCGTACGTCTCCGGCACGATCATGTCCCACAGTCCCTCGTGCCCGAGCCGAGCCCAGCCGGCTTCGTCGAATCCGGCGGGCGCGCGGCCGTCGTGCGCCGCGGCCGCGGCGATCTCCGCGCCGATGTCGCGAAAGCGCGCCAGCGTCGCGTGCTGTTCCTGCGTCCAGTCAAATGGCATCTGTCGTGTCTCCGGTCGAAGCGGCGCGGCCTGCGACGGCGCGCCAGCGATGCCGACAAGGTTAAGGGGGCACGGACAGCGGAGGTACTGGCAGTAGTGGTAGTTGCCGCGCCAGTGACGGCGATGACACCCGGCACATGGCGCACCGGTTTCGCGTTGCCGGCCCATTGTTTCCGCGCGGCCAACTGTGAAGTCTTCCGCCAGGCATCGATCGGGCGGGCGTCCGTTCCGATAATCGATGCACAAGGTCAGGGCAGGGTACGCGGCGATCCGGTCGCGACACGCCCGACCCGCGGGAAAAGGCGGAGGGCATGATGGATACGATGGCGCCCGAACAGGCGGCCTGCGTCAGGGCCGGGCAGGACGCGCCGGCGCTCGGCATTCGGCGCATCTGGGGCGCGAAGGACGGAACGCCGATCCTCCTGCGCGCGATCGAGCCCGGCGATCTCGACATCGAACGCGAGCTGGTCGACCGTCTGTCGAGCCGCAGCCGCTACATGCGGTTGATGTCCGCGCGCAAGCCGACCGAAGACGAGTTGATCCGATGGACCCGCATCGATCGCCGGCGGGAAGGCGCGGTGATTGCGACGATCCGCGCCGGCGGCCGCGAGCGGTTGATCGGCGTTGCGCGTTATGCGACGGACGACGAAGCAACCGAGGTCGTCGAATGCGCGATCGTGATCGACGACGTATGGCAGCGGCAAGGGCTCGGCCGTGTGCTGCTGTCGAGCCTGATCGATCTGGCGCGGCGCTCGGGCATGCGGCAGATGGTCGGCACGATGCTGACCGAGAACAGTGCGATGAGACGCCTTGCGCGTTCCGTCGGCTTCACGCTGTCACGCCAGCCGGGGCGCGCATTCGTGACGGATCTGCGGCTCGACCTGGATACCCGTTGGGGAGCTTGAAGGAGGGCGCTTGCAGGCTTCCGGGCCATCACGACACGCGGTGAATCATGCGGATTCACCCGCTCTTGCCGGATCGTCGAACAACGCAAGGAGCGCGGATTGCGACCCGACACCGAGCTTTGCGTAGCGATGCTTTTTATGCGCGCGCACGGTCTCGAACGAGATCGACAATTGCTCGCCGATCGCGCGCGACAAGAACCTGCTCAACGACAACATCGCCACTTCGACTTCGTGCGTCGTCGACGCACCGCGGCCGTTCTTGCCGGTCAGCACGCCGAAGCGCGCGCGGATCGGGGGTCTCGTTTTTCGTTGCACTCGGCGCCTCCTTCACGGGGAACGTTTCGAAGCGCAGGCGCTGCTGCACAAGGCCATCTCGCGGTCGTCGTACTTGCTCGTCTTGCTCGATCACGAGGCCCGTGTTCTCATAGCCGGGCGACCAGCCGGCGAGTCTGTCGTGTCGTCAATTCCAGCCGTTCCGCCGCACGGCCGGGCAGCTTACGCGGCACGAAAGCGGACATTTCAATCTAGCCACTACAATCCAAACTGTCGATAATTATGATTATGTCAAATACGATATTTCCGTCCGGATTGGCACCATCCAACCGCTGACCCGACCGAAAACGACCCGCTTCCCATCCTCAATCCACCTCCAGATCCCCGATCGTTTCCGCCCGCCGCGCGTCGCGCGGCGTCCCGACAGCCTGCCGGCCGCGCTGGCCGGCGGACGCCACCAGACGAAACGCGACCGGCGCAAACACGAGCCCGAACAGCGTCGCCGCCAACACGCCTCCAAACGCGCCCGTACCGATCGACCGCCGGCTTTCGGCGCCCGCGCCCGTCGCCAGCACGAGCGGCACGACGCCGAGCAGGAACGCCATCGACGTCATCACGATCGGCCTGAACCGCGCGGCGGCCGCGTCGATCACCGCCTGCCGCAGCGGCACGCCGCGCGCGGCCAGGTCACGTGCGTACTGCACGATCAGGATCGCGTTCTTCGCCGCCAGGCCAACCACCGTGATCATGCCGACCTTGAAATACACGTCGTTCGGCATGCCGCGCGCGAACGCCGCCGCGATCGCGCCGATCACGCCGAGCGGCACGATCGTCAGCACGGACAGCGGAATCGTCCAGCTTTCGTACAGCGCGCCGAGCGCCATGAAGACCGCGAGCACCGACAGCCCGACGAGCAGCGGCGTCTGCCGCGCGGCGGCCTGTTCCTCGCGCGCCGCATCGACCCAGTCGAAGCCGATTCCGGCCGGCAACGCGCCGGCGAGCCGCTCCATCTCCGCCATCGCCGCGCCCGAACTCGTGCCGGCCGCCGCCCGGCCGCTGATGTCGAGCGACGGATAGCCGTTGTAACGGTTCAGCATCACCGGGCCGATCGTCCAGTGCGGCGCGGCGATCGCCGACAGCGGCACCATGTCGCCGGTGCGGTTCGGCACGGTCAGCGCCATCAGTTGCGTGTCGGTCGCGCGGGCGCCCGGCTCGGCCTCGATGATCACCCGGCGCATCCGGCCCGACGCCGGAAAATCGTTAATGTAGTTCGAGCCGAACGTGCCGCCCAGGAGCCCCGCGATCCGCTCGAACGGTACGCCGAGCGCATACGCTTTCGCGCGATCGACGTCGAGCTCGATGCGCGGCGCGTCCGGCAGGTCTTCGAAATGCACGGCAGCCAGCAGCGGATCGGCCTTCGCGTGTTCGGACAGTTGCTCGCGAGCCGCCTTCAACGCATCGAGCCCGACCCCGCCGCGATCCTCGAGCCGGAACGTGAAGCCGTCGGCATGCCCGATGCCGCGCACCGAAGGCGGCAGCGACGCCTCGACGTCGCCGTCGAGAATCTCGCCGAAACGCCCGTTGAGCCGGTCGCGCAACGTCATCGCGTCGACGTCGCGCCGTGCCCAGTCCTTCAACTCGACGAACGCCATCCCGACGTTCTGCCCGCTGCCCGCGAAACTCCAGCCGACCACGCTCGTCACGTTCGCGATCGCCGGCTCCGCGCGCAAGATCGCCTCGACACGCTCGACGACCCCGAGCGTGCGCGCCTGCGTCGCGCCAGCCGGCAACTGGATCATCACCTGCAGCTGCCCCTGGTCCTCGGTCGGCAGGAAACCGCCCGGCATCATCCAGTACAGCAGCGCGCATGCGATCACGAGCGCCGCGTAGACCGCGACGACGACGCCGGTGCGCCGCACCGCGAGCACGGCGACGCGGCGATACCCGGCCTCGACGCGCGCGAAACCCGCCCCGAACCGGTCGGCCAGCCGTGCGCCGATGCCGCGGCGCCGCGCATCGGCGGCCCTGCCGTCGTGCCGCGCGACCGGCTTCAGCAGGTTCGCGCACAGCGCGGGCGTGAGCGACAGCGCCATGAACGACGACACCAGCATCGACGCGATCATCGCCACCGCGAACTGCCGGTAGATACCGCCGACGGTCCCGGAAAAGAACGCCATCGGCACGAACACGGCGGTCAGCACCGCCGTCACGCCGACGATCGCCCCGCCGATCCGCTTCATGGCGCGCCGCGTGGCATCGCGCGGCGACACGCCCTCCTCCATCACGCGGTGCACGCTCTCGACGACGACGATCGCGTCATCGACGAGGATGCCGATCGCCAGCACGAGACCGAACATCGTGAACACGTTGATCGACAGCCCGAACGCCCACATGGCGACGAACGCGCCCATCAGCGTGACCGGAATCACGACGGTCGGCACCAGCGTGTAGCGCAGGTCGCGCAGGAACAGCCACATCACGCAGAACACCAGCACGACCGCCTCGAGCAGCGTCAGCACGACCTCGCGGATCGCGATCGTCACGAAATGCGCGCCGTCGAACGGGATCTCGATCGCGACGCCCGGCGGCAACGTCCTCGACAGCTCGGCGAGCCGCGCACGAATCGCATTCGACGTTTCGAGCGCGTTGCCGCGCGGGCCGAGCTGGATGCCGACCGTCGCGGCCGGCCTGCCGTTCAGCCGCGAATAGAACGAGTAGTCGTCGCGGCCGATCTCGACGCGCGCGACGTCGGCGACGCGTACCGCCGAACCGTCCGTCTTCGACTTCAGCACGATCCGGCCGAACTCGTCCGGCGACGCGAGCTGCCCCTTGACGACGATCTGCGCGGTGAGCTGCTGGCCGCCCGGAAACGGCGCGTCGCCGATCGCGCCGGCCGTCACCGTCGCGTTCTGCGCGCCGATCGCCGCGATCACGTCGTCGGCGCCAAGGCCGTATTCGCGCAGCTTGTGCGGATCGAGCCAAACCCGCAGCGCCTCGTCGGCGTCCCACAGCTCCGCCGCGCCGACGCCCGGCGCGCGCTTCAGTTCGCGTAGCACATAGCGGTTCAGGTAATCGCCGAGCTGCGCGGAATCGCGCATGCCGTCGGTCGACGTCAGCGTGACGAGCATCAGGAACGTGTTCGCCGCCTTGAACACGCCGATCCCCTGCTGGACGACCTGCTGCGGCAACCGCGACTCGACCTGCTTCAGCCGGTTGTTCACGTCGACGAGCGCGATGTCGGGATCGGTGCCCGGCGAAAACGTCACGTCGATCTCGAGGTTGCCGTGACCGTCGCTGCTCGTCTCGTAGTACAGGAGCCCGTCGGCGCCGTCGAGGCTTTCCTCGATGATGCTGCCGACGTCGCCGTCGACCGTCTCGGTCGACGCGCCCGGATACGCGGCGGTGATCACGACGCGCGGCGGCGCAAGGCGCGGATATTGCGCGATCGGCAGTTGCGGAATCGCCAGCACGCCCGCGACGACGACCGCGAGCGCGACGATCCACGCAAACACCGGACGATCGATGAAGAACGACGGCATCGACATGCGTCAGCGCACCGCCGGCGTTCGGCCGCCCGGCACGCGGGCGGCCTGGGCGCGCTGCGCCCGGTACACGTCAATCATCGGTTCTCTCTCGGGAGCCGCGCACCGGCGCCAGCATCGACGACGCCAGCAGCGCGCGCGTATACGGATGGGACGGCGCCTGCAGCACGTCGAGCGTATCGCCCTCCTCGACCACGCGCCCCGCCTTCATCACGACGACCCGGTGGGCCATCGCACGCATGACCGCGAGATCGTGCGTAATGAACAGGTAGCTCAGTTTGTACTTCTTTTGCAGATTCGTCAGCAGATTCAGCACCTGCTTCTGGATCGACACGTCGAGCGCGCTGGTCGGCTCGTCCAGCACCAGCAGTTCCGGCTCGACCGCCAGTGCACGCGCGATCGCGATCCGCTGGCGCTGGCCGCCGGAGAATTCGTGCGGATAGCGCATCATCGACTCGGCCGGCAGGCCGACTTCCTGCAGCAGCGCGGCGATCCGCGCGCGCCGCGCGTCCCCGGCCACCTGCGGCCGGTGCACCGCGAGCCCTTCGCCGACGATCTGCTCGACCGTCATCCGCGGCGACAGCGAGCCGAACGGATCCTGGAACACCACCTGCATCCTGCCGTACAGCGCGCGCCTGCCGCCCGTGGTCCGCAGCGTGTCGAGCGGCAGGCCGTCGATTTCGATCGCGCCGGCCGCCGGCCGCTGCAGACCGAGCACCGTCGCCGCGAGCGTCGATTTCCCCGAGCCGGACTCGCCGACGATCCCGAGCGTTTCGCCGCGCTTCAGCGACAGCGTCACGTCGTGCACCGCGCGGAACGTCGTCTTGCCGAGCGCCCCGCGCCAGCCTTTCACCGCGATGCGGTAGTCGACCGCGAGATCGCGCACGTCGAGGATCGTCCGCGCCGCGGCCGCGACGGGCTCGACGGCCCGCTGCGGCGCGCTGTCGAGCAACCGGCGCGTGTACGCATGCTGCGGCGCGGCGAACAGCGCATCGGTCGTGTTCGTCTCCACCAGCACGCCCTGCTCCATCACGGCCACGCGCTGCGCGAAGCGCCGCACCAGGTTCAGGTCGTGCGTGATCAGCAGCACGGCCATGCCGCGCGCGGCGGCTTCCTGCTCCTGCAGTTCGAGCAGCAGATCGACGATCTGCTGGCGCACCGTCACGTCGAGCGCCGTCGTCGGTTCGTCCGCCAGCAGCAGCCGCGGCCGGCAGGCCAGCGCCATCGCGATCATCGCCCGCTGGCGCTGCCCGCCCGACAGCTGATGCGGAAAACTGTCGATGCGCCGCTCCGGCTCCGGAATCCCGGTGCGCCGCAGCAGCGCGATCCCGCGTTCGCGTGCGTCGCCGGGCCGCAGCCCCTCGTGCAGCCGCAGGCTCTCGGCGATCTGCTTGCCGATCGTATACAGCGGATTCAGCGCGGTCATCGGCTCCTGGAACACCATCGCGATGTCGGCGCCGCGAATCCCGCGCATCTGCTGTTCGGTCTTCGCGAGCAGGTCCTCGCCGTCGAACAGGATCCGTCCCGACAGCGCCGCCTGTTGCGCGAGCCGCAGGATCGACAGCGCCGTCACGCTCTTGCCCGACCCCGATTCGCCGACGAGCGCGACACGCTCGCCGCGGCCGATCGACAGGCTCAGGTCCCGCACCGCGGGCTTCGCGCCGAAGCGCGCCGAAAACCCGTCGATCTGCAGCAACGCGTTCGCCATCATCGCCCTCCGCCGAACGCCGAGCCGCGCGCGCGCGTGTCGAGCGCGTTGCGCAACGCGTCGCCCATGAACGTCAGCAGCAGCAGCGTCACCACCAGCGCGGCGAATGCGGAGATCGAGATCCACCACGCATCGAGGTTGTTCTTGCCCTCCTGAAGCAGCTCGCCGAGGCTCGGCGTCGGCGGCTGTACGCCGAGACCGAGGAAATCGAGGCTCGTCAGCGACAGGATCGCGGCGCTCATCCGGAACGGCAGGAACGTGATCACCGGCGTGAGGCTGTTCGGCAGCACGTGACGCCACATGATCTGCGCATTCGTCAGCCCCATCGTGCGGGCCGCTTTCACGTAATCGAGCATGCGGTTGCGCAGGAATTCGGCGCGTACGTAGTCGGACAGCACGAGCCAGCCGAACATCGACAGCAGGATGAACAGCAGCCACAGCGACGGCGTGAAGATCGATGCGAAGATGATCAGCAGGTAGAGGTCCGGCAGCGCGCTCCAGATCTCGATCAGGCGCTGGCCGATCAGGTCGGTGCGGCCGCCGTAGAAGCCCTGCAGCGCCCCCGTCAGCACGCCGACCAGCACGCCCGACACGGTGAGCGCGAACGCCATCAGCACCGACAGCCGAAAACCGTACAGCAGCCGCGCGAGCACGTCGCGCCCGAACTGGTCGGTGCCGAGCCAGTTGCTCGCCGACGGCGGCGCCGGATACGGCCGCGACGCGAAGTAGTCGATCGTGTCGTAGCGATAGCGATTCGGCGGATAGATCGCGAAATTGCCGTGCGACTCGAGCTTCGCGCGGATGTACGGATCGAGGTAGTTCGTCTTCGCGGGAAAGTCGCCGCCGAACTCGGTCTCCGGGTAGTCCTTCACGATCGGGAAATAATAGTGCCCGTCGTAGCGCACGAGCAGCGGCCGGTCGTTCGACAGGCCATCGGCACACAGGCTGAGCGCGAACAGCACGACGAAGATCACGAGGCTCGCATGACCGAGCGGCTGCGCGCGAAAGCGCTGCCAGGTACGCCGCCACGGCGAAGGCGACGGCGCGCACGCGGGATCAGTGGTCCAGGCGGCTGAACTGGATACGGGGGTCGACGAGGACATAGCAGATATCCGCGATAAGCTTGGTCAGCAGACCGATCAGGGTGAACAGGAACAGCGAGCCGAGCACGACCGGATAGTCGCGACGGATCACCGCGTCGTACGACAGCTGCCCCATTCCGTCGAGCGAGAACAACGTCTCGATCAGCAGGTTGCCGTTCAGGAATGCGCCGACGAAGGCCGCGGGCAGCCCGGTGAGCAGCGGGATCGCCGCATTGCGCAGCACGTGCTTCCACAGCACGTCGCGCTCCGGCGCCCCTTTCGCCCGCGCGGTCAGCACGTACTGCCGGCCGATTTCCTCGAGGAACGTGTTCTTCGTCAGGATCGTGACGATCGCGAAATTGCCGATCACGGCCGCCGTGACGGGCATCACGATGTGCCACAGGTAGTCGAGCGTCTTGCCGATCAGCGTCAGGTCGTCGAAGTTGTCCGACGTGAGCCCGCGCATCGGGAACACCTGCCAGAACGTGCCGCCGCCGAACAGCATCAGCAGCAGCACGCCGAGCACGAAACCCGGCACCGCGTAGCCGGTCAGCACCAGCACGCTCGTCACGGTGTCGAACCGCGAGCCGTTGCGCACCGCCTTCGCGATGCCGAGCGGCACCGACACGAGATACGTGAGGATCACCGTCCATAGCCCGAGCGTGATCGAGACCGGCAGCTTCGAGCGGATCACCGCCCACACGCTGCGGTGCGCGAAGTAGGACTGGCCGAGGTCGAACGTCGCATAGCTTTTGAGCATCAGCAGGTAGCGTTCGAGCGGCGGCCTGTCGAAACCGAACTGTTTTCGGATTTGCGCGATCTGCTGCGGGTCGACGCCCTGGCTGCCGTGATAGCCGCCCCCGCCTCCGCCCGCCTCGCCCCCGCGTGCGCTGCCGTGCCGCAACTGCGCAAGCACCTGCTCGACCGGGCCGCCCGGCACGAACTGCGTGACCGCGAACGTGATCGTCACGACCCCGACCAGCGTCGGAATCATCAGCAGCAGCCGCCTGAATATGTATGCCAGCATCGTCGTTCCCCGTCAGGCCGCCGGTGCGGGTTGTGCCGCCGGCTTCTTCACGTACCAGTAGTCGATGATCCAGTCCTCGTACTGATAGGAGTTCGGCACGACCGCCGGATGACCGAGCGTCGCCTTGTACCCGATCCGCGCGTTCGGCAGGTAGTACTGCGGGATCAGCACGTACAGGTTGATCAGCACGCGGTCGAGCGCATGCGTGGCCGTCTCGAGATCGTCGAGCGTGTCGGCCGCGAGCGCCGCGCGGATCAGCGCATCGACGGCCTTCGACTTCACGCCCGGATAGTTCTCGGAGCCCGGCTGCGACGCGGCCGCGCTGCCAAACCGGCGCGTCAGCTCCGCGCCCGGAATCGTTACGGGCAGGTAGATGTACGTCGTCATGTCGTACTCGAAATTGTCGAGCCGCTTCAGGTAGACGGCGCTGTCGATCTCGTGCAGGTACGCGTGGATGCCGAGCGTCGCGAGCGCCTGCGTGTACGGCAGGATCAGGCGGTCCATGCCGGGCTGGTCGTCGATGATCTCGATCGTCATCGGCGTGCCGTTCGCATCCCGCAGCGCGCCGTCCCGGTAGTGCCAGCCGGCCTGCTCGAGCAGGTCGCGCGCCTGCTTCAGGTTCGCGCGCAGCGAGCCGGGCGGCAGCGTCGACGGCTGCGCGATCATCGGGCCGAATACGGCCGGCGGCAACGTCGACCGGTACGGCTCGAGCAGCGCGAGTTCCTTCGCGCTCGGCATGCCGGACGCCGCGAACGGGCTCGCCTCCCAGAAGCTGTTGGTACGGCGGTACTGTCCGTAGAACATCATCCGGCTCATCCAGTCGAAGTCGAACGCCAGCGCGAGCGCATGCCGCACGCGCACGTCCTGGAACATCGGCTTGCGCAGGTTCATCAGGAAGCCCTGCATCTGCGCGGGGCCGTCCGGGAACTCGCCCTTCCTCAGCATCCCGTTACGGAAATTCTTGCCGACGTACTTGCGTGCCCACTGCGTCGAGCTGTACTCCATGCGCGCATCGATGTCGCCGGCCTTGAACGCTTCGAGCGACGTGTACTGGTCCAGGTAAAGCTTGAACGTCACGTGCGCGAAGCGGAACATCCCGCGCCGCGACGGCAGGTTCGCCGCCCAGTAGCGCGGGTTGCGCACGTAGCGGATCTGCTTGTCGTTCCTGCGCTGCTCGATCAGGTACGCGCCGCTTGCGATCGGCGGCACGTTCGCGATCTGGTCGAACGGCGGCCGCGTGCCGTCCGCGCGTTGCCCCCATTTCGGCGAGAACACCGGCAGGTCGCCCGCGATCAGCGCCGCGTCGCGCTCCGCATGCTTGAACTCGAAGCGGATCGTGTGGCCGTCGACCACCACCGCGCGCTTGATGATCGAGAACTGCGCGTTATAGAGCGGCGACGCCTGCGGGCTCGTCAGCGTGTCGAACGAGTACTTGACGTCGGCCGCGGTGATCGCGTCGCCGTTCGAGAATCGCGCGGCCGGGTTGAGGTGGAACGTCGCCGACAGCCGGTCCGGCGCAACCTCGACGTCGTCGGCGATCAGCGCGTATTCGGACGCGAGTTCGTCCCAGCTGCGCTGCATCAGCGTGTCGAACATCAGGTTCTTGATGTCGGGCGCGGGCGAACCGCGCACGAGGAACGGGTTCAGCGAGTCGTAGCTCTGCGCTTCGTCGTAGTTTTCGAAATCGAGCGTGCCGGTGTCGGGCGCGTTTACATCCGCGTAGTCGAAATGCGTGAAGTCCGGCGGATATTTCGGCTGATCGTATTGCGAGATCGCCGGCGCCGCGAGCGCGTCCCGCGGCAGCGCACCGCTCGACACGAGCAGCACCGCGCAGGCAAACAACGCGGCACGCACGCCGCGACGCATTCGCGCCTGCGCGCGCATCGGACGCGTGCGGTGCGACACGCGTGCCCCTCGCCATTTCAACAGTCTCATGGTCAGTCTGTCCGGAAGCGTGCGGGCGCGAAGCCTTCGCACGGTCGATGCCTGTGCCGGACGCCGCGTGCCGGCCGCGTCCCGCTGGTGGTTCATGGTGCAAGATCGAAACGCCGCGCCGTCGCGTGCCGCGATTGCGGGCCCGCGTGGCGCCAGGCGAAAAAGGGCCGCTCCAAACAAAGGGGAGGTGTGGACGTGGAGCGGCCCGTCCAAGCCTGTCAATCCATCGCCGCCTCCATCAGAACTTGTACGTCGCGCCGACCTGCGCGAACCGGCCGATGTACGAGTACACCGACGTGTCGTACCCGCTCTGGCTCAGCGTGCCGTTCGCGAAGATCGGGTCGTACGGCGGCGTGCGGTTGAAGATGTTGTCGATGCCGCCGTAGATCGTCCAGTTCTTGAAGCCCGTGTACGTCAGCATCAGGTTGAACTGGCTGTACGAACCGACTTTCGGCGGCTCCGCCATCAGGTTCTGCGCGTACGGGCCCGTGAACTGCCACGTCAGCGCCGCATCGAACTTGCGATAGTTCCAGTCCAGCGTCGTGTTGCCGCGCCAGCGCGGGAAGCTGCCGCCGAACGGCTGCGTGATCGTGAAGTTGTTGCCCGCGCCGTTCACCGGTGCGCCGCCCGGGAAGCCGATCTTGTAGCTGTTGATGTACGCCCAGTCGCCCGACAGCGTGAGCATGCCCCAGCCCTTGAGCGGCAGCCCCTGGCGGAACGTGCCTTCGAAGCCGTTCGTGTCGAGGTAGCCGAGGTTCTGGTACGGAATGACCTTGTACAGCAGCTGGCCGGTCGTCGGGTCGGTCACGACCTGCGACGGCTTGCCCTGGCCGATCACGTTGTCGATGCGGATCTTGTACCAGTCGAAGCCGATGTCCGTGTAGCGGGCCGGCGAGACCTGGAAGCCGATGTTGAAGTTGCGCGTGCGCTCCGGCGCGAGGTTCGGGTTACCGACCGTGATCGACGTGTAGTTCTGCCCGGTGGCCGGATCGACCTGGATGCCGAGCGTCTGCGACTTGCTGTCCTCGACGAAGGTCGGCGCACGGAACCCGCGGTTGTACGACGTATACAGCGTCAGCGCCTTGATCGGCTGGTAGCGCAACGCAAAGCGCGGCGAGAAGGCGCCGCCCACGTCCGTGTAGTGGTCGTAGCGGCCCGCCTGGCTGAACGTCAGGTTCTCCAGGATCGGCACGTTGATCTGGTAATAGACGGCCGCGACGTTGCGCGCACCGTTCACCGTCTCCAGGTCCGGCGAGATCACCGCGCCGGACAGGTACTCCGAGCCCGGCGTCAGCGTTTCGCTCTGGTGCGTGAACTGTGCGCCGAAACCGATGCCGACGTCGCCGGTCGGCAGATGGAACAGGTTCGGCGTCGACAGCGTCGCATCGATCGTGTCGAGCTTCGAGATGCCGAGGTTGTTCGCTTCCTGGTACAGCCCGTTGAACGCGTTCGGCGTCGCGGCCGGGTTCGCGAAGTTCAGCGTGCCGTTCTGGTAGATGTTGTTCAGCGCGTTGACGTTCAGCTGGTTCGTGAACACGTTCGACACCGTGCTCTGCGAATGGCTGACCGACGTCGCCCAGTCCCAGTCGCCGTACGGCAGCGTGAAGGAACCCTTGATGCCGGCCGCCGCGCGCCAGTAGTTCGCCCAGGTCTTCTGCGCGACCGTGTTCGGGAACGCGTAGGTCAACGGCGTCGCCGCGCCCGTCGTGTTGTACGGGTTGGTCACCGGCACGACCGTGTTGAACGGCGACAGCAACTGCGTCTGCGGATTCCAGACGAGCGCCGGGTTCTGCGGGTTGCCGATCACGTTGTTCCACAGGCCGTCATTGGTCGTGGTCGTGTTGTAGCTTTCCAGGAAGTCCGCGAACGCCGTCGTCGTGTCGTTGATCTTGAAGTCGCCGTGCAGCTTCGCGTTCAGGCGTTCGGTCATCGGCAGGATCGACGTGCTTTCCGCCGTGTTGAACGCGCAGATCGTGCCCGGCAGGCCGGCCGACAGCGAGTTCGGCGCGGCCGGGCGAACCGCCCCGCCGGACGGGCAGCCGTTCAGCGCCTGCGCACTGCCGTCGGGCATGTTCCAGTAGGACGGCGCGAGCAGCGAAAAACCGCCCGGCTTGCCCGTGAAGTCCTGGTTGCGCGTCGAATCGCGATCGGCCAGCGTGAAGCCGTTCGACTTGTAATAGCTGAGTGCCGCCGTCACGTTGAAGCGGTCGGCGTTCAGGTCGCCGAAGCCGCCGAGCACGCCGAATTTCGTCGTGCCGTCGCCGTTGCCGGCATTGATCGCGCTGCCGATGCTGCCGTCGAGTTGCAGCCCGCGGAAATTGTGCTTCGTGATGATGTTGACGACGCCGCCGATCGCGTCCGACCCGTATTGCGACACCGCGCCCGTCTTCACGATTTCGATGCGCTCGATGTCGTTGAGCGGCAACGTGTTGAGGTCGAAGAACGAATCGACGCTGTTCGAGAAGAACGCATACGGCGCCACGCGCTGGCCGTCGACCAGCACGAGCGTGTATTTCTCCGACAGGCCGCGCAGCGCGATGCCGGCCGCGCCGGCCGCGAAGTTGCCCGATTGCCCTTCGCCCCAACTGTTCGCCGAGTTGGCCGTCGCATTGCGCAGGAAGTCGGTCACCGTCACCGCGCCGCTGGCCTGGATTTCCTTCGGCGTGATCGTCTGCACCTGCTGGAAGCCCGTCTTGTCGGATTGCCGGATCAGCGAGCCGGTCACCTCGAACCGCTTGATCTGCGCGACCTTGCCCTGCCCGTTCTCGGCGGATGCCGCAGGCGTTGCCTCGGCTGCCGCACCGGACGCCACATCGGGGGCCGCGGCCCCCGCAGCGGCGGTACCGGCGGTGCCGCCCGCCTGCGCGACGGTCACGGGTGCGCCGTTCGCGACCGCATCCGCGATGGCGACGGCGCCCGGCGCCGGCTGGCTCTGGGCGAACGCCGACGGCGCCAGTGCGGCCGTCAACGCGAGTTCCGCCCAGACTATCCTCTTGATGGCCAACGCCAACACTCTCTGCTTCATCTTGTTTCCTCTCGCTCGTAGTAAGACCCCACCTGCCGTGCGCCGGAACCTTGTGAATTCCTTGCGCGTCCTGGGTGCCCGTGTACCGGAACCCGCGATTGCCACTGTTTCGACTGCCATGACTCGAACGGATCGGCCTCGGGGCACCCGCACCATTCAGCACGACCGTTTTTTCTTTTGATTCGTCATACTAATTACCTACATTGAGCGCACCGCCTGCTTCCTCCCGGTTCGACGGATGGCGCATCGTGACGCGCGCCCCTCCTTCGATCGGGTACTTCTCCTTCGTCGCGGCCCGAAGCGTGGCCGGCGCCGCTAGAACAACCTCGGCGTGCCGACCCAGACGATCACGGCTTCCTCGTCGGCCGTGTTGTGCCACGCATGCGGCATCGTCGACTCGTAATGCGCGGTATCGCCCTCGTTCAGCGTGAACGTGCAGTCCTCGAGGGTCAGCGCGACCTGCCCGCGCATCACATAGACGAACTCCTCGCCCGCATGCGTGGTCATCTCGGACGGCTGCTGCCCCGCCGGCATCCTGACGAGGATCGCGTCGAGCTTGCGGTCGTCGGCCGGATTCGTCAGCCGCGCGAACAGGCTCGCCGAGTTCGCGAACTGGAAATATCGCAGCGCGTTGCCGCGACACACCGAACGCGCTTCCGTCGGCGTGTCGATGAAGTACTGCATCGTCACGCCCAGCGCTTTCGCGATCCGGACCAGCGACGTGATCGACGGCGTGGCCCGCCCGCGCTCGACCTGCGACAGGAACGGCTTCGAGATACCGGCGATGCCGGCCGTTTCGTCGAGCGTGAGTTTCAGGCGCTGGCGCAGCGCCCGGATCTTGTTGCCGAGCGACACGGCGACGAGCACCGACTCATCAGGGGGCACAACCATGGAAGGACGGAGCCTCGCAGTCGAAATCGGTTTGATGTCGGCGATCGTTGACCGAAGCCACGATGCGCACGGGCCGGCGCGATACCGGCCCGCGCACGGCAGCCGCGGGCGGGCCGTGCGCGGCGCGGCGCGGCACCGTCGCGGCCCGCCCGCACGCGTCTCGCTCATTTCATTCGGTTTACTAACTAACAAGGTTGCCCCTTTTCGTCGTTGAACCTGACCGCCATGCATCGGAACGCTCGCGGCGGCACGCCGCTTGCCGACTGACTGCGCCCGCGTCGTGTGCCGGCGCTCTTTCGTTGCGTTACCGGGAAGCCACCGCCGTCCACAGCCTGGCCAGGTCACCGGAACCGTCGGTTCCCTTGACCGTGCGCAGCACCTGCACCGCACGCGCCTTCTGGCCGGCCACGTAGTACGCCTCGCCGAGCCGCAGTCGCGCCGCGTCGGGATGCTCGAGGCCGCCCTTGGCGATCGCCTGCTCCATCATCGGCAAACCCTGCTGCGCCCGGCCCGAAAAGACGAGATTCATGCCCGTGTCGAGCGGCGTCACCGGCGTCGCGGCGTCCCCGCCCGTTTGCGCGCGCTTCGCGGCAAGCGCCTGCAGCCGCTTCTCGCGATCCGCCTGCGCGTCCTTGCCGAGTACGCCGGTCGCGAACCCCTGGTCGATCACCTGCTTGCCTTCGGCGGGAGACCCCGCAACCAGCGCGAGTTGGGTCATCTCCATGTACGCGTCGGCCGTCGCAAGCGAGCCCGTCGCACGGCGCAACCGGTAGATGTCGAGGTCGAGCGACGACAGATACCCGGGCGTGCCGCGAATGGCCGCGATCATTTCGTCCCAGTACGCGGGACTCGGATGGTAGGCGACCAGCAGCCCGAGTGCCCCGCGATACGCGTTGCCGTCCTTCACTTTCTGCGCGCACGTCGCGAGCATCTGCAACTGCCCTTCGTCCGGCGCGTGCCCGCCGTTCGCCTGCGCGTCGGTGCTCGCCTTCAACTGGCTCACGACCGGCGCGCAATCGTTCGACAGGTAGTACGACTGCGTGAGCAGCGTGCGCATTTCGGGATCCGTGCCGCCGGCCTTCAGGTAGCGCTGTGCGGTCCGGATCGCCAGCGGGTAGTTCTTTTGCTGGAAGTAGATGCCGGCCAGCGCGGCCGTGGTGCGCTGCTCGTCCTCGCCCGACAGCCGCCCCGAGTTCAGCACCGACTCGTACGCCTGCGCGGCCGTGCCCGTGTCGCCAGCCGCCATCGCCGCCGCGCCGCGCATCTCCTCCACCATGTACGTTTCGTACGGCGTCCGGTTGGGCACGGCCGCCGCCTGGGCGATCTTGCCGAGCGCGTCGCGATACTTGTGCGCGCGGTACAACTCCTGCGCAGCCGCGAGCGGTTTCGCCACGTCCGGCCGCAGCGCGTCCGCCGGCAGCGCCGGCCGGCCGAGCATGCAGGCCGCGCCGAGCGCCGTCACCGCCACCATCCGTTTCCATCGTCGCTGGTTCATCGGCTCGTCCGTTTCGTCATTGCATGAACTGTTCGTTGCCGATCAGGCCGATCTTGGTCGCGCCCACGCGCTGCGCGGACGCCAGCACGGCCGCCACGTCCTTGTACGGCACCAGCTTGTTCGGGCGCAGGTGGATCTCCGCCTGCACGGGTTCCGCCGCGACCTGCGACAGTTTCGCCTCGAGCGCCGAACGGTCCGGCACCGGCGCGCCGTTCCACGTCGTCGTGCCGTCGAAGTCGATATCGATCTGCACGACTTCCGGCGGCGCGGCCGGCGGCGGCGGGTTGCCGACCGGCAGGTCCATCTTCACCGAATGCATCTGGATCGGAATCGTGATGATCAGCATGATCAGCAGCACCAGCATCACGTCGATCAGCGGCGTGGTGTTGATGTCCACCATCACGTCCGGTTCCGCATTGCTCCCGCCCGAAGGCACGTTCATCCCCATCGTCGACTCCTGTGGATCCGCGTTGGCGCCTAACCGCCGCGCGCCGGCGGCTCCGTAATGAATGACAGCTTCGCGATCCCCGCGCGCTCGCACATCGTGACCACTCGCCCGATGAACTCGTAGCGCGTGTTCTGGTCGCCCCGCACGTGGACGCTCGGCTGCGGCTGTTGTTGCGACACGCCCTTGAGCTTCGCGAGCAGCGTCGGCGCGTCCACCAGTTGCTCGCCCCAGAAGAAATCGCCGTCGCGATTCACCGCGATCTCGATGCTTTTCGGCGTCGTCTGCAGCGGCTGCACCGTCTCCTTCGGCAGCTGAAGCTGGATCGTGTGCGTCACGACCGGAATCGTGATCAGGAAGATGATCAACAACACCAGCATCACGTCGACGAGCGGCGTCGTGTTGATGTTGGCGATCACCTCGTCGCTATCGTCCTGCCCGACGTTCATGGCCATCGCGCGCCTCCGTCAGCCGGTCAGTTCGCGAGCGACGCCGCCGGCGCCGCCGCCCGCACCGGGCGCCGGTTGCCGGCCAGCAGCACCGTGTGCAGTTGCGCGCCGAAGTTGCGGACCCGCTCCATCACCGACTTGTTGCGCCGGACCAGGAAGTTGTAGCCGAGCACCGCCGGCACCGCGACGGCGAGGCCGATCGCGGTCATGATGAGCGCCTCGCCCACCGGGCCCGCGACCTTGTCGATCGAGGCCTGGCCCGCGATGCCGATCGCCGTCAGCGCGTGATAGATTCCCCAGACGGTGCCGAACAGCCCGACGAACGGCGCGGTCGACCCCACCGTGGCCAGGAACGCGAGGCCGTCCTGCATCCGGTTCGATACGTTCGTGATCGAGCGCTCGACCGATACGTCGATCCACGTGTTGCGGTCGACCGCTTCGAGCAGCGCGTCTTCGTGATGCTCGCCGGCTTCGATCGCGGTTTCGGCGATGAACCGGAACGGCGACGCCTCGTCGAGCATCCTGGCGCCCTCGGCCAGCGACGGCGCGGTCCAGAGCTGCGCGTCGGCCAGTTTCGCGCGGCGATTCGCGCGCAACTGCTCCAGGAACTTCGTGACCATGATGTACCAGCTTCCCATCGACATGATCACCAGCAGGATCAGCACGAAACGCGCGACGAAATCGCCGTTCTTCCACAGCGCGCCGAGCCCGTACGGATTGTCGACCGCCACCGTCGTGGCCGGCGCGGGCGGCGGAGCCGGCTCGGCGGCGGCCGGGACCGTGGCCGGCGCGGCCGACGGCGCCGCGGCCTGCGCCGATGCATCGGCCGCCCCGCTGGCCTGCGCATGGGCGAGCTGCGGCGCAACGAACCCGTCGACCACGGCGACGGACATCAACATGCTTGCCGCCAGCGCGGCCAGTGAACGCTTCGTCATACCCCACTCCAGTTCTTTCGGTGAACTTATTATATAAGTTCGAGACGGTTTTCCCCGACCCGGCGCGTGCCGGGCCGCCCACTGCATCAATTCAGATTGAACGAGAACGGCACCTGGACCCGCACCGACTGGCCCTGTGCGACGCATTTGAACCGTTTCACAGTGTTGTACGCGGCTCGATCGAGGATCGGATCCGCGGACTGCGCGACGCGCTCGTTCGTGATGTTCCCTTCCGCATCCACGACGAACTCGATCGTCACGTCACCGGTGATGTTGTTTTCCTGCGCTTCCTTCGGATACTGGATCGACGCACGCAGCGCGTCCGAATTCGGGCAGACGACCCCGACGTCATGGCTGACCGGCTTGGCCGGTGCCGGCGGCGCCACCACCGGCGCCTGCACGGCCGGCGCGGACGGCACCGGGGCCGCCTGGTGCGTGATCGTCGCCTGCGGCGGCGCCTGCACCTGGACTTCCGGCGGCGGCACGAACGGCGGCGGCGGCGGTGCGAATTTCGGCGGCGGGAGTTTGACCACCGGCATCGGCGGTGGCGGCGGCGGTTTGACCGGCTCGATGATGCGGGTCTCGATCGGATGCTGGATCACCTGCACGACTTTGGTCGCGAGGCCGTTGAGCAGCGCGTAGATCAGCACTGCATGCAGTACCAGGACGATCCCGATGCCGCCGAACCGGCGCACCGGGTTCTGCTGCTTCTTGCCGAACTCTCTCGGACGCCCCAGCGTGGCCAGCCCGCTGTTCGAAGTAGCCAGATGTTCTTCGACTTTCATGCCCACCATCCATCCCCCAAGCGATTCGCCCAGTTTCGGGTTGCGGCCGGCAGCGCAGCCAGGTCGGCAGCGCCACCGCATCACCCCGAACATTTCATTTCAAATTCAATTAGCAATCCGAATTGAAAGAATCACATTCGAATTCCAATTCATTCTTTTTCACGAAATCGTTGCGCCGATGCGGCCCGGATTTATACCGGAAAAACACCCACCTGCGCGGTCAGGCAATTGTCAGCCGAGCTGGCGCCCCTCGCAATTCGTATGACGATTCGCCGTTCGTTACGCGGTGATGTCAATGGCGCCGTTCACTTGGGTGCAGACGATAGCAAGGAAAAAATTTTGCCGTCAAACTTTATTTGATGCCCAAATACAAAGTTTGGAGGGCTTATTCAAATAATATTCCGGTAAGCACAAATCAAGTCTTTATTATTGAATTGGTAATTGATTTGTATGGATATATTCCAATCCGTATATCGAACCCGTCCGACATGGATTTTCGTGTATTTCCCGTGCGGCACGGGAAATGACCTCCCCCTTGGGGGCAACGAGCCGAACGTACCCCGTCACGCGTCAATATGGGAGGCGGTCGACCGGCGCTTCGGGGCGCCCGCATCGAAGCACGCCGGTATCGCATGCCGTGACACGTCGACGGGACGAGTCAACCTTGCTGGAATAAACAGGAATCCGACACAACAAAGGTCGAATTGAATTTAATTCAGACCTCGCGAAATAGCTTCGTATGTCGAATTAACTGACTGGAACATCACAATCAAGCAGGTACACACCCTCCCCGCCGGGACGAATGCCTGCGCACCGGCCCTGCGCATCACCGCATTCGAGGCTCCCTCAGGACAGCATCATCCCTTGCATCTTGTGCGAGAAATGCGCGCGCTCGGCCGTCTCCATCAGCGTCAGGAATTCATCCTGCATCATGTGGATCAGCGCTTCGTGGTCGCCGGCCTCGAAATAGACTTCCGGCTGCTGCGCGAGACGTTCCTCGAGGAACGTCTTCATCCCGTACGCCATGCATACCGGCGGCAGCGCGCCCATGTCGCAGTCCTTGAACAGTTCGCGCAATTCGACCTCCCGGGCAAGCACGAGATGGCGTCCCGTCTTCACCCAGAGATCCGACAGGCGCACCGCGTGCGTGGTCGGCAAGACCGCGGCGACGTAGCCCTCGTCGTCCTCGAGGAGCACGGTTTTCGCGAGGCGGTCGCCGGGGATATGCGCGGCGGCGGCCGTCTCCATGCTCGTATGGCTATAGGGGTGGTACACGACTTCGTACCGCGATGACTTCTGGCGCAGGCAATCCTGCAGGGTGGCTGATACAGGCATGGCTCACCTCGTCTGGGCGAATCGGGCGAACGGAGTTCGCTCCGGATTCGTTCAGCATAGGTCGCATTCCGGCCAATGGAAACGCCCACGCGCAGCGCCCGCCCGGACGGCCCCGCGCACGGTTCCGATCCCTTTTCGCCGGCCCCGGAAGCCGCCGCCGGCACGTGGAATCCCCGCCCGGAATGGACGTGACCGCCCCCTCTTTTCCTGTAGACGATTCCAGGCACCAGTGATGTGGTGCGAACGCGCCCTTCACTATCCGGGCGGTTTGAAAACCAGACCGTTAGTTGCGTTTATTCCAAAATGTCGACGAAAGCCGGTCACGCATTTCGATCCGTCCGACGCCCTGACAACTGTGCGCCGCGCCGCGCAAAGCGCACTGCCAAAGGCCGTACGGTGCCCTATACTGAGCCGGCCGGCCCGCGATCCGGCGGCACCCACCGACTCCGGGAGCGATCATGCATTACCAGTTGATCTACGAACTCGTCGACGATTACCTGTCGCGGCGCGAACCCTTCCGCGCGCAGCATCTCGCGCTCGCGCAGGCCGCGACCGAGCGCGGCGAACTGATGCTCGCCGGTGCGCTGGCGGACCCGGCCGATCAGGCCGTGCTCGTGTTCGAAGGCGATTCGCCGGAAGCGGCCGAATCGTTCGCGCGCGCCGATCCGTACGTGCAGAACGGCCTCGTGAAATCGTGGCGCGTGCGGCCGTGGCGCGTCGTGGTCGGCAAGCACGCGCCACGCCAGGCCTGAGCCGGCTACAGCCACCCTGCCCGCTTGAAACGCCACCACAGCGCGAGATCGGCGACGACCATCACCGCGATGCAGCCGTAGAAGCCGTATTTCAGGTGCAACTCGGGCATGTTCGCGAAATTCATCCCGTAGATGCCGGCGATCATCGTCGGTATCGCGAACAGCGCGGCGAACGAGCCGAGCCGCTTCGTCACTTCGTTCTCGGCGAGCGAAATCATCCCGAGGTTGACCTGGATCGCCGTGACGACCATCTCCCGGCGTCCTTCGATCGTCTTCACGATCCGCTGCAGATGGTCGTACACGTCGCGGAAATAAGCGGCCATCCCGCTGCACACCTGCGGCACGCGCCCGCCGGTGAGCTTGGCGAGCGGCTCCATCAGCGGCGCCGTGTGCTGGTACAGCATCACGAGCCGGCGTTTCAGCGAATAGAGATCCTCGATGATCGCGCGCGACGACGCGGGCGTCGCTTTCGCGAAGATGCGGTCCTCCAGTTCCTCGAGCTCCGCACCGAGCGTTTCGAGGATCGGAAAGTAGCGGTCGACCACCTGGTCCATCAACGCGTAGAACACGAACGCCGAGCCCTCCCGCAGCAGATGCGGCTCCCGCTCGCAGCGCTTGCGCACGTCGCGGAAATCATGCTCGGTATGGTTGCGGATCGACAGCACGTAGTTCGGGCCGACGAACACGTTCAGTTCGCCGACCTTGAATTCGTCGTCCTCGTCGAGCTCGACCGTATGCAGCACGGCGAACAGCGAATCGCCGTACTCCTCGATCTTCGGCCGCTGGTGCCCCTTGCGGGCGTCCTCGAGCGCGAGCTCGTGCAGCCCGAACTCCTCGCCCATCAGGTCGATTTCCTCCGGCGTCGGATCCTTCAGCGCGACCCACACGAAGCACTCGGGCTTCGACACGTAGTCGCTGATGGCGTCGATATCGATGTCGGCCAGCTTGCGGCCATCCTGGTATGCAGCGCAGTTGATCAGCATGTCGTCCGTCATGTTGCGGTTTGTGCATCAGTTTACCGGTTTGCTGCGCGGACGGCCCGGCTTGCACGGCACGCCGATATTGGTCATGATCGGGCTGCGTGCGCCGCAGCACGCGCATCGGGGTACTTCGACCGGCCCGCGGCACCTGCGTTGCGCAACGCACAACGCCCGTGCGGCCCAACCGTCAAGGAGGCAGACCTATGTGGTATTTCTCGTGGATACTCGGCATCGGCGTGGCGCTCGGCTTCGGCATCATCAACGCGATGTGGCTGGAAGCGGAAGTCTTCTCGCGCGGCGACAGGCGCAACGACGCGTCGGGCACGCGGCCGGGGAGCCAGGCTTCGTGACGCACCTGGTGTTCTTCTGCGGTCACGCCGGCACCGGCAAGACCACGCTCGCGAAGCGGCTCATCGGGCCGCTGATGCGCGCCACCGGCGAGGCGTTCTGCCTGCTCGACAAGGACACGCTGTACGGCCGCTACAGCTCGGCCGCGATGGGCGCGCTCACGGAAGATCCGAACGACCGCGACAGCCCGCTCTACCTGAAACACCTGCGCGATCCCGAATATCACGGCCTGCTCGATACGGCCCGCGACAATCTCGCGCTCGGCATCAGCGCGATCGTCGTCGGCCCGCTGTCGCGCGAAGTGCGCGACCGGCGCATCCTCGATCGCGCGTGGCTCGGCATCGCGCCCGACGTCACGCTGACGGTCGTCTGGGTCCACACGTCGGAAGACGTTGCACACGCACGGATCGTCGCACGCGGCAATCCGAACGATGCCTACAAGCTCGCGCACTGGGACGAATACCGGCAGCGCCGCTTCGTGCCGACCGGCCAGGAATGCGACGGCATCGTGATGTTCGACAACACCGCACCGTCCGACGCGGACGTCGACGCGCTGCTGTACCGCATCGTGCCGCCGCCGCAACCTGCGACGATCGTCCCGCCGCTGCCGGCCTGAGCGCACCGCACCGTTCCCGCCTTGCGCGTCACAAACGACAACGCCGGAAGCGCTGCTGCGCTCCCGGCGTCGTACGGCCCTCGTGCCCGAGGCTGGCGGAGGGTCAGGCGAGCGCGTGCACGCGCTCCATCGTGCCGCCGTCGTACAGCTTGCCGAAGCGGTTCGACAGGAACGCCTTCAGCGACACCTTTTCCTGCGGGATGAAACCGCTCTGCGGCAGCTTCTTTTCGCGGAACAGATCCAGCACCGCGCACATCGCGCCGGCCGTCGTGATCTGGATCGCGCTCATGTGCATCCCGCACACGTCCTTCGCGAAGATCTTGCGCGTGAACACGTCCTGCACGAGCTGGCCGTCCTTCACGCCCGTCACCGTGACGAACACGAGCACGACGTCCTGCTTCGTCGACGGCACCGCACGGCGCATGATCGACTTCAGCGTGTCGCGGTCGGTCGACAGGCGCAGGTCTTCCAGCAGGAACTGGACGAGCTCGCGGTGGCCCGGATAGCGCACCGACTTGTAGTCGAGCGTCTCGACCTTGCCCGACAGCGTCTCGCACAGCGTGCCGAGGCCGCCCGACGTGTTGAACGCTTCGTATTCGGTGCCGTCCAGCGAGAAGTGCTCGAGGCCTTCGAGCGGCTGCACCCACTGCTTGCGGCCGTCGCGGATCGCTTCGCACGGCTGGCAGTATTCGTTGATCAGGCCGTCGACGCTCCACGTCAGGTTGTACTTCAGCGCGTTGGTCGGATACTCGGGCAGCGCGCCGACGCGCATCTTCACGTCGCGCACTTCGCTGAAGCCGTTCACGAGTTCGTGCGCGGCGATGCCGATGAAGCCCGGCGCGAGGCCGCACTGCGGCATGAACGCACGGTCGGAGCCGTCGGCCAGTTCGCGGATCGCGTGGGTGGCGCGCACGTCTTCGGTCAGGTCGAAGTAATGGACGCCGGCAGCCTTCGCGGCGGCGGCAACGTTGACCGCAAGGTAGTAAGGCAGCGCATTGACGAGCGCATCGAAGCCCTTCACTGCTTCGCGAATCGCATTCGCATCGGCGGAATCGACGCGTTGCGTCGCGATGCCTTCGCGCGACAGCTTCGCGAGCGCATCCGCGTCGCGGTCGAACGCGACGACTTCGTAGTCGCCCGTTTCACGCAGCATGTGAGCAATGGTGTGGCCGATCAGACCTGCGCCGACGATGGCGATTTTCATGCGCTTATCTCCTGATGATGGGTTGGTGTTGTGAACGGCGTCGAGCCATGAACACAGTTTAGGGACGCGCAAAATCAGTTCCAAGACGAAGAATGATGCGAAACGACCGATAATTTCGACGTTATGACGATACATTTCGTCGAAACGTCCGATTCATCTAAAAATCGCGTATAAGCGCGCCTGCAGGCAGGCCGTTGCAGGCTTCACGCGCAAGAACGAAGGACGAAGGCGAAGACGAGGAATGGCATGGCGCCGACGCACGAACCGCGCGCGTCAGGAGCGGCACGCCGGTCGAAGCAGGCGACACGAAGGCGTTCGGAAGGAAGAGACGCGCCGGATGCGCAGGCAGGCGACGGCCGGCACCCTGCCCATCAGGCAATGCGCCGGCGGTCGGGACGAATATGGCCGCGGGCGGGCGGCAAGCGAAACCCCGCGACGCCGCGCAAACCCGCGCAATGCACGCGCTGGCACGGTCGTGCACGGCAACGCGTGCGGCAGGTCAGCCGCCGATCGTCCCGCGATCGATCTTGCGCGACAGGATGATCGACGTCGTCGTGCGCTCGACGCCTTCGAGCGTCCCGATCTGGTCGAGCAGGTCGTTGAGCCGTTCGGGCGAATCGGCGCGCAGCCACGCGACGTAGTCGTACTCGCCGCTCACCGCGCACAGCAGCTGCACTTCGGGCATCCGGTCGAGCTTGCGCAATACGTCCTTGCCGAACTTCGGCGTGAGGATGATGCCGACGTACGCATAAATGCTCGCGTCGAGCACGTCCTGCCCGAGCCGCACGCTGTACCCGGCAATCACGTTGGTGCGTTCGAGCCGCGCGATGCGTGCGACGACCGTCGTGCGCGCGACGTCGAGCTGGCGCGCGAGATCCGCGACGCTGGCGCGCGCATCGGCTTGCAGCAGCGCGACGAGTTGCCGGTCGAGATCGTCGAGTTGGTCGAGGCGGGGTGGACGCATGAGGCTGGGCCGGCACGCAACGCGCCGGCTGAGTGGAAGGTGACGCGATGATAGCGCCGAACGCCCGCGTGCCCAACCGGCATCGCCCGAATCCGGGCCTTTCAATTTCGATTCGTATCGGATGTAAGCAAGTGTCGCATTCACTGCCGCGCCGCACGCAACGTGCTACTAATAACGGCGACGCGAGAAGCGCGCTTGCGGCAGTGACCGCCGCGCCCGCTCGCACGACACCACCCCGGAGAGCCAATCATGAAGAAAATCTCGCTCACCCTCGCTACGCTCGCCGTTGCAGCCAGCGCGTTCGCGCAAACCCCGGCACAGCCGCAAGCGCCCGCGCAGGCCCCGGCCACGACGGCCGCGGCGTCGGCCCCGAGCGCCGAGCAGCGCGCGGCACGCCACGAAGCGCGCATCGAGCAGCGCATCAAGTACCTGCACGACCAGTTGAAGATCACGTCGGCGCAGGAACCGCAGTGGAAGACGTTCGCCGACACGATGCGCGACAACGGCGCAACGATGGGCCGCCTCTACAGCGAACGGATGGCCAAGCACGACGTCTCCGCACTCGACGACATGAAGCAGTATGCGGAACTGTCGCAGGCGAACGCCGACGGTGCGAAGAAGCTCGCCGACGCCTTCGCGCCGCTCTACGAGAGCTTCCCGGCCGAGCAGAAGGCGCTGGCCGACACGACGTTCCGCAGCTGGCTGCACCACGGCGGCGAGCATCGCGGCAAGGGCAAGGCGAAGGGCAAGGAAGGCAAGGCGGCAGCCGCGCCGGCCGCCAGCGCACCCGCGCAACCCTGACGCCCTCCCCGCCGGCGCCGTGCTGCCCCGCCCGGGCGGACGGCACCGCGCCTCCGCCGGCGATCGGCGCGCCACACGGCGCGCCGAATTCGGGATAAGCTCCCGGCTTTTCCAGCTTTCCCGTACCTTCCCGCCATGCTCGAACTCAAGCACCTCGATCTGCGTACCGATCCGCAGGCCCGTCGCGTCGTCAAGGACGAAACCGTCGCCGTGGCTTTCGCGGATGCCGACGGCGAACTGATGAGCCTCGAAGGTCCGAACCGCTACGTCGCGGGCGACGCGCTGATCACCGGCTCGACCGGCGATCGCTGGGTCGTGTCGCGCGCACGCTTCGACGCCAAATACCTGCCCGCCGATCCGGCACTCGCGCACGGCACGCCGGGCGCCTACCGGAACCGGCCGGCCGTCGTGCTCGCCCGCCGGATGGACGAGCCGTTCACGATCGCCCGCTCGGAAAACGGCGACACGCTGCGCGGCGTCGCCGGCGACTGGGTCATGCAATACGCGCCCGGCGACTACGGCGTCGTGCAGGCGCAGCGCTTCGCGCAGGTCTACCGCGACGCGTAACCCGCCGCGCCGGAACGATGCCGGCGCACCCGCTCACGCAAAGTCCTCGTCGAGCTCGAGTTCCGCGTTGCGCTCGACGGCCTCGCCGGCCGCATGCCGCTCCTCGAGCGAGCCGAGCATCGCTTCCGTGTACGCATGCAGCACCGCATGGCTGCGCGCACGCTGCATCGGCTTGAGCGCAAGATAGCGCGCGAACGCCGCCGGCACGATGCGGATATCGAGCGTCATCCGCTTCGGCGTCGCGCCGAAACGCATCGCGAGCCAGTGCACGGACAGGAAGCGCCCGCGCGCATCGCTGCTTTCGGCAAAGCGCGTCTGCTCCGGAAAGAGATCGCAGATCACGCGCGCGAGCGCGTCGAATTCCGCGCTCTGGCATTCGATCAGATAGTCATCCATTACGCTCCCCCGTCAGGCTGCCGTTCGCGACGGCCGGCACGTCTTCACCAGCACGGCGACCAGGACCGCGCCCAGCACGAAATACGCGGCCTCGACCCACGCGGCCGGCAGCACGCGCACCTGGTACAGCAGCGTCGGCACGGCCGCGAGCGCATGCAGCACGATCGCGAGCGGCAACACGCCCGCGCGGCCGGCGCGCACGCCGCGCCAGACCAGCACCGACAGCGCGAGCTGCACCGTGAACGCCGCGCAGCGTTCGAGCAGCAACAACAGGATCGACTGCGCCGACAGCGTCGCGAGCATCATGTGCAGCCGCACCACGGTGTCGACCGGCAGGTCGGACAACTGCGTCTCGAGCTGGCCGCGGCTCGCGAGCCACGCGAGATACGACCACTGGCCCCACACGAGCACGCCGACGAACCATGCTTCGGCGCCGGCATGACCGATCCCGTAGCCAATCCCGCGGCCGTCGCCGGCCGACTCGCCGTAGCGGCGGTTCAGGAAACGCATCCCGAGATAGCGGCCGGCTTCCTCGAATACGGCCGTCGCGAGCGCGCTGTACGCGACGAACGCGAGCGGCTGCGTCAGCCAGCCGTCCTCCGGCGTGCGGCTCAGCACGAGCCCGTGAAACGCGCGCTCGGCGATCATCGCAAACAGCGTGAAGACGGCGACGCCGACGATCGTGTCGCGGCGATTGAGCGCAAGCGGCTTGCGCAGGATGCGGAAGAGGACGAGCGGCAGCAGCGCGATGATCAGCGTGGCGGCGATCAGCAGCGCCAGCGTGACGGGAGCGACAGTCATGTATTTCCTTGTTCGGGGCAGCGCACCTGACGCGCTGCGTGCCCCGCATGATACTCAGCTTGTGGTCGACGCGCGCGCACACAGCTCGCCGGGCAGCATCGCGACGCGTACGTCGCCCGCCGCGCCGTCGATCCGCTCGTGCACGAATTCGACGGCCTTGTAGCCGATTTCGTAGGTCGGCTGACGAATCGTCGTGATGCCGATCAGCTCGGCCCATTCCGGATCGTCGATCGACAGCAGCGCCGCCTTCTGCTGCCACGCGGCGCCGAAACGCGCACGCAGGTGGCGCGCGATCGCGAGCGCGACCGGCGCGTTCGCGGCGAACAGCGCCGCACGCACGCCGCGCCGCGCGGCGGCGTCGATGCGGGTGTCGATGTCGGCCAGCGCCGCGGCGGCCGCGTCGGGCGCGTTCAGGTCGAGCACGACCGTCGGCGGCACCGGCAGCCCGCGCGCGTCGAGCGCCGCGCGGAATGCCGCCTCGCGCACGCGCCGCGAGCTGACGCGCTCGAACGGCTGCACGACGAAATGGATCGCGTCGAAGCCGTGTTCGACCAGGTGCGCGAGCGCCATCTCGATCGCGTCGGCGTTGTCGAGGCCGATCAGGTCGGCCTCGAAGCCCTCGACCGTCCGATCGACGAGCACGGCCGGGATCCCCGCGCCGCGCAACGGGCGCAGCACGTCCTCCTCCGCGCCGAGCGCGTTGACGATCAGCCCTTCGACCCGGTAGGTCGTGAGCAGCTGCAGGAAGCGCCGCTCCATCTCGACCTCGTTCGCCGCGTGACAGATGAGCGGCATGTAGCCGAGCGCATGGCACGCGGCCTCGACGCCCTGCAGCACTTCGACGGTGTAGGGATTGGTCAGGTCGGCCGCGAGCATGCCGAGCAGCCGGTTGCGGCCGCGCTTGAGCCCGCGCGCCATCTGGTTCGGCCGGTAGTTGAGCCGCGCGATCGCCGACTCGATCCGCTGGCGCAGATCGACGGACAGCACGTGGGTTTCGCCGTTCAGGTAGCGCGACACGCTGGTCTTGCCCGTGCCGGCCTCGCGCGCGACGTCGCTGATCGTCGCCGGACGCGTCGTGGAAGGTTGCGAATCGGTCACTGTCGTGCCTCGCGACGTACGATCCGCGCCGCTTCGTGAGCAGACGGATCTTTGTTGTTGGAAACGTAAGCCACCCGGCGGACTCCCCTGTCTGAGCGCTTCTGCGCCTGCGCCGGCCCCGTGTTTCGCGGTCGACCAGCGCCCGCCAGTCGCGTGCATCGGCAATCGGCCGCCCGGACCTGGCGCGGATCCCCGCCGCGCGACGCCACCGGCAGTGTAGCCGGCGCGTCGATGCAACGAGAGCGGGCGATCATAACGCAGCCGGCCCGCCCGCACCAAGACCCTCGACTCTAACCGTGCCCGCGCCGTCCCGGCCGGGTGCCGGCGGCGGCTCAGGCGTGCGCGAGCGCGTCCGGATTGACGAGATTCGTGCGCAGCGTGCCGGCCAGCGCGCCGACCAGGTTTTCCGCGGCGCAGCGCGCCATCGCGTGGCGCGTCTCGTGCGTCGCCGAGCCGATATGCGGCAGCGCGACGACGTTCTTCATCCGCAGCAGCGGCGAATCCGCCGGCAGCGGCTCCTGCTCGAACACGTCGAGCCCCGCCCCGCGGATCGTGCCCGCGCGCAGCGCGTCGACCAGCGCGGCCTCGTCGACGACGGGCCCGCGCGACGCGTTGATCAGGATCGCGCCGCGCTTCATCTTCGCGAATTCGGGTGCGCCGATCAGGTGGCGCGTCTCCGGCGACAGCGGCACCTGCACGCACACGAAATCCGACTGGGCGAGCAACGCGTCGAGCGTCACGCGCCGTGCGCCGTACTGCGTCTCGGCTTCCGCATGCGCGGAGCGGTTCGCGTACAGCACCTGCATCCGGAAGCCGAGCGCCGCGCGGCGCGCGACCGCGCCGCCGATCCGGCCGAGCCCGACGATGCCGAGCGTCTTGCCCTGCACGTCGGTCCCGTACAGGTCGGGGCGGATGCTGCGATGCCAGTGGCCGGCCTTGACCCACTCGGCCAGTTCGACCACGCGCCGCGCGGACGCCAGGATCAGCGAGAACACCGTATCGGCGGTCGACTCGGTCAGCACGTCGGGCGTATGCGCGAGCACGATGCCGCGGCGCGTGAGATCGGCGACGTCGAAGTTGTCGTAGCCGACCGAGATCGTTGACCACGCCTTCAGCCGCGGGGCGCGATCGAGCATCTGCGGCGTGACCTTCAGGCTCGCGCCGATCGCGCCGTCCGCGTCGCCGAGTGCGGCGGCAAGCGCATCGGCGCCATCGGCCTGCACGACGTCCGCATGCTCGCGCAGGTACGCGAGGACGTCATCGGGCAGCGGCTTGTACGCGACGATACGGGGCTTCATGTTTCATTTTCCTTGCAGCGGCGCGGCGAGCGGATGCGCATCGCGCGCCTGGGGTTTGACGGACAGCGTGAGGATCACCGCGGCGACGAGCGCGGCGCTCATGAACGCATACGATGCGACGGGCGACCCGGTCGCACCGTTCAGGTAGCCGACGAAGTACGAGCCGACGAACGAGCCGAGCGCGCCCATGCTGTTGATCAGCGCCATCGCGCCGCCGGCGACGTTCTTCGGCAGCAGTTCCGGCACGATCGCGAAGAACGGGCCGTACGGCGCATACATCGCCGCGCCCGCGACGACCAGGAGCGCATACGAGATCCAGAAATGCGACGAGCCGAGCGCGTACGACGCGGCGAACGCGGCCGCGCCGATCAGCAGGAACGGCCACACGAAGCCGCGACGCGAGCCGACCTTGTCGGAGGCCCACGAGGCGGCAAGCATCGCGATCGTCGCCGCCAGATACGGCAGCGCGGACAGCCAGCCGGTCGCGACCATCCCGAGCTCGGAACCGTTCTTGACGATCGACGGCAGCCACAGCACGAAGCCGTACACGCCGATGCTCCAGCAGAAATACTGTGCGCACAGCTTGATCACGGCCGGCGAGCGGAATGCCTCGCCATAGTTGCGCACGGGCTTGATCGCCGCCTGCTCGGCCGCGAGCGCGGCGTCGAGGTCACGCTTTTCCTGTGCCGAGAGCCACGGCGAATCGGCCGGCTTGTCCTGCACGAGGAACCACCAGCACACGGCCCAGATGACGGCCGGCACGCCTTCGGCGATGAACATGTGGCGCCAGCCGAATTCATGCACGAGATAACCCGACACGATCGACATCCACAGCACCGTGACCGGGTTGCCGAGGATCAGGAACGTGTTCGCGCGCGAGCGCTCGTTCTTCGTGAACCAGTTGCTGATGTAGATCAGCATCGCCGGCATCACGGCCGCTTCGACGACACCGAGCACGAAGCGGATCGCCATCAGCGACGGGATGTTGCTGACCACGCCCGTGAGCGCCGCGCAGGCGCCCCACAGGATCAGGCTGACGAACACGAGCTTCTTCACGCTGCGGCGCTCCGCATAGATCGCGCCGGGGATCTGGAAGAAGAAGTAGCCGAGGAAGAACAGCGCGCCGATCAGCGACGACAGGCCCTTGCTGACCCCCAGGTCCTGGTTGATGCCGGCCGCCGCCGCGAACCCGTAGTTCGCGCGATCGAGGTAAGCGAGGCTGTACGTGATGAACACGATCGGCATGATCGTCCACCAGCGTCGGGTTGCAAGATTGGCTGCCATGAGCGTGTCTCCGTATGTCGACCGGACTGGGTGCCTGGGCACCCGTCGGCCTGGAACAAAACTGCGTGTGCGTCGCACACGAAATGGATCCGCGGATTGTGCCGTGTCCGGCCTCTCATTGCGCGGTGACGGTTTCCTCTAAGCGATCGGTGCGATTGCTGACATTTTCGAGCCGGTCGAGGGCTTCACGCGTCGGCAACCCTTCCGAATCGCCGATCACCTGGATGGCGAGCGCGCCGATCCGGTTGCCGCGCGCGACGGCCTGCTCGACGCTGCGGCCTTCCAGCAACGCGCTGACCACGCCGACCGCGAAACCGTCGCCGGCGCCGACCGTGTCGACCACCCGTTCGACGCGCTCGCCCACGACCGTGCCCTCGCGGCCGTCGGCCGTGCGGAAATACGCGCCTTCGGCGCCGAGCTTGATCACGACGCCGCGCGCACCCTGCGCGAGATAGAAGCCCGCGATGTCGGCCGGCGTGTCGTGCCCGGTGAGCTGCTGCCCTTCGGCGAGGCCCGGCAGCACCCAGTCGGCGAGCGTCGCGAGCGCGTTCAGCGTTTTCGCCATCACGTCGGCGGACGGCCACAGCGTCGGGCGCAGGTTCGGGTCGAACGAGATCGTCTTGCCGGCCGCGCGCATTTCGCGCGCCAGCTGGAACGCCAGCTCGCACGAGGTCGCGGAGATCGCCGGCGCGACGCCCGTCAGGTGCAGGTGGCGCGCGCCGAGCACGTAGTCGGCCACGTAGTCGTCGCACGACAGATGGCTCGCGGCCGAGCCCTTGCGGAAATATTCGACGGTCGGATCGCTGCCGTCGTCGTTGCGCGACTTCAGCTGGAAACCGGTCGGGTAACGCGGATCGACCGTCACGCACGACGCGTCGATGCCTTCGCGCGCCAGCGTGTCGAGCACGTAGCCGCCGAACGAATCGCGGCCCACGCGGCTCATCCAGCCGACCCGGAAACCGAGCCGCGACAGGCCGATCGCGACGTTCAGGTCGGCGCCCGCGATCCGCTTCGTGAATTGCCCCGCCTGCGCGAGATGGCCGGGCTCGGCCGCGACGAACATCGCCATCGCTTCGCCGTAGGTCACGACATCGAGTGCTGCTTTCATGAATGAACTCCTCGGGATGCTGGTGCGGTCACGCGGCCGCGAGCCATGCGACCCGGCGACATGCATCGCCCGCCGGATCGGCCGCGTCGAACGGAAACTCGATGCCGCGCGGCGCGTGCGGCGGCAGCGCCGCGAGCACGCCTGTCACGAGCGCGTCGTCCGGTGCCGGCGCGACCGCGAAACGGCGCGCGCCTTCGCCTTCGACGGCCTTGCAGTGAATGTATTCGACATGCGGCGCGAGCACCTGCGCGCAATCGAGCGGCGCTTCGCCCGGCCACTGCCAGTTGCCGATGTCGAACGTCATCCCGAGCGCATCGCGCACGCCAGCCGCGGCCAGCGCGTCGAACAGCCCGCGGAACTGCATGAGCGCCCCGCCGACCGGAAGCTGGCCGTTCTCGACCACCACACGCGCCTTGGCGCCGCGCGACAGCGCGACGATGTCGGCCGCGTGCGCGTCGCCGGCGAAACCGCCGAGCTGGAATTTCACGAAGCGCGCGCCGAGCGCGTCGGCTTCCGCGAGCGCGTCGTGCAACGCATCGGCGTCGAGCGCACCCGTTTCCGTGTACAGCGTGGCCGGCGTCGAGTACACCGACCACAGCCCGTGGCCGGCGATCTGCGCGCCGAGCGCGGTCAGCGCGCCGGGCGTCGCATCGTCGTCCGACGCGAACAGTTCGCGCCGCACCTCGAAGCCGGTCGCGCCGGATGCCGCGACGGTCGCGATGAATGCACTGTGGCCCTCCTGGCGCACCCGGTCCATCCCGAATGCGTTCGCCACGATCACGATGTCTGCCATTTTGCCCTTTTTTACCGGAATGGAACCGGTTCCATTTGCTTGAGACGGATGGTGCGCCTCGCGCCGGAGCCACGCCATAGAGGAAATCCCTAAGACCTGGCGGGACGCAAACGCGCGCCCGGCAGCCCGCAACGCCCGTTCCCGCGCGGGCCCGGCAGGCGGTTTCGGCGCCTCAGGCGAGGTCCTGCGCGAGGCTCATGTCGAGGAATTGCGCGGCCACGCGCGACGGCGCGCCGCCGTGCGGCACGAGAATGGAGAAATGCCGGGTGAGCGGCGCCGGCGCGAGCGAGCGCAGCACGAGCGCCGCATCCGGGTGACGCAGCGACATCGCGGACACGAAGCCGACGCCCATCCCCGCGCGCACGGCCTCCTTCACGGCCTCGACCCCGGCGATCTCGAACGCGACGCGCATCGGCGCGCCGCCGTGCGCGAACGCGCGCTCGACGAGTTGCCGCACGGCCGACCCTTCCTCGCGCAACACGAGCGGGTGCGCGGCGAGCGCATCGAGCGTCACCCCCGCGTCGTAGGGTGGCGCGGCCAGCGGATGGCCGGCCGGCACGATCGCGACGATCTCGTCCTCGTGCCACGCATGGACGGCCGTACCGGGCGGCAGCGCCTCGCCGGGCGGCCCCTCGATCAGCGCGATGTCGAGCGACGGCAGCGCGGCGACGACGTCGGCCGTATTGCCGCTCATCGTCTGGATGGTCACGCGCGGCGCAAGCGGCTGGAACGCCGCGATCAGGTACGGCAGCAGGTAGCTCGCGGGCGTCGTGCTCGCGCCGATGCGCAGCGTGCCGGCCTCGAGCCCGCGCACCGCGTCGCGAAACGCACGCGCCTGCGCGAACGTGTCGCGTTGCGCCTTCGCGTACTGCGCGAGCTGCTCGCCGACCGGCGTGAGGCGAATGCCACGGCCGTCGCGCTGGTACAGCGGCTCGCCGAATTCGTCCTGCAGCAGCCGCAACTGGCCCGACACGGCCGGCTGCGACAGATGCAGCGCCACGGCGGCGTGGCTGATGTTCAGGTGTTCGGCGACGGCGGCGAACGTTATCAGTTGATCCGGGGTCATGGGGACGAATTATCGGCTTTCCGGATAGTTTACGTCACAAATCACAATTTTTCATATCGATATAACAAAATTAGGATTACAGCATCGCCACACGCTCCATCACGGTGCTCTCATGTCCACTGCTCCGACTCCCCCTCTCAGCCATGCCGCGCCGTCGATGCGCGGACAGTTGAACGGCGTGCTGTTCGTCGCGCTGTTCGCCGCCGCCGTCACGAGCCTGTCCGAGCTTCCCGCGATCGCGGGGCTCGGCCTGTCGCCGCTGATCGTCGGCATCGTCGCCGGCGCGCTGTACGGCAATGCGCTGCGCGACGGCATGCCGGCCAGCTGGGCCGCCGGCGTGAACTTCTCCGCGCGCAAGCTGCTGCGCATCGCGGTCGCGTTCTTCGGGTTGCGCGTGAGCCTGCAGGAAATCGCGCAGGTCGGCCTGCCGGGCCTCGCGGTATCGGTGCTGGTCGTCGTCAGCACGCTCGCGATCGGCACCTGGGCCGGCATGAAGCTGATGAAGCTCGACCGCGACGCCGCGCTGCTGACCGCCGCCGGCAGCGCGATCTGCGGCGCGGCCGCCGTGCTCGCGTTCGAATCGACGCTGCAGTCGAAGCCGCACCAGAGCGCGATGGCCGTGGGCAGCGTCGTGCTGTTCGGCACGCTGTCGATGTTCCTGTACCCGGTCGCGTATCACGCCGGGCTGCTGAACCTCGATCCGGCCGGCCTCGGCCTGTTCTTCGGCGGCACGATCCACGAAGTCGCGCAGGTCGTCGGGGCGGCCAGCGACATCAGCCCGGAGGTCGCACACGTCGCGACGATCGTGAAGATGACGCGCGTGATGCTGCTGGTCCCCGTGCTGCTGGTGCTCGGCTGGTGGCTCGCCCGCTCGGCGCGGGCAACGGCCGGCGGCGCGCACGGCAAGCGCAAGGTGGCGGTACCCTGGTTCGCGCTCGGCTTCCTCGGCTTCGTGATCGTCAATTCGCTGAACGTGCTGCCGACCGACGTCACGCATACGCTGAACGTGCTCGACACCTTCGCGCTGACGATGGCGATGACCGCGCTCGGCATCGAGACCCGCGTCGCGCAGATCCGCGCCGCCGGCCCGCGTGCGCTGATGACCGGCCTGATCCTGTACGTGTGGCTGCTCGTCGGCGGCTACGGGATCACCTGGGCCGTGCAGCACTGGCTTGGCTGAATTGCCCGCCCGTGACACTTCGCGCGCCGCGCCCGACGGGACCGTCCCGCCGGCGCGGCGCGGTGCTATGCTTCGCGTCGTTTTCCATCGCCCTCTTTCAGCCGTGCTCTCGTTCCTGCTGAAGCTGCGTACTCGCGCCCAAAAGCTGTTCCGCCTGTCGGACGCCCACACGATGCTGATCTGGTCGGCCATCGTCGGCGTCGGCGGCGCCTTCGCCACGATGGCGTTCCGCGAAGGCATCGACCTGATGCAGCGCCTGATCTCGGGGCACAGCGGCAGCTTCGTGCTGATGGCCAAGAGCCTGCCGTGGTACGTCCGGTTCTGGATGCCGGCGGCGGGCGGCTTCCTCGCCGGCTGCGTGCTGCTGCTCGCGACGCGCGGCGACAGGCAAGCCGCCAAGACCGACTACATGGAATCCGTCGCGCTCGGCAACGGCGTCGTGCCGGTACGGCAGAGCCTGTGGCGCAGCGTGTCGTCGCTGCTGACGATCGGCACCGGCGGCTCGATCGGCCGCGAGGGCCCGATGGTGCAGCTCGCGGCGCTCGCCGCGTCGCTCGTCGGCCGCTTCGCGCACTTCGACCCGCCGCGCCTGCGCCTGCTGGTCGCTTGCGGGGCCGCCGCCGGCATCACGTCCGCCTACAACGCGCCGATCGCGGGCGCGTTCTTCGTGTCGGAAATCGTGCTCGGCACGATCGCGATGGAGAGCTTCGGACCGATGGTGGTCGCGTCGGTCGTCGCGAATATCGTGATGCGCGAATTCGCCGGTTACCGGCCGCCGTACGAGATGCCGGTGTTTCCGGCCGTCACGGGCCCCGAGGTCCTGCCGTTCGTCGTGCTCGGCGCGCTGTGCGGCGTGCTCGCGCCGCAGTTCCTGCACCTGCTCGACGCGTCGAAGCACCAGTTCAAGCGGCTGCCCGTGCCGCTGCCCGTGCGGCTCGCGCTCGGCGGCCTCGTCGTCGGCGTGATCTCGGTGTGGATTCCGGACGTCTGGGGCAACGGCTACAGCGTCGTGAACCACATCCTTCATGCGCCGTGGACCTGGCAGGCGCTCGTCGCGGTGCTCGTGTTCAAGGTGATCGCGACGGCCGCGACGGCCGGCTCGGGCGCGATCGGCGGCGTGTTCACGCCGACGCTGTTCGTCGGCGCGGTGTTCGGCTCGCTGTTCGGGCTCGCGATGGACGCGCTGTGGCCCGGCCATACGTCGGCCTATTTCGCGTATGCGATCGTCGGGATGGGGGCGTTCATGGCGGGCGCCACGCAGGCGCCGCTGATGGCGATCCTGATGATCTTCGAGATGACGCTGAGCTACCAGGTCGTGCTGCCGCTGCTGGTGTCGTGCGTGTTCGCGTACTTCGTCGCGCGCGCGACGGGCACGACGTCGATGTACGAGATCACGCAGCACCACTACCAGGATGCACAGGAGCGGCAGCGGCTGCGCACCACGCAGATGCGCGAGCTGATCCAGCCCGCGCAGACGGTCGTCCCGCTCACCGCGAGCGTCGCCGACATGACGCGCGTGTTTCTCGAATACCCGGTGAAGTATCTGTACGTGACCGACGACGCGGGACGCTTTCGCGGCGCGGTCGCGCTGAAGGACATCACGTCGGACCTGCTCGACAAGCGCGACACGGCCGACAAGACGGCCGCGCACTACGCGCACACGCCGTTTCCGCTGCTCACGCCCGACATGCCGCTCGCGACCGCGCTCGAACGCTTCATGGCGTTCCAGGGCGAACGGCTGCCGGTCATCGAAAGCGAAGCCGAACCGACGCTCGCGGGGGTCGTCTACAAGACCTCGCTGCTCGACGCCTACCGCCGGATGACCGGCGAGCGCTGACGCGCGCAGCCGGCCCAACCGCGCCGGTCAGTCCGGCGTGCGCCCCAGCACGACCCGCGCGAAGAACCCCGCCAGCACCGATTCGGCCACGTCGGCCGACACGTGCTGCGGATCGGCCGTGTAGTACGACTGCACGCCGTCGCACAGGCACATCAACCCGAACGCGAGCGTGTCCGCCGGCAGCAGCAGCGGCGTGCCGGACCGTTCGGCGAAGCGCTCGATGAACTCGGCCATCTGCACGCGCTTGCCGTGCAGGAACTGGTTGAAGCGCACGCGGAACTTCGCGTCGCGCGCGGCCTGCAGCTTCGCCTCGCCCCACAGCAGCGAATACTCGTCGTCGCGAAACAGCGTGCGGTAATACGCGAGCGACATCGACTCCATCTGCTCGCGCGATCCGCCGCCTTCGAAAATCGCCTCGAAATCGGCCCGTACCTCCGCGTGGTTGCGCTCCAGCAATTCCAGCAGCAGGTCGGACTTGCTGCGGAAGTTCGAATAGAACGCGCCGCGCGTATAGCCGGCCGCCGCCGCGACGTCCTCGACGCTCGCGGCCACATAACCTTTCTTCAGAAAAATGCGATGCGCGGCTTTCAGCAGACGTTCGCGCGTCTGGTCCCTGCTCTGCTCGCGAGTTAAGCGCTGTGGTTTCATGGCGCGCAGTCTAGCACCATTCCCCTTTCAGATTCATCTTTGCATTCAGATACAGGTGTGTATTAGAATTCGCCACAGTTTTCGAAAGTGCTGTCCGCGCGCCCGTGCCGGCGCCGTTTGGGGCAAGCGCCCGCGCGCTTGCCGGCTTCGTTCCGCTCTACCTCACCTGGGGGTTTCGTGAATCGCTCCGGTTCCCGCGCCACGCTGCTGATCGGCGCCACGCTTGTCCTTGCCGCCTGTCATCCGAAAGAATCCGCACCGCCGGCCCCGCGCCCCGTCGTCGCGCTGCCCGCGCGGGCCGATACCGCGGCGGCCGCGCGCTCGCTGCCCGGCGACATCCAGCCGCGCTACGCGACCCCGCTGTCGTTCCGCATCGCCGGCAAGATCATCGAGCGCAAGGTGCGCCTCGGCGACACGGTCAAGGTCGGCCAGGTCGTCGCGCTGCTCGATCCGTCCGATGTCGAGAAAAACGCCGCGAGCGCACAGGCGCAACTCGACGCCGCGACGCACAGCCTCGCGTTCGCGAAGCAGCAGCTCGACCGCGATCGCGCGCAGGCGCAGGAACATCTGATCGCGACCGCGCAGCTCGAACAGACCCAGAACAGCTACACGTCGGCGCTCGCGCAGCGCGACCAGGCGCAGCAGCAGCTCGCGCTCGCGAAGAACCAGCTTCGGTATGCGACGCTCGTCGCCGATCATGCGGGCTACATCACCGCCGAACAGGCCGATACCGGCCAGAACGTGTCGGCCGGCCAGCCCGTCTACCAGCTCGCGTGGTCGGGCGACGTCGACGTCGTCAGCGACGTGCCCGAGGCCGCGCTCGCGTCGCTCGCGCCCGGCCATGCGGCGACCGTCACGCTGCCGTCGCTGCCGGGGCGCCAGTTCGCCGCGAAGGTGCGCGAAATCGCGCCGGCCGCCGATCCGCAAAGCCGCACCTATCGCGTAAGGCTCACGCTCGCCGCACCCGACCCGGCGATCCGGCTCGGCATGACCGCGAACGTCGCACTCGACGGCGCGCCGGCCGCCGGCGACGCGCAGCCGGTCACGCTGCCCGCGACCGCGCTGTTCCACGACGGCGCGCAGCCGGCCGTCTGGGTCGTGCGCGCGAAGGACGACACGCTCGAATTGCGCCGCGTCGACGTCGCCCGCTTCAACGAGCGCACGGTGACGGTATCGCACGGGCTGCAGCCGGGCGAGCGCGTCGTGCTGCAGGGCGTGCATACGGTCAGCGCGGGCGAGAAGGTGCGCCCGGTCGCCCCGCTGCATCCGGAGGACTTCGCATCGTGAGCACCCCGCACGAAGAAGGCCGCTTCAACCTGTCGGCGTGGGCACTGCGCCACCAGGCGCTCGTCGTCTACCTGATCGCGCTCGCGACGCTCGCGGGCATCCTCGCCTACACGCGCCTCGCGCAATCCGAAGACCCGCCGTTCACGTTCCGCGTGATGGTGATCCGCACGTTCTGGCCCGGCGCGAGTGCGCGGCAGGTGCAGGAACAGGTGACCGACCGGATCGGCCGCAAGCTGCAGGAGACGCCGGCCATCGACTTCCTGCGCAGCTATTCGCGCCCCGGCGAATCGCTGATCTTCTTCACGATGAAGGATTCGGCGCCCGTGAAGGACGTGCCCGAGACCTGGTACCAGATCCGCAAGAAAGTGGGCGACATCGGCTATACGCTGCCGCCCGGCGTGCAGGGCCCGTTCTTCAACGACGAGTTCGGCGACGTCTACACCAACATCTGGACGCTCGAGGGCGACGGCTTCACGCCCGCGCAACTGCACGACTATGCGGATCAGCTGCGCACCGTGCTGCTGCGCGTGCCGGGCGTCGGCAAGGTCGACTATTTCGGCGATCCCGACCAGCGGATCTTCATCGAGGTGAACAACGCGCAGCTCACGCGCCTCGGCATCTCGCCGCAGCAGCTCGGGCAGGCCATCAACGCGCAGAACGACATCTCGTCGACCGGCGTGCTGACCACCGCCGACGATCGCGTGTTCGTGCGGCCGAGCGGCCAGTTCGACAACGTCGACGCGATCGCCGATACGGTGATCCGCATCAACGGCCGCACGTTCCGGCTCGGCGATCTCGCGACGGTGAAGCGCGGCTACGACGACCCGGCCGTCACGCAGATGCGCGCGAACGGCAAGGCCGTGCTCGGCATCGGCGTGACGATGCAGCCGGGCGGCGACGTGATCCGGCTCGGCAAGGCGCTCGACGCGGAATCGAAGGACCTCCAGGCGCAACTGCCGGCCGGCCTGAAGCTGACCGAAGTGTCGAGCATGCCGCACGCGGTGTCGCATTCGGTCGACGACTTCCTCGAAGCCGTCGCCGAAGCCGTCGCGATCGTGCTGGTCGTGAGTCTCGTGTCGCTCGGCTTGCGCACCGGGATGGTCGTCGTGATCTCGATTCCGGTCGTGCTCGCGGTCACCGCCCTCTTCATGTACCTGTTCGACATCGGGCTGCACAAGGTGTCGCTCGGCACGCTCGTGCTCGCGCTCGGGCTGCTCGTCGACGACGCGATCATCGCGGTCGAAATGATGGCCGTGAAGCTCGAACAGGGCTACAGCCGCGCACGCGCCGCCGCGTTCGCGTACACGAGCACCGCGTTCCCGATGCTGACGGGCACGCTCGTGACCGTGTCGGGCTTCCTGCCGATCGCGCTCGCGAAATCGAGCACCGGCGAATACACGCGCTCGATCTTCGAGGTGTCCGCGATCGCGCTGATCGCGTCGTGGTTCGCCGCCGTCGTGCTGATCCCGCTGCTCGGTTACCACCTGCTGCCCGAGCGCAAGCGCCAGGCGCACGAGGCGCACCTGCCCGACGATCACGAACACGACATCTACGACACGCGCTTCTACCGCCGGCTGCGCGGCTGGATCGCGTGGTGCATCGAACGGCGCTTCGTCGTGCTGCTGATCACCGGCGCGCTGTTCGTCGTGTCGCTGATGGGCTTCTCGCTGGTGCCGCAGCAGTTCTTCCCGAGCTCCGACCGGCCCGAGCTGCTGGTCGACCTGCGGTTGCCCGAAGGCGCGTCGTTCGCGGCAACGCTGCGCGAAACCGAACGCCTCGAGAAGGCGATCGACAAGCGCCCCGAGATCGACCATTCGGTGAACTTCGTCGGCAGCGGCGCGCCGCGTTTCTACCTGCCGCTCGACCAGCAGCTGCAACTGCCGAACTTCGCGCAGTTCGTGATCACCGCGAAATCGGTCGAGGATCGCGAAAAACTCGCGACCTGGCTCGAAACCACGCTGCGCGACCGCTTCCCGGCCGTGCGCTGGCGCCTGTCGCGGCTCGAGAACGGCCCGCCGGTCGGCTATCCGGTGCAGTTCCGCGTGAGCGGCGACAGCATCGCGACGGTGCGCTCGATCGCCGAGAAGGTCGCGGCGACGATGCGCGGCGACGCGCGCACGGTCAACGTGCAGTTCGACTGGGACGAGCCGGCCGAGCGCTCGGTGCGCTTCGAGATCGACCAGAAGAAGGCGCGCGAGCTGAACGTCACGTCGCAGGACGTATCGAGCTTCCTCGCGATGACGCTGTCCGGCACGACCGTCACGCAGTATCGCGAGCGCGACAAGCTGATCGCGGTCGACCTGCGCGCGCCGAAGGCCGATCGCGTCGATCCGGCGAAGCTCGCGGGCCTCGCGCTGCCGACACCGAACGGCCCCGTGCCGCTCGGCTCGCTCGGCCGCTTCACGCCGACGCTCGAATACGGCGTCGTGTGGGAACGCGACCGCCAGCCGACCCTCACCGTGCAGTCGGACGTGCGCGCCGGTGCCCAGGGCATCGACGTCACGCATGCGGTCGACGCGAAGCTGAACGCGCTGCGCGCGCAGTTGCCGGTCGGCTATCAGATCAACATCGGCGGCTCGGTCGAGGAAAGCGCGAAGGCGCAGGCGTCGATCAACGCGCAGATGCCGCTGATGGCGATCGCGGTGTTCACGCTGCTGATGATCCAGCTGCAGAGCTTCTCGCGCGTGCTGATGGTGGTGCTGACCGCGCCGCTCGGGCTGATCGGCGTGGTCGCGACGCTGCTGCTGTTCGGCCAGCCGTTCGGCTTCGTCGCGATGCTCGGCGTGATCGCGATGTTCGGGATCATCATGCGCAACTCGGTGATCCTCGTCGACCAGATCGAGCAGGACATCGCGGTGGGCCACGGCCGCATCGACGCGATCATCGGCGCGACCGTGCGGCGGTTCCGCCCGATCACGCTGACGGCCGCGGCCGCCGTGCTCGCGCTGATCCCGCTGCTGCGCTCGAACTTCTTCGGGCCGATGGCGACCGCGCTGATGGGCGGCATCACGAGCGCGACCGTGCTGACGCTGTTCTACCTGCCCGCGCTGTACGCGACGTGGTTCCGCGTGAAGCGCGACGAACGCGACCCGCAGGACGGCCCGCCGCCAGGCGGCAGCGCATCGGCCGCGCCGTCGGGAGCCTGACCATGGATGAATCGATGAACCTGAAAACGAAAGCCGTGCGGGTGCTCGCGGTGGCGAGCCTCGCCGGCCCGCTCGCGGGCTGCGCGTGGTTCGCGCCGAGCGGCGAGCCGCCCGCGATGCCGTCGCCCGCGCACTACGGCACCGTGCCGCAAGTACAGCAGACCGTATCCGCGCAAGGCGTCGCACAACAGTTCGAAGTCGGCGCACAGCCGGTGCCCGACTGGTGGAAGCAGTACCGCTCCGACGCGCTGAACGCGCTCGTCGACGAAGGGCTGCGCAACAGCCCGACGCTCGGCGCGGCGTCGCATTCGCTGGACGCCGCGCGCGAACAGCTGCGCGGGCAGATCGGCAGCTCGATGCTGCCGTCGATCGACGCAGGCGCCCAGGCGACACGCCAGCGCGCGCTCGGCGTGCCGATTCCCGCGCTCGGCGCGCCGACGCTGCTGTACGACACGTTCGTCGGGCAACTGCAGGCCAGCTATACGATCGACCTGTTCGGCGTGTCGCGCTTCGCGAACCGCGCGCTCGCGAAACGCGTCGACGTCAGCGCGTTCCAGCTCGAATCCGCGCGGCGCGCGCTGGCCGCGAACATCGTCACCGCGTCGATCACCGTGTCGGTGCTCAACGCGCAGATCGGCACGACCGAGCGGCTCGTCGCGCTCGCGAACGACCAAGCGCACGACGCCGAACGCCGCTATGCGCTCGGCTCGGCGTCGCGCAGCGACGCGCTGAACGCGCGGCAAAGCGCCGACACGTTCGCGGCGAGCCTGCCCGCGCTGCGCCAGCAGCGCGACTCGGCGCGGCATGCGCTCGCGGTGCTGGTCGGCCGCACGCCCGACCGGCCGCCGGCGGATCTCGCGCTCGCCGATCTGCATCTGCCCGAGCAGGTGCCCGTCGTCGTGCCGTCGGACCTCCTGAAAAGCCGCCCGGACATCCAGGCGGCCGATGCGGGGCTGAAGGCAGCCGCGGCCGAAGTGGGCCTCGCGACCGCGCAGATGTTCCCGCAGCTGTCGCTGTCGGCCGCGATGGGACGAGGCGGCTTCAGCTGGCCGACGATGCTGTCGGGCGCCGGCGCGATCTGGAACGTCGGCGCGTCGCTGAGCCAGCCGATCTTCCACGGCGGCGCGCTGCTCGCGCAGCGCCGTGCGGCGAAGGCGACCTACGAGGCCGCGGTCGACCAGTACAAGCAGGCCGTGCTCGGCGCGTTCCAGAACGTCGCCGATTCACTGGCGGCGCTCGAACACGATGCGGAAGCGCTCGATGCGTCGTCGCGTGCCGCCCTTTCCGCGCGCGGCGCATACGACGACGCGGCGGCCCGCGTGCGGCTCGGCGCGCTGCCGCCGTCGGCCGCGCGCGCGAGCGAGCTGCAGTACCGCAACGCGCGGCTCGACGAGATCCGCGCGACCGGCGCGCGGTTCGCGGATACCGCGCGGCTGTACCAGGCGATGGGCACGCCGCCGGCCGGCAACGGCGACCCATCCGCCAAGACCGGCAGCACGGCCGGCGATGCCGCAACCGGCCAGCAGGCCCACGCCGCCGCGCCCGATACCGCCCCTTCGACGCCATGACCGGCCCCTTCGGCCGGCCGCGTGCGGCGACCCCGCACGCGTCCGGCCGCCGAATGCCGATCTTCCGCTTGACCCTCACGTAGCGTAACGTTCGAGACTCCAGTGTGCGCACCGAACGGAGGAACGAATGCGGCTGAAAGTGGGAGAACTGGCGAAACGCAGCGGACTGACCGTCCGCACGCTTCATCACTATCACGCAATCGGTTTGCTGACGCCTTCGGCGCGCGCCGACAACGGCTACCGGCTGTACGACCGCCACGACATCGCCCGGCTCCACCAGATCCAGGCGCTGCGTCGCTTCGGCCTGTCGCTCGCCGAAATCGGCGATCACCTGAACCAGCCCGGCACCCCGCTCGTCGAGCTCGTCGCGAAGCAGATCGCGCTGCTCGACCGTCAGCTGGCGCAGACAGCGCAGCTGCGCGAGCGGCTCGTGAACCTGCATGCGCAGCTCGCGGCGGGCACGGAGCCGGAACTGGCCGATTGGCTCACCACACTGGAGTTGATGACCGTGTACGACAAATATTTCTCCGAGGAAGAACTCGCGCGCATGCCGATGTACCGGAAGAGCCAGACGGGCGACGCGGAATGGATCGCGCTCGTCGCCGAGGTCCGTGCGCTGTACGACGCGGGCGTGCCCGCCGAGGACGAGCGCGTGCGTGCGCTCGCCGCACGCTGGATGGCGCTGCTCGTGCGCGACACGAACAACGATCCGCGGTTGCTCGCGAAGCTCAACCGGATGCACGAGCACGAACCGGCGATGCAGTCGAAGATCGGCATCTCGACCGCGCTGCGCGACTACGTGCTGCGCGCATCGTCGGAAACGAAGATGCGGCTCTTCGAGAAGTACCTCGCGCCGGACGACATCCGCTTCATGCGCGCGCACTACGCCGAACGTGCGATGGAATGGCCGCAACTGATGGCCGACGTGCGCGACGCGATCGACGCGGGCACGCGGCCCGATTCGCCGCAAGGCCGCGCGCTCGCGCAGCGCTGGCTCGAACTGTTCCGCAGCTACGCGGGCCACGATCCGGCCACGCACGCGAAATTCCGCGCGGCGCTGATGAACGAGCCGGCGCTGACGAAGGATTCGTGGACCGACGAGACGCTGCTCGGTTTCGTGCGCGAAGCGATGGCGCAACTGGCGCCCGTGCGCTGAGCGCATGACGAGGCGGGCGGCGGACGGGCCGCGGTGTACCGCCCGCTCACCCTGCACGCATCGGCCGCCGGCCTAGTCGTTGCGTGCGCTGATCCCGCGCCAGCGCTTCGTCATGTAACGCAGAAGCACGGGCTGCGCCTTCAGGTCCGCGTTCGGCACGGGCGCCGCGCCGCCGTCGACGAACTTGCCGTTGACCGTCACGGTTTCCTCGCCGCGCAGCACGTATTTCGTGCCGGCGTCCACCAGGAAATACTTGACCTGATCGGCACTGACGTCGCCGCGGCAGCCGATCTTGTACGCGAACAGGAACTGCTTGCGGCCGTTGCCGAGCAGATCGCGCATTTCGATCGACTTCGGTACGACGTCGAGGATCACGTCGACCGGACAGGCCTTCACGTAGTCGCGCACCGTCCAGTCGGGATGGCCGTCGAGCGTCGCCGCCACCTTCAGCTCGACATCGTCGCCGGACTCGGTCCTGGCCAGCGTCACCGCGTGCGCGCCGGCCGCATCGGTCCACGTATAGTCGGCGGCCTGGGCCGGGTTGCACGAGACGGCGGCCGCAAGAAACAGGCAAGGCGAAAGGAAGCGTCGGTTCATCGGCGAAGAGGCGGAACGGGAATACGTCATTATCGGCAAACCCGCGTACCGTTGCCAGCCGCGTGCGACATGCGTGCTCAACGCTCGCGCGAACCTACGCCGAGCGCCTTCATCCGCCGGTACAGCGTCCGCTCGCTCATCCCGAGCCGCTCGGCAAGCGCCTTGCGCGTGCCGCCGAACGTACGCGCGATACGCACGAGTTCCGCGTCCGGCACGTCGCGCGCGTCCGCCGCGGGATCTTGCGGCGCCGCCGCTGCCGCGACCAGTTCGGCCGGCAGATGCTCGACCCGGATCGTCCCGTCGTCCGCGAACAGGCACGCGCGTTCGAGCACGTTGCGCAACTCGCGGATGTTGCCGGGCCACGCATACGCGTCGAGGCACGCGCGTGCGTGTTCGGTCAGCCTGTACGGCCGCGCATTCGCGTCGCCTGCCTTGCCGCGCGCATTCGCGATCCGTCGCAGGATCGACTCGGCCAGCAGCGCGACGTCGCCCTGCCGTTCGCGCAACGCCGGCAGCGGAATCGGAAACGCGTTGATCCGGTAGTAGAGATCCTGCCGGAACCGGCCGTCGTCGATCATCTCGCGCAGCGGCTTGTGCGTGGCCGCGACGAGCCGGAAATCGGCGCGCAGCGCCTCGACGCCGCCGACGCGCCGGAACGTGCCCGACTCGATCAGCCGCAGCAACTTCACCTGCATCGGCAGCGGCACGTCGCCGATCTCGTCGAGAAACAGCGTGCCGCCCTGCGCGGTTTCGACGAGGCCCGGCTTGCGCTGGTTCGCGCCCGTAAACGCGCCTTTCTCGTAACCAAACAGTTCGCTCTCGAACAGCGTCTCGGCGATCCCCGAGCAATCGACGACGACGAACGGCCCCATCGCGCGATCGCTCGCCTCGTGCAAGGCGCGGGCGAACAGTTCCTTGCCGGTGCCCGATTCGCCGAGCAGCAGCACCGGCAGCGTCGACGGCGCGACGCGCTGCAGCGCGCCGAGCGCCGCATTGAAGGCGTCGGAGCCGCCGACGAGCCCCTCCGCGCTCGGTTGCGCGGATGCGCTGCGCACCGTCGTCAGCCGCTCGACATAGGCGATCACGTTGCCGTCCGCATCGAAGATCGGCCGCAGCTCGACGTCGACATGCTCGGGGCCGCGCGGCGTGTGATGGATGTGCAGCACGCGGTTCAGCCCGCGCGATTCGAGCGCCTGCTTCATCGGGCAATGCTCGCCGGCCTGGTCGCACGGCACGTCGTAGTGATGCGAAACCTGGAAACAGTGCCGGCCCACGTGCTCGACGCCGGCTACACCGAACTGGCGCCGGTACGCCTCGTTCGCCGCGAGGATGCGGTAGTCGGGATCGACCACGATCATCGGCTGCGGGTCCTGCTCGAGATAAGCGACGAGCGCGCGCACGTCCGGCAGCGCGTCGCGACGCGGCGCGGGAACGATCGGAATGGTGTCGTGCGGATGCATGCGGAGGCTCGCTCGGTGAAGAGGCGCCCGGGCGGACTGCCAGGCGGACTGCCAATTCTGCCACGACACTGCCAGTTGTGGCAGTCTTCGTCCGCCACCGGGTGTCGCTGCCACCATCACGAGGCCGCCGACGCACCGAAAACCCGAGCCGAATCAAGCCCCTGCCTGATCGGCCGATGCCGCACCGCTGGCTGGCACGCTTCTTGAAGTAAAGATCGCGATTGCAGATGCAGAACCCGATCGAGGACACCCCGTGAGCAACGCCCCCGCCCTGTCGGTCGAAGGCTTTTTCGACCCGGCGACCCACACCGTCAGCTATCTCCTGCTCGATACCGACAGCCGCGCGTGCGCGCTGATCGACAGCGTGCTCGACTACGATCCGACATCCGGCCGCACGCGCACGGCCAGCGCCGACCGGCTGATCGCCCGCGTCGCCGAACTCGGCGCAACCGTCGAGTGGCTGCTGGAAACGCACGTGCATGCCGACCACCTGTCGGCCGCGCCGTACCTGAAAGCGCGAGTCGGCGGCCGGATCGCGATCGGTTCGCACGTGCGCCGCGTGCAGCACGTGTTCGGCACGCTGTTCAACGCCGGTCCCGGCTTCGCGGAAGACGGCCGCCAGTTCGACCGGCTCGTCGACGACGGCGACACGCACGCGCTCGGCGCGCTGACGATCCGCGCGCTGCACACGCCGGGCCACACGCCCGCGTGCATGACCTACTGCGTCGACGACGCGACGCAGCGCGCGGCATTCGTCGGCGACACGCTGTTCATGCCCGACTACGGCACGGCCCGCTGCGACTTCCCCGGCGGCGACGCACGCACGCTGTACCGCTCGATCGCGCGTGTGCTCGCGCTGCCGCCCGACACGCGCCTGTACCTGTGCCACGACTACCAGCCGGGCGGCCGCGACGTGCAGTTCGTGACGACGGTGGCCGAGCAGCGCCGCGCGAACGTGCACGTGAAGGACGGCGTGACCGAGGACGATTTCGTCGCGATGCGCACCGCACGCGACGCGACGCTCGACATGCCCGTGCTGATGCTGCCGTCCGTGCAGGTCAACATGCGTGCCGGCCACCTGCCCGAGCCCGAGAACAATGGCGTGCGCTACCTGAAGATCCCGCTCGACGCGATCTGAGCCGCACGCGCTGCCCCAACCGAGACCCCGACATGACCTCCATCCGCAAGCTGACCGACACGCTGTCGGTCTCGCCGCAAATCACCGCGGCCGACCTGCCCGCGCTTCACGCGGCCGGCATCCGCGCGATCGTCTGCAACCGGCCGGACGGCGAAGGCGCCGACCAGCCGACCGTCACCGAAATCCGCGCGGCGGCCGCGCCGCTCGGCATCGACGTGCTTTACCTGCCGGTCGATACCGGCAAGGTCACCGACGACCAGGCCGCGCAGTTCGGCGCGCTGCTCGCGTCGCTCGACGGCCCGGTGCTCGCCTACTGCCGCAGCGGCACGCGTTCGGCCACGCTGTGGGCGCTGTCGCAGGCGGGTCTGCGGCCGCTGAACGACATCATCGCGACGGCCGGCGCGGCCGGCTACGACCTGAGCGGAATCGCGTCGCGCATCGCACCGGGCGGGCGGCAAGCCGCGCCACCCGTCGTCGGCGCACGGCACGACATCGTGATCGTCGGCGCGGGCGCGGCCGGCATCGCGGTCGCGTCGAGCCTGCTCGCGCGCGACGCGTCGCTCGACATCGCGGTGATCGATCCGGCCGACGTCCACTACTACCAGCCGGGCTGGACGATGGTCGGCGCGGGCGTGTTCCAGCCGGAAACCACCGCACGCCGGATGACCGACGTGCTGCCGCGAGGCGTGCACCGGATCCAGGCCGCCGTCGCGGGCTTCGAGCCCGACGCGCACACGGTCGTGCTCGACGGCTGCCGCCGCATCGGCTACCGCAAGCTCGTCGTGTGCCCGGGACTCAAGCTCGACTGGCATGCGATCGACGGCCTCGCCGACACGCTCGGCCGCAACGGCGTCACGTCGAACTACCGCTACGCTCTCGCGCCGTACACGTGGGAACTCGTGCGCGCGTTCCGCGGCGGCCATGCGCTGTTCACGCAGCCGCCGATGCCGATCAAGTGCGCGGGCGCGCCGCAGAAGGCGATGTACCTGTCGTGCGACCACTGGCGGCGCGCGGGCCGGCTCGACGCCGCGAACGTCGAATTCCTGAATGCGGGCGCGGCGCTGTTCGGCGTCGCCGACTACGTACCGGCGCTGATGGAATACGTGAAAAGCTACGACATCGCGCTGTCGTTCGGCCACAACCTCGTCGCGATCGACGGCCCGGCACGCCAGGCGACGTTCGCGCGCACGCTGCCGGACGGCGGCAAGGAAACCGTCGTGCGTGGGTTCGACATGATCCACGTCGTGCCGCCGCAAAAGGCGCCCGACTTCGTGCGTTCGAGCCCGCTCGCCGACGCGGCCGGCTGGATCGACGTCGATCCGGCGACGCTGCGGCACCGGCAGTTTCCGGACGTCTACGCGCTCGGCGACGTCACCAACACGACCAATGCGAAAACGGCCGCCGCCGCCCGCAAGCAGGCGCCCGTCGTCGCGCACAACCTGCTCGCGTCGCTCGGCCGCGCGCACGGCGATGCCGCGTACGACGGCTACGGCTCATGCCCGCTCACCGTCGAGCGCGGCAAGATCGTGCTCGCCGAATTCCTGTATGGCGGCAAGGTCGCGCCGACCTTCCCCGCGTGGCTGATCGACGGCAAGCGCCCGTCGCGGCTCGCGTGGCTGCTCAAGGAACGCGTGCTGCCGCCGCTCTACTGGAAGGCGATGCTCAAGGGCCGCGAATGGCTCGCGAAGCCCGCCGTCGCACGTTGACCGGAGCGCGATGACGTCATGCTGATTTCCCTCGTACTGGGCGGCTTCGTCGGCGCCGTGCTCGGGCTGACCGGCGCCGGCGGCGGCATTCTCGCGGTGCCCGCGCTCGTCGTCGGAATGAGCTGGCCGATGCAGCAGGCCACGCCCGTCGCGCTCGTCGCGGTAGCAGGCAGTGCCGCGCTCGGTGCGCTCGAAGGCTTCCGCCGCGGGCTCGTGCGCTATCGCGCGGCGCTGCTGATGGCCGTGGCCGGCGTGCCGCTGACCACGCTCGGCGTACGGCTCGCGCACATGTTGCCGCAGCGCCTGCTGCTCACGCTGTTCGCACTGACGATGCTGGTCGTCGCCGGCCGCCTGTTGCGGCAGGCGCTGCGGCAGGCGGCCGGCGACGCCGACGCGTCGCCGCTGTGCGTCGGCCGCGTGAATCCCGATACGGGCCGGCTGGTGTGGTCCTGGCCGGTCGTCGTGGCGCTGGCGTCGACCGGCGCGATGACGGGACTGATGACGGGGTTGCTCGGCGTCGGCGGCGGCTTCGTGATCGTGCCGATGCTGCGCAAGTTCACGAATGTATCGATGCACGGCGTGGTCGCGACGTCGCTGATGGTGATCGCGCTGGTCGGCACGGGCGGCGTGCTCGCGACGCTCGTGTCGGGCACACGTGCGCCGCTCGACGTGACGCTGTGGTTCACCGTCGCAACCGCGTTCGGCATGGCCGCCGGCCGCGGCGCGTCGCGCCGCCTCGCCGCGCGGCACGTGCAGGCCGGCTTCGCGGCCGTGCTCGTGTGCGTTGCGCTCGGGTTGCTGGCGAAAGCCGCGTTCGGCGCATGAGCCACCGGCGGTGCCGCGCACGCGTCGCCAAACGAAACGCCCGGCCCGACTCGTCGGCACCGGGCGTTTTTCATCGCGGCCGCGGCCTGTCCGTCAGCCCGCGTAACCCGCCATCCGCTTGCGTTCCTGACGCAGCATCACGAAGTTCGCGATCACGACACCGGCCGTCACCGCGACGATGAACAGCGTCGCGAGCGCGTTCATCTCCGGATTCAGGCCGAGACGCACGCGCGAGAACACGACGAGCGGCAGTGTCGTCGAGCCGGGGCCCGACAGGAACGCCGACAGCACGAGGTCGTCGATCGACAGCGTGAACGACAGCAGCCAGCCCGCGATCAGCGCCTGCGAGATCAGCGGCAACGTGATCGTGAAGAACACCTTCAGCGGCGTCGCGCCGAGATCGAGCGCGGCCTCTTCCAGCGACGGGTTCAGCTCGCGCACGCGCGACTGCACGATGATCGCGACGTACGAGATGCACAGCATCACGTGGCCGAGCCAGATCGTGAACACGCCGCGCTCGGCCGGCCAGCCGATCCACTTCGCCAGTTCGATGAACAGCAGCAGCAGCGAGATCCCCTGAATGACTTCGGGGATCACGAGCGGCGCGTTGATCATCCCGCTGAACAGCGCGAAGCCGCGAAAGCGCCCCATCCGCGCGAGCACGAAGCCGGCCCACGTGCCGATGAACACCGACGCGAACGCGGTCAGCACGCCGATCTTCAGCGACAGCCACGCGGCCGTCAGCAGCTCGTCGTCCTGCACGAGCGCCGCATACCAGCGAAACGAGAAGCCCGACCACACGGTGACGAGCTTCGACTCGTTGAACGAATAGACGATCAGGCTGAGGATCGGGATGTACAGGAACGCGAAGCCGGCAAACAGCGCCGCGAACTGCAAATAACGGTTCGGCTTCATCGACGGCCTCCCTGTTCCTTCGCCTGGAAGTGCTGGAACATCGCCATCGGCACGAGCAGCAGCAGCACCATCGCGCAGGTCACCGCCGACGCCATCGGCCAGTCCGCGTTGTTGAAGAACTCGTTCCACATCACGCGGCCGATCATCAGCGTGTTCGCGCCGCCGAGCAGCTCCGGAATCACGTACTCGCCGACCGCCGGGATGAACACCAGCAGGCAGCCCGCGATGATCCCGTTCTTCGACAGCGGCAGCGTGATCTGCACGAACGCCTTCCACGGCTTCGCGCCGAGGTCGTACGCGGCCTCGAGCAGGCGCAGATCCATCTTCACGAGGTGCGCGTAGAGCGGCATCACGAGGAACGGCAGGTACGAGTACACCATCCCGATGTACACCGCGTAGTTCGTGCGGTACAGCTCGATCGGCGTGTGCGTGAGGCCGATCCACATCAGGAAGTTGTTCAGCAGCCCGTTGTTCTTCAGGATGCCGATCCACGCGTACACGCGAATCAGGAACGACGTCCAGAACGGCAGCATCACGCCCATCATCAGCAGGTTGCGGGTCGCCGGATTCGAGCGCGCGATGTAGTACGCCATCGGATAGCCGACCAGCAGGCACAGCAGCGTCGTGATCGCGGCCACCCACACCGAGTTCACGTAGGTCGCGAAATACAGGCTGTCCGTGAACAGGAACGCGTAGTGCGACAGGTTCAGCGCGATGTGCACGACGCCGTCGGTATACGACGCGAGTTCCGTGTACGGCGGGATGCCGAGCTGCAGCTCCGCGAAGCTGATCTTGACGACCAGCACGAACGGCACCAGGAAGAACAGCACAAGCCACGTGAACGGCCCGGCGACGACCGCCGACGCGCCCGTCAGGTTGAAGCGCCGCACCGGCCACTCGAGCAGGGACTTGAACGCGTTCATGACGTCAGCACCACGCCGGCCGTCGCGCTCCAGCGCACGTAGATCTCGTCGCCGAGCGCCGGTGTGTCGAGCTCGGAAATCGCGAGGCTCGACACGTTCGCGATCACCGTCTTGCCCGCGTCGAGCTTCACGTGATACAGCGAATAGCCGCCCATGTACGCGACGTTGCTGATGCGGCCGCGCGCCCAGTTGAACGCGCCTTCGGGCGGCTTGCGCGTGAGCGCGATCCGCTCGGGGCGCACCGACACCGTGACCGGCATCCCGAGCGGGCCCGAGATCCCGTGGCTCACGTACAGCCGGCTCGGCAGCTCCGGCGATTCGATGTACACGTGGTCGGGTTCGTCCTCGACGGTCACGCCGTCGAACAGGTTCGTCGAGCCGATGAATTCGGCCGAGAAGCGGCTGTTCGGGTATTCGTAGACTTCGTTCGGCGAGCCGATCTGCACGATCTGGCCTTCGCTCATCACCGCGAGGCGGTTCGCCATCGTCATCGCTTCTTCCTGGTCGTGCGTGACCATGATGCAGGTGACGCCGACCTTGTTCAGGATGTTGACGAGCTCGATCTGCGTGCGCTGGCGGATTTGCTTGTCGAGCGCGGACATCGGCTCGTCGAGCAGCAGCAGCTTCGGGCGCTTGACCAGCGAACGGGCCAGCGCGACGCGCTGCTGCTGGCCGCCGGACAGCTGGTGCGGCTTGCGCTTCGCGTACTTGCTCATCTGCACGAGTTCGAGCGCGGACGCGACGCGTTCCTTCAGCTCGGCCTTCGGCGTGCCTTCCTGCTTCAGTCCGAACGCGACGTTCGACTCGACCGACATGTGCGGGAACAGCGCATACGACTGGAACATCATGTTCACGGGCCGCTTGTACGGCGGCATCTGCGCGAGGTCCTCGCCGTCGATCAGGATCTTGCCCGACGTGACCGTCTCGAGGCCCGCGAGCATCCGCAGCAACGTCGACTTGCCGCAGCCCGAGCTGCCGAGCAGCGCGAACAGCTCGCCCTGGCGCACGGTCAGGTTGACGCTGCGCACGGCCTCGGTGTCGCCGAATTTCTTGACGACGTCGACGATCTGGACAAAGTTCTCGGCGCGCGCATCGGCGCCGGAGGAGGAAACGGAGAACGGCGCGCCCGCGACCGGCGCACCCGACTGGCTATTCATGATGTGCTGCTTCTCTCCTGCGTTAGACGAACAAAGCCCCCGGGGGCACCAGGGGCTTCATGACTGCGGGTTCACTTCGGCTCGCGTCAGCGGCCCGACTTCAGCTCGGTCCACAAACGCGTCTGCAGACGCTGGATTTCAGGCGGCAGCGGCTTGAGCAGGAACAGCGTCTTCACGACGTCGGCCGGCGGGTAGACGGCCGGGTCGTTCGCGACGTCGGGCCGCACGTACTTGCGGGCCTCGGCGTTGGCGCTCGGGTAGTACACCGCGTTCGTGATCGCCGCGTGCACCTTCGGGTCCTCGATGTAGTTGATCCACGCAAGGGCCGCTTCCTTGTTCTTCGCGTCCTTCGGGATCGCCATCACGTCGAACCACACCGGCGCGCCGCCCTTCGGAATGTAGTACTCGACCTTGTACGGCTTCTTCGCCTCGATCGCGCGATGCTTCGCGATCACGACATCGCCCGACCAACCGAACGCGAAGCAGATGTCGCCGCCGACCAGGTCGTTGATGTAGCCCGACGAGTTGAATTGCGTGATGTACGGGCGGATCTTCTTCAGCACTTCCATCGCGGCCTTGTAGTCGGCCGGGTTCGTGCTCATCGGATCCTTGCCGATGTAGTGCAGCGTCGCCGCGAACATCTGGTCGGGCGCGTCGAGCACCGACACGCCGCAGGTCTTCAGCTTCGACAGGTTTTCCGGCTTGAACAGGATGTCCCAGTTGTCGAGCGGCACCTTGCCGAGCGCCTGCTGCGCCTTCGTCAGGTTGTACGCGAGACCGGTCGTGCCGTACGCCCAGGGCACCGAGTACTTGTTGCCCGGGTCCGCGCCGGCGACGAGCGCCATCAGTTGCGGATCGAGGTACTTGAGGTTCGGCAGCTTCGACTTGTCGAGCGGCGCGAAGATGCCGGCGGCGATCTGCTTGCCCGCGTAGTTGCTGGTCGGCACGACGATGTCGTAGCCCGAGCTGCCGGTCAGCAGCTTCGCCTGCAGCGTGTCGTCGCTGTCGTAGTTGTCGTAGCGGACCTTGACACCCGTCTGCTTCTCGAAGTTCGGGATCGTGTCCTTCGCAATGTAGTCCGACCAGTTATAGACATTGAGCTGCGTATCCTTCGCCGCTGCCGCCGACGCCCCCACGCACAGCGCGAGCGCTGCGAACCGGCCCACTACCTTTGCTTTCATCCCGTTCTCCCTCCGGCCGGACACGTTGCCCGGCTGTCGTCTGCCTCGTCATGGCGGCGCATTCTGGCGCGCCACCCCTCGAAAACCCCGAAAACTACCATCATTCGCGCGCCGTCACAAAAAAAACATGCCGGTGTCGCGCAAACGGAACAGATTCCCGCCGCCAGCCAGCCAGGCTGCCCGCGCGGCGGGGCGTTCCGGGGGAATTCTATCGGGTAATCGGCATCTGTCCACCGGGAAAAACGGTCAGGGGCGAAACCGCGGTCGCATACCGGGCGCGCGGCCGGACGGTCGCGCCGGCGCACCGGGATCGCATGCCGGCCGGCGCCGGCCGACCCGGCGGCCGCGATGCATTAAAATGGCGGTTCACGATTCAACCGCGCGAACCCTTCCGATGGCCTCCAATCTCCACGACCTGCCCGACAGCCCCTGCATCGGCGTGTGCTCGACCCTCTTCGACGAAGTCTGCAAGGGTTGCGGCCGCACGGCCGCCGAAGTGTCGAACTGGGTGTTCCTGAGCGACGACGAAAAGCGCGCGGTGTGGGAGCGCATCACGCGCGAAGGCACCGCGATGCGCTTCCAGTACGACAAGCTGTAAATCCGCCGCACAAAAAAAGAGCGGCATGCCGACCGCCATGCCGCCAACCCCAACTCTGTTCTTTTCCTGCCGCGTCAGAACTTCATCCCGACGCCCACGCCGACGATCAGCGGATCGATGTGCAGCGTGCCGATGCCCTTGTCGCCCAGCGTCGCATCGGTGCTCATCCAGATCTTCTTCACGTCGACGTTCATGAACACCTTCTTCGTCAGCTGCACGTCCACGCCGAACTGCAGTGCGGGGCCGAAGCTGCTCTTGTTGATCGACACGCCCTCCCCGCCGACGTTGAGCCCGTTGTTGTAGAAGTACGTGTAGTTCAACCCGGCGCCGACGTACGGCCGCACCTTGCCCGCGTGGTTGAAGTGATACTGCAGCAGCAGCGTCGGCGGCAGCACGCCCACGCCGCCGAGATTGCCGAGGCTCGACGTCATCTGGTGCCGCGACGTGCCGAGGATCAGCTCGACGCCGAGGTAGTCGCGGATCATGTACGTGAAGTCGAGCTCCGGCACGATCGCGTTGTTCACGCCCGTGTTGATCGCGCCGAGCGTATCGCTCGCGCGCTCGTTCGGCTGGATGCTGATCGCGCGAAGCCGGACCAGTACGTCACCCTGGTTGATGCCGTCACCGGGCGACGCCGCGTGCGACAGCGACGGCATCGCGACGAAGGTGGCCGCGACGGCGGCTGCGGTGACACAAGTTCGAATCGTTTTATGCATGGTACGGACCCCCAAAGAATGGTTTCCATTCTCCATGTAGGGTCTTTTCGTCATCTTGATATTGGTCAAGCCAGCGTAAACGTGGGACGGTTTGCCGCAGGCTCGGTCGCACTGCCCGTCAGCAGCAGGTCGAGCAGATCGCGCACGCTGCGGATCGCGCGGCCGAACGGCAACGCTTCGCGGCCGCGGAAGAACAGCCCGTTCGCGACGTCGCCGCGCAGCGCGGCCGCAAGCCGCGTGTCGATGCAGAAGTGGCCGAATTTCTCGATGCCGTCGCGCAGCCCGCATACGCTCAGGCATTCGAGCGCGGTCGGGCAACGCTGCTTGAACGCGCCGAGCTTGTTGCGAATGCGCGTCTCGTTGCGCAGGTAACGATCGAGCCACGGCGTCTTCACCGCGCGGGCGGGCAGCCCCGTCACGCTGACGAATTCGACGATGTCGTCGGGCGTCGCATCGGCAAGCACGCGCTTGAAGTGCGGATGCGCATCCCCTTCTTCCGTCACCGCGAACGGCGTTCCGACCTGCACGCCATCCGCGCCGGCCGCGAACGCCGCGCGCACCGTGTCGTGACTGTTTACGCCGCCCGCCACGACCAGCGGAATCGTTTCGCGTTCGAGACCGAGCGACGCCATCACCTGCGCGGTCTCGTCGAGCACCCGCGCGAAATCGAAACGCGCGTCGTGCATGTCGTCGATCTGCGTGACGCCGAGGTGGCCGCCCGCGTGCGCCGGATGCTCGATCACGATCGCATCGGGCAGGCGCCCCTTCTTCATCCACTTCTTCAGCACCAGCGCGATCCCGCGGCTGTCCGACAGGATCGGGATCAGCGCGATGTCGTGCCCTTGCGTGAGATCGGGCAGGTCGAGCGGCAGGCCCGCGCCCATCACGATCGCGTCCGCGCCCTCGTCGCACGCGACGCGCACGTAGTCCGCGTGCGCGCTCACCGCCTTCATCACGTTGACCGCGATCATCCCGCGCCCTTCGCTGTACGTCTTCGCGAGACGGATCTCGCGCGCGAGCGCCTCGCGGTTCGCGGCCTCGAGCGTCGCGCGATCGGGTTGCGCGCGGCAGCGTGCGAGCAGGTCCGCATGATGGTGGCGCAGGTCGATGCTCGCGATCGTGCCGACCGCGCTTTCGCGCGCGACGCTGCCGGCCAGCCGGTGTGCGGAGATGCCGACGCCCATGCCGCCCTGCACGACGGGCAACAAGGTGCGGCCGCGAATCGTCAGCGGCGGAAAGGAACTGCGTACGGTCATCTGAAACCTCGTCGGAACATCGGAACCGCGATGATCGACGATCCACCGACGCGCACCTTGACGGCCGTCAATAAAAAAACGGCACGCGAGCGTGCCGTCTCCATTCCATGCGGCGCGCGGCGCTCAGGCAGGCTTCGCCGGCTTCAGCTGCATCGACTTGTACTCGAGATACTCCTCGAGCCCGTACACGCCGTTCTCGCGGCCGTGCCCCGACTGCTTGTAGCCGCCGAACGGTGCCGCGGCGTTCCACGTGCCGCCGTTGATGTCGACCTGCCCCGTGCGGAGGCGGCGCGCGACGCGCATCGCGCGTTCGTCGCTGCCGGCCCACACCGCGCCGCCGAGCCCGTACGGCGAATCGTTCGCGATGCGCACGGCTTCCTCTTCATCGCGATACGTGATGATCGACAGCACCGGCCCGAAGATCTCTTCCTGCGCGATCGTCGATTTCGGATCGACGCGGCCGAACACCGTCGGCTTCACGAAGAAGCCCTTCGTGAGGCCGTCCGGCAGGCCCGTGCCGCCCGTCACGAGTTCCGCGCCTTCGTCGATGCCGCGCTGGATGTACGCCTGCACGCGCTGCTGCTGCACGGCCGACGCCAGCGCGCCGAGGCGCGTCGTATCCTGCCGCGGGTCGCCCGCGACGTACGCTTCGGCCGCGGCCTTCGCCAGCGCGCGCGCTTCGTCGTAGCGCGCTTCCGGCACCAGCATGCGCGTGTGCGCCGAGCAGGTCTGTCCCGCGTTCAGGTAGCACGCGTTCACCGTACCCTTCACGGCCGTCGCGAAATCGGCGTCGTCGAGAATCACCGATGCCGACTTGCCGCCCAGCTCCAGCGCGACGCGCTTGACGCCCGCGGCCGCCAGCTCGGCCACGCGCTTGCCCGCGCGCGTCGAGCCCGTAAACGACACCATGTCGACGTCCGGATCGGTGGCCAGCACCTCGCCGACGACCGGGCCATAACCGCACACGAGGTTGAACACGCCGGCCGGCAGCCCGGCTTCGTGAATCGCTTCGGCGAGCATGAACGCGTTGAGCGGTGCGACTTCGGACGGCTTCAGGACGACCGTGCAGCCGGCCGCGAGCGCCGGCGCGACCTTCAGCGTGACCTGGTTCAGCGGGTAGTTCCACGGCGTGATCGCCGCGACGACGCCGACCGGCTCGCGCACCACGAGCGAGTTGCCGACCTGCGCCTCGAATTCGAACGACTCGGCGAGCTTCGCGTACGCCTTCCAGTTGTAGATCGGGCCGCCGACCTGGATCGCGCGCGACAGCTTGATCGGCATCCCGACTTCGCCGGTGATCGATTGCGCGAGTTCCTCGCTGCGCGCCTGCAGATGCTCGACGATCTTGCGCAGGTAGCCCGCGCGTGTCGCGGCCGGCGTGGCCGCCCATGCGTCGAAGGCCGCGCGCGCCGCGCGGATCGCGTCCTGCGCGTCGGATGCGACGCCTTCGGGAATCCGGCCGATCACGGCCTCGGTGGCCGAGTCGATCACGTCGATCGTGCCGGTTCCGGCCGGTTTGCGCCATGCGCCGTCGATGTAGAACTGGTCGTAGATTTTCATCGCTTCCGTCTCCTGTCGACCAGAGTTGGCGCTTTAGCGCTTACTCTGGTCCCATGCCCTTGTGCGGTCGACCCGAGTTGGCGCTTCAGCGCTTGCTCTGGTCCCATGCCCTTGCGCGGTCGACCCGAGTTGGCGCTTCAGCGCTTGCTCCGGTCCCATGCCCTTGCGCGGTCGACCCGAGTTGGCGCTTCAGCGCTTGCTCCGGTCCCATGCGTCGCGGGAAAGCCGACATTCTAGCGAGCGTTTCGGTCGGCCGGCATGACGATTGACAGCCATTCGAAAGAATCGGGGAGCCGTCGCGCCGCGTGGCGCTCGCCGGCCGCGCATGCCGCCGGCGGCGTGTGCGCGACCGCCGCCACATCAGCATCGGCCCGGGTGCGCGGGCAGGCCCGCATCGTGCTATGTTTTTAATATCGGCACCGGCTCATTGCATCCGGCGCCGCCCGGAATCGACGCATTTCGTGAGCGCTGCCATGACCGACGCATCCCATACCCTCGGCTCGCAAGACCGCCTTGAGCTGCTCTGCTGGCTCACCTGCGGCAACCTCGGCGCGTTTTACCTCAACGAATCGTGGCCGGACGCCACGTTCCAGGTCCAGGCCGCGCACCGCTGGCTCGACCGCCATCACCGTCAGGCCGACTGGCTCGCGGTCGCGAAGCTCGCGGCGCTCGCGCAGGACATCGCGAAGCGGCATGCGGGGTTCGTCGACGCGTCGTGGGCGCGCGACGCGGTCGAGGAAATCGTCGACACCGACGATCTCGATTACCGCGCGAAACTCGTGCAATGGGTGTACGAAGACTGCTGCAAGGCGCTCGCGGACAAGCGGCTGGCCGACTGAGCCGTGGTGCGCGCGGGCCGCGGCGTCGCCCGGCGCGACGGTCTTGTCGCCGCTGCGGAAGTAACGGCCTGAATGGCTGACGGTGAACGGTGCACGAGCACCGCCCCCCTTCGATGCCGGCACGCGCCGTGCGTGCCGCTGTGGTGCTTACAGCAGCGATTTCGCCTGCGTCAGTACCTTGTCGCAGATCTGCCTGGTCACCTGCTGCTTCAGGCCGCCGCCGCTCAGGTCGAGCTTGCCGCCGTTGCCGGCGTCGAGGATCCCGCTCGCGCCGCTCGTATAACCGCTGTCCGACGACGCATTGCCGCCGAGCTTGCTCAGCAGCGCGTCCTTCACCGACGACGCGCCACTGCCGGACGCGCCGCCGAGATAGTTGTTCTGGATGCAGAACTGCAGCAGGCCCGCGACGTTGCCGGTGCTGCCCGGCGTCAGCGACGCCCCGCCGCCGCCCGTCAGCGCGCCGCCGAGGCCGCCGAGGTTGCCGAGCGCACCACCCGCGCTACCGCCCGAATCGCCGCCGCCGACCTGTTTCAGGACATCGCCCAGCTGCGCATGGGCCACCGAAAACGGCGCGAGCAATCCGATCAGCGCGCCGGCAATGGTCGCGCGGTATAGACGTGCATTCATGTAAAGCCTCCCGGTTGTCACGGCGTGAGTACCGCGAATCGAATCCAAGCATACTCAATCCCCCCCTGCATGACAGCCTTCATGCCGGGTCCGAAACGTCAGGCATCGTGATATCGCGGCGATTTGACAATGCTTGACGGCGTGCCGGCCGGCACTGCAAGCTCGACATGCGACCGAAGGCGCGTACCGACGATCGCATTCCGTCTCGCCGGCGCGCATGAAGCGTCATGGAATCGTCGCCGCCGGCCGGCCTTCAACCTCGAACCTGAAGGATGCTCGCGTGGCGCTCGCCCATCGAATGCTGCTGCTCGCCGGCACAGCGGCTGCGCTGATCACCGGTTCAGGCACTGCCCGTGCGGCGCCCGCGGCGGCATGCCCGTCACCGTCGTTCGACCGCTATCCGGCACCGGCCGCGCGCGCGCCGCGCCAGCCGGCCGCATCGCCCCGCTTGGCCGGCAAGGAAGCACGCCTGTACCGCACCGTGATCCGCGACGCATTCACGCAACCGGCCAATTTTGCCGGTCACTATCGCGTCGCGATCTGGGGTTGCGGCACGGATTGCCGGAATTTCGCGATCGTCGACAAGTACTCGGGCGCGACATACACGATGCCGGGCGTCACCGCCATTTCGGGCGTGACGGGCAACGACGACGAGCGCGTCGACTTCCGTGCCGGCAGTACGCTGCTGATCGTCGCCGGCTGCTTCAACGGCGATTGCGACGACAACCACGCGAAGGCCGCCCGGTTCTTCTATACGTGGACCGGCAAGCGCTTGCGCCCGATCGGCACCTGTCCGCTGCACGTCGAGCCGATTCAGTAGCCGGCGCGAATTGCGCTATCGTTCGTCCGGTACACCCTAGACGGCACGCCCGCCCGCGATGTCCATTCACCTCAGCTTCGACGACGGCCCCGGTCCGTCGACCCCTTCGCTGCTCGACGTCCTGCGCGACGCATCGTGCCAGGCGACCTTCTTCCTGCTCGGTAAACATCTGGCGGGCGCACTCGACGTCGCCGCGAGAATGGCGCGCGAAGGCCATCGCCTCGGCAATCACACCCATTCGCATGCCAGACCGGGCGCGCTGGCGGACGACGCGCTGATCGGCGAGATCGAGGCGACCGACGCACTGATCCGCGACGCCTATTGCCGGGCCGGTATTGCCGCGCCGGACGCGATCCCGTTGCGTCTGCCGTACGGGCTGATGCCGCGGGACGATCGCGCCGGCGTGCTGGCGCGCCTGCGGCGCGAACACACGGGCTGGACCGCGATACTGGACGACTGGCAGCGGCCGGCGCCGTCGCCGCAGGCGCTGTTCGACACGATGTGCGCGCATGCCGACGCCCGCGCGACGCAGCGTCGCGACGTGCTGTTCTGCATGCACGACGGCTCGCGACATGGCGACGCGCGGCCCAACACGGTCGAAGCCGTCCGCCTGTTCCTGAATCGGCGAAGCTGAAGCAACGGCCGGTCAGCTTCCCGGCGCTGCACTGTCCAGCAACTGCCGCCAGCCGCCGAGAAAGCCGATGCCGGGCCCCGGCATCCACAAGCCGCGCTGTGCCGCCTCCAGATGGATCAGCGTCTGGTCCACGCAGAACAGCGTCATCAACGCATCGCGCTCGGCACGCATCCAGCCCGGTACACCGTCGCGCCGCGTCGCCGCATAGGCGTGCAAGCCGGCCTCCCAGCGCTGCGCATCGAACACGAAACGATCGTCCCTGCCCGCGTCGCGCGACAGCGCGAACAGTGCGAAAGCCGCCTCGAGCCACTGCGCGCCCTGCCCGGCATCGTCGAAATCCAGCACGCCGTTTACCGTGTGGCCGACATACAGCAGGTTGCCCGCGTGATAGTCGCCGTGCAGCCAATGCACCGGCCCCGCCAGCCAGTGCGCGGCGGCGTCGAGATGCGCGCCGATCCGCCGGATCACCGCATCGTAATCGCCGCTCAAACCGGCCGGCAGCGACGGCATCGCGTGCGCCGACACGCGCGCATGACGGGCCGACAACCACGCCAGCGGCGTCGATTCGCTCACGGGTATCGTGGCCAGTGCCGCATGCAGATGCGCGAGCGCGCGCATCGCATCGATCGCCCCCGCTTGCGCGTCATGCGGCAAGCCGGGATCGCCGTCGACAGGTTCGAACAGGTGCAGCCAGCTTCCATCGTCGATGAGCACGCCGGATTGCGCATCGACGGTCGGCCTCAGCCGCGGCAGCGCGGGTAATGCCGGCACCGTACGCGTCTCGCCGAGATGACCGAGTATCGACGCCTCGCGACGCACCTGCTCGGCCGGCTTGCCGGGCCACGACACGCGCAGCACCGCGCGCCCCGCGTCATACTCGACGAGATACGTTTTGTTAGTATGGCCCGATGCCATCGCCTGCACGCGTGCCGGCACGATGTTCCAGTACCGGCGCAGCCACGATTCCAGCGTTTTCACGTCACTCCTACTCGTTGCATTGACCATGTCAGAGCGTCCTTCGGCCCGCATGCGGGACCTCAATATCGAATGGCTGACGCGCGCCGCCGAATTCGACCATCTGTTCCAGACGCGCTGGCTCGGCGAGCGCTTCTTCCATCTGCCCGGCGACATGCTCGCGCTTCAGGAACTGATCTGGCGCGAACGCCCCGACTGTATCGTGCAGACCGGCATCGCGGCGGGCGGCGGTGTCGTGTTCTCCGCGTCGATGCTGGAACTGGCCGGCGGGCACGGCCGCGTCGTCGCGGTCGAACCGCGGCTGCGCGACGAGGTCAGGCAGCGCCTGCGATCGCACCGGCTGGCCCATCGCATGGTGCTGATCGAAGGCGAATCGTGCGCGGCCGACACGCTCGCGGCGGTGCACGCGCAGCTCCGCGACGGCGCGCGCGTGATGGCGATCCTCGATCTCACGCATACCCATGCGCACGTGCTGCGCGAACTCGAATGCTATGCGCCGCTCGTGACGCCCGGCAGCTATGCGATCGTGATGGATACCATCATGGAGTATCTGCCCGCATCGATGTTCGACGGCAAGCCGTACGGCCGCGGCAACAACCCGGCCACGGCCGCGCGTGAATTTCTCGCCCGCGACGACCGTTTCGAGGCCGACCACGACATCGAGGACCGCGTGCTCATGACGCTGTCGCCAGGCGGTTTCCTGAAGCGAGTGCGCTGATCAGGCGAGCGGCTTGCGCGGAGCCGTCGCGCGCGGCGTAGCTGTCGCGAATCCGTGCCGCATGCTCGCGCAGCGGGCCCGGACGCAACAGGCGCTCGAGCGCAGCGGCAATCTCCGCGACGCCGGCACGCTGCAGATCGAGCACGCACGCCGCGCCGGCCCGCTCGACGAAGTGCGCCGAATGAAACTGGTCGTTGCAGAACGGCGACAGCAGCATCGGCACACCGCACGCGAGCGATTCCATCACCGAATTGGCGCCGCCATGGCTGACGAACGCATGCGTGCGCCGCAGCAGCGCCAGCTGCGGCGCATAGCGCACCGCGATCACGCGCTCGTCACCGGCCGGCAGCAGATCCGAATCGACCAGTTCGCCTACCGACAGCACCAGTTGCGCCGACGTCGCGCGCGTCGCGTCGACCACCTTCGAGAACAGGTCCGGATGGTAGTAAAGCTGGCTGCCGAGCGACATGTAGACGAGCGGGCGACCGGCGTCGATACGCGCCCACGGAAACGCCGTCTCGTCGCCGCGCGGCCCCGACGGCATCGCGGGGCCGGCCAGCTCGACACCCGGCGGCGGCGCACCGACCAGCGCGTCGGTCGTGAACGCGAGCGTCAGGTGCGGCGACAGGACATCGCACCCGCGAAAACGCGCATCGAGCCCGTAGCGCGCAAACAGCCCGGCACGTTCCGGCGCGAGCCATCGCACCGTGCGCAGCAGTTCCGAATCGAGATCGTCCGGCAGCACCGGATTCAGCGAATTCGACATCGACACCCACGGCAGCCCTTCCAGCTCGGCGGCGATCGCTGCCGCGTAAAGCAGCGGATCGATCACGACCACATCGGGCCGCCAGTCGCGCAGCACCGCACGGATGCCGTCCACCTGCGACGGCGCCAGGTCGATCAGCAGCGTGCGGATCCAGTGCCGCAGCCAGTCGGCGTCGCGAATGTTCGCGGCGAAGCTCGCGCCGCGCGACAGGTCGTGGCGCTCGGGCGTCTCGCGCGGCCCGAGGAACGCGAAGTCGCCGGCGCCGTCGAGCTGTTCGCTGATATCGGCCGGCGCGTAGAACGCGACGTCGCAGCCGGCCGCGCGCAGATGCTGTGCCGGGCCGATGCACGGATTGACGTGGCCCTTCTCGGGCACGACGCAGAACAGGATGCGTGTCATGAGCGGTTCAGGTTGGACGATGCGCGGCATCGAGATGAAGGTGCTCGAGATGATCGAGGATCAGGGTCAGCGTCGCCCACAGCACGCGCTCGGTATCGGCCCGCAGCGCGGGCGCGGCAAGGCCGAGCGTACCGGCCAGCGCATGCGTGCGCTCGCGATCGAGCAGCGCGCCGAGGTCCATCGCCGGCGCGAGTCGTCCGCGCTTGGGGCCGTGCACCAGACGGTCCGGCAGGTTCAGGCGCGCACCGAGATCGCGCAGGCATTGCTTGTTCGGGTCCGGCGCGATGCTCGTCAGATGCGCGACGACCTCCGCATCGACGAACGGCGGATGCAGGTCAACCGCCGCCGCATCGAACAACGCGTGGCACAGCGGCAGGTAATTGGCCGACCGGTCGCGGCGCAACACCTGATCCGCGCCGTCGCCGGTAATTGCAACCTCGATGCCGTCCGCCGCCATGGCCTCGGCCAGCAACCGCTTCGCGACCGGATGCAGATTGAACATCGGCTCCTCGACCGCATGGGTCGTTCTCGGCAGCGCCGCGACGAAATCGGCTTCATTCGCCCGCACGATCTTCACGTTCGCCTGCATCTGCGTCGCGAGTTCAAGCGCCGCGTCGAGCTCGCAATAGTCGGGCATCTCGGTCGCGAGCACGTAGGCCGTCACGTGCGGCAGCGCGCCGAGTTCGCGCAACAACGCGAGCAGCAGCGCCGAATCGAGGCCGCCGCTCAGCGCCAGTGCAACGCGCTTGCCGCTGTCGAGCGCGCGTTGCAGCGACGCGCGCAGCACGGTGTCCAGATCGGCATGCCGCGGCCGCTCGGGCGACGGCTGCACCGTCAATCCTTGCGGCGAACGGATCAGCGCATGCCCCGGCGGCACCGCGAGCACGTCGCGCAGCACGGTGCGGCCGACGAGCCGCTCGCCGCTCAGGTAACCCGCGATCGCGGCCGCGTCCGGCGCGCCGGCCGGCTGCGCCGACGCGCGCAGGACGGCGCGGATGCCGGACGCCGACACGCCGCTGCGCGGATGGTAGTGAAGACGATCGAACCCGAACGGGTCGCGCGTGCCGACGATCATGGATAACGAGCCTTCAGGATGTCCACTTCAATGCGTTTCAGGATGCGATGCGGCGCCACCGGCGCGCTGCCGCCCTGGCAATGCAGGCACGCTTCGAGCGGCGCGTCGCGCTGCAGATAGGCGAGCATTGCGTCGAGCATGTCCTCATCGTCGCGCAACGGCAGGCCGTCGGCCTGGAAATCCTTCTCGCCCCGGTAAAGCGTATGGAAATGCGCGGGACGCGTGCACGTGTAGAACATGCCGTCGCGAATCATGTGGCAGCGCTCGCGAATCCAGCAATCGTGATAGAGACGCTGCGCTTCGTCGCGGTCCGTGCCGGGCTGGGCGCGATTCATCGTCGTGAACACGTCCTGCACCTTCCAGTTCAGGCGTACGCCGAAACGCGCGGCCTGGCGCTCGACGTGCGCGATCAGTTCGGGCGAAAGCGCCGGCCTCGGATAGCGCGAGATCGTCAGCGCATCGACCGCTTGCCAGAACGCGTCCGGCATCTCGCCGAGTTTCAGGCCGTTGGTCGTGACCGAGATCACGGGCGCGATACCCGTGCCGCGCACGCGTTCGACGATTTCGACGAGCGCCGGATGCAACAGCGGCTCGCCGCCGACCAGCTTGAACATGCGCGGGCTCAATACCTTCGCGGCCATGCGCAGATCGGCCTCGATCGAATCGGGGCTCGCGTGCCACGCCGGCAGGAGCGGCGACAGCGAGCAGCATTCCGCGCAGGTCAGGTTGCAGTGGTCGACGATATGCGCTTCCAGCGACCGCGTCCGGATGCGGCCGTTTTCGACCCGGTAATCGCGATCCAGCGGCGGCGGAAACACATGCTGGCGCTCGCCGGACGGCGGCGGATTCGGGATCTCGTTCGGATTCACACTCACGTCAGTTTCCTGCTTCCACGCAACGGGAAAAGAAATCGACCAGATGGCCGCGTGCGTCCACCATCGCGGATGCCATCGTCACCGCGCCGCTCAGGTGCGACGCGAAGCGCGACGGATCGTCCAGCCAGCCTTGCACGATCCACAGCTTGAGTGCGTGCTGCAGACACGCCGCATCGACCGCCCAGGCGATACGCGCCGGATTCACCGGCCGCACCCGCTGGTAGGCACGCACGAACGCTTCCGCCCGTTGCGGCGCTTCCAGCGGCAGATGATTCAGGCAGCGTACCAGTTCGTATTCGCGCGGCGCGCCGATCGACGCTTCCCAGTCGAGGATCAGCGGCGGCAGCCGGCCCGTGAACAGATAGTTGAACTGGTTGTAGTCGTTGTGGATCGGGTACTGCGGGTCGTCGGCGGGAAACGCGTCGAGACTGCCGGGATAGTAGCGATCGAGCATGCGCAGTGCGAGATCGACGTAACGGCGCAAGTTCGCGGCGTTGCCGTTCGAGCGCGAGCGATTCAATGCATCCAGCAGGCTGCGGCGCACCGCATCCGCGTCGATTGCAGCCAAGCGCGCGCGAATCGTATCAAGCGACAGCAGATGAAGCCGTTCGAGGCCCAGGTGCAACGCAGCCAGACTCGCGCCGAGCGCATCCCATTCGGCCGGTGAAAACGTGTCGTAGGTTCTGAACTGCGCGGCCTCCCAGCGCGTCAGCATCGCGTGCGAGTGTTGCCCCGTCCACAGCGGATCGCCGCCCGTCGTGCGCTTCAGCGTCTGTACATGGAACCGGGTATCGCCGTGAGTTTCGAGGTGCGCGAGGATGGCAGCCTCCTTTGCCGCGCGTGCATGGTGCTCGGACGCGTAAAGCTTGACGGCCATATCGCCGCCGTCGGCCGGCAGATGCCACACGCGTTCACTGACCCGGCGCGGCGCGGGACCGCGGCCGAGCGCGTAGGCCTCTCGAATCTCGTCGAAGGTGGCGGCAAGCGGCCCCATTCAGATATGCTCGGCCGGCCCGTGCCGATACGGATGACCGGTCAGGAACGTGTTGTGCCCGACGTAGCGCAGCTTGTACATCGCCGGCCGGAACAGCACCGAAGGATCGTTGTTCGCGATGCCCAGCAGCGGATACAGGTCCTGCCGCACGAAGAACGCGTTGTTGCCCATGTCGTCGCAGCAGACGAGTTCATAGCCCTTTTGCCTGCCGAGATGAACGAGCGATTCGAGGCTTGCGCCGTAATAGGTCGAGCCGTCCCATTCGTGATCCGGGTTGAAGCACATGACCCAGCGCTCGGGCGGCGTGTAGTACGGGTTGTACTCGATCACGACGATGCGCGGCTTGAACGCTTGCAGCCCACGCCAGACCCAGTAGTCGTTGCCGTCGATGTCGATCGACAGCAGGTCGAAGTCCTCAGGCGTGTCCGCATTGGCGAGCAGGTGGTCGACCGTGTCGGGCTGGACGCGGTCGTGATGCAGCCGGACGCGCTCTGCGCCCGCGTAGTGAGCGGCAAGCTTGCCGAACCGGTATGCGCTGCCTTCCACCAGTACGCCGGCCCAATCCTCCTCACGCAGCAGCCGCGCGGTGTTGCTGTTGCGCAGGCCGTCGCTCGCGCCGATATCGACGCAGAAGCGGTTGGTCGGGGCGATCCGCTCCATCAGCCGCGACAGGATGCTTTCCTCGGTGCCCTGCGCGTACAGGCTTGGCGCAAGGCCGGACAGGTCGAGCGGGAGAGGATGGTCCTGCATCGAGAAACGGGCTCCGGGTCGGAATGGGGAATGGCGACGTGCGTTTGGAGTGTAATTTACCCGAAGTCGATTGAGCAGAGGAAACCGGAGTGTGCGACGCCAGCGGGCGTCGCAACCGGCGGAAACAAAAAGGGCCGCCAAGTACAACTCGGCGGCCCTCTTGGGTGCAACGGATCAGGTACGACTCAGGACACTTACTCCTTCCCCTGACTCGTCAGGAATTCCTCGTAATTCCCACCGGAGTCGAACAGCGTGCCATCCGTGCGCACTTCGATGATCCGGTTCGCCGGACATACCTTGTAAGTCTTCTATCCACGGGCTGCTCGAAGTTCAACCGCCAACTGTTCCAGTAATCCCGTAACTTGGGTCATTGGCGCAGCCATATACGAAACTCGGGTTACAGCGCTCAACAAGCGTATGCGCAACACGATTTGCGGCGATGCTCGCATCCAAATCGTTCGCTTCCCCCGTCCCGATCGGCTTGTTTCTTCCTACCCGGTAAAGGTTCAGGTCGTAGGCGACAATCGTAAGCGGCCGTTGTCCTGATGATTGAAGAATCGATTTGAAGATCGGCTTTCCAACGTAGAGCGCATACGTTGCCCCCAAGGCGACGGCATCCCGGTCGCGAACTTCCTGCGTCGGCGGCTCTTCGGTCGTCACGGACACGATCCTTGCATTGATGCCTTCCGCAGAGATCGCCGACGCAATCGACGCGTTGAATTTGTTGCACATATTGAGCAACTGATTCATCCTCCGACGACGGTTCTCATACTTGATTTCAACCGTATCCCAAACGTATTTCGATAGCGTGCCGTCAAGCTGGTAATTGCCGCACGACTCGACGTACACAACAACCGGTGCGAGTTTTTGCTCGCGCGGGATGTCCGCCATGTTCGACGCACAACCGGCAAGTGCCGCCGCTGCTGCCATGAGAATCAGCGCAGAATTTTGTTTTATCGATTTCAAGGTTTTGTCCCCTTTTGTACTGCACTGAAAATCTGCACGCTAGACTTCATGTCATCGAGGTCGGGAAAAATGGTCAGAATTGAGCCGTCACTTGAAACCCGAGCGTGACGCGCGCGGTCGGAAATCCAGACGGCTTGTAGACCGGCGTACCGGCGAACAGGTCGTAACCGTAGCCGCCGAAACGCGTCGCGACGCTGCCCTTGATGCCGATTACGGCACCGGCCAACTGCGTACCGACCAACGCAACCGGTTGCGGCCCCCAAACGCGACCGTAATCCAGTCCCGCATAAATCGCCTGTCCGGTCTGTCCGATCGGCATCTGCAGTTCGTTGCGCCAGTAGAAGCCGCGCGCCGCCGCCAGCATCGTTTCGCCGTCGAAACCGCGAACTGTGTAGCGACTGCCGATCGTCAAGTCATCGATGTAGTACAGCGAGTTCCCGGTATATTGGCCGTGGATGCTCGTCACGTACCGGAACGGCTGCTTCGCGATCGCGAACGGCACCGAGAGGTTCGCGTCGAGTACCGCCATCTTGAAGCGGTAAGTCGGACCGCCGCCGGGAGCAAGAATGTCGTCCTGCGCACCCAAGCCTCCGACGCCCTGCCGGTACGCCAGCGTGCCGTCGAACTGCGCCCCGTCGAAGTAGTGACGGTCGGTCAGGCCGAATTCAACGAACGTGTTGTTACGACGCTGCTGCGGGATTTCCGTATCTTCGATGAAGCTCTGGCCGAAGCGACGGGACAAGCGGACATAGCCGCCGAACACGTCGTTCTGACTGCGTGCAAGCACTCGGGCAAGCTTGAAATCGATCGTCTTCGAATTGCCGCTCGCGACGAACGTCTGGTTCACACCGGCAATCTGTTGATAGTAGGTGTTCGTATAGGCCGCAACCGTAGCGGTCCAGTAGCCCCACGGAATCGAGTAGAAGCCGTTCCACCCGTGTGACCCAAGGCGCTTGTCGCCGAATTCGAGGTCTTGACTGACGCCGACGTTGAACACGTCGTTCAAGCCGAGCGGGTTATCGATGCCGATCGACAGGTTGCCCTGTAGCTTGCCCGTTGCGCGCGTGCTCGAATTGTCGATCGATGCGACGACGGTCCACGGCTTGCCACGCTTCACGTCCAACACAACATCGCTTTCGCCCGGCTGGTCAGCGGGGACGATCTGCATCGATACGTCCTGACTGGTGACGCGCTTCATTTGCTCCAGACCTTGCTCAAGGTCGCGCAGGTTCAGCACTTCGCCGTCACCGGTCGGGAACGCGGTCTTCCACGTGCCGCGCAATTTCTCGTCGGCAAAGCGCACGTGTCGGATGATGCCGGGAATCAGCGCGACTTTCAGCGTACCAGTCGTCAAATCCTGTTCCGGCAGTACAACGCGCGTAGTGATGTAGCCCCGCGCCAAGATCGCGCGCGACAGCCCCTTGACGATCGTATCGACACCCTGCTTGCCGACGCACTGACCCGCGTAGTGGGCGAGCCATTCGCGCGCAAAGGCGAAGCGATCCATCGGCAGCGCGGACGCGCCGGCCGACTTCGCAGCGGCCGGCATCGAGTCCGGCACGTCGAGCGCGAAGCGGTCGATCCGGAAGCACGGTTGTTCGCTCGGCAGCGGTGGATACGTTTCAGCGCGCGGCACGTCTGAACGCACGGACGGGGCACGCAGCGCCGCGTCGCGCTGTTGTGCGTCGCGTTGCTGCTGCGCTTGTCGATCCTGTTCCGCGTTCGCGCGGGCGGCGGCGGCTTGGTCGGCAGGCGTCGGGGCCTGCTGTGCTTGTACCCCGAGCGATACCAAGGCTGTGATCGGTAAGGCCGCCAGCCGTTTTCTAATTTTCATTGCTTATCCAGCGTTATATGTCGTACGCAAAGACCTCAGCCAATACGCTTGAAACGGCGAGTTTTCACCCTCATCAATCTATAACTTATGCTCATTTTCCTGCAAGATAAGAATGTTCTCGCCAAATTTATCCTTAAGAGATTTTGATGCAAATCCAATGAGATTGGCGGACTCCTTAATATTCAATGAAACCATGCAAAACGATTTCGCCGAAAATCCAAATTCATCTGCCACCTCGGCAAGCATTGAATCCACATCCTTTGCTGGCGAAATAACAAAAACACTACTGAATAATCTACCGCAATCCCTAACAAGCTCATCACGCCCAACATCAACGATTTCTCTATCGACGGAGAAGTAGCAAAATAGATCAATTGCCATTTAATGCCCCTTGATTGTCAAAGGAACAACCTTACCAGATTTGTCAATCACAATCACCTGCTTAAGACCCGGAATCGGATAGCTATTGAGTTGCGCCTCCAGTGCAGCAGGCGTCAAAGAGCTGTCGGCCAAGTTCACAACAATATTGCTTGCCTGCCCGGAGCTCACTTTATTGGAAATTGTTGTTGCAACATTTCGCACATTTCCTGTGGATGGCGCGTAATTATCAAAAACCTGACCATTAACTAAATAGTCGGGATTTTTTGGGCCAGGCACATCCGGATTCTGAACAACATCATATCCATTATTAGCCAGTGTTGTGGCACTCTGATTTTCGCGTACCAAAGAGCGAGCTGTAGCGTCGTCAGAAAACGGTGGAATTTGTGTTGCTTTTCCCGACAGCGATCCGGCCGACGAAGAGCTATCACTCTTTTCGGCAGTCCCGCTCAGCGATTGCTGAGACGAATCATCTCCACTGCTTCCGCTCGATATGGTGGCATTAGGAGATGTACTTCCCGACACAGTCTGTGCAATACCGCCAGCTTGCCCCGTGGTCGAATTTACCAAGACCGCTCCCGAACTAGTCGGCGGCTTACCGCCGCCCGTGCCGACGACCGCACCCGCTCCAGTTGCTACGCCCTGAGCAATCAAGTCGGTAGGTCTCTCGTGAATTTTGGTATTCGCGTCGTTTTGCGCCATCCCAACGAGCTGTCCGCCCCAGCGAGTCATATCGTCGACTGGGTGTCCGTACGTCTCTTTAGCCCAATTGACGAAGCTATCCTTGGCTCGATTGATCGTGTCAAGAAGTTCGCTTCCCGTGCTGCAAGTGCCGTTGACGTTGCATTGGCTACGGTTATACAGATCGGCATTCGATGCCGTGAATGCACCCGACGTACCGCCAATCAGAGCACCACCAGCGCCGGCCAGCACGTTCGACAGAACATTACCGGCCAGCAGCGAACCCGTGCTGTTGCCGACCGCATCGGCAAGGCTATTCAACTTGCCTGCCACCGTTGACGACAGGGCAGCGCCGGCAGCTCCCGCGAACGCATTCCCACCACCCAATCCCGCCAGCGCTGCGCCGGCCGCCGTGTGCAACAGCACGCGATTGGAACCGCCTTCTGCCCACGAATCGGCTTCGGCCTGATAAGCGGCCTGCGCTGTTGTGTCACCCGCAAGCTTGGCCGCATCGGCCGCGTGTTGCGCTTCGGTATGCTTCAAATCCGCGTAAGCACCAATGCCTTGCGCGACGACTTGGCCGGCGGCCTGTCCCGCATTCATCAGGTCCGCTTGCTTATCGAGCAAGTTTTGCACGTCCGGTGTCTTCGACACCGTTCCGTTCAGATTCGACGTATCGTGATTCAGGTTAGCCAGTTCCTGCGTCTGTCCTGCCGGGTTCGTGATGTTGATCGTCCCTGCGCTGACACCGCTACGGGTGGTCGCGTTCTCGCTACCACTATCCGATTGTGAAATCATCGGCGTCACGCCGCCCGAACCGCTAACCGCTCCCGGACCGATCGCTTTACCAGTGACGCCGACGCCTGCACCTGCGCTGAAACCGCTGCTGTCGGCGTTGTAGGTCGCATGGTTTTGGATGTCGTGGAAAGTCAGCGTGCCCGTCGTCAATGTGTTCTTCGACGGATCGGCCGTGCTGGCGATCGCCGCACCCGTCAGGTCGGTATTGCCCTTGACGTTCACATTGAACCCGCCGTCGCCGGCTTGAATTCCGGCCTGTTCAGCGACACCGGCATAATTGCCGTTTGCACTGCCGTGCGACGAACTGAAACTCGCGCTACCGCCCATCGTACTGACACTGATGCCGCCGCCTGCGCTGCTTTGATTTGCGCTGCTGACGGTCGTATCCTGCACGCTTCGAATGTTCAGGTTGCCGCCTACGTCGGCCGTCACGGCGCGACCCGACACATCCGAACCGACGATGTTCGTATCGCCGCCGCTGATCATGGTGACGCTGTTCGCCCCGGTCACGTGCGTATTGTTCTGCATCACGGCATCGCTGTTGCCGTCGCCGTGCGCGCGCGACATGGCGGCCGATACACCGATACCGTTCGTGCCGATCGACACGCCTACGCTCGCGCTAGACGACGAATTCGAGCTGCGCGTCGAATCAGTGTTCGTCGTGTTCTGCAGGTCGATCTGATTCTTCGCGGCCAGCAACACATCGTTGCCCGACACGTTCGAACCCGCCACCGTGATATTGCCGCTGCCCGGCGTGCCGTTGCCGGTCGCAATCAGCGACGTGGTGCCGCCGGCCGACAGGCTCGATCCACGCTGTGTCGTCTGGTTTTCCGACGTGTCGAGTCTGCTATGGCTCGATCCCACGCTGACTTGAACGCCGATGCTCGGCGTACCGCCGCCAGCCAGCGCGCCGCCGGTCAAGCCCGCTACGCCCATCGCGGCATTACCGGCCGCAGCAATTGCGTGCAGCGCCGTTGCACGGCTGTCGCCGGCACCGCTCTTTGCTGCCTGCGCCTGTTGATACGCACCGTTGATCGCGTCGCCGATGCTGCCCGACAGACCGAGCGTGACTCCGCTGCTGCTGGTCGTCTCGCTATGGGTCTTGTTGCTCGTATCCGTTGCGGCATCGATCACGACGTTCGCGGCGCTGCCCGTCAGGTTCTTTCCGGCAATCAGGTCGCTACCCGTCACGTGCAGGGTGTCGCCGGCCTTGACAGTCAGGTTGCCATTAATCGAACCAACCGTGCTCGCGTTGTTCGTGACGGATGAAGCATGATCCGTATCCGCCTTCTTCTGCGTGCCGATACTCACGCTCAGGCCGCTTGTACCGATGCCCGAATGCGTTTCGCGGTAGTAGCTGTCCTGCGTGACCGTATCCTTGGAGGTCGTGATATTGACGTTGTTCGTTGCCGCAAGACTCACATCGTTCGTACCAACGACGGTACTGCCTTGGACAGTCAGGTCGTGGCCCGATTGGATGTTGACGGTATTGCCCGACACCGTACTGCCGACGCCAACGTTCGCATGCGTGTCCGTCATGCCATCGGTTTTCGTGCTGCTGACGAAGCTGCCGCGTTGAACCTGCACCGATTGGTACTTGTCGTGTTCCTCACGGGCTTCGTTCACCGTGATGTTGCCCGTTGCAACGATGTTCGCCGAACCGGTGGCATTCTCAACGCCGTTCGTCATGCCAGCGGTGAGGGACGAACCCGTGAGCGTCACGTTGCCTTTCGACGCGTCGGTGCTCGCCGCCCCGAGCGACGCATTGCCGCCTGCCGTGAACTGCGTGCCGACGGCGTGTTCGTCGTAGTTGTGATCGACTTCTTTACGCGTCTTGCTGTCCGCCGCAACGTTATCGAGCTTCGCGGTATCCGTGACCGTCGTCGCCGTCAGGTTGCCGCCCGCAAGCACCGACAAATCCTTACCGGCGGTTACCGTCACGCCTTTGAGCGTCGTATCGTTGCCGCTTTGCATCCCCAAGCTGCCGCCTGCGGTGATGCCGCTCGTCACGTTCTTCGTCGTGGATTCTTCCCAATGATGCTGATCGTTCAGATACATCGATTGGTTCGTCGTGGACTGAACCGTATCGACGTTGATATCGCGGCCCGCCGTGACCAGCGCATCGCCGCCGGCCGACAGATTTGCACCGTGAAGCGTCAGGTCGCGACCAGCCTGCACGGAAAGGTCGCCCGTTGCCGCGATCGTGCCTTGCTGGCCGATCAAGCTTGTATTGGCCTTACTTGCGCCCGATGCACTGGTCGCACCCACCGCATCAACCAGCGTCGTGTTGACGATATCCCGGCCAGCGCTGACTGCAACCCGGTTGCCAGTGATCATCCCCGACGAGTTCACCACGTCGTTGCTGGCCGATACGACCGTCGTGCCGTTCGCGCTGCTGCTCGAAATCGTGCCGCCGCGATTCAGGATATCGGTCGCGGTGAGAATCGTCTTCGTGCCGCCCTTGATGACGCCCGTGTTGGTCGTGCTGCCCGTCGTGTGAATCTCAACGTCGTCCGCCGCAATCAGGGCACCGGTCGGTTGCAGATCGTTCGCATGCGTTTGCGCCATGTAGACGACCGGAGCCAACACGTGCGTCGTGCTGCCGTCGGGCAGCGTCACGGTCTGGTCAACGAGCCACACGATATCGCTCGTCAGCGCGTCCATTTGCGCAGCGGTCAGCGCCATGCCGGGCACCAATCCGAAGTCTATCGCGTAGTTCGCACCGTTCGTCATCAACGCGCGATACTCATCTTCGGCGCTCGCGTAACCCGGCAAGAAAGTGCGCCCCGTCAGTTGCGTAATCTGATTGCGCACCATCTGCTGCTCATACATCCCGTCGCCCAGGCGCTTTTCGATGCTCGCCGGGTTCAGGTTCAACTGGCCGAGCATGTAGTCGCTCGAAATGAAATTCGTATAGCTCGTCAACCGCGGATCGGTGACGATCAGATACGGCTGGCCAGGCGCGTCGTGAATCGAATATAGACCGCTCGTCGGTAACGTGATCGGCAATGCGCCGGACGCATTCGCCACCGATTGCTGCGCACCAACAGGCGTCGATGCCCCGCCTGCGGCACCGACCGGCGTCAACTTTCCACCGGACACGCCCTCATTGGCCGAATTATTTCCAAGCGTGCCGCCAGTTGCGCCCGTCGAAGAATTCTGCGCCGCGACGTTCTGGTTGTTGACATCCTTCGCGTCGATGATCACCGACTGGTTGGCGACAATCGTGCCCCCCGTGCCGCCGATGGCAACGGGTGTATAGACCTTCGAAGGCTGAACGATCGTTCCGCGATCCCGCGTCGTATCCTCGTTCCACGCGTACATCGATACGATACTGTCGGTCTGATACTGATACAGCGTCCGCCCGACGTTGTTCACGACCGTGCCACCGTAGCTGCCTGAACCTGCACTGCCGGACACATCCGAGTCGCCTATTTTGATCGACCCGCCCGCCGCAATTGAGCTGTATTCGTTGTTGATCGTCCCGACGTTCTTCATCACGATGTTGTTGCCAGCCACGAGTTGCGCCTGTTGCGCCTGGCTCGTTACCTTGTCCTGCTGGACCGTGGTTGTCGTGTCGCGCCAGATTTCGACACGCTGATAGCCGTTGTGCCCATCGCTGCGCGTCGTGTATTCCGTATCCGGAACGTAGTTGACGTGTGGATCGTATGCATCCCAATAGTTGACCGTAACCGTACCGTCCGCGTTGGTCGTCAGCGTGTTGTAATAAATCGTCTGCTGCTTGCCGTTCACGTTCACGACCAATACCTTGTCAGTCGCGTTTGGTCCGGACGTTTCCGATACAACCTGCGAAGGACTATAGGTTGAAGTGAGCGGCGTCTTGTAACCGTTGACCCACATCGCCTGCGAACACCCGCCGTTCGGGTCTGCATTCATCGTCGCGCACACGATGTACTTCTGACGTTTGGTTTCGTGCTTGCTCGTCGTGCTCGTGGTTTCAGTGGTCACTACGGGAGCCGGACGTGTGTTCGTGAACGTACCAGCCGCGAGTTCGACGCTGCCTTGCGCTTCGATCGTGGACTGATCGTTCAAGACATTTTGCGTACGGTTCGCGAGAAACCCGTTCGCGTCGCGCTGACCGTCCGCAGCGATATTGATATCGCCCGCGCTGAAGATATTCGCGCCGCCCGTGTTCGACAACTGGTTGGACGCGAACAAATTCACCCGTTCGGCTGCCGCAATCACGGCCGCCGCACCGGTATTGTTGATCGTGTTCGCAGTGGTGCTGACTTCGCGGCCGATGATCGTCGCGGTGTTGTTCAGCGTCGCGCTGTTGGTCGCAACCGTATCGCCTTCGATGCGACCTGCGTTATCGATCGCGCCGCCGTTCGCGTTGACCGTCGTCTTACTGGAATTCAGATCGGCGCCTGCTTGGTTCTCCACGTTCGCAGCGTTCACGGTCAGCGCGCCGTTGGCATCCAGCACGCCTTGGTTCGTCAGTTTTCCCGACGTGGAAAACGTGAGGTCCCCATTTGCGTGCAACTTGCTCGCCGTGGTCTGCGTGTAATCGCTACCGAGTGCCACCGCACCGTTTCGGCCCGCCACAATCGAACCATCACCGCTCAACGTGCTCGCGGTTAGCGTCAGATCCTGATCGCTGCCGATCGCGCCATTCTGGTTGGTAAGCGTGCCGGTCTGAATTGAGACACTGCCGCCGGTGCCAGTGTCGTTGCCGATTTTTCCGAACGCGTTGTCGATAGATGCAGTGTTGAGCGACAGCGCGCCATTTGCACGAATCGATCCAGCCTGATTCGACAGTGCTGCGTTTACCGCGCTCAACTTGAGGTTGTTCGCGGCTGACAGCACGCCACTCGCATTCCTTACGTCGTTTGCAACGTTCAGCGTCAAATCTCGCCCGGACAGCGTCTGACCACCTTGTGCATTCGTGAGCGTCTGCGCGGTCAGCGTAACATCGCCGTTTCCGCCAATCGTGCCTGCCCCCGCTTTTCCGGAGGCGTTCGTGTTTGTGATCGACGTACCGCCATCGATCGTTGTCGCTCCGCTACCGATATTGACGATGCGCCCGTCGCTGTTGTCGACGCTGCTCCCCGACAGCGCGAGCGCCGCATTCGTACCGTTCGCTTCGATTTGCCCTGCGCTGTTGTTGATCGCGCCTTGTGCTCGCAGCGACAGATTCCCATTCGCCTGGACAAGACCGGCAGCATTCGTGATCGTGCTGTTCGACTGTACTGAAAGCGCCTGTCCCGCGAGCAGCGAGCCGCTGGAATTATCGATGCTGCCCGCTGATACCGAAACGTCTCCGTTGCCGCCAATGGTGCCGCCCGCCGTATTCGTCAGCGCGTTTACTGTCGTGACTGACAGCGCGCCTGCACCCACGTTTTTAAGTGAGCCTCCATCATTCGCGAGACTGTCGGCCGTCACTGAAACGCCGTTGTTAGCTTCGAGCGTGCCAGTACGGTTATCGACACCGCCTTGAGCTTTCAGCGTCATGCTGTCCGCACCGACATAGCCGCCCGCACGGTTATCGAACGACTGCACGTCAAGCGCCGCGTGACGCTGCGCGGCCAGCGTACCTGCGCTATTCGATACGGCTGAGGCTTTCAGGCTCAATGCCCCGTTGGTCGCGATCGTGCCGCCTTGATTCGACAATGCACCGGTGAAAATCGACAGCGCACCGCTCCCGGCATGAGCAATTTTTCCGTGATCGTTGATCAGTGTCGCGGGCGTGAGGTTCAGGTCCGTGCTGTTGGTCTGAATCACGCCGTTGCTTGAGTTATCGAGGATGTTCGAGACGGCAACATTCATTGTGCCCGTCCCGGTTTGCGTAATCGTGCCGCCATGGTTCGACAAATTCGTCGCCCCGAGCGACAACTGTGCCGCCTGTACCGAACCCGCATCATTATTCAGCGACGCGGCATCCACTGTCGCGGATTGTCCGGCGGTGATACTGCCCGAACCATTCGTCAACCGCGCACCTGCATCGATCACCGCGTTTTGCGCAGCTGACAACGCACCACTGCCATTGTCGAGTGATTGCGTGCCGACGTTCAAATTCGTTTGTGCACTGACCGTGCCGTGGTTCACGACGCTGCCCGATTGAATCGCCACACTGCCGTTACCGCCAATCACACCGCCTTGTGCGCCAAGTGCGGTCGTACCGGCGTCATTCGTCAGTTGCCCCGTCGTCGTAATGGACAGACCATCCGAATTCAGCGACGTAACGCGACCCGCACTGTTGTCCAACGAGCTTCCCGAAATGTTCATTCCGGCCGCGCTCTGGATCGTGCCTTGGTTGTTTGCGATCGCACCGCCGCGCACTTGTATCGAATTTTCCGAAACCAGCGTACCGCCCTGATTCGCGATCGCACCGTTCGATTGCACGTTCAACGAACCTTGCGCCGATATCTTGCCGCTTTGATTTGAAATGCTGTCCGCGGTCAACGTTGCGTTGCCTTGGCTCGACAGCGCGCCTTGATCGTTGATCAACGCACCCGCTGCCTTCGCATTGAGTGCACCCTGCGCACTCGTCGTCGCGTTCGCAAGGTTCAGGTCGCCCGCGTTCGCGTTCAGCGACACATTGCCGTTCGCGGCCGTCTGGCTGCCTGCGAGATTGACGCCGCTGCCGGAAATCGACGCGCTCCCGCCCGCGACGTTCTGCCCGGTCGCCGTCAGTTGTCCCGTGCTCGACAGATTCAGGTCGCCGCCTTTTCCGACTGAGCCATCGTTATTTACGCCCGCACCGAGCGTTCCGGTCGAGTTGATGCTACCTGCGTCGACCGTCGTATTTTGCTGCGCAGCGAGCGTCCCGCTGTTCGACAACACACCGGCTGCTGAAACGTTTGCGCTCTGTTGCGCATACGTCGTGCCGGTGTTTTGAATACTGCTCGCCGTTGCGGAAAGATTACCGCTTGCAGTCGTCTTGCCCGTTAGTACAAGCTGGCCGTTGGCTTGCAGCGTCAGGTCGCCTGCTTGTGCCGCGATCGTCCCGGCGTTCGCGACACCGACACCAAACTCGTTCGATACGAGAAAGACCCTGTTCGCGTACATGCCGCCGAGTTGGCTCACGTCGATTGCGATCGCCGGTGCCGCACCATCGCCAGCGATCGGTGTCGCCGCGAGCGTGTCGTGGTTGACTTGGTTCGAACCTGCGACGACGTTCAGATTCTTGGCGTAAATCGCTGCGTTGGCCTGCACCGCGCGCGAAATCAAGTCAACCTGATCGACGTTCGATGCGTTCAGGCCAGCACCGCTCACGGAAATCAGGCCGCGCGATACGTTGAATCCACCGAGTGATCCGTCGGTGCCGTAGTAAGGTGTACCGGTGGTGAGGACGGCTCGCGACGTATTGATAAACCCGCCGCCGTCGACCTGAATACCCGCACTGTTCGACAAGATCACTTCGGCACGGTTGCCCGCCACCTCAACGTAACCTCTGAGTTGCGAAGGCGCATTGCTGTTGACCTGGTTGACGATGATCCGCGCGGACTGGCCAACACCGAAATTCGGGTTGCCGTTGATCATCCCCGCCTGCTGCGTGTTCGCGATCGTCGGCGAGTTGTTCAGTATCGCGCCTGGTTTTTGAACATCGAACTGGTTGTACGTGTTCACCGAGACGCCTGCGCCAGACGGCGCGGCGATATTCACTTGCGGAATGCCGTTCTGCGTCTGGATCACGTGTGTGCTCGTGCCAGGAGTCGGCGCGATTTGCGCGAAGCTGAATAACGGCACACCGAACAACAATGCGGCCGCCATCGCAATCGGTTGCCATACGATTCGCAACCCCGGCAAGCCCGATGGTGCGCGCGCTCCTTGTGAATTCCCTACTGCGCGCGACAAACTGCCATTTTCCTGAACGACCATCATCGCGCCCCGTGCGCGATTGAACACAACCCGATAGCGTTTCTTGTTCATTCTTCGTTGACGCAAACTGCGTCCCTGCTTGCGATCTTGTTTGAATTCAGCGCCGATAGGACCAAACGCAATTCGTCGTCTAGTCTTGAACGCGCTTGCAACGGATAGTCAGCGCGACAACGTCTCTCATGCTGTCACGATTGCGAGCCAGCGCTCGCAATTGGTCCCCTCTTATCCACTGCGCGATCCTAGCAGAAGCAACCACCGCTGAATGTCAGGAATGATTAATGCGATGCACGGGGGCATCGATTACATCCGCTCTAAAAACTTGGGTATTCTGTAAAAACACGCTCGATTTAATATTTTTAATAATTCTTTCAGATTGTCAATTCGAGGTAAGATCCGAATTTATTGGGATAGGCGAGATGTTGTTTTGGACGCCGTGCCGGCACCCTTTTTCTGACGTCGATGGCGCCCACCCTCTTTTTCCTCATTTTTGCAGTGGCAACTAAAAGCGCGATGCCAGCACTGTCGATTTCGAGCGAAGGCATCGCTCTCCTACCCTCGTCACACCCATCACGATTCGAATCATGAATATCCCAAGCTGATTGGTGGGTTGAGTACAACAAGGTCGGCTTCTACGTACCGCAACAACGGCGAGTGCCTCGCCCAAAATGAAAAAGCCCATACAGGCATGCCGCCAGTACGGGCTTCAGGCTTTACAAGACTTCCCTGAGATGCTTTAGCGTTCGCTCGCCAAGAAGGGGCACCAGGAAGCCGGCCGTCCCAACGGGACAATTCCGCGGGACAAGCCGAGACGCATGAAAGGTGGTCTTGGGACAACCCGGCAGAATTACTCCTGCCCCTGACTCGTCAGGAATTCCTCATAATTCCCGCCGAAGTCGAACAGCGTGCCATCCGTACGCACTTCGATGATCCGGTTCGCCAGCCCGCTCACGAATTCGCGGTCGTGCGACACGAAGATCAGCGTGCCTTCGAACTGCTCGAGCGCGATCTGCAGCGACTCGATCGACTCCATGTCCATGTGGTTGGTCGGCTCGTCCATCAGCAGCACGTTGTGGCGGCCGAGCATCAGCTTGCCCCAGATCATGCGGCCCTTCTCGCCGCCCGACAGCACCTTCACCGACTTCTTGATGTCGTCCGACGAGAACAGCAGGCGGCCCAGCGTGCCGCGCACCATCGTTTCGTCGTCGCCGTCCTTGCGGTACTGGTCGATCCAGTCCATCAGCGTGATGTCGTTCGGGAATTCCTCGTACGTGTCCTGCGGCATGTAGCCGACATTCGCGTTCTCGGACCACTTCACCGTGCCGTGATCGAGTTCGAGCGCGCCGAGCAGCGAGCGCAGCAGCGTCGTCTTGCCCGCGCCGTTCTCGCCGATGATCGCGATGCGTTCGCCCGGCTGCACCGACAGGTTGAAGTTCTGGAAGATCGTGCGCTCGTACTTCTTCGTGATGTCTTCCGCGACCACCGCGACGTTGTGCAGCTTCTTCTCGAACTCGAAGCGGATGAACGGGTTCTGGCGCGACGACGGCTTGAATTCCTCGATCTTGATCTTGTCGATCTGCTTCGCACGGCTCGTTGCCTGGCGGGCCTTCGACTTGTTCGCCGAGAAGCGGCGCACGAAGTCCTGCAGTTCGGCCACGCGCTCCTTCGCACGTGCGTTCGCGGCGGCCTGGCGCTCGCGCGCCTGTGCCGATGCGAGCATGTAGTCGTCGTAGTTGCCCGGCCAGACCTTCAGCGTGCCGAAGTCCATGTCGGCCATGTGCGTGCACACCGAGTTCAGGAAGTGACGATCGTGCGAGATGATGATCATCGTCGAGTTGTACTCGTTGAGCGTGTGCTCGAGCCAACGGATCGAGTTGATGTCGAGGTTGTTGGTCGGTTCGTCGAGCAGCAGCACGTCCGGCTTCGAGAACAGCGCCTGCGCGAGCAGCACGCGCAGCTTCCAGCCCGGCGCGACGTCGGCCATCGTGCCGTTGTGGAATTTCTCCTCGATGCCGATGCCCAGCAGCAGCGCACCCGCGCGCGCCTCGGCGTCGTAACCGCCGTATTCGGCGAACTTGCCTTCGAGTTCGGCCGCGTGCATGTAGTCGTCGTCGGTGGCTTCCGGGTTCGCGTAGATCGCGTCACGCTCGGTCATGGCGGCCCACATTTCGGTGTGGCCCATCATCACGACGTCGAGCACGCGCACGTCTTCGTACGCGAACTGGTCCTGGCGCAGCTTGCCCAGGCGGACGTTCGGCTCCAGCGCGACGTTGCCGGCGCTCGGCTCGAGGTCGCCACCGAGGATCTTCATGAACGTCGACTTGCCACAGCCGTTCGCGCCGATCAGACCATAGCGGTTGCCCTCGCCGAATTTGACCGAGATATTCTCGAACAGGGGCTTTGGCCCGAATTGCATCGTGATGTTGGCAGTAGAAAGCACGGCAGGTCCCGTTAAGAGAGAAATCGACGGAAAACCGTGTATTTTAGCAGGAGTCGGAGAAACTGCCGACCATACTGCCCGGGCAGCGCATTCGAGGCCATCTGGCCCTCCGCCCGGCGGCCCGCCAACACGGCGGCACGCGCCCCAACGCCGCCCGACCGGAATCCAGCATGCTTGCCAGCCAGCTTCGCGAACAACTCGTCGGCGCATGGCGCCTCGTGTCCTACGAAGTCCGCCCGCGCGACGGTAGCGCGACCGCCTATCCGCTCGGCCGCGACGCGCGCGGCTGGATTCTCTATACGCCGGACGGCTACATGTCCGCCCAACTGATGGCTACCGGCCGGCCGCCCTACGCGAACGGCGACCTGCACCACGGCACCGACGCCGAGTACGCGGCCGCCGCCCGCGGCTACATCGCCTATTCCGGCCCCTTTCAAGTGACCGACGACGGCACGCTGACCCATGAAATGGACGTCAGCCTGTTCCCGAACTGGCTCGGCAACGTCCAGCAGCGCGCCGTCATGCTCGACGGCGACCGCCTTCAACTCGGCACCGCCGCGCCGGTGCGGATCGACGGCCGCGAAGTGGACGCCGTGCTGCTGTGGGTGCGCGCGGGCCGTTGACGCGCGTCACTTGCCGGCCTTCGCGGCCGCCTTCTGCGCGGCCTTCGCCTTCATCTGCCCGAACAGCTCGGAGCACGGCACGTCGCGGTTGTTGCTCGGCGCGATCAGCGGGATCAGCGCCGCGAACGGGTTGATCAGCCCGAGCCCGACCATCGCGCCGGCGCGCAGCGCGAGCGCGGTCGCATCGACGCCGACCTTCGGGTCCTTGAACGTCCCCTTCGCATACAGCGGCGAGCGCAGCGAGAAGATCCGGAACCCCTTCGTATGCGGGTGGATCTTCAGGTCGAGCGATTCGTCGCGCAGGCTGATCGCGCCGTCGACGTTGATCAGCGCATCGTCGGTATCGAGCGCGAACACTTTCGGGTCGAGCATGCCGTTGGTCGCGACGAAATCGATCGCCGCGCAGTTGATCTTCACGTCGTTGTTGCCGAACAGCTTCTCGTAGACGACGTTGGCCACGTTCAGCCCCGCCGCTTCCATCAGCAGGCGACTGATGCGGCCGTCCGTCACGAGCGCCTTCACTTCGCCGTTCGACGTCGCGGCGAGCGCCGCCGGCGAGTTGCCGGTCGCCGACAGCGACGCGTCGCCATTGATTTCGCCGAGCGCCGACTGCATGACCTTCTGCGTCGGGAACAGTTGCTTGAGCTTCAGGTGCCGCGCGGCCACCGTGAAACGGCCCTTCAGCGGCGTGCCGCTGCCGTCGAGATGCGCGGTCGTCGCGAGCGTGCCGCCCGCGACGCCGAACTGCAGCGGCTCGAGCGACAGCACGCCGTCCTGCATCAGGATGTGCGTATACAGGTTCGTGATCGGCAGGTTCGAACTCTTGACCAGCTTGCGGCCCGTGAACTTGACGTCCGCGTCGAGCGCCCGCCAGCGGTCGGTCCGGAACGTCTCGACCGGCAGCACGCGGCCCGGCGGCTGATGCGTCGTGTCGCCTCGCTTGGCCTTGCTCGCGGCCGTATCGGCACCGATCACCGGCGCGAGATCGGAGAACTGCAGCAGGTTCGACACGAGTTCGCCCGACAGCTTCGGTCGCGGCTCGCGCTGCGCATACGTGAGCGTGCCGCCGAGATCGCTGCCGCCGACGCGGCCGTTGAAGTTCTCGTAGCGGAACGTGCTCGCGTGCCGCTTGAAGTTGCCGATCAACCGCCCTTCGGTCGCGTAAGGCGGCGTATCGGGCAGCGTGATGCCGGTGAGCGGGTAAAGGTGCGACATCGACGTGCCCTGCAGCCACAGCCGCAGGTCGATCGCCGCGAGATGCATCGGATCGGTCAGCGTACCGACGATCGCGAGCCGCGTATCGCCGGCCTTCACGTCGGCCTGCAGCGGGAACGGCCGCGATGCGTCCTGGATCGCGAGCACGCCGCCGAGCTTGCCGGTCCCGTTGATCGGCACGTTCTTGTAGCGGCCGTCGACCTTCAGCCCGAACGCATAGGTCGGGCCGGACGGCTTCGCGGGCGCCGCGGCGCCGGATGCGCCGGATGCCACGGCAACCGTCGATGCGGAAGAAGCAGAAGAAGCGGACGAACCGGACGCCGCCGAAGCGACGGAAGCCGCAGCCGACGCGCCCGTCGCCGATGCCGCACTCGCCGCCTGCGCGCCGGAAGCGCTCGATGCGGCTTCCGCATTGGCCTTCGCGCTCAACTGCGCGGCGCCATGCTTGCCGACACGCTGCGCGGACGCCGCGCGCGACGTCTGCTCCTGCTCCTTGAGCACGTCGCCGAGCGGGATCGGCTGGCCGAGCGTATCGATCGCGACGGTCAGGTCGGCCTTCGTGATCGCATCGCGATACGTGACGGTGCCCTTCGCGAAGCCGAAGCTGTCGAGCCGCACCTTCCACGGCGACGGCTGCGACGATTGCTTGAACTGGAAGGTCCACGTGTTGCGGCCGTCGGCAAGCCGCTCGAGGTCGACAGCCGGATTCACGACGTCGATCGACGGAATGACGATTTCATGCGCGAGCAGCGGCAGGATCGCGAGATCGAAGTGCGCGGCATCGAGCGTGACGAACTTGGGCGACTTCGCCCAGTCGGGGTTGCCGATCTCGAGCTGCGTGGCCGAAAAGCTCGGCCAGGGCACCCATGCGCGCCAGCCGGTCTCGCCGTCGGGGCGACGCCAGCCGACCTTGAGATCGCCGTTGATCGCGAACGGGCGGCCGAGTGCGGCGCTCACCTGTTCGTTGACCCACGGTTTCGCGCGGTTCCAGTCGAACGTGAAGAGAAAGACGCCGGCCGCCGCGATGAGCACCGCGACGATACCGACGACCCATGCAGCCGATTTGCCGATGGCTCGGGTTAGCGTCATGGCGGTTCCGTTGTTGTTCTGAAGTGTTACCGCGCCATGCCGGACCGCTTGCGTGAACGAACGGCGCACGACACCCGCGGCTTTTCAATCGGTATTATGACGCACGCGATACCGCCTCTTCGGCGCCATTAACGCTTTTTTTCATTTGTGACATGACAGCCCCCACCGGTCTCATCGATGCGCGGCACATCGCGCGGCGCGACGCCAGCAGCGGCAAGACGCTGCTGGCGCCGACCGATTTCAGCCTCGCCGCGGGATCGCGAATTGCTATCACGGGACCGTCCGGCTCCGGCAAGAGCGTGCTGCTGCGCGCGCTCGCGCTGCTCGATCCGCTCGACGGCGGGCAGATCCTGTGGCGCGGCCGCCGGATCCGGCGCGGCGCGATTCCGCGCTACCGGCGCAGCGTCGCGTACGTGCGCCAGCGCCCCGCGCAAATGGACGGCACCGTCGAATCGCAATTGCGCTATCCGTATTCGCTCGCGATCTATCGCGACGTCGCATTCGATCGCGCACGTGCCGAAGCGCTCGCCGCGCAGGCCGGCCGCGGCCCGGACTTTCTCGACAAGCGCGCGAGCGACCTGTCCGGCGGCGAAGCGCAGATCGCCGCGCTGCTGCGCGTGCTGCAGCTCGACCCCGACGTGCTGCTGCTCGACGAGCCGACGTCCGCACTCGATCCCGACTCGGCGCGCGCGATCGAGGCGCTGGTCGGCGCGTGGTTCGACGCGGCACCCGACACGCGCGCCTACATGTGGATCTCGCACGATCCGGCCCAGGCCGCCCGGATCGGCACGATGCGGCTCGTGATGCAGGCAGGCGTCATGCATGTCGCGAACCCGACGGAGGCGGCGCAATGAGCCCGGCCCTGCAGGACCTGAGCCTCGTCGACGTCGGCATCGCCGCCGCGCTCGTCGCCGTCAACGGCGCGATTTCGGCGGCCTTGTCGCTCGGCCTCGGCCGCAAGCTCGCGCTCGCGGCGGTGCGCACCGTCGTGCAGCTGCTCGCGATCGGCTACGTGCTCGGCTGGGTGTTCGGCCATCCGCACTGGTACGTCGTGCTGCCGCTCACCGCGCTGATGACGCTGATCGCCGGTTTCGCCGGCGCCGGCCGCGGCAAGCGCACATATCGCGGCCAGCGCATCGACAGCATTGCGTCGATCTGGTTCAGCAGCTGGTTCGTCGCGGCGGTCGGGTTGTTCGTCGTGATCCGCATTCATCCATGGTATGCGCCGCAATACGCGATTCCGATCCTGGGGATGATTCTCGGCAATACGCTCACGGGCGTGTCGCTCGGCGTCGAGCGGATGATGGAAGAACTCACCGCGCGGCGCGATCGGGTCGAGACCGCACTCGCGCTCGGCGCGACGCGCTGGGAAGCCGCGCAGGATGCCGCGCGCCAGGCCGTACGCGCGGGCATGCTGCCGACGCTGAACCAGATGGCCGTCGTCGGCGTCGTCAGCCTGCCGGGGATGATGACGGGCCAGGTGCTGGCCGGCCAGTCGCCGCTGCAGGCCGTGCGCTACCAGATCGTGATCATGTTCCTGATCGCCGCCGCGTCCGCGCTCGGCACCGTCGGCGCGGTACTGATGACCTATCGCCGGCTGTTCTCGGCCGATCACCGCTTTCTCGCGTCGCGGCTCGAAGAGCGCGCGCACTGACCGGCCCGGGTACCGCGCGATGCGTTCGCGCGCCGGACGGTCAGCGCGCGACGCGGCGCTTGCCGATCGCCTGCCGCAACGCGGCCGCGACGTCCGCCTCGGGTGCGAGCCCGTCGACCGACGCAACGAGCCGCACCGCGCGCGGCGTCGTCACATAAGCCTGCGCGCCGACATAACCGCCGCTGCCGGCCGAACGCGTCGTCACGACGAGCGCCTGCGGTGCGCGTGCGCCGAGGTCGCGCCGTGAACGCATCGGTGACCGTACCGTCGCGCGCATGCAGCGTGCCCGTCACGTAATCGTCGGTATCGAAGCCCGGGGCGGCGTGCGCGGTCGAGTACACGCGTACCGCGTAGCTGCCGGTCGAGCACGGTTCGAGTGCGCCGCTCGACACGACGGCTACCGGCTGCCGCGACGGCAGCCCGACCTTCTTCACGAAACTGCAGTCGTCGGCCGCGTGCGCATGCACGGCGACGAACGCAATGGCAGACAGCAGCACGCGCATTCGAGGTTTCATCGGAATCGTTACGGGGAGAAAAGGAAGCGGGTGAACGTCACGCGACAGCTGCATGACGTCACGCACGGCCGCCGCACGGCAGCGGCACCGTCCCACGAAGAAGATGACGGGAAAACATCGCGACGCCTGCACGCAGCGCTCATGCGCCGCCCCGCCCACGCCACCCGTCGAATCCGTTGCGCGCGCACCGGGCGAAACGCCGGCCCGCGCGCGCCGTTCAGCGCTTGATCGACACCGTCACCTTGGTGCCGTCGCTCATCGTCACGGATTTCGATCCGCCGTTGGTCGGAATCGACACCCACTTCACCTGGCTGACCGACACGACGTCCGGGCATTGCAGCGACTTGCCGCCGGCCGTCACGCTGCGCGTGCCCTTCGGCGCGGCCGCCTGGAAGCTCAGCTGCACGTTGGCGACGCCCTTCGCGTCGACCGACGGCGCGAGCCGTACCTGGGTCTGGCGCACCATCGCGCCGTTCGCGTCGCGCGGCAGGGTGTCGGCGTTCGGGCAGCCGTCCGGCATCGCGACCGCGCCGCTCGGCGGCACCGACTTCCAGTTGAAATCGTCCGTCTCGCCCGAGCGGATCTTGCGCGTCTCCTGCGTATTGCCGAAGGTCTTCGAATCGACCTTGACGGTGTATTCGAGCTGTCCGGTACCGCCGCCCTTCAGGCTGCCCTTGACCGGCGGCGCCGCGAATACGCTCGCGCTGACGCACGCCGCCGCGAACACGACCGACCACGATGCGGCGACTGACAAGCTGCGTTGGCTCATGCTGACCTCCTTGTAATGCGGCGGCACGCGCGTGCCGCGCGGTTTTCGATGCATGATGCGCTGCCAGTCTACCGCCAAGCTCGATGCAATGCGCCGCAAACGCATCGGGTGTTACCCCGCTTGCGTTCGCGGCGCCGCAACCTTATGCGCGCGACGGAATCAGAAACCGCTCAGCACGAGCTTGCCGATCGCGCGGCCGCCCTCGAGCAACTGGTGCGCGCGCCGCACGTTCGCCGCGTTGATCGTGCCGAGCTGTTCGCCGAGCGTCGTGCGCAGCGTGCCGCCGTCGACGAGCCGCGCGACTTCGCCGAGGATCCGGTGCTGCTCGATCATGTCCGGCGTCTCGAACATCGCGCGCGTGAACATGAACTCCCAGTGAAACGCGGCGCTCTTCGCCTTCAGCAGTTCGACCGGCACCGGCTTGTCGTTCTCGACGATCGTGCAAATGCCGCCCTGCGGCCGGATGACCTCCGCGGCGGCAGGGAAATGACGATCCGTATCGTTGAAGATCAGCACGTAGTCGACGTTCGGATGGCCGGCCTCGCGCAACTGCGCCGGCAGGTCGCCGAAATGGTCGACCACCGCGTCGGCGCCGAGCGCGCGCACCCAGTCGGCCGACGCCGGCCGCGACGCGGTCGCGATCACGTGCAGCTTGCCGAGCGTCTTCGCGAGCTGGATCGCGATCGATCCCACGCCGCCCGCGCCGCCGATGATCAGCACCGACTTGCCGGCGTCCGCGCCCTGCGGCGACACGCGCAGCCGGTCGAACAGCGCTTCCCACGCGGTCAGCGCGGTCAGCGGCAGCGCGGCCGACGCGGCGAAGTCGAGCGTGCGCGGCTTCAGCGCGGCGATCCGTTCGTCGACCGTATGGAATTCGCTGTTCGCGCCGGGCCGCGTGATGCTGCCCGCGTAGAACACCTCGTCGCCGGGGCGAAACAGCGTGACGTCGGCGCCGACCGCGACGACCGTGCCGGCCGCATCCCAGCCGAGCACGCGCGGCGTCTCCTCGACCTGCGGCTTCGGCGCGCGCACCTTGGTGTCCACCGGGTTCACGGAAATCGCCTCGACCTTCACGAGCAGGTCGCGCGGGCCCGGCACGGGCTGCGGCAGTTCCACGTCGAGCAAGGCTTGCGGGTCGTCGATCGGCAGATAGCGGGTCAGTCCAACGGCTTTCATCTCGATACTCCTTTCAGGGAATCCGGGCGGGCCGCGGCGCGGCCCCATGAACATCATCGTAGGCAACCCGATCCTTCGAGAAAACCGCTATATTTCCTGAAACATTTTCAGGAATTTCAGAATAATGGCGTCCGATCCGATTCCGGCACCCGACAAGCCGCTCGACCTGCTCGACGTCGCGCTGTTCGTGCGCGCGGCGCTGCTCGCGAACGTCACGGCGGCCGGCCGCGAGTTCGGCGTGTCGGCCGCCGTTGCCAGCGCGCGCATCGCGCAGCTCGAACGCCAGCTCGGCGCACGGTTGCTGCACCGCACCACGCGCCGCATCAGCCTCACGCAGGACGGCGAAATCTTCATGGCGCGCGCCGACGCGCTGCTGTCGGCCGCCGACGCCGCGCGCGCCTCGGTCGGCCATGGCCGCAGCGAGCCGTACGGGCGGCTGAAGGTGTCGATGTCGTCGTCGTTCGGCCGCCAGCACGTCGCGCCGGTGATTCCCGCGTTCCTGCGCCGCTATCCGTCGGTATCGCTCGACCTGCGGCTGTCCGACGAGATCGTCGATCTCGTCGACGACGGCTACGACGTCGCGATCCGCCTCGGCGCGCTGAAGGACTCGACGCTCGTCGCGCGCAAGCTCGCTACCAACCGCCGCGTGCTGTGCTGCTCGCCCGCGTATCTCGCCGAGCGCGGCACGCCGCGCCATCCGGCCGACCTGACGCAGCACGAATGCGTGATCCTCGGCGACCAGCGCGACTGGTCGTTCGCGACGCCGCAAGGCCCGCTGACCGTGCGGGTCGCCGGCCGGCTCGTCGCGAGCAACGGCGAGGCGATCCGCGAAGCGCTCGTCGACGGCTTCGGAATCGCGATCAAGTCGACCTGGGACGTCGGCCCGCTGCTCGCGAGCGGCACGCTCGTCACGGTGCTCGACGACTATCCGTTCGCGGACGAGGTGGCGATCTGGGCCGTCTATCCGAGCCGCGCGCACGTGCCGTTGAAAACGCTCGCGTTCATTGCGTTCCTCGCCGAGCATTTCGGCGATCCGCCGTACTGGGATCGAGCGGACGGGCGATAGGCATCGGTGTCCGCGCGCGTGCCGCGGCGTTGCCGCTTCGATTCCGGCCCCCGGAACCGAAACGGCCGCGTCCGCCCCGCCCCCGCCAACCGGCTACAATGGCGCGTTCGCCACGCAAGGGCCCGACGCCGGACGGGGCCCGCATCGGCAGGCGGCCGTCCGTTGGCCGCACACGCATTTCATTTGCTTTCCAACCACTCGTCATGACCCACAATCTCGTCATCCAGAGTCTTGCGCCGCTGTCGGACACCCATCACAAACCGCTGCTCGCGCTGTCGCGCGGCACCCGCATCGTGCAGACCGACGATCACGCGCTGCGCATCGAAAACGCGAACCCGGCGCAACGCCTCGACATCGACGCGTATTGCGGCACGCACGCGCTCGATTTCGGGTTCGTCGAGGCCGGCCGCACGCTCGGCGACTTCGGGCTCGCCGTGATGGACATGGACTCGACGCTGATCACGATCGAATGCATCGACGAGATCGCCGATTTCTGCGGGCTGAAGACGCAGGTCGCCGAGATCACCGAAGCGTCGATGCGCGGCGAGATCCGCGACTTCAACGAAAGCCTCACGCGCCGCGTCGCGCTGCTGGCCGGGCTCGACGCGCGGGCGCTCGAACGCGTGTACGAGGAACGGCTGCAACTGTCGCCGGGCGCCGAGACGATGCTGGCAGGCGTGAAGGCCGCCGGCATGAAGACGCTGCTCGTGTCGGGCGGCTTCACGTTCTTCACCGAGCGGCTGAAGGCACGTCTCGGCCTCGACTACGCGTACGCGAACACGCTCGAGATCGTCGACGGCAAGCTGACCGGCAAGGTGCTCGGCGAGATCGTCAACGCCGACGTGAAGGCGCGCCTGCTGCGCGACACGTGCGCGTCGCTCGGCCTCGAGCCGAGCCGCGCTATCGCGATGGGCGACGGGTCGAACGACCTGAAGATGATGGCCGAAGCGGGGCTCTCGGTCGCGTTTCACGCGAAGCCGGTCGTGCGCGACGCGGCGACGGTCGCGTTCGACCATGTCGGCCTCGACGGGCTGCTGCGGCTGTTCTGATCGCGCCGCACCCCCCATGAAAAACGCCGGCGCGATCGTGCATCGCGCCGGCGTTTCGTTTTTCCGCGGGTCGTCGCGACCGGCGATCAGCCGAGTACGTCCTGCAGCGCGCGCTCGATGTCCGCGCGCAAGTCGGCTTCGTCCTCCAGACCGACGTAGAAACGCACCAGCGTGCCGCGATGCGGCCAGTCCGGGCGCATCGACGCGACGTCGTAAGGCATCGCGAGGCTGCATGCGCCGCCCCAGCTCCAGCCGATCGCGAACAGGTCGAGCGACTCGACGAAGCGATCGATCTGCTCCGCGCTATAGCGTTCGTCGAACACCACCGAGAACAGCCCGCCCGCGCCCGTGAAATCGCGCACGAACGACGCGTGCCCCGGGCAGTCGGCGATCTGCGGATGCAGCACCGCCGCGATCTCCGGCCGCGCCTTCAGCCATTGCGCGAGCGCGAGCGCGCTCTTGCTGTGCGCATCGAAGCGCACCTGCATGCTCGGCAGGCTGCGCAGCACGAGCGAACAATCGTCGACCGACACGCCGATCCCGCAGCGCATCCGCGCGAGCTTCAGTTGCGCGTGCAACGCCGCGTCCGCGGTGATCGTCGCGCCCATCAACACGTCGCTGCCGCCGGACTGGTACTTGGTCAGCGCCTGCACCGAAATGTCGACGCCGTGCTCGAACGGCTTGAACGCGAGCCCGGCCGAGAAGGTGTTGTCGATCGCGGTGACGATGCCGCGCGCCTTCGCGGCCGCGGTGATCGCCTGCACGTCGGGCACTTCCATCGTTACCGAGCCCGGTGCCTCGATCCAGATCAGCCGCGTGTTCGGCTGGATCAGGTCGGCGATGCCGGCGCCGATCAGCGGATCGTAGAAGCGCGCGGTGATGCCGAAATCCTTCGCGAGCCAGTTGCCGAAATCGGCGTTCGGGCCGTACACGTTGTGCGGAATCAGCACGTCGTCGCCCGCTTTCACGATCCCGAAGTAGACGTTCATGATCGCCGCGAGCCCCGACGGCTGCAGCAGCGCATGCGCGCCGCCCTCGATCTCGGCGAGCCGCTGCGCGAGCGCGAGCGACGTCGGCGTGGCATGCAGCCCGTAGCGCCACTGGTTGTCGTTGTGCCAGACGAGCGCGCGCATCGTCGCGAGATCGGGGAACACGACCGTCGACGCGCGCGCGACCGGCGGCACGAACGACCGGAAGCCTTCCGGAATGACGTCGTCGGGTTGAACGATGCGGGTTTGCAGCGCGCGCTTGGGGGTGGATGCAGTCATGTCGGGAAGCCGGGCACGAGGCCGTTCGGTTGCGGAATATGCCGCTAGATTAGCCAAAATCGGCGCGCTTGGCCCGGTACAATGCGCGCCGCGCCCGCCGAGCCAGCGCGCGCTCAGTCGTCGGTGCGCAGGTTCACGACGCCGCCCACCGTCTCGATTTCCCGCACGCGGCCGTCGCGCACCTGCAGCGCCGCGCGCTTGCCCGGTGCGAGATGCAGCACGACCGGCTGCGGGTCCGACTCGTCCGAGTTCATCCGGTCGGCCTTCAGGTCGCCCGTCGCGTCGAAGCGGCCGATCCACACGCCGGTGATGTTCGTGCCGTCGTTCGACTCCTCGATCTCGAGTGTGTCGCCGTCGCGATCGCCCGCCAGCAGCACGACCTCGCCGGTATCGGCGAACTGGTACTCGCCGTGCACGCCCTCCTCGTCCGTCTTCGGGCCGAGATGCACGACGATCGGCCGGTCGCCGAGCGTGCCTTCGTAGCGCGGCAGGCGGGCAAACTCGGGATTCGGCTTCAGCGGCCGCGCCGGTGCCGGTTCATCCTGCTGCACGCCCGGCGCGACGGCCTGCGCCGCGACCACGCGCGGCATCGCGAGGCCCGCGGCCAGCGCGCCTGCGACGACAAGCACCCGTTGCCATTCCGAATATCGACCCACCTTGTGTTGCTCCTTGCTTCAGATTCGCTCGAAAATCGCGGCGACGCGCCGCCCGTCGTACGAAACCACGGCCGGCGCGCGTATTTCGCGTCAGCCCTGCATCAGGCGCGCGACCGCATCGCGGTGCGGAATCGGCGCGACCGCGCCGTAGCCCGTCGTCGACAGCGCCGCCGCCGCGTTCGCGTAACGTGCGGCCGCGAACGGATCGTCGCCCGCGACGATCCGCGCGACGAAGGCGCCGCCGAAACAATCGCCCGCGCCCGTCGCATCGACGGCCTCGACGGTGAAGCCCGGCACGACGCGCCGCTCGCTCGGCGTCGCGACATACGCGCCTTCCTTGCCGAGTTTCAGCGCGACGACCTGCGGCCCGTGTTCGAGCATCGCATCGACGATCGCATCGCGATCGTTCGCGCCCGTCAGTGCGGTGACGTCGTCCCAGCTCGGCAGGCAGATGTCCGTCTGGCGCAGCGCCTCGCGCATCACCGCGCGGGCCCGCGGCAGCGGCCACAGCTTCAGGCGCAGGTTCGTGTCGAAGCTGACCTTCGCGCCGTGGCGGCGCGCATGGTCGATCGCCGCGAACGCCGCGTCGCACGCGGCCGTGCTGATCGCCAGGCTGATGCCCGACAGGTGCACGGCCTTCGCGGCCGCGAGCGCGTCGAGCGGCAGGTCGGCCGCCGCATAACGGCTCGCCGCGGAACCCGCGCGCAGATAGTCGAACTGGTGACCGTCCGCGCCATGCGTGACGAAATACACGCCGGTCGGTGCCGTGCGGTCGATCCGCACGTACGTCGTGTCGACCTGTTCCGCCTGCCACATGCCGGCCAGCAGCCGGCCGAACGGATCGTCGCCGATCGCCGACACGAAGCCCGTCGACGCGCCCTGGCGCGCCGCCGCGATGCAGAAGTTCGACGTGTCGCCGCCGAAGCCCTGCAGGAATTCGGGACGGCCCGGCTGCGACTGGTTGAATTCGATCATCGCCTCACCGAGCGCGAGGATCTCCGGAAAGGCGGCAGCCATCGCTTACACCTCGCCCCACAGATCGTGACCGTCCGCGCCCGTGATCTTCACGGACACGAAATCGCCGACCTTGTAGCGCTTCGATGCCTTCGCCGCAGGTTCGACATAGACGACGCCGTCGATCTCCGGCGCGTCGGCCGCGGTGCGGCCGATGCCGCCTTCCTCGCTGACTTCGTCGATCAGCACCTTGAGCGTCTTGCCGACCTTGCGCTGGATGCGATTCGCCGACACTTCCTCGGCGACTTCCATGAAGCGCGCGCGGCGTGCCTCGCGGACGTCGTCCGGCAGCGCGCCGTCGAGTTCGTTCGCGGTCGCGCCTTCGACCGGCGAATACGCGAAACAGCCGACGCGGTCGAGTTCCGCCTCGCGGATGAAGTCCAGCAGCGTTTCGAACTGCTCTTCCGTCTCGCCGGGGAAGCCCGCGATGAACGTGCTGCGGATCGTCAGGTCCGGGCAGATCTCGCGCCACTTCTGCACGCGCTCGAGCACCTTCTCGGCGTTCGCCGGGCGCTTCATGCGCTTCAGCACCTCGGGGTGCGCGTGCTGGAACGGCACGTCGAGATACGGCAGCACGTGGCCCTTGAACGGACCTTCGGCCATCAGCGGAATCACTTCGTCGACGCTCGGATACGGGTACACGTAGTGCAGGCGCACCCACGCGCCGTACTGCGCGGCGAGTTCGCCGAGCGCGGCGACCAGGTCGGTCATGCGCGTCTTGATCGGCTTGCCGTTCCAGAAGCCCGTGCGGTACTTCACGTCGACGCCGTAGGCGCTCGTATCCTGCGAGATCACGAGCAGTTCCTCCACGCCCGACTTGAACAGGTTCTCGGCTTCCAGCATCACTTCGGCGACCGGGCGCGACACGAGGTCGCCGCGCATCGACGGGATGATGCAGAACGTGCAGCGGTGGTTGCAGCCTTCGGAGATCTTCAGGTATGCGTAGTGACGCGGCGTGAGCTTGATGCCGGCGGCGGGCACGAGATCGGTGAACGGGTCGTGCGGCTTCGGCAGGTGCGAATGCACGGCCTGCATCACTTCGCCCACCGCGTGCGGGCCGGTGACGGCGAGCACCTTCGGATGGACTTCCTCGATCAGGTTCGAGCCGCTCGCGCTCGACTTCGCGCCGAGGCAGCCGGTGACGATCACCTTGCCGTTCTCGGTCAGCGCTTCGCCGATCGCGTCGAGGCTTTCCTGCACGGCTTCGTCGATGAAGCCGCAGGTGTTCACGACGACGAGGTCGGCGCCGTCGTAGGTGCCGGAGATTTCATAACCTTCGGCGCGCAATTGCGTGATGATCTGTTCGGAGTCGACGAGCGCCTTGGGGCACCCGAGGGATACGAACCCTACTTTGGGGGATTGGGACATCTGGAATGTGGGGGCGTGGCAGCAAAAGCGTGAGTTTACAGCGATTTAGGGGTGGCGAGGCAAAACAGGCGGTCGGCGACGGCGTCGACCGTCAAATCGGCGGCACGACGCGTCAACGGCCTGTCATGCGAGGCGGCTTGATGCGTCCCTTTTCACTCTGAAACAATCGCCTGCCCACCGTTGCTCGCCGGCAGACCTCGGCGCGATGCGCCATCGAAGACGTCCGGGCCCGACAATCGCGTTCAGGTGACCTGCACGTTCAACGGGTGCATCCCGGCGGCGATGTCCCCGCCACGCACCATCGCTCAACGCGCATCGGAAAATATGAAAAACTTCACGTTCGCCGCGCTCGACGCAGGTCAGGTCGACCGACCGTCGAGCCGGCGCCCGATCTTCCGCGTTCATCCCGCCCACACGAAAGGACGTTTCATGTCAGTACGACGTTTGATATGCACCGGGCTCTCGTTGTACCTGTTGATTGCAGGCACCGCGATGGCTCAACCCGTCGAGGTCGCGGGCTTTACCCACGTGCGCTCCCTGGGCGGCATCGACGAATACCGCCTGGATGCCAACGGCCTCACCGTGCTGGCCCTGCCCGATCCCGCAGCGACGGTGGTCAGTTTCCAGGTGCTGTACCAGGTGGGTTCACGCAACGAGGCCGCCGGCACGACCGGCGACACCCACCTGCTCGAGCACCTGATGTTCAAGGGCAGCCAGCATTACAACAAGGCGCTCGGCAATTCGCTGAACAGCTACATGGAGCGCGTGGGCGCGACCTTCAACGCAACCACCTCGATGGACCGCACCAACTACTTCGGCACGCTCGGGCGCGACGCGCTGGAAGGCTACATCGCCATCGAGGCCGACCGCATGCGCAACCTCCTGCTGCGCCCGGAAGACCTGGCCAGCGAGATGACGGTGGTACGCAACGAGTACGAGCGGGGCGAGAACAGTCCTGTCACCGCGTTGTTCCAGCAGGTCATGGCCACGGCTTACCAGGCACACCCTTACCATCATCCCACCATCGGCTGGCGTAGCGACATCGAGCATGCGAGCGTGGACAAGCTGCGCCGCTTCTACGACACCTTCTACTGGCCGGACAACGCGGTCGTCATCGTGGTCGGCAATTTCCGGCCGGACCAGGCATTGGGCTGGATCAAGCAGTATTACGGCGGCATTCCGCGCGCGCCCCAGCCCATCCCGGTGGTCACGACCGAGGAACCTCCGCAGCAGGGGCCGCGACGGCTGGTGCTCAAACGCGCCGGCGCGACAGGCAATCTGGTCATCGCCTTCAAGGCGCCGCCCGCGCTCGACCCCGATGCGGCGGCCCTGACCGTCCTGGGCCTGGTATTGAGCCAGGGCAAGAGCAGCCGGCTGTATCGCGCGCTGGTCGACACCGCGGTTGCCACGCATGCCGGCGCCAGCTTCCATGCGCTGCGTGATCCCGGCCCGTTCGTGGTGACGGTCAGCCTGCCGCCCGACGCGAAACACGAGCAGGCCGAGAAAGTCGTCTGGACCGAACTGGAGCGCGTCAAGACCGAGGGCGTCACGCGCGACGATATCGAGCGGGTGCTGGGCCCTTACCGGGCCGATCAGATCTACCAGCGTGACGGCGTCGGCTTGACGTCCGCCCGATTGGGCCACGCGGTCTCGCTGGGCGACTGGACACGGTTCGTCACCGAGCTCGAAGAACTGGAGAAGGTGACGCCCGCCGATGTGCAGCGCGTCGCCCGAAAGTACCTCGTTGAAAACCAGAGCACCACCGGCTGGTTCGTCCCGGAGAAATCGTCATGAAGCAGGCTCGTTTCAATCATCTGCGGACGTGGTTCGTGTGGTTCGCCGTGCTGTGGCTGCCTGTTGCCGCTCAGGCGGGCATCGCCGATCGCGTCGTGCGCACCCAGGCCGGCAGCATCGCGCTGCTGACCTATTCGATGTCGCCGCGGGAAATGGTGTCCATTGCCGGGGTGATGCCGCTGGGCGATGCCGATACGGCCAGCAAGGCAGCCAATCCCGCCGTGCCGTTGCTGACGGGCATGTTGCTGCAGGAGGGCAGCACCCGTCGCGACAAGGTGGCGATCTCCGCGCTGCTGGACAGCCTGGGCGCCCAGTTGTCGTTCCGGACCGACGGGGGCTACGTCGGCATCTACGGCCAAAGCCTGACCAAGGATTTGCCGACGCTGATCGACCTGATGGCCGAGCAGTTGCGCCGGCCGGCCTTCAAGCCGGAGGAACTGGCCAAGGCCAAGACGCGGCTGGAGGCCGCGGTCCGCAACGCCGCGGAAAACCCGTCGGTCCGGGCCACCGAGGCGCTGAACCGGTCGATCTACCCCGCCGCGCACCTCAACGCCCCGGTGCCGCGCGAGCGGATGCTCGAGGCCATCGCCGCCGCCACGCTGGACGACATCAAGGCCTTTCATCAAGCCTATTACGGGCCTGCACACATGACGCTGGTCGTGGTCGGCGGCGCGGACCCTCGCCGCCTGCAGTCTCTCGTGACCGAAGCGTTCGCGGGCTGGAGCGGCGGCCAGGCGCTCGTGCGGCAGGGGCCGCCGCGCAAGGCAAGTCAGCCCGACATGCAGCGCATCGCCATGGGGGACAAGGAATCCATCAGCGTGATGCTGGGTCAGGCCATCGACCTGCGCGCCAACGATGCCGACTACCTGCCGCTCAGCGCGGCCGTCAACATCCTGGGCAACGGCTTCACCGGCCGGCTGATGGCAGGGGTGCGCGACCAGGAGGGCCTGACCTACGGCATCCGTGCCGGCCTGTCCGGGCTCTCGCTGATGGACGGCGGATTCGTCATCACCAGCAGTTTCGCCCCGCCTCTGCTGGACAAGGGCGTCGCCAGCACGCGCCGCATTCTGGACACCTGGTGGAAACAGGGCGTGACGCAGGCGGAACTGGATGCCCGCAAGGACGGCATGATCGGCCGCCATCAAGTCGCCATGGAAACGACCGGGCAGATGGCCGCCATGATCGCCCAGACGGTGCTCCAGGACCGCCCGCTGAGCGACCTGGACACCTATCCCGAGCGCGTGCGCGCGTTGACCGTCGAGCAGGTCAACACCGCCATCCGCACGTACCTGGACCCCGGCAAGATGACGTTGGTGGAAGCGGGCACGTTTGCGGAGAAATAACCGCAACCTCGCTTCGTTCCGCGCCGCGCCCGGCTTCGGCCGGGCCGCCGCCATCGCACTGCCACGGCTCTCCAACGGGAGGTTCGCTGCAACGCTCGTGGAACATCCTCGACGCGTGCGGACTCGAGTGCGCCGGAGCCCGGCGCACGACAATCGCCCCGGACGCGAGGCGCCGTTATGCGAGAATCGGAACCTCCAACCGCTTCACACCATCCATGACGGGGCTCGCATGACCACCCACATCACGATCGAATTCACCGAACACGCAGCGGAAGCCGTCGGCGAGCAAACCAGCACCAGTTTCTCCTACGACCAGGGCGCGCATGTGCCGCAACCGGGCGACTTCGTCGAGCTCGAGCATTCGCGACAGACGTTCCTCGTGATCGGCCGCGTGTTTTCGCTCAAGGCGAATTACTGCGCCGTCAAGCTCGTGCTCGACCTTCCTCCGCCGGACGACGATCAGGACTTCGGTCCCGCGCACTGAGCACCGCTGCAACGCATGCCATCGGCCTGAACCGATGGCCACGCAGCGCACGCGTGCGCGACATCGCAGTCGACGATCGATCGACATCGGCTGCGCACGAAACCCCTCCCGACGAAAAACGACCCGGCCCGCGATCGCGGGCCGTGCAGGAACATGAAGCGTTGCGCGTCACCGCGCATCCGGAAACACCGGCGCAGTCAGACACCGCTCGAACCACACCGCATCGTCGCCGTCGCCGATCGGCCACATTTCCGCATCCAGTTGCGGCATGCCCGCGGCCGGCGCCGGCGCGCGGCCATCCACGCCGGACGCACCGGCCCGTACCCATCCTGACTGCGCGCCGCCGCCATCGCACGATTGCGCATGCGCCTGCGCCTCGCAGAACGCCACCGGATGCACCTTCCCGCCGACGGTCGCACTCACCGAGCGGTATTGATAGACCGCGCCGGTCGCCCAGTCCTCGCTCTGGCTGCAGATCCGCGCACGATGCTGCACGTGGACCGCGCCGAAGCACGCGTAAGACACGTGCGTGCCGCTCGCGTCGTCCGGAATGAAATCGCAGTTGCCATCGAAACCGGTCAACGGGCCGCCCGTATATTTCGCGAGCCACTGCCGCTCGGCCAGCGCCCGCGCGATCAGCCCTTTGGCCGACCGATCGGCCAGCATCGCCGTGCGCCGATCGACGGCCTTGCGCACTTCGTCGACCGCCATCGGATGGCCATCGTAATCGGCGTCGAGTCGGTTGTTGCGAGCGCCGATCCAGCGCCGCTGGCTGCGCACGAGCATGTCGCGGATCGCGGCGTCCGGCGCGGCCTTCAGCGCGCCCGCATAGGCCGTATTCATCCTCGCGTCGGCTGCCCGCAGCGCGGGGCTCGCGCAGATGCGCTTCTCGACCGGTTGCACGGCCTTCGCGCAATCGATCGCCAGGGCCGGCAAGGCCAGGCCCATGCCACACATGAACATCGAAGCAAGACCGGCGAGCCTGCCGGCCGATGCCATTCGAATCCCTCGCATGCGCTCTCTCAATCGGTTTGTTGTTCTTGGTCGCGCCGGGTCGACGCGGCATCGCCTGTATCGTCGCAACCGGAACCGGTACCGCGCGTCACCGTGCAGCGCCGCTTCGGGTGCGACAGGCACGCACCCCGCGCCGCGGTGCGAACGCACGCGCTCCGGCGCAGCGCACCCCGGCTTTCATTCGTTGATGACGGGATCTCGATCGACTGGATGACGGTCATGCACGCCGTTGCCCGGCACGCGCATCGGTGCCGACGATCATGAACGACCGTCGGCGGCATCTCACGGCAGGCAGCGGCCGCGCATCGTCATGCCCGAACACACGATCGGCTGCGCTGCGCGCGCTGCTTTGCGGCCCCGTCGCCCGACGGCTCGCGCCGCCGCGGCCGGCGTGCCGCGCCACGATTAATTACTTCTTTTCCGGCTCCGACGCACCCGGCTGCTTGAACGGGAACGTGCTGAACATCGACTTCGCCTGGTTCTGCATCTGCTCCTGCATCTGCACGAACATGTTCTTCGACTGCTCGATGTAGCTGGTCATCATCCCCTGCATCATCGGCGCCTGCATGTTCATGAACTGCGACCAGACTTCCGGATTCATCGCGTTGGTGTCGTACAGGTTCTTCGACTGATCCGCGAGCTTGTTCTGGATGTCGATGAACGCCTGGATGTTCTTTTCCAGGTACGTGCCCATCATGCCCTGCATCGCATGGCCGTAGAAACGGATGATTTGCGACAGCATCGACGACGAGAACATCGGCACGCCGCCGCTTTCCTCTTCGAGGATGATCTGCAGGAGGATGCTGCGCGTCAGGTCTTCGTTGGATTTCGCATCGACGACCTTGAAGTCCTCCTGCTCCAGCACGAGCTGCTTGACGTCCGTGAGCGTAATGTACGTGCTTGTCTCGGTATCGTAGAGCCGGCGGTTCGGGTACTTCTTGATGAGCCGTTCGGCAGTCTTCTTTGTAGTAGTCATGTAACGCCTTTCAGTGCAGCGTAGCGCAAGCGCAAGTGACGAATCCCCGCCGCCCGAATCCGGGAGGCGGGGGCCTTCGGAACCCACCCGGCTGCGCGGCCACCCGGCCCGCGCAGCCCGGGCGTCAGCCCATGTGCAGGCCGCCGTTCAGCGAGAAGTCGGCGCCCGTCGCGAAGCCGGAATCGTTCGACGCGAGCCACGCGACGATCGAGCCGATTTCCTCCGGGCCGCCCAGACGCCGCACCGGGATCGTCGCGACGATCTTCTCGAGCACGTCGGGACGGATCGCCTTCACCATGTCGGTGCCGATGTAGCCCGGCGACACGGTGTTGACCGTCACGCCCTTCGTCGCGACTTCCTGCGCGAGCGACATCGTGAAGCCGTGAATGCCGGCCTTCGCGGTCGAGTAGTTGGTCTGGCCGAACTGCCCCTTCTGGCCGTTCACCGACGAAATGTTGATGATGCGGCCCCAGCCACGCTCGACCATCCCGTCGATCACCTGCTTCGTCACGTTGAAGAGGCTCGTCAGGTTGGTGTCGATCACGGCCGTCCAGTCTTCATGCGTCATCTTGCGGAACACGACGTCGCGCGTGATGCCCGCGTTGTTGACCAGCACGTCGATCTCGCCGAATTCGGCCTTGACCTTGTCGAATGCTTCCTTGGTCGAGTCCCAGTCGCCGACGTTGCCTTCCGACGCGATGAAGTCGTAGCCGAGCGCCTTCTGGTCCTCCAGCCACTTCACGCGGCGCGGCGAGTTCGGGCCGCAACCCGCGACGACCTTGAAGCCGTCCTTCGACAGACGCTGGCAGATGCTGGTGCCGATGCCGCCCATCCCGCCCGTTACGTACGCAATTCGCTGAGACATGAATCTCACTCCATTTTTTGGTTTCGAGAGCTATCGAGGCTCCCTCTGACTTCACGTGGCGCCGGCCGAAGCCGCAATCGGCCGGCGCCCGGATTCGGTTCGACGGTGACGAACAGCCGGTTACGGGCGCTCGACCGCGAGCGCGACACCCATCCCGCCGCCGATGCACAGCGACGCCAGCCCGCGCTTCGCGTCGCGCTTGGCCATCTCGTGCAGCAGCGTCACCAGGATCCGGCAGCCCGACGCGCCGATCGGATGGCCGATCGCGATCGCCCCGCCGTTCACGTTCACCTTCGACGTGTCCCAGCCCATCTGCTTGTGCACCGCCAGCGCCTGCGCCGCGAACGCCTCGTTGATTTCCATCAGGTCCAGGTCGCCCGGCGTCCAGCCCGCGCGCTCCAGGCACCGGCGCGACGCCGGTACCGGGCCCATGCCCATCACGCTCGGATCCACGCCCGCGTTCGCGTACGCCTTGATCCGCGCCAGCGGCGTCAGGCCGAGCGCCGCCGCCTTCTGCGCCGACATCACCAGCACCGCCGCCGCCCCGTCGTTCAGCCCCGACGCGTTCGCCGCCGTCACCGAGCCGTCCTTCGAGAACGCCGGCTTCAGACCGGCCAGCGATTCCGCCGTCACGCCGTGGCGCACGAATTCGTCGGTGGCGAACTGCAGCGGCTCGCCCTTGCGTTGCGGAATCGACACCGGCACGATTTCATCGTCGAAACGGCCGGCCTTCTGCGCGGCTTCCGCCTTGTTCTGCGACAGCGCCGCGAACGCGTCCTGCTCCTCGCGCGTGATCCCGTATTCCTTCGCGACGTTCTCCGCGGTGATGCCCATGTGGTACTGGTTGTACACGTCCCACAGGCCGTCGACGATCATCGTGTCGACCAGCTTCGCGTCGCCCATCCGGAACCCGTCGCGCGAGCCCGGCAGCACGTGCGGCGACGCGCTCATGTTCTCCTGGCCGCCCGCGATCACGATGTCCGCGTCGCCCGCGACGATCGCGTTCGCCGCCAGCATCACGGCCTTCAGGCCCGAGCCGCACACCTTGTTGATCGTCATCCCCGGCACCGCGTTCGGCAGCCCGGCCTTGATCAGCGACTGCCGCGCCGGGTTCTGCCCCGATCCGGCCGTCAGCACCTGGCCCATGATCACTTCGCTGACCTGATCGGGCTTCACGCCCGCACGCTCCAGCACCGCGCGGATCACCGTCGCGCCCAGCTCCGGCGCTGCAATCTTCGCAAGCGAGCCGCCGAATTTGCCGACCGCGGTCCGCGCGGCCGATACGATCACTACGTCCGTCATTTCCCTTTCCTCCAGGCCCGCACGACACGGCGCATCGTTACCGGCCCTGTTAAAAAAACTGCGGTGCTCCGGACAGCGTGCGCCGCTGTCCGGTTTTCGTCAATCGCGCTGCAATACGTAGCGCCCGGGTGCCGGCTCGATCACCGGAAACTGCGCGGAACCCGCCTCGGCCGGCGGCGCCACCTTGCGGCCGCCGTACGCATCGAGCCATTCGACCCACGTCGGCCACCAGCTGCCCGGCTGCTCGGCCGCACCGGCGAACCAGTCGTCCGCGGATTCGGGCAGGTCGTCGTTGACCCAGTAGCTGCGTTTCTTCTTCGCCGGCGGATTGATCACGCCCGCGATATGCCCCGACGCGCCGAGCACGAATTTCAACGGGCCCGACAGGATCGACGTCGACGCGTAGGCCGTCTGCCACGGCACGATGTGATCCTCGCGCGAACCGTAGATGAAGGTCGGCACGTCGATCAGCGACAGGTCGACGGATTCGCCGCATACGGTCAGCGCGCCCGGCTCGCGCAGCTTGTTCTCGAGATAGGTATTGCGCAGGTACCACGCGTACATCGGGCCCGGCAGGCTGGTCGAATCGCTGTTCCAGTACAGCAGGTCGAACGGCGCGGGCGTGCGGCCCTTCAGGTAGTTGTCGACGACGTAGTTCCACACGAGGTCGTTCGGACGCAGGAACGAGAACGTGTTCGCGAACTCGACGCCGCGCATCAGCCCCGGTTGCGTGCCGTTCTTGCCGCCGATGGTCTGCTCGCGCATCTGCACGTGCGCCTCGTCGACGAACACGTCGAGGATGCCGGTATCGCTGAAGTCGAGCATCGCGGTGAGCAGCGTCATCGACGCGGCCGGATGTTCGCCACGCGCGGCAAGCACCGCGAGCGCGGTCGCGAGCATCGTGCCGCCGACGCAGAAGCCGAGCGTGTTGATCTGTTCGCGGCCGCTGACCTGCTGCACGGCGTCGATCGCCGCGAGCAGCCCTTCGTTCATGTAGTCGTCCCACGTCTTGTGCGCGACCGATGCGTCCGCATTGCGCCACGACACCAGGAACACCTGATGGCCGTTCGACAGCGCATGCGCGACGAGCGAATTCTCGGGCTGCAGGTCGAGGATGTAGAACTTGTTGATGCACGGCGGGACGATCAGCAACGGCCGCTCGAACACCTTGTCCGTCTTCGGCGTGTACTGGATCAGCTGGATCAGGTCGTTCTCGTAGACGACCGCACCTTCAGTACACCCGAGGTTCTTGCCGACCACGAACTGCGATTCGTCGGTCTGCGAAATCTTGCCGCGCTGCAGGTCGCCGAGCAGGTTCATCATCCCCTGCCGCAGGCTCTCGCCCTGCGTGTCGAGAATCGATTTCTGCGCGTCGGGATTGAGTGCGAGGAAGTTGCTCGGCGCGGCGGCGGCCGTCCATTGCTGGACCGTGAAGCGGATGCGCTCGCGCGTCTTCGGATCGGTCTGAAGCGAGTCGGCGAGTTCCTGCAGGTAACGCGCGTTGAGCAGATACCACGCAGCCGCGAACGCATGCGCGGGCGACGACTTCCACGCGTCGCCGCTGAAGCGGCGATCCTTCAGTTCGGGGGCCTCGAGCTTCGCGGCGGCAGCCTGCTGCATCAGCGTCATGCAATCGCGTGCGTAGTCGGCCTGCAGCGCCTGGAGCCGTTCCGGCGGAATCGCGGCAACCGGCAGCTTCAGCCCCGCGAACGGCGACGCCATGCCGCCAAGACCCGCGAGGCCACCGAGATCGGGCAGCGACGGCATCTGGAACGGAAACGAAGCCGGAAACTGGAAAGTCGCGAACGGATTGACGGTGGCCGATGCAGTCGCGGCGCGCGCCGGATCTGCAAAACCGCGCCACGCGTTCAGCCACGACTCGAACATCTGCTGCATCGGCTGGGCGGCCGGATCAAAACCGGTGCTGCCTGCGGAAGTGCCCGCCTGAGCGGACGTCGACGAATTTTTCGATGCTGTCATTACCTGCCTTACCGGTGATTCGTGAGCGTCAATCGTGAAATCCTGCTCGCGCGCGGCGTGCCGGCTGCGAGCCGGGCCGTCATGCTCTGGAGAGGCGTCTCCAGATTCTGCCGCAGTGCGGTATTTTTATCATTATCGTTTTCCCCATGTGAAGCGCCAAGTCAAACCACTGAACATTTCCGCACGGAGATAATCCGCGTGCAACAGGCGGGACAAGGGTTCCGGCGAAACATAAACCATTTTGTCCGGCTTGACTTCGGGATTTTCCATTCAGTTGCGCATGCGATGCCGCAGTGCCGTCTAAATATCGAGATAACCCGATTTCGCGACGCGGCAAATCCCGCACGCATGCGCATGCCGTCAATCGGCCAGCCAGATCGCCGCTGCCATGCGGCCCGTCACGCGATCGCGGCGGTACGAATAGAAGCGTGCCTGTTCGGTGACCGTGCAAGCCGCCCCGCCGCTCACGTGCGCGACGCCCGCACGCGCGAGACGCAAGCGCGCGAGCGCGTACAGATCGGCGAGAAACTTGCCGGGCGCGCCCTCGATCGCGACGAACGCGAGCCCGGTTTCATCATGCTCCGACTGCGGAGCCGTGTCGAGAAACGCGTCGCGCACGTCCGCGCCGACCTCGAACGCCTGCGGGCCGATCGCCGGCCCCAGGTACGCATGCAGCGTGTCCGTCGCGCCGCCGGCAAGCGCCGCGACGCGAGCCGCGGTCTGCTCGACGATGCCGGCCGCGAGCCCGCGCCAGCCCGCGTGCGCGGCGCCGACCGCGCGGCCTTGCGCATCGCACAACAGCACGGGCAGGCAATCCGCGACCATCACGACGCAGACGGCGCCGGCCCGGTCCGTGACGCTCGCGTCGGCCCGCACCGGCGCAGCCGCCGCGGGCGCCGCCGCGATCACCTCGTCGGCGCGGACGATGTCCGCACCGTGAACCTGCTCGAGCCACGCGGCGCTCGACTGGCCCGCGAGGGCGAGCAAACGCGCGCGATTCGCGGCGACACGGGCCGGATCGTCACCGGTATGCAGGCCGAGATTCATCCCGCCCGGCCGCGCCTCTCCCTCCTGCCAGCGCCCGTAAGGGCCTTCGCTCACACCGCCGTCGCGCGTCGTGATCAGCGCGCGCACGCGCGGCGACACCTGCCAGTCGGGCTGCACGCAGTCCTGCCACGTCAACGGCGCCAGGTTCGTCATCGGCACTCACGCCTCCTCGTCGTCTTCCAGGTACGGCTCGTCATCGTGATACTCGCCGCCGAAATCGTCATCGTCGTAGACACCATCGTCGTCGTCGAATTCCTCGTCGCCCTGCCCGAAACCGAGCGCCGCGACGAGCGTGTTCAGGTCGTCCGGTAGCGGACAGCGCCATTGCATCGCCTTGCCCGTGACCGGATGCACGAGGCCGAGCCGCCACGCATGCAGCGCCTGTCGCGCGAAGCCGTCCGGCAGCGGCGTGACCGAACGCTTGCCGCGCGCGCGCCCGTAGACGGGATCGCCGAGCAGCGGGTGCCCGATGTGCGCGCAGTGCACGCGGATCTGGTGCGTGCGGCCGGTTTCGAGATCGCACTGGATCGCCGACACCGGCTGACGTTGCCACAGACATGTGTCAACCGTACGGAAATGCGTGCGGGCCGGCTTGCCCGACGCGCCGGTGACGACGGCCATGCGCGTGCGCTCGCGCGGATCGCGGCCGATCGGCGCGTCGATCGTGCCTTCCTCGGGCATCGTGCCCCACACGAGCGCGAAGTAGCGGCGCTTCACCGTGCGGGCCTGCAACTGCCGCACGAGGTCCGTCTGCGCGGCCAGCGTGCGCGCCACCACCATCAGGCCGGAGGTTTCCTTGTCGAGCCGGTGGACGATTCCCGCGCGCGGCAGGCCGGCCGCCGCATCGCCGTAGCGATGCAGCAGCCCGTTGAGCATCGTGCCGCTCCAGTTGCCGGCGGCCGGATGCACGACGAGGCCGGCCGGCTTGTTGATCACGACGAGCGCGTCGTCCTCGTAGATCACGTCGAGCGGCACCGGCTCCGGCGTGAACGCGAGCTGCTCGGGCAGCAGGTCGGGCACGAGCGCGATCTTGGCACCGAGCGGCACCGGCTGGCGGATCTTCGCCGGCGCGCCGTCGACGAGCACGCGCTGTGCCTCGATCCAGCTCTGCAGGCGGCTGCGGGAGAATTCGGGGAACAGCTGGGCAAGCGCCTTGTCGAGGCGCTCGCCCGCGAGCGACAGCGGCACTTCGACGACGCGCGGCGCCTCGTCGACCGCCGCGGACGGTACGACGGGCGGCTGCATGACGTCGCCGGCCAGATCGTCATCGAGGGAATCCCCCGACGCAGCGTCGGCGGGCCGATCGCTTGGGCTATAATCTTCGCGATTTGGTGTGCCCGGCTGGGCATTCTGCGAACTTGAACGGGTCATTTAGACTGGGTCACCGAGACTTGAAGCTAGGACATGCGAGCATGATGAATTCGACCAAACGCACGGCCAGAACCGCCGCCGCCCGGGCTGCGGCGGTAGCGGCCGCGGCCCTCATCGCCGGCTGCCACGGCTTGCCGCAGAAGCAGGACGAGACGGCTACCTGGTCGAATAACAAATTATACTCAGAGGCCCAGGACGCACTGTCCGGCGGCGACTGGGGCAAGTGCGCGAAATATTTCGAATCGCTGCAAGGCCGCGATCCGTTCGGTCATTTCGCGCAGCAGGCACAGATCAACGTTGCATACTGCAACTGGAAGGACAACGAAGCGGCCGCCGCCGACCAGGCCGTCGACCGCTTCATCCAGCTCCACCCCGATCATCCGGATATCCCGTACGCGTACTACCTGAAGGGGATGATCCACTTCAACGACGATCTCGGCCTGTTCGGGCGCTTCTCCGGCCAGGACATGAGCGAACGCGATCCGCAGGCGCTGCGCGAGTCGTACGATGCGTTCAAGGTCGTCGTCGACCGTTTCCCGAAGAGCAAGTACGCGCCCGATGCAGCGGCACGGATGCGCTACATCGTCAACGCGCTCGCGTCGCACGAAGTGCACGCGGCCGACTACTACTACCGTCGTGGCGCCTACGTGGCGGCAATCAACCGCGCCCAGCTCGCGATCAAGGATTACAAGGGTGCGCCGGCGATCGAAGATGCGCTGCACATCATGATCCTGTCGTACAACAAGCTGAACCAGCCGCAGCTCGCCGAGGACACGAAGCGCGTGCTCGCGGGCACGTTCCCCGACAGCCCGTACGTCACGGGCCATTCGCGCCCCGGCGCGAAGAAGTCGTGGTGGCAGTTCTGACGAACCGCGCGGCGCAACGCCCGTTGCACGAACAAAAAACCCGGCCATCGAGCCGGGTTTTTTATTGGCGCCGCAATGCGGCGCCGCGGGGGCGATCGCGCGGCGCCGGCCGCGCGGATCGTCACATGCGTTTGTCCGAGCGATGCTCGTCGAAGAAATCCTGCACGACCGCGATCTCGCGCGTGCGCTTGAACGGCGGCAGGCTCTGCCAGATCCGGCGCCCGTAGGGCTTGTCGACGAGCCGCGTGTCGCAGATCATCAGCACGCCGCGATCCGTCTCCGCGCGAATCAGCCGGCCTGCGCCCTGCTTCAGCGTGATCACGGCCTGCGGCAGCTGATGCACGGCGAACGGGCTCAGGCCCTTCTTCGTCAGGGCATCGAGACGCGCGGCCAGCACCGGATCGTCCGGCGGGGCGAACGGCAGCTTGTCGATCACGACGAGCGACAGCGCGTCGCCGCGCACGTCGACGCCCTCCCAGAAACTCTGGCTGCCGACCAGGATCGCATTGCCGTATGCGCGGAAACGGTCGAGCAGCTCGGTGCGGCTCGCATCGCCCTGCACGAGCAGCGGCGTGTTCCAGCCGCGCGATTCGATGACATCGCGCAACTTCGACGCGATCCGGTCGACCGCGCGCAGCGTCGTGCACAGCATGAACACGCCGCCGCCGGACGCCTCGATCGCCGGCAGCGCGGCATCGAAGACGGCATCGGTAAACGCCGGCGAAGACGGCTGAGGCAGGTTGCGCGGCACGTACAGCAGCCCTTGCGACTGGTAGTCGAACGGGCTCGCGAGCGTCATCGAGCGGCGCGAGCTGAGGCCCATCTGCGCCGCGTAGTGCGTGAAATCGCCGCGCACCGACAGCGTGGCCGACGTGAACACCCATGCCCGCGGGACACCTGCACGCTGCTTCGCGAAGATCGGCGCGACCGACAGCGGCGTTTCGTGCAGCTGCACGGTATGCGCGAACACCTCGACCCAGCGCACCTTCTCGTTCGGATCGCCGTCGGAGGTCGCCTTGTCGCCGGCCGCTGCCGCGTCGGCCTGCGCGGCCGCCTCCGCCGCGCCGGGCGCGACCCAGCCGGCCAGCAGATCCTGCAGCTCGCGCGCGCGCCGCAGGCACGCGCCGAGCGACTCCGCCCGCTCGGCCTGGCTCGCGAGCGCCGACGCGAGCGCGTCGAGCGCCACGTCGAGCGCGTCGAGCGCGCCGAACATCGGATGATCGTCGCCGAGCTGCGCCAGCGACATGCGCACGATCTGGTCGTTCGCGAACGCAAGGCGCAAGTCGCGCGCCGCACGTTCGAGATCGCCGCCGAGCTTCACCCACTCGACCGCGTCGCGCGCGTGGCCCAGGCCCTCGGCCACCGTGTCGCGGGCGAGTTCGAGGATCTGCGTGGTCGACAGCGTCTCGCCGAAGAACAGCGTCGCCGTCTCCGGCAACTGGTGCGCTTCGTCGAAGATGACCGTGTTCGCGTTCGGCAGCAATTCGGCCATCCCGGTGTCGCGCAGCATGATGTCCGCGAAGAACAGGTGATGGTTGACGACCACCACGTCGGCCTGCTGCGCCTCGCGCCGCGCCTGCATCACGAAGCATTCCTTGTAATGCGGGCACTCCTGGCCGAGGCAGTTGTCGCGCGTCGACGTGACCATCGACCACACGGGCGCCGTTTCCGGCACGCTCGCAAGCTCGGCCTTGTCGCCGCTCTTCGTGATCTTCGCGAAGCGGACGATCTCCTGCAGATACGCGGTGTCCTGCCGCGACGGCAGGCGGCCGTTGTCGGCCGTGCGTTGCAGGTAGTAATGGCACAGGTAGTTGGCGCGCCCCTTGAGCATCGCCACCGACACCGGCACCGCGAGCGCGTTGCGCACGGTCGGGATGTCGCGCTGGAACAGCTGGTCCTGCAGGTGTTTCGTGCCGGTCGACACGATCACCTTGCCGCCCCACAGCATCGCGGGCACGAGATACGCGTAGGTCTTGCCGGTACCCGTACCGGCTTCGACGATCAGCGTGTTGTCGGCCGCATCGGTGTCGGATTCGGCTGATGCGGCGCCGTCCGCGCCCGGCTCGGCTGCCTTGTCGCCGTCGCCGAGGCGGCGCGCCGGCCGCTTGCGTGTTTCGAAGATCTCGGGCTCGGGCATCCGGCGCGCGGACGCTTCCATCGCCGACGCGACAGCGCGCGCCATCTCGATCTGCGAGGTACGCGGCCGGTAGCCGTCGAGCGCGCGCGCCAGCAACCCGCCCTCGCCGAAAATCGTGTCGAGTTCGTCGACGCGCTTGCGGCTCAGCTCGAAGGTGCCTTCGGGCGCACGAACGCGTCCGGCGGACGTCGCGTCACGCCGGGCATCGGGGGTGGCTTCAAGCGGTGAATTCAAGGCAAGCGTTCCTGTGTCCAGCGCCCGGGCGGCGCCGGCGCTTGCCAGGCCGCGCTCAGGCGCGCTTATCCGGTTCGAGCTGCGATTGCAGCAGAATGATTTTGTCCTTGGCTGCCAGCTTTTCCTTCTTCAGCCGGTGCAGCGTGATGTCGTCGATGTCGGAGTGCCCTTCCTTCAGCTCGATCTCCCGAGCGAGCTGCTGGTGCTGCTCCTGCAATGCAGCCAAACGGTTGTGCAATTCCTGCTGCTGTTCCGTGTGACGGTTTTGCATAGTTGCCTCCTCATCGAAGCAGCGCGGCGGCTGGCATGCCGACGCGCCCGAGACTGATCCCGATCAATCCAACACGTTACTGCCCCTGCTGTTGCTGCCTGGCCTTCTCGGCCGCTTCCTGCTGACGTCGCTCGACATCGGCCTTGTGCTGCGCGGCTTCCTTCTGCTTCTGCTCGTAGCGCGCGGCGTTGTCCGCCCGCTCCTGCGCCTTCTGCGCCGCCTGCTGGTGCGCCTGGTCGAGCTTGCGCTGGAAGTCGCCCTGCTTCTGGTCGAATGCCTGCTTGCTCGCCGCGCGCTGCGGCCCTTCCGCGCCGCGCTGCGCCTGCTTCAGTGCATTCTGCTCCTGCTTGTCGCGGAACGCAGCCGCGTTCGCCGCATCGTTCGCCGCCCGCTGCGGCGCTTCCGCCGCGTTCTGCGCCTGCTTCAGTGCCTGCTGCTGGTCGCGCTGCTGCGCGCGCACCGCGCGCTGCTCGTCGTTGAGCGCGAGTTGCTCCTGACGGATGCTCGCGCGCTCGTCGCGCATCTGGTCGCGCGCCTTGCCGAGACAGTGATTGACGAAAAAGGTGCTGTAGCAATTATGCTCGGCCACCGCATAACGATAATCGTTTTCCGCGGTGCGTTGATTGAGCACTTTTTGACGGGCGTCGAAATCCGGTGCGGCGGAGGCCGCAACGGGCGCGGCCGCGACGGCGTCCGGCGCGGTTGCGCCCGAGGCCTGCGCGAACGCGCCGGAAGGCCCGGCGGACAAAGCCGCGGCGAGCGCTGCGCCGAGCGCGACGAGAGAAATTCGGGAAGTTGGCAACGTCGTAGGAAAGCTGCGGGACATGTGTCAAATTCTATCACCCCCGGCTGGACGCTCCGCCATTTATGGCAAAATGCCCCGCTTCACTCACCCGCGGCATCAGGCCCGTCGGGCCCGCCATGCAGCCCGCCGCGTCGGGCCTGCCGGCCCGCGCCGCGATTTCAGCAGGCAGATCATCCACGACATGACGGAAACCGTAGCACTCAAGATCGTACAGCGCATCGCCACCGAACTGTCCGTCCAGCCGCGCCAGGTCGCGGCGGCCGTGCAACTCCTCGACGAAGGCTCGACCGTTCCGTTCATTGCCCGGTACCGCAAGGAAGTGACCGGCAACCTGGACGACACGCAGCTGCGCCAGCTCGAGGAACGTCTCCTGTATCTGCGCGAACTCGAGGATCGCCGCGCGGCGATCCTGTCGAGCATCGACGAACAGGGCAAGCTGACGGACGAACTGCGCGCCGCGATCGACGCGGCCGACAGCAAGCAGGTGCTCGAAGACCTTTATCTGCCGTACAAGCCGAAACGCCGCACGCGTGCGCAGATCGCCCGCGAAGCCGGCCTCGAGCCGCTCGCGCAGGCCCTGCTCGCGAACCCGCTGCTCGACCCGCAGGCCGAGGCGGCCGCGTATGTCGACGCCGACAAGGGTGTCGCCGACGTGAAGGCCGCGCTCGACGGCGCGCGCGACATCCTGTCCGAACAGTTCGGCGAAACGGCCGAGCTGCTCGGCAAGCTGCGCGACTACCTGCACAACCAGGGCGTCGTGTCGTCGGCGGTCGTCGAGGGCAAGGAAAACGAGGAAGGCGAGAAATTCCGCGACTATTACGACTACGCGGAAACGATCAAGACCGTGCCGTCGCACCGCGCCCTCGCGCTGTTCCGCGGCCGCAACGCGGGCGTCCTGACGGTCAAGCTCGGCCTCGGCGAAGAGCTCGACGCGCAGGTGCCGCATCCCGGCGAGGCGATGATCGCGCGCCATTTCGGCATCGCGAACCAGAACCGCCCGGCCGACAAATGGCTGTCCGACGTCTGCCGCTGGTGCTGGCGCGTGAAGGTGCAGCCGCATATCGAGAACGAACTGCTCACGCAACTGCGCGAAACGGCCGAAACCGAGGCGATCCGCGTGTTCGCGCGCAACCTGAACGACCTGCTGCTGGCCGCGCCGGCCGGCCCGAAAGCCGTGATCGGTCTCGACCCCGGCCTGCGCACGGGCGTGAAGGTCGCGGTCGTCGACCGCACCGGCAAGGTGCTCGCGACCGACACGATCTACCCGCACGAGCCGCGCCGCGACTGGGACGGCTCGATCGCGAAACTCGCCCGCATCGCCGCGCAGACGCAGGCCGAACTCATCAGCATCGGCAACGGCACCGCGTCGCGCGAAACCGACAAGCTCGCGAGCGAACTGATCGCGAAGCACCCGGAGCTGCGCCTGCAGAAGATCGTCGTGTCCGAAGCCGGCGCGTCGGTCTACTCGGCGTCCGAGCTCGCCGCGAAGGAATTCCCGGAGCTCGACGTATCGCTGCGCGGCGCCGTGTCGATCGCACGCCGCCTGCAGGACCCGCTCGCCGAGCTCGTGAAGATCGAGCCGAAGGCGATCGGCGTCGGCCAGTACCAGCACGACGTGAACCAGCGCGAACTCGCGCGTTCGCTCGACGCGGTCGTCGAGGATTGCGTGAACGCGGTCGGCGTCGACGCGAACACCGCATCGGTCCCGCTGCTGGCGCGCGTGTCGGGCCTGAACGCGACGCTCGCCCGCAACATCGTCGACTACCGCGATGCGAACGGCCCGTTCCCGTCGCGCGAGCACCTGCGCAAGGTGCCGCGCCTCGGCGACAAGACCTTCGAGCAGGCCGCCGGCTTCCTGCGCATCAACGGCGGCGAGAACCCGCTCGACCGCTCGTCGGTGCACCCCGAAGCCTATCCGGTCGTCGAACGGATGCTCGCGAAGATCAACAAGCGCATCGACGACGTGCTCGGCAACCGCGAAGCGCTGTCGGGCCTGTCCCCGACGGAATTCGTTGACGAACGTTTCGGCCTGCCGACCGTGCGCGACATCCTGTCCGAACTGGAGAAACCGGGCCGCGATCCGCGGCCGGAATTCAAGACGGCGACGTTCCGCGAAGGTGTCGAGAAGGTGTCGGACCTCGTGCCGGGCATGACGCTCGAAGGCGTCGTGACGAACGTCGCCGCGTTCGGTGCGTTCGTGGATATCGGCGTCCATCAGGACGGCCTCGTCCATGTGTCCGCGATGTCGACGAAGTTCATCAAGGACCCGCACGAAGTCGTGAAGGCCGGCCAGGTCGTCAAGGTGAAGGTGCTCGACGTCGACGTGAAGCGCCAGCGCATTGCGCTGACGATGCGCCTCGACGACGACGCGGCAGCACCCGGCATGTCGTCGCGCGGCGGCCAGGATCGCGGCAACGCGGCGCGCGGCGCGGCTCGCCCGCAGCGCTCGCGCGAGCCGGAACCGGCCGGCGCGATGGCCGCGGCATTCGCGAAGCTGAAGCGCTGAACACGCGAAAGCCGCCGCCAGAAGGAAGCCCGCCGAAAGGCGGGCTTTTTTATGCGCCGGCAGCCGTGGCGCGCGGCTGAACGGCCCGCGCGCCGCGTCCGGTCAGATCTCGATCTTCGTGCCGAGCTCGACGACGCGGTTCGCCGGAATCGAGAAGAAGTCGGTCGGCTTCGCGGCGTTCTGGTGCATCCACGCGAACACGCGCTCGCGCCAGATCGACATCCCGGGCAGGTGGGTCGGCACGACCGTTTCGCGTGCGAGGAAGAACGACGTGTCCATCAGCTCGAACGTCATGTCGTGCGCGCGGCCGAATTCCTCGAGGACGGCCTTCACGTCCGGCGTCTCGTTGAAGCCGTACTCGGCCTTGACGATGTACAGCCCGCCGCCCGCATCGCGCGAGGTCTGGCGCTTGTCGTCGCGCACATAGGGAAAGTCGCGCGTGACGAACGTCAGGAAAATGGTCCGCTCGTGCAGCACCTTGTTGTGCTTCAGGTTGTGCAGCAGGCTGACGGGCACGAGCTTGTCGTTGCCGGTCAGGTAGATCGCGGTGCCCGATACGCGATGCGGCGGATGCGCGAGCAAGCCCTGCAGGAACGGCTCGAGCGGAATACCGTCGGCCGCCGTGCGTTCCTTGACGATGTGACGCCCCTTGTACCAGGTCATCAGCAGGAAGAACAGCAGCGCGCCGATGCCGAGCGGCAGCCAGCCGCCCTGCGCGACCTTCAGCAGGTTCGCGCCGAAGAAGCCGAGGTCGATCGCGAGGAACACGGTGATGATTGCGCCGACCAGCAACCGGTTCCAGTTCCACACCTTCACCATCACGACGCACGCGAGCACCGTGGTGATCACCATCGTCGCCGTCACCGCGATGCCGTACGCGGCCGCGAGATTGTCGGAGCTCTTGAAGCCGACCACGATGCAGAGGATCACGAACAGCAGCAACCAGTTCACGACCGGCACGTAGATCTGGCCGATCGCGAGCTCGGACGTGTGCAGCACCTTCATGCGCGGCACGTAGCCGAGCTGGATCGCCTGCGACGTCAGCGAATAGGCGCCCGAGATCACGGCCTGCGACGCGATCACGGTCGCGACCGTCGACAGCACGACGAGCGGCAGCAGCCCCCATTCGGGCGCCAGCAGGAAGAACGGGTTTTCGATCGCTTTCGGATTCTGGATCAGCAGCGCGCCCTGGCCGAAGTAGTTCAGCACGAGCGACGGCATCACGAGCCCGTACGCGGCGATCCGGATCGGCTTCGCCCCGAAGTGGCCCATGTCCGCGTAGAGCGCTTCCGCGCCGGTCAGCACCAGCACGACCGAGCCGAGCACGACGTAGGCCTGCAGCAGGTGGTCGGCCATGAACGACGCCGCGTAATACGGGTTGACGGCCGCGATGATGCCCGGCACGCGCACGATGTGGTACACGCCGAGCGCCGCGATCACGACGAACCACAGCACCATGATCGGGCCGAACAGCTTGCCGACCAGTGCGGTGCCGTGACGCTGGATCCAGAACAGCGCGATCAGGATCACGATCGTGATCGGCAACACGAGGTGGGACAGGTGCGGCGTCGCGATTTCGAGACCTTCGACCGCCGACATCACCGAGATCGCCGGCGTGATCACCGCGTCGCCGTAGAACATGCACGCGCCGAAGATCCCGAGCGCCATCAGCGCGCCCGCGACGCGGGTCTTCGAGTCGAGCGGCCGCAGCGACAGCGCCATCAGCGCCAGCACGCCGCCTTCGCCGTTGTTGTCGGCCCGCATCACGAACAGCAGGTACTTGACGCCGACCACCAGGATGATTGCCCAGAACAGCAGCGAGATCACGCCGAGAATCGATCCTTCGGTGAGCGGAATGCCGTGTGCGGGGCTGAACGCCTCCTTCAGCGAATACAGCGGGCTGGTGCCGATGTCGCCGAACACGACGCCGATGGCTGCTATCGCTAGCGCCCGCATCGAGTGTTGTTGCGTCGAATGCGGCGCGTGTGCGGCGTCGGTCGCGTGGATCGTGTCGTTCATATGAAGCGTAATAATCGGGTCCGGGTCGGACAAAACGAGCGCTATTCTACTCGCGCCCCCGTGAAACGCCGCCCTGCTCTGTTGCCTTGGAACCACGTGATCCACGCTGCGCATGCAATCCGGCGCGAGCTGTGGCAGGGCTGCCATCATAGCCGGGGCAGCGCCGTCTGCCTACTATCGGATTCGTGAAACGCACCGCCCGACGCCCCCGCCGCGCAATGAAAAACGGCGCCGCAAGCGGCGCCGTACCAGGCTTTCCTTCGATCGGCCGGGCGCTTACGCGCCCGAACCGTCGCGCTGCGCGCGACCGCGCTTGATCCACGCCTCGAGGTTGTGCGGACGCACCGTGTCCCACTCCTCGAACGGCTGATGAATCCACGGATTCGTCGGCAGAAACTGCGTGTGATAGTCGGGCTTGACCTTCGAGCAACCCTTGTACCAGAGGACGGCCGAGCGGACGGCCGTCACGGACGGGTAACGCTCCTTCAGGTGCTCCTGCACGCGCGCGAGCGTGACGCCGGAATCGACGAGATCGTCGACCAGCAGCACGTTGCCCGCGAGGTTGCCGCGCGTCATCGTGATGTACTGCGCGATGTCGAGCTCACCCTGCTCGGTGCCGGCCGCTTCGCGGTACGAACTCGTCGCGAGGATCGCGAGCGGCACGTCGTAGATGCGCGACAGCTGGTCGCCGACGCGCAGGCCGCCGCGCGCGAGGCACAGGATCTGGTCGAACTTCCAGCCCGACGCGTGCACCTGGAGCGCGAGCAACTCGATCAGACGGTGATACTCGTCCCAGCCTACCCACAGGTTCTTGTCGTCGTTGCGCGGATCGGTCATCAAGTCTGCCGCCGTCATCGTGATTTGCTGCGTCATCTTGGAGTTACACCTTGAACGGATGGCGGAGCAGGATCGTTTCGTCGCGGTCCGGGCCCGTCGACACCATGTCGACCGGCACGCCGGCCACGTCCTGGACACGGGACAGGTATGCCTGCGCGTTCACCGGCAGCGCATCCCACGTCTTGATGCCGACCGTGCTTTCCTTCCAGCCGGGGAAGGTTTCGTATACGGGTTCGCAACGCGCCACGTCGGCGGCGCCGCGCGGCAGGATGTCCACGTCCTTGCCGTCGATCTTGTAGCCGACGCACAGCTTGACTTCGTCGAGGCCGTCGAGCACGTCGAGCTTCGTCATGCACAGGCCCGACACGCCGTTGATCTGGATCGAGCGGCGCAGCGCGGCTGCGTCGAGCCAGCCCGTGCGGCGCGGACGGCCGGTGACCGAACCGAATTCCTTGCCGACGTTCGCGAGCGTGACGCCGACCTGGTCCTGGCGCTGCGGATTGTCCGCATCGTACAGTTCGCTCGGGAACGGCCCCGAACCGACGCGCGTGCAATACGCCTTCGTGATGCCGAGGATGTAGTTGAGCTTCTGCGGACCGACGCCCGCGCCGGCCGACGCCGCGCCCGCGACGCAGTTGCTCGACGTGACGAACGGATAGGTGCCGTGGTCGATGTCGAGCAGCGTGCCCTGCGCGCCTTCGAACAGCAGGTTCTGGCCCGCGTTGTTCGCGTCGTACAGGCGGCGCGACACGTCGGCCACCATCGGCTTCAGGCGGTCGGCATAGCCGAGCATCGTGTCGAGCGTGGCCTGGAAATCGACGGCCGCGCCGCCCAGGTACTGGGTCAGCACGAAATTGTGGAAATCGAGGTTTTCGCGCAGGCGGTCGGCGAAGGTCTTCGCGTCGAACAGGTCCTGCACACGCAGCGCGCGACGGCCGACCTTGTCTTCGTACGCCGGGCCGATGCCGCGGCCGGTCGTGCCGATCTTGCCCGCGCCCTTGCGCGCTTCGCGCGCCTGGTCGATCGCGATGTGGTACGGCAGAATCAGCGTCGTGGCTTCGGAGATGAACAGACGGTCGCGCACGTTCACGCCGGCCTCTTCGAGCTCGCCGATTTCCTTGAACAGTGCTTCGGGGGACAGGACGACGCCGTTGCCGATGTAGCAGGCGACGCCTTCACGCATGATGCCCGACGGAATGAGGCGCAAGATCGTTTTCTTGCCGCCGATGATGAGGGTGTGGCCGGCGTTGTGACCGCCCTGGAAACGCACGACGCCCTGAGCGTGGTCCGTCAGCCAGTCGACGATCTTGCCCTTGCCTTCATCACCCCATTGCGTTCCCACGACGACGACATTGCGCCCGGGAGTCACGTTCACTGCGCTGGCAGACATGTTGATTCGTTAGCTGGTTAAAAACGTATTCTACCTATGTTCGCGGGCGATTCCGAATTTTTCCGTTTCGCTTCAACGATATGCACGTCGAAGCACGGCCCGCGAACGCCTGTTTATCGGGGTTCGACCACCCATGCGCCGTCACGCTCGACGAGCGAACGGTCGCATGCGAATTCGTCGAGCACGTGGTCGTGGCCGGGCAGCGCCTGGATCACGACCTCGCCCGCATCGCGCAGCGCGGCGACGGCCGCGCCCAGCGCGTCGTCCTGCGCCCACGGCGCGAGAATCGCGGTGCCGCGCGCCTCGACCGGCGAGATCCGCGCGAGCTCGCGCAGGTCGAGCGAGAAGCCCGTTGCCGGGCGCGCACGGCCGTACGCCTGGCCGACGTGGTCGTACCGGCCGCCGCGCGCGATCGCGTTCGGCACGCCGTCGATGTACGCGCTGAACATCGCGCCGCTGTGGTACGCATAACCGCGCAGGTCGGCGAGGTCGATCGCCACTTCCGCGCCCTTCGCCTGCGACGCGAGCTGCGCCAGATCGTCGAGCGCCCGCGTGATTTCCGGCAGCACCGGCAAGCGTGTGCGCGCCTCGGCGAGCACGCCCGCATCGCCGTAAAGGCTCGGCAGCGCGCGCAGCGCGGCGCGCGTATCGGCGCCGAGATCGTCGGTGAGTTCGTTCAGGAGCGGCACGTCCTTGCCCGACAGCGCGTCGTACAGCGACTCGCCGCGCTCGGCGGCCTGCGCGTCGCGCGCCAGCAGCGCCGCGAGCACGCCCGCATGGCCGAGGTCGAGACGGATGCGCGACAGGCCCGCGAGATGCAGCGCGTCGAGCATCAGCTGCTGGATCTCGAGGTCGGCTTCCAGCCCGGCATGCCCGTAGATTTCGGCACCGATCTGGATCTGCTCGCGCGTCGCGTGCAGGCCGCGCGGGCGCGTATGCATCACGTGGCCGGCGTAGCACAGGCGCGTCACGCCCTGGCGGTTCAACAGGTGCGCGTCGATCCGCGCGACCTGCGGCGTGATGTCCGCGCGCAGGCCGAGCGTGCGGCCCGACAGCTGGTCGACCAGCTTGAAAGTGCGCAGGCGCAGGTCGCTGCCGCCGCTCGTCAGCAGCGACTCGAGATACTCGAGCAACGGCGGCATCACCATTTCGTAGCCGTACGAACGGAAGCGGTCGAGCAGCCTGCGGCGCAGCTCCTCGATCTTGCGCGCTTCCGACGGCAGTACGTCGGCGATATTCTCGGGAAGTAACCAGGTCGACATCGGTACGGTCCTACGACGGGAAACGGCGCGCGCCACGCGCGCCGCGAGTTGAATCGGAACTTCGGAATCGGGCGGGACGGACGGCGGATGCGCCGTCCGGATCACGTGGCGAGCAGCAGCAGCACGAGCCCGAGCGCCATCACGATCAGGCCGCCGATCCGGATATGATGCGGCGGCCGCTCAGCTATTCTACGAAACGTGTCGCGCCAGGCGACGGGAAACACGAAGGGGAACGCCCCCTCGATGATCAGCATCAGCGCTACTGCGAGCAACAACGAGCCAGCCAGGTCCATGCGAGCGACGGCGCCGCTCGACGCGGCGCCTCAAAGTCAATGTTTGCGGGGAGCAGGCGCCGCCGGTGCGGCGCCGCCCGTCGGGCTGCGCATGAAGCGGAAGAACTCGCTGTCGGGATCGACGACGATGATGTCGTTGCGCTTGAACGTATTCCGGTAGGCCTGCAGGCTCGCGTAGAACTGATAGAACTGCGGATCGCGGCCGAACGCATCGGCGGCAATCGTCGCGGCCTTCGCGTCCCCCTCGCCCTTGATCGTCTGCGCGGACTTGTATGCGTTCGCGAGCACGGCCTGCTGCTCACGTTCGGCATCGGCCTTGATCCGCTCGACGTCGGCCGCGCCTTCCGCACGCACCTGCGCCGCCTGATCGCGCAGCGTGCCGATCATCCGTTGATAAACGGCATCCGTCTGTGCAGCCGGCAGGTCGACGCGCGTCAGCTGGACGTCGACGACGTCGACGCCGAAGCCCGACGCCTTCGCCTTGACCGCATCGCGGGCCGCATCGGCGATCGCGCGCTGGCCGCCGAGGGCGTCGTCGAGCGCGCGCTGGCCGAACGCGTCGCCGAGCGCACCCTTCAGCGCGCCGGCCAGGCGGTCGGCAGCCGCAGCCGGATCGCCGCCGGTCGCCGTGAAATACTTCAGCGGATCGCTGATCCGGTACTTCACCGCATACGCGACGAGCAGGTCGTGCTTGTCCTGGGTGGCGAGCTGCAGCGGATCGGACGACTCGAGCGATTGCAGGCGCGTGTCGATCAGCGTGGCCGTCTGCAACGGCGGCGGCAGCTTGAAGTGGAGGCCCGGGCCCGCGAGTTCGGGCTGCGCGCCGTCACGGCCCGACAGCACGGCCGCATGACGCGGATCGACGGTCAGGACCGTCGAGGACGCCGCGAAGGCAACGATCACGATCGCGACGACGAGCGCAATGATTCGGTTCATGTTCTGCGCTCCCCGTTACTTCGTATCGTCTTCGCGCGACCGGCTGCGAAACACTTCGCGCGATCGCAGCACGTCGACGCCCGACGCCGCGGCCGCCGGTGCGGCGCTCGCGGGTACGGCGGCGGCGGCTGGTGCAACGGCTGCCGGTGCCGACGCCGCATCGGGCGCGGATGCGCCGGTCGACGCCGCGGCGTTCTGCCGCCCCTGCTCGACGAGCTTGTCGAGCGGCAGGTAGACGACGCTGTTGCCGCCCTTGTTGCCGACGAACACCTTCGTCGCGTTCGAATAGATTTCCTGCATCGTCTCGAGGTACATCCGCTCGCGGATCACCGCGGGCGCCTTCGAGTACTGCGCGTAGACCTGCTTGAAGCGGTCGGCATCGCCCTCGGCTTGCGTGACCACGCGATCGGCATACGCCTTCGCTTCGTCGACGAGCTTCGCGGCGTCGCCCTGCGCCTTCGGCAGCAGGTCGCTTGCATACGCCTGCGCGGCGCGCTTCGCGGCCTCGCGCTCGTCGCGTGCCTTCGCGACTTCGGCGTAGGCGGCCTGCGTCTGCTCGGGCGCCGCGACGCTCTGCATCGTGACGGCCGTCACCTCGAGCCCCGACTGGTAGCGGTCGAGATCGCGCTGGATCGCGGTGGACAGCTGCTCGCGCAGCGCGTCGCGGTCCTGGTTCAGCATGTCGGCCGCGCTGCGCGTGCCGACGATCGCGCGCACCGCGGCCTGCGCGGCCTGCGAGACGCTGCGCTCGGGGTCGACGCTGCGGAACAAGTAATCGGTGGCGGAACGGATCCGGTACTGAACGATGAAACGCACGTCGACGATGTCGGCATCGCGCGTCAGCATCGCCGCTTCCTTCACGTTCGCCAGACGCACGACGTTGTTGCGGCCGATCTCGATCGAGCGGACCTGCGACGTATCGACGATCTCGTGGGACGCGAACGGATACGGCGGGCGCCAGTGCACGCCCTGGCCGACCGTGCCCGACAGCTTGCCGAGCTGCAGCACGACGCCCGTCTGGCCGTCCTGCACGACGAACAGCCCGCTGCCCGCGTAAACCGCGACCAGCACGCCGATCACGATGCCGACGCCGACTCGCGCGGCCCGGCCGTTGTCGGGACGCAGGCCGTTGCCGCCCTTGCCGCCGAACAGGCCGCTCAGGCGCCGGTTGAAGTTGCGCCACATCTCGTCGAGATCGGGCGGACCATCGCCGTCGCCGCCTTGCGGACGCTTCGATTCATTCGAACGCGGACGGGATCCGTCCTTGCCATTGCCTTCGCCGCGTCCCCAGCGGGGATCGTTGATCGACAGCAAGGCACGCATCCGCCGCCAGGTAATCCGCTCGTTGTATTCGTTCACCAGAGTTTGTTCACCAGATAAGACGCCGGCGAACCGGCCGAGGCCGGTTAGCGCCCGTGTTCGGAAATCGTGTGGTCTTCGTGTGGTTCAGCGGGTGCGCCGTCGAGCGCGCCGCTGGGTAACGTCGCGCTGGAAAGGTGTTCCGCGGAGGCGATTTCGGCGATGGCGGCACGCAACGTATCAAGACCCTGACCGGTGCGCGCGCTCAAAAAGACGCGCGAAATATTACCATATTCGTCCCGCTCGACCGCGTCGCCGCGGGCCGCCAGCTCAGGCACCGCGTCGATCTTGTTGAATACCAGCACCTGCCGGATCGTGTCCGCGCCAATCTCGTGCAGCACGCCGTTGACCTGCTCGATCTGCTCGAGCCTGACCGCGCTCGATGCATCGACCACGTGCAGCAGCAGATCCGCGTGGATCGTTTCCTCGAGGGTCGCGCGGAATGCCGCGACGAGCTGGTGAGGCAGCTCGCGGATGAACCCGACCGTATCGGACACGACGATCTGGCCGACCTCGTCGCCGAGGTATACCCGTCGCGACGTCGTGTCGAGCGTGGCGAACAGCTGGTCGGCCGCGTACGCCTGCGCTTTCGTCAGCGCATTGAACAGCGTCGACTTGCCCGCGTTCGTATAGCCGACGAGCGATACCGACATCGTGCCGCTGCGCGCGCGCTGCCGACGCTGGGTGCTGTGCTGACGGCGCAGCCGGTCGAGCCGCGACTTCAGCATCTTGATGCGCTCGCCGATCAGCCGGCGGTCGGTTTCGAGCTGCGTTTCGCCGGGGCCGCGCAGGCCGATACCGCCCTTCTGGCGTTCAAGGTGGGTCCACGCGCGAATGAGCCGCGTCGACAGGTATTGAAGCTGCGCGAGTTCGACCTGCAGCTTGCCTTCGTGGCTGCGGGCACGCTGCGCGAAGATGTCGAGGATGAGGCTGGTGCGGTCGACCACACGCCTGTTAAGTGCCTGCTCCAGATTGCGTTGCTGGGCCGGCGCCAGGGCGTGATTGAAGATGACGATTTCGACGTTGTGCGCGTCGCAGGCAAGCCGCAGTTCTTCGGCTTTGCCGCTGCCGATGAACATCTTGGCATCGGGACTGGAGCGACGACCCGTGAGGGTGACGGCGGGACGGGCCCCCGCGCTGGAGGCGAGAAGACTGAGTTCTTCGAGACTGGCTTCGAAATCGGTCTTGCCGAAATCGATGCCGACGAGCGCTGCGTTGATCAAATTATCGGGTGTCAAGATAAGGCGGCTGGCATCGGTCGCTCGCGGCGACCGGATGCCGGCCGCTGCGATAGGTTAGGACGAGGCTTCCGCGTCCGGGTGGAAATTCACCGGGCGCGCCGGCACGACCGTCGAGATGGCGTGCTTGTAGACCATCTGGGTCACCGTATTACGGAGCAACACGACGTACTGGTCGAACGATTCAATGTTCCCTTGCAGCTTGATGCCGTTGACGAGGTAAATCGAAACGGGAACGTGCTCTTTGCGCAGTGCGTTCAAAAACGGGTCTTGTAACAATTGCCCTTTGTTGCTCATGGCGTACTCCATCTTTTTTTGCAGGTTGATCTGGATTGGCGGGAAAGAAAAAGAGATCCGGCGCCAATCGCTACACTATAGCTGATTTTGCCTGCCCCGCCCGCCGCGCAGGCCTTACGGCCTACCCTTGCGGGACGCATGACAGGCGTGCGTCAGCCCTTGTCCGCGTACGGGTTGTTCGACGAACGGAACTCTATGCGCAATGGAGTCCCGGTCAGCGAGAAAGTTTCGCGGAACCGGTTTTCGAGGTAGCGCTTGTAGGTTTCCGTGACCGCGTCGAGCGCGTTGCCGTGGATGACGATCAGCGGCGGATTCTGGCCGCCCTGGTGCGCGTAGCGCAGCTTCGGACGCACCGGGCCGCGACGGCGCGGCTGCTGGAATTCGACGGCCTCGATCAGCGCGCGCGTGAGCTTCGGCGTCGGCAGCTTCGCCATCGCCGCCGCGTACGCGTCGTCGACCGAGCGCATCAGCGCGCCGATGCCCGTCTTCTTCGCGGCCGAAATGAAGTGCGATTTCGCGAAATCGAGGAATTTCAGCTTGCGGGTCAAATCCGCTTTCGCGCGGTCGCGCGCGTGCTCGTCGAGGCCGTCCCACTTGTTGACGCCGATCACGAGCGCACGGCCCTGCTCGACGACGAAGCCGGCGATGTGCGCGTCCTGGTCGGAAATGTCCTGCTGCGCATCCAGCAGAAGAATGACGACGTTCGCGTCGGAGATCGACTGCAGCGTCTTCACGACCGAGAACTTCTCGATCGCCTCGAACACCTTGCCGCGGCGGCGCAGGCCGGCCGTGTCGATCAGCGTGTATTTCTTGCCGTTGCGCTCGAAGTCGACGTAGATCGAATCGCGCGTCGTGCCCGGCATGTCGAACGCGATCACGCGATCCTCGCCGATCAGCGCGTTCACGAGCGTCGACTTGCCGACGTTCGGACGGCCGACGATCGCGATCTTGATGCCGCGCGACGGGTCGTTCTCGTCCTCTTCCTCCGGACGGTCGGCGTAAGCCACCGCCAGCGCCTCGTTGATCATGTCGGTCACGCCGTCGCCGTGCGCGGCCGAGATCGCGCGCGGGTCGCCGAGCCCGAGCTCGTAGAAGTCGGCCGCGACCGCCGTGTACCGCATCCCCTCGGCCTTGTTGACGACGAGGAAGATCGGCCGGCCGGTCTTGCGCAGGTAGTCGGCGATCGACTTGTCCTGCGGCGCCAGCCCGTTGCGGCCGTCGACGATGAACACGACGATGTCGGCTTCCTCGACGGCCTGCCGCGTCTGGCGCGCCATCTCGTGCAGGATGCCGTCCTTCGCGACGGGTTCAAAGCCGCCCGTATCGACGACCAGGTACGGCCGTTCGCCGACGCGCCCTTCGCCGTAATGGCGATCGCGCGTCAGGCCAGGCAGGTCGGCGACCAGCGCATCGCGCGAGCGCGTGAGCCGGTTGAACAGCGTGGATTTCCCCACATTGGGGCGCCCAACGAGGGCAATGACCGGTTTCATCTGTGTTTTCTACGGTGATGCGCAGCAGCGGGAGGCCCGCTGCTGCGGGCGGCTGCGCTGAATGAAAATATCACGAATTCGCGCCGCGCCGGATGCGCGCGCCGGGCGCGCGTTGCGCGCCGTCGTCTTTCGTCTCGAACTGCCTTTCAAATACCGAGCGGCCGGGAGCACCGGCCGCCTTCATGCTGCACGGCCGGGGCGCGCGGGACAAGCCCGCCGCGCCGCGGCCACACGTGTCTCCTGCTTATCAGCGCGGACGGAATCCGTACAGGCCGCCGTCCTTCGTCTGCACGACGAGCGTATTGCCCGCGAGGACCGGCGCCGCCGTAATCGCGCTGCCGTCGGTCTTCATCCGCGCGATGAAGCTGCCGTCTTCGCGCGACAGGAAGTGCACGAAGCCCTTGTAGTCGCCCATCACGACCGCGTGCCCGAGCAGGTACGGCACGCCGACGTCACGGCTCTTCAGCTTGTCGTTGCGCCACAGCTGGTTGCCGGACGCCGCGTCGTACGCCGTCACGACCGACCAGTCGTCGCCGCCGGCGACCACCGAATCGTCCTGCGCCAGACCGCTGCGGCTCGAGAACGGCTTTTCCCACAGCGGGCGGCCCGAGTTCGCGTCGAAGCAGCCGAGCTGCCCCTGGAACGTCACCGCGCAGGCTTCCGCGCCGACGAGCGTCGGCGGGCCGCTGACGTCGTTGATGCGCTCGACCTCGGTCACGCCCTTCGGGAACGAAACCGGGGTCTGCCAGAACGGCTCGCCCGTCTGCAGGTTGATCGCGACGAGACCGCCGCCCGGGAAGCCCGCCAGCACCGCCGCGTCGCCCGCGAACGTCATGCCGGCCGACACGCGCAGGTTCAGCGGCACCGCGCGGTTGCGGTAGTTCCACTTCTGCTCGCCCGTCTGCGCGTTGAACGCGATCACCTGGCCGTCGATCGTGCGGACGATCACGAGGCCGTTGCCGACGAGCGGCGGCGAGAAGATCTCGCCCTGCACGCTGGTCTTCCACAGTTGCTTGCCGTCCGGACCCAGCACGAACACGCCGCCCTTCAGCGCGCCGACCGCGGTCAGGTTGCCGTCGCTGCCGACCCCGGCCGACAGGTCCGAGCCGACCTTCGCGCGCCAGACGGTCTGGCCCGTCTTCGCATCGATCTTCTCGACCGAACCGTTTTCGCCCGCCGCATAAACGGCGTCGCCCACGGCCACCGGCGAGAACAGGTAGCGCCCGCCCTTGCCGACGCTTGCCTTCCAGACCTGTTGCACGTCCATGACGGGCTTGAACTCGGTCAGCGGCGTCGGCACGCGGCGCGCGTCCTTCGACGACGAGCAGGCCGCCAATGCGAGGACAGCCGCCGCGCAGGCGACGGGCACAGCGTAACGTTTCAGCAAATTCATCGGTTAGCGAAGCAGAAGTTAAGAGGTTGAGGGGACCGCGATTCAGCCGCCGAGCGCGTCCAGCTTGAACTGCACGAGCTGGCGCGCAGACTGGTCGTCCTTCGACAGGCCGTCGAGCGCGAGCTTGTAAGCGGCGCGCGCCTCGTCGGTCTTGCCTTGCGCGGCCAGCAGATCGCCGCGGCGATCGGCCACGAGGCCCTTGAACGCTTCGACCGGCGTGCCCGACAGCAGCGTGAGGCCCGCGTCGTACGCCTTTTCGTCGAGCAGCAGCGACGCGAGGCGCAGCTTCGCGATCTGCTTGTACTCGTCGTCCTTGGCGTGATCGACCGCCCATTGCAGCTGCGCCTTCGCGCCCGCCGCGTCGCCGGCCGCATACAGCGTCTTCGCGGCCGTGAGCGCCGTCATCTGTGCATACGGCGTGCTGCCGAACTTGTCTTCCATGTCGGCGGCCGCGCGGGCCATCGTCGCCTTGTCGTTCGCGGCGGCGGCCTTCTGGACCTGCTCGTACAGCCCGGACGCCTCGGCAGCCTGACGGCGCTGCCAGTAGTTCCAGCCGTTGAAACCGGCCGCGACGACGAGCGCCGCGAGCACGATCCACGTGGTGAGGTTGCCCCAGCGGGCCCACCACGCCTTGAGACTTTCAATCGATTCTTGTTCGTCGTGATAACTCATCGGCGAGCGATTCCTTCCTGTTCAGGCCTTTCTTGTCGAGCGAACGCCAGCGCGATCAGTCGTCGCCGTCTTCGGCGGATGCAACCATCGCATTGATTAGGAATTCGGTCAAGCTTTCGACCGGTACGGTCTGCTGAACGTTCTTTTCCCCGTCCGCGCCCGCACCGCGCAGCGCTTTCACGCCCACCGTGCCGTTCGCGACTTCTTCTTCGCCGAAGATCACCGCGAACGCGGCGCCGCTCGCGTCGGCCCGCTTCATCTGCGACTTGAAGCTTGCCGTCGCGCCGTCGGCGCTGCAGTGGAAGATCACGTCGAGGCCCGTATCGCGCAGGCGCTCGGCCGCGATGAACGCCTGTTCGCGCGCGGTCTCGCCCTGGTGCACGACATACACGTCGACGCCTTCCTGCTCGGGCGCGAGATCCTCTTCCTTCAGCAGCTCGAGAATCCGCTCGATGCCCATCGCCCAGCCGCACGCGGCGGTCGGCTTGCCGCCCAGCTGCTCGATCAGCGGATCGTAGCGGCCGCCGGCCGCGACCGTGCCCTGCGCGCCGAGCTTGTCGGTCACCCACTCGAACACGGTCAGGTTGTAGTAATCGAGGCCGCGCACGAGACGCGGGTTGATCTTGAACGGAATGTTGTTCGCGAGCAGCAGGCGCTGCAGCCCTTCGAAGTGCGCGCGCGATGCCTCGCCAAGGAAGTCGATCAGCTTCGGCGCGTTCTGCGCGATCTCCTGCAGCGCGGGATTCTTCGTGTCGAGCACGCGCAGCGGGTTCGTATACAGACGGCGCTTCGCGTCCTCGTCGAGCACGTCGGCGAACCGTTCGAGGTACTTGATCAGTTCGACGCGGTGCGCGGCGCGCTCTTCGGCCAGGCCGAGCGAGTTGATCTCGAGCTTGATGCCGGTCAGGCCGAGGTCGTCCCACAGGCGCTGGCACATCATGATGATCTCGGCATCCGCATCGGGACCCGCGAAGCCGAGCGCCTCGACGCCGACCTGATGGAACTGGCGGTAGCGGCCGCGCTGCGGACGCTCGTGACGGAACATCGGGCCGATGTACCACAGGCGCTTCGGGCCGTCGTACAGCATGTTGTGCTCGATCGACGCGCGCACGACGGCCGCGGTGTTTTCCGGGCGCAGCGTCAGGTTCTCGCCGTTCAGCGCGTCGGTGAAGCTGTACATCTCCTTCTCGACGATGTCGGTGACTTCGCCGATGCCGCGCGTGAAGAGCTGCGTGTGTTCGACGATCGGCGTGCGGATGTTCTGGTAGCCGTATGCGCGCAGCAGCGATTTCACGGTTGCTTCGAAGAACTCCCACAGGCCGGCATCCTGCGGAAGGATGTCGTTCATGCCCTTGACGCCGGTGAGCTTCTCGATCTTGCGTTTCTGTTCAGTCATCGTTCGTGTGTGTGGACGAATTAGTTCAGGGCCTCGGTGCGGCCGTAATTGCGTGCGACGTAGTCGCTGACGATCTGCTGGAATTCCTCGGCGATCCGCTCGCCGCGCAGCGTCTTGACCTTCTCGCCGTCGATGAAGACGGGCGCGGCCGGGTTCTCGCCCGAACCCGGCAGGCTGATGCCGATGTTCGCGTGCTTCGATTCGCCCGGACCGTTGACGATGCAGCCCATCACCGCGACGTTCATCTTCTCGACGCCCGGATACGCCTTGCGCCAGACCGGCATCTGCTCGCGCAGGTAGGTCTGGATCTGCATCGCGAGTTCCTGGAACAGCGTGCTCGTCGTGCGGCCGCAGCCCGGGCACGCGATCACCATCGGCGCGAACGAACGCAGGCCCATCGTCTGCAGGATTTCCTGGCCGACGATCACTTCACCCGTGCGCGACGCGCCCGGCTCCGGCGTCAGCGAGATGCGGATCGTGTCGCCGATCCCTTCCTGGAGCAGCACGCCGAGCGCGGCCGTCGACGCGACGATGCCCTTCGAGCCCATGCCGGCCTCGGTCAGCCCGAGGTGCAGCGCAAAGCCGCAGCGGCGGCCGAGCTCGCGGTACACGGCGATCAGGTCCTGCACGCCGCTGACCTTGCACGACAGCACGATGCGGTCGCGGCCGAGGCCGAGTTCGACCGCCCGTTCAGCCGAGCCGATCGCCGACTGGATCAGTGCCTCGTACATCACGCTCTGCGCGTCCCACGGCTGCGAACGCGCGCCGTTCTCGTCCATCATGCGCGCGAGCAGATCCTGGTCGAGGCTGCCCCAGTTCACGCCGATCCGCACCGGCTTGTCGTACTTGGCTGCGGCCTCGATCATCTGTGCGAACTGCGTATCGCGCTTCGCACCCTGGCCGACGTTGCCGGGGTTGATCCGGTACTTCGACAGCGCCTCCGCGCAGCCCGGGTAGTCGCGCAGCAGCAGGTGGCCGTTGTAGTGGAAATCGCCGACGAGCGGCACGGTCACGCCCATCCGGTCGAGCTGCTCGCGGATCGCCGGCACGGCGGCCGCGGCCTCGGGCGTGTTGACCGTGATGCGCACCAGTTCGGAGCCCGCGTTCGCGAGTTCCTTGATCTGGATCGCCGTGCCGATCGCGTCGGCCGTGTCGGTATTCGTCATCGACTGCACGCGCACCGGCGCGTCGCCGCCGATCGTCACGAGCTGCCCGCCCCAGCGGACATCCACCGCATGCGATACGCGGCGCGGCTGATGCCCGCCGAACACCGGCTCGGTTGAACAAATCTGACTGCTGCGTGGGGATTGAGCTTCGGATTGCATCGATAGATCCATTTACGCGGAATGCGCCGCGACACGGCGCATGAATTGAAAAAGCGCCGTGCCCTCACGGCCTGCCGAGATCGACGACAGGCCTTCGCCACGGCGCTTGACGTCAGGGCAACGTGAACCGTGCCACATTACCCCGCGCTGCCGAATATTTTGCCGGATCGACAGGTTTTCCGTCGAACGCGACTGCGTCGAGGCCCGCCTTGTTGCCGATCGTGACCTTGAACGGCCCGTCGCCGGCGACCTGCTTCGTCTCGCCGGCCCGCACCAGCGCCGAGAACAGCTCCTTGCCGTTCTTGTCGCGCACGCTGAACCAGCAATCCTGCTTGACCTTCAGTTCGATCATCGACTGGCCTGCCGCGACCGCGACGCTCGCCGGCTGGACCGGCACGGCGGCGCTCGCCGCCGCCGCGACCACGACCGGCTGCGATGCCGAGGCCGTCGCCACGGGCGCCGGGACAGCGGATGCCACTGCCTGCGCCGGCGCCGCGGATGCCGCCGCCGGGGCCGGAACGTCGTTGGCGGAGACGGTCGACGCGCCGCTCGCGGCCGCCTCTTCGGCAGCCGCCGGCGAGGCAGCCGAGGCGCTCGCCGCCGACGCATGCTCCGCGTCATTGCCCTTCAGGCGCGCGAGCAGGCCCGACGAATCGCCGCCAGTGTGCCACATCAGTACGGCGACCACCGCGACGACGACGATCGCCGTTCCCCACAGCCACGGATGATGACGCGACGATCCGCCCAGCGGAATCGACACGCGGCCGCGCGGCAGATCCGTCCCCGACGACGCGGGCATCGACAGGTCGACTTCCGGCACCCCGCGCTCACGGCGCAACGCCTGCGCGAACGGCTCCGGATCGACGCCGAGCATCTTCGCGTAGCTGCGCACGACACCGAGCGCGAACGTCACACCGGGCAGATGGCTGATGTCGCCGGCCTCGAGCGCCCGGAGCTTCTGCGGTGCGACCTTGAGTCGCGCCGATACGTCGTCGACCGACCAGCCCTTCGTCTCCCGAAGCTGCGCCAGCCGGCTGCCGACCGCCGCCAGCGATTCCAGTCCCGCCGGTGCCGGTTTCGCGGCATTCGTCTCTGCGCCGTTAGTCGGCTGCGGCTCACTCATCCTTGTCCTCGCGTCGATTCTTCTTCACTGGCGGGCGCCGCCGGCCCTGCCGGCCGACACCCGCAACTGTCCATACCATGCGCGGCGCCGAGGCGCCGCGACCGATCGCTATTCGCGTGTTGCACCGCCAAAGGGTTCGGGCGTCCCCGGCCAGGTGCCCCCGTCAAACTGCCCGAACTTCGATGATTTTTCCTGCTGCGCCCGTTCGCTCCGCCAGGCGCGTGCGGTCCTTCACCGCGCCGGCCAGCTGACCGCACGCGGCATCGATGTCGTCGCCGCGCGTCTTGCGCACGGTCGTGACGACACCCGCGTCGATGAGGACCTGCGCGAAGCGCTTGATCTGCTCCGGCTTCGAGCGGATGAGGCCCGATTCCGGAAACGGATTGAACGGGATCAGATTGAACTTGCACGGCACGTCGCGCGTGACGGCCAGCAGTTCGCGCGCATGCGCTTCGGTGTCGTTGACGCCGTCCAGCATGCAGTATTCGAATGTAATGAAGTCACGCGGCGCGACTTTCAGATAGCGCTGGCATGCAGCCATCAGCTCGCGAAGCGGATACTTCTTGTTGAGCGGCACCAGCTCGTCGCGCAGCGCATCGTTCGGCGCGTGCAGCGAAACGGCCAGCGCGACCGGCAACTCGGCGCCGAGGCGATCCATCATCGGCACCACGCCGGACGTGGACAGCGTCACGCGGCGGCGCGACAGGCCGTACGCGTTGTCGTCGAGCATCAGCCGCATCGCGGGCACGACCGCGCTGTAATTCAGGAGCGGCTCGCCCATGCCCATCATCACCACGTTGGTGACGACCCGTTCGGCCTTGCCGTTCGGGCCAGGCGCGCGGCCCAGCGACGCTCGCAATGCAAATTCGGCCATGCGGAGCTGGCCGATGATTTCGGCTGTCGACAGGTTGCGGGAAAAGCCCTGCTTGCCCGTCGAACAGAAGCGGCAGTTGACCGCGCATCCGGCCTGCGACGACACGCACAGCGTGCCGCGCGTCTCTTCCGGGATGAATACGGTTTCGACCGCATTGCCGTTTCCGACGTCGATCAGCCACTTGCGCGTGCCGTCGGTGGAAACGTGATCGCTGGCGATCTCGGGCATCACGATCGACGCGCGGCCCTTGAGCTTTTCTCTCAGGGACTTCGCGAGATCGGTCATGCCGTCGAAATCGCCGGCGTTGTACTGGTGGATCCAGCGCTGCAACTGCTTGGCGCGGAACGGCTTCTCGCCCAGGCTGCCGCAGTACGCGACAAGACCCTCGGCATCGAAGTCGAGAAGATTGACGGAAGTTTCGCTCGTCATGATGTGCTGCCTTGCCGCGTACGCTGAATCCTGCCTACTTGCTGTCAGCCAGGGCTTAACGCGAGTAAACGTTCATTTCCGGGAAGAAGAACGCGATTTCGACCGCTGCCGTTTCCGCAGCGTCCGAGCCGTGAACGGCGTTCGCGTCGATGCTGTCGGCGAAATCGGCGCGGATCGTGCCCTTTTCCGCCTTCTTCGGATCCGTCGCGCCCATCAGGTCGCGGTTCTTCAGGATCGCGCCTTCGCCTTCCAGAACCTGGATCATCACCGGGCCCGAGATCATGAAATCGACGAGGTCCTTGAAGAACGGACGCGCTGCGTGAACCGCGTAGAACTTCTCTGCGTCAGCACGCGACAGATGTGCCATGCGCGATGCGACGATCTTCAGGCCGGCGCCTTCGAAACGGCTGTAGATCTGGCCGATCACGTTCTTTGCCACCGCATCCGGCTTGATGATCGACAGGGTGCGCTCGATTGCCATAAAAACTCCAAAAAATTAAGAAGTTACAGGTTCAAATGAATCCGCTATTGTAGCACGATCCCGTGTATCATTGCGATTGAACCCTTACACACGTGAAAGGTTCCGAATCCATATGTTTTCTGCCGCACGGCCATTGAAACCTCCCGGCACGGAACGTATCTTAGCCATAGCTGCTCCGGTTTGCTGCGCCGCACACCGCGTGCGCCGAACCGGCCCCGGACGCTCACGCGTTCAATGTTAGGAGAAACCATGAACGACTATCCGTACAATTTCGGCCGCGGCGGTTCCGTCAGCACCGCCGAGGTGCGCAACCGCGTGCTGCGGAACACGTACTGGCTGCTCGCGCTGTCGATGGTGCCGACCGTGCTGGGCGCCTGGGTCGGCGTCGCGACGGGCTTCTCGCTGTTCGCCGCCACGAGCCCGATGATGAGCCTGCTCGCGTTCTTCGCGATCGCGTTCGGCTTCATGTTCGCGATCGAGCGGACGAAAAACAGCGCGGCCGGCGTGTTCGTGCTGCTCGGCTTCACGTTCTTCATGGGCCTGATGCTGTCGCGGCTGCTGAGCTTCATCCTCGGCTTCTCGAACGGCCCGTCGCTGATCATGCTCGCGTTCGGCGGCACCGGCATCATCTTCGCCGCGATGGCGACGATCGCCACCGTCAGCAAGCGCGATTTCTCGGGCCTCGGCAAGTGGCTGTTCATGGGCGTGATCGTGATCCTGCTCGCGTCGGTCGCGAACATCTTCCTGCAACTGCCGGCGCTGATGCTCACCGTGTCGGTGCTCGCGATCGCGATCTTCTCCGCATACATGCTGTTCGACGTCCAGCGCGTCGTGAACGGCGGCGAGACGAACTACATCTCGGCCACGCTCGCGATCTACCTCGACCTGTACAACGTGTTCACGAACCTGCTCGCCCTGCTCGGCATCTTCGGCGGCAACCGCAACTGACGTTCGCGGGACCCCATGAAAAAACCGGCCTTCGGGCCGGTTTTTTTACGCCCGCCGCCCGGCTCAGTCGCGCTCGAACAGCGCGATCGATTCGACGTGCGACGTATTCGGGAACATGTTGACGACACCGGCGCCCTTCAGCCGGTAACCGGCCTCGTGCACCAGCAGGCCCGCGTCGCGTGCAAGCGTCGACGGGTTGCACGACACGTAGACGATGCGCTTCGGCAGCGGGCCTGCGCCGCTCTGCGCGATCTCGGCCAGCGCCTTCGACACCGCGAGCGCGCCTTCGCGCGGCGGGTCGATCAGGAACTTGTCGAAGGCGCCAAGCGCGCGGAGGTCGTCGCCCGTCACCTCGAACAGGTTCCGGCACGCGAACGTCGTGTGGCCGTCGACACCGTTTTCGCGTGCATTCGCGAGCGCGCGCGTCGTCAGCGTGTCGCTGCCCTCGATGCCCATCACTTCGCGCGACAGCCGCGCGAGCGGCAGCGTGAAGTTGCCGATGCCGCAGAACAGGTCGAGCACGCGGTCTTCGCGCGACGGCGCCAGCAGGCGCAGCGCACGCCCCACCAGCACACGGTTGATCTGATGATTGACCTGCGTGAAGTCGGTCGGCTTGAACGGCATGCGGATGCCGAATTCCGGCAGCGTGTAGTCGAGCGGCACGTCGAGCGGATAGAACGGCGTCACCGTGTCCGGGCCCTTCGGCTGCAGCCAGAACTGCACCTTGTGCTCGTCCGCGAACGCGCGCAGCAGCGCTTCATCGTCCGCATTGATCGGCTCCAGCACGCGCAGCACGAGCGCCGTGACTTGCGAACCGACCGCCAGCTCGATCTGCGGCATCCGATCGCGGATCGACAGCCCCTCGACGAGCCGGCGCAGCGGCACCAGCATCGCCGACACGTGCGGCGGCAGCACTTCGCAGCTCGTCATGTCGGCAACGTAGCTGCTCTTCTTCTCGTGGAACCCGACCAGCACGCCGCCCTTCTTCGCCACGTTGCGCACGGTCAGCCGCGCACGATAGCGATAGCCCCACGACGGGCCGTGGATCGGCGCGAACATCGTTTCCGCGCGCAGCTTCGCCAGGTGCCACAGGTTGTCCTCGAGCACGCGCTGCTTGACCGCCACCTGCGCACGCATGTCGAGATGCTGCATCGAGCAGCCGCCGCAGGTACCGAAGAACTTGCATTTCGGCTGCGTGCGCATCACGCTCGGGCGCAGAATATCGACAACCGTCGCCTGCTCGTAGCTCGGCTTGCGGCGGTAGCTCGAATAGGTCACGCGTTCGCCCGGCAACGCGCCCTCGACGAAGATGACCTTGCCCGGCTCGCCGTCCTCGGTGATCGTGCGGCCGACACCGCGCGCTTCCATGTCGAGCGATTCGATCTCGAGAACCGGGGCGGGCCCGGGCGCGACGGGCGCATTTTTCGATTTGCGCGCAGAAGTGGGGACGGCTTCGGACACCAGCTTTTCCTGACAAACGTTGAAGAAGGCGAGATTGTAGACGACGAAGGCCCGTACCGCCCGCTTTGGATGGCGCGACCGTCGATACTCGATCAGGGACGGCCCTGCATGGCGCCGAAACTCGCGCAGCCGGCTGACAGCCCACGGCCCACGGGCGCGCAAGACACTGGAACGCGCGAGGGCGCGGCCCTGACGCCCGACGCCCAACCGGCAGGAGATTCGACCATGCGACTGATCGACTGGAACATCCAATGGGGTCGGGACGCGGACGGCGTCGTCGACCTTTCCCGCACCGTCTCGACGATCCGGCGGCTCGGCGATTTCGACGTGCTGTGCCTGCAGGAGGTCACGCGCGGCTTCGGCGCACTGCCCGGGCAGCCGGGCCCCGACCAGTTCGCCGAACTCGCGGCGCGGCTGCCCGGCTACACGATCATCGAAGCGATCGGCGCCGATCTGCCGGCAATCGAACCGGGCGCATCGCGCCGCCAGTTCGGCAATGCGATCGCGACGCGGCTGCCGGTCGGGCGCGTGCTGCGCCAGTGGCTGCCGTGGCCGGCCGACGCCGGCGCGCCGTCGATGCCGCGCGTCGCGCTCGACGTCGAACTGCAGGCGCCCTTCGGCGCGCTGCGCGTGGTGACGACCCATCTGGAATATTATTCGGCGCGCCAGCGGCTCGCACAGGTCGATGCGTTGCGCGGCCGGCATCGCGAGGCCTGCGCGCACGCGAAACACCCGGCGCCGGCAGAGACTGCCGAGGGACCGTTCAGCGCGACCGGCCAGCCGTGCGATGCGATCGTCTGCGGCGACTTCAACAGCGCATTCGACAGCGACGCGTACCGGCGCTTCCTGGCCCCGATCGCGGACGCGCCGCGCTTCGTCGACGCATGGGTCGCGCGACACCCGGGCCGCGCGCCGCCACCGACGGCCGGCGTCCACGATACGGCGCAATGGCCGGAAGGGCCGCTCGCGTGCGACTTCGTATTCGTGACCGAGACGCTGCTGCCGCGCGTCATGTATTGCGAGATCGACGGCGACGTGCGCGCGTCCGACCATCAGCCCGTGCTGCTCGAGCTGGCCTGACCGCGCCGATTGCGGCGCCGGCCGCCCGCGCTACGCGTCGAAGCCGGCCAGGTACTCGACCCAGTGCGGCGCCGGCTCGAGCGCGAGCGCATTCTTCAGGATCAGGATCTCGTCCGCATACTCGCTCGGTGTCAGGCCGCCGCGCATCAACTGGAACCGGCAGTACAGCAGATAGGTGTTGACGACGTCGGTTTCGCAATAGTTGCGGATTTCGTCGATCCGGCCATCGCGGAACGCCGGCCACACCTGGCTGCCGTCCATCCCGAGCTTGCCCGGAAAGCCGCACAGCTTCGCCAGCGCGTCGAGCGGCGCGTTCGCGCGCGCCTGATACATCGCGAGCACGTCCATCAGGTCGGTATGCCGCGTGTGATAGCGCGAGATGTAGTTGTTCCACTTGAATTCGCGGTCGTCCTCGCCGAGATCCCAGTAGCGGGTCGCGGGGATACCGTGCACGAGCGCGCGATAATGGAGCACCGGCAGGTCGAAGCCACCGCCGTTCCACGACACGAGCTGCGGCGTGTATTTCTCGATCACGCGGTAGAACGACTGGATCAGCGTCGCTTCGTTGTCCTGCGGCGTGCCGAGCGAGCGCACGCGAAAACCGTTGTTGTCGCGGAACACGCACGAGATCGCGGCGATCCGCTGCAGGTGATGCGGCAGGAAATCGCTGCCGGTCTTCTCGCGGCGCGCGGCGAATGCATGCTCCGCCACCGCGGCATCGTCGAGCGTTGCAGGGAGGTCTTCCAGACGGCGAATGCCGTCGACATCGGGAATCGTCTCGATGTCAAAAACAAGAATCGGAGTCATCGGTTACAGAACGGCGTCCTTGCGCACGCCGTTGGAGGCAAAGAACCGCTTGAGGCGCACCAGCGCTTCCTGCTGGATCTGCCGCACGCGCTCGCGCGTCAGCCCCATCTCGTCGGCGAGCTCCTCGAGCGTCGCCGGTTCGATGTGGTTCAGGCCGAAGCGGCGTTCGATCACGTGCCGATGCTTGTCCGACAGACGCGACAGCCATGCGCGCGTCAGCGTCTCGAGCTCGCGGTGCTGCACCTCGGCATCGGGCGACTGGCTCTGGTCGTCGGGCAACAGGTCGAGCAGGCTGCTCGCGGGATCGAGGTCGAGCGGCGCGTCGAGCGACGCCGTATGCTCGTTGAGCGCGAGGATGTCGGTGACTTCCTCGGCGGTCTTGCCGGTGAGATAGGCGATGTCGTCGATGCTGGCTTCGCGGCGCTCGGCCGCCTCGCCCGTCGACATCGAATTCTTTTCGAGGTGGCGCTTCGCGCGCAGCACCTGGTTCAGCTCGCGGATCACGTGCACGGGCAGGCGCACCGTGCGGGCCTGGTTCATGATCGCCCGTTCGATGCTCTGCCGGATCCACCACGTCGCATAGGTCGAGAAACGGAACCCGCGCGTCGGGTCGAACTTCTCGATCGCGTGCATGAGGCCGAGGTTGCCTTCCTCGATCAGGTCGAGCAGCGGGACGCCGCGGTTCAGATACCCCTTCGCGATACTGACGACGAGACGCAGGTTGCGCTCGATCATCACCTGCCGCGCCTCGAATTCGCCGGCCTTCGCCAGGCGGGAATAGCGCTGCTCTTCCTCGACGGTCAGCAGCGGCTTCACGCTGATTCGGTTCAGGTAATGCTGGATCGTGTCGGCCGTGAGCTCGGCCTGCAGCAGCGTGCGGAAATCGTCGACATCGGGCGATGCTTCCGGGCGGCCTTCGCGCTCGTCGTCGCCGCCGTCCACCTCGGCGTCGCGTGCCTCGATATCGCGCTCGTTGTCCGCGATATCGTCCTCGTCGTCCGTCGAAGCACCAGCTCGCCCCACCGATGCTTGCGTGGCACGACTGATCTTCTCAGATTCGGCTTGCGGCTCGCGGCGCTTCGATTTCGGCATGGTCGTCTCGGTTATTGAGGCGGCAAATACTTCAGCGGATCGACAGGCTTACCCTGCCGGCGAACCTCGAAATGCAGCATCACGCGGTCGGCGTCGCTGTTACCCATCTCGGCGATCTTCTGCCCCTTCGTTACCGCGTCCCCCTCTTTTACCATCAAAGCGCGATTGTGTGCATACGCCGTGAGGTAAGTTGCATCGTGTTTGATGATAATGAGGTTGCCGTAACCACGCAGACCATTGCCGGAGTAAACGACGCGGCCGTCCGCTGCCGCCTTCACGGCCTCGCCGGCGGACCCGCCGATATTGACACCCTTGTTCTTCGCGTCGTCGAACCCGTTCAGCACGGGGCCGCGGGCGGGCCATGCGAACGTCACGGGGCCGCTCGGAGCCGCCGCCGTATCGCTGGATCCGGTCGCCGCGGCCGGCGGCGTCGCGAGCGTGGACGACGTGCCGGCGGCCGGCGTGGCCGGACCGCTGCTCAGCGGCGCGGTCGCCACGGCCGCACCCGCGATCGGCGCGGTGGCCGGTGCGCCCGCAACGGCGGCACCGCCCGGCGGCGCCACGCGCAGCAACTGGTCGACTTCGATCTGGTTCGGGTTCGCCAGGTTGTTCCACGACGCGATGTCGCGATAGTTCTGCCCGTTCTCGAGCGCAATCCGGTACAGCGTGTCGCCCGGTTTCACGCGGTAGAAGCCCGGCGGCGGCGGGCCGAGCGGCACCGCGGGCTGCGCGGCGCCGGTCGTGCCGAGCGAGCCGGAGCGATCGACGACAGGCGCGTTGTCGAGCCGCGTCGCACAGGCGGCCAGTAGCGTGGAGAGCGCAGCCACACAGATCGCGCGCTGGGCGAGCGTGAGCGGTTCCCTGGATCGGTTGTTTTGCATCGCGCGCAACATACTCATCGGTTTCAAATCACTCCGGATTTTAAAGGGACAAAGAAAACGCGATCAAGCCGGGACTCTCGCCATTGCGCGTGCGCGACGCGCTCGACGAGCGTGAGCACCTGGTGCTGCCCGCTCTGCGCGCCGACCGGCGCGACGAGCCGCCCGCCGATCGCGAGCTGCTCGAGCAGCGCTTGCGGCACGTCGAGCCCCGCCGCCGCGATCACGATCGCGTCGAACGGGGCCGCGGACGGCAGGCCGACACGCCCGTCGCCGTAGTGCAGACGGATGTTCGGCACGCGCAGCGGCCGCAGGTTCAGCTTGGCGCGCTCGTAGAGCGGCTTGATGCGTTCAATCGAATACACGTCGCGTGCCACGTGGCTCAGCACGGCGGCCTGATAGCCGCATCCCGTGCCGATCTCGAGGACGCGCTCGAGTGTGCGGCCGGCCATCGCGAGCTCGATCATGCGCGCGACGACCGACGGCTTGGAAATGGTTTGCTGGTGGCCGATCGGCAACGCCGAATCCTCGTAGGCCTGCGTCGCGAGCCCCGGATCCACGAACATGTGGCGCGGCACCGCGGCCATCGCGTCCAGCACGCGCGCGTCGGTCACACCGTTCACGCGCAGTCGTTCGACCATCCGCTCGCGCACCCGTTCCGACGTGAGCGCGAACGCGCCGGCCGGCGCGACGCTCGGCGCAGCCGGTTTCGGCATCGCGGGCTTCGGCGCGGTCGGCTTCGGCGCGGTCGCGGGCTTCGCGGCGACGGGACCGGGCAACGCCGACCGCCCGGCAGCGGGCTTTACCGCAACCGGTTTCAGCACGGCAGCGGGCTTGTCGGCCGCCTTCGACACCGCGCCCGCCGCATGGCGTTCACCGGTCCGACCTTCCGATTTGCGTGGCGCTCGCTTGAGATCTTCGAGCGCGAGCGGAAACCGCTTCGCGCGCTCGCCGCTCATGAAGCCCGCCCTCCGGCGCGCGCCCATTCGCGCGTCGCGGGCAGCATCTGCGTATGCGTGAGGTCGAGCTGCAGCGGCGTGATCGACACGAAACCGTTTGCGACGGCGTGGAAATCGGTGCCGTCGCTCGCGTCCAGCGCCGCGCCCGCCGCGCCGATCCAGTAGACCGGCTCGCCGCGCGGGTCGGTCTGGCGAATCACCGGCTGCGACGGATGACGCTTGCCCAGGCGCGTGACCTGCCAGCCCTTCAGCGCGTCGTACGGCAGGTTCGGAATATTGACGTTCAGCAGCGGGTTGCCCGGCAGCGGATGCGCGAGGTAGTGCTCGACGATTTCCGCGGCGACGCGCGCGGCGTCCGCCAGATGGGCCCAGCCCTTGTCGGCCAGCGAGAAGGCGATGGCCGGCACGCCGAACATGATGCCTTCGGTGGCGGCCGCAACTGTCCCTGAATAGAGCGTGTCTTCGCCCATGTTCTGGCCGTTGTTGATTCCGGAAACGACGAGATCCGGCCTCGCGCCGGCCATCCCCGTCAACGCGACGTGCACCGAATCGGTCGGCGTGCCGTTCACGTAGAAGAAACCCGTACCCGCCGCACGCTGCACCGACAGCGGCCGCGACAACGTGAGGGAATTCGACGCGCCGCTGCAGTTCTGCTCGGGCGCGATCACCGTGAGCTCGCCCAGCGGCTGCAGCGCTTCGCTGAGCGCGGCGAGACCGGGGGCAAGATAGCCGTCGTCGTTGCTGAGTAGGATTCGCATCCGGCGATTGTAACCGAGGAAAGATGGCGCGAGAGCGACAGTCCGGCGAGCGCGGACGGACGGGGCACGCATGCGCGCACGGTGCGCCGCCGCATTGCGCGGCGGCCTTCCGCATGCCCGGGAAAACGCGTGGCTGCCCCGGGTTTTCCTTCTCGAAAGCCGTCCCGTCGCGGATCTGGCGCGACGCGACAGGTCCGCGGGCGCTTCCCCTAGATCGCGCCCGCTTCGCGCAGCGCGGCGATCGCCTGCGCGTCGTAGCCGAGGCCGCGCAGCACCTCGTCCGTATGCTCGCCGAGTTCCGGCCCGAGCCAGCGCGTTTCACCCGGCGTATCCGACAGCTTCGGCGTGATGTTCGGCAGCGGAATGTCGGTACCGTCGGCCAGCTTGAAACGCTGGATCATCTGCCGCGCGACGAACTGCGGATCGGTGAACATGTCGGCGGCGCTGTAGATGCGCCCGGCCGGCACGTCGGCCGCGTTGAGCACGACGAGCGCCTCGTCGATCGTGCGCGGCGCGAGCCACGCGGCGATCGCGTCGTCGATCTCCTGCGTACGCGGCACGCGCCCGTCGTTTTGCGCAAGCGCGGGATCGTCGGCGAGGTCGTCGCGTTCGATGGCCTTCATCAGCCGCTTGAAGATCGGGTCGCTGTTGCCGCCGATCACGATGCTGCCGTCGCGGCACGCATAGGTATTCGACGGCACGATGCCCGGCAGCGACGCGCCGGTGCGCTCGCGCACCATCCCGTACACGCCGTATTCGGGCACCACGCTTTCCATCATGTTGAAGACGGCCTCGTATAGTGCAACGTCGACCACCTGCCCCGCGCCGCCGTTGACCTTGCGGTGATGGAGCGCCATCAGCGCGCCGATCACGCCGTGCAGCGCGGCGATCGAATCGCCGATCGAGATGCCGATGCGCGGCGGCGGCAGATCGGGATAACCGGTGATGTGACGCAGCCCGCCCATCGATTCGGCGATCGCGCCGAAGCCGGGCCGGTCGCGGTACGGGCCCGTCTGACCGTAGCCGGACAGGCGCACCATCACGAGGCCCGGGTTGTCGGCCGACAGCACGTCGTAGCCGAGCCCGAGCTTCTCGAGCAGGCCCGGACGGAAGTTTTCGATCACGATGTCGGCCTCGCTCGCGAGCTGACGCGCGATCGCCTTGCCGGCGTCGGCTTTCAGGTTGAGCGTGACCGATTTCTTGTTGCGCGCCTGGACGGACCACCACAGCGACGTGCCGCCCTGCTCCGGGTGGAGCTTGCGCCACTTGCGCAGCGGGTCGCCGCCGTTCGGATCCTCGATCTTGATCACTTCCGCGCCGAATTCGGCGAACAGCCGCGACGCGAACGGCCCCGCGATCAGCGTTCCGAATTCGAGCACTTTGACGCCCGCGAGCGGGCCCTGGGTGGTGCTCATGTGTCTCCCTGGCATGAGGAACGGCGCCGCCTGCCGGCGGCGCCCGGCTTACATCGTGCGGCGATCGAGCATCGCGCGGGCGATGGTGCCCGCGTCGACGTATTCGAGCTCGCCGCCGACCGGCACGCCTCGCGCGAGACGCGTGACCGCGAGGCCGCGCGCCTTCAGCGTCTGGCCGAGGTAATGGGCGGTGGCTTCGCCCTCGTTCGTGAAGTTGGTCGCGAGGACGACCTCCTTGACGACACCGTCGGACGCGCGCCGCACGAGGCGGTCGAAATGGATTTCCTTCGGGCCGATCCCGTCGAGCGGGCTCAGTCGCCCCATCAACACGAAATACAGCCCGCGGTACGTCATCGTCTGCTCGAGCATGATTTGATCGGCAGGCGTCTCGACGACGCACAGCAGCGTCGGATCACGCTCCTCGTCGCTGCAGACCTCGCAGATCTGCGCTTCGGTGAACGTGTTGCACTTCTCGCAGTGCTGCAGGTGCTCGGTCGCGAACAGCAGCGACCGGCCGAGCCGCTCCGCGCCCTCGCGGTCGTGCTGCATCAGGTGGACCGCCATGCGCTGCGCGGATTTCGGCCCGACACCGGGCAGCACGCGCAACGCTTCGACGAGAGCGGACAGGGCGGACGGCTGTTTCATACGGCGGCAAACGGTGGCACGGACGCCGCGCTCAGAACGGCAGCTTGAAGCCCGGGGGCAGCGGCAGGCCCGACGTCATGCCGCTCATCTTTTCCTGCGACGTCGCTTCGGCCTTTCGCACCGCGTCGTTGAACGCCGCGGCGACGAGATCCTCGAGCATGTCCTTGTCGTCCGCGAGCAGGCTCGGGTCGATCGCGACGCGACGCACTTCGTTGCGGCACGTCATCGTCACCTTGACGAGGCCGGCGCCCGACTGCCCTTCGACTTCGATCAGCGCAAGCTGCTCCTGCATCTTCTTCATGTTTTCCTGCATTTGCTGCGCTTGCTTCATCAGTCCGGCGAGGTTGCCTTTCAACATGGGAATACTCCTTCTTGATCGTGTGAAAACCGGCACGCGGCGCGTGCCGGCCAATGTGTGCGGGGCGTGATTGTGCCTGTCGCGGGGCGGTCAGTTCAATGCAGCGTCGGCGGCACGCCGTCCGGCGCCGAATCGGCGAGCGGACGGATCGAGCCGTCGACGATGCGCGCACCGAAGTCGCGCACGAGCTGCTGGACGAACGGATCGCCGTGAATCTCCTGCTCGGCCTCGCGCTGGCGTGCCGCGCGCGCGGCCGCGTCGAGCGCCGCCGCGGTGCGCCGCGCGGGCCCGACCTCGACGGCTACCTCGACCGGCTTGCCGAGCGCATCGGCCAGCGCCGCCTTCAGCTTCGCCACCTGCGCAGCGTCCGCGTACTGCGGCACCGGCACCGAAAGTTTCAGGGTGGTCGCATCGACGGCCGTCAGTTCGCTGTTGAACGCGAGCTGGTACGCGACGCCCTTCAGCGGCAGGCGCGCGGCCAGCGCCGGCCATTCGCCGTCGAAACCGACCGGATCCAGCGCGATCGCGGGCGGCAACGGGCGCGTGTCGACCGGCGCGGACGGACGCGCTTCCGCCGGCTTCGGCGTCACGCGCACATCGTCGGGGCCGCTGTCAAACACCGGCACGAAGCCGTCGTCAGGGCCGCCGAACATCTCGTCGGCGCTGAGCGGCACGTAGTCGTCGGGCGGGATGTCCTCCCACGGCGGCGACGTCGGGCGCGCATCGGCAGCCTGCGGCGCACGGGCGGCAGCACGCGGCGTCGGCACCTGCACGGCGGGACGCGGCGCGGCCGGCTTTTCGACGACCGGCTGGGCGACCGGCTTCGGCGCGGCGCCCGCACGCCCGCGATCGGACGACACGCGCATTCCTGCATTGCGCAGCACGTCGAGCGCGGCGGCGGCACCGCCTGCGCGCGCGGCCGGACGGGCAGCCGGTTCCGGCGACGCAGCGCGCGGTGCCGGCGCGGCCGGTGCGGCCGGCTCCTCGATTCGCGATGCAACCGCAGCGACGCCGGCCGCGGGCGGCTCGGGTTCGTTGCGGGCGGGTGGCGGCACGTCGCTGGCCGGCGCCGCTTGCTGCGCGGCATCCGTTCCAGCCGGCTGCGTTTCGACGACAGGTGCGTCGACCGGCGCAGGCGCCTGCGCCTGAACGGCAACCGGCTTCGCGGCCGGCGGGCTGGCTTCTTCGCCGGATCGAGCCGGCGCCGGACGCGCGGCGGGTACGATCGGCGCAGCCGCCGCAGCCGGCGGACGCGCCGCCTCGGCGGGCGCAGCCGACACCGGCTTCGCCGCAGCGGCCGATGCCGCGGCAGCGCGCGGAGCGGGCACGGCACGCGGCACGGACGGCTGGCCGCCCGGCGCACCGCCGGCGGCAACAGCCGGCTCGAACGCGAGCATCCGCAGCAGCGTCATCGTGAAACCGGCATATTCGTCCGGCGCGAGACCGAGCTCCGCGCGACCGACCGTCGCGATCTGATAGAACAGCTGAACCTGCTCGGGACTCAACGTCTCCGCGAAGCGGCGCAGGTCGGCCGCTTCCGGCCATTCGTCGAGTACCGATCCCGGCGCAAACTGCGCCCACGCGATCCGGTGCAGCAGGCTCGCGAGATCCTGCAGCGCGGTCGAGAACGACAGGCTGCGCAGCGACATTTCGTCGGCGATCGTCAGGATTTCGGGGCCGCTGCCGGCCGCGAGCGCGTCGAGCAGGCGCACCATGTAAGTCTGGTCGAGCGCGCCGAGCATGCCCGACACGGCCGACTCGGTCACTTCGTTCGCCGAATAGGCGATCGCCTGGTCGGTGAGCGACAGCGCATCGCGCATGCTGCCCTGCGCCGCACGCGCGAGCAGGCGCAGCGCCTGCGGCTCGAACGTGATGCGCTCTTCGCCGAGGATCCGCTCGAGATGCGACACGATGTGCCCGGCCGGCATCTGCTTGAGGTTGAACTGCAGGCAGCGCGACAGCACGGTGACGGGAATCTTCTGCGGATCGGTCGTCGCGAGGATGAACTTGACGTGCGGCGGCGGCTCTTCGAGCGTCTTCAGCATCGCGTTGAACGCGTGGTTCGTCAGCATGTGCACTTCGTCGATCATGTAGACCTTGAAGCGCGCATCGACGGGCGCGTACACCGCGCGCTCGAGCAGCGCGGCCATCTCGTCGACGCCGCGGTTGCTCGCGGCATCCATTTCGACGTAGTCGACGAAACGGCCCTCGTCGATCTCGCGACAGGCGCGGCACACGCCGCAGGGCTGCGACGTGACGCCGGTTTCACAGTTGAGCGCCTTGGCGAAGATCCGCGACAGCGTCGTCTTGCCGACACCGCGGGTTCCGGTAAACAGATAGGCGTGATGGAGACGCCCGCCGTCGAGCGCGTGCGTGAGCGCCCTGACGACGTGCTCCTGGCCGACGAGCGAAGCGAAATCCTTCGGACGCCACTTGCGTGCGAGAACTTGATAGGTCATCGGGAAATTGTATCAGTAACGCTGCGTCGCGCCGACACGCGAAACGGTGCGGAGAACGGGCAAGGTACGGGTCGAACGGAGTGTGACGCGGAAATAAAAAACGCCCGGCGAACGGGGCGAGAAGGAAGGTGACGAGCCCAACCCTCGGCACTGGCGGAAAACGATTGTGGCTGCTTCGTTCCCGACCTGACCAGGTTCACCGCCCCACCATGCGAGGAGGCCCGTCACGGCATATTCTATCACCGCTCCCGGACAAATGCGACCGTTTGTTCGCCTCAATGCAAATATCGCCGGGCAAACCGGCGCGCCATCCGTTCGCACGACGCACATGCGCACCCGCCCCTTGTAATCCGCCGGCCAGCCTCCACCTGCGTGGCACAACGGTCGAACGCCGCGTCGTACCCCTACTCGCGTAGCGGCTACTATCGCCGCCCGCAGCAGATAGCAATTTAGGCTAATATGACGCCCGAACGACCCGCGAGCCGCGGCATGCAGCGCCCACGCCTCTCCTTTCCGGGGAGCGGAGTGACCTGCCGCAGCGGCCGGCAGCCTACGGCGGCCGGTACGCCGCAACGCGCAAGCAGGCAGTCCCCGAACCGTAAGAGGTATTGACCCAATGAGCGAACAGATCAAACACATCAGCGACGCATCGTTCGAACAGGACGTCGTCAAGTCCGACAAGCCCGTGCTCGTCGATTTCTGGGCCGAATGGTGCGGCCCGTGCAAGATGATCGCCCCGATCCTCGACGAAGTCGCGAAGGACTACGGCGACAAGCTGCAGATCGCGAAAATCAACGTCGACGACAACCAGGCGACGCCCGCGAAGTTCGGCGTGCGCGGCATCCCGACGCTGATCCTGTTCAAGAACGGCGCGGCCGCCGCGCAGAAGGTCGGCGCGCTGTCGAAGTCGCAGCTCACCGCATTCCTGGACAGCCACCTGTAATACGGGCAGGCTCACGGACGTGTTGTCAGCCGGCAACACGTCCGTCGCCAAGCCGCCGATCGCTCGCTCAAGCGCGAATCGGCCTATGCTAGAATTAAAAAACGTCGACAAGACGCATTTAAGTCTCTGAGCGCTTCCGCTCGCCCTCCTCCCTTATTTCTTTCGTCGCTTCTCCTCCCTGGCGGGTTCTCCGTATGCATTTATCCGAGCTCAAGTCTCTGCACGTCTCCGAACTGATCGAAATGGCCAATGGCCTGGAGATCGAAAACGCGAACCGCCTGCGCAAGCAGGAGTTGATGTTTGCCATTCTTAAAAAGCGCGCCAAGACGGGAGAGACGATCTTCGGCGACGGTACGCTCGAAGTGCTGCCGGACGGCTTCGGTTTCCTGCGCTCGCCGGAAATGTCGTATCTCGCCAGCACCGACGACATCTACATCAGCCCGTCGCAGATCCGCCGCTTCAACCTGCACACCGGCGACACCATCGAAGGTGAAGTCCGCACGCCGAAGGACGGCGAGCGCTACTTCGCGCTGGTGAAGGTCGACAAAGTCAACGGGCAGCCGCCCGAGGCCTCGAAACACAAGATCATGTTCGAGAACCTCACGCCGCTGCACCCGAACAAGCCGCTGTCGCTCGAGCGCGAAATGCGCGGCGAAGAAAACGTCACGGGCCGCATCATCGACATGATCGCGCCGATCGGCAAGGGCCAGCGCGGCCTGCTCGTCGCGTCGCCGAAGTCGGGCAAGACCGTGATGCTCCAGCACATCGCGCACGCGATCAAGCAGAACCACCCGGACGTGATCCTGTTCGTGCTGCTGATCGACGAACGCCCTGAAGAAGTGACCGAAATGCAGCGCTCGGTCGCCGGCGAGGTGATTGCCTCGACGTTCGACGAACCGGCCACGCGCCACGTCCAGGTCGCCGAAATGGTGATCGAGAAGGCCAAGCGCCTCGTCGAAATGAAGCACGACGTCGTGATCCTGCTCGACTCGATCACGCGTCTCGCCCGCGCGTACAACACCGTGATCCCGGCGTCGGGCAAGGTGCTGACGGGCGGTGTCGACGCGAACGCACTGCAGCGTCCGAAGCGCTTCTTCGGCGCGGCGCGCAACATCGAGGAAGGCGGTTCGCTGACGATCATCGGCACCGCGCTGATCGAAACCGGCAGCCGCATGGACGACGTGATCTACGAAGAGTTCAAGGGCACCGGCAACATGGAAGTGCACCTCGAGCGGCGTCTCGCGGAAAAGCGCGTCTACCCGTCGATCAACCTGAACAAGTCGGGCACGCGTCGCGAAGAAATGCTGATCAAGCCCGAGATCCTTCAAAAGATCTGGGTGCTGCGCAAGTTCATCCACGACATGGACGAAGTCGAGGCGATGGAATTCCTGCTCGACAAGATCCGCCAGACGAAGAGCAACTCCGAGTTCTTCGACCTGATGCGTCGCGGCGGCTGATCGCCCTCGCCTCGCAAAACGGCCGCCCGCGCATCCAGCCCGGCGGCCGTTTTTTCGCCTCAACCTGAACGTGAACGTACAGGTTGATCTATAATCGCGTCATCGCCCCGCCCCTGCGACGCCCGATGCCGAACGACACCTCCCCCGCACTGCTGACCGTGAGCGACGCCGCTTCGCGGCTCGGCGTCACGCCGCGCACGCTGAAATATTACGAAGAGCGCGGGCTCGTCACGCCGTCGCGCAGCGAAGGCCGCTACCGCCTCTACGACGAAGCCGATCTCGAGCGCTTCGCGCGCATCCTGCGGCTGCGCGCGCTCGGCTTCTCGCTGCACGGCATCACCGAAATGCTGAAGCGCCCGCTGGAAGAAACGGGGGACGGCCGGCGCCGCTATTCGGACGCGTCGCTGCGCGACATCCGCACGGGCCTCGCCGAACAGATCGACACGCTCGACCGGCGGATCGCGGCCGTCCAGCGCGAACTGAAGGAAGCCGTCGCACTGCGCAAGGAACTGCAGCACGACATCGACTACGTCGAACGGCGCCTCGCCGGCGAAAACCCCGACGCACTCATCGCGCAGCGGCGGGCCGAAGCCGGCACGCGACGCCCCCGCAAGGATCGCGAATGAACGCGGTGCCCGGCCGAGCGCCGCTGTGGAGCCGCGCCAACCTGCGCACGGACCTGTTTCCGTGGGCGCTCGCGCTCGTCACCGGCATCGACTATTTCGACAACGCGGTCTTCTCGTTCTTCGCGAGCTACATCGCGGGCGGCATCAACGCATCGCCCGACGAACTCGTCTGGTCGTCGAGCGCGTACGCGGTCACGGCCGTGCTCGGCATCCTGCAGCAGCAATGGTGGGTCGACCGGCTCGGCCATCGCCGCTACGTCGCCGGCTGCATGCTGATGTTCTCGTGCGGCGCAATCGCGTCGGCGCTCGCCGACACATCGCTGCAACTCGCGTTCGCGCGCGGTTTCCAGGGGTATTTCATCGGCCCGATGATGGGCGCCTGCCGGATCCTGATCCAGATCAGCTTCAAGCCGCAGGAACGGCCGCCCGCGACGCGGGCGTTCCTGATCATGATCCTGCTCGGCAGCGCGCTCGCGCCGATCGTCGGCGGACTGCTCGTCGCGCATTCGACCTGGCGTGCACTGTTCGCGTGCACGGCACCGGCCGGCATCGCCTTCGCGATCCTCGCGCTGCTCACGCTGCCCGACTCGGGCCGCACGCCCGACGACGAACGCGGCTCGGGACACTTCTGGCCGTACGTCGTATTCGCGCTCGCGCAGGGCGCGCTGCAGATCGTGCTGCAGCAGGTGCACTACCAGCTCTACAGCGGTTCACCGATGCTGATCCTGCTGACGATCGCGGGAGTCGGCGCGCTCGCGTGGTTCGCGTATCACCAGTGGAACCACCCGACGCCGCTCGTGCGGCTGCATGCGTTTCGCGAGCGGACCTTCCAGGTCGGGCTGCTGCTCTACATGTTCTATTACTACGAGACGACGGGGTTCAGTTACCTGACGTCGCGCTTTCTCGAAGGCGGGCTCGGCTATCCGGTCGAGAACGCCGGCCGCCTGGTGGGCACGATGTCGCTGATTTCGGCCACCGCGCTGTTCGCGTACCTGCGCTACGCGAAACTCGTCGCGCACAAGAAGTGGTTCGTCGTGCCGGGGTTCGCGATCGCCGTCGCGGCCGCGCTATGGATGACGCGCATGACGCCGCAGGTCGGCGAAGCCGCGCTGATCGTCCCGCTGCTGCTGCGCGGGCTGCTGCTGCTCTTCATCGTGCTGCCGGTCGCGAACCTGACGTTCCGGATCTTCGCGATCGACGAATACACGCACGGCTACCGGCTGAAGAACATCGTGCGGCAACTGACGATCTCGTTCGCGACGTCGTCGGTGATCATCGTCGAGCAGCACCGCGTCGCCGTGCACCAGACGCGGCTCGTCGAGCGTGCGAACGTGTTCGACCCGCTGTTCCAGCAGACCGCCGACGCGCTGACGCACAGCTACGCCGCGGCCGGCCACGCGCTGAACGAGGCGCACGCCCTCGCGATCGCGTCGATCGCGCGAATGGTCGCGCAACAGGCATCGTTCCTCGCATCGCTCGACGGGTTTTACTTCCTGGCGGGCGTCGCGCTGGTCGGCGGCGTCTTCGCGGCATGGCAAAAAGAGATCGATTGAGTTAAAAGACAGGCTTTGGATTATCGTCAGCCGTCTCCATGCTTTCAAAACTGACCCGCTGGTTCGACGACCGCCGCCGCGACCGCGCGCTGCGCAGCCACCCGATTTCCGACACGCTGTGGCAGGACACCGTCGAGCGCCTGCCGTTCCTCGCGGCGCTGGCGCCCGACGCGCTCGGCCGGCTGCGCGAGCTGACGAGCCTGTTCATCGCGAAGAAATCGTTCTCGACCGCGCACGGGCTGGCGCTGACCGACGAGATGATCGTCGCGATCGCCGCGCAGGCCTGCCTGCCCGTGCTGAATCTCGACCTGTCGCTGTACGACGGCTGGGTCGGCGTCGTCGTGTATCCGGGCGAATTCGTGATCCGCAAGACCGTGCAGGACGAGGACGGCGTCGTCCACGAGGTCGAGCAGGACGCGAGCGGCGAGGCCTGGGAAGGCGGGCCGGTGATCCTGTCGTGGGAAGACGCGCAGATGACGGACGGCCGGGACGCGTACAACGTCGTGATCCACGAATTCGCGCACAAGATCGACATGGTCAACGGCGCGGCCGACGGTTATCCGCCCCTATTTCGCCGCTGGCACGCGCCGCACCTCGACGCGCAGGCCTGGTCCGACGTGTTCGAACACGCGTACGACCAGTTCTGCGCACGCGTCGACGCGGTGCCGGACCGTGCATGGGCGCGCTTCGAGCGGGACTCGCTGATCGATCCGTATGCGGCCGACCACCCGTCGGAGTTCTTCGCGGTGTGCAGCGAGGCGCTGTTCGTGCGGCCGAAAGCGTTCGAGTCCGAATTTCCGGAGCTGTACCGGCTGCTCGCGCGTTACTACCGGCAGGATCCGGCCGGCACCGGCGCACTCGACGCACCGTGAAAATTATTCGTCAACCATCTGATTTTCTGGCATAATCGCCGCTTTTCGACCTTAGGCAAGTGGCTCGCGCCGGGCTTGACGTCAACCGAATCGCGCCAGTTTGGGCGGCAAGGCACGGCAAGCGGCGGGTTGGCTACCGCTCTCACCAAGGAAAATCATGAAACCTGGCATTCACCCGGACTACCGCGAAGTCGTCTTCCAAGACATGTCGAACGGCTTCAAGTTCATCACGCGCTCGACGATCCAGACGCGTGAAACCATCGACCACGAAGGCAAGACCTATCCGCTCGCCAAGATCGAAGTGTCGTCGGAATCGCACTCGTTCTACACGGGTCAGCAAAAGATCATGGACACGGCAGGCCGTGTCGAGAAGTTCAAGAACAAGTTCGGCGCACGCGCCAGCGGCAAGATCGCGAAGTAAGCTTCGCATCGGCATCGCACAAAAGGGCAGCCCAGGCTGCCCTTTTTCGTCTCTGCTCGCCCGGAAGCGTCCGGGCATCGACCTGACGCGGCGCGGCCGGCGCGTCTACAATGCCGGATGCTCGAAACCGGCTCGCCCGCGCGCAACCGCGCCAGGCGCCCGCCCATAACAAAACGCTCATCTGCATGAAGCCTGTCGTCCGTCTCACCGCCTCCGCCACGCGCGCGCTCCCGCGCTGGCTGCTGCTCACGCTCTGCCTCGTCTACGCGGCGTTCGGCCTGTTCGGCCGCGACCCGTGGAAAAACGAGGACGCGGCGGGCTTCGGCGTGATGTGGACGATGGCCAAGGGCAGCTGGCACGACTGGCTGCTGCCGAACCTGGTCGGCAAGTTCATCACGACCGACGGACCGCTCGGCTACTGGCTCGGCGCGCTGTCGATCCGCAGCCTCGGCCCGTGGGTCGATGCCAGCAACGCGTCGCGCGTCGACACCGGCGTGCTGTTCTGCGTCGCGTGCGCCTTCGTCTGGTACGCGGCCTACCTGCTCGGCCGGCGCGCCGAGGTGCAGCCGTTCAAATACGCATTCGGCGGCGAACCCGAGCCGCGCGACTACGGCCGCACGCTCGCCGACGGCGCGCTGCTGGTGCTCGTCGCGTGCTTCGGCCTCGCGGAACGCGGCCATGAAACGACGCCGCAGCTCGCGCAGTTCGCGTGGATCGCGATGCTCGTGTACGGAATCGTGCGCGGCATCGACAAGCCGCTGCAGGGCGCGCTGTGGTGGGGCGTCGCGATCGGCCTCGTCGCGCTGTCGGGCAACCCCGTGCTGGTCGCCGCGCTGCTCGCCGGCACGGCCGCGCTGTGGCTCGTCACGCCCGAGATGCGCAACCTGCGCCTGCCGCTGGTCGGCGTGCCGCTCGCGGCCGCGATCTTCGCGCTGTGGCCGCTCGCCGCCTTCGTCGCGGCGCCCGACGACGCCGCCTGGTTCTTCAACCAGTGGATCCACGGCAGCCTGATGCGCTTCTCGGGGCCGCCGACCGCCGTGCTCGGCTATGCGGCGAAGAACCTGCCGCTGTTCACGTGGCCGGCGTGGCCGCTCGCGATCTGGGCCTGGTGGAGCTGGGCCGGCATGCGCCGCCGCGCGCACATCGCGATTCCGCTGTCGGTTGCCGTGCCGCTCGTCGCGCTCGTGATCCTGCAGAGCCAGCAGTCGAACCGCATGTACATGCTGCTGCTGCCGCCGCTCGCGGTGCTCGCGACGTTCGCGCTGCCGACCCTCAAGCGCGGCGCGATCAATGCGATCGACTGGTTCGCGGTGCTGAGCTTCACGATCCTCGGCACCTTCGTATGGCTCGTATGGCTCGCCTCGCTCACGGGCTTCCCGCATCCGCTCGCACGCAACCTCGCGCGGCTCGTGCCCGGCTACGAACCGCATTTCAAGATCCTGTCGTTCATCTGCGCGGTGATCGTCACGGTGTGCTGGTGCTTCCTCGCGCGCTGGCGCATCTCGCGACAGCCGAAGGTGCTGTGGCGCAGCGTCGTGCTGTCGGGCGCCGGCACCACGCTGATGTGGGTGCTGCTGATGACGCTGTGGCTGCCGATCGTCAACTACGGCCGGACCTATCGCGATGTCGCGCAACAGATCGCCGTGCACCTGCCGTCCGACTACGAGTGCATCTCGCCCGTGCGGCTCGGCGATGCGCAGATCGCGACCTTCGCGTATTTCGGCAACATGCACTTCGACTTCTCCGGCGACTGCGACGTGATCCTGCGCCAGGATCGTTCGGACTTCGGCGAGCCGAGCGCGATGTCGCAGTATGTGTGGCGCCTCGTGTGGGAAGGCCGCCGCGTCGCCGACCGCGATGAGCGCTTCCGCTTGTACGAGCGCATCGAGCGGCCGAAGACGCCCGTCAAGCGGCGTCCGGCGCGCCGCCAGGCGGCCGATTGACGATGTTCGGCGACATCCGCCGGATCGTCGGTCTCGCGTGGCCGGTGCTCGTCGGCCAGCTCGCGATCATCGCGTTCGGCGTGATCGACACCGCGATGGTCGGCCGCTACTCGGCCGTCGATCTCGCCGCGCTCGGGCTCGGATCGTCGATCTACGTGTCGATCTATATCGGCCTGACGGGCATCCTGTCCGCGCTGCAGCCGATCACCGGGCAGTTGTACGGCGCGCGGCGCTATGCCGAAATCGGCGAGGAAGTACGCCAGGCGCTGTGGCTCGCGCTGCTGCTCGCGATTCCCGGCTTCCTGCTGCTGCATTTTCCCGAGCCGCTGCTGCGCATCGCGCATGCGCCTGCCGCGCTGCACGAGCGCACCGTCGACTACCTGCGCATCCTGTCGTACGGGCTGCCCGCCAGCCTCGTCTTTCGCATCTACAACGCGCTGACCAACGCGGCCGGCAAGCCGCGGCTCGCGATGATCCTGCAGATCGGCGCGCTGCTGCTCAAGTTTCCGCTCAACGTGTGGTTCATCTTCGGCGGGTTCGGCGTGCCGGCCCTGGGCGGCCCGGGCTGCGGGCTCGCCAGCACGCTGATCAACTGGGCGCTCGCGCTGATCGGCTACACGCTGCTCGCGAAGCTCGACGTGTTCGCGCCGCTCGCGATCTTCTCGCGCTTCTGCTGGCCCGTCTGGGCACGCCAGAAGGCCATCCTCAAGCTCGGCGTGCCGATGGGCCTGTCGTACCTGATCGAGGTCACGTCGTACACCTGCATGGCGCTGTTCATCGCGCAGTTCGGCACGACGACGCTCGCCGGCCACCAGATCGCCGGCAACATCGGCGCGGTGCTGTACATGACGCCGCTGTCGATCGGCGTGGCGGCGTCGACACTGGTCGCGCGCGCGCTCGGCGCCGGGCGCCCGGAAGAAGCGCGGCTGCTCGGCCGGCACAGCGTGATGTTCGCGTGCGGCGTGGCGGCCGCCTACGGCGTGCTCGTGTTCACGCTGCGCCCGCTGATCATCGGCGGCTATACGCCGAACCCGGCCGTCGCCGCGTCCGCGATGCCGCTCGTCGCGATCGTCGCGTGCTACCACTGCTTCGATGCGCTGCAGGTCACGTCGGCGTTCGTGCTGCGCGCGTACAAGGTCGCCGTCGTGCCGACCGTGATCTATGCGGTCGCGCTGTGGGGCATCGGCCTGAGCGGCGGCTACGTGCTCGGCTTCGACGTCGGCGGCATCGCTCCCGCATGGCTGACGGGCGCGCGCGGCTTCTGGTTCGCGAACACCGTCAGCCTGATGCTCGCGGGCGCCGGGCTCGTGCTGTACCTGCGCCGCGTGAGTCGTGCGCACGCCTCCGCCGCCACCGCCGCCTGACGCACGGCCCGCTACGCGTCCTCCAGCACGTCGGCCGCGTGATACGACGACCGCACGAGCGGGCCGGCGACGACTTCCCTGAAACCGAGTGCGAGCGCCTCGCCGCGCCACGCGGCGAACGCCTCCGGGCTCACGTAACGCCGCACCGGCAGATGGTGCGCCGACGGCGCGAGATACTGGCCGAGCGTCAGCACGTCGACGTCGTGCGCGCGCAGGTCGCGCAGCGTGTCGCGCACTTCGTCGTCACGCTCGCCGAGCCCGAGCATCAATCCCGACTTCGTCACCAGCCCCGGCCGCGCGCGCTTGGCCTGCAAGAGCAGGTCGAGCGAACCGCGATAGTCGGCGCCCGGCCGCGCCGCGCGATAGCGCGACGGCACCGTCTCGACGTTGTGGTTGAACACGTCCGGCCAGGCCGTCGACAGCGCATCGAGCGCACGCGCCACGCGGCCGCGGAAGTCCGGCGTCAATACCTCGACACCGATGCCGGGCACGCTCGCGCGCACCGCCGCGATGCACGCGGCGAAATGCGCGGCGCCGCCGTCGCGCAGGTCGTCGCGATCGACCGACGTGATCACGACGTAGCGCAGCCCGAGCGCGGCGGCCGCGGCGGCCAGCCGTGCCGGCTCGTCGGGATCGAGCGGCTCGGGACGGCCGTGCGCGACATCGCAGAACGGGCAGCGCCGCGTGCACAGGCCGCCCATGATCATGAAGGTCGCGGTGCGCTGCGCGAAGCATTCACCGATGTTCGGACACATCGCCTCCTCGCAGACGGAATGCAGCCGATGCTCGCGCAGCACGGCGGCCATGTCGGCCACCGCCGCGCTCATCATCGGCCGCGCGCGCAGCCACGGCGGCTTCGGCAGCGCCGCGCCGGCCGCGGGCTCGACGCGCACCGGAATGCGCGCGAGCTTGTCGCGGCTGCGCGCGCCCGGCTGGCCGAGCGCCGTGAGGCTGGATCGTTCGGGCGCGGCAGCCATCGTCACGCTCCGAGAAACGCGACGATCAGGCGGTTCACGTCGGCGGCCGCCTCCATCTGCACCATGTGCCCGCTGCCGGCGATCACCTCGGCACGCACGCCGTCAGGCAGGCCCCGCGCATGCTGGGCGGGAATCACCTGGTCGCGCTCGCCCCAGATCACGAGCGTGCGCGGCGCAAGCGTCGCGAGCCGGTCGCGGAACACGCGCCGCTGGGCGGCGCCGTCGAACGCGGCGTTCGCGATCTTCTCCAGTGCGGCCTGCACGCCTTCGAGCCGCTTGTACTTGACGAGATCCTCGACGAGCTGCCGCGTCACCAGCGCGTGGTCGGCGAACAACGCGCCGAGGTGCGGCTTCAGCGTGTTGCGGCTGTTGCCGGCGACGAAACCGTCGATGTAGGCACGGTTGATGTCGGTGCCGAGCCCCGCGCTCGCGATCAGCGTCAGCGACGCAACCCGTTGCGGCGCGCGCTCGGCCGCCGCCATCGCGACCGCGCCGCCCATCGAATGGCCGATCAGGTGCGCGTGCTCGATGTGCTGCGCATCGAGCAGCGCGAGCACCGCATCGGCGAGTTCGTCGAGGCTGCCCGTATCGAGCGCCTTGCCCGACTCGCCGTGACCGGGCAGGTCGAGCGCCCACACCGGCCGGTGCGCGGCGAGTTCCGCGTGATTGAACAGCCAGTTGTTCAGGTCGCCGCCGAAGCCGTGGATCAGCACGGCAGGCGTGCCTGCCCCGTCGCCGAGCTTCAGGAAGCGCACCGTGCGGCCGCCGATCTGCGCCTTCTCGGGCTGCGGCCCGGCAGCCTCGTCGGTGGCGGCGCTCGGCACGAAATCGCGCTGGAAGTCGGCGATCGCCGCATCGATGTCGGCATCGCTCGCCTCGGCGGCCGCGACGACGCCGAGCAGCGCGCCGACCGGCAGCGTCTCGCCTTCCTGCGCGACCTGCCGGCGCAGCGTGCCGTCGAACGCGCACTCGACGCCCGACGAGATCTTGTCGGTCTCGACGTCGAGCAGCTCATCGCCCTTCGTCACGCGTTCGCCGATCGCCTTCAGCCAGCCGTTGACCTGCCCCTGCTCCATCGACAGCCCCCACTTGGGCATCGTGATCATGTGAATCGACATCGTGTCAGCTCCTCGTCTTCAGGACCGCCTGCGCAATCGCATCGGCGGACGGGATGTACAGGTCTTCCAGCACGCTCGCGAACGGCGCCGGCGTATGCGGCGCGGTGACGAGCCCGATCGGCGCCTTCAGCGAATGGAACGCGCGCTGCGCGACGAGCGCGGCGATGTCGGTCGCGATCGAGCAGCGCGGATTCGCTTCGTCGACGACCACCACGCGCCCGGTGCGTTCGGCGCTTTCGAGAATCGTCTCCTCGTCGAGCGGCGACGTCGTGCGCAGGTCGATCACGTCGCACTGGATGCCGTCCTTAGCGAGCTTCGCGGCCGCGTCCATCGCGAGATGCACCATCCGGCCATACGTGACGATCGTCACGTCGTCACCGTCGCGAACCACGTTCGCCTCGCCGAACGGAATCGCATAGGACTCCTCCGGCACGTCGCCTTCGCGCGTATAGAGCAGCTTGTGTTCCAGGAAGATCACGGGATCGTTGTCGCGGATCGCCTGGATCAGCAGCCCCTTGGCGTCGTACGGCGTCGACGGGCACACGACCTTCAGCCCGGGAATGTGCGTGAACATCGACGTCAGCATCTGCGAGTGCTGGGCGGCCGCGCGCAACCCGGCGCCGTACATCGCGCGAATCACGACCGGCGTCACGGCCTTGCCGCCGAACATGTAGCGGAATTTCGCGGCCTGGTTGAAGATCTGGTCGAAGCACACGCCCATGAAATCGATGAACATCAGTTCCGCGACGGGCCGCATCCCGCATGCGGCCGCGCCGACCGCCGCGCCGATGTAGCCGCCCTCCGACAGCGGCGTATCGAGCACGCGGCCCGGAAACTTGTGGAACAGCCCTTTCGTCACGCCGAGGACGCCGCCCCATGCGTCGTCCTCGCCCGGCGCGCCCGCGCCGCCCGCGTTGTCCTCGCCCATCACGATCACGCTGTCGTCGCGCGCCATTTCCTGCGCGAGCGCTTCGTTGATCGCCTGCGAATAAGTGATCTTCCTTGCCATGTCTGTCTCCTGGAATGTTCGGTTTGCCGTGCCGGCCGCGATGTCAGGCCGCGCTCACGGATACGACACGTAGACGTCGGCCAGCAGGTCGGCGGCATCCGGCACCGGCGCGGCCTTCGCCTGCGCGACCGCGTCGTCGATCAGCGCCTTGACCTGCGCGTCGACCGCGCGCAGGTCGGCCGTCGTCAGCGCTTCGGCGCGCACGACACGCGTCTCGAAATGCTTCAGGCAGTCCTTCTCGTCGCGCAGCTTCTGTACCTCGCCCGGCGCGCGGTAGGTTTGCGCATCGCCTTCGAAATGGCCGAAATAGCGCGTGAACTTCACCTCGACCAGCGTCGGGCCGCCGCCGTTGCGCGCGCGCTCGACGGCTTCGCCGAGCGCTTCGTGCACCGCGAAGAAGTCGAAGCCGTCGACGATCACGCCCGGCATCCCGAACCCGTTCGCGCGGTCGGCGATGTTGTCGGTCGCGACCGACCAGCTCGACGACGTCGCTTCCGCGTAGCCGTTGTTTTCGGCGACGAAGATCGCGGGCAGGCGCCACACCGACGCCAGGTTCATCGATTCGAAGATCACGCCCTGGTTCGACGCGCCGTCGCCGAAGAAGCACACGCCGACACCGCCCGTCTTCTTGTGCTTCGCCGCGAGCGCCGCGCCGCACACGAGCGGGCCGCCCGCGCCGACGATCCCGTTCGCGCCGAGCATCCCCATCGACAGGTCGGCGATGTGCATCGAGCCGCCCTTGCCGTGGCAGACGCCCGTCTTCTTGCCGTAGATCTCGGCCATCATCCCGTGCACGTCGACGCCCTTCGCGATGCAATGGCCGTGACCGCGGTGCGTGGTGGCAACGTAGTCGGCGAGGCCGAGATGCAGCATCGTGCCGACCGCGGACGCCTCCTCGCCCGCGTACAGGTGAACGAAGCCGGGAATCTCCCCGGTCGCGAATTCGACGTGCAGGCGCTCCTCGAATTCGCGGATCGTGCGCATCAGCCGGTAGGCGTCCAGCAGCGTGTCCCTGCTGAGCTGGGTCGAAGCGGTCATGTGTGTCTCCTGGTAGGTTTGACTGCGAATGCCGCCGCGTCCGTGCCGCGGCGGCGGATTGCACGGCCGGCGGCCGTCAATGGAACGTGAAACCGCCGTCGACGTTCACGGCCTGGCCCGTCACGTTGTCCATCGTCGCGAAGAACAGCGCGATCCGGCCCATGTCCTCCGGCGTCTGCGCGCGGCCCTGCGGGATCAGCGTCAACTGGTGCCGCTGCCACGATTGCTCGACCGTTTCGCCGTCGGTCTTCCATGCGTCGGACAACCGGTCCCACATGTCGGTCCGGACGATGCCGGGGCAGATCGCGTTGACGGTCACGCCGTCGCGCGCGAGTTCCTTCGCAAGCGCGTTGGTGAAGCCGACGACCGCGAATTTCGATGCGCTGTAGTGCGCGAGATTCGGAAAACCCTCCTTGCCCGCGATCGACGCGACGTTGATGATCCGGCCGCGACCCTGTGCCTTCAGGTGCGCGAGCGCCGCGCGGCAACCCAGGAACGTGCCCTTCGCGTTCACGTCCATCACGACATCCCAGTCGCGCTCGGTCAGTTCGGCGACCGGATGAATGCTGATCACGCCCGCGCAGTTCACGAGGATGTCGAGCCCGCCGAGTTCGGCGAGCGCCTGCGCGACCATCGCGTCGACCTGCGCGGCCTGCGTGACGTCGACCTTCGCGACCGCCGCCCGGCGGCCGAGCGCACGCACCTCGCGCGCGGTGGCGTCGAGCGCGTCGTCGAGCAGGTCGGCCAGCAGGATGTCGGCGCCCGCGCCGGCAAGCGTCAGCGCGATGCCGCGGCCGATGCCGCGCGCGCCGCCGGTGACGATGGCGACCTGTCCTTCGAGAACGGTTGTCATGACGATGTCTCCTTGAAAATCGTGCTGGATGGCGAAGCGTCCTGCATCAAACCGGATGCTCAGTCGCGCCACGCGCCGGCGCTGCGCAGCAATTGCCGCGACGACGCGTAGCGCAGCGTGCGGCCGACGTCGACCGTCAGCGGTCCGCGCCAGTCGAGCGAGATTTCGTAGCGCTCGCCGCGCGCGACCTCGATCTCGCGCTCGCCGTCGAACGCGAGCGTGCCGCGTTCGAACGGAATCGCCTGCCACGTGTCCGGCTCGAGCCGCTCGCAACTGCGCATCACGACGCGATCGACGCGCCCCGGCGCGATCGGCGCGACGAGCGGCGTGCCGGCTGCGTTGCCGGCTTCCGCGAAGCGCATCGCAAGCCCGTGCGGCGCGCTGCGTTCGAGCGGCGCCCACGCGCCGCCGAGCGCGGACAGCCCGATGCCGTCCGGTTCCGCGAAGGTCAGGTAGAGCGCGTCGAGGTCGTCGGACCCGGAGATCGCACGTGCGCCGATGAAGCGCTGCCGCGCGGCGCACACGTCGACGAGCGCGATCTCCTCGCGCCCCGGCTGCGCGCCCGCCGCACAGCGCACGACGAGCCGCTTGTTGCGCACGAACGCGACCTCGGAGGGCACGGCGCCGGTCGCGGCGAGCCCTGCCGCGACGCCGGCGACGGTCGCCTCGCGATGTTCGGGAAACGCATTGTTGGTGCCGGTGGACAGCGCGACGAGCGGCGTCGCGCCGCAATGCGCGGCCACCGCGCGATGGGTACCGTCGCCGCCGAGCACGACGATCAGCGCGACTTCCATCCGGTGCAGGTACGCGGCGCCGGCCTGCGTGTCGGCGACGGTATCGGTGATCGGCAGGTCGACGAACTCGACCTCGGGCCAGCGTTCGTGCGGCGCGACCGCGCGATGCGTGTCGATCGCGCGCAGCAGCAGCGTCGCGATGCCCGTGCGGTCGCGCAGCGTCAGCACGCGCTCGACGCCCATCGCACCGAGGCCGGCCAGCAGGCGCACGATCATGTTCGCCTTCTCGGCCGTCGGAAACACGGATGCATGCGTCGTGAGGCGGCGGATGTCGCGCCCCGATGCGGGGTTCGCGATCACGCCGACGGTAACGGGCGTCGTCACGGGTTCGTCTCCATCCAGTGGACCGGCCATGCCGGCCCGGTCTGTGTCGTCCGCTGCCATCGACGGGCGGCGGATCGTCGTCGCCGACGCGACCGCATCGGCTTGCCCGTGATCTCTGCAAGCGGCGTGCCATCGTCGCTGCGACGACCGCGGAACCCGCGTGCACACTGGCGCGACAGGCAGGCACGCGTTCGCGCTTCGTGACCGTGGCGACACGGCACCTGGCGAATCCACCCGTGCGTCTCACGCAGCCGATGCGACGAAACGATCGCCCCGGCCTCTGCGCTTGCGCGCCGCCCTGCCCGCAAACCCCGCACGCGCGCGGCTCGACGCGGGCGTCGGCCGGCCGGACGGCCACCGTGCGCCGCGCATGCGGATGTCTCACGCGCGCGAGACACGGCGAGCGACCGGTGAGACGAACGTCTCACGCCGGCCGCGTGCTGCGATGCAATGTGATCCGCCGAACGGGATGTGCTACAAGAACATCGCATTCCCCGCCGTACGGAACCGGAGCCGACCATGCCCTACGCCGTTCCCCAGGCCCAGCACGCCGACCGCGTGCTCGGCGCGCTCGCCGGACGCCTGCCCGCGCCGGCCGACTCCGCGCGCCTCGTGTCGTCGTGGCAACGGTCGCTGGAGCGCTACCGTCTCGACCCCGCTTCGTCGATCGGCCCGCGTGTGCTGACCGCCGCCGAGCTGCGCGAAGTGCGCGACAAGGAAGAGGCGTTCCTGCGCGCGTCGGGCCAATGCCTGACGCGGTTGCACGACATGATCCGCGTCGCCGACTACTGCGTGATGCTGACCGACGCGCATGGCGTGACGATCGACTACCGGATCGACCGCGAGCGCCGCAACGACTTCCGCCATGCGGGGCTGCACATCGGCTCGTGCTGGTCGGAAAGCGAGGAAGGCACCTGCGGCGTCGCGAGCGTGCTGACCGATCTCGCGCCGATCACCGTGCACAAGACCGATCACTTTCGCGCGGCGTTCACGACGCTCACCTGCAGCGCCGCGCCGATCTTCTCGCCGGGCGGCGAACTGATCGGCGTGCTCGACGCGTCGGCCGTGCATTCGCCCGACGGCCGCGACAGCCAGCGCCTCGTCTACCAGCTCGTGCGGCAAAGCGCGGCGCTGATCGAGGACGGCTACTTCGTGCACAGCACCGCGCAGCACTGGATCCTGTTCGGGCATCCGAACCGTCACTACGTCGAGGCGCAACCGGAATGGATGATCGCATTCGACGAATGCGGCAACATCGTCGCCGCGAACCGGCAGGCACGCGACACGCTGCCGGCGCTGCGCGAGCCGCGCCACATCGACGAGATCTTCGATGCGACCGAGATGCCGCTGCGCGATGCCGCGCGGCTCGATACGATCGTCGCGCTGCGGCTGCGCGCCACCGGCGCACCGCTCTATGCGCGGTTGCGGGCGCCGCTACGACGCGCGGGCCGCGAGCCCGGCACCGTATCGCGCCGCGCGGGCACCGCGCCGCGCAACGTCGGCGCGCTGACGCCGTTCCTGCACAGCAGCGATGCGCATATCGCGCAACAGGCCGAACTCGCGCTGCGGGTCGCGAGCAAACGGCTGCCGATTCTTGTGCTCGGCGAAACCGGTGCGGGCAAGGAGGTGTTCGCCCGCGCGATCCACGACGCCGGCGCACGGCGCGCGCGGCCGTTCGTCGCCGTCAACTGCGGCGCGCTGCCCGACGCGCTGATCGAGAGCGAACTGTTCGGTTATGCGGCCGGTGCGTTCACCGGCGCACGCAAGCACGGCGCGCGCGGCAAGATCGCGCTCGCCGACGGCGGCACGCTGTTTCTCGATGAAATCGGCGACATGCCGCTCGCGCTGCAGACGCGCCTGCTGCGCGTCCTCGCCGACGGCGAGGTCGTGCCGCTCGGCAGCGATACGCCCGTGCGCGTCGATCTCGACGTGATCTGCGCGACGCACCGCGATCTCGCGCGGATGGTGGCCGACGGGACCTTCCGCGAAGACCTGTACTACCGCCTGAGCGGCGCGACGTTCGAACTGCCGCCGCTGCGCGCACGCACGGACGTGCGCGACGTGATTGCCGCCGTGTTCGCCGAGGAAGCGCAGGCGACCGGCCACGTGCTCACGCTCGATCCGACGCTCGCCGAACACCTCGCCGCGTACGCGTGGCCCGGCAACGTGCGGCAACTGCGCAACGTCCTGCGCTACGCGTGCGCGGTGTGCGACGCCGCGCGCGTGACGCGGCGCGACCTGCCGGCCGAGCTCGCCGCTCAACTCGGCGGTGCTCCGCCGGGCGCGCTGCCCGACGACGAACGCGGCCGCATCGTCGCCGCGCTCACCGCGCATCGCTGGCGTCCCGACGCGGCCGCGCAGGCGCTCGGCATGTCGCGCGCGACGCTGTACCGGCGCATCGCGAAGTACCGGATCGTCGCACCGCACCGCGCGTGACGCGCGGGCGCACGCTCCGTCATGCGGGCTGCCCGGCCGCTTCGTTCGCATCGTCCGTCACGCCGGCCGTTTCGTCGCGCCGCTTGAACACCTCGTGCGCGGCAAACAACGCGTTCAGCGCGGCCGGCATCCCCGCATACACGGCCATCTGCATGAACACCTCGACGATCTCGTCGCGCGTGCAGCCGACGTTCAGCGCGGCCTCGATATGCACCTTCAACTGCGGCTGCGCGTTGCCGAGCGCGGCCAGCGCCGCGATCGTCGCGATTTCGCGCGCTTTCAGGTCGAGCTGCGGCCGGCTGTAGATGTCGCCGAAGCTGAATTCGACCAGGAGCCGCGCGAAGTCCGGCGCGATCGGCGCCAGCGCCGCGATCACGCGTTCGCCCGCTTCGCCGTCGATTTCCTTCAGTTTGTTCCAGCCGCGCGTGTAGCGATCCTCAACGAGTCGTTCCATCGTGTCCGTCCTGTTCCGATAAAGAGAGAGAAGGTTTCGCCCGTCGTTCCGTTTCCCGTTCCTGCGCCTCGTAGTACGCGATCTTGTCGCCGATCGCATCGAGGTTCGCCTGCAGCTCCGCGATATGCGCGCGCACCGCGTCGCGATGCGCGACCAGCAAGTCGCGCCGCGCGCCGAACGTCGACTCGCCCTGCTCGCGCAGCACCGCGAACGCCTGGATCTGCGCGATCGGCATGCCGGTCGCCTTCAGGCGCATCACGAAGGCCAGCCCGGCAAGGTCGGCCGGCGCATAGAGCCGGTGCCCGGCCGCCGTGCGCGAAATCGCGCGCAGCAGCCCGGCCTGCTCGTAGTACCGCAACGTGTGCGTCGACACGCCCGTCAGTTCGGCGACTTGCCCGATCGTCAGCGGACCGGCGGAGGAGGATGGGGATACGGTTTTCGACATGGCAGGAACAAGGTTAGGAGTTAGAGTTCACTCTAAGTCAAGCGTGATCGCACGGCCAGCGCGACGACGATCCGCTCGCCCCCCGCGACACCGTAAACAATGGTCAAAAGCGGCGCCCGGCGCGGGTTTCGGCCTTTACAGCACCGCAAGCCTTCAGCAAGATTCAGTCAGCCTGTCTTAAAAAGGGCACGCATTTGTCCTATGCTTAACGGCGACGCCCGGCCACCTCGCGCCCCGCCGTCCGTTGCAACAGCCATTCATCCGTCAGAACCAGGGAGCCTTTGCCATGCTGAAAAAGCTGCTGATGCTGTTCGTCGCGCTGTCGCTGTCGCTTGCCGCCGGCCTTGCCGCGGCCGTCGAAGTCAACACGGCCGACCAGGCCGCGCTCGAATCCGTGAAGGGTCTCGGGCCCGTGAAGTCGAAGGCGATCATCGACGAACGCACCAAGAACGGCCCGTTCAAGGACGCCGACGATCTCGCGAACCGCGTGAAGGGTCTCGGCACGAAGTCGGTCGGGCATCTGGAGGAAAACGGCCTGACGATCGGCGGCTCGTCGACGCCGCCGAAGGGCGTCAAGCTGTCGAAGCCGGCCGCAACGGCACCGGCCACCACGCCGGCCACGACCTCGGCGGGCACCGCGTCGACGTCCACGACCGCGACGGCCGGCACGACGGCTGCGACGCCGGCCCCGGCGGCCAGCGCACCGGATGCGGCGGCGAAGCCGGCCAAGGCGAAGCGCGCATCGAAGAAGGAAAAGGCAGCGGCAGCGGCGGCGGCATCCGCCGACGCGGGTGCGAGCGCCCCGGCCGCCGCGTCGTCCACGAAGGCGACGAAGGGTTCGAAGAAGAAGAGCAAGAAGGACAAGGCAGCCTCCGCCGCCGCGGCGTCGGGCGCCTGATGTGCGCCGCGCGCGCGACGGCGTGCGCGCGGCATTCGTTCAACGGGCGCCGTCGTCACGGCGCCCTTTTCAGTGAAGGTGAAGAACCATGGGTCTCCTCGACATCGTTGGCGGTCTGATCGGCGGCCAGGCCGGCGGCAACTCGCAAAGCGCGCTGATCACCACCGCGCTCGAATTCATCAACAACCAGCCGGGCGGCCTGAACGGCCTGATCGAGAAATTCAAGGCCGGTGGCGCCGGCGACATCATCGGTTCGTGGGTCGGCAACGGCGAAAACCAGCCGATCTCGGCCGACACGCTGCAGAACGTGCTGGGCTCCGACGTCGTCGGCTCGCTCGCGAGCAAGGTCGGCATCGACCCGTCGCAGGCCTCGTCGATCCTCGCGCAGGTGCTGCCGCACGTGGTCAACGGCGCGACGCCGAACGGCGAAGTGCCGGCCGGCGGCCAGGTCGACACGTCGAACGTGCTCGGCGCGCTCACGCAGCTCGCCGGCATGTTCGGCGGCAACAAGCAGGGCTGAGCGTCCCGGCCCGCGCGGCGGCCCGTTCGGCCGCCCCATAAGCAAACACCCCGCCGAGGCGGGGTGTTTGTTTTTGCGCGCCCGGCGCGAACCGGGCGGGCAACCGATGGCAGGCGATCAGTGAACGACGCGGTCGAACACGAACTTGCCGTCGTTGACGTCGACCGGAATCACGTCCTTCGGACCGAAACGGCCCGCGAGGATCAGCTTCGCGACCGGGTTCTCGATCTCCTGCTGGATCGCGCGCTTCAGCGGCCGCGCGCCGAACAGCGGATCGTAGCCGACCTTGCCGATCTGTTCGAGCGCCGCCGGCGACACGTCGAGCGCCATGTCGAGCTTCGCGAGCCGGTCGTGCAGGCGGGCGAGCTGGATCTTCGCGATCGACTCGATGTTGCTGCGGTCGAGCGCATGGAACACGACGACGTCGTCGATCCGGTTCAGGAACTCGGGGCGGAAATGCTGCTTCACCTCGAGCCACACCGCGTCCTTGATCTCTTCCTGCGGTGCGCCCGTCATCGCCTGGATCACCTGCGAGCCGAGGTTCGACGTCATCACGATCACCGTGTTCTTGAAGTCGACCGTCCGCCCCTGCCCGTCCGTCATGCGGCCGTCGTCGAGCACCTGCAGCAGCACGTTGAACACGTCCGGGTGCGCCTTCTCGATCTCGTCGAGCAGGATCACGCTGTACGGCTTGCGACGCACGGCTTCCGTCAGGTAACCGCCTTCTTCGTAGCCGACATAACCCGGCGGCGCGCCGATCAGCCTGGCGACGCTGTGCTTCTCCATGAACTCGCTCATGTCGATGCGGATCAGGTGCTCTTCCGAATCGAACAGGAACGACGCCAGCGCCTTGCACAGCTCGGTCTTGCCGACGCCCGTCGGGCCGAGGAACAGGAACGAGCCGTACGGACGGTTCGGATCGGCGAGACCCGCGCGCGAACGACGGATCGCATCGGCCACCGCACTGATCGCCTCGTCCTGCCCGACCACGCGCTCGTGCAGCTTTTCCTCGATGTGCAGCAGCTTCTCGCGTTCGCCCTGCATCATCCGCGACACGGGGATCCCGGTCGAGCGCGACACGACTTCCGCGATTTCCTCGGCGCCGACCTGCGTGCGCAACAGGCGCGGACGCGTCGGGTTGTGCTGCTCCTGCTCTTCGGCCTGCGTGACCTGCTTCAGCTGCGCCTCGAGCTGCGGCAGCTTGCCGTACTGCAGCTCGGCGACCTTCTCCAGCTTGCCGTCACGCTGCAGCCTCGCGATGTCCGCGCGCACCTTCTCGATCTCTTCCTTGAGCTGTGCGCTGCCCTGCACCGCGGCCTTCTCGGCGGTCCAGATCTCTTCCAGGTCCGCGTACTCGCGGCCGAGGCGCTCGATCTCTTCCTCGATCAGCTGCAGGCGCTTCTGCGACGCTTCGTCCTGCTCCTTCTTCACGGCCTCGCGCTCGATCTTCAGCTGGATCAGCCGGCGGTCGAGCTTGTCCATCTCTTCGGGCTTCGAATCGATTTCCATCTTGATCTTCGAAGCGGCTTCGTCGATCAGGTCGATCGCCTTGTCGGGCAGGAAGCGGTCGGTGATGTAGCGGTGCGACAGCTCGGCCGCGGCGACGATCGCCGGGTCGGTGATGTCGACGCCGTGGTGCAGTTCGTACTTCTCCTGCAGCCCGCGCAGGATCGCGATCGTCGCCTCGACGCTCGGCTCGTCGACGAGCACCTTCTGGAAGCGGCGTTCGAGCGCGGCGTCCTTCTCGATGTACTTGCGGTATTCGTCGAGCGTGGTCGCGCCGATGCAGTGCAGCTCGCCGCGCGACAGCGCCGGCTTCAGCATGTTGCCCGCATCCATCGCGCCTTCGGCCTTGCCCGCACCGACCATCGTGTGGATTTCGTCGATGAAGACGATCGTCCGGCCTTCGTCCTTCGCGATGTCGTTGAGCACGGCCTTCAGGCGCTCCTCGAATTCACCGCGATACTTCGCGCCGGCGAGCAGCGCCGCCATGTCGAGCGACAGCACGCGCTTGCCCTTCAGCGTCTCCGGCACTTCGCCGTTGACGATCCGTTGCGCGAGCCCTTCGACGATCGCGGTCTTGCCGACGCCCGGCTCGCCGATCAGCACCGGGTTGTTCTTGGTGCGGCGCTGCAGGATCTGGATCGAGCGGCGGATTTCGTCGTCGCGGCCGATCACCGGATCGAGCTTGCCCGCACGGGCCCGCTCGGTCAGGTCGACCGTGTACTTCTTCAGCGCCTCGCGCTGGCTTTCCGCATCCTGGCTATGCACCTGCGAGCCGCCGCGCACCGCGGCGATCGCGGCTTCGAGCGCCTTGCGCGTGAGGCCGTGCTGGCGCGCGAGCTTGCCGGCTTCGCCCTTGTCGTCGGACGCGGCGAGCAGGAACATTTCACTCGCGATGAACGTGTCGTTGAGCTTCTGCGCTTCCTTGTCGGCCTGGTTCAGCAGCCCGGCCAGTTCACGGCCGATCTGGATGTCGCCGCCCGTGCCCGTCACTTGCGGCAGGCGCGAAATGGCTTCGTTCAGCGCGCCTTGCAGCGCCTGCACGTGAACACCCGCGCGCGACATCAGCGAGCGGGCGGACCCGTCCTGCTGCGCGACCAGCGCCGCGAGGACGTGAACGGGTTCGATGTATTGATTGTCGCGGCCTGCCGCGAGGCTTTGCGCGTCCGCGAGTGCTTCCTGGAACTTGGTGGTGAGCTTGTCGATTCTCATTTAGTCGAGACCTCCAATTTTCGATTAACACCAAGATAAGGATGGTTATGCGGCTTTCAAGCCAAATTCGGGTTGATTCAGCGCAAAAATTGCTGGATAGGCCGGAAGCGGCCCCGGGACGGGCCGCGTTCGGATCGCGGGACGCGGCGCGCGCGCGTCAGCCGGCCGCCGACGGCGGCTCGGCGGTCGCCGATGGGTCGTCCGGCGACGATTCGGCACGCACGGGCACGACCGGACGGATGCCGAGCAGCGCCGCGAGCGGCGACGCGGGCTCGGCCAGCTCGCCGAGCCGGTGACGGTCGAGCTCGGCGAAGAACGCATCGCGCGCGGCCGCCAGCACGCCTTTCAGGCGGCACCGCGGCTCGATCACGCAGCCGCGCGATTCGCCGCCGTCGGTCGCGAAACAGCCGACCAGCGCGAAGTCGCTCTCGGTCGCGCGCACGACCTGGCCGACCGTCAACTCGAGCGATGCCGGGAAGAGCCGCAGCCCGCCGTTGCGGCCGCGAACCGTGTCGACCCATCCCAGCTCGCCGAGCTGCTGCACGACTTTCATCAGATGGTTCTTCGAGATGCCGTAGGCATCCGAGATCTCCTGGATCGTCGCGAGCCCCTCGCCGCGCACGGCAAGGTACAGCATCACGCGCAGCGAATAGTCGGTGTAGTCAGTGAGTCTCATGGACGGATACGGAAATGATCGATCGTGCCCCGATGACGCGGGCCGGGCCGATCGCGGGGCGTGCGGGGGCCGGCTGACGGTCCCGTTCCGCGACCCCGGGTTGCCGGGATCGCGTGCGCGCAATAAGATGCATGACACTTGCGCGTTTTTCAGCGGGTATTGGACGCTATTTTGCGACAAAATCCGACCGGCGTCCTGCCTGCCCTCCCGCCACTGCCCGTCAGCACTCCGATCTACCGGCCCCTTTTTGCCATGAATGCCCTGCCCGCCTCGCCCGAAACCGCACCGGCCCGCCCTCGCGACACCGAGCCGACCGAAGACAACATCCGCGCGCTCGTCTACGCGTTCTACGACCGCGTGCGCGCCGACTCGCTGCTCGGGCCCGTGTTCGACGCGAAGCTGGCCGGCCGCTGGGACGACCACCTGCCGAAGATGGTCACGTTCTGGTCGAGCCTCGTGCTCGGCACCAAAGGCTATCGCGGCAACGTGCAGCAGGCGCATCAGCCGCTCGACGGGATCGAGCCGGCCCATTTCAGCCGCTGGCTGGCGCTGTTCCTGAGGACCGTCGAGGCGCGCTACGCGCCGCCCGCGGCGATCCGCTTCATGGCGCCCGCGCTGCGGATCGCCCAGAGCCTGCAGTTGAGCCGGTTCGGCTGGGATTATCGGATTCCGCCCGAGCAGCAGGCGCTGCTCGATGCGATCGCGCCGCGCCGCCGCGACGCGGGCGACGATCCGCACGCGCTGCCGTCGCGTGCCCGCGGCGAACCGTTTCCGACGAAGATCGTCGGACGCAGCGCCGACCCGGACGCGTGACGCGCGGCCCGTGACGCCGGGCGCACCACCCGCGGCAGATCGACGCACCGCCTAGCGCGGCGTATTGCCCGACTCGACGCCCCAGCGCGCAAGCGCGGCATCGTCGGTGCTGCGCGCATCGACCCAGCGCTCGCCGTCCGGCGTCGTTTCCTTCTTCCAGAACGGCGCCTCGGTCTTCAGATAGTCCATCACGAATTCGCACGACGCGAATGCATCGCCGCGGTGCGGCGCGACCGTCGCGACCATCACGATCTGGTCGAGCGGCAGCAGCCTGCCGACGCGATGCACGATCGCGACGTCGATGCCCGGCCAGCGCCGGCCGGCCTCGGCGGCAATCTTCTCGAGCGCCTTCTCGGTCATCCCCGGATAGTGCTCGAGCTGCATCGCGGCAACCGAATCGCCTTCGTTCAGGTCGCGCACCGTGCCGACGAAACACGCGACGGCGCCGATCCTCGGGTTGCGCGCGCGCAATGCCGCGACTTCGGCATTCAGATCGAAATCGTCGGCCTGGACTCGTACCGTTGCCATCGCGCGCCCCTCAGCCGCCCGTCACCGGCGGAAAGAACGCGACCTCGCAGCCTTCGGTGAGCCGCGTGTCGGGATCGGTCATCTCGTGGTTGCAGGCCATGCGCAGCGCGCGCCCCTCGGCGAGCGTCTCGGCCCATACGCCGCCGCGCACGCGCAACCAGGCGCGCACGTCGCCGACGGTCGTCACGCTGTCCGGCACGGTTGCCGCTTCGTCGGCGACACCCAGTGCCTCGCGCACGCTTGCAAAAAATTTCAGCTGAATCTTCATGGTTCGGGAAGCCGTCGCGTTACGACAGCAGTTCGGAAAACGGAATGAAACGGACGGTCTCGCCGGCGCTGATCACGTGCTGCGGCGGGTTGTCGATCAGGCCGTCGCCCCAGACCGTCGACGTCAGCACCGCCGAGCTCTGGTTCGGAAACAGGTCGAGCCCGCCGGCCGCGTTGACGCGCGCACGCAGGAATTCGTTGCGCCGGTCGCCCTTGCCTTGCGAAAAGTCCGCACGCAGCGACAGTGCGCGCGGCGCGACGTCACGCACGCCGGACAGGCGCAGCAGGAACGGCCGCACGAACAGCAGGAACGTGACGAAGCTCGACACGGGGTTGCCGGGCAAGCCGATGAAGTGCGCGTCCGCACGCTCGTCGCCGCGGCGCACCGCGCCGTACGCGAGCGGCTTGCCGGGCTTCATCGCGATCTGCCACAGCGCGAGCCGCCCTTCGGCCTCGACGGCGGGCTTCACGTGATCCTCGTCGCCGACCGATACGCCGCCGCTCGTCAGGATCACGTCGTGATCGCGCGCGGCCTCGCGCAGCGTGTCGCGCGTCGCGGCGAGCGAATCGGGCACGATCCCGTAGTCGGTCACGTGGCAGCCGAGCCGCTCCAGCAACCCGCGCAGCGTGAAGCGGTTCGAGTTGTAGATCGCGCCGGGCTTCAGCGGCTCGCCCGGCATCGTCAGTTCGTCGCCGGTGAAGAACACGGCGACGCGAATCCGCCGTGCGACCGACAGCTGCGCGCAGCCGACCGATGCGGCCAGACCGAGCGCCTGCGGCGTGAGCCGCGTGCCGGCCGGCAGGATCACCGAACCCTGGCGGATGTCCGCGCCCTGCGCGGTGATCCATTCACCGGCCTTCGGCGTGTGCAGGATCTCGACCGCGTCGCCGTCGGCCGATGCCTGCTCCTGCATCACGACCGCGTCGGCGCCGGGCGGCACCGTCGCGCCGGTGAAGATCCGCGCGGCCGTGCCGGCCGCGAGCGGCCCAGCCGGATGGCCGGCCGGAATACGCTGCGACACCGGCAACCGCCGATCGCCGTGCAGCAGGTCGGCGACGCGCACCGCATAGCCGTCCATCGCGCTCGTATGCATCGGCGGCACGTCGAGCGGCGAGCTCACGTCGGCGGCCAGCACGCGGCCGAGCGCATCGAGCGTGGCGACGGTCTCCGCGCCGGGCAGCGGCTTCGCGGCATCGAGCAGCGCGGCGAGCGCCTCGGCGGTCGACAGCATCGGCGCGCGGGGCGCCGCGGGATTCGGGTTCGACATCGATGGAATCGGGGATCGTTGGAGTCAATACGTCATTGTAGCGACGCCGTCGCACCGGCGCGCGATATGGCGGACATGCGAAAACTGTGATCGGCGCGAACGCGCGGGTCTGGCACTTGTTTCGCGCGACAGGCCATGCCCGGGCGCCAAACGAAACGGCCGGAACCCCGATCCGTTCGACGAATCGGCGTTCCGGCCGTCCCGCGCAGCCGGGCCCGCGGGCCCGGCCGTGCGTCATGCACCCGTATGGGCGACGATGAAGTCCTTCACCTGCCGGGCATCGGCCTTCACGACCTCGAAGCGCTGCGGCAGCGCCTCGAGCCCGTCGAACGCGGCCGGCCGCTCGGCTTCGCGATCGAGCGCCTCGCGGATCGTCTCGCCGAACTTGATCGGCTGCGCCGTCTCGAGCACGACCATCGGCACGCCGGCATCCAGGTGCTCGCGTGCGACCTTCACGCCGTCGGCCGTGTGCGTGTCGATCATCGTGTCGTAACGCGAGAACACGTCGCGAATCGTCGCGATCCGGTCGGCGTGGCTGCTGCGGCCCGACACGAAGCCGAACTCGGCGACGCGCGCGAAATCGCCGCTCGCCGCGAGATCGAAACCGCCCTTCTCCTCGACGTCGCGGAACAGCTGCATCACGCGCGCCGGATCGCGACCGAGCAGGTCGAACACGAAACGCTCGAAATTCGACGCCTTCGAGATGTCCATGCTCGGGCTGCTCGTGTGATACGTATTCTCGGCGCTGCGCACGCGATACGCGCCCGTGCGGAAGAACTCGTCGAGCACGTCGTTCTCGTTGGTCGCGACCACGAGCTTCGCGATCGGCAGCCCCATCATCCGCGCGATGTGGCCCGCGCAGACGTTGCCGAAGTTGCCCGACGGCACCGTGAACGACACGCGCTCGTCGTTGGACTGCGTCGCCGCGAAGTAGCCCTTGAAGTAGTACACGACCTGCGCGACGACGCGCGCCCAGTTGATCGAATTGACCGTGCCGATCTTCTGCTCCGCCTTGAACGCGTGATCGTTCGACACGGCCTTCACGATGTCCTGGCAGTCATCGAACACGCCTTCCACCGCGAGGTTGAAGATGTTCGGGTCCTGCAGGCTGAACATCTGGGCCGTCTGGAACGCGCTCATCTTCTTGTGCGGCGACAGCATGAACACGCGCACGCCGGCCTTGCCGCGCATCGCGTATTCGGCCGCGCTGCCCGTGTCGCCCGACGTCGCGCCGAGGATGTTCAGCGCTTCGCCGTGCTTCGCGAGCGTGTACTCGAACAGGTTGCCGAGCAACTGCATCGCCATGTCCTTGAACGCCAGCGTCGGGCCGTTCGACAGCTCGAGCAGCGACAGCGCCGCGCCATGCTCGGTGCCGAGCGTCTTCAGCGGCGTGATGTCGGACGCGTTCTCGCCGTGGCGCGTGTTGCGGTACACGTCGGCCGTGTACGTGCGGCGCGTGATCGCGCGCAGGTCGTCGGCCGGCACGTCGTCGCAGAACTTCGACAGGATCTCGAACGCGAGATCCGCGTACGACAGCGTGCGCCAGCGCGCGAGCTCGTCGGCGGACACCCGCGGATACTCGGCCGGCAGGTAGAGCCCGCCGTCCTTCGCGAGACCGCCGAGCAGGATGTCGGAGAACGTATGGCGCTCGCCGATGCCGGCGCCGCGCGTGGAGATGTAGTTCATGTCGCTTTCCGTCCTCAGTTCAGCGCTTCCATGCGCAGCTTCGTCACCTTCGACACGACCGTCGCGAGGCGCTCGATCTGCGCGATCGCCGCATTGACGTTCTTCTCGACCGTTTCGTGCGTGATCAGGATGATGTCGGTTTCGCCCTTCGCGTCGTCGACCTGCTCCGACTCCTTCTGCAGCAGCGCGTCGATCGAGATGCCCGACGCGGCGAGGATGCGCGTGATGTCGGCCAGCACGCCGGTTTGATCGGCGACGCGCAGGCGCAGGTAGTAGCCGCTCGTCACTTCCTCGATCGGCAGGATCGGCGTGTTCGACAGGCTGTCCGGCTGGAACGCGAGATGCGGCACGCGATGCTCGGGGTCGGCCGTATGCAGGCGCGTGACGTCGACGAGATCCGCGACCACCGCCGACGCGGTCGGCTCCGCGCCCGCGCCCTTGCCGTAGTACAGCGTCGTGCCCACCGCATCGCCGTGCACGACGACCGCGTTCATCGCGCCCTCGACGTTCGCGAGCAGGCGCTTCTCCGGGATCAGCGTCGGGTGCACGCGCAGCTCGATGCCGTTTTCGGCGCGACGCGTGATGCCGAGCAGCTTGATCCGGTAGCCGAGCTCTTCCGCGTAGCGGATGTCGGTCGCGTCGAGCTTGCTGATGCCCTCGACGTAAGCGCGGTCGAACTGCACCGGCACGCCGAACGCGATCGCGCTCATGATCGTCGCCTTGTGCGCGGCGTCGACGCCTTCAATGTCGAAGGTCGGGTCGGCTTCCGCGTAGCCGAGTTCCTGCGCGGCCTTCAGCGCGGTCGCGAAATCGAGCCCGCGGTCGCGCATTTCCGACAGGATGTAGTTGGTCGTGCCGTTGATGATGCCCGCGATGTACTGGATGCGGTTCGCGGTCAGGCCCTCGCGCAGCGCCTTGATGATCGGGATGCCGCCGGCGACGGCCGCCTCGAACGCCACCATCACGCCCTTTTCGCGCGCGGCCTCGAAGATCTCGGTGCCGTGCACCGCGAGCAGCGCCTTGTTCGCCGTCACGACGTGCTTGCCGTTCGCGATCGCGCGCAGCACGAGCTCGCGCGCGATGCCCGTGCCGCCGATCATCTCGGCGATGATCGCGATCGACGGATCGTCGACGACCGAATTGAAATCGTCGGTGATCTGCGCGGCGGCGGCATCACCGCCGAGCACGGCCCGCGCCTTGGCCGGATTACGCACGGCAATGCGCGCGACCTCGATGCCGCGCCCCGCGCGTCGCTTGATTTCTTCCTGGTTGCGGCGCAGCACCGTGAAGGTGCCGCTGCCCACCGTGCCGAAGCCCAACAGGCCAACTTTGATCGGTTCCATGCTGCGTGTGATCGATGAGTAAGAAGTAGTGAATTCCGCGTGACCCTGGCCGCTCAGGCCGAGTGGCGCTTGCGGTAGCCGTCGAGGAAGCGTGCGATCCGGTTGATCGAATCGGTCAGGTCGTCGAGGTTCGGCAGGAAGACCACGCGGAAGTGGTCCGGCGTCGCCCAGTTGAAACCCGTGCCCTGCACCAGCAGCACACGCTCCTCGAGCAACAGGTCGAGAATGAACTGCTGGTCGTTCTGGATCGGGTAGAGCTTCGGGTCGAGGCGCGGGAACATGTACAGCGCGGCCTGCGGCTTCACGCAGGTCACGCCCGGGATCGACGTCAGCATGTCGTACGCGAGCTCGCGCTGCTTGTACAGGCGCCCGCTCGGCACGATGAGTTCGTTGATGCTCTGGTAGCCGCCGAGCGCCGTCTGGATCGCGAACTGCCCGGGCACGTTCGCGCACAGGCGCATCGACGACAGGATACCCAGCCCCTCGAGGTAATCCTTCGCGCGCCGGCGGTTGTCGCCGCCGAGGCCCGACACGGCCATCCAGCCCGCGCGGTAGCCGCACGAGCGATAGCTCTTCGACAGGCTGTTGAACGTGACGGTGATCACGTCCTCCGACAGCGAACCCATCGCGGTGTGCTCGAGGCCGTCGTAGACGATCTTGTCGTAGACCTCGTCGGCGAACACGATCAGCCCGTGCTGGCGCGCGATCTCGAGCAGCTCGAGCAGCAATTCGTCGGAGTAAAGCGCGCCCGTCGGGTTGTTCGGGTTGATCACGACGATCGCCTTCGTGTTCGGCGTGATCTTGCTGCGGATGTCGTCGAGATCGGGCATCCACGCGTTCTGCTCGTCGCACACGTAGTGCACCGGCGTGCCGCCCGACAGGCTCACCGCGGCCGTCCACAGCGGGTAGTCGGGTGCGGGCAGCAGCACTTCGTCGCCGTCGTTCAGCAGCGCCTGGGTCGCCATCACGATCAGCTCGGACGCGCCGTTGCCGATGTAGATGTCGTCGAGGCCGACGCCCACGACGCCCTTTTCCTGCGTGTAGTGCATCACGGCCTTGCGCGCCGAGAACACGCCCTTCGAATCGGAATAACCCGACGACGACGGCAGGTTGCGGATCATGTCCTGGATGATCTCGTCCGGCGCGTCGAAACCGAACGGCGCGAGGTTGCCGATGTTCAGCTTGATGATGCGGTGGCCTTCTTCCTCGAGGCGCTTCGCGTGCTCGAGCACCGGGCCACGGATGTCGTAGCAGACGTTGAGCAGCTTGTTCGACTTCTGAATCGGTTTCACGACGACACGGTTCCTGGGTTGGCCTTGCGGCCGGGGGACGGGATCAAAACTGGAAAGCGGCCGGTCTGTGCGCGCTGTCTAGACTGGGAAAAAGCGGGCGGTCGGACGCGGCTTGTGGCGACGCACGACGCAAGTGGCGCCCGGGGGCGGCCAAAAAGTTATAATTTAGCGGATTTTGGCCGACTTTCGCAATGCACCATAGCCGCGCCGGGCCCGCGCCGTCAGGCGTCCCCATGTGGCCAGGCGCGCGAAACCGGCCATCCGGGCCCCTGCGGCCCTTGCGATACATGCCCTTACGGAACCGCGGAATACCGATTTGAAACTGCACCAGGACACGAGCGGCGCGCTCAATACCGTCACCGGCTACGGCCCCGATTACGTCGACGTCAATCTCGAACGCCATGAAACGAGCGTCATCGTGCTGCCCGGCGCGCCGGTCCAGGCATGGCCGGTGTCGTCGTTCGACGCGCTCGCGCCCGAGCATTTCGCGATGCTGCTCGACCCGACGCCCGAGCTCGTGATCTTCGGCAGCGGCGCGCGGCTGCGCTTCCCGCACCCGCGGCTCGTCGCGGCGCTCACGGCGAAGCGGATCGGCGTCGAGACGATGGATTTCCAGGCGGCCTGCCGCACCTACAACATCCTGATGGCCGAGGGCCGCAAAGTCGCCGCCGCGCTCTTAATTGAACGTTAATCCCCGATGCGGTAAAACTCGGGCCGGCGCAACGGGTCGATCCCCCGATCGGTCCGGCCAGGCCGCCCGCCGCCGGCACAACCCGCCGGCGGCCCGTCACCCCAACCAACAGGCTGAAAATCCATGAACGATACGCCCTCGAGGCTACCGCTCAACCGCATCACGCTCGTCCTCCTGATCGTCGCGCTCGCGATCGTCTGGTTCGCGCCGCTCGGGCTGCGCCACCTGATCCCGAGCGACGAAGGCCGCTACGCGGAAATGGCGCGCGAGATGTTCGTCACCGGCGACTGGATCACGCCGCGCTACAACGGCTACAAGTACTTCGAGAAGCCGCCGCTGCAGACCTGGCTGAATGCGCTGACCTTCGCGTGGTTCGGCATCGGCGAATGGCAGGCGCGCCTCTACACGGCCGTCGCGAGCTTCGCCGGCGTGCTGCTCGTCGGCTACACGGGCGCGCGCCTGTTCAACCCGCTGTCGGGCTTCCTCGCGGCCGTCGTGCTCGCGAGCTCGCCGTACTGGAACCTGATGGGCCACTTCAACGCGCTCGACATGGGGCTCGCGTTCTGGATGGCGCTGTCGCTCTGCTCGCTGCTGCTCGCGCAGCGGCCCGGGCTGCGCCCGGCCGCGGTGCGCGGCTGGATGTGGGCATGCTGGGCCGCGATGGCGCTCGCGGTGCTGTCCAAGGGCCTCGTCGGCCTGATCCTGCCCGGCGCCGTGCTCGTGCTCTATACGCTGATCGCGCGCGACTGGGCGCTGTGGAAGCGCCTGTACCTGGTCAGCGGCCTCGTGATCTTCTTCGCGATCGTCACGCCGTGGTTCGTGCTGGTGCAGCAGCGCAACCCCGAGTTCTTCAACTTCTTCTTCATCGTCCAGCAGTTCCGCCGGTACCTGACCCCGGAACAGAACCGCCCGGGCCCGCTGTACTACTTCGTGCCGGTGCTGCTGGTCGGCTTCCTGCCGTGGCTGTCGGTCGCGTGGCAGAGCATCCGCCATGCGCTGCGGATGCCGCGCCAGCCGAACGGCTTCTCGCCGATGCTGGTGCTGCTGATCTGGAGCGCCTTCATCTTCCTGTTCTTCAGCACGTCGCATTCGAAGCTGATCTCGTACGTGCTGCCGGTCGCGCCGGCGCTCGCGCTGATCATCGGCGCGTACCTGCCGCTGATGACGGCCGACCGGTTCCGCCGCCACCTGCTCGGCTACCTCGTGTTCTTCGTCGCCGCGGCGTTCGGGATCATCTTCCTCGCGTACCAGGGCGATGCCCGCACGCCGAACGCGCTGTACCGCGCGTTCCAGATGTGGCTGTACGCGGGCCTCGCGGTCTCGGCCGCGCTGACGCTCGCGGCCGCGTGGCTGAACCGCCGGACGGGCGCGGCCGCCGCGCTCGCCGCGTTCGGCGCCGCATGGCTCGCGTTCGGCACGATCGGCGGCACCGGGCACGACGAGTTCGGCCGCTACAGCTCGGGCGCGCTGCTCGCGCCGGCCGTGCGCGCCGAACTGGCGAAGCTGCCGCCCGACACGCCGTTCTACTCGATCGAGATGCTCGACCATACGTTCCCGTTCTACATGGGCCACACGACGATCATGGTCCAGCGCCAGGACGAGCTCGCGTTCGGGATCTCGATGGAGCCGAACAAGTGGATTCCGACGGTCGCCGAATGGATCGCGCGCTGGAAGCAGGAAACCCATGCGCTCGCGATCATGCCGCCCGGCCAGTACGACGCGCTGGTCAGCCAAGGCGTGCCGATGCGCGTGATCGCGCGCGACAACCGCCGCGTGATCGTCGAGAAACCGCAATCGTAAGGACGCCCCTCGCATGAATCCCGTTTCGTTCGTCTGCATCATCACCGGCGTGATGCTCAACGCCTGTGCGCAACTGCTGCTGAAAGCCGGCGTCAACGCCGTCGGGCACTTCGAATTCAGCCGTGCGAACATCCTCCCGGTCGGCCTGAAGATCGCGACCCAGCTGCCGATCATCGGCGGCCTCGGCTGCTACGTGCTGAGCGTCGTGGTCTGGATTCTCGGGCTGTCGCGGGTCGACGTGTCGATCGCGTACCCGATGCTGTCGCTCGGCTACGTGGTCAACGCGTTCGCGGCGTGGTACCTGTTCGGCGAGGTGCTGTCGGTCCAGCGGCTCGTCGGGATCGGCATCATCCTGATCGGCGTGCTCGTGCTCGCGCGCAGTTGAGCATGCCCCGCGGCGTTAAGTGTCCGCCTACAAAAAATCACGGTGCGAATCCGCCAACCGGTGTTTAATGCCGGTTTCGGGCGGATCGCCCGACCCTTTTATTACACGCCATTACAGGCCAACGCGTTCATGAGCCAGACTACCGCTCCGTTTCTGCCGTTCACCCGACCGGAAATCGACGAGGAAACCATCCAGGGCGTCGTCGACGTGCTGCGCTCGGGCTGGATCACCACCGGCCCGCAATGCCAGAAATTCGAGGCGGCGCTGTCCGACTACTGCGGCGGGCGGCCGGTCCGCGCGTTCAATTCGGGCACCTGCACGCTCGAGATCGGCCTGCGCATCGCGGGCGTCGGTGCCGGCGACGAGGTGATCACGACGCCGGCGTCGTGGGTCTCGACCAGCAACGTAATCATCGAAACGGGCGCGACGCCCGTGTTCGCCGACATCGATCCCGTCACGCGCAACATCGACCTCGACAAGCTCGAGCAGGCGATCACGCCGCGCACGAAGGCGATCATCCCCGTGTTCCTGTCCGGCCTGCCGGTCGACATGGACCGCCTGTACGCGATCGCGCGCGCGCACAAGCTGCGCGTGATCGAGGACGCCGCGCAGGCGTTCGGCTCGACGTGGAACGGCAAGCGCATCGGCGCGATCGGCGACATCGTGTCGTTCAGCTTCCACGCGAACAAGAACCTGACGACGATCGAAGGCGGCGCGCTGGTGCTGAACAACGAGGACGAAGCGACACTCGCGCAGAAGTACCGGCTGCAGGGCATCACGCGCACCGGCTTCGACGGGATGGACTGCGACGTGCTCGGCGGCAAGTACAACCTGACCGACGTCGCCGCCCGCGTCGGTCTCGGCCAGCTGCCGCACATCGAACGCTTCACCGCGCAGCGCCGCGCGCTCGCCCGCGCGTATTTCGCCGCGTTCGACGGCGGCGCGGCCGTGAAGCTCGGCGTCGGCCTGCCGGTTGCCGACTTCGCGAACAGCAACTGGCACATGTTCCTGATCACGCTGCCGCTCGAGCGGCTGACGATCACGCGCGCCGAATTCATGGCGCAGCTGAAGGAACGCGGCATCGGCACGGGCATCCACTACCCGGCGATCCATCTTTTCACGCTGTACCGTGCGCGCGGCTTCAAGGAGGGCATGTTCCCCCACGCCGAACGGTACGGCGCGTCGACCGTCACGCTGCCGCTGTTCACGCAGATGACGGAAGGCGACGTGCGTCGCGTGGTCGACGCCATCAACCAGATTTGTGAACAATACGGAAAATAAGCGTACATGAGTCACCTTGAAGCACGCGCCGGGCATCCGGGGGCCGGCCATCCGGTCGCCGGGCACCTGGACGCCGGTCGGCCCGAAGTCTCGGTCATCATCCCCGTATACAACGAGGAAGACGGCCTCGCCGCGCTGTTCGCGCGGCTGTATCCGGCGCTCGACGCACTCGACACGTCGTATGAAGTGATCCTGATCAACGACGGCAGCCGCGACCGCTCGGCCGCGATGCTCGCCGATCAGTTCCACGTACGGCCCGACACGACGCGCGTCGTGCTGCTCAACGGCAACTACGGTCAGCACATGGCCATCCTCGCGGGCTTCGCGCAGTCGCGCGGCGAGATCGTCATCACGCTCGACGCCGACCTGCAGAACCCGCCCGAGGAAATCGGCAAGCTGATCGCGAAGATGCGCGAGGGCTACGACTACGTCGGCTCGATCCGCAAGCAGCGCCAGGACAGCCTGTGGCGGCGCAAGGCGTCGCAGATGATGAACCGGCTGCGCGAGCGCATCACGCGCATCAAGATGACCGACCAGGGCTGCATGCTGCGCGCGTACAGCCGCCGCATCATCGACACGATCAACGTGTGCGGCGAAGTCAACACGTTCATCCCCGCGCTCGCGTACACGTTCGCGCAAAAGCCGACCGAAATCGAGGTCGCGCACGAGGAACGCTTCGCAGGCGAATCGAAGTATTCGCTGTACAGCCTGATCCGGCTGAACTTCGACCTCGTGACCGGCTTCTCGGTCGTGCCGCTGCAGTGGCTGTCGTTCATCGGCGTGATCCTGTCGCTCGGCTCCGCCGCGCTGTTCGTGCTGCTGCTCGTGCGCCGCTTCATCGTCGGCGCGGAAGTGCAAGGCGTGTTCACGCTGTTCGCCATTACGTTCTTCCTGCTCGGCGTGATCATCTTCGCGCTCGGCCTGCTCGGCGAGTACGTCGGCCGCATCTACCAGCAGGTGCGCGCACGGCCGCGCTACCTGATCCAGGCCGTGCTCGAGCAGCACGACGGCGTGCCGCCGGTGCCGGCCGACGCGAACCGCACGGGAGCCGGGCAATGAAGCCGCGCGCGGTCGTCTTCGCGTATCACAACGTCGGCGTGCGCTGCCTGCAGGTGCTGCTCGCGCGCGGCGTCGACGTCGCGCTCGTCGTCACGCACGAGGACAACCCGAACGAGAACATCTGGTTCGGCAGTGTCGCGTCCGTCGCGGCCGAGCACGGCATCCCGGTCGTCACCCCGGCCGATCCCGCCGATCCGGCGCTGCGCCGCGCGGTATCCGACGCGCGGCCCGACTTCATCTTCTCGTTCTACTATCGGCACATGCTGCCGGTGGACCTGCTCGCGATCGCGCCGCGCGGCGCGTACAACATGCACGGTTCGCTGCTGCCGAAATACCGGGGTCGGGTACCCACCAACTGGGCCGTGCTGAACGGCGAGACCGAAACCGGCGCGACGCTGCACGAGATGGCCGCGAAGCCCGACGCGGGCGCGATCATCGGCCAGACCGCGGTGCCGATCCTGCCGGACGACACGGCCGCGCAGGTGTTCGACAAGGTCACGGTGGCCGCCGAACAGACGCTCTGGCGCGTGCTGCCCGCGCTGCTCGCCGGCGAGGCGGCGCACCTGCCGAACGACTTGTCGAGCGGCAGCTACTACGGCGGGCGCAAGCCCGAGGACGGCCGCGTCGACTGGTCGAAACCGGCCGCGCAGGTCTACAACCTGGTGCGCGCGGTCGCGCCCCCGTATCCGGGCGCGTTCACGGACGTCGACGGCACGCGTTTCGTGATCGCGCGCGCGCGCCTCGCGGCGCCCGGCAGCGCGGCAGCGGCCGCCGCGGCGGATTTGCCGCCCGGCCTGCACGTAAGCGATAATGCGCTATTCGGCGTCTGCGGCGACAGCCGCGCCTTGTCCATTCTCGAGCTGTGGCAGCAGCGCGACGGCAGCGAAACCGTCGTGACGCCCGCGGAATTCGCGCAGTTCATTCATTCTTCCCGTCATTCATGAAAGCAAAAAAAGTCCTGATCCTGGGTGTGAACGGCTTCATCGGCCATCACCTGTCGAAGCGCATTCTTGAAACCACCGATTGGGAAGTGTTCGGCATGGACATGCAGACCGATCGGCTGGGCGACCTCGTCAACCACGAGCGGATGCATTTCTTCGAAGGCGACATCACGATCAACAAGGAGTGGGTCGAGTATCACGTGAAGAAGTGCGACGTGATCCTGCCGCTCGTCGCGATCGCGACGCCGGCCACCTACGTCCAGCAGCCGCTGCGCGTGTTCGAGCTCGACTTCGAGGCGAACCTGCCGATCGTGCGTTCGGCCGTCAAGTACGGCAAGCACCTCGTGTTCCCGTCGACCTCCGAGGTCTACGGCATGTGCTCGGACGAGCAGTTCGATCCGGACGCGTCGGCACTCACCTACGGCCCGATCAACAAGCCGCGCTGGATCTACGCATGCTCGAAGCAGCTGATGGACCGCGTGATCTGGGGTTACGGGATGGAAGGCCTGAACTTCACGCTGTTCCGCCCGTTCAACTGGATCGGCCCGGGCCTCGACTCGATCTACACGCCGAAGGAAGGCAGCTCGCGCGTGGTCACGCAGTTCCTCGGCCACATCGTGCGCGGCGAGAACATCAGCCTCGTCGACGGCGGCTCGCAGAAGCGCGCGTTCACCGACATCGGCGACGGCATCAGCGCGCTGATGAAGATCATCGAGAACAAGGACGGCGTCGCGTCGGGCAAGATCTACAACATCGGGAATCCGAAGAACAACTTCTCGGTTCGCGAACTCGCGCACAAGATGCTCGAACTGGCCGCGGAATTCCCCGAGTACGCCGACTCGGCCAAGCAGGTGAAGCTCGTCGAAACGACGTCCGGCGCCTACTACGGCAACGGCTACCAGGACGTGCAGAACCGCGTGCCGAAGATCGACAACACGATGCAGGAGCTCGGCTGGGCGCCGCAGGCGACGTTCGACGACGCGCTGCGCAACATCTTCGAGGCGTATCGCGGCCACGTCGCCGACGCGCGCGCGCTCGTCGAACAGCAAGGCTGACCGGGACGTTCGCTTGGCTCGTATCGTCCTCAAGATCGACGTCGACACGCTGCGCGGCACACGCGAAGGCGTGCCGAACCTCGCGCGCATCTTCGATCGCTTCAGCGCGCGCGCGACCTTCCTCTTCAGCCTCGGGCCCGATCACACCGGCTGGGCGCTGCGGCGGGTGTTCCGCCCGGGTTTCCTGAAGAAGGTGTCGCGCACGTCGGTGGTCGAACACTACGGCGTGAAGCAGCTGATGTACGGCGTGCTGCTGCCGGGCCCCGACATCGGCCGCCGCGCGATCGCCGACATGCGCGCGATCCACGAGGCCGGCTTCGAATGCGGGATCCACACGTGGGATCACGTGTACTGGCAGGACAACGTCCGTGCGCGCGATCGCGACTGGACCGCGCGTGAAATGCAGAAGAGTCACGCGCGCTTCATCGAGATCTTCGGCGCGCCGCCCGTCACGCACGGCGCGGCCGGCTGGCAGATGAACGATGCCGCGTTCGAGCAGATCGACGCGTGGGGCATGCGCTACGCCTCCGACGGGCGCGGCCACTCGCCGTACCTGCCGGTCGTCGGCGGCCGCACGCTGTCGCACGTGCAGATGCCGACCACGCTGCCGACGCTCGACGAAGTGCTCGGCATCGACGGCGTCGACACGCACAACGTCGCCGCGCACCTCCTCAAGTTCACCGAAACCAATCCGCACGACCAGGTGTTCACGCTGCATGCGGAACTGGAAGGCCAGAAGCTCGCGCCCGTGTTCGAGCAGCTGCTCGCCGGCTGGCGCGCGCAAGGCCACACGTTTGCGACGATGGGCGACTACCACGCGACGCTGGACCGCGACACGCTGCCATCGTACCCTGTCACGTGGGGCGAAATCCCCGGCCGCTCCGGCGAACTGATCGTCCAGCCCGACTGAGTCCGCGCGCGAGCCGGCGGCGCCCGCAGCGCCCTGCCGCGCGTTGCCGGGACGCCGCACCGCGCCGCCGCAGCGGCGCCTTTCCATAACAACAGGAGAAACACGTGTCTGTCGAAGTTGACCGTCAAGTTCCCGATTTCACCGCACCGGCCACGGGCGGCGACATTTCGCTGTCCGACCTGAAAGGCAAGAAGCTCGTGCTGTACTTCTATCCGAAGGACAACACGCCGGGCTGCACGACCGAAGGGCTGCAGTTCCGCGATCTCTATCCGAAGTTCAAGAAAGCCGGTGCGGAAGTCATCGGCGTGTCGCGCGACAGCCTGCGCTCGCATGACAACTTCAAGGCAAAGCTCGAACTGCCGTTCCCGCTGATCTCCGATGCCGACGAAGCGCTGTGCGCGCTGTTCGATGTCATCAAGATGAAGAAGATGTATGGCAAGGAAGTGCGCGGAATCGAGCGCTCGACGTTCCTGATCGACGCCGACGGCGTGCTCCGTCAGGCATGGCGCGGCATCAAGGTGCCGGGTCACGTGGACGACGTGCTAAGTGCTGTACAAGCGCTTTGAGGCGCGTTATATTGGGCCGCAATGAATGCCCGTTCGCCCCATATTTCTCGTAGCTGCGCCGGTGCTCGATGCGATGCTTCCCGGCACCTGACGCGCATCACGACATCAGCCGAGCCGCATGTCCCTGTCGACGGGGCAGCGGCTTTTTTTATGGATTGCGCGCCGGCCCTCCCGGTCCGGCCCTAACCGCATCAAGGAGCTGATCGACACTTAGGCGAACCGGCTAGACGAATTTCCTGTGCGCCACCGCGCGCAAACTGCGTCTACGTCACGCAGGATGCGATCAGCGGCGCACGCCATGCGACACGATTCCTCCCGAGGGACACCATGCCTTTGCCTACCCCCCCCAGCAAGCTCGGCAGCCTGCTGCCGCCCGACGAATACAAGGCGAAAGCGCGGCCCGCGAAAGCCGCGAAGAAATCCGCCGAAGGGGACGCATCCACAGCCGGTGACTATGGTCCGGCCAGCGTGGCCCAACCGATGATCGAAGCCGCGAACACGGCCGCGCCGCTGCGTGCCGTCGCGTCTTCGGCGCCTGATGCCGCACCCACGCGCGGCCGCAAGACCAAGCAGACGGCCGCGCTGCTGCAGCCGATGCCGGCCCCCGCCGCACCCGCGGCGCCGGTCGTCGCGCGCAACGACAAGCCGGCCGCCGGCAAACCCGCCGCCGCGCCCGCGCGCGACGCCGGCGCCGCCACCAAGTCGCGCAGCCGCAAGCCCGCCGAGGCCGAACTGCAGAAACTGTTCGTGCTCGACACCAACGTGCTGATGCACGACCCGAGCAGCCTCTTCCGCTTCGAGGAACACGACGTCTATCTGCCGATGATGACGCTCGAGGAACTCGACAACCACAAGAAGGGGATGTCGGAAGTCGCGCGCAACGCACGCCAGGTCAGCCGCACGCTCGACGCGCTGGTCGCCGACGGCGGCCCGATCTCGGACGGCATCCCGCTGTCGCGCCTCGGCAGCCGCGAGGCGCTCGGCCGCCTGTACTTCCAGACGAAGCTCGCCGACATCGCGCCGGTCGAAGGCTTGCCCGTGGGCAAGGCCGACAACCAGATCCTCGGTGTCGTGCGCGCGCTGCAGCGCGACCGGCCCGACCGCCAGGTCGTGCTGGTGTCGAAAGACATCAACATGCGGATCAAGGCGCATGCGCTCGGGCTGCCCGCGGAAGACTACTTCAACGACCAGGTGCTCGAGGACTCCGATCTCCTGTACAACGGCGTGCGCGAGCTGCCGCAGGATTTCTGGACCAAGCATGCGAAGGGCATGGAGAGCTGGCAGGACACGAAGACGGGCACCACGTACTACCGCGTGACGGGCCCGCTCGTCGCGTCGATGCTCGTCAACGAGTTCGTCTATCTCGAACCGCAGAACGGCGAGCCGACGTTCCATGCGATCGTCCGCGAACTGAACGGCAAGACGGCGCTGCTGCAGACGCTGCGCGACTACAGCCACCACAAGAACAACGTGTGGGGCATCACCGCGCGCAACCGCGAGCAGAACTTCGCGCTGAACCTGCTGATGAACCCCGAGATCGACTTCGTCACGCTGCTCGGCCAGGCCGGCACCGGCAAGACGCTCGTCGCGCTCGCGGCCGGCCTCGCGCAGGTGCTCGACGACAAGCGCTACAACGAGATCATCGTGACGCGCGCCACCGTGCCCGTCGGCGAGGACATCGGTTTCCTGCCCGGTACCGAGGAAGAGAAGATGCAGCCGTGGATGGGCGCATTCGACGACAACCTCGAAGTGCTGCAGAAGACCGACGACGCGGCCGGCGAATGGGGCCGCGCCGCAACGCAGGAACTGATCCGTTCGCGCCTGAAGGTGAAGAGCATGAACTTCATGCGCGGCCGTACGTTCGTCGACAAGTACCTGATCATCGACGAAGCGCAGAACCTGACGCCGAAGCAGATGAAGACGCTCGTCACGCGCGCGGGCCCCGGCACGAAGATCGTGTGCCTCGGCAACATCGCGCAGATCGACACGCCTTACCTGACCGAAGGCAGCTCGGGCCTGACCTACGTCGTCGACCGCTTCAAGGGCTGGGGCCACAGCGGCCACGTGACGCTCGCTCGCGGCGAACGTTCGCGGCTGGCCGACTACGCGTCGGACATCCTGTAACGCGGCCTGCCGGCCGATCGGCCAGCTGTCGACGCCACACGGCGCTCCGTTTCCGGAGCGCCGTTTTTATTTGGGGTCGAAGAAAAAAGTAACGCTTCGTCACGCAAAAGCGCAGTTTACGCGCGAAACTTCAAGTAAATTCTCAAGAATGGTTGCTTAAGCCCCGTCCGAGCGTCTACCATCGGGTCTGTCTGTTGTCATACGATTCGCGAGCGCGCCGCGCTCGCCCGCCTTGCCATGCTTCGAATCTGGGTTCCCGTCGCCGTCGTTTCCCTGCTTGCGGCCTGCTCCAGCGTGCCGCCGCAGTCGGCATCGCGTTCCGCGTCGGGCATGAAGATCACGACGCCGCGCGCGTTCCCCGCTCCGGCCAATTTCCCGAAATTCGTCGATCACAGCGTCGGCCAGGAAGAAATCTCGATCCAGGCGATGAGCCTCGTCGGCATCCCGTATCGCTGGGGCGGCAACACGCCGACGAGCGGCTTCGACTGCAGCGGGCTCGTGCGCTACGTGATCGGCCGCGCGGCCGACGTGAACCTGCCGCGCACGACCGCCGACATGAGCGGCCGCGGCGTGTCGATCGAACCCGACGAGATCGCGCCGGGCGACCTGATTTTCTTCAATACGACCGGGCGGCCGCATTCGCACGTCGGCATCTATGTCGGCAAGCTGCGCTTCGTCAACGCACCGTCGACGGGCGGCACCGTGCGGCTCGACTACCTGACGAACCCGTACTGGGCCAAACGTTTCGACGGTATTCGCCGCGTCGCGCCGCCGCGCACGGCGCCGACGCCGTTCGATGCGCCGACCTACGAGGCGAAGCGCGACGAGCCGCGCACGCCGCCGGCGGTCGCAGCCGCGCCGGTGGTCGTGACGACCGCGGCGGCGCGGCAGCCTGCCTATGCGCCGCAGCAAGCACGCGTGACGCAGGCACCCGCGCCGGTCGTCACGGCCGCCGCCGCACCGGCGGCCCCCGCTGCCGATCCGTACGAACCGCCTCCGCCGCGCATGCAGGCCGCCCGGCAGCAGGCAACGTCGATGAACGACGGCATGACTGCGATGACGGCCAATGCAGCGCCCGCCGTCCAGGCGGAGTCCGGCACGCAGATTCCGACGACGGCGCTGACCGCCGCCCAGGCTGCCGCGTTCGACGACGAACCGCCTCCGGCGGCCGCATCGGCATCGCCACGCAGCATCGAGCCCGCACCCGTGCAGGTCTGGCGCGCGTCGACGCAATCCGCGCCCGTCAGCCCGCGTACCGGCACCGCGGACGATCCGATCGCGCGGTTCGCGAACGGCAGTTACTGACCGGTTGCCCGGCCGTCGACGGCAAGTCCCGTCGGCGACCTCTGTCGGCGCCCCGCCCGTTCCGTCGCCCACTCGCCGCTCCAAAAGAAAATGCGCCGCAGCCTTTCGGCTTGCGGCGCATCGGATGTCGATCCGGCAGTGTCGGCGATCAGAAGATCTGGTGGCCGAGCCACCATCCGCCGGCCGCGAACAGCGCGGCGGCGGGCAGCGTCAGCACCCACGCCCACACGATGTTGCCGGCGACGCCCCAGCGCACGGCCGACAGCTTCTGGGTCGCGCCGACACCGACGATCGCGCCGGTGATGGTGTGCGTGGTCGACACCGGAATGCCGAGGAACGACGCGAGGAACAGCGTCATCGCGCCACCGGTTTCCGCGCAGAAACCGCCGACCGGCTTGAGCTTCGTGATCTTCTGGCCCATCGTGCGCACGATGCGCCAGCCGCCGAACAGCGTGCCGAGGCCCATCGACAGGTAACACGCGCCGATCACCCACGCAGGCGGCGCATCGGCGCCGGCCGACGCGTAGCCGCTTGCGATCAGCAGCATCCAGATGATGCCGATCGTCTTCTGCGCGTCGTTGCCGCCGTGGCCGAGGCTGTACAGGCCGGCCGACAGCAGCTGCAGACGGCGGAAACGCCGGTCGACCTTGCTGGGCGCGGTACGGAAATACAGCCACGACACGCCGAGCATGAACAGCGAACCGAGGATGAAGCCGAGCAGCGGCGAAATGAAGATGAACGCAACCGTCTTCAGCAGCCCGTCGATGTTCAACGAGCTCCAGCCCGACTTCGCGAGCGCCGCGCCGACGAGGCCGCCGATCAGCGCGTGCGACGAGCTCGACGGAATCCCGTAATACCACGTGATCACGTTCCAGCCGATCGCACCAACCAGCGCGCCGAAGATGACGTAGTGGTCGACGATTTCGGGATCGATCGTGCCTTTACCGACGGTCTGCGCGACTTTCAGGTGGAAGATGAAGTACGCGATGACGTTGAACGCCGCCGCGAACACGACGGCCTGCTGGGGCTTCAGCACCCCGGTCGACACGACGGTGGCGATCGAGTTCGCCGCGTCGTGAAAGCCGTTCATGAAGTCGAATACGAGCGCGACGAGCACGAGCGCCGCGACCATCCATAGGGCGAGTTGTATCGAATGCATCGTGGTCCGCTCAGGCGTTTTCCAGCACGATGCCTTCGATGATGTTCGCGACGTCCTCGCACTTGTCGGTGATCTCTTCGAGCAGCTCGTAGATCGCCTTCAGCTTGATGAGCGTCTTCACGTCGTCTTCCTCGCGGAACAGCTTCGACATCGCCGCGCGCAGCACGCGATCGGCCTCCGACTCCCAGCGGTCGATCTCCTCGCATTGCTTGAGGATCTGTGCCGACTGCTTCATGTCGGACAGCAGCCCGACCGCCTGTTGCACGTGCTGGGCCGACTGCGTGACGATGTGCGCGAGCTGGCTCGCCTCCGACGTGACCGAACGCACGTCGTACAGCGACACGGCCGTCGCGACGTCTTCCATCAGGTCGAGGATGTCGTCCATCGTCGTGATCAGCTTGTGAATCTCGTCGCGATCGAGCGGCGTGATGAAGGTCTTGTGCAGCAGATCGATCGCCTCGTGCGTGAGCTTGTCGGCGGCCTTCTCGGCGGTCTGCACGTTTTGCTTGTGAATCTCGGCGTCGGCGAGATTGTCGATCAGCAGTTCGAGCTCGCGGCCACCGGAAACGATGTGCTTCGCGTGCGCGTTGAAGAGTTCAAAGAACTTGCCCTCGGTGGGCATGAATCGACCGAACATGGGATTCCTGAGAGATTGTCAAACTACTGTCACGAAAACGGGCGACATTGTACCGTTTTCGGTTGCGACGCGACGCGCGCATATGCGCGCGCCGGGATTGGATACAACGTTTGGCGATTTAGGCCTTTACAATCGGCGTCACTCGCCGTAGAAGGTCTGCGCCCCTGCAAAGTTATCGAACTTCGTATATTGACCCAGGAACGTGAGCCGAACGGGGCCGATCGGACCGTTACGCTGCTTGCCGATGATGATCTCGGCCGTTCCTTTGTCCGGGCTGTCCGGATTGTAGACTTCATCGCGGTAAATGAACAGGATCACGTCCGCATCCTGTTCGATTGCGCCTGATTCGCGCAGATCGGACATCACCGGACGCTTGTTCGGGCGCTGTTCGAGGCCGCGGTTCAGCTGCGACAGCGCGATCACCGGCACGTCGAGCTCCTTCGCGAGGCTCTTCAGCGATCGCGAGATTTCCGAGATTTCGGTCGCGCGGTTCTCCCCCTGCGACGAACCCGACATCAGCTGCAGGTAGTCGACGATGATCAGGCCGAGCTTGCCGCATTGCCGCGCAAGACGCCGCGCGCGCGAGCGCAATTCCATCGGGTTCAGGCCGCCCGTCTCGTCGATGAAGAGCTGCGCCTCGCTCATCTTCTGCACCGCATGCGTCAGCTTCGGCCAGTCCTCGTCCGTCAGCCGGCCCGTCCGCATCCGGTGCTGGTCGAGCCGGCCGATCGAGCCGAGCATACGCATCACGAGCTGGGTGCCCGGCATTTCCATCGAGAACACCGCGACCGGCAGCCCGTACTCGACCGCGACATATTCGCCGATGTTCATCGAAAACGCGGTCTTGCCCATCGACGGCCGTCCCGCCACGATGATCAGCTCGCCGCCGTGCATCCCGGACGTCATCCGGTCGAGGTCGACGAAGCCCGTCGGCGTGCCCGTGACGTCGCTCGGATTCGCGGTGTGGTACAGCGTGTCGATCCGCTCGACGACCTGCGTGAGCAGCGGGCCGATCTCGAGGAAGCCCTGGTTGCCGCGCGCGCCCTCTTCCGCGATCGAGAACACCTTCGATTCGGCTTCGTCGAGCAGCTGACGGACTTCCTTGCCTTGCGGATTGAACGCGTCGGCCGAGATTTCGTCGGCAACCGACACGAGCCGGCGCAACACCGCGCGATCGCGCACGATTTCCGCATAACGACGGATGTTCGCGGCGCTCGGCGTGTTCTGCGCGAGGGCGTTCAGGTACGCGAGGCCGCCGACGTCGTCGGCCTTGCCGGACGTGGTCAGCGCTTCGTACACGGTCACGACGTCGGCCGGCCGCGTCGACGCGATCAGGCGGCCGATGTGCTCGTAGATGATCCGGTGGTCGTAGCGATAGAAATCGCCCTGCGACAGGAAGTCGGCAATCCGGTCCCATGCCGCGTTGTCGAGCAACAGGCCGCCGAGCACCGACTGCTCGGCTTCGACCGAATGCGGCGGGACTTTCAGCGATTCGATTTGAGGATCTTGCGGCGCGTTCATGGGTTGGGATTATCGCGAATAGATCGCTGCAGCGCTACCGCTCAGGCGATCGGGCAATAAAAAAGGCAGGCCCCGGTTGCCCGGGCGCCTGCCCTTGTCCGGACGACGGAAGCCGCCCGGAAAGCCTGCGTACGCTTACGCGTGGTCGCCGATCACGTTGATCGTGACGTCGACGACGACGTCCGTGTGCAGCGCGACCTGCACGTTGTGCTCGCCGATCATCTTCAGCGGGCCTTCCGGCATGCGAACTTGCAGCTTCTCGACTTCGAAACCTGCCTTCTTCAGCAGTTCCGCGACGTCGCCGTTCGTGACCGAGCCGAACAGACGGCCGTCAACGCCCGACTTCTGCGTGATTTCGAACGACTGGCCGTTCAGCTTCTCGCCGACTGCCTGCGATGCCGCCAGCTTTTCAGCGGCGATCTTTTCGAGTTCAGCGCGGCGCACTTCGAATTCGGCGATCGCTTCCTTCGTTGCACGGCGAGCCTTGCGGTTCGGGATCAGGAAGTTGCGAGCGTAACCGTCCTTGACCTTGACGATGTCGCCGAGGTTACCCAGATTGGCGACTTTTTCCAACAGAATGATTTGCATTCGAATTCTCCTTATTGCGTCGCCTGATTACGCCTTGTGCTGATCGGTGTACGGCAGCAGCGCGAGGAAACGCGCACGCTTGATGGCCGTATCCAGCTGACGCTGATAGTGCGCCTTCGTACCCGTCAGACGAGCCGGCGTGATCTTGCCGTTTTCGCCGATGAAGTCCTTCAGCGTTTCCGTGTCCTTGTAGTCGATCTGGTCGACGCCTGCAGCCGTGAAACGGCAGAACTTCTTGCGCTTGAAGAGCGGGTTTTGTTGCTGACGACGCTTGTCGAATTTCTTACCAGTCGGGCGGGGCATGATTTCAGTCCTTTCCAATGTCCTGCAATGCTGTGATGTGAAACACCAAGGTTCTCGCGTTGCGGCTTTTCTTGGCCAGGAAGCCCGTGAACAGCGTTTCGACGCCCATTTCACGACTCTCCAGCCTGCCGCTCGCCTCACCGGCCGCCACCGCCTCGATCGTCATTTCGACCTGACGGGGGATGCCTGCCTCGACGACTTCCGTGCGGTGCTGCAATGTGGCGCTAGCGATCGGAACACCTGCCGGCGTATATCGCACCGGTGCGCGTTCGACGACGCTCGCCGTCAATTGCAACCTGTTCACGAGAGTGGCGCGCTCCTTGATGGCTTAATGAATGACGAACTTAAGCCTGCGCTTCGGTCGGCTGAGCTGCAGCCGCCTTCTTGGCTTCTTCGCGCTGAACTTCCTTCATCATCGGCGACGGGCCGGTTTCGGCCTTCTTCATCTTGACGATGAGGTGACGCAGCACGGCGTCGTTGAACTTGAACGCGTGTTCGAGTTCGTCGAGCGTCGTCTGGTCGCACTCGATGTTCATGCAGACGTAGTGAGCCTTCGCGAGTTTCTCGATCATGTAGGCCAGTTGGCGACGGCCCCAGTCTTCGACACGGTGGATCTGGCCACCGTGCGACGTGATCGTGGACTTGTAGCGCTCGATCATCGCGGGCACTTGCTCGCTTTGATCCGGGTGCACGATGAAGACGATTTCGTAATGACGCATTACACACTCCTTGTGGATTAAAGCCACCCGGGCGTCTGAACCGGTGTGGCAAGTGAGAAGCCGAAGATTCTAACCCGATTACGGGGCGCATGCAAGGCCAATCAACGATCGGCGCGCGGATTCGGCCATGTTTTCAAAGACTTGAACGGACGGGCCGGCGCACGTGCTCGCCTGTCGGCTCTTTTTATCGGGGCCCGAACGCCGGCCGCGCGCGCGGCGGGGCGCGGCCGGCGTCGCGCCGTCACTCGCCGCGCGTGCCCGACAGCCGCGCGTCGAGCGCCGTCCGGAACGCCGTGAGCGCCGACGGCTCGGCGTCGGTCACGGCCCACCACGTCATCCCGGCCGCGTCCCAGCGGTCGAGCGCATAGCCCTGCGACACGGTCGTGTACGGGGCCGCCGGCCCTTCGCCGGCCGGCCGCACGTAGACGTCGATCACGTGCTGCCGGTAGCGGTACACGAGCACCGCGACGCGACGCCGCCCGACGTAGTCGAGCCGCCCGCCGACCAGCGCGAAGCCGTCCGCCGCGAGATCCTCGACCGGCGGCGCATAGTCGAGCCGGCCGTTGAACCATGGCTTGACCGTGTGGCGGTCGGTCGAGATCACGTCGATGTCGCGCGCCGACAGGCCGGCCCGCACGTGGCTCGAGACGAGTTCGTCGACGGTGCGGTCGGTGTCGGCATGGCGCGCGGACAGCGTCATCCCGCCCGCCGCCGCGAGGGCCACCAGCAGCGCGACGCCCCAGCCGAGCCCCGGCCATGCGGCGACGCGCGGCCCGGCGCCGGCCGCGGCAGGCCGTGTCGGCCCGCCCCGCCCCGCCAGCCAGGGAAACCAGCCGCGACCGCGCGGACGCGGCTGCGATCGAGGCTCGGGCCGAAACCCCGCGCCCGCCGGCTCGCGAACGGGCGCGTCGGCCGCGGCCGGCAGACCGGCCAGGATGCCCGCCCGCAGCGCATCCGGCGCACGGTGGTAATCGGCCTGCCGCACGGCCTGCACCAGCGTGACGATCCGCGCGCGTTCGCGGCGGCACGCATCGCACCCTTCGACATGCTGCTGGACCCGCAACGCATCGGGCGCCGACAGCTCGCGGTCGACGTCCGCGTCCAGCAACGCGCGCGCTTCGTTACAGTCCATCGATAGCCTCCGATGCGGTTCCGCCGGCCGGCGTACGGGCCGGCCTGCCTTCGGGCGCCGGTGCCGGCGCGCCGCCCAGCAGCGCGGCGAGCTTGCGCCGGCCGCGCGCGAGCCGCGACATCACCGTGCCGACCGGCACGTCCGCGATCGCCGCGATCTCGCGGTAACTCAGGTCCTCCATCTCGCGCAGCACGAGCACCTCGCGGTACTCGGGCGGCAGCTTCGCGAGTGCCGCATTCACGAGCCGCACGTTCTCGCCGCGCAGCAGCTGCGCGAGCGGATCCTCCGCCGCCGGCTGCCAGTCGTCGGGCACGTCGGTGTCGTCCAGCGTATCGGGCAGCGCGACCTCGTGCGCATGCGTGCGGCGCCGCCACTCGGTGTACCAGGTGTGGCGCACGATCGTCAGCAGCCATGGCCGCGCGTTGTCGCCGCGACACGAATCGACGAAGCGCAGCGCGCGCATGCACGCGTCCTGCACGACGTCGTCCGCGTCGCCGGCATTGCCGCTCAGCCAGCGCGCGAGGTTGTACGCGGCGTCGAGATGCGGCAGCACGAGCGTGCGAAACCGCTCGCCGCGCGCGACCGCGTCGTCTGCCGCCCGTTCATCGACCGCCTGTCCGGCTTGCCCCACATGGCCTCCCTGGTCCCGGCGGCCGATGCCGCGCCCGTTCCGCGCACGGCGCCCGGACAGACCGGCAGCGTGCGCGCTCGATGACCATACCGTTGCTGCGTCGAGTTTATTCCCGCGCCGGGGGCACGAAGCGAAAAAAAGCGCCGGGGCGCCCGCCGCTCGTTACGGCGTGGTGCTCCAGTAGCCGGGGCGCGCATACGCGGCCCTCAGGTAGTCGATGAAATAGCGCACGCGCGCCGGCACGTAGCGCTGCTGCGGGTAGACCGCGAGGATGTCGTAGTCGGGCAGCGCGTATTCGTCGAGCACGGTCTCCAGCTCGCCCGTCTCCAGCTGCGCGGCGATTTCCCAGGTCGAGCGCCAGCCGAGCCCGAGCCCCTCGGCCACCCAGCGGTGCAGCAGCTCGCCGTCGTTGCAGTCGAGGTTGCCGGTCACGCGCATCGTCGCGATCTTGCCGTGGCGCTGGAAATACCAGCCGCGGTTCTGTCCGCCCTGCAGGTTGAAAGCCAGGCAGTTGTGCTTCAGCAGGTCGTCGAGCGATTTCGGCCGGCCGTGCCGGCGGAAATACCCGGGCGTGCCGCAGACGACGCGCCGGTTCGACGCGAGCTTCACCGCGACGAAGTTCGGATCGACGGCGCCGCCGATCCGGATCGACAGGTCGTAGCCTTCGCGCACGAGATCGACGACGCGGTCGGTCAGGTTGAACGACAGCTGCATCTCGGGCTTGTCGGCCAGAAAGCCGGGCGCATGCGGCGCGACGTGCTTGCGCCCGAATGCGGCCGGCGCCGAGACGATCAGGTGCCCGCTGACCGCGCGCCGCCCGGCGGCCAGCTCGTTCTCGGCCTGGTCCCATTCGGACAGCAGCCCGCGGCAGCGCTCGAGGAACGCGGCGCCCTCCTCGCTGACCACCAGCCGCCGCGTCGAGCGGTACATCAGCTTCACGCCGAGGCGTTTCTCCAGCGCGTCGATGCGCCGCCCGAGCACCACCGGCGACACCCCCTCCTCGAGCGCCGCCGCCGCGAGGCTGCCGGCATCGGCAACCCGCACGAACGTCTCGATCTGCTTGAAGCGATCCATCTCCTGTCTCCGTCTCTGTTCCGGCCCCGCGAGAAGCCCCGTCAGGCCGTCATTCCATACTTTTAGTTTCGAAATAAGCGACTTGGGCGGATCTTATCAAACCTTTCCTGCATCCCTAAAGTGTCCCCAACAGACCCATTCGCAAGATCCACCACATATCAAGGAGACATTCATGGCCAAGATGAGAGCCGTCGACGCGGCAGTGCTCGTGCTCGAGAAGGAAGGCATCCAGACCGCGTTCGGCGTGCCGGGCGCGGCGATCAACCCGTTCTACTCCGCGATGCGCAAGTCCGGCGGCATCAGTCACGTGCTGGCGCGCCACGTCGAAGGCGCATCGCACATGGCCGAAGGCTTCACGCGTGCGGCGCCCGGCAACATCGGCGTGTGCATCGGCACGTCGGGCCCCGCCGGTACCGACATGATCACCGGCCTCTACTCCGCGTCCGCCGACTCGATTCCGATCCTCGCGATCACCGGCCAGGCGCCGCGTGCCCGCCTGTACAAGGAAGACTTCCAGGCCGTCGACATCGAGTCGATCGCGAAGCCCGTCACGAAGTGGGCCGTCACCGTGCGCGAACCGGCGCTCGTGCCGCGTGTGTTCCAGCAAGCCTTCCACCTGATGCGCTCGGGCCGTCCGGGCCCGGTGCTGGTCGACCTGCCGATCGACGTGCAGCTCGCCGAAATCGAATTCGACATCGACACGTACGAACCGCTGCCGGTCTACAAGCCCGCGGCCACCCGCGCGCAGATCGAGAAGGCGCTCGCGATGCTCAACGACGCGGACAAGCCGCTGATCGTGTCGGGCGGCGGCGTGCTCAACGCGGCGGCCGAAGACCTGCTCGTCCAGTTCGCCGAAACGATCGGCGTGCCGGTGATCCCGACGCTGATGTCGTGGGGCGCGATTCCGGACGACCACCCGCTGATGGCCGGCATGGTCGGCCTGCAGACGTCGCACCGCTACGGCAACGCCACGCTGCTCGCGTCCGACTTCGTGCTCGGCATCGGCAACCGCTGGGCGAACCGCCACACGGGCAGCGTCGAGGTCTACACGAAGGGCCGCAAGTTCGTGCACGTCGACATCGAGCCGACGCAGATCGGCCGCGTGTTCGGCCCGGATCTCGGCATCGTGTCCGACGCGAAGGCCGCGCTCGAGCTGTTCGTCGCCGTCGCACGGGAATGGCAGGCCGCCGGCAAGCTGAAGGACCGCGGCGCATGGGTCGCGGAATGCCAGGCACGCAAGCGCACGCTGCAGCGCAAGACGCACTTCGACAACGTGCCGGTCAAGCCGCAGCGCGTGTACGAAGAGATGAACAAGGTGTTCGGCCGCGATACCTGCTACGTCAGCACGATCGGCCTGTCGCAGATCGCCGCCGCGCAGTTCCTGCACGTGTTCAAGGCGCGCAACTGGATCAACTGCGGCCAGGCCGGCCCGCTCGGCTGGACGATCCCCGCCGCGCTCGGCGTGCGTGCCGCCGACCCGAGCCGCCCGATCGTCGCGCTGTCCGGCGACTACGACTTCCAGTTCATGATCGAGGAGCTGGCGGCCGGCGCGCAATTCAAGCTGCCGTACGTGCACGTGGTCGTGAACAACTCGTACCTCGGGCTGATCCGCCAGGCCCAGCGCGCGTTCGACATGGACTACTGCGTGCAGCTCGCGTTCGACAACGTGAACGCGCCGGAATTGAACGGCTACGGCGTCGACCACGTGGCCGTCGCGGAAGGCCTCGGCTGCAAGGCGCTGCGCGTGTTCAAGCCGGAAGAGATCGAGCCGGCGCTGCGCCAGGCGCAAACGCTCGCGGAACAGTTCAGCGTGCCGGTGGTCGTCGAAGTGATCCTTGAGCGCGTGACGAACATCTCGATGGGCACCGAAATCGACGCGATCAACGAATTCGAGGATCTCGCCGAGAAGGCCGAGCACGCGCCGACCGCGATCTCGATGCTCGACTGAACCGCCGGACCATTTGACTGACCGACCGAAGAGGCTTAGCTCATGCCGAAGTTTGCTGCAAACCTGACCATGCTGTTCAACGAAGTGCCGTTCCTCGACCGCTTCAAGGCGGCCGCCGACGCGGGCTTCGACGCCGTCGAATTCCTGTTCCCGTACCCGTACGCGAAAGAGGAACTCGCCGAGCGGCTCGAGACGCACCGCCTGCGCCTCGTGCTGCACAACCTGCCCGCCGGCAACTGGGACCAGGGCGAGCGCGGCATCGCCTGCCTGCCCGATCGCGTCGGCGAATTCCAGGAGGGTGTCGGCCGTGCGATCGAGTACGCGAAGGCGCTGAAGGTGCCGCAGCTGAACTGCCTCGTCGGCATTCCGTCGGCAAGCACCGCGCGCGACAAGACGTTCGTCACGATCGTCGACAACCTGCGCTTCGCGGCCGACGCGCTGAAGCGCGCAGGCATTCGCCTGCTCGTCGAGCCGTGCAACAGCTTCGACATTCCGGGCTTCGCGCTGAACCGTTCGTCGGAAGGCCTCGACGTGATTCGCGCGGTCGGCTCGGACAACCTGTTCCTGCAGTACGACATCTATCACATGCAGCGCATGGAAGGCGAACTGGCCGCGACGATCGAACGCAACCTCGCGTCGATCGGCCACGTCCAGCTCGCGGACAACCCGGGCCGCAACGAGCCCGGCACGGGCGAGATCAACTACGCGTTCCTGTTCGCGCTGCTCGACCGGCTCGGTTATGCCGGCTACGTCGGCTGCGAATACAAGCCCCGCACCACCACGACGGAAGGCCTCGGCTGGCTGCAAAGCGTCGCCGGCTGCGCACCGGGCTCGGCGCATCGCGCCGCCTGAGTCGCCCCCTTCCCGTCATCCGCCCCAATAGGAGACTTTCACATGGCAACCATCGGTTTCATCGGCCTCGGCATCATGGGCGCGCACATGGCGCGCAACCTGCTCAAGGGCGACCACCAGCTCGTCGTGAACGGCGCGTTCCCGATCCCGGACGATCTGCGCGCGAGCGCGAAGGTCGTCGCGAACTCGACCGAAGTCGCGCAGCACGCCGACATCATCATCTCGATGGTGCCGGATACGCCGGACGTGCGTAATGTGCTGTTCGCCGACGACGGCGTCGCGAAGGGTCTGACGGCCGGCAAGCTCGTGATCGACATGAGCTCGATTTCGCCGCTCGACACGCAGGCATTCGCGAAGCAGATCAACGCGCTCGGTTGCGACTACCTCGACGCACCGGTGTCCGGCGGCGAGGTCGGCGCCCGCGAAGCGACGCTGACGATCATGGTCGGCGGCCCGGAGAAGGCGTTCGAGCGCGCGAAGCCGCTGTTCGAGAAGATGGGCAAGAACATCACGCTCGTCGGCGACAACGGCGCCGGCCAGACCTGCAAGGTCGCGAACCAGATCATCGTCGCTCTGAACATCGAGGCCGTCGGCGAAGCGCTCCTGTTCGCCGCGCGCTCGGGCGCCGATCCGGAGCGCGTTCGCCAGGCGCTGATGGGCGGTTTCGCCGCGTCGCGCATCCTCGAAGTGCACGGCGCGCGGATGACGAAGCGCACGTTCGATCCGGGCTTCCGCATCGAGCTGCATCAGAAGGACTTGAACCTCGCGCTCGACGGCGCACGCAAGCTCGGCCTCGCGCTGCCGCATACGGCCAGCGCGCAGCAACTGTTCAGCGTGTGCGCATCGCACGGCGGCAAGGCATGGGATCACTCGGCACTCGTACGCGCGCTCGAGATCATGTCGAACTTCGAGATCGGCCAGACGCCGGCCGCGTAACGCGACTGCCGCACCGCGCGTTTCCGCTGCAATGGCGGAGGCGCGCGACAGACATGCGCGAACCGGCCGCGGCCGGTCGCATCGATGCGCGGACACGCGCGCATCACGGTGGGGCGCCCCGCCCTGCATCGCCAACGGCGTGCGGGACGGGGCGAAAAACGCCGCTCTGGGCTGAGAGCGGCGTGGTGGGGTCCGCAGCGGCACCCGGCGGCGCCGGGGAAGCCTTGGTCGGTCAGACGTCGTCGTCGGGTGTCCGCCTGTCGGATTTCGCGTATTACATTTCTTTACGTTCGGGCGCGCGATTTTTCATGCAATCGTCGCGCTGAACGCCTACACTTTCGCCACGCCTTTCGAGAAAACCGCCGCGCTTGCGTTCACGTCCGTGAATGCGCCCAGCGCGGTGTTTTTTTCGCCACTTCATGGCGCGTTTTCTGTTCAACCACCTAAGGAGTGCAGCGATGGGTCTTCTTTCGTTTATCAAAGAGGCGGGTGAAAAACTGCTGGGTCATGCCGATGCGCAAGCAGCGGAAGATCCGAATGCCGCAAACCAGACCGCGGCCGATGCGATCAAGAATTACATCAACTCGCAAGGGCTCGACACGTCGAACCTGACCGTCGCGTTCGACGGCGCATCGCGCACCGTCACGCTGTCGGGCAGCGTCGCCGACCTCGACACGAAGGCGAAGGTCAAGGTCGCGGCCGGCAACGTGCAAGGCGTCGCGGGCGTCAACGACGACGATCTGCAGCCGGACGATCCCGAAGTGCAGTATCACGACGTGAAGCCGGGCGACACGCTGTCGGCGATCGCCAAGGAAGTGTATGGCGACGCGAACAAGTATCCGGCGATCTTCGAAGCGAACAAGCCGATGCTGTCGAGCCCGGACCGGATCTACCCGGGCCAGAAGCTCGTGATTCCGCCGCAGTCCTGAGCAAACTTGCCGGACTGATGCAAAAAAGGCAGGCCGATGGCCTGCCTTTTTCATGGGCGCCGCGCGCCGCCCGACCGGCCTGTCGCCGTTACAGCGTGTCGAATGCGCGCTGCAGCGCGTCGCGACCGACAATGCCGTTCGCGAGCACGAGCATCAGCAGCACGCGTGCCTTGAACGGATTCAGCGAGCCCGCGCTGACGAAACCGAGCGCATCGTCGCTCGCGGCGCCGTTGCGCATCACATGCCCCGACCCGACGCGCGACGCACGGACCACCGCCACGCCGGCCTTCACCGCATCGGCGAGCGCCGCCTGCAGCGTCGCATGGATCGACCCGTTGCCGGTGCCCGCGACGACGAGGCCGCGCACGCCGGCAGCCACGAGCGCGTCGACGGCCGTGCGCGTGACGCCCGCATAGCTCGCGACGACTTCGACGGGCGGCCACGCCGCGGCGATCGCCAGCTGCGAGTCGCGCGAACGCGTGACACGGCGCGCGAATTCGACGCGGCCGTCCTGCACCCAGCCGAGTGCGCCCAGTTCCGGCGACTGGAAGGCGTCGACCGCATAGGTGCTCGTCTTCACGACGTCGCGCGCGGCGTGGATCCGGTTGTTGAACGCGACCAGCACGCCTTGCCCGCGCGCGGCCGGATGGCCGGCCACCGTCACCGCGTTCAGCAGGTTGAGCGGGCCATCGGACGACAGCGCGGTCGCCGGCCGCATCGCGGCCGTCAGCACGACCGGCTTGTCGCCCGTCACGACCAGATGCAGCGCGTACGCGGTTTCCTCGAGCGTATCGGTGCCGTGCGTGATCACGATGCCGTCGATCGCCGGATCGGCCATCAGCGCGTCGATCCGCGCGGCAAGCGTGTTCCACAGCGGCAGCGCGAGATCCTTGCTGTCGATGCTGGCGATCTGCTCGGCGTCGATGCGCGCGACCGACGCGAGCGCCGGTACCGCGTCGACCAGGAAATTGACGCCGAGCGCGCCGGCCTGGTAGCCGGCCGTGCTGGCCGCGTCGGGCGCGGCGCCGGCGATCGTGCCGCCGGTAGCGAGCACGGCGATGCGCGGCAGCGCCGCCGCGGACGAAGGGGATGCGGGATTCGGAGTATTCATGGCCGCGATTGTAATGGCTCGCGGCCGGGATCCGGCAGGTTCCGGCGCGGCGGCCGATGCGGGCGGCCGCGCGTCATGGTTTGTCCCGATCGCCCGGTCGCGCGCGCGGTCAACGGCCGTGGCGTCCGCAACGTTATAGAAAGTGCCGTTGTGGTGTTTTCACATGGATTTGCCATAATCGGAGCGCACGGCGCGATGCGGCCCTATCCGCAACGCGGCGTGCTTCGTGACGGCGTCGATAACACGCAATTCACCCCATGGGAGTGTCGAAATGAAAATCCAATCGCTCGTAGCCGCAGTGCTGCTCGGCGGCATGCTGGCTTCCCCCGCATTCGCGGCGAACAGCCAGCAGGACAAGATGAAGGCCTGCAACACCCAGGCAGCCGGCAAGACGGGCGACGAACGCAAGGCGTTCATGAAGGACTGCCTGTCGGCGAAGCCCGCGAAGGCGATGACGCAGCAGGAAAAGATGAAGGCGTGCAACACGCAGGCCACCGGCAAGAAGGGCGACGACCGCAAGGCGTTCATGAAGAGCTGCCTGAGCAATCAGCCGGCCGCCTGAGTTCCGGCGCTCCCGTATCGAATGCCGCGCACCGCTTCGGCGGGCGCGGCATTTTTCGTTTTCGTTGCACGCGCATCGACATGCGCGGTTCCCCTCCGTCCTCCCCCTTCCCGCCCCGCTTTTCCGGCCCGCTGCCCAGGCACCGCCACATGGTGCGGCAATTCGCCGCGTTTTCTTCTATGATGGCTGCAACGCGGCCCACCCAAGTACAAGAAGCGCCATCGGGCCGCCCTCGAGACGGACGCGCACGCGCGTCAAACGGAGGCTTGGATGGCATGGAGACAACACCGCTGGTTCCGCCGCTGGCTGATCGTCATCGTGTTCTGGGCCGTGCCCGTCGCGATCGTCGCCGTGCGCGAGATCCGCGAGGAAATGGCCTACAACAAGGCGGACCTGCAGCTCGCGCTGACCACCTGGCAGCTCACTGAAGCCCAGCAAGCCGCCGGTGCCGCCGCGAAGTGCCACGGGGATCCTGACGAGGCGCGCGCGGCCGGCTGCCCGGCCGACGTGCTGGCCGCCAACGCGCCGCGCCAGCAGGCGGCCCGCGACGAATACGTGGTGCGCCGCAATACGCTCGCCGGCTACCTGTGGCATGCGTTCGTCGGCTACTGGGTCGTCCCGGCCGCGTTCCTGTTCGCATGCGGGGTCGTGATCGCGCTGATCCGCCGCGCGCTGCGCCGCCCGCCGATCAAGCCGCCCGTCCCGCCCGTCACGCATTGATGTGCGGCGCAAACGCCGCCCTCCCGTCGATCGATCGACCGCCGCCGTGCGCCGAATCCACCCGGCGCGCAGGCGCCGGTCCGTCCGTTGGCGCGCCGCGACACCCCCGCGCGATTTGACGCTTTTTCACGTGCCGACGAAAAGAGGCTGTAATCCGCTGTGTTATAACTGCCGACGTGATCCGCTCCATGAGCGAGACTCACTCCGAACATCATCCGATGGAGAAGAACGATGCAAAAACGGAATCTTGTGCTGAAAGCCGCCGCTGCGCTCATCGTCGGTAGCCTCGCGCTCACCGGTTGCACCACCACCCCGGACAAGCCGGACAACGCCGCCACCAACGCGTCGAAGCGCCAGTCGATCGACGCGAGCGTCGACGCCACGCTGTCGCGCATGTACTCGACGGTCAAGGGTTCCCGCGAACTCGTCGCGAAATCGCGCGGCGTGCTGGTCTTCCCCGACGTGATCCAGGCCGGCTTCATCGTCGGCGGCCAGTCGGGCAACGGCGCGCTGCGCGTCGGCGGCAGCACGGTCGGCTACTACAACACGTCGTCGCTGTCCGTCGGCCTGCAGGCCGGTGCGCAGTCGAAGGCGATCGTGTTCCTGTTCATGACGCAGGAAGCGCTCGACGAATTCCGCGGCTCGGACGGCTGGGCAGCCGGCGCCGGCGCTTCGGTCGCACTCGTGAAGATGGGCGCGAACGGCGCCGTCGACACGACCACGGCCACCGCGCCGGTCCAGGTCGTCGTGCTGACGAACGCGGGCCTGATGGGCGACGTGTCGATCAACGGCACGAAGGTCACGAAGCTCAAGATCTGACGCTGACGCACCGCCCGCGCGCGCCGCGCGCGGGCCATGCGCAAACGGCGATGTCCTTGCGGACATCGCCGTTTTTTCATCCGTCCGCGTGCCGCGTCGGCACGTTCAGGTCGTCGAGTCGATCACCTTGAAGCGCGAGCGTTTCTGCGCGCGGATCACCGACTGGTAGACGTCGACGTACTGCTGCGCCATCCGGCGCGACGTGAAGCGCTCCTCGAAGCGCTGCCGCACGCGCGCACGCGGCAGCAGGTGCAGCCGGTTCACGGCGGCCACCGCGCTGATTTCATCCTCGACGATGAACCCCGACACGCCCTCGTCCACCACCTCGGGCACCGCGCCGCGATTGAACGCGACCACCGGCGTGCCGCACGACATCGCCTCGATCATCACGAGGCCGAACGGCTCCGGCCAGTCGATCGGAAACAGCAGCGCATGCGCGCCCGACAGGAACTCGGCCTTCTGGTGATCGGCGATCTCGCCGATGTATTCGACGTGCGGCAGCGCGAACAGCGGCTTGATCTCGCGCTCGAAGTACTCCTGGTCGGCCGCGTCGATCTTCGCGGCGATCCGGATCGGCAGCCCGCACTGGCGCGCGATGCGGATCGCGGTATCGACGCGCTTTTCCGGCGAGATGCGGCCGAGGAACGCGAGATAACGCGGCTCGACCGGTTGTGGCATGTACAGCGTGTCGGGCAGCCCGTGATAGACGGTCGTCAGCCATTTCGCCTGCGGCAGCGGCTGGCGCTGCGAGTTCGAAATCGAGATCACCGGCGCCGTGTTGAACGTGTCGAACACCGGCTGCTGCTCGGGCAGGTCGAGCCGGCCGTGCAGCGTCGTCACGTACGGCGTTTCCTGCCGGTTGAAGACCGAGAACGAGTAGTAGTCCATGTGGAAATGGAGCACGTCGAAATCCTTCGCGCGGCGCGCGACCGTCTCCATCAGCAGCATGTGCGGGGCGACGCGGTCGCGGATCGACGAATCGAGCCGCAGCGCGCGCGGCCACACGGGCTCGAGCCGGGCCCGCGTCGTCGAGTCGCCGCTCGCGAACAGCGTCACGTCGTGGCCAAGCTCGACGAGCGCCTCGGTGATGTAGGACACGACGCGCTCGGTGCCGCCGTACAGCTTCGGCGGCACGGATTCGGTCAGCGGGGCGATCTGCGCAATTCTCATGGTCCACGTCTCCTGTGTCCTTCCCTGGCGGCCCGGCCGGCGGGCGATCGCGCATTGCGCGCGCCCGACCCTTGCAGCGCTGGCCGGCAAGGCGCCAGCCGCCTATCCCGACATTATTCGCGATCCCGCTGCCGGGAGCCGCCCGTCTTGCATTTTATGGGCGTTGTTACAGACAGGATACATTCCGTTCGCAGGGCAACCGCTTCCACCGCGCACGGCCGAATCGATCCGGCCCCGTCAACGCGACGGCCACTTCCAGGCCGGCAGGTCGCGCGTGTCGGCATCGACGAGCGCGGTCGCGCCGAGCTGCTTGTCGAGCACCAGCGATTCGCAGCCGGCCTCGCGCTCGAGCGTCGCGATCAGCCGCGCCGCGTGCGACACGACGAGCACCTGCGAGCGCCGCGCGGCCTGCGCGATCAGGCGGCCAAGCGCGGGCAGCAGATCGGGATGCAGGCTCGTCTCCGGTTCGTTCAGCACCATCAGCGCCGGCGGGCGCGGCGTCAGCAGCGCGGCCGCGAGCAGCAAGTAGCGCAGCGTGCCGTCGGACAGCTCGGCCGCCGCCAGCGGCCGCAGCAGCCCCGGCTGGCGCATCAGCACGTCGAACCGGCCGCGGCCGCCCGGATTGTCGATCTCGACCGACGCACCGGGAAACGCGTCGTCGATCGCCGCGTCGAGCGCGGCCGCGTCGCCGATTTCGCGGATCGTCTGCAGCGCGGCGGCGAGATCGGCGCCATCGTCCGCGAGCACCGGCGTGTGGGTGCCGATGTGCGACTGGCGCGCCGGCGCCTGCGCATCGGTCCGGAAATGGTCGTAGAAGCGCCACGAACGGATCCGCTCGCGTACCGCGATCATCTCGGGCGCGCCGGTCGGATCGGCGAATTCGGTCATCATGCTGTCGAAGCTCGCGACCGGCTGCGGAATCGCCCACCAGTCGCCCGACGCGGTGCGCGCGCGGATCTGCGCGCCCTGCCGGTCGACCAGCAGCGTCGACGGACGCGGCAGCGCGCCGGCCCAGATGCATTCGCGCTTGACCACCGGATCGAGCGCGAACTGCGAATGGCTCGCGACCGGCAGGCCGAGATCGATCGAATAACCGAAGTCGGCGCACGCGAAGCCGAGCTTCAGGCTCACGGGCCCCTTGCGCACCGTGCCCGTCACCGGCGCATCGCCGTCCAGCATCGCGCGCGAGAAGCGCTCGGGGCCGGCCCACAGCGTCGACGGCAACCCGCCCTCGCGGGCGAGCGACGGGATCACGCGGCCCTGCGCGGTGTCGGCGAGCAGCCGCAGCGCGCGGTACACGCTCGACTTGCCGCTGCCGTTCGGCCCCGTCACGACGTTGAGCGCCGCGAGCGGCACGATCAGCTCGCGCAGCGAGCGGTAATTGGCGATGGCAAGCGTCTTCAGTGCGGTCATGGGAAGAGGGGAATCCTCCGTGGCGGACAGGCGCCGGGCCACGCTCAGCGGCCGTCGACGGCCTGCGGATCGGCCGCGGTATTGGCCGCCGTGCTGGCGGCAGGCTGCCTCGCGTGCGGCCGTTCGGGATTCGGCGCGTCCGGCGCGGATTCGTGCGGATACAGCTCCATCCGGCTGCGCGGCAGGCATTGCGGGTAGCGGTCCTGCAGGTATGCGATCAACCCTTCGCGCACGCGGCAGCGCAGATCCCAGCACGACGACGCATCGGCCGCGCTGACGAGCGCGCGCAACTGCATCGTGCGCTCGGTCGCGTCGGTGACCTGCAGCACCTGCACGCGGCCGTCCCACTCGGGCGCCGCATGGACGAGCCGCGCGAGTTCCTCGCGCAGCGGCGCGAGCGGTGTCCGGTAGTCGACCGACAGGTAGACCGTGCCGATGATTTCCGAACTGCTGCGCGTCCAGTTCGTGAACGGGTTCTCGATGATCCATTGCAGCGGCACGACGAGGCGCCGCTGATCCCACAACCGCACCGACACGAACGAGCCGGTGATTTCCTCGATGCGCCCCCACTCGCCCTGGATCACGACCACGTCGTCGAGCCGGATCGGCTGCGTGAGCGCGATCTGCAGCCCGGCGATCAGGTTGCCGAGCACCGGCCGCGCGGCGATACCGGCGACCAGCCCCGCGACGCCGGCCGACGCCAGCAGGCTCGCGCCCACCTGACGCACGTTCGGGAACGTCATCAGCGCGGCGCCGGTGCCGATGATCACGATCAGCACCATCACGGTCCGCACGAGCACCTTGGCCTGCGTATGGATGCGCCGCGCCTGCAGGTTGTCGGCCGTATCGATCGGATGGGCCCGGATGATCGCGTCGCCGACGCCGGCCGCGAGCCGCACCAGCAGCCACGTGAGCGACACGATCGAGCCGACCGCGGCCGCGGTGCGCATGCCGCGCACGAACGACATGCCGTCGTCCGCCTGGACCCACACGAACTCGAGCGCCAGCAGCGTGAGCACGACGAGCGACGGCTTGTCGATGTAGCGCAGGATCGCGCTCATCAGCGGATACGGCTGCGCGACGCGCTTGACGATGCGTGCGCCGAGGCGGTGCACGACCGCGACGACCAGCATGACGATGACCGACACGGCCAGCGTGCCGAGCCACGCATGCAGCGGCGCATCGGCGATGCGCTGCAGTTCCTCGATTGAAATCATCGGCGCCCTTGGGTGATGAGGCGTGCAGCCTCGTCCTGGGATGCGTCGGCGACGTCCGGGCCGCGCATGCGCCCGGACACGGCGTCAGGTCAGTTGCCGCTCCTGCACGGAAACGCCTTGCCGAGACCGAGCGACACGGCGGTGCTCGCGTTGTAGTCGGCCAGCTTCGGATTTTCCGCGATGTACTTGCGCACCGCGTCGGTCATCTGCTGCGCCCGGATGTCGGGCGGCAGGCAGAAATACTGGCCGACGCGCGGCCCCGTGGTGCCGCCGATCGCGTCGATCGTGTTGTAGACGCCGTCGGCGGCGCCTTCGATATAGGCCGCGCACGACGCCCGCGACTTCACGTCCGTCTTCGCGCACAGCCGGTCGAGATCCGCGCCCGTGAAAGCCGCCGCCGACAACGGCACGGCAAACGCCGCGGCACAAAACATTGCGCGCAACATGGTGTTCCTTATATCAATGCGGCCCGAGGCCGCCTGCTGCCTTGGCCGGCGCGGCGCCGGGCACCCTGCTCCGGCCGGAATCCGGCCGGCCGGGCACACCGTCCCGCACCGAAAACCGTCATTTTGCACTCTTTTGCGCATCTGCCGGCGTCGCCGCACCAATGCGCGTCGTCCGCTTGCTCAGGATCTCGATCGCGTCCGGCGCGTTGTAGTGCTTCGCGAACTCGAGCGCGGTGATGCCGAGCTGGTTCTTGACCTGCGGATCGGCGCCCTGGTCGAGCAGCAGCGTGACCGTCGACGCATGGTTGCCGCGCGCGGCCATCATCAGCGGGGTCGTGCCGTTCGGTGACGCCGTGTCGATGTAGGCATCGTGGTCGAGCAGCAGCTTCACGACCGCGTCCTGGCCGTTGGTCGCCGCGTAGTGCAGCGGCGCCCAGCCCTTCTTGCTGACTTCCGCGCCCTTGTCGATCAGCAGCTTCGCGAGGCCCAGGTCGCCGTTCAGCGACGCGAGCATCAGCGCGTTCTCGCCGGCCTTGTCTTCCTTCTCGAGGTCGACGTTCGGCGTCGTCGCGATCGCGGCCGCGACCTTGTCCGACTTCTCGCGCGCGGCGATCACCAGGATCGGATCGCCGTTCGGCGCGAGCGTGTTCGGGTCGAGCTTGCCGCTCTTGAGCTGCTTGCCGATGTCGGCGATGTCGTCGAACTTGACGGCCTTGACGATCGCGTCGAGCGACTCGGCATGCGCGCCGGCGGCGGCGAACAGGCCGCTCGCGACCAGCGCGGCGGCAACGAGGGCGCGTTTGGGCAGATGATTGGTCGGTTTCGTCATTGTTGTGGGCTCCTTCCCTGGGTTGTGTCGGCTGCGCGCACGTCGTTAGCGGGCGATCTTGAACAGCCGGAAAAAGTTCTGCGTCGTCGCATCGGCGAGCGCCTCGACGGCCATCCCGCGTTCGGATGCGATAAAGCGTCCGACATGGCTGACGTACGCAGGTTCATTCGGCTTGCCGCGATACGGCACCGGCGCGAGGTACGGCGAGTCGGTCTCGATCAGCAGCCGGTCGAGCGGCACGCGCCGCGCGACGTCCTGCACGTCGGTCGCGTTCTTGAACGTGACGATGCCCGACAACGAGATATGGAAGTTCTGCGCGAGCGCCTGCTCGGCGACGGACCACGGCTCGGTGAAGCAGTGCATCACGCCGCCGGGCACGTCGGCCCGCTCCTCGGCCATGATCCGCAGCGTGTCTTCCGACGACGCGCGCGTATGGATGATCAGCGGCTTCATCGTCGCGGTCGCCGCGCGGATGTGCGTGCGAAAGCGTTCGCGCTGCCATTCCATGTCGGCGATCGAGCGGCCTTCGAGGCGGTAGTAGTCGAGGCCCGTTTCGCCGATCGCGACGACCTTCGGGTGCGCGGCCAGCTCGACGAGCTCCGCGAGCGTCGGCTCGCGCGCGTCCTCGTGATCGGGATGCACGCCGACCGACGCGTAGACGTTGTCGTGCGCGTCGGCGATCGCGAGCACGTCGGGCAGCGTCTCGAAATCGACGGACACGCACAGCGCGTGCGTGACGTCATGCTCGCGCATGTTCTCGAGAACGGCCGGCAGGCGGTCGGCCAGGCCCTTGAAATTGATGTGGCAGTGAGAGTCGACGAACATCGTGTTTCCTGAATACGTAAGACGCGCGCTCACGCGCTCGCCGGCATGCGGCGACGGGCCGCGTCGCCGAGTGGTCCGTTCGATCCGTTCACCATTTCGCAACCCACGGGAAGCAATGCCGGATCACGCGAACATTTCCCGATATCCGAGAAACAATTCCTCGAATACGAGCCGTGCATTGAGCGGATGGTTCTCGACCGTCCGCTGCCGCGTCACGGCTTTCATGAACCGCGCGAACGCGTTCGCGTCGACCGCCTCCGCGCAACGCGCGAGCGCCGCCGCGTGCATCGGGAAGTAGCGCGGCGCGCCGGCCATCCGCTGCGCGAGCAGATCGTACAACCAACGCTGCAGCCAGCCGAGCACCAGCGGCACCGGCAGCTTCTGCAGCGTCTCGCCGCACGCGAACGGATCGCATCCGGCACCGGCCGCGAGCTGCCCGAGCGTGTAGTCGCGCAGCGGGCGGTTCTCGTCGCTCGCGAGCGCCAGCGCGGCGAGCGGCGCGCCGCCGGCTTCCGCGAGCAGCGCGCGGGCGTGGTCGACGCCCTGCGCCGCGAGCCATGTCTCGGCCGCGTCGGGCGCCGGCACCGTCATCGGCCACTGCCGGCAGCGGCTGATGATGGTCGGCAGCAGGCGATCGATGCGTGCCGACACCAGCAGGAACACGACGCCGGACGGCGGCTCCTCCAGCGTCTTCAGCAGCGCGTTCGACGCGGCGACGTTGAGCGCCTCGGCCGGATACAGCACGACGACGCGCGCGCCGCCGCGGTGCGAGCCGACCCCGCAGAAGTCCAGCAGCGCGCGCACCTGCTCGATCTTGATTTCCTTGCTCGGCGCACGCGTCTTCTTGCCGCCTTCGTCCGCGTCGGCCGGCTTCGCGTCGTCCGCGGCGCCCGGCGCTTCGCCCGCCAGCGCCTCGGGCAGCACGATCCGGTAGTCCGGATGGTTGCCCTGCGAGAACCACGTGCAGGCCGCGCAGGTGCCGCACGGCTCGCCGTTCGGCCGCGGCGATTCGCACAGGAAGCCCTGCGCGAGATGCTGCGCGAACTGCAGCTTGCCGATCCCGGCCTGGCCGTGCAGCAGCAGCGCATGCGGCCATTGCGCGCGCAGCTGCTGCAGGCGGTTCCAGTCGTCGGTCTGCCACGGATAGATCATGTGGTGCGTTCCTTGCGGGTTACAGCGCGGCGAGCACGCGTTCGAGCTGCTGGCGGATCTCGGGAATCGACTGCGTCGCGTCGACGATCGCGAAACGGTGCGGCGCCTCTTCCGCGCGCCGCAGGTATTCGCCGCGCGTACGCGAGAAGAACGCGTCCGATTCGCTTTCGAACTTGTCGGGCATGCGCGCGGCGCCACGGCGCTCGCTCGCGACGTGCGGCGCGACGTCGAACAGCACCGTGAGGTCGGGCTGGAAGCCGCCCTGCACCCAGCGCTCAAGCGTTTCGAGCTTGTCGCGCGGCAGCCCGCGGCCGCCGCCCTGGTACGCGAACGTCGCGTCGGTGAAGCGGTCGGACACGACCCAGTCGCCGCGCGCGAGCGCCGGCTCGATCACGAGCGCGAGATGCTCGCGGCGCGCGGCGAACATCAGCAGCGCTTCCGTCTCGAGGTCCATCGGCTGGTTCAGCAGGATCTCGCGCAGTTTCTCGCCGAGCTGCGTGCCGCCCGGCTCGCGGGTGACGACGACCTGCCGGCCGGCCGCGGCCAGCTTGCCCTGGAGCCGTTCGCAGAACCATTGCAGGTGGGTGGTCTTCCCCGCCCCGTCGATGCCTTCGAACGTGATGAATTTACCGCTCGCCATTATTGACCTCGTATGTACTTGTCCACGGCCTTGTTGTGATCGCCCAGCGTGTCCGAGAACACGCTCGTGCCGTCGCCCTTCGCGACGAAATAGAGCGCGCTCGTCGGTGCCGGATTGATCGCCGCCTGCAGCGCGGCGACACCCGGCAACGCGATCGGCGTCGGCGGCAGGCCGCGTCGCGTGTAGGTATTGTAAGGAGTGTCGGCCTGCAGGTCGCGCTTGCGCAGGCGGCCGTCGTACGCGTCGCCGAGCCCGTAGATCACCGACGGATCGGTCTGCAGCGGCATGCCGATGCGCAGCCGGTTCGCGAACACGGCCGCGACGAACGCGCGGTCGGCCGCGTGGCCCGTTTCCTTCTCGACGATCGATGCGATCGTCAGCGCTTCGTAAGGCGACTTGTACGGCAGCCCCGGCACGCGGGCGGCCCACGCCTCGTCGAGACGCGTCTGCATCAGGTGATACGCGCGCCGGTAGATGTTCAGGTCGCTCGTGCCCTTGTCGAACAGGTAGGTATCGGGGAAGAACAGCCCCTCGCCGCTGCCGCGCTGCACGGCGCTGTCCGATGCGCCGATCGCACGCAGCAGCTCGGCGTCGCTCATGCCGGCCGTCGAGTGCGTCAGGTCGGGATTCGCATCGAGTTCCGCGCGCATCCGCTTGAAGGTCCAGCCTTCGATGACCGTCGCGACGTACTCGTTCACGTCGCCGCGCGCGATCTTCTGCAGCACCTCGTAAGGCGTGATGCCGGTCTTGAATTCGTAGTTGCCGGACTTGAGCCGGCTCGACAGCCCGAGCACGCGCGTCATCGCGACGAACCCGAACGGTTCGACCGGCACGCCGCCGCGCTTGAGCTGCAGCGCGACGCTCTTCACGGTGCTGCGCGGCTTGATCGTGACGTCGAGCGATGCCGAGCCCAGCAGCAGCGGCCGGGTCGCCCAGTAATACCCGCCGCCCGCGCCGGCAGCGGCCACAACGACGGCCAGCGCCACGATCGTCGCGGCGCATTTCTTCAGTAGGGACATGGAAACGTGACTCAGGTAAGACCCATATAATACTTGCTCGCCTTCGTCAAAGTCAGGGTTGACTGTTCCCTCATTCCATGAGCACACCGTTCGCTTCACCGGCTGCCCAGGCCGCATCTGCCTCGCTCCCCGTTTTCCCCCGCCCGTCCGCCGCCGATTTCGACGCGCCGGGCGCCTGCATGCCGCTGCCGCAGTTCGGCGTGATCGACGTGGCCGGCGACGACGCCGCGACGTTCCTGCACAGCCAGCTGACCAACGACATCGAGCACCTCGATGCCGCGAGCGCGCGGCTGTCCGGCTATTGCTCGCCGAAGGGGCGCCTGCTGGGGTCGTTCCTCGCCTGGCGCGCCGGCCACGACGTGCGCCTGCTCGTGTCGAAGGACGTGCAGGCGGCCGTGCAGAAGCGGCTGTCGATGTTCGTGCTGCGCGCGAAGGCGAAGCTCACCGATGCAAGCGACACGCTCGCGGTGGCCGGCTTCACGGGCGACGTACGCGACGCGCTGTCGGGCATCTTCGACGCGCTGCCGGACGGCGTGCACGTGAAGGTCGACGGCCCGGCCGGCGCGCTGATCCGCGTGCCCGACGCTGCCGGCCGCAAGCGCTATCTGTGGATCGGCCCGCGCGCCGAGGTCGACGCGCGCCTCGCGGCGCTCGCCGGCACGCTGCCGGTCGTGTCGCCGGCCGTGTGGGACTGGCTCGACATTCGCGCGGGCGAGCCGCGCATCACGCAGCCGGCCGTCGAACAGTTCGTGCCGCAGATGGTCAACTTCGACGTGATCGGTGCCGTTAACTTCAGGAAAGGGTGCTACCCGGGCCAGGAAGTCGTCGCGCGCAGCCAGTACCGCGGCACGATCAAGCGCCGCACCGCGCTCGCGCACGTCGCCGGCGACATCGATACCGTGCATGCCGGCGTCGAGCTGTTCCACAGCGACGATCCCGGCCAGCCGTGCGGGATGATCGTCAACGCGGCGGCCGCGCCCGCCGGCGGCGTCGACGCGCTCATCGAGATCAAGCTCGCCGCGCTCGACAACGGCACGGTGCACGTCGGTTCGGCCGACGGCCCGGCGCTCGCGTTCGACGCGCTGCCGTACGCATGGCCGACGGAAGCGTGACGCACTGACAACCCATTCGGGCGCCGGCTCGCGAGTCGCAGCCGGCGCCCGATGTTTCCTGCGAGAGATTCGCCCGATGTGTCTGATTGCCTTCGACTGGCAGCCTGATGCCGCCGCCGGTCCCGTCTTTACCCTCGCCGCCAACCGCGACGAGTTCTTTCGCCGGACCAGCGCGCCGCTCTCGTGGTGGGAAGATGTGCCGGGCGTCCTTGCCGGCCGCGATCTCGAAGCGGGCGGCACGTGGCTCGGCGTCTCGCGCGACGGCCGGTTCGCCGCGCTGACGAACTACCGCGCGCCGTTCGACATCCGCGCGGGCGCACCGACCCGCGGCAAGCTCGTGTCCGATTTCCTCGGCGGCCCGCCCGTCGCGCCGCTCGAGTATCTCGGGCAGCTTGCCGAGCATGCGGCCGTCTACAACGGCTTCAACCTGCTCGTCGGCGACTGGCGGCGGCGCGAACTCGCGTGGTTCTGCAACCGTGCGCCCGAAGGTGAAAGCCGGGTCGCCGCGCCGGTCGCGGTCACGCCCGGCGTGCATGCGCTGTCGAATGCGCGGCTCGATACGCCCTGGCCGAAAGTCGTGCGCAAGCGCGCGGAACTCGGCACGCTGCTCACCGACGATCCGACCCCGCCGCTCGACGAACTGATTGCGCTGATGCGCGATCCGCACGTCGCGGACGACGACGCGCTGCCGCACACCGGCATCCCGATCGAGCGCGAGCGTGCGCTGTCGGCCGCGTTCATCGAGACGCCCGAATACGGCACGCGCGGCACGACCGCGCTGCGCGTCACGATGAAGGAAGGCGTGCGGCTGACGGTGGAGATCAAGGAGCGCTGCGACGACGACGGTTCGCACCGTACCGTGCGGCCGGGTTCGTTCGAGCGCGCGTTGACGTTCGACATCGACGTGGCGTCGGCACGGCCGCGCTGAACGCGCGCCTTTCGCGCTACGGCGCGCGCGTCATCTCGACATGCGGCACGCCGGCCTCGACGAACGGTTCGCCGACCGCCGCGAAGCCGTGCCGCACATAGAACGCCACCGCCGAATCCTGCGCATACAGCCGCACGGCGGCTTCGCCGCGCCGCCGCGCGGCCTCCAGCAGCGCGTTCAGCACGGCCGACCCGACGCCCTGCCCGCGCGCGTCGGCCAGCACCGCAACGCGGCCGATCGTACCCGACGGCAACAACCGTCCCGTCGCGACCGCACGGCGCGTGCCGGTTACCGCGTCGACCCGGTACGCGACCGCATGCAGCGACAGCGGATCGTCGTCGTCGAGTTCCCATTCCGGCGGAATCTGCTGCTCGCGCACGAACACCGCGTCGCGAATCCGCGCGGCGTCGCCGCCCAATACCGCCCAGTCGCCCGTTTCCACCACGCCGTCCGTCATCGCAGCCTCCCTGCGACGCGCGCCTTCGGGCGCTCGCCGTCAAATGTCGTCGAATGCGGCCTTCAGCGCCGCGACCGCATCGCCATGCGCGGCCCGCACCTCGGGCACGTAACCGCCCATCTTGAAGAATTCGTGAATCATCCCCGGATAGCAGACCAGCGTGACCGCATTGCCGGCCGCGCGCAGCTTGTCCGCGTACGCGGCCCCCTCGTCGCTCAGCGGATCGTATTCGGCCGTCGCGATCCACGCCGGCGCGACGCCCGCGAACGACGGCGCGCCGCGCGTGCCGTCGAGCGGCGCGAAGCGCCAGTCGTCGCGATCCGCCGGATCACGCACGTATTGCGTGAAGAACCACTGGATCGTGTCCTGCGTCAGCAGGTAGCCGTTCGCGAGCCGCGCGTGCGATGCGGTGTCCTGGTAACCCGTCACGCCCGGATAGATCAGCATCTGCAGTGCCAGGCGGATGCCCGCATCGCGCGCGAGCACCGCGCAGACGGTGGCAAGCGTGCCGCCCGCGCTGTCGCCGCCGACCGCCAGCCGTGCGGCGTCGATGCCGAACGTGGCGGCTTCGCGATGGAGCCACCGCAACGCGTCGTCGGCGTCGTTCACCGCGGTCGGAAACCGGTGCTCGGGCGCGAGCCGGTAATCGACCGACAGCACCGCGCACTGCGCATCGCGCGCGAACATCCGGCACAGCGCATCGTGCGTGTCGACGCTGCCGACCGTGAAGCCGCCGCCGTGGTAGTAGACGAGCGCGGGCAACGGCTCCGCGAGGCTCGGCGCGACCGGCAGGTACAGCCGCGCACCGATCGTGCGGCCGTCGCGCGTCGGCACGACGCACGCCTCCACCGCATGCATCGGCGCCGGCGCGACATCGAGGATCGGCGCGCTCTTCTCGTACGCGGCGCGCGCCTGCTGCGGCGTCTGGTGGTGATAGGACGGGCGTTTCGCGCGCTCGATCATGTCGAGCACCTGGGCGATCTTCGGATTCAGCGGCATCGGGGAAAACAGCGCCTGCGCGGCGCCGTGAACGGACAAGCGTGCATGATGCCACGCCCGAATCAGGCAGGCGTGACGCGCGATGTGCCGGCTTTCCGTGCCGCCAAACGGAACGGCCCTGCCTCGACCAGCAGACCGGGCCGTGCGCCCGGGGGCCTACGCGTCGCTCGGGCCGGGCTGGGCGTCCGGCGCGGTGCGCGAACGCTGCCGCTTGATGTCGCGACCGACCGCGAGCCGCCGCATGTACTTGAACGTGCCGAGCGCCTTCGCGACGAAATTGCCGTCGCTGTCGCGCACTTCGCCTTCGCAGTAGGCCATCGTCGTCGAGCGGTGCATCACACGCCCATAGGCACGCAACTCGCCGCGCCCCGGCTGCATGAAGTTCACCTTCATCTCGACCGTGACGACGCCAACGCCGTCGTCGGTCAGGCTGCGCGCCGCCATCGCGAGCGCGATGTCGGAAAGCGTCATCGTCACGCCGCCGTGCGCGATGCTCCACGTGTTCATGTGCCGCTCCTCGAGCGGCAGCACGATCTCGCTCGCCCCATCCTTCGCGGACACGAGCTGCACGCCGAGCAGGTCGACGAACGGGCTTTCGATCGACGGGCCGTCCGTCGGGGTTGCCGCGTCGCTCATCGTGCGCTGTCGACGATGTAGTCGACGCACTCGCGCGATTCGGCGACCGCGACGACGAATTTCTTCACTTCCTGGTGGACCGGGTGCACCTGGTACGCGTCGAGCGCGGCCTTGTCCGCGAAATCGGATACGAGCACGATGTCCGCGGTCGCGTCGAGGCCCGGCGTCGCCACGCCGACGTCGATCTGCAAGGTGCCTGGTACGAGGTCACGGCAGCCTTCGAGCTTTTCCTTCAGCTTCAGCGCGTTCTGTGCGCGCGTCGCGCCTTCGGCCGATTCCTTCAACTTCCACATGACGATATGTCTGATCACTTCGTTCGCTCCAGTTCGTGTTGGTTCGGCTATTTTCCGCAAACCCTTGCCAGCCAGGCACCTTGCACCCTTCCACCGTTCGCCCGCGTTCGCTGAAAATCGCGTCCAGTCAAGGAAAAGGGTATTAGTTCGATCATCCGACGACGATCCCCATTTTCAACGTGCCGCCTCCCGTCATCAAGCTCCGACAAGCAAAGGCAGGCGACAAGCCTACCAAACTTACCGAAGCCAATGGACCGTATCTGCAGGTGAATCCGCGCGACTCCGAGCTCCGGCGATACCCTGCGCGACAGGAAGTGAAATTCCCGGGATGTCTCGACGATCCAACCAATCTTCCAACGCAGGGGGATTGGCGCAACATCCTTATCGGAAAACATTCCGAAGCCGCGATCGAAAAAACGATGACATTGCATTCGCACCGCACTTAACAAGCTCGTTCACCACAATGATATTGAAGTAAACGCAGAGGACTGGCATTGCATAGTTGCTGAAGCAACTGTGCCGATGTCTATGCTCGCCATCCTGCAACAGGCCGTCACCCCCGATGGGCGACATCGTGAGCAACGAAGAAGCAATCGCGCCTGGGTCCGCCCGCTGCCATCCGAAGCGACACCAATCCCGGTAAAAATTGACCGATCAAACAGAATGTTACCGTTGGTTTCAAAGATGCCCAAATAGTAGGCCGGAGGGCCGCTATTCTTCTGTCACCCAGAACAACGATCCCGCTTGGGGGAGACATATGAACAACATCATCAAGTGCGCCCTTTGCGCCGCCTTCGTACCATTCATCCTCGCCGGTTGCGGCGGCGGCGACGACGGTGGCGGCACACAAACCGGTACGCTGCACGTCGCGATGACGGATGCGCCATCTTGCGGTTTCGACCATGTGTACGTCACCGTCTCGCAGGTCCGTGTCAACGCAAACGCGAACGCCGCAGACAACGACGCCGGCTGGTCGACCGTTTCCCTCGCTACGCCGCAGAAGATCGACCTGCTGTCGCTGACCAACGGCGTGCTCGCCGATCTCGGCCAGACCGCCCTGCCCGCCGGCCAGTATCAGCAAGTTCGCCTGGTTCTCGCCCAGAATCAAGGTAACAACCTCGCGAACTCGGTCGTCCCGACCGGCGGCACAGAACAGGCGCTCGCCACGCCGAGCGCGACGCAAAGTGGCTACAAGATCATCCAGCCGTTCACGGTCCAGCCGAACACGCTCGTCGACCTCGTGCTCGACTTCAACGCATGCAAGTCGATCGTCCAGCGCGGCAACGGTTCATATGCGCTGAAACCCGTCGTCACTGCGGTCCCGACCGTCGTGAGCGGCGCGATCTCCGGTTACGTCGCTTCGGCCGAAGCCGGCGCGACGGTCTATGCCGAGCAAGGCGGCAAGGTCGTCCGCGGCACGGTGGCCGACAGCACCGGCAAGTTCGTGCTGTCGCCGCTGATCCAGAGTTCGACGCAAGGCAATTACGATGTCGTGATCGCGCAGAACAACTTCGCATCGGGTATCGTGCGCTCCGTCCCGGTCGTCGTGAACACGACCACGGCGGTGTCGGCGTCGACCGCGCCGATTACGCTGCCGGCGTCGACGATGAGCACCGTCAGCGGTACGGTGACCGCCAGCGCCAACGCATTCGTGCGCGCGCTGCAGACGATCGATACGAATGCCTACGAGATCACGTCGATCAACGCGAACCTGGATACGGGCGCCTATGCGCTCAACGTGCCCACCGCCGCGCCGATCGTCGGCACTTACTCCGGTTCGCTGCCGGTCGCGCTCGCCGCTTCGCCGGCCGCCGCAGCCCAATATACGATCGAAGCGGACGCAGCGTCGGGTGCAACGCAATCGACGAACGTCAACGCAACGACCAGCCAGTCGAACGTCAATTTCAGCTTCTGACGCGTCGGCAGCACACCGAAAGGGCCGATCGGCCCTTTCATCAATAACGGGAGAACGAAGTGAAGAAAGGGGTTATCGCGTTGCTTGCAGCGGCGAGCATGGTCGGCGCGCTCAGCGGGTGCGTCGCATACGTCCCGGGTGCACCGGTAGTTGTCGCACCGCAGGGTGGACCGGGCAACGGATTCTGCCCACCTGGACAGGCGAAGAAAGGCAATTGCTGATTGCACAGGGCCCGCATTCAGCGGGCCTATTCAGACTTTGTTCATGAATCACCGGCCATAGGAACTTGTTGCTGCGCTCCCAGCTGGCGTATCGGCTCCGTTTCGCCGTGAGCACCGATGTCCGCAAGACACTCAACGAACCGGACGTAGAGTTCGTCCTGTACCAAACCGTTTGATCGCATCCATTCCACGGCTGCGTTTGGGTTCAGTAGCAAGACATAATGGAACTGCCCAGACGACCCAGGCTTGGTTCGGATGAAATTCAGGTCACGTAGCCTGCTCATCCTACGACGCCAGGTGTTGACGGCGCCCTCGCCGGTGAATCCGGCCTCTACTGCGAAGGTCCGGGGATCGGTAATTGACAGCACCGGACAATTCCACGCCCTTGCCCACAGGCAGAAAAGTGTTTGACCTGCCGGCTGTCTCTTTGACTGGGCGTCGACGGCTTGCATCGCAATCGGTAGCGTACGAGGAATGGTGATGAACCCAACGTTTCGATGTGGGTGCCAAAGCCAAATTTCCGGTGTGCCGGGAAAATGCAGGTCCAGCAGTTGCTGGGCACGGTCAGCCATTTTCAGACGACGAGGATCGCTATGTTGAATGTTTGCCATGGTCGTCCCCTTAAAGCCGGCTTATTTGTCTGCTGTATTAATTAAGATCGTCTGCGCTCGGAACACGACCGATAAACGTCTCACGCTCCGTACGCGCCGGCTCCGTGACGACGCGATTTCTTCCTGACTCGCACGTTGTCCATGGTAGCCGGGAGCGAACGCGCCACATTTCGGACGCCCTCCCGAGACGCATGCAAGTCCAATTCGTCGGAGGATCATCGTGAACGGGCAGTGACTGTCGCGCCTACCATGACTGATAAAGCGAACAACGTGCCAGTCGCGCGACAGCCTCGCAAGGACAGTGCCCGAGGATGTGGAGCATCAGGCGCGGGCGAGTACTGGCAAATATGTTGCAGCTTCGATACACGATACGGGGGTCAATGGAACGAAGTCAGTGTCGTGGCGAACAAGTGAGGGACGCTGCTCACAACGGCTCCGCCCTCGCCAATTGCCTTTACTGGAACTCGGCGAATGTGCCAGTACGTCCCGAATGATGATTCGGACATGCAACACCGGCACTTCATGTCGATCGAGCAATCGTCTCCCAGATCACGCGACCGCATGTCCGGAAACTGTTGATGTTCACCGGAAACTGACGGGTCTGTTTTGCTCGGCTATCAACACACTGCCATCATCAACCTCGATATAGCCGGGAATCTCAGAACAACGCGCCCCCACGAAACCCACTCCGCATCATTGCCGCTCGACACGGGCTCCGGGACGCTCGTTTCGCGCACCTCTCGGCAGATGTACAGAGAAAACTGTTTCCGTCGAATCGGACCGCACCTCGATACGACCCTGATGTGCCTTGGCGATCTCGCTGGCGATGTACAAGCCCAACCCCAATCCGACATCGTCATCGACGTTTTCCGATCGGTCGGATCCACGCTGAAGCGGATCGAAGATCCGGTCGAGCGTGAGCCGATCGATAGCGGGCCCCTTATTCCCGACCTCGATATGCGCCTCTGCGTCGTCCGACGTCGCCGTCACCCGCACGGGTGTATCGGGCGCTCCATGCTTGACGGCGTTGCTCACCAGATTGCTCAGGAGCTGCTCGAGCCGCTGATCATCCCAGTCACCCCGCAGGTCGCCGTTCACCTCGAGATTGATCTCGCGATTCGGATGAGCCGTCTGCAATTCGTCGACCACATTGGCGAGCACTTGCACGAGATCGGCATCGCGGCGCACGACGTTGATACCGAGTCCGAGTTGCGTCCGGTTGAAATCGCAGAGATCGTCGAGGAGAGCGTGCATGCGCCCGCCGCTGCGAATCAGCCGGGCCGCGGCCTCCGATATGTCTTCTCCGGCACTGAGCGCGGCCAAATAGGACGCTGTTATCTGAATGGTCTGCAGCGGCGTGCGCATATCGTGACCCAGCATCCCGAGCAACAAGTTGCGGGCCAGCTCCACCTGCTCGGTAAAAAAAGCAACGGATTCCGCGAGCGCCTGATCGATCGCCTCATTGAAGCGAATCATGTCGTCCACATGAGGTGCGTCCGGCTGGCATGCGTCGATCCACAAGCGCAGCACACTGGCACGCAGCGCCCGATACTCGGCCGTCAATTGATTGATGTTGAAGCCTCGACGGGCGCGCAGGACGGCATGCGTCTGCGCGGCCGTTTTCTCCGCGTTCACCGGTTCTGGCGCCCGTCCAAGCGATTTTTCATGTTGCTCCGCCGTCGTTTGCGGCGTATCGATGTCCTCGGCCACCGCCTGCAGGATCTGACGCGCGTGATCGCGTAGCCCATGCGCGTCCATGCTCCGCGCAGCCGGCAGCAGCGTGGCGGCAAATGCCTCCCACTCCACCAGGATCGGCTCCATGTTCTGAACGATGAAATCAGCTAGACGCATGTCGCCTCTCACAATGGAATAAACGGTGGATGGCTTCCGACGCTCCGCGACGATATCACGTGAATATGGGCAATCGAAGGTGCCGCGTCGCGGACGGGCAGCGCGCGGCCGTCGCAACCGCGAAAAAACGCGTACCGAATCGGCGCTCGTCCGTTCCGGCGACGATACCTGCTCTTTTACCGCATCGAACACCGACGGCGCCGGCCGCATGAACGGCGACGGGCGCTCAGCCTGCCAACCTGACGGACCCGGCGGCCTGAACACGCGAACTGCGGTTTCCCGGCAGGAACGAGAATTGCACGGCTTCGCGCGCCGCTCCGACCACGGCCGGCTTGAACGAGACGATTCCCTTGCTTTCCGGCGTCAATCGCCGGTATGAAACGCCATTGCCGATCGTTTCGCCATCGGATATCCGGACCGCGTTATCCAAATCCATTCAATCGCATATTTTACCGACCCAACGCGTAATAATTTCAGTCGGCTTTTCAATTCCGAATTACAAAATCACAAAACATCATTGACTTCGGCTTTCCAGGAAATCTAGAATCCCTACGACGGCTTACGTTTCGATTTCTTCTGCCGCACGCAATTCGCCACGCACCCGTGCGAAGGCCTGCCGCATTGCTTTCCCTTGCTGCATCAAGGCCGCACCCTCTGCTGCCGCGGTTTTCTGCTTTTACCAATCGCTCGCTTATTTACCGCCTATTTCTCTTTTTCAAAACGGCGCTACACCCCGATCAATTCCAGTCATTCACCAGAAAAGAATGACCGCGACACGAGACCAAACGGACCCAAGATCCGTTGATTCGCACATCCAGATAAAAAATCGCCATTCATCAGGAGGGACATCAACATGCATCGCCTTGCGAAGTCGCTGTGTCTCGGTCTCGTCTGCGCCGGCCTGCTCGCGGCCTGCAACGACGACGACGTTCAGTCGAACACCCCGCCGTCGAACCACGCCGCGCTGTCGTTCCGCATGGACACCGGCGGCCAGATCAACGCGTTCTACCGGCAGGACAAGGTTGCCGCGCACCTGCTGGTGCGTTCGTCGACGAAGCCGCGCCTGCTGGTGGTCTTCCCCGCCGGCAACAGCGGTACGGGGCTGTGGTTCGACGACACCGCGCAACCGGTGAACTGGAGCCTCGACACGCCGCCGTCCGCGCTGTCGGCACCCGACGCGCACGGCCGCCCGCTGTACGGCATCGGCGCCGACGTGTCGGTCGACACCGGCACGCTGACGATCCGCCAGGGCGTGCTCAGCAACGTGCGCTTCCTGCGCGACTTCAATGGCGGCGCGACGATTCCGCAGCAGATCCTCGCCGCGCCGACGGTCCAGGGCGGCACCGCGCAATGGCAACGCGACCGGATCGACGGCGCGCCCGGCTATGCGTTGCGCATCACGCTGCGCGACGGCGGCAGCATCGCGCCGGCAGCGGGCGGCAAGCTCGTGCTGAACGCGCCGGCCGGCTCGCACACGCTGAAATTGCACATCGATGCGCTGTCGGGCGAGACGCCGCTTTCGCCGATCACGCGCGCCGACCTGTTCGCCCCGTCCGTGAACCCCGACCCGGTGAGCCAGAACGTGCTCGAATTCCTGAGCTTCAACGACAAGCTGCTGGCCGGCTCGTGGCAGTACGACACGTACTTCGGCCGCGATACGCTGATCTCGGTCCGCATGCTGATGCCCGTGCTCGCGCCCGCGGCGATCGAGGCCGGCCTGTCGTCGGTGCTGAGCCGCCTGTCGGCCGACGGCAAGGTCGCGCACGAGGAAGGCATCGGCGAATTCGCGCTGGTCGACAACCAGAAGAACGGCAAGCCGAACGATCCGACGCCGACCTACGACTACAAGATGATCGACAGCGACTACCTGCTCGCGCCGATCGCGGCCGCGTGGCTGATCGACGATACGCGCGGCCAGGCGCGTGCGGCGGCGTATCTCGCACAGCGCGGCAGCGACGGGCAGACCAACGGCAGCCGCCTGGTCGTCAACCTGCTGCACGTCGCGACGACCGCGCAGGCGTTCGCGCAACAGCCGTCGGTCGCGAACCTGATTCACCTGCGGCCCGGCGAGATCGTCGGTAACTGGCGCGACAGTACCGACGGGCTCGGCGGCGGCGTCTACCCATACGACGTGAACGCGGTGCTCGTGCCGGCCGCGCTGCGCGCGGCGAACGCATTCCTCGCGCGCGGCCTGCTCGATCCGTATCTCGATGCCGGCCAGCGCGCGACGCTCGCCAACACGGCGAACGAGGCGACCACGTGGGAGACGCAGGCGCCGCCGCTGTTCCAGGTCAGCGTGCCGGCCGCGCAGGCGGCCACCGACGTGTCGGCCTATGCGCCGTCCGCCGGCGTGCCGGCCGGGGCCGCGCCCAGCGCGCCGCTCGCGTTCTACGCGCTGTCGCTCGATCAGCAAGGCAACCCGATTCCGGTGATGAACTCCGACGGCGGCTTCGCGCTGCTGTTCGGCTCGCCGCCGGACGACCAGCTCCAGCGGATCGTCGGCGACGTCACGCGGCCGTTCCCGACGGGGCTCGTGACCGATGCCGGGATGCTGATCGCGAACCCGGCGTATGCGAGCCAGGCACTGTGGCCGAAATTCACGAGCTCCGCGTATCACGGCACGGTGATCTGGTCGTGGCAGCAGGCGATGTGGGTCGCCGGGCTCGATCGTCAGCTCGCGCGCCAGGATCTGTCGGGCGCGACCCGCGCGCTGCTCACGCAGGCACGGCAGACGATCTGGCAGGTGATCTCGAACGGACGCGACATGCGGACGTCCGAGATGTGGACGTGGTCCTACGTAAACGGCACGTACCAGACCGATGCGTTCGGCACGCGCAGCGCGGATGCGACCGAGGCCAACGCGGCCCAGCTGTGGAGTACGACGTATCTCGCGATCCGCGATCCGCAGCAGCGCGCGGGCAAGTACTGGTGGCAGGCATCGCAGCGGATGCAGGACACGCAGCCGAAACAGGCGACGGCGCTGGCGTCACGCTAGCGCCGCGCGGGCCGACCGGCATGCAAAAGCCCCGGGGCGTCGCCGCCTCCGGGGCTTCGATCGACGATGCATCACCGCGACACGACGCGATTCCGCCCTTCCCGCTTCGCCTGATACAGCCGCTCGTCGACCACCCTCAGCAACGCATCGACCGTACTCCCGTCGACGCCATATTGCGCGACGCCGACGCTGACCGTCACCTGCACGCGCTTGAAGTCCAGCCCGAACGGCGAACTCGCGATCGACGAACGCACGCGCTCGGCCGTCATCCGCGCGCCTTCGAGCGGCATGTCCGGCAGCAGCGCCATGAACTCCTCGCCACCGACGCGCGCAAGCCCGCCCGCCGGCCGGATCGCCTCGAGGCACTGGCGCACGACGCCGCGCAGCACTTCGTCGCCGATCTGGTGCCCGTAGGCATCGTTGATGTTCTTGAAATTGTCGAGATCGAGCGCGAGCAGGCAGAACGGCGTGCCGTCGCGTTCCGCCCGCACCATCTCGCGCTCGACCTGCGCGATGAACTGCCGGCGGTTCGACGCGCCCGTCATCGGATCGGTCGCGGCCATGTACTCGAGCTTCTGGTTCGTGCGCCGCAGCTCCTGCAGCGCGCTCTCGGTACGCGCCATCGATTCCGACAGCCGGCTCATCAGGTCTTCCTGGCTGTAGATCGCCGAGAACGAGCGTGTCGTCTGCAACGCCTGCACGACGCCGTAGCTGAGCAGGAAGAAGCCGCCCGCGAAAATCGCGTGCGCCAGCCACCACATGTGATTCCACGGCTTGCCGAGAATGAATGCGAGCGAAGACAGCGCGAAGGCCATGATCGACACGCCGTAGATCACCATCAGCGGCGAGCGGATCCGCCGCGCGAGCAGCACGCAGACGTTCAGCAGCGAGAACACGAGCGCGCCGCCCTCCATCGACAGGCGCGTACCGAGCGCGCCGGCGATCGGCGAATACGCAAGGTAGGCAACGACGACGTCGACGATCACGAAGAACACGATCCACGGCAGCCACGTTCGCGCGCTCATGCGCCTCTCGATCCGGTCGGGCGGACGCGAATACGACAGCAGGCCCGTCAGCAGCAGGATCGACATCACGAGCCGCGACGCGGGCCCGTACAGCAGGAACAGCCAGATATTGTGGTGCGCCATCCCGGTGAACGCACCGTGCAGCGCATAGATCATCGCGAAGCCGAGAAAGCCGAGCGTCAGCCAGCGCAGCAGCGGCTCGCCGGACGACCGGTAGCACACCCACGTCACATAGGTGACGAACGCGCCCTCGAGGGTAGCGGCCGCAATCGCGATTTCATGGAATGCGTGGTTCTCGAACCCGACGTGCGGGTCGCTGAAGAACCACAGGTAGGCGATCAGATACGCAGGCAGCAACGCGAATCCGACCAGCAGGCATTTCGCGTAAAGCCTCGCGGCCGCGCTGACGACGCGCGGCGGTTCCCCGGCTGCATAGGTCGTACTCATTCGGTCCCCGGTCGGTCTGCTGCGTTGGTTCGAACCTTCGCGGCACGGATCGCGCCATGCGCGATCCTGCCCATCGTGCCGAAAGGCAAATGTCAGAGCAAGTATAGGTGGGGCAATTCGTTTGACAAGTCAGGGGAAACGGCATTGCCGGGCGCACGCCTTTTGCTTCCCGATTGTTTCGAATCGCGGCGCTGCCGCACCGATTGATGTCGCGGCCGCGGGCGTCGCCGAAGCGAAACCGCGGCCGCGACCGGCCAAAGATCAGAGGATTTCGAACAGACCGGCCGCGCCCTGCCCGCCGCCGATGCACATCGTGACGACCACGTACTTCACGCCGCGCCGCTTGCCTTCGATCAGCGCGTGGCCGGTCAGGCGAGCACCCGACACGCCGTACGGATGGCCGACCGCGATCGCGCCGCCGTTCACGTTCAGGCGATCCTCAGGAATCCCGAGCGTGTCGCGGCAGTACAGCACCTGTACCGCGAATGCTTCGTTCAACTCCCACAGGCCGATGTCGTCGACCTTCAATCCGGCCTGCTTCAGCAGCTTCGGCACCGCGAACACGGGGCCGATGCCCATCTCGTCCGGCTCGCAGCCGGCCACCGCGAAGCCGCGGAACACGCCCAGCGGCTGCAGCCCTTCGCGCTGCGCGGCATCGGCGCTCATCACGACACACGCCGACGCGCCGTCCGAGAACTGGCTCGCGTTGCCGGCGGTGATCACGCCGCCCGGCACGGCCGAGCGGATCTTCGACACGCCTTCGAGCGTCGTGTCGGGGCGAATGCCTTCGTCGGCCGATACCGTCACTTCCTTCGTGAACAGGCGGCCCGTCGCCTTGTCGGCGATGCCCGCGAGCACCGTGATCGGCACGATCTCGTCGCGGAACCGCCCGGCTTCCTGCGCGGCCGCGGCGCGCAGTTGCGACTGCACGCCATACTCGTCCTGCCGCTCCTTCGAGATGCCGTAGCGCTTCGCGACGTTCTCGGCCGTCTGCAGCATGTTCCAGTAGATTTCCGGCTTGTGCTGGACGAGCCAGCCTTCCTGGATCATGTGCCGGTTCATCTCGTTCTGCACGCACGAGATCGATTCGACGCCGCCGGCGACATAGATCTCGCCTTCGCCCGCGATGATCCGCTGCGCGGCCAGCGCGATGGTCTGCAGCCCCGACGAGCAGAATCGGTTCACCGTCATCCCCGGCACCGTCACGGGCAAGCCCGCGCGCAGTGCGATCTGGCGCGCGATGTTCGCGCCGGTCGCGCCTTCGGGGTTCGCGCAGCCCATGATCACGTCCTCGACGCGAGCGGGGTCGAGCTTCGCGCGTTCGAGCGCGGCGGCGACCACGTGGCCGCCGAGCGTCGCGCCGTGCGTCATGTTGAATGCGCCACGCCAGGATTTCGCCAGCGGCGTGCGTGCGGTCGATACGATTACGGCTTCGGTCATGCGAGTCTCCTTCGGTGCTGCCCTGAATCGGATGGGAAATGCGCTACGCCGCCGGGCGCGCGCCCGCGGACGTCACATGCGCGACGCCCGCTGCCTGCATCTGCTGCCATGCGTGCGCGAGCGACCCGTTCAGGTCGATCGCACGGCACGCATCGTTGATCACCGCGGCGTCGAACCCGGCCGCGCGCGCATCGAGCGCCGACCACGCGACGCAATAGTCGGTCGCGAGCCCGCAGCACCACACGCGCTTCGCGCCGAGTTCGCGCAGGTAGCCCGCAAGCCCCGTGCGCGTCGTGCGGTCGGCTTCGACGAACGCGGAATAGCTGTCGACCTGCGCGTCGCCGCCCTTGCGGATCACGAGCCGCGCGTGCGGGATGTCGAGGTCGCGATGCAGCGCCGCGCCGTCGGTGTCCTGCACGCAATGCACGGGCCACAGCACCTGCTCGCCGTACGGCAGCGCGAGCGTGGAAAACGGCTCTCGGCCCGGATGGTTCGCCGCGAACGACACGTGCTCGCGCGGGTGCCAGTCCTGCGTCAGCACGACCTGGTCGAAGCGCTGCGCGAGCGCGTTGATCACCGGCACGACCGCATCGCCGTCCGGCACCGCGAGCGCGCCGCCCGGCATGAAGTCGTATTGCACGTCGATCACGAGCAGGACGTCGTCGGTGCGTTTCATTGCGTGTCTCCAGACAGGATCGGCCGCGCCGCCATGCGGCGGCGTCAGCCGTTGAACCCGCGGCCGGCCTTCGCCAGTTCCGCGATCGACGGCGCGAGCCGCCATGCGTCGCCGTTCGGTGCCGCCGCATAGCGGCGAATCGCGCGCTCGACGTTGTAGAGGCCGACCGTGTCCGCATACAGCATCGGGCCGCCGCGCCACAGCGGGAAGCCATAGCCGGTCAGGTAGACCATGTCGATGTCGGATGCCTTCGACGCGATCTTCTCCTCGAGGATCTTCGCGCCTTCGTTGACGAGCGCGAACACCAGCCGCTCGACGATCTCGTCGTCGCCGATCTTGCGCCGCTCGACGCCGCGCTCCTTCGAATACGCGACGACCATCTCGTCGACGAGCGACGACGGCTTCGCCTTGCGATCGCCCGGCACGTAGTCGTACCAGCCGCCGCCCGTCTTCTGGCCGAAGCGGCCCTGTTCGCACAGGCGGTCGGCGATCTTCGAGTACTGCAGGCCGGGTTGCTCGACGTAGCGGCGCTTGCGGATCGCCCAGCCGATGTCGTTGCCGGCGAGGTCGCTCATCCGGAACGGCCCCATCGCGAACCCGAACTTCTCGATCGCGCGGTCGACCTGCGCGGGCAGCGCGCCTTCCTCGAGCATGAACAGCGCCTGGCGGATGTACTGCTCGATCATCCGGTTGCCGATGAAGCCGTCGCACACGCCCGACACGACCGCCGTCTTGCGGATCTTCTTCGCGACGGCCATCACGGTCGCGAGCACGTCCTTCGCGGTCTGCGCGCCGCGCACGACCTCGAGCAGCTTCATCACGTTCGCCGGGCTGAAGAAGTGCATGCCGACCACGTCCTGCGGACGCCGGGTGAACGCCGCGATCTTGTCGACGTCGAGCGTCGACGTGTTCGACGCGAGGATCGCGCCCGGCTTCGCGACTTCGTCGAGCTTCCTGAACACCTGCTCCTTCACGCCGAGCTCCTCGAACACGGCCTCGACGATCAGGTCGGCATCCTTCAGGTCGTCGTAAGAGAGCGTCGGCGCGATCAGCGCCATGCGCGCGTCGAGCTTCTCCTGCGTGAGCTTGCCCTTCTTCACCTGCGCGTCGTAGTTCTTGCGGATCGTCGCGATGCCGCGCTCGAGCGCTTCCTGCTTCGTCTCGAGCAGCGTGACGGGCAGGCCCGCGTTGATGAAGTTCATCGCGATCCCGCCGCCCATCGTGCCCGCGCCGATCACGCCGACGCGACGAATCTCGCGCAGCGGCGTGTCGGACGGCACGTCGGGAATCTTGCTCGCCGCACGCTCGCCGAAGAACGCATGGCGCAACGCGCGGCTTTCCGGCGTCATCATCAGCGCGACGAAACCTTCGCGCTCGGCGATGCTGCCCTGGTCGAAGCCGTTCAGCACGCCCGCCTCGATCGCATCGATGCACTTGTGCGGCGCGGGGAAATTCGGCGCGGCGGCCTGCGCGGAATTGCGCGCGAACTGAATGAAGCCCGCGGCGTTGTCGTGGACGATCTTGCGATCGCGCACCCGCGGGTGCGGCCCTTGCCGCGCGCCGGCCTTGCGCGCGAACGCGACGGCCGCCTCCAGCAGGTCGCCGTCGGCCATCTCGTCGAACAGCCCGCTGTTCGCCAGTTGCTCCGACGGCACCGGTGCGCCCGACACGATCATGTTCAGCGCGGTCTCGAGCCCGACCGCGCGCGGCAGGCGCTGCGTGCCGCCCGCGCCCGGCAGCAGGCCGAGCTTCACTTCGGGCAGCGCGACCTGCGCGCCGGGCGCCGCGACGCGGTAATGCGCGCCGAGCGCGAGTTCGAGGCCGCCGCCCATCACGACGCTGTGCAGCGCCGCGACGACGGGCTTCGCGCTCGCTTCCACCGCGCGGATCACGGTGTGCAGCGTCGGCTCCTGCAGCGCCTTCGGCGTATTGAATTCGGTGATGTCGGCGCCGCCCGAGAACGCGCGGCCCGCGCCGGTCAGCACGATGGCCGTGACCGACGGATCCTGCGCGGCGCGATCGAGCGCATCCATGACGCCCTGACGGGTCGACAGGCCGAGCCCGTTGACCGGCGGATTGTTGAGCGTGATGACGGCCACGCCGTCGCGAGTCGAGTAATCCACTGCCATCTGCCTGCCTCCATGCATCGCGCGCCGGGTTGGCTGCGCTTCATTGTGCGCGGTCGAACGGCCGCATGTCCGGATGAACTGAGGCAGCATACAACGAAAAAGCACGGTCGTTCAATTTGAATTTTGTTGCCGATCCGGGGACGGATCGGGCGACCGGTTCGCGGGCCGTCGCCGGCCCGGGCGCGATGCTTACGGCGCGCCCACTGCCGTGGGCAGCACGTAGTCGCGGAACGTCTCGCGCAGCTTCAGCTTCTGCAGCTTGCCGGTCGCGGTGTGCGGCAGCGATTCGACGAACACGACGTCGTCGGGGATCCACCATTTCGCGACCTTGCCTTCGTAGAACGCGAGCAGCGTGTCGCGGCTCAGGTTCGCGCCTTCGCGCGGCACCACGACGAGCAGCGGGCGCTCGGTCCATTTCGGGTGCGCGCATGCGATGCACGCGGCTTCGGCCACGCCCGGGTGGGCGACCGCGACGTTCTCGATGTCGATCGAGCTGATCCACTCGCCGCCCGACTTGATCACGTCCTTGCTGCGGTCGGTGATCTGCAGGAAGCCGTCGGGATCGATCGTCGCGACGTCGCCGGTCGGGAACCAGCCGTCCGACAGCGGCGATTCGTCGCCGCGAAAGTAGTGATCGATCACCCACGGCCCGCGCACCTGCAATTCGCCGAACGCGACGCCGTCCCACGGCAGCTCGTGGCCGTCCTCGCCGACGATGCGCATGTCGACGCCGCAGATCACGCGGCCCTGCTTCTCGAGCAGCCGGCGCTGCGCGTCGAGCGGCCGCTGCGACTGCGCCCAGTTGAGCTTCGCGAGCGTGCCGAGCGGCGACAGCTCGGTCATTCCCCATGCATGGATCACGCGCACGCCGTATTCGTCCTCGAACGTGCGCAGCATCGCGGGCGGGCACGCGGAGCCGCCGATCACCGTGCGGTTCAGCGTCGAGAAGCGTACGCCGGCTTCGCGCATGTAGTTGAGCAGCCCGAGCCACACGGTCGGCACGCCCGCGGAAAACGTCACGCGCTCGGCCTCCATCAGCGCGTACAGCGACTTGCCGTCGAGATCCTTGCCGGGCAGCACGAGCTTGCCGCCGGTCAGCGGCACCGCGTACGGCAGCCCCCACGCGTTGACGTGGAACATCGGCACGACGGGCAGCACGGCGTCCATCGCGGACAGGTTCATCGCGTCGGGCAGCGCGGCGCCGTATGCGTGCAGCACCGTCGAGCGGTGCGAATACAGCACGCCCTTCGGGTTGCCGGTCGTGCCCGACGTGTAGCAGAGCCCCGACGCCTGCTGCTCGTCGAGGCGCGGCCAGTCGTAGCGGCCGTCTTCGGCGTCGACGAGCGTTTCGTAGCAGAGGTATGGCGTCGCGCCCGTCGGCAGGTGCGCGGCATCGGTCATCGCGACCCAGCCCTTCACGTGCGGACACTGCGGCGCGATGGCGTCGACGAGCGGCGCGAAATTGATGTCGAAGAAGACGTAGCGGTCTTCCGCGTGATTGATGATGTACGCGATCTGCTCGGGAAACAGGCGCGGGTTGATCGTGTGACAGACGGCGCCCATCCCGCCGATCCCGTAATACGCCTCCAGGTGCCGGTAGCCGTTCCACGCCAGCGTGCCGACGCGGTCGCCGGCGTCGACGCCGAGCCGCGCAAGCGCCTGCGCCAGCTGCTTCGCGCGGCGCTCGCAATCGCGGTACGTATAGCGATGCAGGTCGCCTTCCACGCGCTTCGACACGATCTCCGTGTCGCCGGCGTGCCGCGCGGCATGCGAAATCAGCGAGGACACCAGCAGCGGCACGTCCATCATCTGGCCCAGCAACGGCTTACCCATCGTCTTGTTCTCCGTGTGGATGCGAATCGGTGACCAGCCCCTGCAACGCGCCCGTCAGCGGCCCCGGACGGGCGTGGCGCACGGTGCGCGCGCCGCCATGCGGGCGGCGCGGCGCCGCCTTACAATATCGGCTTACCCAGAGGCGCTCAACATGTCGTTTTCCCGAAGCGCAGCCGATGCGGCTGACACTCTCCCCGACCTCGCCGCCACGCTCGGCGCGCCCGCCGCCGGCGCGTTCGTCACGCTCGGCGACGCGTTTCATACGCGGCTGCCGGCCGCGCCGCTTGCCGCGCCGTACGTCGTCGGCTTTTCCGGCGAAGTCGCCCGGTTGCTCGACCTGCCGCCGTCGCTCGCCGCGCAGCCCGGCTTCGCCGAGCTGTTCGCCGGCAATCCGACGCGCGACTGGCCCGCGCACGCGATGCCGTACGCGTCGGTGTATTCCGGCCACCAGTTCGGCGTGTGGGCCGGCCAGCTCGGCGACGGCCGCGCGCTGACGATCGGCGAACGCACCGGCACCGACGGCCGCCGCTACGAGCTGCAGCTGAAAGGCAGCGGCCGCACGCCGTACTCGCGGATGGGCGACGGCCGCGCGGTGCTGCGCTCGTCGATCCGCGAATTCCTGTGCTCGGAAGCGATGCATCACCTCGGCATCCCGACCACGCGCGCGCTGACGGTGATCGGTTCCGACCAGCCGGTGGTGCGCGAGGAAATCGAGACGTCGGCCGTCGTCACGCGCGTGTCGGAGAGCTTCGTGCGCTTCGGCCACTTCGAGCACTTCTTCTCGAACGATCGCCCCGACCTGCTGCGCCAGCTCGCCGATCACGTGATCGACCGCTTCTATCCGGCCTGCCGCGACGCGGACGATCCGTACCTCGCGCTGCTCGAGGCCGTGACGCTGCGCACGGCCGAGCTCGTCGCGCGATGGCAGGCCGTCGGCTTCTGCCACGGCGTGATGAACACCGACAACATGTCGATCCTCGGCGTGACGATCGACTACGGCCCGTTCGGCTTCGTCGACGCGTTCGATGCGAATCACATCTGCAACCACTCGGACAACGGCGGCCGCTACGCGTACCGGATGCAGCCGCGCATCGCGCACTGGAACTGCTACTGCCTCGCGCAGGCACTGCTGCCGCTGATCGGGCTGCAGCACGACATCGCCGACGACGATGCGCGCGCCGAGCGCGCGGTGGACGATGCGCAGGCCGTGCTCGCGACCTTCCCCGAGCGTTTCGGCCCCGCGCTCGAACGCGCGATGCGCGCGAAGCTCGGCCTCGAACTCGAACGCGAGAACGACGCCGACCTCGCCAACAAGCTGCTCGAGACGATGCACGCGAGCCACGCGGATTTCACGCTGACGTTCCGCCGCCTCGCGCAGATCTCGAAGCACGACGCGAGCCGCGACGCACCGGTGCGCGACCTGTTCATCGACCGCGAAGCGTTCGATGCGTGGGCGAACCTCTACCGCGCGCGGCTGTCCGAGGAAACGCGCGACGACGCGGCGCGCGCGGTCGCGATGAACCGCGCGAACCCGAAATACGTGCTTCGCAACCATCTGGCCGAAGTCGCGATCCGGCGCGCAAAGGAAAAGGATTTTTCGGAAGTCGAGCGGCTCGCGCAGATCCTGCGCCGCCCGTTCGACGAACAACCGGAGCATGAAGCGTACGCGGCGTTGCCGCCCGACTGGGCCGGGTCGCTCGAAGTGAGCTGCTCGTCCTGAGCCCGCAACCCGCGCGTATCGACCGACCGATCAGGAGAACCCCACATGTCCCACGATTCCGACGACAAGACCTTCCCGTACCAGAAGGACGACGCCGAGCTGCGCCGCCGCCTCACGCCGATGCAGTATGAGGTCACGCAGCACGCGGCGACCGAGCGCGCCTTCACCGGCGAATACACCGACACCGAGGATGCCGGCATCTACAAATGCATCGTCTGCAGCACGCCGCTGTTCGAGTCCGGCTCCAAGTTCCATTCCGGCTGCGGCTGGCCCAGCTACTTCAAGCCGCTCAACGGCGAGGTGATCGACGAGAAGGTCGACTACTCGCACGGGATGGTGCGCGTCGAGGTGCGCTGCAACCACTGCGGCGCGCATCTGGGCCACGTCTTCGAGGACGGCCCGCGCGACAAGACCGGTTTGCGGTACTGCATCAATTCGGCTGCGTTAAACTTCGAGTCCCGACCCGAAAACGACTGAGCGGCGCCGGGCGGATCGGCGGGGTCGACTCTCGCCGGCCGGCCAGCCCCGGGCTGGCCGCCCCGATCCGCGACGGTGGTGCCTGGCGGGTCCCTACAACGGTGAAAGGCCGCGCGAGCGGCCTTTCACGCAGCTGCGAGCGCCATGAAATTCCTGTTCGATCTGTTTCCGATCATCCTGTTTTTTGTCGCCTTCAAGGTCTGGGGCATCTTTACCGCCACCGCCGTCGCGATCATCGCGACACTGGCCCAGGTCGCATGGGTCGCCTTCCGGCACCGGAAGGTCGACACGATGCTGTGGGTCAGCCTCGGCGTGATCGTCGTCTTCGGCGGCGCCACCCTCGTCCTGCATGACGAGAAATTCATTCAATGGAAACCGACTGTGCTGTACTGGTTGTTTGCGATCGGGTTGCTCGCCGCGCGTTATGCGTTCAGCAAGAACCTGATCGAGAAGATGATGGGCAAGCAGCTCACGCTGCCGACGCCCGTGTGGGACAAGCTGAACGTCGCATGGGCGCTGTTCTTCGCGGTGCTCGGCGTCGCGAACCTGTATGTGGTGCACAACTTCACCGAATCGCAATGGGTGAACTTCAAGCTGTTCGGTACGACGGGCGCGATGGTCGTGTTCATCATCCTGCAGAGCCTGTGGCTCACGAAATACCTGAAGGACGAGTGACATGACGGACGCCTTTCTCCACGCCTCGCCCGACGAGCGCATCGCGCTGATCGAAGCGCGCCTCACCGCGTCGCTGGCGCCGCTGGCGCTCACCGTGCGCGACGACAGCGCGCAGCACGCGGGCCACGCCGGCGCGGCCGCCGGCGGTCATTTCACGGTCACGATCGTCTCGGCCGCCTTCACGGGCAAGCCACGCGTCGCGCGGCACCGGCTGGTGTATGATGCGCTCGCTGATGCGATGCAGCGCGGCATTCACGCGCTCGCGATCGTGGCTTATACGCCCGAAGAATTCAACGAATCTTCAATCTAGTCTCATTAGGAATTCCCGATGATCCTGAAATCCCCCCGCCTGTGGGTCGCGGCGGCTGCTTTCGCAGCGGCACCGGCATTCGCCCAGAACATCGCCGTCGTCAACGGCACGCCGATTCCGAAGTCGCGCGCCGATGCGATGGTCGCGCAGCTCGTCCAGCAAGGGCAGACCGACGGCCCGCAACTGCAGCAGGCCGTGCGCCAGGAACTCGTGAACCGCGAAATCCTGATGCAGGAAGCAATCCGCGAAGGCATCCCGAATCGTCCGGACGTGAAGGCGCAGGTCGCCGTCGCGCAGCAGACCGTCGTGCTGCGTTCGATGATCGAGAGCTTCCTGAAGAAGAACCAGCCGACCGACGCCGAAGTGAAGGCGCGCTACGACGACCTCGTCAAGGGCGCGGGCGGCAACCGCGAATACCACCTGCACCACATCCTCGTCAGCGACGAGCAGCAGGCGAAGGACCTGATCGCGAAGATCAAGGCCGGCGCGAAGTTCGAGGATCTCGCGAAGCAATACTCGAAGGATCCGGGTTCGGGCAAGAACGGCGGCGATCTCGACTGGTCCGATCCGAAGGCGTACGTGCCGGAATTCGCGGCAGCGGCGCAGAAGCTGCAGAAAGGCCAGATGACCGACACGCCGGTGAAGACGCAGTTCGGCTGGCATATCATCCGCGTCGACGACATCCGCGACATCGCACCGCCGCCGCTCGAGCAGGTCAAGGCGCAGATCGCGCAGCAGCTCGTGCAGCAGAAGCTGCAGGCGTTCGAGGAAGGCCTGCGCCAGCAGGCGAAGATCCAGTAACGCCGGCGCGCGTCGCCCGCGCAACGAAAGAAAGCCGCTCTCCGGAGCGGCTTTTTCTTTTGATGCGCCGGACCATGCCATGCAAAAGGCCGCTCCTCAGAGCGGCCTTTTCCGTACCGGACGCGACCCGCGCTACGCGGGATAAAACACGTCGTGATAGCGCACGTCGCCCGATGGCGGCGGTGCCGATTCGTCGAACGACAATGCGAGGAAATACTCGGGCGGCACGCCCGGAAACACGATGCCGTCACGCGGTTCGAACCCGAAACGCGCATAGTACGCCGGCTCCCCGAGCACGACGCAGCCGCGCGCGCCGAGCCGGCGCAGCGCGTCGAGCCCCGTGCGCACGAGCCCCGCGCCGATGCTCTGCCGCTGGCAGTCGGGCAGCACCGCGAGCGGCGCGAGCCCATACCATTGCTGGCTGCCGGACGGCGCGCCGCCGATCGCCACCGGCGAGAACGCGACGTGGCCGATGACGCGCCCGTCGCGCTCCGCGACGAGCGACACGCTCAGCGCGCCGTCCGCGCGCAGCGCATCGACGATACGCTGCTCGAACTGCCCGCCCTGCGGCTCGCCCGCGAACGCCGCGCGGATCACGCGGCCGATCGCGTCGGCCTCGCTCGCGCGTGCGTCGCGCAGCGTGACGACCTCGACCGGCGCGTGCGGATCGAACATCATCGGGATCAGCCGATCCAGCGGCGCGCGTTGCGGAACACGCGCATCCACGGGCTCGCTTCACCCCAGCCTTCCGGATGCCAGCTCATCGTCACCGTACGGTGCACGCGCTCCATGTGCGGCATCAGCACCGAGAAGCGGCCGTCGGCCGTCGTGACCGACGTGATGCCGGCCGGCGAGCCGTTCGGGTTGAACGGATAACGCTCGGTCGCCTCGCCGCGGTGGTCGACGTATCGCATCGCAACCGCGACGCGATCGATGTCGCCCTGCTGCGAGAAATCCGCATAACCTTCGCCGTGCGCGACCGCGACCGGAATCCGCGAGCCTTCCATCCCCGCGAAGAAGATCGACGGCGACTTCTCCACTTCGACGAACGAGAAGCGCGCCTCGAACTGCTCGGACTTGTTGCGCGTGAACTTCGGCCACGCTTCCGCGCCCGGGATCATCGACGCGATGCTCGACAGCATCTGGCAGCCGTTGCAGATGCCGAGGGCGAACGTGTCGGGGCGCGCGAAGAACGCCGAGAACATGTCGGCGAGGTTCGCGTTGAAACGAATCGTCTTCGCCCAGCCTTCGCCCGCGCCCAGCACGTCGCCGTACGAGAAGCCGCCGCACGCGACCGCACCCGCGAAATCGGCGAGCGTCGCGCGGCCGGCGAGCAGGTCGCTCATGTGCACGTCGTGCGCGTCGAAGCCCGCACGGTCGAACGCGTAGGCCGTTTCCAGGTGCGAGTTCACGCCCTGCTCGCGCAGGATCGCGACGCGCGGCCGCGCGCCCGTCGCGATGAACGGCGCGGCGATGTCGTCGGCCGGATCGAAGCTCAGCACCGGCGAGATGCCCGGATCGGCCGCATCGAGCAGCGCGTCGTATTCGGCGTCCGCGCAGGCGGGGTTGTCGCGCAGGCGCGCGATGCGCCAGCTCACTTCGCTCCACGCGCGATGGAGTTCGGCACGCGGCGCGTCGAAGATCTTCTTCGCGTCGCGGTACACCTCGATCACGTCGCGGTCGTTGACCGAGCCGATCACGTGCGAGCACGCCGACAGGCCGAACTCGCGCAGCGCGCCGAGCACCGCGTCGCGGTCGGCCGCCCGCACCTGCACGACGGCGCCGAGTTCTTCCGAGAACAGCGCGCGCAGCGTGCGGTCGTCACGACGGCCGCTCGTCTGCTTCGCCCAGTCCTTCGCGTCGCCGTAGTCGGATTCGTGGTTCGGGTCGAGCGTCAGCATGTCGACGTTCAGCGACACGCCGGCGTGGCCCGCGAACGCCATTTCGCACACCGTCGCCCACAGGCCGCCGTCCGAGCGGTCGTGGTACGCGAGCAGCTTGTCTTGCGCATTGAGCGACTGGATCGCGGTGAAGAAGCGCTTCAGGTCTTCGGCGTCGTCGACGTCCGGCGTCGTGTCGCCGATCTGCTGCGTGACCTGCGCGAAGATGCTGCCGCCCATCCGGTTCTTGCCGCGGCCGAGATCGATCGCGATCAGCACGCTGTCGCCCGCGTCGGCGATGCGGCGCAATTGCGGCGTCAGGTGACGGCGCACGTCCTCGACCGGCGCGAACGCGGAGATGATCAGCGACACCGGCGACACCACTTCCTTCGCGACGCCCTGCTCGTCCCACTTCGTCTTCATCGACAGCGAGTCCTTGCCGACCGGGATGCCGATCCCGAGTGCCGGGCACAGCTCCATGCCGATCGCCTTGACCGTGTCGAACAGCGCGGCGTCCTCGCCGGCCGTGCCGCACGCGGCCATCCAGTTCGCCGACAGCTTCAGCTTGTCGAGCGACGCGATCGGCGCGCTCGCGATGTTCGTGATCGCCTCGCCGACGGCCATGCGGCCCGATGCGGGCGCGTCGATCACCGCGAGCGGCGTGCGCTCGGCCATCGTCATCGCCTCGCCCTTGAAGCCCGCGTAGTCGAGCGCGGTCACCGCGCAGTCGGCCACCGGCACCTGCCACGGGCCGACCATCTGGTCGCGCACCGACGTGCCGCCGACCGAACGGTCGCCGATCGTGATCAGGAACGACTTGCTGCCGACCGTCGGGTGCTTCAGCACGTCGATCGCGACTTCCGACAGCGCGATGCCCGTCACGTCGACCGGCGCGCGCTCGGTCGTCACGCGCGTGACGTCGCGATGCATGCGCGGCGGCTTGCCGAGCAGCACTTCCATCGGCATGTCGACCGGGTATTCGTCGGCGCCCGTCGCTTCGTCGTCGACCAGCTTCAGCTGGCGCTCGTCGGTCGCGACGCCGACCACCGCGAACGGGCAGCGCTCACGCGCGCAGATCGCCTCGAAGCGCGGCAGGTCGGCCGGCGCGATCGCCAGCACGTAGCGCTCCTGCGCTTCGTTCGACCAGATTTCGCGCGGCGACAGGCCCGATTCCTCGAGCGCGACCTTGCGCAGTTCGAAGCGCGCGCCCTTGCCCGCGCCGTCGACGATTTCCGGGAACGCGTTGGACAGGCCGCCCGCGCCGACGTCGTGGATGCTCAGGATCGGGTTTTCCGCGCCGAGCTGCCAGCAGCCGTTGATCACTTCCTGCGCGCGCCGCTCGATTTCCGGGTTGCCGCGCTGCACGGAGTCGAAGTCGAGCTCGGCCGTGTTCGCGCCGGTCGCCATCGAGCTCGCCGCGCCGCCGCCCATCCCGATCCGCATGCCGGGGCCGCCGATCTGGATCAGCAGCGAGCCGGCCGGCACGTCATGCTTGTGCGTATGCTGATCCGCGATGTTGCCGAGGCCGCCCGCGATCATGATCGGCTTGTGATAACCATGCACCTTCCCGCCGACGTTCTGCTCGTACACGCGGAAGTAGCCGCCGAGGTTCGGGCGGCCGAATTCGTTGTTGAACGCGGCGCCGCCGAGCGGGCCGTCGATCATGATCTGCAGCGGCGACGCGATGCGGTCCGGACGGCCGTACGGGCCGTGCGCGTCGTTCGGGTTGCGCTCGCCGACCGGCTGCGCCGCGTCACGTGCGTTTTCCCACGGCTGGCGGGCGTCCGGCAGGTCGAGGTTGGACACGGTGAAGCCCGTCAGGCCGGCCTTCGGACGCGCGCCGCGGCCCGTCGCGCCTTCGTCGCGGATCTCGCCGCCCGCGCCGGTCGCCGCGCCCGGGAACGGCGAGATCGCCGTCGGGTGGTTGTGCGTCTCGACCTTCATCAGCGTGTGCGTGAGCTCGGTATGGCGGCCGTAGCGCTCGCCCGGCTCGCCGGCCGCGCCCGCGTTGCGCGGGAACCAGCGCTCGGCTTCGGCGCCCACCATGATCGACGAGTTGTCCGAATACGCGACGATCGTGCCCTGCGGGCTCAGTTTTTCGGTGTTGCGGATCATCGCGAACAGCGACATGTCCTGCGCTTCGCCGTCGATCGTCCACTGCGCGTTGAAGATCTTGTGGCGGCAGTGTTCGCTGTTCGCCTGCGCGAACATCATCAGCTCGACGTCGGTCGGGTTGCGTTCGAGCTTGCGGAACGCGTCGACCAGGTAGTCGATCTCGTCGTCGGCAAGCGCGAGGCCCAGCTCGACGTTCGCGCGCTCGAGCGCGCCGCGGCCGATACCCAGCACGTCGACGGTCGACAGCGGCTTGGCCGGCAGTTCGTCGAACAGGTGCTTCGCGTCGTCGCGCGCCGCGACCACGCTTTCGGTCATCCGGTCATGCAGCGCGGTCGCGACGGCCGCGCGCGCCTCGTCCGACAGCGCCTTCTTGCCGCCGAGCAGGCCCGACTTCAGCGTGACCGTGAATTCGACGCCGCGCTCGATGCGGCGCACGTGCGTGAGGCCGCAGTGCTGCGCGATGTCGGTCGCCTTGCTCGCCCACGGCGAGACGGTGCCGAAGCGCGGCAGCACGACGAAGGTCTCGGTGGCGCCCTTCTCGCTCGCCGGCTGGAACGGCGCGCCGTAGTGCATCAGCGCGTCGATGCGCGCGCTGTCGTCGGCCGACAGCGGCTCTGCCGCATTGACGAAGTGCAGGAACTGGCCGCGCACCGCGACGATGTTGGCGTCGATTTGCCTGAGCGTGTCGAGCAGACGGGTTTGACGGAAATCGGAGAGGGCCGAAGCGCCGGGAAAACACGAGAAGTGAGCCATGGGCTGGACTGACGTCGATGAGTCGCGCGAGGTGGCGACGTGGGGCGAAAGGAAGGCCGTAATTATACCCGGAAGTCGGGCGCCCAAGACCGGCGATCGGTCGTCCGCATGCACCGCGACGGTGCCCGGGTGCGTGCCGCGCGCGGCGGCCCGCCAGGCCGGCCCGCACGGGTGCGCTGGCAGGCCGCCGTGGTGCGACCGCACGGCGCATGTTCGCCCGCCGCCGGTTCCGGCGCTTTTGGCGCTATCATTCCGGGTTCACCGGGCCGGGGGCCTCAGCGAATTTTCACCGGGCAGCGTGCGCGCCACCCGTCATCGAAGCAATCTCCATGGATGTCATCGTCATCGGCGGCGGAATCAGCGGCGTCGCCACCGCCTACCAGCTGCGCGCGGCCGGCCATCGCGTCTGCGTGGTCGAACGCCACGCGACCGTCGCGCAGGGGGCGACCTACGGCGACGGCGGCGCGCTGCTGCCGAGCCCGCTCGACGTCTGGTTCGGCCCGACCTTCATGCGCCAGCGCCAGCCGCGCGACAGCGGCATCGTCTACAAGCCGGGCCTCAACGGCGGCGTCCGCCGCTTCGTCAAGCAGCTCGGCACGCTGCGCGAGCCCGACGCGTTCGCCGCGCAGTACGCCCGGCTGCGCCCGCTGATCGACGCATCGCGCGACACGCTCGCCGACATCGAGGCGCGCCTCGAACTCGAATTCGAGCAGAAGCCCGGCATCCTGCACGTGGTGCGCGACCCGCGCGACTGGGATGCGCTGCAGCCCGCGCTCGACCTGCTGCGCACGCTCGACCAGCCGTACCGCACGCTCACCGCCGCCGAATGCGCGGCGCTCGAACCGTCGGTACCGGCCGAGCCCGGCTTCGCCGGCGGCGTGCTGCTCGAAACCGAGCGCACCGGCAACTGCCCGCTGTTCGCGAAACTGGTCAAGCAGACGCTCGACGAGCACGGCGTGCAGTTCCGCTTCGGCGCGGACGTCGCCGCGATCCGCGTCGACAGCGGCCGCGCCGCGGTCGAGCTCGCGCCGTCCGGCAACCGGACCGCGGCCCGGGCGCGCGAGGTCGACGTGATTTCCGCCGACGCGATCGTGGTCGCCGCCGGCGCCGGCAGCGTACCGTTGCTCGAACGGCTCGGCTGGCGCCTGCCGCTGCACCCGGTGCGCGTCCACACGCTCACCGCGCCGGTCGCGTACGAGGAACACGCGCCGCACCTGAGCGTCGTCGATTCGATCAAGCGGATCTCGATCACGCGCACCCACCAGCGGCTGCGCGTCGGCGGCGGCGCCGTGCTGCAAAGCCTCGCCGACACCGCGAAGCCGCTCGCCGAGCCGCTGTCCGAGGCCGCGCTCGCGCTGCTCGGCCAGGCCGTTCACGACTGGGTGCCGGGCGCCGCGAGGATTTCGGCCGCGCTGTCGTGGCAAGGCATGCAGCTGCTGTCGCCGGACGGCCTGCCCGTCGTGGGTCCGACCCCGCATCCGCGCGTGTTCGTCAACTTCGGGCATGGCCCGACCGGCTGGGGCCTCGCATGCGGGTCTGCTAAAGTGGTGACCGACTACCTGGGCGGCGACGCCCGGCAGTGGCCCGCCGACACGCGCGCCGCGCTCGGCGCCGGCCGCTTCACCCCCTGACCGCCACGCGGGCTCGCCCCGTGGCGGCATCCTTGCCAGCCGCCACGATCCCGCGATGACCGTTACCCGCCCGCTTCCCGATTCCGACCCGATCGCGCTGCTGCGCGTCGCCGACCTGCGCGCGGCCGAAGCCGACGCCGCCGCGGGCGCTGCCGCCGCACACGCTGATGGGCCGCGCGGGCGCCGCCGCCGCGCACTGGCTGTCCGAGCGCGTCGCCGGCGACGACCGCCCCGTCTGGTTCGCGGTCGGCCCCGGCAACAACGGCGGCGACGCGCTGGTGGCCGCCGCGCACCTCCAGCAGCTCGGTGTCGCGACGCAGGCGTGGATGCCGGTACCGGTCAAGCCGGACGACGCGCAATGGGCGCTCGGCCTCGCCCGCACGGCCGGCGTGCCGCTGTCGGCCACACCGCCCGCCTCGCTGGACGAATACGCGTGGGTCGTCGACGGGCTGTTCGGCATCGGTCTCGGCCGCGCGCTCGACGGCGCATTCGCCGAGCAGGCCGCGCGGATCGCCGCGCATGCGCGCAACGGCGGCCGGGTGCTCGCCCTCGACGTGCCGAGCGGGCTCGACAGCGATACCGGCCGGATCGTCGGCGCGGGTGTCGCCGTCGCGGCCACCCACACGCTCACCTTCATCGGCGCGAAACCGGGCCTCTACACGGGCGACGGCCGCGACCTCGCCGGCGCGATCGACATCGCATCGCTCGACGTCGCGCCGCCCGCCGCGCCGGCCATCGTGCTGAATGCGCCCGCGCGGTTCGTGGCGGCGCTGCCCGCGCGCGCGCATTCGTCCCACAAGGGTACGTACGGCAGCCTGGCGGTGCTCGGCGGCGATACCGGCATGTGCGGCGCGCCGATCCTGGCCGCGCGCGCCGCGCTGTTCGCCGGCGCCGGCAAGGTGCACGTCGGCTTCCTTGGCGCCGGCGCGCCGCCGTACGACCCGCCGTTCCCCGAACTGATGCTGCACCCGGCCGACGGCCTCGATCTCGATGCGATGACCGCGCTCGCCGCCGGCTGCGGGCTCGGTATGCGCGAGGCTGCGGCGACCCTCGTGCGCGATGTGCTCGCGCACGCCGCCGCGACGCTGCTCGATGCCGACGCGCTGAACCTCGTCGCGACGCACGCGGATCTCGCGGCCGCCGTCGCCGCCCGCGGCGCGCACGGCCATCCGTGCGTGCTGACGCCGCATCCGCTCGAAGCCGCGCGGCTGCTCGGCGGCGACACGGCCGCCGTGCAGCGGGACCGCGTCGCGGCCGCGCAGGCGCTTGCCACGCGTTATGCGGCGATCGTCGTGCTGAAAGGCTCGGGCACGGTGATTGCGGCACCCGACGGCCGCGTGACGATCAACCCGACCGGCAACGCGGCGCTCGCCACGGGCGGCACCGGCGACGTGCTCGGCGGCCTGATCGGCGCGCTGCTCGCGCAGCGCGTCGCGCCGTACGAAGCGGCGCTCGCGGGCGTCTACCTGCACGGGCTCGCCGCCGACACGCTGACCGCGAACGGCATCGGCCCGGCCGGGCTCGCCGCGGGCGAACTCGCGCCGATGGTGCGCACGCTGATCAATCGCCTTTTTTATCCGTCGCCGCGCGCCGACACGTAACGCCGCTATACTGACTGCCCCGCCGCACGGCGGGCCCTCTCGTCCGCCGGCCTTCCGATCCCGATGAGCCGGCGCGGCATTCCTCCCGATTCACGCTTCACTCGAACCGCCATGACGCTGAATTCGCTCCCCGCCTGGACTGCCCTTCAATCCCACTTCGAACAGATCCGTCACGCCCGGTTGCGCGACTGGTTCGCGCCGGAAAACGACCGTGCGCCGACCCGCGCCGAACGCTTCACGATTCCGGGCGGCGGTCTCGCGGCCGATTTCTCGAAGAACCGCATCGACGACGAAACCCTGCGCCTGCTCGTGCAGCTCGCACGCGACGCAGGTGTCGAAGCGCGCCGCGACGCGATGTTCGCGGGCGAGATCGTCAACCCGACCGAAGGCCGCGCCGCGCTGCATACCGCGCTGCGCGCGACCGACCCGCAAGCGCCGTTCCACGCGCAGGTGAGCGCCGAGCGCGCGAAGATGGCAACCTTTGCGCGCGCCGTGCGCAGCGGCACCTGGACGGGCTACACGGGCAAGCGCATCCGTCACGTGATCAACATCGGCATCGGCGGCTCCGATCTCGGCCCGAAGATGGTCGTGCATGCGCTGCACCACGTCGCGACGCCGGAAATCTCGACCCACTTCGTGTCGAACGTCGACGGCGCCGATCTCGCGCGCGTGCTCGAACAGGTCGATCCCGAGGAAACGCTCGCGATCATCGTGTCGAAGACCTTCACGACGCTCGAGACGATGACGAACGCCCGCTCGCTGCGCGACTGGTTCGTCGCGCGCGGCTGCCCCGAGGACGCGCTGTCGAAGCACTTCGTCGGCGTGTCGGCGAACCCGGCCGAAGTCGTGAAGTTCGGCATCGCCGCGGACAACGTGTTCGAAATGTGGGACTGGGTCGGCGGTCGCTATTCGCTGTGGTCGGCGGTCGGCCTGTCGATCATGATCGCGATCGGCCCCGAGCAGTTCGACGAACTGCTGGCCGGCGCGAACGACATGGACCGCCATTTCCGCGAAGCGCCGCTGGAACGCAACCTGCCGGTGCTGCTCGGCCTGATCGGCATCTGGTACCGGAATTTCTTCGGTTCGCAGAGTTATCTCGTCGCGCCGTACTCGGAAGCGCTGCACTACCTGCCGTCGTACCTGCAGCAGCTCGAAATGGAGAGCAACGGCAAATCCGCGCGCCTGGACGGCACCTTCGTCGATTACCCGACGTCGGCCGTCACGTGGGGCGAGCCGGGCACCAACGGCCAGCACGCGTTCTTCCAGATGCTGCACCAGGGGCCGACGATCGTGCCGATCGACTTCATCGCGGTGCTGACGCCCGAGCATCCGCTCGCGAGCCATCATCCGAAGCTGCTCGCGAACTGCTTCGCGCAGAGCGAGGCACTGATGCTCGGCCGCACGCTCGACGAAGCGCGCAAGATCGCCGGGCCCGGCAAGGAGGCGCTCGCGCCGCACCTGACGTTCCCCGGCAACCGCCCGACCACGACGCTGCTCGTCGATGCGCTGACGCCGCGCACGCTCGGCGCGCTGATCGCGCTTTACGAACACAAGGTGCTCGTGCAGGCAACGGTGTGGGACATCAATCCGTTCGACCAGTGGGGCGTCGAGCTCGGCAAGATTCTCGGCAAGGTGGTCGAGGCCGACCTGTCGGCCGAGTCGGTCGATCCGGCGAAGCACGACTCGTCGACCACGGCGCTGATCGAGCGCGCCCGCGCGGCGCTGAAGCGCTGACGCGACGGCGTCATGCCCGTGGCGGCCGCGCGGCCCACCCTGCGCGGCCGGCAGAACGATTCACGCGTGGCGCTATGCCGTATGCGGTGTGACGATGCGGCCGGTGTCGAGCGTCACGGTCGTCTCGCAGCGGCGCGCGAGTTCGGCATCGTGCGTGACGAGCACGAGCGTGGCGCCGTGCGTGCGGTTCAGTTCGAACATCAGGTCGATGACCGCATGGCCCGTCGCCGCGTCGAGACTGCCGGTCGGCTCGTCGGCGAACAGGACCGCCGGGCGCGTGACGAACGCGCGCGCGAGTGCGACGCGTTGCTGCTCGCCGCCCGACAACAGCTTCGGGTAATGCGCGGTGCGTTCGCCGAGCCCGACCTGCACGAGCAGCGCGCGGGCCCGGTCGGCCGCCTCGCGCGCGCTGATGCCGCCCCGCAGCTCGAGCGGCAGCATCACGTTCTCGAGCGCCGTCAGGTGCGGCATCAGCTGGAACGACTGGAACACGAACCCGACCGCGCCGTTGCGCAGCGCGGCGCGCTCGTCCTCGTCGAGCTGGTCGAGCACGCGGCCGAGCAGGCGAACCGTGCCGCTCGTCGCGCTGTCCAATCCCGCAAGCAGGCCGAGCAGCGTCGATTTGCCCGACCCGGACGCGCCGACGATCGCGAGGCTGCTGCCCGGCTGCACCGCAAGCGTGATGCCGTCGAGGATCGTCAGCTCGCCCGTCGCATCGGCGACCCGCTTGCATACGTCATGGACTTCGATGATCGGATCGGTAATCTTGAACATGAACACGACATTTCGCTGGAAAAGACGCACGGCGCTCACCGCGCTGCTGGGCACCCTGTTTGCCACCACGCTACCGGCACACGCCGCGACGACGCCGACATCGGGCCAGCCCGTGATCGCCGTGCTCGGCGACAGCTTGTCGGCCGAATACGGGCTGCCGCGCGACACCGGCTGGGTGGCCTTGCTGCGGCAGCGGCTCACGACCGAGCGAATCGATTATAGCGTCGCGAACGCCAGCGTCAGCGGCGACACCACGAGCGGCGGCCGTGCGCGGCTGCCCGCGGTGCTGCAGCGGCTCAAGCCGTCGATCGTCGTGGTCGAACTCGGTTCGAACGATGCGCTGCGCGGCGTGCCGCTCGCAACGACCGAGCAGAACCTGCGCGACATCATCGCCGACGCGCGACGCGCACAGGCCCGCGTCGTCCTGGTCGGCATGTACGTGCCACCCAACTACGGCCCCGACTACACGCAGAAGTTCCACGCCGTCTATACGCGACTGTCGAAGGATCTCGGCGTGCCGCTCGTGCCGTTCCTGCTGGCCGGTATCGAGAACAAGCCCGAGATGTTCCAGGCCGATCAGATGCATCCGTCGCAGCAGGCCCAGGGCGTGCTGCTCGACAACGTGTGGCCGGCGCTGAAGCCGCTGCTCGGCAAGCCGCGCGGCTGACGCCGCCGCCCGGCCGGAAAACGAAAAGCCCCGCTCGAAGCGGGGCTTTTTGTTGCGTGCGAAACGATGCTCAGTCGTCGCCGTCCTGCTTCTGGCTGGACGGCGAACCGTACAGCTTGACCTTCGAGCGATCGCGCAGCGCGCTCAGATAGGCCTCGCCTTCGCTCTGTGCATCGACTTGCGCCATCTGCTGCTGCGCGGCCGCCAGTTGCTGAGGATCGACCGCCGAACCGGGGATCACCGCGTTCACACGGTAGATCGCATAGCCATCCGCACCGAGATCGACCCCGACGTAGGCCGGCAGCGTCTTCGCATCGACCTTGTAGACGGCGCTCAGCGCAGCCGGCGTCAGGCCTTGCGACTGCGTGCGCGACACCTTCTGCGCAGCCGAGAACCCGTCGGCCGATTTCGACTTCTGCAGTTCGGCGAGCTTCGCCGCGCCATCCTTCTTCGCGAGTTCCGCAGCCTGCTCGGCGACGACCTTCTGACGCACGACGTCCTTGATCGCGTCGAGCGCGGGCACGGCCGCCGGCTTGTAGTCGGTCACGCGCGCCGAGATCAGCGTGTTGTTGCCGACGTCGATCGCCTGCGTGTTGTTCCGGTTCTTCACCGAGTCGTTCGCGAACACGGCAGCCAGGAACTTCGGATTGTTCAGCGGGCTCGTCGGCGGCAGCTGCGGATTCGGCGTCGGCGTGACGGTGGCCGTCTGGATCGTCAGCTTGTACTTGTCCGCGGCCGGCTGCAAAGTTTTCGCCTTTTCGTAGACGGTCGACGTGAAGCCTTCCGCGTTGTCCGTGAACGCCTTCGACGCGTACTGCTGCTTCAGGTCGGCCGCGATCTGGTCCTTCACGTCCGCGAACGGCTTCACGGCCGCCGGCTTCACTTCGGTCGCCTTCAGGATGTGGAAGCCGAGATCCGACTGCACGACACCGCTCACGTCACCCTGCTTGAGCGCGAACGCGGCATCGTCGAACGCCTTGCCGCCGGCCGTCGAGCCGCGCGTGATGAAGCCGAGGTCGCCGCCCTTCGCCGCCGACGGCGCGTCCTGCGAGTTCTTCTGCGCGATCTGCGCGAACTGGTCAGGATGCGCCTTCACGTCGGCGAGCAGTTGCTCGGCCTTCGCCTTGGCCGCTGCCTTGTCGGCCGCGCTCGCGCTGCCCGGTGCGGCGATGAAGATGTGGCTCACGCGCACCTGCGCTTCGGTGCGGAAATGCGTCGGGTTGTCGTCGTAGAACTTCTTGATGTCCGCGTCGGTCGGCTGCGCGCTCGCGGCGGCCGCGGCCGGCGAATAGACGAGGTACTGGATCGTCGCGGTCTCCGGCGTCGCGAAGCTCTGCTTGTGCGCGTCATAGTACGCGGTGAGCTGCGCGTCGGTCGGCTGGACCTTCGCGGCGAAGTCGCTCGTCTTCAGCACGAGCGCCTGCACTTCGCGCTGCTGCGCGGCGAGTTCGGACAGGCGTTGCGCGAGGCTCTTCGGCGTGAACGCGCTCGACACGATGCTGGCCGGAATCTGCTGCAGCGCGAGGCTGTAGCGCACGCGCTCCTGATACTGCTCGGGCGTCATCCCCTGGAACGACAGCAGCTGCGCATAGCGCTCGACGTCGATCGAGCCGTCGGGCTTCTTCAGCGACGCGATCATCGGGTCGCTCATCAGTGCGTCGCGCACGGCATTGTCCGATGCGGTCAGGTGCAGACGTTGCGTCTCGTCGGCCAGCACGCGTTGCTGGATCAGGCCGTCGAGCACCTGCTTGCGATGCTCGGGCGTATCGAACATCTTGATGTCGAACTGCCCGCCGAGTGCCTGGCGCGCCTGGTCGATCTGCTGGCGGAACGCGCCGTCGAATTCGACCCGCGTGATCTTGTGCCCGTTGACTGCCGCGACGTTCGCACTATCGTCGAAGAAGCCGCGGAAGCCTTGGATCCCGACGAAACCCAGCCCCGGCAACACGATCAGGAGCAGGAGCGCCATCATCAGGCGCTGGTGATTACGGAAGAAATCGAGCATGCGTGACGGGAAAATTGGACAAAACGCCCGATATTACAACATACGGGGTGGGACGGGAGAAAAGCGGCGACGCCCGCGGCAGGCACCATCGGAAGTACGAGCAAAAATACCCGCCTTTCGGCACGGGGCGCACGCCATCACCGGCCCCCCTCCTCGCGAAACTCCGACAGCCACTCGCCCAATTGTCGCCGTCCCATCGCGGCGGCCCGGGCTCGCAGCACACGATCATTCGTTCGCCGAGCGGGCTTGCCTGATGCGGCGCAGCCGCCATCGGCACCGACGACCGCAAGGCAGGGCCGGGGCCGCGAATCGAGCCAGTCAATGGAAGACGCCGGACACCGGGGCACACGGCACAAGCCTGGCATGCGCGTCCGGGTCTTTGGCCGCGAGCAATGCGACGGCCGGAAAAACGACAAGGATCGACCGCACGACGCCGATCGGTCGATACCGCCCTAACGAGTCGTCGGACTTTGCATATCGAAAATAGATCGTTCGTGCCGCATCGCAAGCCGGATACGCTTTCCGCGCCGTGCAGCCCGTGCCACGCTCATCGACGGAACGATGAAAGGGTGCGGCCCATTCGACCATTCGACCATACCGCACCATTCGATGAGTTTTCTTCACCACGCGCGCCTCGTCGCATTCGCTGCCTCCGTCGGCCTGCTGGCCGGCTGCAACGGGGACAGCGTCGACAGCTCGGGCGCTTCGCCCGCCGCGACGGAAAATGCCGCAAACAGCGCCACGCTGTTCACGATCCCGCTGTACCAGTTCTACGCAACGCGACAGAGCTACATCGCTCAGGGCCTCGCGCCGAATACGTTTCTGCACAATCGCCAGCTGTCCGATGCTTCGTCCACCTCGGTGACGAAGCCCAATCACGACACGCTGTATTCCATCGCCATGCTTCAACTGGACGCGGGCCCTGTTCAGATCGACACGCCCGCCAGCGGCACCCGCTACTTCTCGCTCGCGCTGATGGATGCCTATACGAACAACTTCGCGATTCGCGGCACGAGCGCCGACAACGGCATCGCGAAGGTCTTCTGGGTCGTGGGGCCGAACTGGCAGGGAACCGCCCCGGCAGGCGTCACCGTGCTCCGTTCGTCGACCAACGCGGTGTGGGCATTGGCGCGGACTTACGTGAGCGATGCGAACGATTATCCCGCGGCGTGGGCCGTCCAGAATCAACTGGTCGTGTCGCGACCCGCCGGAACCGGTGTCGCGGCGTGGGACAGCGTGGACACGCAAAAGCCGCCCGGTTATGCCAACTGGCCATCGTATTTTCAGTACGTGAACCGGCTCTTGAAAAAGAGTCCGCCGACGCCGCAGGATACGGCCGTGCTGACGAACGCGCTCGACGTGATAGGCATAGGCCCGACGCAGACCTTCAACCCGTCGTCTGCCGACGCGGCATCGATCGACGCAGGCGCGGCACAGGCGCTGGCGAGTCTGACGGGCGGCGGGACGCAGCAAGCCGCCGCCCAGACGAGTACCGACGCGAATGGCTGGACAGGCGGTCCGGCCGATGTCGGCAACTATGGAACCCAATACACGCTACGGGCGCGCGTTGCGCTGAACGGCCTCGGTGCGCTGCCCGGCAGCGAAGCGATTTACTACACGAGTACGGGAGCGGCGAACGCGTCGGGGGCGAATTACGACGGCAACGGCGTCTATCAGATGACCTTCCCGGCGGGACAGCTTCCTCCGGCGCGCGCCTTCTGGTCATTGACGCTGTACGGCGGCACGAACCAGGCGCAGGCATTCTTTTATCCGAATCCCGATCGAATCTATGCGCTGTCCTATCCGGCGTCGAACTTTCAGTTCGCGAGCGACGGCTCGCTCGTGCTCACCATCAGCCATGTGCGACCCGCGAGCGTACCCGCCAGCAACTGGCTGCCGGCTCCCGCTGGCGCGTTCAATCTGACGCTGCGCACCTACCTGCCGGACACCCCGCTCCTGAACGGAACCTACAAGCTGCCGCAGGTGATACGCGTTCAGTAAGGCCTCCCCGCGCGAGCCGGAAAACCGGCACCTCTGCGCCGAGAACCATGAAAAACCCGCGATCGCGTTCGAGCCGTCGCGGGTTTTTCGTTCCGGCGTTTCCTGTCGTATTGTTTGCTGCCACTCCGCTCGCCGGGCATCGCAAGGTCGAGCCTTGCCGGCGATCATCCCCGCAGTCACGCACCGCACACGAATCGAACGCACAAACAACAATGCCCGCACGAGGCGGGCATTGTTGTTTGTTTGGCGGAGCGGACGGGACTCGAACCCGCGACCCCCGGCGTGACAGGCCGGTATTCTAACCGACTGAACTACCGCTCCTTGGTCTGGCTGAATCCGGAAACTGGTGGGTGCTGAGGGGTTCGAACCCCCGACCTACGCCTTGTAAGGGCGCCGCTCTACCAGCTGAGCTAAGCACCCGTTTCCGATTCGTTCTGACTGCGATCTGCGTTTCCGCATCAACAATCAGCGAGCCCGCAAGTTTAATTCATCCCCGATCATTTTGCCAAGCCTGAACGTGAATTTTTTTAAACGCCCGCACATGCGTTTGGGATGCCCATAAAAAAACCCGCGGACACGCCGCGGGTTTCGTGAGCCACCGTCAGCAACGACGGCGCTCAGGGTCTCAGTGCTTGACGACTTCCGTCGAGCCGGCATCCTTCGCCGCCTCGCCGACCGGTGCTGCCGCCTTCGCTTCTTCTTCCGGCGGCAGCGGCGTCGGCGAACGCTCGAGCGCGAGTTCCAGCACCTTGTCGATCCAGCGGACCGGCACGATCTCGATCGCGTTCTTCACGTTGTCCGGAATGTCCGCGAGATCCTTCACGTTCTCTTCCGGAATCAGCACGAGCTTGATGCCGCCGCGATGCGCGGCCAGCAGCTTTTCCTTCAGCCCGCCGATCGGCAGCACTTCGCCACGCAACGTGATTTCGCCCGTCATCGCGACATCGGCACGCACGGGGATACCCGTCAGCACCGACACCAGCGCGGTCGTCATCGCACCGCCTGCGGACGGACCGTCCTTCGGCGTCGCGCCTTCCGGCACGTGAATGTGAATGTCCTGCTTCTCGAACGCTTCGTCCTTGATGCCCAGACGCCGCGAACGCGAGCGCACGACCGAACGCGCAGCCTCGACCGACTCCTTCATCACGTCGCCGAGCGAACCCGTGCGGATCACGTTGCCCTTGCCCGGCATCACCGCGGCTTCGATCGTCAGCAGATCGCCGCCGACTTCCGTCCACGCGAGGCCGGTAACCTGACCGACCTGGTTTTCCTTCGCCGCGAGGCCGAAGTCGTACTTGCGCACGCCGAGGAACGTGTCGAGGTTCTCGCCGTCGACCTTGATCGCGCCCGATGCCTTCTTCAGCAACAGCATCTTCACGACCTTGCGGCAGATCTTCGACACTTCCCGCTCGAGCGAACGCACACCGGCTTCACGCGTGTAGTAGCGGATGATGTCGCGGATCGCCTGCTCGGTGACCTCGATCTCGCCGTCCTTCAGCCCGTTGTTCTTCTTCTGCTTCGGCAGCAGGTAACGCTGGGCGATGCTGACCTTCTCGTCTTCCGTGTAGCCCGACAGACGAATCACTTCCATCCGGTCGAGCAGCGGCGGCGGGATGTTCAGCGAGTTCGACGTCGCGACGAACATCACGTCCGACAGGTCGAAGTCGACTTCGATGTAGTGGTCGGCGAACGTGTGGTTCTGTTCGGGATCGAGCACTTCGAGCAGCGCCGACGACGGATCGCCGCGGAAATCCATGCCCATCTTGTCGACTTCGTCGAGCAGGAAGAGCGGATTGCGCACGCCGACCTTCGCAAGGCTTTGCAGGATCTTGCCCGGCATCGAACCGATGTACGTCCGGCGGTGACCGCGGATCTCGGCCTCGTCACGCACGCCGCCGAGCGCCATCCGGACGAACTTGCGGTTCGTCGCACGGGCGATCGACTGGCCGAGCGAGGTCTTGCCGACGCCCGGAGGCCCGACGAGGCACAGGATCGGCGCCTTGACCTTGTCGACGCGCTGTTGCACCGCGAGGTACTCGAGGATCCGTTCCTTCACCTTCTCGAGGCCGAAGTGATCCTCGTCGAGCACCTGCTCGGCGTTCGACAGGTCGTTGTTGACCTTGCTCTTCTTGCGCCACGGCAAGCCGATCAGCGTGTCGATGTAGTTGCGCACGACGGTCGCTTCCGCCGACATCGGCGACATCAGCTTCAGCTTCTTCAGCTCGGCATCGGCCTTTTTCTTCGCTTCCTTCGGCATGCGCGCGGCGTTGATGCGCTTCTCGAGTTCCTCGAGATCCGCCCCTTCCTCGCCTTCGCCGAGTTCCTTCTGGATCGCCTTGACCTGCTCGTTCAGGTAGTACTCGCGCTGGCTCTTTTCCATCTGGCGCTTCACGCGCCCGCGGATGCGCTTTTCGACCTGCAGGATGTCGATCTCGGCTTCGAGTTGCGCGAGCAGGTGCTCGAGGCGCTCGATGACCGGGAACATTTCGAGGATGTGCTGCTTCTGGTCGAGCTTCAGCGGCAGGCGCTCGGCGATCATGTCCGCGAGGCGGCCTGCTTCGTCGATACCCGACAGCGACGTGAGGATCTCCGGCGGGATCTTCTTGTTCAGCTTCACGTACTGGTCGAACTGCGACACGATCGCGCGACGCAGCGCTTCCGTTTCGGCGCTGTCCGCGTGATCGGGCTCGAGCGGCATTACGTCGCAGGAGAACTGCGTCTCCTGTTCTTCGATCGACAACGCCTTCGCGCGCTGCAGGCCCTCGACGAGCACCTTCACGGTGCCGTCCGGCAGCTTCAGCATCTGCAGGATGTTGGCGATACAACCGACCTCGTACATGTCCTTTTCGGTCGGTTCGTCCTTGGCCGCGGTTTTCTGGGCGACGAGCATGATGTGCTTGCCGCCTTCCATCGCTGCTTCGAGGGCCTTGATCGATTTCGGCCGGCCCACGAAGAGCGGAATCACCATGTGCGGGAAAACGACGACATCCCGCAGCGGCAGCAGCGGGAGCGTGATGCGTTCCGGCGGAAGAAGTTGGGTGCCTGACATTTCATTTCCCCATGAGTGGAATCAATTGTTCGGTAATTGAGGCCGCCACAACGAATTGCAAGCCTTCAAGTGCGGGAAATATTCGGTAAGAAAGTAACCACCGCGTGTCGAGTCAGAGTTACCCACAAGATAAACGAAAAAAAGCCGCCCACGGTCTCATGAACGGCCTTTTTCGCTGAACATCGTCGGCAAGCCGGTCAGTTCGAACCCGCCACCTTCGGCGTGTCCTCGTAGATCAGCAAGGGCTTGCCGTCGCCATCGATGACGTTCTCGTCGATGATGACCTTGCTGACCCCTTTCATCGTCGGCAGCTCGTACATCACGTCGAGCAACGCCTGTTCGATGATCGAACGCAAACCGCGCGCGCCGGTCTTGCGGCGGATCGCCTTGCGGGCGACTGCCTGCAGCGCGCCCGGCCGGATTTCCAGCTCGACGCGCTCCATCGCGAACAGCTTGTGATACTGCTTGACGAGCGCATTCTTCGGCTCGACCAGGATCTTCATCAGCGCGGTTTCATCGAGCTTGCCGAGCGTCGCGACCACCGGCAGGCGGCCGATCAATTCGGGGATCAGACCGAATTTGATCAGGTCTTCCGGTTCCGTTTCGCGCAGCACCTCGCCCGCGTCGCGTTCCTGCTTGCTCTTGACCGTCGCGCCGAAGCCGATGCCGGTTTTCTCGGTGCGATCGGTGATCACCTTTTCGAGACCGTCGAACGCGCCGCCGCAGATGAACAGGATGTTGGTCGTGTCGACCTGGATGAAATCCTGGTTCGGGTGCTTGCGGCCGCCCTGCGGCGGCACCGACGCCATCGTGCCCTCGACGAGCTTCAGCAGCGCCTGCTGGACGCCCTCGCCCGACACGTCGCGCGTGATCGACGGGTTGTCCGACTTGCGGCTGATCTTGTCGATTTCGTCGATGTAGACGATCCCGCGCTGGGCCTTGTCGACCTCGTAGTTGCAGTTCTGCAACAGCTTCTGGATGATGTTCTCGACGTCCTCGCCGACGTAGCCGGCTTCGGTGAGCGTCGTCGCGTCGGCAATCACGAACGGCACGTTCAGCAACCGCGCGAGCGTCTGCGCGAGCAGCGTCTTGCCGGAGCCCGTCGGGCCGATCAGCAGGATGTTGCTCTTCGACAGCTCGACGTCGTCCTTCTTGTCGAGGTGCTTCAGGCGCTTGTAGTGGTTGTACACGGCCACGGCGAGGATCTTCTTCGCGCGCTCCTGGCCGATCACGTACTGATCGAGGATGTCGCGAATTTCCTGCGGGCTCGGCAGATCCGACCGCGACAGGCTGGCCTCGACGCCGGCGGCAGCCGCCTCGTCGCGAATGATCTCGTTGCAGAGGTCGATACATTCATCGCAGATGAACACCGACGGGCCCGCGATGAGTTTTTTCACCTCATGCTGGCTCTTCCCGCAAAACGAGCAATACAACAGCTTCTCGCTGTTCGAACCTTTTTTGTCCGCCATGAATGTAGAGCCTCCGGACAGGTAAATGACATGATACGCCGAATGCTCCGGACGCCGCGCCTAGGGCGCGACCGGAGCCGGCCGGATGCGCTTGCCGCAGATGCTCGGCGCGTGCGGAACATCGCCGGGGCGCCGCACGAATCGGGGCGGCACCCCACTTAAGGTCACGGGCGCTTCAGCAGCACCTGATCGATCAGCCCGTACGCCTTCGCGTCTTCGCTCGACATGAAGTTATCACGGTCGGTGTCGCGCGCGATGCGCTCGACGTCCTGACCCGTGTGTTGCGCGAGCAGCTGGTTCAGCCGCTCCTTCAGGTAGAGGATTTCGCGGGCCTGGATCTCGATGTCGGACGCCTGGCCGCGCGCGCCGCCGAGCGGCTGGTGAATCATCACGCGCGAGTTCGGCAGCGCGAAGCGCTTGCCCTTCGCGCCCGACGCGAGCAGGAACGCGCCCATGCTGGCCGCGAGCCCCATGCACAGCGTCGACACGTCCGGCTTGATGAACTGCATCGTGTCGTAGATCGCCATGCCGGCCGACACCGACCCGCCCGGGCTGTTGATGTAGAGGCTGATGTCCTTGTCGGGATTCTCGCTCTCGAGGAACAGCAATTGCGCGACCACAAGATTGGCGGTCTGGTCGTTCACTTCGCCGACCATGAACACCAGGCGCTCCTTCAGGAGACGCGAGTAGATATCGTACGAACGCTCGCCGCGGCCGCTCGTTTCGACGACGATCGGCACCAGCCCCAGCGCTTGCGCCTCGAAACCCTGCGGCGCGTTCGAAGCAAGCATGTCCAGCAATTCAGCGCGAGTGATCATTCAATGAACCTTGTTCGAATGGAAAATTGAACGGAAGGAAGCCGCCCGCTCAATCGCCATATTAATGGCAACCGTGCGCTTGACGTAAAAACGGCGTGCGGGCCGTCGCTCCGACAGCCGGCACGCCGCTAGAGCAGCACTTACGCTTGCGCCGATGCGCTCGCGAGTGCCTCGAAGCTCACTTCCTTGTCCGTCACCTTCGCCTTGCCCAGCACGAAATCGACGACGTTGCTTTCAACGACGAACGCTTCCATCTCGGCGAGGCGCTGCTGGTTGGAATAATACCAGCGGACCACTTCCTTCGGGTCTTCGTAGCTCTTCGCGAACTCGTCGACTTCCGCGCGGATCTGTTCCGGCTTCGCTTCCAGGCCGTTTGCCTTCACGAGTTCGGCCAGCACGAGGCCCAGCTTCACGCGACGCTCGGCCTGCTCGGCGAACATTTCCGCCGGGATCGGCGCGTCCTTCGCGTTCGGCACGCCGCGCTGCGCCAGATCCTGGCGAGCCATTTCGACGAGGCGTTGCTGGTCCTGCTCGATCAGCGCCTTCGGCACCTCGAGTTCGGAGATCTTCAGCAGCGCGTCCATCACCTGGTTCTTGACGATCGACTGCGTGCGGCGCTTCGCTTCGCGCTCGAGGTTTTCCTTGATCTCGGCGCGCATCTTCGTGAGGTCGCCGTCTTCGATGCCGAGCGACTTCGCGAATTCGGCGTCGATTTCCGGCAGGTGCGGCCACTCGATCTTCTTCATCGTGACCGTGAACTGTGCCGTTTTGCCGGCGACGTCCTTGCCGTGGTAATCCTCAGGGAACTTCAGGTCGAACGTGCGTTGTTCGCCGACCTTCAGGCCCAGCGCCGCCGTTTCGAATTCCGGCAGCATCCGGCCTTCGCCGAGCACGAACGGGAAATCTTCGGCCGTGCCGCCCTGGAACGCGACGTCGTCGATCTTGCCGACGAAGTCGACCGTCACGCGGTCGCCGTTCTTCGCTGCGGTGTCCGCGCCGCCGTCGCCGTGCTCGCCGGCTTCGCCGCGGGCGTGGAAGTGCACGCGCTGCTTGCGCAGGATGTCCAGCGTGCGGTCGATTTCGGCGTCGCCGATCGACGTCGTCGAGCGCTCGACTTCAGCCGTCGCCAGATCGCCGATCTTCACTTCCGGGTAGACCTCGAACGTCGCGTCGAACGCGTATGCGTCCTCGGCCTGTTCCTGCTTCGGCTCGAAGCTCGGCTGGCCGGCGACGCGCAGGTTTTCCGCGCGGCTGATCGTGAAGAATTCCTGGCCGATCTTGTCGCTCAGCACTTCCGCCTCGACCTGACCCGCGTACTGTTGCGCGACCATCTTCAGCGGCACCTTGCCCGGGCGGAAACCCGGCATGCGCACGTTCTTCGCGAGTTTCTGGATACGGGCGTCGATTTCCTTCTGCACCGTGTCTTTCGGCAGGGAAATCGTCACGCGGCGTTCAAGCTTGCCGAGGTTCTCAACAACGTTAGCCATGGCTTCAATCGTCCTAAAATTATTCGAGCGAATCGGGTTTTCCTTGCCGTGCCTGCCTGCGGCCGCGGTGCGTCGCACGCGCTCGCCGCGCCGGAGCGCCACGCCATCCCTGCACGCGCCGGATGGCTAGCGCAAGCGGCTCGGAGCACGGCTTTGGCCGGAAGAATCGACTATTCTAGCAAACAATTTTCCTCGTACCGCCAGATCAGCACGTCGCACCTGCATCCCCGCCGGGCAGACAGCCCCTCGCACCGCAATGCGAGCGGATCGCGGCTATGCCGAACGCCGTATCCTCCCCAGCCCCGCCATCCTGTAAGCTCCGATGGAGCGTGACCCGCCATGACGGTCCCGCCATTCTTCACACCAATCACGCCTTCCGGAGACACCATGCCGCAACACCCGTCCGCGCCTGTCGTCGTCATCGCGCCCGATTCGTTCAAAGGTTCGCTTTCCGCCGAACAGGTCGCGGACGCGATCGCCACCGGCATCCGCCGCGCGCGGCCCGACGCGGTCGTGCGCTGCTGCCCGATGGCCGACGGCGGCGAAGGCACGCTCGACGCGATGCTGGCGGGCGGCGGCACGCGGCGCACGCTGCGGGTGGCCGGCGCGTCGCTCGCGGCACGCGACGCGGCGGTCGGCGTGATCGACGCGCGCACGGCGATCGTCGAGACGGCCGAGATCGTCGGCATTACCGACGCGATCGGCATGAGCGTGCCGGTCGACGCGCGCAGCACGCGCGGAATGGGCGAGGCGATCCGCGCGCTGCTCGACGACGGCGTGCGCCGCTTCTTCGTCGCGCTCGGCGGCAGCAGCACCAACGACGCGGGCGCCGGCCTGCTCGCCGGCCTCGGCCTGCAGTGCTTCGACGCCGGCGGCCAGCCGGTCGAGCCCGTGCCGTCGCGGCTCGCGGATATCGCGCGTATCGACGCGTCGGCACTCGACCCGCGCCTGAAGGACACGGAATTCGTCGGCATGTCCGACGTCGACAACCCGCTGACGGGCGCGCACGGCGCGACCGCCGTGTTCGGCCCGCAAAAGGGCGTGACGCCCGAGCAGGTTGCGACCCTCGACGCCGCGCTCGCCCGCTTCGCCGACCTGCTCGAAACCGCGCTCGACCGCCGCGGCCGCGACCTGCCGGGCGCGGGCGCCGCCGGCGGCCTCGGTTTCGCGCTGCAGATGCTCGGCGCGCGGTTCGAAGCGGGCGCCGAAGTCGTCGCGCGCCAGGTCGGGCTCGACGCCGCGCTCGCCGGCGCCGACTGGCTGATCACCGGCGAAGGCCGCTCCGACGTGCAGACGCTGCACGGCAAGGCGCCGTTCATCGCGTGCCGTCACGCGCGGGCCGCCGGCGTGCCCGCGTCGCTGCTGTCGGGCGCGGTCGATCCGGCCGCGCTGCCGCGCCTGTCCGAGCATTTTTCCGGCTGCTTCTCGCCGGCTCCCGGGCCGATCACGCTCGACGTCGCGATCCGCGACGCGGCCAATCTGCTCGCGAACGAAGCGGAACAATTGACGCGCCTGAAATACGGTGCACACTGACCGTTGACCCGAGCGTGCGATACAGGAACAATCGGGCCCGCCCTTTTTCTTCAGGATTCGACATGAAAGGCCGTCAAGCCGGGCTCGATCAGTTTCTGACCTATCGCCTCCATGCGCTCACGAAGCGCTCCGACCGCGGGATCGGCGAGGTGTACCGGCACAAGCTCGACATCTCGCTGCCCGAGGCGCGCGTGATCGCCGCCGTCGGCGCGTTCGGTCCGTTCTCGATCATGGATCTCGCGCGTCACACCAATCTCGACAAGAGCCAGGCAAGCCGCGCGGCCGAGGCGCTGTTGCGCCAGGGCCTGCTCGAGCGCAGCGCGAGCGAGGAGGATGGCCGGATCGTGCTGATCGCGCTGACCGCCGACGGCCGCGCGCTGCACCGCAAGATCATGCCGATCGTGCGCAAGTGGAACGACGGCCTGCTGGCCTGCCTGTCCGACGGCGAACGCCAGACGTTCGAACGGCTGCTCGACAAGGTCGTCGCGCACGCCACCGAGCGGGACGACTGAGCCGAATCAGGAGCGCCGCGCCAGCCCTATTGATCCGACGAATTCGACGGGCCGCCCACGTTACTTGACCGGCAACGCGGGTGGCCCGCTTTGCGTCACGCGGCGGGCGCGGCGAACGTCCCGCGCTTCGCCGCTGCCGTGCGGCGGCGCCCGGCGGCGCCCGGCACGCGCTAGAGCCCGCTGTTCGCCGCGCGCTGGCGCAACAGTCCGAGCACCGCGTCGCAGTACGGGGTCGGCACGCCAAGCTTGCGGCCGAGCTCCGGGAATACGCCGAGGATCGGCCCGATCTCGAGCGACCGTCCTGCCTCGACATCCTGCAGCATCGACGTCTTGAACGCGCCGAGCTTGCGCGTGACCGCGATCCGCTCGGGCCCGCTCATCCCCGTCGACAGGCCGAGCTTCGCGCCGATCGCGGCCGCCTCCTCCATCATCCGCAGCGCGAGTGCCTGCGTGAACGGATCGTCGAGCAACTGCTCGGCCGTCGACCCGGTCAGCGCACTCAGCGGATTCATGTTCATGTTGCCCCACAGCTTCGTCCAGATCTCGGCACGGATCGCGGGCGTCGACTCGACGTCGAAACCGCCCGCCGCAAGCGCCGCGGCAAACCGCGCCGTGGCCGCGGCGAGCCGCTGATCCGGCGCGCCGACGATCAGCCGGTTGCCGCGCCCGCGGCGCACGACGCCCGGCGCGTCGGTACTCGACGACAGGTGCACGACGCAGCCGATCGCCTGCGCGGGCGGCAACGCGGCGGACACCGCGCCGGCCGGGTCGACCGCATCGAGCGGCACGCCGTCGAGCGAGCCCGCGAGCCCGTGCGTGAACCACCACGGCAACCCGTTCATCGCCGCGACGATCACGGTGTCGGGCCCGACCAGCGGCGCAATGCGCGCAGCCAGCGCCGGCAGCGCCTGCGCCTTCAGCGCGATCACCACGTAGTCCTGCACGCCGAGCGCATGCGCATCGTCGCTCGCCCGCACCGGCACCGACGCGGTATCGCCGCCTTCGTCGATCACGCGCACGCCGTGCGTGTTCAGCGCGTCGAGCGTCGCGCCGCGCGCGTATGCGCTCACGGTCATGCCGGCCCGCGACAGCGCGGCCGCGAGCAATCCGCCGATCGCACCGACACCGACCACCGCCGCGCGCACCGACCCTGAATTCGTGTCGTTCATGATGGAATTCCGTCTCCTGGGAGCTGACGAGCATAACGCTCAATAGTTGCGGGCACAACCATTTACACGGGAATGGGCCACACGCCCCCGCTCGCGCTCGTTCGCGTCAGCGCGGCACGCCGCCGGCATCGAGGGGCGCGTCGTCGGCCACACCGCCCGTGGCGCCCAGCACGCCCGCGATCTGGCTCTTGTCGTGCATGCCGAGCTTGCGGTACGCGCAGCGCAGGTAGTGGCGCACGGTGGTCGGCGAAATGGCCATCTGTTGCGCGACCTCCTTGTGCGACCGCCCGGCGCCGTAATAGCGGATCGCCGCGAGCTCGCGCGGGCTCAGCCGGTCGAGCAGCGAGCGCGGCCGCGCTTCGATCTGGAACAGCCCCGCGACGGGCACGCACTGGATGCGCAGCGCGTCGCCGACGAAAGGCTGGCCCGACTGGCGCCGCAGGTGCGCGACGAGCGGCTCCGGCACGCGCGCGCCGGCCCAGGCCGGCCACTCGGTGCGCAGCACCTCGTCGAAACCGTGATCGGCATGGTGGAGCACCCCGAAGCTGTCGCACAGCGCGCGCGCCGCCGGCGCCGCCGTCTCGGCGCGCTCGCGCGTGAGCTGCGCGGCGCGATTGATCGTCAGCGCGGCCGCGAGGTGCGGAATCACCTCCTCGAAGCGACGCGCATCGTCGTCGCCGAACGGACGATTGAGCCCCTGCCGGTAAATCGACATGAACGTCGTCAGACCGAAACGGCGATCGAGCGTGGATACGCACATCAGCTGCGCGAGCCCGTACTTCACGCACCAGTCGCGAAACCGCGCATCGAGCCCGGGCTCGACGACCGTGAGCCGCACCGCGCGACCAGGCGCGCCGTGCAGCGTGCGGTGCGCGAGCGGATCGCAATCGCGCACGCGCTTCCAGTCGATGAAGAACGCGTGCGGCAAACGGTACAGGAAGCTGTTGTGCATCACGGGGCCGGTCGGCGCGTGGGTCGCGACGCCGGTCCACGCGGCGTCGAACGGAATGAGCGCCTGCAGCAGCGCAAAAAACCGGCATTCGAATTCGCCGATGCCGGATTGCGCGGCCACGGCGTACAGGTCGAGCAGCATGAGGCCGAGTTCGCGCTGTGCCGCGTCGCCGCGCGTGACGCCGTCGAAATCGGCGCGCCGGGACGGCAACGGCGGCCACGCGAATTCGTCGAGCACGATGGCGGCCGGTACGTCGCGCAGCGCGTCGAGATCCTGCCCGATATCCGTCGTGATCCTCACCTTCCGCTCCCCTGCCCGATCGGGCTGCTGATGTGCGCAACGGCACCGGCCGATTATAGCCAGCGGCTTTTTTGGCGGGCCACGGCGCCGGAACGGGCGCCAGCCCCATCCATTTGAACGGTGCACGGCACGTTGCTGCTCCGCAGCACGCCGCTGCGCGGCTTCGCTCCGCGCTGACGCCGTGCACCGCGGGTTTTCCGCACCGTTCATCTGGACGACTGTTCGACGGTTTTCCCGCTGCGGACACTGCGTCGCGACCACACCAACGACACACCGATGCAGCACGGCATGGAGAACCCCACGTGACGAAATCCCGCTTCATCCGCACGGCCGCGGCCACCGCGACGCTTGCCGCGTGCAGTGCCGCCGCGCAGGCGCAGTCGGCCCTCACCCTGTACGGCGCGCTCGACGCCGGCGTGCAATACCTGACGCATGCCGACGGACGCCACTCGGCCGTGCAGTTGCAGAACTACGGCATCCTGCCTTCGCAGGTCGGGATCAAGGGCCACGAGGATCTCGGCGGCGGCTGGCGCGCGCTGTTCAAGCTCGAACAGGGCCTCAACGTCAACGACGGCACCGCGACCGCACCGGGCTACGCGTTCTTCCGCGGCGCGTACGTCGGCATCGCGGGGCCCGTCGGCACCGTCACGCTCGGCCGGCAGTTCAGCGTGCTGTTCGACAAGACGCTGTTCTACGACCCGCTCTGGTACGCGTCTTACAGCGGCCAGGGCGTGCTCGTGCCGATGCAGGCGAACTTCATCGACCATTCGGTGAAGTACCAGTCGCCGACGTTCGCGGGTGTCGACGTCGAGGCGCTCGCCGCGACGTCCGGCGTCGCCGGCAATACCCGCGCCGGACGCGTGCTCGAACTCGGCGGCCAGTACACGAGCAACGGGCTGTCGGTCAGCGCGGTGCTGCATCAGGCGCACGGCGACGTGTCGGCGGCCGACGACGCGTCCGCGCGGCGCCGCGAACTCGGTACGCTCGCCGCGCGTTATGCGTTCGCCACGCTGCCGCTCACCGTCTATGCGGGCGTCGAACGCCTGACCGGCGACCTCGATGCGGCGCGCACGATCGTCTGGGGCGGTGCGCGCTACCAGACGTCGCGCGGGATCGGCCTGAACGCGGGCGTCTACCACACCGATTCGCACACGCCCGCCATCGGCCACCCGACGCTGTTCATCGCGAGCACCACGTACGCGCTGTCGAAACGCACGGTCGCGTACGTGAACCTCGGCTACGCGCGCAACAGCGGCCAGAGCTCGCAAACCGTCTACGAGTACGACCCGACGCCGCTCGCCGGCGCGTCGCAGTTCGGCGCGATGGTCGGCATGTACCACCTGTTCTGACTTCCCCCAACGAGATCCCGCCATGAAAACCCTGTCCCCGGATGCCGCATGCTCGCCCGACGGCCGTGCGCCGGCCTTCGCCCGCTCGACGCTCGCCGCGCTCGTCGTGTTCGCGGCCATCACGCCGCTCCTGCTGCTCGTTGCACCGGCCGTGGCCGGTCAGCTCGCGACGCAACTCGGCTTGTCGGCGTCGCAGATCGGCACCTACTTCTTCGTCGAACTCGGTGCGTTCAGCCTCGCGACCGTGCCGTCGTACCTGTGGCTCGGCCGGGTCGACGCGCGCCGCGTCGCCGCCTTCGCGATCGCGCTGTTCGGCGCGGGCAACCTGCTGACCGCACTGTGGATGCCCGGCTTCGCCGCGCTGCTCGCGCTGCGGGCCGTCACCGCGCTCGGCGGCGGTTCGCTGATGGTGCTCTGCATGACGAGCGCGGCGACGAGCGAGAACAGCGACCGTGTGTACGGCCTGTGGGTCGTCGGCCAGCTGATCGCGGGGGCGATCGGCCTGTTCGTGCTGCCGCACGTGTTCGCCGCGTTCGGGCTGCGCGCGCTGTACGTGGCGCTCACCGGGCTCGCCCTGCTCGCGGCGCCGCTGTCGCGCGGCTTTCCGTCGTCGCTCGGTACGCGGACGGCAGCCGCGCGCACCGCACGCGGCGATGCGATGCAGACGCCGCGAAGCTGCGTCTTGCTCGCCATCGGCGCGGTGCTGACGTTCTATTTCGCGATCGGCAGCGTGTGGACGTTCGCGAGCCGCGCGGCGGCCGACGCCGGGCTCGATCCGCAGTCGACCGGCAACGTGCTCGCGATCGCGAGCGTGATGGGGATCGCCGGCGCGGCGCTCGCGTCGTGCGCGGGCGGCCGGCTCGCGCGACGCGCGATGCTCGCGGCCGGTTACGCGCTGCTCGCGGCGTCGCTCGTCGCGCTCGCCGCGATGCATGACACCGGTGGCTACAGCGCGGCGATCTTCGCGTTCAAGTTCGCGTGGACGTTCGTGCTGCCGTTCATCCTCGCGACGGTCGCGCAGATCGACACGTCGGGCCGGCTCGTCGCCACGCTCAATTTCGTGATCGGCGCCGGCCTTGCCGCCGGCCCGCTGCTTGCCGGGCTGATGCTCGACGCCGGCAGCACGATGCGCACGTTGTTCATTGCCGCGACGGCCGTCGCGATCGTGTCGTTCGCCGCGCTGCGCCATATCGATCGCCGCGCGCGCGCCTCCGCTTCCCCCCAACCGTGACAGGTCACGCATCCATGAATCGCACTGCCTTCTTCACCGACGAACGCACCTTCTGGCATACCGGCGGCACGCACGCGCTGTTCTTCCCGGTCGGCGGCTGGGTCCAGCCGCCGTCGAGCGCGGGCTACGCGGAATCGCCCGACTCGAAGCGCCGCTTCCTGTCGCTCGTCCAGGCATCGGGCCTGGCCGCGCAACTCGACCTGCGCGGCGCCGAGCCGGCGACGAGCACCGACCTGCTGCGCATTCATCCGGCGCACTATCTCGACGCGTTCCGCGCACTCAGCGACGCGAATGGCGGCGACCTCGGCGATCTCGCGCCGTTCGGCAAGGGCAGCTACGAGATCGCCGCGCTGTCCGCCGGCCTCGCGATCGCGGCCGTCGATGCGGTCGTCGGCGAGCACGCGGCCAACGCGTTCTCGCTGTCGCGGCCGCCCGGCCACCACTGCCTGCGCGACCGTCCGATGGGCTTCTGCATGCTGGCGAACATTCCGATCGCCATCGAGGCCGCGCGCGCGAAACACGGCATCGAGCGCGTCGCGGTGATCGACTGGGACGTGCATCACGGCAACGGCACGCAGTCGATCTACTACGACGACCCGGACACGCTGACGATCTCGCTGCACCAGGACCGCTGCTTTCCGCCCGGCTACAGCGGCGCGGACGATCGCGGCGAAGGCGCGGGTATCGACGCGAACCTGAACGTGCCGCTGCTCGCCGGCAGCGGCGACGACGCGTATCGCTACGCGTTCGAGCGAATCGTGCTGCCTGCGCTGGAGCGCTTCCGGCCCGAGCTGATCGTCGTCGCAAGCGGCCTCGACGCGAGCGCCGTCGATCCGCTCGCGCGCATGCAACTGCATACCGACAGCTACCGGTTCATGACGCGTGCGGTGAAGGAGGCCGCGCAACGCCATTGCGGCGGGCGGCTCGTGATCGTCCACGAAGGCGGCTATTCGGAGGCATACGTGCCATTCTGCGGACTCGCGATCGTCGAGGAACTGGCCGGCATTCGCACCGACGTCGCCGATCCGATGCTCGATCTCGCGATCGCCCAGCAGCCGGGTGAACGGTTCGTCGCGTTCCAGCGCGCGCTGCTGGACGAACTGGCTGCGTCGTTCCGGTTGTAACGCGCGGGAACGGACGTGACGGGGCCGGCCCGCGCCGGCCCTTGCGCGATCCGTGCGGATGGGGTTTCCTGTGCCTTTACCCCTGTTCCGGCTCGAGGCCGCACTCTTCCGATGAAATCGTCCCCGCGCGATGACAACGACAACACCAGAACGCGCCGCCAGCCGTCGAAGCTGGTCCTGAACATCGCCGCCGTCACGGTCGGCCTCATCACGTTCGCGATCGGCGCGGCGTGGGTGATCTACAGTTGGGTCGTCGATCGCGAAGCGCAGTATTTCGCCATTCCGCTGGTGTTCTCGGTGCCGGTGATCGTGGCGGTCGCGATCCGAAGTTTCTGGGAGTAGACGCGCCTGGTACCGGGCTTGTTGCAGATGAAGCGGCGAACCCCGTGATTCGCTCGCACGCCGGTCACAGGCCGGGACGCGGGCACGGATTGGGCGCCGCGCCCTGATATCCGCCGACGACGGCACCCAGTGCGGCGCCAGCGAGCGACGTGCCGAGCACTTTCAGCACACCCTCGGTCGACAACGGCTCGCCGTTCAACGTCATCCGCCCGGAATACGCGGAGCATGCCGACGGCGATGCAACCGTCTGCACGGGCCTCGCGCTCCACGCGACGTTGTCGGCCGGCGTATTGGCCATGGCCGGCGCGGACAGCATCAGCGCCAGAACGGAAATCGGGATGTGCAGGGTGTTCTTCATCGGCGGCCCCTCGGTGTATTTGCGCTTCTTGTATTCGATCGCGATATGACACATTACACGCGACCGAATTTCCGTGTGCGTCCATATGGACCTGCGTCCCGGCAAGAAAAACGGCCATCAAACGAAAAAAGCGCTGCGGTCAGTCGACCGGCAGCGCTTTTTTGGGGAACCGCCCCTTGACGGGTGCGTATCCGACTTCTGGTGCGTGAGGCCGGACTCGAACCGGCACACCCTTGCGGGCGTCAGGACCTAAACCTGGTGCGTCTACCAATTTCGCCACTCACGCGCATTTCCGTCGCCTGACCGCGCGGCACGCAAGATGCGTGCGCCACGCGCCCGGGACTTTCATGCCGGCCCGAAAACCGGCACGCCCGATCAGGCGAGCGCAAGATTCTACCCGATCCGTGCGGCCTTGTCTCGCCCCGCCGGCACCCATCGTGCAGCGATGCTAGAATGCCGCGCTCGACGTTTCGGCACCGCGCCGCCGCGCGTCCCCCGAACCCGCCCCCACCCGATTCCGCCCGTGAACTTCGACGACTACTGTCAGCAAAAGGCCGCCCCCGCGGGCTCCAGCGTCTACTACGCGCTGCGTCAGGCGCCGCTCGCCACGCAGCCGCGCCTGACGGCGCTGTTCGCGCTGCGCCGCGAACTCGAGGAAACCGTCAAGGAAACCAGCGACCCGACCGTCGGACACACGAAGCTCGCGTGGTGGCACAAGGAACTCGCGGCGCTGGCCGACGGGCAGCCGTCGCACCCCGTCACGAAGGCACTCGCGCAGCATCACCCAGCGATCGCGGCCGAGGCCGATGCGTTGCGCACGCTCGTCAACGGCTACGGGATGGATCTCGAACAGGCGCGCTACCTCGATTTCGCGAACCTGCAGCGCTACATCGCTCAGGCGGGCGGCACGTTCGCGTCACTGGTTGCGCGCGCAAGTGCCGCGAACCCGGCCGACCCGCAGCCGTGGGCCGCAGAGGCCGGCCGCGCGCTGATGCTCGCGCAGTTCGTGCAGGAACTCGGCAACGACGCGCGCCACGGCCGCATCTACCTGCCGATCGACGAACTGCAGCGCTACAACGTGACCGCGGCCGATCTGCTGAATCGCCGCTACAGCCCGGCCTTCACCGAATTGCTGCAATTCCAGACGGCCCGCGCGCGCGAAGCGCTCGCCGCCGCCGACGCGGCGATCCCCGCGTCCGAACGCCGCGCGCAGCGCACGCTGCGCGCGCAGATCGCGCTGGCCGGCGCGCTGCTCGACGAAATCGAGCGCGACGGCTACCAGGTGCTGCACCAGCGCATCGCGCTCACGCCGATCCGCAAACTGTGGATCGCGTGGCGCGCGTCGCGGCGCCGCTGACCCTTACGCGTCACGCCTTCAACAGCGGCAGCGTGTCGAAGCGCTGCTGCAGCACGCGCGTCGCGTCGAGCCCCCACCACGGCCCGAGCACGGTGGCATAAAGCTGGCGGAAATCGACCGCGACCGGCAGGTTGCCGTTGCCGTCGAGCCGGCCGAGCGCGGGCGGCGCGCCGTACAGCCCGCCGGCCACGCGGCCGCCCATCACGAAATGCGGCGCGGCCGTACCGTGATCGGTGCCGTTGCTCTGGTTCTCGCGCACCCGCCGCCCGAATTCCGCATACGTCATCACGAGCGTCTGGTTCCAGCGCCCGAGTTCGATCAGCGCGCCACGCATCGCGCTCATCCCTTCCGCGAACTGCTTGAGCAACGCAGCCTGCTGCCCCGGCTGGTTCTGGTGCGTATCGAAACCGTTGAGCGTCAGACGCAGCACCGCGACGCCATCCCGCGCGCCGGGCCCGGACGCCTCGCACGCGGCCAGCACCTGCATCGCGGTCTTCACCGACGTGCCGAACGCGCCGGCCGGGAAGGCCGTCCTGAACTCGCGCATGCCGCCGCGCGGCCGCAGCCGGTCGGCCGCCTTCACGATGTCGTTCTCGACGTCGATGATGTGCGCGAGCGCCGGGTTCTGCTCGCGCAGCGACGACGGCTCGGCGAGCCGCGCCGCCCGGATGAACTGCGCGGGGTTGACGAGCGCGATCGCACGCGCGCCGTTCGACAGCGGCCCCATCTCCGCGCTGCCGAGGACGACGCCGTCCGCCGCGAAACCGGGCGGCACGGGCGCCTGCGCGAACGTGCGCGTCAGCCACCCTTCATGCAGATACTGGTCGGAGCGCGATGCGGTGTCCCAGATCTCGATCGAACGGAAATGCGACAGGTTCGGCTGCGGATAACCGACGCCTTGCACGACCGCGATCTGCCCGTCACGCCACAGCGGCATCAACGCCGCGAGCGACGGGTGCAGCCCCGTGTGCGCGTCGAGCTGCAGCACCTGCTCGCGCTTGATGCCGATGCTGCGCCGGAACTGGTAGTACAGCGGGTCCGCGTACGGCACCACCGTATTGAGGCCGTCGTTGCCGCCCTTCAGCTCGACGAGAATCAGCACGTTCGCGTACCCGGCCGCCGGTTGCCGCCCCGCCTGCGCCGCGGAAGCGGCGATCGCGGGCGCTTGCCACATCGACACGCCGGCCGCGGCCGCGGCGCCGGTCAGCGTCAGAAAATCACGTCGGTTCATCGCGCATCCTTTGGTTCGCCGTCCGGCACGTTTGCCGCGGCGGCGCCCCGCTTCGTCGTCGTTTGCATCATTTCAGCTGATAGGCCGGATCCATCAGCAGCGCCTCGAGATACGCGCTGCCGGTCGAATCCGTGTCGATCGCCGCGACCGGCGACAGTTGCAGCACCGCGTGCTGCAACTGAAGCTCGGTCGACAATCCGGCGATTGCCTGCGGCCGCGCGCGATATTGCGCGAGCCAGCGTTCGAGGTCGAACCGCAGCCCGCCGCGCGCGGGCCTGGCCGGCGTGCCGCGCATGCCGGCCGCGGACGCCATGTCGGCCACCGGCATCGCATGCGTCGGCGCATTCGGCGGCGGCGCCATCGGATGCGCGGGCACGCGCATGCCGGCCGTCTCCGTCGCGCGGAACAACTGCTCGACGAACTGCTTGCGCGACAGCAGCGTGGTGCTGTTGATCCACAGCGCGCCGCCCGGCCAGCCTTTGACGTTCGGCGGATAGAACAGGTTCTGCCCGAGCGTGCGCACGGTGTTCGCGAGCATCTGCGGATCGCCGTACGCCACGTCGAACAGCCGCACCGACCCGACGACGAACTCGGCCGGCGACTTGACGAGCACGCCGCGGTTGCGCGGATCCCAGAACGCGTCGGTCGACCACAGCGCGGCGAGCGCCGCGCGAATGTCGTAACCGCTCGCGCGGAACCGGTCGGCGACCGTATCGAGCGCCCCCGGATCGGGCGTGTCGGACACGAACTCGCGCCACAACTTGGCGGCGATGAAACGCGCGGTGCCCGGCCGCTTCAGCAGGATGTCGAGAAAGCCGTCGCCGTCGAACGGCCCCGTTTCGCCGAGAATCGTCTTCTCGCCGGCGTCGTGGGTGTCGGGCCGCACCTCGAAGCGCAGCGTATCGGGATCGATCGTCCAGCCCGTCATCGCGCGCGCGGCCTCGGTCACGTCGACCTGCGTGTAATGCCCTTCGCCGAGCGTGAACAGCTCCATCACCTCGCGCGCGAAATTCTCGTTCGGACGCCCCTTGCGATTGCTCGCGCCGTCGAGATACTGCAGCATCGCCGGATCCTTCGCGACCGCATGCAGCAGCGTGCCGAAGTTGCCGAGCGCCTCGCGGCGAAACAGCGCGTTCTGCGCGGCCATCGTCTGCGGGTAAGGCACCTTGTCCTGGCCCGACGTGAAGTGCCCGTGCCAGAACAGCGTCATGCGCTCGGTCAGCGGCGACGGCGTGACGACCATCTCGTTGACCCAGGCGGCACGCAATTCATCGTAGCGGCGGTTGCGCTCGCGCTGCTCGTCGCGCCGCATGTCGGGCGTCAGCGCCTGGCGCTGCGCGCGCGTCGGCGGCGGCTCGGCGATCCAGTCGGGCCATGTCGTCACGGGTTCGCGGCGCACGCTGCCGAGCGTGTCGGCCACGATCTGCGCGCGCGTCATGCCGACGACACGCGCGACGTCGGCGGGCGCGGGAGAGAAACCGGTGCGACTGAGGAAAAACAGCGCGTCGTCGGCATCGAGCGGCGACTGCATGGCAGGCGACGACGCCGGTATGGCAGCGTTCGCTTTCATCGTCATGGACTCTCCCGGAACGCACCGGCGGTGCGGATGCCGGTACAACGGCATTCGGCACGCGAAAGTTGACCGAAAAAGTGCTACGAATTCTTTCTGCGCGGGGCGGGCCGCGCAGGGCAAGGACGGCACGTGTCAGCGCTTGTACAACTCGCGAACGGCGTCTTCGATGTGCTGGCGCAACAGGTGCCGCTCTTCGGGCGTCATGTGCCCGTCGCGGCGGCGCTGTTCGAGATCGGGGGGCACGGCGGAACGAACCGTCGCCTCGGCGGCACGGTCTGGCTGCGGCGCTTTGCCGCGCGGCAGCTTGCGCGACGGTGCGCCCTGCTCGGGGCGCTGCGCATACGCGAAGTTCGACGCATACGGACCGGCGAGCGCGATCGTCAGCGTCAGTGCAATCCGGAAAGATCGCATGACCGTCCTCGCTTCTTTGGTCGATTTGTTCCCTTCGTCACGCGGCAACCGGCTACCTCTGGTACTTGAAAAACCCTGCGGAAATCGGGTGTACAAAGATGAAAGATGGAGTGCAGGGAGTATCTACCGAATTTCGGCTTCGAGTAAAGGAATCTATATAGCCTGCCTTTACTCGGCGCGACACTACGGGTAAATTTTGTAACCGACTGTAACGCACGAAAATACGTGGCCGTGCGTCAATTCCCATTCGCGATAAGATGCCGATCATGGAAACGAAAAACCCCTCCAAGATTCTCGTCGTTGACGACGACCCTCGCCTGCGCGATCTGCTGCGCCGCTATCTCGGCGAACAGGGTTTCAACGTATACGTCGCCGAAAACGCGACCGCGATGAACAAGCTCTGGGTACGCGAGCGTTTCGACCTGCTCGTGCTCGACCTGATGCTGCCGGGCGAGGACGGCCTGTCGATCTGCCGCCGCCTGCGCGGCAGCAACGACCGCACGCCGATCATCATGCTCACCGCGAAGGGCGAGGACGTCGACCGCATCGTCGGGCTCGAGATGGGCGCCGACGATTACCTGCCGAAGCCGTTCAATCCGCGCGAACTCGTCGCGCGCATTCATGCGGTGCTGCGCCGCCAGGCGCCGGCCGAACTGCCGGGCGCACCGTCGGAAACCACCGAGGTGTTCGAGTTCGGCGAATTCTCGCTGAATCTCGCCACGCGCACGCTGACGAAGTCCGGCCAGGAAATCCCGCTGACGACCGGCGAATTCTCGGTGCTGAAAGTGTTCGCGCGTCATCCGCGCCAGCCGCTGTCGCGCGAAAAGCTGATGGAGCTCGCGCGCGGCCGCGAATACGAAGTGTTCGACCGCAGCCTCGACGTGCAGATCTCGCGCCTGCGCAAGCTGATCGAACCGGATCCGGGCAGCCCGCGCTTCATCCAGACCGTCTGGGGCCTCGGCTACGTGTTCATCCCGGACGGCGCCGCCTGACCTTTCTCCCTCCCGGTTTCGCCCGTCCACGGCCCGTCCCATGCGTATCGACCGGCGCCTCCTGCAGCTCGCGTTCGGCGGGCTGTTCTGGCGCACCTTCCTGCTGATCGCGCTGCTGATCTCGGTCAGTCTCGCCGCGTGGTTCCAGAGCTTTCGCGTGATCGAGCGCGAGCCGCGCGCGCAGCGCGTCGCGCTGCAGCTCGTCGCGGTCGTCAAGCTCACGCGCACCGCCCTGCTCTATTCCGATCCCGATCTGCGGCGCGCGCTGCTGCAGGATCTCGAGAGCAACGAGGGCGTGCGCGTCTACCCGCGCGAAAAGACCGACAAGTTCAAGCTGCAGCCCGACGAATCGCTGAACCGCCTGATCGAACACGACATCCGCAGCCGCCTCGGCGACGATACCGTGATCGCGCAGTCGGTCAACGACATTCCCGGCGTGTGGATCAGCTTCAAGATCGACGACGACGATTACTGGGTCGCGCTCGACCGCGACCAGCTCGACAACGTCACGGGCCTGCAATGGGCCGGCTGGGGGCTGTTCGCGCTCGCGCTGTCGCTGTTCGGCTCCGCGTTCATCACCAGCCTCGTGAACCGGCCGTTCTCGCGGCTCGCGCTCGCCGCGCGCCAGGTCGGTTCGGGCCAGGCGCCCGAACCGCTGCCCGAGCGCGGGATGGGCGTCGCGGCCGACACCAACCGCAGCTTCAACCAGATGGTGCGCGACCTCGAACAGCTCGAGGCCGACCGTGCGCTGATGCTCGCGGGTATCTCGCACGACCTGCGCACGCCGCTCGCGCGGCTGCGGCTCGAAACCGAGATGAGCCCGTCCGACCAGGCGACCAAGGACGCGATGGTCGACGACATCGAGCAGATGGACCGCATCATCGCGGCCTTCATCGACTACGCGCGCCCGTCGCAGCGCAAGCCCGAGCCGGTCGACCTGTCGTCGATCGCGCAGGAAGTCGCCGCGCGCGTCTCGGGCGAGGACGGCGTCGAGATCCGCACGCGGCTCGCGCCGAGCGCGATCATCGAAGCGGACGAGACCGACATGCGCCGCGTGATCGGCAACCTCGTCGAGAATGCGCGCAAGTATGGCCAGAGCAAGCAGGACGGCGTCTCGCGCATCACGGTCGAGACCCGCGTGTCGCATGCGCGCGTCGAGCTGTCGGTGAGCGACGAAGGCCCCGGCATCCCCGAGGATCAGCTGCCGCTCGTGATGCGCCCGTTCTACCGCGTCGACACCGCACGCACCAAGGCGGACGGCACGGGCCTCGGGATGGCGATCGTGCTGCGGCTCGTCGGCCGCTATCGCGGCGCGCTGCGCCTGCGCAACCGGAACCCCGACGCGGGCCTCGAAGTCACGCTCGAATTCCCCGGCGCCGGCAAGGCGCGTGCGACCGCGTGACACGCTCGCGCCTGCCTCCCGCGCGTCACACTATCGATCCGGTTGAAAAAAGCTATGAGGATCGTTAGTCAAAATCTATTGAAGTGTTTTACTAATAGTGTTATAGTTTGCCTCATGCTGTCACATCATCGTTGCAGCACCGAGGTAGCTTGACTCAGTCTTCTTCCCCATTCACACAGGAGTATCCGCATGAAAACCGTGGGCGATAAACTCGAAGCTTTCACCGTCGTAGCCGCGAAGCCGGGCTTCAACAATCACGAGGAAAACGGCCAGTCGGCGTTCGAGACCGTCACCGAAGCGTCGTTCCCGGGCAAGTGGAAGATCATCTACTTCTATCCGAAGGATTTCACGTTCGTGTGCCCGACGGAAATCGTCGAGTTCGCGAAGCTGACGAAGCAGTTCGAAGAGCGCGATGCCGTCCTGCTCGGCGGCAGCTCGGACAACGAATTCGTCAAGCTCGCATGGCGCCGTGAGCACAAGGACCTCGACAAGCTGAACCACTACTCGTTCGGCGACGTCAAGGGCGAGCTGATCGACCAGCTCGGCGTGCGCGACAAGGAAGCCGGCGTGGCCCTGCGTGCAACGTTCATCGTCGATCCGGACAACACGATCCAGCACGTTTCGGTGAACAACCTGAACGTCGGCCGCAGCCCGGAAGAAGTCCTGCGCATTCTGGACGGCCTGCAGACGGACGAACTGTGCCCGTGCAACCGTGCAGTCGGCGGCGCAACGCTGTAAGCGCATCGATGCACGAAGCCCGCGGCGCACGTCCTGCCTGCGGGCTTTTTTAACGGCCAACCCATAGGAGATATCAATGGAATTCATCGACTCGATTAAGGCACGTATCCCCGATTACGCGAAGGACATTCGCCTGAACCTCGACGGCACGATCTCGCGCTCGTCGCTCGAAGGCACCGACGCGGTGGGCGTCGCGCTGGCGGCGGCCATCGCGGCGAAGAGCACCGTGCTCATCAAGACGATCCGCGAAGCCGGCGTCCTGTCGCCCGAAGAGACGAACGCCGTGCTGACGGCGGCCGCGCTGATGGGGATGAACAACACCTGGTATCCGTATGTCGAGATGGCCGACGACGCCGACCTGAAGACGCAGCGCGCCGAGCTGCGGATGGGCGCGTATGCGACGCACGGCGGTGTCGACAAGCGCAAGTTCGAGATGTACGCGCTCGCCGCGTCGATCGTCGGCAAGTGCCACTTCTGCGTGAAGTCGCACTATGCGCTGCTGAAGAACGAGCAAGGCATGACCGTCACGCAGCTGCGCGACGTCGGCCGCATCGCGTCGGTGATCAACGCCGCCGCGCAGGTGATCGCCGCCGAAGGCGAATAAGCGGTCGCGTGCCGTGCGGCAGCCATGCCGCGCGGCGCCCGCTTCAAACGACAATGCCACGCCGACGCGTGGCATTTTTCATTGCACCGGCATCGCGCGGGGCGAACCGCGCGATGCCGCCGGCAGCCGTCAGCCGCCCTGCTTCACCAGCAGCGCGGCGGCCTGCGCCTCGATGCCTTCGCCGCGGCCGAGATAACCGAGCTTCTCGTTGGTCTTCGCCTTCACGTTCACGCGATCGAGCGGCAGCCCGAGATCGGCCGCGATGTTCGCGCGCATCCCGTCGATATGCGGCGCGAGCTTCGGCGCCTGCGCGATCACGGTGCTGTCGACGTTCTGGATCGTGAAACCCGCCGCCTTCACGCGCTCGGCGCACGCACGCAGCAGCACGCGGCTGTCCGCGCCCTTGAACGCCGCGTCCGTGTCGGAGAAATGACGGCCGATGTCGCCGAGCGCCGCCGCGCCGAACAGCGCGTCGGTGATCGCGTGCAGCAGCACGTCCGCGTCCGAGTGGCCGAGCAGGCCGCGCTCGTACGGAATCGTCACGCCGCCGATGATGAGGGGGCGTCCTTCGACGAGCTGGTGCACGTCGTAGCCTTGTCCGATTCTGAAATCCATGCGTGTTCCGATTGAGAGGGGGTGAATGTCAGGAAGCGTTCGCGGCACGCGCGAGGATCGCTTCCGCGAGCGCGAAATCTTCCGGGTACGTGACCTTGAAATTGCGCAGGCTGCCCTGGACGACGCGCGGCGTGTGGCCCGCCCATTCGATCGCGCTGGCCTCGTCGGTCAGGTCGTGCCCTTCGCGCTGCGCGCGCAGGATCGCCTCGCGCAGCATGCCGATGCGGAACATCTGCGGCGTCTGCGCCTGCCACAGCGCGTCGCGCGATTCCGTGCGCGCGATCGCGTCGCCGCCGGCCGGCACGCGCTTGAGCGTATCGGCCACCGGCAGCGCGACGATGCCGCCGACGGGGTCGTCCTTCAGCGTCGCGACGAGCGCGCGGATCAGCGCCGGCGTGATGCCCGGGCGCGCCGCGTCGTGCACGAGCACCCAGTCCTGGTCGGTCGCGCCGAATTCGGCCAGTTCGAGCAGCCCGTTCAGCACCGACGCCTGCCGCGAGCCGCCGCCGCAGCGGCGCACCGCGAAACGCAGGCCCGCGAAGCGGCGCGCGTCGAAATGGGAATCGTCGGGCGCGAGCACGACGAGCGTCTGCGCGAACTCGCTGCACGCGTCGAACGCGGCGAGCGTGTAGTGCAGCAGCGCGCGGCCGGCCAGCGTGCGGTATTGCTTCGGCACGGCCGAGCCGGAACGGCTGCCCGTGCCGGCACAGGGAATCAGGGCGAAAAGTCGGGGAGTCACGAAGGGAAACGCCGGAAAGATGAAATCGAGAAGCGGATTTTATAATAGGTCTTTCGTCTCGACCGGCGCACCGCGATGCGCCCGTGCACGCCACCCCTGTCGTCCCTATGCCAGATAACGCTTCCAACCCGTCAGCCTCCCCCGTTGCCCGCGTCAAGCCCGGCCAGCGCTTCGCCTTCGACGGCGCGCACGGCTCCGCCGACGCGCTCGCCATCGCCCGTTATCTCGCCGACAACCGTCAGGACGTGCCGCTCCTCGCGGTGATCTGCGCGAATGCGGTCGACGCGCAGCGGCTGTCGCAGGAAATCCGCTATTTCTCGCCCGACGCGCGCGTGCGCCTGCTCCCGGACTGGGAAACGCTGCCGTACGACACCTTTTCGCCGCACCAGGACCTCGTGTCCGAGCGGCTCGCGACGCTGCACGACCTCGGCGAGGGCCGCTGCGACATCCTGCTCGTGCCCGCGACCACCGCGCTGTACCGGATGCCGCCCGCGTCGTTCATGGCCGCGTACACGTTCGCGTTCGCGCAGGGCGAGCGGCTCGACGAGGCGAAGCTGAAGGCACAGTTGACGCTGGCCGGCTACGAGCACGTGAGCCAGGTCGTGCGGCCCGGCGAATACTGCGTGCGCGGCTCGCTGATCGACCTGTACCCGATGGGCTCGCCGCTGCCGTACCGGATCGACCTGTTCGACGACCAGGTCGACTCGATCCGCGCGTTCGACCCCGACACGCAGCGCAGCCTCTACCCGGTGCGCGACGTGCGCCTGCTGCCCGGCCGCGAGTTTCCGTTCGACGAAGCCGCGCGCACGGCCTTCCGCAGCCGCTGGCGCGAAACCTTCGAAGGCGACCCGAGCCGCGCGCCGATCTACAAGGACATCGGCAACGGCGTGCCGTCGGCCGGCATCGAGTACTACCTGCCGCTGTTCTTCGACGAAACCGCCACGCTGTTCCACTACCTGCCGCAGGACGCGCACCTCGTGTTCACCGGCGATCTCGAGGCGTCGATCCGCCGCTTCACCGCTGACACGAAGCAGCGCCATGCGTTCCTCTCGCACGATCGCGAGCGGCCGATCCTCGAGCCGCAGCGGCTGTTCCTGTCCGACGAGGATTTCTTCGCGTTCGCGAAGCCGTTCGCGCGCGTCGTGCTGCCCGCGCAGCCGGCCGGCGGCTGGGCGACCGCGCTGCCCGAGCTGACCGTCGACCGCCATGCGGACGACCCGCTCGCGTCGCTGCGCACCTTCGTCGAAACGTCCGGCAAGCGCGTGCTGCTGACCGTCGAATCGGCCGGCCGCCGCGAGACGATCCTGCAACTGCTCGCCGAGCATCACCTGCGCCCCGCGTCAAACGACCACTTCGCGGGCTGGCTCGCGAGCGACGAACGTTTCGCGCTCGGCGTCGCGCCGCTCGCGAACGGCTTTGCGGTGCCGGGCGAAGGCTACGCGGTCGTCACCGAAACCGAGCTGTACGGCGCGCTCGGCCGCCGCGCGGGCCGCCGCCGGCAGGAACAGGCGAGCAACGTCGACGCGATGGTGCGCGACCTGTCGGAGCTGAAGGTGGGCGATCCGGTCGTGCACTCGCAGCACGGCATCGGCCGCTACCTGGGCCTCGTCTCGATGGATCTCGGCGAAGGCGAGACCGAATTCCTGCATCTCGAATACTCGGGCGAAAGCAAGCTCTACGTGCCCGTCGCGCAATTGCACGTGATCTCGCGCTACAGCGGCGCCGACCCCGACAGCGCGCCGTTGCACGCGCTCGGCTCCGGCCAGTGGGAACGCGCGAAGCGCAAGGCCGCGCAGCAGATCCGCGATACGGCCGCCGAGCTGCTGAACCTGTACGCGCGTCGCGCGGCCCGCGAAGGCCACGCGTTCACGCTCGACCCGCGCGACTACGTGAAATTCGCGGAAAGCTTCGGCTTCGAGGAAACGCCCGACCAGGCCGCGGCGATCGCGGCCGTGATCGGCGACATGACGAGCGGCAAGCCGATGGACCGCCTCGTGTGCGGCGACGTCGGCTTCGGCAAGACCGAGGTCGCGCTGCGCGCCGCGTTCATCGCGGTGCTGGGCGGCAAGCAGGTCGCGCTGCTGTCGCCGACCACGCTGCTCGCCGAGCAGCACACGCAGACCTTCGCCGACCGCTTCGCGGACTGGCCGGTGCGGATCGTCGAGCTGTCGCGCTTCAAGACCACGAAGGAAGTGAACGCGGCGATCGCGCAGATCAACGAAGGCAGCGTCGACATCGTGATCGGCACGCACAAGCTGCTGTCGTCGGACGTGCAGTTCAAACGCCTCGGCCTCGTGATCATCGACGAGGAACACCGCTTCGGCGTGCGCCAGAAGGAAGCGCTGAAGGCGCTGCGCGCGGAAGTCGACGTGCTGACGCTCACCGCGACGCCGATCCCGCGCACGCTCGGGATGGCGCTCGAAGGGCTGCGCGATTTCTCGGTCATCGCGACCGCGCCGCAGAAGCGGCTCGCGATCAAGACCTTCGTGCGCCGCGAGGAGGAAAGCGTGATCCGCGAGGCAATGCTGCGCGAGCTGAAGCGCGGCGGCCAGGTGTACTTCCTGCACAACGAAGTCGAGACGATCGAGAACCGCAAGGCGATGCTCGAGGCGCTCGTGCCCGAGGCGCGGATCGTGATCGCGCACGGCCAGATGCACGAGCGCGAGCTCGAACGCGTGATGCGCGATTTCGTCGCGCAGCGCGCGAACGTGCTGCTGTGCACGACCATCATCGAGACCGGCATCGACGTGCCGAGCGCGAACACGATCATCATGCACCGCGCGGACAAGTTCGGCCTCGCGCAGCTGCACCAGCTGCGCGGCCGCGTCGGCCGCTCGCATCACCAGGCCTATGCGTACCTGCTGGTCCACGATCCGCAGTCGCTGACCAAGCAGGCGCAGCGCCGGCTCGAGGCGATCCAGCAGATGGAGGAACTCGGCTCGGGTTTCTATCTCGCGATGCACGACCTCGAGATCCGCGGCACCGGCGAGGTGCTCGGCGACAAGCAGTCGGGCGAGATCCACGAGATCGGCTTCCAGCTCTACACGGACATGCTGAACGACGCGGTGAAGGCGCTGAAGAACGGCAAGGAGCCCGACCTCACCGCCCCGCTCGCCGCGACGACGGAAATCAACCTGCATGCGCCCGCGATCCTGCCGGCCGACTACTGCGCGGACGTGCAGGAGCGGCTGTCGCTGTACAAGCGGCTCGCGAACTGCGAGCACGGCGACGCGATCGACGGCATCCAGGAGGAGTTGATCGACCGCTTCGGCAAGCTGCCGCCGCAGGCGCACGCGCTCGTCGAGACGCATCGGCTGCGGATCGCCGCGAAGCCGCTCGGCATCGTGAAGATCGACGCGAGCGAGGCCGCGATCGGGCTGCAGTTCGAGCCGAATCCGCCGATCGATCCGATGCGGATCATCGAGATGGTGCAGAAGCACCGGCACATCAAGCTCGCGGGCCAGGACAAGCTGCGCATCGAGACGCGCTCGCCCGATCTCGCGATCCGCGTGTCGACGATCAAGGAAACGCTGCGCGCGCTCGGCCCGAAACAGGGCGCGGCCGCCGCGGCGCGCTGACGCGATACCGGCGGGCGCGACGTTGCTGCACCGCATCGCGCCCGACGAAGGCGGGCCGGCGCGTTTTTGAGTATGATTTTCCCATTCATCAGACGGAGTTTTGCCATGTCCACTCTCGACGCGACGGCGCCTTCCGCCGCAACCCGGGGCGACGAATCGCTCGTCAGCCTGCCCTGGGTCAAGCAACTGGTGTCGATGGACACGACGAGCCGCGTGCCGAACCTCGGCCTGATCGAGACGGTACGCGACGCACTCGCCGCGAAGGGCATCGCTTCGACGATCACGCACGATCCGCGCGAAGGCTGGGCGAACCTGTTTGCCACCGTGCCCGCGCACGACGGCGCGACGAACGGCGGCATCGTGCTGTCGGGGCATACCGACGTCGTGCCGGTCGACGGCCAGCAATGGGACAGCAACCCGTTCGCGCCGGAGATCCGCGACGGCCGCCTGTACGGCCGCGGTACCTGCGACATGAAGGGCTTCATCGGCGCGGCGCTCGCGCTGCTGCCCGAGATGCAGGCGACGAAGCTCGCGAAGCCGATCCATTTCGCGCTGTCCTACGATGAGGAAATCGGCTGCGCGGGCGCGCCGCTGATGATCGCCGACCTCGTGAAGCGCGGTGTGCAGCCGTCGGGCTGCATCGTCGGCGAGCCGACCAGCATGCGGCCGATCATCGCGCACAAGGGCATCAACGCGTACCGCTGCTGCGTGCGCGGCCACGCGGCCCATTCGTCGCTGACGCCGAAGGGGCTCAACGCGATCGAATATGCGGCACGCCTGATCTGCCATATCCGCGACATCGCCGACCGCTTCCGCGCCGAAGGCCCGTTCGACGAACTGTACGACGTGCCGTTCACGACCGCGCAGACGAGTACGATCCAGGGCGGCAACGCGATCAACACGGTGCCGGCCGAGTGCCGCTTCGATTTCGAATTCCGCAACCTGCCCACGCTCGACCCCGAGCAGATCTTCACGCGCATCGAGGCGTATGCGCGGGAAACGCTGCTGCCGCAGATGCTGCGCGAGCATCCGAACGCCGCGATCGAGTTCTCGAAGATCGCCGCGGCGCCCGGCCTCGATGCAACCGAACAGGCCGCGATCACGCAGCTCGTGCGCGCGCTGACGGCCGACCAGGACAAGCGCAAGGTCGCGTACGGCACCGAGGCCGGCCTGTTCGAGCGCGCGGGCATCCCGAGCGTCGTGTGCGGGCCCGGCAACATCGAGCAGGCGCACAAGCCGAACGAGTATGTCGAGCTCGCGCAGCTCGCCGGCTGCGAGCAGTTCCTGCGCAAGCTCATCCGCAGCATGTCGGTCGACGCGCACTGACTGCCTCCCGCCACGCCGGCCCGCGTGTGCGGGCCGGCCCACTCCGCCACCGCCACGTCATGCCGACCGAACAACAGGGCACCGCCCATACGACGATCGACGGCGAGCCGATTCCGACGCTCGACGAAATCGCCGCGCAGCATTTCGCTTTGTCGCCGTGGGTCGCGCGCACGCCCGTGTTCGAGCGCGCCGACCTGCCGTCCCTCGAGGGCACGCACGTCAACTTCAAGTTCGAGCTGCTGCAGGCGAGCGGCAGCTTCAAGGCGCGCGGCGCGTTCACGCACCTGCTCTCGCTGGACGAGGCACGCAAGAACGCGGGCGTCACCTGCGTGTCGGCCGGCAATCACGCGGCGGCCGTCGCGTATGCGGCCATGCGGCTCGGCAGCAGCGCGAAGGTCGTGATGTTCCACACCGCGAGCCCGTCGCGCATCGCGCAATGCAAGCAGTACCGCGCGGAAGTCGTGCTCGCGGGCAGCGCGTCGCAGGCCTTCGATCTCGTGCGACGCATCGAGGCCGAGGAAGGCCGCTTCTTCATTCATCCGTTCAACGGCTATCACACGATCCTCGGCACCGCGACGCTCGGCTACGAATGGGCGACGCAGACGCCCGACCTCGACGCGGTGATCGTGCCGATCGGCGGCGGCGGGCTCGCGGCCGGCATGGCGACCGCGCTGCGGCTCGCGAACCCGCGCGTGCACGTGTACGGCGTCGAGCCGGAAGGCGCCGACGCGATGAGCCGCAGTTTCGCGGCGAATCACACGATCAAGATGAGCGCGATGCAGACCATCGCCGATTCGCTGATGGCGCCGCACACCGAGGAATACAGCTACCAGCTGTGCCGGCGCCACGTCGACCGCATCGTCACCGTGTCCGACGACGCGCTGCGCGCCGCGATGCTGTTCCTGTTCTCGCACCTGAAGCTGTCGGTCGAACCGGCCTGCGCGGCCGCGCTCGCCGCGCTGCTCGGCCCGCTGCGCGAAACGCTGCAGGGCAAACGCGTCGGCGTGCTGCTGTCGGGCACGAATACCGATCCCGCCACGCTCGGCATGCACCTCGCGCACGCGAAACTGCAGCACTGACCCCACATCGGGCACCGACGAACCACCCTAGGGTTATCCCCAGATTATGTTGACAGCCCTGTTGATAACCCGCCGGACACGCACGCAAGTGGTTGAGCGCGCAGCATTTTGCGCGCGCGAAGGTCGATCGTCACGAAATGAGCAGACACGGACGCTGGTCGCATGCGCGGCGGCGCTCACGCTGCTCGCCGGTTGCGCGACGGCGCCGTCGCCCGTCGCGCAACCGGTGTCCTGCACGCAACCGGGCGAAAGCCGGATGCTGCAGGCCGACCTGCTGTTCGGGCGCGACGTCACGGGGCGCGGTCCCGTCACCGATGCGGAACGCGCGACGTTTCTCGCCGACACGGTCACGCCGCGCTTCCCCGACGGCCTCACCTACTGGGACACGCACGGCCAGTGGCGCGACCGCGCGACCGGCGGCGTCACGCGTGAAGACAGCTTCGTGATCCGTATCATCGCCGACGATACACCCGACACGCGCACACGGCTCGCCGCGATCCGGCTGGCGTACATGCAGCGATTTCACCAGCAATCGGTCGGCGTGACGATCGTGCCGGCCTGCGTATCGTTCTGATTCACCTTCTCCTGCTGCTCGCGACTCGCACAAGAAAAACGGGCGCCCGAAGGCGCCCGTCGCATGTCCGAAGCACCGCGTATCGCTTACTTGTTCTCGAACATGTCCATGATCTGCTGCTTCTCCTGCGGCGTGACGGGCGGCGGTGCCAGACCGGCCGCGCCGGCCGAACCGAGCGCGTCGTTCGCGCTGATCGCGTTCTCGGCCGGGTTGATGTCGACGTTCGCGACGAAGCCGTTGCCCGGCGTGCGATCGGCGTAGTACAGCTCGCCGTCGATCGTGGTCAGGCCGTCCGGCATCGGCATCTGCTGCTCGGGCACGCCGTTCAGCGCGGTGCGCATGTAGTTCACCCAGATCGGCAACGCGAGCTGCGCGCCGAATTCGCGGCTGCCGAGGCTCTTCGGCTGGTCGAAACCCATCCATGCGACCGCGACAAGCGACTGCTGGTAGCCGGCGAACCAGCCGTCCTTCGCGTCGTTCGTCGTACCCGTCTTGCCCTGCAGGTCGCTGCGGCCCAGCACGTTGGTGCCGGCCCCCGTGCCGGCCGTCGCGACCGAGTGCAGCAGGCTGTTCATCACGTACGCGTTGCGGCCTTCGATCGTACGCGGTGCCGTGCCGCCCGCGATCACCGGCTGCGACTTCTGCAGCGGCTGGCCGCGCGCGTCGTCGACTTCGGCGATCAGGTACGGATCGACCTTGTAGCCGCCGTTCGCGAATACCGCGTAGCCGGTCGCGAGCTGCAGCGGCGTGACGAGGCCCGCGCCGAGCGCCATCGGCAGGTAAGGCGGCGTCTTCGCCGGATCGAAGCCGAAGCGCTGCGTCACGTACTGCTGCGCATACTGCGTGCCGATCGACGCGAGGATCCGGATCGACACGAGGTTCTTCGAACGCTGCAGGCCGGTGCGCATCGTCATCGGGCCGTCCGGCTGGTCGTCGTCCTTCGGCTCCCACGCGGTGCCGCCCGGCACGCTCGGCGGGAAGTACAGCGGCGCGTCGTTGATCATCGTCGCCGGCCCGAGCCCCTTGTCGAGCGACGCCGAGTAGATGAACGGCTTGAACGACGAGCCCGGCTGCCGCCATGCCTGCGTCACGTGGTTGAACTTGCTCTTGTTGAAGTCGAAGCCGCCCACGAGCGAGCGGATCGCGCCGTCCTGCGGCGCAATCGCGACGAGCGCGCCTTCGACCTGCGGCAGCTGCACGACCTGCCAGCCCGTCTTGCCGTCCTTCAGCACGCGCACGACCGAGCCCGGCTTGATGCGCAGCGCGTTGTTCGCGCGCGGGCTGAGCGCGGCCGACACGAAGCGCAGCCCGGCCGGGCCGATCGTGGTGGTCGCGCCGCCGACGAACTGCACCTCGACCGCGTTCGGCGACGCCGACAGCACGACCGCCGATTGCAGGTCGCCGTTGTCCGGATGATCGGCGAGCGCGTCGTCGATCGCCTCGTCGCGCTCGTCGCCGGCCGCGGGCAGGTTGATCGACGCTTCCGGCCCACGGTAGCCGTGGCGGCGCTCGTAGTCGAGAATGCCGCGGCGCACGGCCTGGTACGCGGCTTCCTGGTCGGCCGAGTTGATCGTCGTCGTGACGGTCAGCCCGCGCGTATAGGTTTCGTCCTTGTACTGCTGGTACATCATCTGCCGCACCATCTCGGCGACGTATTCGCCGTGCACCGCATACTGGTTGCCCGGCGTGCGCACGTGGATCTCTTCCTTGATCGCTTCGTCGTACTGCGGCTGCGTGATGTAGCCGACCTCGAGCATGCGCTTCAGGATGTACTCCTGGCGCACCTTCGCGCGCTTCGGATTGACGACCGGGTTGTACGCGGACGGCGCCTTCGGCAGCCCCGCGAGCATCGCCGCCTCGGCAAGGGTGATGTCCTTCAGGTCCTTGCCGAAGTACACGCGCGCGGCGGCCGCGAAGCCGTATGCGCGCTGGCCGAGATAGATCTGGTTCATGTACAGCTCGAGGATCTGGTCCTTCGTCAGGGCCTTCTCGATCTTGTACGCGAGCAGCATTTCGTAGATCTTGCGCGTGTAGGTCTTCTCGCTCGACAGGAAGAAGTTGCGCGCGACCTGCATCGTGATCGTGCTCGCCCCCTGCCGCGCGCCGCCGTGCATCAGGTCGGCCACGCCCGCCCGCAGGATGCCGACGAAGTCGACGCCGCCGTGTTCGTAGAAGCGGTAGTCCTCGATCGCGAGCACGGCCTTCTTCATCACGTCGGGAATGTCCTGGAAGCGCACGAGGCTGCGGCGCTCCTCGCCGAACTCGCCGATCAGCACGTGATCGGCCGTGAACACGCGCAGCGGCACCTTCGGCTGGTAGTTGGTCAGCGCGTCGAGCGACGGCAGCTGCGGCGCCATCACGACCAGCGCATAGCCGACGATCAGCGCGCCGACGATCGCCAGCGTCGCGAACAGGCCCGCGAACCACAGCGCGACGCGCGAGCCGAACGTGCGGCGCCGCCCGCCGCCGCCGCCGCCGCTGCGCTGCTGCGCGCGGCGGTCGTCACGATCGTCGTCATCGGGGTAATAGGCCCCGGACGGCGAACGGCGCAGCGTGTAGTGGGGTTCGTTCCTGTCGGAAGAAGAAGGCGGTCGTTTGATAATTGGCATGTCGGAATGGCGGGCGGTCGTGGCGCCCTCGAACGCATGCGGAAATGCAAGCGGATGAATCAGAGTGGGTGCATCGAGATGCGGCTGTCACGTCGACAGACCCCGCCGCGCGGCGATCCGTTCCCGCGACGTGACAGCGCATTTTAATGAAATCGACCGGGCGCCTTCGCGATTTTTTGTAAAAATTCCCGCAATGCCGTGATTTGCGGAACGTATTGTCGGCCTCCTCGGCCTATGATGGACACGCAATGGGGCGTGTCGCCGGCTTTTTCTTTCAACCGCGAAAGGTTTGGTATCCCGATGCGCACGCCGCTTGAACTCACGCGTTTAAGCCGTATTTAAGTGAACCGGTGGTGTAATATCCGCCGGCTCACGCGGGTCGGAACCGGCCCGCGGCGGGCACGGCCGCGAATGCGCGGCGCCTTTAACCACGGAGGATTTCATGTCGCTTTTCGACTCTATTTCGCGCACGATCAAAGGCCTGCTGAACGATGCGGCCGATTCGGTACAGGATCCGTCGCGCGACGCACGGCAGATCGTGCGGGAGCTCGACGACAGCATCGGCCGCGCCGAGAACTCGCTGATCGAGATCGAGGCACAGGTCGCGACCCAGCGCAGCAAGCGCGATGCGGCCGACGACAAGGTGAAGAAGTACGAGGACGGCGCGAAACGTGCGCTGCAGTCCGGCGACGAAGCACTCGCCCGCGAGGCCCTCGCCGCGCAGTCGAACGCGGAAGCCGAGCGCGATGCGCTCGCGGCCGAACTGACGACGCTCGAGCCGTCGGTCGACAAGCTGAAGGGGCAGATCGCCGACATGCGTCAGCGCCGCAACGACCTGAATGCGCGCTCGAACATCCTGCAGGCCAAGCAGGAAATCGCGCAGGCGAAGGACGTCGCGGCCAGCGCGCTGGGCGGCATCGGCGGCAAGAACCTGTCCGAGGATTTCCAGAAGCTCGAGGACAAGGTCGCGCTGCAGAACGCGCGTTCGGACGCACGCCTGAATTCGGCCGACACGTCGAGCGGCAAGGCGCTCGACGACAAGCTCGCCGCGCTGAACAAGGGCCCGTCGGTCGAGGATCGCCTCGCCGCGTTGAAGAAGCAGCTCGACACGCCCGCGCAGTAACGGCAAACGTGCCGCGCCCCGCCCGGGTGCGCGGCGCGAACCGATCGTCAGGAGACGGGCGCCTGCGCCCGGTTCGACCATGAAGAAATCTCTCGCCGCACTCGGCCTCTCGCTGATGTTGCTGTCGTCCGCCGCGTTCGCGGTCCCGTCGCTGCAGCAGGTCGAGCAATCGATCGCGCAGCGCAACTGGCAACAAGCCGACGCGCAACTGTCGCAAGTCATCGACGCCCATCCGAACAACGCGCACGCGCGCTACCTGTATGCGCAGGTGCTGGACCGCGAGGGCCGCGCGTCCGACGCGCTCGCGCAGCTGCAGCGCGCGAAATCGCTCGATCCGCAACTGCGCTTCACCGACGCGTCGCGGTTCGCACAGACGGAGTCGCGCATTCGCGCCGACGCCGCGCGCGTGAGCGGCAACGTGCCGTCGGCCACGCAGGCCGGCACGCTGCAGCCGGGGCTCGCCCCGGCCGTCGCGCCGGCCGAAAAACACGGTCCGTCGACCGGCATGTGGATCGGCCTCGGGCTGATCGTCGCCGTGATCGCGCTGGTGCTGCGCTGGACGCTGCGGCGCGCACGCACCGCCGACAACGGCCGCGCCGACGACGAACGCCGCGCGCAGCTCAAGCGCGCGACCGACGTGCTGAACGACATCCGTCCGCTGAAACTCGACGCGAAGCTGTCGACGGCGCCCGGCGCCGCGGCGCTCACGGGCGAACTCGAAACGATCGAGGCCGACGCGCGCACGCTCGTCGAGACGCTGTCGAACGGCAAGAATCCGGTGCCGCCGTATCGCGTCGATGAACTCGAGCAACGCCATGCGAGCGTGAAGGCCCGCGTCGAAGGCCGGCCCGACCCGGCCGCGCAACCCGCGGCACCGGCGAACGGCAGCGGCTCCGTGTACGCGCAGGAAGCCGATCGCATGACGGGCGCACAGGGCCAGCCGTATCAGCAGCCCTACCCGCCGCAACAGCCGTATCCGCAACAGCAGCCGCCCGTCGTGATCCAGCAGGGCGGCGGCGGTTTCGGCGGCGGGATGGGCGGGCTGCTGACCGGCGTGCTGCTCGGCGAGGCGATGTCGGGCGGCCGCGAGCGCGTGGTCGAACGCGACGTGATCGTCGACGGCGAGCGCCGCCGGCAGGAAGCCGACCCGGGCTTCGACCTCGGCCGCGGCGACGATTCGAACTGGAGCGACGGCAGCGGCGGTGGCGGCGGCATGGACCTCGGCAGCAACGACGACGACTGGACCGACGACAACACCTGATCGCCCATGCGCGGGGCGCCGGCGCGCATGCCGGCGCCCCGTCACGCACGCCACGCTTCGCTGCACGGCCGGCCGCGCCCACGCGCGGATTTGTCAATCATTTCAAGATGGACTACCGGCAATGGGGAGCGTTCGTTATCATGCGGCCATCGGCGTGCCACCGACCCTCATTCGACGCAAAGCAATCCTGCGCGTCGCGGCACGCCTCCCCTCGCCCCAACCAGGAGAAAGCCGCTCATGAGCATCATCAAGGAATTCAAGGAGTTCGCCGTCAAGGGCAACGTGATGGATCTCGCCGTCGGCGTGATCATCGGCGGCGCATTCTCGAAGATCGTCGACTCGGTCGTGAAAGACCTCATCATGCCGGTCATCGGCGTGCTGACCGGCGGTCTGGATTTCTCGAACAAGTTCGTTCTGCTCGGCACCATCCCCCCGACGTTCAAGGGTAATCCCGATTCGTTCAAGGACCTGCAGGCCGCCGGTGTCGCCGCATTCGGTTACGGCTCGTTCATCACCGTGGCGATCAATTTCGTCATCCTCGCGTTCATCATTTTCCTGATGGTGAAATTCATCAACAAGCTGCGCAAGCCGGAAGAAGCCGCGCCGGCCGCGACGCCGGAAGACACCGTGCTGCTGCGCGAGATCCGCGATTCGCTCAAGCAGCGCTGAGCGCCAAGCGCTCCGCCCGCCAGGCCCGCCGCGTGCGGGCCTTTTTATTGCGCGCGGCGCACCGCCACAAGCGGCCTATCTCACTTTTTTGTGACGGGCGAATGCACGCGCGGGAAAAGCAGGTCTATGATGGAGACTAAACGACAGTACGGGCGCCAAGACGCTGGCTGTGTCGATCATGGCGAGCAGGTCGACGGGAGACATTGATCGTCGTACTGCACGAATGCAGCATTTTCGTGTGCTATAAAGGATCGACATGCGGCGTACATAGCCGGGAGTGGGTCGCATGAAAGTGCCGCATTTCTTGCAATTGTTTTTGAGGCGAGTGTTTATGTCCTTCCCGAAAAAACGTCGGCGTGCGCAACAGGATGGCCAGGAGTCGTTCCTCGCGGTCTTGCGCCACTCGAAACCGTTTGCGCAACTCGACACCAAGATTGCCCGCGCCCGTGCGCAGGACGAACCCGTCCTCTATGCGCACGTGCTGCCCGGTCTCGACGTGCTCCTGTGCAGCGTACGCGGCGCCCAGCCGCCCTATCCGGCGATCGCGGAGCTGCGCAAGCGCTGCATCGAATCGATCGCCAACGCGCTCGAGCAGCCGCTCGACGGCCTCGAAAACGGCGGCTACTGGTACGAGGCGAACGGCTTCGGCTTCCTCGTATTCGCGAGCCGTGCGCGAGCGCGCATCCTGCCCGAGTTTGGTGCAGGCACGAAAGCGAGCCTGCGCGGCGGGCTCGGCCGCCAGAACGCCGGCGACACGACACCCCGCTCGCTCGGCTGATTCGCCAGCCATTCGATGGGCCGCCTCCGGGCGGCCCATCTGTCATTCACGCGCTCCGCTTGCCCGTCACGATGCCTGCCCGCGGCCGTTGCCCGGCCGCACGATGTCGATGAACGCGGCGAAATCCGCGCCCGCGAGCCCCTGCGCGGCACCGAGCCGCAGCACCTGCTGGACGGTGGCCGACACGGGCATCACCGCGCCCGTGTCGCGCGCGGCATCGGCAATCGCATCGACATCCTTCTGGAACGTGCCGAGCGCGCCGATCGGCGGATGACCGCCCGACGTCATGCGCGGCACGAACGTCTGCAGCAGCACCGAGTCGGCCCAGCCGCCGGACAGCGCCTCGGCCAGGCGCGCGGCGTCGATGCCGCTCGCCTGTGCGAGACCGACGGCCTCGGCGATCGCCGTGACCGTCGCGGTGACGATCGCCTGGTTGCACAGCTTCGCCGTCTGGCCCGCGCCCGCGTCGCCCATGTGCGTGACACGCGACGCGTACGAGTCGATCAGCGGCCGCACCGCGTCGAGATCGGCCGCGCGGCCGCCCGCCATCACCGCGAGCGTGCCGGCCTGCGCGCCCGGCACGCCGCCGGACACCGGCGCATCGACCCAGCCGACCCCGAGCGCGGCCGCGCGCGCCGCGTAGTCGCGCGTCGCCGCGGGCGGAATGCTCGAATGATCGACGATGCGCAGCAGGCGGCGCGCAGCCGCGTCACCGGAGAGCAGCCCGTGCTCGCCGAACACGACGTCGCCGACCGCACGGCCGTCGAGCACGCACACGAATACCGTCTCGACACGTTCGGCCAGTTCGCGCGGCGTGCCGGCCACCTGCGCACCGTCCCCGACCAGCGCCTCGGCCTTGTCGCGCGAGCGGTTCCACACGCTGACGCGGTGCCCCGCCGCCAGCAAATGCCGAATCATCGGCGCGCCCATCAATCCCGGTCCGCAAAATCCGACTTCCACGATGTTCCTCGTCTCCAATACGGGTTGCACTTGCCGCCCATCATACCTATCACTCAAGAAGCCGGGCACGCGCGGCACCGCTTCGGGACCGCGGCTTGCACCGGCAATACGGACCGATATCCCAGGGAGCGCATCATGAGCGACCACGTGTACAAGATGATCGAGCTGACCGGTTCGTCGCGGCAATCGAGCGACGACGCGATCCGCAACGCGATCTCGAAAGCCGGCAAGACGTTGCACAACCTGCACTGGTTCCAGGTGACCGAAACGCGCGGCCACATCGAAGGCGACCAGGTCGTGCACTGGCAGGTCACGCTGAAGGTCGGCATGCGCATCGACGACTGACGCATCCGTCGCCTCACCCGCCGCGTCGCGATCCGGATCCGCACAATACAGACCCGCGCGGCGCGGCGCGTCCCGCATTTCACCTCGTTCGGGCCCCTTGTCGCGGCCCGACCGGCGGGTAGCCGCGGGTATCCATCTCTTGACGCTGCTTTTCGTTCATATTAAAAACAATATACCCACCCCATCCCTCGATCAGCCCAGCCATATAAACCGGAGATAACATGAGTCAGCAACGCGAGGCGATCGACACGTACCTCTTGCGCGTCTTGCACACCTTGTTGATGGAGCGCAGCGTCACGCGCGCGGCCGTCAAACTGAACCAGTCGCAACCGGCGATCAGCGCCGCGCTGCGACGCCTGCGCGACATCACCGGCGATCCGCTGCTGGTGCGCGGCAAATCCGGCATGGTGCCGACCGAATACGGGCTGCGCCTGCTCGAGCCCGTGCAGAACGCGTTGCGTGAAATCGAGCGCATCAAGTTCCAGCAGCACAACTTCGACCCGGCCACGTCGATCCGCTGCTACCGGATCGGCTGCCCCGACTACCTGAACGTGCTGTTCGTGCCGACCGTCGTCGAGCGTTTCCGCCTGGCCGCGCCGAACGCGACGCTCGAGTTCCATTCGCTCGGCCCGGCGTTCGACTACGAGCTCGCGCTGGAAGACGGCAAGCTCGACATCGTCGTCGGCAACTGGCCCGAGCCGCCCGAGCAGCTGCACCTGTCGAACCTGTTCGTCGACGAAATCGTCTGCCTGATGAGCAACACGCACCCGTTCGCGAAGCGCGGCGGGCTCACGCTCGACCAGTACCTGAACGCGCCGCATCTGGCGCCGACGCCGTACTCGGTCGGCCAGCGCGGCGCGATCGACGTGCATCTCGCGCGCGAGCGGCTCAAGCGCCACGTGGTCGTCACGCTGCCGTACTTCAACCTCGCGCCGTACGTGCTCGTGAAGTCGGACCTGATCTTCACGACCACGCGCCTGTTCGCCGATCACTATGCGAAGTTCCTGCCGCTGTCGGTCGTGCCTGCGCCGCTCGACTTCCCGCCGATGCAGTACTACCAGCTGTGGCACGAACGCTGCCATTACTCCGACGAAGTGCGCTGGCTGCGCGGCCTCGTCGCCGAAGCCACCCGCACGCTGATCGAGCCGTAACGGCACGCGCGGCCGGCGGCACGCCCCGTCGGGCGGCGGCCGCCCGACGTCGGTCCCGCGTCAGCGCGAAGCCTCGACGAGCGCGTGCGCCAGCGCGTTGTGGCGCTCGATGACGGGCGGCAGATCGAGCGTCGCCAACCGCCCTTCCCGTACCACCACCTTCCCGTTCACCACCGTGTAGGCCGTCTGCGACGGCGCGCAGAACACGAGCGCCGCGACCGGATCGTGCAGCGCGCCCGCGAACAGCGGCTGGCGCAGGTCGAACGCGGCGAAGTCCGCGGCCATGCCGGGCTTCAGCGCGCCGATGTCGTCGCGGTTCAGCACCTTCGCCCCGCCGAGCGTCGCGATCTCGAGCGCTTCGCGCGCGGTCATCGCGTCGGGCCCGAACCCGACCCGCTGCAGCAGCAGCGCCTGCCGCACTTCCGCGACCATCTGCGCGCCGTCGTTCGACGCGGAGCCGTCGACGCCGAGGCCGACCGGCACGCCCGCGAGACGCATCTTCTTCACCGGCGCGATGCCCGACGCGAGCCGCATGTTCGAGCACGGACAGTGCGCGACGCCCGTGCCGGTGCGCGCGAACAGGCCGATGCCCGCGTCGTCCAGCTGCACGCAGTGCGCATGCCACACATCGTGGCCGACCCAGCCCAGATCCTCCGCATATTCGGCCGGCGTCATCCCGAACTTCTCGCGGCTGTAAGCGATGTCGTTGACGTTCTCCGCGAGGTGCGTGTGCAGCGACACACCGTATTCGCGCGCGAGCACGGCCGCATCGCGCATCAGGTCGCGGCTCACGGAGAACGGCGAGCACGGCGCGACCACCACGCGCAGCATCGCGTAGCGGCCTTCGTCGTGATAGGTTTCGATCAGGCGCTGCGTGTCGCGCAGGATGTCGGGCTCGCGCTCGACGACCGAATCGGGCGGCAGCCCGCCGTCGCGCTGCCCGACGCTCATCGCGCCGCGGCTCGCGTGAAAACGCATGCCGATCCGCTGCGCGGCGCCGATGCTGTCGTCGAGCCGGCTGCCGTTCGGGTAGATGTACAGGTGATCGCTCGACGTCGTGCAGCCCGACTGCAGCAGCTCGGCCATCGCGGTCAGCGTCGACACCTCGATCATCTCGGGCGTCAGGTGCGCCCAGATCCGGTACAGGTTCGTGAGCCAGCCGAACAGTTCGGCGTTCTGCGCCGCGGGCACCGCGCGCGTGAGGCTCTGGTACATGTGGTGATGCGTGTTCACGAGCCCCGGGATCACGAGGTGGCCGCGCAGGTCGAGCACTTCGTCGGCCGTGTCGGGCAGCTCGGCGGTCGGGCCGACCGCGACGATCCGGTTGTCTTCGATGTAGAGCCCGGCATCGCGCAGTTCGCGGCGCGTGTCGTCCATGGTCACGAGCACGTCGGCGTGCTTGACCAGCAGGGTGGTCGGGCGGGATGAGGTGGGGTTCGGCGCGCGTGCGCCAGCGTGCTGCTCGAGGTTCATGCGTTCTCCGCGTCGGTCTGCCTCCAGGCGCTGCCTGGAGGCGGTCACACAGCCGTTCGAACGCTGAATCGCGGCACGCCCCGGTGCCTGCGTCCGTTCGAACGCCCTGGCCCGGTTACCCGGCGTGCTCGCCGTCTTCGGGGTACGCGCGGGCCACGGGCCGACGCGCACGGCGGGAGGATCGCCCACGCGCGCGCAGCGCACAATGCGCGAACCGGAATACCGTGCCTCAGGGTTTCGATATGGTACGCCGCCCGCGGCGGCGCCCGGCGCCCGAAACCGGGCCGGCAGCCTTGCCCGGCGGGCCGTCGACAGCCGCTCATGCTCGGCGCATTATCTTCGATATCGCGCACGTATTTGCACGGGGAACCTTTTTACAATGCCTGCACGGCGCTCGCTTCAATCTCGCCGACGGGTATGTAGCCACGTGTGACGTGGAGCCTCGATCCGCCGCATAGTCAATGGATCGGGTCGCCGCCGAACCTCGCATTCACACAAGGACACAACGAATGGGAAAGCTCACTACCCACGTACTCGATACGGCGCACGGCCGTCCCGGCGCGGCCATCAAGGTGGACCTCTACGCGCTCGACGGCGAATCGCGCCGCGCGATCAAGACCGTGCTGACCAATAGCGACGGCCGCTGCGACGAACCCCTGCTCGAAGGCGCCGCGCTCGCCACCGGCGAATACGAACTCGTGTTCCATGCCGGCGACTACTTCGCGGCGCTCGGCGTGAAGGTGCCCGAACCCCGCTTCGTCGACCGCGTCGTGCTCCGCTTCGGCATCGCCGACGCCGGCTCGCACTACCACGTGCCGCTGCTCGTGTCGCCGTGGTCGTACAGCACCTATCGCGGCAGCTGACAGACGAATCAGCGCCCGCATCGAACAAACGATTTGAGTCTGGAGGAGTTTCATGGAAGGCTTCATCACCGACTGGCTGAACCTCGCGCTGCGATGGCTGCACGTCATCGTCGCCATTGCGTGGATCGGCGAGTCCTTCTATTTCGTCGCGCTCGACAACAGCCTGAAACCGCCGACCGACGCGAACCAGCGCAAGCGCGGCGTGTTCGGCGAGCTGTGGCACGTGCACGGCGGCGGGTTCTACAACATGCAGAAGTACACGGTGGCCCCGCCGGAAATGCCCGATGACCTGCACTGGTCGAAGTGGCCGTCGTACACCACGTGGCTGTCGGGCTTCTCGCTGTTCTTCGTGCTGTACCTGCTCGCGCCGAACACGTACCTGATCGACAAGAGCGTGCTCGACATGGGCCCGGTGGTCGCCGTCGCCTCCGCGCTCGGCTTCCTCGCGGCCGGCTGGATCGTCTACGACTCGCTGTGCCGCATCCTCGGCACCAACGACCGCGTGCTCGGCATCTGCGTCGGCCTCTACGTCGTCGTCGCCGCGTACCTCGCGTGCCACATCTTCTCGGGCCGTGCCGCCTACCTGATCGTCGGCGCGATGCTCGCGACGATCATGTCGGCGAACGTGTTCTTCGTGATCATCCCCGGCCAGCGCAAGATGGTCGACAAGATGCTCAAGGGCGAGGAACCGAACCCGATCTACGGCAAGCGCGGCAAGCAGCGTTCGGTGCACAACACGTACTTCACGCTGCCGGTCGTGTTCGCGATGCTGTCGAACCACTATGCGATGACGTACACGAACAAGTTCAACTGGGTCGTGCTCGTGCTGATCATGCTGGCCGGCGCGCTGATCCGCCAGTTCTTCGTGATGCGCCACCGCGGCAAGCAGTTGTGGTACCTGCCGATCGGCGGCGTCGCGCTGCTGTCGGGCGCGCTGGTGTGGACGATGCCGAAGCCGGTCGCACCGGAAGCGCAGGCCGCGAACGCGCCGAAGATCGCGATCAACGACATCATGCCGATCCTGCAGCAGCGCTGCGTCGAGTGCCACTCGTCGAAGCCGACGCTGATGGGCAGCGCTCCCGCAGGCGTGATGTTCGACACGCCGGACGAAGTGTCGAAGAACGCGCAGCGTATCTACGAACAGGCCGTGCGCCTGAAGGCGATGCCGATCGGCAACGTCACGCACATGACCGACGACGAGCGGACCAAGCTCGCCGCCTGGTTCGAGGGTGGCGCGGTCAAGTAAGCCGCCGTGCGCCGGTCGCCGGCGCGATCCTCTCCGTTCGCGGGCCCGGTGACGGGCCCGTTTTTTTCATGCGCCGCGTGCGCCGCATGCACTTCGGGCACTAGCCGCGCATCGCGTCTCGCTGCAGGGCAACAAGCGCATCGCGCGCGCGCGGGCCGTCGTCGACCGGTACGAAGATGTGATCGTGGCATGCGGCGGCCATCACGTTGCAGCTGATGCCGGCCGCGCCGAGCGCCCGCGCGAAGGCGGCCGTGAGACCGACGGCCGCGAGATCGGAATGGACGGTGAGCGTGATCCATGCGGCGCGGAACAGCACGGGCCAGCCGCGACGTGCTGCCGTTGCCTCTTCGACCACGACCGTCAGCCCTTCCGCTTCGCGGAACGTCGCGATGACTTCGGATAACGATACGTCCGCACCGGTCGGCAGCGACACGAAGGCGAACGCGCCCGGATGCAGTTCGGGTTGCATCGTCCGTAGCAGGACCCTGAGGTCGTTTTCAGGTTGGCTCATCGAAGGGGCACGTCCGGCGCCGGACGTCGTGCGGTGGTAATCCGGGCACGATAGCACGCACGACGACGCGCTACGCGTGCGCCATCGCCGCTTCGTCCGCGAGCCAGTCGCGCAACGCGACGATGCGCGGATCGTCCTGCGTGTGCGCCGGATACACGACGTGATACGCGAGCCCCGGCGCCACCTCGACGTTCACGTCGAACAGCCGGACGAGGCGCCCGTCCGCGAGATCGCGCGCAATCATGTGCGGCTCCGCCAGGCCGATCGTCGTACCGTCGATCACGGCCTGCACGACGTGGCTCGAATCCGGAAACGCAACGCACCGGCTGTCGTCGAAACCGTCGACGCCGGCGGCGGCCATCCACGCCGACCAGCGCGGCCAGGTCACGCCGTCGACTTCGCAGTCGGCGTGGCAAAGCGTGTGGCGCAGCAGGTCGCGCGGCTTGCGCAACGCGGGGCCGGCCGACACCAGCGCGGGGCTGCAGACCGCGACGACCGATGTGCCGAACAGGCGCTGCACGCACGCGTCGCGATAACGCCCGGTGCCGAAGCGGATCGCGACATCCACGTCGTCGCCGTCGAAATCGCGCAGCCGGTCAGTGATGTCGAACGTCAGTTCGAGCGCCGGATGCGCGGCCTTGAGGCGCGGCAGACGCGGCAGCAGCCAGTGCGTCGCGAAGCGCGCGCCGACCGACACGCGCAGCTCCGTCCGCTCGCGCGCGATGCGCCGGGCCCGGACGGTCGCGTGGCGCAGGCTCGCCAGCGCATCGGCGGCTGCCGCAGCCAGCACCGCGCCGGCCGGCGTCAGCCGGATGCTGCGGCTCGTCCGGACGAACAGTTCGATGCCGAGTTGCGCCTCGATTTCCTTGATCTGGTGACTGACGGCTGCCGGCGTCAGCCCGACCTCGTCGGCCGCCCGCGAAAAATTCAGGTGCCGCGCCGCCGCCTCGAACGTCCTCAGCGCGCGCGTGCCAGGCCACATGCGTTCCATCGATCTTCAAACAGAATTTGACGACCGTTCCAAAACTACTCGTTTTTCACGACACCATCAATCGGCAAACAATAGGTTTTCTTGAAGATGCCGCGCCGCCCCGCGCCCGCGGCCAACCTGGAGATTCGCCGATGACCGCTGCACCGTTCCCGTCCGTCGCCCACATCAACGGCGTGGCCGCCACACCCGATGCGCTTGCCGCGCTGGCTTTCGCGGGCCACGCACATTTCACCGCGATGCAGGTTCGCGACGGCCGCGTACGCGGCCTTGACCTGCACCTTGCACGGCTGCGCGATGCATCGAACGCGCTGTTCGGGCATGCGCTGCCCGATGCACGGATTCGCGCGTTCCTGCGCGCCGCGCTCGATCGTGCGCCGTCGGCGCTGTCGCTGAGCGCGACCGTCCATGCGACGACCGGCGAATTCGCCGCGCCGCGCGACGACGAAGCGCTCGACGTGCTGATCCGCACCGCCGCGCCGTCGTCGGGGCCGGCCGGCCCGCTCGATCTCGCGCTGTTCGAACACGAGCGCGTGCTGCCAGACATCAAGCACGTCGGCGAAGTCGCGAAAACGCACTTCCTGCGCCGTGCGGCGGCGCAAGGGTTCGACGACGCGGCGTTCATCGATCGCCGTGGACGCATCAGCGAAGGCTCGATCTGGAACATCGCGTTCTGGACCGGCGACGCGCTCGTGTGGCCGGTGGCCGGCATGCTCGGCGGTGTCACGATGGGCATCCTGCGGCGGCAGCTGGCACGTCTGGGCATCGCGCAGCACGACCGTGAAGTGACGCCGGCCGACCTGCCGTCGATGGCCGGCGCCGTCGTGATGAATTCGTGGACGCCGGGCATCGCCGTGCGCCGGTTCGGCACGGCGACGCTGCCCAATTCGCCGTCGCTGGCCGCGCGACTGCATCGCGCGTATGAACAGGAGCCGCCCGTCGCGCCGTGATACGCACGCGCCATGCTCACGCATCGGCCGACTCCGGCAGCCGTGCGATCGCCTTGATCTCGAACTGGAAACCGTACAGCCAGGTCACGCCGACGGCGGTCAGCGCCGGATGCGGCGCATCGCCCCAGTATTCGGGGACGATCGCCCAGATCCGTTCGAACGTCTCCTCGGGATCGACGAGGAACACCGTCACGTCGACGACGTCGTCGAACGTGCAGCCGGCCGCGCGCAGCACCGCATTCAGGTTGTCGAACGCGCGGCGGACCTGCGCGCCCAGCTCCGGCTCGGGCGAACCGTCGTCGCGGCTGCCGACCTGCCCGGACACGAACAGGAAGCCGTTCGCGCGCACCGCCGGCGAATAGCGATTGCGGTCATACAGCGCCCGGCGACCGGGCGGAAAAACTACGCTACGCTTTGCCATTCAACCCCTCCATCGGTCGGTGGGGCGTCGCCGCCCCGGTCTCAACGATGAAGGCACTTTAAGGACCGTTGCACGGCGGATAAACCGGCAACCTTGTCCAACACTGTTTGCGCGCGCCAAACAATGTCCGGGCGCCGCGGAGTCCTGACCCGATGGATCGATTCGACGCAATGCAGGCGTTCGCCCGCGTGGTGGAGGCCGGCAGCTTCACGAAGGCGGCCGACACGCTGCACATGAGCCGCACCACCGTCACGCAACTGGTGCAGCAACTCGAGGCGCGGCTGCGCGTGAAGCTGTTCCACCGCACGACCCGCAAGGTCGTCGTCACGGCCGACGGTGCCGCGTACTACGAGCGCGTCGTGCGGCTGCTGGCCGACATGAACGATGCCGAAACGAGCCTGTCCGCCGCGTCGGCGTCGCCGACGGGGCGGCTGCGCGTGGACGTGCCGACCCCGCTCGCGCGCCTGATCCTGATCCCCGCGCTGCCCGCGTTCCATGCGCGCTATCCGGACATCCAGCTCGACATGGGCGTGAGCGACCGCGTGGTCGACGTGATCGGCGAGAACGTCGACTGCGTCGTGCGCGGCGGCGAGCCGGCCGACCGCTCGCTGATCGCGCGCCGCATCGGCGACCTGCGGCTCGGCGTATACGCGTCGCCCGCTTACCTCGCGCGCGCCGGCACACCGACGCACCCGGGCGAACTCGAAGGCACGCATCACCGCATCGTCGGCTTTCTGTGGGCGCGCACCGGCAAGGCACTGCCGTTTGCGATGGCGCGCGACGGCGAGCAGATCACCGTACGCGGCCGCTACGTGCTCGCCGTCGACGACGGCAATGCGTACCTCGAAGCCGGCCTCGCCGGGCTCGGCATCCTGTGGCTGCCCGACTACATGGCCGCCGCGTATCGCACGCGGGGCGAACTCGTACCGCTGTTCGAGCCATGGCAACTCGAACCGATGCCGATGTACGTCGCATTCCCGCCGAACCGCCACGTCAGCGCAAAGCTGCGCGTGTTCGTCGACTGGGTCGCCGACCTGATGGCCGAGCATGCGCCGGTCGCGAACCGTCGTCGCGGCGGCGGTTCGCGCGACGCGCGCAAGGCCGTGTTGACCTGAGTCGCGACAAAGCGAGCGCACATAAAAAAACCCGCGCATCTTGCGCGGGTTTCGGCGGGCAGGCAACGGAAGCGTCGACGACTCAGGCGGTCAGCGCATGCAGCGCCTCGTCGGTGAGCCAAAGCGATTCCTGCAGATCCTGCTCGTTCAGGTTCAGGCCGTCACCGCCGCGATCGACGACGATGAAATCGCTGACGCCGCCGAGCGCGATCAGCGGATGATGCCACACGCCCTTCGCGTAGTTGACGCCCTGCCAGCCGCTCGTCACGAACGCACGGATCTTCGCCGGATCGAGATCGCCCGCGGGCGCGACGACGACGAGATACGGCTGGTCGTTCAGCGGCACGAACGCCTGGCTGCCGAGCGGGTGCCGCTCCAGCATCTTCACTTCGAACGGCAGCGTGCGCGGCTGGCCGCGGAACAGGTTGACGAGCGTGCGGCCGCCCTCGTCCGTCACGTCGACTTTCGCGAGATCGTGAAAGCGGATCGTCGTGCCGAGGTTGATCGGGATCTGCTTCGCCCCGTCCGTTTCGATCACGTCGCCGAACGGCGCGAAGGCTTCCCTGGTCAGCGGTTCGATAACGAGCGTCTTCATTTGTCGAGCGTTCCCCACAGGCGCAGGCGCGACACGCCGCCGTCCGGAATGATGTTCAGTCGCACGTGCGTGACAGGGCCAAGCGACGCGATGTCCTGTTCGAAATAGTGCTGCTTGTCCATCTGCAGTTTCTGTTCGCCGAGCAGCACCGGCCAGAACATCGACTGCGTGATCAGCGAGCTGTCCGTGCCGCCCGACACGTACGCGGCCTGGATCGAGCAGCGGTCCGGGTAGTTGCCCTTGAAGAACGCGGTATCGACTTCGATCTTGCGGATCACGCCCGGCTGCGCGAGCGCGATGATCGCCCAGTCGTTGCCCGGCTCGCGGCGGCGGCGGGTTTCCCAGCCGTCGCCCATGTTCACGCCGCGGCCCGGCAGCAGCAGGTTCGACGCGACGCCGAAGTGCTGGTTGTTCGCGGCCACGACGTAACCGCCGTTTTCCATCGCCGCGAGGTCGAACTGCTCGGTCGCGCTCGCGCCGGCCCAGTCGAGCTGCGGCTGGCCGTACACGCGCAGGCGGGCGATGCCGCCGTCCGGGTAGATGTTCACGCGCAGGTGCGTGAACGCGCGTGCGTCGCTCGCTTCGACGTAGTGATGGCTGTTGCCCTGCAGCGTTGTCGACGGCACGATCTCGACCCACTCGGTCGCATGCGTCGGCGCGCCGTCGGCCACGAACGCGGCCTCGATCGACGCGGCCGGCGGGAAGTTGCCGGTGAAGTGGCTCGTGTCGATGTCGAAGCCCTTGATCACGCCCGGGCGCGCGAGCTTGACGATGCACCAGTCGTACCCCGTCGTGCGCTTGCGGCGCGTTTCCCAACCGTCCATCCACTTGCCGTGGTCGTCGTACTTGCCGGGGATGAAGACGGCCGGCTCGGGGTTCAGCATCCGGTCCTTCGGCGCGAAGAAATCGTCGCTGGCCTCGAGCGCCTGCGCACCGAGACGCGGGTCGGCAAGATTCACGTAGCGCCGCGTGAATTCGGGTGCGTTGGGATCGAGAAGCGGAACAGCCATGATGTTTCCTTGTTTCAGTGATTGCGATCCGGCCGCCGCGACGCAGCGGGCCGTGCGCGGTGTCAGGCGTCGATCAGGTCGTCGAGGCGAAAGCGCGCGATCCGGTAGATCTGGTCGAGGCTCGCACGCAGTTCCTCGGCGCGCGAATGATTCACGCGCGACTCGAAGTTCGCGATGATGCCGTGGCGGTCATAACCGCGCACCGCGAGGATGAACGGGAAGCCGAACTTCTCGCGATACGTGCGGTTCAGCGTCAGCAGCTTGTCGAATTCTTCCTGCGTGCACTGGTCGAGGCCCGCACCGCTCTGCTCGCGCGTCGACTCGGCCGTCAGCTCGCCGCGCACGGCGGCCTTGCCGGCCAATTCCGGGTGAGCGTTGATCAGCGCGAGCTGGCGCGCTTCGCCGCCCGTTTCCACCGCGTCCGCCATCGTCTTGTGCAGCGCGTCGATGCTCGCGAACGGCCGCTCGCCCGCGGCGACCTCGGCCACCCACGGCGAATGTTCGAAGATCCCCGACAGCGCCGCGACAAATGCGCTCGGCGCCATCGTGTTCAGTTGTTCCAACGTGTAGCGCATCGCCTTCATGCTTTCCCTTCGTCTTGATGATTGGGCTGATACGGATGATGTTCACGCCAGTGGCGCGCGATATCGACACGGCGCGTCACCCAAACGCGATCGTGCTTCTCGAGGTGATCGAGAAAACGCTGCAGCCCGCGGAACCGGCCCGGCCGGCCGAGCAGCCGGCAATGCATGCCGATCGACAGCATCTTCGGCGCCTCGTCGCCCTCCGCGTACAGCACGTCGAATGCGTCGCGCAGGTAGTCGAAGAAGTGATCGCCGGTGTTGAAACCCTGCGGCGTCGCGAAGCGCATGTCGTTCGTGTCGAGCGTGTACGGCACGATCAGTTGCGGCGACGTGCCGCCGCCCGACACCTTGACGTCCATCCAGAACGGCAAGTCGTCGCCGTAGTTGTCGGAGTCGTACAGGAAGCCGCCGTATTCCGCGACCAGGCGGTGCGTATTGGGGCTGTCGCGGCCGGTATACCAGCCGAGCGGACGCTCGCCCGTCACGCGCTCGATCGCTTCCATCCCGAGGCGCATGTGCTCGGCTTCGAGTTCCGGCGTCATGCTCTGGTAGTGGATCCAGCGCCAGCCGTGGCACGCGATTTCATGGCCGAGCTCGACGAAGGCGCGCGCGAGCTCCGGATGACGCTCGATCGCCATGCCGACGCCGAAGACCGTCAGCGGCATCCCGCGCTTCTCGAATTCGCGCAGGATGCGCCACACGCCGGCCCGCGAACCGTATTCGTAGATCGACTCCATGCTCATGTGGCGGTCCGGATACGCGGCCGCGCCGACGATTTCGGACAGGAACTGCTCGGAGCCCGGATCGCCGTGCAGCACGCAGTTCTCGCCGCCCTCCTCGTAGTTCAGCACGAATTGCACGGCGACGCGGGCGCGCCCCGGCCAGTTCGCCTGAACGGGATGGCGGCCGTAGCCGATCAGGTCGCGAGGATAGTTGGGATCGAGTGACATGGGTTCGAAGTACGGCGAAAGCGGGCTGAAATAATGGGTTCGCATCGACCGCGCGGCGCCGGAAGCCGGCCGCACGAGCCGATGCGATGACGGCCCAGTGTAGCGAAAACGTTCATACGCGCCCATACAGCGACGCAGATAGTGCGTGTCAGACGGTGTGTATGTGCGGTTGCGGCAAATTCGGGACCGGCTCCGCCGCCTCCCCGTCCGGCGGGCTGAAGCGGGCGAATGCGCCGTCGTAGCGTTTCGCCAGCGGCCGCGCGTAATCGCCGCGTTTCGCGGTCGCGAGGCGCAGCGCGACGAGCGCCTCGGCCCACTTGACGGCCGCCGTGACGCCTTCGACCACCGGCGCGCCGATCTGCTGCTCGATCTCGTGCGCGAACTCGGCCATCCCCGCGCAGCCGAGCACGATCGCGTCGGCGCCGTCCTCGTCGAGCGCGCGCCGGCATTCGTCGACGATGATCCGGCGCGCGGCCGAGCCCGGCCGGTCGAGTTCGAGCACCGCGACGTCGGTCGCGCGCACGTTGCGGCAGAAGCGCTTCATCCCGTAGCGCTCCGCGAGGTGCCACGCCATCCCGCAGGTGCGCGCGAGCGTCGTGACGACCGAGAAGCCCGGCGCGAGCACGCTCGCCGCATGCATCGCGGCCTCGGCGATGCCGATCACCGGCCCGCGCGCGAGTTCGCGCGCCGCGTACAGGCCCGGGTCGCCGAAGCACGCGATCACGTAGGCGTCGCAGCCGTCGCGCTCGCCCTGCGCGATCTCGGCGAGCAGCCCCGGCGTCGCGAGCGCCTCGTCGTAATAACCTTCGATCGACGGCGGCCCCATCGGCGGGCTCACCGCGACGATCTCCGTGCCCGCGGCCGCGACCTCGCGGGCGCAGCGCCCCATCGCGTCGGTCATCCGCTGCGTCGTATTCGGATTGATCAGTCGGATCTTCATCGCACGCTCCTCACGCCTTCGTGCTCACGAGCAGCCGGTAGAACACGAAGCCGAGCCCCGCGCCGATGAACCAGGAAAAATTCGCGGCGGCCTGCCAGCCCGGCACCATCACGCAGACGACCGCGATCACGGCCGCCGGCAGCAGCGCGGCGAGCGCGCGGCGGTTCACGCCGCCCGTATACCAGTAGCTGCCACTCTCCGACATCGTGTACAGGTCGTCGCGCACGAGCCGGCCGCGCTTGACGAGATAGAAGTCGGCGATCAGCACGCCGTACAGCGGGCCGATGAACGCGCCGAGCACGTCGAGCGTGTAGTGGATCACGGCCGGGTTGTTGAACAGGTTCCACGGCGTGATGAAGATCGACGCGACGGCCGCGAGCATCCCGCCCGCACGCCAGCTGATCAGCCGCGGCGCGACGTTCGAGAAGTCGAACGCGGGCGACACGAAGTTCGCGACGATGTTGATGCCGATCGTCGCGATCGTGAACGTCAGCGCGCCGAGGATCACCGCGGTCGGATGGTCGATGCGGCCGACCGTCTCGACCGGGTCGGTGATCAGTTCGCCGAACACCGGCAAGGTCGCCGCCGTCGTGATCACCGTGACGAGCGAGAACGCGAGGAAGTTGACGGGCAGCCCCCAGAAATTGCCGCGCTTCACGTCGCCGAACGAGCGGCAGTAGCGCGAGAAGTCGCCGAAGTTCAGCATCGGCCCGGAGAAGTACGACACGACCAGCGACACCGCCGTGATCATCACCGGGATCACTTCCGCGCCGTGATACTTGACGCCGCCGAGGTTGATGCCGATGTTGCGCCAGCCCGCGCGCCACACCATGTAGCCGGCGAGGATGAACATCACGACGTAGACCGCCGGGCCGGCGAAGTCGATGAACTTCTTGATCGTCTCCATCCCGTTCCAGAACACGAACGCCTGAAGCACCCACAGCAGCATGAAGCCGGCCCAGCCGACCGCCGACAGCCCGAGGAAGCCGTAGCGATGGACGTCCGCGTACGGCAGCCATTGCGGGAAGAACTTCAGCACGACGATCACGAGCGCGCTCGACGCGAGATAGGTCTGGATGCCGTACCACGCGATCGCGATCAGCCCGCGGATCACCGCCGGCACGTTCGCGCCGAGCACGCCGAAGGTCGCGCGGCACGCGACCGGATACGGCACGCCGATCTGCTGGCTCGGCCGCGCGATCAGGTTGCACAGCGCGTTCACGAGGCCGATGCCGACGATCAGCGCGATCAGCACCTGCCAGCTCGTCAGCCCGAGCGCGAACAGGCTGCCCGCGAACACGTAGCCGCCGACGCTGTGCACGTCCGACATCCAGAACGCGAAGATGTTGTACGCGCCCCACGTCTGATTCTTCAGGGGTGCCAAATCTTCGTTGTACAGACGTTCGCTGTAACCGTCCGGCAGCGTCGGATCGCCGCCCTCGCCGCCTTCTTTCGCCGGAAAGGCGCTCTCGTGCGCCACACTGAACTGAGCCATGACTTCTCCTTGACGCGGCCGGGCGGCCGCTCCACCGTCATCGATATCGCTCCGGATCGTCGCCCGGAGTCGGACCAGCGGCCCGCGGCAAATACCGCGGGCCTGCATTTCGCTCGTTCTGTGGCGCGCGGCCGGGTTCGCGTCGCCGCTCAGGCGCCGCCGAACACTTCGCGCAAATCGACCTGCCCTTGCGCGGGCCGGTCCAGCATCTTCAGTTCGACATGCTGCAGGTGGCGCGCCATCAGCGTCACCGCCTGCTTCGGGTCTCCCGCCTCCAGCGCGGCGAGGATCTCGTCGTGGTCGTCGCACGAGCACGGGCTGCGCCCGTGCGATTCGTACAGCGCCGACATCAGCGTCGAGCGTGCGACGAGCCCTTCGAGGCACGCGCTGAGCGTCGCATTGCCCATCAGCGTGGCGAGCGCCGTGTGGAATTCGCCCGACAGCCGGATCCACGCCGCGAAGTCGTGCCGCTCGAACGCCTTGCGTTCCTTGTCGATCAGCGCGGCGACGCCCTTGAGCCGCTTCGCGCCGGGCCCGGTTGCCAGCCGCTCGACCACCGCCAGCTCGATGATCCGGCGCATCTCGAACACCTCGTGCACGTCCTGCAGCGTCGGGCTCGCGACGAACGCGCCACGGTTCGGCTCGAGATCGACCAGCTTGTCGGTCGCGAGCTGCGCGAGCGCCTGGCGGATCGTCCCGCGCTTCACGCCGAACACGTCGCAGAGCTGCGCCTCCGTCAGCTTCGCGCCGGGCGCGAGCCGGTGCTCGAGGATCGCGGTGCGGATCCGCTCGGCGATCGCTTCGGGACCGGCTGCGCCGGACGGCTGGGAATCGGGCTCGTTCATGATCTGCATCGTGTGATGGTCCTCATCCTAGGGCGGACATAAAGATTGTCAACAATTCTTTTCCGGTATTTCGCACAATCGGCGTGCATCGACGCGACCCGGTTCGGTGCAGGATGCGCTCATTCCATGCAAGACAAGCCTCACATGCCTGTCTGAGGCCTTTCCTGTCGTATACCCGACCGGCCATTTTGTTGACAAAACTGGTGCATACCCGGGCAACAATCGGTCGTGCGTCGACGAAAATTTTCGACCGTTAGTTGCGCATTTACATAAAGAAAAAGGCGGGAAACCCGCCTTTCGATCGATCGCGCCTGCATCAGCCGAGATGCGGGTAGTCCGACAAGGTCAGCCGGAAGCCGTGCGCATTCGCGACCAGTTGCGCCTGCGCGCCGAACGGCAGCGTCAGCAGGTCGGGCACATGGCCGAACTGGAGCCCCGTGACGACCGGGATCCCGATCACCGCTCGGACCTGGTCGATCATGGCCTGCATGTCGTAGCCGTTGTCGTACTCGAACGGCCGCGCGCCGGTGAACTGGCCGAGCACGAGCGCCTGCTGGCGCGCGAGCAGCCCCGACAGGTGCAACTGGTAGATCATCCGCTCGATCCGGAACGGCTGCTCGTTGACGTCCTCGATGAACAGGATGCCGCCTTCGATGTCGGGCATGTACGGCGTGCCGATCAGCGACGTCAGGATCGCGAGGTTGCCGCCCCACAGCGTGCCCGTCACGTTCGCCGCCTGCACCTGCGGCGCCTCGGTGACGATCGTCGTGCCCGGCTGCGTCAGCGTCTGCCAGAAGTGCTGCATCGTGAAGTCGCTCGGCGTTTCCGCGCCGAAGTCGGCGGACAGCATCGGGCCGCCGAACGTCTTGATGCGCGCCTTCGCATACAGCGCGAGCTGGATCGCGGTGAAGTCGCTGTGGCCGACGAGCGCGACCGGCTGGTCGCGCAGCCGGCGCTCGAGCCCGCGGTAGTCGAGCCCGTGCAGGATCCGCGCGGCGCCGTAGCCGCCGCGCACCGCGAGCGCGATGTCCGGCAGCGGCCGCTCGGGATCGGCGAGGCGGTTCAGGTCGCCTGCCCGCTCCCCGTCGGTGCCGCCGAACCGCTGGTAGCGCCGCTGCGTCGCCTCGATGTTCTCGATGCGATGCTGCGCGGTGCTGAGGCGTTCGAGCGCGCGATTGATCGCGTCCGGGTCGTGCGGATAACCGGACGGCGCCAGCAGGCGGATGGTATAGGACGCGGCGGGCTGGAAGGACATGGGGGAAAGGTGTCGGGTCGTCAAACCTGCTTAGAGGGTCCGAACCGTCTCCGGTTCACGGCGTCGTGCCTGACGGGTGGGCTTATGACGCGCCGGGTGCGGCATCGCGGGCGAGCCGCGCCTCGCGCAGCGCGCGACGGCGCTCGGCGAAGAACGACTTCAGCGCGGCGCCGCACTCGTCGGCGAGCACGCCGCCCGTCACTTCGGTATGGTGGTTGAGCTGCGGATTCGCGAACGCGTCGATCACGCTGCCGCACGCGCCCGTCTTCGGATCGGCGGCGCCGTAGACGACCCGCGCGATGCGCGCATGCATGATCGCGCCCGCGCACATCAGGCACGGCTCCAGCGTCACGTACAACTCGCAGCCGGGCATCCGGTAATTCCGCAGATGCTGCGCGGCCATCCGCAGCGCGGCCATTTCCGCATGCGCGGACGGGTCGTGCCCGCCGATCGGATGGTTGAAACCGCGCGCGATCACTTCGTCGCCGCGCACGAGCACCGCGCCGACCGGCACCTCGCCGGCCGCGCGCGCCTCTTCGGCGGCGGCCTGCGCGAGCCGCATGAAATGCAGGTCGCGCGCCGACACGGGCGTGGCTTCGGGAACAGGTGTATCGGTGGCCGGTTCGGCCGTCGGAGCGGTTGCCGACCGGGCTGCGTCGTGCAGCGCGTCGGACGTCACATCGGCCCCGTGTCGGCGGGCGCTTCGTCGAGCCCGCGCTCGCACAGGCGCTCCGCGATGCGCCGGCAGTAGTCGCGCGGCATCACCATCGGGCCGCCGCGCAGCGATTCGAGCGCCATGTCGAGCGCGAGGATCTTCGCCTGCAGCCGGCAGCGCGCGGCACGGTCGCTGACCGCCTGCACTTCGTCATGCAGGTTGCGCAGCGCGCGCAATTGTTCGACGGCCGGCGGCACGAAGCCCGCGTTCTTCAGGATACGGTTGGCCACCCGCACCTCCTCGGGCACGAGCAGGTCGTCATCCAGCGCCTGCGGCGCGCCGGTACCCGGCAAATCGTCGAACTCGCCCCGCGCGGCGGCGGCGGCGATACGTTGTTCGACCAGGGCGTCAAGCAATCTCATCAGTCAATCGGAACAATGCGGCAGGCCGAATTCTAGCAGGGTGACGCGGCTATGACAGGCCCTTCGAATATATGCTCGATATTGTGCTTTTTAGGGGCCGAATCGCCACGCATGCACGCCGATCACCGTCAAATACCGCTCTGCTGCGCCGCAGCGGGCCGAGCGCCGTGCGGGCCGCTCCAGACGCAAACGGCGTCGGGCCCTGTTTTATATTCGTGACGAGGCGCGCCGGACCGCGCCGGTCCGACGAAACGGCAGCCGTTCCGTTTCCGCCGCCGCATCAAGCGGCCGCCGTTTCCGGCCGCGTTTTCGCGAACGGGCGAAACATCATCGCGATCAGGAACGCGCCGAGGCCGATCGCGAACGAACCGAGGTACAGCCAGCCGTAACTGCCGAACGTATCGACGATCAGGCCGCCGGCGACCGGGCCCGCGGCCATCCCGAGGCTGCCGGCCATCGCGCAACCGCCGATCACGGTGCCCATCATCCGCAGCGGGAAGTTCTCGCGCGCGAGCACCGCATACAACGGCATCACGCCCGCATAGATGAAGCCGAACAGCGTCGCGACCGCGTAGAACCCGTCGAGCGAGCGCACGAAGTAATAGCCGAGCGCGCCGAGCGCCTGCGCGAGCAGCCCCGCCACCAGCATGCGCTTCGCGCCGAAGCGGTCGCCGAGCATGCCGAACGCGATCCGGCCGCCCATCCCGGCGAGCCCCTCGACGCTGTAGATCGACACCGCGACGATCAGCGGGATGCCGCACGTGACCGCGTAGCTGACCGTGTGGAAGATCGGGCCCGAGTGCGTCGCGCAGCAGAAGAAGTTGGTCAGCAGCAGGATCATGAACTGCGGCGAGCGCAGCGCATCCGCGACCGACATCGCCGCCGGTGCGCCGGCAGCCGAAGGCGCGGCGTGCGCGGAGGCAGGGTCGAGCGCGGGCGGCCGCCGTACCAGGAGCGACACCGGAATCATCACGACGGCCGCCAGCCCGGCGATCAGCAGCATCGACGTGCGCCAGTCGCGCACCGACACGAGCCACGCGGCGAGCGGCGCCATCGTCATCGGCGCCATTCCCATGCCGGCCGACACGAGCGACACCGCGAGGCTGCGGTGCGTGTCGAACCAGCCCGTCACGCACGCCATCATCGGCGCGAATATCGCGGCCGTCGCGCCGCCGACGGCCAGGCCGAAGGTCAGCTGGAACGCGAACAGCGACGGCGCGCGGCTCGCCAGCGCGAGGCTCGCCGACAGCAGCACCGCGCCCGCGAGGACGACCGGCCGCGTGCCGATCCGGTCCGACAGGCTGCCCCACGCCATGCTCGCGAAGGCCATCGCGATGAAGCCGAGCGTCATCGCCGTGGAAATGCCGGTCATCGACCAGCCCGTGTCGCGCGCAATCGCGCGCAGGAACACCGGCAGGGAAAACATCGCGCCGATCGCGACGCAGCCCATCAGGCCGCCCGCGGCGACGATCACCCAGCGGTAACGGGAATCCGTCATTTGGCGTCTCCTTGTCCGTTTCGGCCACCCTCGGAAACCGGGTACAGGCCGCATGTGCGGCGCCATACCCGGTCGACATGGATACGACGGACGAATCATCGGGAAATCGACATCCGCGGGTCACGGGCCGGCGATTTTTCATTGTCGGCCAATCCGCGCGGCCGGCAACGAACCGGTCACGCGTTCGCCCCGCTTTGCCGGAATCGGAAATTCGTTATCGGAAATGGTTGGTTTGGCCGCGCGGCCACGCTGACTACACTCGGCCTATCTTGTCATAACAAGTTGATCGATGACCGCATCCAACGTCGTGCCGCTGTCGGCGGCCCCGCTCTACGTACAGATCAAGGACATGCTGCGCGCGCGCATTCTCGACGGCACCTATGCGCCGCACAGCCGGATGCCGTCCGAGCACGAGCTGTGCGCGATGTTCGACGTCAGCCGCATCACGGTGCGCCAGGCGCTCGGCGACCTGCAGAAGGAAGGACTGCTGTTCAAGCTGCACGGCAAGGGCACGTTCGTGTCGAAGCCGAAGGCGTTCCAGAACGTGACGTCGCTGCAGGGCTTCGCCGAGGCGATGTCGTCGATGGGTTACGAGATCGTCAACCAGTTGCGCAGCTTGCGCACCGTGAAAGCCGACCGCCATCTCGCGACCAAGCTGAACGTGCCGGAAGGCGCGCCGCTCGTCGAGATCCACCGCGTGCGGCTGCTGAACCGCGAACCGGTGTCGCTCGAACAGACCTGGGTGCCGGAAGCGCTCGGCAAGCGCCTCGCGGGCGCCGATCTCGCGACCCGCGACATCTTCCTCGTGCTGGAAAACGACTGCGGCATCCCGCTCGGTCATGCCGACGTGTCGATCGACGCGATCCTCGCCGACGACGAGATCGTCGATGCGCTGCACGTCGAGGACGGCAGCCCCGTGCTGCGCATCGAGCGCCTCACGCACGACGCGTCGGGCGCCCCGATCGACTACGAATACCTCTACTTCCGTGGCGACGCATTCCAGTACCGGCTGCGCATCGACCGGCAAAAACCACGCAAATCTGCAAGGAAACAGCGATGACAACCCAGGTTCACGAATACGACGTCGTCGTGGTCGGCGGCGGCACGGCCGGGCCGATGGCGGCGATCAAGGCGAAGGAGCGCGACCCGTCCCTGCGTGTGCTGCTGCTCGAGAAGGCCCACGTGAAGCGCAGCGGCGCGATCTCGATGGGCATGGACGGCCTGAACAACGCGGTGATCCCCGGTCACGCGACGCCCGAACAGTACACGCGCGAAATCACGATCGCCAACGACGGCATCGTCGACCAGGAAGCCGTGTACGCGTACGCGGCGCACAGCTTCACGACGATCGAGCAGCTCGACCGCTGGGGCGTGAAGTTCGAGAAGGACGGCACCGGCGACTACGCGGTGAGGAAGGTTCATCACATGGGCTCGTACGTGCTGCCGATGCCGGAGGGGCACGACATCAAGAAGGTGCTGTACCGGCAACTGAAGCGCGCGCGCATCGCGATCACGAACCGGATCGTCGCGACGCGCGTGCTGACCGATACGCAGGGCCGCGCAAGCGGCGTGCTCGGTTTCGACTGCCGCACCGCCGAGTTTCACGTGATCCGCGCGAAGGCCGTGATCCTCTGCTGCGGCGCGGCCGGCCGCCTCGGCTTGCCGGCATCGGGTTACCTGATGGGCACCTACGAGAACCCGACCAACGCGGGCGACGGTTACGCAATGGCCTATCACGCGGGCGCCGCGCTCGCGAATCTCGAATGCTTCCAGATCAATCCGCTGATCAAGGACTACAACGGCCCGGCGTGCGCGTACGTGACGGGCCCGCTCGGCGGCTTCACCGCGAACGGCAAGGGCGAGCGCTTCATCGAATGCGACTACTGGAGCGGCCAGATGATGTGGGAGTTCTACCAGGAACTGCAGAGCGGCAACGGCCCGGTGTTCCTGAAGCTCGACCATCTCGCGGAAGAAACGATCCAGACCATCGAGCAGATCCTGCATACGAACGAACGGCCGAGCCGCGGCCGCTTCCACGCGGGGCGCGGCACCGACTACCGCAGCCAGATGGTCGAGATGCACATCTCCGAGATCGGCTTCTGCAGCGGTCACAGCGCATCGGGCGTGTACGTGAACGCGCGCGCGGAGACGACCGTGCCGGGGCTCTACGCGGCCGGCGACATGGCGGCCGTCCCGCACAACTACATGCTCGGCGCGTTCACGTACGGCTGGTTCGCCGGGCAGAACGCGGCCGACGACGTGGCCGGACGCGACCTTGCGCCGGTGGACGACGAACAGGTCGAGGCCGAACGCGCCCGCGTGATGGCCCCGCTTCTGCGCGAACACGGCCTCGCGCCGGCGCAGGTCGAATACAAGCTGCGCCGCATGGTGAACGATTACCTGCAACCGCCGAAGGTGACGCGCAAGATGGAAATCGGGCTGCAACGCCTTGACGATATTACTGAGGATATCGAACAGATCAAGGCCGGTCATCCGCACGAACTGATGCGGGCGGCCGAAGTGCGCGCGATCCGCGACTGCGCGGAAATGGCCGCGCGCGCGTCGCTGTTCCGCACCGAGAGCCGCTGGGGGCTGTACCACCATCGCGTCGACTTCCCGCATCGCGATGACGCCGAATGGTTCTGCCACACGTGGCTGCGCAAGGATGCCGATGGTGCGATGCGCAGCGAGAAGCGGCCGGTCGAACCGTACGTCGTGCCGCTGGCCGACGACGATCGCGGTGCCTACACGAATCTGCGCATCCGCGAACCGGCCGCGCTCGCGACTGCCCCCTAAGGAGCCCTACCGTGCCCCATACCCCGCACGACATCTTCCTGCGCAGCAGCGCACCCGTGACGATCGACGAGGAACGCTGCATCGCCGACAAGGGGTGCACCGTCTGCGTCGACGTGTGCCCGCTCGACCTGCTCGCGATCGACGTGACCAAGGGCAAGGCCTACATGCAGTTCGACGAATGCTGGTACTGCATGCCGTGCGAGCGCGATTGCCCGACCGGCGCAGTCAAGGTCGAGATCCCTTACCTTCTGCGCTGACCGCGTACGTCAACGCCCTTTTTCTTCGCTCATGACCGACTCTCCTTTCGCCACCCCGCTACCCGGCGCACACGACCGTGACCCGGCCGCGCTCGTCGCCCGCCTCGCCGCGTCCGACGCATCCGTGCGCCGCGTCGCGCTGTTCGAACTCGCGGATCTCGAGGATCCCGAACGCGTGCCGGCGTTCGTCGCCGCGCTGCGCACCGACCCGTCGGCCGACGTGCGCGGCGAAGCCGCCCGCGTACTCGGTGCGTGGGAACAGCCCGACGTCGTCGAGGCGCTGTGCGGCGCGCTGCTCGATCCGGACGACGACGTGCGCGCCGCCGCCGCCCAGAGCCTGTCCGAACTGAAGGATCCGGCGTCGGGTCCCGTACTGTGCCGCTGGGCCGACCGGCCCGAGCCGTTCGTGCGCCGTGCCGTGCTGCGCGGATTGCGCGAGTTGCGCGACCCCGGTGCGTTCGCACCCGCGCTGCATGCGCTCGACGCCGAGCCCCCCGCCGTGCGCGCCGAAGCCGTCACGGTGCTCGGCTGGCTCAAGGATCCGCGCGCGCTTTCGCCGCTCGCGCGCATCGCGACGGCCGATACCGATGCGGACGTGCGACGTGCCGCGGTCGGCTCGATCGGCTTCGCGGCAGCCGGCGATGCGGCCGTCATCGATGCGCTGTTCGCCACGCTGCGCGATCGCGCATGGCAAGTACGCGAGGAAGCAGCCACCACGCTCGGCAAGCTGCGCGTGACGCTGGCGCGCGAGCCGCTCGTCGCCGCGCTCGACGACGACTACTGGCAGGTGCGTCTGCGCGCAGCACGCGCACTCGGGCAGTTGCGCGACGCGGCTGCGGCGCCGGCCGTCGTCGCGCTGCTCTCGCATGCGATCAGCAATCTGCGCAAGGAAGCCGCGCTCGCGCTCGGCGAATTGCGCGACCCCGCGACGCTGCCCGCCCTGAACGATGTGCTCGAGGATCGCGACCCGGAAGTCCGCAAGGCCGTACGGATCGCGATCCGGCAAATCGGCGACGCGCCCCGATGATCGCGCCGACCGAAATCGCGCTCGACCATCCGGCAAGCGCGCTCATGCTGCGCTGGCCCGACGGCGCAACGCAGCGCATCGGCTATGCGCGATTGCGCTCCGAATGCCCGTGCGCGGCATGCCGACGCATCCGGCGTGACGGCGGTCGCATCGATGCCCGGCCCGACCTGACGCTCGAAGGCGTGGAGCCGGCCGGCTACGGCGTGCGCTTCATGTTCGGCGACGGCCACGCGCGCGGCATCTATCCGTGGCCCTATCTGGCGGACATCGACTAGCAGCCGCCGTGCGGCTTCCCGCGGGTTCGCGGGCGCGATGGCACGCGTGTGGAAACGCTGCGATACTGACGCCCACGAACGTCTCCACCCACCGTGGGAGCAAGGACATGCAAACCGCAGTCGGATTCATCGGCCTCGGCGTGATGGGCACGCCGATGGCGCTCAATCTCGCGCGTGCCGGCACGCCGCTCGTCGCGTGGAGCCGGTCGCGCGGCAGCGACGATGCGCTGCGCGCCGCCGGCGCGCGCATCGCCGAGCACGTCGACGACGTGTTCGCGGCGTGCCGCACCGTGATCCTGATGCTCGCGAACGACGCGGCGATCGACGCCGTCCTCGCGCGCGGCACACCCGGTTTTGCCGCGCGCGTCGGCGGCCACACGATCGTGAACATGGGCACCAACGCACCCGGGTATTCGCGTGCGCTCGCCGATGAAATCGCCGCCGCGTCGGGCCGCTACGTCGAGGCGCCCGTATCGGGGTCGCGCAAGCCGGCCGAAGCGGGCCAGCTCGTCGTGATGCTGGCCGGTGCGCCGGACGACGTCGACGCCGTGCGCGCGCTCGTGAAGCCGCTGTGCCGCGACAGCTTCGTGTGCGGCGACGTGCCGTCGGCGCTGACGATGAAGCTGGCCGTCAACCTGTTCCTGATCACGATGGTCACCGGCCTGACCGAAGCCACGCATTTCGCACAACGTCACGGTATCGATCTCGCACGTTTCGCCGACGTGCTGAACGCCGGCCCGATGGCAAGCGACGTATCGCGCGTGAAACTCGGCAAGCTCGTCGCGGAAGATTTCTCCGTGCAGGCCGCGATCACCGACGTGCTGAAGAACGCGCGCCTCGTCGCCGAATCCGCGCGCGGCACCGGCATCGCGTCGCCGCTGCTCGACGTCTGTCACGCGCTTTACGGCGAGACCGAAAAAGCCGGACATGGATCGGACGACATGGTCGCGGTGATTCGCGCGATCGAACGACGCACCGACGCATAGGCGCGCCCATGTCCGGAACGCAGCCCTCCGCAATCGGCGCCGCCGCAACCGTGCGCCCCGTTCCCGCCGTGATCGGCATCGTGCTGCGCGAGCGCGACGTGCTGCTCGTGCGCCGCGCGAATCCGCCCGACGCGGGCTGCTGGGGGTTCCCCGGCGGCAAGATCGAACCGGGCGAACCGATCGCGGACGCGGTCATTCGCGAGATCGCCGAAGAGACGACCGTCGCGGTCGATGCACTCGACGCCTTTACCGCGCTCGATGCGTTCGATTACGATGCGGGCGGCGCCGTGCGCCAGCATTTCATCATGGTCGCGGTGCTGTGCCGATGGCTGCGCGGCACGCCCGCCGCCGGCGACGATGCGCTCGATGCGCGCTGGTTCGCCCTCGACGAGCTCGATCGTGATGACGTGCCGATGAGTGCGGGCGTGCGCGACGTCGCTCGACGGGCGATCGAACGGTCGGCATCCCTGGGCGACGCGCGGCGCTCGCCCGTTTGACGCTTCGCCGTCGTTTCCGCGCTACCGCGCGGACGATGCGCCCGATCCATCGCGGTGCGGGCTACCCGCCGGGCACCGGATCACAACCTATCCAATCATGATCAGAATTCGCCAATCCACCGAGGCCGACGGCACACGCGTGCTGGATATCTGGCGCCGTGCCGTCGACGCAACCCACCCCTTCCTGAGCGACGACGACCGCCGCGCCATCGAAGCCGAAGTCGTCACGTTCCTGCCGGCCGCGCCGCTCGACCTCGCTGTCGACGCGCACGATCGGCCGATCGGCTTCATGCTGCTCGACGGCAGTCACATGGAAGCGCTGTTCGTCGATCCCGCCCATCATGGGACGGGTGTCGGTCGGCGGCTTGTCGAAGCTGCGCTCGGGCGCCACCCCGATTTGACGACCGACGTCAACGAGCAGAACGAAGCGGCCACGGCATTCTACGAGCGGCTCGGGTTCGAGCGCTGCGGACGATCGGCCTGCGACGGACAAGGGCGGCCGTATCCGCTGATTCACCTTCGTTATCGCGGTAGCGAACGATCCTGAGCAGGATCGGGAACCGGTGCGACATCCATTCGCACGTTATCCGAGCGATGACATCTCGATTCCCGTTCGCGGCCCGCTGTCGGACGCCAATCGCGCCGATGCCATGTCGTTCTCGAGCGCAGGTAACGGATAGCCGCCGCGCTGGCAAGCCCGGATTTCCTGCCGTCATCCGATCTTGATCCGGATGGCCGAAGGTCCGGGTGAGCTTGCCGCGCGACGATCACGCGTGGAACAACGTCAGTCGGATCACGCCCCTGCATCGCAGCCAGTCACAAACGGTGCAATAGCGAGAACGCGCGTTTCTCGGGCCAAACGAGCCTATCTCCGCCCCGATGATGCTACTCTCTCGGCCAACCCAAACGTCACCCCATGAAGCAGCAGGATTCAACCATGCAGACCGTCGCGGTACTGGACTTCGAAACCACCGGGCTGTCGCCGAACATGGGCGACCGCGCGACCGAAATCGCCGTCATCCTTCTGCGTGACGGGCAGATCGTCGACCGCTTCCAGAGCCTGATGAATGCGGGCCGGCGCATCCCGTCCGATGTCGTCGCGCTCACCGGCATCACGAACGACATGATCGCGTCGGCACCGCCGGCGTCCGAAGTCATGAAGGAAGCCGCGGCGTTCGTCGGCAAGCATGCGGTCGTCGCCCACAACGCCGGTTTCGACAAACGCTTCTGGCAATCGGAGCTCGGGCAGCTCGGCATGCCGGCCGAGCATGCGTTCGCCTGCACGATGCTGGTGGCGAGACGGATCTACCCGGACGCTCGCAGTCATCGCCTGTCGAGCCTGGTCGAGATGCTGCGTTTACCGAAATCGGGCCGCGCGCACCGGGCGATGGTCGATGCCGAAATGGCCGGCCATCTGTGGTGCCGGTTGCAGCACGACATCGCCCGGACGTACGGGCTGGATCGCATCGATCACGCGCTGATGTCGCGAGTCCAGGCAACGAGCAAGGCGAAGGTGCCGATGTATCTGCGTTCGCTCGGGTGCGCGCACGCGTAGGCATCCGGTCGCGCCCGGTGATACGACGCGTCCCGTTCCACGCGATGCGTGAATGCAAAAACGGCTTGGCAAGCGCCAAGCCGTTTTTTTGCCCGGACGTGAACCCGACCCGGAAGCTTACGCAGGCTGCTTGGGCGGCTGGACGGCGCCGATCTGGATGAAGACCTCGAGGGTGTTGAGTTCGTCCCAGTGTTCGGCGAAGCGGCCGTGCTCCACCCGCCAGATGTCGATCGAGCGCATGACGAACGGCCTGCCGGTCGCCGGGTAGCCGAGAAGGTTGCCGGTGTGGGTGCCCTCGTAGCGATAGCGACCGACCACGCGGGAGCCGTCTGCCGACACGAAAACGTCTTCCGCGGTGACCTTCAGGTCGGGAACGCCCGCGATGATGGCCCCAAGTACCTTCTTGGAACCTTCCAGTCCGGGCTCAGCGAATGCGTTGTGGTTCACGTAGTTCGGGGCCTTGATCTCGTCGAGGCGCGATACATCGTGGTTGGACATGATCTCGGCAAAGAGGTAGCCGAGCCTGGTCAGATCAGAGGAGGTAGCGCTGGTCATGGATGAAGTCCTTTTGCGGTTAGGGGGTCACATCACTGCCTGCTTCGGAGCTCTATCTGAGCAAAAATACCTAGCAACGCTAGAATCATAGTTTAGCAATGCTATATCTTCAAGCATCGGTATAATTTCGGGTCAAAGAGGCTTTTGGGGGAATCAGTGATGGGGGTCGCCGAGCGCAAGAACAGGGACCGGGACGCACGCGAGCAGCGCATCACCGCAGCGGCCCGACAAATTGCGGAGGCAGAGGGCTGGAGCGCCGTTACCGTTCGCCGCCTGGCTGACGAGATCGAGTACAGCCAGCCCGTACTCTATTCGCACTTCAGGAACCGGGACGCGATCGTCGGCGCCGTTGCGCTCGAAGGCTTTCGGGAAATCAAGACGGCGCTTCATCAAGCGGCGCAGCGATCAACCGATCCCCGCCAGGCGTGCGAAAGCGTTGCGATCGCCTATCTCGACTTCGCTCGCGACAATCCCGCGCTCTACGAGGCGATGTTCACGATGCCGACCGACTTGCTTTTCGCAGAGGCCGACACCAGGCCTGAACTGAGAGAAGCCTTCGAGGTGCTTGCCGCTGTCGTGCCGTCGAGTCTGAATGTCGACGTGGCGACGGAGACGTTTTGGGCAACCCTTCATGGGCTGGTTCAGCTCGAAAGCTCAGGCCGGATCAAGCACAGCACGCGGCTGGCGCGGGTAGCATTGGTTATTCGCGGCCTGTTCGGATGAGCGATCCTCCTGCTATTTCAGGCCGGTCCGATCAAGCCGTTCACGCCGCTCGGTTTGGACGGCGTGACAGTCCGCCAAAGGTGGCGGATGAAATTCGTGCGGCGCACCCCCTACGTTGATTGACGCACGATTGCGGCATCGGCCGGCCAGGAACCCACTGCTTCGTCTGCGTCCGCCGCAATCGTGTTCGCCGTCCAGGCTTTTGCGGCCGAGCTAAATCCCTTCCGAACAACGTTCGGAAGCAGATGGGCCATTGGCTCATCTTTAACGGATGCTCGCAAATGTCGCGCGAATATCGCTTACCAGCGCATTCGGATTTTCCAACGCGGCGAAATGGCCACCCTGCTCGTGCTCGCCGAAGTGCCGCACATCGCGGTAGCGTCGTTCGATCCACCGCCGCGATTTTCGTACGTGTTCGCCAGCAAGCATGGTGAATCCAGACGGCACGGCAATGGGACGATCGATACGAGCCGCGGAGGACCAGTTGGATCGCTTCAGTTCCCAATACAGTCGTGCTGACGAAGCCGACGTATTGGGTATCCAGTACAACATGATGTCGTCTAGCATGTCGTCGAGCGTGAAGGAAGCTTCCGCGTTGCCCGCGGTGCCGCACGTGTCCTGGAACATCGCGTAAATCCACGCTGCCTGCGCAACCGGAGAATCCGCGAGCGCGTAGCCTATCGTCTGCGGTCGCGTCTGCTGCTGTTGAGCGTATCCGGATAGCGTGCTCCAGAAATACCGGGCACTGTCGAGCATGCCCTGCTCATCCGGCGTCGCGTCGCGCATTTCGTCCGGCGTGGGCATGAACATCGCGAAGTTCAGATGGATACCCATAAGCTCGGGGAGCGCCAGTGACGCGACTTCGTCCGTCACGCCTGCGCCAAGATCACCACCTTGCATGACCCAACGGTCATAGCCCAGTCGGTGCATCAGCTGAACGTAAGCGCGCCCAATGCGCGACATGTCCCATCCGGGTTCATCAGGTTTGTCGGAAAAACCAAATCCCGGCATCGACGGAATGACGAGGTGAAACGCCTGCCTCGGATCGCCGCCATGTGCGGCGGGATTGCCGAGCGGCCCTATCACCTTGCGGAACTCAAGCACGGAACCGGGCCAACCATGCGCCATCAGCAATGGAACGGCATCGGGTTCAGGTGACCGAATGTGGAGGAAGTGGATGTCAAGGCCGTCAATGGTCGTCTTGAACTGCCCGAAGTCATTCAACATCGACTCGCAGCGACGCCAGTCGTAACCCTCTATCCAATGCGCGACCAGTGCCTGCAGCTTTGAAAGCCGCGGACCCTGACTCGTGTCATTGACGGTCTCAGGGTCGGGCCAGCGCACCCGCCGCAGTCGCTCGCGCAAATCAGACAATTCGAGCTCGGGCACATCGAGATGAAACGGCTTGATCAGATCACTCATGACTTGCTGCCTTTAGTTGCGTAGCGACGTTTCATGAAGTCGACGAGCGATGTCGGCCGCACCGCCGGATATCGGTCATTCGCGATGTCGCGCAAAGTCCCTTCGCCCGACATCATCGGTAGCAGATACTGGAGCGACAGCATCGCCGTCGGATGAGCACCGGCCTTCGCCATTCGCCGTAGTTCGGCGTATCCGTCCGCGATCGAGCCTCGACGAATCCGATGAAGCGCCCTGCCCGTCGCTGCCGCATAGTCACCTGCGATCTGGGCAATGGTGCGGCAGTCACCTGCCACGGACACCACCCGGTTGGCCGATGCCGGATCCTCGACGACCGCCACCGTCCAGGCCGCGACGTCGCTCATGGAAGTGAAATCGAGCGGCACCTCGTCGTCACCCCAGTAAGTGATCGTGCCCGCGTTGGCATCGATCAGGCCGGGATGGGAGAACACGGCCTCCATGAATCCACCGTTCAGGATGTGGGTATAGCCGATGCCACTCGGGGCGACCTTGCGATCGAAGGTCCGCCGCATGTCGAGGTAAGGGTTAATGCCTTCAGGAATCGAGAACAGGTTCTCCGAGAAGTCCGACGGGACGAATCGCCCGACGTTCGCCGCGAGCGCTGCATCGAGCAAACGGGACTGGCCGTCAATGATGGTGTCAGGTCCGCCCTGAACTGCCGAAATGACGGTACCGACGCCGGCACAGGCGTGCCTGAGGCTGAGCGGGTCGTCCAGATCCATATTGACGACGGTTACGCCGTTCGCTGCCCACCCCTTTGCACGATGGGCATGTTTGCCTGCTGAACCGCCGCGAACACCCGCACGGATCTCACTGGCGGGCCGCGTGCGAAGCAACGCATCAATGACCCTGCGCCCAAGATTGCCGGCGGCGCCGGCGACCAGATAGCTCGTTTGCGTGTTCTCCATGACTTCCTCGGTTCGTCATGACGCGCGGTGTACGTCGTTGAGAAGAAGTCTAGGTTGTTCCGGGTTTGAATATAAGATGGCTGAATCGCGACTCGCTGTTCCGGAAAACGATACGAAATGGATCAGGCCGACCTCATCATCTTTCTTCGATTAGCCGATAGCGGCAGCCTTTCCGGCACCGCACGGGCGCTGAAGACGCCCAAATCGTCCGTCAGCCGGGCACTCGTCCGATTGGAGACGGAGATTGGATCGGCGCTCTTCGACCGGTCCACACGACATTTCCGGCTGACTGACGCGGGAAAACTGCTGCTGCCCTACGCGTCGCGGGCAGTTCAGGACCTGCAGGAAGCGCAGGCGATCATCGATGGCTACGCGGGGAAACCGCGCGGGCTTCTACGGATCAACACGACGCAATCGTTCGCGCAGGGACTCGTGGCGCCCATGCTGCCTGAATTTCTCGACCGCTATCCGGAACTCGCCGTGGAGCTGACCACGGACTCGAACTACGTCGACATTGCGCGCGACGGTATCGACGTAGCGGTGCGCGTCGGCACACTGCCTGACTCGTCGCTCATCGCTCGCAGGCTGCCACCCGTTGAATTGTGGTTATGCGCAAGTCCGTCCTACCTGGCGCGAGCGGGCGTTCCGATGGAGGCAGCTGAACTTCACGGACATGCGCTCGTCGTTCGGGAGGCGCCCACGAACTGGATTTTTCAGGATGGCAAAACGGAATTGACCATACAGCCGCGTGGCAGGGCAATCATCCCGGACGCGGCTGCGCAGAAGATCGTTCTTGAAGGCGGCGGCGGGATTGGTTTTCTTCCCAGCTACCTCGCGGCTCCCGCCTTGACGGCCGGCACCCTGGTGCGGGTCCTTCCGTCATTGCGACGGGAACCCATCGAGCTTCACGCGCTGTATCCGACGCACCGCAGCATGTCGGCAAAGGTCCGGGCTTTCATCGATGCCCTGATCGCTCACCTTGATACGGTCAGGCTAACGTCCTCGCGCGACTAGCCAGCCGTCTCATGCGGTACCGTCATTCGTACCGCCCGAATGACCGGGATTGAGTGAAACAGGATGCGCGCTGAATCACTCAACCCCTTCACACAAAAGGCTCACGGTCGATTTTTGATACTGCTCGAGACGACGTGAGCCGATTGTGAATCACTCCCACTCGATCGTCGCCGGCGGCTTGCCCGAAATGTCGTACACCACGCGATTGATCCCGCGCACCTCGTTGATGATCCGGTTCGACGCACGGCCGAGCAGCGCGTACGGCAGGTGCGCCCAGTGCGCGGTCATGAAGTCGGTCGTCTGCACCGCGCGCAGCGACGTCACGTAGTCGTACGTGCGGCCATCGCCCATCACGCCGACCGACTTGACCGGCAGGAACACCGCGAACGCCTGGCTCGTCAGGTCGTACCAGCTCTTGCCGACATCGGCTTCGCCGCACAGGCCGGCCGCCGCGTCCTGCGCGGTCGCGGTCGTGTTGCGCAGTTCCTCGATGAAGATCGCGTCCGCGCGGCGCAGCAGGTCCGCATACTCGCGCTTCACTTCGCCGAGAATCCGCACGCCGAGGCCCGGGCCCGGGAACGGATGGCGGTACACCATCTCCGGCGGCAGGCCGAGCGCGACGCCCAACTCGCGCACTTCGTCCTTGAACAGGTCGCGCAGCGGTTCGAGCAGCTTCAGGCCGAGCGTTTCCGGCAGGCCGCCGACGTTGTGGTGGCTCTTGATCGTCGTTGCCTTCTTCGTCTTCGTGCCGCCCGATTCGACCACGTCCGGGTAGATCGTGCCCTGCGCGAGCCACTTCGCCTTCGACAGCTTCTTCGCCTCGGCCTGGAACACCTCGACGAACTCGCGGCCGATGATCTTGCGCTTCGCTTCCGGATCGGTCACGCCGGCCAGGTGGCCGAGGAACTGGTCGGACGCATCGACGTGCACGACCTTCGCATGCAGGCGGCCCTCGAACATGTCGAGCACCATCTTGCCTTCGTTCAGGCGCAGCAGGCCGTGGTCGACGAACACGCAGGTGAGCTGGTCGCCGATCGCGCGGTGGATCAGCGCGGCCGCGACGCTCGAATCGACGCCGCCCGACAGGCCGAGAATCACTTCCTCGTCACCGACCTGCTCGCGGATCTTCGCGACGGCTTCCTCGATGTGGTTCTTCATGATCCAGTCGGGCTTCGCGCCGGCGATCTGCAGCACGAAGCGTTCGATGATCTGGCGGCCCTTCACCGTGTGCGTGACTTCCGGGTGGAACTGCACCGCGTAGTAGCCGCGCGCCTCGTCGGCCATGCCGGCGATCGGGCAGCTCGGCGTCGACGCCATCAGCGCGAAGCCCGGCGGCAGCTCGGCAACCTTGTCGCCGTGGCTCATCCAGACCTTCAGCATCCCGTGGCCTTCGGCCGTCGTGAAATCCTCGATGCCGTCGAGCAGGCGCGTATGGCCGTGCGCACGCATTTCCGCGTAGCCGAATTCGCGATGGTCGCTCCACTCGACCTTGCCGCCGAGCTGCACGGCCATCGTCTGCATGCCGTAGCAGATGCCCAGCACCGGCACGCCGAGATCCCACACGGCCTGCGGCGCGCGCAGCTGATGGTCTTCGTACGTGCTCGCGTGGCTGCCCGACAGGATCACCGCCTTCGGCGCGAACTCGCGGACGAAGTCGTCGGACACATCGTTCGGGTGGATTTCGCAGTAGACGTGCGCTTCACGCACGCGCCGCGCAATCAGTTGGGTGACTTGCGAACCGAAGTCGAGAATCAGGATTTTGTCGTGCATGGCTGCGGACGGGATGAAGAGAATAAGAAAAGCAGCGCATCGAGCGCTGCGTCAAAAGCATGGACAGCGGCGTCGGGCGGCAGGCGGCTCGCGCGACGCATCGCCGGTCAATCCTGCATCGGCGGGCGTTCGTCGAGTGCGACGCCGCCGGACGATCGACTGGAACCGGATGACGCCGGCGACGATGCTTCGGGTGCCGCGGGACGGCCGACGACGGGCTCCACGCGCTGCGGTGCGGGCGACGCCGCCGGCGCCATCGCCGGCTCGGCCGGACGCTGGGCCGGTGCGCGTGCCTCGAGCGCCTGCGCCTTCTCCCGTCGGCGCACGGCCGCTGCGATCCTCACGCCGCCGAGGCCGAGCACGATCAGCGCAACGCCGGCCACGACCGACAGCACCCTGCCGGCGGCCGCCAGCGCGGGACCGCTGCCGGCGCCGAGCGACCAGACGATCGTCAGCACGCCGGTCAGCCAGTACACGTGGCCGACCGACCGCGCCACCGGCGCCGTGAGGTCACCGTTGAACGCCGCATGAAACGCGAGCCACGCGAGCCCGAGCAACGCGATGCCGAACGCCTGGCCAAGCATGACCGGCTGGATGTTCTGCAACTGCAGCGCGTTGAACAGCGACTGCCAGGGCGTCAGCACGAACAGCACGCCGAACGCCAGCAGCAGCACGGCATCGAGGATCAGCACGGCTCGCAGCAGCGGTTTCATCGGCGATCAGTCCACGTGGTAGTTCGGCGCTTCCTTCGTGATCTGCACGTCGTGCACATGCGACTCGCGCATGCCCGCCGCGGTGATCTGGACGAATTCGGCCTTGTCGTGCAGCTCGTCGATCGTGCGGCAGCCGCAGTAGCCCATGCTGGCGCGCACGCCGCCGACCAGCTGGAACAGGATCGCGTTGACCGAACCCTTGTACGCGACGCGGCCTTCGATGCCTTCCGGCACGAGCTTGTCGATGTTCGCCGAGTTGTCCTGGAAGTAGCGGTCCGCCGCGCCGTCCTTCATCGCGCCGACCGAACCCATGCCGCGGTACGACTTGTACTGGCGGCCCTGGTACAGGAACACGTCGCCCGGCGCCTCTTCGGTGCCCGCGAACATGCTGCCCATCATCACCGCGTTCGCGCCGGCCGCGAGAGCCTTCGACACGTCGCCCGAGAAACGCACGCCGCCGTCGGCGATGCACGGCACGCCGGTACCCTTCAGCGCATCCGCGACGTTCGCGATCGCGCTGATCTGCGGCACGCCGACCCCCGCGACGATCCGCGTCGTGCAGATCGAGCCCGGGCCGATACCGACCTTGACCGCGTCCGCGCCGTATTCGACCAGCGCCTTCGCGGCGGCGGCCGTCGCGATGTTGCCGCCGATCACCTCGACGTGCGGGAAGTTCTGCTTGACCCAGCGCACGCGCTCGAGCACGCCCTTGCTGTGACCGTGCGCGGTATCGACGACGATCACGTCGACGCCGGCCTGCACCAGCAGCTCGACACGCTCTTCGTTGTCCGGGCCGACACCGACCGCCGCGCCAGCGCGCAGCTTGCCGTGTTCGTCCTTGCACGCGTCCGGGTGCTCGGTCTGCTTCGTGATGTCCTTGACGGTCATCAGGCCGCGCAGTTCGAACGCGTCGTTGACGACCAGCACGCGCTCGAGGCGGTGGCTGTGCATCAGCGCCTTCGCTTCGGCGAGCGGCGTGCCTTCCTTGACCGTGACGAGGCGCTCGCGCGGCGTCATGATCGACTTGACCGGTTCGTCGAGGCGCGTTTCGAAGCGCAGGTCGCGGTTCGTGACGATCCCGACGAGCTGCGGGCCTTCGACGACCGGGAAACCCGAGATGCCATGCTGGCGCGACAGCGCGATCACGTCGCGCACCTTCATTTGCGGCGGCACGGTGATCGGGTCGCGGACGACGCCCGACTCGAAACGCTTGACCTTCGCGACTTCGCGGGCCTGTTCGGCCGGCGTGAGGTTCTTGTGGACGATACCGACGCCACCCTGCTGTGCCATCGCGATCGCGAGGCGACCTTCGGTGACCGTGTCCATCGCGGCGGACACGAGCGGCATGTTCAGGGAGATGTTGCGGGTCAGCTTGGTCTTGAGGCTGGTGTCGCGCGGGAGAACGTCGGAGAAGGCGGGAACGAGGAGCACGTCATCGAAAGTGAGTGCTTTTTGGATCAGACGCATGGCAAATCCTATGGGCGCAAAAGCGAATTATACGCGAAGCGCCGTGAATTTTCACAACACGAACAACGGCTTAGCCGGTTTCGGCCGTTCGGGGGCCGAATCGTTCGGATCGCCGTTCGGTTCGTTTTCGATCGCCTTTCGTTTCACCGCCGCATCGAACGATTCGCGCAACGGCCGGCAAAACGGCCGTCCCGCCTGTTGTGAGCAGGCCACGCGGCGGTCGCCGCCGCGCTGAAGCGAGGCCGGCGACGTGTCGAGGCGACCTGTCTGCCATGTGTTACAGCAGCCCTGCCGCGCGCGCGATCATCGCGATGCCGCCGCCGACCGCCGCGCAGCCGGCGATCCGCGCCACGCGCCAACTGGCCTGCGCAAGGCGCTCGGCGGCGATGGCGACCGTCACGGCGGCCATGACGCGCAAGTCCATCATGCCGGCCGCCAGCGCGACCACCATCAGGTTCCCGCAACAGGTGCTGCAGTGCGTGGCGGCGCGCACGCCAAACCGCCAGGCTGCGCCGGCAACAACCGGCGACCGGTGCGTGTCGCCTGCCACGTGCCGGCAGCACGCCAGCCGCCGCGCCTTCCACGCGGTGAATTGCAGCATGCCCGCGGCCAATACGACCGCACCGGCCGCGAACGGCAGCGCACGCGCCAGCACCGGCAGCCGCGCGGCGGCGGCCGTCAGCGCGGCGCCAGCCGGAAACACGAGCGCCCCGAGCGCCATCCACACCGAGAAATACCCGACGCCCGCGACGACGACGAGCCAGGCCGAACGCGCCGTGGCCAGCGGGCCGACGCGCCGTGCATATCGCCAGAGCGTCGGCGCCAGCACCGGCAGCATCATCGCCACCGTCATCGCTCCCCACATTCCGGCGAACGCCGCGAACGCGTGCCCGGCGCCCCGCCCGCACGGCCGCAGCCATGCGGCCGAAGCCATCCAGCCGCCGGCCATCGGTTCGCTGCCCATCGCGGCCATCGACGCGTGCTGCGCGAGGGTCGCCATGACCGCGACGACGAACACGACGGCGACCACCCCACCGAATGCCCGCGGATCGGGGCCGGTGTCGCCGGTCGGCGGTCGCATCGTCGCACGCCCCGTCCGTCGCCGGCCCGCTCAGCCGCGCGCGTACTCGTCGTGGCGGCGCCACCACGGGCCGGCCTCGTTGCGCCCGCGCGGCGCGCGATCGAGCCACTGGTACATCCCCCACAGCCCGTCGAGCCCGCGCGCATAGGTCGAATACGTGTGATAGACGGCGCCGTCCTCGCGCACGAACGCGCTCATCCCCGGCCGGTCGAGCGAATAGGTGCGCGCGTCGGTGCCGCACGTCGCCGCGAACTGCACGACGGGCGCCGGCGGCGGATCCATGTCCATCGCGTGGCCGGCCCGCGCGTAGTTGTATTCGACGTCGCCCGCGCGCTGCTGCGTTTCGGTAAACGACACGTTGAAATCGAAGTTGAAATCGCTGCCGACCGACGACGCCCACGGGAAGGCCCACCCCATCCGCTCGCGGTAGGCGAGCAGCTTCGCGAGCGGGGCGCGCGACACGGCCGCAAGCGTCACGTCGTGGTGCGCGAGATGCACGGCAAAACCGTCGAAGCCATCGGCAAGCGCCGAGCACGACGGACAGCCGGCCTTGTAGTCGGGGCCGAACATGAAGTGATAGACGAGCAGTTGCGAGCGGCCGCGAAACAGGTCGTCGAGCGTCGCCTGCCCGTCTTCGGTGTCGAACCGGTAGGTCTTGTCGACACGCACCCACGGCAACGCCTGGCGCCGCCGCGCGAGTTCGTCGCTTTGCCGCGTCAGCGCCTTTTCGGCATCGAGCAAGGCGCGGCGCTCGGCCAGCCATTCGTCGCGTGTTCCGGTGAGATGGGTCATTGCGGGGTCCTCCTTCGGTGGGTATCCGGCACGGCGGACGGCGCCGTGTGCGTGGTGCTAGATTAGGGGCGGACATCGGACCGGAGGGAGTGACAAGTGTGTCGGGATTCGGATGGATTCGCTGATCACCGCGGCCGCGCGCGCGCTCGCGGCCGGTGACGCGCTCGGCGCGCTGAACCGCGTCGCGCTGCGCGACGATGCGCCGGCGCTCGCGCTGCGCGGCATCGCGATGGCGCAGCTCGGCGATTTCGAGCGCGCGCGCACCCTCGTGCGCAGCGCCGCCCGCGCATTCGGCACGAAGGAAGCCGTCGCACGCGCGCGCTGCGTCGTCGCGGAAGCGGAGATCGCCCTCGCGTCGCGCGACTTGCGCTGGCCGACGCGCGCACTCGATGCGGCCTGCGCGACGCTCGACGCGCACGGCGACCGCGCGAATGCCGCGCATGCACGCTATCTCGGCGTACGCCGACTGCTGCTGATCGGCCATGTCGACGACGCCGAGCGGCTGCTCGCGCATCTCGATCCCGCACCGCTGCCGTCCGCGTCGCGCGCCGCCCATGAACTGATCGCGGCCGGCATCGCGATGCGCCGCCTCCGCACGCACGCGGCCCGCGCGGCGCTCGCCCGGGCACGCGCGGCCGCCCGCGACGCCGGTATCGCCGCCCTGACGGCCGAGGTCGACACCGCCGCCCGCGTGCTCGACGCACCGGCCGCGCGACTCATCGCACGCGGCACGTCGCGACTCGTGCCGCTCGACGAAGTCGAGACGCTGTTCGCATCGAACACGCTCGTCGTCGACGCGTGCCGCCACACCGTGCGCGATGCGCGCACGACCGTGTCGCTCGCGCGCCGCCCCGTGCTGTTCGTGCTCGCCCGCGCGCTCGGCGAAGCGTGGCCGGCCGATGTATCGCGCAATGCGCTCGTGGCCGCCGCGTTCCGCGCCAAACAGGCGGACGAATCGCATCGCGCGCGGCTGCGCGTCGAGATCGGCCGGCTGCGCGCGGTGCTGCGCCCGCTCGCGAACGTCGTCGCGACACCGCGCGGCTTTGTGCTCGAACCGCTCGGCGTACGCGAGACCGTCGTCCTCGCACGCCCGGTCGACGATCGCCACGCGGCCGTCCTCGCGCTGCTCGCCGACGGCGAAGCGTGGTCGAGTTCCGCGCTGGCGCTCGCGCTCGGCGCGAGCCAGCGCACCGTGCAACGCGCGCTCGACACGCTCGCGGAGGCCGGCAAGGTGCAGGCGCTCGGCCGCGGCCGCGCGCGCCGCTGGATGACGCCGCCGCTGCCCGGATTCGCGACGACCTTGTTACTCCCGGCGCCACTGCCCGGCGACTAGGATGGCCGCATCGAACGACGAGGTGACGAACATGAAACGCTCCACGGCAGAGATCATTCGCGAATACGGCCCGTTTCCGGGCGTCGACGGCGTGCACGGCGTCACGTTCGACGGACGGCACGTGTGGTACGCGTCCGGCGACAAGCTGAATGCGCTCGATCCCGAGCGCGGCACGACCGTGCGCTCGCTCGACGTTGCCGCGCATGCAGGCACGGCGTTCGACGGCCGCCACCTGTTCCAGATCGTCGAGGACCGCATCGAGAAGCTCGATCCCGAATCGGGCCGCGTGCTCGCGACGATCCCGGCCCCCGGCGGCGGCGCCGACTCGGGGCTCGCGTGGGCCGAAGGCACGCTGTGGGTCGGCCAGTACCGCGAACGCAAGATTCATCAGATCGATCCGGAATCGGGCGCCGTGCTGCGCACGATCGAATCGAACCGCTTCGTCACCGGCGTGACGTGGGTCGACGGCGAGCTGTGGCACGGCACGTGGGAAGCCGACCAGAGCGACCTGCGGCACGTCGACCCGCACACGGGCCAGGTCCTCGAACAGGTCGACATGCCGGCTGGCGTCGGTGTATCGGGGCTCGAATCCGACGGCCGCGACCGCTTCTACTGCGGCGGCGGCAACAGCGGCACGCTGCGCGCCGTGCGGCGCCCGGCACGCGCGCGTGCAGCGGGCGACGGCGCGCCCGCCTCGCCCGATCCGGCCGAGGGCTGATTCGCCGCAGCCGGCCGACGCGCCGCGCCCCATGCCGAGTGCAGGAATGAACAAGACACCGCCGCGACGGCGTCGCTAAGATGCGCGCACATCAGTCATTCGTTCGGAGCGGTCGATGCAGCGCGGCGTGGTTTATGGTGTCCTGGCAGGCGCCCTGTGGGGCATGGTGTTTCTCGTTCCGCGGCTGCTGACCGACTTCTCGCCGCTGCTGCTGAGCGCCGGCCGCTACGCGATGTACGGCCTCGTGTCGCTCGCGGCCGCCCTGCCCGCCGCCCGCTCGCTGGTCGCGCGGCTGACCCGCGAAGACCTCGTCGCGCTGGTAAGGCTCGCCGTCATCGGCAACGTCGCGTATTACATGCTGCTGTCCGGCGCCGTGCATCTGATCGGTATCGCGCCCAGCTCGCTGATCGTCGGCGTGCTGCCCGTGACCGTCACGCTCGCGGGCCTCGGCGACCACGGCGCCGTGCCGCTGCGGCGGCTCGCCGCCCCGCTCGCGCTGGTGATCGCGGGCATCGCCTGCATCAACGTCGACCTGTTCACGTCCGAAGCCGCGCATGCGACCACCCTCGGCCAGAAACTCGCCGGCATCGCCTGCGCGGCCGGCGCGCTCGCCAGCTGGACCTGGTACGCGGTCGCGAACGCACGCTACCTGCAGCGCCATCATCATTTCGACGGCAACGAATGGTCGGTGCTATGGGGTGTCGTGACGGGCCTGATCGGCGCGCTCTGCTGGATCGCGATCCTCGCGCTGCCCGCCGGCACGGTGCAGGCGGCCGTCCCGGCATCGCGCTGGCAGCTGTTCTGGCTGCTGAATCTCGGGCTCGCGATCGGCGCATCGTGGCTCGGCAACGGCCTGTGGAATGCGGCGTCGAAGCGCTTGCCGCTCACGCTGTCGGGGCAGTTGATCGTGTTCGAAACCGTGTTCGCGATGCTGTACGCGTTCGTGTACGACCAGCGGATGCCGCACGCGCTCGAAATCACCGCGCTCGTGCTGCTGCTCGCCGGCGTGTACGGCGCGGTGCGGCAGCACGGCGACACGCCGGGCAGCGCGCCGACAAACGCAAACGCCGCGGCCCACTGAGCGCGTCGCGGCGTGCGATCAGGCCAATCGGAACGAAAAACGCGTCAGCGCGCGTCCTTGTGCATCCACTTGCGGCCCTCGATCGAGCCGTCGCGGCGGGACTTGTCGACGCGCCGCTGGCGCGCCAGCTTCGGGTCGACGATCAGCGGGCGGTAGATCTCGACGCGATCGTGATCGGCGAGCGGCGCGTCGAGCGGCGCGAGCTTGCCGTACACGCCCGTCTTCGCGTGCGCGAGATCGATCTCCGGATGCAGCGCGAGCACGCCGCTCGCGTCGATCGCCGAGCGTACGGTCGCGCCTTCGGGCAGCGACAGCGGAATCAGCGTCTGGCGGTCCGGCAGCGCATAGCAGACTTCGATCGACAGCATCGCGTCACCCCTTCCCGTAGCGCTGGTCCGCGCGCTTCACGAACGAATCGACGAACGTGTTCGCGATGTGGCTGAACACGGGCCCGATGATCTTTTCGAGCAGGATGCTCGAAAACTCGTAATGCAGCGCGAATTCGATCTTGCACGCATCGGCGCGCAGCGCGGTGAAGCGCCACGAGCCCGTGAACTTCTTGAACGGGCCGTCCGTGAACTCCATGTCGATCCGCGTCGGGCGCTGCTGCGTGTTGCGCGTCGCGAAATGCTGCTTGATGCCCTTGAAGTTGATGTCGATGCGCGCTTCCATCCCGCTCTCGTCCTGACGGCGAATCTCGACACCGCCGCACCAGGGCAGGAAATTGGGGTAGTCGGCCACGTCGGTGACGAGGTCGAACATCTGTTCCGCCGAATGGCGGATCAATACGGTTTTCTGGACATCTGCCATAAATCGCGCGGCATCGCTTGAGGTGGGAACGCAAGCCGGGCGATTCCCGCCCCGCTTTGCTAAAATCGTGATTTTAAACGAGTTGGGCCGATCCTTTCATGAGCATCATCGACAACAGGAAAGCGCACTTCGATTATCACATCGAGGAACGCTACGAGGCGGGGCTCGTGCTGGAGGGCTGGGAAGTCAAGGCGCTGCGCGCCGGGCGCGGCCAGATCAAGGAAGGCTACGTCGTGGTGAAGAACGCCGAGATCTTCCTGATCGGTACCCATATCAGCCCGCTGCCCGAAGCCTCGACGCACATCAAGCCCGACCCGGTTCGCACGCGCAAGCTGCTGCTGCACCGCGAGGAAATCAAGAAACTGATCGGCAAGGTCGAGCAGCGCGGCTACACGCTCGTGCCGCTGAACTTCCACTACAAGGGTGGTCGCGTGAAGTGCGACATCGCGCTCGCGAAGGGCAAGAAGTTGCACGACAAGCGCGAAACCGAGAAAAAGCGCGACTGGGAACGCGAAAAGGCACGCATCATGCGCGCCGGCACCTGACGCGCGCGACCTGCCACACAAACGACACGGCCCGCTCGAAGCGGGCCGTGTTGCTTTGGGCGATCTGATTCCTGCCTGCCGGTCGCCCGGCTGCGCGACGATTCGCCGCACGCCGATCGCACGCGGCGGCCGCCTGGGCCGCGGTTGCGCGCGGTTCAGCCCTTCGCGGGCGTCGATGCGTTCTTGACGATCGTCAGCGCCGACGAGATCGCCGTACCGAGGTCCGACAGGTTCGACGGCACGATCAGCGTGTTGCCCTGCTTCGCGAGATTCGAGAACGCGTTCACATACTGCTCGGCGACCTTCAGGTTCACCGCATCCATCCCGCCTTGCGACTGGATCGCATTCGCGATCTTCTGGATCGCCTGCGCGTTCGCCTCGGCCACCGCCAGGATCGCGGCGGCCTCGCCCTGCGCCTGGTTGATCGCGGCCTGCCGCTCGCCTTCGGACTTCTGGATGGCCGCTTCACGCGCGCCCGACGCGAGGTTGATCTGCTCCTGCTTGCGGCCTTCCGAAGCGGCGATCAGCGCGCGCTTCTCGCGCTCCGCGGTGATCTGCGCCTGCATCGCGTGCAGGATTTCCTTCGGCGGCGTCAGGTCCTTGATCTCGTAGCGCAGCACCTTCACGCCCCAGTTCGCCGCGGCCTGGTCGAGCGCCGACACGATGTTGTGGTTGATGAAGTCGCGCTCCTCGAACGTCTTGTCGAGTTCGAGCTTGCCGACCACCGAGCGCAGCGTGGTTTGCGCGAGCTGCGTGATCGCGAGCACGAAGTTGCTCGACCCGTACGACGCCTTCATCGGATCGGTCACCTGGAAGTACAGCACGCCGTCGACCTGCAGCTGCGTGTTGTCGCGCGTGATGCAGACCTGGCTCGGCACGTCGAGCGGAATTTCCTTCAGCACGTGCCGGTACGCGATGCGATCGACGAACGGCAGCACGATGTTCAGGCCGGGCGACAGCGTCGCGTGATAGCGCCCGAAGCGCTCCAGCACCCATGCATGCTGCTGCGGCACGATCTTCACCGTCTTCGACACGATCACGATCGCGATGACGAGCAGGACAACCCAGATGATCAGCGAATCCATGAAGTATTCCCTCCTTGTTGTATCAGCGGACGATCAGCCCGCGGGTTTCGCCACGACCACGAGACAATTGCCGCGCACGGCGCTCACCTGATAGACGTGCGCATCGTCGCGCTCGCCGTGCGCGAGCTCGACATCCCAGTCGGCGCCGCGATACTGCACGCGCGCGCGGCCGTCGTGCCACGCGTCGACCGTGACGGTCGAGCCGATATCGAGATTGACGTCGGGATTCGTCGACGTGTCGCGCTTCTGCTTGCGGCCGAGCCCCGAACGGCGCAGCGCGATCATCGCGACGATCGCGACCGCGGCCGCCGCGCCGAACTGCACGTGCGGCGCGAAACCGGCCAGCTGCAGCAACCCGCCCGCGAGAAAGCCGAGCGCGATCATCAGCAGATAGAACGTACCGGTCAGCAACTCGGCGACGACCAGCACGCCCAGCGCGACCCACCAGAACAGATGCCCCGACATGATTGTGGTCTCCTCGAAAACGCCCCCCGCGCTTGCTCTCGCTCGCTACTCCCCGCGGGGGCGGCCCGGCGTGTACCTGTACCGACAAACAAAAACACCCCGGTGCTTACCGGGGTGTTTATAGCATGAACCTTGCATTTTGCCTTCATCGAAGGAGCGACGTTGCCGCTCCTTCGCCGAAGATGCATTACCGGGCGTTACTTCCGGTTCGCGGCGAGCGCTTGCCACGTGTCGATGATCGTGTCCGGGTTCAGCGAGATCGACACGATGCCTTCGTCGGTCAGCCACTGTGCGAAGTCCGGGTGATCGGACGGGCCCTGGCCGCAGATACCGACGTACTTGCCCATCTTGCGGCAGGTATCGATCGCACGCTTGAGCAGGAACTTGACGGCCGGGTCGCGTTCGTCGAAGTCGACGGCCAGCAGTTCCATGCCCGAGTCGCGGTCGAGGCCGAGCGTGAGCTGCGTGAGGTCGTTCGAGCCGATCGAGAAACCGTCGAAGTGCTCCAGGAACTCTTCGGCGAGGATCGCGTTGGTCGGGACTTCACACATCATCACGAGGCGCAGGCCGTTTTCGCCGCGCTTCAGGCCGAACTTCTCGAGCAGGCCGACGACACGCTCCGCCTGCTTCACGGTCCGCACGAACGGCACCATGATCTCGACGTTGGTCAGGCCCATCTCGTCGCGCACGCGCTTCAGTGCACGGCACTCCATCTCGAACGCCTGCGCGAAGTCCTCGGCGATGTAACGCGACGCGCCGCGGAAGCCCAGCATCGGGTTTTCCTCGTCCGGCTCGTAACGCGAACCGCCGATCAGCTTCTTGTACTCGTTCGACTTGAAGTCGGACAGGCGCACGATCACGGGCTTCGGATAGAACGCCGCCGCGATCGTCGCGACGCCTTCGGTCAGCTTGTCGACGTAGAACTGACGCGGCGATGCGTGACCGCGCGCGACGCTCTCGACCGCCTTCTTCAGGTCCTGGTCGATGTTCGGGTACTCGAGAATCGCCTTCGGGTGAACGCCGATGTTGTTGTTGATGATGAACTCGAGACGCGCGAGACCCACGCCGCCGTTCGGCAGTTGCGAGAAGTCGAACGCGAGCTGCGGGTTGCCGACGTTCATCATGATCTTGACCGGGATTTCCGGCAGTTCGCCGCGCTGCACTTCCGTGACTTCCGTCTCGAGCAGGCCGTCGTAGATCTTGCCTTCGTCGCCTTCCGCGCACGATACCGTGACGAGCGCGCCGTCCTTCAGCACGTCGGTCGCGTCGCCGCAGCCGACGACTGCCGGCACGCCGAGCTCACGCGCGATGATCGCCGCGTGGCAGGTGCGGCCGCCGCGGTTCGTGACGATCGCGGCCGCACGCTTCATCACCGGCTCCCAGTTCGGGTCGGTCATGTCGGCCACCAGCACGTCGCCCGGCTGCACGCGTTCCATTTCCGACGGATCCTGGATCACGCGCACGGGGCCCGCGCCGATCTTCTGACCGATCGCACGGCCCGTCGCCAGCACCTGCGACTGGCCCTTCAGCTTGAAGCGCTGCTCGGCCTTGCCGGTTGCCTGGCTCTTCACCGTTTCCGGACGTGCCTGCAGGATGAAGATCTTGCCGTCGCGGCCGTCCTTGCCCCACTCGATGTCCATCGGACGCTGGTAGTGCTTCTCGATGATGACCGCGTACTTCGCCAGCTCGATCACGTCCTCGTCGGTGATCGAGTAGCGGTTGCGCTGTTCGTGCGGCACGTCGACGGTCTTCACGCGGCCCGGCTCGCCCGGCTGCGTGAATTCCATCTTGATCAGCTTCGAGCCGATCGAGCGGCGGATGATCGGGTATTTGTCCTGGGCGAGCGTCGTCTTGAACACGTAGAACTCGTCCGGGTTCACCGCGCCCTGCACGACGGTTTCGCCCAGGCCGTAGCTCGACGTGATGAACACGGCGTCCTTGAAGCCCGATTCGGTGTCGATCGTGAACATCACGCCGGCGGCGCCGACGTCCGAGCGGACCATGCGCTGCACGCCGGCCGACAGCGCGACTTCCGCGTGCGTGAAGCCCTTGTGCACGCGGTACGAGATCGCGCGGTCGTTGTACAGCGACGCGAACACGTGCTTCATGCGGTCGAGCACGTCCTCGATGCCGACGACGTTCAGGTAGGACTCCTGCTGACCGGCGAACGAGGCGTCGGGCAGGTCTTCCGCGGTCGCGGACGAACGCACGGCGAACGACAGTTCGCTCGGCGAGCCGTTCTTGAGGATGTCGAACTGCGCGCGGATTTCTTCCTCGAGGCGCGCCTGCAGCGGTGCGTCGACGATCCACTTGCGGATCTCGGCACCGGCTTCGGCGAGCGCCTTCACGTCGTCGATGTCGAGCGACTCGAGACGCTTGGCGATACGATCGGTGAGGTCGTTGTGCTTGAGGAAATCGCGGAACGCGAGCGCGGTCGTGGCGAAACCGGTGGGTACGCGAACGCCTGCTTCGGAAAGCTGGCTGATCATCTCGCCGAGCGACGCATTCTTGCCGCCCACGATCTCCACATCGGTCATCCGCAACTGCTCGAACGGAATTACATACGCCTGGTCCTTTGCGACGTTTGCTGCGTTAGTCATACAAGCCCCTAAGTGTGAAAAAAATGCTCGATCGCGCAAGTGGGCTCGAACGCGGGCGCTTGCAAAAAGGCGCGGCGCGTCTTGCGCAACCTGTTAGATAAACACTCGCAGCGGCGGAAAATATTCCGACCCGATTTGCAAAAATCCCGGCAGAAGGGCGATATATGCAGACAAATCGCCAGACTTGCCGGGAATTCTGGAATCCAGCGGTCAAGCCGCGGGCGCCGTTCGCGCCCTGCCCCCGCAATTGCTTATCCAACAGGTTGCCGCTATTCTACCGTGCCGGCTGCCGGATGTGGCGCGACCTTGTCACTGGGTCTGGAGGCGCACCTCCAGCCGCCCGCGCAACCGCCCTTCACGCTCGACGTCCAGATTCATGCTGCCTACCGTATTCATCGTCTCCGACGGCACCGGGATCACTGCCGAAACCTTCGCGCACTCGATCCTCTCCCAGTTCGACCAGAAATTCCGTCTCGTGCGCGTGCCGTTCGTCGACTCGCCCGACAAGGCCTATGCGACCGTCGAGAAGATCAACGAGGCCGCCGTGCACGATGGCCGCCGCGCGATCGTGTTCACGACGCTCGTCGACAGCGAATCGAACGACATCGTCAAGCGCTCGAACGCGCTCGTGCTCGACATGTTCCAGCGCTTCGTCGAACCGCTCGAGCAGGAACTGGAGCTCAAGTCGAGCCACGCGATGGGCCGCGGCCACCAGAATGCGGACACCGAGGAGTACAAGACGCGGATCGAGGCGATCAACTTCTCGCTCGCGCACGACGACGGCCAGTCGAACCGCAACCTGTCGGAAGCCGACGTGATCCTCGTCGGCGTGTCGCGCAGCGGCAAGACGCCGACGAGCCTGTACCTTGCGATGCAGTACGGCGTGAAGGCGGCAAACTATCCGCTGATTCCGGAGGATTTCGAGCGCGGCAAGCTGCCGTCGGCACTCTCCCCGCACCGCGAAAAGCTGTTCGGACTGTCGATCGACCCGCAGCGCCTGTCGGAGATCCGCAACGAGCGCCGTCCCGGCAGCAAGTACGCGGCCCCCGAGAATTGCCGCTACGAGATCAACGAGGCCGAGGCGATGATGCGTCGCGAGGGGATCAAGTGGCTGTCGTCGACGCACAAGTCGATCGAGGAAATCGCGACGACGATCCTGCAGGAAATCCGTCTCGACCGGCAGTCGTACTGAGCACCGGCGCACGGGCGGCCGCATGGCCGCCGCCGGAAACGGCAAGGCCGCGTCGAACGCGGCCTTTTTTCGTCGTGCGGCGCTTGGCGCGCGCCGTGCGTCAGGCAGGCCGCTGCTGGCGCAGCTGCTCGAACAGGCACACCGCGGCCGCCGCTGCGACGTTCAGCGACTCCATTCCGCCCGGCTGCGGAATCGTCACGCGATGCGTGGCCGCATCGCGCCAGAACGCCGACACGCCGGCGCCCTCGTTGCCGAACACCCAGGCGACCGGCCCCGACAGGTCGCAGTCGTAGACCGCCTGCGCGCCGTGCGAATCGGTCAGCGCGACCGGCACGTCGAGCCGTTCGGCGAGCGCGGCAGCGTCGACATCCTCGTGGATCGACAGCAGGAAATGAGCGCCCATGCCCGAGCGCAGCACCTTCGACGACCACGCGTACGCCGTTCCCGGCGCACAGAAGACGTGGCGCACGCCGGCCGCCGCCGCGCTGCGCAGGATCGAGCCGACGTTGCCGGCATCCTGCACGCCGTCGAGCACGATCGACGTATGCACGACGCGCGCGGGCAGCGGATGTTCGGGCCGGTCGACGAGCAGCAGGAAGCCGACGCCGTTGACGACGTTCGACAACTGGCCGAACAGTGCGTCGGGCAGCGTGACGACCCGCTGCGCGTCGATACGCGCGACGATCGTCTGCGCTTCCGCGTGGCCGAGCGCGCCCTCGGTCGTCACGCACAGCTCGGGCGTCGCGCCCGTATCGAGGTACGCGCTCGCGAGATGGAAGCCTTCGAGCAACGCCTGGCCGCTGCGGCGCTGATGGGGCGTCGAACCCGCCAGCGCCTTCAGGCGCTTGTACAACGGGTTGTCGCGGGAAGTAATGCTTTTCATCGAATCAGGTCGAGTGCCGCACGCACCGGTGCGAAAGTGCGTCGATGCGCTTCGCACGGGCCGTGCTCGCGCAGTGCGGCAAGGTGTTTCGCGGTGCCGTAGCCCGCATGCACGTTGAAACCGTACACCGGGAAGCGCTCGTGCAGGTCGACGAGCATGCGGTCGCGCGTGACCTTCGCGAGGATCGACGCGGCCGAGATGCTCGGCACGAGCGCATCGCCGCTGACGATCGCCTCGGCCCGCACGGTCAGCGTCGGGCAGCGGTTGCCGTCGATTTGCGCGAGCGTCGGCAGGACCGACAGGCCCTCGACGGCCCGCTTCATCGCGAGCATCGTCGCGTGCAGGATGTTCAGCGTGTCGATCTCGTCGACGCTCGCCGACGCCACGCAATACGCGCGCGAACGCGTGACGATCAGCTCGTACAGCGCATCGCGCTTCTTCGCGGACAGCGCCTTCGAATCGTCGAGCCCGTCGATCGGCCGTGCCGGATCGAGAATCACCGCGGCGGCCACCACCGGCCCGGCGAGCGGGCCGCGGCCGGCTTCGTCGACGCCGCAGACGATCTCGTCGGGGCGGCTGAAGTCGAAACCGCCCTGCACGTCGATCGACGCGCGCCGGCGTGGGACGCGTACTGCGGTCATGCGCGCCCCTTGCGATGTTCAAGCACGCGCACGACGGCTTCGGCCGCCTTTACGGCCGTATTCTGCCGCAGCGAAAGATGCATTTCGGTAAACACTTCGGTCAGCGTGCGGCGGTTCGCGTCGTCGCGCAACTGCGTGAGCGTCGCATCGGCGAGCGCCTCGGGCGTCGCGAAATGCTGCAGCAGCTCGGGCACGACGAACCGCCCCGCCAGGATGTTCGGCAAGCCGACGTACGGCAGGTAGCCCTGCCGGCGCATGATCTGCCCGGTCAGCCAGGGCACCTTGTACGAGATCACCATCGGCTTCTTCAGCAGCGCGGCTTCCAGCGTGACGGTGCCGCTCTTCACGAGGATCGCGTCGGCGGCCGTCATCGCGACCTGCGAGCGGCCGTCGGTGATCGTCAGCGCGAGTTGCGGATGCGCATCGACGAGCGGCTGCAGCAGTTCGCGCAGGGCGGGCGTCGCCGCCGGCATCACGAACCGCACGCCGGGCTCGCGCTGCTGCATCAGCGCCATCGCCGCGAAGAAGGTCGGGCCGATCAGCGCGATCTCGGAGCGCCGGCTGCCCGGCAGCACCGCGATCACGGGGCCGTCCGCGGGCAGCCCCAGTGCGATGCGCGCGCCGTGCGTGTCGGGTTCGAGCGGAATCTCGTCGGCCAGCGGATGGCCGACATAGGTCGATGCGACGCCGGCCTTGTCGAGGATCGCCGGCTCGAACGGGAACAGGCACAGCATGTGATCGACGGACTTGGCGATCTTCTTGATCCGGCCGCCGCGCCATGCCCAGATCGACGGGCACACGAAGTGGATCGACGGAATGCCCGCGTCGCGCGCGGCCTGTTCGACGTTGAAGTTGAAGTCGGGCGCGTCGACGCCGATGAACGCGTCAGGCCGCTCGGCGAGCAGCTGGCGCTTCAGTTCGCCGCGAATCCGCAGGATCTCGGGAATCTGGCCGAGCGCCTCGACATAACCGCGCACGGTCAGCTTGTCCATCTGCCAGTGCGAGTCGAAGCCGTGCGCGATCATCCGCTGCCCGCCGATCCCGTAATACTGGGCCGATTCGGGCAGCCGCTCGCGCAGCCCGCCGAGCAGCGACGCCCCGAGCAGGTCGCCCGACGGCTCGCCGGCCACCATCGCGAGCCGGAGCTGATTGGTCGGAAGCGGCATCGCTTAGCGGATGATGCCGCGTTGCGACGCGTCGATGAAATCGACGAACGCCTTCACCGGCACGTCGCCGTCGCCGCCCGCCTCCGCCAGCTCGCGCAACTGCACCTTCGCTTCCTCGAACGACAGGCCACTCTTGTAGAGGACGCGGTACGCGCTGCGCAGCGCCGAGATCGCATCGGGCGAGAAGCCGCGCCGGCGCAGCCCCTCGACGTTGATCCCGTGCGGTTCGGCCTTGTTGCCGGCCGCGATCACGAACGGCGGGATGTCCTGCACGAGCGCCGATGCGCCGCCCAGCATCGAGTGCGCGCCGATGCGCACGAACTGGTGGACGCCCGACATGCCGCCGACGATCGCCCAGTCGCCGATCTCGACGTGGCCGGCCATCTGCGCGTTGCTCGACAGGATCACGTGGTTGCCGACGCGGCAGTCATGGCCGATGTGCACGTAGGCCATGATCCAGTTGTCGTCGCCGAGCGTCGTCACGCCGAGGTCCTGCACGGTACCCGTGTGGATCGTCGTGAACTCGCGGATCGTGTTGCGGTTGCCGATCACGAGCTTCGTGGGCTCGTCCTTGTACTTCATGTCCTGCGGACGGCCGCCGACCGACGCGTAATGGCCGATGCGGTTGTCTTCGCCGAGCGTCGTATGGCCTTCGATCACGCTGTGCGAGCCGATCGTCGTGCGCGCGCCGATCGTGACGTGCGGACCGACGATCGCGTACGGGCCGATCTCGACCGATTCGTCGATCTGCGCGCCCGGCTCGACGATCGCGGTGGGATGAATCCTGGTCATGCGCCGTTGCCTCTCGATGTGATGTGTCGCGTTGCGTTGCCCATGCGTGCCGCGTCGCTCAGGGCGCCGCGTCGGCCGTCTTGACCGTGCACATCAGTTCGGCTTCCGCCGCCACCTTGCCGTCCACTTCCGCCACCGCCTTGAACTTCCAGATGCCGCGGATGTAGCGTTCGAACGTCACGTTCAGAATCAGTTGATCGCCCGGCTCGACCACGCGCTTGAACCGCGCGCCGTCGATGCCGACGAAGTAGTACAGCGTGTTCTCCGGATCCTTCGGCTGCTCTTCCGCGAAGGTCAGCAACGCAGCCGCCTGCGCGAGCGCCTCGAGGATCAGCACGCCCGGCATCACCGGCCGCTTCGGGAAATGCCCCTGGAAAAACGGCTCGTTGATCGACACGTTCTTCAGCGCTTTGATCCCTTTGTGCGGTTCGAGTTCGAGCACGCGGTCGACGAGCAGAATCGGGTAGCGATGCGGCAGCAGCGTGAGGATCTTGTGGATGTCGAGATTGATTTTTTCAGTGCTCATGATGGTTCGTCTCACGCAGAGGCTGCGCGGTGGTGATGCAAAGGCTGAAGCGGGCCGCCGCGCGGCCCAGTCTGGCAAACCGGGCCGGTTGCGCTGGCCGTGCCCGGTTGGTGGTCTCGCATGATGCGCTCAGGCGCCCGTGCCGCCCTGGGCGGCGAGCGCGGCTTCGAGCGCCTTGATGCGCTCGCGCAGCTTGTCGAGGTTGCGCACGAGTGCGGCGCTCTTGTTCCATTCGCCGTGATCGACGGCCGGGAACGCGCTGGTATAGATGCCGGCCTTCGGCAGCGACTTCGATACGCCCGAGTTCGCGGTGATGATGACATAGTCGCCGAGCGTCACGTGGCCGGCGATCCCGGCCGCGCCGCCGATCATGCAGTGGCGGCCGATCGTCGTGCTGCCCGCGATGCCCGCCTTGCCGGCGATCACCGTGTACGCGCCGATCCGGCAGTTGTGGGCGATCTGCACCTGGTTGTCGATCTTCACGCATTCGTCGATGACGGTATCCGCCATCGCACCGCGGTCGATCGTCGTGTTCGCGCCGATTTCGACGTCCGGGCCGATCGTCACGCCGCCGACCTGCGGGATCTTGACCCAGCTGCCGGTGCGCGCATCGCCGTCGCCGACGAAATCCGGCGCGAAGCCGAAACCGTCGGAGCCGATCACGGCGCCCGCATGGACGATCGCGCGCGGGCCGATCTTGCAGCCGTGGTACACCGATGCGTTCGGATAGAAGTGCGAGCCGGCGCCGATCGTCGTGCCGCGGCCGACGAAGACGTTCGCGTCGAGTTGCACGCCGTCCTCGATCACCGCGCCGGCCTCGACCGTCACGTGCGGGCCGATCACCGCGCTCGCGGCGACCTTCGCGGCCGGATCGATCGTCGCGCTCGGATGCACGCCGGCGGCGCGCTGCGGCGTGGCCAGGTCGATGAACATCTGCGCGACGCGCGCGAAGTACGCGTACGGATTGGGCGTCACGATGAAGTTGCGGCCGCCGGCCGCCGCGCCCAGCTTTTCGAGATCCTTCGGTGCGATCAGCACCGCGCCCGCGCGGGTCGACTCGACCTGCGACAGGTACTTCGGGTTCGCGAGGAACGCGAGCTGCTGCGGGCCGGCCTGGTCGAGCGGCGCGAGCCCGCCCACCTTGCACTGCGCGTCGCCGGCGATCTCGCCGCCGAACCGCTTTACGAGTTCCTCAAGCGTCAATGCCATTCGTCGTCTGCTCCGTTCAGTTCGCCGAGCCGGACGCGAGCGCCTTGAGCACCTTGTCGGTGATGTCGATGCGCGGGCTGACGTACACGGCTTCCTGCACGATCAGGTCGTAATTCTGCTGCTCGGCGATCTGCTTGATGACCTTGTTCGCCCGCTCCAGCACGGCCGCCAGCTCCTCGTTGCGACGCTGGTTCAGGTCCTCGCGGAACTCGCGCTGCTTGCGCTGGAAGTCGGTATCGAGCTGGGCGAGGTCGCGCTGCTTCTGCGCGCGGTCGGCCGCCGACAGCGACGTGCCGTTCTTGTCCAGCGAGTCGGACATCGACTTCAGGCGCGCGGCCAGGTCCTGCAGATCCTTGTCGCGCTTCGCGAACTCGGCTTCGAGCTTCGTCTGCGCCGCCTTCGCGGGCGCCGACTCGCGCAGGATCCGATCCGAATTGACCGCCGCGATGCGGGCGACGTCCTGTGCGTGCACCGTTGCCGCGCCCAGGGCCAGCGCAACGGTCAGCGCGCACATCACTCGTTTCGAAAACTTACCGGTTAGCAAAATTACCCTCTCGTTGCTGTTGTCATGCGTTCGGTCAGAACGCCGTCCCGATCTGGAACTGGAATTTCTGGTACTGGTCGCCTTCGTGCTTCTGCAGCGGGAAGCCGAGGCTCAGCTTCAGCGGGCCGATCGGCGAGATCCACGCGAGACCCACACCGTAGCCGTAGCGCAGGCCGTTCGCGCCCGTACTCGTGCCGCCCGGCGCGTTGCCCCACACGTTACCGCCGTCGAGGAACGTGAACACGCGCAGCGTGCGGTCGTAGCCCGTGCCCGGCAGCGGGAACGTCAGTTCGATGTTGCCGACGACCATCTTCGAACCGCCGATCGGGTCGTTCGTCTTCGTGTCGCGCGGGCCCAGCGAGCTCGGCTCGTAGCCACGCACGGAGCCGATACCGCCCGCGTAGTAGTTCTTGAAGATCGGGTACGGGTTGCCGATACCGTTACCGTAGCCGCCTTGCAGGTTCAGGCCCAGGATGAAGCCGCGCGAGAACGAATAGTAGTACTGCGCCTGCAGGTCGGCCTTGTAGTACTGGATCTTGCCGACCGGCACGCCGTACTCCATGTTCGCCTGCGTGAAGTAGCCGCGGCTCGGAATCAGCGCGCTGTCGCGCGCGTCGCGCGACCATGCCACCGTCAGCGGCACCGTGTTCGACACGCGGCCGAACTGGTTCACGTAATCCTGGTAGCTCTGCGGCGTGTTCGAATCGACGTCGAGGCGGTTCTGCTCGAAGCCCGCGCCGAAGTAGACGGTGTCGACTTCCGAGAACGGGATGCCGAACTTCAGGTTGCCGCCCGCGCTGATGATCCGGAAGCTCGAGCTGGTCGAATAGTAGAGCGGCTGGTACGTGCGGTAGTAGACGTCCGTGATCCGCTTGATGCCGTCGACCGTGAAGTACGGGTCGACCTGCGTGACGGTCAGCGTCCGGTAGCTCTTCGCGGTGTTGACGTTCACCGACAGGCTGGTACCCGAACCGAACACGTTGTCCTGCGACACGCCGGCCGACAGCACGACCTTGTCCGTCGACGAGAAGCCGGCGCCCAGCGTGATCGCGCCGGTCGGCTTTTCGTCGACCTTCACGTTCACGTCGACCTGGTCGTTCGTGCCTTCGACCGGCACCGTCGTCACGTCGACGTTGGTGAAGTAGCCGAGACGGTTCACGCGGTCCTTCGACAGCGCGAGGCGGTTCGAATCGAACCACGAGCTTTCGAGCTGGCGCATTTCGCGACGCACCACTTCGTCGCGCGTGCGCGTGTTGCCGACCACGTTGATGCGGCGCACGTACACGCGGCGGCTCGGATCGACGACGAGGTTCAGGTTCACCTTGTGGTTCGCCTGGTCGATGTCCGGCTGCGCATTGACGGTCGCGAATGCGTAACCGTATTCACCGAGCTTGTCGACGATCGACTTGGTGGTCTGCTGCAGCTTTTCGGCCGAGAAGCGGTCGCCCGGCTTGATCTTGATCAGCTTGTTGAGTTCGGCTTCGCGATCGAGCAGGTTGCCCGACAGCTTGATGCCCGACACCGTGTACGGCTCGCCTTCGTGCAGCGTGACCGTCAGGTACATGTCCTTCTTGTCGGGCGAGATCGACACCTGGGTCGACTCGATGTTGAACTCGAGGTAGCCGCGGTTCAGGTAGTACGAGCGTACGGCCTCGAGGTCGCCCGTGAGCTTTTCCTTCGAGTACAGGTCGTTCTTCGTATACCAGGAGAACCAGTTCGGCGTCGACAGCTGCATCTCGTCGCGCAGCGTGCTGGTGCTGAACGCCTTGTTGCCGATGAAGTTGATCTGGCGGATCTTCGCGCTCGGGCCTTCGGCCACCGCGAACAGGATCGACACGCGGTTCGCGTCGACCGGCGTGATCGTCGTCTTGACTTCGGCCGCATAGAAGCCGCGCGTCAGGTACTGGCGCTTGAGCTCCTGCTCGGCCTTGTCGACGAGCGCCTTGTCGTAGTAGCGGCCGTCGGCGAGACCGACCGCGCGCAGCGCCTTCGTCAGGTTGTCCTTGTCGAATTCCTTCGTGCCGGTGAAGTCGATCGACGCGATGGCCGGACGCTCCTGCACCTGCACGATGACGACGTTGCCTTGCGTGGCGATGCGCACGTCGTTGAAAAAGCCCGTCGCGTACAACGCGCGGATTGCTTCGGATGCCTTGTCGTCCGTGAAGGTATCGCCCTGCTTGATCGGCAGATAGGCGAACACCGAACCCGCTTCGACGCGCTGCAGCCCCTCGATCTTGATGTCTTGCACCACGAACGGTGCCGCTGCATGCGCCGCGAGGCCGTGAGCGGCGAGCGCGGCCGCTGCAACTGTCTTAGGTACAAAGCGATGAGGTTTGAACAACATGCATCCCCAATATTTAGCTGCATCAAATCGGGCGACTGCCGAGCGGCGGCCGCCTGACGCTTCAGAAATGGATTAACCGAGCCAGATCGTTGAACAGCGCGATCGCCGACAATGCGACGATGCAGATCAACCCGGCTCTTTGCAGAATCAGCTGCCAGCGCTCCGAGACGGCTTTCCCGGTCGCGGCTTCAACCGCATAATATAACAGATGCCCCCCGTCCAAAACGGGAATCGGCAACAAGTTCAGGACGCCAAGGCTAATGCTGACAAGGGCGAGGAACGACAGGAACGCCGACGGTCCGAGCCGCGCGCTCTTGCCCGCGTAGTCGGCGATCGTCACCGGGCCGGACAGGTTCTTCAGCGACGCGTTGCCCGTGATCATGCGCCCGAACATCTTCAGCGAATACACGGAGATGTCCCACGTGCGGTGCGCGCCGAGCCGCAGGCTCTCGATCGGCCCGTAGCGCACGTCGACGGACGGCGCGTGCATCGACAGCGCCGCGCCGATCCGGCCGACCTGCTGCCCCGATTCGTCGTCGCGCTGCATCTGCGGCACGATCGACACCGTCTGCGCGGCGCCGTTGCGCTCGATCCGCAGGTCGAGCGCCTGCCCCGCATGGTGCTTCACCGAATCGATGAAACGCGTCGCGCCGCCGATCGGCTTGCCGTCGAGCGCCAGCAGCGTGTCGCCGGCCTTCAGGCCGGCCTGCTCCGCCGCGCTGCCCGGCTGCACGGAAGCGATCGACAGCGTGCCGCCGCCGGTCTCGAAGCCCAGATGGGCCATGAAATCGTCGTCGAGCTGACTGTCGGGAACCTGGCGGAGGTCGACGCGGAAATCGAACGTCGTGTTGCCGTCGCGTGCGCCGAGCACGATCTCGCGGTGATCGAACGCGGCCGACAGCAGCTTCCAGCGCAGGTCCGACCACGACCGCACCGGCTCGGACTCGCCGCCCTGCGCGTCGCCGGTGCGCGCGTCGCGGATCGACACGACCGTCTCGCCGCCGTCGAAGCCCGCACGGGCCGCCACCGTTCCGGCGGCCGGCGGCGCGACGACCGCGGCCGGCTCGGTCACGCCGGTGGCAAACACGATCGAGAACAGCGCGATTGCCAACAGGAAGTTCGCAATCGGGCCGGCCGCGACGATCGCGATCCGCTTGTAGACGGACTGCCGGTTGAACGCCTGCCCGAGTTCGTCGGGCCGGATGCCGGGGCCCGGATCGCGCTCGTCGAGCATCTTCACGTAGCCGCCAAGCGGCAGCGCGGACAGCGTCCACTCGGTGCCCGTGCGGCGGCTGACCCAGCGTGCGACGGGCTGGCCGAAGCCGATGGAGAATCGCAGGACCTTCACGCCGCACCAGCGCGCGACACGATAGTGCCCGTACTCATGCACGACGACCAGTACCCCGATCGCCACCGCAAACGCGACCAGTTCGACCAGCACGTTCATGAGCACTCCATTCAGACGGTACGCTCCACGCGTGGCGCAGGCGCTTTTGCAATGATTTCGGCGGCGAGGCGGCGTGCCTCGGCGTCCGCCGCCAGGACGTCGTCGAGCCCGTCGGGCGCACGGTTCGGCAGCGCGTTGAGCACCGCGTCGACCGTCGCCGCGATCGCCATGAAGCCGATCCGGCGCTCGAGAAATGCTTCGACCGCAACCTCGTTCGCCGCGTTCAATGCGGCGCTCGCGATGCCGCCTTCCTCGAGCGCCTTCAGCGCGAGCGCGAGGCACGGGAAGCGCGCGTAATCGGGCTTCTCGAACGACAGCTGCGCGATCTGCGCGAGGTCGAGCGGGCCGACGCCCGCGTCGACGCGCTCGGGGAACGCGAGCGCGTGCGCGATCGGCGTGCGCATGTCGGGGTTGCCGAGCTGCGCGAGCACCGAGCCGTCACGGTACGACACGAGCGAATGGATCACGCTCTGCGGATGGATCAGCACGTCGATGCGATCGCCCGGCAACCCGAAGATCCAGTGCGCCTCGATCACCTCGAGGCCCTTGTTCATCATCGTCGCCGAATCGACCGAGATCTTGCGGCCCATCACCCAGTTCGGATGCTTGCACGCCTCGTCCGGCGTCACGTCGGCGAGCGTGGCCGGTTCGCGCGTGCGGAACGGGCCGCCCGACGCGGTCAGGATGATCTTCGAGATCCCGCCGTGCTCGGCCGCGTCGCGCGGCATGCACTGGAAGATCGCGTTGTGTTCGCTGTCGACCGGCAGCAGGATCGCGCCATGATCGCGCACGGCGTCCATGAAGATCGCGCCCGACATCACGAGCGATTCCTTGTTCGCGAGCAGGATCCGCTTGCCGGCGCGCGCGGCCGCGAGGCTCGGCGCGAGGCCGGCCGCGCCGACGATCGCCGCGACCACCGTATCGCAGCCGTCGCTCTTCGACACGTCGACGAGCGCCTGCGGGCCGTACAGCACGGTCGTCTTGCTGCCCGCCGCGCGCAGCTTCGCCTCGACGTGCGCGGCCGTCGCGGCATCGCCGACCACCGCCACTTCGGGCGCGAAGCGCAGACACTGCTCGACGAGCTTGTCGCCGTTGCGGTGCGCGGTCAGCGCGTAGACCGAGAAGCGTTCGGGATGGCGCGCGACCACGTCGAGCGTGCTGTCTCCGATCGAGCCCGTGGAACCGAGCAATGTCAGACGTTTTTGCATAAAAGAATGAATGGTTTAACCAAGCAGCAGCATCGCGAGCGGCAGCACCGGCAGCAGCGCGTCGACCCGGTCGAGCACGCCGCCATGGCCCGGCAGCAGTCCGCTCGAATCCTTCACGCCCGCCTGCCGCTTCAACAGTGACTCGAACAGGTCGCCGATCACGCTGTACACGACCAGCAGCGTCAGCGCGGCCCACGCGCCGGGCATCCCGTAGCGGGCGGCAAATGCGGAAAACAGGGTCGGCTCGAACGCATGCGCGGCCATCGCGACACCGGCGACGATCATCACGGCCAGCCAGCCGCCGATCGCGCCTTCCCAGCTCTTGCCGGGGCTGATCGTCACGGCCAGTTTACGCTTTCCGAAGGCCTTGCCCGCGAAGTATGCGCCGATATCGGCCAGCCAGACGACCAGCAGCAGCGACAGCACGAACGGCACGCCCTGCGCGCGTGCCGCGACAAGCGCATGCCAGCAGGCCGCGAACACGAACAGGCCGGCGGCGAGCAGGAACGGCCGCCAGACGCCGCCCGCGAGTTCGGGCTTGCGCCGCAGCGCGAACGGACCGACCAGCAGCCAGAACACGCCGGCTGCCATGAAAAGGGGACGGGATCCGGCCGCGTCGATGCCGAGCGGCGTGGTGGCCGCCAGCGCAAGCGCCGCGACGACCGCATAGACGACGGAGCCGGCGCCGCCGAGTTTCAGCAGGCGCGCCCACTCCCACGCGGCGAACACGAGCACGGCGCCGATCAGCGCGCCGAACGCCGTGAGCGGCGCGAACAGCGTCACCGGCAGCAGCACTGCCAGCATCACGATCGCCGTGATCACACGGGTTTTCAGCATGAAAGGGAGTCGGCGTTCTGCGATTGCGGTTCGAGCTGCGCACTCGTGCGCCCGAAACGGCGCTCGCGCTCGGTATACGACGCCAACGCGTCGGCCAGGGCCGCGCCGTCGAAATCCGGCCAGTATTTGTCGGTGAAATAGAACTCGGCGTACGCGAGCTGCCACAGCAGGAAGTTGCTGACGCGCTGCTCGCCGCCCGTACGGATGAAGAGATCGGGCTCCGGCGCATAGGCCATCGCCAGGTGCGGCGCGAATGCGTCCTCGGTCACCTCGACCTCGCGCCCCTCGCGCACGGCCTGCTCGACGAGCTTCTTCGTCGCTTGCAGGATGTCCCACCGGCCGCCGTAGTTGGCCGCGATGGTGAGCGTCAGGCGCGTATTGCGCGCCGTCTTGGTTTCGGCGCGGCGGATCAGCTCGCGGATGCGCGGCTCGAAACGGTCGAGATCGCCGACGACACGCAGGCGGATCCCGTTTGCATGCAGCTTGCCGACCTCGCGCTCGAGCGCGGTGATGAACAGCCGCATCAGGAACGACACTTCGTCGTTCGGCCGGCGCCAGTTTTCGGAACTGAACGCGAACAGCGTCAGGTATTCGACACCGGCGCGCGCGCAACCTTCGACCACTGCCCGTACGGCATCGACGCCGCGGGTGTGCCCCGCGACGCGCGGCAAGCGGCGTTCGGTCGCCCAACGGCCATTGCCGTCCATGATGATCGCGATGTGACGCGGCACGACGCCGACGTCAGGCACGCGAACGGTAGAGCTGGTATAGGTCATGGCCGTTGAGACAGTAATGCGGGAGGAAGGCGGCGCGCGAGGACGGTCGTCAGACCGTCATGATCTCGGCTTCCTTGGTCTGCACGAGCTTGTCGATTTCGGCGACGTGCTTGTCGGTCAGCTTCTGCACGTCGTCGCTCGCACGGCGCTCGTCGTCTTCCGAGATTTCCTTGTCCTTCACGAGCTTCTTGAGCGCTTCGTTCGCGTCGCGGCGCAGGTTGCGGATCGCGACCTTGGCCGTCTCGCCTTCGCCCTTCACGACCTTGGTCAGCTCGCGGCGGCGCTCTTCCGTCAGCGCGGGCATCGGCACGCGGATCAGGTCGCCGGCCGTTGCCGGGTTCAGGCCCAGGTCGGCTTCGCGGATGGCCTTCTCGACCTTCGCGACCATGTTCTTTTCCCACGGCTGCACGCCGATCGTGCGCGCGTCGACGAGCGTCAGGTTCGCGACCTGCGAGATCGGCACCATCGAGCCGTAGTAGTCGACCTGCACGTGATCGAGCAGACCGGTGTGTGCACGGCCCGTACGGATCTTGGCCAGATCGTTCTTGAACGCTTCGATCGAGCGCTGCATCTTTTGCTCGACGCCCTTCTTGGTATCAGCGACACTCATTTCAACCTCCGAACCTTCAAACCTTCAAAGAACGCGGGCCCCGCCCGGCGCAGGAGATACGCCGCGGCCGATGACCCGCATCCGCGGGAGTTTACACGTGGACGAGCGTACCTTCGTCCTCGCCCAGCACGATGCGCTTGAGCGCGCCCGGCTTGTTGATCGAAAACACGCGAATCGGCAGCTTCTGGTCGCGGCACAGCGCAAAGGCCGTCGCGTCCATCACCTGCAGGTTGCGGCTGATCGCCTCGTCGAAAGTGATCGTCGTGTAGCGCGTAGCCGACGGATCCTTCTTCGGATCGGCAGAATATACGCCATCGACCTTGGTTGCCTTCAGCACGACCTCGGCACCCACTTCCGACCCGCGCAGCGCGGCGGCGGTATCCGTCGTGAAGAACGGGTTGCCGGTACCGGCCGCGAAGATCACGACGCGGCCTTCCTCGAGCTGGCGGATCGCGCGGGGCCGGATGTACGGCTCGACGACCTGGTCCATGCGCAGCGCGGACTGCACGCGCGCCTCGATGCCGGCGTGGCGCATCGCGTCCTGCAGCGCCAGCGCGTTCATCATCGTCGCGAGCATCCCCATGTAGTCGGCCGTCGCGCGGTCCATGCCGGCCGCGCCGCCCGCGACACCGCGGAAAATATTACCGCCACCGATCACGACCGCGAGCTGCGTACCGAGACGCACGACTTCGGCGATATCGGCCACCATCCGTTCGATCGTCGCGCGATTGATGCCGAAGGCATCGTCGCCCATCAGCGCTTCGCCGGAGAGTTTGAGGAGGACGCGTTTATAGGCATTGGACATAGGGGCTTCCGAGCGACGAGAGGATGACAACCACGAACTGTAGGGGCGAAATACTGATTCGGGCAAGCGCCGCCGACCGGACCGGGATTCCCGGCCGGCCGGCGGCGGCGCCGGCCGCGGCGGAGCGGACGCCCGCCGCGGATACTGCCTGACTGCTTACTGCTGCTTTGCTGCTGCGACTTGCGCGGCCACTTCGGCGGCGAAGTCGTCCTGGCGCTTCTCGATGCCCTCGCCGACGACGAACAGCGCGAACTTCTGCACGGCGGCATTGGCTGCCTTCAGCATCTGCTCGATCGTCTGCTTGTCGTTCTTCACGAACGTCTGGTTCAGCAGCGACACTTCCTTCAGGTACTTCTGGACGCTACCGTCGACCATCTTCGCGACGATTTCGGCCGGCTTGCCCGATTCGGCAGCCTTCTGCTCGGCCACGCGGCGTTCCGTTTCGATCAGTTCCGCCGGCACGTCGGCCGACGACAGCGCGACCGGCTTCATGGCCGCGATGTGCATCGCGACGTCCTTGCCGACCTGCTCTTCCGCGCCCGTGTACTCGACGATCACGCCGATCCGCGCGCCGTGCAGGTAGGTGGCGATCTTGTTCGCGGTTTCGAAACGGACGAAACGGCGGATCGACACGTTCTCGCCGATCTTGCCGATCAGTGCCAGACGCACCGCGTCGACCGTCGAACCGTCGAGCGGCAGCGCCGACAGCGCAGCCACGTCGGCCGGGTTTTGCGTCGCGACGAGCTCCGCCACCGTCTTCGAGAATGCGAGGAAGTCGTCGTTCTTCGCGACGAAGTCGGTTTCGCAGTTCAGTTCGACCAGCGCGCCTGCGTTGCCGCCGACGAACGATGCGACGACGCCTTCGGCCGTCACGCGCGATGCCGCCTTGCTCGCCTTGTTGCCGAGCTTGACGCGCAGCAGCTCTTCAGCCTTGGCCAGGTCGCCGTCGGCTTCCGTCAGCGCCTTCTTGCACTCCATCATCGGTGCGTCGGTCTTCGCGCGCAGTTCTGCCACCATGCTTGCGGTAATTGCCGCCATCATTCGCTCCTTGAGTCTGTATTCACAACGCCGCCCGCTTGGACGCGAACGGCCGAGATTCGTTTCCGGACCCGCGCCGATTCGGCGCGATCAGGTCCGGCGCACAAGCTTAAAAAAAGGGGGCCTGTTGAGAGCCCCCTTTTTGCGCCGGCTCGGGGCCAGTTACGCGTTTTCCTCGACGTACTCGTCGTCGCCGCGTGCGGCCTGGACCACTTCGTTGACCGCGTTCGCACGGCCTTCGAGGATCGCGTCGGCCACGCCTTCGGCGTACAGCGCGACTGCCTTGCTCGAGTCGTCGTTACCCGGGATCACGTAGTCCACACCTTCCGGCGAGTGGTTCGTATCGACCACGGCGATGACCGGCACGCCCAGCTTGTTCGCTTCCGTGACGGCAATCTTGTGGTAGCCGACGTCGACGACGAAGATGGCGTCCGGAATGCCGCCCATGTCCTTCACGCCGCCGATCGACTTCTGCAGCTTCGCGATTTCGCGTTCGAACAGCAGCGCTTCCTTCTTGCTCATCTTCTCGAGCTCGCCTGCCTCGACCGCCGCTTCCATGTCCTTCAGGCGCTTGATCGATACCTTCAGCGTCTTGAAGTTGGTCATCATGCCGCCGAGCCAGCGTGCGTTGACGTACGGCATGCCTGCGCGCTGCGCTTCCTGGGCGATCGTGTCACGCGATTGACGCTTCGTGCCGACGAACAGGATCGTGCCGCGGTTCGCTGCCAGCTGGCGCACGTACTTCTGTGCGTCCGTGAACATCGGCAGCGTCTTTTCGAGGTTGATGATGTGAATCTTGTTGCGGTGACCGAAAATGAACGGAGCCATCTTCGGGTTCCAGAAGCGCGTCTGGTGACCGAAGTGGACACCCGCTTCCAGCATTTGGCGCATCGTAACTGCCATGTAAATTCTCCACGAGGGTTGGGTCTTAAGCCGGCCGCCGTACCGCCGCGCGAACCCGCCCCGAAGGGCGCGAATTCCGCGCGGCCGGCACCCTGGTTGCGCCGGCTTGCGATTCGGCACGCGCAAAACGCCCGTGCCGCAAGCCTTTCATCGCCATGCCGCCCCAAAATGAGGCAAGTTCGGCATTTGGACATCGACTTAGCCAAAGAGTATAGCACGCCGAGTTGTCCGCCCTCAAGTCGCCCGACACTTTCGCTGCCGCGCGCCAGCCGGCCGGACAATCCGCGAAAACCCGCATCCGCGCGGCCGGCAGGGGCTGCGAGGGCAGCCATAAGGTGCGATAATCCGTCAATTCACCGCATTCCAGGCATACCTCGATGGCTATTACGCTCAAAAACGAACACGATATCGCGGAGATGCGCGTCGCCTGCCGTCTCGCGAGCGAAGTGCTCGATTTCATCACGCCGCACGTCGTCGCGGGCGTCACGACCGCCGAACTCGACCGTCTCTGCCACGAGTTCATGCTCAACGAACAGGGCACGATCCCCGCGCCGCTGAACTACCAGCCGCCCGGCTATCCGCCGTACCCGAAGGCCACCTGCATTTCGGTCAACGACGTGATCTGTCACGGCATTCCCGGCGAGAAGGTGATCAAGAACGGCGATGCGCTGAACATCGACATCACCGTGATCAAGAACGGCTACTTCGGCGACACCAGCCGGATGTTCATCGTCGGCGAAGGTTCGATCCTCGCGAAGCGCCTCGTGCAGACCACCTACGAGTGCATGTGGCTCGGCATCGACCAGGTCAAGCCCGGCGCGCACCTCGGCGACATCGGCTACGCGATCCAGAAGCACGCGGAAGCGCAGGGCTACAGCGTCGTGCGCGAATACTGCGGCCACGGCATCGGCACGGTGTTCCACGAGGATCCGCAGGTCGTCCATTACGGCCGCCCGGGCACCGGCATCGAGCTGAAGGCCGGGATGATCTTCACGATCGAGCCGATGATCAACGCCGGCAAGCGCGACATCCGCACGATGCCCGACCAGTGGACGGTCAAGACGCGCGACCGCAGCCTGTCGGCGCAGTGGGAGCACACGGTGCTCGTCACCGAAACCGGCTACGAGGTGCTGACCGTGTCGGCCGGCACGCCGGCGCGCCCCGTGTTCGCGCAACCGGCTGCCGCGGTCTGAGCGCCGTCGCGCCCGCCCGCCCCGCCCGCACCTGAACGGCTGCCCATGAGCGCTCACGCCGCCCCCTCGCCCGACGCGCTGTCGCGGCGCGCCGAATTCAAGGCCGCCAAGACGGAGTTGCTCGAGCGTTTTCGCCACGCAACGACCGTGGCATCGCTGATGCACGCGCTGTCGAAACTCACCGACGATGCGCTCAAGCGCGTGTGGGACGACTGCGGGCTGCCCGCGACGCTCGCGCTCGTCGCCGTCGGCGGCTACGGGCGCGGCGAGCTCGCGCCCTATTCCGACGTCGATATCCTCGTGCTGCTGCCCGATGCGCACGACCCGGCGCTCGACGCGCGCATCGAGCGCTTCATCGGGATGGCGTGGGATCTCGGCCTCGAGATCGGCAGCAGCGTGCGCACGGTCGCGCAGTGCATCGAGGAGGCGTCGCAGGACGTCACGGTGCAGACCTCGCTGCTGGAGGCGCGCCGCATCGTCGGCAGCACCGCGCTGTTCGAGCGCTTCACGGTGCGCTACCACGAGGCGCTCGACGCCCGCGCGTTCTTCACCGCGAAGGTGCTCGAGATGCGCCAGCGCCACGCGAAGTTCCAGGACACGCCGTACAGTCTCGAGCCGAACGTGAAGGAAAGCCCCGGCGGGCTGCGCGACCTGCAGACGATCCTGTGGATCGCGCGCGCGGCGGGCTTCGGCAGCAGTTGGCGCGAACTCGACACGCGCGGCCTCATCACCGATCGCGAAGCACGCGAGCTGCGCCGCAACGAGGGCTTCCTGAAGACGCTGCGCGCGCGGCTGCACGTGATCGCCGGCCGCCGCCAGGACATGCTCGTGTTCGACCTGCAGACGCAGGCCGCCGAGAGCTTCGGCTACCAGCCGACGCAGACCAAGCGAGCGAGCGAGCAGCTGATGCGCCGCTACTACTGGGCCGCGAAGGCCGTCACGCAGCTCGCGACGATCCTGATCCAGAACATCGAGGCGCAGCTCTTCCCCGCGACGAGCGGCATCACGCGCGTGCTGTCGCCCGATCGCTTCGTCGAGAAGCAGGGGATGCTCGAGATCGTCGACGACGGCGTGTTCGAGCGTCATCCCGACGCGATCCTCGAAGCGTTCCTGCTGTACGAGACGACCCGCGGCGTGAAGGGCTTCTCCGCCCGCACGCTGCGCGCGCTGTACAACTCGCGCGAAATCATGAACAACGCGTGGCGCCGCGATCCGCAGAACCGCGACACGTTCATGCGGATCCTGCAGCAGCCCGAGGGCATCACGCACGCGTTCCGGCTGATGAACCAGACGAGCGTGCTCGGCCGCTATCTGCTGAACTTCCGCCGCATCGTCGGCCAGATGCAGCACGACCTGTACCACGTGTACACGGTCGACCAGCACATCCTGATGGTGTTGCGCAATATCCGCCGCTTCGCGGTGGCCGAGCATGCGCACGAATACCCGTTCTGCAGCCAGCTGATCGGCAACTTCGAGCGCCCGTGGGTGCTGTATGTCGCGGCGCTGTTCCACGACATCGCGAAGGGCCGCGGCGGCGACCATTCGACGCTCGGGATGGCCGATGCGCGGCGCTTCTGCCGCGAGCACGGCATCGCCGGCGACGACGCGTCGCTGATCGTGTGGCTCGTCCAGCATCACCTGACGATGAGCCAGGTCGCGCAGAAACAGGACACGAGCGACCCCGAGGTCATCAAGCGCTTTGCCGAAGTCGTCGGCAACGAACGCTACCTCACCGCGCTGTACCTGCTGACCGTCGCCGATATCCGCGGCACGAGCCCGAAGGTGTGGAACACGTGGAAGGGCAAGCTGCTCGAGGACCTGTACCGCATCACGCTCGCGGTGCTCGGCGGCGCGAACCCCGACGCGCACTCGGAGCTGAAGTCGCGGCAGGAACAGGCGCTCGCGCTGCTGCGCCTCGAGACCGTGCCCGACGACGCGCATCGCGCGCTGTGGGATCAGCTCGACGTCGGCTTCTTCCTGCGTCACGATGCGGCCGACATCGCGTGGCAGACGCGCGTGCTGTACCGGCACGTGAACGCCGAAACCGCGATCGTCCGCGCGCGGCCGTCGCCGATCGGCGACGCGCTGCAGGTGCTCGTGTACGTGAAGGATCGCCCCGACCTGTTCGCGGGCATCTGCGCGTATTTCGACCGCAACGGGCTGTCGGTGCTCGATGCACGCGTCAGCACGACGCGGCACGGTTATGCGCTCGACAACTTCATCGTCACGCAGACCGAACGCGACGTGCGTTACCGCGACATCGCGAATCTCGTCGAGCAGCAGCTCGCGACGCGGCTTGCCGAAACCGCCCCGCTGCCGGAGCCGTCCAAGGGCCGCCTGTCGAGGCTGTCGCGGACGTTTCCGATCACGCCGCGCGTCGACCTGCGGGCCGACGAGCGCGGCCAGTACTACATCCTGTCCGTGTCGGCCAACGACCGGCCGGGCCTTCTCTATTCGATCGCGCGCGTACTCGCCGAGCATCGGGTCGGCGTCCATGCGGCGCGGATCAATACGCTCGGCGAGCGCGTCGAAGACATCTTCCTGCTCGCGGGCGCCGGCCTGTCCGACAACCGCCTGCAGATCCAGCTCGAAACCGAATTGCTGCGTGCGATCGCAGTCTGAATTAATTCCAGCGTTTATGCGCACCAAACTAACCGTCAAGAATCCGAAGCCGGCGTCGCCGACCCGCGCCCCTGTCCGCTCCGGCAGCCTCGTCGCCCGCAAGGCGGTGCGTCCCGCCGCGCCGCCCGCGGGGGACAAACCGGCCCGTCCGAAGAAGGCCGCCCCGGCCGCCGCTGGCGAACGCTCGTTCAAGCCGCGCGGCGCCGCCGGCGCCGAGCGCCCGGGCACGGATCGCGCACCGGCCAAGCGTGCGCCGCGTGACGGCGGTGCCGAACGCGGCACGCGCGCGCCTTATCGCGACAACGCCGCCGGCGAAGGTGCGAAGCGCAGCTTCGGCGACCGCCGCCCGTCGTCCGATCGTCCGCCGCGTCGCGATGACGATGCCCGCCCGCGCCGCGCGGGTGGCGATGACGACAAACGCCCGTCCTATCGCGACAAGGCTGCCGGCGAAGGCGCAAAACGCAGCTTCGGCGACCGCCGCCCGTCGTCCGATCGTCCGCCGCGTCGCGATGACGATGCCCGCCCGCGCCGCGCGGGTGGCGACGACGACAAACGCCCGTCCTATCGCGACAAGGCTGCCGGCGAAGGTGCAAAGCGCAGCTTCGGCGACCGCCGCCCGTCGTCCGATCGTCCGCCGCGTCGTGACGACGATGCTCGCCCGCGCCGCGCGGGTGGCGACGACGACAAACGCCCGTCCTATCGCGACAAGGCTGCCGGCGAAGGTGCAAAGCGCAGCTTCGGCGACCGCCGCCCGTCGTCCGATCGTCCGCCACGCCGCGATGACGATGCGCGCCCGCGCCGCGCAGGCGCCGACGACGGCAAGCGCCCGTCCTATCGCGACAAGGCTGCCGGCGAAGGCGCAAAGCGCAGCTTCGGCGACCGCCGCCCGTCGTCCGACCGTCCGCCGCGTCGTGACGACGATGCCCGCCCGCGCCGCGCGGGTGGCGACGACGACAAACGCCCGTCCTATCGCGACAAGGCATCCGGCGAAGGCGCAAAACGCAGCTTCGGCGACCGCCGCCCGTCGTCCGATCGTCCGCCGCGCCGCGATGACGATGCGCGCCCGCGCCGCGCAGGCGACGACGACGGCAAGCGTCCGTCCTATCGCGACAAGGCATCCGGCGAAGGCGCGAAGCGCAGCTTCGGCGACCGTCCGGCTCGTCCCGCACGCGATGGCGAGCGCCGCTCGTTCGGCGCGGTCAAGACCGCGCAACCGGTCAAGCGTGCGTCGGCCGACGTCGACTACGGCGACGAAACGGGCCTGATGCGCCTGTCGAAGCGGATGTCCGAGCTCGGCATGTGCTCGCGCCGCGAAGCCGACGAATGGATCGAAAAAGGCTGGGTGCTCGTCGACGGCGAACGCATCGACACGCTCGGCACCAAGGTCCGCGCGGACCAGAAGATCGAGATCGACGAGCGCGCGAGCGCCGCGCAGGCCGCGCAGGTGACGATCCTGCTGCACAAGCCGGTCGGCTACGTCTCGGGTCAGGCCGAAGACGGCTACGAGCCGGCGGCCGTGCTGATCACGCGCGCGAACCGCTGGAGCGGCGACCATTCGCCGGTGCGCTTCTCGCCGCAACACCTGCACGCGCTCGCGCCGGCCGGCCGGCTCGACATCGACTCGACCGGCCTGCTCGTGCTGACGCAGAACGGCGTGATCGCGAAGCAGTTGATCGGCGAGCAGTCGGACATCGACAAGGAGTACCTGGTGCGCGTGCGCTTCGGCGAGCGGCTCATCGACATCGACCAGCACTTCCCGGCGGAATCGCTCGCGAAGCTGCGCCACGGCCTCGAACTCGACGGCGTCGCGCTGAAGCCCGCGATGGTCAGTTGGCAGAACGGCGAGCAACTGCGCTTCGTGCTGCGCGAAGGCAAGAAGCGCCAGATCCGCCGCATGTGCGAACTGGTCGGCCTCGACGTGATCGGCCTGAAGCGCGTGCGCATGGGCCGCGTGATGCTCGGCGCGCTGCCGCAAGGCCAATGGCGCTACCTGTCGGCCGACGAGACGTTCTGAGCGCGGGCACACCCGGTGCGCCATGCAATGAAAAAGCCCGCGCAAGCGGGCTTTTTTCTTGTCCGCCGGACGCGGACGATCAATCGTCGTCGGTCGGGTCGAGCCCCGGGAACAGCACCTCGGTGAAGCCGAAGCGCGTGAAGTCGGTGATCCGCATCGGATACAGCTTGCCGATCAGGTGATCGTATTCATGCTGGACCACGCGCGCGTGGAACCCGTCGGCGACGCGGTCGATCTTCGCGCCGAACTGGTCGAAGCCGCTGTAGCGCACCTTCGCGTAGCGGCTGACGACGCCGCGCATGCCCGGCACCGACAGGCAGCCTTCCCAGCCCTCTTCCATGTCCGGCGGCATGTACTCGACCTTCGGGTTGATCAGCACGGTCTCCGGCACCGGCGGCGCGTCCGGGTAGCGGTTGTTGTTGCCGAAGCCGAAGATGATGATCTGCAGGCCGATGCCGATCTGCGGCGCGGCCAGCCCGGCGCCGTTCGCGTGATGCATCGTCTCGAACATGTCCGCGACGATTTCGTGCAGTTCGGGGGTATCGAACTGCTCGACCGGCTTGGCGATGTCGAGCAGGCGCGGATCGCCCATCTTCAGGATCTCGCGAATCATGGCGTATTGCCCTCCAGGAGTTGGTGCAGACCGTCTTCGTCCAGCACGGGGATGCCGAGTTCCTCGGCCTTCGCGAGCTTGCTGCCGGCTTCGGCGCCCGCGACCACGTAATCCGTCTTCTTCGATACCGAGCCCGCGACCTTCGCGCCCGCCGCCTCGAGCATCTCCTTCGCGGCATCGCGCGTGAGGTTCGGCAGCGTGCCCGTCAGCACGACCGTCTTGCCGGCCAGCACGCCCTGCGGCGCCTTCGGCGCGGGCGGCCCTTCCGGCCACGTGACCTTGCCCGGCGCGCGCAGCTGCTCGATCACCGTCCGGTTGTGCGCTTCCGCGAAGAACTGGTGGATCGACTCGGCGACGATCGGGCCGACGTCGTTGACTTCGAGCAGTTCCTCGATCGACGCGTCCATGATCGGCGTCAGCGAGCCGAAATGCTTCGCGAGATCCTTCGCGGTCGATTCGCCGACGTGGCGGATGCCGAGGCCGTAGATGAAGCGCGCCAGCGTCGTGTGCTTCGCCTTTTCGAGCGAGTCGAGCAGATTCTGCGCGGACTTCTCCGCGAAGCGGTCGAGCTCGGCCAGCGTCGCGAAACCGAGATTGAACAGGTCGGCCGGCGTGCGCACGAGATTCAGCTCGACGAGCTGGTCGATGATCTTCTCGCCGAGCCCGTCGATGTCGAGCGCGCGGCGCTGCGCGAAGTGCCACAGCGCCTGCTTGCGTTGCGCCGGGCAGAACAGGCCGCCCGTGCAGCGGGCGATCGCCTCGTCCGGCAGGCGCTCGATCTTCGAGCCGCACACCGGGCATTCGGTCGGCATCACGAATTCGGCCGCGTCGGCCGGACGCCGGTCGAGCAGCGCGCCGACCACCTCGGGAATCACGTCGCCCGCGCGGCGCACGATCACGGTGTCGCCGATCCGGATGTCCTTGCGGCGCACTTCGTCCTCGTTGTGCAGCGTCGCGTTGGTCACGGTCGCGCCGCCGACGAACACGGGCTCGAGGCGCGCGACCGGCGTGATCGCGCCGGTGCGGCCGACCTGCACGTCGATCGCGACGAGCTTCGTCAGCGCTTCCTGTGCGGGAAACTTGTGCGCGAGCGCGAAGCGCGGCGCACGCGACACGAAGCCCAGGCGCTCCTGCTCGTCGCGCCGGTTGACCTTGTAGACGACGCCGTCGATGTCGTACGGCAGCGACTCGCGCTTCTCGCCGACCTTGCGGAAGAAATCGAGCAAGCCCTCGGCGCCGTGCACGACCGCGCGCTCGCGGTTCACGGGCAGGCCGAGCGACTCGTACCAGTCGAGCAGCGCGCTGTGCGTGTCGGGCATCGGCATCCCGTCGAGCACGCCGATCCCGTACGCGAAGAACGACAGCGGACGCTGCGCGGTGATCTTCGAATCGAGCTGGCGCAGGCTGCCGGCCGCCGCGTTGCGCGGGTTCGCGAATTCGCGCTGCTCGGCCGCGCGCTGGCGTTCGTTCAGGCGTGCGAAATCGCGCTTGAACATCAGCACCTCGCCGCGCACGTCGAGCACGGCCGGTACGTGCTTGCCCTTCAGTTTCAGCGGAATCGAGCGGATCGTGCGCACGTTCTCGGTCACGTCCTCGCCCGTCGTCCCGTCGCCGCGCGTCGAAGCCTGCACGAACACGCCCTGCTCGTAGCGCAGCGAGATCGCGAGACCGTCGAATTTCAGTTCGCACGCGTATTCGACGGGTTCCGTCACCGAGCCGGCGAGATCGGTCGGCTTGTCGAGCGCATCGGCGACACGCTTGTCGAATGCGACGATGTCCTCGTCGGCGAAGCCGTTGTTCAGCGACAGCATCGGCGTGTCGTGGACGACCGGCGTGAAGCCGCCGGCCGCCTCGCCGCCCACGCGCTGCGTCGGCGAATCGGGCGTCACGAGTTCGGGATGGTCGGTTTCGAGCTGCTGCAGTTCGAGGAACAGCCGGTCGTATTCGGCGTCGGGCAGATCCGGCTGGTCGAGCACGTAATAGGCGTGGTTCGCCCGCTCGAGTTGGTCGCGCAGCCACGCGGCACGCGCGTCGGGCTGGCTGGCTGGCGGTTCGGCTTGGGTTCGGGCCATGCTGGCGGCAGATTCGTTCTGAAAAATCGGATGCCCGATTATCTCAGTTTGACGCCGCGACGGGGCGTGCAATGCAAGCCCGACGAGCGTGTTGCGGCGCACACGGAAGGGTGCGCGCCGCAGCGGCGAACGGTGGCGCGCACGCCCGCCGTCCGCGCCGTTGCGTTACTGGCTGAAGAGGCGGCGCGTGACGGCCGAACCGGCCGGGATGCCGGCTTCCTCGAGCTTCGCGTACAACTTCATCAGCTGCTGCTCGATCGCGAGCAGCGTCGATTCCGGCAGCGGCCGGCGCGAATCGTCGACGACGCGCGCGCCGATCCGTTCGGACAGCGATTTCGCGTAGTCGCACATCAACCGGAACGGCAGGATGTCCTCTTCGGCGACCGGCACGTCGAGCACCAGCGTGATCATGTTGCCGCCCTTGTAGGTCAGGTCGTCGCGCAGGAAGTTCGTGTCACCGAACTGCAGCATGAACACCGGGTTCTGCTTCGCGTCGAGCTTCACGAACCGCGTGCCGTCACGCGACAGCAGCAGCCCGTCCTGCGACGCGACCGCCTGCACGTAGTTCGCCGACCACGGCGCGCCGTCCGACATCACGTTGATCGACAGCTGCGCGTCGCACTGCGCGGCGAACGCGTCGAGCTCGCGCGCCATCGCGACCGTTTCCATCATGTCCGGGAATTCCGGTGCGCCGTCGATCGTGTCGGCGAACTGCTGGACGCCCGTCACGAATTCCGAGAATTCGAGTTCGTTCAGCGCGCCGCTGCGGTTCGCGAGCTGCGCGGCCGCGCGCAGTTCCTCGTAGCGCACGCCGTTCTGCAGCAGCTCCCACTGGCCGCCTTCCGGCTTGCCTTCGATGTGCACGGGCTTGCTGCCCGCGCGGCGCAGCCGCTGCGCGGCCGGCAGGATCTTGTCGCCCGGCAGCGGCCCGGCGAGGCGGATCGGCACGATGCAATCGATCCGGCGATCGACGATCGCGGGCGGCGCCGACGAAATCGTCGTCGCGGCCGGGATCACGGGTTCGGTCGGCTCGGCCGGTTCGGCCGCCTCGCCGGTTGCCGCGTGCTCGGCGGCGTGTGCGGCCGCTTCACCGGCGGCCGGTTCGATCGCCTCGGACGGCGTATCGCCGCCGGTCGCCTCGGCCTGCAGATCGGCCGGCGTGTCGGCCGGTGCGACCCCGCCGAACGTCGGTTCGACGCGCGCGACATCCGCCGACGCAGCGGCGGCGGCCGCGGCCGCGACCGGGGCCGCGGGCTCGCGGCGCACCGGCTGACGCACCGGCTCGATGAACGGCAACTCTTCGTCGCGCTCGGGGCGGTTCATCGCCTCGGCCGCTTCCTCCGGCATCGGGCGCGGCATCCTGCGCCGTACTTTCGCGCCCTGCCACGCGTTGTAGACCACGACGCCGCCCACCACGACAGCACCCGCGCCGATCAAACCGAGTGTCAACTCGTCCATGCACGCTCCATCAGCAATTCTTTTTGTCGGGACCGCGAACGGGCGCGTCATGCGCCGCGCGAACGCGATCCGGTTTCGTCAAACGTCAATTCTGGGCAAAACCCGCGGCCGTTTCCATGTCCACCGCGACGATCCGCGACACGCCCTGCTCCTGCATCGTCACGCCGATCAGTTGCTGCGCCATTTCCATCGCGATCTTGTTGTGCGAGATGAACAGGAACTGCGTCTTGTCGGACATCGCGCGCACGAGATTCGCGAAACGCTCGGTGTTCGCGTCGTCGAGCGGCGCGTCGACCTCGTCGAGCAGACAGAACGGCGCCGGGTTCAGCTGGAACATCGCAAACACCAGCGCGGTCGCAGTCAGCGCCTTCTCGCCGCCCGACAGCAGGTGAATCGTCGCGTTCTTCTTGCCCGGCGGCTGCGCCATCACCTGCACGCCGGCATCGAGAATCTCGTCGCCCGTCATGATCAGCTTCGCCTGGCCGCCGCCGAACAGACGCGGGAACAGGTCGCTGAAATGGCGGTTGACCTCGTCGAAGGTGCCCTGCAGCAGCGTGCGGGTTTCCTGGTCGATCTTGTGGATCGCATCCTCGAGCGTCGTGATCGCGTCGATCAGGTCGGCCGACTGCGCGTCAAGGAACACCTTGCGCTCGCTCGCGGCCTTCAGCTCGTCGAGCGCGGCCATATTCACCGGGCCGAGCGCGTTGATCGCGTTGTTCAGGCGCGTGACTTCGCCCTGCAGGTACGACGGCTTCAGGTCCGGCGTCAGCTTCGCGGACAGCGCGGCCTCGTCGACCTCGGCCGTCGCGAGCTGCTCGGCGAACTGCTCGACGGACAAGCGCGCGGCCTGCTCCTTCAGCTGCAACTCGGTGATGCGGTCGCGCAGCGGCTGCAGCGAGCGCTCGGCCACGAGGCGTTGCTCGTCCGACGCGCGCAGCTTCGCGGTCAGGTCGTCGAGCTCGATCCGTGCGGCCTGCAGCGCCTCTTCCTTCACCGCGCGAATCTCGAGCGCGTCCTGCAGGCCCGTGTGCGCGGTCTGCTCGTTGATCGTCTCGAGTTCGGCGCGCGCGTCTTCGAGCGACCCGGCGACGCGCTCGCTCTGCTCGTGCGCGACCTGGATGCTGCGCTTGAGCTCGTCGATCCGCGTCACCGCGTTGCGCGCGGCGAAGCGCGCGTCGTTCGCGCCGCGCTCGAGGTCGCGCGCTTCCTGGCGCGCCTGCGTCAGCGATTCGTCGAGCGATTCGAATGCGAGCTGGTTGTCTTCGAAGCGCGCCTGCAACTCCGCGAGCTCGCCGTCGAAGCGCTCGAAATTCGCTTCCGATTCCGCGCGCAGCGCGCGCTGCTCCTCGATCTGCGCGCCGATTTCCTCGAGTTCCTCGCGGATCTGCGTGCTGCGCTGCGTGTAACGCTCGTGCGCCTGCGCCAGCTTCAGCACGTCCATCTGCAGCGCGTGCACGCGCTGGGTCGCACGTTCGGCCTGCGCGCGCACGTCGCCGAGCGCCTGCGTGGCCTGCGTGTGCGCGGCTTCCGCACGCACGGCGGCCGTGCGCGCCTCGTCGGCGAGCAATGCCTGCGCGCGCACCTGGCGCGTCAGGTTTTCGATTTCCTGCTGGCGGGCCAGCATCCCGGCCTGCTCCGAATCGGCGGCGTACAGCTGCACGCCGACGCGCGTGACGATATGGCCGGCCTTCACGACGAACGCGCCGCCTGCCGGCAGCTGCGCACGCGCGGCAAGCGCCTGCGCGACGTCGTCGGCGACGTACACGCTGCCGAGCCAGTCGTTGAGCACCGCGCGGATGCCCGCGTCGTCGATGCGCACGAGCGACAGCACCGGACGCAGCCCGGCCACCGCGGCGGGCGGCTCACCGGCCGCGGGCGGCGCGTAGAACGCGAGCTTCGCCGGCGGCGCATCGGTCGCGAACGCCTTCACCCAGTCGAGATTCGACACTTCGAGCGCCGCGAGGCGCTCGCGCAGCACGGCCTCGAGCGCCGCTTCCCAGCCGGCCTCGACGTGCAGCTTCTTCCACAGACGCGGCAACGCGCCCAGCTCGTGCTTGTCGAGCCACGGCTGCACCTTGCCTTCGGTCTGCACGTTTTCCTGCAGCTGCTTCAGCGCGGCAAGGCGCGCCTCGAGCTGGTGGATCTGCGCGGCTTCGGCCTGCACGCGCTCCTGCGCGGCGCGGCGCTCGCCGTCGAGGCGCGGCACGGTTTCCTGCGCGTCGGCCAGGCGCGCCTGCGCTTCGGCGAGGATCTCTTCCTGCTCGGCCAGCTGCATGCGCAGCTCCTCGAGCTGCGCCTCGTCCGGCGCGTCGAGCCCGCCCGCTTCGCTCTTCAGGCGCTCGTGGCGCTGCTGAAGCTGCTGCAGCTGCTGGTCGGCGTTGCGCTGGTGCGCCGCCTCGAGCTTCAGCGACTGCTCGGTCTGCGCGATCCGCGCGCGCTCGTCGTTGAGCTGCGCCTGCGCGTCGCGCCACTTCGCTTCCAGCGCCGGCAGCGCATCGTGCTTCGCGGCCGCGTTGTCTTCGGCGAGCGCGGCCTTTTCGTCGGCCATCGCGCGGGCCTCCTCGGCCTCCTCCAGCTCGTCCTGCGACTTCTCGGCCTGCGCGCGCCATTGCTCGCGCTGCGCGTTCAGCGCGGCGATCTGCGCCTGCACGCGATTGCGCGATTCGACGATGAACTTGATCTCGGCTTCGAGGCGGCTGACCTCGGCGTTGGCCTCGTAGAGCGCGCCCTGCGCGCCCTGCATCGCGTCGCTTGCCGAGTAGTGCGCGACGCGCAGCGTCTCGAGCTGCGCCTCGACTTCGCGCAGCTTCGCCGTCTGCGCCTCGAGGTCGATCTGCGCCTGCTCGATCGCGCGCTGCTGCTTCTGCTGCTCGCCGGCGGCCTCGTTCTTGCGCAGCAGCCACAGCAGGCGCTGCTTCTCCTCGCCGTCGGCGACGAGTTCCTTGTACCGGGTCGCGACGACGGCCTGCGCCTCGAGCTTCTCGAGGTTCGCGCCGAGCTCGCGGACGATGTCCTCGACGCGCGTCAGGTTCTCGCGCGTGTCGTGCAGGCGGTTCTCGGTTTCGCGGCGGCGCTCCTTGTACTTCGACACGCCGGCGGCTTCCTCGAGGAACACGCGCAGCTCTTCCGGCTTCGCCTCGATGATCCGCGCGATCATGCCCTGCCCGATGATCGCGTAGGCGCGCGGCCCGAGGCCCGTGCCGAGGAAGATGTCCTGGATGTCGCGGCGGCGCGCCGGCAGGTTGTTGATGTAGTAGCTCGACGTGCCGTCGCGCGTGAGCACGCGCTTCACGGCGATCTCGCCGTACTGGCCCCACTGCCCGGCCGCGCGGCCGTCGGAGTTGTCGAAGATCAGCTCGACGCTGGCCCGGCTGCCGGGCTTGCGTGCGGTCGAGCCGTTGAAGATCACGTCCTGCATCGACTCGCCGCGCAGCTCGGAGGCGCGCGACTCGCCGAGCACCCAGCGCACGGCATCGATGATGTTGGACTTGCCGCACCCGTTCGGGCCCACCACGCCGACAAGCTGGCCCGGAACCTGGAAATGCGTGGGATCGACGAAGGATTTGAAGCCAGCGAGTTTGATCGAGCTCAGACGCACGGCGGTATCGGATGTGAAGAAGGTGTGAAACGGACGAGGCCGCACTGCGCGGGGCCGGAGGGCCCCTGCGCGCGACGCGCCCCGGAATTCAAAAACGGGGCCGCGCGCATCCAGCGTTGGGCCCCGCAAACGGCTTCCATCATACCATCGCGCGTGCGCCGTCCCGACCGTCGCCGGGTTTGCCCGATGCGGGCGCGGCACGATGGACCCGGCTCGACAGCAGCGTGGCCAGCACGATGCACGCGCCGCCCGCCCATTCGCGCGCGGTCGGCAGCTCGCTGGCGAACACCCACGCCGACAGCGCGGTGATCACGATCTCGAACAGCATGATGATCGACGCGCGGTTCGCCGGCACGCGGGCGAGGCCGTATTGCACGAGCAGGTTGTTCGACGCCATCGTCACGCCGATCGCGGCGATGATCAGCGCGGCCACGCCAAGCTGGCCGCCTGCCGGCGCGGCCGGCAGCCCTTCGAACAGCGACGCGATCGCGCCGAACACGGCCGCGCCGCCGAACAGCGTCGCGGTGCGCATTTCCGCGCGCATCTCCGGCAGTTCGCGGCTTGCCTTGATCACGAGCACGTTGCTCATCGCGAAGCTCAGCCCGGCCGCGAGGCCGGCCCATTCGGCCGGGTTGGCCGGCAGCGGCAGGCCGAGCTTCGGCGACCACAGCATCAGCATCGCCCCGCCGATCGACAGCGCCGCGAGCCCCGCGCCGGCCCAGGTCAGCCGCTCGCGCAACAGGAAGTGCGCGTAGACCGCGGTCCAGGCCGGGGTCAGGTAGAACAGCAGCATCACGCGCAGCACCTCGCCGTGGATCGTGCCCCACACGAAGCCGAGGTTCGTCACGCCGGCCGTCAACGCGATGCCCGGCAGCACCCAGTGCCAGCGCAGCGTCGCGATCGTGCGGCGCCGCGCGACGACCACGAACAGGAAGGCGACGAGGCTCGTCAGCGCGCTGGCCAGCGTACCCGTCACGCCGAGCGACGCGAGGACCCGCAACGGATACCAGATCAGGCCCCATACCGATGCGCCGATCAGGATGGCCAGCGTCGGCAGGCTGCCGCGTACCGCGTTATTCATTTGGTTCAATACCCTTCATTCCCTTTATTCGGCGGGCCTGGCCGCCGTTCCGGCCGGCCGTGACCGCATTCCGTCACGCTATAATCGTCCGTTGCGACCCGCGCCGTCGGCGCCCGTTCGCAGCCGTGCGGCACGCCCGCCGCTTCTTTCGCTCCAACCGGCCGCGATGGCCGCTTCGCCCGTGAACCCTCGACTCGACTCGCTCCAGCCCTATCCCTTCGAAAAGCTGCGCGCCCTGTTCAAGGACGTGACGCCTTCCGGCGACCTCAAACCGATCAGCTTCGGCATCGGCGAGCCCAAGCACGCGACGCCGGCGTTGATCCGCGACGCCGTGGTGGCCGCCCTCGACGGCCTCGCGTCGTACCCGGCCACGGCCGGCTCGGACGCGCTGCGCACGTCGATCGCGCACTGGCTCGAGCGCCGCTACGGGCTGCCGGCGATCGATCCGGCCACGCAGGTGCTGCCCGTGTCGGGGTCGCGCGAGGCGCTGTTCTCGCTCGCGCAGACGGTGATCGACGCCCGCCCGACCGCGCACGGCGAGAAGGCGATCGTACTCTGTCCGAATCCGTTCTATCAAATTTACGAAGGCGCGGCGCTGCTGGCCGGTGCCGAACCCTATTTCGCGAACAGCGACCCGGCCCGCAACTTCGCGTGCGACTACGCGGCCGTGCCGGATGACGTCTGGGCGCGCACGCAGCTGCTGTACGTGTGCTCGCCGGGCAACCCGACGGGCGCCGTGCTGACGCTCGACGACTGGCGCGAACTGTTCGCGCTGTCCGACCGCCACGGTTTCGTGATCGCGTCCGACGAGTGCTACTCGGAAATCTATTTCGACGAAGCCGCACCGCCGCTCGGCGGCCTCGAGGCCGCGCACCGCCTCGGCCGCGGCTTCGAGCGGCTCGTGATGCTGTCGAGCCTGTCGAAGCGCTCGAACGTGCCGGGCATGCGCTCGGGCTTCGTCGCCGGCGACGCGGCGCTGCTGAAGCAATTCCTGCTGTACCGCACGTACCACGGCGCGGCGCTGTCGCCGGTCTGGCAGCACGCGAGCATCGCCGCGTGGAACGACGAGGCGCACGTGCGCGAGAACCGCGCGCTGTACCTGCAGAAGTTCAATACGGTCACCCCGATGCTCGCCGACGTGATCGACGTGAAACTGCCCGACGCCGCGTTCTACCTGTGGGCCGACGTGTCGCGCACCGGCCTGTCGGACACCGAGTTCGCCCGCCGCCTGTACGCCGACTATAATGTGACGGTTCTGCCCGGCTCGTACCTGGCGCGCGATGCGCACGGCACGAATCCGGGCCGCGATTTCATCCGGATCGCGCTCGTCGCGGGCACCCCCGAATGCGTCGAGGGCGCGCAACGCATCGTCGATTTCTGCCGGGCTCTCGCGCGGTAATCGTCCATCCCGATCAATTCCATCCATCTCCTGCGAAAACGAACATGTCGCAACAACTTCAGCAAATCATCGATACCGCCTGGGAAAACCGCGCCGAGCTGTCGCCCAAGGCCGCGCCCGCCGACGTCCGCGAAGCCGTCGCTCACGCGATCGAACAACTCGACCGCGGCGCACTGCGCGTCGCCGAGAAGATCGACGGCAACTGGACCGTGCACCAGTGGCTGAAGAAGGCCGTGCTGCTGTCGTTCCGCCTGGAAGACAACGCGCCGCTGCCGGCCGGCGGCTACTCGCAGTTCTACGACAAGGTGCCGTCGAAGTTCGCGAACTACACGGCCGAAGATTTCGCCGCGGGCGGCTTCCGCGTCGTGCCGCCGGCGATCGCACGCCGCGGCTCGTTCATCGCGAAGAACGTCGTGCTGATGCCGTCGTACACCAACATCGGCGCGTACGTCGACGAAGGCACGATGGTCGATACGTGGGCAACGGTCGGTTCGTGCGCGCAGATCGGCAAGAACGTGCACCTGTCGGGCGGCGTCGGCATCGGCGGCGTGCTCGAGCCGCTGCAGGCGAACCCGGTCATCATCGAAGACAACTGCTTCATCGGCGCACGCTCGGAAGTCGTCGAAGGCGTGATCGTCGAAGAAAACTCGGTGATCTCGATGGGCGTGTACCTCGGCCAGAGCACGAAGATCTACGATCGCGAGACGGGCGAGGTCAGCTACGGCCGCATCCCGGCCGGCTCGGTCGTCGTCGCCGGCAACCTGCCGTCGAAGGACGGTTCGCACAGCCTGTACTGCGCGGTGATCGTCAAGAAGGTCGACGCGAAGACGCGCGCGAAGGTCGGCCTGAACGAGCTGCTGCGAGGCGACTGATGGCCAAGCCGCACACCGTGGTCGTCTACGGCATTCCGAACTGCGACACCGTGAAGAAGGCCCGCGTGTGGCTCGACGATCACGGCGTCGAGTTCGAGTTTCACGACTTCAAGAAGCTCGGCGTCAGCGCGCCGCTGATCGAGGACTGGCTGAAGGACGTGTCGCTCGACGCGCTCGTGAACAAGCGCGGCACCACGTGGCGCGGCCTGGACGACGCCATGAAGGCGGCCGCCGAAACGAAGACCGGCGCGGTCGCGCTGATGATCCACAAGCCGTCGGTGATCAAGCGCCCCGTGCTCGTCGTCAACGGCCGCGTGAAGTCGCTCGGCTTCGTGGCCGATCAATACGCGGCGCTGTTCGCCGCCTAGGGCCGCCCGCGCTGCGCCCGTCGGCGCAGCCCGACGTCCCGTCGCTGCCGGCCACCGCGCCGGCATTTTTTATCGAAAGTGGTCCGAACCATGTCCGCCACCCTAGCCCTTACCGAACAGCTGATCGCCCGCGCGTCCGTGACGCCCGACGACCAGCACTGCCAGCAGATCATGACCGAGCGCCTCGCCGCGCTCGGCTTCGAATGCGAGACCATCGCGTCGCACGGCGTGACCAACCTGTGGGCCGTCAAGCGCGGCGCCGACGGCCGCGCCGGCAAGCTGCTCGCGTTCGCGGGCCACACCGACGTCGTGCCGACCGGCCCGCTCGAGCAATGGACCTCGCCGCCGTTCATTCCCGCCCATCGCGACGGCAAGCTGTACGGCCGCGGCGCGGCCGACATGAAGACGTCGCTCGCGGCGTTCGTCGTCGCGTCCGAGGAATTCGTCGCGGCCCACCCCGGCCACCGCGGCGCGATCGCGTTCCTGATCACGAGCGACGAGGAAGGCCCGGCCACCGACGGCACCGTGAAGGTCGTCGAATTGCTGCAGGAGCGCGGCGAACGCCTCGACTACTGCATCGTCGGCGAGCCGACGTCGACGACCGCGCTCGGCGATGTCGTCAAGAACGGCCGCCGCGGGTCGATGTCGGGCGAACTGGTCGTCAAGGGCGTGCAGGGCCACATCGCGTACCCGCATCTCGCGAAGAACCCGATCCACCTGCTCGCGCCGGCGCTCGCCGAGCTCGCCGCCGAGCAGTGGGACGAAGGCAACGAATATTTCCCGCCGACCACCTGGCAGGTGTCGAACCTGCACGCCGGCACCGGCGCGACCAACGTGATCCCCGGCCACGCCGACCTGATGTTCAACTTCCGCTTCTCGACCGCCAGCACGGTCGAGGGCCTGCAGGCACGCGTGCACGCGATTCTCGACAAGCACGGCCTCGAATACACGCTGAAGTGGTCGGTCAGCGGCCTGCCGTTCCTCACGCCGCGCGGCGAACTGTCGGGCGCGCTGGAGAACGCGATCCGCACCGAGACCGGCATCACGACCGAGCTGTCGACGACGGGCGGCACGTCGGACGGCCGCTTCATCGCACGCATCTGCCCGCAAGTGATCGAATTCGGCCCGCCGAACGGCAGCATCCACAAGATCGACGAGCACATCGAGGTGCGCTTCGTCGATCCGCTGAAGAACGTGTACCGCCGCGTGCTCGAACAACTGATCGCCTGATGGAGCCTCGCATGACGACACCTTTTGCCACCGTTCGCGACCTGCTGCGCTACGCGGTCACGCGTTTCTCGAAGGCGAAGCTCGCGTTCGGCCACGGCTCGGACAATGCGTACGACGAAGCGGCCTACCTCGTGCTGCGCACGCTCGACCTGCCGCTCGACACGCTCGAGCCGTTCCTCGACGCGCGCCTGCTGCCCGACGAGATCGCGGCCGTGCTCGCGGTGATCGAGCGGCGCGCGGCCGACCGCGTGCCGGCCGCGTACCTCACGCATGAAGCGTGGATGCACGGCCACCGCTTCTACGTCGACGAACGCGTGATCGTGCCGCGCTCGTTCATCGGCGAGCTGCTCGACGACGGCCTGCAGCCGTATGTCGCCGACCCCGAGCAGGTCGGCGCGGTGCTCGAACTGTGCACGGGCTCGGGCTGCCTCGCGATCCTCGCCGCGAGCGCGTTCCCGAATGCCGAGATCGACGCGGTCGACCTGTCGGACAAGGCGCTCGAAGTCGCCGAGATCAACGTGCGCGACTACGGCCTCGAGGACCGCATCGGGTTGTACCGCGGCGACCTCTACGCACCGCTGCCCGCCTTCCGCACCGACCCGGGCTCGCGCTACGACGTGATCCTGACGAACCCGCCGTACGTGAACGCGGCGTCGATGGCCGCGCTGCCGCCCGAATACCGGCACGAGCCGGAGATGGCGCTCGCGGGCGGCGACGACGGCATGGACATCGTGCGGCGCATCGTCGCCGAAGCGCACCGCTGGCTGCACGACGACGGCGTGCTCGTCGTCGAGATCGGCAACGAGCGCGAGCACGTCGAAGCCGCGTTCGGCGGCCTCGAACTCACGTGGCTGCCCACCAGCGCGGGCGACGACGCCGTCTTCCTGATCCAGGCATCGGACCTGCCGCGCAAGGCCTGAGCCTTTCCGGCCCGCCCGCCGTGCGGCGCACCATTGCGCCGCACGGTTGGGTAAGATGCGCGTAGGCGGCCGCCCGGCCGCCCGACTTCAGGAGTCCGTCACGCGCCCATGACCCTCGACTGGCTACATCTCGGCACCCTGATCCTGACCGTCCACGTGCTCGGGATCGTCGCGGCGTGCCACGCGATCATGAACACGCGCACATCGCAAGGCGCGATCGCGTGGGCCGTCTCGCTTGCGGCCATGCCGTACCTGACGCTCGTTCCGTACCTGTTCCTCGGCCGCAGCAAGTTCTCCGGCTACGTCGACGCGCGGCGCCACGAGCTGGAAATGTTGCGCATGCACACACCGCGCTCGCCGTGGCTCAGCACCGACGCGACCGACGGTCCGGCCGCCGACGCGCTCGGCCAGTCCGCCGTGCTCGCGCTGACGCGGCTCGGCGGCATGCCGTTCCTCGGCGGCAACTCGGTGCGCACGCTCGTGAACGGCGACGCGACGTTCTCGGCAATCCTGTCGGCGATCGACGCCGCGCGCGACTACGTGGTCGTCCAGTTCTTCATCGTGCGCGACGATGCGCTCGGCCAGACGCTGCGCGACTCGCTGCTCGCGCGCGCGGCCGCCGGCGTGCGCTGCTGCCTGCTGTACGACAGCATCGGCAGCTTCGACCTGCCGCACAGCTACGTCGACACCTTGCGCCGCGGCGGTGTCGAGGTCCATCCGTTCGCGACCAACCGGAAGTTCGTCAACCGCTTCCAGCTGAATTTCCGCAACCATCGCAAGATCGTCGTGGTCGACGGCAATCGCGCGTTCGTCGGCGGCCACAACGTCGGCGTCGAGTATCTCGGCGCGAAACCGCGCCTGTCGCCGTGGCGCGACACGCACATCGAGATCCGCGGCCCGGTGGTCGCGAGCATCCAGTACGTGTTCGCCGAAGACTGGCACTGGGCGACGCAGAAGCTGCCGCCGATCGCGCTGCCGCCGCCGGCCGAGCCCGGCGACGGCATGCATTGCCTCGCGGTGCCGATGGGGCCGGCCGACAAGCAGGAAACCGGCTCGCTGTTCTTCGTCGAGGCGATCAATGCCGCACGCGAGCGGGTCTGGATCACCACGCCGTATCTCGTCCCCGACGAGGCGGTAATCTCCGCGCTGAAGCTCGCGGTGATGCGCGGCGTCGACGTGCGCATCCTGATCCCGAGCCGGCGCGATCACTACGTGGTGTTCGAGGCGTCGAAGCTGTACGCGCGCGACCTCGTCGATGCGGGCGTGAAGGTATTCCGCTACCGGCCCGGCTTCCTGCACCAGAAGGTCGTGCTGATCGACCGCATCGCCGCGGCGATCGGCAGCGCCAATCTCGACAACCGCTCGTTCCGGCTCAATTTCGAGATCATGGTGCTGACCGTCGACCGCGCGTTCGCCGGCGAGGTCGAGACGATGCTCGAGGCCGACTTCGCGCAGGCTTACGAGGTCGACGCCAACGAATACCGTCAGTCGCCCGCGTGGCGGCGCATCGCGATGCACGTCGCGCGGCTGTTCGCGCCGATCCTGTAGCGGCCCGGGCAACATCGGAGCCGCCCGGCCGCCGCCCTCACAGCAGCTTGTCGATGTCGGCGGCGATTTCCTCGGGCTTCGTCGACGGCGCGTAGCGCTTGACGATGCGCCCGTCGCGATCGACCAGGAACTTCGTGAAATTCCACTTGATCGCCTTGAGGCCGAGAATGCCCGGCGCCTCGTCGGTCAGGTGGCGGTACAGCGGATGCGCGTGATCGCCCTTCACGTCGATCTTCGCGAACATCGGGAACGTGACGCCGTAGTTGCGCTCGCAGAACGCGCCGATCTGCGCGGCGTCGCCCGGCTCCTGCTTGCCGAACTGGTTGCACGGGAAACCGAGCACGAAGAAGCCGCGCGCCGCGTACTGGTCGTACAGCTTCTGCAGGCCCGCGTACTGCGGCGTGAAACCGCACTCGCTCGCGGTGTTGACGATCAGCAGCACCTTGCCGCGATACGCGTCGAGCGGGGCCGGCGCGCCGGCGAGCGTCTCTGCGCTGAACGAATACAGGGTGGACATCGGGCACTCCTTTTACGAAACCGGATCGACGTGGAGTCTAGGCGAAATTGCGCGGTTGCGGCATTCGCCGAGCGGCCGATGCCCGGCGAGCGCGGCGCGCAGTCTAGAATAGCGGTTTTGGCCAGTTATTTCCGCCGTGATCCGTTTCAATCAGTTCAGTCTTGCGCGCGGCACCAAGCCGCTGTTCGAGTCGACCTCGTTCGTGCTCAATCCCGGCGAGAAAGCCGGCCTGATCGGCGCGAACGGCGCCGGCAAGTCGACGCTGTTCGCGGTCCTGCGCGGCGAGCTGCACTCGGACGGCGGCGATTTCTCGATGCCGCCGTCGTGGCGAATCGCCCATGTGTCGCAGGAAACGCCCGCCGTCGACCGCTCGGCGCTCGACTACACGCTCGACGGCGACGCCGCATTGCGCGAGATCGAAGCGCGCATCGCCGCAGCCTCCGCCGCGCATGACGGGGCGGCGGAAGCCGACGCGCACGCGGCGTTCGCCGACGCCGACGGCTACACCGCGCCGGCCCGCGCCGAAGCGCTGCTGCTCGGCCTCGGCTTCACGCTCGCGCAGACGCGCGAATCCGTCGCGAGCTTCTCCGGCGGCTGGCGCATGCGCCTGAACCTCGCGCAGGCGCTGATGTGCCGTTCCGATCTCCTGCTGCTCGACGAACCGACGAACCACCTCGACCTCGACGCGATCGTCTGGCTCGAAGACTGGCTGCACCGCTACCCCGGCACGCTCGTCGTGATTTCGCACGACCGCGAGTTCCTCGATTCGATCTGCAACGTCACGCTGCATCTGGAAAACCGCCAGGTGAAGCGCTACGGCGGCAACTACTCGCAGTTCGAAGTGCTGCGTGCGCAACAACTGGCGCTGCAGCAAAGCGCATACGAAAAGCAGCAGAAGACGATCGAACACCTGCAGAGCTTCGTCGACCGCTTCAAGGCCAAGGCGACCAAGGCCAAGCAGGCGCAGAGCCGGATGAAGGCGCTCGAGAAGATGGAGCTGATCGCGCCCGCGCACATCGCGTCGCCGTTCACGTTCGAATTCCGCACGCCCGACGCCGCGCCGAACCCGATGATGGTGATGGAAGACGTCCGCTGCGGCTACCATGCCGACGACGGCGCGGACATCCCGATCGTCGAGCGCGTCGCGCTGTCGATCCAGAACGGGCAGCGCATCGGCCTGCTCGGCGCGAACGGCCAGGGCAAGTCGACGCTGATCAAGACGCTGGCCGGCACGCTCGCGCCGCTGTCGGGGCATGTCCGCGACGGCAAGGGCCTGACGATCGGCTATTTCGCGCAGCACCAGCTCGAAACGCTGCGCGAGGACGATTCGCCGCTCGCCCATCTGGCGCGGCTCGCGCCCGACACGCGCGAGCAGGAACTGCGGGACTTCCTCGGCGGCTTCAATTTCTCGGGCGACATGGCGACGAGCCCGGTCGGCCCGTTCTCCGGCGGCGAAAAGGCGCGCCTCGCGCTGGCGCTGATCATCTGGCAGAAGCCGAACCTGTTGCTGCTCGACGAACCGACGAACCACCTCGACCTCGAAACGCGCCACGCGCTGACGATGGCGCTCGCGCAGTTCGAAGGCACGCTGATCCTCGTGTCGCACGACCGCCACCTGCTGCGCGCGACGACCGACCAGTTCATGCTGGTCGCGAAGCACCGGCTGCAACCGTTCGACGGCGACCTCGACGACTACCGCGACTGGCTGCTGCAGCACGCGGCCGAGCAACGCGCGGCCGCGAAGGCCGATAGCGCGGCTTCGCCGGGCGCCGGTGCCGCGGCCACCCGCAAGGACCAGAAGCGGCAGGCAGCCGAGGAACGGCAACGCCTGTCGGTGCTGAAAAAGCCGCTGCAGACGCGCATCACGAAGCTCGAAAAGGAAATGGAGACGCTGCACGCGGAGAAGGCGCGGCTCGACGCGTTCGTCGCCGATCCGGCCAGCTACGAGGCCGAGCGCAAGACGGCGCTGACCGACGCGATCCGCAAGCTCGGCGACGTCAACACGCGTCTCGAAACGGTCGAGGCCGACTGGCTCGCCGCACAGGAAGAACTCGAGCAGATCGGCTGATACGCGCGCGCGGTGCGCCGGCTGCCCCGGGGGCGATTCGACACGTCGCCGGGCACGCTCCGCCCCCGGATACGACAAGGCCGGACGCACCGGCCCGGCCTTGCAGACTGGATTGCCGCAGCCCGGCGGTTCGCCGCGCCACCGGCTCAGCGCCGCGGCAACGTATCGCGCGGCATCTGCTCGTCGTCACTCATCAGGTATCGGCGCCCTTCGGTCGGCCGCCGGATCGCGGCAGCGACTTCCGCTTCCGTCACGTCCTCGGACACGACCTTGCGCGCGAGGCGCCCTTCGTCGTCGATCCATTCGACGATCCGGCATCCGCCGCCCCACGGCTGGCGAATCGGCTCCGACACGCGGCAGCCGCGCAGGTTGTAAAGGCGTCCGCCCGGCGCTTCACCATACGATTTCAACATAGGTTCCCTTCGCATTGCGCGGTTCGACAACCCGGCAAAGGATAGGGAAAAGCGATGTCCGGCGGGTTACAGGAGCCTACATATTCTTTACAACGAATTACGCGCCAGATCGCCGGGCATGCCCGGCCCGCATGCCTGCCCGGCCGGTCACTCGAGATCGCGCACGCGGTCGATCGCCTGCTCGAGGCGATCGACGGCCATCACGTTCAGCCCTTCGATCGGCTGCTTCGGCGCATTCGCCTTCGGGATCAGCGCGGACGTGAAACCGAGCTTCGCGGCCTCGCGCAGCCGCTCCTGCCCGCGCGGCGACGGCCGGATCTCGCCCGCCAGCCCCACTTCGCCGAACACGATCAGCCCCTTCGGCAGCGCCTTGTTGCGCATCGACGAATGGATCGCGAGCAGCACCGCGAGGTCGGCCGCCGGCTCGGTGATCTTCACGCCGCCCACCGCATTGAGGAACACGTCCTGGTCGAAGCACGCGATGCCCGCATGCCGGTGCAGCACCGCGAGCAGCATCGCGAGCCGGTTCTGCTCGAGGCCGACCGCGAGCCGTCGCGGGTTCGGCACGTGCGCGGTATCGACGAGCGCCTGGACTTCGACGAGCAGCGGCCGCGTGCCTTCCTGCGTGACGAGCACGCACGAGCCGGGCACGACCTGCTCGTGCTGCGACAGGAACAGCGCGGACGGATTCGCGACGCCGCGCAGCCCGCGCTCGGTCATCGCGAACACGCCGAGTTCGTTGACCGCGCCGAAGCGGTTCTTGAACGCGCGCACGAGCCGGAACGACGAGTGCGTATCGCCTTCGAAGTACAGCACGGTGTCGACGATGTGTTCGAGCACGCGCGGGCCGGCCAGGTTGCCTTCCTTCGTCACGTGACCGACCATGATGATCGCGGTGCCCGACTGTTTCGCGATGCGCGTGAGCTGCGCCGCGCACTCGCGCACCTGCGCGACCGAGCCCGGCGCCGACGTGAGCGCTTCCGAATAGACGGTCTGGATCGAGTCGATCACGGCCACGTCCGGCCGTTCCGTATCGATCGCGGCCTGGATCTTCTCGAGCTGGATCTCGGCGAGCAGCTTCAGCTCATCGGCCGGCGCGCCGCCGTCGAGCAGCGCAAGCCGTTGCGCGCGCAGCGCGATCTGCGCGGCCGACTCCTCGCCGCTGATATAAAGCGCGCGCCGCTCGCTCGCGATATCCGCGAGCGACTGCAGCAGCAGCGTCGACTTGCCGATGCCGGGATCGCCGCCGATCAGGACGACACCGCCCGGGACCAGCCCGCCGCCAAGTACACGGTCGAATTCGCCGATGCCGGTCGAGAAGCGCGGCACGTCGGCCGCTTCGATATCGACGAGACGCTGCACGGGCGCCCGCTTCGCGAGCGACTGGAAACGATGGGCAGCCGGCGATTCGGCGACCGATTCGACGAGCGTGTTCCAGGCCTGGCACGACGGGCACTGGCCCTGCCACTTCGGGGTCTGTCCGCCGCACTCGCTGCAGACATAAACGGTTTTCTGTTTGGCCACGCGCGACGCCCTTATTCCGCTCGCACGGGCACGCGGCCGGCGACCGCGCACATCAGCTCGTAACCGATCGTCCCGCAATGGCGCGCGACGTCGTCGATCGGCAGCGCGTTGCCCCACAGCTCGACACGCGCGCCGACGCCGGCCTGCGGGCACGGGGTCAGGTCGACCGTAATCATGTCCATCGACACGCGGCCGACGATCCGCGTGCGGATGCCGTCGACGATCACCGGCGTGCCTTCGGGCGCGACGCGCGGATAGCCGTCCGCGTAACCGCACGCGACGACGCCGATCCGCATCTGCGCCTGCGCGGAGAAGGTCGAGCCATAACCGATCGCCTGGCCCTTCGCGATCGTCTGCACGGCGATCAGCTCGGACGCGAGCGTCATCGCGGGCTTCAGCCCGGTGTCGGCGATATCGGACGACAGCCCGGACGGCGACGCGCCGTACAGCACGATCCCCGGCCGCACCCAGTCGAAGTGCGTATCCGGATGCCACAGCACGGCCGCCGAATTCGCGAGGCTGCGCGCGCCGGCGATGCTCTCCGCGCCGCGCTCGAAGGTCGCGAGCTGCTCGGCGACGCCGCGCTCGTTGTCCGCATCCGAAAAATGGGTCATCAACGTGATCTGGCCGATGCCGGGACACGCCCGGGCACGCTCCCACGCCGCACGATATTTTTCCGGCACGTAGCCGAGCCGGTTCATCCCGCTGTTCATCTTGAGCTGCACGTTGACGGGCTTCGACAGCCGCGCCGTTTCCAGCATCCGCATCTGCTCGTCGTTGTGGACGGTCGTGGTCAGGCTGTAGCGGTCGATCACGTCGATGTCGGTCGACCGGAAGAAGCCTTCGAGCAGCAGGATCGGGCCGGCCCAGCCGAGCTCGCGCAGCTTCACGGCTTCGTCGAGGTCGAGCAGCCCGAAGCCGTCGGTGCCGCGCAGGCCCGGAAACACGCGGGCGAGACCGTGCCCGTACGCGTTGGCCTTGACGACCGCCCAGACCTTGGACGGGCCGGCAAATCGACGGACGACGGAGAGATTGTTCGCGAGAGCGGCGGTGTGGATGGTGGCGGAGATCGGGCGCGGCATGGGAAATTTACGTAAAGACGCTTGCGAATCATCAGCTTACCGCGCCTTTTGAGCACCGAAGCCGACAATTTGCGGAACGATCGGGGAATCTTGCTAGTCCGAATTGGCGTATTTTCATGTTATAAAGCCGTGCGCACAACCCATTTCGAACGGAATAAGCCGATCGCATACCAGGCGGCCTACGCGGCCCTGCCGCAGCGACGAAAGCATCGCATCAGATGAAAAAAGGTTTTTACACCATCATGGCCGCGCAGTTTTTCTCGTCGCTGGCCGACAATGCGCTCCTCATCGCCGCCATCGCCCTGCTGAAAGACCTCCACGCCCCCAACTGGATGACACCGCTGCTGAAGCTGTTCTTCGTGTTGTCGTACGTGGTGCTGGCGGCGTATGTCGGTGCGTTCGCGGATTCGCGCCCGAAGGGCCGCGTGATGTTCATCACGAACTCGATCAAGGTGATCGGCTGCCTGATCATGCTGCTCGGCGCCCATCCGCTGATCGCGTACGGGATCGTCGGCTTCGGCGCGGCCGCCTACTCGCCCGCCAAATACGGGATTCTCACCGAGCTGCTGCCGGCCGACCGGCTGGTCGCCGCGAACGGCTGGATCGAAGGCACGACCGTCAGCTCGATCATCCTCGGCACCGTGCTCGGCGGCGCGCTGATCAGCCCGCACATCGCCTCGCACGTGATCGCGCACACGCCCGCCTGGATCGGCACGCCCGCCGAAGCGGCGATGGCGATCATCATGGCGATCTACGTGGTCGCCGCGCTGTTCAACCTGCGCATTCCCGACACGGGCGCCCGCTACCCGAAGCAGGAACGCGGCCCGGTCAAGCTCCTCACGGATTTCGCCGACTGCTTCATGGTGCTGTGGCGCGACAAGCTCGGGCAGATCTCGCTGGCCGTCACGACGCTGTTCTGGGGCGCGGGCGCGACGCTGCAGTTCATCGTGCTGAAGTGGGCCGAGGTATCGCTCGGCATGTCGCTGTCGGAAGGCGCGATCCTGCAGGCCGTGGTCGCGGTCGGCGTCGCGGCCGGCGCGATCGCCGCCGCCGCCCGGATCCCGCTGAAGAAGTCGCTGACCGTGCTGCCCGTCGGCATCATCATGGGCATCGCGGTGATGCTGATGGCGTTCTACACGCGCGACCTGTTCCCGGCGCACTGGGCCGTGCACGTCGGCCACCTGCGCATGCCCGTCTACCTGATCATCGCGTATCTCTTCCTGATCGGCGTCGGCGCGCTGTCGGGCTACTTCGTCGTGCCGATGAACGCGCTGCTGCAGCATCGCGGCCACGTGCTGCTGTCGGCCGGCCACTCGATCGCGGTGCAGAACTTCAACGAGAACCTGTCGGTGCTCGTGATGCTGTGCCTGTACGCGGTACTCGTGTGGCTCGACGTGCCGGTCGGCGTCGTGATCGTGCTGTTCGGCACGTTCGTCTGCCTGACGATGTGGCTCGTGATGCGCCGCCACCAGGCGAACCAGCGTCAGTTCGACTCGGTCGCGCTGATCGGCGAATCGCGGCACTGACGCTACACTTCCCGTTTCCGTCCGCCGGCGCCGGTCTTCGAACCGGCGCGCTGCCCTCATGACGCACCCGATACCCAACCTCCTGACGATCGCCGGCTCCGATTCGGGCGGCGGCGCAGGCATCCAGGCCGACCTGAAGACCTTTTCCGCGCTCGGCGCGTACGGCGCGAGCGTGATCACCGCGCTGACCGCGCAGAACACGCGCGGCGTGACGGGGGTACACGCGCCGGACGCCGCATTCGTCACCGCGCAGCTCGACGCGGTGTTCGACGACATCCGCATCGATGCGGTCAAGATCGGCATGCTCGCGAACGCGGCGATCGTCCACGCGGTCGCCGACGCGCTGCGGCGTTACGCGCCGCGCTTCGTCGTGCTCGACACGGTGATGATCTCGAAGAGTTCGCACGCGCTGCTCGCGCCCGATGCAGTCGATGCGCTGCGCGACGCGCTGCTGCCGCTCGCGACGGTCGTCACGCCGAACCTGCCCGAAGCGGCCGCGCTGCTGGGCGATGCGCCCGCCACCACCGAGGACGACATGGTCCGGCAAGGCCACGCGTTGCTGCAAACGGGCGCGCGCGCGGTGCTGATGAAAGGCGGTCACCTGCCCGACGCGTCCGCGAGCCCCGACTGGCTCGTCGAGGCGGCGCGCGCCGTGCGGCTCGACGGCGCGCGCGTGCCGGTCAGCAACACGCACGGCACCGGCTGCACGCTGTCGTCGGCGATCGCCGCACTGCTGCCGCAGCAGCCCGACCTCGAAAGCGCGGTGCGTGAAGCCAAGGCCTACCTGACCGGCGCGATCGCCGCGAGCGGGCACCTCGACGTCGGCCGCGGCGTCGGCCCCGTCCATCACTTTCATCGCTGGTGGTAAGGGCCCGCTGACGCGGCGTCAGTGATCCTGCGCGGCGAACGCCCGCGCACGCGCCGGCCAGTCGTCGGGCACGACGAAGCCGCGCGCCGTTTCGCGCCACGTGCCGTCGCTGCCCTTTTCATGGATGCCGATCAATGAGGGCGCCTCGCGCGTCAGCACGGGCGGCAGTTCCAGGGCCGCCGCCAGCGGTTCGGGTTCGAAGCCGGCATCGGCGGCAACCCGCCGCGGCGCGAGCCACGCCAGCCGCGGCAATACACTCCACGCGAGACCGGCACGCTGCGCGGCCGCCCACGCCCGCCACTGCGCGTGCGTCAGCCAGAATCCACGCGGATGATCCGGCGCGATTTCCGCTGAAACCGGCGGCAACGGCGCGCCGTGCGGATAGAACAGCCAGCCCTTGATGAACATCTGCGCGTCGGACGGCGCGCCATAGCCGAGCCGCGCGAACCCGTCGTGTTCGCCGAGCCGCAACTGGTGATCGAGCAACCGGCCGCGCTTGCGGTCGAACCGGTCGACGAGATTGGGGCCGACGAAATCGGCGAGCGTCGCGCCATCGTGCACCGGTGCGCACAGATAGCACTTCACCGCGAGTTCCCAATGCAGGCGCTGCCCGTCCGGCGCGTCGACGAGGAAATCGACTTCGCCGAGCGTCCTGCCGTTGCTGCGCAGCGGGAGATTGGCCGCGACCAGCCGCAGCGACGGGCCGTGCGTGAGGAAGTATTCGAGCAGGCATTCCGCGTAACGGCCGAGCCGGGTCGGCCGGAACCCATCGAGCGCGCGATGCAGCGGCTCGGGCTGCGCATCGAGCGCGGCGAGCCACGCTTCGACGGCCGCTCGCCCGGCCGCATCCGGCCACGGCCGCGCAAGCGGCGCGCCCGGCACCGCGGTCAGCAGGCTCGGGCTGGCCAGCAGCCAGCCGAGATCGCGAACCGCGGTATCGCGCAGCGTATCGACGAATGCGTACGCCGCGCCGGTCGTCATTGCCCGGCCGGCCCGCTCGCGTCGGCGCCTTCCGTACGCTGGAACGTGTCGCGCGCAAGGCACAGGTCGGCCCACGCCTTCGACTTGTCCTGCAGGCTGCGCAACAGGTACGCCGGGTGATAGGTGACGATCACCGGCACGCCTTCGTAGGCATGCACGCGGCCGCGCAGCGACGCGATGCTCGCGTCCGTCTTCAGCAGCGTCTGCGCGGCGAAACGGCCGAGCGCGACGATCAGCTTCGGCTTCACGAGCGCGACCTGGCGCTGCAGATAAGGCTCGCAGCTGGCGACCTCGTCCGGCTCCGGGTTGCGGTTGCCGGGCGGGCGGCACTTGATCACGTTCGCGATGTACACGTTGTCGCCACGCTTGAGGGACAGCGACTGCAGCATGTTGTCGAGCAGCTTGCCGGCCTGGCCGACGAACGGCTCGCCCTGCTTGTCCTCGTTTTCGCCCGGCGCTTCACCGATCAGCATCCAGTCGGCTTCGCGGTCGCCGACGCCGAACACCGTGTTGGTCCGCTTCTCGCACAGCCGGCACAGCGTGCAGTCGGCCACGCGCGCGGCCAGCGCCTCCCAGTCGAGGGCGGCGACCGACGGGCCGGCGGGGGGCGCTTCGGCCACCGGCGCGGGATCGCCCGGCGGCGCCGCGTCGAACCAAGCGAAATCGTCGGCGCCGGCGGGCGGCACGTCGTCCATCGGCGGGATCGTGTCGGCCGAGGCAACCGGCGCGGGCGCGCGATCGCCCGCGGCAACACGGCGCGCCGGTGCAGCATCGTCTGCGCTTACCGCTGCAGGCGACGCATCGTCTTGTACCGGCGGGCGCGCCATGCGTCCCGGCCGCTCGGCCGCGGCGGCGGACACCCCGTCGTCCGCCCCGGCTTGCGCAAGAACGGGCGCTTCGGCCGCCGCACCGTTATCCGCGCGCTGCCCGCGTCGCACCCAGATCTGCGCGAGGCCCAGTTCCTCGAGCGCCGCTTCAGCCCATGCCATGCGCGTTCCCCTCGTCCTTGTTCAGCGTCAGACGCATCACGATCGCGTCCTCCCGGCTGCGATGCTTCGCCGGATAGTAGTTCTTGCGGCGGCCGATCGTCACGAAGCCGAACCGTTCGTACAGATGAATCGCACGCGGATTGGACGGCCGCACCTCGAGCAGCACCCCGTCGAGCCGCTCCGCGCGCGCAATGCGCACGGCCTCGCGCAGCAGCGCAAGGCCCGCGCCCGCGTGCTGCGCGGCCGGCGCGACGCACAGGTTCAGCAGGTGCATCTCGTCGATCACGGGCATCAGCACGCAATAGCCGACGAGCGTCCCCGTCACGTGCCGCAGGCACACGCCCAGGTAGCCGTTGCGCAACGAATCCTCGAAGTTGCCGCGGCTCCACGGGAATTCGTACGCGACGTGCTCGATCGCGACGACCTCGTCGAGATCGGCGTCCGTCATCGGCGTGAGATAGCGGTCGCTCAGCAAAACCCCTGTCATCCCTTCGCTCCGCCCGTCTGCGCGGCCCGTGCCGCGACGCGCTCGGCAGTCGTCTGCGCGACCTTGTCACGTACGTATTCCGGCGCGGCCTGATCGGCCGGCACCACCCGCCCGGCGCGGAAGGCGCGCAGCGCGGCATGCGCGACGGCCAGCGCATGCGGCATCGCGTCGCCGTCGATCACGGCCACACGCGCCGCGGCCGGCAACTGCGCGCCGAACGCGGCGGCCGCGTTGCCCGCGAGCGTGAACGGCGCGTCGGGCACACCGACGGCACCCGGCGCATCGAGCGAAGCCGGATGCAGCGTGCGCCAGTCGCCGGCGGCGGCGTCCCATTCGAAATCGGCCCAGTAGGCCTCATCCATCCGCGCATCCAGCGCGGCCAGCACGCGGGTCGTGCCGGGTGCGCGCAGCCGCGCGTGCTCGGCGCACGCGAGCAGCGTGCCGATCGGCACGACCGGCAGCCCGCCGCCGAACGCGAGGCCTTGCGTGATGCCGGTCGCGGTGCGCAGGCCCGTGAACGAGCCGGGGCCCGCGCCGAACGCGATCGCGTCGCAATCGGCGAGCGTCAGCCCCGATTCGGCGAAGAGTTCCTGGATCGCCGGCAGCACGCGCGTGCTCGACACGGCGCCCGTCGGTTCGTGGCGGACCCAGGTTTGCGGGGAGGAAACGGCGTCATCGGCATGGGCCGAGCGCAGCAGCGCGACCGAGCAGTATTCGGTCGACGTATCGATGGCGAGGAGCACTGTTTGCGTCATGGCCGACATTGTAATGCGGCGCCCCGCTCCCACGGGCGATCGGGACCGATCCGTGCGCATACGCGGCAGCGGCGGCGGTTTGGAAGGATCGCTCGACCCCGCGCGGCGGTCCGCTTGTTAAGATCGCCCGATCTGAAACCCTTACGGAGACACCCGATGAGCGAACTCGCCGCCCAATTCGACCAGGCCCAGATCGATGTCAAGCAACTGACCGAACGCCCGGGCAACCTGACCCTGCTGCGCCTCTACGCGCTGTTCAAGCAGGCCACCGACGGCGATGCGCATGGCGACAAGCCCGGCTTCACCGACATCGTCGGCAAATACAAGTACGACGCGTGGGACGCGCTGAAGGGCACGTCGCCGGATGCGGCAAAGCAGCAGTACGTCGAACTCGTCGAATCGCTGAAAAACGGCACGGCTTCCTGAGCGGATCGCCCGCCGCCGCAATAGGCAATCAAATCAGTGGCGCAGCGCAGCAAATATCTTTATAATGCTGGCTGCGTCACCTCCCGCGCTCGGCTCGCAAGCCGTTCCGGCCAGACGCCTCGTAGCGTTAAGCTCCAATCCGGTTTAGAACCTGTCCCCTCCTGCTTCGACCTTCGCGGTCGTCACTTATCAGGCTGGCGGCCCCGCTCCTGAAGCGCGCCGCACCCAAAACAGCTTCTAATGCCTCATCCGCCGACGGTTCGGCGGATTGCACCCGTTTCCCGATTTGCTCGCTGAATCCGACGACTTGGGTATGCGCGATTGGCGCCGACGTTTCACCCACTGTGTTTCAAGGATTGTTATGACTTCGAGCATCAACTCCAGCCCGCTCAACGCGATCGCCGACCAGGCGCTCGGTCTCGACGACGCCGCCGCACCGGCCGCGGTCGAACCGGCGTCGGACGAGCCGAGCTTCGCGTCGCTCGGGTTGTCGCCGGAGATCGTCTCCGCGCTGCAGGCCGCCGGCTACGTGAAGCCGACGCCGGTCCAGCAGCGCGCGATTCCGGCCGGCATCGCCGGCCGCGACCTGCTGGTGTCGAGCCCGACCGGTTCGGGCAAGACCGCCGCATTCATGCTGCCCGCGATCGAACGTTTCGCGCAGCTCCAGAAGACGCTGGCGCAGCAACCGCGCGCGCCGCGTGAACCGAACCAGGGCGACCGCCGTGCGCGCCGCCCGCAACCCGTCGCGCGCCCGGGCCTGCTCGTGCTGACGCCGACCCGCGAACTCGCGATGCAGGTCACCACGGCCGCATCGACGTACGGCAAGCACCTGAAGCGCCTGCGCACGGTCAGCATCCTCGGCGGCGTCGCCTACGGCCAGCAGCTGATGCTGCTCGCGAAGAACCCAGAAATCCTGGTCGCCACGCCGGGCCGTCTGCTCGATCACCTCGAGCGCGGCCGTATCGACCTGTCCGAACTGAAGATGCTCGTGCTCGACGAAGCCGACCGCATGCTCGACATGGGCTTCATCGAAGACATCGAAACGATCGTCGACGCCACGCCCGCGTCGCGCCAGACGATGCTGTTCTCGGCCACGCTCGACGGCAAGATCGGTTCGCTGACGAGCCGCCTGCTGAAGGATCCGGAACGCATCGAGATCCAGCAGCGCCTCGAGTCGCGCGCCAACATCGCGCAGACCGTGCACTACGTCGACGACCGCGACCACAAGGATCGCCTGCTCGATCACCTGCTGCGCGACGACGCACTCGACCAGGCCATCATCTTCACGGCGACCAAGATCGACGCCGACCAGCTCGCCGGCCGTCTTGCCGATGCAGGCTTCGAATCGGCCGCGCTGCACGGCGACCTGCCGCAGGGCGCGCGCAACCGCACGATCCGTGCGCTGCGCGAGCGCCGCGTGCGCGTGCTGGTGGCCACCGACGTCGCGGCACGCGGCATCGACATCCCGGGCATCACGCACGTGTTCAACTACGACCTGCCGAAATTCGCGGAAGATTACGTTCACCGTATCGGCCGTACCGGCCGCGCAGGCCGTTCGGGCACGGCAGTGAGCCTCGTGCACCACGCCGAGCAAGGCGCGCTCAAGCGCATCGAGCGCTTCGTGCGCTCGCCGCTGCCGGTCAACGTGATCGAAGGGTTCGAGCCGCGCAAGGCGCCCCCGCGCAACGGCGGCACCGGCGGCCGCGGCCGTCCGGGCGGCGGTAACGGCGGCGGGCGTCGCTTCGGCGGCAAGCCGGGCGGCGGTTACGCCGGCAACGGCAGCGGCGGCCGCAGCTACGGCGGCGGCAATGGCGGCGGCTGGAGCGGCAAGCCGGGTGGCAGCCGTGACGGCGGCCCGCGTCGCGACGGCCAGCGCAGCGGCGGCCCGCGCCGCAGCAACTCCGCGTCGTAAGCACGCACGGGCGGCGCCTCGCCGCCGCCCCATGGATGGGCCCCACCCGTCCAGCCGACCGGCGCACCTGCGCCGGTTTTTTTCGCCTCGCCCGACATTTCACGATGCGAAAAATTTTTTTGCGTCGTAAAAAATCATGTTGCACGGCACAACCGGTGCGATTGCGGGATGGGAAAGAGCATTTCTTATCTCGAAATGATAAATATAAATCGTTGATTTAAAACGGTTAAAAATTTACCCGATCCCGTGCAAAGCCCCCTGTTTCGCGCCTGCCGATTTGCCTAGACTCTTATACAAGACTTCACGAAACGGAATGGCACGCGCCCCGCTTCGCGAACCGCATCACGACCGTCAGATTCGGCGCATTCGGCAATACACCGCATCAAGGAGCTCATCATGTCGCGTCAGCAACAGGCACTGGAACTGCAGAAGCAATGGGAAACCGATCCGCGCTGGAAGGGCATCAAGCGCGGCTACTCGGCGGAGGACGTCGTCCGCCTGCGCGGCTCGGTCCCGATCGAGCACACGCTGGCCAAGCGCGGCGCGGAAAAGCTGTGGGGCCTCATCAACAACGAACCGTTCGTCAACGCGCTCGGCGCGCTGACCGGCAACCAGGCGATGCAGCAGGTGAAGGCCGGCCTGAAGGCCATCTACCTGTCCGGCTGGCAAGTGGCCGGCGATGCGAACGTCGCGGGAGAAATGTACCCGGACCAGTCGCTGTACCCGGCGAACTCGGTGCCGCTCGTCGTGAAGCGCATCAACAACACGCTGACGCGCGCCGACCAGATCCAGTGGTCGGAAGGCAAGAACCCGGGCGACGAAGGTTATGTCGACTTCTTCGCACCGATCGTCGCCGACGCGGAAGCCGGTTTCGGCGGCGTGCTGAACGCGTTCGAGCTGATGAAGGCGATGATCGAGGCCGGCGCATCGGGCGTCCACTTCGAGGACCAGCTCGCGTCGGTGAAGAAGTGCGGCCACATGGGCGGCAAGGTGCTGGTGCCGACGCGCGAAGCCGTCGCGAAGCTGTCGGCCGCGCGTCTCGCGGCCGACGTGATGGGCACGCCGACCGTGCTGGTCGCGCGTACCGACGCGGAAGCGGCCGACCTGATCACGTCCGACGTCGACGACAACGACAAGCCGTTCCTGACCGGCGAGCGCACGGTGGAGGGCTTCTTCCGCACCAAGCCGGGCCTCGGGCAGGCGATCTCGCGCGGCCTCGCGTACGCGCCGTACGCCGACCTGATCTGGTGCGAAACCGGCAAGCCGGATCTCGAGTACGCGAAGAAGTTCGCGGAAGCGATCCACAAGCAGTTCCCGGGCAAGCTGCTGTCGTACAACTGCTCGCCGTCGTTCAACTGGAAGAAGAACCTCGACGACGCGACGATCGCGAAGTTCCAGAAGGAACTCGGTGCGATGGGCTACAAGTTCCAGTTCATCACGCTGGCCGGCTTCCACGCGCTGAACTACTCGATGTTCAACCTCGCGCACGGCTATGCCCGCACGCAGATGAGCGCGTTCGTCGAATTGCAGCAGGCCGAGTTCGCGGCCGCCGACAAGGGCTTCACGGCCGTCAAGCATCAACGCGAAGTCGGCACCGGCTACTTCGACGCGGTGACGCAGACGGTCGAGCGCGAAGCGTCGACGACCGCGCTGCACGGCTCGACCGAGGACGAACAGTTCTTCGACGGCAAGAAGGTCGCGTAACACGCGCAAACGCCGCGCCGGGGCGCGCCTCGTCACGGCGCGGCGCCGGCCACCGGACAACAATCAGGGAGGAGACGGCAGGCGCGCGATGCGAATCGCGCGACCGGCCGCGCGGCCTGCGGGCCGCCTGCAACGATGCGCGCCGGCTTCGTCCGGCGCGCCCTTTTTTGCGACGCTGGCCGCCCGGCCGAGGGCGGCACCGCCCTACCGATAAACGATCACCGGAATTTTCGTATGGGTCAGCACGCGCTGCGTCTCGCTGCCGATCAGCAGGCTGCCGAGCCCGCGGCGTCCGTGGGACGCCATGAAGATCACGTCGCAACCGCCGCGTTCGGCCGCCTCGATGATGCCGAGATACGGCGACGGATGCACGCTCGTCCACGTGTCGCAGACGACACCGGCCGCCCGCGCGGCCGCTTCGACCTCGCCGAGATGCGCGCGTGCCTCGCGCTCGCTGCGCGCGCGGAAATCGGCGGGCGGTTCGATGATCACTTCGGAAAACGGCGAGTACGGGTACTGCGGCAGGCACGCGTAGGCCGTCACGCGCGCGCCGACCGCGCGCGCCAGGTCGATCGCGCCGTCGATCGCCTTCTGCGACAGTTCGGAACCGTCGGTTGGAACGAGGATGTGCCGGAACATCGCGCCCTCCTTCGTCAATCGCACGCCGCGCGCCGCGAGCCCAGCGGGACCGGCCGCGACGCATCGGAGATGCCTCCTACGATTGTAGTGCGCGAAATCGCTCGACCGGCACCGGCAGCGGGTTCGCCCTCATATCGGAAACGCGCGGGCGCGCGCCGCCTGCTCGCCCCAATAACCGGGCTGCTCGTACGTGTGCTTCAGGTAATCGAGAAACAGGCGCACGCGCAGCGGCAGATGACGGCGCTGCGGAAACACCGCGTGGATGCCGATCGGCGGCGCGGCAAACGCGTCGAGCACGCTGACGAGCCGGCCGGCCGCGATGTCGTCGCCGACCTCCCACCACGAACGCCATGCCAGGCCGTAACCTTCGAGGCACCACTCGTGCAGCACCGCGCCGTCCGAGCATTCCATCGTGCCGTTCACGCGGATCGACACGACCTTGTTGCCCTCCTGGAACGTCCAGCCGCGCTGCTGGTTCGCGTTCGCCGCGAGCGCGAGGCAGTTGTGCCGTGCCAGCTCCGCGAGCGTGACCGGCGTGCCGCGCCGCGCCAGATAGGCGGGAGACGCGACGCAGACGCGGCGGTTCTTGCCGAGCTTCAGCGACACGAGCGACGAATCGGGCAGCTCGCCGAGCCGCACCGCGCAATCGAACCCCTCGTTGACGAGGTCGACCATCCGGTCGGACAAGTCGAGCGTGACCGATACGTCCGGATGCCCGACGCTGAATTCGGGCACGAGCGGCGCGACGTGCCGCCGGCCGAAGCCGGCCGGCGCGGAAATCCGCAGGTGGCCGCTCGCCTTGACGCCGCCGGCCGACACGCTCGCCTCCGCGTTCTGCATGTCGTTGATGATCCGCTGGCAATCCTCGAGAAACGCCGAGCCTTCGAACGTCAGCGTGAGCTTGCGCGTGGTGCGCACCAGCAGCTTCACGCCGAGCCGCTCCTCGAGCGCGTCGAGGCGGCGGCCGATGATCGCCGGCGCGACCCCTTCCGCGTGCGCGGCCGCCGACAGGCTGCCCTTCGCCGCGACCGCGGCGAACGTTTCGATCTGCTTGAACCGGTCCATGAGTCGCGAGGACGGCACCGCCGTCCGTCAAATAGCTTGAGCCGCTCAAGATTAGGTATATGAAAGTAAAAGATCAAGTGATGAATAGCGTCTTTTTTAGACCATACGATCACGAATAGAATCGATCCGACCTCTGAAACTGGAGCGCAAGGCTATGTCGGCCACAACGACACTCTCCTCTCCCGACGCCATCCTCTTCGACGCATTCGGCACGTTGTTCGACGTGCGCGCGGTCCTGGCCGCGGCGGAGCAGATGTTTCCCGGACACGGGGAACGGTTGTCGCAGCTGTGGCGACGCAAGCAAATCGAATACTCGCAACTGCGCACGCTCGCCGATCCGGGCGGTGCGCGCTATCGCCCGTTCCGGGACATCACGCTCGACGCGCTGCGCTTCGCCGCGCGCCGGCTCGGCCTGGCGCTGAACAGCGCGGCCGAGAAGCGGCTGATGGACGAATACGCGTGCCTGTCCACCTATCCCGACACCGTGCCCGCGCTGCGCAAGCTGCGCGCGCTCGAACCGCGCCCGCCGCTCGGGATCCTGTCGAACGGCACCCCGCAGATGCTCGACATCGCGATCAAGAGCGCCGGCATGTCCGGACTGTTCGATCGCGTGCTGTCGGCCGACACGGCGCGTGCGTACAAGCCGAGTCCGGCCGCCTACGCGCTCGGCACCGCCGCGTTCGGGTCGAACCCGCGCGGCATCGTGTTCGTGTCGTCGAACGCGTGGGACGTCGCCGGTGCCGTCTGGTTCGGCTACACGACGTTCTGGCTCAACCGTACGGGCGCGCCCGCCGAGGAACTCGGCGCGCCGCCCGACGGCACGGGCACCGGCATGGCCGATCTGCTCGCCTTCCTCGCCGCCCCGGCTCCGTCCGGCAGGCCCGCAAACCGCACGCGCCCCGGCCCGGGCGCATGACGTTCGCGGCGCTGCCGCCTTCCCCCTTCACCGAAACCGCAACTGACCGACCAAGGAGATGAGACTCATGAGCACCCCGATCACGCTGCCGCAAGGCATGACGATCACCGGCGAAATCAAGCCGGGTTACGAAGCGATCCTGACGCCCGCGGCACTGGAACTCGTCGCCGCGCTGCACCGCGCGTTCGAACCGCGTCGCCAGACGCTGCTGCAGGCGCGCGTCGAGCGCACCAAACGCCTCGACGCGGGCGAGCGCCCCGACTTCCTGGCCGAAACGAAGTCGATCCGCGAAGGCGACTGGAAGGTCGCGCCGCTGCCGGCCGACCTGCAATGCCGCCGTGTCGAGATCACGGGGCCCGTCGAGCGCAAGATGATCATCAACGCGCTGAACTCGGGCGCCGATTCGTACATGACGGACTTCGAGGACTCGAATGCGCCGAGCTGGACCAACCAGATCGACGGCCAGATCAACCTGAAGGACGCGGTGCGCCGCACGATCTCGCTCGAGCAGAACGGCAAGTCGTACCGGCTGAACGACAAGGTCGCGACGCTGATCGTGCGTCCGCGCGGCTGGCACCTCGACGAGAAGCACGTGACGGTCGACGGCCAGCGCGTGTCCGGCGGCATCTTCGATTTCGCGCTGTTCCTGTTCCACAACGCGAAGGAACTGATCGCGCGCGGCTCGGGCCCGTACTTCTACCTGCCGAAGATGGAAAGCCATCTCGAGGCGCGCCTGTGGAACGACATCTTCGTCGCCGCGCAGGAAGCGGTCGGCGTGCCGCGCGGCACGATCCGCGCGACGGTGCTGATCGAGACGATCCTTGCCGCGTTCGAGATGGACGAGATCCTGTTCGAACTGCGCGAACACAGCTCGGGGCTGAACGCCGGCCGCTGGGACTACATCTTCTCGGCGATCAAGAAATTCAAGAACGACCGTGACTTCTGCCTCGCGGACCGTTCGAAGATCACGATGACGGTGCCGTTCATGCGCGCGTACGCGCTGCTGCTGCTGAAGACCTGCCACAAGCGCAACGCGCCGGCGATCGGCGGGATGAGCGCGCTGATCCCGATCAAGAACGATCCGGAAGCGAACGACAAGGCGATGGGCGGCGTGCGCTCGGACAAGCAGCGCGACGCGACCGACGGCTACGACGGCGGCTGGGTGGCGCACCCCGGCCTCGTGCCGATCGCGATGGAAGAGTTCGTCAAGGTGCTCGGCGACCGGCCGAACCAGATCGCGAAGCAGCGCGACGACGTGCAGGTCGAAGGCAGCAACCTGCTCGACTTCCAGCCGGAAGCGCCGATCACCGAGGCCGGCTTGCGCAACAACATCAACGTCGGCATCCACTACCTCGGTGCATGGCTCGACGGCAACGGCTGCGTGCCGATCCACAACCTGATGGAAGACGCGGCCACGGCCGAGATCTCCCGCTCGCAGGTGTGGCAGTGGATCCGCTCGCCGAAGGGCGTGCTCGACGACGGCCGCAAGGTCACGGCCGAGCTCGTGCGCGCATTCGCGAAGATCGAGCTCGACAACGTCAAGCGCTCGGTCGGCGGCAACACGCAGCCGTACGAGCGCGCCGCGGCCATCTTCGAACAGATGTCGACGTCGGAAGGCTTCACCGAATTCCTGACGCTGCCGCTGTACGAGGAAATCTGACGTCGCGACACGCAGCGACCGGCGGCCGGCCACGCGTCGCCGCCCGTCCCCTGCGATGACCGCAAAAAAGCGCCCCGCGGGGCGCTTTTTCATTTGACGCGAATCCGGCTGCCGCCGGAACGCTCACGCGGTTTCCTGCTCGCGTCGGTGCTGGGCCCAGTCACCCGATTCGATACGCGGACGCCCGGCGACCGCATGCGCGGCGATCGGATAATACAGGCATGCATACTGCCGGCCGCCCAGCGCGACGGTCACTTCTTCCGGCTTGAACAGCGAGTCGACGCCCGGATAGACGCGCTCGATCTCGTCGAGCACGGGGACGAGTCGCTCGTCGACCTCGTAGACATCGCCCCAGACCAGCGACTTGCCGGACACCGGCCCGGCGATCATTCCCGGATACGTGCCGAAATCGTACAGCTCGCCCGGCAGCGCGGCCGCGCCCAGCAGCGTCGGCGCCGCGATTCCGTGCCGTGCGGCCGCATGGCCGATGTCGTTGGCTTGTCCGGCACGCAAGGTGCCGTAGACGAATACGTAACGCATCGTGGTTCTCCTCTTCGATTCGTGATTGCCGTGTTCGCGCGCTTTACATGAAAATGCGCCTGCCACGATAGACCGCGATACCGGCCGGATGGTTCGAAGCCGCCGGCGCTCGCAGCGGCGGCCCGCTGCCCGGGAAGCGCCGGCGCCCACACAACGTTCATTTGAACACGGCATGATCGCCCGGGAAACCGCCGCATGCGCACGCGCTGCGCCTTCTAAAATAACGGCATCGCCGCCGCGCTGCCCGAACCGCCCATGAATCCGCCCGTCCAAGCCGACGCATCGAACCCGTACGACGTCATCGACATTCCGCCCGAATTCGCGCCGACCGCCGTCCATCCGATGCGCGTGCGCGCGCGGCAGGTCGACGCCGGCCGCCGCATCCCGCTGCATACGCACGCGTGGGCGCAGCTCGCGTATGCGTCGCGCGGCGTGCTGCGCGTCGCGACGACCGGCACGACGTGGATGGTGCCGCCGTCCCGCGCGATCTGGGTGCCGCCGCACGTGACGCACGAGGTCGTGATCGTCGAGGAGGCCTATCTGCGGACGCTGTATATCGACGAGTCGATCGTGCCGGACGGGCTCGACGCGTGCCGCGTCGTCGAGGTGACGGGGCTGCTGCGCGAGCTGATCGTCGCGCTCGACGCACGCGACCTGAGCGCCGCGCGCGAGCGGCTGCTGTGCGGCCTCGTGCTCGACGAGCTGAGCCACGCCGAACCGCTGCCGCTCGCGGTGCCGATGCCCGACGAGAAGCGTCTGCGCATGCTGTGCGAATCGGTGCTCGCGCACCCGGCGCATGCGGAGTCGCTCGAACACTGGGCGAGCGAGGTCGGCGCGAGCACACGCACGATTTCGCGGCTCTTCAAGCAGGAGCTGGGCGTGAGCTTTTCGCAGTGGCGCCAGCAGGCGCTGCTGGCGCGGGCGATCCCGCTGCTGAACCAGGGGCGCCCGCTGTCGCATATCGCGCGCGAACTCGGCTACCAGAGCCAGAGCGCGTTCTCGGCGATGTTCCGCCGTGCCTTCGGTCAAAGCCCGCGCGCGTTCATGCTGCGCGGCTACGAGCATCGCGGCGCGGAAGGCAGCCTCGCGGAAGACGAAACACCCGACGACAACGCGATCGACGCGGCTCGCTGACCGCGCGCCGCATCGCCGGACCGTCAGACCGGCCGCACCATGTGGCGGATCGAGCCCAGCTGCGAGAGCCGCGGCCCGGCGACCCGGTAGCCCATGCGCAGGTAAAGGCGCGCGGCGGGATTGTCGACGAACACGCGCAGCTGCAGTTCGTGCAGCCCGCGCGCACGCGCCCAGCGATGCGACATGTCGAGCATGTAGGTGCCGGCCCCCTGCCCGCGATGGCCGGCCGCGATCTGCACGTCGCGGATGTGCAGCGAATCGCCTTCCTCGGTCACGCGCAGCACGCCGATGCGCTCGCCGTCGGCCTCGAGGATGAAGTTCTCGGATTCACGCCAGCTCGCGTAGAACAGGTCGCTGCGCCACACGAGTCCATGGCGCTTGTAATAGCCGCCCATGTTGCCGTGCGTCAGCGCTTCGGCGAACGGGAAATCGCCGGGTTCCGCGGGCCGGAGCTGATACAGGAGTCGCAGGTCGGTCGGGTCGAGCATCACGCAGGGGTCAAGAACGCATCCCGCCACGATAGCGCAGTCGCGCGCGGATGCAATCGCGAATTTCTCGTAGCGGTGGGCGGGTGCGCGACCGGCGATATGCGCGACGACGATGCAAATGAAAAAGCCCGCACGAGGCGGGCTTCTTCATTTTTTGGCGGAGCGGACGGGACTCGCCTACATCCTGCAGGCCGCGGATGCGCGTGCACGCGCATCCCTTCGAGTCCCGCCGGAAGCCGCGCAGGCGGCTTCCTCCGCTCCGCGGTCACGCGCCCGCCAGCGGGCGCGACGACGATGCAAATGAAAAAGCCCGCACGAGGCGGGCTTCTTCATTTTTTGGCGGAGCGGACGGGACTCGAACCCGCGACCCCCGGCGTGACAGGCCGGTATTCTAACCGACTGAACTACCGCTCCAGTCTTGCTGCTTGCCTGGCAGGCGTCGGTTACTTCCTGCCGGCGCATCGTTTGTTCGAACGACGCCGAAATCTGGCGTCCCCTAGGGGATTCGAACCCCTGTACTCACCGTGAAAGGGTGATGTCCTAGGCCTCTAGACGAAGGGGACAACGTACTGCTTACATCCTTAACGAGAAAGCCCGTTCAAAAACGTTCTTTGAACGGGCTTCGTTCTGGCGGAGCGGACGGGGCTCGAACCCGCGACCCCCGGCGTGACAGGCCGGTATTCTAACCAACTGAACTACCGCTCCAGCTTTCTGCACCACCGCCTGCAGGATCTCGTCACGTTCCTGCACGCGTTGCGACACTTCGATGAAACGCCGCTGAATCTGGCGTCCCCTAGGGGATTCGAACCCCTGTACTCACCGTGAAAGGGTGATGTCCTAGGCCTCTAGACGAAGGGGACAACGTACTGCTTACATCCTTAATACAAAAGCCCGCTCAAAAACGTCTTGAACGGGCTTCGTTCTGGCGGAGCGGACGGGACTCGAACCCGCGACCCCCGGCGTGACAGGCCGGTATTCTAACCGACTGAACTACCGCTCCAGCTTTCTTACCCAACCCGCAGGACGTCGGTTACGTTCCTGCAAGCCTCGCGACACTTCTACGACGAAACGCCGCTGAATCTGGCGTCCCCTAGGGGATTCGAACCCCTGTACTCACCGTGAAAGGGTGATGTCCTAGGCCTCTAGACGAAGGGGACATGATCTTTTCAGATCCGTCTGACTTTCGCTATTCACTTCTGGTCAACAGCGAAGGCCGAAATTCTAACTGCTTTGAATCATTTTGTGAAGCATTTATTACCACCACTGCTTCGCAAATCAACTCAGCTTGTTCTGTTGGTGGAGGTAAGCGGGATCGAACCGCTGACCTCTTGCATGCCATGCAAGCGCTCTCCCAGCTGAGCTATACCCCCTTGCAGAACAGAAATGAGATTATATGGACCTACTTTGAACTTGTAAATACCCTTTTTGCGATTCGCGCGAAATATTTTGCGAAGCTGCCGCGCCCCCGCACGCGGACAGCTTCGTCGACGCACGACCTCAGGCGAGCGCGGCCTCGATGCGCGACACCACGACGTCGCGACCGAACAGCACGAGTACCGCATCGATCGACGGCGTATGCGTCGTGCCCGCCACCAGCAGACGCACCGGCATCGCGAGCTGCGGCATCTTCAGCTTGTGCGTGGCAAGCGTCGCCTTCAGCGCGGCCGACACCGCTTCCTTCGTCCAGTCGGCCGCCTTCAGCGCGGCGGCGAGATCGGCCAGCGCCGGGCGCACCGCATCGGTCACGTGCTGAGCAAGTGCGTCGGCTTCCGGTGCCGGCACCCGGTAGAACATCGTCGCGCCTTCGGCGATCTCCTTGACCGTCGTCGCGCGATCCTTCATCAGGCCGACCACCGCGTCGAGCGCCGGACCCGTCGCGATCGCCGCGTCGTCGATGCCGAGCGCGTCGAGGAACGGCTTCGCGAGTTCGGCAAGGCGCGCGTTGTCGGCTTCCTTGATGTAATGCGCGTTCAGCCAGCTCAGCTTGCTGTGGTCGTACTGCGCGGGCGACTTGCCGAGATGCTCGAGATCGAACCATTCGACGAACTGCTCGCGCGAGAAGATCTCGGCGTCGCCGTGCGACCAGCCGAGGCGTGCGAGATAGTTGACGACCGCCTCCGGCAGGAAGCCCGCGTCGCGGTACGCCATCACGCTCATCGCGCCGTGCCGCTTGCTCATCTTCTCGCCCTGCTCGTTCAGCACGGTCGGCAGGTGCGCGTAGACGGGCGGCTCGCCGCCGAGCGCATTCAGGATGTTGATCTGGCGCGGCGTGTTGTTCACGTGGTCGTCGCCACGGATCACGTGCGTGATGCCCATGTCCATGTCGTCCACCACCACGCAGAAGTTGTAGATCGGCGTGCCGTCCGGGCGCGCGATCACGAGGTCGTCGAGTTCCTCGTTCGAGATCTCGACACGCCCCTTCACCGCGTCGTCCCACACGACCGTGCCCGTCAGCGGATTGCGGAAGCGCAGCACGGGCTTCACGCCGGCCGGCGGCTCCGGCAGCACCTTGCCGGGCTCCGGACGCCACGTGCCGTCATAACGCGGCTTCAGGCCGGCTTCGCGCTGGCGCTCACGCAGCGCGTCGAGTTCCTCGGCCGACATGTAGCACGGGTAGGCGAGGCCCTTCTCGAGCATCTGCGCGAGCACCTCGCGATAGCGGTCCATCCGCTGCATCTGGTAGATCGGGCCTTCGTCGAAATCCAGGCCGAGCCATTGCATCCCCTCGAGGATCGCGTCGACCGCTTCCTGCGACGAACGCTCGACGTCGGTATCCTCGATGCGCAGCACGAACGTGCCCTTCATCTTGCGGGCGAATGCCCACGGATACAGTGCGGAGCGGATGTTGCCGAGGTGAATGAAGCCGGTGGGACTCGGCGCGAAGCGGGTACGGACAGGACGGGTCATAAACGGTAACTCGAACGCCTGGGGCGCATGAATGATTCGACGCGGGACGGCGGCGGCAGCCCGGACAGCAACGGAGCCGGCGACGCCCGGAACGGGAAAGAAGCCGGAATTATACTCGCGCCGGACATCGCGCCAAGCGCGCCGCTTGCTTTATGATGTGCGCGCCGCGGCCGCCAGCCGGCGCGGCGCCGGCCGCCCGGAACCTGCCGCGCGGCCGCTCGAAACCTATCGCCGCCGCGGGCCGTGTAACCCGCCGCCAAGCCGCCGGAGAACCATTCGATGTCGTCCCCTCGCCTGTCGCGCCGCCACTTCACGATCGCCTGCGCGTCCGCCAGCCTCGCCGCCTGCACGTCATTCGGCGACAAGTCCCGCCCCAACCCGGCCCAGTCGCAGGAGAAGCCCGTGAAGATCGGCATCGCGCTCGGCGGCGGCGCCGCGCGCGGCTTCTCGCACATCGGTGTGCTGAAGGCGCTCGAGGCGCGCGGCATCCCGGTCGAGATCGTCGCCGGCACGAGCGCGGGATCGGTGGTCGGCGCGCTGTATGCGTCCGGCATGAGCGCGCTGCAGATCAACAAGATCGCGCTCGACATGGACCAGGCGGCCATCAGCGACTGGGCGCTGCCGTTCCGCTCGCGCGGCCTGCTGCAAGGCGTCGCGCTGCAGAACTTCCTGAACAAGACGCTCAACAACCGGCCGATCGAGAAGATGGCGAAGCCGCTCGGCGTCGTCGCGACGGATCTGCAGAGCGGCCAGCCGATCCTGTTCCAGCAGGGCAACACCGGCCTCGCGGTGCGCGCGTCGTGCAGCGTGCCGTCGGTGTTCGAACCGGTGAAGATCGGCAATCGCGAATATGTCGACGGCGGCCTCGTGAGCCCGGTGCCCGCGTCGTACGCGCGCAAGATGGGCGCGAGCTTCGTGATCGCGGTCGACATCTCGGCGCGGCCGGACGGCGCGGCAACCAACAACCCGATCGAGATGCTGCTGCAGACCTTCACGATCATGGGCCAGACGATCAAGACCTACGAGCTCGACAAGTACGCGGACGTCGTGATCCGCCCGAACCTCGCGGCGATGGGCGGCAGCGACTTCAACCAGCGCAACGCGGCGATCCTCGCGGGCGAGGAAGCGGTCGCGCGGATCATGCCGGAACTGCAACGCAAGCTCGCGGCCGCGCGCGGCGTGGCTGCCGCGTAAGCCCGGCTGTCGCCGCAACGGGCGGCCCGGGCCGCCGCCTCGCGACCCGCCTCGCCACCAACGCCGGCCCCAAAAACAAAAAACCCTGCCGCCTTTCGGTGACAGGGTTTTTCCGGTCCGACCGACCGGCGAACGTCAGTTGTTGCCGTTCGCCGAATCGTCGCCGATCGTCGCGCGCACGCGCCGCAGGTCTTCCGGCTTCATCGCCGGGAATTCCGATTCGATGCGGCGCGCGCCGGTGAACCGCTTTTCCCAGTAGCCGCTGTCGAGATCGTCGACGCGAACGGTGCTGCCCGTCGACGGCGAGTGCACGAACTTGTTGTCGCCGATGTAGATGCCGACGTGCGAGAACGTACGGCGCATCGTGTTGAAGAACACCAGATCGCCCGGCTTCAGGTTGCTCATGCTCACCTTCTCGCCGACGCGGCTCATCTCTTCCGCGCGACGCGGCAGCGACATGCCGAGCGTGTCCTGGAACACGTAGCGGACGAAGCCGCTGCAGTCGAGGCCCGAATCCGGCGAGTTGCCGCCCCAGCGATAACGCACGCCGATCATGTTCAGCGCGCCGACGACCACGTCGCCCGCCTTGCCGGCCATGCCGGCGAGGAACGACTTCGCGCCGCCGCTCGACGGCTGCGTGCTGGCCTGCTGGAGGGAGGAACCCGACCCGATCTGAGTCGAATTGGTGACATTCTGGTTAAAACTGCTGACTTCGTCGGCGAACGCGCCGGGAGCTGCTGCGAACAGGGCGCCGATGAATAGCCCGGCGATGGTGCGCGCGCATGCCTGGGTCAGGGATCGATGCTGCATTGGTCGATGGAATGTGCTTAAAAATCAGCTGATTGGCGGAAAATTTCGGTCGATACTAGCCAGCGCGTAATCGTTTGTCAAAACAAATTAATAAATACAATCGAGATGATCAGACCATTGGACGCCTATCACGCTTTCCAGACCGCTTTCAACAGCTTTTGTGTGTAAGGATGTGACGGTCTAGCGAAGATGTCGGACACGTCCCCCGACTCGACGACGGCGCCGTCCTGCATCACCGCGACGCGGTGCGCCATCGCGCCGATCACCTCCAGGTCGTGGCTGATGAACACATAGCCGAGGTTGTATTTCTGTTGCAAATTCGCGAGCAGCTTCAGCACCTGCTGCTGGATCGACACGTCGAGCGCCGACGTCGGCTCGTCGAGGATCAGGATCCGCGGCTCCAGCACCAGCGCCCGCGCGATCGCGATCCGCTGGCGCTGGCCGCCCGAGAATTCGTGCGGATAACGCTGCAGCACCGTGCGGTCGAGGCCCACCTCGCGCAGCACCGCGAGCGACTTCGCGCGGCGCGCGTCGGGCGTCATGTCCGGGCGATGCAGTTCGAGCCCCTCGCCGACGATCCGCTCGATCGTGTGACGCGGCGAAAGCGAACTGAACGGATCCTGAAAGACCACCTGCATGTTCGAGCGCAGCGCGGTCTGCTCGCGGCCGCGATAGCTCGATAGCGCGCGCCCCTGGAATTCGATCTCGCCGCCGGCCGTCTTCTGCAGCCCGAGCAGCGCCATCGCGAGCGTCGACTTCCCCGACCCGGATTCCCCGACGATGCCGAGCGTCTCGCCCTGCCGCACCGACACCGACACGTCGGCGACGGCCGTCACCGGCACCGTGCCGAACCAGCCCGCGAAGCCCGGCCGCTTGCGCGCGAACTGCACGCTCACGTGTCGCGCGTCGAGCACGACGGGCGCGATCGGCATCACCGGCATGACCGTGCGCTGCGGCCGGCTGTTCAGCAGCCGCTGCGTATACGGATGCTCGGGTTGCGCGAAGATCCGCTCGACCGGCCCGCTCTCGACGAGCCGGCCATGCTCCATCACCGCGACGCGCTCGGCGAAATGCCGCACCAGATTCAGGTCGTGCGTGATCAGCAGGATCGCCATCCCGCGCTTTTCCGCTTCCTCGCGCTGCAGCTCCAGCAACAGGTCGACGATCTGCGCGCGGATCGTCACGTCGAGCGCGGTGGTCGGCTCGTCGGCGAGCAGCAGCCGCGGCCGGCACGCGAGCGCCATCGCGATCATCGCGCGCTGCCGCTGGCCGCCCGACAACTGGTGCGGATAGCTGTCGACGCGCCGGTCCGGCTCCGCGATGCCCGTGCGCGCGAGCAGCGCGATCGCGCGCTTGCGCGCCTCGACGGCCGAGACGCCGTCGTGCAGCACGATCGTCTCGCCGATCTGCACGCCGATCGTATACAGCGGGTTGAGCGCCGTCATCGGCTCCTGGAAGATCATCGCGATGTCCGAGCCGCGCAGCCCGCGCATCTCGCGCTCGCTCCTGGTCGAAAGGTCCTGCCCCGCGAAGCGGATCGCGCCGCTGACCTCCGCGTCGCGCAGCAACCGCAGGATCGACAGCGCGGTCACGCTCTTGCCGGAACCCGACTCGCCGACGAGCGCGACGCGCTCGCCGCGGCCGATCGCCAGCGTCACGTCGTCCACCGCGACCGTGTCGCCGAAGCGCACGCGCAGATGCTCGAGCGACAGCAGCGGCTCGTGCTGCGTCGATACGGTCGGCTCGCTCATCGCTGCCCTCCCGCCGCGCGCACCGAATCGGCGATCCGCGTGTCGAGCGCATTGCGCAGCGCATCGCCCATGAAGGTCAGCAGCAGCAGCGTCGCGACCAGCACGCCGAACGTCGACAGCGAGATCCACCACGCGTCGAGGTTGCCCTTGCCCTGCGCGAGCAATTCGCCGAGGCTCGGCGTCGGCGGCGGCACGCCCAGCCCGAGGAAATCGAGGCTCGTGAGCGCGAGGATCGAGCCGCTCATCCGGAACGGCAGGAACGTGATCACCGGCGTGAGGCTGTTCGGCAGCACGTGGCGCCAGATGATCTGCCAGTTCGTGAGCCCCATCGCGCGGGCCGCGCGCACGTAGTCCTGCGTGCGGTTGCGCAGGAACTCCGCGCGCACGTAGTCGGCGAGCCCGATCCAGCCGAACAGCGACAGCAGCACGATCAGCAGCAGGAAGCTCGGCTCGAAGATCGACGCGAAGATGATCAGCAGGTACAGCTCGGGCAGCGAGCTCCAGATCTCGATCAGCCGCTGCCCGACGATGTCGATGCGCCCGCCGAAGAAGCCCTGCACGGCGCCCGCGGCGATCCCGAGCAGCGTGCCGATCACGGTCAGGATCAGCCCGAACTCGACCGAGATGCGAAACCCGTAGACGAGCCGCGCGAGCAGGTCGCGCCCCTGCGCGTCGGTGCCGAGCCAGTTCTCGCGCGACGGAGGCGCCGGGTTCGGCACGTTCGAGAAGTAGTTCAGCGTGTCGTAGTAATAGCGGTTCGGCGGATAGACGACGAAGTTGCCGGGCGCCTCGAGCCGCTTGCGCACGTACGGATCGAGGTAGTCGGCCGGCGTCGGGAAATCGCCGCCGAAGGTCGTTTCCGGATACGCATGGAACATCGGGAAATAGGTCTGGCCGTCGTAGCGCACGACGAGCGGCTTGTCGTTCGACCACAGCGGCGCCGCGAGGCTCGCGGCGAACGCGACGACGAAGATCACGAAGCTCCAGTAGCCGAGACGCTGCTGCCTGAAGCGCTGCCACACGCGGCGCGCGGGCGACGGCGACACGCGCGCGCGCGCGGCGTCGATGCGGGATGACGCGACGGCCCGGTTCATCGCGCCCCTCGCCCGATCACGCCGGGCATGCGAATGGATCGTTTCATGTCAGCGTTCCAGGTTGTCGAATTGAATGCGCGGATCGACCCACACGTAGCAGAGATCGGAGAGCAGCTTGGTCGCGAGCCCGATCAGCGTGAACAGATACAGCGTGCCGAGCACGACCGGATAATCGCGCCGCACGACCGACTCGTACGACAGCAGCCCGAGGCCGTCGAGCGAGAACAGCGTCTCGATCAGCAGGCTGCCGGTGAAGAACGCGCCGATGAACGCAGCCGGGAAGCCGACGATCAGCGGCAGCATCGCGTTGCGGAACACGTGCTTCCACAGCACGCTGCGCTCGGAGAGCCCCTTCGCGCGCGCGGTCAGCACGTATTGCCGGCGGATCTGGTCGAGGAACGCGTTCTTCGTGAGCATCGTGACGACCGCGAAGCTGCCGACGACCGACGCCGTGATCGGCAGCGCGATGTGCCACAGGTAGTCGAGCACCTTGCCGACGAGCGACAGCTGCGCGAAATTGTCCGACGTGAGGCCGCGCAGCGGAAAGAGCTGCCAGAACGAGCCGCCGCCGAACAGCACGAGCAGCAGCACGCCGAGCACGAAACCCGGGATCGCATAACCGACGAGCACGACGAGGCTGGTCGCGACGTCGAACGGCGAACCGTTGCGCACGGCCTTCGCGATGCCGAGCGGCACCGAGATCAGGTACGTGAGGAAGAAGGTCCACAGCCCGATGCTGATCGACACGGGCAGCTTCTGCACGACCAGCGACCACACGCTCTGGTGGCGAAAGTAACTGTCGCCGAGATCGAAGCGCGCGAAGCGCTTGAGCATCAGCCAGTAGCGTTCGAGCGGCGGCTTGTCGAACCCGTACAGCGCCTTGAGCTGCGCGAGCTGCTGCGCGTCGACGCCGGTGTGCGCGCGCAGGCCGAACGGCACCGCGCCCTGCTCCGTCGCGCCCTTGCGCAATTCCTGCACGGCCTGCTCGACGGGGCCGCCCGGCACGAACTGGATCACCGCGAACGTCAGCGTCAGCACGCCGACGAGCGTCGGGATCATCAGCAGCAGGCGTTTGAGGATGTAGCTCCACATAGGGCGTCGACTCGTGATCGGTTGGGCGATTGGACGAAAGGCGGGTGCGGGTCAGTGATCGGGCTTCGCCCACCAAGTCGACACGACCCAGCCTTCGGCCGAATAGTACAGCGGCAGCGTCTGCGGATAGGCGAGCGAGCGCTTGTAGGCGATCCGGTGCGTCGTGCTGTACCACTGCGGCACCGCGTAGTAGCCGTGCATCAGCACGCGGTCGAGCGCGTGCGTCGCGTCGAGCAGATCCTCGCGCGTCTGCGCGGTACCGAGCGCGTGCAGCAATGCGTCGACGGCCGGCGACTTCAGCCCGATAAGGTTGTCGGAGCCCGGCTCGTCGGCGAACTTGCTCGCGTAACGCGAATATTGCTCGGCGCCCGGCACCTGCACGCCCGGCAGGCGGATCGTCGTCATGTCGTAGTCGAACGCGTCGAGACGCTTCTGCAGCAGCGCGAAATCGGCCGTGCGAAAACGTACGGCGATGCCGAGCTTCGCGAGGTTGCGCTGGTACGCGGTCACGACGCCTTCCATCGCGCCACCCGCATCGTCGAGGATCTCGAACGCGAACGGCTCGCCCTTCGCGTTGCGCAGCGCGCCGTCGCGATAGGTCCAGCCGGCCTGCGCGAGCAATGCGCGCGCCTTCAGCAGGTTCGCGCGCAGCGAACCCGGCGGATTCGTGTCCGGCTGCGTGACCATCGGGCCAAACACGGCCGGATCGAGCTGCGCGCGCAGCGGCTCGAGCAGCTTCAGCTCGCCCTCGCCCGGCATGCCGGTCGCCTGCAGGTCGGTGTCGGCGAAATAGCTGTCGAGGCGCGTGTACGCGCTGTAGAACAGCTGGCGGTTCAGCCATTCGAAGTCGAACGCGAGGTCGAGCGCCTGGCGCACGCGCGCGTCGCGAAACAGCGGGCGGCGCAGGTTCATGAAGAAACCCTGCATGCCGGCGCCGTTGTGCTGGCGGAATTCGCGCTTGACGAGCTCGCCGCTGTCGAAACGCTTGCCGACGTCGCGCCGCGTCCAGTTGCGCGCGATGTACTCGACGAGCACGTCGTATTCGCCGGCCTTGAACGCCTCGAGCCGCGCGACGCCGTCGCCGTACAGCTTGTAGACGATCCGCTCGAAGTTGTTGGTGCCGATCCGCACCGGCAGGTCGGCGCCCCAGTACGCGGGGTTGCGCCGATAGGTGATCGTGCGGCCGTTGTCGTAGCGCTCGATCAGATACGGGCCGCTGCCGATCGGCTGCTCGAACGCGAGCTGGTCGAACGGGATGCGCGAGCCGTCCGCGCGCACGCCCCACTTGCGCGAGAACACCGGCACGCCGCCGGCGATCAGCGGCAGCTCGCGGTTCGCGCTGCGGAACTCGAAGCGCACGGTGGCCGGATCGACCACCACGGCCTTCGCGATTTCCGCGAAATACGCGCCGAACTGCGGCGCGGCCTGCTTGCTCTTCAGCGTATCGAACGAAAACTTGACGTCGTCGGCCGTGACGCGATCGCCGTTCGAGAAACGCGCGCGCGGATTCAGGTGGAACGTGACCGAACGACGATCGGGCGCGACGTCGATGTCGTCGGCCAGCAGCCCGTAGGCGGATGCCGGTTCGTCCGAGCTGCCGGTCGCGAGGCTCTCGAACAGCATGTCGATGCCCGGCGCCGGATTGCCGCGCATCGTGAACGGATTGAACTTGTCGAACGACGTCAGCCGGTTCGGGTTCGCGAGCACGAGCGTGCCGCCCTTCGGCGCATCGGGGTTGACGTAGTCGAAATGCTTGAAACCCGGCGGATACTTCGGCTCGCCGTACTGCGCGATCGCATAGGCCGCGTGCGCGGCCGGCGTGGCCGGCGCGGCGCATAGCGCAAACGCCGCGGCCGCGCGGCCGGCAGCCCGTACGGCACGCAGCGCGCCGGAACCGGCCCGCACGGCGGCGGCCCGGGGCGAACCCTTCGTCATAGAGGCCCTGTCGGTCGAATGAGGGTAGTAACGTGGGACGATTCTACCCATTCAATCGGCCGGGCCAAAAGAAAACCGCCACGCGGGCGGTTTCCGGTCTTGTTGACGGGCAGACGGCGCGCACGCGTCACGCGCGCGCACCGCGCCATATCAGCGCCAGCCGTTGTGGCGACCGTTGTCCCAGTGACCGTGACCGCGGTCCCAGCCGGGACGCCCGCCATGGTGGCGATACCAGTCGTCGCGGCCCCAGTAGCGGCGGCCATCCCAGTAGCGGTCGCCGTGCCAGCCGATCACGATCGCCGGTCCCGGCGCGTACACGGGCGCCGGCGCATACACCGGCGCAGGCTGGTAGACGACCGGCGGCGGGGGCGGCGGCGCATACACGGGCGCGGGCGCGACGTAGACCGGCGCCGGCACGCCGACGTTGATCCCGACATTGACTCCCGCCATTGCTGCGCCCGACACGAGCAAGGCCGTCATACCGGTCAAGAGCGAGGCAACACGCAAGGTCTTCATGGATTCCTCTTCTGGTTGTGTCATGTATGACTGGACTATAACGGCAAGCCCCGCCTCCGCATATTTCAAGTTTGTAAGAACTGATGCGTCACATCGCAACGGAAAGCCCGCGCTAACGTCTTGTAACAATCGGCGCCCGTCCGCCCCCGCCGTGCCCTTTCCTAAAACATCTTTCATCCTGCCTCGCGCCCGGCGTTAAGCGCCGCCTCGCACACTGCGCGAGCCGGATCGGGCGCCCGCCACGCTTCGGCACTTTGCTGACAGGCCGGCGCCCCGCGCCGGCGGAGACCTCGCCGATGCTGAAACTCGTCCGACTCGCGCTCGCGCGCCCCTACACGTTCATCGTCCTCGCGCTGCTGATCCTGATCGCGGGGCCGCTCGCCGCGCTGCGCACGCCAACCGACATCTTTCCCGACATCCGGATCCCGGTCATCAGCGTCGTATGGAACTACGCGGGCCTGCAGCCGGCCGACATGTCCGGGCGCATCGTCACGTATTACGAGCGCACGCTCGGCACGACGGTCAACGACGTCGCGCACATCGAGTCGCAATCGTTCCGCAGCTTCGGGATCGTCAAGATCTTCTTCCAGCCGAGCGTCGACATCCGCACCGCGACCGCGCAGGTCACGTCGATCTCGCAAACCGTGCTCAAGCAGATGCCGCCCGGCACCACGCCGCCGCAGATCCTCAACTACAACGCGTCGACGGTACCGGTGCTGCAGCTCGCGCTGACCAGCGACACGCTGAACGAACAGCAGCTCGGCGACTACGCGACCAACGTGATCCGGCCGCAGTTGCTGTCCGTCGCGGGTGTCGCGATTCCGTCGCCGTACGGCGGCAAGGTGCGCCAGGTGCAGATCGACCTCGACCCGCAGGCGCTGCAGGCCAAGGGGCTGTCCGCGCAGGATGTCGCGGCCGCGCTCGCGCAGCAGAACCAGATCATCCCGGCCGGCACGCAGAAGATCGGCGGCTTCGAATACAACATCCGCCTCAACGACAGCCCGCTGACCATCGACCAGCTCAACGCGCTGCCGATCCGGACGGTTAACGGCGCGGTGATCTTCATGCGCGACGTCGCGCATGTCCGCGACGGCTTTCCGCCGCAGGGCAACATCGTGCGCGTCGACGGCCGCCGCGCGGTGCTGATGAGCGTGCTGAAAAGCGGCTCGGCGTCGACGCTCGACATCATCGCGGGCGTCAAGGCGCAGTTGCCGCGCATCGAGGCGACGCTGCCGCCGTCGCTGCGGCTCGTCGTGATGGGCGACCAGTCGGTGTTCGTCAAGGGCGCCGTGAGCGGCGTCGCGCGCGAAGGCCTGATCGCCGCGGCGCTCACTTCCGCGATGATCCTGCTGTTTCTCGGCAGCTGGCGCTCGACGCTGATCATCGCCGCGTCCATCCCGCTCGCGGTGCTGGCGGCGATCGCCGCGCTGGCGGCCGCGGGCGAGACGCTCAACGTGATGACGCTCGGCGGGCTCGCGCTCGCCGTCGGCATTCTGGTCGACGACGCGACCGTCACGATCGAGAACGTCAACTGGCACCTGGAACAGGGCAAGGACGTGCGCAGCGCGATCCTCGACGGCGCGTCGCAGATCGTCGCGCCGGCCTTCGTGTCGCTGCTGTGCATCTGCATCGTGTTCGTGCCGATGCTGTTGCTCGACGGCGTCGCGCGCTTCCTGTTCGTGCCGATGGCCGAAGCCGTGATCTTCGCGATGATCGCGTCGTTCGTGCTGTCCCGCACGTTCGTGCCGATGATGGCCCGTTACCTGCTGAAGCCGCATGCCGCCCATCCGGCCGCCGTGCTCGCGCCGCACGGCGCGCCGTTCGCGCCGCCGCGCGCACGCAATCCGCTCGTCGCGTTCCAGCAAGGCTTCGAACGCCGCTTCGCCGCGCTTCGCGCCGGCTACCGCGTCGTGCTCGGGCTGGCCCTCGCCCACCGCGGCCGCTTCGTCGCACTGTTCCTCGCCGCGGTCGCCGTGTCGTTCGTGCTGGTGCCGGGGCTCGGCCGCAATTTCTTCCCGTCGGTCGACTCGGGCGAGATCGCGATCCACGTGCGCGCACCGATCGGCACGCGCATCGAGGAAACGGCCGCGCTGTTCGACCGCGTCGAACGCACGGTGCGCGGCGTCGTGCCGCCGCGCGCGCTCGCGAGCATCGTCGACAACATGGGCCTGCCGAACAGCGGGATCAACCTCACGTACAGCAACAGCGGCACGATCGGCCCGCAGGACGGCGACATCCTCGTGTCGCTCACCGGCGACCACGCGCCGACGGCCGGCTACGTGAAGCAACTGCGCACCGCGCTGCCGCGCGCGTTTCCGGGCGTGACGTTCTCGTTCCTGCCCGCCGACATCGTGAGCCAGATCCTCAACTTCGGCGCCCCCGCGCCGATCGACGTGCAGGTGACCGGCCCCGACCGGGCAGCCAACCGCGCGTACGCGACCGAGCTGCTGCGCCGCATCCGCACGGTGCCGGGCGTCGCCGATGCGCGCGTGCAGCAGGCGTCGACCTATCCGCAGTTCACGGTGTCGGTCGACCGCGCGCGCGCCGCGCAGCTCGGCGTCACCGAGCAGGACGTCACCAATGCGGTGGTCGCCAGCCTGTCCGGCACGAGCCAGGTGTCGCCGACCTACTGGCTCGATCCGCACAACGGCGTGTCCTATCCGATCGTCGCGCAGACGCCGCAGTACCGGATGACGTCGCTGTCGGACCTGCGCGCGTTGCCCGTCACGGGCCGCACGGGCGCCCCGCAACTGCTCGGCGGCCTCGCGACGATCGTGCGCGGTCAGACCGACGCGGTCGTCTCGCACTACGACATCGCGCCGCTGTACGACATCTTCGCAACGACGCAGGATCGCGATCTCGGCGCGGTCAGCGCCGACATCGAACGCGTGCTGCGCGCGAATGCCGCCGGCCTGCCGAAGGGCTCGCGCGTGACCGTGCGCGGCCAGGTGCAGACGATGAACGGCGCATTCGGCGGACTGCTCGCCGGCCTCGCCGGCGCGGTGCTGCTGATCTACCTGCTGATCGTCGTGAACTTCCATTCGTGGCGCGACGCGTTCGTGATCGTGAGCGGGCTGCCCGCGGCGCTCGCCGGCATCGTCTGGATGCTGTTCGTCACGCGCACGCCGCTGTCGGTGCCGGCGCTGACGGGCGCGATCCTGTGCATGGGGGTCGCGACCGCGAACAGCATCCTCGTCGTCACCTTCGCGCGCGAACGGCTCGCGCACACCGCCGACGCGGCCGTCGCCGCGCTCGAGGCCGGCTTCACGCGCTTTCGGCCCGTGATGATGACCGCGCTCGCGATGATCATCGGCATGGCGCCGATGGCGCTCGGTCTCGGCGACGGCGGCGAACAGAACGCCCCGCTCGGCCGCGCGGTCATCGGCGGCCTGCTGTGCGCGACCGTCGCGACGCTGGTGTTCGTGCCGGTCGTGTTCAGCCTCGTCCACCGGCGCGATCGCGCGCCGCGCCCCGAATCCCTTTCCGTCACTCCGGGAGAACAGCATGTCCACTGAATTCGAAGTCCGTCCCCCCGGCACGCCGCGCTACCTGAAGCCGCTCGCGATCGCAGGCGCCGTCGCCGCGCTCGCGGTCGCGGCCGCCGGCGTCCTCGCCCGCGTGCACGATGCCCATGCGGTCGCCGCGTGGACCGCGCAGCAAGCGATCCCGACCGTCGCCACGGTCGCGCCGCAGCCGGCCGCGGCCGACGCACTCGTGCTGCCGGGCCGGCTCGACGCCTATGTCGACGCCCCGATCTACGCACGCGTGCCGGGCTACCTGCATGCGTGGTACGCGGACATCGGCGCGCACGTGAAGGCGGGCCAGCTGCTTGCGTCGATCGACACGCCCGATCTCGACCAGCAGTTGCAGCAGGCCCGAGCGGACCTGCAAAGCGCGAGCGCGAACGAGCGGCTCGCCGCGATCACGGCCGCCCGCTGGGCCGAGATGCTTGCGCAGGATTCGGTGTCGCAGCAGGAGGCCGACGAGAAACGCAGCGACCTCGATGCGAAACGCGCGGCCGTCGCCGCGCGCACCGCCGACGTACGGCGGCTCGAAGCGCTCGAATCGTTCAAGCGGCTCACCGCGCCGTTCGACGGCGTCGTGACGGCCCGCAAGACCGACGTCGGCGCGCTGATCGACGCGGGCAGCGGCAACGGCGCCGAGCTCTTCACCGTGTCGGATGCGCGGCGACTGCGGCTGTACGTCCACGTGCCGCAGGACGACGCGGCCGCGATCCGCGCGGGCATGCAGGCCGTGCTGACCGTACCCGAGCGCCCGGGCCAGACGTTCGACGCCACGCTCGCGGATTCCGCGCAGTCGATCGACCCGGCGTCCGGCACGCTGCTCGCGCAGTTTTCGATCGCCAATCCGGCGGGCACGCTCTTTCCCGGCGAATACGCGCAGGTGCGGCTTGCGATGCCCGGCGCCGCGCATGCGCTGACGATTCCGGCCAGTACGCTGATCTTCCGTCACGACGGGTTGCAGGTCGCGGTGCTCGACGCGAACGGGCATGCGAGGTTGCGCAACGTGTCGATCGCGGCCGATCTCGGCACGCGCGTCGAGATCGCCTCGGGACTCGCGGCCGGCGATCGCGTGATCGACAATCCGCCCGATTCGCTCGCGGACGGCGACCCCGTACGCATCGCCGGCACCGCGACGACGGAGCACGCACATGGCTGACCGACTGCTTGCCGCATGGCTGGGCAGCATCGCGCTGCTCGCCGGCTGTTCGCTCGCACCGGCCTACCGCGTGCCGGCCGTTCCGGTGCCGGCCGCGTTTCGCGAAACGGGCCCGTGGGTCGACGCCGCGCCGGCCGACCGCCTGCCGCGCGACGGCTGGTGGCGCGTGTACGGCGACGCGACGCTCGACCGGCTCGAACCGCTCGTCGCACGCGCGAATCCCGACCTCGCGGCCGCCGTCGCGCGGCACGACGAGGCGACCGCGCTGTTCGACGAAGCGCATGCGGCGTTGCTGCCGAGCGTGGGTATCGAAGCCGAACCCGACCGCGACCGGCAGTCGGCGCGCCGGCCGCTGCGCGGCAGCGGCCAGCCCGACGTCTACGAGTCGAACACGCTCGAAGCCGGCATCGGCTACGACGTCGATCTGTGGGGCAAGGTCCGCAACACGGTCGCGGCCGGCCGCGACGACGCGCAGGCGGCCGACGACGATCTCGCGTCGGTCCGGCTCAGCCTGCAGGCCAGCGTGGCCGCCACCTACTTCGACCTCGCGGGCCTCGACCGCGAAGCGGCCACGCTCACGCAAACGATCGACACGTATCGCCGCGCGTGGCAACTCACGGTCAGCCGTCATCGCGGCGGCCTCGCGTCGGGGCTCGACGTGTCGCGCGCACGGACACAACTCGCGCTCGCCCGGGCACGCGCCTCCGACATCGCCGCCCGCCGCGCACTCGACGAACACGCGATCGCCGCGCTCGTCGGCACATCCGCGTCGACGTTCACGCTGCCGCCCGTCGCGGCGCTGCCCGGCGTGCCGGCGATTCCGACCGGCCTCGCGTCGACGCTGCTCGAACGCCGGCCGGACATCGCCGCCGCCGAACGTCGCGTCGCGGCGGCGAACGCGCGAATCGGCGTCGCCCGCGCCGCCTATTTCCCCGACCTGTCGCTCGGCCTCGCTGCCGGCTTCCAGAGCGATACGTTCTCGCCGTGGCTCGCCGCGCCGAACGAGATCTGGTCGATCGGGCCGCGTCTCGCGGCGACGCTGTTCGACGGCGGCCTGCGCGCCGCGGGCGTACGCAAATCACGTGCGCAATTCGCCGAGCAGGGCGCGCGCTATCGCGCCGTCGTGCTGCAGGCATTCCGGGAAGTCGAGGACGATCTCGCGCTGCTGCACCGCCTCGGCGACGAATCCGACCAGGACGACGCGGCGCTCGTCGCGGCGCGGCAGTCGCTCGCACTCGCGATGTCGCGCTATCGCGACGGCGCGGTCAGCTATCTCGACGTGGTCACGGCGCAGACGACCGAACTCGATACGCAGATCGCGTCGCTCGATGCCGATGCGCGACGCCTGCAGGCATCCGTCGGGCTCGTGCGCGCGCTCGGCGGCGGCTGGCACGGCACGCATTCATGAACGTTTCTTCATCGGCGCGCCCGGCGCCCGCACGGGCGCGCCCGATAACGTGGTGCCTGCCGGCATCGCCATCACGTCACCGGCTACTGTCACTTGAAAAGGACCACGCCATGAAGACCCTGATGTTCACCTCCCTCCTCTGCGCCCTCTGCGTCACGTTGCCCGGCCGGGCCAGCGCGATGCCGCCCGCCGCGGCAACAGCACCGCACACGTTCGCGTCGGCCGCACCCGCACCGCTGCCGTCGCGACCGGCATGGGCGGCCTCGCCAGCCGCGCCGCTCACGCGCGCGCAGGTCTATCGCGAACTCGTCCACGCCGAACGCGACGGGCAGCTCGCGCAACTCAACCGCGACCTGTATTCGCACTGACTGCACGCACACGGACGTGTCGCGCGACGCGCGGCACGCCTGCGCTCGTCGCACGCAACGCGCTACCGCGCCGTCATCCGCCCGCGTCGAACCTGAACCCGAATCGCGCGACGGTCTCGATTCGCGCGGTGAATGCGTGGGCGGCCAGCTTGCGCCGTAACCGCACGACCAGCGCATTGACCGTTTCGGGTTCGATATCGGCGTCGCCCCATGCATAACGCAGCACGGCGTCGCGCCCGACCGGCCGGCCCGATTCGCGCAGCAGGCATTCGACGAGACGGAATTCCCGCGCACTGAGCGCGAGCCGCCTGCCGTGCTCCTCGAGCGCTCGCGTCGCCGCGTCGAGCCGGACCGGCTCGCGCGTCCCGATCGCGCCGGTCCGGCGCCACAGCGCGCGCAACCGTTCGTGCAGCTCGACGAACGAACACGGATGGGCAAGACACACGTCGCACCCGGCCTGCAGCATCCGCGCGCGCTGCACGGGCGTGGCGCCGGTGACGATCGCGGCGATCGTCGCGCCGCCGGCCGACACGGCAAGGTGCGGCAATCCCGTGAGGATCGCCGGATCGGCCGCCGCATCGGGTGCAACGATCACGATGGCGTCGAAGCGGTCCTGCGTCGCCGCGAAGCAGCCGTCGCGCCATCCGTCGACCCGCTCGACGCCGTGCATGCTCTCGCGAAACGCCTTGTCGAGCCGCGCGGCCTCCGGCGTCGACGGAGCAATCAGCAGGATGCGCATCGATCGCTCCCGGCGCCGTCACGCGAGCGAGCGCGGCCAGCATTCGACCGTGATCGCCGTGCCGGCCGGCTGCGCATCGCCGATCCGCAGTGCGAAATCGTGCACGCGCATCACGGCCGACACCACGCTCAAGCCGAGCCCCGACCCGTTCACGTGGCGCGTGCGCTCGCCGCGATAGAAGCGTTCGAGCACCGCGTCGCGCTCGCCTGGCGGGATGCCCGGACCGGTGTCCTCGAACCGGACGAGCGGGCCGTTCGGCGTCGTGTGGAGCACGACGTGCACGCGCCCGCCCGGCGGCGTGAACTTGATGGCATTGTCCGCGAGATTGCTGAACGCCTCGAACAGCAATGCGCGGTCGCCGTGAATGCCGTCGACGCGTGCGGCATCGAGTTCGAACGACACGTCGACGGCTTCGGCCAGCGGCTCGTAGAGGTCGCACACGTCGCGCAGCAACGCCGCGACGTCGACCGCGGCAAAACCGCCGCGCCGGCTCAGCGTGCCGATCTCCGAGATGCGCAGCATCGCGCGAAAGCGTTCGAGCAGCCGGTCGGTTTCGTCGCGCACGGACGCCAGCAGTGCCGCCGACGCAGGATCGTCCGCGCAGAACGGCTGGTCGGCCAGCCGCGCCAGCATCGTATGCACGCGTGCGAGCGGCGTGCGCAGGTCGTGCGCGATGCCGTCGCAGGTATGGCGCACCTCGCCCATCAGCCGCTCGACTTCGTCGAGCATGTGGTTCACGAGATGCGCGAGCAGGTCGAGTTCGTCGTAGCGGCCGACCGGCAGCCGCTTGCCGAGATCGCCTTCGGCGATCTGCCGCGTGACGCGCCGGATCGCGGCAACGCGGCGCATCTGCCGCATGCCGAGCATGCTGCCGCCCGCGATGCCCGCGATCAGGATCATCACGCCGCCGATCACGAGCCCGCGGATCGCGACATCGCGAATCTGGATGAAATGCGACAGGTCGCGCGCGACGACCAGTGTCATCCCGTTGTCGCGGCGCACGGCCATCGCGCGCGTGATCGGCGCGGGCTGGCCGTCGAGCGGCGCGAGCGTGCGGTTCAGCGTGCGGCCGTCGCGATCCGTGCGCAGCGCGGGCAGCGTCGCGATGTCGCCGGCCACGCGATGCCCGGCCGCGTCGAACAGCCCGTAGAAACTCGTATGCATGCGCTCGTGCTCGAGCCGCCGGTGGATCGCGAGCGGCAGCGCCGCATCGGGGATCGAATCGAAATAGATCAGCTGCCACGCGAGCACCTCGTCGGTGTCGTGCGTCATCGTGTGTGTCGCCGCCGCGTTGATGACGCCCGCGAGCAGCAGCAGCGACACCGAGAAGATCGCCGCATACGCGCACAGCCAGCGAAACGTCGTCGTATGCCAGCGGCGCGTGAAATTCGCCGCGCGAGCCGTGTCCATCGCCGCCTCCGTCACGCGAGCATGTAGCCCGAGCCGCGCACCGTCTGGATCATCGGTTCCGCGCCCGGCGGATCGATCTTCTTGCGCAGCCGGCCCATGTGGACGTCGATCAGGTTGGTGCCGGGATCGAAGTGATAACCCCACACGGTCTCGAACAGCATCGTGCGCGTGATCGTCTGGCCCGCGTTGCGCATCATGAACTCGAGCACGCGAAATTCGGTCGGCAGCAGCGGAATCTCGTCGCCGCCGCGCCGTGCGCAGCGCGAAATGAGGTCGAGCTCGAGTGCGCCGACCTTCAGCAGCGTCTGCTGCGGCACGCCCGATGCCTGCCGGCGGCGCAGCAGCACCTCGATGCGCGCGCTCAGCTCGCCGGAATCGAACGGCTTCGTCAGGTAATCGTCGCCGCCCGCGCGCAGCCCGCGGATGCGCTCGTCGACATCGCCGAGCGCACTCAGCATCAGCACCGGCGTATCGATGCCGACCGTGCGCATCGCGGTCAGGATCGCGAGGCCGTCCGCGCCCGGCAGCATCCGGTCGAGCGTGATCGCGTCGTACGATGCGCTCATCGCGCGCATCATCCCTTCGCGGCCGTTGTCGATCCAGTCGACCTCGAACCCGCGCGCGGTCAGCTCGCCGACGATCTCGTTCGCGGTCACCGCATCGTCCTCGACCGTCAGTACTCGCATGGTTGTCCTCTCAATGAACGTCGCGACGGGCGCACACGACGCGCCCGCGACTATCGTAGGCGACGCGCTCGCCGTCCGGCGTTACATGAAAAATGCTTCATCCCGCGCCGCGACAAGCACGCGTGAAACATGTTTCATCCGTGCGTCGCCCGCCTCGTCGTGCGGGCCGCCTACGCTGACGTCATGCGGCATCGAGCCGCGCAACCAGGAGCCACCGGATGAAACTGTCGACCACCGTCGCCTGCATGCTGCTCGCATGCGCCAGCACCGCCGCGTTCGCGGGCCCCCGCCTCACCCCGCAGGAATGTCGTGCGTACCCGTTCGTTCACACGGGCCACGACGTCACGCATGCGGACCTCGTGCGCGAACTGACCGAGCTCGAACAGGTCGGCTACAACCCGGCTCACGCGAGCCCCTACTACCCCGACGATCTCGACGACGCGAAGCAGCGCCTCGCCGCCGAATACCGCGCGGACTGCACCCATGCGCTGACGGCCGACGCCGGCGTGCGGCACTGACCGCGCACGGCCCGGCGCAACGCGGCCGGGGGAGAAATGAAAAAGGCGGCACGCGAGTGCCGCCTTTTCGTCATGAGCGCGCATGGATATCGACCGCCGCGCCGCGAAGCCGCTCAACGCGACATCATGTTCATGCTGACGTTGTGCATCACCCACAACGTGCCGACGATCAGGATCGCCGCGGTCAGCACCGTGTAGCTGAACGCCATCACGTTCCAGCGCTGGCCCGACGAGCCGTTCATGTGCAGGAAGTACACGAGGTGCACGACGATCTGCACGAAGGCGAGCACGGCCAGCGCGATCAGCGACGCATGCGGCGACAGCACGCCGCCCATCACAAGGCCGAACGACGCGGCCGTGAGCAGCACCGACAGGATGAAGCCGGCGACGTAGCCGCCGACGCTGCCGTGCCCTTCTTCGAGTTGAGACGAATGCGAATGGGCCATTTAGATCACGCTCGCGAGATAGACAAAGGAAAACACGCAGATCCACACGATGTCGAGGAAGTGCCAGAACAGGCTCAGGCACGTGAGGCGCCGCAGGTCGCGATCGGTCAGGTCGCCGCCGCGGAACACGATCTGCCCGGCGAGCACGATCATCCACAGCAGGCCGGCCGTCACATGCAGCCCGTGCGTGCCGACCAGCGTGAAGAACGCCGACAGGAACGCGCTGCGCTGCGGGCCCGCGCCTTCCGCGATCAGGTGCGAGAACTCGCGCAGTTCCATCGCGAGAAACGCCGCGCCGAGCACGAACGTCACCGCGAGCCATGCGAGCAGCGCGCCGCGCCGCTGCTTGTACGCCGCGAGCATCGCGAAACCGTACGTGATGCTCGACAGCAGCAGCGCGGCGGTTTCCACCGCGACGCCCGGAATGTCGAACAGCTCCTTCGCGGTCTGGCCGCCCGCGTACTGGTGGCCCAGCACCGCGAACGTCGCGAACAGCGCCGCGAAGATCACGCAGTCGGTCATCAGGTACAGCCAGAAACCGAACACCGAATGCGACGGCGGATGGTCGTCGTGCTCGAGCAGGGTCGCGCTCAAGGTTTTCTGCAACATCAGTTGGCCTCCAGTTCCACGTCGTCGACGCGCGCGGCCGTGCGCGTCGTCGGCTGCTTGTCCTCGATCTTCCGCACCGTCGACGCGGGGATGTAATAACCGTCGTTATCGCGCGAGCTGTAGATCACGAGCGTCGCGATGATCCCGACGAGTCCGCCGATCGCCATCCACCAGATGTGCCACACCAGCGCGAAGCCGAGCACCAGGCTGAAGATCGCGATCACGAGACCCGCGCAGGTATTCGACGGCATGTGGATGTCGCGGAACGTCGCCGGGTTCGGCCGCCCTTCGCCGCGCGCCTTCATGTCCGCGTACGCGTCGAGCGTGCGCACCTGCGGGATCACCGCGAAGTTGTAGTCGGCCGGCGGCGACGACGTCGCCCACTCCAGCGTGCGGCCGCCCCACGGATCGCCCGTCGTGTCGCGGTACTCGGGCAGGTGGCGATTGCGGATGCTGACCACCAGTTGCAGCAGCTGGCACGCGATGCCGATCGCGATCAGCACGGCGCCGAACGCGGCGACCAGCAGCCACGGATGCCAGGCCGGGTTGTCGTAGTGGTTCAGGCGGCGCGTCATGCCCATGAAGCCGAGCACGTAGAGCGGCACGAACGCGACGTAGAAGCCGATCTGCCAGAACCAGAACGCGGCCTTGCCGAGCTTCTCGTTCAGCTTGAAGCCGAACGCCTTCGGGAACCAGTAGTTGAAGCCCGCGAGATAGCCGAACAGCACGCCGCCGATGATCACGTTGTGAAAGTGCGCAATCAGGAACAGGCTGTTGTGCAGCACGAAGTCCGCGCCGGGAATCGCCATCATCACGCCGGTCATGCCGCCGAGCGTGAACGTGACCATGAAGCCGATCGTCCACAGCACGGGCGTCGTGAATTCGATCCGGCCGCGATACATCGTGAACAGCCAGTTGAACACCTTCACGCCGGTCGGGATCGCGATGATCATCGTCATGATCCCGAAGAACGCGTTCACGTTCGCCCCGGAGCCCATCGTGAAGAAGTGATGCAGCCACACGAGGAACGACAGCACCATGATCGCGCAGGTCGCGTACACCATCGTCTTGTAGCCGAACAGCGGCTTCTTCGCGAACGTCGCGATCACTTCCGAGAAGATCCCGAACGCCGGCAGGATCAGGATGTACACCTCCGGATGGCCCCACGCCCAGATCAGGTTCAGGTACAGCATCGCGTTGCCGCCGGCGTCGTTCGTGAAGAAGTGCATGCCGAGGTAACGGTCGAGGCCGAGCAGCGCGAGCGTCGCGGTCAGGATCGGGAACGACGCCATGATCAGCACGTTCGTGCAGAGCGCGGTCCACGTGAACACCGGCATCTTCATCAGCGTCATGCCGGGCGCGCGCATCTTGATGATCGTCACGAAGAAGTTCACGCCGGTCAGCAGCGTGCCGACGCCCGAGATCTGCAGCGCCCACAGGTAGTAGTCGACCCCCACCCCCGGACTGAACTGCAGCTCCGACAGCGGCGGGTACGCGAGCCAGCCCGTCTGCGCGAATTCGCCGATCACGAGCGACACGTTGATCAGGATCGCGCTGACGGCCGTCATCCAGAACGAGAGCGAGTTGATGAACGGGAACGCGACGTCGCGCGCGCCGATCTGCAGCGGCACGATCAGGTTCATCAGGCCGACCATGAACACCATCGCCATGAAGAAGATCATGATCACGCCGTGCGCCGTGAAGACCTGGTCATAGTGGTGCGGCGGCAGGTAGCCGGGCCCGTTGTACGCGAGCGCGAGCTGCATGCGCATCATGATCGCGTCGGCGAAGCCGCGCAGCAGCATGATCAGCGCGACGATGATGTACATCACGCCGAGTCTCTTGTGGTCGACCGTGGTCAGCCATTCCGTCCACAGCCATTTCCACCGGCCGGTGATCGTCAGCGCGGCGAGAATGCCCAGCACGACCAGCCCCATGAAGGCGCCTGCCCCCATGATGATGGGCTGATCGAACGGGATCGCCGAAAGTGTGAGTTTGCCGAACATGCGTTACCCCTTCGTGCCGCAGGCGGCGTCCTTCAGGTCGAGGACGTGGCCATCGTTGTATTTCGCGATGATGTTGTGGAAGAGCCGCGGATCGACCGACGAGAAGTAGCGCACCGGCGCCTTCTCGCTCGGCTGCGCGACGGTGCCGTACACGGTCGCGTCGAGCCGGTCCGGCGACGCCTTGACCTTCTGCACCCAGGCATCGAACTGTTCGCGCGGCTCCGCGAGCGTGCGGAACTTCATGTCGGAGAAACCGCGGCCGCTGAAGTTGGCGGACGTGCCCGCGTAGTTGCCGGGTTCGTCGGCGATCAGGTGCAGGCGCGTCTGCATCCCGGCCATCGCATAGACCTGGCCGCCGAGCTGCGGAATGAAGAACGAGTTCATCACCGAATCCGACGTGATGCGGAAATTCACCGGCGTGCCCACCGGAATCGCGAGCTGGTTGACCGACGCGATGCCGAGCTCCGGATAGATGAACAGCCACTTCCAGTCGAGCGCGACGACCTCGACGTCGATCGGCTTCACCGACGACTCGAGCGGCTTGTACGGGTCGAGCTCGTGCGTGGTCTTCCACGTGAGCACCCCAAGGAACAGGATGATCAGCGTCGGCACCGTCCAGATCACGACCTCGATCGCGGTCGAATGCGACCAGTTCGGCGCATAGGTCGCGTTCCGGTTCGATGCGCGATAACGCCACGCGAACCACAGCGTGAGCAGGATCACCGGAACGACGACGACCAGCATCGCCCAGGTGGACGTCGCGATCAGCGCCTTTTCGGCGGCGCCCACGCTACCTTTCGGATTTAGTACATCTAAATTACAGCCTGACAGGCTCAACGCCGCGCCGATCGACATCAGCGCCGCCCAGCCTCTTGAAGCTTTTCTTTTCATCACACAGCCCGAGGGTCATTGAATCCGTTTGCGTATGCCCGATGCGCATTCGATCCACGAAAGTGGCCGAATCATACGTCGCGCGGGTGTGATGAAAAACCGGTGGATGCGGCAAATCATCATTGCAAAATCTGCCGTGAGTCACATTGTCGCGGGGCAATTTCACGCAGCCGGAAGCAGGCCCGGCGCCCCTGCGCCGGACCTCGATCGATGTGCGCGCAACGACCGCGTCGCCACGCGATGCGGCCTGCGTGGCGCGCGCGCCGCGCTCAGTCGTGCGTCGACGCCATGTACGACGGCAGCGCCGGCACGGGGCCGTCCCCTGCCGGCACCTTCGAGTGGCTCGCTTCCTGGATCAGCTTGCCGACGGTCGGATCGATCGCGTCGGTGAACGGCTTCGGATCGATGCCGATCGCCAGCACGATCAGCGCGAGCGACGCGAACATCACGATCTCGCGACGGTTCAGGTCGGCGAGCTTCGCGATCCGCTGGCTCGCGACCTTGCCGAACACCACGCGCTTGAGCATCCACAGCGTGTACGACGCGCTGAGGATCAGCGTGAGCGCCGCGATCGCGCCGATCCAGAAGTTGAAGCGGATCGCCCCCATGATGACCATGAATTCGCCGACGAAACCCGACGTGCCCGGCAGGCCGACGTTGGCCATCGCGAACAGCAGCGTGAAGGTCGCGAAACGCGGCATCACGCCCGCCACGCCGCCGTACGCGGCGATCTCGCGCTGCTTCGTGCGATCGACGAGCACGTTCACGCACAGCAGCATCGCGCCGGCGACGAAGCCGTACGACACGAGCTGCACGATCGCGCCTTCGACGCCGATCCGGTTGAACAGGAACAGCCCGAGCGTGACGATGCCCATGTGTGCAACGGTCGAATACGCGAGCAGCTTGCCGAGATCGGTCTGCGCGAGCGCGATCAGGCTCGCATAGACGATCGCGAACAGCGATAGCGCGATCACGGCCGGTGCGAAGAAGTGGCTCGCATCGGGCGTGACCGGCAGCGCGAAGCGCAGGAACCCGTAGCCGCCGAGCTTGAGCATCGCGAGCATCAGCGCGGCACCGGTCGGGCCGTCGGTATAGACGTCGCTCAGCCACGTATGGACCGGCCACATCGGCACCTTCACCGCGAACGCCGCGAAGAAGCCGAGGAACACCAGCAACTGCGGCGCGAAGCCGAGTTGCAGCGTGCGCCACGCGGCCATGTCGAACGTATGCGACTGCGCATACAGGTACAGCATCGCCATCAGCAGCAGCAGCGAGCCGGCGAACGAGATGAAGAAGAACTTCACGGCCGCATAGACGCGTCGCTCGCGCCCCCACGTGCCGATCAGCAGGTACAGCGGGATCAGCGTCGCCTCGAAGAAGATGAAGAACAGCAGCCCGTCCTGCGCGACGAACACGCCGACCATCAGCCCCGACAGGATCAGGAACGACGCGTAGTACTGCGCGACGCGCACCGTGACCGACTCCCACGACGCGATCACCACCACCAGCGTCGTGAAGGCGGTCAGCACGACGAGCCACAGCGACGCGCCGTCGATGCCGACACGCCATCCGGAATTGAACGCCGCCAGCCAGTCGCGGCTTTCGACAAACTGCATCGCCGCCGAATGTGCGTCGAAGCCGGCAACCAGCGGGACGACGGCCGCCAGCCCCACGATCGCGCCCGCGAGCGCGATCAGCCGCGTCCGGCGCGGGTGATGGTCGGAACCGACGCGCAGCAGGCACGCGCCTAACAGGATCGGAGCCCAGATGGCCAGGCTCAGGAAGGGGAAATCATGCATGTCAACAAAGCCTTGAGGAGGTCGCGCACTGTATCGGGGACAGGCGAGACGAAAGGTACGAAATCAAATCGACAGGTAGATTTCGTGAATCGCCAGCGTTGGCAAAATGTAAAGCGGCATCACGGAAAAACTTGATGCCGCTCAAACGCGATCGGGTTAACGAGCATAAGGCGATTGATTATTTTCTGCAGCGCAGCAGAGCCTCAATTTTCCACGCCGACGCATGGCGCTGATTTGATTGAGTAATTTTTTGTATTACGCGCCGGGGCTCATCATGAAAAACGACGCAATGCCGCATTTTTGACATCGTCGGTTCATTTCGTGGGGCCGGAATGGAATTATCGAGGCCGGGCAGGACGATGGTCCGGCGCACCTCTTTTTCTTACATCGATACTTACATTCATCTTCCGATCGGCCGAGCGAATGGCCACCCTGCCCGCCCACCGTCACGGCAGCCCGCGCATGCTTCATGCTCCCGGCCGTCAGCGCCGATGGCTTTGCCGGTCCCACACGCGCATCGTCACCGCTCGATAGTGGTCGTGTTGCGCGGGGAAATGAACGAAGCGGCTGTCGCGCGTCGCGTAGACCGGCGACGCCGCAAGCGTCGTCGCGTCGACGATATGACGTGCATCGATCATGCCGGACTCCAGCAGTTCCACATAGATCGCCTGCTGGTCGCCGCCGCTCGCGTAGACCGACGACCGATCGTCGAAGCGCTCGATGCGCGCGCAGATGCGCTCGACGAGTGCGCGCATCGGCGCCACGTTGCGCACGCCGATCATGCATGAATTGATCGCCCAGGCCGTGTGATCGGTACCGATCAGGAAGTCGCGGCCCTCGATCACGCCGTCGATGGACCGACTCTGGTCGATTGCCAGGATGTCCGCATCGACCCAGAACACGAATTCGTGGCGCGGCAGATGTTCGCGAATCAGATGCAGCTTCGCCCAGTTCGCATCGATGCCGCCCGGCAGAAACGCGGGCGCCTCGCGATACGTGTGGTACGCATAACCGTGCCGCGTGCAGTAACGGACGAAGTTTTCCTCGTGCAGATCGCCATAGCCCGCGATATGCGGCGTATGCAGGCTCACGAACGCAATACGCGCGTGCGGATTCACGTGCCGCTCCGCTTCGCGCGTTCGCTGCTGCGCGGCGCGCCAGTCGTCCAGCGCGCGCGGGGAATCGCCGCGCTGGTACCGCTCGGCATCGTCGACGAGCGCGACCACGTAGCGAAAGTCGTAGTCGGCCGCCGGCGCCCAGCCACCGTCCACGTCCTGCCACTCGGGCGCGTGGTGCGCGACCAGCGGCCGAGCGCCGGCGATCGAATCGATCGCGATGCCCTCGCTCCAGACCGTCTGCACCGACGCGAAATGCCCGTTCGCGAGCGGTACATCGAACGGCAGCGGCGCAAAGTGCTCCGCGAGCAGCGTCGCCTCGCACGCGTGACGCCGTTCCGGAAGGCGCATCGCCCACTTGCCCAGTTCGAGCGCGAGCTCGCGCAATCGCTCCCGCACGCCGGGCACGTTGCGGAAAATCATGCCGCTCGCGGCAGGCAGCGGCGACTTCGACGTCTGGGTGGTGACGATTGCGTCGTAACCGTGCGCGACGTCCGGCAGCGCGTGCGGATCGAACACGACGGAGAACGGATCGAGCACGAGCAGCAACGCGCCCGGCTCCATCGCGACGAGCTGCGCGATGAGCGCGTGGTACTTGTGCAGGATCTGCTGGCGCTCGCCGTACACGTGCGTGCCGTCGACGATCGCATGCCGGTAGCCGTGCAACTGCGCGTAACGCGCGTGATTGTCGACGAGTCCGTCGACAGGCCGATGAGAGCGGAACGTCAGAACTGCATGCGGGCTTGCCACGAGCATCACCTTGAATTGCGCCGGTCGATACGCGTATGTTGCGCATGACAGGGGCTCAAGTCGAGCATTCATTGCCCGAGGGGCCGCGACGAGGTTCGCGTGAGGACGCGCTCCGGCAGCATCGGACCTGTCGCGCGCGACACGGCACGACGGGCCGGAAAAAGAAAAAGCCCCGCAAGTCCGAGAACTTGCGGGGCTTTGTCACCGCTTTTGGCGGAGACGGAGGGATTCGAACCCTCGATCCAGGTTTTGGCCCAGATGCTCCCTTAGCAGGGGAGTGCCTTCGACCTCTCGGCCACGTCTCCCAAACTTTCGCTCGCACCAGGGAGGCAGTGCGACGAGAACGAGATATTATAGGGTTTCGAACCGTGCGTCAATTTCGGTAATGCATTTTCTTCAATGCATCACGAAAAATTCACGACGCCTGGTCGAGTTCGAATGCCTTGTGCAGCGCGCGGACGGCCAGCTCCATGTATTTCTCGTCGATCAGCACCGAAATCTTGATTTCGGACGTCGAGATCATCTGGATGTTGATGCCCTCTTCCGACAGCGTGCGGAACATCTTGCTCGCGACGCCCACGTGCGAACGCATGCCGACGCCGACGACCGACACCTTCGACACCTTCGGGTCGCCCTGCACGCGCTCGGCGCTGACATGGCCCTGCACCTGGTTGGTGAGGATGTCCATCGCCTTCTGGTAGTCGCCGCGGCCGACCGTGAACGTGAAGTCGGTTTTGCCTTCGACGCTCTGGTTCTGGATGATCATGTCGACGTCGACGTTCGCGTCGGCGACCGGGCCGAGGATCTGATATGCGATGCCCGGCTTGTCGGGCACGCCCATCACAGCAATGCGTGCTTCGTCGCGCTGGAACGCGATGCCGGAAATGACTGCCTTTTCCATGGTCTCGTCTTCTTCAAAAGTAATCAGGGTGCCCGAGCGCATTTCTTCGTCGAGCGCAATCAGCGGATCGGTCAGGCTCGACAGCACACGCGTCTTCACCTGGTATTTGCCGGCGAATTCGACCGAGCGGATCTGCAGGACCTTCGAGCCGAGGCTGGCCATTTCCAGCATCTCTTCGAACGTCACGCGATCGAGGCGGCGCGCCTCTTCGACGACGCGCGGGTCGGTCGTGTAGACGCCGTCGACGTCCGTGTAGATCAGGCACTCTTCGGCATCCAGCGCGGCCGCGACCGCCACCGCCGACGTATCGGAGCCGCCCCGGCCCAGCGTCGTGATGTGGCCGTCCGGATCGACGCCCTGGAAGCCCGTGATGATCACGACCTTGCCGGCGTTCAGATCGGCCTTCACGCGCTCGTCGTCGATCGAGTGGATGCGCGCTTTCGTGAACGCGCTGTCGGTCTTGATCGGTACTTGCCAGCCGGCGTAGCTCACGGCCTCGACGCCGATTTCCTGCAGCGCGATCGACAGCAGGCCGACGCTGACCTGCTCGCCGGTCGACGCGATCATGTCGAGCTCACGCGGGCTCGGCTGGCTCGAAATCTCTTTCGCAAGACCGAGCAGACGGTTGGTTTCGCCGGACATCGCCGAAGGCACGACCACCATCTGGTGCCCGGCCTGATGCCATTTTGCGACGCGTTTCGCGACGTTCTTGATGCGCTCGACCGAGCCCATCGAAGTGCCGCCGTATTTGTGTACGATGAGTGCCATTGTCGTTCTGAACTGGAGGAGAAACCGCACGGGCGCGCTGGGCAGGCCGCGTAGCCGTTCGGTCACGCGGCTTGTGGCTGTGGACGGACGACAAGGGGGACGGCTGGGACGCAACACGCAAGCGTGACGGATTTTGCCCGGAAGGCCGATCAGGCCGCGCAAACCGGGTACGTCACGCGGAAAACCTGCACAAAACGCTCAAAAATCGAGCCGAGCAAACGACCGAGCGTACCCGATAGAAGCCCGCTTGACAAGCCGCCCGCCGTGCTGGGAGCCGTTCAGGCGCTGTTTACCAAATGGTGAAAATGGGCGCGCCATCGCGCCGCCGGACGCGTGCCGGACGCTACGCGATCAGCAGGTCGGGGCGCCATTCGATCCGGCGCCAGTCGCCGTTGCCGGCCGCCTCGCTCCCGGACAGGCCGATATCGCGATCGAGGCCAAGCCGCGGCACGTAGAGCAGCCGGTCGCCCGCGAACAGAAGCGGCACGTCGCGCTGCCAGGCCGGCACGCCGCGCTCCTGGAACAGGTTCTTCAGCGTGCGGCCCGGGCCGCCCGGCGACATGCGCATCCGCTCGCCGCCCGCGCGGGCGCGTACCGTGAGCCTGGCGCCGCGCAGCAGCGCCTCCGGCACCGCGCCGGCGCTCGCCGCGTCGGCCGGCGCGAACACGAACGTGCCGCGCCAGCCCGGCACGTGCCAGACCTCCTGCCCATCCCATGCGAGCGCTGCTTCCGGGTGCGGCGTGCCCGTGCCGTCATCGGCCGGTTCGCTGCTGTCGCCCGCTTCCCAGTAAACGGTATCGCGATAGAGCCGCAGGCACTGCCCTGCGTGATCGACACGCAGCGCGTGCGCGTCATGCGCGGCGCGCAGCTGCCGCATCATGTTGGCGAGCCGCGCGGCCGACGCGCCCGGCAAGCCGAGCCGGCGCATCCAGAAGCGCAGCAGGTTCGCGCCGCGCGTGTCGTCGAACGCGACCAGCGCGTCGCGCGACAGCGCATGCCCGTCGTCGCGCGCAACGGCGGCGAAATCCAGTTCGGCCAGATCGTCGAGCAGCTTCTGCGCGGCGGCCGCATGCTGCGCCGCGCGGCCGAGCGCATCGCGAAAGCCCGGGAAATGCACGGCCAGCGCCGGCAGCACGTCGATGCGCAACGCATTGCGCGCATAACGCGTGTCGCCGTTCGATTCGTCGTCGATCCATGCGAGCGCATGCTGCTCCGCGTAGCGCTCAAGTTGCGCGCGCAACAATCGCAGCAACGGGCGCACCCGTTCGACGCTCACGCCGTCGGGGCGATAGCGCGGCGCCATCGCGGCGAGCCCGGCGATGCCCGCGCCGCGCAACAGCTGCAGCAGCACGGTCTCCGCCTGATCGTCCGCATGTTGCGCGAGCCACAGCGTGGCCGCGCCATGGCGCTCGCACATCGCGTCGAGCGCCGCGTAACGACGCTCGCGTGCCGTGGCCTCGATACCGAGGCCGCTGTCGCGCGGCACGTCGACGCGCATCGATTCGAAGGCGACACCGAGCCGCGCGGCTTCCGCTTCGGCATGTGCAACCCATGCATCGGCGTTCGCGCTCAGGCCGTGATGCACATGCAGCGCGACGCAACGCGACGCGCCCGCGACGCGCACGGCCGCATCGAGCAGCACCGTCGAGTCGAGGCCGCCGCTGAAGGCGATCGCGATGCGCGCATCGGCCGGCATGCCGGAAAGCGCAACGCCAACCGCGTCGAGGACGGCGCGGTCGGCGGAGAATTCGGTCGGTGGGATCACGAGAGGAACGCGCGCGCAGCGGCGCGCGAATCGAATACGCAGCCGGTCATGCGCCCGGCGTGGTTTCCTTGAACTTGCCGTAGGCCATCAGGCGCTCGAAGCGGCGCTCGCGCAGCGCATCGATGCTCATGCCCTGGAACTGGCGCAGCGAATCGGCGAGCGCGCGGCGCAGCAGTGCGGCCATGCCCTTCGGGTCGCGATGCGCGCCGCCGAGCGGCTCGTTGATGATCTTGTCGATCAGGCCGAGCGCCTTCAGGCGGTGCGCGGTCAGGCCCAGCGCTTCCGCGGCTTCCGGCGCCTTCGCGGCGCTCTTCCACAGGATCGACGCGCAACCTTCCGGCGAGATCACCGAATAGGTCGAGAACTGCAGCATCATCACGGTATCGGCCACGGCGATCGCGAGCGCGCCGCCCGAACCGCCCTCGCCGATCACAGTCGTGATGATCGGCGTCTTCAGCTCGGCCATCACGTACAGGTTGCGGCCGATCGCCTCCGACTGGCCACGCTCTTCCGCGCCGATGCCCGGGTACGCGCCCGGCGTGTCGACGAACGTGAAGATCGGCAGCCCGAACTTCTCGGCGAGACGCATCAGGCGTTCGGCCTTGCGATAGCCTTCCGGACGCGGCATCCCGAAATTGCGCGCGGCGCGCTCCTTCGTGTCGCGGCCTTTCTGGTGACCGATCACCATGCACGGATGACCGCCGAAGCGCGCGAGACCGCCGACGATCGACAGGTCGTCCGCGAATGCGCGGTCGCCATGCAGCTCGTGAAAATCGGTAAACAGTTCCGCAACGTAATCGAGCGTGTACGGACGCTGCGGATGCCGCGCGATCTGCGACACCTGCCACGGCGACAGGTTCGCGTAGAGGTCTTTCGTCAGTTGCTGGCTTTTCTTCGACAGCCGCTCGATTTCTTCCGAAATATCGACAGCCGAGTCGTCCTGCACGAATCGCAGCTCTTCGATCTTGGCCTCGAGTTCGGCGATCGGCTGTTCGAAATCCAGAAACGTGGTCTTCATGTGTTCGAATCCTTGGGTCTTGCGGCAGCGCGTATTCTACCCGCGCGGGCGACGCTCAAAACCGGCTCTCAACTATTGACATTCAAAACCCGATAGTCGACGCTCAGGCGTCGGCGTCGGGCGCATCGAGGCTGCGCCACATGTACCAGGTCGCGACGGTGCGCCACGGCTCCCAGTTGGCGGCGACTTCACGCGCCTCGCTGCGTGTGACGGGTTCCCCGCTGAAGTAATTGACGCTGATCGCGCGGATCAGGCCCGGGTCGTCGAGCGGCAGCACGTCCGGCCGCGACAGGTTGAAGATCAGGAACATCTCGGCCGTCCAGCGGCTGATGCCGCGGATCTGCGTGAGTTCCGCGATCACGTCCTCGTCGTCCATCGACGTCCATTTGTCGACGTGCAACGCGCCCGAGACGAAATGCTGCGCCAGATCCAGGATGTATTCCGTCTTGCGTTTCGACAGCCCGCATGCGATCAGCTTGTCCGCACCGAGCCGTATTACCGGCTGCGGCGCGAGCTTCGGACACGCGTCCTCGATGCGCGCCCACAGCGACTGCGCGGACGGCACCGAAATCTGCTGGCCGACGACCGAGCGTGCGAGCGTGACGAACGGGTCGCCGCGCTTCACGAGATGCGCGGGACCGAACTTCGGAATCAGTTTCTTCAGGATGCGGTCGCGCTTGACGAGATCGGCGCACGCCTTGTCCCAGTAAGCAGGACGCACGACGACCTCCTCGCCGCCCGCTTCGGGCGCACGCGTCTTGCGGGCCGCGTCGGCGGCCGGCTGCGCAGCCGCCGGCTGCGCGTGACCGTTCAGCGCACCGTTCGGCACGGCGCGCGTCGCGTCCGCCTTCGCCGCCGGCACGCGCCTGGCTGCCGGACGTGCGGCGACCGCGGTCGCGCGCCTGACCGGCGCTTTTCTAGCCGTTGCCATCTTGCCTCCTACCTGACGGATCGGTCAGTGGAACGCGCCGCGCTCATACGCGACGCCATTCGGTCGATCCGCCCGGTTTGTCTTCAAGTGCGATGCCGGCTTCGAGCAGCTGCGCCCGGATCCGGTCCGCTTCGGCATAGTCCTTCGCTTGCTTCGCCGCGACGCGCGCGGCGATCTTCGCTTCGATCTCGTCGGCTGCGAGCGCGCCCGCCTGCGCGGCGCCGGACGCCTGCTGCAGGAATGCGCGCGGTTCGCGGCCCAGCAGGCCGAGCAGGCCCGCCAGCTGTTTCAGCTGCCGCGCGAGCGACGCGTCGCGCGTGCGATTCACTTCGCCGGCGAGCTCGAACAGCGTCGCCACCGCGACCGGCGTGTTGAAGTCGTCGTTCATCGCGGCCGCGAAACGCTGCGCATGCGGCTCGTTCCAGTCGAGCGCGAGCGTGTCGGCCTCGACGTCCTTCAACGCCGTATACAGGCGCGTGAGCGATGCGCGCGCGTCGTCGAGATGCACGTCGCTGTAGTTGAGCGGCGACCGGTAGTGCGTGCGCACGATGAAGAAGCGCATGACTTCCGCGTCGTAGCGCTCGAGCACCTCGCGGATCGTGAAGAAGTTGCCGAGCGATTTCGACATCTTCTCGTTGTCGACCTGCACGAAGCCGTTGTGCATCCAGTAGTTGACGAACGTCTCGCCGGTCGCGCCTTCGCTCTGCGCGATCTCGTTCTCGTGGTGCGGGAATTGCAGATCCTGCCCGCCGCCGTGGATGTCGAAGTGATTGCCGAGCAGCGAGCAGCCCATCGCCGAGCACTCGATGTGCCAGCCCGGGCGGCCCATCCCGTACTTCGACGCCCACGACGCGCCTTCCGGCTCGTCCTCCTTCGCGCGTTTCCACAGCACGAAGTCGAGCGGATCCTGCTTCGCGTCGTTCGCCGCGACGCGCTCGCCCGCGCGAAGGTCGTCGAGCGACTTGCCCGACAGCTTCCCGTAGTTCGCGAACTTGCGCACCGAGTAATTGACGTCGCCGTCGGTCGCCTGGTACGCGTAGCCGTTCGCCTCGAGCGTCTCGATCATGCCGAGCATCTGCGGGATGAACTGCGTCGCGCGCGGCTCGAGGTCGGGCCGCTGGATACCGAGCGCGGCTTCGTCCTCGTGCATCGCGTTGATGAACCGGTCGGTCAGCGACTTGATCGTCTCGCCGTTCTCGACCGCGCGGCGGATGATCTTGTCCTCGATGTCGGTGATGTTGCGCACGTACGTGACCCGATAGCCGATCGCACGCAGCCAGCGCTGGACGAGGTCGAACACGACCAGCATGCGCGCGTGGCCCACGTGACAATAGTCGTAGACGGTGATCCCGCATACGTACATCCGCACTTCGCCGGACTGGCGCGGCACGAAGACTTGCTTGTCACGCGCGAGCGTGTTGTAGATGCGCAGTGATTCCATAGAGATGAACCGTGAGCCGAAGGAAACCGCCCTGGCGAAGCTCGCCCAGCATGCGACACGGACGGACCATCTGCTGCGGCACCGGGCCGAGCGTCCTCGTATCACATGGGGCGGTCAGGCTGCAAGCACAGCGGTGACGGCCACGAGAGGCTAAGAAAGACTGTCTGCGGCTCGCCGGAACGCGCAGACGTTTTGTTAGAATGGCTCGGAGTATAACATTCCGATTTACGCCTATGAAACCTCATCGCGGCCGCGCGCCGAGCGCTGCGACCCTCGTTGCGACCACCGTCATGGGCGTCGTGCTGACGCTTTTCGCGGCCCCCGCGGCGCATGCGCAGAAAGCCCCGGCCGTCGCCGACGGCACCCCCGAAATCGACTCGTCCATCGCCGGCAAGCAGTGGAAGCAGGCGCTCGCGCAACTCGACGCGCGCATCGCGTCGAACCCGCACGACGTTCAGGCGCAGTTCAAGCGCGGCACCGTGCTGGCCCGCCTGAACCGCGACGACGACGCGATCCAGCAGTTCGTCGCGATCACGCAGGCGTACCCGGAACTGCCCGAGCCGTACAACAATCTCGCGGCGCTTTACGCGAAGCATGGCCGCTACGACGAAGCGCGCACCGCGCTCGTCACCGCGACGCAATCGAACCCGAGCTATTCGCTCGCATACGAGAACCTCGGCGATCTCTACCTGCGCCTCGCGGCCGAGTCGTACAAGCGCGCGCAGTCGCTCGGCCGCACGAGCGGCGCGACCGCGCAACGCCTCGCCGATCTCCAGAAGATCGTGTCGCCGCCGAAAGCCGCGCCGAATGCGCGCGCGGTGACGCCGGCCACGCGCGACTACACCGACCGCGCCGCCGCGAACGTGAGCACCACCACGCTGCCGATGTCGCCGACGTTCCAGTTCAACGGTCCGTCGGGCGCGCTGGCGGCGCCGTACGTCGCGCCGTCGCAATAAGCGGCGCGGCCTTCTTTCCCCTCCCAACCTGAGGATCGCAATGAAACGTCTGTTGCTGGCGCTTGGCGGCGCCGCCCTTCTCGCGACCGCACCCGCGTTCGCGCAATCGGCCACCGCGCACCCCGTCGTGCAGCTGAAGACCTCGCAGGGCGACATCCGTGTCGAGCTCTACCCGGAGAAGGCGCCGAAGTCGGTCGCCAACTTCCTCGATTACGTGAAGGCCGGCCAGTACAACGGCACGATCTTCCATCGCGTGATCAAGGGCTTCATGATCCAGGGCGGCGGCTACAAGACCAACTTCGAGGAGAAGCCGACCCGCGCGCCGATCCCGCTGGAGAGCCGCAATGGTCTGAAGAACCTGACGGGCACGATCGCGATGGCCCGCACGAGCGATCCGAATTCGGCCACCGCGCAGTTCTTCATCAACACGGTCGACAACAGCGGCCTCGACTACCCGAACCCGGACGGCAACGGCTATGCGGTGTTCGGCAAGGTCGTGTCGGGTCTCGACGTCGTGAAGAAGATCGAAGGCGTGGCGACGACCTCGCGCGGCCCGATGCAGGACGTGCCGGCGCAACCGGTCGTGATCGAATCGGCCAGCATCGTCTCGAAGTAAGAACCTGCCGGCACGTCCGGCGACTCACGCGGCCGCGTCGCACGACCGGCCGCGTGCCATTTAAACCGCCTCACCGAAGGAATTCATCATGGTTGAACTGCATACGAACCACGGCGTGATCAAGCTCGAACTCGACGCCGCGAAGGCACCGAAGACGGTCGAGAACTTCCTGAACTACGTGAAGAAGGGTCACTACGACGGCACCGTGTTCCATCGCGTGATCAACGGCTTCATGATCCAGGGCGGCGGCTTCGAGCCGGGCCTGAAGCAGAAGCCGACCGACGCGCCGATCGACAACGAGGCGAACAACGGCCTGAAGAACGACAACTACACGGTCGCGATGGCGCGCACGAACGATCCGCACTCGGCGACCGCCCAGTTCTTCATCAACGTGAACGACAACGACTTCCTGAACCACTCGTCGCCGACGCCGCAGGGCTGGGGCTACGCGGTGTTCGGCAAGGTCGTCGAAGGCCAGGACGTGGTCGACAAGATCAAGGGCGTCAAGACGGGCAACGCTGGTTTCCACCAGGACGTGCCGACCGACGACGTCGTGATCGAAAAGGCCGTCGTGGTCTGACGCACGGTTACGGAGACACTTCGATGTTGCAGGAGAGTCCGCCGCGAAGCGTCTCCGCGGGCGTGCCTGGCGAACGCCAGTACGCGCAAGCCGCACGCCCGTTCCTGTTTCTGTCCGATCTGCATCTGAGCGAAGCGATTCCGAAGACGGTCGCCGCGTTCGAGCATTTCGTGAAGTACACCGCCGACAGCGCCGACTCGGTGTTCATCCTCGGCGATCTATTCGAATACTGGATCGGCGACGACCTCCTCGACGACGACCCGTTCGCCGCCCGCATGGCCGCGCTGATGCACACGTTCTCCGAGCGCGGGATCGCGCTCTACGTGATGCACGGCAATCGCGATTTCCTGCTCGGCCGGCGCTTCATGAAGGCAGCCGGCGCGATGCTGCTGCCCGACCCGTCGCTGATCATGGCGTTCGGCCAGCGTATCGTGCTCGCGCACGGCGACGCGCAATGCACGGCCGACCGCGGCTACCAGGTGTTCCGCCGCTTCGCGCGCAACCGCGTCGCGCAATGGCTGTTTCTAGCGTGGCCGTTCCGCTGGCGCCGCGCGCTCGCGCAACGCATGCGCTCGAACAGCGAAGCGGGCCGGATGCGCCCTGCCTCGGCCATCTACGACGTCACGCGCGAAGGCGTGGCCGCCCTGTTCCGCAAGAGCCGCGCGAGCGTGATCATTCACGGCCACACGCACCGCCCCGCGCGCCATCTGGAACCCGGCGGCATCCGCTGGGTGCTGCCCGACTGGGATCTCGATCACGGCACGCCGCGTGGCGGCTACCTGCGCGTCGATGCGGAAGGCATCCACGCCATGCCGCTCGAGTGACGCCGCCGCTGCCGTTGCATTGACCGGCCGCCGTCGGCGCCCGCCGCGTGGATTACATCTGGCGCTCGACCGTCTTGCCTTCCAGCACCGCCGACAGCCGGCGCAGATCGAGGCGCGCCGCATCGGCGCCCTGCAGCGTTTCCAGATGCGTGCCGAGCTGCTCGAGCGCCGCGACGATCTCGTCGACACGACGGCTTTCCTTCGCCGCGTGATCGATCAGGCCGTGGATCGCGAGCGACATCGGATCGTCGGCGTTCGGCGTGATCCCGTAGGCGCAGAATGCCGCACGCTCGGGCTGCGGCTTCGGCTGCGCCGGCATCACGATGCGCGCCGGATTGCCGACCGCCGTGCCGCCTGCCGGCACCGGCTTCACGACGACCGCGTTCGAGCCGATCTTCGCCCCCGCCCCGACCGTGAAACCGCCGAGCACCTTCGCGCCCGCGCCGACGATCACGCCGGCTTCGAGTGTGGGGTGGCGCTTCGCGCCGCGCGTGAGCGACGTGCCGCCCAGCGTCACGCCCTGATAGATCGTGCAGTCGTCGCCGATGATCGCCGTTTCACCGATCACGACACCCATGCCGTGGTCGATGAACACCCGCCGGCCGATCGTCGCGCCGGGGTGGATCTCGATCCCCGTCAGGAACCGCCCGGCCTGCGACGCGAAACGCGCGAGCCAGTAGCGCTTCGCGCGCCAGCAGGCGTGCGCGAAACGATGCAGCACGAGCGCATGCAGCCCCGGGTAACAGGTCAGCACTTCCCATGCACTGCGAGCGGCGGGATCCCGCTCGCGAATCGTGGCAACGTCTTCGCGCAGTCTCGTGAACATGATGTGGTCTGGGAAAAGGCCGGCGGGCATCGCCGGCAATGCCCGGCCGTTATCGCACCGGGTAATTTGCTTATGACGTCCGGCGATTGTAGGGCCAGTCGCGCATGGCCGCACACGGTCGCGCGTTCACCCCGCCGCCGGCGCGGGTATTCGAACGACAGGCTTGCTGCAACAGGCTTGCGGGGAGGATCGGCCGGATGGAATGGACCGGGCCCGGCGCCGCCGGTCGACCGACGCACGGCCCGACGCGACACCCGGGCGGCGACCGAACGACCGGCAACCGGTGCGCCGGCCGCTTACGCGTCGCCGTCGGGCTTGCCCGACTTCAGCAGGATGTGCTTCGCGACGCCGCGCAGGATGTTGACCTCCTCGCGCTCGAGGCCCGTGCGCGCGAACAGGCGCCGCAACCGCGGCATCAGCTTCTTCGGATTGCGCGGATCGAGGAAATCGAGCGCGATCAGCGCGTGCTCGAGGTGGACGTACATCCGCTCGATCTCGTCGCTCTGCGCGAGCGTGCCGGTTTCGGCCGACGGTTGCGCCGACGGCTCGCTCGCCTGCTCGAGAAACGCGACGCGCAGCTCGTACGCGAGCACCTGCACGGCCTGCGCGAGGTTCAGCGAGCTGTAGGCCGGGTTCGCCGGAATATGCGCGAGCGCGCTGCACTGCTCGACATGCTCATTGGCCAGGCCCGTGCGCTCGTTGCCGAACACGAGCGCGATGTCGCCCGTGCCGACCTGCGCACACGCCTGCGTGGCGGCCGCGCGCGGCGCAAGGCGCGGCGGCCCGTATTCGCGCGTGCGCGCGGTCAGCGCGATCGACCAGTGGACGCCCGACAGCGCGTCGCCGAGCGTCGGCACGACATGCGCGGACGTGAGGACGTCGTCCGCGCCGCTGGCCATCGCGATCGCCTCGGGGTCGCTCTGCACGTGCGGCACGCGCGGCGCGACCAGCACGAGACGCGAGAAGCCCATCGTCTTCAGCGCACGGGCGGCCGCCCCGACATTGCCGGGATGGCTCGGCTCGACGAGCACGAAGCGGGTGGACGTGAAGCCGCCGGACGGCGGCGGAGACGAGGCCGCGCCCGGCTCGGCCGGCGCGGCGGTGTTCTGCGGGGTTTCCACTACGATACGACTCGGTTCATCAGAATGGCAGTATGGTATCGCCATCGCCGCGGCAAACCCACTCGTCCGGACGGACAGTGGGGGTTTCCCCGTATCCCGGTCGCCTGAAACCGTCAAAAATCGGGTAAAATCATGCCTTTACGCGTCGCACACCGTGCGGCGCGGGTCGTACCCCGTTCTTTGTCAATTCGCGTCTCACCTCGCCCGGCATGCTTGCGCCGTTCCGGGCGGTTGTTCCACTTCGTGGCGGCCCGTGCCGCCGGCTACAGGATCCAGGCCCATGCATCCCATGCTCAACATCGCTGTCAAGGCTGCGCGCCGCGCCGGACAGATCATCAACCGCGCGTCCCTCGATCTCGACCTGATCGAGATCCGCAAGAAGCAGCAGAACGACTTCGTCACCGAAGTGGACAAGGCCGCCGAAGAGGCGATCATCGAGACGCTGAAGACCGCCTACCCCGATCACGCGATCCTCGCGGAAGAATCGGGCGAATCCGACAACGAATCCGAATTCAAGTGGATCATCGATCCGCTCGACGGCACGACCAACTTCATCCACGGCTTTCCGTACTACTGCGTGTCGATCGCGCTCGAGCACAAGGGCGTCGTCACGCAGGCCGTCGTCTACGATCCGAACAAGAACGACCTGTTCACGGCCACGCGCGGCCGCGGCGCGTACCTGAACGATCGCCGCATCCGCGTCGGCCGCCGCGACCGCCTGGCGGACGCCCTGGTCGGCACCGGCTTCCCGTTCCGCGAGAAGGACGGCCTCGACGCATACGCACGCCTCTTCACCGAAATGACGCAGGCCTGCACGGGCCTGCGCCGCCCGGGCGCGGCGGCACTCGATCTCGCGAACGTCGCGGCCGGCCGCCTCGACGCGTTCTTCGAGCAGGGCATCAACGTGTGGGACATGGCGGCGGGCAGCCTGCTGATCACCGAGGCCGGCGGCCTCGTCGGCAACTACACGGGCGACGCCGATTTCCTGCATCGTCATGAGATCGTCGCGGCGAACCCGAAGATCTACGCGCAGATGATCCCGATCCTCAACCGCTACAGCCGCTTGCATCCGGCAGCGGAGTAAACGCCCGGGCCGCGCCCGCATGGCGCGGCTGCTCGCGGGCATCGCCAGGATCGCGTGCCGTCCGCCCCCCGGTCACCCGGGAGGCGCGGTAATCTTCCGTGCGCAAGGCGCGCTTCGTGCGCCTATCCTGAAGTTGCCCGAGTTGTCCGGACGGGCCGGCGCGCTGCCGCTCGCACCGCTTGCCCGTAATGACAACGAATGGTTTGCGCCCGGCAGGCGCGCGCGGCGAACAACGCCGTCATCGGCATGCCGGCCCCACCTGTATCAACATCGCCACGGCGCCGTGGCAATCGCATCCGAGTCCCCATGTTACGGCTAAGCGAAATCAAACTCCCCCTCGACCACCCCGAAAGCGCGCTCGAGGCCGCGATTCGCGCGCGCCTCGCCGAGCTCGGCGTGGCGGCGGACGCGCTCCTCCGTTACACCGTGTTCCGTCGCGCGCACGATGCGCGCAAGCGTTCGGACATCAAGCTCACGTACATCGTCGATCTCGAGGTCAAGGACGAAGCGGCCGCGCTCGAGCGCATCACCGGCAAGCCGCATTGCGGCGTGACGCCCGACATGGCCTACCACTTCGTCGCGAAGGCGCCCGAGCGCGCCGATTTCCTGCGCCCGGTCGTCATCGGCATGGGGCCGTGCGGCCTGTTCGCAGGCCTGATCCTCGCGCAGATGGGCTTCCGCCCCATCATCCTCGAACGCGGCAAGGCCGTGCGCGAGCGCACCAAGGACACCTTCGGCCTGTGGCGCAAGAGCGTGCTCAACCCCGAATCCAACGTGCAGTTCGGCGAAGGCGGCGCCGGGACCTTTTCCGACGGCAAGCTGTACAGCCAGATCAAGGATCCCCACCACTATGGCCGCAAGGTGCTGGACGAGTTCGTCAAGGCCGGCGCGCCGGAAGACATCCTGTACCTGAGCCGGCCGCACATTGGCACGTTCCGCCTCGTCAGCATGGTGGAAAAGATGCGCGCGTCCATCCACGAACTCGGTGGCGAAGTGCGTTTCGAAACGCGGGTCGACGACATCGAGATCGACCAGGGCAAGGTGCGCTCGCTCAAGCTGTCGAACGGCGAAACGCTCCGGTGCGACCATGTCGTGCTGGCCGTCGGCCACAGCGCGCGCGACACGTTCCAGATGCTGCACGATCGCGGCGTCCATATCGAGGCGAAGCCGTTCTCGCTGGGTTTCCGGATCGAACATCCGCAGGGGCTGATCGACCGCAGCCGCTTCGGCAAGTTTGCGGGCCACAAGCAGCTCGGCGCGGCCGACTACAAGGTGGTCCATCACTGCAGTAACGGCCGGGCCGTCTACAGCTTCTGCATGTGCCCGGGTGGCACGGTGGTCGCGGCGACCTCCGAGCCGGGCCGTGTCGTCACCAACGGGATGAGCCAGTATTCGCGCGCCGAGCGCAATGCGAACGCCGGCATCGTCGTCGGCATCACGCCGGACGACTATCCCGGCGGCCCGCTGGCGGGCATCGCGTTCCAGCGCAAATGGGAGGAACGCGCGTTCGAACTCGGCGGCGGCGACTACCGCGCGCCGGGCCAGCTGGTCGGCGATTTCATCGCGGGCCGGCCGTCGACCTCGCTGGGTTCCGTGGAGCCGTCGTACAAGCCCGGCGTGAATCCGACCGACCTCAGCACCGCGCTGCCGGACTACGTGATCGAAGCCATCCGTGAAGCCCTGCCCGAGATCGACAAGAAGATCGCCGGCTTCGCGATGCACGACGCCGTGCTGACCGGCGTGGAGACACGCACGTCTTCACCGATCCGGATTCGACGCAAGGACGACTACCAGAGCATGAACGTCGAAGGCCTGTATCCGGCCGGCGAAGGCGCCGGATATGCGGGCGGCATCTATTCGGCCGCCATCGACGGCATCGAAGTCGCGCAGGCGGTCGCACTCAGCATGACGTCGGGGCACACGTCCTGACAGGCCGGAAGGGGTCGGTGCGCGAAGGTCCGTGACCTTCGCGCGCCGACTTTTTCATGTCCGCCGCACCGGTGCGCTTCGTCGAAGCTCGCCATTGCGCGCTTTCCGCATTCCCGTCAAAACACGCCCGGAATCAGCCGGTACCGGACTGTCGCCTTGTACGCGCGATAATCGGCGTCTTCCGACAGCACCCGTTCTTCCATGCTGATTCGGCCGATCTGCAACAGCATCCAGACGCCGATCGTGACCAGGTTTCGGGTGCTGAAGTTAGCCAGCAGGAAGCCGATTTCGGACAACAGATAACCGGTGTAGATCGGGTGCCGCATGAACCGGTACGCGCCGGTCGAGACGACCCCGCGATTCGCCGGCAGCAAGCCGAACGAGCGCCCGAGCGACAGTTTGGCGAACAGCTGCCACGCGATCCCGATAATTTGCCAGGTGCCCCCCGCCCACTCCGGAATCAGTTGGGTACTGGCGGTCAGCTGATAGGTCAGGCAGTAGAACGAGCCGCCCAGAGAAAAGCACACCGCGACGGGATGCCAGTCGCGCTGTTTCGGCAGTTTCGCAAAAGCCGACATGCCGACGGTCAGTACCGCGGAAACCAGCAGCAGGATCAGCGTGATCCGGCTCGGGTCCGATCGCCACGGTATATAGATCAGATAGGCAAATACGCCCAGCACGGTGACCGACGCCACGCGAGCGCAAAGCTCGATCCAATTGATCCGCTCCGACTCATCCGCGACCGCCGTAACGTGCGGCACCAGGGTATTCTGCGCGCACGCGCCCCCCGCGTCCTGTATGGCCTGCTTCATGGTTGTGCCCCGTAACTCATTGCGTTTTTATATATTGCCGTTTCAGACTAGCACGCGCCCCTCATTGAAACTTGTCTAAGTTTCAGTTTAGAGAGGTTGATTGGTGTAAGTCCCGAGAGAACAGGCGATTAAAACGGCCGAGTCACTGGAGCAGGTGGCGTGCCAAACGTTTCACAGTTTGCGGCACTCTTCGGCGGACGAAATCGCCTGCAGTCTCCGGTAACGGGCGGCTGGTATCTTCGATGAAATGGGGGCCTGATTATCCGCACTGTTAAGGCTCTGATCGGAAGGTTACGCTGCAAGCTACGCCACCGCATTCCTACCGTATTGCCGCAATGCGGCGGCCGCCAAAAGAGGATCGCAGTATGGTCACGACAGCGTTTGTCGTCGAAGTTTCCGCAGCCGAACCTGCAGTCGCCGACCTGCGGCGGCGCTTCGATGCTTCTGCAAGCCTGGGCGTCCCGCCACATATCACGCTTCTGTTCCCTTTCATGTCACCCGACGAAATTACGTCGACCGTAATACGACAATCCGAAAGCGCGTTGAGCTTTGTGCCATCGTTCGATTTTTCGTTGACGCAGATTGGTCGGTTTCCGACCACCACCTATCTCACCCCCGACCCTGCCGAGCCGTTCGTCGCACTGACAACTGCCTTAGTCGAACGCTTTCCCGGATATCGTCCGTACGGCGACGTATACGATGGAACGATTCCGCATCTGACTGTCGCGCACGGTGACGCCGCAACCGCAAATTCCGCAGCCATCGCGCTGGAAGAACGTCTGCGCATGCTTGCGCCGATTCGAACGCGGTGTAGTTCCGTGTCTTTGCTTGAAAACACCTCAGGGCGCTGGAAACAGATGCATGTATTCGAACTTCCCGCAATCAACGTGCGGAGCCGATAGGCCCAGCCCCACCACGCCCGCAACACTATTGAATGCGCCAGTGACACCGGTACGCCTCGGATAATCAGCAAGGTACGATGACAACTCGAGGCCAGCGCTTTCGGTATTGCTTTTCCGCTACACGCTTTCGATATGTCTCGACACTCACTCGCCGTGGGTTGCGCCGAATGACCATTGAAAAAAGATCGTCCAGCCCATGAGGCGCAATAACGTCGACCGAGTCGTCATCACGAAGCACGACCCCGACCGAGGTCGCAAATTCGGGCCACGACGCGACTGACTCCTCCAGCGAACCCAGTGGTGAAACTGGATGGCCAAAGGTTCGCTCGAACCAGAGGTGAACGGCGGCCTGATTGGTTACCTCCCAGCGCACACCGGGAAGCATGTCGGTCAAACGAAGCTTGAAGCGCGCGTCCCGTGCGGCGGAGAAATCGGTCGAGTCAAAGTAAGCAACATCGATGTCCGATAGCGCAGACGGCGTCCGAAACGCGTGCAGTTCATCCCACACCAGGTTGCGTACCGCTCCTGCCCCAATACACCATGAGGTGAGCTTCAGGCTACGCGTGGCGACGAGTGCCGCCCAGAACCATTCCGATTGGCGCACGATACTCGTGAGACGTGCTTCCAAGTCGACTGCTGACATGGGCGCTTTTTCTCCATTGACGACGCGTTGACTGCCGGCCAAACAGCGCAAGATCCAATAGCGGAAATCGGCAATCAACTTGCCCACCCTTCCGGACGATTGTCGTCCCATCCGAGCGTCATCGTCCAACTATTCGGACACGTGATCTGCCACGCTCCCTCGCCCGCACCTGGCCAAACGGCGAACTTCGCGCGTGCACGCGGACTCGACTGGTAAACTCGGGCAACCCAAGCAACAACTTCCCGCCTGACCTATGACCACGCTGTCGCCCGAAGCCTTCGCCGGCCATACTCCGATGATGCAGCAGTACCTGCGCCTTATCTGACGCGGGTCGGCGAAAAGACCTACGCCAAGACTTACGCCTGCTGTTTTGAGAAGCCATTAGCTCAGTCCATCAAGAATCTAGATTCTGGACAAACCCACGGCCGGCCATTACCGATGAAGAAGATGTAGCGAGTGCCTTGTTCTGAAATCGAATTTCTAGCATCCGGCCTTCGCAAGAAACGAATTTTAACCGCCTTAGCAACAACACCCACCTCTGCTTTCAGGGTCGCACTTTCCGGGCTTCCTTCGACTGCTTCAAGGCGACCAAATCTGTATCCAATTGCCATGTAGAAGTGGGCAACCGCGACAACGAATAAACAAATACCCGCGCCCCCAAACGCTATTCCTCCTACTGAATCACCAGTGATGCCAAAGTACGCAATAGCGCGCTCCAATGCATAGCTACCCAGCAAGGTAGATCCCAGGCCCATGATCGCGTAAGCATTTGCGCGTGACTCTGGTCTCATTTGTAGCCTCACTGAACCGTGATTGATAATTTCAAGAAGCACACCGCCCCCTGATGCGTCCCTGGCGATCGACGAACCCAAACAGTCATAATCTAGGCGATCTAGCAGAGTCGACCAACGGGAAGTGGTCGCGTTGCGCGTTGTCGCCCCCCTTTCACTCGGACGCTTCCTCGATAGCCTTCAAAATTATTTGCTGGTCGTCAATTACACTCTCATCTCCGGAAAAGCGGGACATTTCCATATGTCCATCGTCGAACACGTCGATCTCGATACGCTCGCCTGGCACAGTTATGGAAATCGGAATGGTGTCTGGGCGATGCCGGCCCAATGCATAAAAGAGGCGGCGTTTGTCGAGGTCTCTAAGCAATTCGTACAAGGCGTGCGACATATGTCCCCCGTCACAGGCAGCAGATATCGCCCCATGATAGACCGTTGAACTTGCCGATAGCAGCCACCCGCCTTCCCTAGCACCTGGCCGGATGGCGAACTTCGACCGATCCCGTCCGGCCCACTGGTAAACTCGGGTAGCTACCGCTCGCCATCGCCGACAACTGGCCGGGTGGCGAACTTCAATCGATCGCGTGCGGGCCGCTGATAAACTCGGGCAGCATCGACGCGTCTAGTATGTCTTATGGCAATAGCGGCACTTTGAACCAACCCAGGGAGTCCAGATACCACGTGGCGTACGAATGGCAAGTGATTGACAATGCGGGCAGACTAGAACAGCAAGCTGAGCCACAGAAAAAAACATTGCAATTACAAGCGCAACGATCGCCGCCAATGCTTTGGTTGATGCTGGGAGAAAAATAGCAAGAGGTGCGGCAACGCCAAGTGGTATCGCTATGGCTGCCAAGTAGAAAAGCGTCGCCCTTGTACGCAGTCGCATTGCCGCCCCCCGCTCTAGTGAGGCTACGGATGACCGCTTGCAGCAGTCTACAAGCGGTAGAACCGCACCCATCGCCTCCTGATGTTTTCCGAGCAATCACCGAAGCCATGCAGTCACAGTCTAGACTGTCCCCCGCAACGGACGTGCATGGGTAAATACTACGTTGCAGGTTGTGACGCGCAGCGCGAAGTCCACGCCCCGCTCGCTGCCAATTCTCAACGCCCGCAACTGGCCAAACGGTGAACTTCGCGCAGGCGCGTCCGGTCCGCTGATAAACTCGGGCAGGCAAAGCAACTTTTCCCGGTCACATGAGCACCCAACCCACCGCAGCACCTGCACCCGTCACTCCAATGATGCAGCAGTACCTGCGACTCATCTGACAAGGCTCTACACAAAGCTACGCTACGACCCACGCCAACTCTTTTGGGGTTCGGCCGGTAGACCGCTACGCATCAGTCAATAACGATGCCTTCGGAATTTATAAGAATCGCGATCTCGATGAATATCAGTGCGATACCTGCTAAAGCAGATGTCGCATGCCAATAGCTGTACTTCCAGATCGAGTGGGTGACCTCATGGCATGAGCCATGTGCGCAAACAAAGTAGTGCAGATCGCGCACATAACCGTTCAGGGCGTCACCGCCCAAGTAGACAGCGGCGCACCAGAAAGCGAAGAAGTTGATAACGGCGAGCATGCCAGTGACATGTAGTATCGGTTTGGCACGCCTCGACATTTCTTTGATCTTTACAGTCACGACGAGCCTCACGACCACGCACTGGACCGGCGCCCGAGGCAGCGCCCGTATAGTCATAATCTAGACCTGTCGACTACAAACGGCGTGTTGGGGTTAGCACTACGTGGAGGGTCATTCCCGCCACTCGAAGCCCAGAAGCTGGGGCGGAAACATTCGTCGCATCGATCCCGAGCAACTGACCAAACGGCGCCCCCTGTCACTTGGACGCCTCCTCGATAGCCCTCAAAATCACTTGATGGTCATCAATTACACTCTCATCCCCGGAAAAGCGGGACATCTCCAGGTGCCCATCGTCGAACACGTCGATCTCGATACGCTCACCTGGCACAGTTATCGAGATCAGGATGGTGTCTGGGCGATGCCGGCCCAATGTATAAAAGAGGCGGCGATCGTCGAGGTCACTAAGCAATTCATACAAGGCGTGCGTCATATGTGTCCCGTCACGATCTGCAGATATCGCCCCATGATAGACCGTTGAACTTGCCGCTCGCAGCCGCTTGCTTTCCCCCGCACCTGGCCAAACGGCGAACTTCGCGCGTGCACGTGGACGCGACTGGTAAACTCGGGCAACCCAAGCAACAACTTCCCGCCTGACCTATGACCACGCTGTCGCCCGAAGCCTTCGCCGGCCATACTCCGATGATGCAGCAGTACCTGCGCATCAAGGCCGATCATCCCGACACACTCGTCTTCTACCGGATGGGCGACTTCTACGAGCTGTTCTTCGAGGACGCGGAAAAGGCCGCACGCCTGCTCGACCTGACCCTCACGCAGCGCGGCGCGTCGGCCGGCACGCCGATCAAGATGGCCGGCGTGCCGCATCACGCGGTCGAACAGTATCTGGCGAAGCTCGTGAAGATGGGCGAATCGGTCGCGATCTGCGAGCAGATCGGCGACCCTGCCACATCGAAGGGGCCGGTCGAGCGCAAGGTTGTGCGTGTCGTCACGCCCGGCACGCTGACCGATGCCGCGCTGCTGTCCGACAAGAACGACGTGTACCTGCTCGCGATGTGCACGGGCCACAACAAGCGCGGCGTCGCGGTCAATGTCGGCCTCGCCTGGCTGAACCTCGCCAGCGGCGCGCTGCGGCTCGCCGAAATCGAACCCGATCAGCTCGCAGCCGCGCTCGAGCGCATCCGGCCGGCCGAAATCCTGACGCCGGACGGTGCGACCGACGCCGTGCCCGCAAGTGCCGGCGCGAGCAAGCGCGTGCCGGCCTGGCACTTCGACATCGCATCGGGCACGCAGCGCCTGTGCGACCAGCTCGACGTCGCGAGCCTCGACGGATTCGGCGCGCATTCGCTGACGAGCGCGTGCGGCGCAGCCGGCGCGCTGCTGCTCTATGCGGCAGCCACGCAAGGCCAGCAGTTGCGGCACGTGCGCAGCCTGAAGGTCGAGAACGAAACCGAATACATCGGACTCGATCCGGCCACGCGCCGCAACCTCGAACTGACCGAGACGCTGCGCGGCACCGAATCGCCGACGCTGTATTCGCTGCTCGACACCTGCTGCACGACGATGGGCAGCCGCCTGCTGCGTCACTGGCTGCATCACCCGCCCCGCGCGTCGGTCGCCGCGCAATCGCGCCAGCAGGCAATCGGCGCGCTGCTCGATGCGCCGGCGAACGCGAGCCTCGACGCGCTGCGCGGCGCGCTGCGCCAGATCGCCGACGTCGAACGGATCACCGGGCGTCTCGCGCTGCTGTCCGCGCGCCCGCGCGACCTGTCGAGCCTGCGCGATACGTTCGCCGCGCTGCCGGCACTGCGCGAGCGCATCAGCGCGATCGTCGCGAATGCCGATGCGCTCACGCGCGTCGACGCGGCGCTCGCACCGCCCGCGGAATGCCTCGACCTGCTCACCAGCGCGATTGCGCCCGAGCCTGCCGCGATGGTGCGCGACGGCGGCGTGATCGCGCGCGGCTATGACGCGGAACTCGACGAACTGCGCGACATCTCGGAGAACTGCGGGCAGTTCCTGATCGACCTCGAAGCGCGCGAACGCGCGCGCACCGGCATCGCGAACCTGCGCGTCGAATACAACAAGGTGCACGGCTTCTACATCGAGGTCACGCGCGGCCAGACGGACAAGGTGCCCGACGATTACCGCCGCCGCCAGACGCTGAAGAACGCCGAGCGCTACATCACGCCCGAACTGAAAACCTTCGAGGACAAGGCGTTGTCCGCGCAGGAACGCGCGCTCGCGCGCGAGCGCGCGCTGTACGACTCGGTGCTGCAGGCACTGCTGCCGTTCATCCCCGAATGCCAGCGCGTCGCGTCGGCACTCGCCGAGCTCGACCTGCTCGCCGCCTTCGCCGAACGTGCACGCGCACTCGACTGGGTCGCGCCCACCTTCACCGACGAGATCGGCATCGACATCGAACAGGGGCGCCACCCGGTCGTCGAAGCGCAGGTCGAGCAGTTCATCGCGAACGACTGCCGGTTCGGGCCCGAGCGCAAGCTGCTGCTGATCACCGGCCCGAACATGGGCGGTAAATCGACGTTCATGCGGCAGACCGCGCTGATCGCGCTGATGGCTTACGTCGGCAGCTACGTGCCGGCGAAGTCGGCGTGCTTCGGCCCGATCGACCGGATCTTCACGCGCATCGGCGCAGCCGACGATCTCGCGGGCGGCCGTTCGACGTTCATGGTCGAGATGACCGAAGCCGCGGCCATCCTCAACGATGCGACACCGCAAAGCCTCGTGCTGATGGACGAGATCGGGCGCGGCACGTCGACGTTCGACGGCCTCGCACTCGCGTGGGCGATCGCCCGCCATCTGCTCGCGCACAACGCGTGCTACACGCTGTTCGCGACACACTACTTCGAGCTGACCCAGTTGCCGGCCGAATTCCCGCAAGCGGCCAACGTCCACCTGTCGGCCGTCGAACACGGCCACGGCATCGTGTTCCTGCACGCGGTCAACGAAGGCCCGGCGAACCAGAGCTACGGCCTGCAGGTCGCGCAGCTCGCCGGCGTCCCGGCCCCGGTGATCCGCGCCGCACGCAAGCACCTCGCGTATCTCGAACAGCAGTCGGCATCGCAGCACACGCCGCAACTCGACCTGTTCAGCGCGCCGCAGGCGGTCGTCGACGATCTCGAATGCGCGGATGCGCCGGCGTTGCCGGACACGACGCATCCGGCGCTCGACAAGCTGCGCGACATCGATCCCGACGATCTCAAGCCGCGCGAGGCGCTCGACCTGCTGTACGAACTGCGCACGCTGGTCCGGTCGCACGATGCCGACGGCCACGCTTGAACGCGTCTCGCCGGGCCTGCCGGCTCGCGCGGCCGCCGCGCTCGTCGCGGCGGTACTCGTGCTCGTGCAGGCCGGCGCGCAGGCTGCACCGCCGAAGCGCACCGCCGCGCCCTACTCGTTCGCGGTCGTGTCGGGCGTCATCAACGGCCCGGCGGACGAACCGTCCGCCCAGCGGCTGCTCGATGCGATCGCGCGCGAGCGCAACCTCGCTTTCGTCGTCTATGCGGGCGATCTCAAGGGTTCGAAGGAAGCGTGCCGCGACGCGCTGTATTCACAGCGCGGCGCGATCCTGGATTCGGCACGCGTGCCGCTCGTGTTCATTCCCGGCCACGACGACTGGTTGACGTGCAATACGGCAGCCGGCGGCGGTTACGATCCGGTCGAGCGGCTCGACTTCCTGCGGCAGACGCTGCTCGCCGATGCGGCATTGCCCGACCCCGGCGCGCTGCAGATCACGCGGGAGAGCGAAGTCGCACGGTTCCGGCCATATCGCGAGAATGCCCGCTGGATGCGCGACGACATCGTCTACGTCGCGCTCAACGCACCGGCACCGAACAACCATTACCTGACGGCCGGCGGCCGCAACGGCGAATTCGAGGATCGCATCATCGCGAACGGTTTCTGGATCGACCACGCGGCCGAATACGCGAAGCGGCGCGAAGCGCGCGCGATGGTGGTGATTTTTGAAGGCGATCCGCAGTTCGAACGCTACGAACGCGCGGAACGCTTTGCGTGGCTGCGTTTCAACCGGCCGCGCGTACGCGACGGCTTCCGTGAACTGAAACGTACGCTGGTGAAGGCAGCGGCGACGTTCCGCGGCCCGATACTGGTGATGCACGCGAGCGGCGAACCGCTGGCGAACGGTTTCCTGATCGACCGGCCGCTGCGTGCCAACGACGGGGAGCTGATAGGAAACGTGACGCGCGTCGCGATCGGACCACGCCATCCGGCGAATCAGTGGGTCAAGGTAAGCGTGTCGCCATCGCGGCAGACGATCTTCAACGTCAGCCTGCAGGAGGTGCCGAAGAACCTGCCGGTGCCGCCCACGCTGCCGCTCGTGCCGCATGACGACGTGCCGCTGCCGCAGATGCCGGAAATCCCCGCGCTGCCGGCACTGCCCGACTCGTCGTCGGTCGCGCCGCCGCTGCAGGGTGACGGCGCCGCTCCGGGCGGCGCGTCGTGGCCGGCGCCGCCCCCTGCATCGGGGCCGGCGCCCGGCCTGCCTGCAAGCTCAGTGCAGGGTACGCCCTGACGACGGCGCTTCGCCGTCTTCGTCTTCGTCCTCGTCGACGATCTCGAGCCCTTCGGCGCCATGCGCGTGCTCATGTTCGATTTCGTCTTCGGTGGCTTCGCGAACGTCCTTCACGGTCAGCGCGAAACGCAGCGCCATGCCGGCCAGCGGGTGATTGCCGTCGAGCACGACCTTGTCTTCGGCGATGTCGGTGACCGTATAGATCAGCGAGTCGACTTCCTCGTCGCCGTCTTCCGGCGTGCCTTCGAACTGCATGCCCACTTCGAGCGGCTCGGGAAAACGATCGCGCGGCTCGACCTTCACGAGTTCCGGATCGTAGTCGCCGAACGCGTCCTGCGGCTCGAGCTGCACCTGCGCCTCGTAACCCGGCTCGTGGCCGTCGAGCTGTTCCTCGATCTTGGGGAACGTGCCATCATAGCCGCCGTGCAGATAGACCATCGGCTCGTCGCTTTCCTCGATCAGATTGCCCTGTGCATCCGACAGCTTGTAAGTGACCGACACGACGGTGTTTTTTGCGATTTTCATCCAATTCTCCCAAATACAACTGTCATTATACGATGCGCAACCGGTCTCAAGCCGAACCGCGGGATGCCGCTGCCGCCCCGCTCGGCGCGCCGCCTTCCGATCTTCCCACACCGCTGCTCGGCGGTCTTACGCCGGCGCAATTCATGCGCGGCTACTGGCAGAAGAAGCCGCTGCTGATCCGCCAGGCGATCCCCGGCGTCGCTTCACCGGTCTCGCGCGACGCGCTGTTCGAGCTCGCCGCCGACTATGACGCGGAATCGCGACTCATCACCCATTTTCGTAACAAGTGGCAACTGTCGCACGGCCCGTTCGAACCGGGCTCGCTGCCGGCCGTCACGCGCAAGGCATGGACCCTGCTCGTGCAGGGGCTCGACCTGCACGTCGATGCGGCGCGCGCGCTGCTCGACCGCTTCCGCTTCATCCCCGACGCGCGGCTGGACGACCTGATGATCTCGTATGCGACGGACGGCGGCGGCGTCGGCCCGCATTTCGATTCATACGACGTTTTCCTGCTGCAGGTCGAAGGCCGGCGCCGCTGGCGCGTCGGCGCGCAGAAGGATCTGTCGCTGCAACCGGACGTGCCGCTGAAGATCCTCGAAAACTTCGAGCCGAGCGACGAATGGGTGCTGGAGCCCGGCGACATGCTCTACCTGCCGCCGCACATCGCGCACGACGGCGTCGCCGAAGGCGAGTGCATGACCTGCTCGATCGGCTTCCGGGCCCCGTCCGCCGGCGAACTGGGCGCCCAGTTCCTGTACTATCTCGCGGAGCGCGGCGGCCTGCGCGACGGGGGCGGCGGCGACCTCTACCGCGACCCGAAGCAACCGGCCGTCGACACGCCCGCGCAATTGCCTCCGGCGATGGTCGAGCGTGTCGCCGAGATCGTCGACGCGATCCGCTGGCGCAAGCGCGACGTCGCCGAATTCCTCGGTTGCTACCTGAGCGAGCCCAAGCCGAACGTCGTCTTCGACCCGCCGGCGCGCCCGTTGTCCGAGTCCGCGTTCGTCACGCAAGCGTCACGGCGTGGCGTGTGTCTCGACAGAAGGGCCGCATTGATGTATAACGCGCGCTCGTACTTCATTAATGGCGAGGAAGGACCGCTCGAGCAGGCCGATGAATGGCTGCCCGAACTGGCCAATCAACGCCAGATGGAGGCGAAACGGTTTGTAACACTATCCCGGGTTCCCTCGATGACAGCCTTGTTGCACGAGTGGTATTGTGCGGGCTGGATACGGGTCGGAAGCCGGAATTAGTGTGAGTCGCCCCGTATGCCCGTACAGATCAAATTCTGTATGGGAAAGACAACGTATTGACCCCGCATTTGTCGACGGTCGATAGGAAAGTGCATATAATTTCCGCCCAAGCCGTAGGGAAGATTCACGCTCTAAGAAGTGCATCTCCACCAGCGGCCCAGGTCGGTGTTGGAGCACATTACCGGTATTGTTTCGCGCTGTTGCTTACCTTTAACCATAAAAGGACGTGATCATGAAGAAATCCCTCCTCGTAGCTTCCCTGTTGGCTGCTGTTGCACTGGCTGCTTGCAACAAGAGCGCTGATCAAGCTGCTTCGTCGGCTGCAAGCGACGCGGCTGCTGCTGCTTCGTCGGCTGCTTCGGCAGTTGCTGGTGCTGCGAGCGACGCTTCGGCTGCTGCTTCGTCGGCAACGGCTGCTGCGAGCGACGCTGCTGCTGCAGTGGCGTCGGCTGCTTCGGCAGCGACGGCTGCTCCGGCTTCGGGCGCAAGCCAGTAAGCCTTCAGCATCAGCTGAAAAAAAACCGGCCCGAGGGCCGGTTTTTTTACGTCTGCCGTTTCCGAACACCGCGCCCGGCAGCCGCACCGGGCCGCAGCAGCGGCCCTGCCCTGCTCATCCGAGCATCAGCCAGTCGAAGCCCGCGTCCTGCGAGGCCACGATCACGTCCTCTCCGTCCGTCCCCAGCACGCCGCCAAACGCCCGGCGGGCCAGTTCCGGCAGGTTGTTCTGCTGGCTCAGGTGAGCCGCGACCAGGTGCTGGAGGCGGCTGCGCTCGAGCGACGCGAGAATGTCGGCCGCCGCGTCGTTGCTCAGGTGGCCATGGTTGCCGCCGATCCGCGCCTTCAGCGACTGCGGATAGCGGCTCGCGGCCAGCATCGCGGTATCGTGGTTGGATTCGAGCACCAGCGCGTCACAGCCGCTCAGGACGGCCGTAATGTGCGGCGTGGCCATCCCGACGTCCGTCAGCACGCCGAGCCGGCTGCAGCCGTCCATGAAGACGAACTGGAGCGGCTCCCGCGCATCGTGGGGGACCGTATAGGGCATCACGGCCAGATCGCGGATCGCGGCCGTCTCGTCGCCCCACAGCACGTGGAGATCGACATCGGCCTCGTCCGCGCCCACCGCGCGCGCGGTGCCCCAGCTCATGTAGAGCGGCAGCGACGCACGGCGGGCGAGCGTCAGCGCGCTGCCGACGTGGTCGCTATGTTCGTGGGTGATGAGAATCGCATCGAGATCGTCGATGGCGAGATTCAGTCGGCCGAGCCGGCGCTCGACCTCCTTGGCGGAAAAGCCGCAGTCGAGCAGCACGCGGGTGGTCGTCGTGCCGCTCGAGGCCTCGACGACCAGCGCATTGCCTTCGCTGCCGCTTCCGAGGCTGGCGAATCGCACGCGCTCAGTTCAGCTGAGCGTGCAGCAGCGAGATGATCCGCTGCGCGTCCGACGAGTTGTCGATCTGGCCGTTCGCACCGACCACCGCGACCTGCGTACCGCCGGCGCCCTGCGCGCGCACGTTGACGAGATATTCCTTGCCCGGCTTCGCCGCCGACGGGCCGCCGTAGAACAGCTTGCCGAACAGGCCGTCACGCTTGAGCTCTTCCATCGAATTCGCATAGCGCACGGTGTACACGCCCTTCTCGCGGTCGCGATTGTCGACCGTGAAATTGGTGCGGTCGAGCGCCAGGCCCACGCGCAGCCACGCGCGATCGAACGACTCGGCCAGTTGCAGCGTCGCCGCGCCGCTGCTCGTGTCGCTGACCTGCGCCGGCGCCGTCGCGGGGCGCGCATCGGTCAGCAGCTGCTTCGCCTGGGCGTCGGTCAGGCCGAACTTCTGCATCAGCTTCGACAGGAACACGGCTTCGAGCACCGGGTTGCGCGGACGCTCTTCCCAGCGCGACGACGTGCCGCCCTGCGGGCCGACCATCATTTCCTCCATCGCGCTGTGCGTGATCGAGATGTCGGTGTTGCCGTCCGACGTACGGTTCACGAGCGTGCGGAAACGGTCGCGCGTGCCCGACGAATACGCGAAATCGATGACCTTGCCGATCGTGCGGCGGAACCAGTCGTCCGGAATGTTCGCGCGGTTTTCGGCCCAGTCGGTGGCCATGATGCCGGTCGACGGCGCGTCGGTCTTCAGCGAGAAGCCGTTCTCCTGCCAGAACTCCTTCAGGATCGGCCACAGCTGCTCGGGCGTGCGGCCATCGACGACGAGCCAGCGGCGATCGCCGTCGCGCTCGATGTGCATGCCGAGCGGATCCTGCGCGCTCGGGATGCCGTCGGTCGCGTTGCCGGCCTGCGTCGTGACCCGCGGCGGCAGCGTGCCGAGCCCGGCGTTGCTCGGCGGCGCAACGAACTGCTGCGTCGTCGGCACCGGCTTCAGGTCGCTCGGCACGGCCAGCGGCGGCGCCGACCCGGTGTTCTTGTAGTTGACCCGGTCGGGGGCCAGGTAATCGTTCAGCGTATCGCAGCCAGCGAGCGCGCCCAGCGCCAGCGCCACCACCGACAGCTGGATGGCGCGAGAGGAAATGGCGAAACGTTTCATGAAATCCTTCGTCTTGCTAGAACGCTCGTCAGGAGCGGCGCCGGACGGAGCCGGCCGGTGCGGGTTGATCAGGGGTCGAGCCGGCGGCCGCAGGACGCGGCCGCCTCGGCATCAGAGGACGCCGGCCTCGACGAGGGCCGAACGCACGGCATCGTGGCAGCGCTCGTCGAGCGCCGTGAGCGGCAGCCGGATGCCGCCCTGCATCTTGCCCATCGCCTGCAGCGCCCACTTCACGGGGATCGGGTTCGCCTCGATGAACAGGTTCTTGTGCAGCGACAGCAGCTTCATGTGCAGCGCGCGGGCCGTCTGGACGTCGCCGGCCAGCGCCGCGCGGCACAGATCGCTCATCGCACGCGGTGCGACGTTCGCCGTCACCGAGATATTGCCGTGGCCGCCGAGCAGCATCAGCGCGATCGCGGTCGGATCGTCGCCGCTGTAGATCGCGAAATGCTTCGGCGCGGCCTTGATCAGATGCGCGGCGCGATCGATGTTGCCGGTCGCTTCCTTCACGCCGATGATGCCCGGCACTTGCGCGAGGCGCAGCGTCGTCTCGTTCGCCATGTCGGCGACCGTGCGGCCCGGCACGTTGTACAGGATCACCGGCAGGTCGACCGCTTCGGCGATCGTCCGGAAATGGCGGTACATGCCTTCCTGCGTCGGCTTGTTGTAGTACGGCACGACCTGCAGCGTCGCGTCCGCGCCGACGGCCTTCGCGTGCTTCGTCAGCTCGATCGCCTCGGCGGTCGAGTTGCCGCCCGCGCCCGCGATGATCGGGATGCGCTTCGCCGCATGCTCGACCGCCGTGCGGATCATCAGGATGTGCTCTTCGACGTTGAGCGTTGCCGACTCGCCGCTCGTCCCGACCACGACGAGCGCATCGGTGCCTTCCGCGATGTGCCAGTCGATCAGTTTGCGAAACGCCGGCAGGTCGAGACTGCCGTCTTCGAGCATCGGGGTGACGATCGCGGGGATGCTGCCGCGGATTTGAATGCCGTCTTGGGTGCCGTTAGCCATGAAACGCGATTGAATGTGTACCGGTAAACGTTGAGATTGTAGCGGATTAGCCGGGCAGTTCGTAACGTGGAATTCCCGCCCCCGCCTTCGGGGTCGCGCCCTCGCGCACCGCGCTGAGACGCTGGACGAACGCCTCGCGCGGCGCGGCGACGAAACCGTCCTCGTACGCAACCACCCGCAGGCGGCCGTGCACGGCGTCCAGCAACTCGCCGGGGGCGAGCAGGAACGCGGGGTTGGACGGTTTGCCGACCGTTTCGTTTCCTTGCGCGAAGGTTTCGTAGATCAGCACGCCGCCCGGCGCCACCGCATCGAGCAGATGGGGCCAGAGCGGACGATGCAGGTAGTGGGTGACGAGCACGGCCGAAAACCGCTCGCCGGCCGGCAGCGGCCACGGCGCGCCTTCGAGATCGGCCGCACGGGCATCGACGCCGGGAATCGCCCGCAACGCGGCCAGCGCGGCCGGATCGCGGTCGAGCGCGACGACCGGATGCCCGCGCGATGCGAACCAGCGCGCATGGCGCCCGCCGCCCGCGGCGACGTCGAGCACCGCGCCGCCGGCCGGCACGAGCCGCGACCATTGCGCGACCCAGCGCGACGGCTCGGCCTGGGCGGCGTGGCCGCCCGCGGCGGCGATGACGGATTCGCTCATGCGCCGGATCAGTTGTACGACAAGCCCATCGCGTCGCGCACGTCGCGCATCGTTTCCGTCGCGTACTTGCGTGCCTTGTCGCAACCGTCCGCGACGATCGCGCGCAGCAGCGACGGATCGTCCATGTACTTCTGCGCGCGCTCAAGCATCGGCTGCTGTTCGCGCAGGATGCCCTCGACGACCGGCTGCTTGCAGTCGAGGCAACCGATGCCCGCCGAGCGGCAGCCCTTCTGCACCCATTCGTGCGTCGCTTCGTCCGTATAGACCTGGTGCAGCTGCCACACTGGGCACTTGTCGGGATCGCCCGGATCGGTGCGGCGCACGCGCGCGGGGTCGGTCGGCATCGTGCGGACCTTCTTCGTGATCGTCTCGGCATCTTCGCGCAGGCCGATCGTGTTGCCGTACGACTTCGACATCTTCTGCCCGTCGAGGCCCGGCATCCGCGATGCCTCGGTCAGCAGCGCCTGCGGCTCGACCAGGATGATCTTGCGCGCGCCCTCGAGATAGCCGAACAGACGCTCGCGGTCGCTCATCGACAGGCTCTGCGATTCCTGCAGCATCGCGCGCGCCTGTTCGAGCGCCTCGTCGTCGCCCTCCTGCTGATACGCGTTGCGCAGTTCGTGATAGAGCTTCGCGCGCTTGCCGCCGAGCTTCTTCGCGGCTTCGAGCGCCTTCTCCTCGAAGCCCGGCTCGCGGCCGTACAGGTAGTTGAAGCGGCGCGCGATCTCGCGCGTCATCTCGACGTGCGGCACCTGATCCTCGCCGACCGGCACGAGCGAGCCGCGATACAGCAGGATGTCGGCCGCCATCAGCACCGGGTAGCCGAGGAAGCCGTAGGTGGACAGGTCCTTGTCCTTCAGCTTCTCCATCTGCTCCTTGTAGGTCGGCACGCGTTCGAGCCAGCCGAGCGGCGTGCTCATGCCGAGCAGCAGCGCGAGTTCCGCGTGCTCGGGCACCTTGCTCTGGATGAACAGCGTCGCCTGCGCCGGATCGATGCCGGATGCGAGCCAGTCGATCAGCACGTCCCACACGTTCTTCTCGATGACCTCGGGCGTCTCGTAGTGCGTCGTCAGCGCATGCCAGTCGACGACGCAGAAGAAACACGGGTACTCGGACTGCAGCTTCACCCAGTTTTTCAGCACGCCGTGGTAATGACCGAGGTGCAGCGACCCGGTAGGTCGCATGCCGGAGAAAATACGTTCTGGGAACATGATTGTCGTTAGAAAAGCGAGGCGAATGGGGACAGGATGGCGCTCAGGACGGCATAACCGACGTTGACGAGCGGGCGCAGCCAGAAGTTCGTCAGCACGCCCGTCGCGACCAGCGCGAGGACGATGATGAAACCGTACGGCTCGATGCGCGACAGCGCGATCGATTGCTTCGGCGGCAGCAGCGCCGCCAGGATACGGCCGCCGTCGAGCGGCGGCAGCGGAAACAGGTTCAGCACGCCGAGCACGAGGTTCGCGCTGACGCCGGCGAACGCCATCCGCGTGAAGAACGGCTCGTCGATGCCGACGGCGGGCAGCACGAGGGTCAGCAGGCCCCAGACCAGCGCCTGCACGAAGTTGCAGGCCGGACCCGCGAGCGATACCCACAGGCTGCCCCAGCGCGGATTGCGCAGATTGCCGAACGAAACCGGCACCGGCTTCGCATAGCCGAACAGGAACGCGCCGCCCGTCACGAAGTACATCACGAGCGGGATCGCGATCGTGCCGAGCGGATCGATGTGGCGCATCGGGTTGAACGACACGCGCCCCATCACGTAGGCGGTGTTGTCGCCGAGCAGGCGGGCGGCGTAGCCGTGCGCGGCCTCGTGCAGCGTGATCGCGAAGATCACGGGCAGCGCGTAGACGGCGATGGTCTGTATCAGGGAAGCATCCATATCGCGTTATTGTAACAAGCGCATTCGCGCAAAATTGAACGACCCGCTCAGGCGGCCGAGAGGCCGAACGGTTCCAGCGCGCCGCGCCCCGCACGCACGAGCTCCGGCGCGTCGCCGGTCAGGTCGATCACCGTCGACGGTTCGCGCGGGCAGGCGCCGCCGTCGATCACGAGGTCGACCTGTTTCTCGAGCCGCGTGCGGATTTCCTCGGGATCGTTGAGCGGCTCGTCGTCCGGCGGCAGGATCAGCGTCGTGCCGAGCAGCGGCTGGCCGAGCGACTCCAGCAGCGCGAGCGTGATCGCGTGGTCGGGCACGCGCAGCCCGATCGTCTTGCGCGACGGATGCGACAGCCGGCGCGGCACTTCCTTGGTCGCCTGTAGGATGAACACGTACGGGCCCGGCGTCACCGACTTGATCTGCCGGTACTGGCGGTTGTCGACCATCGCGAAGTTGGCCAGCTCCGACAGGTCGCGCACGAGCAGCGACAGGTGCTGCTTCTCGTCGAGGCCGCGAATCCGGCGCACGCGCTCGACCGCATCCTTGTCGTCGAGATGGCACGCGAGCGCATAGCTCGAATCGGTCGGCATCGCGATCACGCCGCCCTTGCTGATGATCTCCACGGCCTGCTTGATCAGGCGCGGCTGCGGATTATCCGGATGAATCCTGAAGAACTGGGACATGGGGGTACGTAAAGGGGGATGAATCGGCAACGCACGGCGGCGGCACGGGCGGCGCTCCGCCGCCCGGCGTCAGAGCCAGCGCTCCCAGACCGGCGTGAGGTCGGACGGCAACGGCGGCAGGCTGCCGAGCTCGACGCGGCCCTCGCCCGGCGCATGGAAATCGGAGCCGCGCGACACTTCGAAGCCGAAGCGACGCGCGACGTCCGCGTATTCGCGGTACTGGTCGGGCGTATGGCTGCCCGTGATGACTTCGATCGCGCGGCCGCCCAGATCGATGAACTCGCCGAAGAAGGCGTCGAATTCGACGGGCGTGTACCGGTAGCGGCCCGGATGCGCGACCACGGCTTCGCCGCCCGCCGTACGGATCCAGCCGACCGCGTCGGACAGCGATGCCCAGCGATGCGGGACGAAGCCGGGCTTGCCGTCGCCGAGCAGGCGGCCGAACACGTCGGACGTCGACTCGGCGTGGCCGTTCTCGACGAGAAAGCGCGCGAAATGCGTACGCGAGATCAGGTCGGGATTCGACACGTACTTCAGCGCGCCGTCGTATGCACCGGGAATGCCGAGCGTCGCAAGCTGCTCGCCGATCGCCACCGCGCGGGCCGCACGACCGTGGCGCGTGCGGTACAGGCCGTCGACCAGCGCCGGGTTCGCGGGATCGATGTTCAGGCCGACGATGTGCACGGTGCGCGACGCCCACGTGACCGAAATCTCGACACCGCTCAGGTAGCGCATGCCGAGCGCTTCCGCCTCGCTGCGTGCCGCTGCCTGGCCGCCGATTTCATCGTGGTCGGTCAGCGCCCACAGGGTCACGCCGCCCGCATGTGCGCGGCGCGCGACGTCGGCAGGCGACAGCAACCCGTCGGAAACATTGGAATGGCAGTGGAGATCGGCGTTCATTGTCGGTATGGCAGGTAAGGCTTCATTCTACTGCAACGCGGCAATTGCGCCGCCCGCCTGCCCTGCCGCCGGCGTCGCGCGCCTACGCGCAGAACGCCTCGATCAGCGCCGCGACCTGCTCGGGCTGGTCGTGATGCACCATGTGACCGGCGTCCTCGACGAGCTTTTCGCGCCAGTCGGGGAACGCGGCGAAGCGCGCCTTGAACTCGGGCAGCGGGATGTCGCCGGCGATGTGCGCGAGCGTCGGCGAGTTGACGGCTTCGACGTGCAGCACCTTCGCGCGCACCTGCTTCCACGTGGCCATCACCTCGTCGAGCCGGTACAGCAGCGGGCCCGGCATCTTGTGCGCCGGGTCGGCCAACAGGTGGTAGAGACCGTCGTCGCCGCGCGTCGACCAATGCTCGGCGAGGAATGCGGCCCGGCGCGGGGCGAGCCGCGGATTGGTCTTGATCAGGCGCGCCGCCACGTCGTCGAGGGACGCGTAGGGCCGCAACGCGGGCGGCTCGCGCAGCTCGTCCAGCCAGCCGCGCAACCGGCGCGGCGCCTGTTCGGCACGCGCGGGCGCGAGCCCGAAGCCTTCGAGGTCGACCACGCGCCGCACGCGTTCCGGCCGAGCGCCGGCGTACAGGCACACGACGTTCGCACCCATGCTGTGGCCGACCAGGTTGACTTCGCCGCCCGGCGCATAGTGGTCGACGAGCGCATCGAGATCGCCCAGGTATTCGTGGAACCAGTAGTGGCCGCCGCCCTGCCGGGCGACCGGCCAGTCGGACAGCCCGAAGCCGCGCGCATCGGGCGCGATCACCTGCCAGTCGCCCGCGAACGCATCGACGACGAACTGGAACGACGCCGCGACGTCCATCCAGCCGTGCAGCATGAACAGCGTCGGCGCATCGGGCCGGCCCCAGCGCCGCACATGCAGCCGGACGCCGCGCACCGTGACGAAATCGGAAACAGAACTCGAGGCACTCATGGCAGCCGTCAAAAAAAGAATGGTCGTTCGATTATAGCGGCGGCGCTTCCGTTCCGGCGGCCCGCAATCGAGGCCGCGCTCTAGCGGCGGCGGCATTCGAGCGGCCGCCGGCTCGCACCGCCGGCCGGGCGCGCGGGTCGGCTAACGTGCCGCGTGTGCGTCCGCAGCGTCCTGCGCGGTCAGTTCGTCGAGTTCGGCCTGCTCGAAGCCGGCATCGCGCCGCGCGTCGACATTGAACGGGCCGCGCAGCCGCGGCGCATGGTATTGCCCGGCAAGCTGCCGGTAGGTCGGCACCGGATCGCGGCCGGCTGCATCGCACAGATGCCGGAACCAGCGGTTGCCGATCGCGACATGGCCGATCTCGTCGCGCAGGATCACGTCGAGGATCGCGGCCGACGCGTCATCGCCCGCCTGCACGAGCCGCGCCCGGATCGGCGGCGAGGCATCGAGCCCGCGCGCCTCGAGCGTGCGCGGCACGAGCGCCATGCGCGCCAGCACGTCGCCCTTGGTCCGCTCGCACATCTCCCACAGTCCGTTGTGCGCCGGAAAATCGCCGTACGCATGCCCGAATGCCGCCAGCCGGTCGGACAGCAGCGTGAAGTGATAGGCCTCCTCGGCCGCCACCTTCAGCCAGTCCGCGTAGAACGCATCCGGCTGGCCCGCGAAGCGCCAGACCGCGTCGAGCGCCAGGTTGATCGCGTTGAATTCGATATGGGCGAGCGCGTGCAGCAGCACCGCGCGCCCTTCGGGCGAACGCATGCTGCGCCGTTGGAGCTGGCGCGGCTCGACGAGCGGCGGGCGGGCCGGACGTCCGGGCAGGTCGGCCGGTTCAGGCAACGCGAGCGACGGTGCGATCGTGGCCTGCCCGGCCCGCAGCGCATCGTGCAGCGCGCGGACCCGGGCTGCCTTCGCCGCCGGTTCGGACAGGCACAGCGCATCGAGCGCCACGCGGCGCACGCAGGCCGGCGCGATGCCGGAAGAAGAAGACTCCATGCTCATAAACGGGGACACCTTGCGTACGCGTCGCGGGAGCACCTGCACGCGACGGTTTACAATATGAGTTTGTTCCGCGGCGCCACGCGCCGGGCAAACCGGACGCGCCATTTTACCGGCGCCCCTCATCGAAGAGACAAGGAGACTCCGTGACGATCTACAAGCTGGGCGAGACGGCCCCGACGATCCACGAAAGCGTGTTCGTCGCCGATACGGCGGCCATCATCGGCAAGGTCGTGCTCGAGGAGAATTCGAGCGTGTGGTTCGGCGCGACGATTCGCGGCGACAACGAGACCATCGCCGTCGGCGCGGGCAGCAACGTCCAGGAAGGGGCGGTCCTGCATACGGACCCGGGCTTTCCGCTGACGATTGCCGAAAACGTGACGATCGGGCACCAGGCGATGCTGCACGGCTGCACGATCGGCGAAGGTTCGCTGATCGGGATCCAGACGGTGGTCTTGAATGGAGCGGTCATCGGCCGCAACTGTCTGGTGGGTGCCGGCGCGGTCGTGACGGAAGGCAAGACGTTCCCGGACAACTCGCTGATTCTCGGCGCGCCGGCGAAAGTCGTGCGCGAGCTGTCGGCGGAAGACATCGCGCGGCTGCGCGCGAACGCGAAGACGTATGTCGAGCGGCGCGCGCATTTCAAGGAGCAACTCGTGCGGATCGGGTGATTCGCGCGGATTTCAAGGAAGAAGAGTGAGCGACCAGTTACAGAAATTCATGTTCAATGCGGCGCCCGTGCGCGGCGAGATCGTTTCGCTGCGCAATACGTGGCAGGAAGTGCTCGCCCGCCGCGACTACCCCGCCCCGGTGCGCACGGTGCTCGGCGAGATGATGGCCGCGTGCGCGCTGCTGTCCGCGAACCTGAAATTTCACGGCACCCTGATCATGCAGATCTTCGGCGACGGGCCGGTCCAGATGCTGGTCGTCCAGTGCGGCTCGGATCTGTCGATGCGTGCTACCGCGAAATTCGCCGGCGACGCGGCGCAGACGATCGGCGACGACACGAGCTTCGCGTCGCTCGTCAACGCGAGCGGCCACGGCCGTTGCGTGATCACGCTCGACCCGGCCGACAAGCTGCCGGGCCAGCAGCCGTACCAGGGCATCGTGCCGCTGAACGGCGTCGACGGCCCGCTCGAATCGGTGTCGCAGGTGCTCGAGCACTACATGCATCACTCGGAGCAGCTCGACACGCGGCTGTGGCTCGCGGCCGATCGCGACCGCGCGGTCGGCATGCTGCTGCAGAAGCTGCCGGGCGACGGCGGCATCGTGCCGCGCAACGCCGAAACCGATATCGACACGTGGGAGCGCGTCTGTACGCTCGGCGGTACGCTGTCCGCGAAGGAGCTGCTCGAGGTCGAACCGGAAGTCGTGTTCCGCCGGCTGTTCTGGCAGGAAAACGTGCAGCACTTCGAGCCGGCCGGCACGCGCTTCCAGTGCTCGTGCTCGCGCGAGAAGGTCGGCGCGATGCTGCGCATGCTCGGCCGCGAGGAAGTCGACAGCGTGATCGTCGAGCGCGGCCACGTCGAGATCCACTGCGAGTTCTGCAACCAGCGCTACGAATTCGATCCCGTCGACGTCGCGCAGCTGTTCGCGGCGCCCGGCGTCGAGACCGGCATCGCGCCGGCAACCGACCAGCGTCACTGAGCGGCGTGCCCGTGCCCGCCACCCGGGCACGGGCGCATAATGACGCACGAGCGCCGCACGCACGGTTCTGGCGCCGGAGGCCCGGCCTTCGGCGCACACCGCTTCCCGCCGTCGGCGCGCTGCAGGAGAAACACATGAATCGCCTCCGCCCGTTTCGCCCCCTCATCCTGACGAGCGTCGCCGTCGGCACGCTCGCGCTCGCCGGCTGCGCGATGCCGCCGCCGACTTCCACGATCCTGAGCCGCCTGCCCGAGCCGGGCGCGTCGAACGGCCGCCCGCCCGCGCTGTCGAGCGCCGAACGCAAGCGCTACGACGAAATCGACCAGCAGGTCCTGCGCGAACAGAACAGCGCGATCGCAGCCGAGGCCGCCGCGCGCGCATGGGCGTACTACTCGCCGCCACCCGTGACGGTCTACGGCGGGTATTACGGCGGATGGGGAAATCGCTGGGGAACGGGTATCGGCTACGGCTACCCGGGCTGGTGGTGGTAAGCCGTCAATCGATCGATTGATGCCTGGCAGGAAATAAAAAAGCGCGGTATTTCCCGCACCTTTTCAATGGATTCGACCGTATCGCGATCAGTGATGCGCTGACTTGCCCTTGTCGCCGCCATGGTGCCGCGACGGCTTCGCGATCGACTGCGGATTCGGCACGACACGCACCGGCGCCGCGGAGACGGTACCACGCGTCGACGTGTTCGACGGCGTGTTGTTCAGCGGCCCCGCAGGCGCATTGGGCGACACGAACTGCACGAATACCTCGCCGTCCTTCACCATGCCCATCTCGTAGCGCGCACGCTCCTCGATGGCCGCGGTGCCGCTCTGCAGATCCTGCACTTCGCCGGCCGTGCGCTCGTTGCGCAGCTTCTCGTCCGCATTCTTCTGGAGCTGGTCGTCGAGCTGCTGACGCAATTCATGCACCCGCAGCCAGCCGCCGTGTCCCCACCATAGGGGGTACTGAATGAGCGCCAGCAAGGCAATCAGGACGACAGTGACAAGCCGCATGTAAGAGACGCAGATATAAGAAGCGCCGCTCCGCGCACGAGCACAGAGCGGCGTCGATATGACGAACCCGATAGTAGCGCGTTAGCGCAGGTTATAGAAAGCCGATTTACCCGGGTAGCTCGCGATGTCGCCGAGATCTTCCTCGATGCGCAGCAGCTGGTTGTACTTCGAGATGCGGTCGCTGCGCGACAGCGAACCCGTCTTGATCTGACCGGCGTTCAGGCCGACCGCGATGTCCGCGATCGTCGAATCTTCCGTTTCGCCCGAGCGGTGCGAGATCACGGCCGTGTAGCCCGCGCGCTTCGCCATTTCGATCGCCGCGAACGTTTCGGTCAGCGTACCAATCTGGTTGATCTTGATGAGGATCGAGTTCGCGATGCCCTTCTCGATGCCTTCCTTCAGGATGCGCGTGTTGGTGACGAACAGGTCGTCGCCGACCAGCTGCACCTTCTTGCCGAGGCGGTCGGTCAGCAGCTTCCAGCCGTCCCAGTCGCTTTCGTGCATGCCGTCCTCGATCGACACGATCGGGAACTTGTCGGCGAGCGTCGCGAGGTAGTCGGTGAATTCGGCCGACGACAGTTGCAGGCCTTCGCCCGCGAGCTGGTACTTGCCGTCGTGGTAGAACTCGGATGCCGCGCAGTCGAGCGCGAGCAGCACGTCTTCGCCCGCACGGTAGCCGGCCTTCTCGATCGCCTGCAGGATCGTCGACAGGCACTCGTCGTTGCTGCCGAAGTTCGGCGCGAAGCCGCCTTCGTCGCCGACTGCCGTGCTCATGCCGCGGTCGCTCAGGATCTTCTTCAGCGCGTGGAACACTTCCGCGCCGCAACGCAGGGCTTCACGGAACGTCGGCTGGCTGACCGGGACGATCATGAATTCCTGGATGTCGAGGCTGTTGTTCGCGTGCGCGCCGCCGTTGACGATGTTCATCATCGGCACCGGCAGCTGCATGGCGCCCGAACCGCCGAAGTAGCGGTACAGCGGCAGGCCGGCCTCTTCGGCGGCCGCCTTCGCGACGGCCATCGACACGGCCAGCATCGCGTTCGCGCCGAGGCGCGACTTGTTGTCGGTGCCGTCCAGCTCGAGCAGTGTCTTGTCGAGGAACGCCTGTTCCGACGCGTCGAGGCCCATGATGGCTTCGGAGATTTCGGTGTTGATGTGCTCGACGGCCTTCAGCACGCCCTTGCCGTTGTAGCGGCCGGCTTCGCCGTCGCGCAGTTCGATCGCTTCACGCGAGCCGGTGGACGCGCCCGACGGCACCGCCGCGCGGCCCATCGTGCCCGATTCGAGCAGCACGTCGCATTCGACGGTGGGGTTGCCGCGCGAATCCAGAATCTCGCGGCCGATGATATCTACGATGGCACTCATGGGTTTCCTCTGAGAATGACGATGGATTCTTCAAACTGCGACGGCGCGCGCGCCGAAACCGCTTTCGCTACAGACGCGCGAAGCCGTCGCAAGGTTCATTCGATCTTTAATTGAAATCGTTTTCCAGGAACGGATTGCGCTTCACCGCCTGGTCGAGCGTGACGAGCGTCTCCAGCAACGCGCCCATCCGGTTCAGCGGCACCGCGTTCGGGCCGTCCGACTTCGCTTCCGCCGGATTCGGGTGCGTTTCCATGAAGAGGCCGGCGACACCCGTCGCGACCGCCGCACGCGCGAGCACCGGCACGAATTCGCGCTGGCCGCCCGAGCTCGTACCCTGCCCGCCCGGCAACTGCACCGAGTGGGTCGCGTCGAACACGACCGGCGCGTGCGTCTCGCGCATGATCGCGAGCGAGCGCATGTCCGACACGAGATTGTTGTAGCCGAACGAGACGCCGCGCTCGCACGCCATGAAGCGGTCTTCCGACAGCCCCGCTTCGCGTGCCGCGTCGCGCGCCTTGTCGATCACGTTCTTCATGTCGTGCGGCGCGAGGAACTGGCCCTTCTTGATGTTCACTGGCTTGCCCGAGCGCGCGCATGCGCGGATGAAGTCGGTCTGGCGGCACAGGAACGCCGGCGTCTGCAGCACGTCGACGACCGACGCGACCTGCTCGATCTCGTCGATCGCGTGCACGTCGGTCAGCACCGGCAGGCCGAGCTGGCGCTTCACCTCGGCGAGGATCCGCAGGCCTTCGTCCATTCCGAGGCCGCGGAACGACTTGCCCGAGCTGCGGTTCGCCTTGTCGTAGGACGACTTGTAGATGAACGGAACGTTCAGCTTCTCGCAGATCTCCTTCAGGCGGCCCGCCGTGTCGATCGTCATTTGCTCCGATTCGACGACGCAGGTACCCGCGATCAGGAAGAAAGGCTTGTCGAGACCGACCTCGAAATCGCACAGCTTCATGCTTTACACTCCGCGCGCTTGCTTGTTGGCGAGCGCGGCTTCGACGAACGACTTGAAGAGGGGATGGCCGTCGCGCGGCGTGGACGTGAATTCCGGGTGGAACTGGACGCCGACGAACCACGGGTGCATCGAGCGCGGCAGCTCCATCATTTCCGGCAGATCCTCGCTCGGGGTACGGGCGCTGATGATAAGGCCGCCGGCTTCGAGCTGGGGCACGAAGCGGTTATTCACTTCATAACGATGGCGATGACGTTCGTTCACGTCCTTGCCATAGATTTCTTCCGCCATCGTGCCCGGCTTGATCGGGCAACGCTGCGAACCCAGGCGCATCGTGCCGCCGAGGTCGGATTCCTCGGTGCGCGTCTCGACCTTGCCTTCGCGGTCGTACCATTCGGTGATCAGCGCGACCACGCGCTCCGGCGTGTCCGGATCGAATTCCGTGCTGTTCGCCTGCTTCAGGCCGACGACGTCGCGCGCGAATTCGATCACCGCGAGCTGCATGCCGAGGCAGATGCCGAGGTACGGCACCTTCGACTCGCGCGCGTAGCGGATCGCCGCGATCTTGCCTTCCGTGCCGCGACGGCCGAAACCGCCCGGCACCAGCACGGCGTCGAGATGCTTCAGGCTGTCGACACCGTTCGTCTCGATCTCTTCCGAGTCGATGTACTCGATGTTGACCTTGGTCGACGTATGCAGCGATGCGTGGCGCAGCGCCTCGATCAGCGACTTGTACGACTCGGTCAGGTCGACGTACTTGCCGACCATGCCGATCGTCACTTCGTGCTTCGGGTTCTCGAGCTTCTCGACGAGCGCCGACCACATGCTCAGGTCGGCGTCCTTCGGCGACAGCTTCAGCTCGTCGCAGATGATGCGGTCGAGGCCTTGGTCGTGCAGCATCTGCGGAATCTTGTAGATGCTGTCGGCATCCCACACCGAGATCACGGCGTCTTCCGGCACGTTCGAGAACATCGAGATCTTCTTCGATTCGTCGTCGGGGATGCGGCGATCGGCACGGCACAGCAGCACGTGCGGCAGGATGCCGATCTCGCGCAGCTTCTGCACGCTGTGCTGGGTCGGCTTCGTCTTCAGCTCGCCCGCCGTCGCGACGTACGGCACCAGCGTCAGGTGCACGAAGCACGCGCTGTTGCGGCCGAGGCGCAGGCTCATCTGGCGCGCAGCCTCGAGGAACGGCAGCGACTCGATGTCGCCGACCGTGCCGCCGATCTCGACGATCGCGACATCCGGCTCGCCGCAGGTGGCCGACGCGGCCCCGCGCTCGATGAACGCCTGGATTTCGTTCGTGATGTGCGGAATGACCTGCACGGTCTTGCCGAGATAGTCGCCGCGGCGTTCCTTGCGGATCACCGATTCGTAGATCTGGCCGGTCGTGAAGTTGTTGGCCTTGCGCATCTTCGTGCTGATGAAGCGCTCATAGTGGCCGAGGTCGAGGTCGGTCTCCGCCCCGTCTTCCGTCACGAACACTTCCCCGTGCTGGAACGGGCTCATCGTGCCGGGGTCGACGTTGATGTACGGATCGAGTTTGAGGAGGGTGACTTTCAGACCGCGCGATTCAAGGATCGCGGCGAGGGAAGCGGCGGCAATACCCTTGCCAAGGGAAGAAACTACGCCGCCGGTGACGAAAACATATTTGGTCATCGCTGGATGCTCGCGGGAAAAACGGATTATACCGTAAAGCCCGCCCTTTTCTCAGCAATTGCCGTGGTGATCGCGCCCTTTCGCGCCGGCCCGCGCCAGCCGTACGCGCCGCGGAAAACCGGCCGGCCGGGCAACGCGGCCGGCTCGCCGCGGCCCATGACGGGCCTCGCCGGACGATGCGTCAGGCGCGCCTCGCGAGCGGTGCGCCGCCGTGCGCCGCCCCGGCCTCTTCCGCCCGCAGCGAATTCAGCATCCGCTGCAATGCGCGGGCGGTCTCGAGCGGCCGCTCCATCGGGAACAGGTGGCTGCCTTCCAGCCACTCGACGCGGCCGCGCGCCGCCCGCCGCGTCGCATCGAGCCCGACCTGCCGCACCTCGCGCGAACGCGTGCCGGCGAGGAAGCCGAGCGGCACCGGCGCGCCGTGCGCGAGCCGCGGGCCGAGCGTGTGCGGCAGCGTCCGGTAGATCAGGTATTCGACCTGCCGGTCGAACGCGAGCGCCCGCTCGCCGTCGGCGCCAGCCTGCGGAATCCCGTAATCGATGTAGTCGGCCAGCATCCGTTCGTCCCAGCGCGCGAACGCCGGCTTCTCGCGGAAGTGCCGCCAGACTTCGTCGCGGCTCACCCAGCGCGTGCGCCGGTTGCGCGTCGCGGCGGCCGGCGACAGCCGCTCGTCGAGCCCCGCCCACTGGCTCGCCCGCAACGCGCCGGCACGCCATCCGGCGATGATCGGCGAGTCGATCATCACGACGCCGCGCACCCATTGCGGCTTCTTCAGCGCGGCCATCAGCGACAGGTAGCCGCCGAGCGAATGGCCGACGAGCCATACCGGGCGCTCGTAGCGGCTGCCGATGTCGTCGAGCAGCTGCTCGACGAGATGCGGCCAGTCGCGCGTCACCGGATAGCGGCGGTCATGGCCGATCCGCTCGATGTAGCGCAGCTCGTAGTCGTCGGCCAGTTCGGCGAAGATCGTCCGGTACGTGGACGCCGGGAAGCCGTTCGCATGCGAGAAGTGGAGGATGTCCTTCAAACGCCGATGTCTCCTGTGTCGACCGGAGTGAGTGCTTCGGCACGTGCTCCGGCTCCATGCTTTGCGTTCTGTCGGGCTCGCGCGCCGGCACGATGCGCGGAGCCGCGCTTTCCGTCCCGCCCGCCGTCACCGCTCCATCCAGTACCGGCGTCGCTCGTCGCGATAACGCGCGAATGCGAACCCGCCGCCGGCCGGCGCGACGTCGAACCGCACGGCACCGTCGCGATCGGTGCGCGGCAGCGGTATCCCGCGCGCCTCGTAGCGCGCGAGGACGGTCCGGTGCGGATGCCCGAAACGATTGCGATAGCCTACAGGAAATACCGCGACGCGCGGCCCGACCGAATCGAGGAAAGGTTCGACCGACGACGTGCGGCTGCCGTGATGCGGCACGACGAGGATCTGCGCGGCCAGCGCGTCGGGCGTCGCGTTCACGAGCTCGCGTTCGCCGCGGGCGTCGATGTCGCCCGTCAACAGCGCGGACGTGCCGCCCGCGTCGACGCGCAGCACGCACGACTGCCCGTTCGACGAGCCCGCGCCCGGGCCGCCGCGCGGCCACAGGATCGTGAAGACGACGCCGTCCCAGGTCCAGCGCTGCCCGGCCGCGCACGGCAGCCGGTCGGCGACGCCGGCGGCCTCGGCGTCGCGCCACAGCCGGTTCGTCGGCGGAATGCCGGCCAGCAACTGGCGCACGTCGGCCGCCGCATAGACGGCGGGCGCACCGCCCGCATGATCGGCATCCGCATGACTGAGCACGAGCGAATCGATTGCCGCGATGCCGCGCGCCCGCAACGCCGGCGCGACGATCCGCGTGCCGGCGTGCGTCGACTCCGGCCCCGGGCCGGCATCGAACAGCAAGGTCCGCCGCGCGGTTTCGACCAGCACCGACGCCCCCTGCCCGACATCGAGCACGGTCATCCGGAAACCGCCAGGCGGCGGCGCATCGGGCGCCGGCGCAACGAGCGGCAGCCACGTGAGCGGCGCTGCCCAGCGCAACGGCCAGCCGCGCGGCATCAGCGCCCAGGCGACGCCCACGCAGGCGAGCGCCAGCACCGGCCAGTCGGGCATGCGCAGCCAGAGCACGCCGGCCGGCCAGTCGGCGAGGCGCCCGAGCAGCGTCATCATCGGTTCGAGCGCCGCATGCGCGAGCCGGAACGCGTAAGCATCGAACGGCGCGGGCAACGCGATGCCGGCCAGCACGACCGGCGTCACGACCGAGCTGACCCACGGAATCGCGAACGCATTGCCGAGCGGCCCCGACAGCGAAACCTGCGCGAACCACGCGGCGGTGAGCGGCGCGAGACCGATCGTCACCGCGTATTGCACGCGCGCGGCCTCGGCGACGCGGCGGCCGGCGCGCCGGCCCCAGGCACGCAACCGGCTCGACGGACTCGCGCCGCCGCTGCCCTCGTCGCTCTCCGCGTCGGCCACGCGCACGGCGCGCCAGCCGGCGACGGCCAGCAGGATCACGGCGACCGCGCCGAACGACAGCCAGAACCCGGCCGACAGCACGGCCCACGGATCGGCGAGCAGCACGCCGCCGAGTGCCGCGCCCAGCACCGCGGATGTCGGCACGCTGCGTCCGGCCAGATACGCGACGCCTCCGCCCGCGATCATCCACCACGCACGCTGCGCCGGCACGTTGAAGCCGGCCAGCGCCGCATAGCCGGCCGCGGCCACCAGCGCGGCGAGCGCGGCCGCGTACGGCGCCGGCAATACGAGCGTCGCGGCCCGGGCGCGCCAGCGCACGCGGCGCCAGACCATCGACACGAGCCCACCCGCGATCGCGCCGACCAGCCCGACATGCAATCCGGAAATCGCGACCAGGTGGCTCGTGCCCGTGTTGCGCAGGACACGCCAGTCGTCGTCGCCGATGGCCGACTGGTCGCCGATCGCCAGTGCGGCAACGATGCCGCGATGCGCCGCATCGACACCGAGCGTCTCCCCGATGCGTGTCCGCAGCCAGTCGCGTACCCGGTCGATCGACGCGCGCCATCCCGTTGCGCGCGCATCGAGCAATGCCGCCCGGTGCGGCGCGCTGACATAGCCGATCGCGCGAATCCCCGCGGCGAGCCACGCCGCCTCGCTGTCGCGCACGCCGGGATTGGCCTCGGCATGCGGACGCTTCAGGCGCACGACGAAACGCCAGCGCTGGGCGGCCCGCAGGTCGGGCAGCGCGTCACGTGCCGCGGGCACGCCATACGCGCGCCACGACAGCCGGATCAGCGGCGGGAAACGGGCCAGCCCGGCATCGTTCGACTCGACCACGAACAGCAGCCGCGCACCGCTCTCGTCGACGACGGGCAGCCCCCTGATCACGCCGGTGACGACGATGTCGCGCCCTTCCCATTCCGCCGGCAAGCTGTCGCTCAACCGCCATTCGGCACGCACGGCCGCGTAGCCGAATCCCGCGACGCAGGCCGCGAGCGTGCACAGCATCCATCCGAGCGCGGCCGTCGCGCGCGTGCGCCGGCGACGCATGCACCACGCACCCAGCGCCGCGCATCCGGCGAGCACGACCGCACCGGCCATCCATGCGATCGCACCCGGCAACGCCGCCTGCCGCTGCAGCACGGCGACGCCGAGCGCGAACGCGATCCACCCCACGCGCATCGCGCCTCCTCGTCGACCTGGCGCCGCGCTGACGAATGCGGCGCCTTCCGGCAACGATTATGCGGACGAAAGCGCGAGTCGCGGCAGCGCGGCGAGCGCGTTGGCCGTTGTGGATAGACCGAGTGAACGGGTATCGATCCCGCGCAGTTCGGCGAGCACGTCACCGATGCGCGGCACCTGGTCGGGCGTATTGCGGGATTTGTACGCCCATTCGGGCGCGATGTCGGGCGCGTCGGTCTCGACGACGAGCGCGTCGAGCGGCAGTTCCGTGGCGAGCCGGCGGATCTGCAGCGCGCGCGAGAACGTCACGTTGCCGCCGAAGCCGAGATGCAGCCCTTGCGCGAGATACGCGTCGGCCTGCTGGAAACTGCCGTTGAACGCATGCGCGATGCCGCGCCGCACGCCGAAACGGCGCAACCCCGCGAGCACGCGATCCTGCGACTTGCGCACGTGGCACAGCACGGGCAGGTCGAATTCGCGTGCCAGCTTGAGCTGTCCCTGATAGAAGAACTGCTGCCGGTCTTCGTCGAGCCCCGGCACGAAGTAGTCGAGGCCGATCTCGCCGATCGCGACGAAGCGCGGATCGTCGAGACTCGCTTCGATCTCCATGCGCAGGCGGTCGAGATCCTCGTCGCGCGCCTGCGGCGTATACACCGGATGGATGCCGAGCGCATAGACGGCGCCCGGCGTGCGTTGCGCGAGTTCGCGCACCGTCGTGAAGTTGTCGCGCCCGATGCTCGGGATCACGATGCGCGACACGCCGGCCGCGCGCGCCGCATGCGCGACCGCGTCGCGGTCGGCGTCGAACTCGGCGGCGTCGAGATGGCAGTGCGTGTCGATCCACATGGCGGCAGTCCTGCGCCCTTGCGCCGCGCCGGGACCCACCCGGCATCGGCTCAAGGACGATCGCGTATCACACCGGCAGCGCCGGCTCCTCGTGCAGCACGCCGTCGCGCAGCCGCATGATGCGGTCGCAGCGTGCGGCGAGATCGGGATCGTGCGTGACGATCACGAAACTCGTTTCGAGCGTCTCGGACAGTTCGAGCATCAGGTTGAACACCGTGTCGGCCGTCGTGCCGTCGAGGTTGCCGGTCGGCTCGTCGGCGAGCACGCATGCCGGCTTCGTGACCAGCGCGCGCGCGATCGCGACGCGCTGGCGCTCGCCGCCCGACAGCTCGCCCGGCCGGTGCTTCGCGCGCGGGCCGAGACCGACGCGCTCGAGCATCGCCTGGGCCTGCTCGCGCGCATCCTCGGTCGTCATCCGGCGGATGCGCAGCGGCATCGCGACGTTGTCGAGCGCGGTGAATTCGGGCAACAGGTGATGGAACTGGTAGACGAAACCGAGCGCGCGGTTGCGCAATTCGTTGCGCTCGCGCTCGGCGAGTTGCGTAAACGGCTTGCCGAGCAGCGAAACCTCGCCCGCGCTCGGCTCGTCGAGCCCGCCGAGCACATGCAGCAGCGTGCTCTTGCCGGAGCCCGATGCGCCGACGACCGCGAGTTTCTCGCCGCGCCGCACCGTCAGCTCGGTGTTGCTGAGCACCTGCACGTTGAAGCCGCCCTGCACGAACGCCTTCGTGATCCCGCGCGCCTGAAGCACGTATTCCTGCATACCAGCCGAATCCTGTCTGTTGTGTTGTCGTGAATCCGCGAATGCGGTCGCGCGGTCATTCATAGCGGAGCGCCTCCGCCGGCTTCACCTTCGCGCCGCGCCAGCTCGGATACAGCGTCGCGACGGCCGACAGCGCGAACGCGATCAGCCCGATCCGGATCACGTCGCTCGCGACGAGTTCGGACGGCAGCTCGCTGATGAAGTACACCGACGGCGGCAGGAACTGCACGCCGAACAGGTGCTCGATCATCGGGATCAGCCACGGGATGCTCCACGCGATCAGGCAGCCGAGCGCGACGCCGGATGCGGTGCCGACGAAGCCGATCGTCACGCCCTGCACGACGAAGATCTTCATGATCGACCCCGGCTGCGCGCCGAGCGTGCGCAGGATCGCGATGTCGGCCTGCTTGTTGGTCACCGTCATCACGAGCGACGACACGAGGTTGAACGCGGCCACCGCGATGATCAGCGTGAGGATGATGAACATCATCCGCTTCTCGATCTGCACGGCCGAGAACCAGGTCTTGTTCTGCTGCGTCCAGTCGCGGATGTACAGGCTGCCCGACAGCGTGTGCGACAGCTCGACCGCGACCTGCGGCGCCTTCTGCATGTCCGTCAGCCGCAGCCGCACGCCGGTCGGCGCGGTCATCCGGAACAGCGCCTCGGCGTCGCGGATGTTGATCATCGCGAGCGTGCTGTCGTATTCGTAGTGGCCCGATTCGAACACGCCGACGACCGTGAACTGCTTCAGCCGCGGCATCATGCCGGCCGGCGTGATCGAGCCTTCGGGCGCGACCAGCGTGACCTTGTCGCCGACCGTCACGCCGAGGTTGCCGGCGAGCGCATCGCCGAGCACGATCCCGAACTGCCCCGGCACGAGCGCGGCGAGCTGCCCGGCCTTCATGTCCTTGCCGATGTCGGACACCTGCGGCTCGAGCGTCGGCTCGACGCCGCGCAGCATCACGCCGCTCACCGCGTCCTGGCGCGTGAGCAGCGCCTGCGCGTCGACGTACGGCGCCGCGCCGATCACCGACGGATTGCGGCGCGCTTCCTGCGCGGTCAGTTGCCAGTCGGGCATCGAGCCCGTCGGCGAGAACACCTCGACGTGCGCGAGCACCGACAGCATGCGGTCGCGCACTTCCTTCTGGAAGCCGTTCATCACCGACAGCACGACGATCAGCGCCGCGACGCCGAGCGCGATCCCGAGCATCGACACGAGCGCGATGAAGGAAATGAAGCCGTTGCCGGTCGTGCGTTTGCCGGCGCGCGTGTAGCGCCAGCCGATCTGCCATTCGTACGGAAGTTTCAAGCGAATCCTTTCTGCTGGTTACGGCGGGGAGGCACCCCGCGGCCGGACCGCCGCCCGGTGGCGGCCATCGGTCCGGGCACGGTCGAAAAACGGCCGCCGGACGCAAACGGGCCGTCGGCCGGCCCGATCACGCGCGCAGTTTGCCATACAATGCGCACCATCATGCACGACCGACGCCTCCATTTTCTCGTTCCGTTCGCACTGCCGTCGGCAGCCGATGCGGCCTCGTCCCTGCACACGCTGGACAGCCCCGCGCTCGAAAAGTTGCTCGCCCGCGCCAGCCTCGTCGAGCGCGTGGCCGGCGAGGACTTCCAGCGCACGCTGCCGCACGAGCGCTGGCTGGCCCGCCGGTTCGGCGCGACCCAGGGCAACGCCGCGGACGAGGCGCCGCTCGCGCCCTACATGTTGCTGGCCGACGGCGGCGACCCCGGCGCGCACGCGTGGGCGTGCGTCGAGCCCGTTCACGTCGAAATCGCGCACGATCACCTGGTGCTCGTCGATCCGGCCGCCCTCGCGCTCGACGAAGGCGACGCGGCCGCGCTGCTCGCGGTCGCGCGGCCGCTGATCGAGGAGCTCGGCGTGCGGCTCGACGCGCCGAACCCGGCGCGCTGGTACCTGTCGAGCGACCAGCTCGCCCGGCTGGCCGGCGCAGCGCCGCTGCGCGCGAGCGGCCGCAACATCGAGATCTGGCTGCCGCACGAGGCCCACACCGGCGAACGCTCGCGGATGTGGATGAAGCTGCAGAACGAAGTGCAGATGGCGTGGTTCCAGCACCCGGTCAACGAAGCCCGTGAGGCGCGCGGGCTGCCGGCCGTCAATTCGATCTGGTTCCATGCGCAGGGCACGCTGAAACCGGTCGGCAAGCCGTTCGCGCGCGTGCTGTCGGCGTCGCCCGCCGCGCTCGGCCTCGCGCGCGCCGCGCAAATCGAAGGCGGCAGCGCCCCCGCGACGTTCGGCGCGCTGCCCGCCGCCGACGGCGCGACGCTCGTCGAGCTGCCGGCGCTGACCACCCCGTTCATCGAACAGGACTGGGCGCGCTGGCACGACGGGCTCGCCGCGCTCGAGCGCGACTGGTTCGCGCCGGCCCTCGCCGCGCTGCAGACCGGCGCCTTGTCGAGCGTCGATGTCACGTTGTGCGGCGACACGAGTTCCGTGACGCTGCATGCGACGCGCGGCGACCTGCGCAAGTTCTGGCGCCGCCGCGCCCTCGCCTCCCTGTTCGAATAACCCACCCACCGCGTATGACCCGGATCGTTACCCGCCCCGTCGCGCCCGCCGACGCAGAAGTGCTCGCGCGCCACGGCCTGCACCCCGTGCTCGCGCGCCTGTATGCGTCGCGCGGCGTGCAGTCGCCCGCCGACATCGAGACCGCGCTGGCGCGCCTCGTCCCGCCCACCGAACTGAAGGGCTGCGCCGATGCGGCGTCGCTGCTCGCCGACGCGATCGCCGACAAGCGGCGCCTGCTCGTCGTCGCCGACTACGACTGCGACGGCGCGACCGCCTGCGCGGTCGCGGTGCGCGGCCTGCGGATGTTCGGCGCGCAGATCGACTACCTGGTGCCGAACCGCTTCGAATACGGCTACGGCCTCACGCCCGAGATCGTCGAACTCGCGGCCGCGCGCAAGCCCGACCTGCTGATCACCGTCGACAACGGGATCGCGAGCGTCGCGGGCGTCGAGGCCGCGGCCGCGCGCGGCATCGACGTGCTCGTGACCGACCACCACCTGCCCGGCGACGCGTTGCCCGCCGCCCGCGCGATCGTCAACCCGAACCAGCCCGGCTGCGCGTTCCCGAGCAAGCACCTCGCCGGCGTCGGCGTGATGTTCTACGTGCTGCTCGCGCTGCGCGCCGAGCTGCGCCGCCGCGGCGCGTTCGCGAGCAAGGAAGCCGAACCGCGCCTCGACGGGCTGCTCGACCTCGTCGCGCTCGGCACCGTCGCCGACGTCGTGCGGCTCGACGGCAACAACCGCGTGCTCGTCGCGCAGGGGCTGCAACGCATCCGCAACGGCCGCATGCAGCCGGGCGTCGCCGCGCTGTTCCGCGCCGCCGCGCGCGAAGCGCGCACCGCATCGGGCTTCGACCTCGGCTTCGGCCTCGGCCCGCGCCTGAACGCCGCCGGGCGGCTGTCCGACATGTCGCTCGGCATCGAGTGCCTGATCACCGACGACATCGGCCGCGCCTGGGATCTCGCGCAGCAGCTCGACGTGATGAACCGCGAGCGCCGCGAGATCGAGGCCGGCATGCAGCAGCAGGCGCTCGCCGATCTCGCCGACGTCGACCCGGCCGACGCGTGCACGATCACGCTGTTCAACCCCGCGTGGCACCAGGGCGTGATCGGCATCGTCGCCGGCCGGCTCAAGGAAAAATTCCACCGGCCGTCGTTCACGTTCGCGCACGCCGACGAAGAAGGCAAGCGGGTCAAGGGTTCGGGCCGGTCGATCGCCGGCTTCCACCTGCGCGACGCGCTCGACCTCGTGTCGAAGCGCGAGCCCGACCTGATCGTCGCATTCGGCGGCCACGCGATGGCGGCCGGCCTCACGCTCGACACCGAGAACGTGCCGCGCTTCGCGGCCGCGTTCGAGGCCGTCGCGCGCGAATGGCTGTCCGACGACGCGCTCGCCCGCGTGATCGAGACCGACGGCGAGCTCGAGGACGCCTACTTCACGCCGCAGTTCGTCGGCCTGCTCGACGAGGCCGTGTGGGGGCAAGGCTTTCCGGCCCCGCTTTTCTCGGGTGAATTCGACGTCGTATCGCAGTCGCTCGTGAAGGAAAAGCACCTGAAGCTGCAGCTCGCGCGCGGCCGCCAGCGCTTCAACGCGATCTGGTTCAACCACACCGAGCCGCTGCCCGCGAGCGCGCTGGTCGCGTACCGGCTCGTTGCCGACACGTGGAACGGCGTCACGCGCGTCCAGCTGATCGTCGAGCACGCGGCCGGCTGAGCGGCGGGCCACTGGGCCCGCCCCGAGTACGCCCCCGCACGCGCACCGCGCCGGACGGGGCCGCGGCACGCATGCGCCCACCGTTTGCGTCACCGGGCAACCCGGCCGATCGGCTATAATTCCGCTTTTTTACGAAGCAAGAACAGCGAACGATCATGGAAGCGGAACGACTCAACGCGATCGAAAGCTCCCTGCTCGACCTGCGCAACCGCGCGGGCGAGCTCCGGGGGTATCTTTGACTACGACGCCAAGGCTGCGCGTCTGACCGAAGTCAACAAGGAACTCGAAGACCCGAACGTCTGGAACGATTCGAAGAACGCGCAGGCGCTCGGTCGCGAGAAAAAGCTGCTCGAAGGCGTCGTCACGACGCTCACCGCGCTCGATAGCGACCTGCGCGACGCGCTCGACCTGTTCGAGCTGGCGCGCGAGGAAGGCGACGAAGACACGCTCGTCGCGTCGGAAGAAGACGCCGCGAAGCTCGAAGCGCGCGTCGGCGACATCGAATTCCGCCGGATGTTCTCGAACCCGGCCGACCCGAACAACTGCTTCATCGACATCCAGGCAGGCGCCGGCGGCACCGAGGCGTGCGACTGGGCGTCGATGCTGCTGCGCCAGTACCTGCGCTACTGCGAACGCAAGGGCTTCAAGGCCGAAGTGCTCGAAGAGTCCGACGGCGACGTCGCCGGCATCAAGAACGCGACGGTCAAGGTCACGGGCGAATACGCGTACGGCTTCCTGCGCACCGAGACGGGCATCCACCGCCTCGTGCGCAAGTCGCCGTTCGACTCGTCGGGCGGCCGCCACACGTCGTTCTCGTCGGTGTTCGTCTATCCGGAAATCGACGACTCGATCGAGGTCGAGATCAACCCGGCCGACCTGCGCATCGACACGTACCGCGCATCGGGCGCGGGCGGCCAGCACATCAACAAGACCGACTCCGCGGTGCGGATCACGCACATGCCGACCGGTATCGTCGTGCAGTGCCAGAACGACCGCTCGCAGCACCGCAACCGTGCCGAAGCGATGGCGATGCTGAAGTCGCGCCTGTACGAAGTCGAGATGCGCAAGCGCCAGGCCGAACAGGACAAGCTCGAATCGAGCAAGACCGATGTGGGCTGGGGCCACCAGATCCGCTCGTACGTGCTCGACCAGAGCCGCGTGAAGGACCTGCGTACGAACGTCGAAATGAGCAACACGCGTGCGGTGCTCGACGGCGATCTCGACGACTTCATCAGCGCGAGCCTCAAACAGGGCGTGTAAGCGCCGCGGCGCGGCCTGGCCCGCGCCGCCCTTCCCGTTTGCGTTGCCGCACCCATTCCGAATTCCGACCATCATGACCGAACCGACCCAAACGCAGCCCGCCGTCACGGCGGACGAAAACCAGATCATCGCCGAGCGCCGCGAGAAGCTGCGCGCCCTGCGCGAGCAAGGCGTCGCCTATCCGAACGACTTCCGGCCCGAGCACCACGCAGCCGACCTGCAGGCGAAATTCGCCGACTCGGACAAGGCCGCGCTCGAAGCGAACCCGGTCGAGGTGTCGGTGGCCGGCCGCATGATGCTCAAGCGCGTGATGGGCAAGGCGAGCTTCGCGACGGTGCAGGACGGTTCGGGCCAGATCCAGTTCTTCGTGACGCCGAACGACGTCGGCGCCGACACCTACGACGCGTTCAAGAAGTGGGACCTCGGCGACATCGTCGCCGCGCGCGGCGTGCTGTTCCGCACCAACAAGGGCGAGCTGTCGGTCCAGTGCAAGGAGCTGCGCCTGCTGTCGAAGGCGCTGCGTCCGCTGCCGGACAAGTTCCACGGCCTGTCCGACCAGGAAATGCGCTACCGCCAGCGCTACGTCGACCTGATCGTCACGCCGGAAACGCGCGATACGTTCCGCGCCCGCACGAAAACGATCGCGTCGATCCGCAAGTTCATGGACAACGCCGCGTTCATGGAAGTCGAAACGCCGATGCTGCACCCGATCCCGGGCGGCGCCGCGGCGAAGCCGTTCGTCACGCATCACAATGCGCTCGACATGCAGATGTTCCTGCGCATCGCGCCGGAGCTGTACCTGAAGCGCCTGATCGTCGGCGGCTTCGAACGCGTGTTCGAAATCAACCGCAACTTCCGGAATGAGGGCGTGTCGCCGCGCCACAACCCGGAATTCACGATGATGGAGTTCTACGCCGCGTACACCGACTACCGCTGGCTGATGGACTTCACCGAGCAACTGATCCGCCAGGCGGCGATCGATGCGCTCGGCACCGCGACGATCCAGTATCAAGGCCGCGAGCTCGACCTCGCGAAGCCGTTCCATCGCCTGACGATCACGCAGGCGATCCAGAAGTACGCACCGGACTATACCGACGGCCAGCTGTCGGACGACGCGTTCCTGCGCACCGAACTGAAGCGCTTCGGCGTCGACGTGTCGCAGCCGGCGTTCCTGAACGCAGGCATCGGCGCGCTGCAGCTCGCGCTGTTCGAGGAAACGGCCGAAGCGCAGCTGTGGGAACCGACGTTCATCATCGACTACCCGGTCGAGGTGTCGCCGCTCGCGCGCGCATCGGATACCGTGCCGGGCATCACCGAGCGTTTCGAGCTGTTCATGACCGGCCGCGAGATCGCGAACGGCTTCTCCGAGCTGAACGATCCGGAAGACCAGGCCGCGCGCTTCAAGAAGCAGGTCGAACAGAAGGATGCGGGCGACGAGGAAGCGATGTTCTTCGACGCCGACTACATCCGCGCGCTCGAATACGGGATGCCTCCGACGGGCGGCTGCGGGATCGGCATCGACCGTCTCGTGATGCTGCTGACCGACAGCCCGACGATCCGCGACGTGTTGCTGTTCCCGCATCTGCGCCGCGAAGACTGACGGCCGCGACCGCGTGTGCGCCGCGCCCCTGCGGCGCGCACGCGTCAGCTTTGTAACGACGCGTAAATCCCGCCAGCCGGCGTTCGCCGGCTTTCGATCTCTCCCCGTTTTATTCCCTCGTCGCGACGGCCTTCTGCGGGTTTTCCCTGCCATGACCGCCGCTGCCCTGCTGCAATTCGTTACACCTTGATACGGCGCGCCGCTTGCCGGTGGACGACACTCCTCTTGCGTCACCACGCATGACCACGGGACCAGAACTGGGCGCAGGAACGCCGAGTCTGCTCGCTCCCGAGCGTGGGATCCGGCCCGGCGCCGCGCCGATCCGGATCGACATCGGAGAAAAAAATGGACAACCAGAATCAGACCACGCCGCAAAAGCAACGCCTCCATCCGCTCATCGCCACCGCCGCCGGCGCCGTCATCGTCGCCAGCCTCGCGGCGACGGCAGCGATCACGGGACTCATCCCGAAGGCCAGCAGCAACAACGCGCAAAGCGGCCAGACCCAGGCCGCGCTGATCGCGTCGCAGCCGGCCGTCGACACGGCCGCAGCCGCCAGCGCGGCGCTCGCCGCGCAAGCGCAGCAGCAGGCCGCGGAACAGGCCGCGCAGCAAAAGCTGGCCGCCGAGAAAGCGGCGGCCGCGCAAGCCGAGCCGAAGCCCGCGCCGCGTCCGGCCGCGCCGCATCGCCGTCATACGACGGCACCGCAGCCGCCGCAGTACGCGCAGCAACCGTCCGCGCCCGCGCAGACTTACTGCCAGAGCTGCGGCACGATCGTCGCGATCACGCAGACGCGCACGCCGGGCCAGAGCTCGGGGATCGGCGCCGTGGGCGGCGCCGCCGCCGGCGGCCTGCTCGGCAACCAGTTCGGCCACGGTAACGGCCGCACCGCGATGACGATCATCGGCGCGCTGGGCGGCGGTCTCGCCGGTAACCAGGTCGAGAAGCAGGTGCGCGCGGAAACCGACTATCAGGTGCAAGTGCAGATGGAAAGCGGCGCGACGCGCACGTTCACGTACCACAACCCGCCGCCGTTCGGCCAGGGCCAGCGCGTGCGGATCGAGAACGGCACGCTGGTCGGCGCGTAATCGCCCGATCGCTGAGCCCCTTGCCCGCCTGTCGTGCGGGGGCATGGCCTGCCGGAAAACGAAAACGGCTCGCGAGCAATTGCCCGCGAGCCGTTTTTTCATTGGTGCCACGCGCGCCCACGCGACGCACGCCGTGCCCGATCGGTCAGTCCTCGTCGTCGAAATCCGATTCGTCGATCCAGTGTGCCTGGATCGCTTCGAGGATCTTCTCGCCGGAGTGCTTCGGATCGTCGTCGAAGCCGTCGAGTTCGAGCACCCACTGGCGCAGGTCGACGAAATTGATCCGCTGCGGGTCGATGTCGGGGTGCTTGTCCGCCAGCGCAATGGCTATTTCACGCGAATCGGTCCATTTCATCGCCTGCCTCCGGGTTAGGTCAGTGGTTTTCCTTCGCGTGGTTGATCGAGTACTTCGGAATCTCGACCACCAGGTCCGAATCTTCCGTCACGATCGCCTGGCACGACAGCCGCGACGTCGGCTCGAGGCCCCACGCCTTGTCCAGCAGATCGTCCTCGTCCTCCTCGGACGGCGCCAGATCGTTGAAGCCCTCGCGGATCACCACGTGGCACGTCGTGCATGCGCACGACTTCTCGCATGCGTGCTCGATCTCGATCCCGTGATCGAGCAGGTTGTCGCAGATACTCTTGCCGGGCGTCGCGTCGATCACTGCACCATCCGGGCACAGTTCGACGTGAGGCAGCACCACCAGTTGAGGCATGTCCGTTCCGTCAGTCAGGGTACGGCGCCACGCGCCGCACGGTTCATTACATGATCGCGCGCGGGCCGTCGCCGGCCGACGCGCGGTTCGCAAGTTCAGATCTCGTCGAGCCGGCGGCCCGACAGCGCACGCTTGATGCTCTTGTCCATCCGGCGCGCCGCGAATTCGTCGGTGCCGTCGGCCAGCGCCTTGGTCGCCGCTTCGATCGCGTTCGTATCGTCGCCCTGCGCGACCGCGCGCAGCGCGGCGGCCAGCGCATCGACCTGCGTGCGCTCGTCGGCGTCGAGCAGTTCGCCGTCGGCCGCCAGCGCGGCCTGCGTCGCCTCGAGCATCCGCTCGGCCTCGACCTGCGCTTCGCGCAGCGCGCGGGCGCGCAGGTCGATTTCGGCGGTCTTGAAGCTGTCCTCGAGCATCTTCGCGATGTCGTCGTCGGCGAGGCCGTACGACGGCTTCACGACGACCGACGCCTCGACGCCCGACAGTTGCTCGCGTGCGAACACCGACAGCAGGCCGTCCGCGTCGACCTGGTAGGTCACGCGAATGCGCGCGGCGCCGGCCGTCATCGGCGGAATGCCGCGCAGCTCGAAGCGCGCGAGCGACCGGCAGTCGGCGACGAGCTCGCGCTCGCCCTGCACGACGTGGATCGCCATCGCGGTCTGGCCGTCCTTGAAGGTCGTGAATTCCTGCGCACGCGCGATCGGAATCGTCGAGTTGCGCGGGATGATCTTCTCGACGAGACCGCCCATCGTCTCGACACCGAGCGACAGCGGAATCACGTCGAGCAGCAGCCAGTCGTCGCCGGTGCCGCGATTGCCCGCGAGCAGGTCGGCCTGGATCGCCGCGCCGAGCGCGACGACCTGGTCCGGATCGAGGTTCACGAGCGGCGGCTGACCGAAATATTTCGCGACCGCGTCGCGGATCACCGGCATGCGCGTCGCGCCGCCGACCAGCACGACACCCTTGATGTCGGCAGGCGTGACCTGCGCGTCGCGCAGCGCCTTGCGGGTCGGCGTGAGCGTACGCTGCACGAGCGGCTCGACGAGCGACGCGAACGTATCGTGCGAAATCGTCTGAACGAGGTGCGCACCGCCCGACAGCGTCACGTCGAGCGCGGCCTCCGGTGCCGACGACAGCGCTTCCTTCAGCACGCGCACGCGGTCGAGCAGCAGGCGCACGTCCTCGGGCGCCAGCGTCTTCGCGTCGATGCCGGCCTGCGCGAGCACGTGGCCGAACAGCGCATGGTCGAAATCGTCGCCGCCGAGCGCCGAATCGCCACCCGCGGCCAGCACCTCGAATACGCCCTTCGTCAGTTTCAGGATCGACAGGTCGAACGTGCCGCCGCCGAGGTCGTACACCGCGTAGAGGCCTTCGGACCCGTTGTCGAGCCCGTAGGCGATCGCGGCGGCGGTCGGTTCGTTCAGCAGGCGCAGCACGTTGAGGCCCGCGAGACGCGCCGCGTCCTTGGTCGCCTGGCGCTGCGCGTCGTCGAAGTACGCGGGCACCGTGATCACCGCGCCGACCAGATCGTCGCCGAGCGAATCCTCGGCGCGATAGCGCAGCGTCGCGAGGATCTCGGCCGACACTTCGACCGGGCTCTTCACGCCGTCGACGGTGCGGATCTGCACCATGCCCGGCGCATCGACGAATTCATACGGCGCGTTCGCCGCGCCTTCGACTTCGGCCTTGCCGCGGCCCATGAAGCGCTTGACCGAGACGATCGTGTTGCGCGGATCGGTCGCGGCCTGCTCCTTCGCTTCGTGGCCGATGCGGCGGCCGCCCTTTTCGAGGTAGCGGACCACCGACGGCAGCAGCACACGGCCCGCTTCGTCCGGCAGCACCTCCGGCACGCTGTTGCGCACGGCCGCGACGAGCGAGTTCGTCGTGCCGAGATCGATCCCGACGGCGAGTCGCCGCTGGTGCGGCGCCGGCGCCATGCCCGGTTCGGAAATTTGCAGTAAAGCCATCTTGGTTCGTTCGGGCGCTCGGCCCGTTTGCTGCGCGTGCCGCGAGGCACGCGGTTAAGTTTCGAGGCGCTCGATCTGCGCGCCCACTTCCGACGCGACGCGTTCGATGAACATCAACTGGCGCACGGCTTCCGCGGCCGCCTGGTCGGCGCCGCTGTCGAGCAGCGTACCGAGGCGCTCGACGCGCACGCGCTTCTCGTCGCGCAACTCGGCGAGCAATGCGTCGAGCGCGTCGACGTTGCGGGCGGCCGCGGCATCCTCGATGCCCTCGCGCCACTCCATCTGCTGCATCAGGAATGCAGGCTCCATCGCCGTGTTGTTTTCCGCGCCGATGTCCACACCGCGCAGCGACAGCAGATAGGACGCGCGCTTCAGCGGATCGCGCAGCGTGCGGTACGCCTCGTTCGCACGGGTTGCCCATTGCATCGCGATGCGCTTCTGCGCATCGCCGGCCGCCGCGAAGCGGTCCGGATGCACCTGCGTCTGCACCGTTCGATAGGCGGCGTCGAGCGCCGTTTCGTCGAGCGCGAATTGCGCCGGCAGGTGAAACAGGTCGAAGTGGCTGTCTTTCAGCGAGACCATCGTCGCGTTCAATTCCGGTTCGTCGCGCGGCAAACGCCGCACATTAAAAAGGCGGCCCGTGCCGCCTCTTGCCCGCATCGCGCGGAGACCCGCGTCACACGCGGAACGATTCGCCGCAACCGCACTCGTCCTTCACGTTCGGGTTGTTGAACTTGAACCCTTCGTTCAGGCCTTCGCGGGCGAAGTCGAGCTCGGTGCCGTCGATGTACGCGAGGCTCTTCGGATCGACGACGACCTTCACGCCATGGCTCTCGAACACCTGATCCTCGGGAGCCAGCTCGTCGACATACTCGAGCTTGTACGCGAGCCCCGAGCACCCGGTCGTGCGAACGCCAAGCCGCAGGCCCACCCCCTTGCCGCGACGGACGAGGTATTTCTGAACGTGCTGTGCTGCTTTTTCGGTCAGTGTAATTGCCATGATGTCCTTGCCGCGGCGCGCCACCGGGGCCCGCCGCGTTCCCTTCTCTAACCCGCTCGATGCCGCTCAGGCTGCTGCCTGATCGCCTTCCTTGGTGTCGTGGCGCTTCTTGTAGTCGGCCACGGCTGCCTTGATCGCGTCTTCCGCGAGGATCGAGCAGTGAATCTTCACCGGCGGCAGCGCGAGTTCCTCGGCGATCTGCGTGTTCTTGATCGACAGTGCCTCGTCGAGCGTCTTGCCCTTCACCCACTCGGTGACGAGCGAGCTCGACGCGATCGCCGAACCGCAACCGTAGGTCTTGAACTTCGCGTCTTCGATCACGCCGTCCGCGCCGACGCGGATCTGCAGCTTCATCACGTCGCCGCACGCCGGCGCGCCGACCATGCCCGTGCCGACCGTGTCGTCGTCCTTCGCGAACGAACCGACGTTGCGCGGGTTTTCGTAGTGATCCAGAACCTTGTTGCTGTAAGACATGACTCAGACTCCTTGACTCGTTACGTCTGCGTGCGTCAATCCGCCCGCGGGTGCATTCAATGCGGTATTAGTGAGCGGCCCATTCGATCGTCGACAGATCGATGCCTTCCTGGTGCATTTCCCAGAGCGGCGACAGTTCGCGCAGCTTCGCGATCTTGCTGTTCAGCAGGTTGATCACGAAGTCGACTTCCTGCTCCGTCGTGAAGCGGCCGACCGTGAAGCGGATCGAGCTGTGCGCGAGTTCGTCGTTGCGGCCGAGCGCACGCAGCACGTACGACGGCTCGAGCGACGCCGACGTGCACGCGGAGCCCGACGACACCGCGACGTCCTTGATCGCCATGATCAGCGACTCGCCTTCGACGAAGTTGAAGCTGATGTTCAGGTTGTGCGGGACACGGCGTTCCATGTCGCCGTTCACGTAGGTTTCCTCGATCTGCGACAGGCCGCGCAGCAGCTTGTCGCGCAGCATGCGCACGCGCTCGTTCTCGGTCGCCATTTCCTCGCGGGCGATGCGGAACGCTTCGCCCATGCCGACGATCTGGTGCGTCGGCAGCGTGCCCGAACGCATGCCGCGCTCGTGACCGCCGCCGTGCATCTGCGCTTCGATGCGCACGCGCGGCTTGCGGCGCACGTACAGCGCGCCGATGCCCTTCGGGCCGTAGGTCTTGTGCGCCGAGAACGACATCAGGTCGACCTTCAGCTTCGCGAGGTCGATGCCGACCTTGCCGGTCGACTGCGCGGCGTCGACGTGGAACACGATGCCCTTCTCGCGGCAGATCTCGCCGATCGTCTCGATGTCCTGGATCACGCCGATCTCGTTGTTCACGTGCATCACCGACACGAGGATCGTGTCCGGGCGCAGCGCGGCCTTGAACACGTCGAGGTCGATCAGGCCGTCATCCTTCACGTCGAGATAGGTGACGTCGAAACCGTCGCGCTCGAGCTCGCGGCAGGTATCGAGCACGGCCTTGTGCTCGGTCTTCACCGTGACGATGTGCTTGCCCTTGCCCTTGTAGAAGTTCGCGGCACCCTTGATCGCGAGGTTGTCCGATTCGGTTGCGCCGGACGTCCAGATGATCTCGCGCGGATCGGCGTTCACGAGTGCGGCCACCTGTTCGCGCGCTTCCTCGACCGCACGCTCCGCGTCCCAGCCGTAAGCGTGGCTGCGCGACGCCGGGTTGCCGAACTGCTCGCGCAGGTACGGCACCATCTTGTCGACCACGCGCGGGTCGACGGGCGTCGTCGCGCTGTAATCCATGTAGATGGGCAGGTGGAGAGTCTCTTGGGTCATCTGTCGCTCCGGGTATTCTGTGCAGGGACTATGTGCGTTATGGGGTATGGCGGGCGCCTTCGCGCTCACGAACTCGCGATGTTGAACACCGAATTGGGGCCCAGCGGCATCGTGCGCACGGGCTCGGCCGGTGCGGCGACGGGCTCCGGCGCGCGGCGGTCGCGCAGCACCGCGGGCGCGCCCTCGCGTGCGCGCTGCTGATCGACGAGATCCTGCAGCGACACGGAGTCGAGGTATTCGACCATCTTCTGGTTCAGGGTCGACCACAGCTCGTGCGTCATGCAATGGCCGTCGGGCTGCTTCGAGCCGTCGCACGTGCCTTTGCCGCCGCACTGCGTGGCGTCGAGCGGTTCATCGACCGCGATGATGATGTCGGCAACGGTGACGTCCTGCGCGCGGCGCGCGAGGTTGTAGCCGCCGCCCGGGCCGCGCACGGATTCGACGATTTCATGCCTGCGCAGCTTGCCGAACAGCTGTTCGAGATACGAGAGCGAAATCCGCTGGCGCTGGCTGATGCCTGCAAGCGTCACCGGGCCCTGCTCCTGGCGCAGTGCCAAGTCAATCATCGCCGTGACGGCGAAACGGCCTTTGGTGGTGAGTCTCATGGTGTCTAGGGGACTGCAATCTTGACGATTTTGGTCAAGTATAAATATTTGACGTTTTTAGTCAAGTATCCATGTCTTTGAAAGGGTATTCGCAGACCGCTGAATACCACCGTGCGATCAGCGCGCCGTACGGGCCCGGAGTGTCTCCAGCAGGCCCGCGCACGCGCGTTCGACCTGATCGAGCACCTGTTCGAAGCCCTGCGCGCCGCCGAAATACGGGTCGGCCACTTCGGTTTCGGTCGAATCCGGCGCGAATTCCATCAGCAGGCGCACCTTGTCGCGATACCGCGGCGGGCAGCGGCGCTGCAATTCCGCGAGATTCGCCTCATCCATCGCAAGCAGCAGGTCGAAGCGCTCGAAATCCGCCGCACTCACCTGCCGCGCGCGCAGCGCCGACAAATCGTAGCCGCGACCGCGTGCCGCCGCCTGCGCCCGTGTATCGGGCGGCTCGCCCACGTGCCAGTCGCCGGTGCCGGCCGAATCGATCGCGATCCGATCGGCCAGCGCGGCCGCGTCGACCTGGTGGCGCATCACGCCTTCCGCGGTGGGCGAACGGCAGATGTTGCCGAGACAGACGAAACAGATCGCAACGCGGGTCATCGCACTATCGAAAAGTTGCGGCGGACCGCGTGGAAGAACAACACGCCATTATACAAAGGCGGCCGAAATCGCGCCGTCGCCCAACGCGACGGCGCCATGCCTCACAGCGCCTTCGGCGCGGCGAGCACGATGTCGCCGGATGCCGCCGGCAGCGGCTGCGCCGCGTCGCCGACCAGCCCGAACGACACCGCGCGTGCCAGCTCGGCGGACGCCTGGTGAACCGCGAGCGGGCCGCGCGACGGCGCATCGGCCATCGTGTGCAGATAGGCTGCCGCTGCCAGCGGGACGACGATTGCCAGCGGCCAGTACATCGATATTGTCTTTCTCATGATGCGGACCTCCTTGACCCGGTACCCCGAAACCCAATTCCGGGGACTACAGACCAGATTCTATAGACCGCATCTATCGAGATAAATATGCAAATAGCGAACGCACTGTTGCCGCCCGCTGAACAGTCGTCAGCCGAGGTGGCTCTGGGACGCCGCGTACAGCTCCCGGAACGTGCGCCCGGTCGGCGTCGGCATGTCGCGCGTGTCCATCCAGCCGCCCATCATCGGCAGGCGCCGCAGCGTGCCGCCGTTGCCCAGCCGCTCGAGGACGCGCACCGCGAGCTTGGTCGTCAGCGCGTACAGCATCGGCCGCCGCGCGAAGAAGCCCCATGCGGCGAGCGCCGCCCGCTCGCGCCACGGCCGCAGGTGCCGCTCGACCTGCTTCTCGCGCAGCGTGCGCAGCAGGTGCGACAACGGAATCCCGGCCGGGCACACGCTGTCGCATTCGCCGCATAGCGTCGCGGCCTGCGGCAGGTCGAGCGTACGGTCGAGCCCGACGTAGCTCGGCGTCAGCACCGACCCCATCGGCCCCGGATAGACCCAGCCGTACGCATGGCCGCCGACCTTCTGATATACCGGGCAATGGTTCATGCACGCGCCGCAGCGGATGCAGCGCAGCATCTCCTGGAATTCGCCGCCGATCAGGCCCGTGCGGCCGCCGTCGACCAGTACCACGTAGTTGTGCTCGGGGCCATCCTCGTCGGCCGGCCCGCGCGGCCCGGTCAGCAGCGAGAAATAGTTCGACGTCTTCTGCCCGGTCGCCGAACGCGGCAGCAGGCGCATCGCGGTCGCGAGATCCTCGAGGGTCGGCAGCACCTTCTCGATGCCCGTCACCGCGACGTGCACGCGCGGCATCACCGTGCACATGCCTTCGTTCCCTTCGTTCGTCACGATTGCGACCGAGCCCGTCTCGGCGATCACGAAGTTGCCGCCCGTCACGCCCATGTCGGCCGACATGAAATGCGGGCGCAGCACCTCGCGCGCCTCGCGCGTCATGTCCGGAATCTCGGTGAGCCGCTCGCGGTGGTGCGTGCGCGCGAACAGGTCGGCGATCTCGTCCTTGTCCTTGTGCACGACGGGCGCGATGATGTGGCTCGGCGGCTCGTTGTCGTTGATCTGCAGGATGTATTCGCCGAGGTCCGTCTCGATCGACTGCACGCCCATCTCCGCGAGCACCGCGTTCAGGCGCATTTCCTCGGACACCATCGACTTGGTCTTGATGACCTTCTTCACGTCGTGCCGGCGCGCGATGTCGGCCACCAGCCGCGCGGCATCCGCGGTCGTTTCGGCGAACAACACCGTCGTGCCGCGGCGCGTCGCCTCCTGCTCGAAAGCCTCGAGCCACACGTCGAGGTTCTCCAGCGCGCGGTTGCGGCGCGCCTTGAGCGCGGCGCGCGTGGCCGGGAAGTCGATCGCGGTCATCGCGTCGGCGCGCGCGGACACGAACTTCGTCGACAGCTTCTTCAGGTTCTGCTGCAGGCGCTGGTCGGCCAGCTTCTGGCCGGCGCGCGCCTTGAAATGCATCGATTGGACTTGCATCGCGGTATCGGGAAAAGTGAGCGGAACCGGGCGTCAGACGTCGCCCGCCAGCACCTGCGCGACGTGCAGCACGCGCGTGTCGCGGTCGCCGATGCGGCGCAACCGCCCTTCGATGTTCAGCATGCAGCCGAGATCGCCGAGCACGACGGCACCCGCGCCCGACGCACGCACGTTCGCGCATTTCTCGTCCGCGATGGCCGCCGAGATGTCGCCGTACTTGATCGCGAACGTGCCGCCGAAGCCGCAGCAGTGCTCGCAGTCCTTCATCTCGGTGACCGCAACGCCGCGCTGCGCGAGCAGCGCGCGCGGCTGCGCCTTCACGCCGAGTTCGCGCAGGCCCGAACACGAGTCGTGATAGGTGACGGGGCCGGTGAACTCGCCCGGCACGAGCGACACCTTCGCGACGTTCGCGAGGAAATCGGTCAGTTCGTAGACCTTCTGCTGGAACCGCGTGTAGCGCCCCATCAGTTCGGGGTCGTCACGAAACAGGTCGCCGTAGTGCGCGCGGATCATCCCGCCGCACGAGCCCGACGGCGCGACGACGTAATCGAACTGCTCGAACTCGCGCAGCGTCTTTTCGGCGAGGTCGCGCGCGAGCGCGCGGTCGCCCGAGTTGTAGGCCGGTTGCCCGCAGCAGGTCTGCGCGGGCGGCACGATCACTTCGTAGCCGGCGTCGCGAATCAGCTTGAGCGCCGAGAAACCGATTTCGGGGCGCATCAGATCGACCAGGCAGGTCACGAACAAACCGACTCGCATACGTGCTCCTTCGAGAAAACGACTCTCATTATCCGCCGTTTGGCCAGCAAGACCAACGCCGGCTCGCATGCAAGCCCGTCGTGCACGAAACGAGGACTTCCTCGAACGGCGTTCGCTTTTTTCACAATACGAGATACAATCGATGCAACACCGCTTGACGCGTCAACCGATTTCTCCCCCCGACATGAGCCAACCCACCCCGGATTCAAAAACGTCGATCCAGGTGATCGAACGCATGATGCGGCTGCTGGACGCGCTCGCCGCGCACAGTGATCCTGTCAGCCTGAAGGAACTGGCGCAGCGCACGGAGCTGCACCCGTCGACCGCGCACCGCATCCTCAACGACATGGTGACCTGTCGCCTCGTCGACCGCTCCGATCCCGGCACCTACCGCCTCGGCATGCGGCTGCTGGAGCTCGGCAACCTCGTGAAGGCGCGCCTGTCGGTACGCGACGCGGCGCTGATGCCGATGCGCGAGCTGCATCGCCTCACCGGGCAGACCGTGAACCTGTCGGTGCGCCAGGGCGACGAGATCGTCTACATCGAGCGTGCGTATTCCGAGCGCTCGGGGATGCAAGTCGTCCGCGCGATCGGCGGCCGCGCGCCGCTGCACCTGACGTCGGTCGGCAAGCTGTTCCTCGCGGCCGACGAAACGTCGCGCGTGCGCGCCTACGCGACGCGCACGGGGCTGTCCGGCCATACGCAGAACAGCATCACCGACATCGCGAAGCTCGAGCGCGAGTTGACGATCGTCCGCCAGCAATCGTGCGCGCGCGACAACGAGGAACTGGAGCTCGGCGTGCGCTGTATCGCGGCCGGCATCTACGACGATTCGGGCAAGCTCGTCGCGGGGCTGTCGCTGTCGGCACCGGCCGACCGCCTGCAGGACGCATGGCTCGGCCAGCTGAGCCGCACGGCACTCACCATCTCGGAATCGCTCGGCTACCGGCCGACGCCCGCGAAGGACGTGGACGGGCTGCAGCGGCAGGCGTAAGCCTGCTCGCCGGCCTCGATGCCGGTTCCGCCGGACGTAAAAAAGCCCCGCGATTGCGGGGCTTTCTTGTTGCAGCCTGCGGCGCGATCAGGTTCCGCCGTTCGGCGTGTTGGCCGCCGTCAGGCGTTCGCCGCCGCCGGCGTCGAGCCAGTTGCGCAGGCGCGATGCGTCGGCGAAGCGCGAGTACTTGCCGAACGAGTCGAGCAGCACCATCACCATCGGCCGGCCATGGATCGTCGCCTGCATCACGAGGCATTCACCCGCTTCGTTGATGAAGCCCGTCTTCTGCAGGCCGATGTCCCACGAGCCGTTGCCGCGGATCAGCGCGTTCGTGCTGTTGTACGCGAGATTGCGCTTGCCCGTGAACACCTCGTAGCTGCGATCGGTCGAGAACTGGCGGATCATCGGATACTGATACGCGGCATTGACCATCTTCACGAGATCACGCGCACTCGACACGTTCGAGCTGGACAGGCCGGTCGAATTCTCGAAATGCGTATCGGCCATGCCGAGCGCCTTCGCCTTCGCGTTCATCGCGGCGATGAACGCCGGACGGCCGCCCGGGTAATAACGCGACAGCGCCGCGGCCGCGCGGTTTTCCGACGCCATCAGCGCGATGTGCAGCATGTCCTCGCGCGACAGCACCGAGCCGACCGACAGGCGCGAGCCCGTGCCCTTCTCGTAGTCGCGGTCTTCGTCGGTGACTTCGATCTGATCGGTCATCGGCGCCTTCGAGTCGAGCACGACCATCGCCGTCATCAGCTTCGAGATCGACGCGATCGGCACGACGGCGTGCGAATTCTTGTCGAACAGCGGCTCGCCGGAATTCTGGTCGACGACGTACGCGACGCTCGAACGCAGCGCGAGCGCGTCGGGCGTATCGTGCAGGCCGAACGCCTGACCGACCGTCGGCCGGCGCGGCTGGAACGCGACCTTGCGGACCGCGCCGCGATGGCCGCCATGCAGGTTGTTCGCCGCGAGCGTCACGCGCTTTCGCGACGCCTTCGCGCGCGGCGCATCGGCCGTGGCGACCTTGGCGGATTTGTCGGACGTCGCCTTCGCCGACTTCTTCTTCGCTGACGAAGCAGGAGCGACGGCCTTTTTCTTGGCGGCTTGTTGGGTCTTCGCAGTGGCGGCAAAGGCGTCAGCAGGCGCGACGGACGCGGTGGTCGCCAGCAAGGCGACTGCGACCGACACAGCCGTGCCGAGCGTCATGCTCTGCAACAATCTGCGCGGTGAAAACGATTCGGCTTTCATTGGGGTCTGGACAAAGCGGCGGGAGGTTTCCGCAAGTGTAGTTAAAGCTGAAAAAAAGAGCAATATTAGGCACTTACCGATCGTCGTTAAACCGGAATGTAAGGGTCGGCCAACCTCAGACCAATCGACCCTCCCGCCCCCATCGAAAAAACTCATGGGTGCACTGCCCGACAGCGCCCGTCTCCCGATTACCACTCGGTTAATTGAGATAACGTCACTTCGGAGGCGATTTAAAGCGGGGAAACTACGTATCCGGTGCTCGGCATGCCAGGGGCGCCGGTCTCGACCGTGGCGGCGGCACGTCGCCACGGCACGCGCATCGAAACGGCGCTTTTTCGACAGGAACAGAAGGATAACGTTCCATGGGCCTGTCAGGTTTACCTGTGCATGATCATGGTGCGCCGCGCTTTCCCCGCCGTCGTGCGCACCATCTGGGAACGCGCCTGAAACCGATTCCGGACGACCGCGATAACCCGTTGTTTTATCGATAATTTGTCGCGATTGTGCAACGCACAAAAAACACTTGACATCCGTTTTCTCTGCCCTAAAATAAGCCTCATTGCTGCGTTGCACAAAGCACGCGCATCCGAGATTCCCCGTCGTAGTGCCCTTTACCCTGCGATCGACGCGATCGCTTTTCAGGAGCTGGACATGTCCTTGCTGACCCCCGAGCAAATCGCCGCTGCACAGAAAGCCAACCTCGAGAGCCTGTTCGGTCTGACGACCAAGGCGTTCGAAGGCGTCGAAAAGCTGATCGAACTGAACCTGCAGGTCGTGAAGTCGACGCTGGCCGAAGGCCAGGAAAACGCACAACGCCTGCTGTCGGTGAAGGACGCGCAGGAACTGATCGCGCTGCAAGCCAGCCTGTCGCAGCCGGTCGCTGAAAAGGTGCTGTCGTACGGCCGTCACCTGTACGAAATCGCATCGTCGACGCAAGCCGAGTTCGCGAAGGTTGCCGAAGCGCAATTCGACGAGCAGAACAAGAAGGTCCAGGCACTCGTCGACAACGTCGCGAAGAACGCCCCGGCCGGTTCGGAAACGGCTGTCGCCGCGCTGAAGTCGGCACTGAACGCCGCGAACACCACGTACGAAACGGTTCAGAAGGCCACGAAGCAAGCCGTCGAAATCGCTGAAACGAACTTCAACGCTGCTGCTGCCGTCGCGACGAAGGCTGCTACCGCCGCCGCCGCACGCCGTTCGAGCAAGCCGGCCGCGTAAGCGCCCCCTGCTCCTGAAAGAGCCGCGCCCAGCGCGGCTTTTTCGTTTCTGGCGCCGGAACACGTGCGAACCGGCAAACGCCGGCCGGCTTCAAGCCGTCGTCCGGCCGCCGCGCCGGCTGCGCACAAAAGAAAACGCCGCCGCCCGGATCGTCCGGGCGGCGGCGTTTTTCGTGGCCGGCGCATGGCCGGCCGTGCCGGTCGCGTTACTTCTTGCGTTGCGGCGGCAGGTCCGTACAGACGCCTTCGTACAGTTCAGCGGCCATGCCGACCGACTCGCCGAGCGTCGGGTGCGGATGGATCGTCTTGCCGATGTCTTCCGCGTCCGCGCCCATCTCGACGGCGAGGCACACTTCGCTGATCAGGTCGCCTGCGTTCAGGCCGACGATGCCGCCGCCGATCACGCGATGGGTTTCCTCGTCGAAGATCAGCTTCGTGAAGCCTTCGTCGCGGCCGTTCGCGATCGCGCGGCCCGAAGCGGCCCACGGGAACACGGCCTTGCCGTACTTGATGCCTTCGGCCTTGCACTGGTCTTCCGTCTTGCCGGCCCACGCCACTTCCGGATCGGTGTAGGCCACCGACGGGATCTGCAGCGCGTCGAAATACGCCTTCTCGCCATGCGCGGCTTCAGCTGCGACGTGGCCTTCATGCACGGCCTTGTGCGCGAGCATCGGCTGGCCGACGATATCGCCGATCGCGAAGATGTGCGGGACGTTCGTGCGCATCTGCTTGTCGACGTCGATGAAGCCGCGATCCGTGACCGCGACGCCGGCCTTGTCGGCACCGATCTTCTTGCCGTTCGGGCTGCGGCCCACCGCGACGAGCACGAGGTCGTAGCGCTGCGCTTCCGCCGGCGCCTTCTCGCCCTCGAACTTCACGTAGATGCCGTCTTCCTTCGCTTCCGCGCCGACCGTCTTGGTCTTCAGCATCACGTTGCCGAAGCGCTTCGCGTTGTACTTTTCCCAGACCTTCACGAGATCGCGGTCCGCGCCCATCATCAGGCCGTCCATCATTTCGACGACGTCGATCTCGGCGCCGAGCGTCGAGTACACCGTGGCCATTTCGAGGCCGATGATGCCGCCGCCGATCACGAGCATGCGCTTGGGCAGCTGGCGCAGTTCGAGTGCGCCGGTCGAGTCGACGACACGCGGGTCTTCCGGCATGAACGGCAGCTTCACGGCTTGCGAGCCCGCGGCGATGATCGCCTGCTTGAACTTCACGACCTTCTTGCCGTTTTCGCCCTGCACTTCCATGTGGAACGGATCGACGAACGCACCGACGCCCGTGACCACTTCGACCTTGCGTGCCTTGGCCATGCCGGCGAGGCCCGTCGTCAGCTTCTTGACGACGCCGCCCTTGAAGTCGCGCAGCTTGTCGAGATCGACCTGCGGCTTGCCGAACGTGATGCCGTGCGACGCGAGCGCCGCGGCTTCCTCGACGACGAGCGACGTATGCAGCAGCGCTTTCGACGGGATGCAGCCCACGTTCAGGCACACGCCGCCGAGCGTCGAGTAGCGTTCGACGAGCACGGTCTTCATGCCGAGGTCGGCCGCGCGGAACGCGGCCGAGTAGCCGCCGGGGCCGGCGCCGAGCACGAGCATGTCGCACTCGATGTCGGCGGCGCCGGCATAGCTGCCGGCTTGCGGCGCGGGCGCCGGAGCGGCGGCAGCCGGTGCCGGCGCGGCTGCGGGCTTCGGCGCTTCAGGCGCTTTCGCGGGTGCGGCGGCACCGGCCGACGCTTCGACGATGGCGATGACGGTGCCTTGCGAGACTTTCTCGCCGGCCTTGACCTTGACTTCCTTGACGGTGCCGGCGACGTCGCTGGGCACTTCCATGGAGGCCTTGTCGGATTCGAGCGTGATGAGCGTTTGCTCTTTTTCGATCACGTCGCCGGGCTTCACGTTGACTTCGATGACATCGACGCCGCTGAAATCGCCGATATCCGGAACCTTGACTTCGATGAGACTCATGACTGTCCCCTTCTTGATTGGCTGCAGAGAGAGAGGGAGGGACTGGCGGAAAGACGGAACCTGACGACAAGCGGCCTGACAAGAGCACGCGACGTTGGGCAGGACTACCTTTGCCGTCCGCCCAAGGACGCGCCTTTCTTTTGGTCACTTTTCTTTGGAAGACAAAGAAAAGTGACCGCCGCCCCGCGCAGGGGCGACGCCGGCAGACCGTTGGCAAAACAGGTTCAACGACAAGCGCGTGGCGAACCGACAAGAACCACGCCCCCGCGAGCCCCTCATCTCATCAAAGAATGATGCGGCGGAAATCGGCCAGCAACGCACCGAGATACGCGTTGAACCGTGCGGCCTCCGCACCGTCGATGACACGGTGGTCATACGACAGCGACAGCGGCAGCATGAGACGCGGCACGAACTGCTTGCCGTCCCACACCGGCTTCATCTGCCCACGCGACAACCCGAGGATCGCCACTTCCGGCGCGTTGATGATCGGCGTGAAGTTCGTGCCGCCGATCCCGCCGAGCGACGAGATCGAGAAGCAGCCGCCCTGCATCTGGTCCGGCTTCAGCTTGCCTTCGCGCGCGGCCTTCGACAGGTCGCTCATTTCCTTCGCGATGTCGACGAGGCCCTTCTTGTCCGCATCGCGGATCACCGGCACGACGAGGCCGTTCGGCGTATCGGCCGCGAAACCGACGTGGAAGTACTGCTTGAACACGAGGTTGTCGCCGTCGAGGCTCGCGTTGAAGGTCGGGAATTTCTTCAGTGCGGCGACGACTGCCTTGATCACGAACGCGAGCATCGTGAACTTCACGCCCGCCTTTTCGTGTTCCTTGTTCAGCTGGACACGCAACGCTTCGAGCTCGGTGATGTCCGCTTCGTCGTTGTTCGTGACGTGCGGGATCATCACCCAGTTGCGATGCAGGTTCGCGCCGGAAATCTTCTTGATGCGCGACAGCGGCTTCGCCTCGAACGGGCCGAACTTCGAGAAGTCGACCTTCGGCCACGGCAGCAGGTTCAGCTCGCCGCCGCCTGCCGGCGCAGCCGCTGCTGCACCCGGTGCCGCGCGCTGGCCCGTCATCACGCCCTTCACGAAACCGGTGACGTCGTCCTTCGTGATGCGGCCCTTCAGGCCCGAACCCTGCACGCGTGCGACGTCGACGCCGAGTTCGCGCGCGAACTTGCGCACCGACGGCGATGCATGGCTCGCGCGGTACTCGCCCGACGGCGCGGCGGCCGGTGCGGCGGCAGCCGGTGCCGGCGCTGCCTTCGCGGGTGCCGGTGCGGCGGCGGGTGCCGGAGCCGGCGCGGCCGCAGCCGGCGCCGGTGCGCTCGCCTGCGCAGCGGCAGAGGACGCGCCTGCGGCTTCGAGCAGCACGATCAGCGTGCCTTCCGATACCGAATCACCCACCTTGACCTTGATGTCCTTCACGACGCCGGCGGCCGGGCTCGGCACGTCCATCGTCGCCTTGTCGGACTCGAGCGTGACGAGCGACTGTTCCTTCTCGACCGTGTCGCCGACCTTCACGCCGATCTCGATCACCGGGACGTCCTTGTAATCGCCGATGTCGGGCACCTTCACTTCGAGCGTGCCGCCGGCTGCTGCCGGTGCGGCCGCCGGTGCAGCCGCGGCCGGGGCCGGCGCTGCCGCCGGAGCGGGCGCTGCGGCCGGTGCAGTCGCGCCGTTGGCCTGCGCCGCGCCGGCGCCTTCGAGCAGGATGATCAGCGAGCCTTCCGACACGGAATCGCCCACCTTGACCTTGATTTCCTTCACGACGCCGCCCACCGGGCTCGGCACGTCCATCGTCGCCTTGTCGGACTCGAGCGTGACGAGCGACTGCTCGGGCTCGACCGTATCGCCGACCTTCACGCCGATCTCGATCACCGGCACGTCCTTGTAATCGCCGATATCCGGCACCTTCACTTCGATCGCTTGACTCATCTGTTTCTGTCTCCATGGCCGCGCGCGCTCCTCGCGGGAGCGACGCGGGCATTACACGGCGTGTGCGTTAAACGGTCATCGGGTTGGGCTTGGACGGATCGAGGTTGTACTTGGCAATCGCGTCCGCGACCACCTTGCGCTCGATCGTGCCTTCGTCGGCCAGCGCGTTGAGCGCGGCGACGGTGACCCAGTGACGGTCGACTTCGAAGAAGTGACGCAGCTTCTCGCGGGTATCCGAGCGGCCGAAGCCGTCCGTGCCCAGCACGACGAAGCGGCGATCGATCTGGCCGCGGATCTGGTCGACCAGCGCACGGACGTAGTCGGTCGATGCGATGACCGGGCCCTGCGTGTCCTTCAGGCACTTCTGCACGTGCGACAGGCGACGCTCTTCGGTCGGATGGAGCAGGTTCCAGCGTTCGACCTGGTGGCCTTCGCGCGCGAGCTCGGTGAAGCTCGGCACGCTCCACAGGTCGGCGGCGACGCCCCAGTCGTTCTTCAGCAGGTCGGCGGCGGCGATCACTTCGTTGAAGATCGTGCCCGCGCCGAGCAGCTGGACGCGCGGCGCCTTCTTGTCGGCGTCGGCCTTCCTGAACGCGTACATGCCCTTGATGATGTCGGCCGCCACGTGGTCGCCCTGCGGAATCGCCGGGTGCTCGTAGTTCTCGTTCATCACCGTGATGTAGTAGTACACGTCTTCCTGGTCCTGCACCATGCGGCGCAGGCCGTCCTGGACGATCACGGCGAGTTCATAGCCGAACGTCGGGTCGTAGCTCACGCAGTTCGGCACCGATGCCGCCCACAGGAGCGAGTGGCCGTCTTCGTGCTGCAGGCCTTCGCCGTTCAGCGTCGTGCGGCCCGCCGTGCCGCCGAGCAGGAAGCCGCGCGAACGCATGTCGCCCGCGGCCCATGCGAGGTCGCCGATCCGCTGGAAGCCGAACATCGAATAGAAGATGTAGAACGGCACCATGATCTCGCCGTGCGTCGAGTACGACGTCGCCGCCGCGATCCAGTCGCACATGCCGCCCGCTTCGTTGATGCCTTCCTGCAGGATCTGGCCGGTTTCCGATTCCTTGTAGAACATCAGCTGGTCGGAATCTTCCGGCACGTACTTCTGGCCTTCCTGGTTCCAGATGCCGATCTGGCGGAACAGGCCTTCCATGCCGAACGTACGCGATTCGTCCGGGACGATCGGCACCACGCGCTTGCCCAGCGCCTTGTCCTTCAGCAGGATGTTCAGGATCCGCACGAACGCCATCGTCGTCGAGATCTCGCGGCCTTCGCCCGTGCCCTTCAGCAGCGGCTCGAACGCGTCGAGCGCCGGCACCGGCAGCGACGTCGCCTTCTCGCGGCGATGCGGCAGGTAGCCGCCGAGGTCCATGCGCTTCTGGCGCATGTATTCGAGTTCCTTCGAACCTTCCTCGAACTTGAGGTACGGCACGTCGGCGATCTGCTCGTCGGTGATCGGCAGACGGAACTGGTCACGGAACTTCTTCAGTTGCTCGACCGGCAGCTTCTTCTGCTGGTGCGTGATGTTCATCGCCTGGCCCGACTCGCCCATCCCGTAGCCCTTGATGGTCTTCGCGAGGATGACGGTCGGCGCGCCCTTCGTGTTCGACGCTTCGTGGAACGCCGCGTAGATCTTGTGCGGATCGTGGCCGCCGCGGTTCAGCGCCCAGATGTCGTCGTCCGACCAGTCGGCGACGAGCGCCTTCAGTTCAGGCGTGTTGAAGAAGTGCTCGCGAACGAACGCGCCCGACTCCGACTTGTACGTCTGGTATTCGCCGTCGACGACTTCCATCATGCGGCGCATCAGCGCGCCCGACTTGTCGCGCGCGAACAGCGCATCCCAGCGGCTGCCCCAGATGACCTTGATCACGTTCCAGCCGGCGCCGCGGAATTCCGATTCGAGTTCCTGGATGATCTTGCCGTTGCCGCGCACCGGGCCGTCGAGACGCTGCAGGTTGCAGTTGATCACGAACACGAGGTTGTCGAGCTTCTCGCGGCTCGCCATCCCGATCGCGCCGAGCGATTCCGGTTCGTCCGTCTCGCCGTCGCCGAGGAACGCCCACACCTTGCGGCCTTCCGTCTTCGCGATACCGCGCGCCTGCAGGTACTTCATGAAGCGCGCCTGGTAGATCGCCATGATCGGGCCGAGACCCATCGACACGGTCGGGAATTGCCAGAAGTCCGGCATCAGCCACGGGTGCGGGTACGACGAGATGCCCTGGCCGTCGACTTCCTGGCGGAAGTTGTCGAGCTGCTCTTCCTTCAGGCGGCCGAGCAGGAACGCGCGCGAGTACACGCCCGGCGACGAGTGACCCTGCACGAACACGAGATCGCCGCCGTGCTGGTCGGACGCCGCGTGCCAGAAGTGGTTGTAGCCGACGTCGTAGAGCGTCGCGGCCGATGCGAACGAGGCGATGTGGCCGCCGACGTTCGTGTCCTTGCCGGCACGCAGCACCATCGCCAGCGCGTTCCAGCGCGTGTACGAACGGATGCGGTGCTCGATGTCCTGGTCGCCCGGGATCTTCGCCTGGGCTTCGACCGGGATCGTGTTGATGTACGGGGTGTTGGCGGAGAACGGCAGGTGCTCGCCGTGCATGCGGGCGAACTCGATCTGTTTTTCGATCAGGTAATGCGCGCGGCCGGTGCCCACGGAGGAGATCACGCCATCGAGCGACTCCAGCCACTCGATGGTTTCTTGCGGGTCGTCGTCACGATCGGCGGCGACATATTTCATCACTTCGTTCGGTACAGCGGACATTCTCGTCTCCTGGGTCCTGGAATGTGAGGATCGCTCTCATGCAGACGACGCGACGCGGCCGGCTGCGGGCAAGCTCCAGCGGATTGTAATGAGCGTGCGCGGGCCTGCGCAACAAAATTTTCGAATTGTGAGATCTTTTCTCGCAATGCGAAATATTGCTGCGCCGCACCCATGCTTCGGGGCGCGGCGGCACGCCACGGCGGAACAAATCCGTTTCCGTTCAACATATCCGGTACCGGTTTTCCATGTATTGCGCTGCGCTACAATCCTGCCATGTTGACCGATCGGCTTTTCGCACGCTCGGCGCGACCGTCGGGCCCGCCGGCGGAGTCGCAGCCGTCCCGTTGGCACCACGGACCGTGGTGGTCCAATTCCTATTTGCTGACGCCGCTGCTGTCGATCCTGGTATTTCTCGTGGTGATGAGCCTCATCCTGTGGAGCCTCAATCGCCGCGAACAGCAGCAGCAGGAAGACACCCTGTTCCGTAACGTCGCCTGGGCGCAGCAACAGATCCGCCTGTCGATGACGGGCGCGCAGGAACAGCTGCAGGCGCTGTCGCGCGATCTCGCGTCGGGCCGCCTCGACCAGAACGCATTCCAGATGGCCGTCGCGGACGTGATGCAGACGCATCCGGAAATCCTCTACCTGAACTGGTACACCGCGCCCGGCGTGCAGCGCTGGCCGACCGTGCATCCGCCGCTGCTCGGCCAGCGGCTCGCGAAGCCGGGCGACGCGCAGATGCAGGACGCCGTGCGCGGCGCGTACGACGAAGCGCGCAGCACGCGCCGCCAGGCCTATTCGCCGCTGATCTACGACGACTTCGGCAACGGCTTCATCACGCTGCAGACGCCCGTGATGCGCGGCGACCGCGAATATCTCGGCTCGATCGCCGCGGTGTTCTCGGTCGAGGGCATCCTGAAGCACGACATCCCGCAGGAACTGTCGTCGAAGTACAAGATCTCGATCACCGACGCGAACAACCGCGAGCTGTCGTCCACGTCGACGCGCCCGCGCCTGCCGCGCGACTCGCACTACGACCTGCCGCTCGATCCGCCCGGCCAGGGGCTGACGGTGCGCGTGTACGCATTCCCGCAGCTCACGAACCTGACCAACAACACGCTCGTGTGGCTCGTCGCCGGCCTGTCGTGCTTCGTGCTGTGGAGCCTCTGGAGTCTGTGGAAGCACACGCGCCAGCGCTTCGAGGCGCAGCAGGCGCTGTACGCGGAAGCGTTCTTCCGCCGCGCGATGGAAAACTCGGTGCTGATCGGCATGCGCGTGCTCGACATGCACGGCCGCATCACGCACGTGAACCCCGCGTTCTGCCGGATGACGGGTTGGGACGAAACCGACCTCGTCGGCAAGGTCGCGCCGTTCCCGTACTGGCCGCGCGACGCCTACCCGGAAATGCAGCGCCAGCTCGACATGACGCTGCGCGGCAAGGCGCCGAGCTCGGGCTTCGAGCTGCGCGTGCGGCGCAAGAACGGCACGCTGTTCCATGCGCGCCTGTACGTGTCGCCGCTGATCGACAGCTCGGGCCGCCAGACCGGCTGGATGTCGTCGATGACCGACATCACCGAACCGAAGCGCGCGCGCGAGGAACTCGCGGCCGCGCACGAACGCTTCACGACGGTGCTCGAAAGCCTCGACGCCGCGGTGTCGGTGCTCGCCGCCGACGAAGCCGAGCTGCTGTTCGCGAACCGCTACTACCGCCACCTGTTCGGCATCCGCCCGGACGGCCATCTGGAACTGTCGGGCGGCGGCTTCGACCGCGCGCAGGCATCGTCCGACTCGATCGACATGGTCGACGCGTTCGCGGGCCTGCCGGCCGCCGCGCTGACGAGCAGCACCGCCGATGCGCAGGAGGTGTACGTCGAAAGCATCCAGAAATGGTTCGAGGTGCGCCGCCAGTACATCCAGTGGGTCGACGGCCACCTCGCGCAGATGCAGATCGCGACCGACATCACGACCCGCAAGAAGGCGCAGGAACTCGCGCATCAGCAGGAAGAAAAGCTGCAGTTCACGAGCCGATTGATGACGATGGGTGAAATGGCGTCGTCGATTGCTCACGAATTGAACCAGCCGCTCGCCGCGATCAACAACTACTGCTCGGGCACGCTCGCGCTCGTCAAGAGCGGCCGCGGCACGCCCGAGACGCTGCAGCCCGCGCTGGAAAAGACCGCGCAGCAGGCGCTGCGCGCCGGGATGATCGTCAAGCGGATCCGCGAATTCGTGAAGCGCAGCGAGCCGAAACGCCAGCCGGCCCGGGTCGCGGACATCGTCGCCGACGCGGTCGGGCTCGCCGAAATCGAGGCCAGGAAGCGCAGGATCCGGATCGTCACGGAAATCCTCGCAAGAATGCCTATTATTTATGTCGACCCCGTGCTGATCGAGCAGGTGTTGATGAACCTGATGAAGAACGCGGCCGAGGCGATGGCCGACGTGAAGCCGGCCTCGGCGGACGGCGTGATCCGCGTCGTCGCCGACATCGACGCGGGTTTCGTCGACATTCGCGTGATCGACCAGGGTCCGGGCGTCGACGAAGCGACCGCCGAGCGCCTGTTCGAACCGTTTTACAGCACCAAGTCCGATGGCATGGGCATGGGGCTGAACATCTGCCGTTCGATCATCGAATCGCATCGGGGGCGTCTGTGGGTGGTCAACAACGTCGAGCCGGATGGCCGCATTTCCGGCGCGACGTTCCACTGCAGCCTGCCCATTGGGGAACCCGCTGATCTCGGCCAAGGGGGGCGCGAGGCATCGGCATCACATACCGTTACGGGAGAACTATGAATAGCCCTGTCACCACCACTCAGGAAACCGTCTTTGTCGTCGACGACGACGAGGCCGTACGGGACTCGCTGCGCTGGCTGCTGGAGGCGAACGGCTATCGCGTGCAATGCTTCTCGAGCGCCGAGCAGTTCCTCGATGCCTACCAGCCGGCGCAGCAGGCCGGCCAGATCGCGTGCCTGATCCTCGACGTGCGGATGTCGGGCATGAGCGGCCTCGAGCTGCAGGAGCGCCTGATCGCCGACAACGCCGCGCTGCCGATCATCTTCGTCACGGGTCACGGCGACGTGCCGATGGCCGTGTCGACGATGAAAAAGGGTGCGATGGACTTTATCGAGAAACCGTTCGACGAAGCCGAGCTGCGCAAGCTCGTCGAGCGGATGCTCGACAAGGCCCGAAGCGAAAGCAAGAGCGTCCAGGAACAGCGTGCCGCGAGCGAGCGCCTGTCGAAGCTGACCGCGCGCGAGCAGCAGGTGCTCGAACGCATCATCGCGGGCCGCCTGAACAAGCAGATCGCCGACGATCTCGGCATCAGCATCAAGACGGTCGAAGCGCACCGCGCGAACATCATGGAAAAGCTCAACGTCAACACGGTGGCCGACCTGCTGCGCCTCGCGCTGTCGAAGAAGCAGGCCTGAGCGTCTTCAGCGGCCGCGGCGGCGCTGCCCGCCCGGCCCGCCACCGGCGCTTGCCGCCCCGCGCGATGCGGCCCACTCGCGCGGCGGCGGCCTTTCCTCCCGGCGCACGCGCGCCGCGACCATGACGCTTCCCGTTGATTCGCTGTCGGACGGCAGCAAGCGAACGGTATAATTGCGTGCTTTGCTGCGGCGCTTCCGGCGCCGTACGCCCGCATTCCAACTTCCCGGCAGGACCCACCACCATGACAGCCCTCCTCATCGACGGCAACGCCCTTTCGAAGACCTTGCGCGCCCAGGCTGCCGAACGCGCCGCCGCCCTGACCGCTCGCGGCCACCAGCCCGGTCTCGCGGTGATCCTCGTCGGCGAAAACCCGGCGAGCGAAGTCTACGTGCGCAACAAGATCAAGGCGTGCGAGGACAATGGTTTCTTCTCGCTGAAGGATGCCTACCCGGCCACGCTGTCGGAAGCCGACCTGCTCGCGCGCATCGACGAGCTGAACCGCGACCCGAAGATCCACGGCATCCTCGTGCAGCTGCCGCTGCCCGCGCATATCGACAGCCACAAGGTGATCGAGGCGATCGCGCCGGAGAAGGATGTCGACGGCTTTCACGTCGCGAACGCCGGCGCGCTGATGACCGGCAAGCCGCTGTTCCGCCCGTGCACGCCGTACGGCGTGATGAAGATGTTCGAGGCGCACGGCATCGCGCTGCAGGGCGCGAATGCGGTCGTGATCGGCCGTTCGAACATCGTCGGCAAGCCGATGGCGATGATGCTGCTCGACGCCGGCGCGACCGTGACGATCTGCCACAGCAAGACGCGCGACCTCGCCGCGCACACGCGGCAGGCCGACATCGTGGTCGCCGCGGTCGGCAAGCGCAACATCCTGACCGCCGACATGGTGAAGCCGGGCGCGACGGTGATCGACGTCGGCATGAACCGCGACGATGCGGGCAAGCTGTGCGGCGACGTCGATTTCGCGGGCGTGAAGGAAGTGGCCGGCTACATCACGCCGGTGCCGGGCGGCGTTGGCCCGATGACCATCACGATGCTGCTGGTCAACACGATCGAATCCGCCGAACGCGCCGCTGCCGCCGCGGCCTGACGCATCCCCGTTCAGCCGGCGCGCCTGCGTGCGCCGGCGTCTCGCCGGCCGCGTCGATGCGGCTGCACCGCGCCCGGCCGCAAGCCGCCGGACGCCCGTCCCCGGATGCCCGCCGTCGGATGCGCGCGGCCACGCATCCGACCCTGCGTCAATCGTGCCATTAGAAACTAACGATTGGAAAGCGCACGATGCGCCCCAATAATGTCGGTATCGGGCGCCGTCGCGCCCAGCCGCCGTTACCCTTTTCATCCCGGTTCATCCGGCAACAGACAGGGAGTCTTATGTCCGCCAGCGCCAACACCAATCCGCTCCTCGACTTCTCCGGCCTGCCCCGTTTCGGCGAAATCCGCCCGGAACACGTGACGCCCGCACTCGATACGCTGCTCGACGCCGCCAGCCGCGCGGTCGAAACCGCGAGCGCGCAGGAGACGCCGTCGACCTGGGCCGCCGTCGTCGAGACGGTCGAGCAGGCCACGGAGCCGCTCGGCCGCGCATGGGGCATCGTCGGCCATCTGAACGCGGTCGCCGACACGCCGGAGCTGCGCGCCGCCTACGGCGAAAACCTGCCGCGCGTGACCGAGTTCTGGTCGAGCGTCGGCCAGAATCTCGCGCTGTACGAGAAGTACAAGGCAATTGCCGCGAGCGCCGAATACGCGACGCTGTCCGCCGAACGCAAGAAGATCCTCGATAACGCGCTGCGCGATTTCCGCCTGTCGGGCGCCGAGCTGCCGGAGGACCAGAAGCCGCGCTTCGCGGAACTGCAGGAGCAGCAGGCCGCGCTGTCGAAGGCCTTCTCCGACCACGTGCTCGACGCGACCAACGCGTACGCGTATGTCGTCGAGGACGAAGCCGAACTGGCCGGCTTGCCCGGCGATGCGATCGAGGCCGCCCGCGAAGCCGCGCAGAAGGACGGCAAGGCAGGCTGGAAATTCACGCTGCACTTCCCGTCGTACTTCCCGGTGCTGCAGTACGCCGAGAACCGCGCGCTGCGCGAGACGCTCTACCGCGCCTATGCGACGCGCGCGTCGGAACTCGGGCCGCAGTACGGCGGCGGCAAGGCCGAATGGGACAACACGGCGATCGTCGCCGACGAGCTGAAGCTGCGCCGCGAAGAGGCGCAGATGCTCGGCTACCGCAATTTCGCCGAAGTGTCGCTCGCGCCAAAGATGGCCGAATCGCCGCAACAGGTCATCGCCTTCCTCGAGGATCTGGCGACGCGCGCGCGTCCGCACGCGGACAAGGACTGGGACGAGCTGCGCACGTTCGCCGCGAAGGAACTCGGCCTCGCCGAACTCGCGCCGTGGGACGTCGCGTACGCGGCCGAGAAGCTGCGCCAGCAGCGCTACGCGTTCTCGGAAAACGAGGTCAAGCAGTACTTCCCGGAACCGGCCGCGCTCAAGGGCCTGTTCACCGTCACCGAAACGCTGTTCGGCGTGCGGATCAAGCCGGATGAAGCGCCGGTGTGGCACAAGGACGTGCGCTTCTTCCGCGTCGAGAACCGCGACGGCTCGCTCGTCGCGCAGTTCTATCTCGACCTGTACGCGCGCGAAGGCAAGCGCGGCGGCGCATGGATGGACGACGCGCGTTCGCGTGCGAAGCGCGGCAGCGACGTGCAGACGCCGGTCGCGTATCTCACCTGCAACTTCTCGGCGCCGATCGGCGGCAAGCCCGCGTGCTTCACGCACGACGAAGTCATCACGCTGTTCCACGAGTTCGGCCACGGGCTGCACCACATGCTCACGCGCGTCGACGAGCTCGGCGTGTCGGGCATCAACGGCGTCGAATGGGATGCGGTCGAGCTGCCGTCGCAGTTCATGGAAAACTTCTGCTGGGAATGGGACGTGCTGTCGTCGATGTCGTCGCACGTCGATACGGGCGCCTCGCTGCCGCGCGAGCTGTTCGACAAGATGATCGCCGCGAAGAATTTCCAGAGCGGGCTCGGCACGCTGCGCCAGATCGTGTTCTCGATGTTCGACATGCTGCTGCACGTCGACTTCGACCCGGCCGGCGCCACCGGCGTGACCGCGTTCGCGCGCGAGATCAACGAGCGCTACCACGTGATTCCGCAGGCGGCCTTCTCGCGCTGGCCGAACACGTTCAGCCACATCTTCGCGGGCGGCTACGCGGCCGGCTATTACAGCTACAAGTGGGCCGAGGTGCTGTCGGCCGACGCGTACGCGGCGTTCGAGGAAGCGGCCGCCCAGAGCGGCAGCGTGCTCGACGCGGCCACCGGCACGCGCTATCGCCGCGAGATCCTCGAGGTCGGCGGCAGCCGCCCGGCGATGGATTCGTTCAAGGCGTTCCGCGGCCGCGAGCCGGAAATCGATGCGCTGCTGCGCCACAACGGGATGGCCGCGCCCGCGCACTGAGCGCGCCGCCCGACCCTTCCGGCTGCATCGACAGGCACCGCCACGGCGGTGCCTTTTTTCATGGCGCGGGCGCTTCGTCGTCGAACAGCGAGAACTGCCCGTGACGCTCGGCCGTGTCCTCGTCGATGCGCACGCCGACGCCGAGCAGCCGTACGGCCTGCGCGCGCCGCTGCAGCCCCTTCGCGAGCAGCGTGACGGCCGTCTCCGCATGCGTCGCGTCGGCCACGCATTCGACCGTCGTGCGCTGGAAATCGGCGAAGCGGATCTTCACGTACAGCTTGCGGATCGACCGCGCGGCGCCGGCGCGCGCGATCCGCGCGTCGAGCTGCACGACGAGGCGGCGAATCTCGTCCGCGCATTGCTCGAGCGTCGTCAGGTCGGTCACGTAGGTCGTCTCGACGCTGACCGACTTGCGCTCCTGGTCGGCCTGCACGGGCCGCTCGTCGATGCCGCGCGACAGTTCGTACAGCCGCCGCCCGAATGCGCCGAACTCGCGATGCAGGTCGATCAGCGGCCAGTCGCGCAACTGCGCGCAGGTCTGGATGCCGATCCGGTCGAGCCGCGTGGCCGTCACCTTGCCGACGCCGTGCAGCTTGCGCACCGGCAGCGCCGCGACGAACGCGTCGATCTCGTGCGGCCGCACGACGAACAGGCCGTCCGGCTTGTTCCAGTCCGACGCGATCTTCGCGATGAACTTGTTCGGCGCGACGCCGGCCGACACGGTCACGCCGACCGTGTCGAACACGCGCTGGCGGATCTCGCGCGCGATCAGCGTCGCGCTGCCCTGGCACCGCTCGGACCCGCTGACGTCGAGGTACGCCTCGTCGAGCGACAGCGGCTCGACGTCGGGCGTGTAGTCGCGATAGATCGCCATGATCTGCCGCGACGCCGCGCGGTATTTGTCCATCGCGGACGGCAGGATCAGCAGGTCCGGGCACTTGCGCATCGCGAGCGCCGACGACATCGCCGAATGCACGCCATAGCGCCGCGCCTCGTAGTTGCAGGTCGCGATCACGCCGCGCTGGTCGGGCCGGCCGCCGACCGCGAGCGGCCGGTTGCGCAGCGACGGATCGTCGCGCATCTCGACCGACGCGTAGAAACAGTCGCAGTCGCAGTCGCAGTGAATGATCTTGCGCATGCGCGGCAGCGCGTCGCCCGGTGGCGGCACGTGCGGATCGGCAGGCGGGATGGTGGTCGGGTTCACGGTGCCGATACTGTACAAAAACACAGTGCCGGTTTCAACTGTCGCGTGCGGCCGCGCCCGGCTGCGCCGTACCGGCCCGCTTTGCGCGGATCGTACCGGCCGCGCGCCGGCAGCGACGCCTATACTCGTCTGCCGCGACACACCAAACGAGAAGGTGACGGATGAAGACGATCGGATTGATCGGCGGCATGAGCTGGGAATCGTCGGCCGAGTACTACCGGATGATCAACCGGCATTCGAAGGCGCTGCATGGCGGCCACCACAACGCGAAAAGCGTGCTGGTCACGGTCGACTTCGCGGAAATCGAAGCGCTGCAGCGCACGCACGACTGGGCGGCGCTCGGCGAACGGATGGCCGACGCGGCGCGCCAGCTCGAAGCGGCCGGCGCCGATCTCGTCGTGCTGACGACCAATACGATGCATCGCGTGCACGACGCGATCGAAGCCGCGGTGAAGCTGCCGTTCCTGCACATTGCCGATCCGACCGGCAGCGCGCTGCGCGACGCGGGCGTCGAGCGCGTCGCGCTGCTCGGCACGCGCTACACGATGGAGTTGCCGTTCTATGCGGAGCGGCTGCGCGACAAATTCGGGATGGACGTGCTCGTGCCGGACGAACGCGGGCGCGACGACGTGCACCGGATCATCTACGACGAGCTGTGCCACGGCATCGTCGCGGCGGAATCGCGCGCGACCTACGTGTCGACCATCGAGGCACTGGCGCGGCGCGGCGCGCAGGCCGTGATTCTCGGCTGCACGGAAATCACGCTGCTGATCGGCGCGGACGATTCGCCGCTGCCGGTGTTCGACACGACCGCGCTGCATGCGAAGGCGGCCGTGGAGTGGGCGGCGCGGTAACCACGACAACCGCGCCAGCGATATCGCACGCGGAAAACAAAAAACCCGGCACGGGGCCGGGTTCCTGTCGACGAAGCGCGCATCGGTCACTTGCGCTGCACATCGTCTGGTGTGCTTGGTTGCGGGGGTAGGATTTGAACCTACGACCTTCGGGTTATGAGCCCGACGAGCTGCCAGACTGCTCCACCCCGCGTCAGAGAAATAAATTATAGGGTGATGAAGTACTCACGTCAACACTTTTGTCACAAATTCTTCTCTCGTCTTCCAGACGGCGTGGCCCGCGCCCTGCTCCGCGTCGCGTTTCGCGCGCGTTCGCCCCGCATGCTCGCGGTAAGATGGCGGCCTTCGCATTCACGCCGCACACATACTCCCGTTCATGAAAATCGCCACCTGGAACGTCAACTCGCTCAACGTCCGCAAGCAGCATGTGCTCGACTGGCTCGCGCAAAGCGGCACCGACGTACTGTGCCTGCAGGAACTGAAGCTGCCTGACGAGAAATTCCCGCGCGCCGATCTCGAGGCGATCGGCTATCGCAGCTGGTTCACGGGCCAGAAGACCTACAACGGCGTCGCGATCCTCGCGCGCGCGTCGCTCGCCGTCGACGAATCGGACATCGTGCGCAACATCCCCGGCTTCGACGATCCGCAGCAGCGCGTGGTCGCCGCGACGGTCGACGGCGTGCGCATCGTGTCCGCCTACTTCCCGAACGGCCAGGCGCCCGACTCCGACAAGTTCGTCTACAAGATGCAGTGGCTCGACGCGCTGCAGGCGTGGCTGCGCACCGAGCTGCAGCGCTACCCGAAGCTCGCGCTGCTCGGCGACTACAACATCGCGCCGGAAGACCGCGACGTGCACGATCCCGCGAAATGGGAAGGCCAGAACCTCGTGTCGCCGCAGGAGCGCGCGCACTTCGCGCAACTGATCGAGCTCGGCTTCGTCGATGCGTTCCGCCGCTTCGAGCAGCCCGAGAAAACCTTCACGTGGTGGGACTACCGGATGATGGCGTTCCGCCGCAACGCCGGGCTGCGCATCGACCACATCCTGCTGTCGCCGGCGCTCGCGGAAACCTGCACGTCGTGCGAGGTCGATCGTACGCCGCGCACGTGGGAACAACCGTCCGACCACACGCCCGTCGTCGCGGTCGTCGGCTGATCGTCCCATCCGCCCGCGCGCTCAGTGCCGCGCGGGCGCCGGCCCGAGATGGGCCCACAGGAAGCCGAACTCGGCCGCATCGGCCTCCGCACGCTCCAGATCGTCGGCGCTGCCGTGGCCGCCGTCGGTGTTCTCCCAATACCACACCCGTTCGTGACCGAGCGCCTGCATGCGCGCGGCCATCTTGCGCGCATGCGCGGGATGCACGCGGTCGTCGCGCGTCGACGTCGTCAGCAGCAGCGGCGGATACGTGACGCCTTCGCGCACGCGGTGATACGGCGAATACGCGGCCAGCGCCGCGCCCTCGCGCGGGTCGTCGGGGTCGCCGTATTCGTCGAGCCATGCGGCGCCCGCGTGCAGCTTCGGATAGCGCTGCATGTCGAGCAGCGGCACGCGGCACAGCACCGCGCCGAACAGCTCCGGCCGCTGCATCATGCACGCGGCGACCAGCAATCCGCCGTTGCTGCCGCCCTCGATCCCGAGCTGCGCGGCCGTCGTCACGCCGGTCGCGGCCAGATCCTCGGCCACCGCGATGAAATCGTCGAATGAACGCTGCCGATGTTCGCGCTGCGCGTCGACGTGCCAGCGCGGCCCGAACTCGCCGCCGCCGCGGATATGCGCGAACGCCATCACGCCGCCGCGTTCGAGCCACCCGATGCCGAACGCGTCGCTGTAGCCCGGCAGGTTCGGGATCGCAAAGCCGCCGTAGCCCGACAGCAAACACGGCCGCGCGACGCGCGCGGCGCCGTCGGCCGGATCGAGCGCATCGCGCGGCCCGATCAGCGTGTACGGCACCATCGTGCCGTCCCGCGAGCGCGCGCTCGCGCGGCGCACGACGAGCCCGGCCGCCTCGAACTGCACCGGCGGCCGGTCGAGCAGCACACGGCGCGACGGCGCGTCGTCCGCCCGATCGGCAAGATCGGCCAGCCAGCATTCGGGCGGATCGAGATAGGTGTCGACGTCGACGTACACCTCGTCGTTCAGCGTCGCCTCGACGGGTTCGACGTCGATCTGCGCATCGCCCGTCCACTCGAACGGCCGCGCGTCCCATGTCCACGTGCCGTCGTCGGCCTGTCGAGGCTGCCACAGCATCGTCCGGTTGTGCACGTCGTCGAGCCAGCTCGCGATCAGCATCGTGCGCGTGTGCGTCCACGTGCACGCGGATGTGGTCGGCCGCGGCGCGAACAGCGTCGTGAATGCGCGCGACCCGGCCAGGAACGCCTGCTCGCGGATCGCGAGCAGCGAGCCGCCCGCATGGCGCACGCCGTCGCAATCCCAGTCGAGGCGCGGCTCCAGCACGAGCCAGCCTTCCCAGAACCCGACCTCGACGTGCGTCGGCACGTCGTAGCGCGCCCACTCGCCGGCGTCGGTCAGCCAGTACGCATGCGCGTCGAAGAAGTCGACGCTGCGCCACGCGACGTGACGCCGATCGATCGGATCGCACCACGCCCCGGCGCTGATGTCGTCGGGTTCGCCGCTGAACACGACGGGCGCATCGGCGAGCGCCGTGCCGCGCACCCAGCGCCGCGCTTCGTACGGATAGCCGGCCGCGGTCGCATGCGCTTCGCCGCGATCCCAGCTCACGTAGACGGTGTCGCGGTCGATCCAGCCGACCGTGTGATGGCCCGGCTCGTCGATCGTGAAGCCGCCGTCGACGAAACGGCGTTCGACGAGATCGAATTCGCGCACGACGACCGCGTCGGCACCGCCCGGCGACAGCGACAGCAGCGCGCGATCGCCGTCCGGATACAGGATCGCATCCTGCTCGAACACCCACGACTCGCCCTCTTCGGCACCGAGCGCATCGACGTCGAGCAGCGTTTCCCACGCGGGCCGACCGGCACGCCAGTCGTCCCAGCGCGTGCGGCGCCACAGCCCCTTCGGATGGAGATCGTCCTGCCACAGGTCGTACGCCCAGTCGCGCCAGCGGGTCGGAATCACCGGGCGCTCACGCGGCAGATAGGCCTTGGCGAGACGCGCGGCCAGCGCGCGATACGCATCGTCGTCGCGCAGCGCGGCGCGCGTGCGCGCATTCTGCTCGTCGACCCACGTGCGGGCGCGCTTGCTGTCGAGCGCTTCGAGAAAACGGAACGGGTCGGCCCCGGCGGGCCAGCGGAAGGAATCGGACATTGAGGATCGGCGGAATGGCAAACGGCGTGCAAACCGCGATTATGTCCGATCGCGGCATGCGCGACGCGCGCGCATGCCGCGATTCGTGCTCAGGGCTCCAGGTGGAGTTCCTGGATCTTGCGCGTGATCGTGTTGCGGCCGATACCGAGGCGCTCCGCGGCCTCGACCTTGCGGCCCCGCGTGAAGTCGAGCGCCTCGCGGATCACGGCCGCCTCGAAACGGCGTGCGAGCTCGTCCATCACGTCGGCCGAATTCTCGCGCAACAGCCGCGCGACTTCGGTGCGCAGGCCATGCTCCCACAGCGGATAGCCGTTCGGCACGCTGCCGTTCGGCGCCGCCGCGACGGGCGCGCTCGCCGCCGGCGGCGCACCGAGCGCGGGCGACACGGCCGGCGCGCTGCCGGGCGCATCCGCGCTGTCGCCCGTCGCGACGACCGGCGCACCGGCCGGCACGAGATCGGGCGGCAGGTCCTTGATCTCGACCGTCTGCGCGGGCGCCATCACGGTCAGCCAGTTCGCGAGGTTCTCGAGCTGCCGGACATTGCCGGGAAACGGCAGCGACGTCAGGTACGCGAGCGCGTCGTCGGACACGCGCTTCGGCTCGACGCCGAGATCGCGTGCGCTCTTCTGCAGGAAGTGGCGCGTAAGCAGCGCGATGTCCTCGCTGCGTTCGCGCAGCGGCGGCAGGCGCAGCCGGATCACGTTGAGCCGGTGGTAAAGGTCCTCGCGGAACAACCCCTGCCGCACGCGCGATTCGAGATTCTGGTGGGTCGCGGCGATCACGCGCACGTTCGCGCGCAGCGCGTTGTGCCCGCCGACGCGGTAGAACTGCCCGTCCGACAGCACGCGCAGCAGGCGCGTCTGCAGGTCGAACGGCATGTCGCCGATTTCGTCGAGGAACAGCGTGCCGTTCTCGGCCTGCTCGAAACGGCCCTGCCGTGTCGTCTGCGCGCCGGTGAACGCGCCGCGCTCGTGGCCGAACAGCTCGGATTCGAGCAGGTCCTTCGGAATCGCCGCGGTGTTCAGCGCGATGAACGGGCCGTTCGCGCGCGGGCTGTGGCGATGCAGCGCCCGGGCGACGAGCTCCTTGCCGGTGCCCGATTCGCCGGTGATCAGCACGGTCGCGGCCGAATGCGACAGGCGGCCGATCGCGCGGAACATGTCCTGCATCGCGGGCGCCTGGCCGAGCATCTCGGGCGCCTCGGCGACGCGCTCGTCCTGCGGCGCGCCGCCGCGCAGGCTTTCCTCCACCGCGCGGCGGATCAGCTCGACGGCCTTGTCGACGTCGAACGGTTTCGCGAGATATTCGAACGCGCCGCCCTGGAACGCCGCGACGGCGCTATCGAGGTCGGAGAACGCCGTCATGATGATGACGGGCAAGCCCGGCAGCCGCTCGTGCATCGCCTGCAGCAGCTCGAGGCCCGAGCCGCCCGGCATCCGGATGTCGGACACGAGCACCTGCGGCGTCTCGTGGTCGAGCGCGGCCAGCGCATCGCGCACGTTCGCGAAGCTCTTCGTCGCGAAGCTGTCCCGGGCGAGTGCCTTTTCAAGCACCCAGCGGATCGATTGGTCGTCGTCTACTATCCAGATCGGCTTCATAGGTCGGTCAGGTATGGGTGAATCCGGTGAATCGCAATGTCGCCGCTCAATGGTCGAGCGGCAGCAGAATCTGAAATTCGGTACGTCCGGGCCGGCTTTCGACCTCGATCATCCCGTCGTGCTGCTGCACGAAAGTCTGCGCGAGCGTCAGGCCGAGACCACTGCCGTCTTCTCGCCCGGACACGAGCGGATAGAAAATGCGGTCGCGGATCTCGTCCGGAATGCCGGGCCCGTTGTCGATCACGTGCAAGTCCAGTGCCAGCCGGTACAGGCGCTTCGCGATCGTGATCTTGCGCGCGATGCGCGTGCGCAGCTCGATCTTCGCGTCGCCCTGCGCGATCCGCTCGCGCAGCGCCTGCGCCGCGTTGCGCACGATGTTGAGCAGCGCCTGGATCAGTTGCTCCTTGTCGCCGCGCAGGTCCGGCACGCTCACGTCGTAGTCGCGCTCGATCGTGAGCCCGCGCGGAAACTCCGCGAGCATCACCGCGCGCACGCGTTCGCACACTTCGTGGATGTTCACGTCGCCGACGATGTGCGGATGCCGATGCGGCTCCAGCAACCGGTCGACGAGCGTCTGCAGGCGATCGGACTCCTTGATGATCACCTGCGTGTATTCGCGCAACTCGCCGCGCTCGCGCTCGCCCAGTTCGAATTCGAGCAGCTGGGCTGCGCCGCGAATGCCGCCGAGCGGGTTCTTGATCTCGTGCGCGAGGTTGCGGATCAGCTGCTTGTTGACCGCGGTCAGGTCGTGGATGCGCTCTTCCCGGTCGGTACGCGACTGCCGTTCGTTCTCGAACAGCTCGACGAGCACGAAATCGGGCGCCGACTCGAGGAAGCCGACGATCGCATGCACATGCAGCGGTTCGCGGCCGGGCCGGTCGAGCACGGTATCGAGGTGCGTCGCGTGAAAGCGTTCCTCGCCGATCGCGGTGATCGTCGATGCCAGCTCGTTCGCGTTCGGAAAAATCTCGCCCCACGGCCGCTGCGCGAGCTGCCGGCGCGAGATGTCGAGCATCGCCTCCGCCGACGGGTTCGCGAACGCGATCCGCAGCGTCTTGCGGTCGAGCACGATCACGACCGTCGGCAGCGCTTCCAGCCCCGCCAGCAGGCCCGAACGCGCGAGCCGCTCGTTGTCCGTCAGTCGCTCGGGCTGCCCCGTTTTCGCCTTGATCAGATTCTTCAGAACCATCTGCGTGCTTGTCGCGCCTCACCGGGCCAGAAAATGAAAATCACCGGAACAAAAAAGGGACGGCTGGACGCCGTCCCCTTTCAGACTCCGCCGTTCCCGCCGCAGGCCGCGCGACGGGAACGAACCGGCAAAATGGCGCTGAATCGTCGCGCCATCGCCGATTAGAGCGAGTAATACATCTCGAACTCGATCGGGTGCGTCGTCATGCGGAACTTCGCCAGCTCCTGCTCCTTCAGCGCGAGGTACGCGTCGATCATGCCGTCCGTGAACACGCCGCCGCGCGTCAGGAACTCGCGATCCTTGTCGAGCGCTTCGAGTGCCTGGTCGAGGCCCGCGCAGACGGTCGGGATCTTTGCATCCTCTTCCGGCGGCAGGTCGTACAGGTTCTTGTCCGCGGCTTCGCCCGGATGGATCTTGTTCTGGATCCCGTCGAGGCCGGCCATCATCAGCGCCGTGAAGCACAGGTACGGGTTCGCCATCGGATCCGGGAAGCGCGTTTCGATGCGGCGGCCCTTCGGGTTCGACACGTGCGGAATGCGGATCGATGCCGAACGGTTGCGTGCCGAGTAAGCGAGCTTGACCGGTGCTTCGAAGTGCGGGACCAGACGCTTGTACGAGTTCGTCGTCGGGTTCGTGATCGCGTTCAGTGCACGGGCGTGCTTGATGATGCCGCCGATGTAGAACAGCGCCAGTTCCGACAGGCCGGCGTAGCCGTTGCCCGCGAACAGGTTCTGGCCGTCCTTCCAGATCGACTGGTGAACGTGCATGCCCGAACCGTTGTCGCCGACGACCGGCTTCGGCATGAACGTCGCCGTCTTGCCGTACGAGTGCGCGACGTTGTGGATGATGTACTTCGACCATTGCGTCCAGTCGGCGCGCTGCACCAGCGTCGAGAACTTCGTGCCGATTTCGTTCTGGCCCTGGCCCGCCACTTCGTGGTGGTGCACTTCGACCGGGATGCCGAGCTGTTCGAGCAGCAGGCACATTTCCGAACGCATGTCCTGGAACGTGTCGACCGGCGCGACCGGGAAGTAACCGCCCTTCGTGCCCGGACGGTGGCCCGTGTTGCCGCCTTCGAATTCCTTGCCGGCCGACCACGGTGCTTCTTCCGAGTTGATCTTCACGAAGCAGCCCGACATGTCCGTGTTCCACTGGACCGAGTCGAAAATGAAGAATTCCGGTTCCGGACCGAAGTAGGCCGTGTCGCCGATGCCCGTGCTCTTCAGGTACGCTTCGCCGCGCTTCGCGAGCGAACGCGGATCGCGCTCGTAGCCCTTGCCGTCTGCCGGCTCGACCACGTCGCAGGTCAGCACGAGGGTCGACTCTTCGTAGAACGGGTCGACGAAGGCCGCGCTCGGGTCCGGCATGAGCAGCATGTCCGACGCCTCGATGCCCTTCCAGCCCGCGATCGACGAACCGTCGAATGCATGGCCGCTTTCGAACTTGTCTTCGTCAAACGCCGAAACCGGCACCGACACGTGCTGTTCCTTGCCGCGCGTATCCGTGAAGCGGAAATCGACAAACTTGACGTCCTCGTCCTTCACGAGCTGCATGACGTCGGCGACGGTTTTACTCATAACCTCTTCTCCTGATTGAACAATTCCGGCGGACTGGGAACCGCCTCGTTTATCGAGCTGACCGGGGTCTTGCTTTAGCGCAGCGCGCCCCGATTCGACCGAATTCTATATAGCAGCATCCGTGCCAGTCATCGCAAAACCGACGTAAATCGCGCCGGAGCGCGTCGCGACGGGACCCGGCTGCGCAATTCCGGGGCCGGCCACCGCACCGGCGGCCGCGCGAACGCACCGAAACGGTGCAATCACGCCAGCGCGCCGTCGCGGCGGAATCATTCTGGTGCATGCACGCCATTCTGCACTCTTTTGGTGAGTGCGTGGCGCTGCATGTGCCTGTCGGTAGACGGGCGTCCGTACCGCGACGCCGCGCTAGAATGTTCGTTTGACCGATACGGAGACTCCCTGCCATGAGTACGCTCGACCAGCTTTACGCGAAGGCCGACGAACGCCGCGCACAAGGCGCGCTCAACTACGCCGGCGCGCTGCTGCCGGTCGAGGCATTCGAACTGCTGCAGCTCGACCCGTCCGCGCGCCTCGTCGACGTGCGCACGCGCGCCGAACTCGACTGGATCGGCCGCCCGCTCGTCGGCGACGGCCAGTACCTGCACCTCGAATGGACGCGCTACCCGGGCGGCGTGCCGAACGCCGAATTCGTCAACGAACTGAAGGCGGCCCTCCCGGCCGATACGCCGATCCTGTTCCTGTGCCGCAGCGCCGCGCGCTCGAAGCTCGCCGCGGTCGCGTCCGCGCAGGCCGGCTTCACGAAGGCGTTCGACCTGCTCGAAGGCTTCGAGGGCGCGAAGGACGCCGAAGGCCACCGCAAGACGGTCGACGGCTGGTGCTTCCGCAAACTGCCGTGGATCGGCGCCTGACGAAGCACGACGCTCGGCGGCGACAGCCTCATCGTCGAGCCGGGCGATGACATGCCGATGACGGGCCGCGTTGCGCGGCCCGTGCTTTTTTTGCGGCCGCGTGGCGGGCCGCTCAGGCGCGCGGCGTATCGGGCTCGACGACGTCGCCGCCGAGCAGGTGCACGCCTTCGCGCAGCTTCACGAACGCGGCCGCGACGGCTTCCGGCTCGCCCTTCACGCCGAGGTCGATGTGACGGCGCGCATAGATGCCGCCGCGCTCCGCATCGCCGACGCTCGGCAGGCTGAACACGCGCACGCCCGGGAAATCGCGCTCGATGCGCTCCATCAGCGGCGTGAGCGTCGATTCCGGCAGTTCGAACACGTACAGCGAGCGCTCCGCGTGCGGCGTCGCGTGATGCAGGTGCGCGTACTTCGTGTCGAGCACCCATTCGATCATCGGCCAGGCCATCACCGGGAAACCCGGCACGAAGTGCAGGTCGCCGGCCGAAAAACCGGGAATGCGGTTATAGCCGTTCGGGATGATGGTCGCGCCCGCCGGAAACACGCCCATGTTGAGGCGGTGCTGGTTCTCCGGCGAATCGAAGTCGACCGGCGTGGCCGGATCGGTATGCGTTTCGCGGATCCGCTCCGAAATCAGCACCTTCGCTTCCGGATGCAGTTCGAGCGGCACGCCGAGCGCGGCGGCCGCGCACTGGCGCGTGTGGTCGTCCGGCGTCGCGCCGATTCCGCCCGTCGAGAACACGATGTCGCCCGACGCGATCGCACGCGCGAGCGTCGCCGTGATGCGCGCCGGATCGTCGCCGACGTATTCGGCCCAGTCGAGCGCGAGGCCGCGCGCGCCGAGCAGTTCGATGACCTTCGCCAGATGCTTGTCCTGCCGCCGGCCCGAAAGGATTTCGTCGCCGATGATGATGATGCCGATGCTCATGCCTGCCCCATGTCGATTGCGGTGGCGCGCGCACTCGCGCGCAGGTCCTCCAGCGCGCGCAGGCAGTAGTGCCCGAACCACAGCGCCGAGAAGACGAGGATGAAAGCGTAAACCCAGATCATGGCCGCCGCGACGAATGGAAACAGCACCATCATCCAGACCGACGACACCCATACGAAGGTCGGTACGGTGCCGAGCAGCCCGGTCGCGACGCCGATGCCGATCAGCGGCCAGCGGTGGCGGCGCACGAGCGCGCGGCGCTCGTCGCGGCTCGCGTGCAGCGCGAGCGCGTCGTAGGTCATCACTCGGTACGTGAGCCAGCCCCAGATCACCGGCGGCAGCAGCGCGAAGAACGGCGGGATCAGCCACAGCGGGATCGTGACGACGAGCAGCACGACGCCGACCAGCGCCGCGCCGAGCGAATTGAACACGCTGCCGAAAAAGGTACCGCCCCGCTTCGGCTCGAGCGCCGCGAATTGCCGGTTCGACAGGTGCTTGATCACGACCGGCATCGAGATCGTCGCGATCAGCAGCAGCACGGTCAGCACGATCAGCGGAATCGCGAGCGACACGACCACGAACGGCGCGACGACCGCGTGCAGCTGCGACATGCCGATCGCATCGAACGCGCGATACAGCGCGGCCGTCAGCACGAAGCCGTCGAGCGCGCCGCGCGCGAGATCCAGCAGCGTCTGCCACGAAAACCACAGCACGGCGCCCCACAGCAGCGCCGAGACGACGAACGGCATCAGGGTGAGCCACAGCATGCGCGGGTGCAGCGCGCTGGCGATCGCCCGGACGAAGGAGCGCAGCAAGTCGTTCATGCGAACCTGTATCGACGGAGAAAAACGGGGAAAGGATAAACCACACGGCCCGCATGCGCCGAAGCGCATGCGGGCCGTGTGGGAATGCCGTTCAACGGGAGCGGGATCGCGTCAGGCCGACGCCGCGCCGCGCTTCGCGGGAAACAGACGCCGGAAGATCCGCACGAACGCGAGGCCGTGCTGCGACCAGAAGCCGTCGCCGTAGGACACGCCCTCGACCTGCTCGCGGATGCCGGTCGGCTCGACCGTGCGACTCCACGACGCGGTACCGAACATCATGTCCCACCACGGGAACAGCACGCCGAAGTTGCAGCCGTACTTGGTGCCTTCGTGACCGTAGCCGACCGCATGGTGGCGCCGATGGAAGATCGGGCTGACGAGCAGGCGCTCGCCGAGCCAGCCGAACGACAGGCGCGCATTCGTATGCTGGATGCTCTGCATGAAGTTCGTGAACGCGGTCAGCACGACGAACTGCGACGGCGTCACGCCGATCACGAGCGCGATCGCCGCGAAAAAGCACGACTGGATCACGTCGTCGAGCAGGTGGTTGCGGTCGTCGCACCACAGCGACATCTGCCGCTGGCTGTGATGGACCGCGTGCAGCTCCCACCAGATGCCGAACTTGTGCTGCCAGCGGTGATACCAGTAGCCGGCGAAGTCGAGCACGACGAGGTAGATCGCGAACGCGACGATCGGCTGCGAGGTCACGCCCGGCCACAGGTAGTCGAGATTGACGTTCGCGACGCCGTGCAGGCGCAGCCAGGACTGGAAGCTGTCGAACACCGGCTGCAGCGCGAAGAAGAAGAACAGCGTGTAGATGCCGAGCTTCGAGATCGCCGTGTAGATCACGTCGACCCGCACCGCGCGGCGGTTTTTCCAGCGTTCGACCGGCAGCAGCGCCTCGAGCGGGCGCAGCAACGCGAACATCAGCACCATCTGCAACGCGCCGATGATCACCCAGTACAGCGCGTCGTAGGTGTCCTCGTCATAGTCCATCAGGTTGAACTTGAAGAGGAGCGGCTGCACGACGTCGACGTACAGCCAGGTCTGGATGTCCGACACGAATGCATCGATCAGGTGCAGCATCGCTCGCCTCCGCCCGTCACGCGCCGTTCGCCGCCTTCCACGGCGCGCGGTCGTAGAAGTAGATGCCGTGCGGCGAGCGGCCGACGGCGATCGTCTGCACCAGCTTGCGCGACGCCAGGTCGATGATCCCGACCTTCTTCGCGAAGCGGAACGTCACCCACAGCGTCTTCTTGTCGGCGGACAGTTCCATGTCGTCGGGGCCCGGCAGCAGGCCGGTGATGTCGCCGACGTTGGTGAGCGTGTTCTCGTCGATGATGCTGATCGTGTTCGCGACGCGGTTCGTCACCGCGACGTGCGTGCCGTCAGCGAGCGAGCGGAAGTTGTGCGCGCCCTTGCCGGTGTAGATCTGCTTGACGACCTTCTGGTTGCGCCAGTCGACGACCGCGACGTAATCCGCGCCCGTCATCCCGACCAGCAGGAATTTGTCGTCCGGCGTGAGCCACAGGCCGGCCGGCACCTTGCCGACCTTCATCTTCCACTTGACCGTCTGCGTCGGCAGGTCGATCGCCGCGATCTCGCCGGACACCTGCAGCGACACGAGCAGCGTCTTGCTGTCCTTCGTGAATGCGAGGTGGCTCGGCATCACCGCGAGCGGCACGCGCTTCACGAGGTGCAGGTCGCGGCCGTCGTAACCGTAGATGTCGACGCGGTCGAGCCGCAGGCCGGCCGCCGCGAACCATTTGCGGTCCGGCGAGAAGCCGAGCTGGTAAGGATCGTCGATCCCTTCGACGGTGCGCTGCAGCTTGCCCGTCTTCGGATCGAGGAACATCAGGCTGTTCGAGACCGAATTGGCGACGATCAGCGACGCATTGTCGGGCGTCGCCATCAGGTGATGCGGCTCCTTGCCGGTCGGCATCGTGCTGACGACCTCGCGGGTCTGCTGGTCGATCAGGGAAAGCGTCGCTTCGGCCGAGTTGAGGACGATCACGTTATTCGCGTGTGCGGCGGGCGCCAGTACGGCGGCGGCCAGCGCGAGCGTGCGGCCGAGGGAAAGGAAAGTGCGCATGAAGACTCACGTCGAGGAACAACCGTCATTGTAAAACGTTCAACCGGCCGCGCCGGTTGACGGCGGTCGGTATTGCGCCACTTCGACGCACGCCGCGGCGGCCGGACGAGCCGCCGCGGCAAGCACCGTACGGCCGACCGGGGCCGTCCGCCGCGGCGGGCCCGTGACGCCGATGTTGCGCTAGCGCTGCATCGACTCCCAGACCTTGTGCAGACGCTTGACAGAGACAGGCATCGGCGTGCGCAGTTCCTGCGCGAACAGCGAAATCCGCAGTTCTTCGAGCAGCCAGCGGAATTCCGCGAGCCGCGCATCGGCAACGCCGCCGCGCTGCGACACCGCGCGCTGGTACTGCTGGACAAGCGGCAGCAGGTCGGCCGACTGCTTCGCGTCGCGCGCCGGATCGGCCTTCAGCTTGTCGATGCGCAGCGCGATGCCCTTCAGGTAGCGCGGGAAATGCGCAAGCTGCGCGTAAGGCGTGTCGATCACGAAGCGCTTGCCGACCAGCGCGGCGAGCTGCTGCTGCAGGTCCGCATGGGCCTGCGCGAACGGCTTCGCCTGCGCGAGCTTCTTCACGAGCCCCGCGTATTCGGCGAGGATCTGGCCGACCAGCCGCGCGATTTCCTGCGCGAGCAGGTTCAGGCGGCTCCGGCCCTCGTCGCGGCGCGCATGGAAGCTTGCGTCGTCGTCGGGCAGCGGGTCCTGCAGGCACGCGCGGTCGAGCGCCGTATCGATCAGCTGGTCGCGCAACTCGTCCTGCGTGCCGAGCGACATGTACTGCATCGCCATCTCGCGCAGGCCCGGCAGGTTCTTCTCGAGGAACTTGATCGGCTCCTTCAGCTGCAGCGCGAACAGCCGCCGCAAGCCGGCCCGGTGGATGCGTGCGGCCTCCTCCGGCGAATCGAACACCTCGACGTCGCAATGCGTGCCGCGGTCGACGAGCGCCGGGTAGCCGTACAGCGTCTGGCCGCGCCGGCGGATTTCCAGCAGCTCGGGCAGCTTGCCGAAATTCCACGTCGTCAGGTTCTCGTACAGCGCCGTCGCGCCGGCTTCCGCCGACGCGGCCGTCTGCGGCGCCGCGCCCTTGCCTGCCTTCGCGTTACGGCCGGCGGCACCGGCCGTGGCCGCCGCCGGCGCCTGGCCGACCGGCTGGCCCGCATCGGCATCGCCGCCCGTCGCGATCGTCGACGCCGCCGCGATCTTCTGGAACTGCTGCTGCGCCTGCGCGCCGAGCTCCTGGCGAAGCTGCGCGAGATTGCGCCCCATCGCCAGCTGGCGGCCGTGCTCGTCGATCACCTTGAAGTTCATGAACAGGTGCGCGGGCAGCGTCTCGAGCTTGAAGTCGGCCGTCTTCATCGCGACCTGCGTCTCGCCGCGCACGTCGGCGATCAGCGCCTCGACGAGCCCGCCCGCGCCGAAGCGCTCGCGCCCCATCCGCTCGACGAAGCCGGCCGCGTATTCGGGCAGCGGCACGCAGTGCCGGCGCAGCTTCTGCGGCAGCGACTTCAGCAGCAGCTGCACCTTTTCCTTCAGCATCCCCGGCACGAGCCACTCGCAGCGGCGCGCATCGACCTGGTTCAGCGCGTACAGCGGCACCGCGAGCGTCACGCCGTCGCGCGGCGTGCCGGGCTCGAAGTGGTACGTGAGGGCCATCTCGACGCCGGCCATCGTCGCGCGCTTCGGGAACAGCTCGGTCGTCACGCCGGCCGCCTCGTGGCGCATCAGGTCGTCGCGCGACAGGTACAGCAGCCGCAGCTTGTCCTCGGGCTGGCCGCCCTTCTTCACTTCGTCGCGATACCAGCGCTCGAACGCCGCGCCCGTGTGGATCCCCTCGGGAATCGCCTGGTCGTAGAACGCGTAGATCAGCTCGTCGTCGACCAGCACGTCCTGACGGCGCGACTTGTGCTCAAGCTGCTCGATGTCGGCGAGCAGCTTGCGGTTGTGCGCGAAGAACGCGAGCTTCGTGTCGAACTCGCCTTCGACCAGCGCACCACGGATGAACAGCTCGCGGGCACGCGCCGGATCCTGCTTGCCGAACGCGACGCGCCGGCGGTGGTAGATCGGCAGCCCGTACAGCGTCGCGCGCTCGTACGCGCTGACCTGCGCCGGGCGCTTTTCCCAGTGCGGCTCCGACAGCGATTTCTTCAGCAGGTGCGCGCCGATCTTCTCGACCCATTCGGGCTCGATCTTCGCGAGGCAGCGCGCGTACAGCCGGCTCGTCTCGACAAGCTCGGCCGCCATCACCCAGCGGCCGGCCTTCTTCGCGAGCGCGGAGCCCGGCCACAGGTAGAACTTGATGCCGCGCGCGCCGAGATAGTGCGGATCGTCGTCGGCCTTCAGGCCGAGGTTGCCGAGCAGCCCCGTCAACAGGGCCAGATGGACCTGTTCGTAGGTCGCCTCGACTTCGTTCAGGCGCCAGCCGTGCTCGCGCACGACGGTCAGCAACTGCGAATGGACGTCGCGCCATTCGCGCAGCCGCAGGTGCGACAGGAAATTCTGGCGGCACGCGTCGACGAGCTGGCGGTTCGACTTCTTGTGCGCGACGGCCTCTTCGAACCATGCCCAGATCTTCAGCCACTGCAGGAATTCGGAACGCTCGTCGGCAAACCGGCGGTGCGCCTGGTCGGCCTGCTCCTGCGCGTCGATCGGCCGGTCGCGCGGGTCCTGCACGGACAGCGCGCTCGCGATGATCAGCACCTCGCGCAGCGACTGCTGGTCGCGCGCGGCGAGAATCATCCGGCCGACGCGCGGATCGAGCGGCAGCCGCGCGAGTTCGCGGCCGAGCGGCGTCAGCGCGTTGTCGTCGTCGACCGCGCCGAGCTCGTTGAGCAACTGGTAGCCGTCCGCGATCGCGCGGCCGGGCGGCGGTTCGAGGAACGGGAACGATTCGATCGCCGTCAGGTGCAGCGACTTCATCCGCAGGATCACCGACGCGAGCGACGAGCGCAGGATTTCCGGATCGGTGAAGCGCGCGCGCGCCTGGTAGTCGCTTTCCTCGTACAAGCGGATGCAGACGCCGTCGGCCACGCGGCCGCAACGGCCCGCGCGCTGGTTCGCGGCCGCCTGCGAGATCGACTCGACCTGCAGCTGCTCGACCTTGTTCCGGTACGAATAGCGCTTCACGCGCGCGAGGCCGGTGTCGACCACGTAGCGGATGCCCGGCACCGTCAGCGAGGTTTCGGCGACGTTGGTCGCCAGCACGATCCGGCGGGCGTTCGACGCCTTGAACACCTTGTCCTGGTCGGCCGCCGACAGCCGCGCGAACAGCGGCAGGATCTCGGTGTGCGGCGGATGGTGCTTGCGCAGCGCCTCGGCCGCCTCGCGGATCTCGCGCTCGCCGGGCAGGAACACCAGCACGTCGCCGGTGCCCTCGCGGCACAGCTCGTCGACCGCGTCGACGATCGCGTCCATCAGGTCGCGCTCGGCTTCGCGCGCGGTCTTCACCCGGTCGCGGCCGCCCGTGCCTTCGGCATGCTTCACGGCCGGGCGATCCTCGGCCACCGGGCGGTAACGCATCTCGACCGGATACAGCCGCCCGCTCACCTCGATCACGGGCGCCGGGCGCTCGTCGGTGCCGAAATGGCGCGCGAAGCGATCGGCGTCGATCGTCGCGGACGTGACGATCAGCTTCAGGTCCGGCCGCCTCGGCAAGATTTCCTTCAGGTAGCCGAGCAGGAAATCGATGTTCAGGCTGCGCTCGTGCGCCTCGTCGATGATCAGCGTGTCGTACGCCTTCAGCAGCGGGTCGGTCTGCGTCTCGGCGAGCAGGATGCCGTCCGTCATCAGCTTCACGGACGCGCCCGGCGCGAGATTGTCGGTAAAGCGCACCTTGTAGCCGACCACCTCGCCGAACGGCGTGCCGAGTTCCTCGGCGATCCGGCGACCGGTCGACGACGCGGCGAGCCGGCGCGGCTGGGTATGGCCGATCAGGCCCGTGCCGCCGGCGCCGAGGCCGCGGCCGAGATCGAGACAGATCTTCGGCAACTGCGTGGTCTTGCCCGAACCCGTTTCGCCGCAGACGATGACGACCTGATGACCGGCGATCGCGCGCGCGATTTCGTCGCGCTTGCCCGACACGGGCAGGCTTTCGGGGTACGTGATCGGCGGGACGGGATTCGGCGCGACGACCGCTCGCGGCGGACGCTCGCGGCGCGGGGCGCGCTCGCCCGATGCCTGCGGTACGCCCTTCGCGGCCGGCTGACGCGCGTCGCCGCGCCGTTCGTCGCCGCGCGGCCCGCGCGGTGCGTGTGCCGGCGGGGCCGCCGGCTGGTCCTGCTGCTGGCGCGGCGGCTGGCCCTGCTGCCCGCGTGCGTCGGCCGCACCATCCGGGTGCCTGGCCGACGGCGTATTGGCCCGCGTCGGCGCGGGACTTTTAGAAACATTCGACATGGGGGCGCATTATAATCCCGCCCATGAATTCCCAAACCGACCTCCCCCCCGCCCAGACCAGCGCCGCGACGCCGCCGGCCGCCGACGATTCGGCCGCCAGCCACGCGCAATTCGTCGACTGGATGCGCTCCGTCGCGCCCTATATCCACAAGTTCCGCAACAGCACGTTCGTCGTGGGGTTCGGCGGCGAGGTGGTGCAGCAGGGGCTGCTGAACGCGCTCGTCTCCGACATCGCGCTGCTGCAGGCGATGGGCATCCAGATCGTGCTCGTGCACGGCTCGCGCCCGCAGGTCGAGGAGCAGTTGAGCCTGCACGGTGTCGAATCCGAGTTTTCGCACGGCCTGCGCATCACCGATGCGCGCGCGCTCGAATCCGCGAAGGAAGCGGCCGGCGAAGTGCGTCTCGACATCGAGGCCGCGATCAGCCAGGGTCTGCCGAACTCGCCGATGGCGCACGCGCACATCAGCGTCGTGTCGGGCAACTTCGTCACGGCACGGCCGGTGGGGATTCTCGACGGGGTCGATTTCGCGCATACGGGCATCGTGCGCAAGATCGACGCCGAATCGATCCGTCATTCGCTCGCGAGCCGCAAGCTCGTGCTGCTGTCGCCGCTCGGTTTCTCGCCGACCGGCGAGGCGTTCAACCTGTCGATGGAAGACGTCGCGTCGGCGGCCGCGATCGCGCTGCGCGCCGACAAGATCATCTTCCTGACCGAAGCGCCGGGCATCGTCGACGACGAAGGCGGGCTGATCCGCGAAATGTCGCTCGACGCGGCGGCCGAGCTGCTCGATTCCGGCAACATCCAGGGCGACGACGCGTTCTTCCTGAAGCACTCGATCCGCGCGTGCCGCGGCGGCGTGACGCGGGCGCACCTGATTCCGCAATCGCTCGACGGCAGCATGCTGCTCGAACTGTTCCTGCACGACGGCGTCGGCACGATGATCTCGTACGAGAACCTCGAAAGCCTGCGCGAGGCGACGCCGGACGACGTCGGCGGCATCCTGTCGCTGATCGAGCCGCTCGAGACCGACGGCACGCTGGTGCGACGCGGCCGCCACCAGATCGAACGCGACATCGACCACTTCTCGGTGATCGAGCACGATGGCGTGCTGTTCGGCTGCGCGGCGCTGTACCCGTACCAGCAGGAGAAGATCGGCGAGATGGCGTGCCTGACGGTCGCGCCGGAAGCGCAGGGCTCGGGCGACGGCGAACGCCTGCTCAAGCGCATCGAGCAGCGCGCCCGCGCGCGCGGCCTCACGCACATCTTCGTGCTCACGACGCGCACCGAGCACTGGTTCCTCAAGCGCGGCTTCGTCAAGGTCAGTGTCGACGACCTGCCGGAAGACCGTCGCAAACTCTATAACTGGCAGCGCAAGTCGCTCGTGCTGATGAAGCAGCTCTGAGCGCAGGCACGACTGCCCTCCCCCCAGTTCGATTACAGGAGAAGTACACGATGGCTCGAATGATCCAATGCGCGAAGCTCGGCAAGGAAGCCGAAGGCCTCGATTTCCCGCCGCTGCCGGGCGAACTCGGCAAGCGCATTTACGAGAGCGTCTCGAAGGAAGCATGGCAGGGCTGGCTCAAGCAGCAGACGATGCTGATCAACGAAAACCGCCTGAACATGGCCGACCCGCGTGCGCGCCAGTACCTGATGAAGCAGACCGAAAAATACTTCTTCGGCGACGGCGCGGACCAGGCGTCCGGCTACGTGCCGCCGACGGAAGGCTGATGACGTGACGCGCGGCGCCGGCAGCGCGGCCACATGATCCGACGAACAACGGCACCGTGTCCCGCACGGTGCCGTTTTTCTTTCGGGCGCATGCGCCCGGCGTGCGTCAACCCGCCGGTTTCAGCGTGCCGCCGTCGCCCGGCTGTTGCGCGCCGCCGCTCGCGCTGTCGGCGCTGCCGCCTTCGGTGCCCCATTCCGCCGCATCGCTGCGTTCGGCCGTCGACAGTTCGTCGGCGCGATAGCCGGTGCGGTTCAGCAACGCCAGCATGCAGACGAGCGACACGAGCGCGTAGAGCCCCGATGCGACCGCGACGCCGACGATGCTGCCCGTCGCGTTGAGGATCGCCTGCGCGAGCACCGGCGTGCCGCCGCCGACGACCAGCGCGCTCAACTGGTACGCGAGCGACAGGCCCGTATAGCGGATGTTCGCCGGAAACACGCGCGCGAGCACGCCGCCGACCGCGCCGTAGAACATCGCCGACGGAATCGTCGAGATGCACATGCCCGCGACGGCGACCCCGTACGAACGCGTCGCGAGCGCATGGAACATCACCGGCATCAGCACGATTTCCGGAATCAGGATCCAGCACATCGCGCGCCGCATGTCGACCTTCGACACGAACCATGCGCCGACCGGCTGCATCAGGAACTGCACGACGAGCGAGATCGACAGGATGCCGAGGAACGTGCCCTGCGCGTAGCCGAGCTCCTTCGTCGCCCACGACAGCGCGAACGTGCTGCGGAAATACGTGACGTTGATCACGGGCAAGGTGCCGGCCGCGAGCAGCACGACCACCCAGTGATCGCGCAAGACGTCGCGCAGCGGCAGCTTCACCGTGCGCTTGCGCGCGAGCACGCGCTGCATGTCGGCCGATTCCTCGAGCTTCAGACGGATCACCATGCCGATGATCACGAGCACGGCCGACAGCAGGAACGGAATGCGCCAGCCCCACGTCAGGAACGACGGCGTCGGCAGCGCGCTCAGCGCGAAGAACGCGGCGGTGGCGAGCAGGTTGCCGGTGGGCGAGCCCTGCTGCGCGAACGCCGCATACAGGATGCTGCGGTGCTTCGGCGCGTTTTCGCTCGCGATCAGCACCGCGCCGCCCCACTCGCCGCCGACCGCGATGCCCTGCAGCACCCGCAGCACGACGAGGCCGGCCGGCGCCCAGACGCCGATCTGCGCATAGCCGGGCAGCAGGCCGATGCCGGTCGTCGCCAGACCCATCATCACCAGCGTGATCACGAGTGCGGTCTTGCGGCCGACGCGATCGCCGAGATGCCCGAACACGATGCCGCCGAGCGGCCGCGCGGCGAAACCGGCCCAGAAGGTGACGAACGCGAGCAGCGTCGCGACGCCCGGGTCCATCGTGCTCGCGAAGAACACCTTGCCGAACACGAGCGCCGCGGCCGTGCCGTAGATGTAGAAGTCGTACCACTCGATCGTGGTGCCGACGAACGCCGCGAAGGCGGCGCGGCCAGGCCGCGGCAGCGCGGCGCTCGGGGATTGCGGACGGCTCATCGATGTCTCCTGTTGGGTGATCGGGGGCGCGACTCGCGCGCGCCTTTCCCGGGTGGCCGGCATCGCGCCGCCGGCCGGCGGCGTGATGTCAGCCGGGCGCCGGGTCCGGCGCCGTTTTCAGCACGCCGGCGTCGAGCAGTTGCTGCTGAAGCGCACGATCGACGCCGAGCCGGTCGAGCACCGCGCGCGTGTCGCGGCCAAGCGCGGGCGGAGCCGACCGATAGGTGGCCGGCGTGCGCGACAGCTTCACCGGCGACGCCGTGCCGCGATACGCGCCGATCTCGACGAACAGGTTACGGTGCAGTGCATGCGGATCGTGCGCGACCTCGGCCACCGTCCGCACCGGCCCGCACGGCACGCCGGCCGCCATCAGATCGCGCGCGAGCGGCTCGCACGCGTGCGCGGCGAGCCGCGCTTCCAGTTCGGCCTTCAGCGCGGGCCGGTGCGCGCAGCGGCTGCGGTTATCGACGAAGCGCGCGTCGCCCGCGAGCGCCGGCGCACCGAGATGCGCGACGAGCCGCGCGAACTGCCGGTCGTTGCCGACCGCGAGGAAGATCGGCACAGTCGCCGTGCGGTAGCTGTCGTAGGGCGCGATGTTCGGATGCGCGTTGCCGCTACGCTCCGGCACGCGCCCGGAGCCGAAGAAGTTCGGCAGGTGCGGATGCAGCAGCGATACACCGCAGTCGTACAGCGCGATGTCGATCGACTGCCCCTGCCCGCTTTTCTCGCGCTCCGCGAGTGCGAGCAGGATGCCGGCGAGCGCGTTGAGCCCCGTGACCATGTCGACGATCGGCAGGCCGATGCGCGTCGCGTCGCCGTCGCGCTCGCCGTTGACGCTCATCAACCCGGCCATCGCCTGGATCACCGCATCGTAGCCGGGCAGCCCGCCGAGCGGGCCGTCGTCGCCGAAGCCCGTCACCGCGCAATGGATCAGGCGCGGAAAGCGCGGCTGCAGGTCGCGCGCATAGTCCATCCCCCAGCGCGCGAGCGTGCCGGGCTTGAAGTTCTCGACCAGCACGTCGGCCTCTTCCAGCAGGCGCCACAGGATCGCGCGCCCTTCGTCGCGCGACAGGTCGAGCGCCAGCCCTTCCTTGTTGCGGTTGACGCCCATGAAGTACCAGGCCGTGTCGCCGAGGAACGGCGGCCCCCAGCCGCGTGTTTCGTCGCCGGCGGGCGGCTCGATCTTGACCACCGTCGCACCGTGGTCGGCGAGCGCCTGCGTGCAATACGGGCCGCCGAGCACACGACTCAGGTCGACGACTTTCAGACCGTCCAGCGCACCGCGGGACGCGCGCGTCACGTTCGTTACGTTCGTTGCGCTCATCGTTCGACCTCCGGCAGCAGGTCGAGCGCCGTGTCGAGCGCGACCGGCGTGCCGCGCAGCAACGCATCGAACGCGGCCGACTCGTCCTCGCGCAACGCCGGCGCGAGCGGATCGACCGGCAGCAGCTTGTGGCGCACGAGCAGGTGCGCGAGCGCGAGACGCCGGAAATCCGGCGCGAGCCGCACGCCCTCGCAGGCCATCAGCACGGCCGCGCTCGCGTAGTACAGCGCGGACGCGGCCTGCCGCACGTGCGCGTCGTCGCCGTCCGCCGCGACTCGCGCCAGTGCATCGCATGCGCGCGCGAGGATGCGCCGCAGCGCCGCGCGGCTCGCGTCGGGCAGCGGTGCCGCGCCGAGCCGGTCGCCGAGGAACGCGCGCAGCGCGTCGAGTGCGTGCTCGCGCTGCGCGGCCCGCGCAACGTCCAGCGCGACGATGTTGCTCGTGCCTTCCCAGATCGAGCCGAGATGCGCATCGCGCACGAGCCGTGCATCGCTCCATTCCTCGATGTAGCCGGTGCCGCCGCGCACTTCCATCGCATCGCCCGTCACGCGGCGCGCATCGCGGCACGCGCGGAACTTGATCAGCGGCGTCAGGATCCGCACGCAGCGCGCGGCCTGCTCGTCACCGGCGTCGGCCTGCGGCAGCAGCAACGCGATCTGCATGAACATCGCGCGGGCGGCCTCGGCCGGCAGCAGCATTTTCATCAGCTGGCGCTGCATCAGCGGCATCTCGATCAGCTTGCGGCCGAACGCCTCGCGATGCGCGGCGACGTGCAGCGCCTCGTTCAGCGCGCGCCGCATCAGCCCCGCCGCGCGCACGCCGTTCGACAGCCGCGACATGTTGATCATGTCGGCCATCTGGTGAAAGCCGCGGCCGATCTCGCCGATCAGCCAGGCCTGCGCACCGTCGAGCACGATCTCGCCGCTCGCCATCGAACGGCTGCCGAGCTTGTCCTTCAGGCGCACGATCCGGTAGCGGTTGCGCGTGCCGTCGGGCAGCGTCTTCGGCAGCAGGAACAGCGCGAGGCCCTTGATGCCGTCCGGCGCGCCGTCGGGCCGCGCGAGCACCATCGCGAGGTCGGCATCCGCGTTCGAGCAGAACCACTTGTCGCCGGTCAGGCGCCAGACGGTCCCGCCGTGCGCGTCCGTCTCGCGCGCGGCGCGCGTCGCGATCCGCGCGACGTCGGAGCCGGCCGCCTGCTCGGTCATGAACATCGCCCCCTGGTACAGCGTGTCGAAGTCGCGCGACGCGAGCATCGGCAGATAACGCGTGACGAGCGCCGGATCGCCGAAGCGGCGCAGCGTGCGCGTCAGCGAGTCGGTCATGCTGACCGGGCAGCACAGCCCGAACTCCGCCTGCACGAACAGGAACGTCAGCGCGTACTTGACGAGCGGCGGCACGGATTGCGCCCCGTGGCTCATCGACGCGAGCCCGAGCTCCGCATACGCAACGCGTTCGAGCGCGACATACGCGGGATCCTTGTCGATCCGCTGCACGGCCTCGCCGCGCCGGTTGCGATGCGCGAGCACGGGCGGATGCTTGTCCGCGCGCGATGCCCATTCGTCGAGTTCGCCGGACACGCGTGCGCCGAGCGCGCGCAGTTGCGGCTCGAGTTCGGCATAGTGCGCATCGCCGAGGTGCAGCTTCAGCAACGCGCCGAGGTCGGTGTCGGCGGTGAAGAAATTGATGCCCCGGCTGTCGGGGATGTTGGATGTGCCGGGGTCCGGCGCGCCAGCGGTGTCGTTCATGCGAGTTGTCTCCTGAGTTGCCTGCGCGTTGACCCGGCCGGGCGCCGCCGCCCGCTGCCGGCTCCGCGCGAAACCTTCCGCAGAGCGTAGGCGCGCGATCGATAAGCGTCCAATACAGGATTCATCCGGTACGATAGATGTCGCTTATCGATGCCGACGCCAGGAGGAGACACCGTGGAACTGAGGCAATTGCGCTATTTCGTGGCGGTCGCGGAGGAGCTGCATTTCGGGCGCGCGGCGAAGCGCCTGTTCATCTCGCAGCCGGCGCTGAGTTTCGACATCCGCAAGTTCGAGGACACGCTCGGCGTGCAGCTCTTCTCGCGCACCAACAAGACCGTCGCGCTGACCAACGCGGGCGAGGTGCTGCTCGGCGAGGCACGCCGGCTGCTGCTGCAGGCGGCCGAGGCCGAGCGCCTGACGGTGCGCTCCGCGTCGGGCCTCGCGGGCCGGCTGCGGATCGGCTTCGTCCATTCGATGCTGTATCGCGGGCTGCCCGACGCGGTACGGCGCTTCGAAACCGACTACCCGGGCGTCGAGGTCGTGCTGAGCGAGATGAACACGCATGCGCAGGTACAGGCGATCCAGCGTGGCCAGATCGATCTCGGCTATGCGCACTGGGGCCACTTCCCGCCCGAAGTCGAATCGGTGCCCGTCTATGCGGAGCCATTCGTGTGCTGCCTGCCGGCCGCGCATCCGCTCACGCGGCGCAGACAAGTCGCGCTCGCCGCGCTTGCGACGGAACCGTTCATCCTGTTTCCGCGCGAAGCGGCGCCGCACTATCACGACCTGATCATCGCGCAGTGCGTGAACGCGGGATTCAGTCCGTTGATCCGCCACGAAGCGCGGCTGTGGCAGACGATCCTGTCAATGATCGAGTTCGGGATGGGGGTGGCGCTGGTGCCGCGCGTGCTGCAGCAGGCGAAGAGCGACCGGCTCGCGTTCCGGCCGCTGAAGGATGCGTCGCTTGAATCGCGCACGCTTGCGCTCAAGCGCAGCGGCACCGCCGAGCCGGTCGCGCTACGCTTCGCCGACTACGTGCGCGCATCGATCGACGGGCTGCCCGCGCTCGCGGGCTGAACGGGCGGTCGGCGGCGGGTGCCGACGGACATTCGAAAAAATTTGCAGAAAGGGCTTTACAGACCCTCAAAGCCCTGACATAATTTCAGCTTCTTTGGGCGGTTAGCTCAGCGGTAGAGCACTGCCTTCACACGGCAGGGGTCACTGGTTCGATCCCAGTACCGCCCACCAAAGAATTCAAGGCCCTGCGTCTCACGACGCAGGGCCTTTTCGTTTTGCGCGTCGCGATCGTGAGACTCACTACCGGGCATCAATCACTCGACGCGGGCGCGCACTCGCATCCACGACGTAATAGTCGGTAACCAATCAGTCATAGCGCACGGATCACGGCTGACTAGAATCTGCCGACATGACCGGCCCGTCGCGCGGCACCGATGGTCGAATCCCATCAAGACGAACGGCTCCGGAACGCGGCTTGCACGGCCGCTCGATACCGTCGCGACCTATCCCATGACATCGCCGAATTCACACACCCTGTGGTTGACCGGCCTGAGCGGCGCCGGCAAGTCCACGCTGTCGCGCGAGATCGCTGCGCACTTGCGCGCGCACGGCATCCCGGTTTGCATTCTCGACGGCGACGAGCTGCGCTCGGGCGTCTCGCGTGATCTCGGCTTCCGGCGCGACGATCGCGCGGAGAACTGCCGGCGCACCGCCGAAATCGCGAAGCTGTTGAACGACCAGGGGATCGTCGTGATCGTCGCGCTGATTTCCCCGTATTCAGCCGACCGGAAACTGGCCCGCGACATCGTCGGCGACGCACGCTTCAGCGAGATCTATCTGAATTCCGATATCGCGACCTGCTCCGCACGCGATCCGAAACGCCTGTACGCGAAGGCCATCACCGGTCAGACACGCCGGTTCACCGGCATCTCGGATCCTTACGAGGCGCCCGATCTCGTCGTCGAGACCGGGACGATGTCCATCGCCGAGTGTGTCGCGCGCATCATCGAATTCAATCACCAGCGCTTCGACTCCGCGTGATCGACGCCCCGCGTTCGATTCGCTTCACCGCCCCACCCGCTCCGCCGTCGCATCGAACGCATGCTTCGCCTTGTCGACGATCTCGTCGACTTCCGCCTCGCGAATCACGAGCGGCGGCGACAGCAGCATCCGATCGCCGGTCGCGCGCATGATCAGGTGGCCGTTGAAGCAGAAGTCGCGGCAGATCGTGCCGATATCGACGTCCGCACCGAACCGCTCGCGCCGGCCGCGATCGCGCGCAAGCTGAACGCCTGCGACGAGCCCCGCGCCCGCGATCTCCCCGACGATCGGATGGTCACCCAGCGCATCGCGCAGCCGACGCTGGAAATACGGCCCGATATCGGTCTTCACGCGCTCGACGATGCCTTCGTCGCGCAGCAGCTTCAGGTTCGCGATCGCGACGGCCGCCGCGACCGGATGGCCCGAGTACGTGAGGCCGTGATTGAATTCGCCGTTGTCGATGATCGGTCGCGCCACGCGCTCGTGAATGCCGACCGCCCCCATCGGCACATAACCCGACGTGAGGCCCTTGGCCATCGTGATCAGGTCCGGCTCGAAACCGAAGTGCTGATGCGCGAACCATTCGCCGGTGCGCCCGAAGCCGCCGATCACCTCGTCGGCGACGAGCAGGATGTCGTACTTGCGACAGATCCGCTGGATTTCCGGCCAGTACGTCGACGGCGGGAAGATCACGCCGCCCGCGCCCTGGAACGGCTCGCCGATGAACGCGGCAACGTTCTCCGCGCCGAGTTCGAGGATCTTCGCCTCGAGCTGCTGCGCGCGCGCGAGGCCGAACGCTTCCGGCGTCTCGCCCGGCTGCGCTTCGCCGAAGAAATACGGCTGGTCGATATGCACGATGTGCTCGACCTTCGACGGCATCTGCTCGTGCATGTAGCCCATCCCGCCGAGCGTGCCGCCCGCGATGGTCGAGCCGTGGTAGCCGTTCTTGCGCGAGATCACGAACTTCTTCTGCGGCTTGCCCTGCACGCGCCAGTACTGGTGCACGAGGCGCAGCACCGTGTCGTTGCCTTCCGAGCCGCTGTTGCAGTAGAAGAAGTGGTTGAAGCCGGCCGGCGTCAGTTCCGCGAGCAGCGCGGACAGCTCGATCACCGGCGGATGCGTGGTCTTGAAGAAGGTGTTGTAGAACGGCAGTTCCTGCACTTGGCGATACGCGGCGTCGGCGAGTTCCTTGCGGCCGTAGCCGACGTTCACGCACCACAGGCCGGCCATCCCGTCGATCACCTTGTTGCCGTCCGAATCCCACAGGTAGACGCCGTCGGCCTTCACGATCACGCGGCTGCCGGCGCGGTTCAGCGCGCCCATGTCCGAGAACGGGTGGATGTGGTGCGCGGCGTCGAGCGCGCGGTATTCGGCGGTCGAGTGCGGCGAGCGGGCTTCGTGTCGATCGGTCATGTTTCCTCCATGAAACGGCGCCGCACGTTCAGACGTGCAGCAGCAGATGGCGGCGTTCCCACGAGCTGATCACGCGGAAGAACGCTTCGTATTCGGTTTCCTTCAGCGCCAGATAGGCCTTCACGAACTTGTCGCCGAGAATGCCGGCGAGCGGCTCGCACGCGGCCATCAGCGAGATGCCCTCTTCCAGATTGCGCGGCAGCTGGTAAGGCAGGTCGTAACCGTCTGAGGCAATCGGCTCGGTCGGCGCGAGCTGCTGCGTCATGCCGAGATAGCCGGCGGCGAGCGTCGCGGCGAACGCGAGGTACGGGTTGCAGTCGACACCCGGAATCCGGTTCTCGATGCGGCGCGCGACGGGGCTCGACTGCGGGATGCGAAAGCCGACCGTCCGGTTGTCGTAGCCCCACTGCACGTTGATCGGCGCGGCCATGAAGCGCGACAGCCGGCGGTACGAGTTGATGTACGGCGCGAAGATCGGCATCAGCGCCGGCGTGTATTTCTGCAGCCCCGCGAGATAGCTGCGGAACAGCGGCGACACGGAACCGTCCTCGTCGGCGAACAGGTTGCGCCCGGTGCGCATGTCCGCCAGGCTCTGATGAATGTGCATCGCGGATCCCGGCTCGCCTTCCATCGGCTTGGCCATGAAGGTCGCGTACATGTTGTGGCGCAGCGCGGCCTCGCGCACCGTGCGCTTGAACAGGAATACCTGGTCGGCCAGCGGCAGCGCATCACCGTGCACGAAGTTGATCTCCATCTGCGCGGCGCCGACTTCGTGGATCAGCGTCTCGATATCGAGGCCCTGCATTTCGCAGTACTCGTAGATGTCCTCGAACAGCGGATCGAACTCGTTGACGGCCTCGATCGAATACGACTGGCGGCCGGTTTCCGCGCGTCCCGTGCGGCCGATCGGCGGGCGCAGCGGCAGGTCGGGATCGGCATTCATGTCGACGAGATAGAACTCGAGTTCCGGCGCGACGACGGGCTTCCAGCCTTTCGCCTCGTACAGGTCGAGCACGCGGCGCAGCACGTAGCGCGGCGAGATCTCGACCGGCGAACCGTCGAAATGCACGCAGTCGTGAATCACCTGCGCGGTCGGATCGACGGCCCACGGAATCAGGCAGATCGTCGACGGATCGGGCACGCACACCATGTCGGGATCGGTCACGCCGGTCAGCGTGCCGTCCTCCGGATAATCGCCGGTCACGGTCTGCACCATCACGGCCTGCGGCAGGCGCATCGATTCGCCTGATTCGAACTTGTTGCGCGGAATGATCTTGCCGCGCGCGATGCCGGCCATATCGGGGATGATCGCCTCGACCTCGGTGATGCGGTGCTGCCGCAGGAATTCGCTCAGTTCGGGTTGCATGATCGGCCTCGTTCAGTCGACGTCGGATGCGCTCGGCGACGCGATCGCGCCGCCGGCTGCATGAATGCGGTGCGTCATGCGCACGCGGCACGCCGCGCCGAATGCCGCGAAGATGTCGCGCGACAGCGGCTGTTCCGCGTAGCGCCATTCGGGATGCCACTGCACGCCGAGCGCGAACGCGCGCGCGCCGCGCACGCTGACGGCCTCGACGAGCCCGTCGGGCGCGCTCGCTTCGACGACGAGCCCCGCGCCAAGCCGGGCGATGCCCTGGTCGTGCAGCGAATTGACGGTCGCCTCGTGCACGCCGCGCGCGACCCGCTGCAGCAGGCCGCCCGGCGCGAGTTGCACGACGTGCGCGGGACCATACTGCCGCTCGAGCGGATCGGCCGCCCGTTCGCGATGATCGTCGAAGCCGTTCGTCGCGTGCAGCCGCTGATGCAGCGTGCCGCCGTACGCGACGTTCAGCTCCTGCATGCCACGGCAGATCGCGAGCACGGGTACGCCCGCCTCGATCGCCGCGCGGATCAGCGGCAACGCGGTCGCATCGCGCGCGGCATCGTGCAATGTGTCGGGTGCGCTCGCGGCGCCGCCGTAATGATGCGGCTCGACGTTCGAATAGCTGCCCGTAAACAGCAGCCCGTCGACCGCCGCGATGATCGCGTCGGGCGGCTGGCGCGCGCCGAGCGCGGGCAGCACCAACGCCAGCGCGCCGGCGCCGTCGACGAGCGCGGCGAGGTACTTCTCGCCGGCCGTGTGATTCGGATGCGCACCGCGCAGGATGCGGTCGGCGGTGACGGCTACGATCGGGCGCGCACGCATGAGCATCCCTCCCTCTCCGGTAATCGCGCGCCGCATGCGTGCGCACGGGACGACGAAGGCCGGCGGCTGCGCCGCACGCGCGTGCCGTCGCGCAGCGCGAGCGCATGCGCGATCCGGCCGCGCGAACGATGCGGCAAGCCGCGGTGCGGCCCGCAACGGAAGCGGAACAAGACGCTAGGGCAACAACGATGCGCTGCCGTCGCACTGCACCGCGCTGAACACCTGCGCGGTCACGAGGTTGAAGCGGCGCGGGCCGCGATGGGAAATGGCGAAGAAACGAGGTTCGCGTAAAGGGGCGGCACGCGTGCCGCATTCAGCATGCCGGTTCGGCCCGGCCTGAGGCGGCGCGCCCGCCGACGGACTTCGCGTCCGGCGTATCGAAGGGCTGGCGGCTTTCACGATCGTACTCGACTGACTGAAGGAGGCAGGACACGCGTCGCGATCAAGCGCATGCGGCAAAGCCGCGCGGCGACACGTCGGCAAGGTGTCTCGCAGCGCATTCCGGCGCGGTACGGCCATCGTCGATGCCCTCGCCGCCGGTGCGCGCGTGACGACTTCCTGACATTCAGCTTATATCACCTAAAAATTGCGTCAAATTTTCAGGCGCCGACGACGACATCGATCAGATGAAAAAACGGCATCGATCCCCGCGATCGATGCCGTGTTGTGCATTGCGTCGGCGCGCCTGCTGCATGCCGGCGGGCCGCGACGCCCTGCTCCGCCGCGCTGCCGCATGCGAGCGGCCCGCGCTCAGCGATGCGCGAGCGCGGTTTCGACCAGCGTCTGCAACAGCGGCGCAATCCGCGCGGCGCGCGCTTCGTCGTACGCGTACGGACGCGTCTCTTCCATGTAGGTGATCTGCGACAGCTCGAGCTGCACGGCTTCGACACCGGTGTCGGGCACGCCGTAGTGACGGGTAATGTAACCGCCCTTGAAGCGGCCGTTCGCGACGGCCGTATAACCGCCGTGTGCGAGCACGCACGCGGCCAGCGCCTCCGCGAGACCGGGCCTGGCGCTCGCGCCGCTCGACGTGCCGAAATTGAAGTCCGGCAGGCGGCCGTCGAAGAAGCGCGGCACATGCGAGCGGATCGAATGCGCTTCCCACACGAGCACGCGGCCGTGCTCGCGCTTCAGGCGTGCAATCTCGCGCTGCAGCGCGTCGTGATACGGCAGCCAGTAGCGGTCGCGGCGACGCATGATCTCGTCGTTGCCGGGCAGCGCATTCGCCGGATAGAGCGGCGCCTTGTCGAACGTATCGACCGGCACGAGCCCCGTCGTGTCCTGCCCCGGGTACAGGTTCTCGTTGTCGGGCGGACGGTTCAGGTCGACGACGTAACGCGCGTGCGACGGCACCAGGATCGATGCGCCGAGATCGGCCGCGAAGCCGTACAGCCGCTCGAGATGCCAGTCGCAATCGTCGACGAAGCGCGCGTCGGGCGTCATCGTCGCCGCGATGTCCTCGGGGATGTGCGTGCCTGCGTGCGGAATCGAGATCAGCAGCGGCAGCGTGCCCTGCTTCAGCGTGAATACAGCCGGTTGTTCAGTCATGTCGCCTCACCGTAAGAGTCGGCCGGCGCACGCACGCGCGCCGGTTGCCGCGTGTCAGCACAGCAGTTGCGCCAGCGCGGCGCGGTAGTCCGCGTATGCAGCGTCTTCGTCGCGATGGCGACGGCCGCTCACGACGCGTTCGCCGCCCGTGTAGACGTCGAGCACGGGCGTCTCGCCGTGTTCGGCGAACACGATGCCCGACAGCCACGACGGGCTGCCATGTTCGGCGATCGCCGGATGATCGGGATCGAGCACCAGCCAGTCGGCGCGGCAGCCTTCGCGCAGCGCGCCGACACGCCGCCCGCTCGCCTGTGCGCCGCCCGCGAGCGATGCGTCGAACAGGCGATCGGCGACGTGTGCCTGCGACTCGCTCGCCAGCACGTTGCGCGCGCGGTGCACGAGCCGCTGCCCGTATTCGAGCAGGCGCAGCTCCGAGCGCCAATCGACCGAGGCGTGGCTGTCCGAGCCGACGCCGATCACGCCGCCCTGCGCGAGATAGTCGACGGCCGGGAACACGCCGTCGCCCAGGTTCGCTTCGGTCGTCAGGCACAGGCCGGCGACCGCGCGACGCCTCGCGAGCGCGGCCGTCTCGGTCGCATCGACGTGCGTGGCGTGCACGAGGCACCAGCGCGCATCGACGTCGAAGCGATCGAGCAGCCATTGGACGGGACGCGCGCCGTACGCGCGCACGCAGTCGTCGACTTCGGCCGTCTGCTCGGCGATATGGATGTGAACGGGCGCGTCGTCGGGCAGCCCGTCGATCAGCGTGCGCAGCCCGCTCTCCGACACCGCGCGCAGCGAGTGCGGCGCGACGCCGTAGCGCAGGCCGCCGTGCTCGGGCGCCGCGCGACGCATCGCGTCGAGCAGTTCGAGCAGCCCGTCGGGCGTGTTGATGAAGCGGCGCTGGTCGTCGCGCGGCGGCTTGTTGCCGAAGCCGGCGAACTGGTACGACACGGGCAGCATCGTGATGCCGATGCCGGCGGCGCGTGCGGCATCGACGACGCGCGTGCCGAGCTCCGCGAGCTGCGGATAGCGCGAGCCGTCCTGTGCGTGATGCACGTAGTGGAATTCGCACACCGACGTGTAACCGCACTTGAGCATCTCGACGTACAGCCAGCGTGCGATCGCCGCGAGCGCGTCGGGCGTGATCTTCAGCGCGAAGCGGTACATCAGGTCGCGCCAGCTCCAGAAGCTGTCGGCGGGATTCGCGCGGTATTCGGTGAGCCCCGCCATCGCGCGCTGGAATGCGTGCGAATGCAGGTTCGGCATGCCGGGCAGCACCGGGCCGGCCGCACGCGCGACGTCTGCCGGCGCATCGGTATCGGGCGTCACGCCGGTCAGCGTGCCGGCCGCGTCCCAGCGCAGCAGCACGTTGCGGCGCCAGCCGTCGGGCAGGTAGGCGTGGTCCGCGAACAACATGGTGTCGGTCATTCTGATTCCTTGTCGAGCGGCCGGGTCGAGCGCGGTCGCACCCGGCCCGGCTCCCTGCAAAAACTATCCGTTCATCCGGCGAAACACGGTCGTGCCGCCGCGCACGGCCTGCTCGCACAGCGGCCGGCCGATCCAGTACGCGAGCTCCGACAGCGAACCGACCGACCACGCGGCGAAGTCGGCCTGGCGGCCGACCTCGAGCGCGCCGTGGCGATCCGCGCGGCCAAGCGCCGCGGCTGCATGGCGCGTGACGCCCTGCAGCACTTCCGGCACCGTCATGCGGAACAGCGTGCAGCCCATGTTCAGCGTCAGCAGCAGCGATTCGAGCGGCGACGTGCCGGGGTTGTGATCGGTCGCGAGCGCGATCGGCACGCCGTGCTTGCGCAGCAGCTCGATCGGCGGCAGTTGCGTTTCGCGGATGAAGTAGTACGCGCCGGGCAGCAGCACGGCGACCGTGCCGGCCGCCTTCATCGCCTCGATGCCGGCTTCGTCGAGAAACTCGAGGTGGTCGGCGGACACCGCGCGGTAGCGCGCGGCGAGCGCCGTGCCGCCGGCGTTCGACAGTTGCTCCGCATGCAGCTTCACGGGCAGGCCGCGGCGCGTCGCGGCCTCGAACACGCGCTCGGTCTGCGCGAGCGAGAAGCCGATGCGTTCGCAGAACACGTCGACCGCGTCGACGAGACCCTCGTCGGCGAGCGCCGGCAGCATGCGGTCGCACACTTCGTCGATGTACGCGTCCGCCCGGCCCGCGTATTCGGGCGGCAGCGCATGCGCGCCGAGGAAGGTCGTGTAGACCGTGACCGGGAAGCGCTCGCCGAGCTGGCGCGCGACGCGCAGCATCTTGCGCTCGCTCGCGAGGTCGAGCCCGTAGCCCGACTTGATCTCGATCGCGGTCACGCCTTCGGCGAGCAGCGGCTGCAGGCGCGCGGCGGCCTGCACGAACAGCGTCGTTTCGTCGGCCGCGCGCGTCGCGCGCACCGTCGACACGATCCCGCCGCCCTGCCGCGCGATTTCCTCGTAGCTGACGCCCGCGAGACGCTGCGCGAATTCGTCCGCACGCGTGCCGCCGTACACGAGGTGCGTATGGCAATCGACGAGGCCCGGCGTCACCCACGCGCCGTGCAGGTCTTCGCGCGGCCAGTGCGCGTAACCGTGCGGCAGCGCGGACCACGCGCCGAGCCACACGATCGTGCCGGTTTCGTCGACCGCGATCGCCGCGTCGTCGATCGTTTCGTCGGGATGGCCGTGCGGACACAGCCTCAGGTGATGCCAGACAGTCGGTTTCATGCGTTCAGTCTCGTTCGCCGACGGCGAGCGAGACGGCGAGCAACGCACCGCCCCCGCTCACGACGACGTCAAACGCACGCCGCGGCCCGTCGAGCCGCAGCGTGTCCATGTCTTCCAGTGCGTGGTGCGTGCCGTCGATTGCGACACCGACGGCGCCGGTCGCGCAGAACAGCAGTACGGTATCGGCCGGCGCGACATGGTGCGCGCCCGCGCGCCACACGTCGAGCGTGCCGCGCGCGGCCGAGCGGCGCGTCATCAGGTTGAAGTCGCGCGTCGCGCCGTCGTGCAGCGTCGCGTCGATCGCCGCTTCCCCTGCGAAATCCGCACGGGCCAGCGGCACGTCGAGCACATGGTGCGCACCGCCCGCTTCGGCGAGCGTCATGCCCGCGCCGGACAGCAGCACGAGCGTGCGGTCGATCCCGTCGAAACGCGAGAACGGGCCGGCCGTGCCGACGTCCGCGACGCTCACGCGCCACGCGAACGCGTCGAGCGCGGCGCCGGGCGGGAACGCGCCGATCTCGCGCGTCACGCCGCCGCCGTTCTTCCACGGCGACGCGACGAGATCCGCCGCGCGGATCAGCGTCGCGTTCACCGGCGCCTGGTCGAGCGCCGTCATGCTCAGCGGCCGAGCATCGGCAGCTTCAGGCCGGCTTCGCGAGCCGTCTGCTGCGCGAGTTCGTAGCCGGCATCCGCATGGCGCATCACGCCCGTCGCCGGGTCGTTCAGCAGCACGCGACCGAGACGCTCGTGCGCTTCAGCCGTGCCGTCGGCGACGATCACGACGCCCGAGTGCTGCGAGAAGCCCATGCCGACGCCCCCGCCATGATGCAGCGACACCCACGATGCGCCGCCTGCCGTGTTCAGCAGTGCGTTCAGCAGCGGCCAGTCGCTGACCGCGTCCGACCCATCCTTCATCGATTCCGTCTCGCGGTTCGGGCTGGCGACCGAGCCGGTGTCGAGGTGGTCGCGGCCGATCACGATCGGGGCCTTCAGTTCGCCGTTCTTGACCATCTCGTTGAATGCCTGGCCGAGACGATAGCGATCCTTCACGCCCACCCAGCAGATCCGTGCCGGCAGGCCCTGGAACGCGATGCGCTCGCGCGCCATGTCGAGCCAGTTGTGCAGGTGCGGATCGTCGGGGATCAGTTCCTTCACCTTCTGGTCGGTCTTGTAGATGTCTTCCGGATCGCCCGACAGCGCGACCCAGCGGAACGGGCCCTTGCCTTCGCAGAACAGCGGACGGATGTACGCCGGCACGAAACCCGGGAAGTCGAACGCGTTCTCGACGCCCATTTCCAGCGCCATCTGGCGGATGTTGTTGCCGTAGTCGAGCGTCGCCGCGCCGCGTTCCTGCAGCGCCAGCATCGCGCGCACCTGGACGGCCATCGACTGCTTCGCGACCTTCACGATGCTCTGCGGATCGACCTTCTGCGCTTCGCGCCATTGCGCGACGGTCCAGCCTTGCGGCAGGTAGCCATTGATCGGATCGTGCGCGCTCGTCTGGTCGGTCACGCAGTCCGGCGTGATGCCGCGCGTGACGAGTTCCGCGAACACGTCGGCGGCGTTGCCGAGCAGGCCGACCGACACGGGCTTGCCCGTGCGCTTCGCTTCCTCGATCATGCCGAGCGCTTCGTCGAGCGTCGTTGCCTTCTTGTCGACGTAGCGCGTCTTCAGGCGGAAGTCGATGCGCGTCTCGTCGCATTCGACCGCGATCATCGAGAAGCCGGCCATCGTCGCGGCCAGCGGCTGCGCGCCGCCCATGCCGCCGAGGCCGCCCGTCAGGATCCAGCGGCCCGACGGATCGCCGTTGAAGTGCTGGTTCGCGACCGAGAAGAACGTTTCATACGTGCCCTGAACGATGCCCTGGCTGCCGATGTAGATCCAGCTGCCGGCCGTCATCTGGCCGTACATCATCAGGCCCTTGCGGTCGAGCTCGTGGAAGTGATCCCAGTTCGCCCAGTGCGGCACGAGGTTCGAGTTCGCGAGCAGCACGCGCGGCGCATCCTTGTGCGTGCGGAACACGCCGACCGGCTTGCCCGACTGGATCAGCAGCGTTTCGTTTTCCTCGAGATCCTTCAGCGACGCGAGGATCTGGTCGTAGCATTCCCAGTTGCGCGCCGCGCGGCCGATGCCGCCGTACACGACGAGCGCATGCGGATGCTCGGCGACTTCCGGGTCCAGGTTGTTCTGGATCATCCGGTAGGCCGCCTCGGCCAGCCAGGTCTTGCAGGTCTTCTCGCTGCCGCGCGGCGCGCGGATCGTGCGCGTCGGATCGAGACGGGGATCGATGTGTTTCGGATGGTTCATGACGACTGCTCCCGAGGGAAAATGACTATCAAATAGGAATCAGAAATGCCCGGTGAAGCGATAACGGCTGCCGGGATGCCACAGATTCGCCACCGAGGCGACGACGCCCTGCGACCAGGTGCGCCGATGTAAAACCAGACACGGTTCGACGTCGTCCATCCGCAGCTGCTCGCGCCGCTCCGGCGCCGGGGCCGCCGCTTCGATCCGGTACTCGACGCGCTGCAGCGGGGCCGCGCGCATCAGGTACAGGTTCGGCGTCGTGTTCGTGAAATCCTGCTCGGCGTAATCCGGCGCGACCGCCGGATTCACCCACCGTTCTTCGAGCTGCACGGGCTCGTCGTTCTCGAAGTGCAGCACCTGCGAATGAAACAGCTTCGTGCGCACGGCCACCTGCATCTCGTCGGCGAGCGCGTCGTCCGCGCGGACCGTGTCGAGGCCGAGCACGCTCGCCCGATACGCATGCCCGCGCGCGCCGACCTCCTCCGAGATGCTGCGGATCGCCACCAGCGTCGACTCGTACTTCGGCCGCGCGACGTAGGTGCCCGCGCCCTTCATGCGCGTGAGCACCTGCTCGGCCGTCAGCTCGCGCAGCGCGCGGTTGACGGTCATGCGCGCCACCTTGAATTCGCGCGCCAGCTCGTTCTCGGGCGGCACCTGGTCGCCCTCCTCCCACTCGCCGGCGTGGATGCGGGCCAGGATGAAATCCTTGATCTCCTGGTAGACCGGCGCGCTCATCGGCTTACTGTTCCGATGCGAACGAGAACGGTGCGACCTTCGCGAACGCGCGCTCGCCGACGAGCTTCGCGACCGCCGCGATGTCCGGTGCGAAGTAGTGGTCGAGTTCGTAATGCGCGACCTTGCCGCGGATCGTCTCCATCACCGGCGCCAGCTTCGGGCTCGTGTGGTACGGCGCGCGCAGGTCGACGCCCTGGGCCGCGGCCAGCAGTTCGATCGCGAGGATGTGCTTCGTGTTGTCCGCGATGTCGGCGAGCTTGCGCGCGGCGAACGTCGCCATCGACACGTGGTCTTCCTGGTTCGCGGAAGTCGGCAGCGAGTCGACCGACGCCGGGTGGGCGAGCGTCTTGTTTTCCGATGCGAGTGCGGCCGCCGTCACGTGCGCGATCATGAAGCCCGAGTTCACGCCGCCGTCCCTCACGAGGAACGGGGGCAGGCCCGACAGCGTCGCGTCGATCAGCAGCGCGATGCGGCGTTCGGCCAGCGCGCCGATTTCCGATGCGGCCAGCGCGAGGTTGTCGGCCGCGAACGCGACCGGCTCGGCGTGGAAGTTGCCGCCCGACAGCACTTCGCCGGTGTCCGGGAAGATCAGCGGGTTGTCCGACACGGCGTTCGCTTCGACCAGCAGCACGTCGGCCGCATGGCGCATCTGGTCCAGACACGCGCCCATCACCTGCGGCTGGCAGCGCAGGCTGTACGGATCCTGCACCTTGTCGCAGTCGCGGTGCGACTGGTTGATCGGCGAGCCTTCGAGCAGCTCGCGATACGACGCCGCCGCGTCGATCTGGCCCTGGTGGCCGCGCAGTTCATGGATGCGGGCGTCGAACGGTTTCACCGAACCGGCTGCCGCGTCGACCGACAACGCGCCGGCGACGAGCGCCGTGCGGTACAGGTCTTCGATCGCGAACATGTTGTCGAGCGCCAGCGCGGTCGATGCCTGCGTGCCGTTCAGCAGCGCGAGGCCTTCCTTCGCCTGCAGCGTCAGCGGCGCGAGGCCCGCGACGCGCAGCCCGTCGAGCGCGCTCGCACGCTCGCCGCGGATGAACACTTCACCGACGCCGAGCAGCACCGCCGACATGTGCGCGAGCGGCGCGAGGTCGCCCGATGCGCCGACCGAGCCCTTCACCGGGATCAGCGGCAGCACGTCGGCGTTGAACAGCGTGATCAGCGCGTCCATCACTTCGCGGCGGATGCCCGAGTGGCCGCGGCCGAGGCTCGACAGCTTCAGCGCCATCAGGAGGCGCACCGACGAACGGGCCATCGGCTCGCCGACACCGACCGCATGCGACAGCACCAGGTTCTTCTGCAGCAACTCGAGCTGGTCGTGCGGGATGTGCGTGCTGGCCAGGCGGCCGAAACCCGTGTTGATGCCGTAGGCCGGCTCGCCCTTCGCGGCGATGTCGGCGACGGCCTTCGCGCCGGCGTCGATCTTCGCGAAGCTGGCCGGGTCGAGCGCGAGCTGCACGGATTCGCGCGCGATCTGGCGCAGTTGCGGGAGGGTCAGATGGCCGGGGGTCAACGTAATCATGTGAGCAATCCTGTCTAGACAAGTTCGGAATGGATTGAAGTGTAGCCACGACAACTTGTCTAGACAACCCGTTTTTCATCGATTTCGACTCGGGAGTTTCCCTGATGTCCGGCGCGGCCCGCCGGACCGGCCGGCACGATCCGGTTATTAACATATGTTGCAATTATTTTGTTTTTGGCAACATACGAATCACCATTCGCCACGGAGACCCGCCATGCCCTTCCCGTCACGATTCGCCGCCCGATTCGGCCGCCCGCTGCTCGCCGCGGCGTGCCTGCTGGCATGCGGCGCCGCGCTCGCCGCGGAACCGCTGTCCGGCACGCTCGAGAAAATCCGGCGGAACAACCTGATCTCGATCGGCCATCGCGAGACGTCGGTGCCGTTCTCCTACGTCGATACGGGCGGCAAGGTGATCGGCTTCTCGCAGGACCTGTGCGACCGCGTGATCGCGGCCGTGAAGGCGCGCACCGGCAAGCCCGACCTGCAGGTGCGCTTCATCCCCGTCACGTCGCAGAACCGCATTCCGCTCGTGCAGAACGGCACCGTCGACCTCGAATGCGGCGTGACGACCAACCTCGCCGCGCGCCATGCGCAGGTCGCGTTCTCGACCACCTTCTTCGTCGCGACGACGCGGTTGCTCACGCGCACGACGTCGGGCATCCGCGACTTCCCCGACCTCGCCGGCAAGACGGTTGTGACGAACCAGGGCACGACGTCCGAACGCCTGCTGCGCAAGATGAACGAGGACAAGAAGATGAACATGCAGATCATCAGCGCGAAGGACTACGGCGAGGGACGCCTCACGCTCGAATCGGGCCGCGCGGCCGCGTACATGATGGACGACGTGCTGCTCGCGGGCGTGCGCCAGCTCGCCGCGAAGCCGGCCGACTGGCAGATCGTCGGCACGCCGCAGTCGTCGGAAGCCTACGGGTTCATGCTGCGCAAGGACGATCCGCAGTTCAAGGCGCTCGTCGACGGCGTGCTCGCGCAGCTGATGAAAAGTGGCGAGATCAACGCGCCGTACGACAAATGGTTCATGAAGCCGGTGCCGCCGAAGGGGCTGTCGTTCGACTTCCCGATGAGCGACGTGATCAAGGCGCGCTATGCGGCGCCCAACGATGCGCCGCTCGAATGAGCACCGGGCGCCAACGCCCGCTTACATGCGCGTCCACGCGACGCACGCCGCATAGCCGGGCGCCGCGTCGAGCCACGCCGCGTCGAACGCCGCGACGCCGGCCGCAGGCGCGGCCGGCTCGACGATCGTCGTCGCGGGCGTCGCCGCGTCGCGCGGCGGCACCACCGCAAACGCGCGCAGCCCGCCGACGATGCCCGTGCCGAGCGCCTTCAGCAGCGCTTCCTTCGCGGACCACACGCGCATGAATTCGCTCGCGCGCACCGCGGGCGGCATGCGGTCGAGATGCGCGACCTCGGCGGGTGCGCAGACTTCACGCGTCAGCGCGCGCCAGTCGGCGACGCGGTCACAGCCCTCGATATCGACGCCGACGCGGCCCGCGGGCGCCCATGCGATCAACGCGTGATCGCCTGCGTGCGACACGTTGAAGTCGAGCGACGCGCGATGCGCGCGATCCAGCGACGGCCGCCCCGATGCATCGACGACGATCGAGACCGCATGCGGCGCGACCTCGAGCGCCGCGCCGAGCACGTCGCGCAACGCGGCGCGCGTCGCGGCGCTGCGCACCGCATCCTCGTGGCGCATGTAGCTCGCGGCGCGCGCCCGCTCGGCGTCGCCGAGCGCCGCATACGCGGGCGACGACAGCGGCACGCGCCAATCGAAATCGATACGCGCGACCCGCACGCCGGCACGGAATGCGGCCTCCGGCAGGTCGAGCGCGTGCACGCGCCACGCGCGGGGCGTGTCGAGCGGGGAAGCGGATTCGGACGGAGTGGACATCGACACGCGCAGCCTGTGCTGTGAATGGAAACGTCCGATGTTAATCGATCGCGCCGGCCGGCAACCGGCGCGGCAGGACCGGGAAGCGGATCGCGACGGGGCGATGCGCGGCGGGCGCCACGTCAACCGTTCGCGGCCACACCCGGCACGCCGCCGGCCGCTATCGGCCCGCGCGACGCCGGGTGAAGCGCATGCACGGCGCCCGGCGCATCGGCCGGCAGCACGCCGTGTTGCAGCCAGTACAGCGCGACGGGCCACAGCGAGTCGGTGAAGCGGCTGTGGAAAAACGCGAAATGACCGATCGCGTCGACGCCGATGTCGGCCGGCGCGATCCTCAGATGCGTGACGTTGCTGCCCGTGTAGTAGTCGACCAGCCGCTCGATCGCCTCGACCGTGCCGAACGCGTCGTCGTCGATGCCGATCGCGAGCATCGGCGCCGACAGCCCCGCGAAGCGCGCGGGCACCGCGGCGCGGCCGACGGTCCCGGTATCGAGCACGCCGCCGATGTAGCCATCCTCGAAACGCGGCTGCGCGCGCGCCCACGACAGCGCGACCCCGCGCGGCGTGTCCTCCATCCAGCCGAGCCGCTTCGCGGGCACATAGCCGAACACGGCCGCGAGCGCGGGCATCGCGACATGCCACTTCCACCACATGCGGCGCCGCTCGGCCGGCAGGTAGTCGCGCCAGTACGCATACTGCGCGCCGACGGTCACCGCATGCCGCACGTGTACGTTCGATGCCGCGAGCCCGAGCAGGCAGCCGCCGATGCTGTGCGCGACGACATCGAGCGGCTGGCCGGGAAACGCGTCGCGCGCATACTGCAGCGCGGCTTCGCAATCGAGCCGCCCCCAGTCGAGCCAGGTCGCGTGCAGCTTCGCGAGCTGCGCGGGGCGTGAAGCGCCGATCCCGCGATAGTCGTAGACGAGCACGTCGCGCCCCTGCGCGAACAGCCAGGCCGCGAAACGGAAGTAGTAGTCGCAGCGTACCGACGTCGCGCAATTGACGACCGTGACGGGCCGCACGGCGCCGCCGCCGCGATGGCGCCACACATGGCCACGCAATTCGTAACCGTCGGCCGCGCGCAGCGTCACGGGCTCCGGCGGCCATGCGCCCGCCGCGCGACTGCGCTGCGCCGCCCCGCTTCCTTCGTTCGAAATCGTCATCCTGTCTCCTGTCGGCCCAAGTTAGCGCTTTAGCGCTTACTTGGGCCCCATGCTCTGCGGTCGGCGCCAAGTTGGCGCTTTAGCGCTGACTCGAACCCCATGCTCTGCGGTCGGCGCCAAGTTAGCGCTTCAGCGCTGACTCGAACCCCATGCCTCGCGGTCGGCCCGAGTCAGCGCTTCAGCGCCTACCCATCCCCCTGCCTCGCGGCCGCCCCGCGCCCGTCGTCAAGCCTCCATTGAACTTGACGCGTGGCGCGTTCTCAACCAATCTTGCTGCTCCGTTCGCATGAGTCACGCGCATGTCAACGCCGCTCGTCCGTCTTCCGTCGCTCGATCTCGTCCGCGGTTTCGTCGCGGTCGGCCGCCGCATGAGCATCACGCTCGCCGCGCAGGACCTGTGCGTCACGCAGTCGGCGGTCAGCCGCCAGATCCACGCGCTCGAGGCGCATCTCGGCGTCGCGTTGCTGCAGCGCGGCTACCGGAAGATCGCGTTCACGCCGGAAGGCGAGCGACTGTTCCGCGTCGCGGATGCGGCGCTGCACGGCCTGCAGGACACCGTCGCGTCGCTCGCCGCCGCGCGCGAACGCCAGCCCGTCACGATCACCGCCAGCATCGGCGTCACCGCGCTGTGGCTGTTGCCGCGGCTCGGGCGGCTGCAGGCGCGCCTGCCCGCGGTCGACCTGCGCGTCGCCGCGAACGACAAGGTACTCGATTTGCGCACCGAAGGCATCGACCTCGGCATCCGCTATTGTTCGCGCGACCGCGCGCCGGCCGGCGCGCTGCGCCTGTTCGACGAGATCGTCGTCCCGGTCGCGCATCCCGCGCTCGCCGCGCGGCCGGTCACGCGCGCGGCCGCGATCGCCGACCACGTGCTGCTCGAATTCGACGGACCGCCGCAACCGCAGCTGCAGTGGCACGCGCACCTGCATGCGGCCGGGCTGGGCGACGCGCGCCCGAAAGGCGTGCTGCGCTTCAACCAGTACGACCAGGTGATCCAGGCCGCGATCGCGGGCCAGGGCGTCGCGCTCGGCCGGCTCGCGCTCGTCGCGCCGATGCTCGCGGACGGGCGGCTCGCGGTGCTCGGCCCGCACACGCAGGCGCTGACGGATACGTACGGCTACTGGCTGTTCCAGCACGATCCGGCCCCGCGCCGCGAAGTCGTCGAGGTGCGCGACTGGATGCTCGCCGAGGCCGCCGAATGCGATGCGGCGATGCGCGCGTACGACACGACGTCACCGGCGTAAGCCGCCGCCCGCGACTGCAGGCAGCGCCGCCGCACCCTCGCATTCCCGATGCGCATGCCAACCTGACCGAATGATCGCTTGAGCGATCGCGGGCCCGATCGTCTAATCGGATCGAGCGCGGCCGTTTCGACCGCGCACCTTCATCCGGAGACACGCATGACCCCGATCGAGCAGGAAGTCCGACGCCGCTGGCTGCCCGTGCTCGCCGGCGGCCTGATCATGGGCGCCGCGCTCGGCATCCGCCACGTGCAAGGCCTGTTCCTCGCGCCCGTCTCGCTCGACCACGGCTGGTCGCGCGAAGCGTTCGGCCTCGCGCTGGCGCTGCAGAACCTGGTCTGGGGCGTCGCGCAGCCGTTCACGGGAATGATCGCCGACCGCTTCGGCTCGGTGCGCGTGATCGTCGCCGGCATGCTGCTGTACGCGGCCGGGCTCGTCACGATGGCGCATGCGGCCACGACCGGCCTGTTTACGGTCGGCGCCGGGCTCGTGATCGGCATCGCGCTGTCGGGCTCGGCCTTCGCGTCGATCTACGGTGCGCTGAGCCGCCTGTTTCCGCCCGAGCGGCGCGGCTGGGCGCTCGGTGTCGCGGGCGCGATCGGCGGGCTCGGCCAGTTCTGCATGGTGCCCGTCGCGCAGGCGCTGATCGGCGGCATCGGCTGGCGGCACGCGTTCATCGCGCTGGCGCTCGTCGCGGCGCTGCTCGCGCCGCTCGCCGTGCTGCTGCGCGACCGCCCCGTGCAGACGGCCGATGCCGCCGCCGGCCCCGGCCAGTCGATCGGCGAGGCCGTGCGCGAGGCATTCGCGCATCGCGGCTTCTGGCTGCTGAACGCGGGGTTCTTCGCGTGCGGTTTCCAGCTCGCGTTCATCGCGACGCACCTGCCCGCGTACCTGCTCGACCACGGGCTGCCCGCGCGCCATGCAAGCGTCGCGCTCGCGCTGATCGCACTGACCAACGTGGCGGGCACCTACGCGTGCGGCCATCTCGGCGGGCTGCTGCGGCGCAAATACGTGCTGTCGGTGCTGTACCTCGTGCGCGCGCTCGCGATGGCGGTGTTCGTCGCCGCGCCGCTGTCGCCCGCGAGCGTCTACGTCTTCGCGGCGGTGATGGGGTTCACGTGGCTCGGCACGGTGCCGTTGACGAACGGCGTGATCTCTCAGGTGTTCGGTGTGCGCTACATCGCGACGCTGTTCGGCTTCGTGTTCTTCGGGCACCAGCTCGGCAGCTTCTTCGGCGTCTGGCTCGGGGCCGTCGTATACGACGCGACGCACTCGTACATGCCGCTGTGGATCGGCTCGATCGCGCTCGGCGTGCTCGCGGCGCTGCTGCACCTGCCGATCAACGACGCGCGCGTCGCGCGGCCCGCGTCGGGCAACGCGGCATGGGCCTGATCCGTGCGGCGCTGGCCGCCGGCACGCTCGCGTTCGTCACGTGGTGCGGCGCGGCCTACTTCGGTCCGGACGTCGCGTATGCGCTGCTCGAACACGTCGCGTTCTGCAACTGACGTGTCAAACCGCGCCGCGCGAACGCGCGGTCAACGCCGCTTCGGCAATGCGGCCAGCGCATCGAGCGCACGGGCGCGTGCGGCCGCATGCTCGACGAGCGGTTCCGGATAGTCGACGCCGAGCCGCACGCCGGCCGCCTCGCGCTCCAGCGGAGACGCATCCCACGGCGCATGGATCGACGCGTTGTCGAGACCCGCGAGTTCGGGCACCCAGCGCCGCACGTAGGCGCCGTCCGGATCGAACTTCTGCCCCTGCGCGACCGGATTGAAGATGCGGAAATACGGTGCGGCATCGGCGCCGCAGCCGGCCACCCACTGCCAGCTCGCCGCGTTGTTCGCCGGGTCCGCGTCGACCAGCGTGTCCCAGAACCACGCTTCGCCCGCGCGCCAGTCGAGCAGCAGATGCTTGATCAGGAACGAGGCGACGACCATCCGCACACGGTTGTGCATCCAGCCGGTCGCCCACAGTTCGCGCAGGCCCGCATCGACGAGCGGATAACCGGTCAGCCCGCGCTGCCACGCGTGCAGCGCGGCGGGATCGTCGCGCCACGGCATCGCATCGAACTGCGCGCGGAAGTTGTCGGTCGCGAGCGCCGGGAAGTGATACAGCAGCGTGTAGCTGAATTCGCGCCAGCCGAGTTCGCTCAGGAATTTATCGGCGTCCGCGGCATAGGCCGCGCCGCCGGCATGCGCGGCGCCCTGCACCGCATGCCATACCTGTCGCGGCGACACGTTGCCGAAGCGCAGGAACGGCGACAGCCGGCTCGTCGCGGGGCGATCGGGACGGTCGCGCGCGTCCGCGTAGCCGGCGAGCGAGGTCGTCACGAATGCGTCGAGCCGCGCGTGCGCGCCGGCCTCGTCGGGTGCCGGCCATGCATCGCGCAAGCCGCCGGCCCAGTCCGGCGCATCCGGCAGCAGCGCGAGCGCGTCGAGCGACAGCGCGCGGTCGCGCACGGCTTCGGGCCACGGATGAAACGCGATCCGCCCGGGCTCCGGCAGCGGCGCGGCGACCGTGCGATCGCGGCGCGCCGCCCGCCAGTACGCCGTGAACACCTGGTACGGGCCGCCGCTGCCCGTCAGCACCTCCCACGGCTCGTTCAGCAGGCTGCCGTTGCTGCTCTCGACCGTGACGCCGCGCGCCTTGAGCGACGTCTTCAGCGCCGCGTCGGCGTCGCGCTGCGGCTGCGCATAACGACGATTCCAGTACACGGCTGCCGCGCCCGTATCGTGCACGACACGTTCGATCTCGCGCGGCGCGTCGCCGCGCAGCAGCAGCAGGCGTCCGCCATGACGCGCGAGCGCGGCATCGAGCCCGGCGAGCGACCCGTGCAGCCACCAGCGTGCCGCGCCGCCGAGCGGACGCCCGGCGCCAGCGCCGGTGTCGTCGACGAACACGCACACGAGCGGCCGGCCCGACTCGACCGCGCGCGTCAGCGCGGGCTGGTCGGTCACGCGCAGATCGTCGCGGAACCAGACGATCGCGGGAGCAACGGAGGACTGGGCGGGCACGGGCACCTCGATGACGAAAGCGGAAGGAGGTGCGTATTGTCGCGGCTGTGCCGCGCGGTGTCGACGCTCGCCGCCGCCGATGGCGGTCGCTGCCAGCGCAACGCGTTGCCCGGTGAAACGCGTTGCTCCATTCCGACGATGCTTCGCCGCGCACACCGGCCCACGCTCGATGTCGGGTACGCCGCGCTGGGCGGCTCTACCTGCAAACAGGGTTTCGATCAGTGCGCACGCGACGGAAAGCGGCGCGCCGAAGCGCGGCATGCCGCGCGCCGCGTGACCGGGAGCGGCCGGCGGCTGCGTCAATCGAGCCGGAACGCGGCCTCGAAACGCTCGGCGAACGCGTCGAACTCCGCTTCCGGCAGATGGTTGATGCCGCCCGCGCGCTTGCGCCCGCCGCCGGTCGCGAAACCGCGACAGAACTCGTCGGCGCCGAGCGGCCGGCCGTCGGGCACGCGCACGCTGACGACCAGCCCGCCGTCCGCACGCGGCGACAGCACCGCGAGCGCCGCATGCGGCGCCTTGCGCATCCGTTCGTTCGCGAGCATCCCCGTCGCGCGCCGCGCCCACGGGTGGTCCGGCATCCGGACCAGCGTCGCGCCCGGCACCTCGCGCAGCGGCGCGAGCGCGCAGGCACGCGCCATGTCGTCGCGGTAGCCGTCGCGTAACGCGGCGAACACGTCGGTCCCGCGCACGAAATCGAGCGGCTCGGCGCAGGGCAACATCGCGTCGGCGAGCACCGCCGGATCGAAGTGCAGATCGCCGACGCACTCGCCGTACGCGTTGTAGTTCAGGTAGAGGCCGAGTTCGGCGAGCGTGCCGCGCTCGGCCTCGCCGATCCCGTGCTCGCGTGCGAGCGCGTCGCCGAGCGCCGGCAGTTCGTCGCCGAATGCCGCGACGATCGCCCAGCGCACGTGCCGGCCGCCGAGATGGCGGTTCACGATCACACTCGTGCAGACGTCGGCCGCCGTGTCGATATGCGCATCGAAACGCGGATCGTCGGGCAGCTCGCCCGCGAAGTGATGGTCGAAATAGCGGATCGTCGCGCCGCCGCGCAGCAGCCGCGCGCAGGCGTCGCGGTTCTGGTCGTGCGACACGTCGAGCACGGTGACGATGTCGCTCGCGCGTGCGTCGATCCGCTCGAGCAGCCTGATGTCGCGCTTCACGCCGGTCACGAGCGTGCCGCGCACGCGCTCCGCGAGCCGCAGCTGCTGCAGCGCGCACAGGCCGTCCGCGTCGCCGTTGAACGCGAAAAAATGCCGCGCGTGTGGGTTGTCCTGCATGATCCGTTGCTCCATCGTCAAGGCATGAAATCGCCGCCGTCCGCGTCGAGCGTCGCGCCCGTCACCGCGTTCGCTTGGTCGGACGCGAGAAACAGCGCCGCGCGCGCAATCGTCGTCGGTCGGCAGCTTCGCGAGCGCAATATTAGACGCGATCGGCGCGAGGATCTGCTCTTCCGTCATCCCGCCGCCTGCCGGAAACTCCTCGGGGGCGGCACGCCCCACCTCCAGCCCATGTGGACGCTGTTCGCGCGGATGCCGCGCACGCCGACCTCGCACGTCAGGTAGGGCCGGCGTCTCCGCCAATGTCATATGTCATCAGACATTAAGTACCGTCACGCCAATCTCGTGAGATTCCCCAATATTTGAACTAATTCCGGGTAAACCCGCGACGTCTTCGGTCACGCTCCGGCGTACCATGTCATACGACGACATACTACATAGACCGCCAACCAGACGCGTACGCGGGTCGCCGCCCCGTCCGCAGCCGTCCGACCGGAGACACCGTTGAACCCGCCCGCGCCCGCCCTGCCTGGCCGCGACCCGCTCGCGTCCGCCATCTCGAAAGTGAAGTGGCACGTGCTGCCGCTCGTGCTGATCATGTTCATCGCGAACTACATCGACCGCGTGAACGTCGGCTTCGTCGATCGCCACCTCGAAGCGTCGATCAGCATCGGCGCGGCCGCGTACGGGCTCGGCGCCGGGCTGTTCTTCGTCGGCTATGCGCTGTTCGAGGTGCCGTCGAACCTGCTGATGCAGCGCTACGGCGCACGCGTGTGGCTCGCGCGGATCATGGCGACGTGGGGCATCGTCGCGGCCGCGATGGCGTTCGTGTGGAACGACACGTCGTTCTATACGCTGCGCTTCCTGCTCGGCGCGGCCGAGGCCGGCTTCTTCCCCGGCGTCGTGCTGTACCTGTCGCAATGGCTGCCGCCGCAGGAGCGCGGCAAGGCGATGGCGATCTTCCTCGGCGGCTCCGCGTTCGCGTCGGTGCTTTCGGGGCCCGTGACCGGCGCGCTGCTGTCGATCCGCGGCTTCGGCCTCGAAGGCTGGCAATGGATGTTCCTGATCGAAGGGCTGTTCTCGGTCGCACTGTGCGGCGCGAGCTGGCTGCTGCTGAAATCGCATATCCGCGATGCAACGTGGCTCACCGCCGAAGAGCGCACGGCGCTCCAGAACGCGCTCGACGAGGAACGGGCGACGCGCGACGTCCGTTCGAACGTGCCGGTGCGCGCGACCGCACTGTTGCGCGACCCGCAGATCGTGCTGTTCTGCTTCCTGTACTTCTCGATCCAGCTGACGATCTACGCGGCCACGTTCTGGCTGCCGACGATCATCCGCAAGATGGGCGGCCTCACCGATTTCCAGGTCGGCCTGTACAACACGATTCCGTGGATGATCGCGATCGGCGCGATGTACGGCTTCGCGGTGCTGTCGTCGAAGTGGAAGCATCCGCAGCGCTGGCTCGCCAGTGCGCTCGTGCTCGCCGCGTGCGGGCTGTTCGCGTCGACGTCGCACGACCCGGTGTGGTCGTTCGCGTCGATCTGCTTCGCCGCGCTCGGCTTCAAGGCCGCGGCGTCGCTGTTCTGGCCGATCCCGCAGGGATACCTCGACACGCGCGTGGCCGCGGCCGTGATCGCGCTGATCAACTCGGTCGGCAACCTCGGCGGCTTCGTCGCGCCGACGGCGTTCGGCTATCTGAAGCAACATACGGGTTCGATCACGGGCGGCCTGTATGCGCTCGCGATCGCTTCGCTCGTCGCCGCGTTCGCCGCGCTGTTCGCACGCACGCAGCGGCGCAGCGATCCGCCGCGCGGCCTGCCGGCCGACGAATCCTTCACGAACGCCTCGATGCTCCGCCATGCCGAACACTGACCGCCTGACCGTCGTCGTCTCGAATGCCGCCGACGGCGACCTCGCCACGTTCTCCCTCGCCGGCGACGGCACGCTCGCACCGCTCGCGCGCTACCCGGCCGCCGACGTCGCGATGCCGATCGCCGTACAGGCCGACCGCGCACGGCTCTACGTCGCGACGCGCGGCGAACAGCCGACGATCGTCGGGTTCCGCATCGCCGCCACGGGCGCGCTTGCGCGCATCGGCACGACGGCGATCGACGCGAGCCACGCGTACCTGTCGCTCGACCGCAGCGGCCGCTGGCTGCTCGGCGCGTCGTACGGCGGGAATTCGCTGAGCCTCTACGACGCCGCCCGCGTGCGCGACGGCGACGGCACGCCGCTGCAGGTCGCGCCCGGCATCGCGAACGCGCACTCGGTGATCGTGTCGCCGGACAACCGTTTCGCGTACGTCGGCTCGCTCGGCTCGGACCGCGTGTTCGCCTTCGCGCTCGTCGAGGACGCGGCCGGCCTGCGCGCGGTCGAACACGGCGACACGCGCGTGCCGGCCGGTTTCGGCCCGCGTCACCTGCGGTTCGCGGATGACGGCCGCACGCTCGTCGTCGTCAGCGAATTCCAGGCCACGCTCGCGTCCTTCGCACGCGACCCCGACACCGGCAGGCTCGGCGACGCACACGTGAGCGCACGCCACCCGGCCGTCGCCGGACTCGCGCCCGGCCATGCGCGCCCGCCCGCGCCCGCCGAGCCGTCCGTGTGGGCCGCCGACCTGCACCTGACGGCCGACGAACGTTTCGCGTACGTCAGCGAACGCACGTCGAGCCGCCTGCTCTGCTATCGCCGCAACGAGGACGGGTCGTTCGAACCCGCGCACGCGACGGCGACCGAGACGCAGCCGCGCGGCTTCGCGATCGATCCGTCGGGACGCTGGCTCGTCGCCTGCGGCGAACAGTCGGAACACGTGGCCGTGTATGCGATCGCGCCGGACGACGGCGCGCTGACGCTGCACACGCGCGTGCCGGGCGGACGCGGCGCGAACTGGATCGCGCTCGTCTGAAGCCGCGGCACGTGCCGGCGTTCAGCGCCGCTCGCTCGGCGCGACGCCGGTCCAGCGCTTGAACGCGCGCGTGAAATTGGCGCGGTCCGTATAACCGACGCGCGCCGCGATCTCGTCGACCGGCAGCCGCGTGCCTTCGAGCAGCCGCAGCGCGTCGCGCAGCCGGATCTCGTCGAGCAGCGCCGAATAGGTCGCACCGTATTCGGCGAGCTTGCGCTTGAGCGTGCGCGCCGACACATGGAGTTCGCGCGCGACGTCGTCGACCGACGGATAACCGTCGTCGCCGCAGATCAGCAGGTTGCGCACGCGCTCGACGATGCTCTCCGCATAACCGAGCCGCGCGAGTTCGGCCTCGCACTGCTGGACGATCATCTGCGCGGTCTGCGCGTTCGCGGTGCCGATCGGCTCGTCGAGCAGCGCGGCGTCGCAGCGGATACGGTTCGCGCTCGCGTCGAAATGGCAGCGCGGCAGCCGTGCGCGATAACGCTCGAACCACGGCGGCTCGGGCCATTCGAAATGGAGTTCGGCACGCGACTGCAGCGTGCGGCCCGGCGTCGGATACAGCAGCGAATTGAACAGGATCGCCGTTTCGACCAGGAAGTTCTCGACCGCGAACTGGCGCAGCCGGCCGAGCGGAAACGCTTCGAGCACGTCGATGTCGACGATCCCGTCGAGCTGCGCGAGCCGCACCGAGAAAAACGGCACGCGCGTCGGCAGGTAGCGGATGCCGAGCGCGATCGCCTCGCCGAGCGTCGCGCAGCTCATCAGCCCGAAGCCGATCAGCCCCGCTTTCGTCAGGCTGCTGCGCAGGCCGATCTCGATCGCGATCGACGGGTCGTCGGTCGCATCGAGCAGGTTGAACACGATCGCCGCCTGCTGCAGCGGCGTGATGCGCGCATCGGGCTGCGCGAGCCGCTCGCGCTCGACGCCCGAGCCGGCGAGGATGCGGCCGCCGTCGATGCCGCGCTCCTCGGCCAGCATCAGCATGAACAGCGCATACGCGGACGACACCGTCGCCTTGTTCAGCTGGCGCGCGGCATCCGGGACGGACGGGACCATGCGGCGGACTCCGGAGCGGTTTCGGCGGATTGTAGCGTCGCTGGCCCGCAATGACACCGCGGCGGCACTCTAGCCCGGTCGCCAAGGTGGCCCGAAATGACACCGCCATTGGCACCGGCGGCCCTCGCGTGCGCTCCGGCGCGCGCCTATGCTTGTCACATCGGCATTGCGCCCCACTCTTTCCGCACGGATTCCGGTCGATGAGCCAACCCGCACGAACCGTCTTTCGCCACGATGCAGACAAGGTCGCGTACGTCCGCCGCGAGGTCAACGCCGCGAGCGACGCGATCCGCGCGCGCTTTCCGCTGCTCGACAACCAGAACCTCGTCGGCGCGTCCGTGATGGTCGTGTCGGTGAGCGCGATGCTCGCGATCGCGTGGCTGTATGCGCGCGGCGCGATCGCCTGGTACGTCGCGCTGCCGCTTGCCGCATTCGTCACGTCGCTGATCCACGAGCTCGAGCACGACCTGATCCACCTGATGTACTTCAAGAAGACCCCGTGGGCCTATCACCTGATGATGGCGCTGTGCTGGCTCACGCGGCCCGGCACGATCAACCCGTGGACGCGGCGGCGCATGCACCTGCATCACCACAAGGTGTCGGGCGGCGAATCGGATCTCGAGGAATTCGGCATCACGAACGGCGAACGCTGGGGCGTGAAGCGTCTGCTGATGATCGCCGACGGCATGCTCGCCGTCGTGCTGCGGCCGGCCGCGATGCGCCGCAAGGTGAAGCAGTATGTGGCCGCGCAGCCGGTGCAGGATCCGTCGGAACGGTTGCAGCTGCGCGTCGAGCAGGTGTCGTCGTACATGCCGGTCGGTCACGTGTACTACCTGCTGTGGCACGCGTTCATCGTCTATCACGTCGGCCTGTTCGCGCTGCATGTGTTCGGCTATACGGCAACGGTACCGGCCGCCGTCGAGCGCGTGATGAATGTCGTCGATTTCCTCGCGGTGGTGTGGCTCGGACCGAACTTCCTGCGCAGCTTCTGCATCAACTTCGTCAGCTCGAACATGCACTACTTCGGCGACATCGATTCGCGCAACGTGATCCAGCAGACGCAGGTGCTGAATCCGTGGTGGATGCTGCCGTTCCAGCTGTTCTGCTTCAATTTCGGCAGCACGCACGCGATCCATCACTTCGTGGTGCGCGATCCGTTCTACATCCGGCAACTGACCGCGCGCACCGCGCATGCGGCGCTGCGCGAAGTCGGCGTGCGCTTCAACGACGTCGGTACGTTCGCGCGTGCGAATCGCTGGGGCGCCTATCGTCCGTCGCGCGGCACGCGTCAGGCACCGGCAGACGCATAACGGCGGCGGCGCGCGCCCTCAATCGCCGATCGGCGGCATCGGCCCCTGCCCGCGGATCCACGACCAGTTCGCGAGTTCGGCCATTTCCTTGTCGCCGCGGCTGTCGCCATACGCGAACAGCTGCTTCGGCGGCCGGTTGCCCCACCACCCGCGCAGCCGCACGACCTTCTGCGGCCCCCAGCAGTTCTCGCCGTCGAGCCGCCCGGCGAACGTGCCGTGCTCGAACGCGAGCCGCGTCGCGAGCACCGCATCGAAGCCGGCCGTCCTCGCCCACTTCTCCAGATACAGCGACGGCGACGCGCTGACCAGCACGACTTCGTGTCCGCGCGCCCGATGCTCACGGATGCGCTCGAGCATTTCCGCGCGCACGAGGCCCGGCAGATAGGTATCGACGAACGTGCGCGCCTGCGCATCGAGCACGCCCTCGCGGATCGGCCCGAATGCGAACGACGCGAACTTCGCCTTTGCGTCGCCGCGCGACAGCAGCCCGGCCTTCATCGCGACGATCCACGGCAACGCGCGCAGCCCGGCCCATGCGAAGCGCGGCGTGCCGACCGCGTAGCGGACGAAATGACGAAAGCTGTCGGTAGTCGTGATGGTGCCGTCGAAATCGAATGCGGCGACGATGCGGTCAGTCATGGAGAGTCGGCGGGAAAGCGAACGAATGCCCGGGAAGATAGCAGACTCGCGCCGCCGTGCGCGAAACCGCGAGACGCAGCACGACCCCGGCCGCATGCGCCGCAACGCACATGGCCACACGGCGCCGTTTGCTCAGCGCTGCGGCCGCGCGGCAAGCGCCGCCGGCAGCACGACGTTCATCAGGTGATCGGCGCGCGACAGCAGATCGGTCACACGCTCGTCGAGTCCGCGCAGTTGCGCCGGCTGCATCCGGATCTGCTGGACCGCCTGCCCGACGATGTTGCGGCGGTCGAACAGCGTGCGCTCGACGCCCGCATCGTCGGGCGCGCGCACGACGTCCGACACCGCGCTCAGCGCCGCGAGCACGACGACGAGGTTTTCCTCCGCCTGACGGACCTGCGCGGCGAGCGCCTCGGTGCGGCGCGGGAAGAAGCCGAGCGACTGCTTGAGCGCGCCGATCGCCGCCCGGTAATCGACATGCCCCGATGCCGCGCCGAACCAGCGCTCGAACACGCCGGCCTTGCGCGTTGCCTGCGCGAGCATCCCGGCCATCATGTCGGCCGCGCCGAGTTCGTTGAATTCGCGCGTCGCCGCCGCGACGGCTTCGACGAGATTGCCGGCCGTCTCCAGCGCGCCGTCGCCGATCGTCGCGACCGTCGCGAGCTTCAGCGGCACCAGTTGCCGGATGTGCCGCTCGATGCGCGGCGCGTAGTCGGGATAGAGATTCGGGAAGCTGGCCTGCGCGGCGCGGAAGCACGCGTCGAGCTGCGGGTGGTTCGCTTCGCCGAACAGCGCGCGGCCGACCGCATCGGCGGGCGGCACGCGCGCGCCTTTGTCGGCCGCGGCTGCCGGCCCGAAGTCAAGCGCCTGCGGCGCGGGCCGCTCGGGCCGCTCGGGCACGCGCGCGGCCGGCGCACCGGGCGGCGCGTCGAACGCAAGACGCCCGGGCGTGCGCTCGGGCGTCGTATCGAACTCGAGCCGCTTCGGCTCGTCGGACGGATTCGTCATCGCTGCTTCCTGCCCGGCGCCGCGGTGTTCCGCACGCCGGGCTGCCGCCAGTCAGACCGCGCCACCGTACGCGCGGACGAAATCGCCGAGGCCGCGGTTGTAGCCGGCGCCGACGGCCTTGAACATGAAGTGGCCGTCGCGGCGATAGAAGCTGCCGACCTGCACCGACGTCTCCATCGAGAAGTCTTCCTCGAGCGCATACTTCGCGATCACCGCACCCGTCACCTCGTCGGCGATCTGGATGTAGCTGTTGTGCACCTGCCCGAAATTCTGGCGGCGCGCTTCGGCCTGGTCGATCGTCACGACCACCGAGATTTCCTCGACGTCGGCCGCGAGCTTCGTCATGTCGATGAAGATCACCTCGTCGTCGCCGTCGCCGCTGCCCGTGCGGTTGTCGCCGCTATGCACGACGCCCAGACACGTCGACGCGGGCATCCCGCGTTTCGGAAAATCGTCGCCCGGCTGGATGAAGGTTTCCTTGCGTTCCATCGTGCGCACTTCGCTGTTGTAAAACACGAAGTGCCGATCCGAGATCAGCTTCGGATTGCTCTGCGCGTCGTACTTGCACAGGAACACCGACACGTCGAGATCGAAATCCGTGCCCGTGTCCGTCGCGTTCGCGTCCCAACCGAGACCGATGCGGAATTTCTGCGTGCCGGGCGCTTCCTTCGACAGGTTGACGCGACCGCCTTTCGACAAATTGATCATCTGAACCTCTTCTGCTGGAACCGCCGTTGCGCCGGCGGCGATGTCGGGCCGCATGGTGCGGCCCTTCGTTGATGGTGTTCGTGTCGCGCGTGACGCGCACTTATTTGCCCGCCACCGCCGTGCGGCCTTCCCTGCGCTGCACGACGATCGACGACCACACGGCCGCGGCGATCGTCGCTGCACCGATCAGGCCGGTGACGACCTCGGGCACCTCGAGCTTCACGCCGAGGAACATGATCGCGGCGAGCGCACCGATCGCCCAGAACGCGCCGTGTTCGAGATAGCGGTACTGCGCGAGCGTGCCCTTCTTCAGCAGCACCAGCGTCATCTCCCGGATGTAGGCTGCACCGACACCCAGGCCGAGCGCGATCAGGAAGATGTTGTTCGACAGCGCGAACGCGCCGATCACACCGTCGAAGCTGAACGACGAATCGAGCACTTCCAGGTACATGAAGCCCGCGACGCCTTCGCGTACCACGCGCGTGCCCGTATCCTCGCCGCCGATCAGGTCGCCGATGCCGTGCGCGATCACGAAGCTGATCACGCCCAGCGCGCCCGCGAGCAGGAAGCTGACCTGCTCGGCCGCCGGCACGTAGAACGACGCGACGATCACGATCGCGAGCGTCAGCGCCACTTCCAGCGCGGTGATGCGGCCGAGATGGCGCATCGGGCCTTCGAGGAAGCCGATCCAGTGCTCGTCCTTCTCGGTGTCGAGCATGAACTTGAAGAACACCATCAGCAGGAACGCGCCGCCGAATGCCGACACCTGGAGATGCGCGGAGGTCAGGATCGCCGCGTACTGCTCGGGCGACTCGATCGCGAGCGTCAGCGCATCCCACATCCCGATGTGGCCGATCACCGCGACGATCAGCAGCGGGAACACGAGCCGCATGCCGAACACCGCGACCGGCAGGCCGAACACCATGAAGCGGTTGCGCCACTTCTCCGACCAGTTCTTGAGCACCGATGCGTTGACGACCGCGTTGTCGAGCGACAGCGATATTTCGAGCACGCACAGGACCGCGACGATCAGCATGTCCTTCACGCCGCCGAGGAAGTAGGCCGCGATCAGCGCGAGCGCCGTGAGCGACAACGGGATCTTGAAGTCTTTCAACATGATGGGGTAATCGAGTTCAGAAAAATGGGCAGGCGGGCCGCGCTTACTTCGCGCGCACCCAGTCGCAGAATTCCTGCGTGATCAGCTGTTCGTAGATCTGTTCGTCGCTGAGGTCGAGCGATTCGAGATGCAGGAAGCCGACGTTCGGCATTTCGTTCGCGACTTCCGCGAGGAAGTCGAATTCGCGCGGATCGCCGACGCCGACGAGCGACCAGTACAGCGGGAAGTGCTGCGACTCGGCCAGCAGCTGGCGCACGCGCTTGCGGTCGTTCTTCGGGTTCTGGCCGTCGGTGACGAACAGCACCCACGCGGGCAGATGGCCGTTCGCCGATGCGGAGGCGGCCGGCGCGGACGTCTCGTCGGCACTGCCGAACAGCCGGCTCAGGAAGCCGCGCCTTGCTTCGCGCTTCGGCTCCGGCGCACGGAAGAAGAAATCGACGATGTCGTTCATGACCGGCGCGTACTGCGTGCCGCCCCACTTCTCGATCCGCGCGTCGAGCACGTGATCGGAGATGTAAGAACCGTAGTTCTCCGGCGTGGCGGTCGGCAGGCGGTCGTAGCCTTCGGTGAAGGTCCACGTGTCGACTTCGCCGTTGTCGTCGAACTTCAGTGCGATGCCGAGGATCCGGTCGTGCGTCTCCTGGATCACGCCCGACTGGTACAGCGGCTTCGCGGAGCCAGAGATGTCGAGCGCGGCGCCGACGCGCACGACGGGCGGCTTCAGGATCTGGCGTTTTTCGAGGACGATCGCGACCTTCGCCGCGCGCTTCTCAAGCGTAATCATGCGGTGTTCTCTCAGTTCTCTTAGTTGTGCTTCGGAGCGAATCGGGTGATCAGGTCCTGTTCGAGCTGGCGCAGGCGCGGCGCGTCCTGTTCGCGCTGGCGCTTGCCGTCGGCGATGATCTGCGTGATGTCGTCGAACGCGCCGAACAGCTGCTGCTGCGCGTATTCGAACGTGTCGGTCGAGATCACCGGACGCTGGCCGAGCTTCGCGACTTCCTGCGCGTTCTGGCGGTTCAGGTCGGCCTGCGCGCGGATCGCCTCGTCGGCCGCGTCGTACGTCGCGTTCGCGAGCGCCGCCGCGCGCGTCGTGCCGAGCTGCTCGAGGTAGAGCGCGAACGCGTTGGTCCAAGCGGGGATCAGCACGGTCTTGATCGTCATGAACTTCGACGTCAGCGTGCGTTTCTGGTCCTGCTCCATCCGGATCTGCGGCGCGAGCTGCTTCGACATCAGCATCGCGCGGTCGAGGTCGTCGAGCTTGCTTTCGAGTGCATCGACCTTGCGCTTCACGTCGAGCAGGCGTTGCGCGGCGAACGCATCGTCCGCCGGCTGCTGGCCGGCCGCGAGATGCGCACGCAGCGTCGCGAGCGCCGTTTCGCCGTGCGCCTTCGACTGCGCGAGTTCCTGGTGCAGCGCGTAGTTGTCGTTGTACATCCGCTCGAGCTCGTCGATGCCGGCCTTCTGCCGCTGCGCATGGTTTTCGAGCTCGACGACGAGCGTGTCCATCCGCTTGCTCACCGACTCGTATTGCGACAGCAGCTTTTCCTTCGTCGAGCGGAACAGCCGCGTCACCTGCGTGAGCAGCCCGCCCTTGTCGGCGCCGCGCGGGTCGAGCCCCTTCGCGGTCACGATCAGTTCGTTGAGTTTGTCGCCGAACCGGTCGGCATCCGATGCGCGGACGCTCGCCAGAATCTGCTGGGAGAAGGCGGCGATCCGCGTGCCCTGCGTCGCGCCGAGCTGGTCGATCTCGTCGACGGTGATCAGGCGGGCGTTCTCCGCTGGGCGGGCGGCCGGTATGGCTGCGGCTGGCACGGCGGCAGGTGACGAAGACGGAGTGGAAGGACGATCGCTGACCGCATCGGATGGGTTGTCGTCGAATAGCGGCTTCATGTGGCTACCACGTTTCCTTTTCTGCTTTTTGCTGCGTGTTGTCGTGCGCGCAACGTGCACGTGCGCGGTTGCCGTCGTGCTCTCTCACGGGCGGCAGACGGACAATAAATGGCGACAGTGCGGCGCGTCAAGAGACGAAATCCTTTCAATCACAATACATTTTGTAATGTACGTGATGGAATTCCCGATGACGTTTCTGGTGAAGTGAAGACAGATGCCTTGATGGGACGGCAGCCGGGATTTCTCTAGATGCGCAGATAACCAGAAATATAGAAAGTATTTTGAAAGAATTGCGCACCACCATTCCGCTGATTGTTACAGAATGCTTTACACCATCGCGATCGCTGCCGGGACTCATCAATCGGTGTACCGGACGATATGGCGACATGCGGCCGTACTGTGGCGGTCGTCCTGCGTCGGCCTTACCCCGAAAAGCCTTGCGACGCCGGACGCGCATCATGGCGACGCCCCCACCAAGGCAAATACGCGTTGTTTCCGCCGCGCGCGCGGAACCAGTCCTTGCCCGCGTCGATCGGCGTAAGTTTTGAAGGCGCCACAACGACCACTGCCGTCGGGTGCTCGGTATCGGTCGTTCCGGCCACGAGTACATTTCCGCCGAGATGATTCGCACGACCGATGGCCAGCGCCACGTCGGTCAACGCCGCGCCGGCCCCCATGTCGCCGAGCAACGCCGACGTATTGAAGGACTGCGTACGGAAATCGTATTCCGGCCGCACTTCCGCCAATGCCTGCGACAGTGACGCAATCCGTGTCGATGCAGCGTCACTGCCCTTGCCTGCGTCGTGCACGATGAAATTCACTGACGACATCGTCACACCCGCATTGTTCGCCGCCGCATCGATCGTCGACTTCCATGCCTGTGCCGTGTGGCTCACGCCGCTCGCGCCTTGTTTCGCCTCGAAATCCCCGATGTTGCTTCGCGCGGCTTTACCGATCCATGCCAGCGGCTCACGCTCGGTCTTCAGATCCGGGCCGGCGAGGAACAGCACTACCATATTCTCGTTGAGCTGTTCGTCCTGCGGTGGGAAGTTCGGCGCGTCCCAGTTCATCACCCAGGCACTTTTGTCTGGATGTGCCGCCAGATAGTCCAGTGCGGCGTTCAGCGACGTAAAGCCGGCATTGCCCTGACCCGACGTCACGTGTACATCGGGCGGCGTGTCGCGGCTCCATAGATTTTTTGCGGAGGGGTTGCCGATTTCGAAGATGTTGACCACATGATCCTGCAGATATGACGCTGCCAGTTCAGGGGCCAGCCTACTGGGAATAGCCAACCCGACTCGCATGCCAGCCAGTTCCCTCTATTTCCGCCGCGCTCTCGCACTGACGGTATAGAAGTAGTCCTCAATCGTGAAATATCGCACTCGAAAGAGGAACAGAAGTTTGTCGACGTACTTTTCATAGAACCCGGAAAACGTCTCACTTCCCCGGTTGCCGTCCGCGACGATAGATACCGCTTCCGGGCGCGTCCGGACCATATCGTCGTTGATGTTCGGCTTCACCAACCCGAGTGTCCAGAGCAATTGCCACTCTGTCGGATAGTCACGGCGTTGGAGCGGATTGAGCCATTTAAGTCCGACAACCTGGGGAACAAACGGCGCAGTGGACGCACCTCCGGCAGATTGTGCCGGTGCGGTACTAATCTCGGCCTGCAACGGCGAGCCGGACAAGAGTGTCGCCATGACGATCGAGACGCACCCGGTGCATCTTGCAAGAGTGAGGCAGCGCATGAATACTCCCGATCGAACCGGCCAATCCAGAGCGCCGGGTTGGCAATTCATTCCCGTCCGGACGACGCCAGACTCGAAATCAGCGTCGCGCCACACGACGTTTTGTGACCGTCGAATGCGGCCGGTTTCCCGTCGACGATGACCTGCGGATCGCCTTCGGCGATAAAGCAGGCCTGATGGCCCGCGATCGGACAGACACACGTATCACCGAGCCGGGCGACCGGCCGCCCCATCACTTCGCTGACCGCGCTGCCGGTCACGACCTGACCGCCGTGGCTCGTTGCGTCGCCGACTCGAATGATTCCGCGCATGCGCGCTCCTTATTCCGAATAGCCTTGCGATGCCGGACGCGCGTCATGACGGCGCCCCCACCACGGCAAGTACGCGTTGTTCTCGCCGCGTGCGCGGAACCAGTCCTTGCCGGCGTCGATGGGCGTCAGCTTCGAAGGCGCGACGACGACGACTGCCGTCGGATGCTCGGTGTCGGTCGTTCCGGCTACGAGCACATTTCCACCGAGGTGATTCGCTCGGCCGATCGCCAGCGCCACATCGGTCAGCGCCGCGCCGGCGCCCATGTCACCGAGCAACGCCGATGTATTGAAGGTCTGCGTGCGGAAATCGTATTCCGGCAGGACTTCCGTCAGCGTCTGCGACAGTGAGGCAATACGTGTCGATGCAGCATCGCTGCCCTTGCCCGCGTCATGCACGACGTAATTCAGCGACGACACCGGCACGCCTGCATTACTCGCCGCCGTATCGATCGTCGACTTCCATGCCTGCACCGCGCGGCTCGCGCCTTGCTTCGCCTCGAAATCCTTGACGTTGCTTCGTGCAGCCTTGCCGATCCAGGCTAGCGGTTCACGCTCGGTCTTCAGGCCGGGGCCGGCAAGGAACAGCACCACCATGTTCTCGTTGATCTGTTCGTCGTTCGGCGGAAAGCTGGGCGCATCCCAGTTCATCACCCACGCGCTTTTGTCGGGGTGGGCGGCCAGATAGTCCAGCGCCGCGTTCAGCGACGTGAAACCGGCATTTCCCTGGCCCGATGTCACGTGCACATCCGGCGGTGTGTCGTGGCTCCACAGGTCTTTTGCCGATGAATTTCCGATCTCGAACGTGCTGATTATTTGATCACGCAAATACGTCTTTGCCTTGATGGGATCAAGACGGCCACCAGGAATTGCTAATTCAACATGCACACCAGCCAACTCGCGCCATCCACTTCTATCACCAGGCTTTACGGTGTAGAAATAATTGGAATTTGCAAAATATCTGGTCCGGAACAAAACGAGCAACTCGTCGATATATTTCTCGTAAAATCCACCAAATGATTCACGTCCAGAGCTGCCATCCGCGATGATTGAGATCGCTTGAACGGCAGAGTACTTTTTAGGGTTGGCGCGCACCATATCATCATTCTTGTTCGCAGAAACGAGGCCCAACGTCCATAACAACTGCCATTCCGTCGGATAATCCCGGCGTTGCAGAGGGTTGAGCCATTCAAGGCCAACGACCTGTGCCACAAAGGGCTTCACCGAATCACTTTTTGGTTCAGCGTCGCCCACGGCGCGTGGCGTCGCAGCTGCGGCACTCGACGTCGCAAACATGGTCGAAAACACAAATACCAACACAGCCACCAATCCAGGAACCAGCACCATTCTCTTCATCAGATCTCCTGCACTTGAGTTTTCGGCAGATGCACTACTTGGCAGCGTCATCGTTGCATACAACACGATCGCAGCCAACAGCATGACGAAAATCGCCAATCCAAATCGCCGCTGCCAGGTGGCAACAATCACCTTCATAGCACACTCCCCAACCGCAGGAAAAATCCTCCATCACGCTCGTCGTAGATTTTTTCGGGCATGCTTGCAACCGGATCATTTTTAACCCACTTATGCAAGAACATGTCCTTATATTTTCCCTTTTTTATATATTCCGCAAATAATTCATTTTGACCATCCCTCACCAATCCATTCAAAAATCGCCAATCCGCCTGCTTTCTGATATCTGCAAAGTCGCCCTCCGTCAGATAGCAAAGCCCAATAGCAATATCGTAAGCCAAAGCCTTTTCCGCATGCTCACCATTCGTCATGATGGTTGAATGATTGGTAGGATTATTCTTATCCCCGCCATTCAGCATGTCGAATATCTCTTTGTTTCTCCATTTCTTGTAACCTTCGCTTGCATCCGCAGGGCGGTCCTCCCCAACAACAACTCCATTTTCATCAACCCAGTCGCGCTTGTTCAACCTTCTCGCTTCCATCCGGAGAATGGAATGATCCTCGTATCGCTGCGCAGCTTCGGATGCGGCATCGCCCTGCGCTTTCAGCGCGTCACCCTCGGTCGCGAACTTTTCCGACTTGGCGTCGAAGGTGTCGTATGGATCGTCATCCCGCTTGTTCTCCTTGGTGGCGTCACGCCCAGCCGACGGCGGATCGTAACCCTCGTTGAAGCACCCTTCCTCAATCGGTTTCCCTTGCGCATCGCGAGCGCCCGATGGTTTGCCATAGCGGAACGCCTGCGGGAGGAAGCGCGTTTCCTTATCGAGCATCGGTGCGGTAATCGGGATTTCCCAATTTTTCGGTGGATCGGCATTGACCGCCATGTTCGTCAAATTGAACAGGTAGAGGGCCGGGCTCGTTGCAATCGTGAAAAACTTCGCGATCCACCCTTCATTGGAATGCGTGCCTCGCCCAAGACCATACCGCGCAGGTGGTGATGGCGGATACCAGAAACCCTCCTTCTGGTTCTTGTCCTTGCGCCAGTCATCCTGCCAATACCGATAGAGCTTGTTCTCTCCACCGACCTCGAAATTCGATGCAAACACGCGTTGCGAAAAAACACCCCACGCGTTCGTCGCACTGATGTCGTCGACACTCATCCCGCGCCAGCCGATTCCCTGAACGGTCAGGGCAGAAATGACCTGATCGTGCGGACAACAGTACAGCGTCACTCTCCCGTAGGTGTTTTTCTGATACAGCCCATGTGCCTCCCGGTCCTTGGCTGCGCTATACGGCTTGCCCCCGTTCTTCGACGGCCTTGCGTTTTCCATTGCGCGATCGAGATCCTCCGCGGGCATCTCGAGATCGGCCCGGGCACGCAGGATATCGAAGTACTCCCTCAGCGTTTCCTTGCGCGCGACATAGGTCTCGCGCCCCACGTGCCCGTTCTTGTCGCGCACCCCGCGCTGGGCCCATGAGTCGGTCATGTTGGCCTCGACGAGACTGTACGGGGGATTGGCGAGAACATAGGTGTCGGCGACGCAGCGCCCTTTCTTGCCCCACTGATCCGTCACCTCTGGCAACCGGTCACCGAGAAACGCTGCGGCAAGGCCGATCATGTTTCCTTGGCTGTGGCAAACGATCGTGACCGGCGCGTCGGCCTGTCGCTTGCGGATCGACTCGACCAGACGTGCAAGCCGCAGTGCGCCAAGCACACCGTAAGTGCGCGGTGGCGTGGAGTAGATCTTTCGATTGCCGATGCCATTCATGTGCTGGACGGTCAGCCACAGAAAAAGCCGATCGTTCAATCCGTCGTTCCACAGATCCGGCAGACTCGAACACCCGCCCGCGAACGGGCCACCGCCCCAGTAATTCCTTTCGTTGAGCATGATCTTGTCGCCATACTCCTTCAGCTCCTCCGCATTCGCGGCATAGCCCCACCGAAAGTGGATGACGGGCGAAAAGGACGGATCGGGCTTGATGTACGTCTTCGACGACATGTCCGGATTCAGGAAACCGTCTGGCGTCAGGCTTTCGATATAGCTGACCGGTGTCATCTGCCCGGCCACCGGCCCCCAATGGAACAGCTGATCGTCATAACGCCCCATGCGCCGGTTCAATCCGGCACACAGCCCCTTCTCGGCCTCCTTGAACCATTCCCCTTCCGAATTGACCCCGTGCACGAAAATGACGACGCCCGGCAGCGGCATCTGCATCACGCACTCGAGGTCGTTGCGGTTGAATAGCGTCGTCCCCAGTCCACCGCCCACCGAAGTCTGCGACGGTTCGTCCGTCGACGGTTGCCCGCCCGGGTTCTGCGCAAAGTTGTAGTTGAACATGTTGTTTTTCTGGAAGACTCAACTCAGGTTCTCGACTTGAAGAAGCGAACCGCCAATTGTTCGAACTGGTCGCTGCTGACCGGCGCGAGCTTGCCTTGCGCGTCGGTCTTCCCCTTGATCAATTCGCCCGACGCCTTTCGCACCTCGGCTTCCATGCCCTCGACCGGCTGCCCGTCCGTGGCCCGGACCAGCTTCGGCACCCGCCCCAGCGAGCCCTGGTCGAACTTCGGAAAATCGGCGCTCATGCTCGCCGGCCCGGCCCACGTATGCGACGCGGACTTGACGGTGAAACTCCCCGGACATCCGAGCTCGATATCGCCGCCATGCAGCTTCAGATACGCGCCGCCCGACGTCACGAACACGACCTGCTCGCTGGCCATGCCCGCGAGCTTGCCGCCGCCCGCCGACATCTGGATGTTCTTCGCCGAATCGATTTGCGTGTCGTCGTTCTGGCTCTGCAGCGCCACTTTCCCCTGGTTGGCGATCGCCGACACGCCCTCACTGTGCGCAAACATCGCCACACCATGCCCGGCCTGCAGGTTGATCCGCTGCCCGCTCGTGTACTGCAGGTGGTTCTGCGCGACGACATCGATATTGCCGCCCGCATGGGTCGTCACGGTCTTCGGCGTCGCCATGCTGATGCCGGCCGGCGCGGTAATACCGATCGCGGCCATCGACGCGCCTGACGACTCACCGCCGCCGGACGCCTCGCCATTCGGCCAGCCTTTCACCGTGGTCATGAGTGCATCGTGCGGCTGCGTATCCGGCGCCACGCCCTGATGCTGGCCCGCATAGTCGCCGAGACTCTTGAACAGCTCGACGCATTCCTGCATCAGTTGCAGATACTCGTCCCGCGCGAGGTGGCCGTCACTCGCGCGCAGCCGCTCCCAGGCCGAAATCAGCATCGCCTTGCCGCTTCGAATCGCCACGTGCGCATCGCTGCGCAATTCGGCGCCTTCGCCGCGTGCCGCCCCTTGCCCGTTGTCGCGCGGCTGCGTCAGATAGCCGAGGTTCAGCTGACTGTACGCATGCTCGCTCGCCAGTTGGCTGCTGATCTGTCCGGGCGTATCGTCGAAACGGATCTGGTTGTACCGCTGCCCCTTGATTTCCTTCGTCTTCGTGCCGGAAAGATAGCGGTTTCCCGGCAGCGCGCCGGTGTGGCTGAAGGTCGCCGGCATGTTCGGCCCGTTGGCCAGCACGCCCATCACGACGAGCCGGTCCGGATCGCCGCCGATATGGCCGATCAGCACTTCCATGCCGACGCGCGGCAACGTATTCGCGCCGAAACTCGGCCCGGCGAGCGCGCAGGCGACGCGCACCGGCGCGCTGTCGGACGGCGTGCCGCTCGTACCGGCGCCCTGCGCATGCGCGTGATCGTCCGCACTCAGCCCCTGGATCCGTACACGGATACGGCCCATTTCATCGCAGAACACCTCCTCGCCCTCCGGGCCGACGACGACGGCCGTCATCGGATGCACGGGCGGCAAGTCGACGTGCGGATCGTAGGCCGGCGTCAGCGGCACGCCGCGCCGCACGCACGAGAATGTGTTTTCGTAGCGTCGATCGCTTTCGTCGCCCGGCTTGCCACTCACGTCGGTCGGCACCGCGTCGAACAGCACGCGGCTTGCCGCGAACAGCGATTGCGCGCGCTCGTTCAGTTCCTTCGGCAGGTTGTTCCGCACGCAATGATGAAGCGACGTGACGACAAACTGCCGCTGTTCGACCGGCAACGTATCGAGTTGCGGATGCTCCGCGAGCGCAAACCAGTGACCGACGGCCAGATCACGGACATTGCTCACGCCGTCGACGGATTCGGCACGCAGTTCATGCGCCAGCATCCGGTCCTTGCCGATCCGGTCGAGATCGGACGACGAATCCCCGGCGTGCGGGATATCGATGACGACATCGGCCAGCAAATGCCCGAGGTCGTTGCCGCCGTCGCCCTGATCGACGATCGTCGCCTGCTCGGTCTGGGACATCCGGCCGCTCTTGTAGTCCCACGTCGGTCGGACGATCTTGCCCGGGATCAACCGGCGGCTCGTCGCCCACAGCGTGATCGAGTCGCGCGCTTCGGTGGCGGCGTCGCGGTGGTAGCGGATGGTGCCGGCGGCCGTCGCCGGCAACTTCATCGAGTCGTCGGCAAAGACGAGTGTATGAACCGGCGTGTCGTGCGCATTGCCGCTCGCCCGCTCGCCGGCCTTGCCCGCCTTGACGAATACGGTCGCCCCCTCCCGTCGCAACAGCCGCCGGATGAAATGCGAGTCCGACTCGTTGACCTGCCGCGTAAGTTCACGCGCGGGGTAACGCTCGGCTTGCAGGCCGGACAAGTCGAACTCGAATGCGCCCGCGAGCGCCGAACTGCGCTGGCGCCATTCCTGAAGCAGCACACCCAGGATGTCGGGCAGGCTCTTCGACCGAAACAACCGCGAATTGGTCCGCCGCTCCATCACGGAAAGCACGTCGCGAATCGTCAGCTGGTAGCAGGTCAGTGAACCGTCCGATTGGCCGGTGCGAACGTCGGTGACAATGCCGTTGATGGTATGGAGACGCCCGCGATCGGTCGTCATCTCGACGGAGACCGGCAGCCCGATGAAGCTGCGAATCGGAAGATCGGCCCGTGCCGACACGCAGGTCAGATGCCCCTCGATGCCCGTCATCAACCCTTCGCGGATATCGGCATACTGGAGCGCAAGCACCTGCTCGAGCGTCTTCTGAGCAGGCCCCCAATTCATGCGAACCGGCCGATTGTTCTGATCGACCACCCCGGACGCAAACGTGCGTAGCAATTCGGCTGTATTCACAGCGTGACTCTCAGGATTTTGTTTGACTTCGTTGTTCGGCGAGCCATCACGCCCGCTGGTCCGTCCTGGGAGTGCCGCCCGTCTGGTTTTCGGCGAGCATAGCAAATTTGTCGGATTGGTGACGGCTTTTTGACAGGATTTAGAATCCTTTCTGCGAAGCGTCCGAACGGACTCAACAGTTCACATTCTTTCGAACCGGGACGGTCCATGTCCGAAGTAGCCGACAGGTCGTACGGCTCGTCACGATCTGACGTCGGGCGACGCGCGCTCGGTATGGATCGACGAATTTCTGACGGGTGCGGAAGGGAGTGGCGGGCTGCCGCCAGAGTTTGCTATACTCTCGGTCTTCCGGAGAGATGGATGAGTGGTTTAAGTCGCACGCCTGGAAAGCGTGTATAGGTTAATCGCCTATCGGGGGTTCGAATCCCCCTCTCTCCGCCAGAATTCGATGCCCGCGCCAGCGGGCATTTTCGTTTCCGGGGAGAAAAGCAAGCCGATCGTTCGGCTTGCCCGCGCTGTCTGGGCGAATCCGCCTCTCTCCGACAGAAATACGCGAAGCCCCCTGATTGCCCCAGGAATCAGAGGCTTTTCAACTTGGCGCGCCGGCACGCCATGCATCGCCCCCCTTCCCGCCTCACGGATGCCGGATGTAATCCACCAACGCCCGCGTATACTCATCCGGCCGCTTGTCGCACAGACTCACCGCGATCGCCACCGCAAAACCCGCCGGCACGCCGAACACGCCCGAACTGATCGGCTCGATCCCGAACCACGTGCGCCCCGCGAACCCGGTCAACTGCGTGAAGTACGGATACGTCGACACGATGTAGTACACGCATACCGCCAACCCCGTCACCATCCCGGCGATCGCCCCGCGCGTCGTCGTGCGCTTCCAGAACACCCCGAGCACCAGCACCGGAAAGAAGCTCGACGCCGCCAGCGAAAACGCGGCGCCGACCAGAAACAGGATCTTCCCCGTATTGAGCGACGCGACATACGACGCGAACAGCGCGACGCCGAGCAGCAGCACCTTCGAGATCGTCACGCGCCGCTGGCTCGATGCATCGGGTGCGACCATGCAGTAATACACGTCGTGCGACAGCGCGTTCGCGATCGTCAGCAGCAGCCCGTCCGCGGTCGACAGCGCCGCGGCCAGCGCACCGGCCGCGATCAGCCCCGACACGACGTACGGTAACCCCGCGATCTCCGGCGCGGCCAGCACGACCATGTCCGGCTGCATCTGGATTTCCGACCAGTGCACGATCCCGTCGCGAATCACCTCGACGACGCTGATCAGGTCCGGTTCGAAGTGATGCCATTGCGTGACCCACGCCGGCAATTCCGCGAACGGCCGCCCGACGAGGTTCGCAAGGATCTCGTACTTGATCAGCACCGCGAGCACCGGCACGCTCAGGTAGAACAGCGCGATGAAGAACAGCGTCCAGCCGACCGAGCGTCGTGCCGATGCGACCGAGGTCGTCGTGTTGTAGCGCGTCAGGATGTGCGGCAGGCTCGCGGTGCCGAGCGACAGGCACAGCAGCAGCGCGAGAAAATTGCGCTCGCGCGGCTTGCGTTCGTCGTCGCTTGCAGCCGGAAACGGCTCGTGCATCGGCACGGGCGGCTCGGCGCGCGCCAGCAGGTCGTCGCGCGCCTGCGTCCACGCGACGCGCGCCGCTGCCGGGTCGCGCGGGAAGTCCGCCAGTTCGCGCTCGCGCAGGCTGATCTCGCGCAGCGGCCCGTTATGGCGCCGCAGGTCGGCCAGCTGGTCGACCAGATGCCGGCGCGCGTCCGCATACGACGACGGCAGCCGGTCGAGTCGCGTCTGGATCTCCGCGGCCTGCCGGCGGTACGCGTCGCGTACCCGCTGCTCGTCGGACGCCTCGCGCACCTGCGCCTCGCGCGCCGCGACGCGCTCCATCAGCTTGCCGTAATTGAATTGCGGCACGGGTCCGAGCCCGTTCTTCATCGCGATCAGCGACACCGGGATCAGGATCGCGCTGATCAGGATGATGTACTGCGCGACCTGCGTCCACGTGACCGCACGCATCCCGCCGAGAAACGAGCACACGAGAATGCCGGCGAGCCCGCAGAAGATCCCGATCGCGAAATCGACGCCGATGAAGCGCGTCGCAATCAGGCCGATCCCCTGGATCTGCGCGACCAGATACACGAACGAACACAGGATCGCCGCGCCGGCCGCGAGCGCGCGCACGGCCGTGCTCGAGAAGCGCGTGCCGAGAAAATCGGGAATCGTGTAGCGCGCGAGCTTGCGCACATACGGCGCGAGCAGGAACGCGACGAGGCAGAAGCCGCCCGTCCAGCCCATCATGTACGCGAGCGCGTCGTAGCCGGTCGCGTAGAGCGAGCCGGCCAGGCCGATGAACGACGCGGCCGACAGCCAGTCGGCCGCCGTCGCCATCCCGTTGAACGCGGACGGCACGCGCCGCCCGGCCACGTAGTACTCGACGAGATCGGACGTGCGCGACAGCAGCCCGATCACCGCATACACGGCGATCGGCACGAACAGGAACACATAGCCGATCCAGACGCCCGAACCGGTCGCGCGCTCGATCCGCCACATCAGCAGCACGAACCCGAGAAACCCCAACGTATAGAGCGCGTATGCGCGGATCAGTCGATGCGTCAGCATGGGTCAGCGCCCGCCGCCGTTCGCGATGCCGGAGCGCGCCGCATGATCGTCGTACGCGCGGCGCAGCGTGCGGTCCGCGCGCTGCATCAGCCCGATGTAGACGACGATCAGCACGAGGTACACGAGAATCGCGCCCTGCGCGCCGACATAGAACGGCAGGCTGAAGCCGGCGAAACGGACCGCGGCGAGCGCGGGCCCGAAGAACGGCACGATGAACGACACCGCGAAACCGATCGCCATCAGCACCGCGATCAGCGCGACGTTGAAGCGCCAGTAGCGCGCGTGGGCACGCGCGAGCGGCTCGGGAACGGGCGGTGGCGCCGCAGGCGCCGAACGGGTCGGAACAGTCATGCCGTTATGTAGCAAAAAGCCCCTGCGCGGGCAATCGGGATTGCCGCGCAGGGGCTCGTGCGCGAGACGCGCAGCCGGTACGATCAGCGCACTTCGGCGAGCTGCTCGAGGATGGCCGGATTCTCGAGCGTGGACGTATCCTGCGTGATCGCCTCGCCCTTCGCGAGCGAGCGCAGCAGGCGCCGCATGATCTTGCCCGAACGCGTCTTCGGCAGGTTGTCGCCGAAGCGGATGTCCTTCGGCTTCGCGATCGGCCCGATCTGCTTGCCGACCCAGTCGCGCAGCGTCTTCGCGAGCGCCGCGGCTTCGTCGCCTTCCGGACGCGCACGCTTGAGCACGACGAACGCGACGACCGCCTCGCCCGTCGTGTCGTCCGGGCGGCCGACCACGGCGGCCTCGGCCACGAGCTCGTGCGAGACCAGCGCCGATTCGATCTCCATCGTGCCGAGCCGGTGACCCGACACGTTCAGCACGTCGTCGATCCGGCCCATGATCGTGAAGTAGCCGGTGTCCTTGTCGCGCACGGTGCCGTCGCCGGCAAGGTACAACGTGCCGCCGAGTTCTTCCGGGTAGTAGCTCTTCTTGAAGCGTTCCGGGTCGCCCCAGATCGTGCGGATCATCGCGGGCCACGGGCGCTTGACGACGAGGATGCCGCCCTGCCCGTTCGGCACGTCCTGGCCCGTCTCGTCGACCACCGCGGCCATGATGCCCGGCAGCGGCAGCGTGCACGAACCGGGCACGGTCGGCGTCGCGCCCGGCAGCGGCGTGATCATGTGGCCGCCGGTTTCGGTTTGCCACCACGTATCGACGATCGGGCAGCGCTCCTGGCCGACGTGCTTGTGATACCACATCCACGCTTCCGGATTGATCGGCTCGCCGACCGTGCCGATGATGCGCAGGCTCGACAGGTCGTAGCTCTTCGGATGCACCTTGTCGTCGGCTTCGGCCGCCTTGATCAGCGAACGGATCGCGGTCGGCGCGGTGTAGAACACGGTGACCTTGTGATCGCCGATCATCTTCCAGAAGCGGCCGGCGTCCGGGTAGGTCGGCACGCCTTCGAACACGACCTGCGTGCCGCCGCATGCGAGCGGGCCGTACGTGATGTACGTGTGGCCCGTGACCCAGCCGATGTCGGCCGTGCACCAGAACACGTCGGTCGGTTTCCAGTCGAAGGTCCACTTCATCGTTTGCGCGGCCCACAGCAGGTAGCCGCCCGTGCTGTGCTGCACGCCCTTCGGCTTGCCGGTCGAGCCCGACGTATACAGGATGAACAGCGGGTGCTCGGCGCCGACCCATTCCGGCTCGCAGGTGTCGGACTCGCCGTCGGTCAGTTCGTGCATCCACAGGTCGCGGCCGGCATGCCAGTCGATCTTGCCGCCGGTGCGGCGATAGACGATCACGCTCTTCACCGCTTCGCAGCCGCCCAGCGCGAGCGCCTCGTCGGCAATGCTCTTGAGCGGCAGCGTCTTGCCGCCGCGCGCCTGCTCGTCGGCCGTGATCAGCGCGACCGCGCCGACGTCGACGAGCCGCTCGTTCAGCGATTTCGCGGAGAAGCCGCCGAACACGACCGAGTGCGTCGCGCCGATGCGCGCGCACGCCTGCATCGCGACGATGCCTTCGATCGACATCGGAATATAGATGACGACGCGGTCGCCCTTGCCGATCCCGCGTTTCTTCAGCGCATTCGCGAAGCGCGACACGCGCGCCAGCAGATCCGCATAGGTGACGCGCGTGACGGTGCCGTCGTCGGCCTCGAAGATCACCGCGACGCGCTCGCCGTTGCCGGCTTCGACGTGACGGTCGAGACAGTTGTACGACGCGTTCAGCTCGCCGTCGTCGAACCACTTGTAGAACGGCGCATTGCTCTCGTCGAGCACCGTCGAGAACGGCTTGTGCCACGTGAGGCCCTCGCGCGCGAGACGCGCCCAGAAGCCTTCGTAATCCTGCTCGGCCTCGGCGGCGAGCGCGCGATAGGCCGGCATGCCGGAAATGGTCGCCGCCTTCTCGAGCGCCGCGGGCGGCGGGAACTGACGGGTTTCGTGAAGAACCGATTCAATCGCAGACATCGACTACCCCTTGGTGAACATGAATCCTCTGGCGGCGCGATCGTGCGCGCCGCACGTGTCTTGGCCGGCGCATGCGCGCCGTTGTCTCCTACCCACCCGCACGCGGCCACGAAGGCCGCGCACGATGCTGCACCGCACCACATCACGCGAACGTGAACGGGCGGCCCGACGGTTTCCACGATAAGCGCCCGAACTTACCCGTCACTTACGCGGCATGGCCGTTTCGCACACCGGGCGGCACCGCATGACGGTCGGCTTTACGCTGTTACAACCGCGACCCTACAATCCTAACTGAACTCGCCTTCCGGATTCCAGCTTGAATCGCTACGCCCTCTTCCTCATCCTGTCGATGCTGTTCGTCGGCAGCAACGTCGGTATCGGTAAATCCATCGTCGCATTCGTTCCCGTCGCGATCCTCGCCACGCTGCGCTTCGTGATCGCGATCGCCGTCCTGTGGCCGCTGTTCAGCCCCGTGAAGATGCGCGCGGTCAAGCGCGGCGAATGGCTGAACCTGTTCCTGCAGGCGTTCTTCGGCACCTTCATGTTTACGCTGCTGATGCTCAACGGCGTGCAGCGCACGAGCGCGGTCGCGGCCGGCGTGATCACGAGCACGATCCCGGCGATCGTCGCGCTGTTCGCATGGCTGATCCTGCGTGAAAAACCGAACGGCCGTGCGCTCTTGTCGATCGCGCTCGCGATCGCCGGCGTCGTCACGATCAACCTCGCCAACGGCGGCGCGGCCGGGCATGACGGCCACGGCGACGCGTCCGGCTCGCTGACCGGCAACCTGCTGATCCTCGGCGCCGTGTGCTGCGAATCGATCTACGTGATCCTGTCGCGCCGGCTCACGCAGACGCTCGCGCCGATCGACATCTGCGCGTACACGCACCTGTTCGGCCTGTTCCTGATGCTGCCGCTCGGCGCGACCGCGCTGTGGCATTTCGATTACGCGAGCGTGCCGGCCGGCACCTGGGCGCTCGTCGTCTGGTATGGCCTGTCGGCCAGCATCTTCTCGTTCTGGCTGTGGATGAAAGGCATCCGGCACGTGCCGGGCAGCCTCGCCGGCGTGTTCAGCGCGGTGCTGCCGATCGCCGCGGCCGCATACGGCATCGCGTTCCTCGGCGAGCGCCCGACGCTCGCACACGGCGTCGCGCTCGCCTGCGTGGTCACCGGCATCGTGCTCGCGAGCCTGCGCGTGAAACGCGTGCCGGCCGCCGCGTCCTGATCCGTCCCCGGCACACCCGGCGCGTCGCTGCAGTCGCGCCGGCCGACGCGTTACAATAGCGCGCCTTTTCAAGATTACCCCCGATACCTGCGCACCGCGCCCGTACCTCCATCATGTCCGCCCCGCATTCGCCCGGCCACCCGGCCCGCCGCCCGCTTCGCCCGCTTCCCGCGCTGATTTTCATGAGCCGCTGGCTCCAGGTTCCGCTTTACCTCGGCCTGATCGTCGCGCAGGCCGTCTACGTGTTCCTGTTCCTGAAGGAAGTCTGGCACCTGCTGTCGCATGCGGCCGGTCTCGACGAGATCAGCGTGATGCTCGCGGTGCTCGGCCTGATCGACGTGGTGATGATCTCGAACCTGCTGATCATGGTGATCGTCGGCGGATACGAAACGTTCGTGTCGCGCCTCGGCATCGAGGGCCACCCCGACGAACCCGAATGGCTCGACCACGTGAACGCGGGCGTGCTGAAGGTCAAGCTGTCGATGGCGCTGATCAGCATTTCGTCGATCCACCTGCTGAAGACCTTCATCAACCCCGACCAGCACACGACGCACGCGATCATGTGGCAGGTGATCATCCACGTGTCGTTCCTCGTGTCGGCGCTCGTGATGGCGTGGGTCGACCGCCTGACGACGCACACGCACCCGGCCCATTTCCACGAGACGCACGCGCCGCACGCGAGCGCCGTGCCCGCGTCCCGCAAGCCGGCCGAAGCAGCCGCCAACGCATAAACGCATTCCCCACTGTCCCCACAGAGTCTCAGCCATGACCGTCATCAAACAGGAAGACCTGATCCAGAGCATCGCGGATTCGCTGCAGTACATCAGCTACTACCACCCGCTCGACTACATCCAGGCCCTCGGCCGCGCGTACGAGCTGGAAGAGAGCCCGGCCGCGAAGGATGCGATCGCGCAGATCCTCACGAACAGCCGCATGTGCGCGGAAGGCAAGCGCCCGATCTGCCAGGACACCGGCATCGTAACGATCTTCGTGAAGGTCGGCATGGACGTGCGCTGGGACGGCGCGACGATGGGCCTCACCGACATGATCAACGAAGGCGTGCGCCGCGGTTACACGCACCCGGACAACGTGCTGCGCGCGTCGATCGTCAATCCGCCGGAAGGCGCCCGCAAGAACACGAAGGACAACACGCCGGCCGTGATCCACTACGAGATCGTGCCGGGCGACAAGGTCGACGTGCAGGTCGCGGCGAAGGGCGGCGGCTCGGAGAACAAGTCGAAGTTCGTGATGCTCAATCCGTCCGATTCGATCGTCGACTGGGTGCTGAAGACGGTCCCGACGATGGGCGCGGGCTGGTGCCCGCCGGGCATGCTCGGGATCGGCATCGGCGGCACGGCCGAGAAGGCGATGCTGATGGCGAAGGAATCGCTGATGGAGCCGATCGACATCCAGGAAATCATCGCGCGCGGCCCGAAGGACTGGGTCGAGGAACTGCGCGTCGAACTGCACGAGAAGGTCAACGCGCTCGGTATCGGCGCGCAGGGCCTCGGCGGTCTCGCGACCGTGCTGGACGTGAAGATCATGGCGGCACCGACGCACGCGGCCTCGAAGCCGGTCGCGCTGATCCCGAACTGCGCGGCCACGCGCCACGCGCACTTCGTGCTCGACGGGTCGGGCCCGGCCAAGCTCGAAGCGCCGTCGCTCGACGCCTGGCCGAAGGTGCAGTGGGAGCCGAACACGGAAACGAGCAAGCGCGTCGACCTGAACACGCTGACGCCGGAAGAAGTCGCGAGCTGGACGCCGGGCCAGACGCTGCTGCTGTCGGGCAAGATGCTCACCGGCCGCGACGCCGCGCACAAGCGCATCGCCGACATGCTCGCGAAGGGCGAGAAGCTGCCGGTCGACTTCACGAACCGCGTGATCTACTACGTCGGCCCGGTCGATCCGGTGCGTGACGAAGTGGTCGGCCCGGCCGGCCCGACGACGGCCACGCGCATGGACAAGTTCACCGAGACGATGCTCGCGCAGACGGGCCTGATCTCGATGGTCGGCAAGGCCGAGCGCGGCCCGGTCGCGATCGATGCGATCAAGAAGCACAAGGCTGCGTACCTGATGGCGGTCGGCGGGGCGGCCTACCTCGTGTCGAAGGCAATCCGCGGCGCGAAGGTGCTCGCGTTCGAAGACCTCGGCATGGAAGCGATCTACGAGTTCGACGTGCAGGACATGCCGGTGACGGTCGCCGTCGATTCGTCGGGCACGTCGGTGCACCAGACCGGTCCGAAGGAGTGGCAGGCGAAGATCGGCAAGATCCCGGTCGCAACCGCTTAAGGGCGATCGAACGAAAGGCCGGACGGACGTCCGGCCTTTTTGCTTCTCGTTCTCATTATTGTGTACGGCCGATTGTTCGAGGCTGATTCTCATTACACGCAAAAGGCAGGCCAGATAAGGCTTCGAGGCTTGGCTTTTCTCGTTCGAGCGATTATCGTTCGGTTTCTGAAGCCCCACTGAACAAGGAACAGCCATGCAAGGCGACAAGAAAGTCATCGAATACCTGAACGCCCAACTGAAGAACGAACTCACGGCGATCAACCAGTACTTCCTGCATGCCCGCATGTACAAGCACTGGGGTCTCGACAAGCTCGGCAAGCACGAGTACGACGAGTCGATCGGCGAGATGAAGCACGCCGACTGGCTGATCGAGCGCGTGTTCATGCTCGACGGCCTGCCGAACCTGCAGGACCTGCACAAGCTGCTCGTCGGCGAGGAAACCGAAGAGATCCTGAAGTGCGACCTGAAGCTCGAGCAGATCTCGCAGTCCACCTGCAAGGAAGCGATCGCCTACTGCGAATCGGTTCGCGACTACGTGTCGCGCGAGATCTTCGAAAAGATCCTCGACGACACCGAAGAACACATCGACTGGCTGGAAACGCAGATCGACCTGATCGGCAAGGTCGGCCTGCAGAACTACCAGCAAACGATGATGGGCTCGGCCGAGTAACCGGCCGCATCGCCACCTTGCCGTCCGCATGACGATGACGCACCAGCCAGTCGCCTCCGGGGTCCGCCCCGCCGCCCCTGTCGGCATCTTCGACTCGGGGCTCGGCGGCCTGTCGGTGCTGCGCGCCGTGCGCGCGCACCTGCCCGGGGAATCGTTCGTCTACGTCGCCGATTCGTATCACGCACCGTATGGCCCGCGCGACGAAGCGTTCATTACCGAGCGCACGCTGGCGATCGGCGAATGGCTCGCACGCGAAGGCGCGAAGGCGCTCGTCATCGCGTGCAACACGGCAACCGCACGTGCGATCGCGGCCATCCGCGAACGCCTGGCGATTCCGCTCGTCGGCGTCGAGCCGGGCATCAAGCCGGCCGCCGCGCTGTCCGCGACCGGCGTCGCCGGTGTCCTCGCCACGCAATCGACACTGAACAGCCCGCGCTTCCGGGCGCTGCTGGATCGCTACGGCGCCGGCCGCCGCTTCATCTGCCAGCCCGGCCACGGGCTCGTCGAGGCGATCGAACGCGGCGACACGAACTCACCCGCCCTACGTGCGTTGCTCGAGCGTTACCTGCAGCCGATGCTCGACGACGGCGCCGATACGCTGGTGCTCGGCTGCACGCACTACCCGTTCTTCACGGAAACGATTCGTGACCTTGTTGGCGATCGCCTGACGATCGTCGACACGAGCGACGCCATCGCGCGCCAGCTCGCCCGGGTGCTCGACGAACGCGGCCTGCGCGCGCCGGCCGGCACCCAGGCCGCGCCGCCCCGCTTCTGCTCGACGAGCGACGGCGTGCAACTGCGCGCCCTCGCGTCGACGCTGCTCGGCCTCGATGCGCCGGTCGAATCCGTCACCATTTCCTCGCCGAACGCGCGCGCCTGCGCGACCGCCTGACGCGGGCCCGCAGGCCCGCTCCCGCCGCAGTTCCGCCGCCCCAGCCGTTTCAAGGGTCCGATGACCTTAAAAAAAGCCGGACCCAGGCTTGTCAACGTCTGCAAAATTAATGATAATAATTCGCATTAACGTTAGCTATCGCAACTCATCATGATCGTCTGCGTGTGCAAGTCTGTTTCCGATCGCAAGATTCGCGCGTCCCTCGCCGAGGGCGTCCACTCTTTCGATGAACTCCAGTTCGAACTCGGCGTGGCCACGTGCTGCGGCAAGTGCGAGGAGTCCGTACGCGACCTCATGGCCGAGCAAGGCGTCTGCGCAAGCCGGTGCGGTGTCGAGCATCACGCTCACCCGATCCCGGTCACGTTCTACGAACGCAAGGCAGCCTGAGCGGCGCCGAGCGTGCACATGCGGCCCAGGCCGCATTTTTTGTTTTGACCGTCAGCAAGCCACCGTCTGCGCGAGCCAGCGGCTTACCTGCCAAGGAGCCTGTCATGGAATTGCTGATCGGATTTGTGACCACCGTTTGCATCTCGCTGCTGATCTTCCGCAAGTGATGCCGATTCACCCGCCGCGCCCCGGGTGCGACATCGTTCTTTCAAGCTAACATGCAGGCTTCGCATCTCGCTCCTGCCGGCGCCATGCCGGCTGCACCACGTATGAATTCCCGAGTGATCGTCGTCGCGGTCGGTGTGCTTGCCGCACACGCGATCATGCTGACGGCCGCCTGGCTCCATCGCAACGCGCCGCCGCCGAAATCGGTCGAGGTCCAGACGATCACCGCGCAGCTCATCACGCCTGCCCCGATCGCGCAGCAGGTTGCGGCCGAATCGATCCCGCAGCCCGCGCCGCCGAAGCCCGTGCCGCGCGTGAAGCCGAAGGTCGAGCCGAAGCCGGTGCAGAAAGCGGCGAAGCCGACACCTCAACCGGTTGCGCAATCGCCGGCCCCGTCGCCCACCCCGGCGCCGGCCGCCGATCCGACGCCCGCGCCGGCCGCGCCCGCCCCCGCGGCCCCGGCCGCCGCCCCCGGCCCGGCGCGCGAAACGATGCAGGTCAGCGCGCCGAAGAACGTGCCGACGCTCCAATGCAACTTCGTGAAGCCCGACTACCCGTCGATGTCGCGCCGACGCGGCGAATCGGGTACGGCCTACGTTCACTTCGTCGTCGGCGTGACCGGCAAGATCGAAAGCATCGACCTGCAGAAGAGCAGCGGCTACCCGCGCCTCGACGACGCCGCACTCGACGCGATGCGCTCGACCACCTGCCGTCCGTACATCGAGAACGGCCAGGCGATCCGCGCCGCCCGCACACAGCCCTACAGCTTCGGGCTCACCGACTAACCTGCCTCATCCGGAAGATTCAAAGGAAACAAGAAAATGCAAAGCTACGGTATCGCGCACGTCTGGGCGCAAGGTGATTTCGTCACGCGCGCCATCGCGATCACGCTGCTCGTGATGTCGGTCCTGTCGTGGATCGTGATCGTCATCAAGGGCTGGAACGTGATCCGCCTGAACCGTCTCACGAAGAATGCCGAACAGGCATTCTGGCATTCGGACAATTTCGACGACGGCATCAAGAAGCTCGGTCTCGCCGCATCGACGCCGAACGACAACCCGTTCCTCGCGCTCGCGCTGTCGGGCAAGGAAGCCGCCGACCACCACCACCAGACGCAACCGCACCTGCACGATCGCATGGACGTGTCGGACTGGGTCACGCGCTGCCTGAAGGACACGATGGACGAAGGCATCTCGCGCATGCAGAGCGGCCTCGCGATCCTCGCGTCGGTCGGCAGCACGGCACCGTTCGTCGGCCTGTTCGGCACGGTCTGGGGGATCTACCACGCGCTGCTCGCCATCGGCGCAACCGGCCAGACGTCGATCGACCAGGTCGCCGGCCCGGTCGGCGAATCGCTGATCATGACGGCCTTCGGCCTGTTCGTCGCGATCCCGGCCGTGCTCGGCTACAACGCGCTGACGCGCGCGAACAAGGGTGTCGTCAGCAAGCTGCGCCGCTTCGCGCACGGCCTGCACGCGTACTTCGTGACGGGCGCGAAGCTCGCATCGTCGTCGACGCGCGACGGCCTGCGTCTCGCGACGCGCGCCAGCTGAGACGAGGTGAACCATGGCCATGAACACCGGTTTCAGCGACGATGACGACGATGCAGTGATGAGCGAGATCAACATGACGCCGCTCGTCGACGTCATGCTCGTACTCCTGATTATTTTCCTCGTGACGATCCCGGCGATGCAGCATGCGGTGAAGATCGACCTGCCGCACGCCAGCAGCCAGCCCGTCGACGAAAAACCGCAGACGGTCGACGTCGCGATCCAGGGCGACGGCACGATCCTGTGGGACGACCACACGGTCACGCGCGAACAGTTGCAGGCTCGCATCGCGGAAGCCGCGAAACGCACGCCGCAGCCCGAGTTGCACCTGCGTGCGGATCGCAAGGTGGCATACGAGCACGTCGCGGAAGTGATGTCGGATGCGCAGGCCGGCGGCCTGACGAAGCTCGGCTTCGTCACGGAGCCGGGCGCGAAAGCGAAGTAACACGCGCCCGTCTCGCGATAACGCATCGCAGGCACCTCGCCGGCCGCACCTAGCCGGCCACACCTCGCCGGCCGCCCACAAAGTAAAAGGCCTTCATCGCCAGATGAAGGCCTTTTTTCATGCGCACGCGGGCGCCTTCGGGCGGCGGGCTCTTCGGCGGTATCGGTTACGCCTCGAGCAACGCAAATGCGACTCTGCCGTGGTCTGCACGGACTGCGCGTTCTGCCCTATCTGGCTCACAATATATGCGGCCACCTGATTTCGCTCAGAACTTCCTTCACGAAATGGGATTTCAATATAGGCCCGCACGCGCACGCATTCAAGGTTCCAGCGATTGAAACTTGCGATTGCAGGCGACGCTTCAATGACAAAACAAATTTGCGTCGTCGTGCACGCTGTGTTCAGGTCGCCGAAACATCGGCCGCCGCTTCCTTCTTCGCGCGCTCGGGGCAGCCGGGCTCCTTGTACGCGCCATGATCGAGCTTCTCGACCAGGTAGTCGACGAACGCGCGCACCGCGGGCGGCATCCCCTGCCGCGACACGAACACCGCATACAGTTGCGGCACCGGCAGCGTCCAGCCCGGCATCACGGGTGACAGCTGCCCCGCACGCAGCGCGTTGCCGTACATCATCTCCGGCAGCGCCGCGATGCCGAGGCCGTCGAGCACGGCCTCGCGGATCGTCATCAGGTCGGCCGTCACGAGCCGCGGGTCATGCTCGTGCACGTGACGCATGCCGTCCGGCGCGATCAGGTTGAACACGTGCCGCCCGTCGACGCTCGGCGTATCGAGCGTCTCGAAACCGGTAAGGTCGTCCGGCACCAGCGGCGGCGCATTCTGGCTCAGCAGGCTCGGCGCGCCGACCAGCATCTGTTCCGTGCGCCACAGCGGCCGCACGACGATGTTGGCGTTCTGCGGCGGTTCCGAGCGTACGCGCAGCGCGACGTCGATCGAATCCTCGAACAGGTCGATCACGCGATTCGTCACGCGGACGTGCACCTTCACCTCGGGATAGCGGCGCAGGAATTCGGGCAGGATGCGCGACAGCATCGTCTGCGACAGCGTGACGGGCACGCTGACCCGCACCGAACCGCGCGGCGACGCGCGCAATTGCTGCACCGCGTTCATCGCGGCCTGCGCTTCGGCCAGCATCGCCTGGCAATGCTGGTAGAACAGCTCGCCCGCCTCGGTCAGCGCGAGCTTGCGCGTCGAGCGCTGCAGCAGGCGCACGCCGAGCGCCGCCTCGAGTTCGGTCAGGCGCCGCGACAAGCGCGATTTCGAGATGCCCAGCACGCGCTCCGCGGCCGAGAAACCGCCATGTTCGACGACCTGGGAAAAGTACATCAGGTCGTTCAGGTTATGTGCATCGATATTCATCTCATCGTTCCAATTTCAGAACAATCCATTGCGAACCACCGCAAATCGAACGGTAAAGCGCCCAATATAATAGCGCTATGTTTCAGAAATGACGCTATTCCGATGATCTCGAGGGCTTCCTCATGACGACCGCTCGCTCGCTTGACCGTACCTACCCCGCGCTTCGCACCACCGAAGGCGGCGGGTTCGTGGTTCACCGTCCGTTCCCGACCCGATTGCTGATGGACTTCGATCCGTTCCTGCTGCTCGATGAAATGGGCCCCGTCGACTACGGCCCCGGCGAAGCCGTGGGCGCGCCCGACCATCCGCATCGCGGCTTCGAAACCGTGACGTATGCGCTCGACGGCCGCTTCCGCCATCGCGACTCGTCCGGCCACGCCGGCACGCTCGGCCCCGGCGACGTCCAGTGGATGACGGCCGGCGCCGGCGTCGTGCACAGCGAGATGCCCGATCCCGCGTTCGCACAGGCGGGCGGCCGCTCGCACGGCTTCCAGCTGTGGGTCAACCTGCCGCGCCGCGACAAGATGATCGCGCCGCGCTACCAGGAGATCCCGGCCGACCGCATCCCGACCGCGACATCGCCGGACGGCCGCGTGCACGTACGCGTGATCGCCGGCGAAGCGTTCGGCGTCCAGGCGGCGATCGAGACGCGCACGCCGATCCTCTACCAGCATTTCACGCTGGAGCCCGGCGCAACGGTCACGCAGCCCGTGCCGGCCGGTTATCGCGTGTTCGCCTATCCGATCGACGGAACGGGGCTCTACGGGCCCGACAGGCAGGCTGTCGACGCCCGGCACATGATCGTCTACGGCGACGACGGCGACACGGTCGCGTTCGCCGCCGGCGACACGCCGCTCGACCTGCTGCTGATCGGCGGCGTGCCGCTCAACGAGCCGATCGTCCGCTACGGCCCGTTCGTGATGAATACGGAGGAAGAGATCCGGCAAGCCGTCGTCGACTACCAGACGGGCCGCATGGGCCGCATCGACGCATGACGCCCGATCGGGGCGGCAGGTGCCGCGAAACCGGTGGTTTTGCGTCACAATAACTTCTTGAACCATGTGGCTGCCCGCCACCCAGAAGGAACCCGTCCCCTTGAACTTCGAACACCTGATCCAGATCAATTCCGACGATCCGGCCGTGCCGACCCTCACCCGCGACCAGCTCTGGGAGGGCCTCGTGCTGCGCGCCGAACAGCCGCAACTGTTCGTACTCGGCCTCGACAGCTGCGTCGTCCTCGAACGGACGGACACGACGCTCGAACGTGAGTTGCACTACGGCCATGCGACCGTGCGCGATCACGTCACGTTCACGCCGAACCAGCAGGTTCGCTACGACATCCGCGCGGCCGATGGCGAGATCGGCGGCTCGCTGACGATGACGATCGAGGAACGCGACGACCACGCGCTGTTCCTGCGTTTCGAGTACCGCACCACGCTGACCGTCACCGACGACAGCGAAGATGCGCGGCAGACGCACGGGATCGTCAAGGAGGCCTACCGCACGTCGGACATCGACACGGTGCGCCTGATCCGCGAATACGCGCAGGGCCGCAAGGACCCCGATCCGCTGCACTGACCGCGGCGGCGGCCTGCGGGCCGCCTTTTGATTCAAGCTATCAAGTCTGATGTTTCGATCGATAAAGAGTTTTTGTAAATGGGAATAGTTATCATTTAGAATTCATTCCATCGTATCGACAGTCACCGATCAAACCGAATGACCGACACCATGCGCCCGACCACGCTGACCCTGCGCCGCACGACCGGCACCGCAGCCAGCAGCCGCCAGAAGACGGCAGCGGTCACCACGCCGGCGAAACCGGCCGGCAACCGCGACACAGGCACGCGGGTCGTAAATAGCGACGCGCTGTTGCAGGGCCACAGCCACATCAGCATCGCGCACAACGGAGAGACGTATCAGTTGCGTGCCACGCGGCTCGGCAAACTGATCCTGACGAAGTAAGACAGAGTATTGTGGGGACCACCTCCCTGAGAGGTGTTGGGCAGTAGCCAGCGTAACGGCTTGCACGCGAGATCTAGACCCCTTCGTGCAAACACACTCAAGCAGCCGTTGCAGCAAGCCAAGCCACTTTTTTGGTTCTCGCACAAGGGTGAAAAAAAGCGGCACGTCGAAGGACGTGCCGCTTTTTTGTTAGCGCGGTCGATGCAGAAGGCATGCTGTCCACCTGCGTCGATACGCTGATGCATGCCGCCGAAGCCGCATGCAAAACCCGTCAGAAACCCCAGAACATCAGCCACCACGCACTGTCGACGACCGCCAACCCGACGGCGAACCACGCGAATGCCGCGAGCCGGCGCGGCCACGCCGCATAGCGCCCCGTCACTTTCCATGCGAGCCACGCGCTCCATGCATTGGCGCCGACCAGGATCGCGATGCGCACGTCGGTCGCCCACCCGAGCGGCACATGCTCGGCGCGCAACAGCGACAGCGTCGTGGCCGACAGGCCGAGGAACACGCCCGCTCCCGCGATCGGGATCAGTGCCTGCGCGAGATGATGCAGCCGCACGCGATCGAAGCGGCCGAGCATCAGCGTGGCGCCGCCCAGCAATATCAGCAGCGCCGTGCCGTACACGAGCCCCGTGCCGACGATGTAGCTGACGATCAGCCCGCCGTCGAGCCAGGAGAACACGTCGTTGCGATCCGGATAGTGCGTGAGCAGGAACCACGGCGCATTCGTTTCGAGCGGCCACGTGATGTCACGGTCGATCAGCCAGCCCGCGAGCCATTGCTTGATCTGCACGAACCACGGGCTGACGGTCCAGTGGAACGCGCCGATCGCGACACCGAGCAGGCCGTACAGGATCAGTGCGGTGTCCCACGCGCTCGCCTGCTGCGCACCGAGGTTCACGACCTCGTCGGACGGCGAGCGCAACGACAGCGAGATCGCGTCGCGATGCCCGCTGCAGCGGCCGCACATATGGCACGCCGCCGCCCCCTTCATGCTGCGCAACGGCACGAGCGGCGCGCAGTTGATCGGAATCACGCGATGGCCGTGCTCGCCGTTCTTGTACGATCGGCGCCATGCATCCTCGTCGACCTTGTAGCGCATCGGCGCGAGCCGCGCGAGCAGCCCGAAGACGCCGTTCACCGGGCACAGGTACTTGCACCACACGCGCTTCTCGCGGCCATACAGCAAGCCGATCACGATCGCGCCGACGGTCGAGCCGCCGAGCACGAACAGCACCGCGAGCGGGTACTGGTACACGCTCACCATCTGCCCGTAGATCGTCGTGATCCCGAACGCGACGAACGGCCAGCCACCCCACCGGATCCAGCGCGGAATCGGGCCGCCGCGACCGAACTTGCTCGCGTATTCGGTGAGCGCGCCTTCCGGGCACAGCACGCCGCACCACACGCGGCCGAGCATCACCATCGACAGCAGCACGAACGGCCACCAGATGCCCCAGAACGCGAACTGCGCGATCAGCGTGAGGTTGCTCCACAGATGCGCGGAATCGTCCGGCAGCGGCAACACCGCCGGGACGATGATCAGGAACGCGTAGACCGCGACGACGATCCACTGGATGCCGCGGATCAGCGCGCCGTGGCGCTGCATCCACTGGCCGGCCTGTGCGAGCCAGCCCGGCTTGACTGCGGCGACCACGCTCATGCCGCGCGGCCCGCGGCGACGGCCGGACGGCGGCTCGCGCGCTTCATCAGCAGCCAGACGACGGCCCAGTACACCGCATAGGCGACCAGGTTGGTCAGTGCCGGATGCGCACGATAGCCGGTCAGCGTCGCGACGAGCGAGCCGAACGTGCCCGAGTCATCGAGGATCGCGGACGTATCCCACACCTGCGAGATGCCAAGCGGCAGGATTTCCTTGTCGATCAGCTTGTCGACACCCGTCTGGAACAGGCCCGCGCCGAGGAACAGCAGCATCACTTCGGTGACACGGAAGAAATGCCGCCACGAGAAGTACTTGCCGCCGAGCTGCAGCAGGTAGAACGTGAAGAACGCCAGGCCGAGACCGATCAGGACCGCGAGCATCTGGTTGCCGTCGACGTGACCCGACTGGCCGAAACCGAGACCGTACAGGAAGATCACGGTCTCGCTGCCTTCACGCGCGATCGCGAGTGCGACCAGCACGGCGACGCCCCACCAGTTCGAATCGCGCGTGCTCTGCTGCAGCGATTGCTCCATGTCGCGCTTCAGCGTGCGGCCGTGCCGGCGCATCCACAGCACCATCTGCACGATCAGCACGCACGCGATCAGCACCATCGCGGTCTGGAAGTAGTCCTGCGCGTCGCCGGACAGCACTTCGGTGAAACCGACGAGCGCGGCGCCGAGGCCGACGGCCATCAGCAAGCCGACGCCGACGCCAGCCCACAGGAAAGGCAGGCCGCGGCGCGCGTCGTCGTCGCCGTTTTTCAGCCATGCATAGAGAATGCCGACGACGAGCAGCGCTTCGACGCTCTCCCGCCAGACGATGAACAAGATCTGACCCATCGATACCTCCTGACGCGCGGGGCAAGGGACTCGTACGCCCGCACGCAGATAAAACGCGTTACTTCGCGACGATCACGCCCTGTGCCTGCTGGTGGAAATCGTCGAAAAACTTGTATTCGCCCGGCGACAGCGGAGCGACGACCACGAACGAATCGGCGCCCGGTGCAAGCACCTTCTCCTTGCGCAACTGCACGCTCTCGAATTCGGCGGCGCCCTTGCCGGTGTTCTTGATCTCGATCTTGAAACGCTGGCCGGCCGGCACCTCGATGCGGGCGGGATTCAGCTTGCCGTCCGTCATCTCGAGCTTGAACGTCGGCAGATCGGCCGCGTGTGCGGCGCCGGCAAGCCACAGCGCAGCGGCCGCGGCAACGATTTTCTGGGGAATTTTCATTCTGGGTTCTCTACGCCGACGGCGCGCCGAAGCGCGCCGTTCGTGATGCTGCCGATCAGTAACCGCCCTTCTTGCCGATACCGGCGAACGGGAAGTCGTACTCGAGCGTGATGGGCTTGAACCATGCACCCACGCCCGTTTCCTTGTCGACGTGGCGGCCGAATGCCATGTGGCCCGACTGCATCGGCGGCTTGACGACCATCGTCAGGTGATACTTGCCGGGGCCGTTCAGCTTCACGTTGTCGCCATAGTGCGGGCCGTCGCTCGCGACCATGCCCATCAGGTCGCCTTCAGCCTTCCACTTCGTGTCGCCCTGCTTCGTCAGCTTGTACGTGACCTGCAGGTACGGCATCCAGTCGCCCTCCGCGAAACCCGTCGGGTTGTTCTTGACCGCATGGATGTCGGCCTCGAGGTGGATGTCGGAATCCGACGCCTTGCGCATCATCCCTTCCGGGTCCATCGTGATCGGCTGCAGGTACACCGCGCCGATTTCCATGCCGCCCTGGATCTGCTGCTTGCCGATCGGATATTCGGCAGCCGAGGCCGACATCGCGGCAAGCGCCGCCGCTACCGCAACCGTCGTGCGGATGAACGAAGAACCCAACATGGACACTCCTTGTTATTTGTCTGACTATCTTGACGACACCCGGGCCGCCGCCGGGGCCGCCCGCTGGAAACACTAACGCGACGAAGAACGTTAATGCGAACAATTCTCAATCATGGCGAAGTTTAGCACCGAACCCGATTCGGAACAAACGAAGAGCCACGTAAACCCCTGATCCGACAAGGCTTACAGGCGCTTTACCGCAAGGTTTCGGTGACGCTTGGAAAGAGTTACCGGCCGCCGCTGATGTGGTCGCCGACGTTCGCACCGAACACGCGCTCGCGCAGCACGGCAAGCTGGTCGCGCGTCGCGGCGGCCTTCTCGAATTCGAGGTTCTTCGCGTAATCGGCCATCTGCTTCTCGAGACGCTTGATTTCCTTCGCGAGTTGCTTTTCCGACATGTCCTCGAATTTCGCGCGCTGCTGCGCTTCTTTCAGCTCCGCACGCGCGTCGTCGGCGTTGTAGACGCCGTCGATGATGTCCTTGATGCGCTTCACGACGCCGCGCGGCGTGATGCCCATCTTTTCGTTGTAGGCCATCTGCTTCGCGCGGCGCCGCTCGGTCTCGCCGATCGCGCGCGTCATCGAATCGGTCATGTTGTCCGCGTAGAGGATCGCCTTGCCGTTCACGTTCCGCGCGGCACGGCCGATCGTCTGGATCAACGAGCGCTCGGCGCGCAGGAAGCCTTCCTTGTCCGCGTCGAGGATCGCGACGAGCGACACTTCCGGAATGTCGAGGCCCTCGCGCAGCAGGTTGATCCCGACCAGCACGTCGAACGTGCCGAGCCGCAGGTCCCGGATGATCTCGACGCGCTCGACCGTGTCGATGTCGCTGTGCAGGTAGCGCACCTTGACGCCGTGGTCGGCCAGGAATTCCGTGAGCTGCTCGGCCATGCGCTTCGTCAGCACGGTGATCAGCACACGCTCGCCGGCCTTCACGCGCGCGTTGATCTCGGTCAGCACGTCGTCAACCTGCGTGCTCGCGGGCCGCACCTCGATTTCCGGATCGACGAGGCCCGTCGGCCGCACGACCTGCTCGGCGATCTGCCCCGTCACGCGCTTCTCGTAGTCGGCCGGCGTGGCCGACACGAACACGACCTGGCGCATCTTGCGCTCGAACTCGGGGAACTTCAGCGGCCGGTTGTCGAGCGCCGACGGCAGGCGGAACCCGTAATTGACGAGGTTTTCCTTGCGCGCGCGGTCGCCGTTGTACATCCCGTTCAACTGGCCGATCAGCACGTGCGATTCGTCGAGCAGCATCAGCGCATCGGGCGGCAGGTAGTCGACGAGCGTCGGCGGCGGGTCGCCGGGCGCCGCTCCCGAGAAATGCCGCGAGTAGTTCTCGATGCCCTTGCAGAAGCCGAGCTCCTGCAGCATCTCGAGATCGAAGCGCGTGCGCTGCTCGAGACGCTGCGCCTCGACGAGCTTGCCCTCACGATGGAAGAACTCGAGGCGTTCGCGCAATTCTTCCTTGATCGTCTCGACGGCCCGCATCACGGTGTCGCGCGGCGTCACGTAGTGCGACGACGGATACACGGTGAAGCGCGGAATCTTCTGCCGCACGCGCCCCGTCAGCGGGTCGAACAAGTGCAGCGTCTCGACCTCGTCGTCGAACAGCTCGACGCGTACGGCCATTTCCGCGTGTTCGGCCGGGAAGATGTCGATCGTGTCGCCGCGCACGCGGAACGTGCCGCGCTGGAAATCCTGCTCGTTGCGCGTGTACTGCATCGCGATCAGCCGCGCGATCACGTCGCGCTGGCCGAGCTTGTCGCCGGTGCGCAGCGTCAGGATCATCTGGTGGTATTCGGACGGGTTGCCGATACCGTAGATCGCCGACACCGTCGCGACGATCACCACGTCGCGGCGCTCCATCAGGCTCTTGGTCGCCGACAGCCGCATCTGCTCGATGTGCTCGTTGATCGACGAATCCTTCTCGATGAACAGGTCGCGCTGCGGCACATACGCCTCAGGCTGGTAGTAGTCGTAGTACGAGACGAAGTACTCGACCGCGTTGCGCGGGAAGAACTCGCGGAACTCCGCATAGAGCTGGGCCGCGAGCGTCTTGTTCGGCGCGAACACGATCGCCGGGCGGCCGAGCCGCGCGATCGTGTTGGCCATCGTGAAGGTCTTGCCCGACCCCGTCACGCCGAGCAGCGTCTGGAAGGCAAGGCCGTCGCCGACGCCTTCGACAAGCGTCTCGATCGCGGTCGGCTGGTCGCCGGCGGGCAGATACGGCTGGTACAGCTGGAACGGCGACCCTTCGAAGGTGACGAATTTGGATTCGTCGAGCGCGTCGCCGACTTCGGCATGATGTTCGGACATGGAGTGCGGCCGGAGCAAGGGCAAAGAAAGCATTCTAGCGCTTCGCGGCCGCGCGAACTGCTGTCGGCTCCTGACGCGCCACGGCCGCCCGAAATCGCGATTCGGCGGCGAATCGCGACGGATTCGCCGCCCCCGCCGGCGCGAATTCGCTACAATATCAGGCTGCTGCGCTTTCCGGCGCCGTGCCGTTGGCGCGCGGTCCGCTGCGCCCGCCCTGCCGGCTGAAAGCCTGACCCTCTTTTCACTACTGCCGAATCATCATGTCGCTCTTCTCCGCTGTCCAGCTTGCTCCCCGCGACCCGATCCTGGGCCTGAACGAAGCCTTCAACGCCGATGCGCGTCCGACCAAGGTCAACCTCGGCGTCGGCGTGTACACGAACGAAGACGGCAAGATTCCGCTGCTGCGCGCGGTTCGGGAGGCCGAGCAGGCGCGTGTCGAGGCCGGCCTGCCGCGCGGCTACCTGCCGATCGACGGGATCGCCGCCTACGATGCGGCCGTGCAGAAGCTGCTGCTCGGCAACGACTCGCCGCTGATCGCGGCGGGCCGCGTGGTCACGGCCCAGGCACTGGGCGGCACGGGCGCGTTGAAGATCGGTGCAGACTTCCTGCGCACCGTGAACCCGAACGTGAAGGTCGCGATCAGCGATCCGAGCTGGGAAAACCACCGCGCGCTGTTCGAAGCCGCCGGCTTCGAAGTCGTCGCGTACCCGTACTACGACGCGGCCACCAACGGCGTGAACTTCGAAGGCATGCTGTCGGCGCTGAACGGCTACGAAGCCGGCACGGTCGTCGTGCTGCACGCGTGCTGCCACAACCCGACCGGCGTGGACCTGACCGAAGCGCAATGGCAACAGGTCGTCGACGTCGTGAAGGCGCGCAATCTCGTGCCGTTCCTCGACATGGCGTACCAGGGCTTCGGCGAGAACATCGAGGCCGATGCCGCCGCCGTGCGTCTGTTTGCCGCGGCCGACCTGAACGCATTCGTGTCGTCGTCGTTCTCGAAGTCGTTCTCGCTGTACGGCGAGCGCGTCGGCGCGCTGTCGATCATCACGTCGAGCAAGGAAGAAGCGACGCGCGTGCTGTCGCAACTGAAGCGCGTGATCCGCACGAATTACTCGAACCCGCCGACCCATGGCGGCGCCGTCGTCGCAGCCGTGCTCGCGTCGCCGGAACTGCACGCCTCGTGGGTGCAGGAACTCGGCGAGATGCGCGATCGCATCCGCGCGATGCGTAACGGTCTCGTCGAGCGCCTGAAGGCGAGCGGCGTCGATCGCGATTTCAGCTTCATCAACGCACAGCGCGGGATGTTCTCGTATTCGGGCCTGACCTCGGCGCAAGTCGATCGCCTGCGCGACGAGTTCGGCATCTATGCGGTCGGCACGGGCCGGATCTGCGTTGCCGCGCTGAACACGCGCAACCTCGACGCGGTCGCCAACGCGATTGCGGCCGTCCTGAAGTAACGCGGCACCGGGTGGCAGCCGTCAACGGCTCCGCCCTCCGACATGAAAAACGCGCTCCACGGAGCGCGTTTTTTTGTGCCGTCCTACCCGGCAGGCGGCCATGCCACCCGCCCCCGCGTTACTGCATGAACCAGCCGTGGCTGACGATGAACGATTGACCCGTGAGCGCGGCGCTCGGGAACGCCGACAGGAACAGCACCGTCTGCGCGACGTCCTGCACCGTCGTGAACACGCCGTCGACCGTGTTGCCGAGCATCACCTTCTTCACCACTTCCTCTTCGCTGATGCCGAGCTCCTTGGCCTGCTCCGGAATCTGCTTGTCGACCAGCGGCGTGCGCACGAAGCCCGGACACACGACGTGCGAGCGCACGTTGTGCTTCGCGCCTTCCTTCGCCAGCACGCGGGCGAGGCCCAGCAGGCCATGCTTGGCCGTCACGTACGCCGACTTCAGCGGCGACGCTTCGTGCGAGTGCACCGAACCCATGTAGATCACGACGCCGCCGCGATCGTCCTTGTACATGTGCTTGAGCGCGGCCTTCGTCGTCAGGAACGCGCCGTCGACGTGGATCGCCTGCATCTTCTTCCAGTCGGAGAACGAATAGTTCTCGATCGGGTTGACGATCTGGATGCCGGCGTTCGACACGAGGATGTCGACCGAGCCGAACGTTTCGGCAACCTTGTCGATGCCGCTGTTCACGGCGTCCTCGTTCGTCACGTCCATCGCGACGCCGATCGCCTTGCCGCCCGCCTTGTTGATCTCGTCGGCGACCGCGTTCGCGCCGTCCTGGTTCAGATCGGCGATCGCGACGGCCGCGCCCGCCTTGGCGAGCTCGAGGGCGATTTCCTTGCCGATGCCGCTCGCGGCGCCCGTGACGACTGCGGTCTTGCCATTCAGATCTGCTGCCATGTCCGTCTCCTCCCGTTATCGGATCGAAAAAGTACGCGCCCGCCCCTTCGGCATTCGTCGCCGGTGCGACGCGGCGGGCCAGCCGTCATTGTGCACGATCGGCCCCGCCGTTCGCGCGCAAAACGTCTAAGCTTAAGGTCGGTTCCGTCACGCGGGAGATTCACATGCACTATCGACGGCTAGGCCGCTCCGGCCTGCAGATCAGCGCGCTTTCGCTCGGCTCCTGGGTCACGTACGGCAACCAGGTCGACCAGCGGGTCGCGCGCGAATGCCTCGCCGCGGCACGCGACGCGGGCGTCAATTTCTTCGACAACGCCGAGGTCTACGCCGGCGGCAAATCCGAGGAGATCATGGGCCACGCGCTCAAGTCGCTCGACTGGCCGCGCGTCAGCTATATCGTGTCGACGAAGTTCTTCTGGGGGCTCGCCGAGGCGCCGAACCAGTATCACACGCTGAACCGGAAATACCTGTTGAACGCCATCGACGGCTCGCTGCGCCGGCTCCAGCTCGACTATGTCGATCTCGTCTATTGCCATCGCCCCGATCCGAACACGCCGATCGAGGAAACCGTCTGGGCAATGAGCGACATGATCGCGCGCGGCAAGGCGCTGTACTGGGGCACGTCGGAATGGAGCGCCGACGAAATCCGTGCCGCATGCGAGATCGCCGAACGGCATCACCTGCGCAAGCCCGTCGTCGAACAGCCGCAGTACAACCTGTTCCACCGCACGCGGGTCGAGCACGAATATGCGCGGCTCTACGAGGATTACGGTCTCGGCCTCACGACCTGGAGCCCGCTGGCGTCGGGCCTGCTCACCGGCAAGTATCGCAACGGCGTGCCGCCCGGCAGCCGCGCGCAGTTGCAGGGTTACGACTGGATGCGTGACCGCCTGACCGATCAGGCGGCCAACGATATCGTCGAGCGGCTCGGCGGAATCGCGGCCGAGCTCGGCTGCAGCACGGGCCAGCTCGCGATCGCGTGGGCACTCGCGAATCCGCACGTCAGTTCGGTCATCACGGGCGCGTCGCGGATCGAGCAGATCGGCGACAACATGCGCGCGCTCGACGTTGCGGCGAAGCTGACGCCGGACGTGAAGCAACGCATCGAGGAGGTGGTCGGCGACGCATATGAATAAGGCGATGCACGGCCACTCGCGTACAATACGCGGCCGCATCGGCGCCCGGCCCGACTGCCGCGCGCGATCGACCGCTTTCATCGATTCACCTTTCGTTTCAGGCAGCCCGCCATGCTCAGTTATCGTCACGGTTTTCACGCAGGCAACCACGCGGATGTGCTCAAGCACGCCGTCGTCGTCCAGCTGCTGCGCTACCTGAACAAGAAGGACAAGTCGTACTGGTACATCGACACACATGCGGGTGCCGGCGTGTACTCGTTGCGCGACGGCTATGCGGCAAAAACGTCGGAATTCGACACCGGCATCGGCCGGCTGTGGGACGAAAAGAACCTGCCGGAAGCGCTGGGCGAGTATGTCGACGAAGTCCGCGCGCTGAACGACGATGGCGAACTGCGCTTCTATCCCGGTTCGCCGTACATCGCCTGGCGATCGATGCGCGAACAGGACCGCATGCGCCTGTTCGAAATGCACACGACCGAAATCGACGTGCTGCGCCACAATTTCCGCGACGCGGGGCGACGCGCGATGATCTTCGCCGGCGACGGCTTCGAAGGGATCAAGGCGCTGCTGCCGCCGCCGCCGCGACGTGCACTCGTGCTGATCGACCCGTCCTACGAGGACAAGAAGGACTACGCGCGCACGGTGAGTTGCGTGACGGAATGCCTGAAGCGATTCGCGACGGGCTGCTATGCGATCTGGTACCCGCAGGTCACGCGGCTGGAGTCGCAGCGCTTTCCCGAGCAGTTGAAGCGCCTGCAGCCGAACAACTGGTTGCACCTGACGCTGACGGTATCGAATCCGCCGACGGACGGCCTGGGCCTCTACGGCAGCGGGATGTTCATCCTGAATCCGCCGTACACGCTCGCGCAGAGCATGAAAGAAACCCTGCCCTATCTGGTCGAGAAGCTGGGACAGGATAGCGGCGCCCGCTGTCAGATCGAGCACCGCGGCAACTGATCCGGCGACCGGCCGTTACGGCTGCGGCCTCGGCGCGAGCCGCGGCTGATTGACTGGCTGCCCGCCCCACGTGGGAACGTTGATATAAGGCGCGACGAACAGCGGAACCGACGTGTTCGGCGCCTGCCCGGCCGGGGCGCGCATGCCCGCCGGCTCGACGATCGGCTCCGCAGACAGCGGTGCTGTCTGCAAGACCAATCCGCCCTTGCCGTCCTGGATACCGCGTTGCGTATCGAGAACCAGCGGTTTGGACGACGTTGCGGCACTGGCTGCAAGGCCATGGACAAGCACCGCCGCGCCCAGAACGAGACGCGCGCGAGCACTGCGACGCACATCGAGACGCAAACGCATGATCGTGTCCTTCAGGATGAAAAGCAGGCCCATACCATAGCGCTGCACTGACGATTTCGCCAGATCCGGTGCACAAAAAAACAAAGCCCCGTCAATACGGGGCTTGCTAATCGTTCGGTGCCACACGGCACCTGACGGTAACTCCGATTACAGCGAGTAGCCGTTGGTTTCGAGCGAGCGGATACGGCTCTCGAGCTGGACGATGTCCGACGACGTGGCGAGGTAAGCCTCACGGCGCTCACGTTCTGCGGATTCGAACCAGTTGCTCAGCTTTTCGACGATGTAGGCGATCATGACGTTCTCCAAGGAAGAGGGACCCCTGGTGAATCGAGATTCAGGGATTTCCCGTATAGGGTTATCCCGAATTATAGCGATGCCGCACCAAGATGCCAGTGAAATACTTGCATGGAGACCATTCCAAATCGGAATGGCCGATCGCAAAACAAACCTAACCCGTTGATTTTTATAGATATTGAATTCTGGCGCGTTTTGCGGCTCGAGTGCGCGCACTAATTTGGTTCACCGACCGGGTCGGCAAGGCGCGCCAAAATCGGGCATTCCGGCCGACCGTCACCATGGCAGTGCGCGGCGAGATCGGCCAGCGTGTTGCGCATGTCGCTCAGCTCCGCGATACGTTTGTCGAGCTCGGCCACGTGCTCAAGGGCGATCGACTTCACTTCGGCACTCGCACGGGAGCGATCCTGCCAGAGCATCAGCAGTTTGCGGATGTCCTCGACGAGAAAGCCAAGCCGCCGGGCCTGACGGATGAATCGCAGGATATGGATTTCGTCCGCACCGTAAATCCGGTAGCCGGCGTCGGTACGCTTGCTCGGTGCAAGGAGGCCAACCTGTTCGTAGTACCGGATCATCTTTGCGCTGACTCCGGATTCGCGTGACGCATCGCCGATATTCATTCCCCGCCCTCTCCATCAAGCCCCGGTTTCGACCGTGAACGTCGACGAACGCAATCGTTGCAATCGTTGACGACATGTCGATCGTATCAAATCACGCGGTTTCGTTCCGCGATCGGGGGCTGGCAGCTGGATAGCGGTGGATCTGGCGAGCAGTGACGGGACGCGATGAGTTTTCTGCGTCGACGCACATTTTCGTCGCCGAAATGCAAAAACCCCCGCCTGATCAGGCGGGGGTTCTTGGCTTAGGGAGCCTGACGATTACCTACTTTCACACGGGAATCCGCACTATCATCGGCGTAGAGTCGTTTCACGGTCCTGTTCGGGATGGGAAGGGGTGGGACCGACTCGCTATGGTCATCAGGCAAAGGGGGTTGTTCTGCTGGCGTGGCCAACAGAACCAATCTGGGAAGAAGCAGTAATTTTAAGTTGTGTGTATCACACACGAGAATCCAACTTGTCGCTTGGATCTTGCGGCCGGTGCTTTCACACGGCGCCGATCTACAAGGCAGACTTGTTATAGGATCAAGCCTTACGGGCAATTAGTATCAGTTAGCTGAACGCATTACTGCGCTTACACACCTGACCTATCAACGTCCTGGTCTCGAACGACCCTTCAAGGGGATCTAGTCCCCAGGGATATCTCATCTTAAGGCGAGTTTCCCGCTTAGATGCTTTCAGCGGTTATCTCTTCCGAACATAGCTACCCGGCGATGCCACTGGCGTGACAACCGGTACACCAGAGGTTCGTCCACTCCGGTCCTCTCGTACTAGGAGCAGCCCCCTTCAAATATCCAACGCCCACGGCAGATAGGGACCAAACTGTCTCACGACGTTTTAAACCCAGCTCACGTACCTCTTTAAATGGCGAACAGCCATACCCTTGGGACCGGCTACAGCCCCAGGATGAGATGAGCCGACATCGAGGTGCCAAACACCGCCGTCGATATGAACTCTTGGGCGGTATCAGCCTGTTATCCCCAGAGTACCTTTTATCCGTTGAGCGATGGCCCTTCCATACAGAACCACCGGATCACTATGACCTGCTTTCGCACCTGCTCGACTTGTCGGTCTCGCAGTTAAGCACGCTTATGCCATTGCACTATCAGCACGATTTCCGACCGTACCTAGCGTACCTTCGTACTCCTCCGTTACGCTTTGGGAGGAGACCGCCCCAGTCAAACTGCCTACCATGCACTGTCCCCGACCCGGATCACGGGCCAAGGTTAGAACCTCAAACAAACCAGGGTGGTATTTCAAGGACGGCTCCACCGAAACTAGCGTTCCGGTTTCATAGCCTCCCACCTATCCTACACAGATCGGTTCAAAGTCCAATGCAAAGCTACAGTAAAGGTTCATGGGGTCTTTCCGTCTAGCCGCGGGTAGATTGCATCATCACAAACACTTCAACTTCGCTGAGTCTCGGGAGGAGACAGTGTGGCCATCGTTACGCCATTCGTGCAGGTCGGAACTTACCCGACAAGGAATTTCGCTACCTTAGGACCGTTATAGTTACGGCCGCCGTTTACCGGGACTTCAATCAAGAGCTTGCACCCCATCATTTAATCTTCCGGCACCGGGCAGGCGTCACACCCTATACGTCCACTTTCGTGTTTGCAGAGTGCTGTGTTTTTATTAAACAGTCGCAGCCACCAGTTTATTGCAACCCCTTCACCCTCCTGGCGCAGGCCAGTCAAGCTACAAGGGCGTACCTTATCCCGAAGTTACGGTACCAATTTGCCGAGTTCCTTCTCCCGAGTTCTCTCAAGCGCCTTAGAATACTCATCTCGCCCACCTGTGTCGGTTTGCGGTACGGTCATCGTTAGACTGAAGCTTAGAGGCTTTTCTTGGAACCACTTCCAATTGCTTCGCTCCCTAAGGAGCTCGCGCCACACCCTTGAATTACGCGCCCGGATTTGCCTAAGCGCCTTCTCCAATGCAGCGACCGGGACTTCCAACACCCGGACAACCTTCCGCGATCCGTCCCCCCATCGCATCTAACAATGGTGCAGGAATATTGACCTGCTTCCCATCAGCTACGCATTTCTGCCTCGCCTTAGGGGCCGACTCACCCTACGCCGATGAACGTTGCGTAGGAAACCTTGGGCTTACGGCGAGGGGGCCTTTCACCCCCTTTATCGCTACTCATGTCAGCATTCGCACTTCCGATACCTCCAGCACGCTTTTCAACGCACCTTCGCAGGCTTACGGAACGCTCTCCTACCATGCGAGCAAAGCTCGCATCCGCAGCTTCGGTATATAGCTTAGCCCCGTTACATCTTCCGCGCAGGACGACTCGATCAGTGAGCTATTACGCTTTCTTTAAAGGGTGGCTGCTTCTAAGCCAACCTCCTGACTGTTTTAGCCTTCCCACTTCGTTTCCCACTTAGCTATATTTGGGGACCTTAGCTGGCGGTCTGGGTTGTTTCCCTCTTGACACCGGACGTTAGCACCCGATGTCTGTCTCCCGTGATTGCACTCTTCGGTATTCGGAGTTTGCTATGGCGGGGTAATCTGCAATAGACCCCCCAACCATGACAGTGCTCTACCCCCGAAGGTGAGACACGAGGCACTACCTAAATAGTTTTCGGAGAGAACCAGCTATTTCCAGGTTTGTTTAGCCTTTCACCCCTATCCACAGCTCATCCCCTAACTTTTCAACGTTAGTGGGTTCGGACCTCCAGTACGTGTTACCGCACCTTCATCCTGGCCATGGATAGATCACCTGGTTTCGGGTCTACGCCCAGCAACTGAACGCCCTATTCGGACTCGCTTTCGCTACGCCTGCCCTATACGGTTAAGCTTGCTACTGAACGTAAGTCGCTGACCCATTATACAAAAGGTACGCCGTCACCCCTTACGAGGCTCCGACTGTTTGTATGCATGCGGTTTCAGGATCTATTTCACTCCCCTCCCGGGGTTCTTTTCGCCTTTCCCTCACGGTACTGGTTCACTATCGGTCGATCACGAGTATTTAGCCTTGGAGGATGGTCCCCCCATCTTCAGACAGGATTTCACGTGTCCCGCCCTACTTGTCGCACACCTAGTTCTTTCATACTGTTTTCGCCTACAGGGCTATCACCTGCTATGGCCGCACTTTCCAGAGCGTTCGGCTAACAATACAAATAAAGAGTGCAAGGCTCATCCCATTTCGCTCGCCACTACTTTGGGAATCTCGGTTGATTTCTTTTCCTGCGGTTACTTAGATGTTTCAGTTCACCGCGTTCGCTTCACTGGACCTATGTATTCAGTCCAGGATGACCCAAAAGGGCCGGGTTTCCCCATTCGGACATCTACGGATCAAAGCTCGTTTGCCAGCTCCCCGTAGCTTTTCGCAGGCTACCGCGTCCTTCATCGCCTGTGATCGCCAAGGCATCCACCACATGCACTTGTTCGCTTGACCCTATAACGAGTCTGTCTCATCGACAGCCGCTACAGGTTGAGTTCTCGCGTTGTGCCGTATTCCAAATTGAGTCAAACATAGAGTTCGAATCATCTTGAGATACATCGATACAATCACAACCCGGATAGTTTTCACGTCCATCTCAAGACGCTTCCGCTATCCAAATTACTTACTTCTTCCAGATTGTTAAAGAACGACAGCCGATATCTGTTGATATCCTCTGACTGGCTCAATCGCCAATGCAAAATTCTCGGTTCAGCGTGTGAACCAAGCACTTAGCGTTGGTGATTGGTGGAGGCAGACGGGATCGAACCGACGACCCCCTGCTTGCAAAGCAGGTGCTCTCCCAGCTGAGCTATGCCCCCATGAGTACAGATGCCTCAGGTACCTACCGCCAGACAATGGTGGGTCTGGTTGGATTCGAACCAACGACCCCCGCCTTATCAAGACGGTGCTCTAACCGACTGAGCTACAGACCCCTGAGTCTGTCTTTAAATTTACAGCCGATAAGCGTGAGCGCTCAACTTATGCGAGAAGCTCTGGAAAGGAGGTGATCCAGCCGCACCTTCCGATACGGCTACCTTGTTACGACTTCACCCCAGTCATGAATCCTACCGTGGTGACCGTCCTCCTTGCGGTTAGACTAGCCACTTCTGGTAAAACCCACTCCCATGGTGTGACGGGCGGTGTGTACAAGACCCGGGAACGTATTCACCGCGGCATGCTGATCCGCGATTACTAGCGATTCCAGCTTCATGCACTCGAGTTGCAGAGTGCAATCCGGACTACGATCGGTTTTCTGGGATTAGCTCCCCCTCGCGGGTTGGCAACCCTCTGTTCCGACCATTGTATGACGTGTGAAGCCCTACCCATAAGGGCCATGAGGACTTGACGTCATCCCCACCTTCCTCCGGTTTGTCACCGGCAGTCTCCTTAGAGTGCTCTTGCGTAGCAACTAAGGACAAGGGTTGCGCTCGTTGCGGGACTTAACCCAACATCTCACGACACGAGCTGACGACAGCCATGCAGCACCTGTGCGCCGGTTCTCTTTCGAGCACTCCCACCTCTCAGCAGGATTCCGACCATGTCAAGGGTAGGTAAGGTTTTTCGCGTTGCATCGAATTAATCCACATCATCCACCGCTTGTGCGGGTCCCCGTCAATTCCTTTGAGTTTTAATCTTGCGACCGTACTCCCCAGGCGGTCAACTTCACGCGTTAGCTACGTTACTAAGGAAATGAATCCCCAACAACTAGTTGACATCGTTTAGGGCGTGGACTACCAGGGTATCTAATCCTGTTTGCTCCCCACGCTTTCGTGCATGAGCGTCAGTATTGGCCCAGGGGGCTGCCTTCGCCATCGGTATTCCTCCACATCTCTACGCATTTCACTGCTACACGTGGAATTCTACCCCCCTCTGCCATACTCTAGCCTGCCAGTCACCAATGCAGTTCCCAGGTTGAGCCCGGGGATTTCACATCGGTCTTAGCAAACCGCCTGCGCACGCTTTACGCCCAGTAATTCCGATTAACGCTTGCACCCTACGTATTACCGCGGCTGCTGGCACGTAGTTAGCCGGTGCTTATTCTTCCGGTACCGTCATCCCCCGACTGTATTAGAGCCAAGGATTTCTTTCCGGACAAAAGTGCTTTACAACCCGAAGGCCTTCTTCACACACGCGGCATTGCTGGATCAGGCTTTCGCCCATTGTCCAAAATTCCCCACTGCTGCCTCCCGTAGGAGTCTGGGCCGTGTCTCAGTCCCAGTGTGGCTGGTCGTCCTCTCAGACCAGCTACTGATCGTCGCCTTGGTAGGCCTTTACCCCACCAACTAGCTAATCAGCCATCGGCCAACCCTATAGCGCGAGGCCCGAAGGTCCCCCGCTTTCATCCGTAGATCGTATGCGGTATTAATCCGGCTTTCGCCGGGCTATCCCCCACTACAGGACATGTTCCGATGTATTACTCACCCGTTCGCCACTCGCCACCAGGTGCAAGCACCCGTGCTGCCGTTCGACTTGCATGTGTAAGGCATGCCGCCAGCGTTCAATCTGAGCCAGGATCAAACTCTTCAGTTTAAACCTGTTACTGTTTTCGGTTCGGTTAAGAACCGGTCGCTCACTCAAAGCTGACAGGAATATGAATCACTTCATAAACCTGACTTACTTTAGTGTGAGACTCTTGATACTTTCGCTATCTGATCCGAGGATCAGCTCGCTGTCATCAAGCGCCCACACTTATCGGCTGTTAATTTTTAAAGAGCAATCTGCGAGGAACATCGTGTTTCCCGGCAGCGCTGCGTTTTCAGCAGCAGAGAAGCGAGATTATGAACCGTGTTTCGCAGTTCGTCAACAACTTTTTGCACTACGTCGTTGCGACCGCGGGGCTCAACTTCCGTACCGCCGAGGCCGCTCCTGCCGGGCCTCAACCGCACCGCTTCCCTTCCTTCCGCGCCGCGTTTCCGTAAGCGCGAAAGAGGCGTGATTCTATGCACCCGTCGGCAATCGCGCAAGGGGCTCGACGCAACTTTTTCTACGAAAGCCGCATTTCGGCCCGCCACGCATGTCCCGGCACGAGACCGCTTATGGTGCACAGAACGGACTAGAATGTGAGGTTCTTCGCCTCTTTCTATATACGTCTTTAATATGCGCCAGCGAATCGCCAAACGCCTCCCCCCCGATGCCGACAAACTGGTCGGTCTGTCGCTTGCGCTCTTCGCCTCGGGCAGCCGCATCGAGGATCGCTTCTGGGAAGCGAAGCTCGATGCGCTGCTCGCCAAGATTGTCCGCAACGGCAACCAGACCACGCTCGACGCAGCACTCGATCATCTTCAGCAGAATCACCCCGATGCGTACGGTGCACTGGCCGACATGGCCGAGACGCACAGCGAGTCGATGGTGATCGAGCACGACGGCCAGCCGTACGATGCGCTGCTGGTCGCGGTTCCAGTGCTCGCGTGGACGCGCTACATGATTCCGTCGGGTCCGCTCAAGGGCGACGTTACCGACGCGCTGCGAACGCACCTGCAGGCACACGTCCTCGCGAACGGCACGCTCGTCGGGCTGGCGCCGTTCCTCTACAGCATCGACCAGCTGCCGCGGCACCACGTCGAGACCTACCGCCTTGCGCAGCAGCTCGCGCATGCGGCGATCGGCCAGCACACGCCCAAACTGGGCTTCGGCGACCTGCCCGAAACGTCGCCGATCCTGGCCGATCCCCGCTTCCTCCTTGCGGTCGTCGCCGCGCCTGCCGGCGCGCCGCTGTTCCGCTGGCAGGAAGAGGAGAACGGCAGCCGGATCGAACGCGGCCAGTGTCTCGAGCAGTGGACGGCCCAGGGCGGCCCGAACCTGTCGATCGCCCTGCCCGGCTGCGAATTCGAATGCCTGCTTCCGGACGCGTACTACTCGGCCTGCCGCGATGCGGACGAGCGTATCCGTCCGCACACGGTACGAACGGCCATTCGTTATCTGTTTGACACACTTGGTGCGGCGCCGCAGGAGTTGCGCGCGGTGGTCGCCGGCTTCGGCGAACGCCGCATCGACGAGTATCGCGTCGGCTTCACGCGGCGCGCCAGCAACGACGTGATCTACGGCGTCGTCTGGCCGCTGTACGGCCGCGAAAACGGCGACGTGTCGATCGACAACGCGACGCTCGAAGACGAAGCGCCGATGGAAGGACCGCTCGAGGAAATCGTGAGCCTGCTGAAGGAATGCGGCGTAACCGACGTCCGCAGGCACGCGGGCCGCTTCGAACCGGAATACTGCGACGACTGCGGCGTGCCGCTCTACGCGGATCCGCTCGGCGAAATCGTCCATGCGGAAATGCCGGAAGACGCATCGCCCGCCCAGCCGCACTTCCACTGATCCGACGCCGCAGGCCGCCACGGCCTGTCGGTCCGAAGCCGCTCCCGGTTCCCGCCGGAGCGGCTTTTTTTCTTGTCCGATCCTTTTCCGCCCGAAATTTCGGACAACTCCTAAGCCTTTCAGCCTAGCAGACATCGTGTAAGGTCTTTGTCATGATCGGAATCAACGCATGCCCGACAGCAATCAATGACTCAACCTAACGGAGATTGAATATGCGGTTCCTGATGCTCAATTCAGACGCCGAGCGGCGTGATGGACTGAAGGCCCTGCTGCGGCAGATCGACCGTCACGCCAGCATCAACGATGCGCCCGACAGTTTCCAGGCGCGCCGCCTGCTGCGTGCCCAGCGCTTCGACCTCGTCGCGATCGACTGGCTCGACGTAGGCCGGCTCGGCGAGCTTCAGGCGATCTGCAGCGCGTGCTCGCCGACACCGGCCGCCGTGCTGGTCGACGAAGCGCCACCCGATGCCGTCCAGCGCTTCTTCAACCATGGTGTCGCGGGCGTGATCCCGCACTCCACGCGGCCGCACCTGATCGTGCGGGCGCTCGAGATCGTGCTGCTGGGCGGGCACTACATTCCGCCGAGCGCGCTGAGTCTGCTGCCCTCCGTGGCCGCGGCACGCCACGATGCCCATTTCCAGACGCTTGCCGGATCGCTTCCCCGCCGCCCGCCCAGCGGCCTCCTGTCGCCGCGGCAAGCGCAGATCATGCGCTTCGTCCACATGGGCAGCACGAACAAGATGATCGCCCGGACGCTCGGCATCAGCGAAGGCACCGTGAAGATCCACCTCGCCAGCATCTTCCAGCAGCTCGGTGCCGCAAACCGCGCCGCCGCGGTCGCGATCTACAACGGCTGGCTCTCGCCGCACCTCGAGGTGCTGCTGGCGAACCGCAACCGCGCACGCAAACCGAACATCGGCGAACGCGGTCCGGTTCCGCTGCGTGCACAACGGAACGACCATCCGTACCCATTGCCGGCCGTGAACGCCGGCACGCAAGACCTGCCACTCGCCGCCGAGCCACCGGCACGGTTCCGGCGCGGGCGCTAGGCAAACAGTCTCGATATTGCGACGGTCGGTATGTGTGGATTCCCACCTTTGATGCTCAACGAGTAATATGAACGCATGGGTTTTCTTTTCACACCGCTTCCGCTCTGGGTTGGCATCGGTGGCTGGATCGCCGCCGCGGCCCTGCTCGCGCTCGCGATCTGGAATCGCCCGTTCGTACGCCTGCAGGATGCCACGCTGCAGCACGTGTGGCTCGCGCTCGTCACCGCAATTTCGGTCCTCTGGGCATCGAATGCCTGGCTCGAAGACGGCATCGTCATGCATTTGCTTGGCGCCACGCTGCTCGTCACACTGTTCGACTGGACACTCGCGCTGATCGCAATGGGCGCCGTCACGGCGGTTGCCGCGATCATCTTCGACGCGCCGTGGCAGGGCATTGGCCTGACCTATCTGATCTACGGGGCGCTCCCTGTCGCCGTGTCGGCGTTGCTGCAGCGCGCCGCGCTCGCGTGGTTGCCGCACAATCTCGCATCGTTCATCACCGGGCAGGGGTTCCTGTCGCCGGCCATCGCGATCGTCGCGGTCGCCGCAGCGGCGGCCGGTGTCCAGCTCGCGCTCGCGGACGGCGTGCCCGTCGTCATTCCGGCCGGCTATCTGCTGAACACCGCGCTGCTCGCGCTCGGCGAAGCGTGGTTCACCGGCATGGCGACGGCACTCATCGCCGTCTACCGCCCTGCGTGGGTCACGACCTTCGACGTCCGGCGCTATCGCCTCGGCGGCCCGCGCGCCTGAATTTCCTCCGGATTCACACACGGTCCACGCATGCCGCACGCCTCTTCCGCGGCGCGGCAGAACAGGCCGTCTACTGCCGCACAACTTTTTTACGCTAAGATTGAACTCCTGTTCTTCATCGGGCATCTATAGGAGCCCGATGTCTCATTCGCTCCTCACCAATAACCAGATGGACAGCTCACCTGCCTCGCTCCGGATTTTCCGGGCGCTCGGCAAGCTGGCAGCCTGTATCGCGGGCCTGTCGCTTGCGCTTCCCACACCGGCATTCGCCGACCTGCTCGACCAGCGCTCCGAACTGATCAACAAATTCGTCAACGAGATGCATGCCGATCCGCTCGCCGCCGATTGTGCGGCGCACGGCAGCTTCATCGCCAGTACCTCGACAGCGTTCGACCGCGTCGACTTCGCGCCGAACGCATTCGACAGCGGCAACGCGACGATCACGCCGTGGAACGACTCGTTCGACCAGGGCAAGCAGCGCGTGAAGGTCGACAACATCGTCACGGTCGACGGGCAAGGCATTCACAGCGACGGCAGCGACCCGACGCCGCTGAAATTCCGTTGCGGTTATGTCGGCCAGCAAATGCTCGCGTTCAGCTGGAACGACCCCGTCCCACCGCTGAAGCCGCGCGTGGAACGCTCGTCGTCGACGAAGAAGTTCAAGGGCAAGTCGCACCGCGGCAAGGCCAAGGCGAAGGCATCGGGCCGCACCGGCAAGAAGGCCGTGACCACGAAGAAATCGAGCGGCCAGAAGAAAGCCGTCAAGAAAAAAACCGCGAAGAAGTCCTGATACGACCGAGCGGCAACGACAGACGCAAAAAAGCCGGGGCATCCTGTGATGCCCCGGCTTTTTTCATATGGCGACGATACGCTTACGCGAACGTGTCGACGTGCACCAGGATCGCGGCCAGCATCGCCGCGCCAAGCGCCGCGCTGCGCTCGCTGTTCCAGCCGACGCGCTCGTCGGGCAGGTTCGCGTTGTCCTTGAACGGCATCTCGAGCGTCAGCGACAGGCAACCGAACTGGTGGCCGATGTATTTCGACGCCAGCTTGAGCGCATCTTCCTTGTACTTGCTTGCCGCATAGCCGTGCTCGGTCTGGAAGTCGGGACTCGCGACCTTGAACGCGTCGATGAACGCGGCCTGTTCCTTGCCCTGCTGCGCGGTAAAGCTCGGCAGCATCTCCGAACCGGCGACGAACACGTACGGCAGATCCTCATCGCCGTGAATGTCGAAGAACATGTCGCAGCCGATCGCATGGATCGCGTCACGGACGGCCAGCACTTCGGGGCTGCGCTCGGCATCCGGCGCCATCCACTCGCGATTCAGGTTCGCGCCTGCCGCATTGGTGCGCAGATTGCCATGCACGCTGCCGTCCGGGTTCATGTTCGGGACGATGTGGAACGTCACGCGATCGTAGAGCTTGCGCGCGACCGGATCGCCAGCCCAGTCGCCCCATCCCGCCAGCCGCTTGACGAGGCCCTCGACGAACCACTCGGCCATCGACTCGCCCGGATGCTGGCGCGCGATGATCCATACCTTCTTCTTCGGCGCGTCGCCGGTTTCCGGCGTGCCGAGCGTCAGCAGCGACATCGGACGGCCTTCGACCGTACGGCCAAGTTCGACGACGCTCGCCTGCGGCAGCTGCTGGACCGCGCCGAGAAACGCCGCATGACGCTCTTCCGAATACGGCTCGAAATACGCGTAGTAGATGCTGTCGAACTCCGGCGTATGGTCGATGGTCATCGTCTTGCCGTCGAACGTCGTCGGCACGCGAAACCAGTCGACCCGATCGTAGCTCGCCACCGCCTGGTAGTTGCGCCAGCCCGACGGATACGCGCATTCGGCCGCGTTCTCGAACGTCATCACGCACCGCTCGCCGCGCGCGCCCGTCAGCCGGTAGTAAAACCATTGCGCGAATTCCGAGCGATTGTCGCCGCGCACGCGCAGCCGGATCGCGTCGGGGCTGTCGCACGACACGACGTCGATCGCGCCTGCGTCGAAATTGCTGGTGATCGAAAGGGCCATCTGTCTCTCCTTTGTCGATCGGCGTGAGCGCTTTGACGCTCGCACCGGTCCCATGTAAAGCGGGCGGCCGAACGCACGGTATGCCGCGCGCCGGGCCTCATGCACGTGCCGGCCGTCTCGTGAACGGCCGGCCGGGTCACTCGCCGACTCGCCGGCGATATACGTACGTCGAATCGTTCGACGCAGCCGCGTCGAACGCATAGCCTTCCGTCGCAAAATCCTTCAGTGCCTTCGGGTCGGCAATCCGGTTCTCGACGACAAAACGCGCCATCAGCCCGCGCGCGCGCTTCGCATGGAAGCTGATGATCTTGTAGCGGCCGCCCTTCCAGTCCTCGAACACCGGCGTGACGACCGGCGCGGCCAGCAGCTTCGGCTTGACCGACTTGAAGTATTCGGTCGACGCGCAGTTGACCAGCACACGCGCCGCGCCGCTGCGCGTCTCGAGCTGCTCGTTCAGCGCCCGCGTGATGCGGTCGCCCCAGAACGCGTACAGATCCTTGCCGCGCGCGTTCGCGAAGCGCGTGCCCATCTCGAGCCGGTACGGCTGCAGCAGGTCGAGCGGACGCAGCAATCCGTACAGGCCCGACAGCACGCGCACGTGCTGCTGCGCATAGTCGAGATCGGCCGACGACAGCGATTTCGCGTCGAAACCTTCATAGACGTCGCCGTTGAACGCGAGCACGGCCTGCTTCGCATTGGCCGGCGTGAAGGACCGCGACCAGTCGGCATAGCGCTGGAAATTCAGGCGCGCAAGCGGATCGGAGATATCCATCAGCGTCGCGATGTCCTGCGGCGACAGCTTGCGCAGGCCGTCGATCAGCTCGGACGCGTCGTCGACGAATGCAGGCTTCGTGTAAGACTGGACGTGCGCGGGCGTATCGTAGTCGAGGGATTTGGCTGGAGAGAGAACGATTATCATAGAGGCTCGCTGGCACGCCGTGCCTTGCGGTCAGACGAAAACCACCGATTGTAACGAATGACCCGCTCTCTCGCCCCGCACGCCGCGCACCGCGTCGTGCTCGACTCGAACGTCTGGATCGACATCCTCGTATTCGACGACCCCGCTACGCGCCCGATCCGGGCCGCGCTGGAAAGCGGCGCGCTTGCCGCCGTGATCGACGGCCGCTGCCTGACCGAGCTCGAATACGTGCTCGACTATCCGCAGTTCCAGTCGCGCGCGATCGACAAGGCGGCCGCACTCGCGACCGTCGCCCGCCTCGCGAGCCTCGTCGAGCCGCCGCCTGTCGACGCCGACGCGCCGCCGCTGCCGAAGTGCAAGGACCGCGACGACCAGAAGTTTCTCGAACTTGCCCGCGCCGCGCAGGCCGAGTGGCTCGTATCGAAAGACCGCGCGCTGCTGAAACTCGCGAAGCGCACCGCACGCGACTTCGGCTTCCGGATCGCGCAGCCCGCGCCGTTTGCCGAGGCCTGCGCGCTCGACGCCGCACCGGACACGACGACCACGCCGGCCTGACCTGCGCCGCACCACCCGAATCCGACCGTATCGATGAACGCTCCTTCAGACATGCCAACGACTCCCGTTTTCCCCTCGCGCCTGCCGAACGTCGGCACGACGATCTTCACGGTCATGAGCGCGCTTGCCGCCGAAAAAGGCGCGGTGAACCTCGGCCAGGGCTTCCCGGATTTCGATTGCGATCCGCGCATCGTCGATGCGGTCGCGACCGCGATGCGCAACGGGCACAACCAGTATCCGCCGATGGCCGGCGTCGCACCGCTGCGCGACGCGATCGCCGACAAGATCGCGCAGGTCTATGGCCGGCGCTACGATCCGGCCACCGAGATCACGGTGACGGCCGGCGCGACGCAGGCGCTGCTGACGGCGATCCTGTGCGCGGTGCATCCGGGCGATGAAGTGATCGTCGTCGAACCGACCTACGACAGCTACCTGCCGTCGATCGAGCTCGCGGGCGGCAAGCCCGTGTTCGTCACGCTCGAGGCGCCCGATTATGCGATCCCGTTCGACCGCCTCGCGGCCGCGATCACGCCGAAAACGCGAATGATCCTGATCAACACGCCGCACAACCCGACGGGTACCGTGTGGCGCGAGGCGGACATGCGCAAGCTCGCGGACATCGTGCGCGGCACCAACGTGCTGATCCTGTCCGACGAAGTGTACGAGCACATGGTCTACGACGGTGCACGCCACGAAAGCGTTGCGCGCTACCCGGAACTCGCCGCACGCAGCTTCATCGTGTCGAGCTTCGGCAAGACCTATCACGTGACGGGCTGGAAGGTCGGCTACGTCGCGGCGCCTGCCGCGCTGACCGCGGAATTCCGCAAGGTCCACCAGTTCAACGTCTTCACGGTGAACACGCCGATGCAGATCGGGCTCGCCGACTACCTGCGCGACCCGGCACCGTATCTGTCGCTGGCCGGTTTCTACCAGAAGAAGCGCGACTTCTTCCGTGCGGGCCTCGAGCGCACGCGCTTCAAGCTGCTGCCGTGCACGGGCACGTACTTTCAGTGCGTCGATTACTCGGCGATCAGCGACCTGCCCGAGGCGGAATTCTCGAAGTGGCTCACGTCGGAGATCGGCGTGGCCGCCATTCCGGTGTCGGCGTTCTATCACGAGCCGCATGAATCGGGCGTCGTACGCTTCTGCTTCGCGAAGCAGGAAAGCACGCTCGCGTCCGCGCTCGAACGGCTCGCCCGCCTGTAAACCCCGTATGGGCGGCCCCCGCCGCCCTGCCGGAACCGCGCTTACGAGCGCGCGACGCGCGTCGCTTCGATATATGCCTTGCGCTCGGCGGCCACGCGCTGCGCGGCCGGACGCTCGCCGACCTGCTTCGCGTGCGCCTTCCAGTCGATGCCGGCGTCGAGCAGGAAATCGCGCCCGAATATCGCCTTCGTCGCCATCCCGATGACCGGCAGATGAACCCACGCGGCGATGTCCGCGAGGCCGAACGTCTCGCCGAGCACATACGGCGAAAACCGCGTCATCTGCTTGAACGCATCGATCGCGCGCGGCAGGCGCTTCTCGACGTGCGCCTTCGTCCCGTCGCTGACCTTGCCGCCGAAAAATGCCTCCGTATAGACCTCGCGCGTCATCCATTCGAGATACAGCTCGAGCGTCTCGACCAGTTCGCGCACCTTCGCGGCCGCGAACGGACTCGCCGGGAAAATGCCTTTTTCGGGATAGCGCGCGGCCAAGTATTCGACGATCGCCTGCGACTCGAACAATGCGCCTTCCTCGGTCTTCAGGAACGGAATCTTGCCGAGCGGCGAATCGACGAGCCGGGCCGGATCGCTGATCGGCAAACCGCACACCGACTCCTCGAACGGAATGTCGTGCTCGAGCAGCACGAACTTCACCTTGTTGTAATAGTTGGACAACGGCATACCGCACAGCTGTAGCATCAGGGTCTCCTTCCTTGCTGAAGCGCGGCCGTAACGGTGCCGGCCGCATCGAGATTCGTCGCGCCGAAAAGCACGTTCGTGCTAGTCTAAAGCAAGTTTTGCGTTCGTCACGACAACATTACATCCGCTGCGGCAGCCATTCCGGCTGTTCGCGCAACATGCGCGGCGCAGCCGCCCCGCCATCCGATGGAGACACGCTCGCATGAGTGCTGAACTGCTGGCCTCGCGTCCGCCCGAGAGCGATTCGACGCTCGTCCTCACGCTGTCCAATCCCGGCGCGCGCAATGCGCTGCATCCCGACATGTACGCGGCCGGCATCGAGGCGATTGCCACCGCCGATCGCGATCCCGCGATTCGAGCAGTCGTCCTGACCGGTGCCGATCGCTTCTTCTGCGCGGGCGGCAACCTGAACCGGCTGCTCGAGAACCGTTCGAAGGATCCGTCCTACCAGGCCGACAGCATCGACCAGCTCGCCGCTTGGGTCACGGCGATCCGCGCGTCGACGAAACCGGTGATCGCAGCCGTCGAAGGCGCCGCGGCCGGCGCGGGTTTCTCGCTCGCGCTCGCGTGCGACCTGATCGTCGCCGCGCACGACGCGAAATTCGTGATGTCGTATGCGCGTGTGGGCCTCACGCCGGACGGCGGCGGTTCGTGGTTCCTCGCGCGCGCACTGCCGCGCGCGATAGCGGCCGAACTTCTGTTCGAAGGCAAGCCGGTCACGGCCGAACGCCTGCATGCGCTCGGCGTCGTCAACCGGCTCGCCGTGCCCGGCGCGGCACTGACCGACGCGCTCGCGTGGGCCGACGCACTCGCCGGCATCTCGCCGAACGCCCTCACACGCATCAAGTCGCTGCTCGACGATGCGACGACGCAATCGCTCGAACCGCATCTCGGTACCGAGCGCGATCATTTCGTCGCGTCGCTGCATCATGCGGACGGGCTCGAAGGCATCACCGCGTTTCTCGAGAAACGCCAGCCGCGTTACAAGCGCTGATCGAGCCAGCCTTCTCCCGTGACGACGCGACGCCGCCCGGTCGTAACGGCGCTCGATACCGCGCAAGAAATGCACTGACGCACGTCGCGCCCGACGTCGGCGGCGCGCTTCACGCCGCCTGCGCACACGCATCGCCAGGCACGTTTCCGTCGCCAGCAGCCCGCGTCGATCCATGCTCTAATGTCCGCCTGTCGCGGCGCCCCCGGCGCCGTTTTCGCGCATGCAACCGAGGAGTTGACGATGATCGACGTCTATAGCTGGGCGACCCCGAACGGCCACAAGGTGCACATCATGCTCGAGGAAACGGGCCTCGCATACCGTGCACATCCGGTCGATATCGGCGCGGGCGACCAGTTCAAGCCCGACTTCCTGAAGATCAGCCCGAACAACAAGATCCCGGCCATCGTCGATCCGGACGGTCCCGGCGGCAAACCGATCTCGCTGTTCGAATCGGGCGCGATCCTGATCTATCTCGCGGAGAAGACCGGCAAGTTCCTGCCGACCGATCCGGCCGCGCGCTATGCAACGCTCGAGTGGCTGATGTTCCAGATGGGCGGCGTCGGCCCGATGCTCGGGCAGGCGCACCACTTCCGCCTGTACGCGCCGGAGAAGATCGAATACGCGGTCAACCGCTACACGAACGAAGCGAAACGCCTGTACAACGTGATGGACAAACGCCTCGGCGAATCCGAATATCTCGCGGGCGACGCGTACACGATCGCAGACATTGCGACGTTCCCGTGGACGCGTTCGTGGCAAAACCAGGGCATCGTGCTCGACGAGTTGCCGAACGTGAAGCGCTGGTACGACGCGATCGCCGCGCGACCCGCCGTGCAGCGCGGCGTCGAGGTGCTCGCGTCGATGCGCAAGGCACTGCAGGACGACAAGGCTCGAGAAGTGCTGTTCGGCGCGACGCAGTACGCGAAGCACTGACACGCAGGTGACGGACGGGGCGGCAAGCGTGCCTGCCGCCCCGCGCGTCAGAAGTAGTGCAGCGTGATGAACTCCGCCGCGCACACCAGCAGCGGCGCATCGGGACGCTCGACCTGGATCGACACCGACCACGTCACCTGCACCCCGCCCTGCGCGGCGCCGGCGGTTTCCTTCACCGCGAAGAGCGCACGCACGCGTGCACCGACCGGCACCGGCTTCAGGAATCGCACGCGATTCAGCCCGTAGTTCACGCCCATCTTCTGCTCGAAGCGCATCGCATCGGTCATCAACGCGGGAATCAGCGACAGCGTCAGGAACCCGTGCGCGATCGGTCCGCCGAACGGCGACTCGCGTCGGGCGCGCTCGGGATCGACGTGAATCCATTGATGATCGCCGGTCGCGTCGGCGAAACCGTCGACGCGATGCTGGTCGATCGCGATCCAGCCGCTCGCGAGCGGCTCTGCGCCGACCCGTGCCTGCAACGCCTCGGCCGACGCGATCAGCGGCAAGGTCACGTCCGTCATGCGCTCGCCCCTCCCGGATGGCGCAGCCCGAAAAGCACCTTCGTATGCACGCTGATCACCGTCTCGCCGGCTTCGTTCACGCCGACCCACTCCGTCGACACGATGCCGCGGTCAGGCTTGCTCTCCGACACGCGCTTGTCGTGAACCTTCTGGTACATCGTGATCGTGTCGCCGGCCCGCACCGGCTTGAGCCAGCGGATCGAGTCGATGCCCGGCGAGCCCATGCTGGTCGAATCCGGCCCGAGCTTCCGGACGAGCAGGCTCATGAACACCGAGCACGTATGCCAGCCGCTCGCGACGAGGCCGCCGAAATGCGATGCCTTCCCGGCCGCCTCGTCGAGATGGAACGGTTGCGGATCGTAGCGCTGCGCGAACGCCTTGATGTCGTCGGGCTCGAACGTGTAGCGGCCCACTTCGGTCGTGCTGCCGACCACCAGGTCTTCGTAACTGATACCCACTTGCAAGTCTCCTTGTCTGGCGCGCTCGCGCGTCGCCGTCATGCCGCGTCGGCCTGCGCGAAATCGGGCAGCGCCGCGATCCGGGCAAGATGATGGTCGGTGTCGCCGAGCGTCGTCTCGATGATCGTCAGCCGCTTGAACAAATGCGCGGCGGCGACCTCGTTGGTCACGCCCATGCCACCATGCAACTGAATGGCCTGCTGCCCGACGAAACGCGCGGCCGCGCCGACACGTGCCTTCGCGGCGGACACGGCCTTGCGCCGCGCATCGGCGTCGCCGCTCGCGTAGCGCACCGCCGCCAGATAGGTCAGCGAGCGCGCCTGCTCCGCATGGATCAGCATGTCGACCATCCGGTGCTGCAGTGCCTGAAAACGCGCGATCGGCACGCCGAACTGCTCGCGCGTCTTCGTGTATTCGACCGTCGCGCGATTCAGCTCGTCGAGTGCGCCGACCGCTTCCGCGCACAGCAGGAACGTCGCGTAATCGGCAACCTGCTCGAGCGCCGCCGCGTCGCGCGCACCGCCCGTCAGCAGCCGGGCCGGCGTTGCGTTGAATTCGATCGTCGCGGCACGCTGGCCGTCGATCGTCCGGTAGTCGGTCACCTTCGCGTTCGCCGCGTCGCGTTCGACGACGAACAGGCCGATGCCGCCGCCATCGACACGCGCGGGCACGATCCACGCATGCGCCTGTGCGCCGTGCTGAACGACCGACTTGATGCCGGTCAGCCGGTACGTGCCGCCGTGCTCGCGCGCATGCGTGTCGAGCTCGTACAAATCGTAGCGCGCCTGCGGCTCATGGAACGCAACCGCCAGCCGTTTCTGTCCCTGCGCCACCGCCTCCAGCAACGCGGCATCGTCGCCCGCGCCGGAGCCGGCGATGCGCAGTGCCTCGACGCCGACCGCCGTGGCCCAGTACGGCTCGATCACGAGCGCGCGGCCGAGCTCCTGCATCACGACCAGCATGTCGACCGGACCGCCGCCGAAGCCGCCCTGGGCGTCGGGCACCGGCAATGCGGTCAACCCCAGTTCGGTGAATGCGCGCCATTGCGCGTCCGAGACGCCCGTGTCGCCGCGCACGATCGCCTGACGCGCGTCGAAGCCGTATTGCTCGCCGAGATACCGGCGCAGCGCGTCGGCGAACTGCTGCTGCTCATCGGTAAAGCTGAAATCCATGGTTGTCTCCGTTCCCTGATCACAGCCCCAGAATCATCTGCGCGATGATGTTCTTCTGGATCTCGTTCGAGCCACCGTAGATCGACGTCTTCCGGTAATTGAAGTAGTACGCGGCAAGCGGCGCCGCATCGTCGTCGCCCGCGATGCTGTGCTCGCGCTCGCCGTCGAGGAACGGCACGTCGAACGGCGCGGCGAGCGGGCCGATCGCATCGACCATCAGTTCGGTGAGCGCCTGCTGCACCTCGGTGCCCTTGATCTTCAGCATCGATGCCTCGGGGCCGGGCCCCTTGCCGCTCGTCTCGCGGCTGACGACACGCAGCACCGTCACCTCGAGCGCCATCAGCTCGACTTCGAGCGCCGCGACCTTCGCGGCAAATACCGGATCGGCGAGCAACGGCTTGCCGTTCTTGCGCTGGTTCGACGCCACGCGCTTCAGGAACGCGAGCTCGCGTTTCGACGCGCCGACGCGTGCGATGCCGGTGCGCTCGTGGCCGAGCAGGTATTTCGCGTAGGTCCAGCCGCGGTTCTCGTCGCCGACGAGGTTCTCGACCGGCACCTTCACGTCCTCGAAGAACACTTCGTTGACCTCGTGGTCCTCGTCGAGCATGACGATCGGGCGCACGGTGATGCCGGGCGTCTTCATGTCGATCAGCAGGAACGAGATGCCCTCCTGCTTCTTCGCGGCCGGATCGGTCCGGACGAGGCAGAACATCATGTCGGCGTGCTGGCCGAGCGTCGTCCAGGTCTTCTGGCCGTTGACGACGTAGTGGTCGCCATGGCGCTCGGCGCGCGTGCGCAGCGATGCGAGATCGGATCCCGAACCGGGCTCCGAGTAACCCTGGCACCACCAGTCGGAACCGTCGAGTATGCGCGGCAGATAGTGGCGTTTCTGCGCCTCGCTGCCGTACTTCATCAGCACCGGTGCGACCATCGACACGCCGAACGGCAGCACGGTCGGCGCGCCGATCCGCGCGCACTCCTCATCCCAGATGTGTCGCTGCGTCGCGTTCCAGCCCGGGCCGCCGTATTCGACGGGCCACGCGGGCGCGGACCAGCCGCGCTGGCCGAGAATCCGGTGCCAGCTCGCGAAATCCTCGCGGTCGAGTCGTTTGTGATCGAGTACTTTGGCGCGCAGCGCGTGAGGCAGGTTGGCCTCGAGCCAGGCGCGGACGTCGGCGCGGAACGCGTCGTCGGCGGGGGAATAATCCAGATCCATGCGCAGTGTCTCCTGTCGGCCGGAGTGCGCGCTTCAGCGGTTGCTCCGGTCTCATGCAGACGCTCGCCGCGGCCGTCCGCCCCGGCAAGGATCCGCTGCATGCGTCATTGCAGCGGTTCTTTCAGTGCGGCAGGAATCGGCAGCGGCATCACGTCGATGCCTTCTTCGGCCAAGGATTGCGCATCTTCCGGCGTCGTGACGCCACGAATGCTGCGTGCGGGCGCCTCGTTGTAATGGATGCGCCGCGCTTCCTCGGCGAAGCGCTCGCCCACATTCTCGGTTTTCTCCAGCACCTCGCGCAGCGCACGCATCACCTGCGCCTGCAGCGCACGCGGATCGGCCGGCCGGGCCTGCGTCGCGCCCGACAAGTTCAGGCGCGGCGCCGACGGCAGACGGTTGACCTCGGTCGTTCCGCACACCGGACATTCGACCAGCTTGCGGGACAACTGCGCTTCGAATTCATCGGCGGAAGCGAACCAGCCTTCGAACCGATGACCGTGCGGGCACTGTAAATCGAGGACCTTCATGCTGAATCAGGGCGTGTGACGAGTGTAGCGCAAATTGCGGTTTTGTGAACGATCGTGCTAAATCCCGATCGCGCGGGACGAACGCACCGCGTCACCGGATTGTAACGCGGCGCCCCGCCCGCCGTTGGCGCGACGCTCAGGGCGTCAGGACCGGCCCGAGCGGCCAGGCGCCGGACAGCACCTTGTCGAGCCACATCATGCCGATGATCGTCTTCACGTCGGTGATCTGGCCCGTGCGCACCCACTCCTGCAGGTCGGCCTGCGTCGCGGTGAAGGTCTCGAGGAATTCGCCTTCGTCGAGCTTGCGCTCGCCGGCCGTCAGCCCACGCGCAAGATACAGGTCGATGAATTCGGTCGAATAGGAAATGATCGGGTGAATGCGGGCCAGGAACACGTATTCACGCGCCGTGTAGCCCGTTTCCTCGCGCAGTTCGCGCACCGCGCACGCGAGCGCGCCTTCGTCCGGATCGAGCTTGCCGGCCGGGAATTCGGCCATCACCTTGCCGATCGGATAGCGATACTGGCTTTCCATCAGCACGCGGCCGTCGTCGAACAGCGGGATCACCATCACCGCGCCCGGATGCTGGACGTATTCGCGCGTGGCCTTCTTGCCGTCCGGCAGACGGACGGTGTCGCGCTTGAGCTTGAGGAACGCGCCTTCGAAAATCGCCTCGCTCTCGAGGCAGGTTTCGGTCAGTGCGGCGTCGTGATTGGGTAGTTCGGCCATCGGCGGCTCCTGGATGAGCACGACGGACGGCCGGGGGCCGTCAGCGTCGTTTGACGAGATACTGGAACGTGAAGCCGGGGAACGCGAACACGACGAACAGACTGAACGTGATCGCGTAAAACTGCCAGCCCTGTTCAAAGCGGTTGCCGGCACGCGATTCGAGCCAGAAGCCGAGCGCGCCGACGATGAAATACAGCACGATCAGCTCGCCGATCCGCACCCACGCGCTCTTCTTCGCCGCGCCGAACGGCACGACGGCGAAGAGGCGTTGGTTCAGGAACGGGAGGTTGGCGCATACGAGCGCCAACAGCACGATAAACCAGCCGGCTGCCGACATTACAGCGGCAGCGTGTGACGAATTGCCTGCAGGCAGGCCGTCAGCAGCGGGCTCGGAATCAGGCCGAGCACGACGACCGCCAGGCCGTTCAGCACGAGGATCGTGCGCTTGCAGAAATCACCCGTGATCGGCGTCGAATCCTGCGGTGCATCGAAATACATCAGCTTCACGATGCGCAGGTAGTAGAACGCGCCGAACAGCGACGTGATCACGGCCAGCACGGCCAGCCACGTGAGGCCCGCGTTGACGGTCGCCTCGAGCACGGCCAGCTTCGCATAGAAGCCGACGGTCGGCGGGATGCCGGCCAGCGAGAACATCATGACCATCATCACGAACGCGAACACCGGGCTGCGCTTGTTGAGGCCCTTGAAGTCGTCGATCGTTTCCGCTTCGAAATCGCGGCGTGCGAGCAGCATCACCACGCCGAACGAGCCGAGCGTCGTGATCAGGTAGACGATCGCGTAGAACATCGCCGAGCTGTAGGCGTTCGCCGGTGCCGCCGCGTCGCCCTTCACGATGCCCGCGAGCAGGCCGAGCAGCACGAAGCCCATGTTCGAGATCGCCGAGTAGGCGAGCATCCGCTTGATGTTGCGCTGGACGATACCGGTGATGTTGCCGACGATCAGCGACAGCGCGGCGAGGATCACGAGCGCGGTCTGCCAGTTCTGGGCGAGCGGCAGCAGGCCCATCACCAGGAAACGCAGGCCCCACGCGAACGCGGCAACCTTCGGGCCGCCGCCGACGAACAGCGTCATCGCGGTCGGTGCGCCCTGGTAGACGTCCGGCACCCACATGTGGAACGGCACGGCACCCAGCTTGAACGCGATACCGGCGACGATGAAGACCACGCCGAACATCAGCACGGCTGCGTCGGTGTTGCCGCCGACGGCCTTGTACACCTCGCCCAGCTCGAGCGAGCCGGTCGCGCCGTAGAGCATCGAGATGCCGTACAGCACGAAGCCCGACGCGAGCGCGCCCAGCACGTAGTACTTCATCGCGGCTTCGCTCGACTGCGCGGCGTCGCGGCGCAGCGCGATCACGGCATACAGCGACAGCGACATCAGTTCGAGACCGAGGTACAGCGTCAGGAAGTTGTTGCCCGACACCATGACCAGCTGGCCGAGCAGCGAGAACATGCCGAGCAGGAACACGTCGCCGCGGAACATGTCGCGATCTTCGAGGTACTTGCGCGAATAGACCAGCGAGACCGCGAAACCGAACGACACGACGGCCTTCATCGTGCTCGCGAACGAGTCGACGACGACCATCTTCGAGAAGAAGTAGTACTGCTGCGGGTCGAGTGCCTGCACCGCGAACCACACGCCCGCGACGACCGACGAAACGACCGCGATCAGATAGGTCAGGCGGCGGCCGGAAGCACCGGTAAAGGTGTCGTTCAGCCATGCGACGACGATGGCGGCCATCACCAGCGCGTCAGGCAACAGGACATTCATAGGAGCATTCATGATCTTGGTTTCCTCCGCTCGCGATTACTGGGCCAGCGGCAGCTTCGACTGCGCGACGTGGGAGAGGAGGTTTTCCACGGAAACGTGCATCACGTCCGTGAAAGGCTTCGGATAAAGACCCATCAGCAGCGTGAACGCGGCGAGCACGGCCAGCATCAGGAATTCGCGACGGCCGATGTCCTTCAGCTTGGCAACGTGATCGTTCGCCACCGCGCCGAAGTACACGCGCTTGTACATCCACAGCGTGTAGGCCGCACCGAGGATCAGCGTGAACGCCGCGCCGAAGGCGATCCAGAAGTTGTACTGGACGGCCGCGAGAATCACCATGAACTCGCCGACGAAACCCGACGTACCCGGCAGGCCGCAGTTGGCCATCGAGAACAGCATCGCGAATGCCGCGAACTTCGGCATCACGTTGACGACGCCGCCGTAATCGGCGATCTGGCGCGAGTGCACGCGGTCGTACAGCACGCCGATGCAGAGGAACATCGCGCCCGACACGAAGCCGTGCGAGATCATCTGGATGATCGCGCCTTCGACGCCGAGCTGGTTGAAGATGAAGAAGCCGAGCGTGACGAAGCCCATGTGCGCGATCGACGAATACGCGACCAGCTTCTTCATGTCGGCCTGCACCATCGCGACGAGGCCGATGTAGATCACCGCGATCAGCGACAGCGTGATCACGACCGGTGCCAGGAAGTGGCTCGCGTCAGGCGTGATCGGCAGCGAGAAGCGCAGGAAACCGTAGGCGCCGAGCTTCAGCATGATCGCGGCCAGCACGACCGAGCCGCCCGTCGGCGCTTCCACGTGCGCGTCCGGCAGCCACGTGTGCACCGGCCACATCGGCACCTTCACCGCGAAGGCGAGGAAGAAGGCGATGAACAACAGGATCTGCGGCGTCATCGCGATCTTCGCGTTCTGCCACGTCGCGAGGTCGAACGAGTGCGTTTCCGTGTACAGGTAGATCAGCGCGACCAGCATCAGCAGCGAGCCGGCCAGCGTGTACAGGAAGAACTTGAACGCCGCGTACACGCGGTTCGGGCCGCCCCACACGCCGATGATGATGTACATCGGGATCAGGGTCGCCTCGAAGAACACGTAGAACAGCAGGCCGTCGGCCGCCGAGAACACGCCGATCATGATCCCGGACAGGATCAGGAACGCCGCGAGGTACTGCGCGACGTTCTCGGTGATCACTTCCCACGCGGCGATCACGACGATCACCGTGATCAGCGCGGTCAGCACGACGAACCACATCGAGATACCGTCGACGCCGAGGTGATACGCGATGTCGAAGCGTTCGATCCAGGTCGACTTCTCGACGAACTGCAGCGCGGCCGTGCTCGAGTCGAAGCCCGTGATCAGCGGGATCGTGACCGCGAGACCGAGCAGCGAGCCGATCAGCGCGATCCAGCGGGCCGTCCCCGGATTTTTGTCGTTACCTACCGCGAGTACCAGGAGGCCGAAAACGATCGGCAACCAGATCGCGGTACTGAGAATCGGAAAAGCGTGCATTGTTCTTGTCCCCTCGCCTTATTTGCCGCCGAGCGTTACAAACAGGGTCAGGAGCCCCAGCATGCCGATGATCATGGCGAACGCGTAGTGATAGATGTAACCGGATTGGAGGAAGCGGATCACGCCGGCGAACCAGCCGATGAACCGGGCGCTGCCGTTGACGAGGCCGTCGATCACCACGACGTCGCCTTCCTTCCACAGGCCGCGGCCGATCGCCACCGAACCACGGGCGAACACCACTTCGTTGATCTTGTCCAGGTAGTACTTGTTGTCCAGCAGCGTGTAGATCGGGCCGAACGCGCGGCGGATCGACGCCGGCAGTTCCGGACGCTTCAGGTACAGGAACCAGGCGACCACGACGCCGGCGAGCGCGAGCCAGACCGGCAGGCCCGACACCGAGTGCAGGCCCATGCCCACCCAGCCGTGGAACTCTTCGGCCATCTCGGCGAGCGCCGGGTGGTTTTCGCCGATGAAGATCACCTTGTCGAAGGCGACGCCATGCTGGAAGAAATCGCCGAACAGCATCGGGCTGATCGCGATCGCACCGATGATCACCGACGGGATCGCCAGCAGGACCAGCGGCACCCACACGACCCACGGGGTCTCGTGCGGCTCGTGTGCGTGGTCGTCATGACCGTGGCCATGGCCGTGATCGTCGTGGCCGTGCGCGGCCGCCATGCCCATCGGCGATTCCGGGTGCTTCGGCTTGCGGAAGCGCTCCTCGCCGTGGAACACCAGGAAGTACATGCGGAACGAGTACAGCGCCGTGACGAACACGCTCGCGACCACCGCGAAATACGCGAAGCCCGAACCCGGCAGGTGCGACAGCTTCACCGCGTCGATGATCGAATCCTTCGAGTAGAAGCCCGAGAAGAACGGCGTGCCGATCAGCGCGAGCGAACCGACGAGCGACGTGATCCACGTGATCGGCATGTACTTGCGCAGGCCGCCCATGTTGCGCATGTCCTGGTCGTGGTGCATGCCCATGATGACCGAGCCGGCGCCGAGGAACAGCAGCGCCTTGAAGAACGCATGCGTCATCAGGTGGAACACGGCGACCGGGTAGGCGGACACGCCGAGCGCGACGGTCATGTAGCCGAGCTGCGACAGCGTCGAGTACGCGACCACGCGCTTGATGTCGTTCTGGACGATGCCGAGGAAGCCCATGAAGAGCGCCGTGATCGCGCCGATCACCGTGATGAACGACAGCGCGGTATCCGACAGCTCGAACAGCGGCGACATGCGCGACACCATGAAGATACCGGCCGTCACCATCGTCGCCGCGTGAATCAGCGCCGAAATCGGCGTCGGGCCTTCCATCGAGTCCGGCAGCCACACGTGCAGCGGGAACTGTGCCGACTTGCCCATCGCGCCGATGAACAGGCAGATACAGGCCACGGTCAGCAGGCCCCAGTCGGTGCCCGGGAAGTGCAGGCTCGCGAGTTCCGCGCGCTTCGCGAACACTTCGCCGTAGTTCATCGAGCCGGCGAACGCGAGCAGCAGGCCGATGCCGAGCAGGAAGCCGAAGTCGCCCACGCGGTTCACGAGGAACGCCTTCATGTTCGCGTAGATCGCGCTCTCACGCGTGAAGTAGAAGCCGATCAGCAGGTACGACACCAGACCCACCGCTTCCCAGCCGAAGAACAGCTGCAGGAAGTTGTTGCTCATCACGAGCATCAGCATCGAGAACGTGAACAGCGAGATGTACGAGAAGAAGCGCTGGTAGCCGTCTTCTTCCGCCATGTAGCCGATCGTGTACACGTGCACCATCAGCGAGACGAAGGTCACGACGACCATCATCATCGCGGTCAGCGAATCGACGAGGAAGCCGACTTCGAGTTTCAGCGAGCCGACGTTCATCCATTCGTAGACGGTCGCGTTGAAGCTTGCGCCGCCCATCACGTCGAGGAAGACTTTCGCCGACAGGAGGAACGCGATCATCACGCCGAGGATCGTGATCCGGTGTGCGCCCTTGCGCCCGACTGCGTTCCCGAACAGCCCCGCAATCAGCGAGCCGGCCAGCGGAGCGAGCGGAATCGCCAGCAGCAGGTTTTCATTGAGTGTCGTTGACATAACAGCGTTGCCTGAAATTAACCTTTGAGCTGATCGAGATCCTCGACATTGATCGTGTCGAGCTTACGGAACAGGGTCACCAGAATCGCAAGACCGATCGCGGCTTCCGCTGCCGCGACGGTCAGCACGAAGAACACGAAGATCTGGCCGTGCACGTCGCCGAGGTAATGCGAGAACGCGACGAAGTTGGTATTCACCGCCAGCAGCATCAGTTCGATCGACATCAGGATGATGATGACGTTGCGGCGGTTCAGGAAGATCCCGACGATCGCGATCGCAAACAGGATCGCGCCGAGCACAAGGTAGTGAGCAAGAGTCAGCATGATTTTCTTTTCCTCCGCTTAGCCGTTGGTGCCCGAACCGGCTTCGCTCTGCGCCGTTTCCGGCTGCGGCTTGTCCGCTTCCATCTTCACGAGGCGCACGCGGTCGTTGCGGCGCACCTTGACCTGATCCGACACGCGCTGGCGCTTGCTGTCCTTGCCCTTGCGCTCGGTCAGCCCGATCGCGGCGATGATCGCGACCAGCAGCACGAGACCGGCGATTTCGAACGCGAAGATGTAGTCGGTGTAGATGACCTTGCCGATCAGGCGCGTGTTCGACCAGTTGGCCATCTCGCCCGTCGCCATCGCATGCACGGTGTGCGTGTCGCCGTAACCGCGCCACAGGATCAGCGCGGTCTCGATCACGATGATCGCGCCGACCACGGTCGCCATCGGCACGAAGCGCTTGAAGTCGCGGCGCAGGTAGTCGATGTTGATATCCAGCATCATCACGACGAACAGGAACAGCACCATCACGGCGCCCACGTAGACCAGCACCAGCAGGATCGCGAGGAACTCCGCTTCCAGCAGCATCCAGATCGCGGCGGCGTTGAAGAACGCCAGCACAAGGAAAAGCGCAGACGCCACCGGGTTGCGCGAAGTGATCACCTTCAGCCCTGATACCACCAGGAGCAGCGCGAAGATGTAGAACAGTACGGTCGTGAATTCCATGATTACCGGTTCATCGTTAGGCCATAGTCAGGCGCGGCTTGCGGGACGCTCTCGCGTGCCGCACCCGTCGCGGCGGCTCGGCCCTGGCTGCGGGCCGGCACTGCAAACACAATCAACGATACGGCGCGTCGGCAGCCTTCGCCGCGGCGATGTCCTTCTCGTAGCGATCGCCCACCGCGAGCAGCATTTCCTTCGTGAAATACAGGTCGCCGCGCTTTTCGCCGTGGTACTCGAGAATCTGCGTCTCGACGATCGAGTCGACCGGGCAGCTCTCTTCGCAGAAACCGCAGAAGATGCACTTCGTCAGGTCGATGTCGTAGCGCGTCGTGCGGCGCGTGTTGTCCGCGCGCGTTTCCGATTCGATCGTGATCGCCATCGCGGGGCACACGGCCTCGCACAGCTTGCACGCGATGCAGCGCTCTTCGCCGTTTTCGTAGCGGCGCAGTGCATGCAGCCCGCGGAAACGCGGCGAGATCGGGGTCTTCTCTTCCGGGAACTGCACGGTGAACTTGCGCTTGAACGTGTAACGACCGGTCAGCGCGAGCCCCTTCAGCAGCTCGGTCAGGAAGAAGGTCTTAAAGAAGTGTTGGATAGCCGTCATGATTTCGTCCTTACTTCACCCAGATGTTCAGCGGCGACATCATCCAGCAGCCGACCACGACCACCCAGATCACCGTGACGGGCAGGAACACCTTCCAGCCCAGGCGCATGATCTGGTCGTAACGGTAGCGCGGGAACGTCGCGCGGACCCAGATGAACACCGACAGCAGTGCGAATACCTTCAGCACCAGCCAGAAGATGCCCGGGATGAACGACAGGAATTCGAACGGCGCATCCCAGCCGCCGAGGAACAGCGTCGCAGCCAGCGCCGAGATCACGATCATGTTGATGTACTCGGCGAGGAAGAACAGCGCGAACGCCATACCCGAGTAGTCGATCATGTGACCCGCGACGATTTCCGACTCCCCTTCCACCACGTCGAACGGGTGGCGGTTCGTTTCGGCGATGCCCGAGATGAAGTACACGACGAACGCCGGCAGCAGCGGCAGCCAGTTCCACGACAGGAAGTTCACGCCGTGGCCGGCGAAGAAGCCGTGCTGTTGCGAACCGACGATCTCCGACAGGTTCAGGCTGCCGGCCGTCATCAGCACGAGCACCAGCGCGAAGCCCATCGAGATTTCGTACGACACCATCTGTGCCGCGGCGCGCATCGCGCCGAGGAACGCGTACTTCGAGTTCGATGCCCAGCCCGCGAGAATCACCGCGTACACGCCGATCGACGAGATCGCCATCGCGTACAGCAGGCCCGCGTTCACGTTCGCGAGGACCGCTTCGGCCTGGAACGGGATCACGGCCCACACGGCGAATGCGGGCACGACGGTCATCACCGGCGCGATCAGGTACAGCCAGCGGCTGGCGGCGCTCGGCTGAATGACTTCCTTCAGCAGCAGCTTCAGCACGTCGGCGATCGGCTGCAGCAGGCCGCCGGGGCCGACGCGGTTCGGGCCGAGACGCACGTGCATCCAGCCGATCAGCTTGCGTTCCCACAGAATCAGGTACGCGACGCACAGCAGGATGACGACGGAGACGACGAGGATGCGCACGACTGCCCACACCGTCGGCCACGCGAAGCCGAGAAGCTCGGCCCCGCCCGCGTTGATCGTATCGAACAAGCTCATTTACGCCTTCTCCACCACCAGTTCACCGGACAGGCTGCCGAGCGCTGCGCCGGCAGGCGTCGCCGCCGACACGCGAACGACCGTCTCCGCAAGATTCGCGTCGCGCACGGCCGGCAACTGCACCGCACGCTCGCCCTGGCGCACGCGCACGGCGTCGCCTTCCTTCAAGCCCAGCTTGTCGAACAGCGCGGCCGGCAGGGCTGCGGCATTCGCCGCCTTCGCGGCAGCCGTCAGGTGCAGCGCACCCGCGCGGCGCACGAGCGCGTCGGCGTGATAGATCGGCACATCGGCCAGGCGCTCGAAACCGCCGTTCGCGGCATTCGCCGCGGCACGCACCGGCGCGACCGACGTCTGGTTCGACAGACGGCCCGCGACGCCGGCGTCGCCGAGCGCGGCGAGACGCACTTCTTCCGCGGTCTCGTATTCGAAGTTCGGCAGGCCGAGCAGGCTGCCGAGCACGCGCAGCACCTTCCAGCCCGGACGCGTGTCGCCGAGCGGGCGCACGACGCCGTTGAAGCTCTGCACGGTGCCTTCCGCGTTCACGTACGTGCCGGCCGTTTCGGTGAACGGCGCAACCGGCAGCAGCACGTCGGCGTAGTCGAGGCCGTGCTTGAACGGCGACATCACGACAACCATTTCCGCCTGGTTCAGCGCGGCCAGCGCCTGGGCCGGATCGGCCGTGTCGAATTCCGGCTCGACGTTCAGCAGCACGTAGCCCTTGCGCGGCTGCGCGAACGCTTCGCGTGCGTTCAGGCCGCCTTCGCCCGGCAATGCGCCGACGACGTGCGCGCCGACCGTGTTCGCCGCTTCCGTCAGGAAGCCGAACGTGGCGCCGGTGTTGTCGGCGATCCACTTGGCGACGGCATGCAGCTTCGCGAATTCGGGGTGGCGGACCGCGACGTTGCCGAGCAGCACCGCGCGGCGTTCGCCGTTCGACAGCGACTGCGCGACAGCCTGCGCGGCCGGCGATGCGGTGACGCCTGCCAGCGCGTCGGGCAGCGCGACGCCGCGCAGTTGCGCGATGGCCGCGGCGATGCCGGCCAGCTCGTCGAGCCACGCGGACGGTGCGGCCACGATGCGTTGCGCGGTCGGGATCAGTGCGTCGTCAGCGGTCGCGTGCAGGAAATGCAGCTTCGCGCCGTTCTTCGCGGCCTGACGCAGGCGCGACGCGAACAGCGGGTGGTCGCGGCGCAGGAACGAACCGACGACGAACGCGGCGTCCACGTTCGACAGGTCGGCGATCGGCATGCCGAGCCACGGCGCGCCCTGGACCGGCGCCGAGAAATCCTGCTGACGCAGACGGAAGTCGACGTTCGGCGTCTTCAGTTCGTTGGCGAGCTGCTTCACGAGGAACAGCTCTTCAGCGGTGCTGTGCGCGCTCGCGAGCATCGCCAGCGCGTTCGCGCCGTGATCCGCGGCGATGCCCTTCAGGCCCTTCGCGACGTATTCGAGCGCGGTCTGCCAGTCGGTTTCGATCCACTGGCCGCCCTGCTTCAGCATCGGCTTCGTCAGGCGCTCTTCGCTGTTGAGGCCTTCATACGAGAAGCGGTCCTTGTCCGAGATCCAGCATTCGTTGATCGCTTCGTTCTCGAACGGCAGCACGCGCATCACGCGGTTGTTCTTCACCTGCACGACGAGGTTCGCGCCGACGGAATCGTGCGGGCTCACCGACTTGCGGCGCGACAGTTCCCACGTACGGGCGCTGTAGCGGAACGGCTTGCTGGTCAGCGCACCGACCGGGCACAGGTCGATCATGTTGCCCGACATTTCGGAATCGACCGTCTTGCCGACGAACGTCGTGATTTCCGAGTGCTCGCCGCGGCCCAGCATGCCGAACTCCATCACGCCGGCGATTTCCTGGCCGAAGCGGACGCAGCGCGTGCAGTGGATGCAGCGCGACATTTCTTCCATCGAGATCAGCGGGCCCACGTTCTTGTGGAACACCACGCGCTTTTCTTCCGAGTAGCGCGACGACGACTTGCCGTAGCCGACCGCCAGATCCTGCAGCTGGCATTCGCCGCCCTGATCGCAGATCGGGCAATCGAGCGGGTGATTGATGAGGAGGAATTCCATCACCGACTGCTGCGCCTTCACGGCCTTGTCGGACTGCGTGTGGACGATCATGCCGGCCGACACGGGGGTCGCGCAGGCAGGCACGGCCTTCGGCATCTTCTCGACTTCGACGAGACACATCCGGCAGTTGGCCGCAACCGACAGTTTCTTGTGATAGCAGAAGTGAGGAATGTACGTATCCGCCTTGTGCGCAGCCTGGATCACCATGCTGCCTTCGGGCACCTCGACCTTCTTGCCGTCTATTTCAAGTTCAACCATGATGGTGAATGGTCCTTAACCTATTTCCGCCCGTTCGCGCCTTGGCCCGACCGTGCGCTCAAATTCCGCAACCGGGTTCGCTTCAGGCCGCCGCCGCGTGCGCGTGGCCGCCGACCATGCAGTGCTTGTGCTCGACGTGGTACGCGAATTCGTCCCAGTAGTGCTTGAGCATCCCGCGTACCGGCATCGCCGCCGCATCGCCGAGCGCACAGATCGTGCGACCCATGATGTTCTCGGCCACCGAGTTCAGCAGGTCCAGATCTTCCTGGCGGCCTTCGCCGTGCTCGATACGGTTCACGACGCGATACAGCCAGCCGGTGCCTTCACGGCACGGCGTGCACTGGCCGCACGATTCCTCGTAGTAGAAGTACGACAGGCGCAGCAGCGAGCGCACCATGCAGCGCGTCTCGTCCATCACGATCACCGCGCCGGAACCGAGCATCGAGCCCGCCTTCGCGATCGAATCGTAGTCGAGATCCGTCTGCATCATGATGTCGCCCGGGATCACCGGCGCCGACGAGCCGCCCGGAATCACGGCCTTGATCTTCTTGCCGCCGCGCATCCCGCCGGCGAGCTCCATCAGCGTCGCGAACGGCGTGCCGAGCGGCACTTCGTAGTTGCCCGGGCGCTCGACGTCGCCCGACACCGAGAAGATCTTCGTGCCGCCGTTGTTCGGCTTGCCGATCTCGAGGTAGTTCTGCGGCCCGATGGACAGCAGGAACGGCACCGCGGCGAACGTCTCGGTGTTGTTGATCGTGGTCGGCTTGCCGTACACGCCGAAGCTCGCCGGGAACGGCGGCTTGAAGCGCGGCTGGCCCTTCTTGCCTTCGAGCGATTCGAGCAGCGCCGTTTCCTCGCCGCAGATGTACGCACCGTAACCGTGGTGCGCGTGCAGCTGGAACGAGAATTCCGAGCCCATGATGTTGTCGCCGAGGAACCCGGCCGCGCGCGCTTCGTCGAGCGCGGCTTCGAAGCGTCGATACACTTCGAAGATTTCGCCGTGGATGTAGTTGTAGCCGACGGTGATGCCCATCGCGTATGCGCCGATGGCCATGCCTTCGATCAGCGCGTGCGGGTTCCAGCGCAGGATGTCGCGATCCTTGAACGTGCCCGGCTCGCCTTCGTCCGAGTTGCAGACGAGGTACTTCTGCCCCGGGAACTGGCGCGGCATGAAGCTCCACTTCAGGCCGGTCGGGAAGCCCGCACCGCCGCGGCCGCGCAGGCCCGACGCCTTCACGTCGGCGATCACCTGCTCGGGCGGAATCTTTTCTTCGAGAATGCGGCGCAGCTGCTTGTAGCCGCCGCGCGCGACGTAATCTTCGAGATGCCAGTTCTCGCCGTTCAGACCAGCGAGGATCAGCGGTTTGATGTGACGGTCGTGGAGGGACGTCATTTCGAGAGCTCCTCAAGCAGCTGGTCGATCTTCTCGCGGCTCATGAAGCTGCACATTCTGTGATTGTTCACCAGCAGCACCGGCGCATCGCCGCACGAGCCCATGCATTCGCCTTCCTTCAGCGTGAACTTGCCGTCGGGCGTCGTCTCGCCGAAGCCGATGCCGAGCTTCTGTTTCAGGTAGTCGGCAGTCGCTTCCGCGCCGCCGTGCGGGCCGAGCTGGCACGGCAGGTTCGTACAGAGCGTGATCTTGTGCTTGCCGACCGGGTTGAGCTCGTACATCGTGTAGAACGTCGCGACTTCCTGCACGGCAACGGCCGGCATGCCGAGATAGTCCGCGACGAACTGCATCAGTTCGGGCGACAGCCAGCCGTGCTCTTCCTGAGCAACGGCCAACGCCGACATCACGGCGGACTGTTTCTGATCGGCGGGATACTTCGTCAACGCTCGATCGATTTCCTTCAGGCCTTCAGCTGAGATCATTTTCAGACACGACTCTTTCAATTCCTACCGAACGAACAACCTGCCGCACACTTGGGGTGCATGGACGGCAGACCTGGCGCTCACTCTGTTGACAGCTTGCGAAGCCGCGCCGGTTCAGCGCGCATCGCGTGTGACTTACTGCTTCGCCGCCCGCTCGCGCGGGCGGCGCAACCATTAGCGATCGATCTCGCCGAACACGATGTCCTGCGTACCGATGATCGTGACGGCGTCGGCGATCATGTGACCGCGCGCCATTTCGTCGAGCGACGCCAGGTGCGCGAAACCCGGCGCGCGAATCTTGAGGCGATACGGCTTGTTGGCGCCGTCCGACACGAGGTAGATGCCGAATTCACCCTTCGGATGCTCGACCGCCGCGTACGCTTCGCCTTCCGGCACATGGAAACCTTCGGTGAAGAGCTTGAAGTGGTGAATCAAGTCTTCCATGTTGGTCTTCATGCCGACGCGCGACGGCGGGGCAACCTTGTGATTGTCCGTCATCACCGGGCCCGGATTCTTGCGGAGCCACTCAATACACTGTTTCGCGATGCGGATCGACTGGCGCATTTCCTCGACGCGCACCAGATAGCGGTCGTAGCAATCGCCGTTCACGCCGACCGGCACGTCGAAATCCATGCGATCGTACACTTCGTACGGCTGCTTCTTGCGCAGATCCCAGGCGATACCCGAGCCGCGCAGCATCGGGCCCGTCAGGCCCATCTGCAGCGCACGTTCCGGGCTGACCACGCCGATCCCGACCAGACGCTGCTTCCAGATCCGGTTGTCGGTGAGCAGCGTTTCGTATTCGTCGACGCACTTCGGGAAGCGCGTGAAGAAGTCGTCGATGAAGTCGAGCACCGAGCCGCTGCGCGCTTCGTTCATCTTCGCGAGCGCCTTCTCGTTGCGAATCTTCGACGCCTTGTATTGCGGCATCACGTCAGGCAGGTCGCGGTAGACGCCGCCCGGACGGTAGTACGCCGCGTGCATCCGGGCGCCGGACACCGCTTCGTACACGTCCATCAGGTCTTCGCGTTCGCGGAAGGCGTACAGGAACACGGCCATCGCGCCGACGTCGAGCGCATGCGCGCCGATCCACATCAGGTGGTTCAGCACGCGCGTGATCTCGTCGAACAGCACGCGGATGTACTGCGCGCGCTCCGGCACTTCAATGCCGAGCAGCTTCTCGATCGCGAGCACGTAGCCGTGCTCGTTGACCATCATCGACACGTAGTCGAGACGGTCCATGTACGGCACGGACTGGATGAAGGTCTTGGATTCCGCGAGCTTTTCCGTCGCGCGGTGCAGCAGGCCGATGTGCGGATCGGCACGCTGGATGACTTCGCCGTCGAGCTCGAGCACGAGGCGCAGCACGCCGTGCGCTGCCGGGTGCTGCGGGCCGAAGTTGAGCGTGTAGTTCTTGATTTCTGCCATGACGCCCCCTTAATGTTTCAGACCGCCATAGCGATCCTCGCGGATCACGCGCGGCGTGATTTCGCGCGGCTCGATCGTCACCGGCTGGTACACGACCCGCTTCTCTTCCGGGTCGTAACGCATTTCGACGTAGCCCGACACCGGGAAGTCCTTGCGGAACGGGTGGCCGATGAAGCCGTAGTCGGTGAGGATGCGGCGCAGGTCGGGGTGGCCTTCGAACACGATGCCGTACAGGTCGAACGCTTCGCGCTCGTACCAGTTCGCGGAGGTCCAGGTGTCGACCAGCGATGCCACGATCGGCAGGTCGTCGTCCGGCGCGAATACGCGCAGGCGCAGGCGCCAGTTGTTCGTGACCGACAGCAGGTGCGACACGGCCGCGAAGCGCGGGCCGTCGTAGGCACCGTCGCCGAAGGTCTGGTAATCGACACCGCAGAGGTCGAGCAACTGCTCGAATCGGAGCTTCGGATCGTCGCGCAGCGTCTTTGCGACTTCGAGGTAATCGCTCGCCTTCACGACGAGCGTCAGTTCACCGATCGCTTCGGTGAGGCTCACCACGCGCGCGCCGAGCGCGGCTTCGAGGTTTGCCTTGAGGGTCTCGATTTTGCTTGCCATATTGAGGGGACGCTCGGGGCTTTATTGACGGGCAATGGTGTTGGTGCGACGGATCTTCGCCTGAAGCTGGATCACGCCGTAGACCAACGCCTCGGCCGTGGGCGGACAGCCCGGCACGTAGACGTCGACCGGCACGATCCGGTCGCAGCCGCGAACCACCGAATACGAGTAGTGGTAATAACCACCGCCGTTCGCGCACGACCCCATCGAGATCACCCAGCGCGGCTCGGCCATCTGGTCGTACACGCGGCGCAGCGCGGGCGCCATCTTGTTGCAGAGCGTGCCGGCGACGATCATCACGTCCGACTGACGCGGACTCGGACGGAACACGACGCCGAACCGGTCCAGGTCATAACGGGCCGCGCCCGCATGCATCATCTCGACGGCGCAACACGCGAGCCCGAACGTCATCGGCCACAGCGAGCCGGTACGCGTCCAGTTGATCAGCTTGTCAGCCGTCGTGGTGACAAACCCTTCCTTCAAGACCCCTTCGATACTCATTTGCTTTCCACTCCAGACGAGCGACCGAGCGTGGCCGCCCATGCAAACCGGCGATTAACCCATCACTCCCAGTCGAGCCCGCCTTTCTTCCAGATATAGGCAAAGCCCAGCAGGAATTCGAGCAGAAAAATCATCATTGCGATGAAACCCGGCCAGCCGATGTCCCGGAGCGCGACGCCCCACGGGAACAGGAATGCGGTTTCGAGATCGAAGATGATGAACAGGATGGCGACGAGGTAATACCGGACGTCGAATTTCATCCGGGCGTCTTCAAAGGCTTCGAAGCCGCACTCGTATGGTGCATTCTTCTCGACGTCCGGCTTGTTGGGACCCAGGAGCTTGCCGATGCTGACCAGCGCTATACCTAAACCAGTGCCCACGAGAAGGAACAACAAGACGGGGTAATAGGCTGCGAGGTTCAAGGCAATCCTCTATCGGTTGGTTCTGAGCGTCCGGAGAATACCACTTCCGGCGGAAGGAATCATTTCGGAGTGCAGGCGATCGCAAGACAACCGCAAGCACACCCCAGAAATGAAAAATGCCAGCCACTAGAAGCGGCTGGCATTGAGTAACTTTGGTGCCGACGGCGAGACTCGAACTCGCACAGCTTTCGCCACTACCCCCTCAAGATAGCGTGTCTACCAATTTCACCACGTCGGCACTGCATGCAACTCGGGTTGTGCTGCTTGTTTCCCGCGAATCGCTTCAAGAATTAAATTCTAACCCGAGTTCCAGATTTGTTCAACGCACAACCGCAAAAAAATTAACTTTTTATTTCGGGACATCCTGGCCCGGCGCGCTTGCCGCCGAGCCCGCGACGGCCGCGGATGCCGCGACGGCCGGCGTCGATGCTGCAGGTGCCGGCGCGGTCGCTGCCGAGCCGAGCACGCCGGCCGACGGCGTCGATTTGTACGAACCGAGATACGTCAGCGCGAGCGTCGCGACGAAGAAAATCGTCGCGAGGATGCCCGTCGTGCGCGACAGGAAGTTCGCCGAGCCCGTCGCACCGAACAGGCTGCCCGACGCGCCGCTGCCGAACGCGGCGCCCATGTCGGCACCCTTGCCGTGCTGCAGCAGCACGAGACCAATCACACCGAGTGCAGACAGTACCTGCACCACAATAATCAGCGTCTTGAATAACAGCATCACACCCACCCGATTGGATCGGGCGACCGGACCGTCCGGCCGCCGTCATGGTTCAATTCGATCTCGGACCGCTTATCGCGCGGCCCGGCAGATCGCCAGGAAATCTTCCGCCTTCAGCGACGCGCCGCCGATCAGGCCGCCGTCGATGTCCGGCTGCGCGAACAGCTCTTCCGCGTTGTCCGGCTTCACGCTGCCGCCGTACAGCACGGACACGTCCTCCGCCCCCTTCGCCGCGAGACGCGCGCGCAGGAACGCGTGCACGTCCTGCGCCTGCGCCGACGTCGCGCTCCTGCCCGTGCCGATCGCCCAGACCGGTTCGTACGCGACGACGATGCGCGCGGCCTCGTCAGCCGTCAGCACGGCCAGCACCGCGTCGAGCTGCGCACCGACGACCTGCTCGGTCGCGCCCGATTCGCGCTCGTCGAGCGTCTCGCCGACGCACACGACCGGCGTGAGCCCGGCTGCGAGCGCGCGCTGCGTCTTCGCCGCGACCGTCTCGTTGCTTTCGCCGTGATACGCGCGACGCTCCGAGTGACCGACGATCGCATAACGCGCGCCGAACTCGGCGACCATCGCGGCCGCCACTTCGCCGGTGAACGCGCCCTGTTCGTGCGCGGACACGTCCTGCGCGCCGAAGACGACACGACCGTCACCCAGCTGCGCCTGAACCTGCGCGAGATACGGGAACGGCACGCACACGCCGACCGACGTATCGGCCGCCACCGCGCCCGCGCCCTGCACCACTTCGTTCAGCAACGCCTGGTTGCCGGCCAGCCGGCCGTGCATCTTCCAGTTGCCGATCACCCGCTTCGTTCTCTGTTTCGACATCGTGTCTGTCTCGTCACCGCTGTGTCATTGACGCGCCGGAAACCGGCCGTCAGGTTTGATCTGGCGAAGCAAACCCGCGATTTTACTGCGCACGGCTTGAACCGGTCAAACCGCGCATGTCAAGTCCGGCCACGCGGGCCGTCAGGCGTTCGTACCCCAATCGAGCACGATCTTGCCGGTGTGCTCGCTGCTTTCCATCAGCGCATGCGCCTGCGCGGCGTCCGCGGCCGGCAACACGCGGTAGATCACCGGCTTGATGCGCCCGTCGGCGATCAGCGGCCACACGCGCGCCTTCAGTTGCGCGGCGATGCGCGCCTTGAACTCGACCGGACGCGGGCGCAGCGTCGAACCCGTGACGGTCAGCCGGCGGCGCAGGATCTCGCTCAGGTTGACGTCGGTCTTCGCGCCGCCGAGCAGCGCGATCAGCACGAGACGGCCGCCGTCCGCGAGCGCGGACAGCTCGCGTGGCACGTACGAGCCCGCCACCATGTCGAGGATCACGTCGACGCCACGATCGTGCGTCAGCGACTTCACGACCTCGACGAAATCCTCGGTCTTGTAGTTGATCGCGCGTTCGGCGCCGAGCGCCTCGCACGCGCGGCACTTGTCGGCGGTGCCAGCCGTCGCGAACACGCGAAAGCCGAGCGCGTGCGCGATCTGGATCGCCGTCACGCCGATGCCGCTCGAGCCGCCCTGCACGAGCAGCGTCTCCTGCTCGCCGCCCTCGCCCGCGCCGAGCCGCGCACGGTCGAACACGTTGCTCCACACGGTGAAGAACGTCTCGGGCAGCGACGCGGCCTCGATATCGGTGAGCCCGTCAGGCACCGGCAGGCACTGCGGCAGCGGCGCGACCGCGTATTCGGCATAACCACCGCCCGCGAGCAACGCGCACACGCGATCGCCCAGCTTCAGGCCGAACGGGTTCAGCGCGGCATCGGACAGGTCGCCGCCGACGATCTCGCCCGCCACCTCGAGGCCCGGCAGATCCGACGCCCCCGGCGGCGGCGCATAGCCGCCCTTGCGCTGGAACACGTCGGGCCGGTTCACGCCGGAAGCCGCCACCTTGATCAGCACCTCGCCGCGCTTCGGTTCGGGGCGCGGGCGCTCCGCGAGCTTCAGCACGTCGGGGGCGCCGAATTCGGTGATTTCGATGGCTTTCATGGTGAGGGAGGCTCCAGGATCGGAATCGGATGGCCCGCCCGCGCACGCGGCACGGACGCCTTGCCGGCGCTGCTGCGCCGCACAACGATGCTACAGAAAAAACGGCCGGCACGCTTTCGCACTGCCGGCCGCTGGTCCGCCCGTCCGCTTACTGCTGCGGCGGCGTATCCGACTGCGCTGCCGCGGCGGCTTCGTTCAGCAGCGCCTTGGCCGACAGGCGCACACGGCCCTTCTCGTCCGTCTGAATGACCTTGACCTTGACCTGCTGACCTTCCTTCAGGTAGTCGTTGATGTCCTTCACACGCTCGTTGACGATTTCCGAGATGTGCAGCAGGCCGTCCTTGCCCGGCAGCAGGTTCACGATCGCGCCGAAATCGAGCAGCTTGAGCACCGTGCCTTCGTACACCTGGCCGACTTCGATCTCGGCCGTGATTTGCTCGATGCGCTTCTTCGCTTCGGCCATGCCTTCGCTGCTGGTGCTCGCGATCGTCACGACGCCGTCATCCGAGATGTCGATGGTCGTGCCCGTTTCTTCCGTCAGCGCGCGGATCACCGAACCGCCCTTGCCGATCACGTCGCGGATCTTTTCCGGGTTGATCTTGATCGTGATCATGCGCGGCGCGAATTCCGACAGCTGCGTGTTCGCACCCGAGACCGCCGAGGTCATCTTGCCGAGGATGTGCATGCGGCCTTCCTTCGCCTGCGCGAGCGCGACCTGCATGATTTCCTTCGTGATGCCCTGGATCTTGATGTCCATCTGCAGCGCCGTCACGCCTTGTTCCGTGCCGGCCACCTTGAAGTCCATGTCGCCGAGGTGATCTTCGTCGCCGAGGATGTCGGTCAGCACCGCGAACTTGTTGCCTTCGAGGATCAGGCCCATCGCGATACCCGCGACGTGCGCCTTCATCGGCACGCCGGCGTCCATCAGCGCGAGGCAGCCGCCGCACACCGACGCCATCGACGACGAACCGTTCGACTCGGTGATTTCCGACACGACGCGGATCGAGTAGCCGAATTCGTCGGCGCTCGGCAGGCACTTGACCAGCGCGCGCTTCGCGAGGCGGCCGTGGCCGATTTCGCGGCGCTTCGGCGAGCCGACGCGGCCCGTTTCGCCGGTGGCGAACGGGGGCATGTTGTAGTGGAGCATGAAGCGCTCGCGGTATTCGCCTTCGAGCGCGTCGATGATCTGCTCGTCACCCTTCGTGCCGAGCGTCGCGACGACCAGCGCCTGCGTCTCGCCGCGGGTGAACAGCGCGGAGCCGTGGGTGCGCGGCAGCACGCCGGTGCGGATTTCGATCTGGCGCACGGTGCGCGTGTCGCGGCCGTCGATACGCGGCTCGCCGTTCAGGATCTGCGAACGGACGATCTTTGCCTCGATGTCGAACAGCACGTTGCCGACGGTGGCCTTGTCGGCCGCAGCCGTACCGGCCGCCAGCGCTTCTTCCTCGAGCTTCGCCGAGGTGGCCGAGTAGACTTCCTTCAGCTTCGCCGAACGCGCTTGCTTGTCGCGGAGCTGGTAGGCGGCGAGCAGGTCGTTCTGCGCCAGTTCGGTCACGCGGGCGATCAGCGCCTCGTTCTTCGGCGCCGGCTGCCAGTCCCACTCGGGCTTGCCGCCTTCGCGCACCAGTTCGTGGATCGCGTCGATCGCGACCTGCATCTGCTCGTGACCGAACACGACCGCGCCCAGCATCACTTCTTCCGACAGCTGGTCGGCTTCCGATTCGACCATCAGCACGGCGCGCTCGGTACCCGCGACGACGAGGTCGAGGCTCGATGCCTTGATCTGGTCACGCGTCGGGTTCAGCACGTACGCATTGTCGATGTACGCCACGCGTGCGGCACCGACCGGGCCGTTGAACGGCAGGCCCGACACGGCGAGCGCGGCCGATGCGCCGATCAGCGCGGGGATGTCCGCCGGGATATCCGGGTTCACGGACAGCACGTGGATCACGACCTGGACTTCGTTGTAGAAGCCTTCCGGGAACAGCGGGCGCAGCGGGCGGTCGATCAGGCGCGACGTCAGCGTCTCATGCTCCGACGGACGGCCTTCGCGGCGGAAGAAGCCGCCCGGGATCTTGCCGGCCGAGTAGGTCTTCTCGAGGTAATCGACGGTCAGCGGGAAGAAATCCTGACCCGGCTTCGCCGACTTCGCGCCGACGACGGTTGCCAGCACGACGGTGTCTTCGACGTCGACGATCACCGCACCGCTCGCCTGGCGAGCGACTTCACCGGTTTCGAGGCGCACCTTGTGCTGGCCCCACTGGAATTCCTTCACGACCTTGTTGAACATGGACATGGTTGCTCCTTTGTATTCATGCATTTCATTCGCCGCGCCGGCCATCCGGCACGGCGGCGTCTCGACCGAATCACCCGGAGCAAGGTGTGTTTTTTATGCCATTCCAGCGCGGCGCTCGTGCAGCAGCGCGCTGGAATGACACAAATCCTGCCCCGGAATCAGTCGTTGCGGCGGCCCCGCACGAACGTGCCGGACAGCCTGCGATGCGCGTGACGCTACGCACCGCGCAAAAACAAAATGCCTGTATCAGCGGACTGACACAGGCATCTTGCTGGCGGCAATCGCCTCGATTACTTACGCAGACCCAGCTTCTCGATCAGTGCGCGGTAACGGTCGGCATCCTTGCCCTTGAGGTAGTCGAGCAGCTTGCGGCGGCGGCTCACCATGCGCAGCAGGCCGCGGCGGCTGTGGTGATCCTTCGCGTGGGTCTTGAAGTGACCCGTCAGTTCGACGATACGTGCGGTCAGCAGTGCGACCTGGACTTCGGGCGACCCCGTGTCGTTGGTACCGCGGGCGAACTGAGCAACAACTTCCGACTTCTTGATATCTGCAACAGACATGTGATTTCCTTTCTAACTGAACAGGCGGACACGGAAGAATGGCCGTGCCGTGACTTACAACCGGCGGGCATTGTAGCACAACTCCCCGCCGTTCTTACCGCCTTCTGTCACGGACGCGTCATCGAGCACGCCGACGGCATCTCCGTGCGCTGCGCCGGCACCGCCAGCACCGTCCGGAAGCCATAACCCGACCCCTCGTTGTCGAAGCGCACGCCCGGCGCGCCGGCCTTGTCCATCTCCATCACGTAAAGGGGCTGGATCAGCTGGTGATCCTGCGCGCGCATCCGCGACGCATGGAAACCGTCGTCGAACGACAGGCCCTCGAGCGACCGCGCGACCGCGACGGGGTCGGCCGACCCCGCCCGGTTCATCGCCGCGGCCAGCATCTCGATCATCAGGCTCATGCGCCGCACCGGATAGTCGTCCTGCGCGGCCGGGAAACGGGTCCGGAACGCGCGGTAGAACGCGTCGGATTTCGCGCTGCCCGCATTCGGATGCCAGTCGGCCACGGCCACGACGCGCCCGACGCCGGCATCGCCAAGGGCGGCCGGCGCACCGAGGCTGTTGCCGTAGAACGTGTAGAACTTCGCGTTCAGCCCCTGCTCGCGCGCCGCCTTCACGAGCAGCGTGAGGTCGTTGCCCCAGTTGCCGGTCACGACGGCATCCGCGCCGCTCGCGCGGATTTTCGCGATGTACGGCGAGAAATCCTTGATCCGGCCGATCGGGTGGAATTCGTCGCCGGCGATCGTCACGTCCGGGCGCCGCGCGGCCAGCGCCTGCCGCGCGAGCGTGCTGACGTCGTGACCGAAGCTGTAGTCCTGGTTCAGCAGGTAGACCTTGCGCAGCGCGCGGTCGCGCGCCATCACGTCCGCGAGCGCGGCCATCCGCATCCCCGCGTGCGCGTCGAAGCGGAAATGCCAGAAGCTGCAGCGCGCGCCGGTGAGCGCCGGATCGTCGGCCGAATAGTTCAGGAACAGCATCCGGTTGTCGGGGTCGCGCGCGTTCAGCTTGTCGAGCGCCGCGACCAGCGCGGCCGCGACGGCCGAGCTGTTGCCCTGCGCAACGAAGCCGATATGGCGGTCCGCGGCCGCGCGCAGCTGCACGAGCGCCTCCTCCGGGCTGCCCTTGCTGTCGAGCACGACGAGTTCGAGCGGGTGTGCGCCGTCGCGCAACTTCACGCCGCCCGCCGCGTTGACCTGCTCGACGCCGAAGCGCAGGTTGCGCTCGACCGCCGCGCCCGCGTTCGCGAACGGGCCCGACATCCCTTCGATCAGCGCGATCCGCACCGGCTCGCCGCCGGCGAACGCGGACGCAGCCAGCACCCATCCTGCGCTCAACGCGAGCGCGTACCGCTTCCACCCCTGCATCGGCCACCTGCCCTTCGATTTGCCCGAGAAGCGCGGATCATAGGCCGGCGCGCCCGCCGCCCGCAAGCCTCGCCGCGCCGCCGATCCGCACCGATTTTTTCCGCGCGATGCACCGGCACGCGCCGTCCGTGATACAACGGGGCCTGTTTCCGTGTTCTGGAGGATCCCATGCGCATTCGCATTCCCGCGCGCCTGCCGGTGCTGGTCGCCGGCGCCGCGGCACTGCTGGCCGGTTGCGCGCAACCGTGGCAGCAATACCAGGCCGGCCAGGACGAATCGGCGATCGTCGCGCGCATGGGGCCGCCGCGCGAGATCTACGACCTGCCCGGCGGCGGCAAGCGGCTGATGTGGCCGACCCAGCCGATGGGCGAAATCACGATCGCGGCCGACGTCGACGCGGCCCACAAGATCGTCAACGTGCGCCAGGTGCTGCAGCCGAGCGAGTTCTATCGCGCGGAGATCGGCAAGTGGACGAAGACCGACGTGCTCGTCAATTTCGGACGCCCGGTCGAGACGTCCTACTTCCCGCTGATGAAGCGCGAGGTATGGACGTACCGGTATCTCGAGGACAACGTCTGGTACATGATGTACAGCTTCTATTTCGATCCGCAGGGCATCCTGCGCATCACGCAGAAAACACCGGACCCGATGCACGATCCCGATCGTCGCAACCTGTTCTGACCGATTACGCATTTACGCGCAATTTTCACCATGGCCATTCACGAATTCTTGCGTGAATGGCCATTTCGTTTTTTCCGATCCGCTATTTAATTCACGGAATATGACGGAAAACTTTTCCGGTCGATGACATCCCGATGGCAATCCGCTGAACGCCCCGTCATGCGGTCGTCTGCGCGGATACTGTCATGCCCGATGCCTGTCGTGCGTCGGGTTGGTGCAAGCAATGCACTGCGCCAAATCAATTTGAAACAATTTGTTTCAATGCCACCGGAATGCTAGGGCATACCCCTAATATCAGTCGAAATCCAACCTTTCAATTTAGAAAGAATGGGGTTGCGTCATTTCGATCGATATTGATTTGCCTTTATTACAAAGGAGTCCTCATGAATCGCCCCAAGAGCATGCTGGTTGCCAACATTGCCTGGGCCCGCGAGACGCGTGAACACACGCCCGGTTTCTTCGACGCGCTCGCGCGCGGCCAGAACCCGCGCGTGCTGTGGATCGGCTGCGCCGACAGCCGCGTGCCGGCCGAAACCATCACGCACTGCGCGCCCGGCGAACTGTTCGTCCATCGCAACATCGCGAACCTGTTCCACCCCGACGACGACAACTCCGCCAGCGTGCTCGAGTACGCGGTGCGGGTGCTGAAGGTCGACCACGTGATCGTGTGCGGGCACTACGGCTGCGGCGGCGTGCGCGCATCGCTGCTGCCGCCGCCGGCCGACCTGCCGCACGTCGCGCGCCGCATCGCGCCGCTCTGCGCGCTCGCGCGGCGCCATCGCGACACGCTCGACGGCCTCGACGACACGGCCGCCGCCGACCGCCTCGCCGAACTGAACGTCCTCGAACAGGTGCGGCTGCTGCGCGCATCGCCGATCGTGCGCGGCCGCGAACGGCCGCCGCTCGTGCATGGCTGGATCTTCTCGCTCGCCGACGGTCGCCTGCTGGAGCTCGATTCCGGCTACGCGGCCCCGCCCGTCGACGTCGAACCCGCGCTGGCCACGACCGCCGCCGCGCTCGGCTGATTCATCCCCCGCCCCAACGCCCACGAAAACGCCCCAACCATGAAACTGAACGAGCGCCTCTCCACCCTGCCGCGCGACATCGTCGCCGGCATCGTCGTTTTCCTCGTCGCGCTGCCGCTCTGTCTCGGCATCGCCAACGCCTCCGGCGTCGAGCCGTTCGCCGGGCTCGTGTCCGGCATCGTCGGCGGCATCGTCGTCGCGCTGCTGAGCGGCTCGTCGCTGTCCGTCAGCGGGCCGGCCGCCGGCCTCGTCGTGATCGTCGTCGAAGGGATCGCGCAACTCGGCAGCTTCTCCGCGTTCCTGCTCGCGGTGCTGCTGTCCGGCGTGCTGCAGTTCGGGTTCGGCATGCTGCGCGCCGGCCGCTTCGCCGCCTACGTGCCGTCGCCCGTCATCAAGGGCATGCTCGCCGCAATCGGCCTGCTGCTGATCGTGAAGCAGATTCCGTTCGCGTTCGGCATCGGCGGCTCGGCCGCGCAATCGTTTGCGAATTGGCCGGGCCTGCCGGTCGCCTGGGCCGCCACGGCCATCGCGCTCGCATCGCTCGCGCTGCTGATCGCCTGGGACACGCCCGCGCTGCGCCGCTTCGCGCTGGTGCGCGCGGTGCCCGCGCCGCTCGCGGTCGTCGTGCTCGGGATCGGCGCGACGCTCGTGCTGGGCTTCGTCGCGCCGGCCGTTGCGCCGGGCGCGGCCCATCGCGTGACGCTGCCCGAGCTCGGATCGTTCGCGGCGTTCGCGGCCTCGCTCAAGCACGCGGAGCTCGGCCCGAACTTCGCGCAGCTCGTCAATCCGGACGTGTGGCGCGTCGCGATCACGCTCGCGGTCGTCGCGAGCCTCGAGACGCTGCTGAGCCTCGAAGCGGTCGAGCAGATCGACCCGAAGCGCCGGCCGACCCAGCCCGATCGCGAGCTGAAGGCGCAGGGCGTCGGCAATCTCGTCGCGGGCGCGGTCGGCGGCCTGCCAATCACGTCGGTGATCGTGCGCAGCTCGGTGAACGTCAACGCGGGCGCGCAAAGCCGGATGTCGGCCATCGTCCACGGGATGCTGCTGCTCGCGAGCGTGTTCGCGCTCACCGGCCTCATCAACCTGATCCCGCTCGCGAGCCTGGCCGCGATCCTGATCCATACGGGCTTCAAGCTCGCGAAGCCGGCGCTGTTCCGTTCGGTGATGAAGCAAGGGCCGGCCGCCTTCGTGCCGTTCGCGGCGACGATCGTCGGCGTGCTCGCGGTCGACCTGCTGTTCGGCATCGCGCTCGGCCTCGCGTGCAGCGTGCTGGCCGTCGCGGTCGCGAACCTGAAGAGCCCCGTCACGCTCGCGCAGCACGACGACCACTTCCTGCTGTCGTTCCGCAAGGACGTGTCGTTCCTCGGCAAGGTGCAGGTCAAGCACCACCTGCGGCACATTCCGGATCGCGCGGCCGTGATCATCGACGCGACGCGCGCCGACTACATCGATCACGACGTGCTCGAACTGCTCGACGCGTTCGTCGCCGACGCGCCGCGGCGCGGGATCGCGGTCGAGTTCCGCCGGCGCAGCCCGGCGCCGCGCCCCGCCGCGCGCCGCTGGCTGTTCCGCGCCCCCGCGGCCGAATGAGCGGCCGATGAAAAAACGCCCCGGCGGCACACGGCCGCGCGGGGCGTTTCGGTGGTGCGCTGCGCGCGGCGCTTACGCGCGCTGCGGGTTGAGCTTGTCGTCCTTCGAGTGCAGCTTGTTCAGCGCGGAAATGTACGCCTTCGCCGATGCGGCGACGATGTCCGGATCGGTGCCGACGCCGTTGACGATCCGCCCGCTCTTCGACAGCCGGACGGTCACTTCGCCCTGCGCCTGCGTGCCGGTCGTGATCGCGTTCACCGAGTACAGCAGCAGCTCGGAACCGCTGCCGACTTCACCCTCGATCGCATTGAACGTTGCGTCGACCGGGCCGTTGCCGCGTGCCTCGCCCGTCACTTCCCGGCCTTCGACCGCGAACACGACCTTCGCCTGCGGCTGCTCGCCGGTTTCCGAGCGCTGCGCCAGCGACACGAACTTGTAGTGCTCCTGCTCGTGCGCGAGTGCCGACTCCTCGGAGACGATCGCGATGATGTCCTCGTCGAAGATCTCGGCCTTGCGGTCGGCCAGGTCCTTGAAGCGCATGAATGCGGCATTCAGTTCGGCTTCGCTGTCGAGCGACACGCCGAGCTCCTGCAGGCGCTGCTTGAACGCGTTACGGCCCGACAGCTTGCCGAGCACGATCTTGTTCGCGGTCCAGCCCACGTCTTCCGCGCGCATGATCTCGTAGGTGTCGCGCGCCTTCAGCACGCCATCCTGGTGAATGCCCGACGCGTGCGCGAACGCGTTCGCGCCGACCACCGCCTTGTTCGGCTGCACGACGAAGCCGGTGATCTGCGACACGAGCTTCGACGTCGGCACGATCTGCGACGTGTCGATGCCGACGTCGAGACCGAAGTAGTCCTTGCGCGTCTTCACGGCCATCACGATTTCTTCGAGCGACGTGTTGCCCGCGCGCTCGCCGAGACCGTTGATCGTGCACTCGACCTGACGCGCGCCGCCGATCTTCACGCCGGCGAGCGAGTTCGCGACGGCCATGCCGAGGTCGTTGTGGCAGTGCACGGAGAAGATCGCCTTGTCCGAGTTCGGAATGCGCTCGCGCAGCGTTTTCACGAGGTTGCCGTAGAGCTCGGGCACGCCGTAGCCGACCGTGTCGGCGATGTTGATCGTCGTCGCGCCTTCGGCGATCACGGCTTCCAGCACGCGGCACAGGAAATCCATGTCGGAGCGGCTGCCGTCTTCCGGCGAGAACTCGACGTTGTCGGTGAACTTGCGCGCGAAACGCACCGCGAGGCGCGCCTGCTCGAACACCTGGTCGGGCGTCATCCGCAGCTTCTTCTCCATGTGCAGCGGCGACGTCGCGATGAACGTGTGGATCCGGAAGCTGTTGGCCGGCTTCAGCGCGTCGGCCGCGCGCTGGATGTCCTTGTCGTTGGCCCGCGCCAGCGAGCAGATCGTGCTGTCCTTCACCAGCCCGGCGATCGTGTGGATCGCGTCGAAGTCGCCGTTCGAACTGGCCGCGAAGCCGGCCTCGATCACGTCGACCTTCATCCGCTCGAGATTCTTCGCGATGCGGATTTTCTCTTCCTTCGTCATCGACGCGCCGGGCGATTGTTCGCCGTCACGCAACGTCGTATCGAAAATGATCAGCTTGTCTGTCATGGGGGGCTCCAGGGCTCTTTATACGGAAGTCAAACGTAATGAGATCGCGCCACCGCTGGCGACGCTCAACAACAGACGAGGCTTGACGGAGGGCGAGAACGGTCAGCGCGGCAGGCGCGCCAAAGCTAGCGCGCGTAGCGGCGCACCGGCTAGAAGGAGGGAGAGGCGGGAAAATGCAGTCATGCCAAAGACTATAGCGGCATTCCGCTGGCCGCGCAATCGGACGCCGCCCGGGGATTCCGGCCGCCCGGCGCGGAAAAGGGGCAAATGAAAACGGCGGCCGTGAGGCCGCCGTTTCCGGTCGATCGCACGTCAGTGATCGCGCTGAGACGAGCGCGCCGGATTCGCGCGCCCGCGGACGGCCATGTAGGCCCAGAACACGTAGCCGGACAGCCCGTACAGCACGAACAGGCAGAACAGCATCAGCGGCGGATCGGACGACACGAGCACGAACGCGACGACGACCAGCAGGATCGCCGCGAACGGCACGCGGTGCCGCACGTCGAGCGCCTTGCCGCTGTAGAACGGCGCGTTCGACACCATCGTCACGCCGGCGTAGATCGTCAGCACGAACGCGACCCACGGCAGCCAGCCGAGCTTCATCGGCACGCGGTTGTCGGTCGCGAGCCACACGAAGCCCGCGATCAGCGCGGCGGCGGCCGGGCTCGGCAGCCCCTGGAAGAAGCGCTTGTCGACCACGCCGATGTTCGTGTTGAAGCGCGCGAGGCGCAGCGCGGCACCCGAGCAGTAGACGAACGCGGCAAGCCAGCCCCAGCGGCCGAGATCCTTCAGCACCCACTCGTACATCACGAGCGCGGGCGCGACGCCGAACGACACCATGTCCGACAGGCTGTCGAACTGCTCGCCGAACGCGCTCTGCGTGTGCGTCATGCGCGCGACGCGCCCGTCCATCCCGTCGAGCACCATCGCGACGAAAATCGCGATCGCGGCGATCTCGAAGCGCACGTTCATCGCCTGCACGACCGCGAAAAAGCCGCAGAACAGCGCGGCGGTCGTGAATGCGTTCGGCAGCAGGTAGATGCCGCGCGTCTTCAGGAACCGCTGGCGCGCGGCGCGACGGCTCTCGAGCGGCGCCGGATCGGGCGCCATCCCCTTGTTGCGGCGGAACGGTCGTGGCGTCTGGCCGGAGCCGTTACGCGGCCGACGCGGTTTGAATGCGGCCATCGTGCGCCCCGCCGCTTACTGCTCGAGCTCGGCGAGGATCGTCGACGACGCGTAGACCTTCTCGCCGATCGACACCTTCGCGCGGCTGCCGAGCGGCAGGTACACGTCGACGCGCGAGCCGAAGCGGATGAAACCGTAGCGCTGCCCGCGCGACAGCGGCTCGCCGGCACGCACGTAACAGAGAATCCGGCGGGCGACGAGGCCCGCGATCTGCACGGCGGTGACGGTCTTGCCGCTCGCCGTCTGGATCACGACCGCATTGCGCTCGTTCTCGGTCGAGGCCTTGTCGATCGCCGCGTTCAGGAACGCGCCCGGGAAGTACTCGACCTTGGTGATCGCGCCGTCGACCGGCGAACGCTGCGAATGGACATTGAATACGTTCATGAACACGCTGATCTTCAGCGCTTCACGGTTCGCGTACGGGTCTTGTGCGGTCTCGACCGCGACGATGCGGCCGTCTGCCGGGCACAGCACCGCGTTCGGCTGCGCGGGGATCGGGCGCTGCGGATCGCGGAAGAACTGGACGACGAAGACGAGCAGCAGCCAGAACGGCCACGCGAAGCCGAAGCCCCCGACGGCGTGGATCAACAGCGCGATGACGGCAGCAATCGCGATGAACGGCCAGCCTTCGCGCGCGATGATCGGATGAGGATAGTTCATGGATTCGTTCTGTGTTCGGTGAATTGCAAAGCCCGTAGGATAGCAAAAGCCGCCCGGGGCACTGCTGCCTTCGGACGGCTTTTTGAAACCGACCCTCCACTCGAAGGGCCGGAACAGCTCGCGGAGCTTAGTTCTTCGTCTGGTCGACGAGCTTGTTCTTCGCGATCCACGGCATCATCGCACGCAGCTTCGCACCGACCTGTTCGATCTGGTGCTCGGCCGTCAGGCGACGGCGCGACTGCAGCGTCGGGGCGCCTGCCTTGTTCTCGAGAATGAAGCTCTTCGCGTACTCGCCGGTCTGGATGTCGGTCAGGCACTGCTTCATCGCCTTCTTCGTCTCTTCCGTGACGACGCGCGGGCCCGTCACGTACTCGCCGTACTCGGCGTTGTTCGAGATCGAGTAGTTCATGTTCGCGATGCCGCCTTCGTAGATCAGGTCGACGATCAGCTTCAGTTCGTGCAGGCACTCGAAGTACGCCATTTCCGGCGCGTAGCCTGCTTCGACCAGCGTCTCGAAGCCCGCCTTGATCAGCTCGACGGTACCGCCGCACAGCACGGCCTGCTCGCCGAACAGGTCGGTTTCGGTCTCTTCACGGAAGTTCGTCTCGATGATGCCGGCACGGCCGCCGCCGTTCGCCGCCGCGTACGACAGCGCGATGTCGCGTGCCGCGCCCGACTTGTTCTGCGCAACCGCGATCAGGTGCGGCACGCCGCCGCCTTGCGAGTACGTGCCGCGCACGGTGTGGCCCGGTGCCTTCGGCGCGATCATGATCACGTCGAGATCGGCGCGCGGGATCACCTGACCGTAGTGGACGTTGAAGCCGTGCGCGAATGCCAGCGCCGCGCCTTGCTTGATGTTCGCGTGCACTTCCTTCGCGTACACGTCGGCGATCTGCTCGTCCGGCAGCAGCATCATGACGACGTCCGCGCCCTTCACCGCTTCCGCGACTTCCTTGACCGACAGGCCGGCGTTTTCGGCCTTGCTCCACGACGCGCCGTCCTTGCGCAGGCCGACCGTCACGTTCACGCCGCTTTCCTTCAGGTTCAGCGCGTGTGCATGGCCTTGCGAGCCGTAGCCGATGATCGTGACTTGCTTGCCCTTGATGAGGGAGAGGTCGGCGTCTTTGTCGTAGAAAACGTTCATGATGGTTCCTTCGCTAATTCAAAAATTCAACAATTCGTTCGGATGGAGTACTGCGAGCCGGGACATGACGGCGCACCCGGCGTGCCTGTCTGGCAAATTCGGCATCACACCTTCAGGATGCGCTCGCCGCGTCCGATGCCGGAGCTGCCGGTGCGCACGGTCTCGAGGATCGCGCTCGCGTCCAGCCCCTGGATGAATGCGTCGAGCTTGTCGCTCGCGCCCGTCAATTCGATCGTGTAGGTCTTCTCGGTCACGTCGATGATGCGGCCGCGGAAAATGTCCGACATCCGCTTCATTTCTTCGCGCTCCTTGCCCACTGCACGTACCTTGATCAGCATCAGCTCGCGTTCGATGTGTGCACCGTCGGTCAGGTCCACCACTTTCACCACCTCGATCAGGCGGTTCAGATGCTTCGTGATCTGTTCGATCACGTCGTCGGAGCCAATGGAAACGATGGTGAGCCGCGACAGCGATTGGTCTTCGGTCGGCGCCACCGTCAAGGTTTCGATGTTGTAGCCGCGTGCGGAAAACAGACCGACCACGCGCGACAGCGCGCCCGGTTCGTTCTCCAGCAGGACGGAAATGATGTGTCTCATGTTCGCTTCTTCCAGAATGTGTCCGTGTCGATTCACTCGCGCCGCGCGCCGCCGCGTGCCGCACCGCCCTTCGTGAAGGCGGCCGCCCCGGGCCAGGCGCGCGTCGCGCCGTTACAGATCTTCCGATCCGAGCAGCATCTCGGTGATGCCCTTGCCGGCCTGTACCATCGGCCAGACGTTTTCGGTCGGATCGGTCTGGAAGTCGAGAAACACGGTGCGGTCCTTCAGGCGCAGCGCTTCCTTCAGCGCCGGCTCCACATCCGAGGTCTTTTCGATCCGCAAGCCGACATGGCCGTACGCTTCGGCGAGCTTCACGAAATCGGGCAGCGCATCCATGTACGAATGCGAATAGCGCTTGCTGTATTCGATCTGCTGCCACTGGCGGACCATGCCGAGGTAGCGGTTGTTCAGCGAAATGATCTTCACGGGCGTGTCGTACTGCAGGCAGGTCGACAGCTCCTGGATGCACATCTGGATCGAGCCTTCGCCCGTGATGCACAGCACGTCGTCGTCCGGGTGCGCCATCTTGACGCCCATCGCCGCCGGCAGGCCGAAGCCCATCGTGCCGAGGCCGCCGGAGTTGATCCAGCGACGCGGCTTGTTGAAACGGTAGAACTGCGCGGCCCACATCTGGTGCTGGCCGACGTCCGAGCACACGAACGCATTGCCGTCCGTCAGCTCCCACGCCTTCTCCACCACGTACTGCGGCTTGATGATCTCGCTTTCGCGGTCGTACTTCAGGCAGTCCTTCGCGCGCCAGCCCTCGATGTCCTTCCACCATTGCGCGAGCGCCTCGGTGTCGGGGCCGTGCTCGGCCGTCTGCAGCTGCTCGATCAGTTCCTTCAGCACTTCCTTCACGTCGCCGACGATCGGGATGTCGACCTTCACGCGCTTCGAGATCGACGACGGGTCGATGTCGATGTGGATGATCTTGCGCGGACGCGACGCGAAGTGCGCCGGGTCGCCGATCACGCGGTCGTCGAAGCGGGCACCGATCGCGATCAGCACGTCGCAGTGCTGCATCGCCATGTTCGCTTCGTAGGTGCCGTGCATGCCGAGCATGCCGAGGAATTTCTTGTCCGACGCGCGATAGCCGCCGAGGCCCATCAGCGTGTTCGTGACCGGGTAGCCGAGCAGGTCCGCGAACTGGTTCAGTTCACGCGACGCGTCGGCGAGGATGATGCCGCCACCCGTGTAGATGTAAGGACGCTTCGCCGTCAGCAGCAGCGACACGGCCTTGCGGATCTGGCCCGAATGGCCCTTCGTGACGGGGTTGTACGAACGCAGCGACACGCTCTTGACGGGCTCGTACTGGCACGGCGTCTTCGAGATGTCCTTCGGGATGTCGATCAGCACCGGGCCCGGACGGCCGGTGCGGGCGATGTAGAACGCCTTCTTGACGGTTTCCGCGAGGTCGCGCACGTCCTTCACGAGGAAGTTGTGCTTCACGCACGGACGCGTGATGCCGACGGTGTCGCACTCCTGGAAAGCGTCCTGGCCGATCGCGGCAGTCGGCACCTGGCCGCTGATCACGACCATCGGGATCGAATCCATGTAGGCCGTTGCGATGCCGGTCACCGCGTTGGTGACACCGGGGCCCGACGTCACGAGGCAGACGCCGACATTGCCGGTGGAACGCGCATACGCATCGGCTGCGTGCACGGCCGCCTGTTCGTGGCGCACCAGCACGTGCTGAATCTTGTCCTGCTTGTACAGCTCGTCGTAGATATAGAGAACCGAGCCGCCGGGATAGCCCCAGATGAATTCGACGTTTTCGTCGGCGAGTGCCTTCATCAGCACGGTGCCGCCGATGGAATCGCTATCGGGAGGGGAAAGGGGTTCCGACGTGGAGAATTCCGCGCTGGGCATGTTCATTTTGACCTTTCGAATTTTCGGCAAAAAATTGATCGGGTGCTCTCTGCCGGGCTTGTGGCTCGGGTTCAAGCGGCGCGTCCAGTTTGAAGGGCGGGCTTCTTGGGCCAGCCTCAAATGAGACCATCACTTCATGTTGCGAATCGTTGACGATAGCGGGTCGTGGTTGGGTCGTCAAGCAAAATATCCCGCACCGCATCATGCGCGCCGCCCGGCGCCCCGCCGCCGCGGCTCGCGCGCAACGTGCGGCGCCCGACCCGGTGCCAAGCGGCACGAAAATTTGATAGCATCCGCGGGTTTTACGAAATTTTTCGACCTTTTACACCACGCAGCGGCCCGCAGCGCATACCTTCACGGAATGGCATCAGACAAGGAACTCGCCGACTTTCTGGCGGGCGTCGAAAGGCGCGCGTTCAAGCAGGCTGCGTACGCCGTGCGTGACGACGATGCGTCGCTCGACATCGTGCAGGACGCGATGATCAAGCTTGCGGAAAAGTACGGCGACCGGCCGGCGGCCGAATTGCCGCTGCTTTTTCAGCGGATCCTGCAGAATACGGTCCACGACTGGTTTCGCCGGCAGAAGGTCCGCAACACGTGGGTCACGCTCTTCTCGTCGCTGAACAATACCGACGACGAAGACTTCGACCCGCTCGAAACACTCGAATCCGCGGACGACAACGCGGGCGTCGAGAGCAGCGAGCACCGCCTCGAAAGAGAGCAGGTTCTGGCCCTGATCGACGAAGAAATCCAGAAGCTTCCGGCGCGTCAACGGGAAGCGTTCCTGATGCGTTATTGGGAAGATATGGATGTCGCCGAGACTGCCGCCGCAATGGGGTGCTCCGAGGGCAGCGTGAAGACGCACTGCTCGCGGGCCACCCATACCCTGGCGCAAGCGCTCAAGGCCAAAGGAATCACGCTATGAGCTCCGCTCCCGCAAACCGAGAACACGAATTCGCGCTGAAGGTGCGCCGCGCGCTTGACGAGCGTGCGGCCGCGCTGCCTGCCGCGACCACCGATCGTCTGGCCGTCGCCCGCCGGGCCGCGCTCGCGCGCAAGAAGCCCGAAGCCGCGACCGCGCCGGTGTTCGTGCCGGCCTTCGCCGGCGCGGCCGGCGCCTACGGACCGGCGCCCGTGAACCGCCCGAAAGCGTCGTTCGCGCGCCGCCTGCTGCGCGCGTGGCCGCTTGCGCTGCTGCTCGCGGGGCTCGTCGGCATCGCTTACTGGGAAGACATGCAGCGCACCGCCGAACTCGCCGACATCGACGCGGCGATGCTCAGCGACGACCTGCCGCTCAACGCGTATCTCGATCACGGGTTCAACGCGTATCTTTCGCGCGCTCACTAACAGACAATAACGAGGGGATCGCACGGGTGAGTCAGAAGCGCGGCCTGGCCGTATTTTTCGGATGCGTGATCGCGATCGCCGTTTCCTACGTCGCCACCTATTCCCGATTTCACCCGGCCCCCGCGACGACCACCGTCGCGGCCGTCAGCCCCGCCGCGCCTGCCTCGGCCGCGACCGGGCTGGCCACCGAACTCCCGCCGCTGCCCCTGCCGCTGCCGGCCGCCACCGGCCCGCTGTCGTGGGCACGCCTCACGCCGGCGCAGCACGCGGCACTCGCGCCGTTCGCCGATCAGTGGGATGGCTTCAGCGACGCCCGCAAGCGAAAATGGCTGAAGATCGCGTCGCGTTTCGCGAAGTTGTCGCCCGATGACCAGAAGCGCCTGCAGGACCGGATGGCCGAATGGGCCAAGATGACGCCCGAGCAGCGCCGCGTCGCGCGCGAAAACTACCAGAGCGCGAAAGAGCTGTCCGCGCAGGCGCGCGAGCGCGCGTGGAAGGCCTACCAGCAACTCCCCGAGGAGCAGAAGGAACGTCTCGCGGCCGCCGAGCGCCGCCGCAGGCCGAGCGTCGTCAGCGCACCGCCGACCGTCGCCGACCGTGACGTCCGCCGCCTCGTCAATTCGCACGAACATCCGGCAAGCGGCGCCGCAGCCGCACCGGCGCCTGCCTCGGGCGGCGCCGCCGCGCAGCCGGTGCCCGCGTCGTCGACGGCCGGCACCGCGTCCGCGCCGGCCGCCGTGGCGCCGGTGTCGCCCGCCGACGCACCGTCGCTGTTCAAGGGCTCCTGAGCGGCCGTGGCAGACGCCCGCGCCCCCGAGATCCCGGCCGCCGCGCCTTCCGTGCGGCGGCGCCTCGCCGCGCTGCTCTACGAAGGCGTGCTGCTGTTCGGTGTCGTGTTCTTCGCCGGGCTCGCATTCGGCCTCGCGACGCAGCAACGCAACGGCCTCGTCCATCACAACCTCCTCGCCGCGTGGATCGCGCTCGTCGTCGGCGCGTACTTCGTCTGGTTCTGGACCCACGGCGGCCAGACGCTGCCGATGAAGACCTGGCGGCTGCGCCTCGAATCGTCGAACGGCCGGCCGCTGAGCGCCGGCCACGCGCTCGTCCGCTATGCGCTCGGCTGGCTGTGGTTCCTGCCTCCGCTCGCGCTGCATCCGCTCCTCGGCCTGTCGGTGCCCGTCACGCTCGCGCTCACGGCCGCGTGGATCGTCATCTGGGCCGGCGCGGCCCGGCTGCATGCCGGCCGCCAATTTCCGCACGACCGGATCGCGCGCACCCGCGTCGTCGCGATACCGCGCTGACGCGCCGCACTCCTCAGACGAAAACCGCTCGTCCCGCCTTCCGTCATCCGGCCAGACGGCGCTGCCGGACAACCGCCGGCCGTTCCGTGCGGCAGGTCACGCAAGGGCCGTGATTCACTGCTAAACACCCGGCAGCGGTCGTAATAAGAACGTCTCGTGACTGTCACGGCACAGTCATGCCCGCATGGCGGAATGCCGGTAATGTCAACCGGCGCGAGTCATGCATGGGCCAGAAAACGTCCGCGACCTCCCTGTTCCGTCACCCTATCGGCGCCCGCGCCGCCACCGCCTTCCTGTCCGGCTCGGCTGCAACCGATGACCTGGCGTCGCAAGAACCGCCTGCCACGCATCCCGCGCGGCACGACGATCCCGACCCGTCCGCCCATCGCTACCGCACCATCTGGCTGTCCGACATCCACCTCGGCTCGAGCGGCTGCCAGGCGCCGTACCTGCTCGACTTCCTGCGCCACAACGATTCGGAATACCTGTATCTCGTCGGCGACATCATCGACGGCTGGCAGTTGAAGAAAGGCTGGTACTGGCCGCAGGCGCACAACGACGTCGTGCAGAAGATCCTGCGCAAGGCGCGCAAGGGCACGCAGGTCGTCTACATCCCCGGCAATCACGACGAGGGCGCGCGGCAGTTCTGCGACCTCGCGTTCGGCGACATCCAGGTGCGCGGCGAGGCCTTCCACACGACGATTGCGGGCAAACGTTTGTGGATCGTGCACGGCGACCTGTTCGACGGCGTGATCCAGCACGCGAAGTGGCTCGCGTATCTCGGCGACACGCTGTACACGCTGATCCTCGTGCTGAACCGCTGGTTCAACCGGATCCGCAGCCGGCTCGGCTTCCAGTACTGGTCGCTGTCGCAGTACCTGAAGCACCAGGTCAAGAACGCGGTCAACTTCATTTCGCAGTTCGAGACCGTGATGACCGACGAGGCGCGCCGCCGCGGCTGCGACGGCGTGGTATGCGGCCACATCCACAAGGCGGAGATCCGCGACATCGACGGCGTGCTGTACTGCAACGACGGCGACTGGGTCGAAAGCCTGTCCGCGCTCGTCGAAACGATGGAAGGCGAACTGAAGATCGTCTACTGGACGGTGATGCGCTCCGCACCGTCGGAGACCACGTCGCGCAAGGCCAAGGCCACTGCCTGACACAACCCTACTTACAGGACAAAGCCGCGATGAAGATCATGATCGTCACCGACGCGTGGGAACCGCAGGTCAACGGTGTCGTGCGCACGCTGAAAAGCACGTCGCGCGAGCTCACCGCGCTCGGCCACCGCGTCGAACTGCTGACGCCGCTGGAATTCCGCACGGTGCCCTGCCCGACCTACCCCGAGATCCGCCTGTCGATCCTGCCGTACCGCAAGCTGCGCGCGCGGATCGATGCGTTCGCGCCCGACGCGCTGCACATCGCGACCGAAGGCCCGCTCGGCCTCGCCGCACGGCGTTATGCGCGCGCGCGCAAGCTGCCGTACACGACCGCGTACCACACGCGCTTTCCGGAATACGTGCAGGCGCGTTTCGGCATCCCGCTGGCCGCGACCTACCGCTTCCTGCACTGGTTCCACGGCCCGTCGCTCGCGGTGATGGCGCCGACGCCGGTCGTCAAGCAGGACCTCGAGAAATTCGGCTTCACGAACGTCGTGCTGTGGACCCGCGGCGTCGACCTCGAGATCTTCCGCCCGATGGAGTCGAAGGTGCTCAACACCGCGCGGCCGATCTTCCTGTACGTGGGCCGCGTCGCGATCGAAAAGAACGTCGAGGCGTTCCTGCGCCTCGACCTGCCCGGCTCGAAGTGGGTCGCGGGCGAAGGCCCCGCGCTCGCGGAACTGAAGTCGCGCTATCCGGAGGCGAACTATCTCGGCGTGCTGTCACAGGCCGAGCTTGCAAAGGTGTATGCTGCGGCCGACGTGTTCGTGTTCCCGAGTCGCACCGACACGTTCGGCCTCGTGCTCCTCGAGGCGCTCGCCTGCGGCACGCCGGTGGCCGCGTATCCCGTCACGGGCCCGATCGACGTGCTCGGCGAAGGCGACGCGGGCGCGATGCACGAGGACCTGCAGGAAGCCTGCCTCGAAGCGCTGAAGATCGAACGCACGACCGCGCGCGCGTGGGCCGAACGCTTCTCGTGGCGCGCGGCATCCGAGCAGTTCGCGTCGCATCTGAAGCCGCTGCCGAAGACCGCGTACTCGCCAGCCGAAGGTGCCGCCGTTTGAAACGAGACCTGAACGACAAGATCCCGCCTCCCGTCTCCACGCCGCAACGGCACCGTCCGTTCGACGAGGACGAGCCGCATGCCGAAGCGGACGTGCACGCGCACGAGCCGCTCGGCCCCGACGACCCATTGTCGCCGCTGCCGCCGAACCCGTACAAGCGCCACCGCGGCATCACGCGCGCGTGGTATGCCCTCAAGCATTCGCTGAACGGCTTTCGCGTCGCGATCCGCGAGGAGAGCGCGTTTCGCCAGGAACTCACGCTCGCCGCGCTGATGCTCCCGATCGGCGCATTCGCGCCGGTGCCGGCCGCGTCTCGCGCGCTGCTGATCGGCTCGGTGTTGCTCGTGCTGATCGTCGAGCTGCTGAACTCGAGCGTCGAGGCCGCGATCGACCGCATCTCGCTCGAGCGTCACGAACTCTCCAAGCGTGCGAAGGATCTCGGCAGCGCGGCCGTGACGGTCGCGCTGTTCGCGTGCGTGACGACGTGGGGCTTCGTGCTCGGCCCCGTCGTCGCACGCTGGCTCGGCTTCTAGACGGGGACCGGGCGCGCGCGCCGCGGGCCGCCCGCGTGCGGCGCTGCACCATGCGCCGCGCGGGGGCGCGATCACGAAATGCCCCCGATGTGGCGAAACCCCGGTTTATAATCGTCCGCTAGACATAGAACAGCAACCCGCGCCGGACGAATCACGCAGCATCGATTGCAGCGCCCGCCAGTCCGGCACACACAGGGCCGGACGACATGGAAGCGAAACCTCCCCGCCGCACCCGCGAACGGATTCTCGAGTTGTCGTTGAAACTCTTCAACGAGATCGGCGAGCCGAACGTCACGACCACGACGATCGCCGAGGAAATGGAAATCAGTCCAGGCAACCTGTACTACCATTTCCGCAACAAGGACGACATCATCAACAGCATCTTCGCGCAGTTCGAGCAGCAGATCGAACGGCGGCTGCGCTTCCCCGAAGATCATCGTCCGACGATCGACGAAACCTGGTCGTACCTGCAGTACATGGCCGATTTCATGTGGACCTACCGGTTCCTGTACCGCGACCTCAACGACCTGCTCGCCCGCAACCGCACGCTCGAGACGCACTTCAAGCAGATCATCAGCCACAAGGTGCGCTTCGCGCGCGAGATGTGCGAGCTGCTCGTGTCCGACGCCGAAATGGTCGCGACGCCCGCCGAGATCGAAGTCATCGCGACCAACATGGCCGTGATCTCGACCTACTGGCTGTCGTATCAGTACGTGATGCATCCGCGCAAATACAACGACCAGGACGCGATTCGCGAAGAACTGCACCAGGTCAGCATGCACGTGATCTCCGTGATGGCGCCGTACCTGCGCGGCCGTTCGCGCCAGTTGTTCGACGATCTGGTCTCGGGCAAGCTGCCCAAGCGCCAGTTCACCGACTACCTGCCGCCGCGCGACGGCTCGCCGCGCCCGGCCGACAGCCCCGTCACCCTCGGGCAGGCCTCCGCCAAGGATTCCAAGCAATGAAGGCAGTCTGCGTTTATTGCGGCTCGTCGCCCGGCGTGCGGCCCGTCTATGCCGACGCCGCGCGCGCATTCGGCCGCGCGCTCGTCGAGGCGGGCCTCACGCTCGTCTACGGCGGCGGTCGCGTCGGCCTGATGGGCGTGATCGCCGACGAGGTGATGGCCGCCGGCGGCCATGCGGTCGGCGTGATCCCCGAGCTGCTCGTCGACAAGGAAGTCGGTCACACGGGGCTATCGGAACTGCACGTCGTGCCCGACATGCATCACCGCAAGAAAATGATGGCCGACCTCTCCGACGCGTTCGTCGCGATGCCCGGCGGCGCCGGGACGCTCGAAGAGCTCTTCGAGGTCTACACGTGGGCGCAGCTCGGTTATCACCGCAAGCCCGTCGCGGTCTACAACATCGATTCGTTCTACGATCCGTTGATCGCGCTGCTGCGCCATACGGTCGACGAAGGCTTCATGCGTCCGGCCTATTTCGACGCGCTGTGCGTCGAATCCGAACCCGTCGAACTGATCGAGCGGCTGCGCCGCTACCAGCCGCCCGCCCGCGACAAGTGGGCGCCCGACGCAGCGAAGTAACCGTCACCGGAAACCGCACGCCATGGCCGCACCGTCCGATCGCAAGGCCGTCCTCATCACCGGCGCGAGCCGGGGCATCGGCCGCGCGACCGCCGTGCTCGCGGCCGAACGCGGCTGGGACGTCGGCATCAACTACGCGCGCGACGCGGCGGCGGCCGAGCTCACCGCGCAGGCTGTCCGCGACGCGGGCGGCCGCGCGTGCATCGTCGCGGGCGATGTCGCGAACGAGGCGGACGTCATCGCGATGTTCGACACCGTCACGGCCACGTTCGGACGGCTCGACGCGCTCGTCAACAACGCGGGCATCGTCGCGCCGTCGATGCCGCTCGCCGACATGACGGCCGACCGGCTGCGGCGGATGTTCGATACCAACGTGCTCGGCGCGTATCTGTGCGCGCGCGAAGCCGCGCGCCGGCTGTCCACCGACCGGGGCGGCCGCGGCGGCGCGATCGTCAACGTGTCGTCGATCGCATCGCGGCTCGGTTCGCCGAACGAATACGTCGATTATGCGGGGTCGAAAGGCGCGGTCGACTCGTTGACGATCGGTCTGGCGAAGGAACTCGGCCCGCACGGCGTGCGCGTCAACGCGGTGCGCCCCGGCCTGATCGAGACCGACATTCACGCCAGCGGCGGCCAGCCCGGCCGGGCAGCGCGCCTCGGCGCGCAAACGCCGCTCGGCCGCGCGGGCGAGGCACCGGAGATCGCCGAAGCGATCGTCTGGCTGCTCGGCGACGCGGCGTCGTACACGACGGGCGCCCTGCTCGACGTCGGCGGCGGCCGGTAATCTTGCCGGCCCGGCGCCCCCGAAGCGCCGCCAGGCATGCCCTGTCGTCACGACACCACAAATCTCCACAATTTCGTGACGGTTTCAGTAAACATTCGTAACAGTTCCGTGCTCTACTAGCGGGCAATCAGACAGGCGTCGTCTACGCCAAGTCTCCGCCACCCTGATGTGGCCCTTATCGGTCCCGCCCAAGTAGCGGACCGGCTCGACTCGACCCGAGATCTTTTCCATGCCTGGAACCGCAGCGCCCAGCCGGCGACGCACGTCTGTGCCCGCGCCGGCTCAGCACGCCCGCTCGACAGCCGACACCGACGCCCCCGCGACGCTCGACGCCGCCGGCACGCCCGTCGTGGCGTCGACCACCGCAACCCGCACCGCGCGCGACCGCGCGGCCCTGCTCGGCTGGCGGGCCTGGCTGCTCGTCGCCGTGCTGGTCTGCGCGTACACGCTGCCGGGCGTGCTCGGCCACGATCCGTGGAAACAGGACGAAACCTATACGTTCGGCATCATCCAGCACATGCTCGAGACCGGCGACTTCGTCGTGCCGACCAATGCCGGCCTGCCGTTCATGGAAAAGCCGCCGCTTTACGCATGGGTCGCGACGAGCCTCGCCTGGCTGCTGCAGCGCGTGATGCCGCTGCACGATGCGGCGCGACTCGCCAGCGCGCTGTTCGCCACGCTCGCGTTCGGCTTCATCGCACGTGCGGCGCGCGTCGCCAGCCGCGCGGACAGCTGGTTCGACCTGCGCGTGATCGGCCCCGTCGTGCTGAGCGCGAGCACGCTCGTCGTCATCAAGCACCTGCACGACATGATGACGGACGTCGCGCTGTTCGCCGGCACGGCGATGGGCTTCTGCGGGCTGCTCGAACTCGTGATGCAGCACGTCGCGCGCGCGCAGCAGATGCGGCACGGGCTGCCGGTCCGGCCGTCGGGCCGCTGGGCCGCGCCGCTCTTCGGCGCGGGCGTCGGCATCGCGCTGATGACGAAGGGGCTGTTCGTGCCGCTCGTGTTCGCGGCCACGCTCGTCTGCACGCTGGTGCTCTACCCGGCCTGCCGCACCCGCTCGTTCGCGCGCGCGCTCGGTGTCGCCGCGCTCGTGTTCGCGCCGTTCGCGCTGATCTGGCCGACCGCGCTGTTCCTGCGCTCCGAAACGCTGTTCATGACGTGGTTCTGGGACAACAACGTCGGCCGGTTCTTCGGCTTCTCCGTCCCCGAACTCGGCGCGGAAAACGACAAGCCGTTCTTCATCCTGCGTGCGTTCCTGCTCGTCGGCTTCCCGGTCGCGCCGCTCGCGATCGTCGCCGTCGCGCGCGGCGCATGGCGCGACTGGCGCACGCCGCGCGTCGCGCTGCCGGTGCTGTTCGCCGGTATCGGGCTCGTGGTGCTGCAAATATCCGCGACGTCGCGCCAGCTCTACATCCTGCCGTTCTTCGCGCCGCTCGCGCTGGTTGCCGCGCAGGCGATCGACCGCCTGCCGCGCCGGTTGCATCTCGCGTGGGATTACTTCAGCCGCGTGCTGTTCGGCACGACCGTCGCGCTCGCGTGGGCGATCTGGGCCGTGATGGCCGATCCGGCCGCGTCGCGCGCCGATCTCGCGCTGCTCGGCCGCTGGCTGCCGCTCGACTGGACGATGCCGATCCGGCCCGCGCTCGTGATCGGTGCGCTCGCGCTGACCATCGGCTGGCTGACACTGTTGCCGAAGCTGCGCTCGACGGGCCTGTGGCGCGGCGCGCTGTCGTGGGGCGCCGGCGCGCTCGTCGCGTGGGGCCTCGTCTATACGCTGCTGCTGCCGTGGCTCGACGTCGCGAAGAGCTACCGCTCGGTGTTCGACGACCTGAACGCGCATCTCGCGCTCGAATGGAACGACGGCGACTGCATGGCGAGCCTGCACGGGCTCGGCGAATCGGAAGCGCCGATGCTGTACTACTTCTCCGGCATCCAGCACACCCCGATCGACGACGCGAAGTCGACGCGCTGCACATGGATGATCGTCCAGGGCGTGCGTGCCGTCGATCCGGCACCCGGCAGCGAATGGCAACTGTTCTGGACCGGCGCCCGCCCGGGCGACAACGAGGAACTGCTGCGCGTGTACGTGCGGACGCCCGAACAGCACCTGCAGTGACACGGGGCGGTGCGCCGCCCTGCCCGCCTTCATCTTTCGCGCCGGTCGCGCCCGCCCGGTCGGCCGGCGCGCAACCTCTGCGCGATATCCATCCTTGACGCCCCCGCATCAAGCCGCGGGCTCGCACTCCCCTTCACACCACGGCTTGGATCTTCAGAACGACGAACCGGGCTCGCGCAGGAACGCCGTTTCCTCGTCGGTCGACGCGCGGCAGAGGATCGCGTTCCGGTGCGGGAAACGGCCGAAGCGCTCGACGACCGCCGCGTGCAGCACGGCGAAGCGGTGATAACGCTCGCACCCGGCCTCGTCGCGAATGCCCGCGCACAGGCGCACGGCTTCGCGCTGGCTCTCGACCGACTCGTCGTGCTCAAACGGCAGGTACGCGAACGCACGATGATGCCCGCTCGGCAGCCGTGCGTCCCAGCCGGTCGCGACGACACGGCGGGCGATCGCGAGCGCCTTCGGATCGGCGGCAAACGCGCGCGGCGTGCCGCGATGGATGTTGCGCGAGAACTGGTCCAGCACGACGATCAACGCCAGCGCACCCGACGGCGAGCCGGCCCAGTGATCGCAGGCGCCGTCGCATGCGGCGTCGAGCAACGCGCCATAGCGTGCGCGCAGCAGATCGTCGAAGGCGGCGCCGCCGTTGAACCACACCTTGCGTTGCCGCCCGAATTCGGCCGAGCCCGGCTCGCCGAACCAGACATCCAGAATCTCCCGTGCTTGCGGATCCAGCGCTGCCGCGCCGGCGTGGCCGGTATCGATCGTCATGCAAACGCCAGGACGAGGCGCCGTGTACGCGCGCTCTTCTTTTCCAGTTTCGCGACCCGCAGCGCGCCGATTTCGGACGTGTTGCGCACATGCGTGCCGCCGCACGGCTGCAGGTCGACTTGCTCGATCCGCAGCAGCCGCACGCGGCCGAGGCCCATCGGCGGCTTCACGCTCATCGTGCGCACGAGTTCGGGCCGCTCGGCCATCTCGTCGTCGGTGATCCATTCGGTCGTGACCGGATGCGCGCCGCCGACCAGCGCCGCGAGACGCCGTTCGACGTCGTCGCGGTCGATCGCATCGGACGTCGCGAAATCGAGCCGCACGTAGTCGGCCGTCACGCTGCAGCCATCGACCGCGTACGGCAGCACCGCGCACATCAGGTGCGCGGCCGTGTGCAAACGCATGTGCCGGTAGCGGCGCAGCCAGTCGATCTCCGCGATCACGCGCGTGCCGGGCGCGAGCGCCGCGACGCGGGCCTCCTGCCCCGGCGCCGGCACGTGGACGGCGTCGTCGGGCGTCGCGCCGTCGAACTTCGCCTTGCGCGTGTCGGCGATCACGATCGGGCCGCCGTCGGGCAGCGTCAGCGTGCCGGTGTCGCCGGCCTGGCCGCCGCCGAGCGGATAGAACACCGTGCGGTCGAGCCGGATGCCGTCGTCGCCGACGGCCCGGACGATCGCGTCGCATTGCGTGAGGTACGCGTCTTCGCGAAACAGCGCTTGTGTCGTCATCGGACGAGCCTCGTATCGGTGGGGGAAACGGCCAGTGTCGCGCGATGCCTCCCGCGCGCCCAGACGCAGATCGTCCGGCGCACGGACAGCGGCGTACCGGTCGATCAACCGGGCCGGTTGCGCATCCAGTCGGCCGTGTCGTAGAACGAATGCATCAGCCGCTCGCGCAGCGGCTCGGCCAGCCCGACATCCTCCATCGCCCACGCCATGCAGCGCAGCCACTGGTCGCGCTCGACCGACGCGATCGGGAACGGCAGGTGCCGCGCGCGCAGCCGCGGATGGCCGAACCGGCTGATGTAGTGGTCGGGGCCGCCGAGCCAGCCGCACAGGAACCAGAACAGCTTGTCGCGCGAGCCGTCGAGCGACTGCGGATGCAGCGCGCGAATCTGCGCGAACTCCGGCTCGAGGTCCATCAGGTCGTAGAAGCGGTCCACCATTTCGCGCACGCGGGCTTCGCCGCCCACGAGTTCGAACGCCGTCGGCTGCGACGGCGCATCGTCATTCACATCGGTCATACGGATAGTCGGAAAACGGAATCTTCGGGGCCGCCGGCAACGCTCATGCGTCGCGCAGCGACTGCAGCGCGGGGCGCCGCAACACATTATGCAGGCTCAGCCAGCCGGCCGCACCGGCGCAGGCGACACCGGCCGCGATGCCGGCCGGCACGAGCCACGGATCGACGGCGAGCTGGAAATCGAACACGCGCGACGCGAGCACCCAGCCGACCGCGATCGCGCCCGCCGAAGCCAGCACGCCGGCCAGCGCGCCGACCACGACGAATTCCGCGCGCTGTACCGCATTGACCTGCGCGCGCGACGCGCCGAGCGCGCGCAGCAGCGCGGCCTCGCGCACGCGCTCGTCGCGCGAGCCGGCAAGCGCCGTGTACAGCACGAGCACGCCGGCCGCGAGCGTGAACGCGAACAGGAACTGCACCGCGCCGACCACCTGCAGCATCATCCGCTGCAACTGCGCGAGGATCGGCGCGACGTCGATCGCGGTCAGGTTCGGATAGCGCGCGATCAGCGGATCGAGCAGCGCGGCGTTCGATGCGGGCAAATGGAAGCTCGTCAGGTAGACGGCCGGGAAATCCTTCAGCACCGGCGGCGGCATCAGCACGAAGAAGTTCACGCGGAACGAACCCCAGTCGAGCTTGCGCACGCTCGTGACCGGCGCGTCGACCGTCAGCCCCGTCACGTCGAAACGCAGCGTGTCGCCCGGCTTCACGTTCAGCGTCTTCGCGAGGCCGGCCTCGATCGAGATCTGCGGCGTCGCCGCGGTGCCGAACCAGTCGCCCTCGACGATCCGGTTGTCGGACGGCAGTTCGGTCGTATACGACAGGTTGAACTCGCGGTCGACGAGCCGGCGCGCCTCGTCGGACGGATACGCGTCCGGATTCACAGGCTTGCCGTTGATCGCGACGAGGCGGCCGCGCACCATCGGCGCGGGCACCGCGTCGCGCACGCCGTGCGCGGCCAGATAGGCTGCGACATCGTCGCGCTGGTCGGGCTGGATATCGATCAGGAACTGGTTCGGCGCATCGGGCGGCGTCGACTGCCGCCAGCCCGCGACGAGATCGTTGCGCGTGATCGCGATCAGCAGCAGGCACATCAGGCCGAGCGCGAGCGCGGTGATCTGCAGCGCGCTTGCCGTGCCGCGCCGGTGCAGCGACGCCAGCGCGTAGCGCCAGCCGACGCCGGCGGCCACGCGCGCGTTGCGTACCGCACGTGCCGCCGCAAACAGCACGAGCCGCGCGATCAGGGCGAAACCGACCAGCGCGCCGGCGAAGCCGCCCGCGACGATCAGGCCGAGCTTCAGGTTGCCGGCCGCCACGATCAGCAGCCCCGCGAACAGCACGACGCCGATCGCATACGCGGCCCACGCGGTGCGCGACGCGTCGCCCCACTCGCGGCGCAGCACGCGCACCGGCGGCACGCGCGTGAGCGGCACGAGCGGCGGCAGCGCGAAGCCGAGCAGCAGCACGAGCGCCGCGCCCATGCCGATCAGCGCCGGCCACAGCGTCGGCGGCGGCAGCGCGACGTCGATCAGGCCGCCGAGCGCGGCCAGCAACGCCCAGTGGCCGCCGTAGCCGAGCACCGCGCCCGCGGCGCCCGAGACGATGCCGACCCCGGCGAATTCGAGCGCGAACAGCGCGCCGAGCGTGCGGCGGCTCACGCCGAGGCAGCGCATCGTCGCGCAACCGTCGAGATGGCGCCGCATGTAGCGCTGGGCGGCCATCGCGATCGCGACCGCCGCGAGCAGCGCGGTCAGCAGCGCGACGAGCGTCAGGAAATGGCGCGCGCGGTCCAGCGTCTGCCGCACCTGCGGCTGCCCCTCCTGCAACGACTCGAGCCCGACGCCGCGCAGTTTCCCGCCATCGACGCGCGCGTGCGCATAGGCTTCGAAACGCGCGACGGCCGGTGCGTCGCCGGCGACCAGCAGCCGGTAGGTGACGCGGCTGCCGTAGCCCGTCAGCCCCGTCGCGGCGAGGTCGTCCGCGCGCATCATCAGCCGCGGCGAAAAATTGACGAACGAAAAACCGCGATCGAGTTCGCGGGAAATCGACGCGGCGACCGTGAACGTGCGCAGACCGACGCGCACGGTGTCGCCCGCCTTCAGGTGCAACGCGTCGAGCAACGCGGGATCGGCCCACACGGTGCCGGGCGCGGGAATCGCGGCCGCCTTCTGCGCGGCGGTCGCGCCGGCCGGCACGATGTCCACGGCGCCGCGCAGCGGATACCCGGGCGACACGGCCTTCACGGCCGCGAGGCGCGACGGCGCGGCATCGGCTGCCTGGCCGCCCGCGGCGGACGCGATCATACTCGGGAAGATGGCGGTCGTCGCGGTGCGCAGGCCGAGCGCCCGGGCCTGCCGGTCGAACGACGGATCGACGGGACGATCGGCGCGCACGACGAAATCGGCGCCGAGCATCTGGCGTGCATCGCGCTCGAGCCCCTGGCGCAGCCGGTCGGCCAGAAAACCGACGCTCGTCAGCGCCGCGACCGCCAGCACCAGCGCGAGGACGAGCAACGTCAACTCGCCCGCGCGCCAGTCGCGCGCGGTCATCCGGGCGGCCTGGCGGATCAGGTCGTGCAGGCCGAAGCGGCCTGCCTGCGCGGGCCCGTCATGGCCGGGCTGCCCGGCCGGCGGCTGCGCCGCGTGTCGCCGCTCGTTCAATCGCGCTTGCCCCCGATCGAGTTGAGCCGCGACACCATGTGGTTCGCCATCCCGCGGAAGCCGCCCGACACGCCGCGCCACAGACGCGGCAGCGCCCACGCCGACGCCGCGATGAACGCGGCGAGCAGCACGAGGAACGCGAGCGGAACGAAGAACGCGAGCACGAGGCCGCCGACGACGAGGCCGTCCTCGGTCGACGACGCGACCCAGTTCGAAATCGGCTCGGGGGACAGGTTGATCAGCGCGCGCGTGCCGGCCTTCGCGACATGCGCGGCGCCGGCCAGCGAGCCGCCGGCGAGCCCCGCGACCGCGAGCACGGTCGGATCGGCATGGCCGAGCGCGCCGGCGGCCAGGACGGCACCGGCGGGAATGCGGATGAAGGTATGCACGGCATCCCACAGCGAGTCGAATGCGGGGATCTTGTCGGCCAGGAATTCGGTGAGGGTGAGCACGGCCGCCGCGCCGATGACCCACGGCGACATCAGGACGGCCAGCGTATCGGGCAGATGGAGCCAGCCGACCCGCGCGAGCACGCCGGCGATCAGCACCGTCAGGTACAGGCGCAGCCCGCTCGCCCACGCGAGCCCCGCGCCGAGCGAAATGGCTTCGATCATCGCCCTCTCCTTGCACTTTCCGTGCGATTTGCCGATTGACCGGATCGGGTCGGACAGGCCGGCCGCGCGGCGCGTGGCGACCGGCACCGCGTGCCGCGAGAGGCACGACGGTATTCAGGCCCGAATGCGTTCCATTATAGACAGGCTATCCGGGTGACCGGCGCAATTCCGCAGCGCGACATGCCGGGCACACGCGCGGCCGGATGCCGGTGCCGCGGTATCGACGCCCTGACGCCGGCGTCAGGCGGCCGACGACAGCTTGAGGCCGACCAGCCCCGCGACGATCAGCGCGGCGCTCGCGACGCGCGCGGCGGTCAGCGCCTCGCCCATCATCACGATGCCGAACACGAACGCGCCGACCGCGCCGATGCCCGTCCACACCGCGTACGCGGTGCCGAGCGGCAACTGGCGCATCGCGACCGCGAGCAGCCCGAAGCTGGCCAGCGCCGTCACGATCGTGAACACCGACGGACCAAGCTTCGTGAAGCCGTCCGACGATTTCAGGCCGGCCGCCCAGGCCACTTCCAGCAAACCGGCAATCAACAACCATACCCACGCCATCTCGACGTACTCCGTATCGGATGGGGCCGTCCCCGTTGAAGCGAATGACCCGGGGTCGTCCCCGGGCGGCGCCGAGTATAACAAGTTGCTTACGGACCGCCGCGGCGGGGCAGCCCAACGGCCGATCCGGGGCGCGATCGGCCGGGCCCGGCCAGTTCGGTCAGTTCGACACGCGCTTGGGCGCGCCGCCGCCGACGCAGCGGTCGTCGCGGTACAGCGCCCACTCCTCGCACACGCGGCCATCCTTGAACATGCACATCCCGACCTGCCCGCGCGGCAGGCTGCGGACCACGTGGCGGCCGCCGAGCTTCTCGCAGTTGACCGACGCCGGGTTGGCCAGCGCCGCCTGGGCGGGCGGCGGCTGCCCGGGCGGCAGCGGCTGGGCGAACGCGCCGGGCGCAGCAAGCGCCAGCGCACAGATGACGACCAGACGGACGGACATTGCACGCTCCTCGTTTTCGTTCGCGGAACGGTCAGGATAACGGGGAATGAGCGGACGGTGTGCGAGGCCGGCGCGCGGCGCGAGATTGTCGCGCCGGCGCAACCCTGCCGGCGCGCGACGTCCGGCGCGGGGATGCCGCCAGCGCCCTCGCCGCGCCGTCACGCGGCGCCGACGAGCCGGTAGCCGACGCCCGTCTCGGTGACGATGTACTCGGGCTGCGCGGGGTCGAGTTCGAGCTTCTGCCGCAGGTGCGCCATGTAGATGCGCAGGTAGTGATGGCTTTCGACGTGCGACGGCCCCCACACGTCGCGCAGCAGCTGGCGGTGCGTGAGCACACGCCCCGCGTGCCGCACGAGCGTCGCGAGCAGCCGGTATTCGAGCGGCGTCAGGTGCACGATCTCGCCGTCGCGCCACACCTGGCGCAGCGCGAGATCGACGGTCACGGTGCCGAAGCTCACCTTCGGCGACTCGTTCGCGCCGCCCTGGTTGCGCCGGCGCAGTTGCGCGCGGATCCGCGCGCGCAGCTCGGACACGCCGAACGGCTTGGTCAGGTAGTCGTCGGCGCCCGCGTCGAGCGCGGCGACCTTCTCCTCTTCCTGCGTGCGCGCGGACAGCACAATCACCGGCACCTCGGACCAGCCGCGCAGTTCGCGGATCACGTCGAGGCCGTCGGTGTCGGGCAGGCCGAGGTCGACGATCACGAGGTCGGGCTTGCGCGTGGCCGCGTCGATCAACCCCTGCTTGCCGGTCTCGGCCTCGAACACCGCGATGTCCTCCTCCTCGAGCGCGGCGCGCACGAAACGGCGGATCTGCTTTTCGTCCTCGATCAGGACGACGGTCAGGCTGGGTTCACTCATGGTCTGGCAATGACTCGGATGGGGACGAGGCGCCCGGCAGGTCGGATTCGTCGTCGGGCACGGCGGGCGCGGCCGGCGGCGTCTCGACCGGCAACGTGAACCAGAAGCGCGCGCCCGTCACGTGGCCGTCGGGCGCGGTGCGGTTGAGCGCGCCGATTTTACCGCCGTGCGCCTCGACGATCGCCCGGCAGATCGCGAGACCGAGCCCGATGCCCGGCGTCGCCGACTCCTTCTCGCCGCGCGTGAACTTGTCGAAGATGCGCGTTTCCATCCCGGCCGGCAAGCCCGGGCCGTGATCGTCGACATGCACGCGCACGAACGGCAGCCCGTCGTCGGTCACGCGCTCCGCGCCGATCTCGATCGACGTATCGGGCGGCGTGTACTTCGCGGCGTTCTCGAACAGGTTGGTGAACAGGCGCTCCATCAGCACCGCGTCCATCTGCAGCAGCGGCAGGTCGGCCGGCAGCGCGACGCGCGCGGGATGACGCGCGAGCACGCGCTTGCACGCGGCGAGCGCGGCGCCGACGGTCTCCTCGAGCAGCGACCACTGGCGCTTGAGCTGCAGGCTGCCGGCCTGCAGCCGCGCCATGTCGAGCAGGTTCGTGACGATGCCCGTCATGCGCAGCGCCTCGTCGTGGATCGCGTCGACCAGCTCGCCCTCGCGCTGCGCGAACCGCTCGGCCGCCGCCGCGTCGCCGCCCTGCGCGGCCGCGCGCCCGTTCGCGAGCATCGACGAGAAGCCGACGATCGTCGTCAGCGGCGTGCGCAGGTCGTGCGAGATCGCAGACAGCAGCGAGTTGCGCAGCCGCTCGGACTCCATGTTGACGAGCGCGTCGCGCGCGATCTCGACGTAGTGCACGCGCTCGAGCGCGAGCGCGATCTGCGCGGCGAACGCGTCGAGCATCCGCTGCTGCTCGGGCACCTCGAGCTCGCGCGGCTCGCGCGACGCGACCGCCAGCACGCCGCGCGTGCGCATCGGCGCCTTCAGCGGCAGGTACAGCGCGGCCGTCGCGGGCAAGGTGTCGGTGCCGCGGCCGGCCGGCTTCTGCTGGTCGTACACCCACTGGCCGACGTCGCTGTCGAGGTCGGCGCCCGTCAGCGTGACGGCGGCGTCCGGCTCCTCGATCTTCTGCCGCACCTTGTCCGCGCTGTCGGGCAGCAGGAACGCGACGCGGGCGCGGAACACCTCGCCCACGTGGCGGCTGCCGATCTCGACGATCTGCTCGGTGGTGAGCGCCGCGCCGAGCTCGCGCGCCATCGCGTAGATCGCGCCGGTGCGGCGCTCGCGGCGCTGCGCGACACTCGCCTGGCGCGTCAGCGTCGACGTCAGGTGGCTGATCACGAGCGACGTCAGCAGCATCCCGAAGAAGGTCAGCAGGTATTGCGTGTCGCTGACCGAGAACGACATGCGCGGCGGCACGAAGAAGTAATCGAACGCGGCCACCGACAGGAACGACTGCAGCACGCCCGGGCCGCGCCCGAGCCGCACGGCCGAGAACACGACGCCGAGCAGGTACAGCATCACGAGGTTCGTCAGGTCGAGCCGCTCGGACACGAGGCTCGCGACGACCGTGATCGCCGCGCAGATCGCGGCCGCATAGATGTAGTGGCGCGGCGGCGAACGATGCGTGCCGAACTGCGCGAACGCATCGCGCCAGTCGCGCGCCCGCGCGTCGAGCGGCGCGGCGCGCGCCTCGTCGCTCGCGGACGCGCGGATCAGCATCAGGTCGACGTCGCCCGCGCGTTCGGCGAGCTGCTCGCCGAACGGCCGCGCGAGGCGGCGCAAGAGCCCGGCCTTCGGCGAGCCGCCCGCGACGATCTTCGACACGTTGCGCACCTTCGCATAGCCGATCAGCGCGGCCACCGCGTCGGCGCCCGCGAGCGTGGCCGTTTCCGCGCCGAGCTCGGCGGCGAGCTTCAGCGCATCGAGCGTGCGCTGCCGCCGCGCGTCGGGCAGCCGCTGCAGGCGCGGCGTCTCCACGTACACGGCAAGCCAGTCGGCCTTCAGGCTCGCGGCGAGCCGCGCGGCCGCGCGCACGAGCGTCGGCGCTTCGGCGCCCGGCCCGACGCACACGAGCAGCCGCTCGCGCGCCTGCCAGATGCGCTGGATCGAACGGTCGGCGCGGTATTCGCGCATCTGCGCGTCGACCCGATCGGCCGTGCGGCGCAGCGCGAGTTCACGCAGCGCGATCAGGTTGCCCTTGCGGAAGAAGTTGCGCACCGCGCGCTCGGCCTGCTGCGCGAGATAGACCTTGCCGTCGCGCATCCGCTCGAGCAGCTCCTCGGCCGGCAGATCGACGAGCGTGACCTCGTCGGCCGCGTCGAACACGCGGTCGGGCACGGTCTCCCACACGCGGATGCCGGTGATCGCGCCGACCACGTCGTTCAGGCTTTCGAGATGCTGGACGTTGACGGTCGTATAGACGTCGATGCCCGCGTCGAGCAGTTCGTAGACGTCCTGCCAGCGCTTCAGGTGCCGCGCGCCCTGCACGTTCGAATGCGCGAGTTCGTCGACGAGGATCAGTTGCGGCTGGCGGGCGAGCGCACCGTCGAGGTCGAATTCGGCGAGCGTGCGGCCGCGATAGTCGATGCGCGCGAGCGGCAATACGTCGAGGCCGTCGAGCAGCGCGGCGGTCTCGCCACGGCCGTGGGTCTCGACGATGCCGACGACGACGTCGACGCCTTCCTGCAGGCGCTGGCGCGCGGCCTGCAGCATCGCGTAGGTCTTGCCGACACCGGCCGACGCGCCGAAGAAGATCTTGAGCTGGCCGCGCCGCTGCTTTTCTTCGTCTCGCTGCAGCTTGTCGAGGAGTTGGTCTGGATCGGGACGGTTCATGCGTCAGGAAAGCGGAGCGCCCGGATGCGCGCGAGTACGAGCATTGTTGTGCCAAATCGCCGCAAAAGGCAAAGACGGCGCATGCGCCGTCGGGAATGAATGCGTCCGGCGCGGGTCATGCCGCGCCGGACGCCGGTCGTCGGGTACCCGAATCAGTGCGCGGCCTGCGCCGCGTCGAGCGCGAGGTTCAGCTTCAGCACGTTCACGCGCGGCTCGCCGAGCACGCCGAACTGGCGGCCCGTCGTGTTCGCGGCGACCAGCTGCGCGACCGCGTCCGGCGTCAGGTTGCGCGCCTTTGCAACGCGTTCGACCTGGTATGCGGCCGCAGCCGGCGTGATCTCCGGATCGAGACCGCTCGCCGACGCCGTCACGAGGTCGACCGGCACGGGCTTCGACATGTCGGTCCCGGCGTCGCGCAGCGCGGCGATGCGCCCCTTCACCTGGTCGGCGAGCGACGGATTCAGCGGGCCGAGGTTCGAGCCGCCGGAGCCGGTCGCGTTGTACGGCATCGGCGCGGTGGCCGACAGCCGGCCCCAGAAATACTTCGGCGCATCGAACGACTGGCCGATCAGCGCGGAGCCGACCGCCTGGCCGTTCTTCTCGATCAGGCTGCCGTTCGCCTGCGACGGGAACACGGCCTGGCCGAACACGGTCATCACGGCCGGGTAGGCCAGGCCCGTCACGGCGGTCAGGACCACAAAGAGCACGACGAGCGGGCGAATCAACGTTTTCATGATGTTTCCTTCAAGGACGGCCGGCTCAGGCCCAGCCGAGTGCGGCGAGCGTCATGTCGATCAGCTTGATGAACGGGAACGGCAGCAGCACGCCGCCGAGACCGTAGACCAGCAGGTTGCGGCGCAGCAGCGACGCGGCGCCGAGCGGCCGGTACGTGACGCCCTTCAGCGCGAGCGGGATCAGCGCGACGATGATCAGCGCGTTGAAGATCACCGCCGACAGGATCGCGGACGCCGGCGACGTCAGGTGCATGATGTCGAGCACGCGCAATTGCGGGTAGGTCGTCACGAACGCGGCCGGGATGATCGCGAAGTACTTCGCGATGTCGTTCGCGATCGAGAACGTCGTCAGCGAGCCGCGCGTCATCAGCATCTGCTTGCCGATCTCGACGATCTCGATCAGCTTCGTCGGGTTCGAGTCGAGGTCGACCATGTTGCCGGCTTCCTTCGCGGCCTGCGTGCCGGTGTTCATCGCGACGGCCACGTCGGCCTGCGCGAGCGCCGGCGCGTCGTTCGTGCCGTCGCCCGTCATCGCGACGAGCCGCCCGGCCGCCTGGTGCTCGCGGATCGTCGCGAGCTTGGTTTCCGGCGTCGCTTCCGCGAGGAAGTCGTCGACGCCCGCTTCCGCCGCGATCGCCGCGGCCGTCAGCCGGTTGTCGCCCGTCACCATCACGGTCTTGATGCCCATCTTGCGCAGCTCCGCGAAGCGCTCCTTGATGCCGCCCTTCACGATGTCCTTCAGCTCGATCACGCCGAGCACGCGCGCCGCCCCTTCGTGCAGGTCGGCCACGACGAGCGGCGTGCTGCCGCGGCGCGCGACGTCGTCCACCGCGCGGCGCACGTCTTCCGGGAAGCGGCTGCCATGCGTCTCGACGTAGCGGCGGATCGCGTCGGCCGCGCCCTTGCGGATCTCGCGGCCCGGCAGGTCGACGCCGCTCATCCGCGTCTGCGCGGAAAAGCCGAGGAACGTCGCGTGCAGTTGCGCCATGTCGCGCTGGCGGATGTTGAAGCGCTCCTTCGCGAGCACGACGATGCTGCGGCCTTCCGGCGTTTCGTCGGCGAGCGACGACAGTTGCGCGGCGTCGGCCAGCGCTTCCTCGGTCACGCCCGGTGCCGGCACGAACGTCGACGCCTGGCGGTTGCCGAGCGTGATCGTGCCGGTCTTGTCGAGCAGCAGCACGTCGACGTCGCCGGCCGCTTCCACCGCGCGGCCCGACGTCGCGATCACGTTCGCCTGCATCATCCGGCTCATCCCCGCCACGCCGATCGCGGACAGCAAGCCGCCGATCGTCGTCGGGATCAGGCACACGAGCAGCGCGACGAGCGCGGTGATCGTCACCACGTGGCCGGCCTTCATCGCATCGACCGAGAACATCGAGAACGGCAGCAGCGTCGCCGTGGCGAGCAGCATCACGATCGTCAGCGCGACCAGCAGGATCGTCAGCGCGATCTCGTTCGGCGTCTTCTTGCGCTTCGCGCCTTCGACCATCGCGATCATCCGGTCGAGGAACGCCTCGCCCGGGTTCGCGGTGACCTTGACGACGATCCAGTCGGACAGCACGCGCGTGCCGCCCGTCACCGACGAGAAGTCGCCGCCCGATTCGCGGATCACCGGCGCGGATTCGCCGGTGATCGCCGATTCGTCGACCGACGCGACGCCGTCGACGACCTCGCCGTCGGCCGGGATCACGTCGCCGGCCTCGACCAGCACGACGTCGCCCTTACGCAGATCCGACGCGGTCGTGACGCGGATCGGCGACTTCGGATGCGGCTCGTTGAGCTTCTTCGCCATCACGTCCTTCTTCGCGCTGCGCAGCGACGCGGCCTGCGCCTTCGAGCGCCCTTCGGCAAGCGCCTCGGCGAAGTTCGCGAACAGCACGGTGAACCACAGCCACAGCGCGATCGCGAGGATGAAGCCCGCGGGCGCCTCGGCCTGGCCGGCGAGCGCCGCGATCCACAGGATCGTGGTCAGGATGCTGCCGACGTACACGCAGAACATCACCGGGTTGCGGAACTGCGTGCGCGGCGTGAGTTTCTTGAACGAGTCCACGATCGCCGGGCGCAGCAGCGCCGGGTCGAACATGGACCGTGTTGCGGAATGTTGAGTCATTGCGATCTCTTCAATCTCTTCAGTCTTTTCAACGTGTCGCCGCGCGTCATGCGCCCAGCCACATCATCAGGTGCTCGACGCCCGGGCCGAGCGCGAGCGCCGGCACGTAGGTCAGCGCGCCCACCAGCAGCACGGTGCCCAGCAGCAGCACGACGAACAGCGGACCGTGCGTCGGCAGCGTGCCGCTCGTCACCGCGATGCGCTTCTTCGCGGCGAGCGAGCCGGCGATCGCCAGCACCGGCACGATCGTGCCGAAGCGGCCGAACCACATCGCGATCGCGGTCATCCAGTTGTAGAACGGCGTGCCGACCGTCAGGCCCGCGAACGCGCTGCCGTTGTTGTTCGCGGCCGAGCTGAACGCGTACAGGATTTCCGAGAAGCCGTGCGGGCCGGGATTCGCGATGCCGGCCTTGCCCGCATCGGCGAGCACGGCGATCGACGTGCCGACCAGCACGAGCAGCGGCGTGAGCAATACGACGATCGACACCATCTTCATCTCGTACGCCTCGATCTTCTTGCCGACGTACTCCGGCGTGCGGCCGATCATCAGGCCCGCGACGAACACCGCGAGCAGCGCGAACACGAGCATCCCGTAGAGGCCCGAACCGACCCCGCCGTAGACCACCTCGCCCAGCTGCATCAGCAGCATCGGCACGAGGCCGCCGAGCGGCGTCAGCGAATCGTGCATCGTGTCGACCGCGCCGCACGACGCGGCCGTCGTCGCGACCGTGAAGATGCCGGTCTGCGCGATGCCGAAGCGCGTTTCCTTGCCTTCCATGTTGCCGCCCGGCTGCAGCGCGCTTGCCGACTGATCGACGTGCAGCGCGGCGAGCGTCGGGTTGCCGCCCTGCTCGGCATTCACCTCGACACCGATCGCGATCACGAACGCGACCGTCATCGCCGCGAGCACCGCGATGCCCTGCCGGCGGTCGCCGATCATGCGGCCGAACACGAGACACAGCGCGGCAGGAATGATCAGGATCGCGAAGATCTGGATGAAGTTCGCGAACGGCGTCGGGTTCTCGTACGGATGGGCGGAGTTCGCGTTGAAGAATCCGCCGCCGTTGGTGCCGAGCATCTTGATCGCTTCCTGCGACGCGACCGGGCCCATCGCGAGCGTCTGCCTGGTCAGCGGCGTCGGCACCGTGACCGCATTCCCCTTGTCGTCCTTCACCGGATTGCCCTGCGCGTCGAGCTTCGGCGCCGCGTAGGTGCTCGTCTGCAGCACCGGCACGTCCTGGTAGGCCTTCATGTTCTGGATCACGCCCTGGCTCATCAGCAGCGCGGCGATCACGACCGACATCGGCACGAGCACGTACATCGTCACGCGCGTCAGGTCGACCCAGAAGTTGCCGATCGTCTGCGCGGTGTGACGTGCGAAGCCGCGGATCAGCGCGATCACGACGACGATGCCGGTCGCCGCCGACAGGAAGTTCTGCACGGTCAGGCCGAGCATCTGCGTCAGGTAGCTGACGGTCTGCTCGGGCGTGTAGTCCTGCCAGTTCGTGTTGGTGACGAAGCTGACGGCCGTGTTGAACGCGCCGTCGACCGTCATCGCGTCGAATTGCTGCGGGTTGCCGGGCAGGAAGCCCTGCAGGCGCAACAGGCCGTAGAGGAACAGCGCGCCGAGCGCGTTGAACGCGATCGTCGCGATCGCGTACTGTTTCCAGTTCATCTCGCGGCCGGCATCGACGCCGGCAATGCGGTACAGCGCGCGTTCGAGCGGCCCGAACACGCGCACGACGCGCGAGCTGCCGTCCATCACCGCGCTCAGGTAGCGCGCGACCGGCACGGCCGCCGCGAGCAGCACGACGATGAACAGCAGCGTCTGCAACAGGTTGTTCGCGTTCATTCGATGTCCTCCGCGCGCAGCAGCGCAAAGACGAGATACGCGAACAGCAGGGCCGTCGAGGCGCCCGCCAGCCAAAGCATCCAGGTCATGCCCGCCCCCCGCGACCGTATTGCACGAGCTTGTCGCAACCGGCAACCAAGCCGAGGATCAGCGTGGTGAAGAGCACCAGAGCGCCGATGAAAACCCCATCCATTTTTGTGTTCTCCGTCGTCGAAATCAGACGACTAGAACCTTATGGGAACGCACGTAAAGGACGGGTCAAAGGTATCGGGGCGGATATAAAAAACGTGTAAACACGCGGACGAGGCGAACCGGAGGGCGGGACGGGCGGCGCCGGGGCGCCGCCCGCGAGGGCGCGTGCCGGCGCGGCGCCGGCACGGAGAATCGGGTCAGGGAACGAGGATCGTCGAGCCGGTGGTCTTGCGCGCTTCGAGCTCGGCATGCGCGCGGCCGACTTCCGCGAGCGGATAACGCTGGTTGATGCTGGTCTTCACCTTGCCCGACAGGATCACGTCGAACAGCTCGGCGGCCGCGGATTCGAGATCGGCGCGCTTCGCGATGTACGAGAACAGCGTCGGCCGCGTGAAGAACAGCGACCCGCGCGACGAGAACTCCTTCGAATCGATCGGCGGCAGCGGGCCCGACGCGTTGCCGAAGCTGACGAAATAACCGAGCGGCGCGAGGCAGTCGAGCGAGCCGATGTAGGTGTCCTTGCCGATCGAATCGTAGACGACCGGCACGCCCGCGCCGTGCGTGATCTCCTTCACGCGCTGCGTGAAGTTCTCGCGCGTGTAGACGATCGGATGATCGCAGCCGTGCGCCTTCGCGAGCGCGGCCTTTTCGTCGGAACCGACCGTCCCGATCACGGTCGCGCCCAGCGCCTTCGCCCACTGGCACACGAGCAGGCCGACGCCGCCGGCCGCCGCGTGGATCAGGATCGTGTCGCCGGCCTTCACCGGGTACGTGCGACGCAGCAGGTAGTGCGCGGTCAGGCCCTGCAGCATCACCGATGCCGCATCGTCGTAGCTGATGCCGTCCGGCAGCTTCACGAGCCGCCCGACCGGCATCACGCGCTCCTGCGCATACGCGCCGGGCGGCTGCCCGACATACGCCACGCGGTCGCCGACCTTGAACGCGGTCACGCCGTCGCCGACGGCCGTCACCTCGCCCGCCGCCTCCATCCCGAGGCCGCCGGGCAGCGGTTGCGGATAAAGGCCGGTGCGGAAATACACGTCGATGTAGTTGAGCCCGACCGCGTGCTGCCGGATGCGGACTTCGCCCGCCTGCGGCTCGCCGACCTCGACATCGACCCACTTCATCACCTCCGGGCCGCCCGGCTGGTCGTATCGGATTGCTTTCGGCATCGTTTCGCTCCTCGTCTGTCTATCGGTCAGGAAAAAATCCGGGTCGCCGATGCGCGGGCCGGCCGGTTCATCCAGGAACCGGGCTGCGGGTGCGCATCGAGACGCACGATTCTCGCGCGTTGCCGCCGTGCGTGCATGGCCCTGCCGCCGGCAGGGGCAATCGGGCGCGGCCCACGCCTAGCACACGTCCTGCATGGTGCGCGCCAGATCGTCGAGCAGCATCCGCGCGGTGGCGACGTTGGTCGCGACCGGCACGTCGTGCACGTCGCACGCGCGCACGAGCGCGGTGATGTCGGGATCGTGCGGCTGCGCGGTCATCGGATCGCGCAGGAACACGACGATGTCGACGCGGCCCTCGGCCAGTTCCGCGCCGATCTGCAGGTCGCCGCCGAGCGGGCCCGACAGCTTGCGCTCGACCTCGAGCCCGTGCGCGGCCGCGATGCGGCCGCCCGTCGTGCCCGTCCCGACCAGCCGGCATTGCGCGAGCGTCGCGCGGTATTCGCCCGCGAGCGCGACGATCTCGTCCTTCTTCGCGTCGTGCGCAATCAATGCGATGCGGGGTTTGCTCATCTCCAGTTCCTTCGTCGTCCGGTTGTTGTCGTGATCGTGAATCGAAAAGCCGCGCGTCAGAACGTGCCCGGATACGCGCCGCCGTCGAGCAGCCAGTTCTGCCCGGTGATGTAGCCGGCATGCACGCTGCACAGGAACGCGCATGCCGCGCCGAATTCGGCGCGCGTGCCGAGGCGGCCGGCCGGGATGTCCTTCGTGCGCCGCGCGCGCAGGTCGTCGACCGTCACGCCCTGCGCCCGCGCCGAGGCGGCGAGCGTGGTCGCGATCCGGTCGGTGTCGAACAGCCCCGGCAGCAGGTTGTTGATCGTCACGCCCTGGCCCGCGACCTTGCGCGAGAGCCCCGCGACGAAGCCGGTCAGCCCCGAGCGCGCGCCGTTCGACAGCGCGAGCACGTCGATCGGCGCCTTCACGGCGGAACTGGTGATGTTGACGATGCGGCCGAAGCGGCGCGCGATCATCCCGTCGAGGGTCGCGCGGATCAGCTCGATCGGCGTCAGCATGTTCGACTCGAGCGCGCGGATCCAGTCGTCGTGCGAGAAGTCGCGGAAGTCGCCGGGCGGCGGGCCGCCGGCATTGTTCACGAGAATGTCCGGTTGCGGGCACGCGGCGAGCGCGGCCGCGCGGCCTTCCGGCGTCGTGATGTCGCACGCGACCGGGGTGATCGACACGTTCGACGCCGCGCGGATCTCCTCCGCGGTTTCCTCCAGCGTGTCGCGCGTGCGCGCGACGATCACGAGGTTCACGCCCTCGGCGGCCAGCGCTTCCGCGCAGCCGCGACCGAGCCCCTTGCTCGCCGCGCATACGAGCGCGGTCTTTCCTTCGATACCGAGATCCATCGTCGACTCCCTGGTGGCGACGCGCGCCGGGACGGCCCCGCCGCGCCGGTGGGCGGGCGAACGGGCGGGCGCGGCGCGCGGATTGTCGTGAGACGTCGATAATATCCGGATCATGCGGCGCGCCTTGGTAAAATTGCGGCCATAAGCGGCGGCCGGCGTTCGCCCGCCGCCGCCCCGATCCCCTTTTGCCGCCAAGGCGCCTCCGTCATGAAACAGGACAGCCGTTTCCCGAACCTCTTCATCACCGATCACCCGCTGATCCAGCACAAGCTCACGCACATGCGCGACAAGGACACGTCCACGCGCACGTTCCGCGAACTGCTGCGCGAGATCACGCTGCTGATGGGCTACGAGATCACCCGCAACCTGCCGATCACGACCAAACGGGTCGAAACCCCGCTGGTGGCGGTCGACGCGCCCGTGATCGCGGGCAAGAAACTCGCGATCGTGCCCGTGCTGCGCGCGGGCATCGGGATGTCGGACGGCCTGCTCGACCTGGTGCCGTCCGCACGCGTCGGCCACATCGGCGTGTATCGCGCCGAGGACCACCGCCCGGTCGAATACCTGGTGCGCCTGCCGGACCTCGAGGACCGCATCTTCATCCTGTGCGACCCGATGGTCGCGACCGGCTATTCGGCCGTGCATGCGGTCGACGTACTCAAGCGCCGCAACGTGCCGGCCGCGAACATCATGTTCGTCGCGCTGGTCGCCGCGCCCGAGGGCGTCCAGGTGTTCCAGGACGCGCACCCGGACGTGAAGCTGTTCGTCGCGTCGCTCGATTCGCACCTGAACGAGCACGCGTACATCGTGCCGGGCCTCGGCGACGCGGGCGACCGCCTGTTCGGCACCAAGAACTGAGTGCCCGCACGGCCGCGCGGCGCGCGGTCCGGTCCGCGACGGCCTGCCCGGCCGTTCGGCCAGGCGCGGCGGCCCCGAACCGGCGGTCGCCGCGTGATAAAATCACGATCCACTCGATACGCGCGGCCCCGCGGCTTCATGCCCGCCGACACGGCCGCCGACTCAACGACACACTGAAACAATCGCCCGCGCCGCGCGCCCGGGCACGGAGAAAGGTATGGCTGGTCATTCGAAATGGGCCAACATCAAGCATAAGAAGGCAGCGGCCGACGCGAAGCGCGGCAAGATCTGGACCCGCCTGATCAAGGAAATCCAGGTCGCGGCGCGCCTCGGCGGCGGCGACGTCAACTCGAACCCGCGCCTGCGTCTCGCGGTCGACAAGGCGGCCGACGCGAACATGCCGAAGGACAACGTCAAGCGCGCGATCGATCGCGGCGTCGGCGGCGCGGACGGCGCGAACTACGAAGAGATCCGTTACGAAGGCTACGGCATCAGCGGCGCGGCGATCATCGTCGACACGCTGACCGACAATCGCACGCGTACGGTCGCGGAAGTTCGCCACGCCTTCTCGAAGTTCGGCGGCAACATGGGCACCGACGGCTCGGTCGCGTTCATGTTCGATCACGTCGGCCAGTTCCTGTTCGCGCCCGGCACGTCGGAAGACGCGCTGATGGAAGCCGCGCTCGAAGCCGGCGCGAACGACGTGAACACGAACGACGACGGCTCGATCGAAGTGCTGTGCGACTGGCAGGAATTCTCGAAGGTGAAGGACGCGCTCGAAGCCGGCGGCTTCAAGGCCGAACTCGCCGAAGTGACGATGAAGCCGCAGAACGAAGTCGAATTCACCGGCGACGACGCGGCGAAGATGCAGAAGCTCCTGGACGCGCTCGAGAACCTCGACGACGTGCAGGACGTGTACACGAACGCCGTCATCGTCGAGGAATGAGATGCCGGCCGCCGCTCGCCTGTCGCGGGCGGCGGCCCGACCGATTCCGCGGCCGGCGCGCCTGAGCGTGCCGGCCGCCCTGTTTTCTAGTCTGCGGGGAATCCCATGAAACTACTCGTCGTCGGTTCCGGCGGCCGCGAACATGCGCTGGCGTGGAAGCTCGCGCAGTCGCCGCGCGTCCAGATGGTCTACGTCGCGCCCGGCAATGGCGGCACGGCGCAGGACGAGCGTCTGAAGAACGTCGACATCACGGCGCTCGATGAACTCGCCGATTTCGCGGAAAGCGAAGGCGTCGCGTTCACGCTCGTCGGGCCGGAAGCACCGCTCGCGGCCGGCATCGTCAACCTGTTCCGCGCACGCGGCCTGAAGGTCTTCGGCCCGACCCGCGAAGCCGCGCAGCTCGAAAGCTCGAAGGATTTCGCGAAGGCGTTCATGAAGCGCCACGGCATCCCGACGGCCGACTACGAAACCTTCGCCGACGCGGCCGCCGCCCACGCGTACATCGACGCGAAGGGCGCGCCGATCGTCGTGAAGGCCGACGGCCTCGCGGCCGGCAAGGGCGTCGTGGTCGCGATGACGCTGGAAGAAGCGCACGCAGCCGTCGACATGATGCTGTCGGGCAACAAGCTCGGCGATGCCGGCGCGCGCGTCGTGATCGAGGAATTCCTCGACGGCGAGGAAGCGAGCTTCATCGTGATGGTCGACGGCAAGCACGCGCTGGCGCTGGCTTCGAGCCAGGACCACAAGCGCCTGCTCGACGAAGACCGCGGCCCGAACACCGGCGGCATGGGCGCGTATTCGCCCGCGCCGATCGTCACGCCGCAGATGCACGCACGCGTGATGCGCGAGATCATCATGCCGACCGTGCGCGGGATGGAGAAGGACGGCATCCGCTTCACGGGCTTCCTGTACGCGGGCCTGATGATCGACAAGGACGGCAATCCGCGCACGCTCGAGTTCAACTGCCGGATGGGCGACCCGGAAACGCAGCCGATCATGGCGCGCCTGAAGAGCGATTTCTCGAAGGTCGTCGAGCAGGCGATCGCGGGCACGCTCGACACGGTCGAGCTCGACTGGGACCGTCGCACCGCGCTCGGCGTCGTGCTGGCCGCGCACGGTTATCCGGACGCGCCGCGCAAGGGCGACCGCATCAACGGGATCCCGGCCGAGACCGAACAGGCCGTGACGTTCCATGCGGGCACCACGCTCGGCGACGGCGACAAGCTCGTGACGTCCGGCGGCCGCGTGCTGTGCGTGGTCGGCCTTGCCGATTCCGTGCGCGAAGCGCAGCAGCATGCGTACGACACGATCAACCAGATCAATTTCGAAGGCATGCAGTACCGCCGCGACATCGGCTTCCGCGCGCTCAACCGCAAGAGCGCGTGACGTCGCAATCGCCGCCCCGCCCCCGCGCGGCGGCGGCTCCTCTGCCGGGGTTCGATAGAATGCCCGGCAGAGGCCTTTTTTTACGACCCCCGCTTCGGGCGGGGGCGCCCAGTCCAGACATGACCGATTCGACCTACGACGTGGCGCGCGTGCGCACGTACCTCCAGGGCCTGCAAACACGCATCGCCGACGCGCTCGGCGCGCTCGACGGCACGCCGCTCGCGACCGACACGTGGCAGCGCGGGCCGGCCGAACGCCTGCGCGGCGGCGGCTGCACGCGGATTCTCGAAGGCGGCCGCGTGTTCGAACGCGCGGGGATCGGCTTTTCCGACGTCGCGGGCGACGCGCTGCCGCCGTCGGCGAGCGCGGCGCGCCCGCAGCTCGCGGGCCGCGGCTTCGAGGCGCTCGGCGTGTCGCTGGTACTGCACCCGCGCAATCCGTACTGCCCGACCGTCCACATGAACGTGCGGATGCTGATCGCGACGAAACCGGGCGAGGCGCCCGTGTTCTGGTTCGGCGGCGGCATGGATCTGACACCCGTTTACGGTTTCGAGGACGACGCGCGGCATTTCCACCAGACCTGCAAGGATGCGCTCGACCCGTTCGGCGCCGAACTCTACCCGCGCTTCAAGAAATGGTGCGACGAGTATTTCTTCCTGAAGCACCGCAACGAAATGCGCGGCATCGGCGGGATCTTCTTCGACGATTTCTCCGAGCCCGGTTTCGAACGCTCGTTTGACATGATGCAAAGCGTCGGCGATGCGTTCCTGCAGGCCTACCTGCCGATCGTCGAGCGCCGCGCCGGGCTGCCGTACGGCGAGCGCGAGCGCGACTTCCAGGCGTATCGCCGCGGCCGTTACGTCGAATTCAACCTCGTGTTCGACCGCGGCACGCTGTTCGGCCTGCAAAGCGGCGGCCGGACCGAGTCGATCCTGATGTCGATGCCGCCGGTCGCGAACTGGCGCTACAACTGGCAGCCCGAGCCGGGAACGCCCGAAGCGCGCCTGTACAGCGACTTCATCGTGCCGCGCGACTGGGTGTGAGCCCGCGCGCCCCGCTGCCCCAAGGAAAGGACGCGTTTCTGGACACCACCGCCCGCCCCGCCCCGCTGCCGCGTCGTATCGGCTTGCTGGGCGGTACTTTCGACCCGATCCACGACGGCCATCTCGCGCTCGCGCGCCGGTTCGCCGCGTTGCTCGGCCTGACCGAACTCGTGCTGCTGCCCGCCGGGCAGCCGTACCAGAAGCGCGACGTGTCGGCCGCCGAGCACCGGCTCGCGATGACGCGCGCGGCCGCCGGCTCGCTGTCCCTGCCGGGCGTGACCGTCGCCACCGACGAGATCGAGCACGCCGGCCCGACCTACACGGTCGAGACGCTCGCGCGCTGGCGTGAGCGCATCGGTGCGGATGCCTCGCTGTCGCTGCTGATCGGCGCCGACCAGCTCGTGCGGCTCGACACGTGGCGCGACTGGCGCAAGCTGTTCGACTTCGCGCACATCTGCGTGTCGACGCGCCCGGGTTTCGACCTGGGCACCGCGCCGCCGGACGTCGCGCGGGAAATCGCCGCGCGGCAGGCCGGCGCCGACGTGCTGAAGGCCACGCCGGCCGGCCACCTGCTGATCGATACGACCCTTTCGTTCGACATCGCCGCGACCGACATCCGCGCGCACCTGCGCGAATGCATCGCGCGCCATGCGCAAATGCCCGATGCGTCGGCCGAGCATGTGCCGGCCGCCGTATGGGCCTATATTCTTCAACATCGCCTCTACCATTCCTGAATCCATGGATATTCGCAAACTGCAGCGCGTGATCGTCGACGCCCTCGAAGACGTCAAGGCGCAAGACATCAAGGTGTTCAACACCAGCCATCTGACCGAACTGTTCGACCGCGTGGTCGTCGCATCGGGCACGTCCAACCGCCAGACCAAGGCACTCGCCTCGAGCGTGCGCGACAAGGTCAAGGAAGCCGGCGGCGACATCGTCAGCTCCGAAGGCGAAGACACCGGCGAATGGGTGCTGGTCGATTGCGGCGACGCGGTCGTGCACATCCTGCAGCCGGCCCTGCGCCAGTACTACAACCTCGAGGAAATCTGGGGCGACAAGCCCGTGCGGATGAAGCTCGGCGGCGACAAGGGCCCGAACGGCTTTGCCACGGCCAGCGAAGGCGACGAGGACGACGAGGAAGCCGCGCCCGCACGCCCGGCGCGCAAGACGGCCGCCCGCCGCCGTTAAGCCGTCACGCGTGTTCCGATGAAGCTTTTCATCCTCGCGGTCGGCCACAAGATGCCGGGCTGGATCGCATCCGGCTTCGACGAATACACGAAGCGGATGCCGCCCGAGCTGCGCATCGAGTTGCGCGAAATCAAGCCCGAACTGCGTTCGGGCGGCCGCAGCGCCGAAAGCGTGATGGCGGCCGAGCGGCAGAAGATCGAAGCCGCGCTGCCGAAGGGCGCGCGCCTCGTCGCGCTCGACGAGCGCGGCCGCGACTGGACCACGATGCAGCTCGCGCAGGCGCTGCCCGGCTGGCAGCAGGACGGCCGCGACGTCGCGTTCGTGATCGGCGGCGCCGACGGGCTCGATCCGGAACTGAAAGCGCGCGCCGACGTGCTGCTGCGCATCTCGAGCATGACGCTGCCGCACGGGATGGTGCGCGTGCTGCTCGCCGAACAGCTTTACCGGGCGTGGAGCATCACGCAGAATCACCCCTACCACCGCGCATGACGTGTCGTCCTCGAGACGCGCGCCGCGCGCGCACACCGAGATAACGACACCATGCCGTCCAGCACGTCCCCCGCGCTTTTCCCGATCCTTTACCTCGCTTCCCAAAGCCCGCGCCGCCAGGAGCTGCTGCAGCAGATCGGCGTTCGCTTCGAACTGCTGCTGCCGCGCCCCGACGAAGATGCCGAAGCGCTCGAGGCCGAGCTGCCCGGCGAAGCCGCCGACGCCTACGTGCGGCGCGTGACCATCGCGAAGGCCGAGGCCGCGCGTGCGCGCCTCGTCGCGAGCGGCAAGCCGGCCGCGCCGGTGCTGGTCGCCGACACGACCGTGACGATCGACGGCGCGATCCTCGGCAAGCCGGCCGACGCGGACGACGCACTCGCGATGCTCATGCGCCTCGCGGGCCGCGAACACGCGGTGCTGACCGCCGTCGCCGTGATCGATGCCGGCGGCGAACTGCTGCCGCCCGCGCTGTCGCGCTCGTCGGTGCGTTTCGCGGCCGCGTCGCGCGACGCCTACGCGCGTTACGTCGAAACCGGCGAGCCGTTCGGCAAGGCCGGCGCGTATGCGATCCAGGGACGCGCCGCCGAATTCATCGAGCGGATCGACGGTTCCCATTCGGGTATCATGGGTCTGCCCCTTTTTGAGACCGCGGCGCTGTTGCGCGCCGCGCGTGTCGCCTTCTGAAGCCCACCATGAACGAAGAAATCCTGATCAACCTCACGCCGCAGGAAACGCGGGTCGCACTCGTGCAGCAAGGCGCGGTGCAGGAGCTTCACGTCGAGCGCACGCTGTCGCGCGGGCGGGTCGGCAACATCTATCTCGGCAAGGTCGTGCGCGTGCTGCCGGGCATGCAGTCGGCGTTCATCGATATCGGCCTCGAGCGCGCGGCATTCCTGCACGTCGCCGATATCTGGCATCCGCGCCTCGCCGGCGAACCGCAGTCGGGCACGCCGCACCAGCCGATCGAGAAGATCGTGTTCGAAGGCCAGACGCTGATGGTCCAGGTGATCAAGGATCCGATCGGCACGAAGGGCGCGCGGCTGTCGACGCAGGTCAGTATCGCGGGCCGCACGCTCGTCTACCTGCCGCAGGAGCCGCATATCGGCATCTCGCAGAAGATCGAGAGCGAAGCCGAGCGCGAGGCCGTGCGTGCGCGCCTGACGGCCGTGATCCCGCCGGACGAGAAAGGCGGCTACATCGTGCGCACGATCGCCGAGGATGCGACCTCCGACGAACTGGCCGGCGACGTCACGTACCTGCGCAAGACGTGGGCGACGATCGTCGCGCAGGCGCAGCGCTTGCCGGCGACGAGCCTGCTGTACCAGGATCTCGATCTCGCGCAGCGCGTGCTGCGCGATTTCGCGAACGACGACACGACGCGCATCCAGGTCGATTCGCGCGAGACGTACCAGCGCCTCGCGGAATTCGCGGGGGAGTTCACGCCGGCCGTGAGCCCGAAGCTGCACCACTACACCGGCGAGCGGCCGCTGTTCGACCTGTACAACATCGAGACGGAGATCCAGCGTGCGCTGTCGCGCCGCGTCGACCTGAAGTCGGGCGGCTACCTGATGATCGACCAGACCGAGGCGATGACGACGATCGACGTGAACACGGGCGGCTACGTCGGCGCGCGCAACTTCGACGACACGATCTTCAAGACCAATCTCGAGGCCGCGCATACGATCGCGCGCCAGCTGCGGCTGCGCAATCTCGGCGGGATCATCATCATCGACTTCATCGACATGGAGAACGCCGAGCATCGCGACGCGGTGCTGTCGGAGTTGAAGAAGGCGCTGTCGCGCGACCGCACGCGCGTGACGGTCAACGGCTTCTCGCAGCTCGGGCTCGTCGAGATGACGCGCAAGCGCACGCGCGAATCGCTCGCGCACGTGCTGTGCGAGCCGTGCCCGACCTGCCAGGGCAAGGGCCAGGTCAAGACGTCGCGCACCGTGTGCTACGACATCCTGCGCGAGATCCTGCGCGAGTCGCGGCAGTTCAATCCGCGTGAATTCCGCGTGATCGCCGCGCAGCAGGTGATCGACCTGTTCCTCGACGAAGAGTCGCAGCATCTCGCGATGCTGATCGACTTCATCGGCAAGCCGGTATCGCTGCAGGTCGAGTCGAATTTGAGTCAGGAGCAGTACGATATCGTGCTGATGTAGCGCTCCGCCCCTGCGCCGCCGGCATCGCCGCGCGGCGTCCGGATGCGGTGCCCGGGCCGCTCGCGCCTGTCGCGCCGGCGCCCGCCGCCGCCCTTTCATTCACCCCTTTTCGCATTCATCACCCACCATGAGCCAAGGCCACAACCGCCGCCAGCGCAAGAAACTCCATATCGGCGAGTTCCAGGAACTCGCGTTCAACGCCACCGCGCACTACCGCAACGACATGACCGATCTCGCGCGCGGCGAACTGATCGACGCGTTCATCGACTTCGTCGAGGCGAACGGGCTGATGACCGTCGCATCCGCGGACGAAGGCATCGGCGCCTACGTGATCTCCGGCGCGCCGCGCGGCACGACGACCGACGCCGATCGCGAGCTCGTGCGCGGCTGGCTGGCCGCCCGTCCGGAACTGACGGACGTCAAGGTCAGCGATTTCACCGACGCGTGGTATCCGGACGCCTGACCTTCCGGTTTCCTGCGCCGCGCATCGGGCCATGCGCGGCGCCCGCATCGTCGCCGATGACCGGGCGCCGCGGCGCCGCGCTTCGCTTCACCTCGCCCGCCACCGATCCCTTCCTTTTCCCGACGGTCAGCCTGCGACAAGCCGTCGAAATCGGTCCTGAAAGCAAGACACGTTAAACTCTCACCTCGCGTGGTGCGCCGCCCGCACCCGCCATCCATCGCCAGCCGCGTGCCCTCGGGCCGCCCCCGACCCATGGAGTGAGTGTCAATGAGCGGCGGACTTCCGTTTCCCGCATCCCGCAAGTCGTTGCCGTCCTCGACGGTCTTCCTGATTCTCGCCGCCGTCGCGCTGCTGTCCGGCTGCGGGCTGCTGCCGGTCCAGAACCCGCCCGCGCCGATCAGCGAGGCGCTCGTCGAGCCCATCGAGGAAACCGCCGGCGAGCCGCTGACGATGCCGCCCGTGCCGGCGCCGACGCAACCCGAGGCACCGGAAGCACCGAAGAAGCCGCACCGCGAAGTGACGCGGCCGAAGCCCGTGCAGCGGCCCGAATCGCCGACACCGCCACCGCCGCCGCCCCCGCCGATCGTCGCGACGCGCCCGCTCGACCGCACCCAGATCCACGCGCTGCTCGACAGCGAAGTCGCGCGCCGCAACGGCAAGGTGGTCGGTCGCGCGGTCGACATGGTGGTGGACGGAAGCGGCAAGCCGCGCGAGATGATCGTCAACCTGCAGGGCTTCATGGGCGTCGGCGACCGCAAGGTCGTCTTCCCGTGGAACGTGTTCCGCTTCACGCCGGGCGGCAAACAGGAGCCGATCGTGCTCGACGTGCCGTCGGGCGACCTGCCGCCGGCCGCGCGGCCGAAGGCCGTGCCGCTGTCGGGTTCGGCCGCGGCGTCGCCCGCGACGCGGCTGCCGATGCTCGACAGCGACGTCGAGCGCCCGAACGGCACGAAGATCGGCCGCATCGTCGACGTGCTGATCGACCGCGCCGCGCAGCCGCAGGCGGTCGTGCTCGACCTCGGCGGCCTCGTCAATACCGACCGCCGCTCGATCGCCGCGAGCTGGGGCGCGCTGCGCTTCGTCACGCGCGACAAGGCGCTGCACCCGCAGCTCGACCTGAACGACGCGCAGATCAAGGCGTCGCCGCCCTACGCCGCCGACAAGCCGGTCGTCGCGGTCTACCCGCCCGTCGCGCCGGCCCCGGCTTCCTCTGCGAGTGCTGCCCGATGACGATCAAGCATTCCGTCAGCGTACGCAGTCTGCGGTCCCTCGACTGGCTCAACTTCTTCGTTGCAAACGTTCAAACCGGCTTCGGCCCGTTCATCGCGTCCTACCTCGCATCGCACAAGTGGACGCAGGGCGAAATCGGCATGGTGCTGTCGATCGGCACGATCAGCGCGATGGTCAGCCAGGTGCCGGGCGGCGCGGCCGTCGATGCGCTGAAGAACAAGAAAGGCGCGGCCGCCTGGGCGATCGCGGCCATCATCCTGTCGGCGGTGCTGCTCGCGTCGAGCCCGACGATCGTGCCGGTGATCGCCGCCGAGGTATTCCACGGTTTCGCGAGCTGCATGCTCGTGCCGGCGATGGCCGCGATCTCGTTCTCGCTCGTCGGCCGCGCCGACCTCGGCGACCGGCTCGGCCGCAACGCGCGCTGGGCATCGATCGGCAGTGCGGTCGCGGCAGGCCTGATGGGGCTCACCGGCGAATACTTCTCCGCGCGCGCGGTGTTCTGGCTGACCGCCGTGCTGGCGCTGCCCGCGCTGTTCGCGCTCGCGATGATCCAGCCGACCCACGAAGTGATCCCGCAATCGTCGAAGCCCGACGATCACCACGACGAAGCCGGCGAACGCGAAACGCTGCTCGAACTGCTGCGCGACCGCCGGATGCTGATCTTCGCGGCGTGCGTCGTGCTGTTCCACCTGTCGAACGCGGCGATGCTGAACCTCGCGGCCGGCGAAGTCACGGCCGGGATGGGCGAGAATGTGCAGCTCGTGATCGCCGCGTGCATCATCGTGCCGCAGGCGATCGTCGCGATGCTGTCGCCGTGGGTCGGCCGCTCCGCGCAACGCTGGGGGCGCCGGCCGATCCTGCTGCTCGGCTTCTCCGCGCTGCCCGTGCGCGCGCTGCTGTTCGCCGGCGTGAGCAGCCCGTACCTGCTCGTGCCGGTGCAGATGCTCGACGGCATCAGCGCCGCCGTGTTCGGCGTGATGCTGCCGCTGATCGCGGCCGACGTCGCGGGCGGCAAGGGCCGCTACAACCTGTGCATCGGGCTGTTCGGGCTCGCGGCCGGAATCGGCGCGACCCTCAGCACGGCCGCGGCCGGCTACGTCGCCGATCACTTCGGCAACGCGGTCAGCTTCTTCGGGCTCGCGGGCGCCGGCGCGCTCGCGGTGCTGCTGGTCTGGCTCGTGATGCCCGAAACGCGTGTCGCAAACGGCGAGGCGGCGGCCGACGAGCCGGCTGCCGCCTCGCCCGAACAGGCGCACTGAACGCGGCGCGCCGCCGTTACCCGCTTCTTGGCCGACTCACGATGGATACGATCAGGACACTCAACGAAGCCCGCCAGCAAATCCAGCAGTCGATCTTCGATCTGTTCAAGGGGCTGTCATTCAGCGAACGGCTCGCGCAAGGCGGGCTGATGGCGCTCCAGGCCGTCTGCGGCGCGTGCCTCGCGTATGCGATCGGCCGCGCGATGCATACCGAGCAGGCCGTATGGGCGGCGATCACCGCGATCGCCGTCACGCAGCACAACTACTCGGACACGATGTCGCTGTCGCGCGACCAGTTCATCGGCGCAATGGTCGGCGGCATGCTGGGCTTCGCCGGTGCGGCGGTCGGCGGCGATCGCCTCGTCACGTATGCGATCACGGTCGCGGTCGTGATCGTCTGCTGCTGGTGCCTGAACGTCGGCAGCGCGGCACGGCTCGGCGGCGTGACCGCGACGATCGTGATGCTGTTCCCGGGCAACGGCCCGCTGTGGGACATCCCGCTGGTGCGGCTCGGCGAAGTGACGCTCGGCACCGTCTGTGCGCTGGGCGTGTGCTGGGTGATGTCGAGAATCGAGCGGCGCTGGTTCCGCCGCGCGCAAGCGAAGTGACGCGGCTGCCCGGCGCGCATCGCGGCATCGCGATACGTGCCGGGCGCTCGGCAAGGTCAGTCGCCGATCCGCAGCACGATGCCGGAACCGATCTGCACCAGCAGGTGATCCCCGCCGACGCCAACCCATTGATAGCCGCGCGGCGGCGGGCTCAGGCGATAGCCGCGCCAGTCGTCGATCACGTACTGGCGATCGCGGAATTCGGGGGGAAGCCGGTCCCCCTTGTGCCACTCGCGGCGCGGCTGGTCGGCCCAGCGCGGCGGCACGTCGTCCTCATGGCGCATCTGGCCGGGCGGCATGTGTTTCGGGCCGTGGCCATGCTGCATGCCGTGGCCGCCCCGGTCGTCGTGGTTGCCGTGGTCCTGCGCCATCGCGGCCGGCGCGGCGCAACCCGCCGCGATCATCGCGGCCAGCATCATCCCGTGCATCTTCCTCATCGCGCTCTCCCTCCGTGTCGTCACGTCGAACGAAACCACTCGAACTGCCCGATGAAGACTAGCACACGGCACCGCGCGGCCGCATGACCGCGCGTTACGCGGCCTGCTGCTGGTACTGGATCCGGTGCAGGTGCGCGTAGAGGCCGCCGTGGCGCAGCAGTTCGTCATGGCTGCCCTCCTCGACGATCTTGCCGGCCTCGAGCACGAGGATGCGGTCCGCACGCTCGATCGTCGACAGCCGGTGCGCGATCACGAGCGTCGTGCGGCCTTCCATCAGCCGTTCGAGCGCGGCCTGCACGTGGCGCTCCGATTCCGAGTCGAGCGCCGACGTCGCTTCGTCGAGGATCAGGATCGGCGCGTCCTTGTAGATCGCGCGCGCGATCGCGAGCCGCTGGCGCTGGCCGCCGGACAGCCGCATCCCGTTGCCGCCGACGAGCGTGTCGAGGCCCTCGGGCATCGCGGCGACCGCATCGGCAAGGTTGGCGGCCTCGAGTGCGGCCTGCACGCGCGCGCGATCGGGCGTCTGCCCGTACGCGACGTTCGCGGCGATCGTGTCGTTGAACAGCACGACGTCCTGGCTGACCATCGCCATCTGGCCGCGCAGCGCATGGAGGTCGTAGTCGGAAACCGGCACGCCGTCGACCAGGATCGCACCGTCGGTCGGGTCGAAGAAGCGCGGCAGCAGGTTCACGAGCGTCGTCTTGCCGCTGCCGGACGGGCCGGCCAGCGCGATCATCTCGCCCGGCGCGACCTTGAACGAGATGCGGTCGAGCGTCGGCCGCTCGGCCGCGCCGTAGTCGAACGACACGTTGCGGAATTCGATCTCGCCGCGCGCGTGCGTCAGCGGCCGGCCGCCGCCCTGCGGTTCGGCCGGCTCGTCGATCAGCCCGAAGATCAGCTCGGCGGCCGTCATCCCGCGCTGCAGCGGCTGGTTGACGTCGATCAGGTGCTTGAGCGGCGAGATCACCAGCAGCATCGACGTGACGAACGCGACGAAACCGCCGACCGTCGTCTGGTCGTTCGACGACTGCACGACCGCGATCGTGATCACGACCGCGAGCGCGATCGACGCGAGGAACTGCGTGAGCGGCTGCGCGAGGCCGCCCGAGATCGTCATGCGCATCGCGTAGCCGCGCAGGCGCTTGCTCATCGTCGTGAAGCGGTCCATCTCGTACGCTTCGCCGTTGTGCACCTTGACGACCTTGTAGCCGCCGACCGTCTCCTCGACGATGTACGACAACTCGTTGGTGAGCGTCTGGTGCTCGCGGTTCAGGCGGCGCAGGCGGCGGTTGATCTTGCTGACGAGCCAGCCGATGCCGGGCAGGATCACCGCGACGATCAGCGTGAGCCGCCAGTTCAGGTAGAACAGATAGCCGAGCAGGAAGATCACGGTCAGCGAATCGCGCACGAGCGTGACCATCACGCCGGTCAGCACCGACAGGATCTGGTTGACCTCGAACACGATCGCGTTGATCACCGTGCTGGCGGTTTCGCGCTGGAAGAACGACGCGCCGGTGTGGAGCATCCGCTGGAACATCTCGAGCCGCAGTTGCAGCAGGATGCGGTTCGATACGTAGTTGAGCAGGTAATTCGACGTGTACTGCGACACGCCGCGTACGAGCGCGAGGCCGATCACCGCGATCGGCACGTACCATTTCGCGTTGTCGCTGCCGTGCGCGCCGAAACCGTGGTCGAGCAGCGGCTTGAGCAGCGCCGGGATACCGGCCTCGGTGGCCGCGACGACGCCCATCGTCATCACGGCGAGCACCACGATGCCGATCAGCGGCCGGATGTACGGCCACAGGCGCTTGAGGACCGTGACCGGCGAGGTGCCGGTGCCGTCCATCGGTTTGCGAAGTGTGTTCTGGGTTTCCAAGGCAATCCTTCTTGAGCCGCGATGCGGCGCCCGGCGCGTGGCCGCCCGGGCGTTCGCCCCTGTCGGGCGGGTGCCTAAAAGGGCCCAACATTATAGCCGCACCGCCCCCGCCGGCATGGGCAGGGACGATGCGGCCGGCGGCCGGGCCGCGGGTATACTGCCGCTCACCGATTTCACCGCCTTTCCGACGATTTCATGGCTGAACCCTCCCTCGGCGTCGCCCTCATCGCCCTCAACGCGTCCGCACGGCTCGCGCAGTGCCTCGGCGCGCTGTCGTTCGCCGACGTCGTCGTCGTCATCGACGGCGGCAGCACCGACGATACCGTCGCGATCGCGCAGGCGCACGGCGCGCGCGTGATCGTCGAGCGCGACTGGCCGGGCTTCGGCCCGCAGAAGAACCGCGCGCTCGACGCGCTCGGCACCGACTGGATCCTGTCGCTCGATACCGACGAAGTCGTCACGCCGGAACTCGCCCGGTCGATTCGCGACGCGATCCGCGCGCCGGCCGCCCAGGTCTATGCGGTCGACCGGCTGTCGAGCTTCTGCGGCCAGTGGATCCATCACAGCGGCTGGTATCCGGACTGGGTGCCGCGCCTGTTCCGGCGCGGCACCGCGCGGTTCTCGGACGACCTCGTGCACGAGCGCCTCGTGTTCGACGGCGCCGCGCAGCGCCTGGCCGGCAAGCTGATGCACTATTCGTACGAGGACTTCGAGACCGTCGTGCGCAAGCTCGACGCGTATTCGACGGCCGGCGCGCGCCAGCGCCGCGCGGCCGGCCAGCGCGGCGGCTTCGGCAAGGCGCTCGCGCGCGGCGCGTGGGCGTTCGTGCGCACCTACGTGCTGCGGCGCGGGTTCCTCGACGGTCGCGCCGGCTTCATGATCGCCGTATTCAACGCGGAAACCGTGTATTACCGCTTCCTGAAGCTCGGCCACGAAGCCGCGCGCTGAGCGCCCGCCCCGCACACCGCCGGCGTGCGGGCGGCCCGGCGTTACAATGCCGGGCTGCCCGCGCCGCGCGTGCCCGCCCGAAGGCGCCGCCGCCCGCCACGACGACCACCGAATCCGACCGCCATGTTCTCCATCATCATTCCGACCTGGAACAACCTGCCGTACCTCAAGCTCGTCGTCGACAGCCTGCGCCGCCACTCCGCGTACGATCACCAGATCATCGTGCACGTGAACGACGGCTCGGACGGCACGCTCGACTGGGTGCGCGGCGAAGGCATCGAACACACCGCGTCACCGGCCAATATCGGCATCTGCCATGCGGTGAACCTGGCCGCCGCCCGGGCGACGCGCGATTACGTCGTCTACATGAACGACGACATGTTCTGCTGCCCCGGCTGGGACACGGCCCTCGTGCGCCGTATCGAGCAGATGCCGACCGATCTCTTCATGCTGTCGGGCACGATGGTCGAGCCGGTCGACACGCGCAACCCGTGCGTCGTCGTCAGCAATTTCGGCCGTGACGCCGAGCAATTCGACGCGGCGGGCCTCGTCGCCGCGACGCCGAAGCTCGCCCGCGCGGACTGGCTCGGGTCGACCTGGCCGCCGACGCTCGTGCACCGCGACTGGTGGAACCGCATCGGCGGCTACAGCAGCGAACTGTCGCCCGGCATGAGCAGCGACAACGACTTCTCGATGAAATTCTGGGACGCCGGCTGCCGGATCTTCCTCGGCGTCGGCGACAGCCTCGTCTATCACTTCCAGCAGAAGAGCACGGGCAAGATCGTCAAGAACGACGGCCGCCGCCAGTTTCTCAATAAATGGGGCATGACCCAGGCGACGTTCGACCGCTACTATCTGCATCGCGGCGAGCCCGCCGGCCCGAACATCACGCTCGACACGCCGGCCGTGGAAGGCCGCCTGAAGCGCGCGCTGCTGCGCTCGCGGATCAAGCGCGCCTTCAGCTGATCGGGCCCCGAAAACGACACGGAAACCCGTCCCGCTTCGCGTATACTTTGCGGTTCGTCCCGAATCTCCCGTCGGGACGCGCGGCGACGTGCAGCAGGATGTCCGCCAGCCGCATTCGTCCATTCGACAGGTTCCGATGCTTTCGTTTTCCGCTCCCGCCTCGCGGCGCCTGACCGCCGCACGCGCATTCGCCGTTGCCGCGCTCTGCATGGTGCCCGTCTCGACCGCGCTGACCAATGTGTTCTGCGGGCTGTTCGCCGCCGCGCTCGTGATCTCTCCCGAATTCTGGCGCAACCTGCGCTCGTTCTTCACCGATCCGGCTTCGCTCGCGGCACTGCTGATCCTCGCGGCGCTGGCCGTCAGCGTCACGTACACGATCGCGCCGCACAACAAGGCATGGAACTGGGTCGCGAAGTACGACAAGCTGCTGTTGCTGCCATTTGCCGTGCTCGCGTTCCGTCATTCGAACTGGGCGCCGATCGTGCAGCGCTGCTGGTTCGGCACGCTGTGCGTCATCCTGTTGCTGTCGACGACCAACTATCTCGGGTTGACCGCGATCGGGCCCGCATATGCGTCCGCGCTGCCGGTATCGCGCGCGTGGGTGTTCAAGAACCACATCGCCGCCGGCATGTTCGGCGCACTGCTGTTCTACCAGGCTGCGGATCTCGCGCTGGCGGCTCGCACGGCGCTGTCGCGCATTGCCTATGCGGTTGTCGCCGCATGGACGCTCGTCAACGTGTTCGTGATGCTGCAGGGACGCACGGGGCAGGTCATCGCGCTACTGCTGATTCTCGTTGTCGCGGTGCGTTTCGTGCTGTTGCTGCGTCGGCAGTCGGCGCTGCGCGCCGGGCTGGCCGCCGGCGTGCTCGTCCTGTCCGGCATTGCACTCGTCGTCGCAGCGTGTACGGTTCACAACGGCCGGCTCGCGGAGGTCGTGACGGAAGTGCAGCAATATCGGCAGAGCGATGCCGTCACGTCATCCGGCCTGCGCCTCGAATGGTACAAGAGAGGGCTCGAGCTGTTCAGCCAGCGCCCCGTGATCGGCTACGGTGCGGGCGGCCTCGAGGTCGAGTTCCAGAAGCTCTCGGCCGGCAAGACGGCGGCCGAAGGCCAGCTCACGTCGAACCCGCACAACGAATACCTGCTGATGGCCGTCCAGCTCGGCTCGGTCGGCCTGCTGCTGTTCGTCAACCTGATCGTGCAGATCGCGCGCGGCAGCCGCGCGCTCGATCCGCGCTCGCGGCACCTGCTGCTCGGGTGGCTCGCGATCTTCGCGATCGGCAGTCTCGCGAACTCGCTGCTGCTCGATTTCGCCGAAGGGCACCTGATCGTGCTGCTGGCCGGCATCCTGCTCGGTTGCGGCGAACGCAGCGAGGCGTTGCCGCGCGAAACGTCGGCGATCCGGCGCAGCGCGTAACGCATGACGAAACGGGTTCCGCTGCCGGCCCGCTCCGGCGGCAGCGCCCGCACATCACGCCGACGCGAGCGGGCTGCGCCGCCTCGGCACGGCGCCCCTTCGAAAGCGGAAAAGCGCGCGCCTCGCGCGCACGTCAGTCGGACCCGGCGCGAGGCAGTCGCGACGTGTCGACGATCGCGTGGGCCACACCCGGCGGATTCAGCCCGAGCATCTCGGCCGCCGCGGCCTTCACGCGCTGCGCGCCGAGATTGGCGAGGCAGTCGCTGCGGCTGTCGACCTTGCGCTCGCAGCCTTCGTGCCGGCACGGCACGCAATCGCCCTCCCCCTGCAGCAGCCATACATTCCCGTGCCGTCCCGAGCCGCGCAACGGCCAGGGATTCTCGGTCGCGGGCCAGTGCTGCGGCCACGGCCCCCAGCGCACCGGATCGGACGGGCCGAACAGCGCGATCGTGTCGGTGCCCGTCGCGGCCGCCACGTGGGTCGCGCCAGTGTCGGGCCCGATGAAGAGCCGCGCGCGCCGCACGAGCTCCGCGCTCTCGCCGAACGTCAGCCGGCCGACCAGGTTCAGCACGTCGCCGCCCGCTTCGGCCGCGACCTGCTCCGCATACTCGCGTTCGCTGTCCGCCGGCCCGCCCGACAGCGCGACCGCGAAGCCGTGCTCGCGCATCCAGCCGATCATCTCGACCCAGCCGTCGAGCCGCCATTGCTTGTAGCGGAACATCGGATACGGATGCAGGACGACCAGCGGCTGGCCGGCGCGAATCGCCGGCGACTCCGCGAGCCGCGCGTCGAAGCGCGCGCGCCGCGCGGGATCGTCGCCGATGCCGGGCGCAACGACCTCGGACACCGGCTCGATGCCGATCACCGGCGCGAGTGCGAGCGTGCTGACGACCGTATGCGCGGATGCGTGATGATTGATCGCGATCCCGTTCAGCATCATTCGCGTGAGCCATGTGACACGATCCGGATCGACGAGGCCGACCCGCTTGCGGCCGGCGAACCAGCTGTAGAAACGCGGCCGGTCGGAACTCAGCGCCGCGCACGCGAGATCGTAGCGGCGCCACATCGACAACGCGTCACGCAGCCGCTCGCGGAATCCCGCTCGCTGCGCGACGACGATCACGCGGCGTACGTCGGGATTGTGCTCGAGCACCCCCTCGGTGCCGCGAAATACCAGCATGTCGATCTGCGCATCCGGCCAGCGGGCCTTCAGCGAACGGACGAGCGGCGTCGTCAGCAGGACGTCGCCGATCCGGCGCGGCGCGGCAACGAGGATGGTTCTGGGCGGGCGGGCAGAAGAAAACAGGGCCACGGCGATCGATCTGTCTAGCTGGCTGAACAAGGCTGGCAATGTACAGGATTTTGCCGCAGCCGGCGCAGCGTGGCGCACCGGCCGTGCATGCCGTCCCGAAACGGCCCTGATGCGGCCCCGCCGGCGGGCCGCGCCCACCGTCAGCGCCGGTTGGGTGCGCCCGCTACGACGCGATCGTCGCGATCGCGGGCGCGGCGGCAGCCGGCTGCTCGTGTCCCGCAGCGGCCACCGGCTCGTCGCGATGGCCGGCCCGCGGCAGCAGATGGCGCACCGCCCGCTCGACCGCGTCGACGCCGATCGCGTCGACGGTCGCGCCGGCGCGCAGGATCACATGCGGCACGCCGAGCGGGTGCCAGCGCAGGTATTTCTCGGGGCGGTCCTCGAACAGCGCGGCGACCGGCACGCCGAGCGCCGACGCGAGATGCACGGGCGCGCTGTCGGCCGACACGATCACGTCGAGCAGGCTCGCGGCAGCCATCAGTTCGGCAACCGACGACGGCGCCACGTGCCGCGCATTCACGTCGCGCCACGCATCGTCCTCGCCGCACGTGCCGATCGCCGGGTCGCGGAACACGATCACGTCGGCGCACGGTGCAAGCCGCAGGCCGAGGTCGCGCCAGCGGTCCGCGGGCCAGCGGCGCTCGACCGCCTTGTTCGACACGAACAATCCGACGCGCGGCTTCGTGCGCGCGCCGAGCAGGCGGTACCACGTGTCCTGCAGCGTACGGTCGGGATGAACCGACAGTTCGAGGCGGTCGAGATCGGCACGGCCCAGTTCGGGCACCAGCCGGAAACCCGACAGCGCCTCGTGACACATCTGCCGCTGCGCAACGTGCTCGGGCTTGCGATCGTCGAATTCGCTGTCGGCATCGTGCCAGCGGCAATCCTTCGCGCGAAGCTGGCGCGCGAACTGCATGCTGCTGCGATGCATGCCGCCGTTCGGGACGACCACGAGGTCGAACCGCAGGCGACGCAGGCGGCGCACGAGCCGCAGCCGGTCGAAGAATGCGCGCATCCGCCCGGGACGGTCGTTGCGCTCGCACTGGCGGCTGTACACGTAGGTGTGGACCGCGTGCACGTCCGGGTTGCCGGCCAGCGCGGCCGCGTTGTAGCGGTTCGCGACCACATGGAGCTCCGCACCGGGCCAACGCGCCTTCAGCGCGCCGAGAAACGCCGTTGTACACAGCATGTCGCCGAGAAAATCAATCCGGATCACGAGGATCCGCCGCGTCGGGTTCCCATTGGCCATGGTCATGTGGTGACAGTCAGTTTTTTATCGTCGCGACGGGCCGTTCCACGGCATCCCGATCCAGGGTGATCCTGTCGCGCGTCCCGCAGACCGCCCCCGTGCATGCACACGACACACGACGGCGGTGCCGTTCGCCGCGCGAACCCGCGGCAGGCGCCGCATACATGCGGCCAGCGCGCGATTGTATAGCGTCCGGATGACCGGCCCAAGGCCCGATTACCCTCGGATGAAAGAAAACGGCCCGCCGCACCGCGCGATGGCGATGCGCCGGGCCGTCTGTCGCGACAGCCGTCTAAACAGGACGCGATCAGTACGTGATTTCGACGACGCTGCCGTCGAACGCCGCGCGCAGTTCCGCGAGCAGCACGTCGCTCGGCTTCACGCGCCACGCGTCGCCCAGACGCATTTCGCCTTGCGCCCGGGCATTGCTGTACTGGATCTGGACCGCGAGCCCGTTCGGCAGCGGCGCCTGCGGGCGACGGCCGCCATCGCGCCCGCCGCCGCGCGGCGCCGGCGCTTCGACCGCGGTCGCGGCCGCCGGATCGTCCTTCGACACGTGCGGCTCGAGCACGCGGCGCAGCGCGACCGCGTCGGCGTTGCCGTTCATCGTCAGCCGCACGGCCTGCGCATAACGGCTGCGTGCGCGTTCGAGATCCATCACGGTATCGGCCGTGAAGCGGATGCCGCCGGTGAACGCGTCATTGCGCGCCTGCCCCTGCACGATCAGCAGTTCGTCTTCCTTGAACAGCGCCTTGTTGGCCTCGAACTGTTCGTTGAAGATCGTGATCTCGCACTGGCCCGACCCGTCGTCGAGCAGCGCGATCAGCATCTTGCCGCGCTGGGTCATCTGCGTGCGCAGCGACGCGATGATGCCCGCGACGAGCTTGTCGCGCCCTTCCTTCAGGTCGCCGACCTTCTGCCGCACGAAGCGGCGCACTTCGTCACGATATGCGTCGAACAGGTGGCCGGACAGGTAGAAGCCGAGCGCCCCCTTTTCCTCCTGCAGGCGGCGCTTGTCGTCCCAGGCGGGCTCGTCGACGAGCGCATGCGCGTGCGGCGACTCGGCGCCCATGTCGAACAGGCCGGCCTGCATCGCGTTCGCCTCGGCCTGGTCGGCCGCTTCCATCGCGAGCGGCACCGACGCGATCAGCTGCGCGCGGTTCGCATTCAGCGAATCGAACGCGCCGGCGCGGATCAGCGCCTCGACCGTGCGGCGGTTGACGACGCGACGGTCGATCCGTTCGCAGAAGTCGAACAGGTCGGTGAACGCCTTCTCCTCGCGAGCGCGCAGGATTTCCTCGATCGCGTTCTGGCCGCTGCCCTTCACCGCGCCGAGGCCATAGCGAATCGTGCGCGAACGCTTGCCGTCGGCTTCGGCGACCGGCTCGAACCGGTAATGCGACTGGTTGATGTCGGGCGGCAGCACGGCGAGGTTGTTCACGACGCAGTCGTCGAACAGGATCTTCACCTTGTCGGTGTCGTCCATCGCGAGCGTCATGTTGGCCGCCATGAATTCGGCCGGATGGTGCGCCTTCAGCCACGCGGTGTAATACGCGAGCAGTGCGTAGGCAGCCGCGTGCGACTTGTTGAAGCCGTAGCCCGCGAACTTCTCCATCAGGTCGAAGATCTCGTCGGACTTCTCGCGCGAGAGGCCGTTCTTCGCCGCACCCTCGGCGAAGATCTCGCGGTGCTTGACCATCTCCTCGGGCTTCTTCTTGCCCATCGCGCGACGCAGCAAGTCGGCGCCGCCGAGCGAGTAGCCGCCGATGATCTGCGCCATCTGCATCACCTGCTCCTGATAGACCATGATGCCGTAGGTCTCTTTCAGGACGGGTTCGACGCGCGGATCCGGATACTCGACCTTCTCGCGGCCGTGCTTCCGTGCGCAGAAACTCGGGATCAGGTCCATCGGGCCCGGACGGTACAACGACACGAGCGCGATGATGTCCTCGAAGCGGTCGGGCTGCGCATCCTTCAGCATGCCCTGCATCCCGCGGCTTTCCAGCTGGAACACCGCGACCGTGTTGGCCTTCTTCAGGATCTGGAACGAAGCCGGATCGTCGAGCGGCACCTGCGCGAGCGACCAGTCGGCCTTCGACGGATCGAGGCGGCGAATGTAGCGCTCGGCCCAGTCGAGGATCGTCAGCGTCGTGAGACCCAGAAAGTCGAACTTCACGAGGCCGACGGCTTCGACGTCGTCCTTGTCGTACTGGCTGACGACACCGCCTTCGTCGCCCTGCGTGTACAGCGGGCAGAAATCGGTCAGCTTGCCGGGCGCGATCAGCACGCCGCCCGCGTGCATCCCGACGTTACGCGTGAGGCCCTCGACGCGCTGCGCGAGATCGAGCAGCTGGTGGACTTCGTCCTCGTGGTCGTAGCGCTCCTGAAGCTGCGGCTCTTCCTTCATCGCGTCGGCGATGGTCACGTGCTTGCCCGGCTTGAACGGGATCAGCTTCGCGACGCCGTCGGTGAACATGTAGCCGAGGTCGAGCACGCGGCCGATGTCGCGCACGGCCGCCTTCGCGGCCATCGTGCCGAAGGTGGCGATCTGCGACACGGCGTCCGCGCCGTATTTTTCCTTCACGTACTGGATCACGCGATCGCGGCCGTGCTGGCAGAAGTCGATGTCGAAGTCGGGCATCGACACGCGTTCCGGATTCAGGAAGCGCTCGAACAGCAGGTTGTAGCGCAGCGGATCGAGATCGGTAATGCCGAGCGCGTACGCGACCAGCGAACCGGCGCCCGAGCCGCGGCCCGGGCCGACCGGCACGCCGTTGTTCTTTGCCCAGTTGATGAAGTCCGCGACGATCAGGAAGTAGCCGGGAAAGCCCATCTTCGTGATGGTCCCGCACTCGAATTCGAGGCGCTTGTAGTAGGTGTCGCGCTGCGCGTCGCGCTCGGCTTCGACCGGATACAGCTGCGCGAGACGGGTCTCGAGCCCTTCCTTCGACAGCTGGACGAGGTAGTCGTCGAGCGACATGCCGTCGGGCGTCGGGAACAGCGGCAGCTTCGGCTTGCCGAGCTCGAGCTTCAGGTTGCAGCGCTTCGCGATCTCGACCGTGTTCGCGACCGCCGACGGCAGGTCGGCGAACAGCGCGACCATGTCGTCCTGCGTGCGGAAGTACTGGTCGGTCGTGAACCGCTTCTGGCGCCGCGGATTCGCGAGGATGTCGCCTTCCGAGATACACACGCGCGCTTCGTGCGCGGTGAAATCGTCGTCGGTCATGAACTGCGTCGGGTGCGTCGCGACGACCGGCAGCTTCAGCGCCGCGGCGAGCGTCGCGGCCTGCTGGATGTACGCCTCCGCGCCCGGCTGGCCGTAACGCTGCAGCTCGATGTAGAAGCCGCCCGGGAATACCTTCGCCCAGCGCTCGGCGTGACGGCGCGCGGCGTCCTCGTTGCCGGCGGCCAGCGCGAGCCCGATGTCGCCCTGCTGCGCGCCCGACAGCGCGAGCAGCCCCTGCGAAAGCGGGCCATCGAGCCAGCTCGCGTCGAGTTCCGCGCGGCCGCGGTACTGGTTCGTGAGCCATGCCTTCGACAGCAGCTCGCAGAGATTCAGGTAGCCGACCTTGTCCTTGACGAGCAGCAGCAGCCGCGACGGCTTGTCGCGATCGTCGGGATTGGCGATCCAGACGTCGCAGCCGGCGATCGGCTTGATGCCCTTGCCGCGGGCTTCCTGGTAGAAACGGACGAGGCCGAATGCGTTGCCGAGATCGGTGAGCGCGAGCGCGCCCTGACCGTCCGCGGCCGCCGCCTTGACGATGTCGTCAATGCGCACGATGCCGTCGGCAATCGAGAATTCGGAGTGAACGCGAAGATGGACGAAGCGGGGATCTGACATGGGCGCTATTGTAGCCGCCCCGCCGCGCAGGCTGCCCAAAAAATCCCCGCGCCGGCCGTTCGGCCGATGCGCGCGGCGACACGTCGCGCGACCGGCCGGACAGCCGGGTGCCGATGCCCGCGCGGTTTGCGGGATAATACGGGTTTTCGAATCAACGCCCCGGCTTCGCACCCTATTTTGCGGGCCGCCGTGCGGCCGTTTTCCCGTCGGACCATCATGACCATCGTCAACCTCGCCGCCTACCACTTCGTGTCGCTCGACGCGAACGAACAATGGCGCCCGCTCGTCACCGCCCGCTGCAACGAACTCGGCCTGCGCGGCACGATCCTGCTCGCCCCGGAAGGCATCAACCTGTTCATCGCCGGCACGCGCGACGCCACCGACGCGTTCATCGCGTACCTCCGCCACGATCCGCTGTTCGAAGGCAAGTTCGCGTCGCTGCAGTTCAAGGAAAGCCTGTCCGACTCGCAGCCGTTCCGCCGCATGCTCGTGCGCCTGAAGCGCGAGATCATCACGATGAAGAAACCCGCGATCAAGCCGGAGCTCGGCCGTGCGCCGTTCGTCGACGCGCACACGCTGAAGGCGTGGCTCGACCGCGGCCACGACGACACGGGGCGCCCGGTCGTGATGCTCGACACGCGCAACGCGTTCGAGGTCGACGTCGGCACGTTCGACAACGCGCTCGATTACCGGATCGACAAGTTCAGCGAATTCCCCGAAGTGATCGACGCGAACCGCGCCGACCTCGAAGGCAAGACGGTCGTGTCGTTCTGCACCGGCGGCATCCGCTGCGAGAAGGCCGCGATCCACATGAAGGAAATCGGCATCGAGAACGTGTACCAGCTCGAAGGCGGAATCCTGAAGTACTTCGAGGAAGTCGGCGGCGCGCACTATCACGGCGACTGCTTCGTGTTTGACTACCGCACCGCGCTGAACCCGCAACTCCAGCCGACCGAGAACGTCACCTGCTTCGCATGCCGCGCGGTCGTCACGCCGGAAGCGCAACAATCGCCGAGCTACGTGCCCGGCAAGTCGTGCCCGGCCTGCGCGCAGGCAGCCAGCGCCGCGTAAGCGCGCAACCGGCGTTCCGATGAACGACTATCGCGGCCGCTTCGCGCCGTCGCCCACCGGCCCGCTGCACTTCGGCTCGCTGGTCGGCGCGCTCGCGAGCTGGCTCGACGCACGCGCGCACGGCGGCGCGTGGCTCGTGCGCATCGAGGATCTCGACGGTCCGCGCACGGTACCCGGCGCGGCCGACGACATCCTCGCGACGCTCGCGCATTTCGGCATGACGCCCGACGAACCGCCCGTGTGGCAAAGCACGCGCGACGCGGCCTACACGGCCGCGCTCGAACAGCTCGTCGCGGCAGGGCTCGTCTATCCGTGCGGCTGCACGCGCAAGGAAATCGCCGATTCGCTGCGTGCCGCGCACGAACGCCACACGACGCTCGCGTACCCGGGCACGTGCCGCACCGGCCTGCACGGCAAGCCCGCGCGCGCGTGGCGGCTGCGCGTGCCGGACGGCGGCGACGCGATCGTCGCGTTCGACGACCGCTGGCAGCACACGCAATCGCAGAACCTCGCGACCGAAGTCGGCGATTTCGTGCTGAAGCGCGCGGACGGCCAATGGGCCTATCAGCTCGCGGTCGTCGTCGACGACGCCGCCGCGTGTATCACGCATGTCGTGCGCGGCGCCGACCTGCTCGATTCGACCGCGCGCCAGATCCATCTGCAACACTGCCTCGGGGTGCCGACGCCACGGTATCTGCACGTGCCCGTCGTCGTCGATGCAAACGGCGAGAAACTCAGCAAGCAGACGGGCGCGACCGCGCTCGAACGCGCCGCCCCGCTGCCCGCGCTGCAGGCCGCGGCAGCGCACCTGGGCCTCGCGCCCGACGGTGCGCTGCCCGGCGCGACGCTGGAGGCGTTCTACGCGGCCGCGACGGCAGCGTGGGCGCGGCGCTTCGGCCCGCGGGCCGGCTGACGCGCGTGCAGCGAGCCGGCTTCGCGGCAATCGCGGCCGGCGCCCCATGACGGATGCGTCGCCTGCCGCGCCACGATCCCCCAGCCGCCCCCCCAATGAAAAACGGGCACATGCTTGTCGCATGCACCCGCTCGTCCGGCAGCGCTCGCGCGCCGCCCCTGCCTTCCGCCGACCTTACGCCGACGGCTTGCGCGGCATCCCGAACCCGCCGAGCAACGCCGCAACCTGGCGCTTCGGCCCTTTCTTCTCGGGCTGTTGCGCGGGTTGTGCGTCGTCCGCCTGCTTCGCCGGTGCCGACGGCTCATACGGCTTCAGGAAGAAATCATCGACCGGCGCTTCGTGGCGACGGTGATGACCGCCGCGCTCGGAACCGCCCGACCGGCGCCCCGATGCGCCGCGATGCTCGTCGCGATCGCGACGGCCGCCTCGTTCGCCACCGCGTTCGCTGTTGCGATCGCCGCCACGGTCACCACCGCGCTCGCCGCCGCGGTCGTCGTGACGATGGCGCGCCGGCTTGTCGAGCGTGAGCGTCTGCACGTCGAGCGGACGCTTGATCAGCTTCTCGATATCGGCAAGCTGCTTGCGTTCGTTCGGGCTGCACAGCGACAGCGCATCGCCCGTCGCGCCCGCGCGGCCGGTACGGCCGATCCGGTGCACGTAGTCTTCCGCGCTGAACGGCAGGTCGAAGTTGATCACGGCCGGCAGCTCGGCGATGTCGAGGCCGCGCGCGGCCACGTCGGTCGCGACCAGTGCCTCGATCTCGCCGCGCTTGAACGCGTCGAGTGCCTGCATCCGCTCGATCTGCGTCTTGTCGCCGTGAATCGCCGACGCGACGACACCGTCGCGCTCGAGATTGCGCGCCAGGCGGCTCGCGCCGATCTTGCTGTTGCAGAACACGATCACCTGTTTCAGGCCGCGATCGCGCAGCAACTGCACGACGGCCGCCTGCTTGTCGCCTTCGGCGACGTCGTAGACGATCTGCGTGACGTTCGCGTTCGTCGAGTTGCTGCGCGCGACCTCGATCGTCTGCGGGCTGCGCAGGTAGGTCGACGCGAGCTTCTTGATTTCCGGCGAGAACGTGGCCGAGAACAGCAGCGTCTGGCGCTCCTTCGGCAGCAGGTTCAGGATGCGCTGCAGATCGGGCAGGAAGCCCATGTCGAGCATCCGGTCGGCTTCGTCGAGCACGAGGATCTGCACCTGGCCGAGGTTCGCGGTCTTCTGCTGCACGTGGTCGAGCAGGCGGCCCGGTGTCGCGATCAGGATCTCGACGCCGCGGCGCAGCTCCGCCGACTGCGGGTTCATGTCGACGCCGCCGAACACGACCGCGCTGCGCAGCGGCGTGTGCTTCGCATACGCGTGCACGTTCGCGGCGACCTGGTCGGCGAGTTCGCGGGTCGGCGTGAGGATCAGCGCACGCACGGGGTGGCGCGCCGGTGACGCGCTCGTGTTGGCCTGCGGCAGCAGGCGCTGGATGATCGGCAGCGAGAAGCTCGCGGTCTTGCCGGTGCCCGTTTGCGCGGCGCCCATGACGTCGCGGCCGGCGAGCACGACCGGAATGGCCTGCGCCTGGATCGGCGTCGGCGTCGTATAACCCTGCTCCGCAATGGCTTTCAGGATATCGGCGGCAAGGCCGAATTGGTCGAAGGTTGCGTCGACGGGCTTGGCGACAGAATCGGACATGGTGGCGTTTCGCTCAAAAGGCGCGGCGGGGACATCGTGCGTCAGGCCGGCCGGGCCTGCGCTCATCACAATTCGGAAATAGACGGAGCCGCGGCGCGCCGCGCGGCGCCGCTCTGGCGCTTGGGACCGGTTCAATGCGAACGCTGGACGCCAGGCCGTGCGGACTCCGTTCGGCGCGAATGCCGGCGGAAAGGGCCGTATTGTAGCACTGTGCGGCCGTCTGTCCGTGACAACGCCGCGAACGGCCGCACCGGCGGTTCGCGCGGCCGGCCGGTACAGGCCCGCGCGGGGCGACGGACGGCCCGCGCGGGCTATCCCGATCGGCCGGCGGCAATATCAGGGGACTGATCGCGGAGTGTCGCGTCCGGAGGCCCGTCGCCTGCCCGCGGAACGGGTGATCGGGCGGCCAGGCCCGGCAGCCGGTCGATGCGAGCGGCGCGTACGGTCCGCGACCGCGCCCGGCGCTCAGCCCTTCTTCTTTTTCTTCTCGACCTGCGCGCAATCGCCCAGCAGCGGCGGCGAATTCGGGTCGGCGATCTCGTCGCGCAGCGTCGCTTCCTTGCCCTTCGTCCACCACGTATAGCGGCCGGCCTGGTAGCGCGCGCCCGACGCCGACACGGTGTCGACGAACAGCATCTGCTTCCCGTTGACCGGCACGAGCGCGAAGCTCTGGCCGTTGCCCGCGAGCCAGTACGACACGCGCACGGGCTGCTTCTGGTTCGCGCACTGGTAGACGGCCTGCTGGCGTGCATCGGCATCGATTTCCTCGACGGTCAGCTGCGCGGCGTGCGCGACGGAAACGGCAGTGCCCGCAAGCGCGAGCGCGGCAAGGGTGTGGCGAATCATGCAGGTCCTCTCACGAGACGGGTGGAAGCGCGCCCTCCCGGAGCGCGCGATTACTGTTGACGGGCGAGCGCCCCGGCTGGCGGGGATCAGGGATCGATGACGTCGGCGCACGCGTCGGTCGGCGCCGCCGCGACGTGGCCGACGAGCGGCACGATCTTGAGCCCGGCCGAAGCCACCCGGCACGGCGCGGCCGCGAGGCCGCAACCCGCGAGACTCGCGACGAGCGCCAGCGCGGCGCCCAGCTTGCCGATACGCAACCACCTCGACGCCATCGCCCTCTCCTCGTTCCGTCAGCGGGCCGACACGGGCCGGACGGCCGCGGCGGCGCGCTTCGCGCGTTCGCGGGCTTCGTCGACGGTCGCGCCGGTCGCCAGCGCGACGCCCATGCGCCGCTTCGCAAAACTTTCCGGCTTGCCGAACAGGCGCAGGTCCGCGCCCGGCACCGCGAGCGCGTCGCGTACGCCTTCGAACGCGATCCCGCGCTCGTCGAGCCCGCCGTAGATCACGGCCGACGCGGCCGGGGTCCCGAGCGCCGGATCGACCGGCAGCCCGAGAATCGCGCGCGCATGCAGCTCGAATTCCGACTGGCGCTGCGACGCGAGCGTGACGAGGCCCGTATCGTGCGGCCGCGGGCTCACTTCCGAGAACCACACGTCGTCGCCGCGCACGAACAGCTCGACGCCGAACAGCCCGCGCCCGCCGAGCGCCTCGGTGACCTTGTGCGCGATCTCGCGCGACTTCTCGAGCGCCACCGCGCTCATCGGCTGCGGCTGCCACGATTCGACGTAGTCGCCCGCGACCTGCACGTGGCCGACCGGCTCGCAGAAGTAGGTGCGCGTGGCGAGCGTCGCCGGGTCGATCGCGCGCACGGTCAGCTGCGTGATCTCGTAGTCGAAATCGATGAAGCCCTCGACGATCACGCGGCCGTGGTTCACGCGCCCGCCCGCCATCGCGTAGTCCCACGCGGCCTTCACGTCGGCGTCGGTCTTCACGACCGACTGCCCCTTGCCCGACGACGACATCACGGGCTTCACGACGCACGGCATGCCGATCTTCGCGACCGCCGCGCTGAAGGCCTCGAACGAATCCGCGAACGCATACGGCGACGTCGGCAGGCCGAGCTCCTCGGCCGCGAGCCGGCGGATCCCTTCGCGATTCATCGTGAGCTGTGTCGCGCGCGCGGTCGGGATCACCTCGGCAAGACCGGCCGTCTCGATCGCCGCGAGCGCGTCGGTGGCGATCGCCTCGATCTCCGGCACGATCAGGTGCGGACGCTCGGCCTCGACGATCGCACGCAGCGCGGCGGCGTCCGTCATGTCGATCACGTGCGCGCGATGCGCGACCTGATGGCCCGGCGCGTCCGGATAGCGGTCGACCGCGATGACTTCGACACCGAGACGCTGCAACGCGATGATGACTTCCTTGCCGAGCTCGCCGGCGCCGAGCAGCATGACGCGCGTGGCCGAGGGTGAAAGCGGCGTACCGAGCCGCTGACCGATCTGCATGTGATTTCCCGCTTCTGGTGGAGGACGAAAACGGCTCCGATGTTAACACGCGCGATGACGCCGGTTTGAGGCGTTTCGACGCGCCGGCGCTCGACCGCGCACGACGCGCAGGCACGCTGCGAACGTTTTCATGCGTGAAGTGTCGGCTCGCCTGCCGCGGGGCGGGTGCGTTACTCTTACGCCTTGATCAGAATCCGATGAGGAACGAGGCTCATGTCCCACCTGTCCGCCGCCGCACGCGCACGCACCGGCCTGCTTCGCCCGTTGCGCGCGCCGCTCTGCGCGTTGACGCTTGCCACGCTTCTCGCCGCCTGCGCGATGCCGACCCATCCCGATTCCGCCGCCCCCGCGCCCGACCCGTACAACCCGGCCGCCGTCCAGCTGCTCGACGACACGAGCTGGGAACTCACCAGCTGGACGAATGCCGACGGCACGCCGCGCGCGATCCCGCACGGCGACAACGGCGAGCCGATCAAGCTCGCGCTGTCGACCGAGTCGGGCATCCGGCGCGCCAGCGGGTTCTCGGGCTGCAACCGCTACACGGGCACCTACGCGATCAAGAACGGCCTGCTGAGCTTCGGGCCGCTCGCCGGCACGCGGATGGCCTGCCCGAATTCGCTCGGCGGCCAGCTCGAGCGCGCGTACCTCGACGCGCTTGCGCACGTCGACAAGACCGGCGTGCAGATGCGCGAGCCGCAGCAATTGCAGATCGTGACCAGCGCCGGCGCAACGCTCGTTTTCACGCACCGGAGCCCTTGATGCATCACGCACGCGAAGGCCGGCCGACCGCCTTCGCGTCGCGTGTCGCGCGCGTGTGCCGGCCGCACGCGCCGCACGGCGTGAACCGAATTCACGTCGCCCGGGAATCTTGTTCGCCGGCCGGTTAAACTCGGCGGGTCGCGCCTCGCGCGCCCCTCCCTACTCCTGTTTCAAAGCATGCACACGGTAGTCTTCGGCTGGTTCGGCATCTCCGCCGTCTGGTTCCTTCTTCTCTTCTGGCGTCTCGTGCAGGCGATGCTGCCCGGCGGCGGCGGGCTCGCCGGCCGCGGCTCGATCCGCCTATGGCTCGGCTTCGTCGCGGTATTCGTCGCGAGCTGCACGCTGACGAGCCCGCTGTCGGGACCCGACACGAACGCGCTCGGCCATGCGTTCTCGGCGGGCTTCGCGCACGTACTCGGTCCGATCGGCACGCCGGTCGCGATGGTCGTCCTGTTCTTCGCCGGGTTGCCCTGGCTGACCGGCATCGGCTGGCGGCAGTTCGCCGCGTGGGTCGACACGTCGTTCGGCGTCAAGCTGTCGCGCGACGGCGGCGACGACGACGCGCGCGGGATCGCCGACCTGCCGCGCAGCGCGCTGCATCGCGACGACGACCTCGTGCAGCCAACCACCGCGCATACCGTCAACTCGATGGCGCCGCGCCAGAACGGCCGGTATTCACGCCCGACGCTGTGGAAACCCGATCCGCAGGCGCGGCCGAAGCCACGCGGCAAGACGCCGCCGCGGCCGCACACGGAACCCGTCGCGCCGTCGGGCTGGCTGAAGCCGACCGTGCCGCAGCGCACGCCGGTGGCGCCCGCCGCGCCGATTCCGGCCAGCGCGATGCCGCCGCCGACGACCGGCAGCACCGCGAGCCTCGCGCGCGCGGCAGCCAACTCGCAAGTGCCGCGCCCCGATCCGGCCCCGCTTCCTGTCGGATTCGAACCCGTCCGGCCGCGGCCGACTGCCGTGCGACCGGCCACCGCCGCGCTGAAACAGACGCCACCGCGTGCGACGGTCACGCCGCGCCCGGCCGCCGCGCCACCGCAGCGTCCGCCGGCACGCCCGGTCGCGGGAACGGCCGCAGCCGGCGTGTCGCCGGACACGACGCGACGCCGTCCGGTGCCGCCGACGCCGGCGCGCGCGCCGCTCTATGCCTGGACTGAAAAACCTGCCACGCCGATCACGCCGGCGCCGAGCGTTCACGACACGCTGCGTTCGATCGAAGCCAGCACCGCGCAATGGGCCACGCTCGGCGGCGCACAGTCGACCGATGCGACGCACGCCGCGACGGCCGCCGCAGCCGCGGCTGGAATGGCGGCGACAGCAGGCAGCGTCGCCGCGCCGGCAGCGGCGGCCGTGTCGAACGCATTCGCCGAGGCAACGCACGGTATCGCGGCCCGTGACACTGGTGCTCCGGTCCAGCACGATGCCGCGCCCGCACGCGACGACAGCCCGCCGATCGTGCTGGATGCGTTCATGCCGGCGGAGCCCGGCATCCCCGCGACGATTGCCGATTGGGCCACCCCGGCGCTCGACGGCGCCGCACCGCACGCGCTGCCGAATGCTGACACGGGCGCCGGCAGCGACGATGCCGTGTCGTCGCATCAAACCGACGATGACATCCGTCACGTCAACGCTGCGCCCGCCGCACACGCACCTGCACCTGCACCTGCACCTGCACATGGGATCCCGCCGGCGCCGTCGTTCGACGCCCCGGTCAATCTCGCGCCGTGGGAGGACCTCGGCCGCCCGTCGGTTTCCGCGTTCGAAGCATCGCCCGCGCATCCGATCGCTGAATCACCGGCAGACGCAACGCAACCGGAGCCGGCCCACGCCGCCTTCGCGCAACAAGCTGACGAAGCAGCGGTCGACGAAGCCCCCGCACGCAATCCGGCAGCATTCTTCGATACCGCCGCCCCGGCGATCGAACGCCCTGCATCGGCTTACCTGCCACCGGGTGTCGATGACGCACATGACGACCTGAAGCCCGCCGGTGGCATCGCGCCGTTCGCGGCGCTCCCCTCTTCGTCGATCGCCGCGACATCGGCACGCGCCATGACCGGAACGACGCCGATTGCGGCAACGTCGGCACGCCCTGCATCGAACCTCGTTCCGGAGGCCGCCCAACCGGCAGGGGCGGAACGTAGTGCATCGCTGTCGGCCATCGCCGAAGGCGGCACGCCCGTCACGCATTGGGCGCCGCCGGTGCAACCCGCAACGACACCCGCGGCGGCTTCCGCGGAATTGCCTGAATCGCCGACGATTCAACCGTTTGCCGCGGCACCGACCGCTTCTGCCGCGGCTGCGTCGCCGTTCGTCGGCACGGCCCTCGGTTCGACCGCACCGGTACCTGCCTCCGCTTCGGGTGTTGCGCCCGTCGCCGCCATACCCGCCGCGACACCATCGACGGCCGGCATGACCGGCACGGCATCGGTTTCGCCGTCGCAACCGGCGGTATCGGCATCGACCGGCGCCTCCGTTGCGCCGGCAGCGCCGATCGGTGTCCCGGACATGAGCTACGGTGCGTTCGGCCGCGCATCGATGCCCGAGACAACCGCCACGCCCGCCGCGGCACCGTCGACGACCGGCGCGCCGGATTGGGCCGCGCAAGCGCCCGCGGCACCGGCGCCCGCGAGTTTCACGTCCGCCCCGCTTGCGGCACAAGCGTCCGTGCCGACACCGGCGCACCAGACCGGCACGGCAACCTCGTCGAGCGGCACGGCAATCGACGGATCCGGCTCGTTCGGCGCAACCGCCGCGCAACCGGCAACCCGCCTTCCCGTGCCGCCGGCCGCTTCCGCTGCGGTCGGATCGCTCGCCTCCATCGGTGCAGCGGCCGCGTCGCCGACTCCGTCGGTCGCTGCCACGCCGGCCGCCGCCACGACGTTCACGACGGCGCCCGCCCCCGCCGCGTCGCCGGCAAGCTGGTCCGTGTCGAACGACGTGTCCGCGGCGCCGCAACCGGCCGCCCCGCTCCCGGGCGCAAGCCTGTCAGTGCCGGCAGCGATCGTTGCTGCGCCGGCGCTCCCGGTTGCCCCGCCGACCGGCGCAACCGCCGCCGTGACGGCCGAGCCGGCCGCAACCGACACCGCAGCCCCCGACGCCCCCGTGCGCCAGCCGCGCCCGAACGCGTTCGAATTCCACGCACCCGCGTCGTTCAGCGTCGAACTGCCGACGCTCGACCTGCTCGAGCCCGCATCCGACGACGTCGAAACGATCACCGAGGAACACCTCGCGCAAACGGCCCAGGTGATCGAACAGCGGCTGCAGGAATTCAAGGTGCCGGTGACGGTGGTCGGCGCCTCGGCCGGCCCCGTGATCACGCGCTTCGAGATCGAGCCGGCGCTCGGCGTGCGCGGCAGCCAGATCGTCGGGCTGATGAAGGATCTGTCGCGCGGCCTCGGCCTCACGTCGATCCGCGTCGTCGAGACGATTCCCGGCAAGACCTGCATGGGCCTCGAGCTGCCGAACGCGAAGCGCCAGATGATCCGCCTGTCGGAAATCCTCGCGTCGCGCGAGTATCAGCATTCGCAATCGCAACTGACGATCGCGATGGGCAAGGACATCACGGGCCGCCCGGTCGTCACGGATCTCGCGAAGGCGCCGCACATGCTCGTCGCCGGCACGACGGGTTCGGGCAAGTCGGTCGCGATCAACGCGATGATCCTGTCGCTGCTGTACAAGGCGACGCCGGAAGACGTACGGCTCATCATGATCGACCCGAAGATGCTGGAGCTGTCCGTCTACGAAGGCATCCCGCACCTGCTCGCGCCGGTCGTCACCGACATGAAGCTCGCGGCGAACGCGCTGAACTGGTGCGTCGGCGAAATGGAGAAGCGCTACCGGCTGATGTCGGCTGTCGGCGTGCGCAACCTCGCGGGTTTCAACCAGAAGATCCGCGATGCGGAAGCGAAGGAAAAGAAGATCGGCAACCCGTTCTCGCTGACGCCCGAGGATCCCGAGCCGCTGTCGAAGCTGCCGCTGATCGTCGTCGTCATCGACGAGCTGGCCGACCTGATGATGGTCGCCGGCAAGAAGATCGAGGAGCTGATCGCGCGCCTCGCGCAGAAGGCGCGCGCGGCCGGCATCCACCTGATCCTCGCGACGCAGCGTCCGTCCGTCGATGTGATCACGGGCCTGATCAAGGCGAACATCCCGACGCGCGTCGCGTTCCAGGTGTCGTCGAAGATCGACTCGCGCACGATCCTCGACCAGATGGGCGCGGAGTCGCTGCTCGGGATGGGCGACATGCTGTTCCTGCCGCCGGGCACCGGTTATCCGCAGCGCGTGCACGGCGCGTTCGTCGCCGACGAGGAAGTGCACCGGATCGTCGAGTATCTGAAGCAGTTCGGCGAGCCGCAGTACGAGGAAGGCATCCTCGACGGCCCGGCCGCCGACGGCGCGACGCAGGACCTGTTCGGCGAAGCGCCGGACGCGGAAGCCGATCCGCTGTACGACGAAGCCGTCGCGTTCGTCGTGCGCACGCGGCGCGCGTCGATCTCGTCGGTGCAGCGGCAGCTGCGCATCGGCTACAACCGCGCGGCACGCCTCGTCGAGCAGATGGAAGCGGCCGGGCTCGTGTCGGCGATGGGCATCAACGGCAGCCGCGAGGTGCTGGTGCCGGCCGCGGCCGACTGAGCGCGGCGGCCGAACGGCCGCCGTCGACCGATACGGGCGCACCGGGAAACCGGGCGCACCGAAAAAAACGGGCGCTGCATCGGCAGCGCCCGTTTCATTTACCGCATTTACATCGACTGCACCGGCACCAGTTTGAAATCGACCGGCTTGCCGACCGCGACCTTCTGCGGATTCGCGCCGAGCTGCCCCGTTTCGACATCGCGGCTGAACACGTAGAACGTGTCGCTGTCCTGGTTGCCGACGATCAGCCACTTGCCGGTCGGATCGATCAGGAACTCGCGCGGCGTCTTGCCGAGGCTCGACTGGCGGCCGACCTGCTTGAGCCGGCCGTCGGCCTGGTTCACCGCGTAGATCACGAGGTCGTTCGCGTCGCCGCGGTTGCTCGCGTACAGGAAGCGGCCGTCCGGCGACAGGTGGATCGCGCCGCCGCCGACCTTGCCCTTGAAGCCCGGCGCCGTCATCGACACCGTCTGGACCGGCGTCAGCTTGCCGTCGTGATAACCGAGCACCTCGACCGACGCGTTGAGCTCGCTCGTCACGTACGCGAACCGGCCGTCGGCGCCGAACACCATGTGACGCGGGCCCGAGCCGGCCTTCACCGGCGTGTAGCGCGTGTCGGTCGGGCTGATCAGCCCGCGGCTGCCGTCCACCGTGTAGCGGTAGCCGTAGATCTTGTCCGCGCCGAGATCCTGCACGAACAGGTAGCGGCCGTCCGGCGAAAACACCGTCGAATGCACGTGCGCGCCGTCCTGACGGCCCTTCACGGGCCCGGTGCCTTCGTGGTGCACGGCCAGCACGGCCTCGCCGAGCGCACCGTCGTCGCGCAGCGGAAACACCGCGAAGCTGCCGCCCGGATCCTTCGCGACCGAGTAGTTGGCCGTCACGAGATACTTGCCGTCCGGCGACAGCGCGAGATAGCAAGGATCGTTCCCTTCCGACGACACGCGGTCGATGAAGCTCAGCGCGCCCGTCTTCGCGTCGAAGCGGAACGCGCTGACGCCGCCGCGCTGCGACGCCGGCCCGTCGTCGCCGGGCAGTTCGTTGACCGCGTAGACGGTGCGACCGTCGCGGCTCGGCAACAGATACGACGGATTCACGGTCTTCGCCGACGATACGGGCGCGACGCTGCCATTTTTAGTATCGAAGCGGTAAACATAGATCCCGTCGCTGCCGCCGCCCGTATAGGTGCCGACCAGCAGGTTGTAGACGCCGTCGGCCGGTGCGGGCGATTGCTGCGCAAATGCATGGGTCGCGGACAGGGAAAGCACGATCGCGAAACCTTTCATCCAGTGAGCGAGCCTAAGCGGGAACCCTCGTGTCGAAGCGTGTGCGTCACGCTCGCGTAAACGGTTGGGCATTGAATCCTCCTTGCATCGAGTCGCTTCAAGTGTTGAGATAGGACGAAACGCCGGCCGTTCATGCGCTCCGCCGCCCGGCCGAGTATACGGGGCGCGACGCCCGGGCGTGAAGCCCGGCCGCCGCCGTCCGCATTGTGAACTCGATACCCAAGGACCGCCTGCCCATGCCTGCCCTGATCGAAGACTACGCCCTCGTCGGCGACGGCCACACGGCCGCGCTGATCTCGAAAGACGGCTCCGTCGACTGGCTGTGCTGGCCCCGCTTCGATTCGGGCGCCTGCTTCGCGGCACTTCTCGGCACCCCCGAGCACGGCCGCTGGCTGCTTGCGCCTGCCGCCGACGCCGCAGTCACGCACACCACGCGCCGCTATCGCGGCGACACGCTGATTCTCGAAACGGATTACGAAAGCGCCGACGGCGCCGTCACCGTGATCGACTTCATGCCGCCCGGCAACGGCTGGTCCGAACTCGTGCGGATCGTCGTCGGCCGTCACGGCACGATGAAGATGCGCATGGAGCTCGTGTTGCGCTTCGACTACGGTTTCTCGATCCCGTGGGTCACGCAACTGACTCGCGAGGACGGCATGAAGGCGATCGCGGGCCCCGACACCGTCGTGCTGCGCACGCCGGTGCCGCTCACCGGCAAGAATCTCCATACGCTCGCGGAATTCACGGTCGGCGCCGACCAGCGCGTGCCGTTCTCGCTCAGCTACGCGGCCTCGCACATGCGGCTGCCGCCCGCGCGCGATCCGCTGTCGATGCTCGCACGAACCGAGAACTACTGGCTCGAATGGTCGGGCCGCTGCCAGGTGCAGGGCCGCTACGCGGCGGCCGTGCGCCGCTCGCTGATCACGCTGAAGGCGCTCGCGTACGAGCCGACCGGCGGCATCGTCGCGGCGCCGACCACGTCGCTGCCCGAGAAGATCGGCGGCAACCGCAACTGGGACTACCGCTACTGCTGGCTGCGCGACGCGACGATCACGCTGCTCGCGCTGATGCGCGGCGGCTACTACGACGAGGCGCGCGCGTGGCGCACGTGGCTCGGCCGCGTGATGGCCGGCTCGCCCGAGCAGATCCAGATCATGTACGGGATCGCCGGCGAGCGCCGGCTGCCGGAAATGGAGCTCGACTGGCTGCCCGGCTACCAGGATTCGAAGCCGGTCCGCGTCGGCAACGGCGCCGCGAACCAGCTCCAGCTCGACGTGTTCGGCGAGGTGATGGCCGCGCTGCACCTCGCGCGCGTGGGCGGCCTGCAGGCCGACGACACGGTCTGGTCCGTGCAGTGCGCGCTGCTCGACCATCTCGAGAAGATCTGGCAGGAACCCGACGAAGGGATTTGGGAAACGCGCGGCGGCCGCCTGCATTTCACGTTCTCGAAGGTGATGGCATGGGTCGCGTTCGACCGCGCGATCAAGTCTGCGGAAATGTTCCGGCTGCCCGGCTCGCTCGACCGCTGGCGCGCGCTGCGCGAGCGGATCCATGCCGACGTCTGCGCCAACGCCTGGCACGCGGGCAAACAGGCGTTCGCGCAGAGCTACGGCAGCGACGAGCTCGACGCGAGCGTGCTGCTGATGCCGCTGCTCGGCTTCCTGCCGCCGGAAGACCCGCGCATCGTCGGCACGGTCGAGGCGATCGAGCGCGAACTGCTGCACGACGGGCTCGTGATGCGCTACCGGACGACCGAGTACGACGACGGCCTGCCGCCCGGCGAAGGCACGTTTCTCGCGTGCAGCTTCTGGCTGGTCGACAACTACGCGCTGCTCGGCCGGATCGACGACGCGCACCGGCTGTTCAGCCGGCTGCTCGCGCTGTCGAACGACCTCGGGCTGCTCGCGGAGGAGTACGACCCGGTCGCCGGGCGGCTCGTCGGCAACTTCCCGCAGGCGTTCTCGCACGTGGCGCTCGTGCATACCGCGATGAACCTGATGCACCACGAGGACGCGATGGCGCGGGCCGCCGGCCAGCCCGCGCCGGCCGTGGCGACCGGGCGTTGACGGACGTTGGCGGGGTGTCGGGCGGCGGCACGGGCGGCTTGGTCAGAGATCGTCAAATCGCAAAATTTTGATGAAAAATCGGGGAAATGTTGCATTGCACCACCCATCGTTGTCCGATATGATCGACGCGATTGTCCGGCCGCACTGCAATATGGCCGGCCGCTGACCCACACGGCACGCCGCGACGCCCCACGCCGCCCTTGCGCTCCGTCCCCCACGCGGGAGTAGTCTGCATGCTTTACCAATTGCACGAATTCCAGCGCGCCATGCTGAGCCCGCTGACGGCCTGGGCCCAGGCCGCGTCCAAATCGTTCGCCAACCCGTCCAGCCCGTTCTCGCTGATGCCCGGCGCGCCGCGCATGGCCGCCGCGTACGAACTGATGTACCGGCTCGGCAAGGATTACGAGAAGCCCGAATTCAACATTCATCAGATCGTCAAGGACGGCCACAACATCCCGATCGTCGAGCAGACGATCGTCGAGAAGCCGTTCTGCCGGCTGCTGCGCTTCAAGCGCTATTCGGACGACGCCGACGCCGTCACGCAACTGAAGGACGAGCCGGTCGTGCTGGTCTGCGCGCCGCTGTCGGGCCACCACTCGACGCTGCTGCGCGACACGGTGCGCACGCTGCTGCAGGACCACAAGGTCTACATCACCGACTGGATCGACGCGCGGATGGTGCCGGTCGAGACGGGTCCGTTCCACCTGCACGACTACATTGCGTACATCCAGGATTTCATCCGTCACATCGGCGCGCGCAACCTGCACGTGATCTCGGTGTGCCAGCCGACGGTGCCGGTGCTCGCGGCGATCTCGCTGATGGCGAGCCGCGGCGAGGATACGCCGCTCACGATGACGATGATGGGCGGCCCGATCGACGCGCGCCGCAGCCCGACGTCGGTGAACTCGCTCGCCACGCAGCACTCGACCGCGTGGTTCGAGAACAACGTGATCCACACGGTGCCCGCGAACTATCCGGGCGAAGGCCGCCAGGTGTATCCGGGCTTCCTGCAGCATACGGGCTTCGTCGCGATGAACCCGGAACGGCACGCGCAATCGCATTGGGATTTCTACCAGAGCCTGCTGCGCGGTGACGAGGACGACGCCGAGGCGCACCGCCGCTTCTACGACGAGTACAACGCGGTGCTCGACATGGCCGCCGAGTATTACCTCGAGACGATCCGCGTCGTGTTCCAGGAATTCCGGCTCGCGGAAGGCACGTGGGACGTCGAAGGCGAACGCGTGCGGCCGCAGGACATCAAGCACACCGCGCTGATGACGATCGAGGGCGAACTCGACGACATCTCGGGCAGCGGCCAGACGCACGTCGCGCACGAGCTGTGCACGGGCATCCCGCAAGACGATCGCCGCACCCTGACCGCCGAGAAATGCGGCCACTACGGGATCTTCTCCGGCCGCCGCTGGCGCACGATCATCTACCCGCAACTGCGCGACTTCATCCGCGAGCATGCGCCGGAGCCGAAACACGGCACGACGAAGGATCATCCGGACGCGCCGGCGGCCACGACGCTCGCGGCCGTGCCGGCCGCCAACGCACCGACCGAGGCGACACGCGCCACGGTCGCGAAGCGCACGCGCGCCAAGGCGCCGGCCAAGGCCGCCGCCCCCGCCAAGGCCGCACCGGCCGCGAAGCGGGCCGCCGAAACCCCGCGCGCAAAAACCGTCCGCACGCGCAAGGCAGCCTGACGCGCTGCGTTCCGACGCAAAAACGCCGCCGTTGCCTGCGCACGGCGGCGTTTTTACATGCGGCGCCCGCTCGCCGGCGCGTCAGCGCCGCAGCAGGTACGCGAGCAGCACCTCGGTGTTCATCCGGACCATCTCCGCGCGCTCGTCGGTATCGGTGAAGTCGCGACCGAGCGTCGCGGCGAGCGTGAAGCGGTTCGACACGATGTAGTAGCCGAGCCCCGACAGCGTCACGTAGAAGCGCAGCGGATCGACGTCGCCGCGGAACAGCCCGGCCTTCTGGCCGCGCATCAGCACGTTGCCGAGCTTCGCGACGATCGGCGACATCATCTCGCGGATCCGCGTCGACTTGTGCAGGTAGCGCGCTTCGTGCAGGTTCTCGTTGTTGATGAGCCTGAGCAGCTCCGGATGGTCGCGGTAGTAGTCCCAAACGAAATGCGCGAGCCGCGTGACGGCTTCGACCGGCGCGACGCCGTCGAGATCGAGCACGCGCTCGGCCTCGGTCAGCGCGGAGAACGCGTGTTCGAGCACGGCCGTGAACAGTTGTTCCTTGCTGCCGAAGTAGTAATAGAGCATGCGCTCGTTGGTTTCGGCCCGGCGCGCAATCTGGTCGACGCGTGCGCCGAACAGCCCTCCACTCGCGAACTCTTCGGCGGCCGCCATCAAGATGCGGCGGCGCGTACCTTCAGGATCTCTTTTGATTTTTGGCTGATTCATGGTGGCGTTTTGCTATGTGAGCCGCTTGATCCGGACCGGCACCCCCACCGCCTCGGCGCCGGCCGCCCTGGAACGGGCGCGCCGCGTGCGGCCGCCCTCCTGCTGAGCCCCTGCAAAAAAGCGGTTCGATTATGCGCACAGACGGCGTCCAGCGCAATGCGGGAAATCGGCGATAATCGAGCTTTGGCAAACCTTTCCGGCCGCGCCCCGCACGGCCGAGAGCCATTCGGCGCTGCTGCGCCCGTTGTCACCGTGACCGATTCCAAAACCCTCGCGGATCGCATCGAAGATCTGCTGCCCCAGACGCAATGCACGAAGTGCGGCTATAACGGCTGCCGTCCGTACGCCGAGGCGATCGCCGCCGGCGACGCAAACTACAACCAGTGCCCGCCCGGCGGCGCCGAAGGCATCGCGCGCCTCGCGGGCCTGCTCGGCAAGCCGGTGATTCCGCTGAATCCCGTCAATGGCAGCGAACATCCGCGCGCGGTCGCCTTCATCGACGAAAGCCTGTGCATCGGTTGCACGCTGTGCATGCAGGCGTGCCCGGTCGACGCGATCGTCGGCGCGCCGAAGCAGATGCACACGATCATCGAAGCGCAGTGCACCGGTTGCGATCTGTGCGTGCCGCCGTGCCCGGTCGACTGCATCGCGATGCTGCCCGTGACGGGCGAGCGCACCGGCTGGGATGCGTGGTCGCAGGAGCAGGCCGACGCCGCGCGCGAACGCCACGACCTGCGGCTCGCACGCCAGCGCCGCGAACGCGAAGCCGCCGAGGCCCGCGCCGCCGCCCGCCGCGCGGCCAGTGTCGCGAAGCCGGCCGCGGGCCCCCACCCGGCGGCCCCGCCGGACGCCCCGGCCGCCGACGACGCCGAAGCGAAGAAACGCGCGATCATCGCCGCCGCGCTCGAACGCGCGCGCAAGAAGAAGGAAGAACTGTCCGGGCAAGGCGCCGGGCCGAAGAACACCGAAGGCGTGAGCGCAGCCGTCCAGGCCCAGATCGACGCGGCCGAGGCGCGCCGCAAACGGCTCGCCGAACAGCAGGCGCGGCGCGACGCCGACGCCGCGGCGGCAAGCGGCAACGATCAACCGAACGACGCAGGCAACGACGACCCAGGCAGCCCATCCGCGCCGCCCGACCAGAACGCCCCATGAACGCCAGCAAACGACGCGCGATCTACGAAACGCTGCAGAGCCTCAATCCGCATCCCACCACCGAACTCGAATACTCGACGCCGTTCGAGTTGCTGATCGCCGTGATGCTGTCCGCGCAGGCGACCGACGTATCGGTCAACAAGGCGATGCGGAAGATGTTCCCGGTCGCGAACACCCCGCGACAAATCGTCGCGCTTGGCGAGGAAGGCGTCACCGAGTACATCAAGACGATCGGCCTGTACCGGACCAAGGCGAAGAACGTGGTCGCGACGAGCCGGATCCTGCTCGAGCGCTACGACGGCGAGGTGCCGGCCGATCGCGAAGCGCTCGAAGGCTTGCCGGGCGTCGGCCGCAAGACCGCGAACGTCGTGCTGAACACCGCGTTCGGCCAGCCGACCATCGCGGTCGACACGCATATCTTCCGCGTCGCGAACCGCACGGGGCTCGCGCCGGGCAAGGACGTGCGGGCCGTCGAGACCGCACTCGAGAAGTTCACGCCGAAGGAATTCCTGCAGGACGCGCATCACTGGCTGATCCTGCACGGGCGCTATGTGTGCAAGGCCCGCAAGCCCGAATGCTGGCACTGCGCGATCGAGCCGTTGTGCGAATTCCGGCCGAAGACGCCGCCGCCCAACGAGTAAGCGTCAGGCCCGCCGGCGACACGCGATGCGGGCCGGCACCGCAGGCGCCGACGCGGCGCCCGCGTCGCGCCCCCCCCCCCGACTACGCGTTCGACGTCGCGGTCGCATCGTCGGCGGCCGCGCCGCCTGCGCGCACGAGCGCCAGCACCGCCGCCAGAATCGCGACGCCGCCCGCCCACTGCAGCGGCGACAACGCTTCCCCGAACAGCAGCGCCGCGAGCGCGACCGTCACGACCGGCTCGAGCGTCGACAGCATCGACGTCCGCGCGGCCCCGAGCCGTTCGAGCCCGGAGAAGAACGCGAGCATGGCCGCGACCGTCGACACCAGCGCGATCGCGAGCATCGCCGCCCAGCCGCCGCTCGTCGCGGGCCAGCGCGGTGGCGCGCCGAACGCGGCGGTCCGCACGACGGCGATCACCACGAGCGTGGCGGTCGCCGACAGGCAGATGATCGCCGTCGTCGCGAGCGGATCGACGCCGCGCGTCGCCTTCGTGCCGCCGACGATGTACAGCGAATAGATCACCGCGGCCGCCAGCGCGAGCGCGATCCCGAGCGGCTCGCCATGCCCGCCGCCGACCATCAGCGCGGAACCCGCGACGCACAGCACGAGCGCGACGGCCTTCGCGCGCGTCAGGCGCTCGCCCAGCCACCACGCGGCCAGCAGCGTGACGAACGCCGGATACAGGTACAGCAGCAGCGCGACGAGGCTCGCCTGCGCGTGCTGCAGCGCGCTGAAATAGCAGAACGACTGCCCGACGTAGCCGAGCGCGCCCATCGCGACGAGCGGCACGAGCGCGCGTCCGCGCGGCCAGGCGACGCGACGATGTCGCGCGATCGCGGCCAGCACCGCGCCGCCGATCGCGAAGCGCACGATCAGCAGCCCGAGCACGTCGACACCGGCCGCATACGCGTAGCGGCCGAAAATCGCCATCGCGCCGAACGCGGCCGCGGACAGCGCGACATAAAGCGCGCCCTGCAGGGCGGCGGACGACGGGCGGGCGGTGGCGGTCATGATGAAACGGGCGAGCGAGGCGCCGGGGCAGGAACCGTCGGAGTGTAGCGGCGCGGCGGCCGCCCGCCTAGCCCGCGCTTGCCCGCCGCGCCGCGCGGGGCAGCCGCGACCGGTGCTGGCGGCACCGCCGCGCCGCCAGCGCCGTCCGCCGACCCGGCGTACAATGCCCGACGCGGCATGAGGCCGCCCGAATCACGACGTTTCCCCACCATGTTCAATCCAAGTCGCGACGACGTGCGTCGCTTTTTCACCGAGACCTGGCGCAAGCAGCGCGCGGGCGAGATCCTGACGCCGCTGGAAGCGATGGCCGCCGACTGGATCGTCGAGCATCCCGAATACCACGACGAACTCGCCGACGCCGACGGCGCGGCCGCGCGCAACTACACGCCCGAGGAAGGCCGGACGAACCCGTTCCTGCACCTGTCGATGCACCTCGCGATCAGCGAGCAGCTGTCGATCGACCAGCCGCCCGGCATCCGCGCCGCGCACGACAAGCTGGCCGCGAAGCTCGACTCGACCCACGACGCGCAACACGCGATCATGGAATGCCTCGGCGAGACGATCTGGGAAGCGCAGCGCACGAACACGCCGCCCGATACCGACGCGTACCTGCAGCGCATCCTGCGCCGCGCGTCCCGCGACTGAGCGCCGGGGCCGGCCCGATCGCGGGCAAAAAAATACCCCGCCGAGGCGGGGCATGCTTGCTGCGCGGGCCGCCGAGGCCCGGCACGCTTACTTCTTGAACACGAGGTCGGTTTCCTTCAGCGACTCGATGTAGGCCGCGATGTCCTTCATGTCGCTGACCGACAGGTTCTGCACCTGGGCCTGCATGATCGCGTTGTTGCGGCCGAGCAGCGGGTTCGTCAGCCCCATCTGGTACTGGCGCATCGACCACACGAGGTAGTCGGCGTGCTGGCCGGCCAGGCGCGGATATTCGGCGTTGATCGGCTTGTTCAGCTGCGCGCCGTGGCAGGCCGCGCAGTTGTGCGACTCGACCAGTTCCTTGCCCTTCGAGATGTCCGCTGCGTGCGCGGTACCGATCGCGAGGCCGGCCGCCAGTGCAACCGCCGCCGTCTTGAATGCGTTGTTCATGAATGCTCCTGTCCCGCCGGGAAGATCGGCGGCGCGCGCTTTACTTGTAGGGATTGTCCTTCGTGTCGGCCTTCTGGGCGGCGTAGTAGGCCGCCAGATCCGCGATGTCCTGGTCCGTCAGCGAACCGGCGATCGCATTCATCGACGGGAAGTGACGATCCTTCTTGCGGTAGGCCTTCAGCGCGTTCTCGAGGTATTGCTGGTTCTGGCCGCCCAGGACAGGCACCCGGTAGACCTCCGGATACGCCGCGCGGTAGTCCTGGATGCCGTGGCAACCGATACACATGGCGGCCTTGCTCGCCCCGTCCTTCGGGTTGCCGACCACACCGGCCGCCTGCGCGCTGCCCGCGAGCGCCACGAGCGCTGCGACAACGACGTGTTTGCCGACGAATTTGTTCATAGCTCTTGTAACCTAGCTTGAGGGGAAACTGGCGCCGAAGCGGCAACGGCCCGCGCCGTTTTGCTTGTCGGTCGCCACGCAGGCCAAAAAAAACGGCCAGATTGTACCGCGTCGGCAGGGAACGCGTCCATACGGCGCCCCCGTTCGCCCCGCCACAGCCCCGCAACGATACGCGGGCGCGGCCCAACCGGACAGCCCTTCTGACTTATACTGGGTTTTTTTCCCGATGAAGAAGAGCGCCGCCATGCGTTTCGAAGGGTCCTCGCACTACGTCGCCACCGACGATCTGAAGCTCGCGGTCAATGCCGCGCTGACGCTGCAACGCCCGCTGCTGATCAAGGGCGAGCCCGGCACCGGCAAGACCATGCTCGCAGAGGAAGTGGCCGCCGCGCTCGACATGCCGCTGCTGCAGTGGCACATCAAGTCGACCACCAAGGCGCAGCAGGGCCTGTACGAATACGACGCGGTGTCGCGGCTGCGCGATTCGCAGCTCGGCGACGAGCGCGTGAAGGACATCTCGAACTACATCGTGAAGGGCGTGCTGTGGCAGGCGTTCGACGCCGAGCATCCGAGCGTGCTGCTGATCGACGAGATCGACAAGGCCGACATCGAATTCCCGAACGACCTGCTGCGCGAGCTCGACCGGATGGAATTCCACGTGTACGAGACGCGCGAGACGGTGCGCGCGAAGCACCGCCCGCTCGTGATCATCACGTCGAACAACGAGAAGGAGCTGCCCGACGCGTTCCTGCGCCGCTGCTTCTTCCACTACATCCAGTTTCCCGACCCGTCGACGATGCAGAAGATCGTCGCGGTGCACTTTCCCGACATCCGCGAGGAGCTGCTGCGCGCGGCGCTCGAGAGTTTCTTCGAATTGCGCGGCGTGTCGGGCCTGAAGAAGAAGCCGTCGACGTCCGAGCTGCTCGACTGGCTCAAGCTGCTGCTCGCCGAGAACATCCCGGCCGACGCGCTGCGCGGCACGGACGCGAAGCAGATCGTGCCGCCGCTCGCGGGCGCGCTGCTGAAGAACGAGCAGGATCTGAGCCTGCTCGAACGGCTCGTCTACATGAACCGGCACAACCGGTAATCCACTCACCCGCGAAGGCCCGGCCATGCTGCTCAATTTCTTCTACGCGCTGCGCGCAGCCAAGCTGCCCGTCTCGGTGAAGGAATACCTGACGCTGCTCGAATCGCTGAAGGCCGGGCTGATCTCGCCGTCGATCGACGCGTTCTACTTCCTCGCGCGGATGACGCTCGTCAAGGACGAGCAGTATTTCGACAAGTTCGACCAGGCGTTCGGCGCGTATTTCCACGGCGTGTCCGCGCTGCCGTCCGAGGCGTTCGACATTCCGCTCGACTGGCTCGAGAAGCGCCTCGAGCGCGAGCTGTCGCCGGAGGAAAAGGCGCAGATCGAGGCGATGGGCGGGCTCGACAAGCTGATGGAGCGGCTGAAGGCGCTGCTCGACGAGCAGAAGGAACGCCACGAAGGCGGCAACAAGTGGATCGGCACGGGCGGCACGTCGCCGTTCGGGCACGGCGGCTACAACCCCGAAGGCGTGCGCATCGGCGGCCCGTCGAACGGCAACCGCACCGCGGTGAAGGTGTGGGAGGCACGCGCCTATCGCGACTACGACGATTCGGTCGAGATCGGCACGCGCAACATCAAGGTCGCGCTGCGGCGGCTGCGCCGCTTCGCGCGCGAAGGCGCGGCGGAAGAGCTCGACCTGCCCGGCACGATCCGCAGCACGGCCGCGAACGCGGGCTGGCTCGACCTGCGGATGGTGCCCGAGCGCCACAACAACGTGAAGGTGCTGATGCTGCTCGACGTCGGCGGCTCGATGGACGACCACATCAAGCGCACCGAAGAGCTGTTCTCGGCCGCGAAGGCCGAATTCAAGCATCTCGAATTCTTCTACTTCCACAACTGCGTGTACGACCACCTGTGGAAGAACAACCGCCGCCGCCACTCGGAGCGCACCGCGACGTGGGACGTGCTGCACAAGTTCACGCCCGACTACAAGCTGATCTTCGTCGGCGACGCGACGATGAGCCCGTACGAAGTGCTGCAGCCCGGCGGCTCGGTCGAATACAACAACCCGGAAGCCGGCGCCGTATGGCTGCGCCGGCTGGCCGACCAGTTCCCCCATCATGCATGGCTGAACCCCGAGCCCGAGCGGCTATGGGAGTACCGGCAGTCGGTCGCGGTGATCCGCGACCTGCTCGGCCATCGCATGTATCCGCTCACGCTCGCGGGCCTCGAAACCGCGATGCGCGCACTCAGCAAGTAACGCCACCCCACTCGCACCAAACAAGGGCCGCGTCCGAGCGGCCTCCCCCGGAGATAGCATGAATCCCTCGCCCACCGCGAGCGTCAGCCGCGCCGGCGGCCGCCGCTTTTTCGCCGATACGTCCGTGTCGGCGCTCGTCGCCGGCTTCGTCGCGATGATGACCGGCTACACGAGTTCGCTCGTGCTGATGTTCCAGGCCGGCCGCGCCGCCCACCTCACGGACGCGCAGATCTCGTCGTGGATCTGGGCGCTGTCGATCGGCATGGCGCTGACGACGATCGGCCTGTCGTTGCGGTTTCGCGCGCCCGTCGTCGTCGCGTGGTCGACGCCCGGCGCCGCGCTGCTGATCGCGTCGCTGCCCGGCGTGCCCTACGCCGAGGCGATCGGCGCGTTCGTCGTGTGCGCGCTGCTGCTGACGGCCGTCGGCATGAGCGGCCTGTTCGACACGCTGATGCGCCGGATTCCGGCCGGCATCGCCGCCGCGCTGCTCGCGGGCATCCTGTTCGAGATCGGCATCGAGATCTTTCGCGCCGCGCAGTTCCAGACCGCGCTCGTGCTCGCGATGTTCTTCACCTACCTGATCGTCAAGCGGCTCGCGCCGCGTTATGCGATCGTGACCACGCTGATCGTCGGCACGGCGGTGGCCGGCGGCCTCGGCCTGCTCGACTTCAGCCGCTTCCACATCGCGCTCGCGCAACCGGTGTTCACGATGCCCGCGCTCTCGATCGCGTCGATCGTCAGCATCGGCATTCCGCTGTTCGTCGTCGCGATGGCGTCGCAGAACGTGCCGGGCATCGCGGTGCTGCGCGCGGACGGCTACCCGACACCGTCGTCGCCGCTGATCGCGACGACCGGCCTCGCGTCGCTGCTGCTCGCGCCGTTCGGCTCGCACGGCGTGAACCTCGCGGCGATCACGGCCGCGATCTGTACGGGCCCCGAAGCGCACGAGGATCACGCGAAGCGCTACACGGCCGCCGTGTGGTGCGGCATGTTCTACCTGGTCGCCGGCATCTTCGGCGCGACGATCGCCGCGCTGTTCGCGGCGCTGCCGAAGGCGCTCGTGGTATCGGTCGCCGCGCTCGCGCTGTTCGGCTCGATCATGAGCGGGCTCGCGAACGCGATGCAGGACGTGAAGCAGCGCGAGGCCGCGCTCGTCACGTTCATGGTCACCGCGTCGGGCCTCACGCTGCTGTCGATCGGCTCGGCGTTCTGGGGGCTCGTCGCGGGGATCGTCACGCAGGTGATCCTGAACGCGCGGCGCCCCGCGTGACGCGGCTCGCGGCCTGTCGCGGCGTGCCTCGGGCACGCCAAAACGTGCTCGACACGAATCGGGCCTAAAATGATGGATCCGGAAGCGGCGCCGCGCGCCGCTTCGCTTCGCCGCCGCGCTCGCGCGGCCCGTGAGAACCCGGCGCCCCGCGCCCTTCTTCCGAATCGCCATGACTACCGCACTCGACCAGCTGAAGCAGTACACGACCGTCGTCGCCGACACGGGCGACTTCCAGCAGCTTGCGCAATACAAGCCGCAGGACGCGACCACGAACCCGTCGCTGATCCTGAAGGCCGTCCAGAAGGATGCGTACAAGCCGATCCTCGAGAAAACCGTCCGCGATCACCGCAACGAAAGCACCGATTTCATCATCGACCGCCTGCTGATCGCCTTCGGCACCGAGATCCTGAAGCTGATCCCGGGCCGTGTGTCGACCGAAGTCGACGCGCGCCTGTCGTTCGACACGCAACGCTCGATCGACAAGGGCCGCGAGCTCATCAAGCTTTACGAAGCAGCCGGCATCGGCCGCGACCGCATCCTGATCAAGCTCGCATCGACGTGGGAAGGCATCCGCGCGGCCGAGGTGCTGCAGAAGGACGGGATCAAGTGCAACATGACCCTGCTTTTCTCGCTCGTGCAGGCCGCCGCGTGCGCGGAAGCCGGCGCGCAACTGATCTCGCCGTTCGTCGGCCGCATCTACGACTGGTACAAGAAACAGGCCGGCGCGGAATGGAACGAAGAGAAGGACGGCGGCGCGAACGATCCGGGCGTGCAGTCGGTGCGCCGCATCTACACGTACTACAAGACGTTCGGCTACAAGACCGAAGTGATGGGCGCGAGCTTCCGCACCACGAGCCAGATCACCGAACTCGCCGGCTGCGACCTGCTGACCATCAGTCCCGATTTGCTGCAGAAGCTGCAGGACAGCAACGAGACGGTCGCGCGCAAGCTGTCGCCGGAATCGCTGCAGGACAAGCCGTCCGAGCGCGTCGCGATCGACGAGGCGTCGTTCCGCTTCCAGCTGAACGACGAAGCGATGGCGACCGAGAAGCTCGCGGAAGGCATCCGCGTATTCGCCGCCGACGCGGTGAAGCTCGAGAAGCTGATCGACGCGCTGCGCTGACCCGCCACGCGCGTCAGCGGCTGTCAGCAACACGGGCAACAGCCGTCGGCAAGCACACCGCACACGGCCGCGAACGGGATGTTCGCGGCCGTTTTTATTTTTCATTCCATCGTCAAGCGCGCGCACTACAATCCACGTCACGGGTGCGGCGGCCGCCTCCCGATGCGCCCTTCCCCAGTCAATCTTGCACGACGCCGAACCCGCGCCGACGCGCTGGCACGGCCCATTACAGGAGACAACGATGCAAGTCCAACCGTACCTGACGTTCTACGGTCGCGCCGACGAAGCCCTTCAGTTCTACGAAAAGGCGCTCGGTGCGAAGACCATGTTCAAGATGCACTTCAAGGATGGGCCGCCGAACCCCGACCACCCGATGTCGCCGGAGATGGCCGACAAGGTGATGCACGCGAGCTTCACGATCGGCGACTCGATGATCATGTGCTCGGACGGCGACTGCAGCCAGCCGGCCGGCGCCGCGCACGCCGGTTATTCGCTGTCGCTGAACCCGGCGACGGTCGACGAAGGGCAGAAGCTGTTCAATGCGCTCGCCGACGGCGGCGAAGTGACGATGCCGTTCGGCAAGACGTTCTGGGCGCTCGGCTTCGGGATGGCGAAGGATCGTTTCGGCGTGCACTGGATGGTCAACGTCGAGGACCTGTCGCAACGCGAGGCACTCGCGAAACACGCGCAGGGCTGATGCAAAAGGAACGCCCGCCACGTTGCGGTGGCGGGCGTTTTCGTTGCCGCGCGACGCATGCGCGGCACACCGCCGCGCATGCCGCCGCCGTCAGCCCTCGACGACGTCGAGATAGTCCTCCGGCCGCGTGCGGTCTTCCGCGTGCGCCATGCCCATCACGCGCACCAGCACGCTCACCGCCACCGCCACCACCAGGTTCACGATCAGCGACCAGACGGCCGCGTAGCCGGGAATCGCGAGGCCGAACAGGTGGATCGTGAAGATCGAGCCGGCCAGCTTCAGCGAAATCGCCATCCACGTGCCGCACACGATGCCTGCCGCCCAGCCGGCCAGCAAACCGCGATGGTCGAGCACGCGCGTGTACAGGCCGAGCACGATCGCAGGCAGCGTCTGGATGATCCAGATCCCGCCGAGCAGCTGCAGCTGGATCGCGTAGGTCAGCGGCAGCCCGAGGATGAACGCGACCGCGCCGACCTTCACGATCAGCGACACGAGCTTCGCGACGTGCGTCTCCTGCTCGTGCGTCATGTTGCGGTTCACGAACTCGCGGTGGATGTTGCGCGTGTACAGGTTCGCGGCCGCGATCGACATGATCGCCGCCGGCACCAGCGCACCGATGCCGATCGCCGCGAACGCGACGCCGACGAACCACGACGGGAAGTACTCGAGGAACAGCGCGGGCACCGCGAAGTTCGGACCGAACGCCTTGAAGTACGGCGCGTACTGCGGCATGTCCTTCACACCCGACGCGAGCGCCATGTAGCCGAGCAGCGCGAGCAGGCCGAGCACGAACGAGTACGCGGGCAGCATCGCCATGTTGCGGCGAATCGAGTTGCCCGACGACGACGACAGGATCGCCGTGACCGAGTGCGGGTACAGGAACAACGCGAGCGCCGAGCCGATCGCGAGCGTCGCGTACGCGCTGTAGCCGTTCAGGCTCGCCGCATCGGGCGCCTTCAGCAGCAGCTTCGCCGGCGGCACGCTCGCGAAGATGTGCCCGAAGCCGCCGAGTTTCGCCGGGATCACGACGACCGCCGCCGCGATCGTGATGTAGATCAGGATGTCCTTCACGATCGCGATCATGGCCGGCGCGCGCAGCCCCGACGTATACGTGTACGCGGCGAGGATCGCGAACGCGATGATCAGCGGCAGGTCGCCGACGAAGCCGGTCGTGTCGAAGCCGAGCGCGCCGATCACCACTTCGATGCCGACGAGCTGCAGCGCGATGTACGGCATCGTCGCGACGATGCCCGTCACCGCGATCGCCAGCGCGAGCATCCGGCTGCCGTAGCGCGCGTTGACGAAGTCGGCGGACGTCACGTAGCCGTGCCGCTTCGCGATGCTCCACAGCTTCGGGAACACGACGAACGCGAACGGATAGATCAGGATCGTATAAGGCAGCGCGAAGAAGCCCATCGCGCCGGCGCCGAACACGAGCGCGGGCACCGCGACGAACGTGTAGGCCGTGTAGAGGTCGCCGCCGAGCAGGAACCACGTGACGATCGTGCCGAAGCGGCGTCCGCCGAGGCCCCATTCGTCGAGATGGGCGAGATCGCCGCGCCGCCAGTTCGCGGCCAGGAAACCGATGATCGTGACGCCGATGAACAGCAGGACGAAGACGAAGGTTGCGCCGAGATTCATCGCGCACCTCCCTGCGGGCCGCCCGCCTTCCACGCGTTCTTGGTCTTGAAGTACACGAACGCGGTGATCACCGCGCTGATGAAGACCCAAAGCAGCTGATACCAGTAGAAAAACGGAAAACCGAACATCTGCGGTTCGATCTTGCTGTACGACGGTACCCAGACCATCGCAATCAGCGGCAGTACCAGCAGCCAGAGCCAGCGCTTCGCGGCCCGGTTGGCGTCGGCATCGTGAGCCATGACGTCTCCTCTTCTTTCCCGGATATCGATCTTGTTGAGCGGGTACGGCGCCGGGAGGAGCGGCGAAACGGGTAGGCTGCGGCTCCCCTGGCTTCGCGCCAGTATAGGAGCCGCGAGCACGCGGTCAAGCAGGGGCGAACCCGAGGTGATCCGCCCCTTGTCGCATGGTTGCACCGGGCTGCCGCCGGTGCGTGAAGCGTCAGATCGCGAACGAGGTGTCGCGTGCGCCGGTCGTTTCTTTCAAAGCTTTCACCCACTTGCGCGCGGGCAGCTTCAGCGTGTCCTCGATCAGCTTCGCGCGGGCGTCGAGCTGCGCGAACGGCACGTCGAGCGCCGGACCCGAGAACGCGATCGCGATCCGGTTGCCGTCGTGCACTTCGGGCAGCGCGATCACGCGATGATCGAACGCCGCGTTCAGGTGCTTCATGTTGCGCACGAAGCTCGGATGATCGCCGAACAGGTTGATCGTCGCGATGCCCGCCTCCGCGAGACAGCCGCGCACCGCGCGGTAGAACGCGACGCTGTCGAGCACGGGGCCGCGCGCGGTCGCGTCGTACAGGTCGATCTGGATCGCACCCGTCGTGCCGCGGTTGGCCGGGTCGTTGACGAAGTCCCACGCGTCGGCTTCATGCACGACGAGGCGCGCGTCGTCGGGCGGCAGCGCGAACATCGTGCGCGCGGCGACGATCACGGCCGGATTCAGTTCGACGGCCTCGACCTTCGCGTCCGGCAGGAAACGGTGCGAGAACTTGGTCAGCGCGCCGGTGCCGAGCCCGAGCTGGACGATCCGCTCGGGCGTTTCGAGGAACAGCAGCCATGCCATCATCTGCTGCGCGTATTCGAGCTCGATGGCGAGCGGCTTCGAGATCCGCATCGCGCCCTGCACCCATTCGGTACCGAAGTGCAGGAAGCGCACGCCGCCTTCTTCGGAGAACGTAACGGGCGCGAAGCGCAGCTTGCGCGGCGCTTCGAGCACCGGCACGTCGTCGTGTTCGTCGATGTCCGGGCGACGCTTCACGCGCGGCGGCTGGAGCTTTTCGGAGCCGTTGTACGAGGACGGCTTGCCTTGCTTGAATGCACGCGCCTCGGCGGACGCGCGCTTGATCAGTCGGGTCATGATTGAATCTCGCTGGGTGATGCTGGTTTTGGCGGACGAGAGGATAGCATTGGTGCGTGATGGCGGCCGCGACGCGCGGTGCACGATCCCGGATGCCGTCGACGCGAGGCTGCCTTCACCGATCGAAGGAGGACACATGACATCGAACGACAGGAAGATCTGGTTTCCGGCGAAACGCTACGGCTGGGGATGGGGTTTGCCGGTCGCGTGGCAGGGCTGGGTCGTGCTGCTGCTGTTCGCGGCCGGCATCATCGCGACTGCGTGGCGGGTGCCGCCGCAACGCTCGCCGCTTGCATACGCCGTTTGCATCGCGGTGTGGGTCGCGCTGCTGATTGCGGTGTGCTGGCTCAAAGGCGAGAAGCCCCGGTGGCGATGGGGCGAGGACGATTGACGATCGTGCCGAACCGGCATCGGCCGTCGACGCCGGAATTCCAGCCCCCGCTCGAACGACGGCATTGCCTTCGCCGGGCTCGACGAAGGCAGCACGAGCGTCTCGTACCCGGCCTGGCCGATCACGTCGGCAAACCGCCCCGCCGTCTTGCCGTTGAAGCACACGCGCTTCAGCCGCGGCGCATGCTCGCGCGACGAATCGAAATCGTTCGGTCTTGCTTTCCGGATCGCCGAATCGAGACTGCCCTGGCGATGGCAGGCATCGAGCACGTCCCGGATGCCGATGCCATGCGAAAGCACGCACACGAGCCGCGCGTCGTACGACAGCGCATGCAGCATCGGCTCGCCGAGCAGCCGCCAGAACGGGTTGCCATTTTGTTCAGTTTGACATCGGCGTCGGTCAGACAGCATGCTGCTGTCGCACCTGCACGCTCTTTCGACGTGACCTGTACGCAGTATCGTCATCGAAGCCTGCCAACATCCGTTCCGGCCATACCTGCTCCATCACACGGGATTTCGCATTCATGAGTCACATCCACTTCATCGGCGGGGAAAAAGGCGGCGTCGGCAAATCGCTCGCCGCCCGTGTGCTGGCCCAGTATTTCATCGATCGGAGCGTGCCCTTCGTGGGCTTCGATACCGACCGATCGCACGGCGCGCTACTGCGGTTCTATGCCGATTTTGCCGCGCCTGCCGTGCTCGACCAGCACGACAGCCTCGATCCGGTCATGGAATCGGCGCTCGAAGATCCGCAGCGGCGCATACTGGTCGACCTCGCGGCCCAGACGCGGCAGTCGCTCGCAAGATGGCTCGACGATTCGGACGTGCTGGATTTTGCCGCAGAACACGGCCTCACGTTGACGTGGTGGCACGTGATGGACACCGGACGCGATTCGGTCGATCTGCTGCGGCAATGGCTCGACGAATTCGGTGGACGAATCAAGCTGGTGCTGGTACTGAATGAAGTTCGCGGCGATCGCTTCGAGATTCTGGAGGCGTCCGGCGAACGCGAGCGGGCCGAGGCCCTCGGCGCCAGCGTGATTACGCTGCGCCGCCTGCCCGATACGACGATGCAGAAGATCGATCGTCAAAGCGCGAGCTTCTGGGCGGCGGTCAATCATCCCGACCGCGCCGCCACGGGGCTCGGCTTGCTGGAGCGACAGCGCGTCAAGGTCTGGCTGCATCGTACTTACGAGGAGCTGGGCACGCTCGCCTTGTAGTGCGGGGCCGCTGCGACGGCGCGGCGGGTGCGGCGAGTGGCCGGAATGGCTCATGCGGGGAAACTTGGAGGTTGCGATGGCCGATCACGACAGACCGCATCCACTCCGTCCGTTCCTGAAAAATTGGGTTTGGGAGCACGGCCGGATCGGGACGCGCTATCTCGACTGCGTCGATGGCGAAATCAAGTTCGATGCAGGCAAGAAATCGCATTTCGCTGCCGAGCAATATATCTACGTGCCGCTGGGCAAGAACACTGACGACGACGCATCCGCGGAGGGTCCCGCGATCCACGAGGAAGGACTTGCCCGCTTTTTGCGGGCAGCGCAGCTGGGAACGCCAGGGGAAGCCGGTTCCGTAGCGGAGGTTCAGCGTGCGGTGCAGGACTGCGTGGAAATCGGCCTGTTCAGCGCGTATCAATGGGAGGCTCGACAGGCATTTGCCCGCTACGCGCAGGAACCCATGTTCGAGGACGAGATCCGCGCGGCGGTCGTCGACGACATCCGGCGAACGTACGTCGCCATGCGAGAGCAGCTGGCGCTGTACGACTTCAGTGTGCTCTACGGCTTGCCCACGCCGCTGCTGATCAGCGATACACCCTTCATCGACTGGCGCGTGATCGCCAGTCCGGCACTTCCGTTCGTATCGCTTCCGCTGGGACCTTACTGCCTGCTGGTGGGCGCGCCGTCGGGCAGGAGTAGCCGAATCGGCCCGGTGGTCTGGAAGGCCGCTGCCGCGATGGGCCCGTTGAAGGACCACAACCGCCGGATCGAAGAGCACGCGCGTCTGTGGCTGGTGGCGACCACCGACGACCCACTCGTCGCCGCACAGGGTCGCATCACCGCGGCCAGGGGCGCCAGGCACCTGCCGCCGCCCGCCTGATAGCGCTGCTTCACCGACCCGGCCTCCACCGCGCCTCAGGTGCGAAGTGCACGCCAGAGCACCAGTTTCTGTTCGAACGACAACGTCGCGTTCGCTGGACTCGACGAAGGCAATACGAGCGTTTCATAACCCGCCGCGCCGATTACATCGGCAAACCGCCCCGCCGTCTTGCCGTTGAAGCAGACTTTCTTCAGCAACGGCGCGTGCTCGCGCAACGAAGCAAAGTCGTTCGGCTTCGCATTCCGGATCGCCGAATCGAGACTGCCTTGTCGATGGCAGGCATCGAGCACGTCCCAGACGCCGATGCCGTGCGCAAGCACGCGTTCGAGCCGTGCGTCATACGCGAGTTCGTGCAGCCCGGGTTCGCCGAGCACCGCGCCGAGCAGCCGCCAGAACTGGTTGCGTGGATGCGCGTAGTACTGCGCGGCATCGAGCGACGCCTCGCCCGGAAAGCTCCCGAGAATCATCGTGTGCGTATCCGGCGCGACGACCGGCGGAAAACCCCGCAGCATCACGCGTCCCCACGCGGCCCGACGGAGCGCGGCCCGTCGCCGTGCGCGGCGAGATGGCGCCACAGCGCCGGCAGCATGCACTCGGTGACCATCAGCGGCTTGCCGTGACGCTGAAACACCGAACGCCGCGCCGCGAACGCATGCGGCGCGCGCGCGCCGATGCCGAGCGCATGGCTCGCGAGCGCATACAGCGGATGACCGGCGATCACGCGCCGGCTGACGAGCGCCGAGCGCTCGACCTGCGGATCGCTGTACAGCAGCTCCGCGAGCGGCCGCGTGCGCAGCCGCCGCATCGCCTGCCACACGCCCTTGCTGGCCGCGAGCGGCGCGATGCTGTGCGCGGCGACGTACGGCACGCCGTCGACCGACAGGATCACCTCGCGCACCCACATCGGCGCGCGCGGCGCACAGGCAAGCGCGTCCGGCTCGTCGAACCACGGACCGTCGACGGCCTCGCGCGTCACGCGCACGCTCACGCGGCCGAGCCGCGCGAGATGGGCCGTCAGCGATCCGCCGCGCGTCAGCCAGTCGCGCTGGTCGAGCGAGCAGCCCGGCCGCGGCGTCTCGCGCCAGCCGGCCTGACCGCCGTCGAATCGCATGCGCGGATTCACGCGGCGCGCGACAGCAGCAGCGCGTTGGTCCGCTTCACGAAGCTCGCCGGATCGTCGAGCATGCCGCCTTCGGCCAGCAGCGCCTGCTCGAACAGCAGATGGCACCAGTCGCCGAAATCGGCGCTGTCGGCGTTCAGCTGCTTCACGAGCGCGTGATCGGGATTGATCTCGAGGATCGGCTGCATCGCCGGCGCGTTCTGCCCTGCGGCCTTCAGCATCCGCTGCAGGTAGCCGCTCATGTCGTTGTCGTCCGCGACGAGGCACGACGGCGAATCGGTCAGGCGGAACGTGACGCGCACTTCCTTCACCTTGTCGCCGAGCGCTTCCTTCATCTTCTCGACGACCGGCTTGATCGCTTCGCCCGCCTGCTCCTGCGCCTTCTTCTCCTCGTCGTTCAGCTCGCCGAGATCGAGATCGCCGCGGGCCACGCTCGCGAGCGGCTTGCCGTCGAATTCATGCAGGAACGACAGCATCCATTCGTCGACGCGATCGGTCAGCAGCAGCACCTCGACGCCCTTCTTGCGGAACACTTCGAGGTGCGGGCTGTTCTTCGCGGCCTGCCACGTATCGGCCGTCACGTAGTAGATCTTGCTCTGCTCGGGCTTCATGCGCGACACGTAGTCGGCGAGCGACACGTCCTGAGCGTCGGTGTCGCCGTGCGTCGACGCGAAGCGCAGCAGCTTCGCGATGCGCTCGCGGTTCGCGTGATCCTCGCCGAGGCCTTCCTTCAGCACCTGGCCGAACGCGCCCCAGAACGTCTTGTACTTTTCCTTGCCGGTTTCGTCTTCCGCATTGGCGAGTTCCTCGAGCATCGACAGCGCGCGCTTGGTCACGCCTTCGCGGATCGCCTTCACGTCGCGGCTTTCCTGCAGGATCTCGCGCGACACGTTCAGCGGCAGGTCGGCCGAATCGACGACGCCCTTCACGAAACGCAGGTATTGCGGCAGCAGCTGCTCGGCGTCGTCCATGATGAACACGCGCTTCACGTACAGCTTCAGGCCGCCGCGATAGTCGCGGTTCCACAGGTCGAACGGCGCGTGCGACGGCACGAACAGCAGTTGCGTGTATTCGCTGCGGCCCTCGACGCGGTTGTGCGTCCAGGTGAGCGGATCCTGGTGATCGTGCGCGATGTGCTGGTAGAACTGCGTGTACTGCTCGTCGGTGACGTCGCTCTTCGAACGCGTCCACAGCGCGCTCGCCTGGTTGACGGTCTCGTCCTCGTCCTTCAGGACCATCTCGCCCTTTTCCTGATCCCATTCTTCCTTGCGCATCAGGATCGGCAGCGCGATGTGATCGGAGTACTTCTGGATGATCGAGCGCAGGCGGTGCGACGACAGCAGCTCGTCCTCGCCCTCGCGCAGGTGCAGCGTGATCGTCGTGCCGCGCTGCGCGCGCTCGATCGCGTCGATCGTGAAGTCGCCCTCGCCCGCGCTTTCCCAGCGCACGGCTTGGTTCGCCGGCAGGCCGGCGCGGCGCGTCTCGACGGTGATCTTGTCCGCGACGATGAAGCCCGAGTAGAAACCGACGCCGAACTGGCCGATCAGCGCCGCGTCCTTCTGCTGGTCGCCCGACAGCTTCGTGAAGAATTCCTTGGTGCCCGAGCGCGCGATCGTGCCGAGGTTCGCGATCGCCTCGTCGCGGCTCATGCCGATGCCGTTGTCGTCGATCGTGATGGTGCGCGCGGCCTTGTCGTAGCCGATGCGGATGCGCAGGTTCGGATCGTTCTCGTACAGCGCGTTGTCCGCGAGCGCTTCGAAACGCAGCTTGTCGACCGCGTCGGACGCGTTCGACACCAGTTCGCGCAGGAAGATTTCCTTGTTGCTGTAGAGCGAATGGATCATCAGGTGGAGGAGTTGCTTGACCTCTGCCTGAAAGCTCATCGTTTCATGTGCCATGGATGCTGTTTCCTCTTACTTGAACAGGGATGGTGTGGCGCAGGCGCCCGGGGCGCGATGCCCGCGAGTCCGTGGAGGACGACCGCCCGGCGCCAGCGGTTTGCGCGCGTATCTGGGGACGGCGCGCGCGATTTCAAGACACGACGCGCCGCGTCACGACGCGCGCCGCACCGCCGAGTCGATATAGCCGGCCAGCAGCCCCGGCAGCGCCGGATCGCCGCAGTTCGCGACATTGAAGCGCATCCAGGTCGACGGCGACTGCTGCGGCGAGAACAGGCTGCCCGGCGTCAGCAGGAAGCCGGCCTCGTGCGCGACCGCCGCGAGCGCGTCCGAATCGACGCCCGTGTCGGCCCACAGGAACATCCCGGCCGCCGGCATCGTGAACAGCCCGAGCCCGGTGCGCTCGAGCATCCGCGCGGTCTTGTCGCGCACGCCGTCGAGCCGCGCGCGCAGCCGCTCGACGTGGCGCCGGTAATGCCCTTCGGTCAGGATCTTGTACAGCACGCGCTCGTTGAGCTCGGGCGTCGTCATCCCGACCAGCATCTTCTGGTCGGTGACCGCCTTCGCGATCTCCGGCGCGCACGCCACGTAACCGACCCGCAGGTTCGCCGCGAGCGTCTTCGAATAGCTGCCGAGGTAGATCACGCGCTTCAACTGGTCGAGGCTCGCGAGGCGCGTGGCCGGATAACTCGGCGGGCACAGGTCGCCGTACACGTCGTCCTCGACGACGAGGAAATCGTACGCCTCCGCGAGCTTCAGGATCCGGAACGCCTGCGCGGCCGACAACGACGTGCCGGTCGGGTTCTGCAGCACCGAGTTGATCACGAGCATCTTCGGCCGCCACATCTGCACCAGCGTTTCGAGCGCGTCGAGATCGGGGCCGTCGGGCGTGTACGGCATCCCGACGAGCTGCGCGCCCTGCGCCGCGAAGCGCCCGAACATCTGGAACCACGCGGGATCGCCGACGATCACCGCGTCGCCGGGCCGCATGTAGATCCGCGAAATCAGGTCGATCGCCTGCGTGATCCCCGAGACGAGCACGATCTGCTCGGGTTTCGCGCCGATCTCGACTTCGGCGAGGCGCGTCTGCAGTTGCTGGCGCAGCGGCAGGAAGCCCTGCGCGGTGCCGAAACCGAGCATCTGCGCGCCCGACTGGCGCCCCAGCGCGCGCAGCGCGCCGGTGATCAGCTCGCCGTCGAGCCAGCGGCCCGGCAGGTAGCCGAGGCCCGGCCCCTTCTCCGGGCTGACGGTGTGCAGCATGTTGCGCAGCAGCCAGACGACGTCGATCGTGTTGTGCACGGGCGCGGCCTCGGCCACGCGCGCGACGCCGTCGGCCGGCTGCGGGCCGGCGCCCGTGCGCTCGCGCACGTAGAAGCCCGAGCCGCGCCGCGAGTCGAGGTAGCCCTGCGCGACGAGGCGCTCGTACGCCTCGACGACGGTGAAACGCGACACGCTCTTGTCGAGCGCGAGCTTGCGGATCGACGGCATCCGCATGCCGGGACGGAACACGCGTTCGTCGATGCGCCGCCGCGCCCACTGGACCAGCTGGTCGACGAGCGTGAGCGTGGCCGTGTCGTGCGGCGCGGGAATCTGGGCGAGTGGGACGATGGACATGGGCGGCAGCTCCAACTGTACCGAAGGCTATCGCGCCGATTGTACCGTTACTGTGCCGGTAACGCCGATTACAGTTGACCGGAATGGCGCGCGTGCGGCCGTCGTTCCGGCCCCGCCGCACCGGCGCCGCGCCGCCCGGCCCGGGTCGCGGCCGGTGCGCCGGCCAGGCCGGCTACCGCCCGGCGCCTCGCCCGCCTACCATGACACTTTCGCTTCCCGACCGACGTTCATGCCAGCCCGCTCCCTGACACTCGACCATCTCGTGATCGCCGCGCGCACGCTCGACGAAGGCGTTCGCCATGTCGCCGACGCGCTCGGCATCGAACCGGCCGGCGGCGGCCGCCACCCGCTGATGCGGACCCACAATGCGCTGTTCGGCGCGTGGGGCGGGCTCTACCTCGAAGTGATCGCGATCGACCCCGACGCGCCCGCCGCGGACGACGGCGCGAAGCCGCCGCGCGCACGGCTGTTCGGCCTCGACGATCCGGCGATGCACGCGCGGCTCGCGCAGGGCCCGTTCCTCGCGCACTGGGTCGCGCGCGTCGACCGCCCGCGCCAGCTTGCCCTGTGGCAGAGCCAGTACCCGGCCCGCATCGCGCCCGTGGTCGCGATGAGCCGCGGCGACCTGCGCTGGGGCCTCACGGTGCCCGACGACGGCAGCTTCCCCGCCTGGCAGGGCTCGGGCGACGGGCTCGCGCCGTCGCTGATCCAGTGGGACAGCCCGCGCCACCCGGCCGAGTCGCTGCCGGGCAACGGCGTCGCGCTGAAGGCGCTCAAGGGCACCCACCCGCGTGCCGACGTCATCCGCGAGCAGCTCGACTGGCTCGGCGCCGCCCAGCTGCTCGATCTCGACGCGGGTGAAGGTCCGCCCGCGCTCGTGGCCGAATTCGATACGCCGCAAGGCGCCCGTACGCTGCGCTGAACGCGCCGCCGCGTTCCCGACGACAACGACCTGCAATACGGAGACACCGCCACATGAATTCGCGCGAAACCCGGGGCATGCTGCTCGGCCTGATCGGCGTGATGATCTTCAGCCTGACGCTGCCGATGACGCGAATCGTCGTGTCCGAACTCAACCCGCTGCTCAACGGGCTCGGCCGCGCGCTCGCCGCCGCCGTGCCGGCCGGCCTGCTGCTGTGGTGGCGCCGCGAGGCGCTGCCGACCCGCGCGCAACTGAAAAGTCTCGCGATCACGTCGGCCGGCGTGATCATCGCGTATCCGGTGTTCTCCGCGTGGGCGATGAAATCGGTGCCGGCGTCGCACGGCGCGGTCGTCAACGGGCTGCAGCCGCTGTTCGTCGCGCTGTACGCGGCGTGGCTGTCGCACGAGCGGCCGTCGAAGGCGTTCTGGGCCAGCGCGGTCGCGGGCAGCGCGCTCGTGATCGCGTTCGCGCTGCGCGACGGCGGCGGCACCCTGCAGGCCGGCGACGCGCTGATGCTCGTCGCGGTCGGCATCGGCGCGCTCGGCTACGCGGAAGGCGCGCGCCTCGCGCGCCAGATCGGCGGCTGGCAGGTGATCTGCTGGGCGCTCGTCGTGTCGGCGCCGTTCCTCGTGCTGCCGGTCGGCTGGCTCGCGTGGATGCAGCATGCCGCGCATCCGGGCCCGCTCGCGCCGCGCACGTGGCTCGCGTTCGGTTACGTGACCCTTTTTTCGCAATTCATCGGCTTTTTCGCCTGGTATGCGGGGCTCGCGATGGGGGGCACCGCACGTGTCGGCCAGGTGCAGCTGCTGCAGATTTTCTTCACGATCGCCTTTTCCGCCCTGCTGTTCGGCGAGACCGTCACGCCGTCGACGTGGCTGTTCGCGGCGGCCGTGATCGCCACCGTGGTGCTCGGGCGCCGCTCGGCGGTGGCCACGGCCCCGCGTCCCGCTCGCGCCGGTTGATGAGGTGCGCCATAATGTTTGTTTTGCCTGATCGGTTTTGCCCACCCGGCCGCGAAGGCTCGATCGCGCTCGCGCCTGCCCACCCGGCGGTGTCGAAACGATTCGCCCGAACGACCTTTCTTGACTGACCACGATATCCGAACGAGGAGACTATGAATCCGAGCGACCTGCATCCGCCGCACTGGCAGCTTTCCGAACGCGCCCGCAAGCTGACGAGCTCTGCGATCCGCGAGATCCTGAAGGTCACGGAACGCCCCGAGGTCATCTCGTTCGCCGGCGGCCTGCCCGCCCCCGCGACGTTCCCGGCCGAGCGCATGCGCGCCGCCGCCGACCGCGTGCTGCGCGACGCGCCGGCCGCCGCGCTCCAGTACAGCGCGACCGAAGGCTACCTGCCGCTGCGCGAATGGATCGCCGAGCGCTACAGCGTGCGCGTGTCGCAGGTGCTGATCACGACCGGCTCGCAGCAGGCGCTCGACCTGCTCGGCAAGGCGCTCGTCGATCCGGGCAGCCCGATCCTGGTCGAAACGCCGACCTACCTCGGCGCGCTGCAGTCGTTCTCGCTGTACGAGCCGCGCTACGTGCAGGTGCCGACCGACGAACAGGGCCTGCTGCCGGAAGGCCTGACGCCCGAACTCACGCAAGGCGCGCGCCTGCTGTACGCGCAACCGAACTTCCAGAACCCGACCGGCCGCCGCCTGCCCGTCGAGCGCCGCCGCGCGCTCGCCGCGTTCGCGCAGTCGAGCCCGTTCCCGGTGCTGGAGGACGATCCGTACGGCGCGCTGAACTATCGCGGCGAACCGCTGCCGACGATGCTGTCGATGGCGCCCGACCACGTCGTGCACCTCGGCACGTTCTCGAAGGTGCTCGCACCGGGCCTGCGGATCGGCTACATCATCGCGCCCGAGGAACTCCACTTCAAGCTCGTGCAGGCCAAGCAGGCCACCGACCTGCACACGCCGACGCTCACGCAGCGCATCGCGCACGAAGTGATCAAGGACGGCTTCCTCGACGAGCACATCCCGACGATCCGCGAGCTGTACAGCGCGCAGTGCGACGCGATGCTCGGCGCGCTGGCGCGTCACATGCCGGAAGGCGTCACGTGGAACCGCCCGGAAGGCGGGATGTTCATCTGGGTGAACCTGCCCGCGCAGATCGACAGCATGAAGCTGCTCGCCGCGGCCGTCGACAACCACGTCGCCTTCGTGCCGGGCGCGCCGTTCTTCGCGGACGACGCGCAGCAGAACACGCTGCGCCTGTCGTTCGTGACGGTGCCGCCCGAGAAGATCGAGGAAGGCGTCGCGCGCCTCGGCAAGCTGCTGCGCGAGCGCCTCTGATCCCCTTTTTCCTGTCACGACTCTCTACGAGGAATCGATTACATGGCTAACGTCTACGACAAGCTGAAGTCGCTCGGCATCGAGCTCCCGACCGCCGGCGCACCGGCCGCCGCCTACGTGATGAGCGCGCAAAGCGGCAACACGGTGTACCTGTCGGGCCACATCGCGAAGAAGGACGGCAAGGTCTGGGCCGGCAAGCTCGGCGCCGACCTGCAGACGGAAGACGGCAAGGCGGCCGCGCGCGCGATCGCGATCGACCTGCTCGCGACGCTGCACGCGCATACCGGCGACCTGAACAAGGTCACGCGCATCGTGAAGCTGATGAGCCTCGTCAACTCGACGCTCGACTTCACGGAACAGCACGTCGTGACGAACGGCGCGTCGGAGCTGATCGCCGAGGTGTTCGGCGACGCCGGCAAGCACGCCCGCTCGGCCTTCGGCGTCGCGCAGATCCCGCTCGGCGCATGCGTCGAGATCGAGCTGATCGCCGAAGTCGCGTAACGGGCCCGGCACGATGTCCGGCCGCCTCGTCCGCTTCAAGCAGGTCGACGTGTTCTCGTCGGTGCCGTTCAAGGGCAATCCGCTGGCCGTGGTGTTCGACGCCGATTCGCTCGGCGACGACGCCATGCTCGAGATCGCCCGCTGGACGAACCTGTCGGAAACGACGTTCCTCTGCACGCCGACCGATCCGGAAGCCGACTACCGCGTCCGGATCTTCACGACGGGCGGCGAATTGCCGTTCGCCGGCCACCCGACGCTCGGCACCGCGCATGCGTTCCTGGAAAGCGGCGCGCGGCCGCGCACGCCGGGCCGGCTGATCCAGCAGTGCGGGGTCGGCCGGGTCGCGCTGCGCGAGCAGGCCGGCGGCTGGGCGTTCGCCGCGCCGCCGGCACGCGTCACGCCGCTCGACCGTTCGGACTACGCGGCGCTGGCCGCCGCGCTGCGCAGCGACGCGCTCGACCTCGATGCCGAGCCGTGCGCGGTCGACAACGGCGCGCCGTGGCTGGTCGTGCGGCTGAAGTCGGCCGACGCGTGCATCGGCCTGTCGCCCGATCCGGTCGCGCTGGAAGCGCTGACCCGCCGCTACGGCGTGGACGGCCTCGCCGCCTACGCGCCGCACGCCGAAGGCGGCCCCGCGACGTTCGAGATCCGCTGCCTGATGACGGGCGGCCAGTTCGGCACCCCCGGCGAGGATCCCGTCACCGGCAGCGCGAACGCCGCGCTGGCCGGGCTGCTGACGCGGCAGAATCGCCGCCCCGGCCCGTCGTATACGGCCCGCCAGGGCACGGCGATCGGCCGCGACGGCCGTATCGCCGTCCGCTACGACGAAGACGGCACGACATGGATCGGCGGCGACGTCGTGACGGTCGTCGACGGCACCTTCCGGTCGCCCGCCTGACATTCCGCGATGTGCGATGGCGCCGGCTCGTTCGGCGCCCTACGCTTCGCCCAACTATCGCAAAAACGTTCCAGCCAGTAATATCGGGCCTAATCCGTTGTTTCGGACGTCTGTCCATGGTTGCGCATCCCGCGAACGAACAGACGCCGGGATAACCCCAACCCAAGCCAGCCATCCGGACGGATGGCGCACGCGAGCAGGACGCCACCCGCTTCGATGAGCTCCGCCCGGTCCAACCACACGCCGCCGAACCGGCCGCTGCGCACGCCGCGCAAATCGCGCCGGCGGGCGCTATTTGCGATCCCGCTGCTCGGGATGCTGGCGCTCGCGCTGTTGTGGGCCGTGATCATCGCGCGGCTGTCGGTGGAAAAGGACAGCGCGTACAAGGAAGCGGCGGCCTCCGCCGCGATCCTCTCCTCCGCGCTCGAGCAGCATACGGTCAAGGCGATCCACCAGGTCGACCAGATCACCCGCTTCGTCAAGTTCGAATTCGAGAAGTCCCCCGCGCACTTCAACCTCGCGAGCGCCGTCGAAAAAGGCGTCGTGCCGAGCGATACGCTGATCCAGGTGTCGCTGGTCAACGCGAAGGGCATCCTGTTCGCGAACACGGCCGAGCTTCATCCGCAGCCGATCAACCTGTCCGACCGCGAGCACTTCAAGGTCCACCTCGCGCACAACGACGACCGCCTGTTCATCAGCAAACCCGTGCTCGGCCGCGTGTCGAGCCACTGGACGCTGCAGATGACGCGGCGCCTGAACAACCCGGACGGCAGCTTCGCGGGCATCGTCGTCGTGTCGGAAGACCCGAGCTATTTCACCAACGACTTCTACAACAACGCGGCGATCGGCAAGGAAGGCGTGATCGCGGTGGTGTCCGACACGGGTACGGTGCTCGCGCGGCGCACGGGTTCGCTGAACAACGCGCCCGGCGCGTTTTCGGCATCGGGCGTCTACCCGATCGCCGAGCGCGTGACGGGCACGATCATCGACCCGATCGACGGCGTGACGCGCATCGTGTCGTACCGCCACCTCGACGGCTATCCGCTCGCCGTGATGGTCGGGCTGTCGCAGACGGAAGAGTTCGCGGACTACTACCACACGCGCAACGTCTACCTGTTGATGACGAGCTTCATCACGCTCGCGATGCTCGCGTTCTTCGGCGTCGCGACGGGCCTGATCGGCAAGCTGCTCGGCCGCGAGCGCGAGATGACGCAGCTTGCCGAATACGACCTGCTCACCGGCCTCGCGAACCGCTACGCGACGCTGCGCGGGCTGCGCAACGACGTGTCGATGCCGGCGAGCCTGTCGCGGCTCGGCCTGCTGTTCATCGATCTCGACAACTTCAAGACCGTCAACGACACGCTCGGCCACAACGCCGGCGACATCGTGCTGCAGATGACCGCGTCGCGCCTGGCCGACGCGGTCGGCGACGAAGGCTCGCTCGCGCGCATCGGCGGCGACGAGTTCGTCGTCGTGATGAAGGGCGACGACGTCGAGCGGCGCGCGGTGCGGCTCGCCGAAGCGATCATCCGGATGTTCGGCGAGCCGTTCGACGTGCGCGGCAGTTCGTTCGTGCTGCATGCGAGCATCGGCATCGCGCTGCACACCGTCGCGAACGAAAGCGAGATCGACCTGCTGAAGAAGGCCGACCTCGCGATGTACAGCGCGAAGGACGCCGGCAAGAACTGCTACCAGTTCTATGCGCCGCACCTGTCGCACCGCGCCGATCACCTGATGCGCTGGGAACAGCAATTGCGCGTCGCGCTCGCCGAGGGGCAGCTGTTCCTCGCGTACCAGCCGAAGATCGACCTCACGCACCGGTACATCACCGGCTTCGAGGCGCTCGCGCGCTGGGATCACCCCGAGCACGGGATCATCTCGGCGAACGAATTCATTTCGATCGCCGAATCGACGGGCCTGATCGTGCCGATCGGCGACTTCGTGATCCGCACCGCGTGCGAGCAGATCGCGCGCTGGCGCGACGAGGGCCACGACACGCTGACGCTCGCGGTCAACATCTCGCCCGTGCAGTTCTGGCGCGGCGACCTGATCGAGACGATCTCGCGCACGCTGCTGGAAACCGGCATCGACGCGAACCGGCTCGAACTCGAAATCACCGAGACCGCGATGATGGAATATCCGGAGCTCGTGTCCGAGAAGATCGTCGCGCTGAAGAAGCTCGGCATCCGCATCGCGCTCGACGATTTCGGCACCGGCTATTCGTCGCTGTCGTACCTGCACCGCTTCTCGGTCGACACGCTGAAGGTCGACCGCTCGTTCGTGCAGGCAATCCCGAACGATCGCAGCGTGTGCGTGATGGTGTCGTCGATCGTGCATCTCGCCCGCTCGCTCGGCCTGACCGTCGTCGTCGAAGGCACGGAAACCGAGGAGCAGATCACCTGGCTGTCCGCGCTCGGCGAGATCGAGGCACAGGGCTTCCTGTTCTCGCGCCCGGTGCCGGCCGACGCGATTCCCGCCCTGATCGCGCGCTTCGGCGTGCGCGGCGACCATCCGAACGTCATCGCCCATCGCGCGACCGGCAGCACGGGCGCCTGAGCGGCGAAACCGCCGCTATCACGGCGCGCGTTGCGCACCGCCGCAATTGTTGCGTTTCCCGATCCGATCGTTTAGTTCATTAACTAGCGTTTTCGCGCATGGCAGTGTCACGATGCGCGGCGGACAATCGGGAGGGCCTACGTGTCGGCGGGCCGCCGGCATGGCCATACGCGAGAGATCCGGCCCTGCGCCAACCACACAACCATGACTACCGTCGAAGTCGAAGCGACCGCTCGTGTCGAAGAGGCACAGGCATCCCTATGGACCTTGTTCAAGGTCGTCGCCGGTATTTCCGCGCTCTCGTGGGGCGGGCTTTCGATGATGGCGCAGCTCGAACGCCACTACGTTGAACGGCTGCAGCGCATCGAACCGCACGTATTCGGCGATCTCGTCGCGCTCGCCTGGCTCGTGCCGGGCCCGGTCGGCTGCAACGTGGCGGTGCAGGTCGGCCAGACGCTGCACGGCCGCGCCGGCGCCTGGGTTGCCGGTATCGCGAGCGTGCTGCCGTTCTCGATCCTGATGACGCTGTTCGCGATCTTTTATCAGACGCCGCTCGTGCGCTCGCTGGCCGCGCCGATGCTGATCAATCACTTCGGGATGGTGCTCGCCGCGCTGATCGGCGTCACGTGGGTCAAGCAGCTGCGCGCGCTCGCGCGCACCCGGCTCGAGCAGGCGATCGCCGCGCTGTCGACGATTCTGCTCGCTTTCGCGCATACTCCCGCCGCTTTCGTCGGGATTCTCTTCGCCGCGTTTGCAGCGGGCTGGCTGACGGGGCCGACCCAGCGCGACGCGGTCGAATTCACGCTGTCGAAGCGCGACCGCAACCTGCTCGTGCTGCTCGGTGTGCTCGTCGCGCTGTTCGCGGTGCCGCTGCCAGGCGATTACCAGGCGCAGCTACTGTGGCCGCGCCTCGCGGGCGCCGGCATGACGCTGTTCGGCGGCGGCTTTTCCGCGCTGCCGGTGCTCAAGACGCTGTTCGTGTCGCCGGCGACGGGCATCTCCGATCATGACTTCACGCTGGCGTTCGCGCTGTCGCCGGTGGCACCGGGCCCGCTGCTGAACGTCGTGCCGTTTCTCGGCTACCTGACCGACGGCTGGGTCGGCGCGCTGCTCGCGACGGCCGCGCTGTTCATCCCGTCGGGATGCCTCGTCGTGTTTGCGCAGAACCACCTGTCCCGGCTCAAGCGCCACGCGCGCTTCGAGCACGGCATGCGCCTGCTGCGCGCGGCGACCACGGGCTTTCTTGTCGTCGCCGTCGCGAAGATCCTGCATCGCGAGCCGGCCGACCCGGTTTACTGGCTGACGGGCGCCTTCGCGACGCTGTGCTTCGCGCGCTTCAAGGTGCCCGTCTATGCCGTCTACGGCGCGGTCGCCGTGGCGTGCGGCGTGTGGCTGTGGGCCGCCTCGCACTGACAGGCCCCCGCAGCCCTGCTCCACCGCCCGCCACCGGCGCGCCGCCCCTCCTCAACCGGCCTGCACCGCGACCCGGCGAGCCATCCGGCGGGCCCGCAGCGCGTCATACGCGAGATTGAAGCAGAACGTGTAAGGCAGGAAGAACAGCACGATGCCGAGGTCGAGCAGCAGTGCCTCGACGAGGCTCACGTTCAGCCACCACGCGGCCACCGGCACCACCATCGCGACGAGGCCGAGCTCGAACATGACCGCGTGCGCGATCCGCATGCCGAGCGTGCGCTTCAATCCCGCGCGACGCTCGAAGCGGTCGAACAGCGTGTTGAACGCCATGTTCCACGCCATCGCGATCAGCGACACCATCACCGTCAGCACGCCGACGTGCGACACCGGCATGTCCAGCAGCCATGCACCGATCGGCGCGCACAGCGCGATCGCGACCAGCTCGAACGTCAGCGCGTGCAGCAGCCGTTCCGTCACCGTTTTGTTCACCTGTTTCATGATGCCCTCCTATTCGTTACGTCATGCATGTCGGCCATTTTGATCGGCGATACCGGTTGAATCCAGTTTGTTATCATCGGTTTTGCCGATAATAAGAAGTCTGGAGCACCGCATGCACCACGCCCCCGAAGCCCTGCTCGCATTCGCCGAGGCCGCGCTGCTCGGCTCGTTTACGGCCGCCGCACGCAAGCTCGGCAAACGCCAGTCGACCATTTCGGAAGCCATCGCGAACCTCGAAATCGATCTCGGCGTGCAGCTGTTCGACCGCTCGACGCGCGCGCCGACCCTGACCGACGCAGGCCGTGCGCTGTTGCCGCAGGTGCAGCGCGCGCTCGAGGCCAGCGCGGCGATCGACCGAACGGCCGCACGGCTCGCGCACGGCGAGGAAGCGCGGCTGACGCTCGTCGTGTCCGACACGTACCAGTCGAAACGCTACGAGGAAACGCTGATGGCGCTCGAGCGGCGCTTTCCGGCGCTCGAGCTCGAATGCCAGATCGCCGAACACGAGGACGTGCTCGACCTGATACAGCAGGGCCGCGCGCAGCTCGGGCTGATGGCCGCGCGCGCGGCCTACCCGGCCGATATCGGCGCGGCGACGGTGGCGGAGGAATCGGAGATCGGGCTGTTCGTCGGGCGCACGCATGCGCTCGCCGAATACGGCGACGCCGAGGTGCCGCACGCGGCGCTGCGCGACGTGCGCGAGCTGCGCCTCAATACCTATGTGAAAACGGAAGGCCGCGGCACCGACGACCGGATCGTCGTCGGCACGCAGCACTGGCTGGCGCCCAGCTACCTGATGCTGCTGGAGATGGCCGTACTGGGGTTCGGCTGGGCTGAACTGCCGCGCTGGATGGTCGAGCACTTCGCGCGCGATCGCCTGTGCGAGCTGCGCTCACGCGGCTGGCCGCGCCGCGTGCGCGTGGATGCGGTCTGGTCGCGCAACCGGCCGCTCGGCCCGGCCGGCGCGTGGTTGCTCGATGCGATGCTGGCCGCGTAGCGGCGCGGGCGGCCCGGCCGGCAGCCCGCGGCGAGCGATCAGAACCCGCGCGACAGCACGGCCGCGCCGATCGTGACGACGCCGAGCACGAGATTGACGACGACGAGCAGGCGCACGGCATTCACCGCGCGCGCGCCGTCCGGCCAGTTCTGCGCCTGCACCGCGCGGCGGATGCGCGGGAACAGCGCGAAGCGGATATGGCCGAAGATCAGCATCATCACGACGCCGAGCCCGGCCATCGCGTGCAGCGACCACGTCGCGTGCGCGCCGCCGAATTCCACGAGCAGGAAGCCGCCGGACAGCAGGATCACGATCACGGAACCGGCCACCCAGTTGAAGAAACGGCCGAACACGCCTTCGATCAGCGGCAACCGGAGCTGCGGCGACAGGTCGGACAGCGCCGGGCGCAGGCAGAAGTGCGCGAAAACCATCCCGCCCACCCACACGGCAACGGCCAGCAGGTGAAGAAACAGCGCGACGGCAACAGCGTGGGACATGGCGACAATCCTGTGATGAGTGGGGACCAGCGAACGGCCGCGTCGCGCGCGGCATCAAGCGACGTTCGACCGGCCAATTGCGTCCCGGTTCAGACCCCCGGCGCGATTTCACATTATTTTGCAAGTTCCGCGTGACAGCGCCACACGTGGCTTACCCGAGTCGCCGCATCCAAACAAAAGGCCGCCCACCCGCCGAAGCGGATGGGCGGCCTGTCGATCGCGGCCGAACCGGGCCCGGCGTCAGCCGAGCAGCGGGCGCAGTTCGTTGACGACCTTGAGCTTCGTCTCCGGCGCGCGGCCCTTGCGTGCGCGCTTGCCGATGTGCGGCGCGAGCCCGGCGTACGACAGCGTCTCGTCCTGCGCCTTGCCGCCGCGGCCGGTACCGATCAGCACGACGCCGGCCGGATCGATCGCCAGCGCCTGCACGAGCGTTTCCTTGTCGTCGAGCGCCATCAGGATCACGCCGCGCCCGCCGCCGGACAGCGTCTTCATCTCGTCCATCCCGAATACGAGCAAGCGGCCGCCGCTCGACAGACATGCGACCTGCGTCGCGTTCGGCAGGACCGGCATCGGTGCGAGCGGCACCGCACCGGCGTCGATCGTCATGAACGCCTTGCCGGCCTTCACGCGGCTCACCATGTCGCCGACCTTCGCGAGGAAGCCGAAGCCGTTGCTCGACGCGAGCAGCAATTGCTGGTCGGCCGACGCCGCGTAGTAGTGCATCAGGTGCGAGCCCGATTCGAGCTCGATCAGCGACGTGACGGGCACGCCGTCACCGCGCCCGCCCGGCAGCACCGACACGTCGACCGAGTACACGCGGCCGCTGCTGCCCCACGCGATCAGCCGGTCCGGCGTGCGGCACTGGAACGCCGCGTACAGGCTGTCGCCCGCCTTGAACGAGAACGCGGCCGGGTCGAGCCCGTGGCCCTTCAGCGCGCGCACCCAGCCCTTCTGCGACACGACGACCGTCACCGGCTCGTCGACCACCTTCGCCTCGAACGTCGCGCGCTTTTCCTGCTGGATCAGCGTGCGGCGATCGTCGCCGTACTGTTTCGCGTCGGCCTCGATCTCCTTGATCATCAGCCGCTTCATCGCGCTTTCGTTCGCGAGCAGTTCCTCGAGCTTCGCCTTCTCGTCGCGCAGCGCGTCGAGTTCCTTCTCGATCTTGATCTTCTCGAGCCGCGCGAGCTGACGCAGCCGGATTTCGAGGATGTCTTCCGCCTGCCGCTCGCTGAGGCCGAACGCGCTCATCAGCGCGGCCTTCGGCTCGTCCGACTCGCGGATGATGCGGATCACCTCGTCGATGTTCAGGAAGACGATCATCCGCCCTTCGAGGATGTGGATGCGGTCGTCGACCTTCGCGAGACGATGGCGGCAACGGCGCGTCATCGTCAGCTGGCGGAACTTCACCCACTCGTCGAGGATCGTCAGCAGGCCCTTCTGGCCCGGCCGGCCGTCGGCGCCGATCATCACGAGGTTCAGCGTCGCGTTCGACTCGAGGCTCGTGTACGCGAGCAGCGTGTTCACGAATTCCGTCTGGTCGATCGTGCGCGACTTCGGCTCGAACACGAGCCGCACCGCCGCTTCCTTGCCCGACTCGTCGCGCACCGCGTCGAGCAGGTCGAGCATCGCCTTCTTCGTGTTGAGCTGCTCGGGCGTCAGCGTCTTCTTGCCGAGCTTGAGCTTCGGGTTGGTCAGTTCCTCGATTTCCTCGAGCACCTTCTGGCCCGACGTGCTCGGCGGCAGCTCGGTCACGACGAGCTGCCACTGGCCGCGCGCGAGATCCTCGATCTTCCATTTCGCGCGCACCTTCAGGCTGCCGCGGCCGGTTTCATAGGCCGCCGCGATTTCGGCGTCGCTCGAGATGATCTGGCCGCCGCCCGGGAAATCCGGGCCGGGAATCAGGTTCATCAGCTCCGCGTGCGTGAGCTTCGGATTGCGGATCAATGCGACCGCAGCGGCCGCGACTTCGCGCAGGTTGTGCGACGGGATTTCGGTCGCGAGGCCGACCGCGATGCCCGACGCGCCGTTCAGCAGCACGAACGGCATGCGGCTCGGCAGCGTCTTCGGTTCCTCGAACGAGCCGTCGTAGTTCGGCATGAAGTCGACCGTGCCCTGGTCGATCTCGTCGAGCAGCAGCTTCGCGATCGGCGTGAGGCGCGCTTCCGTGTAACGCATCGCCGCCGCGCCGTCGCCGTCGCGCGAGCCGAAGTTGCCCTGCCCGTCGATCAGCGGGTAGCGCAGCGAGAAATCCTGCGCGAGACGCACGAGCGCGTCGTACGCCGACTGGTCGCCGTGCGGGTGGTATTTACCGAGCACGTCGCCGACCACGCGCGCCGACTTCACCGGCTTCGCATCGGGCCCAAGACCCATTTCGTTCATCGCGAACAGGATCCGGCGCTGCACCGGCTTCTGGCCGTCGCACACGTCGGGCAGCGCGCGGCTCTTCACGACGCTGACCGCGTAGCTGAGATACGCCTGCTCCGCGTAGTTGCCGAGCGTCAGCGCTTCGGCGTCCGGTGCATCGGACCCGGCGAAGAGATCGGAAGTATTGTCGTCCATCAGAATTCCGTATTCGTAAGTGGCGTGAGGCCGGGCCGGGCGTCATGCCCGGCCGCGCGGATGCGTGGCTTAGATGTCCGCTTCGACGTCGTTGCCCTTTTCCTCGAGCCAGCCGCGCCGCGCGGCTGCCTCGCCCTTGCCCATCAGCATCGTCATGCGCGCGACGGTTGCCTCGTAGTCGAGCTCGCCGAGCTTCACGGGCATCAGGCGGCGCGTATCGGGGTTCATCGTCGTGTCCCACAGCTGCTCGGCGCTCATTTCGCCGAGACCCTTGAAGCGGCTGATGCTCCACTGCGTCTCGCGCACGCCGTCCTTGCGCAGCTTGTCGAGCGTCGCCTCGAGTTCGCCGTCGTCGAGCGCGTAGAGCTTCTGCGCGGGCTTCTTGCCGCGCGCGGGCGCATCGACGCGGAACAGCGGCGGACGGGCGACATACACGTGGCCGCGCTCGATCAGCTGCGGGAAATGCTTGAAGAACAGCGTGAGCAGCAGCACCTGGATGTGCGAGCCGTCGACGTCCGCGTCCGACAGGATGCAGATCTTGCCGTAACGCAGGTTCGACAGGTCGACGGTGTCGTCGGGGCTGTGCGGATCGACACCGATCGCCACCGAGATGTCGTGCACCTCGTTGTTCGCGAACAGGCGGTCTCGCTCGGTTTCCCACGTGTTCAGCACCTTGCCGCGCAACGGCAGGATCGCCTGGTATTCCTTGTCGCGGCCCATCTTCGCGGAGCCGCCCGCCGAGTCGCCCTCGACGAGGAACAGTTCGTTGCGCGCGATGTCCTCGGTTTCGCAGTCGGTCAGCTTGCCGGGCAGCACCGCGACGCCCGAGCTCTTGCGCTTCTCGACCTTCTGGCCCGCCCGCGTGCGCGCCTGCGCCTGCTTGATCACGAGCTCGGCGAGCTTCTTGCCGTGCTCGACGTGCTGGTTCAGCCACAGTTCAAGCGCCGGGCGCGAGAACGACGACACGAGCTTCACCGCGTCGCGGCTGTTCAGGCGCTCCTTGATCTGCCCCTGGAACTGCGGATCGAGCACCTTCGCGGACAGCACGAACGACACGCGCGCGAACACGTCTTCCGCGAGCAGCTTCACGCCCTTCGGCTGCAGGTTGTGCAGCTCGACGAAGCTCTTCACGGCCTGGTACAGGCCGTCGCGCAGGCCGGATTCGTGCGTGCCGCCGGCCGGCGTCGGGATCAGGTTCACGTACGACTCGCGCACGAGCGACCCCTCCTCGCTCCAGGCGACGACCCACGACGCGCCCTCGCCCTCGGCGAACGAATCGTCGCCCGAACGCGAATCGGCGAACCGCTCGCCTTCGAACAGCGGGATCAGCAGCTCGCTGCCGTTCATTTCGTCGAGCAGGTAACCGCGCAGGCCGTCTTCATACTTCCACGCCTGGCGCTCGCCGGTCTTCTCGTTGACGAGCACGACCTCGACGCCCGGCAGCAGCACGGCCTTCGAGCGCAGCAGGCGCTGCAGCTCGCCGAGCGGCAGGTTCGGCGAATCGAAGTACTTCGGATTCGGCCACACCTGCACGCGCGTGCCGGACTTCTTCTCGCCGCGGCCCGCGGCCTGCGTCGCGAGCGGCTTGACGACGTCGCCTTCGGCAAAGCCGAGCTCGGCGATCTTGCCGTCGCGCCACACCGTCACGTCGAGGCGCGTCGCGAGCGCGTTCGTCACCGACACGCCGACGCCGTGCAGGCCGCCCGAGAACGTATAGGCGCCGCCGGCGGCCTTGTCGAACTTGCCGCCTGCGTGCAGGCGCGTGAACACGATCTCGACGACCGGGACACCCTCTTCGGGGTGCATGCCGAACGGGATGCCGCGGCCGTCGTCCTCGACCGAGACCGACTGGTCGGCGTGCAGCGTGACCGTGATCTGCTTGCCGTAGCCGCCGAGCGCCTCGTCGGACGCGTTGTCGATGACTTCCTGGATGATGTGCAGCGGATTCTCGGTACGGGTGTACATGCCGGGCCGCTGCTTGACCGGCTCGAGACCCTTGAGCACCTTGATCGATGCTTCGCTATAGGCCGCGCTGGGTTTCTTCGTTGACATAGGCGCTGAATTTCGTCATTCATCGGGACGTTATCCACACCTCGTGTGGATAACATCGTGGACAAAACGTTGAGTTCCGTAAAAAAGCGAATCGAAACAACGGTGTGCTTGGACTGCTCCGAAAGCGGGCGCGCGGCGTGCGCTGCGCGGCCCTGAACGCGCGGTATTTTACTGGTTCCGCGTGGCGCGCCAATCGCGGGATCGGCGCGCGCCGCACGCGTCACGCCGGCTTGCGCTTCGCCTCGAGCGTTTCCCACCGTTCGAGCGCGGTGAGCAGTTCGTCGTCGATCGCCGCGAAGCGCTCGGTCAGGCGCGTGCCTTCCTGCGGATCCTTCGCGAAAATCGAACCGTCCTCGAGCTGCGCATTGATCGTCTTCTGCTCCGCTTCGAGCGCGGCGATCTTCTCCGGCAGCGAATCGAGCTCGCGCTGCTCGTTGAACGACAGCTTCACCGTGCGCTGCGCATTGCGGCCCGGGGCGCTCTTCGCCGCGTCTTCCTTCACCGGCACCGCTTCCTTGACCGCGCGCTTCGCGGCTTCCTGTTGCGCGAGCTGCTCCGAACGCTCGCTCTGGATCTGCCAGTCGCTGAAGCCGCCGACGTATTCGCGCCACTTGCCGTCGCCCTCGGCCGCGATCACCGACGTCACGACGTTGTCGAGGAACGCGCGATCGTGGCTGACGAGCAGCACCGTGCCGTCGTAGTCGGCCAGCAGCTCCTCGAGCAGCTCGAGCGTCGGGATGTCGAGGTCGTTGGTCGGTTCGTCGAGCACCAGCACGTTGGCCGGGCGTGCGAACAGGCGCGCGAGCAGCAGCCGGTTGCGCTCGCCGCCCGACAGCGACTTCACCGGCGAACGCGCGCGCTCCGGCGCGAACAGGAAATCGCCGAGATAACTCATCACGTGCTTGCGCACGCCGCCGATCTCGACCCACTCGCTGCCGGGGCTGATCGTATCGGCGAGGCTCTTGTCCTGGTCGAGCTGCGCGCGCATCTGGTCGAAATACGCGACCTGCAGGTTCGTGCCGGTGCGCACGGTGCCCTCGTCGGGCTTCAGCTCGCCGAGGATCAGCTTGAGCAGCGTGGTCTTGCCCGCGCCGTTCGGGCCGACGAAGCCGATCTTGTCGCCGCGCATGACCGTCGCCGAGAAGCGGTCGACGACCGTGCGGCCGCCGTAGCGCTTCGTCACGTCGGTCAGCTCCGCGACGATCTTGCCGGACTTCTCGCCCTGCGCGACGTCGAGCCGCACGTTGCCCTGCGCATTGCGGCGCTCCGCGCGCTCGTTGCGCATCTGCACGAGCCGCGCGATGCGGCCGACGCTGCGCGTGCGGCGCGCCTCGACGCCCTTGCGGATCCACACTTCTTCCTGCGCGAGCAGCTTGTCGAACTTCTCGTTTTCCACGCGTTCGACTTCGAGCTGCTGCGCCTTGCGCGTCTGGTACGCGGAGAAATTGCCCGGGTACGACAGCAGCCGGCCGCGATCGAGCTCGACGATGCGCGTCGCGACGCGATCGAGGAACGCGCGATCGTGGGTGATGAACAGCAGGCCCGCGCGCTGCGAGACGAGCAGCTCTTCCAGCCAGCGGATGCCGTCGAAGTCGAGGTGGTTGGTCGGCTCGTCGAGCAGCAGCACGTCGGGCTGCAGCACCAGCGCGCGCGCCAGCGCGACGCGCTTCTGCATCCCGCCCGACAGCGCGTCGACGCTCGCGTCGCCGTCCTGCAGGCCGATCTGCGCGAGCGTCATCGCCACGCGCGTGCGCCAGTTCCATGCGTCGTGCGCGTCGAGCGACGACTGCAGCGCGTTCATCCGCGCGAGCAGCGCGTCGTGCTCGGCGCCTTCGGGCGTATCGGCGAGACGATGCGCGATCGAATCGTATTCTTCGAGCAGTTCGCGCGTGTGCGCGAGCCCCGACGCGACCGCGTCGAACACCGTCGCGCCCGGTTCGAACTCGGGCTCCTGCGGCACGTAGACGGTCACGAGCTCCTGCTGGCGCGTGATCAGGCCGTCATCGGGCTTCGCGAGGCCGGCGACGATCTTCAGCAGCGACGACTTGCCCGCGCCGTTGCGGCCGATCAAGCCGACGCGTTCGCCAGCTTCCAGCGAGAAATCCGCGTGATCGAGCAACGCGACGTGACCGAACGCGAGCTGCGCGCCGGTAATGGAATAGAGCGACATGGGGAGACGGCGAAGAGAGGAATCGGAAGCGCCCATTGTACCGGGCGCGGAGGCCGGCACCGGCATGGCTGGATGGACGAGCATTGCAACCGGTACGCGAAACGCGCCGGCGCGGTGCGACGCGTGGCTGGCGGCCGGTATCCGGGCCGAAAACCGCCGTGCGGGTTGCGTGCCCGCACGAACGGGCGAAGGCCGGCCCGATGCCCGTGGCCGGCCGATCGGCGATCCCGCGCGCGGCACACCGGGCGCCCGCGCGAGACGTGCGATTACTTCACGTTGACGGTGATCGTCGAGCTGATTTCGGGGCCGTACGAACGGTGGGCGCCGTCGCCGAGCTGCAGCGTCAGCGTGTGCTTGCCGGGTGCCAGCTTCACGTCGGTTTCGGTCTGGCCCTTGCCGAAATGCAGCGAATGGTCGCTCGCCGGGATCACGTCGCCCTTCGGCACCGGCTTGCCGTCGATCAGCAGGTGATGGTGGCCGGTATCCGGCGTCATGTCGCCGGCGGGCTTGAGCTCCATGCCATCGAGACCGAACTTCACGTGCACGGGGCTCGACACCGTCGCGCCGTCCTGCGGCTCGACGAAGAACACGCGCGCCTCGGCACGCGCGAGCGTCGACACGGCCAGCGCCGCGACGCACACCCCACCCGCGATCCACTTTCTGTTGAGCATCGTTTTCCTCCTTCAGATTGACAGGCCCACGAAGCATACACTGCATGCCCGCGCCACGCGATGATGCCCGTTGTTCGCGATGCGTACGTTTAAAACGACGTTGCCTAGGTGTTCGGCGAAATTCCGGTACTATTGCGCCTTTCGTCCGCTGGACAGGGTGCGGACGGCATTACCGAGTTTCCATTTTTCCCGAGCACCACATGAGCGAAGTAACCGAATACCAGAGCTGGGTCTGCCTGATTTGCGGGTGGGTCTACAACGAAGCCGAAGGACTGCCCGACGAGGGCATCGCGGCCGGCACCCGTTTCGCCGACATTCCCGCCGACTGGCGCTGCCCGCTGTGCGACGTGGGCAAGGAAGATTTCGTCGTCGTCGATTTCTGATGGTTCGTTCCGATCGCGGGTGATTCCGCGATACGCGCGTCGGCACACATTCCGCGCCGCCGACGCGCCGCGCGTTTGCTATACTCTGCGCGCTGTCCACACCGCCGTCCGGCTCGCGTTTTTCGCGTGATCGACTGGATATGGCTCTCCCCGTAGTTCAATGGATAGAACAAGCGCCTCCTAAGCGCTAGATACAGGTTCGATTCCTGTCGGGGGGACCAGAGATCCTCCAAAGTTTCACCAGCTTCGCCACATAAACCCCGTCACGCTTGGCTGTGCGGGGTTTTTTGTTGCAAACTTCCACCAGCGACCACCAGTGGAAACAACCCCCGACTTGGGGTTCTTTTGGGGGCTTCGCAAAACACCCCCTTCAGACAACCCCCGAGGCACCAGCACATGGCGCTCACCGACCTCAAAGTCCGCACAGCCAAGCCGGCGGAGAAGCAGCAGAAGCTTTACGACGGCGGCGGACTGCTGCTCCTGATCACGCCGGCCGGCGGGAAACGTTGGATTTTTAAATACCGTATCGACGGCAAAGAGAAGAGCCTGGCGCTCGGTACATATCCAGACGTATCGCTCGCCGAAGCGCGCGGTCGACGTGATAGCGCGCGCGAAAAGCTCGCCGCAGGCCTCGATCCGAGCGAGGCCAAGAAAGCTGACAAGCGGGCTGCGCAGTTGGCAGCTGCCAGCTCATTCGAACTCGTCGCACGCGAATGGTTTGAGACTCAACGTGGAGGATGGTCCGAGGTCTATGCGGGCAAGGTCATCAACTGCCTTGAAGTCGATGTATTTCCTCGTCTCGGCGCCCGCCCTATCGCAAGCATCGATGCTCCGGAACTACTCGCGATTATCCGCACCGTCGAATCGCGCGGCGTTCGCGAGACGGCCAAGCGGGTGCTGCAGCGATCACGTGCCGTGTTTCAGTACGGCATCATGACCGGCCGCTGCACTCGAAATCCGGCGGCCGACATCGACGCCGAAACCGTTTTGAAGAAAAGCACTGGCGTCCAGCATATGGCGCGCGTGAAAGCTACCGAGATCCCACAGCTCATGCGCGACATTGACGAATACCCGGGCGACCTGGTCACCCGGCTCGCGTTGCGGTTCATGGCGTTGACATTCGTGCGGACAAAGGAAATGATCCAGGCGGAGTGGCCAGAGATCGATGTCGACGCCGAGGAGTGGCGGGTGCCAGCGGCGCGCATGAAAATGCGCGACCCGCACATTGTGCCCCTTTCTCGGCAGGCGCTCGATGTGCTCGCCCAGCTCCGCATGATTAACGGCCAGCATCGGTTCGTGTTCTACAGCGTGCAGGGCCGCAGCCATATCTCAAACAACACGATGCTGTATGCCCTGTATCGGATGGGTTATAAATCACGCATGACGGGGCATGGTTTCCGCGGCCTTGCCGCGACAGCGCTGCGCGAACTGGGATATAGCCGCGACGTCGTCGAACGTCAGATGGCGCACGCAGAACGCAACCAGGTCACTGCGGCCTACGTCCACGCCGAGTATCTGCCTGAACGTCGCAAGATGATGCAGCACTGGGCCGATCGTCTTGACGAGCTGAAGGTCGGCGCGAAAGTTCTGCCCTTCGCATCGCCCGACACATAACGTTCGGCCTGTACAGTGTTTCGACCTACAATGATCTACAACCTTTGCCAAGCTGTAGCAATGGCTAATAGGATCGCGCCCGGCTCGACTGGACGAAAAACGGATTTCCTTGCCTAACAGGCGCGATTCCCCGGTGGGCGTAGCGCGAGAGACCGATGAAACTAACGAGACGGGTCAGAAACCTACTGATCGACGCGAATCCGACGCACCTTCGCCAGCCGAGTTTGAAGGACGAGGCTTATGCAATCGCGCGGAGCCAAAACATCTCATTCGACGCCGCTTTTGATGCCGTGCTTGCACGTCGTCGAGACGAGGCGCGTCAAGTTGCAGATGATGCAAAGACCCGTCGACCGGATCGCGTCCCGGTCGACCCGACTGCCGCCACTCGAGCGCATGCAGAACTGAATGCCGCTCGAATCGAAAAAAAGCAAATAGCTGCCGACAGGAGTCGGAACGAAATGCGTGATTTGGTTGTTCTTCGCGCTGAGGCATTCGCAGCATTTGTCGTGATAGCGGAAAGCAAGGGCCTGCCGGCTCACGTGATAGACGAACGGCGGCTGGCGGCGATCGCAGTTGAGGCGCGTTGGGACTTAATCCCGCTCGTCTTGGCTTGGCTAATCCGCGAGGACGATGAGGTTAAACGGGCCTATCACGTCTTTGCCGATGCCGCAAAACGATGCATGGAGAACTTGAGAACGGGGGCCAATAAAGCCAGCAAGCATGCGAATGAGATCATTTCGGAGAAGTATCGGGAGATGTTCCTGCATGCAGCGTCCGCATACGCCCGAAAACTATCGACGCTTGAGGCATCGCTAGATCGGTTGTCCGCGTTGTCATTCGACGAGCTTGAATCTCTTGTCGCTGATGGAGATGACCTTTCGAAACGGCTCGCAAGTATCAGTGTGAAGATCTCGGACGAAATCAAGCGCCGTGATGCCCAAAAAGGCGCAAGTGCGAAGTCCCAAAAGCTCGATCCAGTTCGCGAGTACGCCGTGCAACTCGCGAATGAAAAAACCTACCCGTCACGCCGCCAAGCCGTGCTATCAATCAAAGATCGGGTTTTGATATACGCCAATTCGCTCGATGGTATATCGATGAGCTCGGATCAGGCTTTCACAACGATCGATGGATGGCTCAAGAAGGCAGGCTATACCCCGTCTGCTAGCAAACAGGGGACGTCTACTGGCTAACACGCCACGCATACCGGCAAGCGCAATTTCCACTGCATCGTCAAAAATCGAAACTGCGGCCATGTTCAACAACCTTGTACGAGGTTTACAACATGGCTGCCATTACAGCTTCCGCACAACTGGGCTCCCTGTCGCTCACCGCCCCTCCCCAAGCGTTACCGCTCGACGGATATTCGCGCTGGCAGAACCTCAAACATTTCGTACCGCTCTCGCGCGAGGCAATCCGACTGCGTGAAATCGCGGGACGTTTTCCGCGCCGTGTTCAACTCGGTTCACAGCGTTGCATTGCGTGGCCGAACCGCGAGATTCACCGCTGGCTCGCTGACCCGACGAACTATCGGGCGGAGGGCTGAGCGATGGCGACGACCCTAGAAATGCAAAAGGGCCGCGACTCCGGCAAGAGCGCGACCCAGACGACCCGAGGAAATGATACCCCGGCGCCGGCGCCCGGTGGGTGCTTTCTCGATGTCCACCGTAGCACATCGGAACGTCTCCGCGTCCAGCTTCGCCAGTACCGCGGCCGCGAGTTCCTTGACGTGCGCTGCTGGTATCTCGCCGACGACGGCGAATACCGGCCAAGCCAGAAAGGCGTCACCCTCAACCCGTCCCAGCTCGCCGAGCTCGTCCAGGCGCTGATGATCGCCGGCCGAGCGTTCGATGCGAAGGGGGTGAACTGATGGACAAGGACAATCGTCATTGTTTGACAAATGTACCCAAAGGGCCTACATTGAACGGTATGGTTCGCGCACCCCGCGAGGACCGACTCTCCGAAAGGATGCCCATCATGAAGACCCTTCTTCGTGCGCGCCAAGTCGCGCCTAAAAAAAATGATTCAATACCTCCCTCCCACGGCCGAAGACATGGAGCGCCTGAAGCAGACGCTTGGCAAGAGCAGCACGGACATGGCCGAGCTCTTCGGCGTGTCGACTGGGCGGCAGTGGCGCAAGTACATGGCGGCGGACGCGAACAACAGTCGCGACATGGGGATGCACATGCTGTTCTTTGCGATGGCGAGGCTCGAGCTGGACGCCGAGACGTTCGAACGCATCTTGAATCGGATGCGCGAGGTCGGTGCGACGATCGCGTTGGACAGCGAGTAACTGCCGGCGGCGCGTTCGCTGCCGCCATCCCGAATACCCTCACCCAGTCGGCCGATCCATTCGATCTGGTGCCAAGTGCCTGGCGCACCGGTCGGCCGTCGAAGCCCGCGACCACCGTCACCCCGGATCTATTCGAGCTCGCCGGCATTCGCGCTGCGGAACACTGGCTGAAGGTTCGCCCCACCGCACGCCCGAACCAGTGGTGCCGGTCGACGTTCGACAATCTCGTCAACGGCCTCGGTCGCATCCCATCCTACGCCAACTGCCTTGCAGCGTTCGAACGCTCGTTCAAGCGCCGTATCGAAGCAGCCTCCCGCGCTGATCGAGAAGCATTGGAGGTGCGCGCATGAACCCGACCGCTCTCGAAATCATCCGTCGCGCACTGCGTGACGCAGCGCTGTCCGATCATCCGAACGATGCTATCGACGTTCTCGGCGACGCTTTGCTCACTCTGGCTGAACTCGCCCGCGTTGAGGTGCTCCATGGCTAACGTACCTCAATTACATCCAGTAGCACCATTTGCGTCGACTGCCGTCCAGCAACTGGAGCAACTCGAGGCGATGTTCCATGCGATCCGCAGCGAGCTCGAAACGGATTGCTACGCATATCACTTGGCCAATCTCGGCCAAGAGACCGCGAGCGGCTACACGGCCGCGATGGCGAAAGTTGCTCAATTGGGGGTGTCCCGTGGTTAATGCCCGTCTCGAGAATGAAACACTGAAAGCGGTTGCTATCGAGGAATCAGCCACGGTTTCAACGGGCCACGCAATATCAGGCGCTCGACTGGAAGCCACGTACAACCCGCACCTCGAAATGATCCACGGCAAAACGCGTCAGCTCGAGGCAATGGTGGCAATGCTTCGCATGATGGTGGGAAACCACGACAGCGAATTGAACATCGAGGTCGTCGGCAACTATGCATGGTTAATGGATGACCTTATCGGTTCCATCAAGAACGAGATCACGTCCGCACAGGGAGTCCGACATGGCCAATAATCGACAACCCGACGCGGCCGGACTGCTCGCATTCTTCTGGGATCGCTTCGATTCGCGTGGCGCATCCGACGACGATCTGGCGTATTTGTCTGCGGCGACAGGTGAAGCAGCAAACATGGCCTTCACCCTCAGCGCTCACATCGCGGGTCTTGCTGGCCTGATAGATGGTGACCGCGGCCTCGAAGACAAACCGCAATGCGGATCTCTTCAGGACGCAGATCAGACAGCGTTGCTGTACCGCATCGCCGACGAAGTTGAGGCGATCGCCCGCATCGCCCATATCGGAAGCGAGTCGGAGTGTTTGCTGCGCATTCGACTGACGGAGAAGCTCGCGAGCGGCAAGTCTCGTCGTATCCAAGGAGGTTTGCAGTCCTCAACAGATAAGGAGGCTGCGTGAGCGTATACGCAGAAGAAGAGCGTATCCGTGCAGCGCTGAGCTATGTTCCCGCCGACGATCGCGATACCTGGGTTCAAATGGGTATGGCGATCAAGGCGGAGCTCGGCGAAGCAGGATTCGATTTCTGGGACGACTGGTCGCGCTCGGCCTCCAGTTACAGTGAGAGCGATGCGAAATCGGTCTGGAAGTCATTCCGCTCCGGTGGTATCACGATCGCCAGCCTGTTTAAGCGGGCGATCGAACACGGCTACCGTGAAAGCGAACCATTGGCCCAGTTGTCGGCCGATGACCGCGATCGCCGTCAGGCTGAACGCAAGCGCGAGGCAACGGCCGCCGCCGAGACCCACCAACGCACCCAAGCTGAAGCCGCAACGAAGGCGCGCGACCTTTGGGAGAGAGCTGGCACGGTTCACACCAACCACGCCTACGTGTGCGCGAAGAAGATCAGGCCATACGGCGCGAGGCAACTGCGCGATCAGCTCGTAGTCAAGTTGCAGGACGTCGACGGGGAGCATCATTCGAGCCAGTACATCCAGCCTGGGGGCGCAAAGTCGTTCCAGACTGGCGGCCGCGTGAGCGGCTGCTTCGTGGCCGTCAACGCTGGCGCGACGCACGGCGCCGATGGCACGTTGCTCATTGCGGAGGGTTACGCGACTGCCTGCTCGCTTCACGAGGCAACTGGATACCCGGTTGCAGCGGCGATGAATGCCGGCAATCTGCTGAACGTCGCGCGAGCCTGGCGCGACCGCTGCCCCAAGCTGACAATCGTGATCTGTGCCGACGACGACACCGAGACGGCCGGCAATCCCGGCATGACCAAGGCAATCGCGGCAGCGCGCACCGTCCGTGCAGTGCTCGCCGTTCCCGTCTTCGGCACTGATCGGCCAGCCGAGGCGTCCGATTTCAACGACCTGCATTGCCTCGAGGGTCTCGATGCGGTGAAGCAGTGCATCGATGCAGCGATCGACCAGCAGCCAGTGACGGAGTTCGTTGGCGAGACGGCGGCGCATCCACCGGCGACGGCTGCTGCCACGGAGTCTGACAATTGCGTCCCGACCGGCTTCCTCGTAACAGAACGCGGCGTGTTCTACGAGGAGGACGATGGCACGCCGCACTGGATCTGCTCGCCGCTTCATGTGCGCGCACTGGTCCGAGACCGTTCGTCAGAAAACTGGGGGCGCCTGCTCGAGTGGAATGACGCCGACGGCCACCCGCACGTCTGGGCGATGCCGATGGAGATGTTGCGGTCGGACGGAGCCGACATGCGCGGCGAGCTGGCGCGGCTCGGCCTCGACATCGCACCGGGCAACAAGGCACGCAACAAGCTGACTGAGTACGTCACGTGCGCCAGGCCGAAGGCACGCGGACGGTGCGTCACGCGTACTGGCTGGCACAGTGGCGCGTTCGTGTTTCCCGACCAGACAATCGGCGCGGCGAGCGAGCGTGTCATCTTCCAGGCCGAAAGCATCATGCGCACGTATTCGCAGTCAGGCACGCTCGACGACTGGAAAGCTGGCGTTGCGCGATTCTGCGTCGGCAATTCCCGCCTCCTGCTTTCTGTGTCTGCGGCCTTTGCTTCGATGATGCTCGAGTATTCCGGGCAGGAATCCGGCGGCCTGAACTTCGTCGGCGAATCATCCTCTGGCAAGACGACGGCGCTTCGTGCGGCATGCTCCGTATTCGGCGGCAAAGAATACATGCAGCGCTGGCGTGCAACGGCAAACGGCCTGGAGGGGCTGGCATCGCTCCACAATGACACGCTGCTCGTGCTCGACGAACTCGCGCAGGTCGACGCACGCGAAGCCGGGGAAATCGCCTACATGCTCGCCAACGGCAGCGGCAAAGCCCGTGCAGGACGGTCCGGCACTGCACGCGCACGGCAAACTTGGAAACTGCTGTTCCTGTCGGCGGGCGAGATCGGTTTGAGCCAGCACTTGCAATCGGTCGGCAAGAAGACGAAAGCCGGCCAAGAGGTGCGCTTGGTCGAGATCCCGGCCGATGCTGGTGCCGGGTTCGGTCTGTTCGAGCACCTCCACGGCGTTGCAGGCGGTGCCGAGCTGTCGACCGCGATCAACGAAGCGGCCGTGAATCATTACGGCACGGCGGCCGTCGCCTTCCTCAAGGCACTCTGTCGCGACCGTGATGAAATCGGAATTTGGCTCAAGGAGGAGATCCGCCGGTTCGTTGATGGAAATCTGCCGGTCGACTCCAGCGGCCAAGCGCATCGCGTCTGCCAACGATTCGCCCTAATCGGGTTGGCCGGCGAGTACGCGACGACCGCGGGTATTACCGGCTGGAATGAAGGTGACGCGCTGGGCGCGGCTTCCGACTGCTTCGCCGTTTGGCTCGACGGTCGGGGTGGCGCTGGCAATCAGGAGAAGGACTCGATCCTGTCGCACGTGAAGGCATTCTTCGAAGCGCATGAGGAGTCGCGCTTTTCCGACCTCAACGATATATCCGACCGTCCGACGATCAACCGGGCCGGGTTCCGGCGGCTGGCAGATTCCGGAACCGAATACTTCGTTCTTCCGGAGATATTCAAGCGCGAAATCTGCAACGGTTTCGAGCCGAAAGCTGCAGCGCGCGCACTGGTTGACGCTGGATGGATTCGGCCGGCGCCTGACGGCAAGTTCCAGCGGTCCGAGCGCCTGCCCGGGAAGGGAACAATTCGCGTCTATGTGTTCACCCCTGCACTTTGGGAGGCGCAACGATGAGCACGGCAATTCTCAGCAAGTACAAAAAATCGGGTGTGACAGGTGTGGCAGGTGTGACGCTTCCGGGAAGCCAAGCCAGTAAAGGCTTTCCGCGTAACACCTTTCGGTGTGACATGTCACACCGTCACACCGGGCATCATATTTTCGATGCCCGGTCTGTCACACCTGAAAAACTGCGGAAAACAGGTGTGACAAACAGGTGTGACGCGAAAACCCTTGCCAGCATTGGGTTTGCGGCGACCGTCACACCCGTCACACATGTCACACCTCAAAAAAACAATATCCGGAAACTTCGGGGAGGCGCGCGATGATCCCCCGCAACCTGAAGCATGTCGGACCATATGCGGATCGGGCCAACAACCGCGCGCCGGCGAGCGATAGTGCCAAAATGCCGCTGCCGGATGACTGCAAAGGCGCGCTCATCGATCGGGAAAGCGGTGCCCCCTTCTGGCCGTGGGGCCCTCGCATCAATCCGGAGCAACTCGCGACGATCCAACGTGAGCTCCTCACCACCGTCGACGAGTTGGCGAGGCTGGAACACTGGCGAGATTCGGACTATGACCATGTGGTGATGTGCGTCGAGAGGCAGCCGATCAGCACGCTCCTGCCCGACCTTGGCTATTTCCGGGACCGCCTTCGGATCGCACGAGCCGAGGATCAGGCGCGGCAGGCGGTCGCCCAGCGGGCGTGGAAATTCGATCGATGAACTCCATCAACACACGCTGCCACAAGTCCGCGACCAAGGGGCGCTTCTTCTGCGTGGCGGCATGGGATCATATATAGATGCAGCAGAGCACCGCTCGGCGCGACACACGACCTGGAGGTAAATGATGATTGATGGCTTGGTAAGTGGCCGCCTCTACGGCGAAGCCCAGATCGGGACGGGACAAAACGGAAAGCGGTTCGTGACATGCAAGGTGCGCGCGACTGCTGGCGACGGCGAAACGCTGTTCGTGAATGTGATCGCGTTCAACGACGACGTACAAACTGCGTTGCTCGCTCTCGGCGACGCGGACAGCGTATCGCTCTCCGGCGCTCTGACGCCGAAGGTCTGGACTGACAAGAATGGCACCGTGAAACCGGCGCTCGATATGGTCGCCCATGGTCTTCTGACGGCATACCACGTTCGCCACAAGCGGCAAGTGCTCGGCGGTGAATCAGCGCCTCAAGACTCTCGCGCTGGCGATCCCCTGGATGACTCTCGGTAAGTCGAAGCGCTTGTAAACGCGATTCCAATTATTCATTGTCGATCATGCTGCGCCTAGCCCGACGGGGCGAAACCGAGAGTCCCTCTATCCTCTCGCCGGCGCAGCATCTCATCTGATAGAGCGCGTGTAGAGGCGCAAATGAAACCGAACCCCATCGACAGCCTAAGGTTGTCGTATCGGTCGATGCTCGACGCTCGAAACCTCTCTCCCGATCAACTCAAGGACCTGGCGGCGACATTGTTCGTCACTTGCTACGCGACGATCATCAAATGCGAGGAATCCATTGCGGATCGTGCCGTCCCCACACCAGAGATAGCCGACCACGTTCGTGGACTGTCTGCGTCCCTAACTCAAGGCCATGTGCTGCCCTCTCTGGAGTATCTCGCAGAGTTGCCGGATCGCTTCGCTGCTGCGCGCGTAGCCGGGATCAAGACTACAAAATCGGAAAGCGGCCGGACCGCAGTGGACGCAAGAGACAAAAAGATCCTGTCTGTCAGAAAATACGCGCTGGACCTAGCAAATGCGTCGACAGCGCGTACAAAAACCGGCGTTCTAAACGAAATTCTTGAATCGGTGATGGCTCGCTATCTGAGTTCAACCGGTCGACCGATGACGAGTCGCGGACGAGCAACCGTATCGAATTGGCTTCTCAAAGACGGATTTGTTGAATTGTCGAAGCGCTCCGATACGTCAACGCGATAACGTATTCGCGCTAGCCGTCACCCCTTCATATGATGATCGTCAGGTTGCCTCTCAACGTTCGCGAGACCTCCTGACGCCTCCCACATAAGCAGCCCGCGTCAGATTCTCGCAGGAGAACTGACGTGTCAAAAGCCCTCACGCCGGCCCGCGTAACGCCAGCCATTCCCCGATTTTCCGACCTCACCGACGAAGCATACGTTGGGCCGGCGGTCGTCGAATCGCTCCTCGGCATTTCGCGATCATCCATCGATCGCAGGGTGAAGTGCGGCGACCTGCCCCAGCCCAAGAAATTCGGTCGATCAGTTCGATTCAACGTAGGTGCGCTGCGGCGTGCGTTGGGGGCGTAAGCGTCATGGCTCTCAATTTCAAGGCTCTCGCACGCAGCTTGAAGCGGCCCGACCTGTCAGCGACATCGGAAGCCAAGCCGAAGGCCATCGCGGCTCGCAAAAGCGCCGAGCGGCCAAGCATCAGCAAGTCGCATGTCGAAGTGTCATTCGCGCACCTCAGGTCGCTTTCAGACGATGACATTGCCGCACTGCAGGGAATCTGCAGTGGCGCCAGCAACACCAATACGTAAAGATTTCCACGGAGTTCCATCTGATCATGGCAAAAAACCAATCGCTTGTGAACGCGATCTCGCTGACGCCTGAAGTTACGGCTGCTCTCGCAAAAGCTCAGGCCTCACTCGATGCTCAACAAAACGTAGTGTTCGCGGTTCGCCGTTTGCATGAAGAGAAAGCCCGCTTCGTCGACGTAATCGCGCAATCGACCGCGGAGCTCACCGACCTCGAGAAGGAGCAATTGCTCGCTGAAACAAGGGCAGCTATCGACCCGGAGAAAAAGCAGGATGCGGCAAGACTCAAGAAGCTAGTCGACAAGGCGCGCGATGCGATGTTGGCCGCGCAAGCAGATCTCGATCGGTGCGAGCGCATCGAGCCAGCGCTCCACGCGGAAGCTGCAGCTGCGGACACTGCGATCGAGTCTGCCCGCGCCGAGATCAAGAAGGCTGCCTCTGTCATGGCGAAAGACCTCGTTCCGGTTTTCTCGGAGCAAGCTCTTTCCGCCGTGAATCAATTGGCAAAGGCCGTAACTCAAGCACGTGCCATCAACGCAAATCTCCCAGATGGCTTCATGCGGGAATACCTCGGCGCCGTAAAAGTCGTCGATCCTGCAATCGCCAAAATGGTCCCGATTTCGTTTGGTGGCTGGTCGATCGAGGGAGTCGACCTCCTTCAACTTCCGGCCGATGACGTCGACGCGCAGGCCATCGCGGCAACCCTCAAGCCAATCGTCGACATGGAGCGCAAATGCCGCGTGCATCCGAAATTCCAACCGCCGAAACCGCCAACCAAACCATACGAGATCAAAGGATCTCCCATCGGCGGCCGACCGCCGCTCCGGGAAATGCAAGGCGACCCACCGGTTCGCATGAAAACGATCGAGGAGGCTCTCGCTGAGCCGTACGTAATCAAAGGGCATTCCGGCGGTGTCCGGCCATGGAAGGAAGTTCATGAAATGAACATGACGGCGGCGATCACGGACGCGCAGCAGTCTGCCGAGCAGTGAGGGATTGAACTCTGGTCCCCAGCCGGCGGTGGGCGCCAACACCGGCATCTGCTGACGTAATGGAAACGCCGAATCTGGTTGGAACCCCTGGATTCAGCGCGACGGGCGGCAGAACCCCAGTTGAATCTATCAACGCTTTCCTAAGTTGGAGCTTGCATGTTTAGAACTGACCAACAGACCGCCGTATCGGCGATTCCCGCTCCTGCTGCAGCGGGAACGCCTGGATACTTTACCGGCGGCAATCCTTCGACTGGGCAGCCTGCGACGATTCTCGATGCCGATTGGCTGAATATGGTTCAAGAGGAGCTCATGAGCGTCCTCGCTGCCGCTGGCCTGACGCCGAGTAAAGTAACCTACAGCCAGGTTTTAGCAGCGATCAACGTGCTAATCGGCAAAGCGACAAACGCCAATGGCTCGAGCGTCTATTACGGCGGCACACCGACGTCAGGGTCTGTTACCACGTTCACGAGGAGCCTCACTTTCGTGGCGCCGTCCAACGGGGTCGTGATGGCGATTCATTCGGTGAACATCGGATCTGGAGGAGTCCAGCCCGGTGCGCAAACGAATACCGTGAAGGTCACCGGGAGCGTGTCAGGCAGTGGCACCGGGACGGATACAACAACGTCGAGCATGACGAACTCGATTGTTAAAAATGTCGTAGCAGGCGAGACGGTAACCGTCATGGGATCACTTGTCTCGAATGGGGCCACCGGTACGTGGTCTAACGTCGGTATCACGTTGTCCTACATTTTCGCTCCCACCAACTAAGTCTCGGGCCGTGATACTCGATGAGTGTGCACCTCTTCCGTGTCGGCAAGGTTTGGCACTATCGCTTCCAGATCAACGGCGCACGCCAGCAGCGATCGACGCGTGAAACGGATCGACAGCGCGCCGAGCAGGTCGCGGAGCGAGCATTGCGGCAGGCGAAGCTCTGGACGCGCGACAGCAAAGAGGTACCGACCTTGCGCGAGCTCGTCGCGCAGTGGCTCGTGATCCACCAACCGACCGCCAGCCGCGCACACGTCAAGGTCGTCGAGACGTTCGGCCGGCTGCACCTCTACGAGCTGGCCGACGTCCTGATCGACGAACTATCGACCGATCGCGTCGAGCTCGCTCGTGTGCGGCACCTCGAGTCGCACGCCCCCGTGTCTGGCAATCAATGGTTGAAGGTGCTGCGCCTGCTCTGTAACTGGGCCGTACGGCGCGGCATCCTGCCGGCGGTCCCGTTCCGCGTCCGCGCACTGAAGGTCCAGAAGAAGCCGCGGGCGATTCTACCCGTTACGATGGCTCAAGCGTGGCTGGCGGCTATCGACGATGCCGAAGGCGATCGCGCTGGCGTTCGCACGGCAGTACGCCTGATGCTCGGCCTGGGCCTACGTGAATCGGAGACCATCACGGCGCGGTGGGAATGGCTCGACATTGGGCGCCAGACTTACACGCCGGGCCGGACGAAGGGCCGCGAGGCCGATCCGATCCCCGTTCCGTCCTGGTTGATCGGCTATCTGATGGCGGACTGGAAGCCGGCCGGCCCGATCCTGCAGAAAGCGAACGGTCGCCCGTATCCGGCTGGCTTCACGCGTTCGGCGATGTTGGCAGCCAACCAGGTAGTCGGCGCGCCCCACATCACCGCGCATCGACTGCGCGGCACGTTCGCCACGCTGCTCTCCGAGGCCGGCGTGCCAGTGCAGTCGATCCAGCGCGCGCTTCGCCATAAGAACCTGACGACGACAGCGGCTTATCTCGAGGTCGACATGGACACCGTGGCCGCCGGCCAGCAACGCATCGCGGAGAGGATCGGCTTCGGATTACACCCGGAAACCCGTGGCGCGCCAGTGGCGAACTCCACCCCGCAACCCCAACAATGACAAGGAACCACGATCCCAAATGGTCATCGCGATTTTTCGTGCCGGTCAATCGAGCCTCGCTCGCAAAATGCCCTCCGCCGACTCGAAATTCGGCCCTTCAGACGACCGGACCGGCTCTCGGAACCGCCCGGGTCCTTCGGCGGGATCTCCGAACGGGCGGGCCCTAAGACTCGCAGATTTCGACCAGCAACAAACTTCCGGATTTGGTTGACAGAATCGCCGATAGGGAAATTCTATTGCTTGACAAATCAGACTTAAACACATGAAACGAAAAGATTTTTCTCCACTCGTTGACCGGCGAAATTCTGTCAAGTTGCTTGACAGAAGGTTGACAAATTGACGGACAAACGAGCACAAGCACCCAATTTCGCGGCCTTGCCGGCCGTCCCTTGCCAGAGGAAATCAACATGGCATTTATGAAGCAGTCGGAATTTGCAGACCTGTGCGGCGTGTCACGACAGGCCGTGCTCAACTGGAAGCGTGAGGGCAAGCTCGTAATGCAGGGCGCGCGCGTCGATGTCGATGCGTCCCTGGCTCGGCTCGGGCGGGTTCGGCGTGGCGGCTCTCCCGTTCAGGTCCCCGCGGGCCAAGATGCGGTGGTCGACATCGAGATGCAGCCCGGCGAATCGCTCGATCAGGCCGCTGAACGCCTCGCCGGCGAGATCGACATCGATGGCACGAGTTTCGACGAGGCCAGGCGCATTAAGGAGATCTATCTCGCCCTACTGCATCGCCTCGATTTCGAAAAGAAGTCTGGCGCCCTAGTGGAGCTCGACACCGCGAGCACCATCCTGTTCGAGGAGTTCCGGGCGCAGCGCGATGCCTGGCTCAACTGGCCGGCCAAGGTCGGGCCACTGATCGCCTCCGAACTCGGCATCGAAGCCGACAAGATCACCGCGGTGCTGGTCGCCCATGTCCACAAGCAGATTGCGCAACTGGGGGAGCCGGAGGTTCAGTTCAGCGACGATCGCTGACCGTTTGACGCACCGCAACAGTGCTTGTACACTTCGCGCCGCGGGGTGGAGCAGTCTGGCAGCTCGTCGGGCTCATAACCCGAAGGTCATAGGTTCAAATCCTATCCCCGCAACCAACATCGAAACCCGCTCTGCGACAGCAAGCGGGTTTTTCATTTTGTGCGAGTCATGTCGCCGCCGTGATGGCAGGAAGCCAACCGCGGCGAATCCTGATCCTTACCTCCTCGATACCGATTCTCATATGGCACATAATGATCCCCTTTTCCAAGGAGGCATTATGCAAATTGACGTTACGGGGCTGAAACCTGATCCGGATAACAAAGGGCATGTTCTGGGCTGGGGCGTGATTCGGCAAGCACCGTGGCACTTCGCTGGCATTTACCCAAGCGAAGATGCCGCCAACGCGGCAGCAGCAAAGTTGGGCACCGACTACGTTTCCGACTACGGCTCTCATCGCATCGGCTCGGACGATTTCATCGGCGGCCTTGACCCGAGGACCGCACGCCAGTAATCACGCATGTGGTCCATGCCCCGCATCACAATCGCGGGGCATGGACCAACTGCAGGCACTCAAGGCAATCAATCCTTCGAAGCGCGGAAAATGACATGAGAAAGCGACGTCATCACCATGTCTGGCAGCACTATCTGAAATCGTGGCTGGTCAGCGGAGCGATAACATGCTTGACCGCAGATTCGATCTTCCGAACCGGAACGGTTCGCGTTGCAGTGGACCGCGACTTCTACACTTTGGAGGCTCTCAGCGATCAAGATATGCAGCTCGCCCGTGCCTTGATTTCCGGAGCGAAGAACGAGCATGCGCGTCAAAGCCAGCTTAGATTTTTAGAAAGGATTGCAGCCCCTTCAAGGCTCCAGGGTATATCACCAGACATCGATAGTGAGATCGATACCTTTCACAGCAACGTCCTCGAGGAATGGCACACGGCCATTGAGCACTCGTTCATCCCATTGCTGAAAAGAGCACTGATTCTTGACATCGATTTCTATCGGCACGACGAGGACTGCATCCCGTTCCTTCATTACCTGTGCACTCAGAATATGCGAACAAAGGGCGTGCGCGATCGCGTCTTAGCACTGAACTCTAAGAGCGGTGTCCCAGACATATCGAGAATTTGGCCAATCCTCGCCATTACCTTCGCAGAGAATGTCGGGGCTACCCTGTATGTTGAACGACGGCGCCGCAAACTTGTGTTGATTCAAAACAAGACGGACGTGCCGTTCATAACCGGGGACCAGCCCGTGGTTAATCTATTGGCCATTGCAGACGGGCCGCCTGAGCGTTTGGCCCTCTACTACCCGATTTCTCCTGAACTTGCATTGGTATTGAATGAGGTCGATGACAACCTCCCTCTTGCCAGCGAAACACTTACGAGGGAGCAGGTACGTGGTCTCAATGCGAAACTTGCTTCAGGATGCCATGCGCAACTGTTCGGTACATCGGAGGAGGCTTTGCGCTCCGCCCAACGCGATCCCGCATGGGTTCCGTACCACCCATGAATACAGTCTTCTTACTGATGGCGCAGTACGGAGCCACTGCCGTCGTTCCAGTCGAGCTCGTCTGTCGTGACTACTTCTCGCATCTCACCGTGCCCCAGTTTGTTCGCAAGGTAAGTACCGGCGACATTGCCATCCCGCTCGTTCGGATGGAACGGTCAAAAAAAGCAGCAAAGGGCGTTCACATTCAAGATCTCGCAAACTACATCGACGAGCGGCGTGCTGCAGCGTTAAAGGAGTGCGAGCAGCTGCGCTCGTAGCGCTCTGCGAATCGATGCAGCTGCCGATTCAGTCGGCTAGGCTGATGCCGATTGCGCACGTGCCATTGGCTGAATGGGCAGTTGGTGCAGCGCCGCTCATGCGGCCCGGCGTCGACCGCACGATCGCCGAATCATTCAATTGCGCCACACGGACCATGAACACTGTCTTCTTGCTTATGGCTCAATACAACGCGACAGCGATCATACCGATCGACGTCGTGTGCCGAGACTACTTCGCGCCGATGACGGTCGCGACGCTCATCAGAAAGATCGGGGCCGGTGAAATTCCGATTCCGCTCATTCGAATGGGAAAATCCCAGAAGTGTGCCAAGGGCGTCCACATTCAGGATCTAGCTAGCTATATCGACGAGCGACGCGCGGCCGCTCAGAAAGAATGCGAGCAACTGCGCGTATAGCGCTCGGATCGGTGATGAATCGTCATTGCTCAACGTGAAGGTCCGCCCACGCGACAACATCCTTCGCCCTCCAAAGTGGGCGGGCCCGCTCGGTTCCACTCTTGCCTGACGGAATACGGAGCGGCCGGGGGAACCCTTCCTGCGTGATGATCCACTGTCGCGTGTGCTGCTTGCTTCTGTATAGGTATTCGGCGACCTCGGTAAAGTCCCATAGCGCATGCGGCGCCAAGCACATTGCAATGCGTCGAGCAAGTTCCGCGATTGTCGCAACATCGTTCGTGTGCCGACGTGGTAGCTCCCTTGCGTCTGCCTCCTCTGAGAGGTCATTTCGGATGCCCATAGCCTAAGTCCCCTGGTTCGCTCCCGATACCCGCGAGAATATCGGATCGAGGGCATCGCAAGATGCTCGTGCCCAAGCCAACCACTGCCCCAGCTGAGATGCTTCCGAAACGTCGATGCCGCGGTCTCGTGCCAAGAGTTCGACACGTTCCAGGTAACGTCGGCGGCGTTCGCATGCGTCCGACTGGTCCGCCTCCGTGAACAGAGATTCGACGGCCAGCTTTTCGCTCTGAGCAGCTTCGGCAGCAGTTCGATCGTGCCATGCAGCATTCTCGATACGGCGCTTCATTTCGGTATGCTGCCGTGCCTGCTCTTTCCGATTCTCTTCGCGCGAGTCAAACCCAAGCACGGCGACCCTCAATCGCACGGCGAACATATTCAACTGCTCTTCAAGCGTGACATCGGCTTCATCTCGCGCCCGAATTTCCTTGCCAGCATACAAGCTTTCTCGCATGGTGATCCGCAGTCTTCCAAGCGGACTCCACCTTTCGTGGCCGATGCCGCTTCCCGTTTTCTCCGTCATCTCGGACAATCGAAACTGCATGGCGATGTCCTTGCAAGCGATCACAGTGTGCATGTCTGTGAGACGCACTTTGAATCCGCGCGCCTCCATCGCAACGAAGAATGCATCAGCAATCGAAAGCGCCCTATGGCGCGTCTGCGGAGTGGCAATCACAGCTGCGTAACCAGGTCCCATATCGAGGACGCCACCTGGACGCCTGATCCGAAACGAAACGCTGGGAAATCGCGGCTCCCAATTCTCAGTTGTCCGTCGCGGTCGATCGTCTTCCTCAATCTGCTTGTCGATCTCGAGCAACCGTTTGGACAGTGCTCGTATGAGCTTGTGCTGAAACACATCCGCATTCGATGAAACGATGCGGCTCTCCTCGCGTGCCTCGTCTTCCTCAATTTGCCGCCTATCTCGAGTCTCGTCGGGATCAAGCACGAATCTACGGGCATAGGCCTGCGGCCATGCTCGAACTATCGAGGGGCCATCGTGTTTGGGCAATTTGGGCCGCTTTATTTGCTGCCCGGCACGCAAGCGCGCCCAGTAACCGGCCTCGGGAAGCGGCACGCCAAGCTTCTTGCATATCTTCCGGAGACCGTTGTCAGATAGGCCATATCTCTTCGATACGGTGCTGACCGGGTCCGACCAGACCTCCTGATAAATCGCCTCACGCTCAATGTCGACCCCGTCTTCCACTAGCAACCTCCGCTGGCTGATCCACCCGACACCGGCTCATTTCCCGCCGTTATCCCCCGCGAAAAATCTGCTCCATGGCCGGTGGCAAATGGGCACCGCCATCCGACGTGCATTCTCATGCGTCCTTCCGTCACTGCCTACACTTCGACCAGCTTTGACGATTCTTTACAACCTCATGATCTATAAGGAAAAACATGGTCCGAAAATGCGTCAGGAGGTGGGAAATATTGGTTGCCTACGAGAACTTTCTAACGTAGAGTTCAGCCAAAGTTGTAGTGTGCACTACACGCTTCAGGCGCTCCAATACGGGCGCCCATTGGCACGTGCTCATAGACGTTCTCTATCGAAATCCGATTTCATTTGCCAATATAAATAGGGGCTCGCCATGAACTTTCTCGCTACGGCAATTGCGGCGCCGCCGACCGAAACGGACTACCTGACCCTCTTCAACCCGATTCCGCAAGGTGACTACGTCCCTGGGAACGTCTACGAGAGCCGGGGCACGTCCGAACCCGACATCATGAAAGCAGTCACGGTTCTCGAACGCGTTGCTGAACAGCACACCGAACTGGCCACGACTAGCGCATTGTTTCGAGGGATTTGATAGATCTCTATGAGCGATGCGAACGAATTGTTCCCACGGGGGACTGCTCTTCCAAAGCAGTCCCCTCTTTTTTGGGTTCACAATAAGGACCGGTATCTCCGCCAACTGCTGATCCGTGACATCGAAGCGGTAACGCAGAGACGATTCGTCGTGTATTACACGGACTGCTCAACGGCTGCGCAAGTTGACCCGAACGACGATACGTATCTGGCTGAGCTGCTCGGCACAATCAACGGAGATCCCGTTGACCTGATGCTGGAGACGAATGGTGGCTACACAGACGCCACCGAGAAGATTGTGTCGATACTGACGGCAATGACCACCGATTTGCGGGTGATCGTGCCTCGGCGTGCCAAGAGCAACGGCACTGTTATCGCGTTGACCGGCCGTGAGATCGTGATGGGCGTCCATTCCGAACTTGGTCCTATCGATCCGAATGTCGTGCTCGGCCCAGGCAACGCAGTGCCGGCAGATTTGATACTGAAATCGGCCGACAAGCATCCGCCGCTTCTCGCCGGTTACGCCTCCCTCGCGGTCTTGCAAACGAAGAAATTGGCTACTGCCGTGCTCTCGAGCGGGATGCTTGCCGGTTCCGATTCCAAACTCATCGAAGAAATCGTAAACAAGATCTCGACGCGAGACCACTATCATTCGCATGGGTCAGTGATCGATTCGCGAGAGGCTCAAGCATTGGGACTGAAGGTCTGTCACCTGGCACCCGACGATGATCTGTGGCAGCGGATCTGGCTGCTACGCACCATGTGCGAGCAAGACTGCAAAGCCCAGAGAATCTGGAAGCTCTTCGAAGGCACAACCATTAGCAGCGCAATTGCCGCTCCCAGCTCGCCTAGTCAAGTGTAGCAGATGGTGGGTTCATTGGTGGGTTGAGGCAATGAGCAGCCACCAAGCCCTTTCCAGACAAAGCACCTGAGCGGACACCGCTGCAACCAGCGTGTCCGCTCCCTCACGGAGCGATCGTCAGGGGGTTGTATTGGGGGTCTTTTAAGAATTAGTCCACTTCAATTACAAGCCAGCTATCAAGACATGAATTCTGTCGGGGGACCAGCTAGGTTCCCAGAGCCTCCCAAGATTTCCTAAAAAGCCCCGCAAAGCGTTGCTGTGCGGTTTTTTTGCTGCCATCGTTGCTCACGACAGCCCAGTACAACCGCCGCCGGTGCAGTGACGCAGGCAGTGGCTACCGACATGCTCGGCCTGAGTGCCGCGGCCGTCGGCAAGATGGTGCGGACCGGTGTGCTCAAGCTCAACGGCTGAGGCCGGATTCCGATCGGGCAGATCGACATGTTTCTTGCCCGCACAAAAATGAAGTGATGACCCCGCCGCTCCGACGTGCTGTCTATCGAACAACCAGCCCAAGAAAGAAGCACTGCTTCTGATCGTGTGTGCCGGCGACAATTCGACAACGTTTAGGACACTATACGAAGACGTATAGATTCTCTGTCGCTCCGTATAGCAGCCTATACCTTCATTCAGCTACGCCCAACCGCCAGCCCACTCATTGATGCGCAAATTGATTGTTCCGATCATTGATTCGATCCAGTCGAACGATTCCATCACACTAATGTCCGCGAAAAAATATCCTGTTGGCCCTGCGTTACGAGGACGCAGACTCACACAGGAGCCACGATGATGAAGTCGAAGAAGGAGTTGCTTAGCCGTCGCCTGCAAGCCGTCGAAATGATCAAGCGCTACCCGGGGATCACGTCGGCCGAGATCGCAGAAAAGCTCGATCTGGAAAATTCCACGAAAGTCTCAGGCGCAGTCTGGCCAGAGGTACGAGCAGGTCGCGTCCTAGTTGAACGCATCGTCCGTAACGGTACGACGATGAACGCGCATTACATGTCAGATGATGTGCCACCGGACGCTGTAGAACGCATTCAGCAAAAAATCGTCGACGCTAAGAACGTCATTCCAATTGCGAAATCGGACGACGCACGTACCAGTGTGTTCGACACTAAGCAACTGAAAACGAAGCGCAAGCCGAGAGTCGCGAAGCCTACCTTAGCAGCGCCCCATACCACTCCTCATGCTACGACGCCGGCGCCGAGGATCGCGCCCGTGGGATTCGCATGCGCCGTGACAAACGACGGGAGCCTGGTATTGATGCGCGAAGGGACAATCCAGTTTTCCCTCTCAAGCATCGAGGCGACGACGTTGCAAAGCTACCTGGTGAAGCGAGCGGCCGCCAGCCTCTTCACGAGCATGGCTTGATAGTAATGCCGGCGACACTGCCGGCATGATCATTTGGCTCGCTTGGATCTGCCCCGCTCTTCGAATGAGTACCAGGCGCTCCATGGGCAAAATTGATACCGAGTAGCTATCGGCAGTCAGTCGCCACGAGCTTGCGCTGTCCGTCAAGGAGCAAAGTTCAATCCGATAACTTTATTCGCCCCAGTACCATTATCGACCAAGTTCTTAATCAAATTCCCATAAGCCCTGTTTCCACTAATAATATAGCGATCAGACGCACCGGTGCTAACAACAATTCCATAATTATTTGGCTGAGTTGTCGGATCATAAGCACCGGCTGTTACGCCAGTAATTGTGAAATCACACACCCCCGGGCCAGCCACAACACCATAAACAAAACCAGCACACATACCATTAGAAATGCTTACATTTTTAACGTGAGCACCCTGAAACAATATTCCAGATTGAGATGGCCCATAGTCGTTGTGAACTACAAAACTGGAAATATTTACATCCGCAACAACGCCTGAACTTCCGTCAATAAATATTCCGTTTCCACCACCGCTCGCCGGACTTGCCCAGACGTTGGTAAACTTCACCCACAAAACGTTGCCACCGGCGGCAGGCTGTATTGTTACGCAATTACCAGTGCAAGTATCAAAATAGGTATTGGTTGCAAAAATTGCTTGTGCTGTGCTTCCGGACCCAGGGTTTACAAGAAGAGCCGTTCCCTGGCCGACAATATCACTGTTGTCCAGCATCAACGCTCCAACCGCAACCACATTAATTCCATAGGTTGGGGACGCGACAGTATCGTTGATGAAGATCAACCCGTCCAACCGAACATCGGTTCCGGGAACGTTGATCCATATCCCACCTCCTCCGGGCGAAGTGGACGCCGGAGTCGCATTATGAAATATGCAATCGCGAACAGAGACTGGAGCAGCAGGTGAATTTATATTTACCGCGCAATAATGCCCATCAAATCTGCACTTCTCAATATGACCAAACGCCCCAGTCAGTAAAACAAACGAACCCGCAGTTCGCGTAACTGATGATGCGAATCCAAGACCCTCGACTCCGGAATCCCAGCCTGAAATAGTCAACACATCTGCCGTCGCGGAAGCTGTCGACAGAATGGACCCTTGCGATCCTGACCCAGAAAAGACTATCCCTCGGACAGTGGAGTTGATAACAGACGAGACACGGTATGTGCCAGCCGGAAAAAACACGATTCCTCCGGCGCCAAGAGAATTCACAGCTGCCTGAATGGCTGCAGTATCATCATTCGCCCCATCCCCTACAGCACCAAAGCTCTTGACGTTTGCAACGTCGCTGGCCATTGTTCTCAAGGTACGGGCAACAGCGCCGCTTCCCCCGACAGTTACTGTATCCAAAGAAACGTCCGTCATAAGAAAGGCTCCCAATCATTGATCACGGGGGTGGCGTCTATTGGCACCGGCATCGATCACACGTTGACGTCGTTGATGAAGTCATAGATGTCCAACGGGCACTCGAAACGAAGTGGCTGGCATGAGCCCTCCTCTCGGTCTAGCATCATCGCGCGTTTCGTCTGACGTGAAAAGCCCGCTCGGCGCGGGCGCACACGCAAGCAGCGGCGAGTTCGAATGCGTATACGCGCCCCAGCAGGCGCACCATCAGCGGCTCATCATTAGGGGCGCTTTTGGGGGCACAACTTTTGCGATCAACCCCACAATCCTTTCCCGACATGGTGATGTGAATCCTGTCAGGACCAACATTTCCCGCACTTCCCCTGCTCGAGCCCCACCCGCCCGCCGCCGGAACCGCCCCCCCTACCTCCTCACATCAACCCCGTCCTCACCTGCGGCATCAAACTCGCATCCGCCCCCGTCACGGAAAACGCCCCTTTCGCAGCCGACACCCCCGCCGGCTGCGCCACCAAGCTGCCATCGCCTAACCGATTCGCATCGACGACCATCTGGCTCGCCGCACACCCGCTCGCCAGCAGCGACACGGGCGAACCGGCGATCGACGAGAACGTGTTCCCCGTCACGCTGAACGAGCACACGTTCCCATACGCCCGGAAACCCGCATAACCGGAGCCGGACACGCTGTTGCCCGTCACCGCGACATTCGTCACCGTGCCCGTCGACGTGTCCAGTTCGAGCGCCGCCTGCTGCGTCGGCTGCAGCCCGTTGTTTGCGTTCGAGTTCTGGATGTTGGTCACGACGTTGCCGCTAATCATCACGTTCGACGCACCGAACGAGTTCCAGCTGTCCTCCTGCGCCACCAGGATGCCCGCCGCCTTCTGCACGCCGTCGACCGTGTTGTTCGAGATCGTCACGGCCTGGCCGCCGACCACCGCCATGCCGCGCCCCCACACGTTGCCGGACACCGCGTTATGGTCGATCAGCACATTGCTGCTGACGCGGCCGTCCCCCCGATAGCTGACGACCGCGATCATGTCGTCGCCGGTGGCCGTCACCGTATTGTTCTGCACGAGCACGTTGATCGAGCCGTTGGTCGTATGGATCCCGTCCGCCAGTGTGGCGCTCACCGTATTGCCGACAATCGCGACGTCGCTGCCGCCGAACACGAAGATCCCGGCGCTGGCGCCGCCCTGGATCGTCACGCGCAGCACCTGGACGCCCGCACCGGTCACGTCGACCTTGGTTGAGGCCGGCGTCGTGAGCCGCGTCGTGCCGGTACCGACCAGCGTCACGCCCACGAGCGTCGAACCGGTACCGCTCATCACGATCGTCTGGTCCGCGGGATTCGTGGCGGCCAGCGTCGCGCCGTATCCGGAAATCACCGCCTGCGGCACGCTGACCGTGAGCGAATGCCCGACGACGTAACGCCCCGGCGAGATGACGAGGCGCTGGCCGGCCTTCAGGCTGTCGAATGCCTTTTGCAGCGCGTCGGCCTGATCGCCGCCGTTGGCTGCCGGATAGACGGTCACATCCGCGACGAGCCCGGAATTGGCACCCTGCGTGGGCGCGCGCGCCGCGCCGGGCGTCGTGCCGGCCGCGGTGGACGCGGGCACGGGGCTGGCGGGATTCGCCGACGACGGCGAACCGCCGGACGCCGCGCTGGCAGGCTCGGCAGGCGATGCCGGCGGAACGGGTGTGCCCGCAACGGTCTGCGCGGGCGGCGCCGCACTGTCGCCGCCACCGCCGCACGCGGCAACGACAAGGCAAAGCGCGGCGAGCATCGCGCGATCGACTATATGCATAGGATTTCTGACGGACCGGAGGTGGCGTCATCCTAAGGATGCGTCGCGCCTTTGTAAATGAGGCCTTCGTCCGCCCCGGCGCACTGTATGTCCGACGCACGAACCGTTGGCGCGCCTCTCCGATTCATCGCCGTGTCATGCGACATGTGATCGCACTTTGTCCGTGCACCACGGTGAGGCACCGCGCATTGCGTAGAATCCCGAACCTTCGCTCGCATCGGACCCGATCATGATTCGAACCATCGCGGCACTGGCCGCCCTTTCGGCGCTGACCTGCACGGCGAACGCCACCGACCTCGGCACGGCTCGCGCCACGCAGCGCTATGTCAGCCCGGGCATCGCCAACGTCACGACGGCGGCAGCACCACTTCGGGACAGCACATCGCCCGACGCACGCTGCCGCGAACTGGCCGCGCGCATTGACGCGGTCACGCACGCCCCCGACCGCGGCCACAAGGTCGTGCGCCGCGTCGGCCCGGACGGCAAGCCGCGCAACGAACTGCACGCCTACGACAAACGGGCCGACCTCGAAACCGAGCATCAACGGCTCGGCTGCCGATAACGAACGTCGCGCCGCCCGGCCGGATCCCGCCGGGCCCGGCCCTTACGCGTTCGCACCGCCGTCGATCGTCAGGCCCGTGCCGTTGATCGACCGCCCTTCCGGCCCGACGACGAAGGCCACGAGCGCGGCGACGTCATCGGCCTTGCCGTACTGCGGAATCGCCATGCGCGAACGCTGCGCACTGGCGTGTTCGCCGTCGGCCGGATTCATGTCGGTATCCGTCGAACCCGGATGCACGATATTGACCGTGATGCCGCGCGAGCCGAGGTCGCGTGCGAGCCCCTGCGTCCAGCCGATCAGCGCGGCCTTGCTCGCCGCATAGAGACTCATTCCCGCATCGGGCACGCGCGTCGCGAGGCAACTGCCGGTCGACACGATGCGCCCGCCCTCCCCGAGATGGCGCGCCGCCGCCTGCGACGCGACGATCACCGCGCGCACGTTCACGTTCAGCGTCGCGTCGATGTCGTCGAGCGTAAGGTCGTCCAGCGCGCCGGCCCGGAAAATCCCCGCGTTGTTGACGAGGATGTCGAGGCCGCCGAGCGCCTCCGCGGCACAGTCGACCGCGTCGCGCACGGCAACCGGATCGGCGCTGTCGGCCTGGATCGCGACGGCGCGGCGGCCCTGCGCCTCGATGCCCGCGACGACGGCCTGCGCCCGCTCGGCCGATTTCTCGTACGTGATCGCGACATCCGCGCCCTCGTCCGCCAGCCGTTTCGCGATCGCCGCGCCGATGCCGCGGCTGCCGCCGGTGATGAGTGCACGCTTGCCCTGAAGTCGGTTCATGTCGGTTCCTTTCCTTATTTATGTAACGACCGACACAGAATGTAGCGAGTTGCGTCGCACAGTCAATTGATTTATTTTATCGATCGATACAGAAATCGACGCAGGGATGGACGCAATGGCTGAACGGGGCCGACCGAGAAGCTTCGACAAGGAAGCGGCGCTGGATCGCGCGATGGAGGTGTTCTGGCGCCTCGGCTACGAAGGTGCGTCGATGACGGACCTGACGGCCGCGATGGGCATCGCGTCGCCGAGCCTGTATGCGGCGTTCGGCAGCAAGGAAGCGTTGTTCCGGCAGGCGCTCGAGCACTACGTCGCGACGGAGGGACGGGAAATCTGGGGTGGCGTCGAACGGGCGGACAGCGCACACGACGCCGTGCGGAACTACCTGATGGATACGGCGCGCGTGTTCACGCGGCGCTCGAAGCCTCCCGGCTGCCTGATCGTGCTGTCGGCGCTGCATCCGGCCGAACGCTCCGACACGGTCCGGCAAACGCTGATCGGGATGCGCGAGGGCACGGTCGAGGCGCTGCGGGATCGTCTCCGGCACGGCGTCGCGACCGGCGAGATCTCGGCGCACGCGAACCTCGATGCAATCGCCCGTTACTACGTGACGGTTCAACAGGGCATGTCGATCCAGGCGCGCGACGGCGCGAGCCGCCGCGATCTGGAGGCCATCGCGCAGGCCGCGCTGGGCGCATGGCCCGCGCTCGTCGGTGCGGGCAGCACGGGCGGCGCGTAGCGTCTGGACACTGCCGCACGCAACCGCGCCGGCGGATGGCTTACTGCTTCGTGGCCTGCTGCACGTCCTTCGACGCATGCCACACGCGATAGCGCACCTCGAAGCCGTCCGGCACATAGACGACGAGCGGCAGGCGGCTGTTGTAGCGCAGCAGCTGGCCGTCGCCGCGCACCTGCACGAATCGTTGCTGCGGCGCCTGTCCCGGGCACGCCATCAGCGTCGATGCCGGCCCCTTCACGTCGGTGAGCTGGTAGTACGTATAGCCCCAGCCCTTCACGTCCTCGGCGGTCAGCTCGCCGCCGAACCATTGCTGGTTGCAGTCGGTCTGCAATGTCTTGCCGATCATCAGCTCGACACGCGCATCGCCTTCGTTCTCAAGCGCGGGCAGCCCGATCACGACGCGCTGCTGGCCGGCCGCCGCCTGCGGAAACATCTTGATCGACTCGGCCGGCACGGCGGGCGCCGATGCGGGGCTCGCCACGCACGCGGCGGCAGTCGTTACGCAGATAGCGGCCAGGGCGGCCCGGATCGCGAATTTCATCGATGTGCTCCTGAAAAACAAAAGAGCCCCGGATGCTAACACTTTCGCATCAAGACCTTACTGAGCTGTAATTTGCGGACACAATTGCAAACAGCTGTCGGTTCCCGTGCGCGGTACTTATACGGCAACCAACGGAGAACATCATGCTGAAGCTCATTGCTGCCGCCGGCGTCGCGACCTTGCTGGCCGGCTGCGTCGTCGCCCCGGACGCCGGATACGGCTACGGACAGCCCTATTATTCCGATCCCGGCTACGCATACGCGCCGTCGCCCGTGTACGGCACGGTCAACATCTGGGGCGGAGGCGGCGGGCGCGACTGGGATCGCGGCCGCCGCGACTACCACCGCTGGGACGGCGATCGCGGCAACCGCGGCAACGGCTGGGGACGCGGCGGACGCCGCGGCGACTGGAACGACGGCGGCGGGCGCGGCGACGGCGGTGGCGGCCATCGTCACTGACGCGCAATTGCAACCGTTTGTATCCGCGCACGGCCCGCCGGTGGCCGGTCGCGCGTCACGCAGGCGAACGGATGGCCGCACAAAAGCACAGGCCCTCGCATGAAGCGAGGGCCTTTTGTCGTCCGGTCCCGCGAATGAACCCCGGCGGGTGCCGGCCTGCCGGCGCCCTGTCCGTTCACGCGTCGCGTGCGCCCGCTTACCAGCCGGCCGGCTGCGCGTAGCCGCCCCGCACCGGCGCACCGCACACATACGCGCGCTGGTAACGGTCGTAGCAATAGTTCGGACCGTCGTCCTGGTACTGCGCCTGCTGATAGGTCGGATACGCCGGCTGCTGGTATGCCGGCGCCTGGTAGTACGTCGGCGGCTGATAGGCCGGTGCCTGGTAGGCGGGCGCCTGATACGCGACGGGCGGATTCATCGCGGACGTCACGATCGCGCCCAGCACCGCGCCGCCGATCAATGCGCCGATGACGGCGCCGCCGTCGCGGCCATGCGCGGACGCCGGGCCCGCGATGGCGAGCGAACCGGCGAGGACACACACTGCGGCAATCTTTTTCATGATGGACTCCCACGCGAAGTGGTACTGGATGCGATGCATTGTGGCGACACGCGGCCGTAATAGATGCAGCAAGTGGTAACGCGCGATTACCGGCATCGGGCCCACCGGAACGCCGCGCCGCCGTGCTACGATTTTCGGCATACAGGAGACGCCTTCATGCAGCCCGAAACCGCCCGCCGTTTCGATACCGAATTCGCGCCGCGCATCGCGCAGGCAATCGCCGCCTTCTTCGCCGAGCACGTACTGACCGACGTCGTCCCGTACGGTGGCCACGGGCATCCGACGCGCGTGCAGATCCGCAGCGCGCCGCACGAGCATGTGAGCGGCTTCGAGCATCCGCTGAATCTCGAGCTGACCTGGGACACCGACGAAATCGAGCGGCTGATGGAGCCGGACGGCCCGCAGCGCTTCGAGCACTACCTGGCCGCGCTGCCGAGAAAGCTGGGCGCGTGGCAAGGTGCGCGGGACATCGATCTCGCGTCGCGCACGCAGGCCGATCCGCTCGTGCGGCTCGGCGGCCTCGACTTCGAAGGCTGAGTGCCCGCGCCGGCCCGCGGCCGCGCATGCCGGCGTCGCGTCATGCAGCCCGGTGATACACTCGACCGGCCCCGTTCCGGTGCCGCCGCACCGAGCGGACCGTTCATCGCCGCCACCCTCGCGCATGGTTGCGCACGCAACCGGCAACCGGGTGCGCGGACAACCAAGCTCTCGCTCCCGTCATGAACGCCGATACCGGCCTGCCGCTTCCGCAACGCTACTGGGCGATCGTCTGCGTCGCCCTGGGCATCACGCTCGCCGTGCTCGACGGCGCCATCGCGAACGTCGCGCTGCCGACGATCGCGCGCGACCTCCACGCGTCCGACGCCGCATCGATCTGGATCGTCAACGCATACCAGCTCGCGGTCACGATCACGCTGCTGCCGCTCGCGTCGCTCGGCGAGCGCATCGGCTATCGCCGCATCTACATCGCCGGGCTCGCGCTGTTCACCGCGGCCTCGCTCGGCTGCGCGCTGGCCGGCTCGCTGCCGATGCTGGCCGTGATGCGCGTGATCCAGGGGTTCGGCGCGGCCGGCATCATGAGCGTCAATGCGGCGCTCGTGCGGATGATCTACCCGTCGTCGATGCTCGGGCGCGGGCTGTCGATCAATGCGATGGTCGTCGCGCTGTCGTCGGCGATCGGGCCGACGGTCGCCTCCGCGATCCTGTCGTTCGCATCGTGGCCGTGGCTGTTCGCGGTCAACGTGCCGATCGGCATCGCCGCGGTCCTCGGCAGCCTGCGCGCGCTGCCGGCCAACCCGCTGCACGACGCGCCTTACGATTTCCCGAGCGCGCTGATGAACGCGTGCGTGTTCGGCCTGCTGATCACGGCCGTCGACGGGCTCGGCCACGGCGAACGCCATGCGTACGTCGCGGCCGAGCTGGCGGTGGCGTTCGTCGTCGGCTACTTCTTCGTGAAGCGCCAGCTGTCGCAGCCGGCGCCGCTGCTGCCCGTCGACCTGATGCGCATCCCGATGTTCGCGCTGTCGATCTACACGTCGATGGCATCGTTCACGTCGCAGATGCTTGCGTTCGTCGCGCTGCCGTTCTGGCTGCAGAACTCGCTCGGCTTCTCGCAGGTCGAGACGGGCCTCTACATGACGCCGTGGCCGCTCGTGATCGTGTTCGCCGCGCCGCTCGCGGGCGTGCTGTCGGACCGCTATTCGGCCGGCATCCTCGGCGGGATCGGGCTCGCGTTGTTCGCGGCCGGGCTGCTGTCGCTCGCGACGATCGGCGCGCATCCGGGCACCGTCGACATCGTGTGGCGGATGGCGCTGTGCGGCGCGGGCTTCGGGCTGTTCCAGTCGCCGAACAACCGCGCGATGCTGTCGTCCGCGCCACGCGAGCGCAGCGGCGGCGCGGGCGGCATGCTGAGCACCGCGCGCCTGACCGGCCAGACGCTCGGCGCCGCGCTGGTCGCGCTGATTTTCGGGCTGTCGCCCGATCGCGGGCCGACGATCGCGCTCTATGTCGCCACGGCATTCGCGGCGGTGGCGGCCGTCGTGAGCGTGCTGCGCATCACGTCGCCAAGGCCGGACACGGCGACCTGAGACTACCGCGCGACGGGCGTCACGCGCCGTCGAGCGCGTCCATCACGAAGCGCACGCGCGCCTTGACGCCGACGCGCGGCAACTCGATCAGCCGGTAGCCGTACGACGTGTAGCACTCGACCATCGCGTCGTAGGTCCGCTCGGCTTCCGCGAAATCCTGCCGGCGCTCGGTGTCCTGCGCATAGATGTCGGGCCACGGCGGCGCGATGAACACGCGCCGGTGATAGCGAAAACGGCGGGCCGCCGCTTCCGCGTGCGCGGGGACCGGCAGGCCCGTCAGCCGCAGGTAGCCGACCACGTCCGGCACGCCGCGATCGAAGAACACGGGCCCGCGCGCCTGCCGCGCGAGGTGGTACGAACGCATCTCCCAGCTCAACATCAGCTCGGCGAACGCCGCCGGGTCGCGCCACGGCAGCGCGAGGCCGTCGATCGCCATCTGGTCGCGGATCACGCCGCGCCCGGCTTCCTGCGAGCGCGCAAAGCCGGCGCGCTCCAGCGCATCGAGCAGCGTGCTCTTGCCCGAACCCGGGCCGCCCGTCACGACGAAGAAACGGCCGGCGGCGTCCGTCTCTTCGTCCTCGGCACCCGCGCCCGGGGCGAACTCACGCATGCGCGACGCGCCGGCCCGCACGCCGCGTGACCGACGCGGCCGCCGCGACGCTGCGCAGGTCGGCGACGAACGTGTCGCGCCAGACCGACAGGTCGTTTTCACGGAGCCGCGCGAGGTTTTCCTCGTGACGCGCCTGCCGTTCCGCAAGCGGCATCGACAGCGCACGTTCGAGCGCTTCCGCCATCTGCGACAGGTCGTACGGATTGACGAGCAGCGCACCGGTCAGCTCGGCCGCCGCACCGGCAAACTCCGACAGCACCAGCACGCCGGGATCGGCCGGATCCTGCGCTGCGACGTACTCCTTCGCGACGAGGTTCATCCCGTCGCGCAGCGGCGTCACGTAGCCGACCTGCGACATCCGGAAAAACGCCATCAGCAGGTTGCGTTCGTACTTGCGGTTCAGGTACTGGATCGGCGTCCAGTCGAGTTGCGAGAAGCGGCCGTTGATGCGGCCGGCTTCGCCTTCGAGCGTTTCGCGAATGTCCTGGTAGGTCTGCACGTCCGAACGCGTCGGCGGCGCGATCTGCAACAGCGACACGCGCCCCTGCCAGCCCGGCGCGTTCGCGAGCATCCGCTCGAACGACTGGAAACGTTCCACGAGCCCCTTCGAGTAGTCGAGACGGTCGACGCTCATCACGAGCTTGCGGCCGTCGAGCGCCTCGCGCAGCATCTTCACCGGCTTGCGCGTGCCGTACTGGACGGCCGCCTGCGCGATCGCGTCGGGATGCACGCCGATCGGATAGGCGGCGACCTTCACGACACGGCCGTGCGCATGCAGCATCCCGTCGTCGCTGGCCGCGCCGATTCCGCGCCGTTCGATGTAGTCGGTGAACGCCTGCTTGTCGGCGTCGGTCTGGAAGCCCGCGACGTCGTACGCGCACATGAACTTCACGAGTTCCTCGTGCGGCGGCACGAGGCGCAGCATGTCGGGCGACGGAAACGGGATGTGCAGGAAGAAGCCGATCGGGTTCTTCACGCCGAGCTCGCGCAGGTAATGCGCGAACGGCAGCAGATGGTAGTCGTGCACCCAGATCAGGTCGTCGGGCCGCAGCAGCGCGGCGAGCTGCTTCGCGAGCATCGCGTTCACGCGCAGGTAACCGGCGTACTCCTGACGATCGAAGCGCGCGAGATCGCCGCGGTAGTGGAACACCGGCCACAGCGTCGCGTTCGAGAAACCGCGGTAGTACTGGTCGTAGTCGCGCCGGGTCAGGCCGACCGTCGCGTACGTGACGTTGCCGTCCCGCTGGATCGCGGGTTCGGCGTCGGGCGCGCCGACGATCTCGCCGTTCCAGCCGAACCAGACGCCCCCGCTTTCCTTCAGCGCGTCCATCACGCCGACGGCCAGGCCGCCCGCGCTCGGGCGCGTGTCCTCGCCGGCGGCGACACGGTTCGATACCACGATCAATCTGCTCATGCGGTTTCCCTCCTCGATTCGATAAGCTCGCGCGCGGCGCGCGCCGAAGCGGGCGCGGCGGCCCGAAGGCGGCCGCGCGGCGATTCAGTTCCGAGAAATGCAATGAAATACGGCGGTGGAATGCAACGCCGACGACATCAAGCGTCCTGCTCCTGACCGAGGTCGCGTTGATAGTCGAGCCCTTCCGGGCGAGCGCCGCCCTGGTTGTGATCGCCGTCGGACGGCGTCTCGTCGGGCGCGCCGGCGGGCGGCGCCGGTGGCGCGTCGGTCCGCGGACGCGGGCGGTCTGCTCCCGCGTCGGGCGGCCGGTGTGACAACCGTTTTGAACGGCGCATGGCTGGGTGTCTCATGTGCGGCGCGGCTCGAGGCCGTCGGAGAAACATTCCATAGCAAAACAGTCTAGGTCGGTTCGCGGCACGCCAAGGTAACAATTACCTTCAATTTGTAACGTTTCGACCCCTCGCCAATCATCTATCCGACAATAGCGCCGCGCGTGCGCGCGGCATGCCGGCCGGCGATTTGTCAAAGCTTTGCAATTTTCCTATGACAATTGCGAAACAATGATGCGGCATCAGGGCGTGCATGCGCCGCCGCTCACCCAGACAGGACTTGCACTCAGGGATGAACATTCGCTTCGAATCGCCGCGTCGGGCCATGCCGGCGCGCATCGTGCTGGCCGTCATCGCCACGGCCGCACTGCTGTCAGGCTGCAACTCGCTGTACAGCGAAGGCGCGACGGCCGGCGCCGGTATCGCGGGCGCCGCGATCGCGTCCAAGGTCACGAACAACGCCGCCGTCGCGACGGGTATCGGCCTCGGCGCCGTGGCCGGCGCGCGGGCCGGCGTCTAATACTCGCAGCGCGTCGCCCACCGTTACACCCAGGAACAGATCGCGAAGGCGGCCGGCCCGCTCGATGTGGGCGGCGTCGCGCCGTGGTCGACGCACCACTCGTTCCCGATCGAGGACGACGAACAGGGCCGCGTGACGGTCAGCCGGATGATCAGCGTCGGCCCGCTCGACTGCAAGGAAATCGTGTTCGCGGTCGACACGCCGGCGAAGGCCGACAAGGCCGCGCAATCGGCGTTCTACGTCGCCACCATCTGCCGCGACGGCCCCGCATGGAAATGGGCGTCCGCCGAGCCGGCGACCGAGCGCTGGGGCGCGCTGCAATGAGCGTCGCCCTCCGTCTCGCGGCCATCGGCGCGCTGTGCGCGGCAACCGCCGCGCTGTCCGGCTGCGGCTCGGTCGGCGCGGCAAGCGGCGCGCTGGCCGGCGCGGCGACGGGCCTCGTCACCGCGAATCCGGCGGTCGGCGTCGGCGTCGGGATCGCCGTGCAGGCCGCGACCGACGAGGCCGTCAACCGCACGATGAAGCAACTCCATCAGAACCAGCAGGACGCGATCGCGAAGACGGCCGGCGGCCTGGCCGTCGGCGAAGTGAAACCGTGGAAGGTGAAGAACACGCTGCCGCTGGAAAACGGCGAAGGCGAAGTGCGCGTCACGCGCGCGTACGCGTCGGCGCTCGCGATCTGCAAGGAATTCGCGTTCTCGGTGAAGGACGGCGACAAGGCCGACTGGTATTTCGCGAATGCATGCCAGCAAGGCACGCACTGGAAGTGGGCGTCGGCGGAGCCGGCGGTCGACCGGTGGGGGAACCTGCAGTAACGGACGATGCGCGCCGCGTCACGCGCGGCGCCTGCGAATGCTGGGCCGACGGCCCGGCATCGTCGATCAGGACTCGACGTCCTCGAGACTGAAGATCTCGGTCTGGTCGTTGTACGAGAAGATCTCGCCGTAACGGCCCCAGTCGATCACCGCGTCGAGCGTTTCCTCGGCCGCGCCGTCCGACAGCGAATCCTCCAGCTCCTGCTCGAAGCGCACGCGCGGCGCGCGATGGCCCGGGCGCTCGTTCAGCACCTTCTTGATCCGGGCCGCCAGCGGCACGTGCTTCAGCAGATGATCGGCAAACATCAGCTTGCGCTCCTGCGTGCCGAATTCCGCGAACACGCGCCCCGGCGGCGTCAGGAACACATCGCCTTCGCGCACGTCCGCGAAACCGAGGTACTGCAGCACTTCGGCGATCGGGAACAGGTCGTCGACTTCCAGATGCAGCGTACGCGCGATTTCCGGCATGTCCGCGCGGCCGTGGTACGGCGCCATCGCGAGCGTCTCGATCAGGCCGGCCATCAGGTTGGTCGACACCTGCGGCAGCCAGCTGCCGAGTTCGAGTCCCTTCTTCGTCGCCTCGCCGGTCTGGCGCGCCGTCATCTTCGCGTAGATGTCGTCGACCAGCTTGCGGAACGCCGGGTCGAGCCGGTTGCGCGGATGCTTGAACGGCACCTTGATCTCGGCGATCACGCGGCCCGGGTTCGACGACAGCACGAGGATCCGGTCGCACATGAACACGGCTTCCTCGATGTTGTGCGTGACGATCAGCACCGACTTGATCGGCATGCGGCCCTGCGTCCACAGATCGAGCAGGTCGGTACGCAGCGTTTCGGCCGTCAGCACGTCGAGCGCCGAGAACGGCTCGTCCATCAGCAGGATCGTCGGGTCGACCACGAGCGCGCGCGCAAAACCGACGCGCTGGCGCATGCCGCCCGACAGCTCGCGCGGGTACGCGTTCTCGAAGCCGTCCAGACCGATCAGGTCGATCGCGGCCAGCGCGCGCTCGCGCCGCTCGCGCGCGCCGACGCCGAGCGCCTCGAGGCCGGCTTCCACGTTCTGCAGCACGGTGAGCCACGGGAACAGCGCGAAGGTCTGGAACACCATCGCGACGCCTTCGGCCGGGCCGGTCAGCGGCTTGCCGAGGTAGGTCACCTCGCCGCCGGTCGGTTCGATCAGGCCGGCGATGATGCGCAGCAGCGTCGACTTGCCCGAGCCGGAACGGCCGAGCAGCCCGACGATCTCGCCTTCGCGCAGCGACAGGTTCGCATCGTCGAGCACGAGCAGTTCGCCCTGCGTCTTGTTGAAGCCGCGGCAAACGTGATCGACGCGCAGGATTTCCTCACCGAGGCGCGGCGGCTGGGACGTCTGGACGGGGGCGTTTACAGCATTCGGATTGTGCATCGCGTTTCGCTCTCAATCGATCTCAGTCGAGCCGCAGCTTCGCTTCGGCGAAAGCATACAGCGGCCGCCACAGCAGGCGGTTGAACAAGGTGACGAACAGGGACATCACGGCGATGCCCAGGATGATCTTCGGGAAATCGCCGGCGGCCGTGGTCTGCGCGATGTACGCGCCGAGGCCGTGCGCCTCGATCTTGGTGTTGCCCCACTGCACGGCTTCCGACACGATGCTCGCGTTCCATGCGCCGCCCGACGCGGTGATCGCGCCGGTCACGTAGTACGGGAAGATGCCGGGCAGGATCGCCTGCCGCCACCACTGCCAGCCGCGGATGCGGAAATTCGTCGCCGCTTCGCGATAGTCGTTCGGGTAGGACGTGGCACCGGCGATCACGTTGAACAGGATATACCACTGCGTGCCGAGCACGATCAGCGGCGACAGCCAGATGTCCGCGTTCAGGTGGAAGCGCGCGATCACGATCACGAACACCGGGAACAGCAGGTTGGCCGGGAACGCGGCGAGGAACTGCGCGAGCGGCTGCAGCTTCTCGGCCAGCTTCGGGCGCAGCCCGATCCATACGCCGATCGGCACCCAGATCACCGACGCGATCGAGATCAGCACGACCACGCGCAGCAGCGTGATGAGCCCGAGCGTGATCACGTGGCCGACCTCGGCCATCGTCACGCCGGTCGCGACGAAGCTCACGACGCGCCACACGATGTAGGCCGTGCCGACCAGCACGAGGATCGCCCACGCGATGTCGACGGTGCGCGACGCCTTCTTCTCGACGCGCGGCAGCGAAAACCGCATCGCGCCCGACAGCGGCAGGCGCAGCGGAATCCGTGCGGCCTTCGCGAAGAACCAGCCGGCCGGCACGAGCAGCTGATGAATCAGGCGCGTGCGGCGCACGAGGTCGAGCAGCCAGGATTGCGGCGCATCGCCCGACGCGGTGTTCTCCATCCGGAACTTGTCGGCCCACGCGATGAGCGGCCGGAACAGGAACTGGTCGTACGCGAGGATCACGACGGTCATCGTGAGGATCACCCAGCCGATCGCGCCGAAGTTCTTGTCCGAGATCGCCTGCGCGAGATACGCGCCGATGCCGGGCAGCGTGATCGTCTGGTTGCCGACCGTGATCGCCTCCGACGCGACGACGAAGAACCAGCCGCCCGACATCGACATCATCATGTTCCAGATCAGGCCCGGCATCGAGAACGGCACTTCGAGCTTCCAGAAGCGCTGCCACGACGTCAGGTGGAAACCGCGCGACACTTCGTCCAGATCGCGCGGCACCGTGCGCAGCGACTGGTAGAAGCTGAACGTCATGTTCCACGCCTGGCTCGTGAAGATCGCGAAGATCGCCGCGAGCTCGGCGCCAAGCACGCGGCTCGGGAACAGCGCGAGGAAGAACGTGACGGTAAACGAGATGAAGCCGAGCACCGGCACCGACTGCAGGATGTCGAGGATCGGGATCAGCACCATGCCCGCGCGACGGCTCTTGGCCGCGAGCGTGCCGTAGACGAGCGTGAACGCGAGCGACGCGACCATCGCCGCGAGCATCCGCAGCGTGGTGCGCAACGCGTATTCGGGCAGGTTCGACGGGTCGAGCGAGATCTTCTGCGTCTGCAGCGTGCCGATCGGCGCCATCGTTTCGTGGAAACCGACGACCGCCATCGCGATCAGGCAGATGATCAGCGGAAACGCGATGAAGTCCCAACGGTTCGGCAGAACGCGCCACGCGGACGCGTTGGCGGTCCGGTTCGGATTGAAGAATCCGACATTCATCAGGCGCCCTCCCCGGTAAGGCCGAACGAAGCCGGCAGTCGATGTTGATTCATGGCAAAGCGCACGGGCGCGGTAATTCTCGATTGACTGACGATCTCGCGCACGCGCGATGCGCCGTGCGTGCACGCTGCGCCCGCGCTCCCGGGGGCGAGTCGGCCCGCGACGGCACGACACTACACCAACCTGTATTTCAGGTTCAACCGTCCGGGGTCGGTGCACCGATCGTGCCCGACGCGCGGGCGGACGGCCGGTGCGCGGTACGGAGCAGCCCGGCCTGAGTCCTTCGGCCGGCAGCAGGCCCGAATTATGCCGTGATCCGGCCCGGCCGGGAACCCGCCAGCCCCACACGGGCGCAAACCGTGTCGGACATCAGGGGCCGAATACGGTGAAGCGGGTATGATCGGGGCTAGCCCCCTTGGGGATCGACCGACGAGCGGGAGGAAAGGGAATGGCAGGAAACTTGGTGATCGTCTGCCGCGATCAGGATGCCGACGCGTTCTACGAACTGATGCAGGAGTACGGGTCGTTCCAGACGCGGCTGTCGTCGACCGCATGGTACCTGAATATGAACGTCGTGCCGGAATCGCTGCAGGAGGAAATCCTGGAGCGCCTCGGCCGGTATACGACCGTCTACATCTTCGAGGCCACCAGCGTGACCTACAACACGATCGACAGCAACGCGGCCGAGACGCTCGGCACGCTGTTCGGCGAATGACGCCGCGCGGCGCCCGCCCGGCCGGGCAGGCGCCGCAGCCGCCTACGCGGCCTGTGCGTGGGGTTCGTCCTTCGGCACGGCCTCGAACGGGAACGTCATCGCGACGCGCAGACCGCCCTCGGGGCGGTTGCCGATGTCGCACGCCCCGCCCAGCCTGAGCACCAGCCGCTCGACGATCGCAAGCCCGAGCCCGCTGTGGCCGTTCCCGCCGCGCGCGGGGTCGAGCCGCACGAACGGCCGCGTCGCGGCCGCCAGATCGCGCGGCGCAATCCCGCCACCGCTGTCGCTGACCGACAACACATAGCCGGCCGGCGTGCGCGCCGTTTCGACAAGCACCGGCGGTGCGCCATACGCATGCGCGTTGTCCAGCAGGTTCGACAGGATCCGGTCGAGCGTGGCCGTCGGCAGCCGGAAACCCGGATCGGCATCGAGCCGGGTCTGGACCGTCGGCGCATTCGGCGCGACCGCGCGATAGCTGCGCGCGATCCGCTCGCATGTCTGGTCGACCGGCACCGGTTCGCTGCGGTCGGACCCGCCGTGCGCGAACACCAGGAACTGGTCGACGATGTGCGACATCGAGTCGACATCGCGCACGACGCCGTCGCGCAACCGCGCGTCGTCCATCATTTCCGCCCGCAGGCGCATCCGCGCCAGCGGCGTGCGCAGGTCGTGCGCGACGCCCGCCAGCATCACCGCGCGATCGTTCTCGGCCTGCGACACCTGCTCCACCATCTGGTTGAAGCCGTGCGTGAGCTGGCGCAGCTCGCGCGGGCCGCGCTCGCGCAGCGGCGGCACCGGCTGCCCGCGGCCGAAACGCCCGACCGCGCGCGCGAGCGAGCGCAGCGGCTGCTGCAGCTGCCAGGCCGCGAACAACGCGGCGATCACGCCGGCCGAGAAGATCGTGCCGAGCCACAGCAGCATCCGGTCGAGCGAGCGCGGCGGCCGCAGCGGCTGCACGGGCACCACGATCCAGTTGCGATCGGCCGGCTCCTTCACCCACAGCACGGGCGGATGGCCCGGCGTGCCGATCTCGACCTGCGTGCCGGGCGGCATGCGCTCGCTCACGTCGTCGCGGAACCGCTTGAGCGGCGGCGGCAACGCCGAATCGCCGCCCTTCGGGACGTCGGCGCTTTCCGGCGGCACCAGCCGCACACGCGACGGCAGCGGCTGGTCGGGCGTGCGCTCGACGTGCTGGCGCACGGCGTCGACAAGGAACGCGGCTTCCTCGACCGCATAACGCGTCTGCATCTGGTTGCGCTCGAGCCGCATCGCGAAGAACCACGCGAAGTGCGACAGGAGCAGGACACCGATGACGAGCAGCGCCAGCCGCCCGAACAGTGAATCAATGGGTTTGCGCATGAGCCTCGCCGTCGGGCACGAACACGTAGCCGCGCCCGCGCACCGTCTGGATGAAGCGCGGCGTCGACGGATCCGTTTCGAGGATGCGGCGCAGGCGCCACACCTGGACGTCGATGCCGCGGTCGGTACCGTCGTACTCGGGCCCGTGCAGCAGCTCGAGCAGCCGCTCGCGCGTGAGCGTGCGCAGCGCGTGGTTCACGAAGATCTTCAGCAGCGCGAATTCGCTGCTCGACAGCGTGGCTGGCTTGCCGTCGACCGACAGCGTGCGCGCCTGGAAGTCGAGCAGGAAACGGCCGAACGCGAACGGCTCGCGCTGTTCGGGCGCTGCCGCCGACGGCGTCGCGCGGCGGCGGCGCAGCACCGCCTGCACGCGCGCGAGCAGCTCGCGCGGGTTGAACGGCTTGCCGAGGTAGTCGTCCGCGCCGAGTTCGAGCCCGACGATGCGATCGACGTCGTCCGCCCGCGCGGTGAGCATGATCACGGGGATGTCGTCGCCGGCCGCGCGCAACTGGCGCAGCGCGGTCAGGCCGTCCACGCCCGGCATCATCAGGTCCAGCACGATCAGGTCGGGCCGCTCGCGCTCGAGGCGCTTCTCGAGCGTCGCCGCGTCGTGCAGCACGGACACTTCCATCCCCTGGCGCACGAGATAGTCGCGCAGCAGGTCTCGGAGTTCTTGGTCGTCGTCGACGATGAGGATCTGGGTAGTCATGGCTCGAAGTTTACCGCGCGAGGGCGGAGTCGAAGAACGAAACAAAGGGACGAAAGGGTTACTGCGGGTTACCGCGCAAGGGAACTGTAATGCACGGTAACCGGGCCGCCGCCCCACGTAACACCGGCCGGAGCCTGCATCGCTAACCTGCGTCTTACCGGATGCGGTACCCGGCTTTTCCGGCACCGCATCGCCGGACCCTTTGGATACAAGGAGTTTCTGAAATGTATAAGAAGACTTCCCGCGTGGCCATCGCGGCCGCCGCCGTGCTCGCTCTCGCCTTCGGCACCGCGCATGCCGCGCAGCCCAACGACATGCCGCCTCCGGGCGGCCCCGGCATGCACCAGATGCACGGCGGGCACGAAGGCGGCCCGTTCGGCGCGATCATGAAACTGCACGACCAGCTGAAGCTCAACGCGTCGCAGGAACAACAATGGCAGGCGGCCGTCAACACGATGAGGCAGAACCATGACGCGATGCGCAAGAACCACGAGCAGGTGCGCGAGCAGTTCAAGGCGCAGCAGAACCAGCCGATCCTCGACCTGAGCGCGATGCATTCGGCACGCCAGCAGGCCGAAGCGCAGAACGCGCAACTGCGCGAGCAGACGTCGGCTGCGTGGCTCACGTTCTACAACGGGCTGAACGACCAGCAGAAGACGACGGTCAGCACGGCGCTCAAGCAGCAGTACGCGAAGATGGAACAGCGTCACGAGAAGATGAAGGAGCGCTGGGAGCAGCATCGCGCCGCCAAGGGCGCATCGGCGCCGGCGCAGTAAGCCGGCGGGCCGCTTCCCGGAGCGGCGCCGAAGGGGACGCGGGCACAGGCCCGCGTCCCCTTTTTTCGTTTCAGGCGACGTCGAACAGCAGTACTTCGGCCGCCCGGCCGCGCGCGAACGCCACCGCGTCCACGCCGCCGATCCGCGCGCCGTCGCCGGCGGCCAGCGCGCGGCCGTTGACCTCGATGTCGCCGCGCGCCACGTGCACGTAGGTGCTGCGCCCCGCGCGGACCTCGAAGGTCACCCCCTCGTCGCCGTCGATCAGCCCCGCGAAGATGCGGGCATCCGCCCCCATCGACAGCGCGCCGTCGCCGCCGCCGGGCGCCGCGACGAGCCGCAGCCGGCCGCGTTTCTCGGCGGCGGCGAAATGCCGCTCCTCGTAACCGGGCCGCCCGCCCCGCTCGGCCGGCTGCAGCCAGATCTGCAGCAGATGCAGCGGACGGTCGCGCGACGCGTTGGTTTCGCTGTGCACGAGCCCCGTCCCGGCACTCACCCGCTGGACGCCGCCGGCGCGGACGATCGCGCCGCAGCCGAGGCTGTCGCGGTGCGCGAGCGTGCCGTCCAGCACGTAGGTCACGATCTCCACGTCGCGACGCGGCTGCATCCCGAACCCGCGCGTCGGCGCGATCAGGTCCTCGCTCAGCACGTGCAGCGCGCCGACCGGCGGATGCGCGTTCGCGGCGCGGCCCGCCGACGAAAAGCTGTGACTCGATTCGAGCCAGCCTTGGCGCGTGTGGCAACGGTCTTCGGCGCGGCGGATCTGGAACATGGCGCGGGCACTCCGGGGGCAGATACTTGTTCGGGTTTACCGCCACTGTAGGGGGACACCGAACGCGCCACAATCCGCCGCCAATGCACAGCATTGTTGCGTTCTCGCAACCAATCGCCAAAATATTCTTTGTCAATACCACGATTGCCGCAACAGCCGATTCGAAGAATCGATCGGTCGCGCCGGATTGCCGTTTTCCGGGAATCGCGTTCGGGTAAAATACCGCCCTTTTGGCGTTCGCCGTTCCGGCGGCGCCATCGCCAGAGCGCCGTCCGGCGAATTTTGGCCGTCTAGAATACGCCGCGGCGCCCGGTCCCGCCGGCCGCGAGCGCCCCCGGAAAGTCAGCAACAGAAGGATGGAAATGAAGAAGGCCGCCCTGTGCGCCGCCCTCGCCCTCGTGGCGGGCAGCGCCTTCGCGAAGGAGTGGAAGACCGTGCGGATCGGCGTCGATGCCAGCTACCCGCCGTTCGAGTCGACCGCGCCGAGCGGCGAGATCGTCGGTTTCGACGTCGATCTCACCAAGGAAATCTGCAAGCGGATCAACGTGAAATGCGTGTGGGTGGCGCAGGATCTCGACGGGATCATCCCGGCGCTGAAGGCGAAGAAGTACGACGTCATCGTGTCGTCGCTGACCGTCACGGACAAGCGCCGCGAGCAGATCGACTTCTCCGACAAGGTGTATGACGCGCCGGCCCGGATGATCGCGAAGACCGGCTCGCCGCTGCTGCCGACGGTCGCGTCGCTGAAGGGCAAGCGTGTCGGCGTCGAGCAGGGTTCGACGCAGGAAACCTACGCGAAGACGTACTGGGAACCGCAGGGCGTGACGATCGTTCCTTACCAGAACCAAGACCAGGTCTACACCGATCTCGGCTCGGGCCGCCTCGACGCGACGCTGCAGGACGAGTTGCAGGCCGACTACGGCTTCCTGCGCACGCCGCGCGGCAAGGGCTTCGCGTTCGCCGGGCCGGAAGTGAAGGATCCGAAGACGATCGGCGACGGCACCGCGATCGGCCTGCGCAAGGACGATACGGACCTGAAGCTCAAGATCAACCAGGCGCTGGCCGACATGCACAAGGACGGCACGTACGACCGGCTGTCGCACAAGTACTTCTCGTTCAGCGTCTATTCGGCGCCGGCCCGCTAAGCGCCGACAAGAAGAAGCAACGGATGCGGGGGCGGCCCCGTGTCCACGCAGTAAAGGCAGTCAACCACGCGCCGCCCGCCCCCTTGCCCGCCGCTCGCGCGACGGGCTCGCCCGGCACCGTTGCCGGGGCGGACGGTCATGATACGCACGGGGCGTTCCGCGCAGCTTGGCGGGCGCGTCTTTCGCGGCGCACCGCGTGCGCCGTCAAGGACCACATATGTTTCTACAAGGTTACGGCCCGCTGATCCTCGCTGGCACCTGGCAAACCGTCAAACTGGCGGTGCTTTCGCTCGCGCTGTCGTTCCTGCTGGGGCTGCTCGGCGCAGGCGCGAAGCTGTCGCGCAACCGCGTGACGAACGGCATCGGCACCGTCTACACGACGCTGATCCGCGGCGTACCCGACCTCGTGCTGATGCTGCTGCTGTTCTACAGCCTGCAGATCTGGCTGAACATGGCGACCGACGCGCTCGGCTGGGACCAGATCGACATCGACCCGTTCCTCGCCGGCGTGCTCGTGCTCGGCTTCATCTACGGCGCGTACTTCACCGAGACCTTCCGCGGTGCGTTCCTGTCGGTGCCGCGCGGCCAGCTCGAGGCCGGCAGCGCATACGGGATGACGAACTGGCAGGTGTTCACGCGAATCATGTTCCCGCAGATGATGCGCTTCGCGCTGCCGGGCATCGGCAACAACTGGCAGGTGCTCGTGAAGTCGACCGCGCTGGTGTCGATCATCGGCCTCGCCGACGTCGTGAAGGCCTCGCAGGACGCCGGCAAGGGCACGCTGCGGTTCTTCTTCTTCACGCTGATCGCGGGCGCGGTCTACCTCGCCATCACGACGATCTCGAACTTCGTGCTGATGTGGCTCGAAAAGCGCTACTCGACCGGTGTCCGCAAGGCTGACCTATGATCGAACTCATCCAAGAATACTGGCGCAACTATCTCTACACCGACGGCTATCGCATCACCGGTGTCGCGATCACGCTGTGGCTGCTCGTCGTGTCGATCGGCCTCGGCTTCTGCCTGTCGATACCGCTCGCCGTGGCGCGCGTGTCGAAGAAGAAGTGGCTGTCGAGCGCCGTGTGGCTGTACACGTACGTGTTCCGCGGCACGCCGCTCTACGTGCAGCTGCTGCTCTGCTACACGGGCCTCTACAGCCTGCAGGCCGTGCGCGGCACGCCGGTGCTCGATGCATTCTTCCGCGACGGGATGCACTGCACGCTGCTCGCGTTCACGCTGAACACCTGCGCATACACCACCGAGATCTTCGCCGGCGCGATCAAGGCGACGTCGTATGGCGAGATCGAAGCCGCGCGCGCGTACGGGATGTCCCCGTTCACGATGTATCGCCGCGTGATCCTGCCGTCGGCGCTGCGCCGCGCGCTGCCGCTGTACAGCAACGAAGTGATCCTGATGCTGCATGCGACCACCGTCGCGTTCACCGCGACCGTGCCGGACATCCTCAAGATCGCGCGCGACGTCAACTCGGCGACCTACATGTCGTTCCATGCGTTCGGCATTGCCGCCCTGCTCTACCTCGCGATCTCGTTCACGCTCGTGTGGCTGTTCCGCCAGGCCGAGCGTCGCTGGCTCGCGTATCTGCGCCCGCAAGGCAAGTAAGTTTTCGCAGGACTATTGATGAACTCCCAGACTCAGAAGCTTTTCGTCGACGATCTGCACAAGCGCTACGGCGACAACGAAGTGCTCAAGGGCGTGTCGCTGAGGGCGAACTCGGGCGACGTGATCAGCGTGATCGGCTCGTCCGGCTCCGGCAAGAGCACGATGCTGCGCTGTATCAACTTCCTCGAGCAGCCGAATGCGGGCCGCATCTTCGTCGACGGCGAGGAAGTGCGCACCGCGCTCGACAAGACGGGCGCGCTGCGCGCGGCCGATACGAAACAGCTGCAGCGCGTGCGCACCAAGCTGTCGATGGTGTTCCAGCACTTCAATCTCTGGTCGCACATGAACGTGATCGAGAACGTGATGGAGGCGCCCGTGAACGTGCTCGGCATCCCGAAGAAGGAAGCCGAGGACCGCGCGCGCGAGTATCTCGAGAAAGTCGGCCTCGCGCCGCGCGTCGAGAAGCAGTACCCGTCGCATTTGTCCGGCGGCCAGCAGCAGCGCGTCGCGATCGCACGTGCGCTCGCGATGCATCCGGACGTGATGCTGTTCGACGAGCCGACGTCGGCGCTCGACCCGGAGCTGGTGGGCGAAGTGCTGAAGGTGATGCAGAAGCTGGCCGAGGAAGGCCGCACGATGATCGTCGTCACGCACGAGATGGGCTTCGCGCGCAACGTGTCGAATCACGTGATGTTCCTGCACCAGGGCCGCGTCGAGGAAGAAGGCGTGCCGGCCGAGGTGTTTGCCAATCCGAAGAGCGAACGCCTGCGCGGGTTCCTGTCGGGCAGCCTCAAGTAACACGCACGAAACGCACGACGGTCGAACGGGCGCCCCGCGGCGCCCGTTTTGCGTTTACGCGGCGCTCACCGGCGCGCCGTCGGCGAACGCGCGCAGCGCGTCGCCCGCCAGCCGGTATCGCACCCATTCGCTCTGCGGCGCCGCGCCGACGCTCTCGTAGAAGCGGATCGCCGGCTCGTTCCAGTCGAGCACGCTCCATTCGAACCGCCCGCAGCCCGACTCGACCGCGATCCGTGCAAGCGTCTTCAGCAGCCGCAGCCCGGCGCCCGCCCCGCGAAAACGCGGCGACACGTACAGATCCTCCAGATACAGGCCCTGCCGCGCGAGCCACGTCGAATACGAGAAGAAATACACGGCGAAGCCGGCCGGCTCGCCGTCGACCTCGCAGATCAGCGCGCGCGCGGGCGACCCATCGCCGAACAGGCTGCGTTCGAGGGACGCGGGCGTCGCGATCACTTCGTGCTCCGCCTTCTCGTAGACGGCCAGCTCGGTGATGAAGCGCAGGATCAGCGGCACGTCGGCGACGGTGGCGCAACGGATATCGATTTGCACGGGTTGAGCCCTCCTCCGGCCCGGTTCTGAAACAGAAAGCAGCGCCGCGCACGCGCGCTGGCGCCGATCGAACCGTCATGCTACGTTTGCGCAACGACTGCAGAAAGTGCAGTTTCTTCATCCAGACCTGAACATGATGCATCCCGACCTGCGCCGTCTCGACCTGAACCTGCTGCTCGTGTTCGACGCGCTGTACCGCCACCGGTCGGTCGCGGCGGCCGCGCACGAGCTCGCGTTGAGCCCGTCCGCGTTGAGCCACGCGCTCGCGCGGCTGCGCGACGCGATCGGCGATGCGCTGTTCGTGCGCCTCGGCAACGAGATGCAGCCGACCGTGCGCGCCGACGACATCGCCACGTGGGCCGGCGACGCGCTCGACACGATGTCGAAGGGTCTCGCCCGCGCACGCCGCTTCGATCCCGCGCAAAGCGACCGCACGTTCGTGTTCGCCGCGACCGACTACACGGCCTTCGCGGTGCTGCCGGCGTTCCTCGCGCGGATCCAGCACGTCGCGCCGCACCTGCGGATCCGCGTCGTGCATTCCGACCGGAAGATCTCCGTCGACGAGCTTGCGGCCGGCCGCATCGACTTCGCGCTCGGCTATCACGAGGAATCGGCGGCCGATGCGCCGGGCATCGAGGATTTCGACTGGTTCTCCGACGACTACGTCGTGATCGCCAGCGCCGCGCATCCGGCGATCCGCCGGCGGCTGACGCTCGACCGGTACCTGGCCGCCCGCCACGTGGTCGTCACGCCGTGGAACGAATCGCGCGGCGTCGTCGACTACGTGCTCGACCGGCTCGGCCTCGCGCGGCACGTCGCCGTGCAGTTGCCGACCGTGCTGGCCGCGCCGTTCGTGATCGCGGAATCCGAATTGCTGATGACCGTGCCGAACCGCGCCGCGCAGGCCCTGCGGCACGCGGCGCCGATCCGCATCTTTCCCGCGCCGTTCGAGATCCCGCGCTACACGGTGAAGGTCTACTCGCACGCGAAGCATGCGCGCACCGATGCGCACCGCTGGATTCGCGCGCAGTTGCTCGACGCGCGGCCGGGCCCGCGCTAGGTTCCGCGCGCCTTGTGCGACGGGCGTTTCAGGCGCCGGCCTGCGTTCGCCGAAACCGCCCGAATCATTACGAAATACTTACCAATTTCGCGACTTTCGCGCTTACGCCCGCGCATTCGCAACGTCAATAGTGGCAATCCTTGACCCCTATCCAAAAAATTCGTGTCTCCCTTGCGGGACAAGGGTTTTCCGTTAATCGCCAACCCTCGGTGCACCTGTTGCCCACCGTGTTGCATGGCAATTTGGCGACAGCGGTTAGTCAAACAACGATTTCCATCGCCACAAAATTGTATTTTTGCTAAATTAGTAACCAAAGTAGCAAAACGAAGTTCGTGAAATGTAGTTTAGCTTCACGACACTACAAGGAGACCCCGCAGGCCGACCCGGCTGCGCGGGACCGCTCAACGGTTTTCCGTCCGCTTGCCCGCGTGCCGCGCTTACCGGCCCTGCACGAGGTCTCCCTGGTTATCCCGCTTTTGCCCGGCGCTCGCGCTCCGGGCATCTCGTGCAGTCTGGGTTGACTTTTTGACAGGGTATGGAGGAGATGATGAAGAAAGCTTTGGTCGCGGCCGCGCTGATGGCTGCTGGGGTGGTGACGGCGCACGCGCAGAGCAGCGTCACGCTGTATGGCCGCCTGGATGCGGGCATCGAGTACCTGAACGGCCTGCAAAACGGCCACCAAGTGCGCGCGGAAAGCGGCGACTGGGGCACGAGCCTGTGGGGCTTGAAGGGTAGCGAGGACATCGGTGGCGGCAACAAGGTCCTGTTCCACCTCGAAGGCGCGTTCAACACGATGACGGGCGGCTTCAGCGGCTCGATCTGGGATCGTTTCGCGACCGTCGGTATCTCGAACGACCGCTACGGTACGCTGCTGCTGGGTCGCGAGCTCGCGATCGCCAACGGCGTGTGGGACTTCGACCCGTTCGGCCAGTCGGCTTGGTCGACGGCCTCGCTGGTGCGCGGCCGCAACTGGAACAAGACCAGCAACAACGTGTCGTACCAGTCGCCGTCGCTTTACGGCCTCGACTTCTACGGCCAGTTCTCGTTCTCGAACTCGACCAGCTTCAACGGCAACACGACGGCCGGCCAACCGGGCCGTGCAATGGGCGGTCAGGTCACCTACACGAACTCGCTGTTCCAGTTGCGCGGCATCTACGACGAAACGCGCGACAGCAACGGCCGCTTCTCCGACGTGTTCAACTACTCGCGTGAATACTTCGCGGGCGTGAACGTGTTCCTCGGCCAGTTCAAGGTGCAGGCGGCCTACCAGGCATCGCGCGCGGACGGCAGCGGCGGCCCGGCAGTGAACGCCGGCGTGACGGGTACCCAGCAGGTCTGGGGCGGCGTGACGTGGCAGGCAACGCCGGCAGCGGCGCTGATCGCAGCCGTGTATCACGTGAACGCGAACCACGGCGGCGGCAACGCGAACATCTACACGGTCGGCGGCTCGTACAACATCTCGAAGCGCACGCTGTTCGACCTGCAGGTCGCAACCGTGCGCAACAGCAAGAACGCGAACTTCGGCCTGAACGCGAACGGTGCAGGCACGGCCGTGTCGACGGGCAACCCGAATCCGGGCGGCAGCCAGACCGGCGTCTACGCCGGTATCCAGCACCTGTTCTGATCAGGCGCCGTCAAAGAACGATTCGACAACACTTTCCACGCTGCTGCGAGAGGCGCGTATCGGTGCGGTACCCAACCGGGTATCCGCACCGTTTTTTCTTGGGCGGGCCGGCTTGGCGCCTGCTCCCGCAAACCACGGGCTTGCGCAGGCCCGGCGACGCACGACGGCGTTCAGACGGCCGCTTCGTTCTCTTCGCCGGTGCGGATGCGGATCACGCGCTCGACGTCCGACACGAAGATCTTGCCGTCGCCGATCTTGCCGGTCCGCGCCGCGCCGATCACCGCGTCGATCACCTGGTCGACCTGCGCTTCCGCGACGACCACCTCGATCTTCATCTTCGGCAGGAAGTCGACGACGTATTCGGCGCCGCGATACAGCTCGGTATGGCCCTTCTGGCGGCCGAAACCCTTCACTTCCGTCACGGTCAGGCCCGTGAGACCCACTTCGGCGAGCGCTTCGCGGACTTCGTCCAGCTTGAACGGCTTGATGATGGCGGTGATGCGTTTCATGGTGGTTGTCCCCCAATGCTCGTTTGGATGAAAAATCGCGTTCCCGATTGTAAGCCTGCGGGCCGCCTCCGGCCCAGCACGGCTCAATCGAGACGTTCGGTGAACCGCGACGTGATCGGGTAGCGCCAGTCGCGCCCGAACGCGCGATGCGTGACGCGGATGCCGATCGGCGCCTGGCGGCGCTTGTATTCGTTGATCTTGATGAGCCGCGTCACGCGTTCGACGTCGGCCTGCGCATAACCCGCCGCGACGATCTCCGCGAGCGGCCGGTCTTCTTCCATGTACATCCGCATGATCGCGTCGAGCACGTCGTACGGGGGCAGGCTGTCCTGGTCGGTCTGGTTATCGCGCAGTTCGGCCGACGGCGCGCGCGTGAGGATCCGCTCGGGAATCACGTCGCGCAGCCCGTAGTCGGCCGTGGCGTTGCGATAGCGGCAGAGCCGGTAGACCAGCGTCTTCGCGATGTCCTTGATCACCGCGAAACCGCCGGCCATGTCGCCGTACAGCGTGCAGTAGCCGACCGCCATCTCGCTCTTGTTGCCGGTCGTCAGCACGATCGAGCCGAACTTGTTCGACAGCGCCATCAGCAGCGTGCCGCGGATGCGCGCCTGGATGTTCTCCTCCGTCGCGTCTTCCGCGCGGCCCGCGAACTCGCCGGCAAGCGCCGCGCGGAATGCGTCGAACATCGGCTCGATCGCGATCTCGTCGTAGCGCACGCCGACGCGCCGCGCCATCTCCGCCGCGTCGGTGGTCGAGATGTCGGCCGTGAAGCGCGACGGCATCATCACCGCGCGCACGCGCCCGGGCCCGAGCGCATCGCACGCGACGGCCAGCACCAGCGCCGAATCGACGCCGCCCGACAGCCCGATCAGCACGCCGGGAAAACCGTTCTTGCCGATGTAGTCGCGCACGCCGGTCACGAGCGCGCGGTACACCTGCGCATCCGTCGACAGCTCGGGCGCGATCGTGGCGGGCAACGGCCGCGCGCCGTCGAATTCGACGATCGCATGGCCTTCGTCGAACTGCGGCATCTTCGCGACGAGCGCGCCCTGCGCGTCGAGCACGAACGAGCCGCCGTCGAACACGAGCTCGTCCTGGCCGCCGACGAGGTTCACGTACACCATCGGCAGCCCGGTCTCGCGGATCCGCGCGCGCAGGATGTCGATGCGCACCGCTTCCTTGTTCATGTGGTACGGCGAGCCGTTCGGGATCAGCAGCACCTGTGCGCCGGCCGCCTTCGCGATCTGCGCGGCCGACGCATGCCACGCGTCCTCGCAGATGATCACGCCGTATTTCACGCCGTTCAGCTCGAACACGAGCGGCTCGGCGTCCGTCGCGAAGTAGCGCTTCTCGTCGAACACCTCGGCGTTCGGCAGATCCTGCTTGCGGTAGGTGCCGACGATTTCCCCGCCGACGATCAGCGATACCGCGTTGAAGGTATCGGTGGGCGGCACGCCGCGCTCGATCGGGCGGTTTGCATTACCATCGACGGCTGGCGCGTGCGGATCGGCGCCCGCACCGCTGCCCGGCCCTCTGCCCGGACCGCGCAACGGATGGCCGACCAGCACCGCGAGCCCGTCGAACGCCTTCAGCGCGTCGGCCAGGGCAGCGAGCGCAGATGCCGCCGCCGCGTAGAACGCGGGCCGCAGCAGCAGGTCTTCCGGCGGATAGCCGGACAGCGCGAGTTCGGGCGCGACCATCAGCTGCGCACCATCGTTGTGCGCGGCGCGTGCGGCCGCGACGATCCGCGCGACGTTGCCGGCGAAATCGCCGACGGTGACGTTGATCTGGGCAAGAGCGAGTCGGGTCTTCATGGCGGGATCGGGCGGCGCGCCCGGAACGGCTGACGAAATCGAACCGGACGCGGGCCGCGGCGGCACGCATCCGGCAACATCCAACGGTACGGATTCACGCTTGAAACACGCACGCATCGATTATCGCACGGGCATCCTGTCGTCCCCCGCCGAGGTGCCGGCCGACGAATGGAACGCGCTGCTCGCCCGCGACGCGCAGCCGACGCCGTTCCTGCGCCACGAATTTCTCGACGCACTGCACGTCGCGCGCTGCGCGGTCGACGAGACCGGCTGGTCGCCGCACTTCGTCACGCTGACCGACGAGCGCACCGGCCGCCTCGCGGCCGCCGCGCCCGTCTACGCGAAGCAGCATTCTTACGGCGAATACGTGTTCGACTGGGCGTGGGCCGACGCCTATCAGCGCAACGACCTGCCCTACTACCCGAAGCTGCTGTGCGCGGTGCCGTTCACGCCCGTGCAGGGCACGCGCCTGCTCGCGGCCGACGACGACGCACGCCGCCGGCTCGCGGCCACGCTGCTCGCGTTCGCCGAGCAGAGCGACGTGTCGTCGCTGCACGTGCTGTTCCCGACCGGCGACGAGGCGCGGCTGCTCGAATCGATGAGGATGATGCTGCGCGAAGGCGTGCAGTTCCACTGGCTCAACGACGGCTACCGTCACTTCGACGACTTCCTCGGCACGCTCGAGCAGAAGAAGCGCAAGAACATCCGCGCGGAGCGACGCAAGGTGCACGACGCGGGCGTGACGTTCCGGCGGCTGACCGGCGACCGGATCACCGACGCCGACTGGCGCTTCTTCTCGCGCTGCTACCGGCAGACCTACCGCGAACACTTTTCGAGCCCGTACCTGAACCTCGATTTCTTCCGCACGATCGGCGCGACGATGCCCGAGAACCTGCTGCTCGTGATCGCGGAAGCCGACGGCCGGCCGATCGCGAGCGCGCTCGCCGTGTACCGGCGCGGCGAGCACGGCGGCGGCACGCTGTACGGCCGCTACTGGGGGGCGATCGAACACGTCCCCTGCCTGCATTTCGAAACGGCCTACTACCAGTTGCTCGAATTCTGCATCGAGGCCGGGCTCGACACGTTCGAAGGCGGCGCGCAAGGCGAGCACAAGCTCGCACGCGGCTTCCTGCCGACCGTCACGCACTCCGCGCACTGGCTCGCGCACCCGGCGTTTTCCGATGCGGTCGCGCGCTTCCTCGAACGCGAGACCGAACATATCCACGCGTACGTCGACGAGTTGCGCGAACACGATCCGTTCCGGCGCGGCACCGAATAGCACCGGCAGGCACGTCGTCATGCGGCGAGGCCACGACCGGCCTCGCCGCATGACGCACGGCCGCCTCCGGCTCAGTGCGCGGCGAGCGTCACCGTCTGCGACAGCGCCTGCGGGTCGCGCGACGACGCGGCGGCCGACAGCACGTAGCTCCCCGCGCCGACCCGCCACGCATGCGCATTCGCATCCCATACCGCGAAGCGCTGCGCCGGCACCGCGACGCTGACCGTGCGTGCCTCGCCCGGCTGCAGCGCGACCTTGGTCCAGCCGACGAGCCGCTTCGGCGGCTCGCCGAGCGAAGCGGGCAGCGCCGCGTAGATCTGCACCGTCTGCGCACCGGCACGCGCGCCCGTGTTCGTCACCGTCACGCCGACCTTCACGTTGCCCGCCGCGTCGGCCTGCGCCGACATCCCCGACATCGCGTACGTCGTGTACGACAACCCGTAGCCGAACGGGAACAGCGGCTCGATCGCCTTCGCGTCGAACCAGCGATAGCCGTACGCGAGGCCTTCCGCATAGACGGTCTGCGTGCGCGACGGATCGATCGCCGGCTGCGGCAGGTCGGCTTCCTGCTTCGGGAACGTCAGCGGCAACCGGCCCGACGGATTCGCGTCGCCGAACAGCAGGTCGGCGATCGCCTGGCCGCCCTGCGCGCCCGGATACCAGGCATCGAGCACGCCGTGCACGTTCGCGAGCCACGGCATCAGCACCGGGCTGCCGTTCTCGAGCACGACGACCACGCGCTTCGCCTTCGCGGCGACGGCCGCGATCAGCGCGTTCTGGTCGTATTGCTGGTTGTACGGATCGGCCTTCGCATCCGGCAGCGACAGGCTCGCGAGGTCGAGCCCTTCCGTTTGCCACTGCGTCGCGAACACGATCGCGACATCGGCCTGCGCGGCCGCGGCCGCCGCGGCATTCGCATCGGTCCCGTCGAGATAGCTGACCGACGCGTTCGGCGCCTTCGCGCGGATCGCCGCGAGCGGCGCGGACTTGTACCAGGTCGCGCAGCCGCCGAACAGCGTGCCGGCCGGTTGCTCGCAGGTCGTCACCGCGTTGCCGTCGATCGCCGGTACCGCGCCCGAGCCGCCGCCCGACAGCACGCCGGCATCCGCATGCCCGCCGATCACGACGACCGACTTGAGCGCGCCGGCCGCGAGCGGCAGCACGGGCTGCGCATCGCCGGGCACGGCCGCGTTCTTCAGCAGCACCGCCGATTGCCGCGCGATCGCCAGCGCATCGGCGTTGCCGGCGGCCTCGTCGATCGCACCGCCCGGCTTCGGCGGCGCATCCATCACGCCGATGCGGATCAGCGTGCGCAGCTTGCGCTGCACCATGTCGTTCAGGCGCGCGGCCGACACGCTGCCGGCCTGCAGCGCCGCGCGCAGCTTCGAGTTGAAGTAGGAGCCGAGCGGCGCGTTGCCGTCGTCGGCCGCGCCCGGCTGCTCCTCGTCGAGCCCGGCCTGCACGGCCGCGACGGTCGAGTGCGTCGCGCCCCAGTCGGACTGCACGACGCCCTTGAAGCCCCATTCGTTCTTCAGCACCGTCGTCAGCAGATACGGGTTCTCGCAGGCATACACGCCGTTCAGCTTGTTGTACGAGCACATCACGTTGCCCGGCTGACCGTCCTTCACGCCGATCTCGAACGCGAGCAGCTCGGCCTCGCGCATGGTCCGCTCGTCGACGACCGAATCGATCGTCATCCGGTTGGTTTCCTGGTCGTTGAACGCGAAATGCTTGATCGTCGCGATCACCTTCTGCGCCTGCGTCGCCTGCGTGCGCGCGGCGCTCAGCGTGCCCGCGAGCACCGGATCCTCGCCCATGTATTCGAACGTGCGGCCGTTGCGCGGCTCGCGCGCGAGGTTCACGCCGCCGCCGAGCCCTTCCGCGAAACCGAGCGCGCGCAGTTCCAGCGCGATGCGCGTGCCGTAAGTGCCCGCCAGCGCGGGATCCCAGGTCGCCGCGAGCGCGACCGGCGCCGGCAGCGCGGTCACGCGCGCGTTCTTCACGTTCACGCCGCCCGCCGAATCGGCGCTGCTGAGCGCCGGAATGCCGAGCCGCGGCACGCCGGGGATGTAGCTGGCGCCGTTCAGCGCGTCGGCCGGGAACGGGCCGCCCAGGTCGAGCGCGGGCATGCCCGTGCCGTGCACGAGCTGCAGCTTCTCGTCGGTCGTCAGTTGCGCGACGAGCGCGGCCGCGCGCCGGTCGGCCGCCGCATCGGGGTCGGCCGGCGCGCTCGGGCCCGCCTGGATGTCGTCGCCGCCGCACGACGCGAGCAGCACCGCGAGCGCACACGCGGACGCAATCGTCGAACACCGGAACAGCGAAGTTTTCATTGATCCTCCAGAATCGTTCTGTTGTACTTGTCGCCACACTCCAGCGTCCGAGTCTAAAAAGTGACCGGTCACCACGCTTGACCGGGAGGAGCATGCGTTGACCTCTCGCAGCGGGGACAAACCCGAACGGCATGACGACAGGGAGACAGACATGGAGTTGCAACAGAAATCGGTATCCGTGCGGATCTACCGCTGGCTGTGCGAGGACGCGCGCGCGAACGGCATCGATCCCGCGCCGCTTTACGACACGCTCGGCATCGGGCCGGCCGAGCTCGCCGACGACGCGCGCCGCATCGCGGGCGACCGGCATGTGGCTGCGATGCAGCTGACGAGCGGCTGGCCGCTGTCGTGGCGTCGCCCGCCGCCGCAAGTCGTGCCGTGGCTCGTGCAGTTTCCCGAACTCGCGGGCATCACGTGCAACGCGGCGACGCTGCGCGACGCGCTGCACGGCTACCTGCACTATCGCGAGCTGATCGGCAACGTCGACTGGGTGTTCGCGCACGAGCATCGCGATGCGATCGCGCTCGAGTACGTGAACGAAGGCGACGGCCGGCACGCGGGCAGCGCATTCACCAACCTCGCGATCCTCGCGGCACTCGCGCGCCTGTACGATCCGCACGCACGCATCGCCGACGCCGAATTCGCCGGCCGCGCGTTCGCGCCCGCCGCCGCGCTGCGCGACATGCTCGGCGCGCCGATGTCGTTCGACGCCGCGCACAATCGCATCGTGCTGCGCTCCGCGCACCTCGACACGCCGTTCGAGCGCTACAACGCGCCGCTCGCCGGCATCCAGCGTCATGCGGCCGACGCCGCGCGCGAGCGCGTGCGGGCACGCTCGACGTTCGGCTCGTCGGTCGAGCAGTGCGTGCGCGACTGGCTGCGCACGTCCGACGAAGTCGACGTGCCGACCGACACGCTGATGCAGCACGTATGCACGCGCTTCGCGATGTCGCGCTGGACGCTGCGCCGGCGGCTGCATCGCGAAGCCGTCGGGTTCCATGCGCTCGTCGCGCAGGCGCGACTCGGCGAAGCACGCGACCTGCTGCTGAACACGCAGTTGCCGATCGGCGAGATCGGCGTGCGCGTCGGCTTCCGTTCGACGAGCGCGTTCACGCGCTTCTTCACGCGCGAACTCGGCGCGGCGCCGAGCCGCTTTCGCGACGGACACGGCGACCGGTGGCGTTGACGCGCGTTTTTTCTGAGACACTGGCGGCTTCGCACTCCGCCGCCCTGCCATGTCCTGGTTTCTGTATCTGATCGAATGCGCCGACGACAGCGTCTATACGGGCATCACGACCGACGTTGCCGCGCGCTTCGACGAACACGCGTCCGGCAAGGGCGCGCGCTACACGCGCTCGCGCAAGCCGCGTGCGGTGCTCGCGTCGTTTCCGCTGCCCGACCGGTCGAGCGCGTCGCGGGCGGAATACTGGGTGAAGCGGCTTACGCCCGTGCAGAAGCGGGAGCTGGCGGCCGGGTTGCGGACGCTCGAATCGGTGTTGCCCGTCGTGGCGACGCTCGATGAAAGCGCGGACGCGGCCGGCTCACCGGTGCGCACGCGCGGGCGCAAGCAGGCGAAGGCGGAGAACGCCGACAACCTGGCGGACACGGCCGCGGCGCAACCGGCTGCAGCGGAAAACGTGAAGGCCGGGAAAGTCGGCAAACCGGCAAAGGCGGCAACGCGCAAACCAGCGGCGACGAAAGCCAAAAAGGCCGCGCCGGAAGCGAAACGTGCACAAGCCGACGGCGCCACAGCCGTAAAAAAGACCGCGTCGCGCGGCATGTCGGTAAAGAAGACCAGGCCGCCCGCATCCGCTTCATCGAAACCGAAGGCCCCGGCCGCCGTCGGCCAGCCCGCGGCGAACACGCGCAAGAACGCCGCTTCCGAGCCGGCCCGTCGCCGGCCATCGGCCGCGACAACCATCGAAGCGGCCCCGCCCCGCGCAACACGTGCGAAGACCGCGCCGGCCGCGGCGCCGTCCGCACGCCGGAAACCCGCGCGCCCAAAACAAAACCGCGCGGCCTCCTGAGGAGACACGCGCGGTCTGCGTTCCGTACGAACCGGCCGTCGGCCGGCACGCCGCTTACTTCTTGTAGTTCGCGGCGCCGTCGGTGATTTCCTTGTGCGCGGCTTCGATGCCGGCCCAGCCTTCGACCTTCACCCACTTGCCCTTCTCGAGCGCCTTGTATTGCTCGAAGAAGTGCTTGATCTGGTCCTTCAGGTACTCGGGCACGTCGTCGATCGACTTCAGGTTCGCCGTCATCGGGCAGACCTTGTCGTGCGGCACGGCGACCAGCTTCGCGTCGACGCCCGACTCGTCGGTCATCTGCAGCATGCCGAGCACGCGCGAGCGCACGATCGAGCCTGCCAGCAGCGGGAACGGCGTGATCACCAGCACGTCGACCGGATCGCCGTCGCCCGACAGCGTCTGCGGGATGTAGCCGTAGTTCACCGGATAGCGCATGCCCGTGCCGATGAAGCGGTCGACGACGAGAAGGCCCAGTTCCTTGTCCGCCTCGTACTTCACCGGGTCGCTTTGCGCGGGAATCTCGATGATCACGTTGAAATCTTGCGGCAGGTCCTTGCCGGCCGGAACATGATTGAAGCTCATGAGCACTCTCTGTAGGTCGATGGGAATTCGGGACAGGGCGCAGCGGCCGATGCACCGGCGCGGGCGCCCCCCAAGGGAATGCGCCATTATAGCCAATCGACCGGTGGCGTCCGGATGACGATCGGCGCGATAATCGTTCCGGATGGTCGGCCGTCGCACTGCCGGCCGCGTGGCACGGCATCGGCGTCGGCGCTGAAGCGCCAACCCGGGTACACGGGAGCAGGCATGGAAGAGGCGAAGCACTTCATCGCGGGCGAATGGACGTTGCCCGCGCAACTGGAAACCATCGCGGTCGTCGATCCCTCCGATGGCCAGCCGTTCGCGGTCATCGCGCGCGGCACGGCGCCCGATGTCGAGCGCGCGGTCGCCGCGGCCCGCGACGCGTTCGCGGGCCCGTGGGGCGCCGCGAGCGCCGCCGAACGCGGCCGCGTGCTGATGCGGCTGTCGGCGCGCGTGACCGATTCGATCGAGGAACTCGCCGCGATCGAGGCGCGCGATACCGGCAAACCGCTGAAGCAGGCACGCGCCGACGCGGCCGCGCTCGCGCGCTACTTCGAGTTCTACGCGGGCGCCGCCGACAAGCTGCACGGCGAAACCCTCCCCTACCAGGCCGGCTACACGGTGCTGACGGTGCGCGAGCCGCACGGCGTCACGGGCCACATCGTGCCGTGGAACTACCCGATGCAGATTGTCGGGCGCAGCGTCGGCGCGGCGCTCGCGGCCGGCAACGCGTGCGTCGTCAAGCCGGCCGAGGATGCGTGCCTGTCCGTGCTGCGCGTCGCCGAGCTCGCCGCCGAAGCCGGTCTGCCGGCCGGTGCGCTCAACATCGTCACCGGCTACGGCCACGAAGCCGGTGCCGCGCTCGCGCGCCATCCGGGCATCGACCACATCTCGTTTACGGGTTCGCCGGCCACCGGCAAGCTGGTCACGCAGATGGCGGCCGAGAACCACGTGCCCGTCACGCTCGAACTCGGCGGCAAGTCGCCGCAGATCGTGTTCGCCGATGCCGATCTCGAGGCGGCGCTGCCCGTGCTCGTGTCCGCGATCGTGCAGAACGGCGGGCAGACCTGCTCGGCCGGCAGCCGCGTGCTGATCGAGCGCGCTGTGTACGAGCCGCTCGTCGAGCGCCTCGCCACCGCGTTCAACGGGCTGCGCGTCGGCCCGAGCCGCGCCGATCTCGACTGCGGCCCGCTGATCAACGCGAAGCAGCAGCAGCGCGTGTGGGATTTCCTGTCCGACGCGCAGCACGACGGCATTCCGATGGCCGCGCACGGGCAGGTCGTCGCCGATGCGCCCGAAAGCGGCTTCTACCAGGCCCCGGCGCTGTTGCGCGACGTACCGCCGTCGCACCGCCTCGCGCAGGAGGAAGTGTTCGGCCCCGTGCTCGCCGCGATGCGTTTCGTCGACGAGGACGAAGCCGTCGCGCTCGCGAACGGCACGCCATACGGCCTCGTCGCGGGCATCTGGACGCGCGACGGCGCGCGCCAGATGCGGCTTGCGCGCCGCCTGCGCGCGGGCCAGGTGTTCATCAACAACTACGGCGCGGGCGGCGGCGTCGAGCTGCCGTTCGGCGGCGTCGGCCACTCGGGCCACGGCCGTGAAAAAGGCTTCGAGGCGCTGTACGGCTTCACCGCGCTGAAGACGATCGCGATCCGCCACGGCTGAACGCGCCGGCGGCGGCCGGTCGCGACATGACGCACGACGATTCTGATAACCAGTACAGGAGACACACCATGCGGTTGAGCGGCAAGACGGCCATCGTCACGGGCGGCGGCTCGGGCTTTGGCGAAGGCATCGCGAAGACGTATGCGCGCGAAGGCGCGAACGTCGTCGTCAACGACCTGAACGGCGCGGCGGCCGAGCGCGTCGCGAGCGAGATCGCGCTCGCGGGCGGCAAGGCGATCGCGGTCGCCGGCGACGTGTCGAGGCAGGACGACTGGCATGCGCTGCTGCAGGCCGCGCTCGACGATTTCCACGCGGTGCAGATCGTCGTGAACAACGCGGGCACCACGCACCGCAACAAGCCCGTGCTCGACGTGACGGAAGCCGAGTTCGATCGCGTGTACGCGGTCAACATGAAGAGCCTGTTCTGGTGCGTGCAGACCTTCGTGCCGTACTTCCGCGCCCAGGGCGGCGGCGTGTTCGTCAACGTCGCGTCGACGGCCGGCGTGCGGCCGCGCCCGGGCCTCGTCTGGTACAACAGCACGAAGGGCGCGATGATCACCGCGAGCAAGTCGCTCGCGGCCGAGCTCGGCGCCGACCGCATCCGCGTGAACTGCATCAATCCCGTGCTCGGCGAGACGGCGCTGATGACCGAGTTCATGGGCTGCGAGGACACGCCGGAAAACCGCCGCCGCTTTCTCGCGACGATCCCGCTCGGCCGCTTCTCGACGCCGCAGGACATCGCGAACGCGGCGCTCTACCTTGCATCCGACGAGGCCGAGTTCATCACCGGCGTGTGCCTCGAAGTCGACGGCGGGCGCTGCATCTAGTCGTAACGGGCGGCACGACAATCACGCCATTGCTTCGCACGAAACCGGATCGGGCGCCGCTGCGCCCGCTCCGGCCAACTACAAGGACTGGAGACAACATGGCAACATCGACGCAGTCGCTGCCGGGCTCGTCCGGCGCATTCGAGGAAGCAACCTACCGCAAGGTCTCGTGGCGGCTCGTGCCGCTCCTGCTGCTGTGCTACGTGGTCGCGTATCTCGACCGCGTGAACGTCGGCTTCGCGAAACTGCAGATGGCGAGCGACCTGAACCTGAGCGACACCGTGTACGGGCTCGGCGCCGGGATCTTCTTCTTCGGCTATTTCCTGTTCGAAGTGCCGAGCAACATCATCCTGCACAAGGTCGGCGCGCGGGTGTGGATCGCGCGCATCATGGCGACCTGGGGCGTGATCTCGATCCTGACGATGTTCGTCACGACGCCCGCGATGTTCTACGTGATGCGCTTCCTGCTCGGCGTCGCCGAAGCGGGCTTCTTCCCCGGCGTGATCCTCTACCTCACGTACTGGTATCCCGCGCACCGGCGCGGCCGGATGACGACGTTCTTCATGACGGCCGTCGCCCTGTCCGGCGTGATCGGCGGGCCGATCTCGGGCTTCATCCTGAAGGCGTTCGACGGCGTGAGCGGCTGGCACGGCTGGCAATGGCTGTTCCTGCTCGAAGGCATCCCGTCGGTGCTCGCCGGCGTGCTCGTGTTCTTCACGCTCGACGAGCGGATCGCGAAGGCGACGTGGCTGACCGACGAGGAGAAGGCGCTGCTCGCCCGCAACGTCGACGCGGAGGAAGCGACCAAGGAGGACCTGTCGCTCGGCGCGGTGATGTCGAGCCCGCGCGTATGGCTGATGGCGCTGATCTATTTCTCGTTCGTGATGGGGCTCTACGGCGTCGGCTTCTGGCTGCCGACGATCATCAAGGCGACGGGCGTGACCGACACGATCATGATCGGCCTGCTGTCGGCGATTCCGTATGCGGCCGCGGTGGTCGCGATGATCCTGATCGCGCGCAGCGCGGACAAGCGCCGCGAACGCCGCTGGCACCTCGCGATTCCGGCGGCGATCGGCGCGCTCGGGCTCGTGCTGTCGGTGATCTGGGCGCACCAGACCGCGCTCGCGATGTTCGGCCTCACGCTCGCGACGATCGGCATCCTGACGACGCTGCCGCTGTTCTGGAGCCTGCCGACCGCCTTCCTCGGCGGCACGGCCGCCGCGGCCGGCATCGCGATGATCAATTCGATCGGCAACCTCGCCGGCTTCCTGAGCCCCTACCTGATGGGATGGCTCAAGCAGGCGACGAGCGCCAACGATGCGGGCATGTACATGCTCGCCGGGTTCCTCGTGCTCGGCGGGCTGCTCGCGCTGTCGGTGCCGAAGCGGCTGGTCGACAAGTGATGCGCGGCGCGTAACCGCACACCGGGCACACGGAGCGCGCCGGCCGACCGACTGCCTCCACCGAAACGCCCCGGCGACCGGCATCCGTCCGGTCGCCGGGGCGTTTTTGCTTTCGGACCGGCGCCACCCGGATCGACCGGACGCCACGCCAGACGGACGATGGCACCTTATCCACCAAATTATTCCCTTATGCTCTTATATATATGGAACAATAAAGAACATTCAGGGAATCATTTGCCGATCATGTTCCACACCGTCGAAGACACTGCCGCACGCCTGCGCGTCCATCCGAAGACCGTCCTGCGGTTCATTCGCGACGGCAAGCTGCGCGCGACGCGGGTCGGCCGTGCGTACCGCATCCTCGACACCGACCTCGCCGCGTTCGCGCCGGCGGCGCCGGCCGCCGCTCCGCGCGCGGTGCGCGTCACCAGCATCGTCGACATCCCCGACGCGTCGCAATCGCTGCACCAGTACCTGTCGCGGTCGCTGCACGCGATGGCGTCGGGCCGCACGTCGTACGTCGATCCCGTGCGGATCGACGTCACGTTCGACCCCGCCTCGAGCCTGGTCAAGGTCGTCGTCGCCGCGACGCCGGCCGACACGGCGGCGCTGATGTCGTCGCTCGACATGCTGCTGCAGAAAAGCGGGACATGAGCGCGATCTTCCGGTCGCCCCGCCACGCACGCGCGATTCGCGCCGCCTACGCGGCCGCGCTGTCGCACTGGCCGGCCGGCCATCGGCGCATCACGGTGCAAACGCGCCACGGCGCGACGCACGTGATCGCCTGCGGCCCCGAACACGCGCCGCCGGTCGTGCTGATCCATGGCGCGCAGACGACGGCGGCCAGCTGGCAGCACTACGCGGCCGCATGGTCGACGCACTTCCGGCTCTACGCGATCGACGTGATCGGCGAAGCGGGGCCGAGCGCGCCGTCGCGCCCGCCGCTGGCAAGCGACGCGTACGCGCAATGGCTCGACGACGTGCTGGACGGCCTGCAGGTGTCGCGCGCCGCGTTCGTCGGCATCTCGCTCGGCGCGCGCACGGCGCTCGACTTCGCGTTGCGCCGGCCCGCGCGCGTGACGCGGCTCGTGCTGCTCTGCCCGTCCGGCATCGGCCGGCAAAAGCCGTTTCTGTGGTGGGCACTCCCGCTGCTGCTGCTCGGCGAGGTCGGGCGCGCCTGCGTGCGACGGCGCGTGCTCGGCCGCCTGCCGCCCGCGTCGACGCCGGCCGAACGTGACGCGCTCGCACTGATGCGCGCCGTCGATCGCGGGTTTCGCCCGCGCCTCGAACCGATCCCGGTATTCGACGACGCGACGCTGCGCACGCTGTCCGCGCCCGTCCTGGCGATCGTCGGCGGTCGCGACGCGCTGCTCGATTCACGCGACACGCACGATCGCCTGACGCGTCTCGTACCGCACGCGCAGGTCCTGATGCTTCCCGAGCAGCGTCACTTCATCCGCGGGCAGCGCGACAACGTGCTCGCGTTTCTCATCTCGACGAAACCGATCGACATGCACCACCGAATCGTTCAGGCAGCCGGCAGCCGCGTGCTGGTCCGCGATCCTTGTGCCGGCCTCGTGCGGCGGGAAAGCGATGCGCTCGACCTCGTCGCGCTTGCGCACGAGCACGAAGCCGACTGGATCGCGATCGCCGCGGACGCGCTGCACGACGACTTCTACCGGCTCGACAGCGGGCTGGCCGGCACCGTGCTGCAGAAGCTCGTCAACTACGGCGTCCGGCTCGGCGTGGTCGGCGACATCGACCGCCGGCTCGCGCGCAGCGAAGCGCTGCGCGCGCTCGTTCGCGAGTCCAATCGCGGGGAGTCGGTCTGGTTCGTCGCGAGCGAGGCGGACCTGCTGCGCAGGCTCGGCGCATGACGGACAAAAAAAGCCCCGAAGGCCGCCTGGCGTTCGGGGCGTCTTGCGCGGCGCAGCCGCCGCGTCAGACCACGGTGATCGCGAGCGCGCTTTCGCGATAGTGCTTCGCCGCCTTGTCGGTTTCGCCGAGCTGCTCGAACAGGCGCGCGAGCGCGCGATGCGCCCGCACCTTCAGCGCGTCGTTGTCGGCCAGCTTCAACGCCGATTCGAGAAACGACTGCGCCTTGCCCCACAGCTGCTGCTGCTGGCAGAGGCGGCCGAGCGCGAACAGCAGGTCGGCATCGTCCGGGTGATCCTTCTTCCACCCTTCCGCCTTCTGGATCAGCGGCAGCGCATCGGCGCCGGCCGTATCCGGGTAACGGCGCAACAGGCGTGCATCCCAGTTGTGCGCGAGCGCGTCCTCGACGATGCGGCGCGCTTCGTTGCGACGCTCGAGCGGCACGAGCAGGTCGGCCGCGAGATCGGCCAGACGCGGCGACTGGCGCTCGACCGGCGACAGCGACTGCCACACTTCGAGCAGCGCGTCCGGGTCGTGCCGGCGTTCGCGCAGCAGGTTTTCCGCCGCCTGCTGGCGCAGCCGCACGGCCGCGGCCGGATGCAGCGCCTCGCGCTTCTCGAGCGCCTTGGCGAGCTTCAGCACCTCGGCCCAGTTCTTCAACTGCTGCTGCGCACGCAGCGCGACCTGCTGCGCATGGATGCGCTTGCCGCCGGCCTGCATGTCGGCGAGCGCGGCGAGCGCGCCGTCGGCATCGCGCGCATCCGCGCGCATGTCGGCCGCGGCGAGCAGCCGTGCGTCCTGCCATTCCGGCGCATCGACTTTCGACAGCCAGTCGTCGCGGCGCGTGTACTCGTGCATCCGGTGCGCGGCCGTGGCGCCGACGAGACTCGCGGCGCCCAGGTTCGCGTCGACCGACAGCGCTTCACGCGCGGCCTTCTCCGCGCGCGAGAAGCGGCCCGCGTACAGGTTCGAAATCGCATCGCGCAGCGACGCCTGCGCCTTCTCGTTGCGCGAACGCGCACGATACGCGGCAACCCGCTGCGGCATGCGCCAGATGTTGCGCACGATGCGCAGCAGCGCGTACACGACGATGAACAGCACGACGATGGCGATCACGAACAGGTTCAGCGACACGTCGACCCGGTACGGCGGATAGACGAGCAGCACCTGCCCCGCGTCGAAACGGCCGACGGTGGCGAGCGCCGCGGCGATCGCGAACAGGACCGCGAGCCAGACGATTCCTCGAAGCGTCATCGTTACCCCCGGCTCTTGAACTGCTGAACGGCGTTCAGGCTGGTGTTCAGGTTCGGCACCGCGACCGTCAGCGACGCGCCGTCAACCTGCTTGAGCAGATCCTCGACGGTCTGCGTGTCCTTCGATGCCTGATCGAAATACTTCCCGAGCGACGCCTGCGCGGCGTGCAGGTCGGCCTTCATCGCGCTGTCGTTGCGCGCGAGCAGCGACAGCCGCGCGGTGAGCAGGCGCAGCTTCACGTTCTCGCGCACGAAGTAGCCCTGGTCGGGCGACGCGAGCATCGCGTCCGCGTTGTCGATCCGGCGCACCTGCACGAGGCCCTTGAGCTGCTGGCCCAGGCCGGCCGAGAAGTCGTGCCACCACACCTTCCAGCGCGGCTCGCCGGCTACCGCCGACGAAGCGGCTTCAACCGGCGCGGCCTTCGGCGCCGCATGCGGCACGATCGCCTCGCCGGACAGCGGCAGCGCGTCGATCTTCGCGATCGCGTCGTCGAGCTTGATCGCGAGGCCCGTGAGATCGGCCGCCGGCGCGGCCTTCAGTTTTTCGATGTCCAGCGCGAGCGCCTTGCGCACCGTGACGGCCTGCGCGCTCTGCGACGTCGCGAGACGCGCGTCGGCGTTCTGCAGCGCGATCAGCGCGAGCTGCGTGTTGCCGGTCAGCTGCAGCTGCTGGCTCGCGCTCGACAGCATCTGGTCGACTTCCTCGAGCATCCACGCATCGCGGTTGCGCGACAGGTCCTGGTATTGCTGCTGCAGCGCCTGCTGCGCGCTCTGCGCGTCCGCGAGCTTGCCGTCGAGCTGCGCGAGCTGCGTGTCGACCTGGTGCGTGCTGGCGAGCGCCTGCTCGGTCTTCATGCGCGTTTCGGCCGTCTGCGCGTCGAGCGCCTTCTGGCGCGCGACGAACGTGCCGTCGAGCCGGTCGATCTTGCGGTTCAGCGCATAGCCGCCGACACCGGCCGCGCAGCCGAGCACGACGACGACGAACCACAGCACCGCGCTGCCGCCGCGGCGCGCGTGCGGCTCGGGCGCGAGATAAGGGGGGCTGGGCGGCGGTGCGGATGCAGCGGCCGGCTGGGAAGCGACGCTTTTGGAATCGTTGGTATCTGTCATGCGTTTAGTCACCGGTACGGCTGTCGCCGGTTGGACGGCCTCGTCGGCCATCGTTCGAAACGCGCGGACGATGCGCTCATCGCCCGCGCCGGTCAGCGTAATCCTATCAAAACCCAATGCGCGCGCGGTCTGCTCGATCCGCGGGTGCGGCGTGACGAGCGGCGCATGCTTCAGCGCGTCGATCTCCACATCGTTCAGGTGCGCGCGGGCCAGCTCGTGCAGGTTGCGCACGCCTTCCGAACTCGTGACGAGCCACGCGTGCGGCTGGCCGTCGAGCAGCGCGTGCACGCGCTCCCACGCGCCGACGCGCGGCTCCGGCACGACGCGCCGGTACGCCGCGACGAGCGTGACGTCCGCGCCGGCCTCGCGCAGCCGGTCGGCGAGCCATTCGCGCCCGCCGTCGCCGCGCACGATCAGCACGCGCTGGCCCGCCAGCGCTTGCGCGCCGCCGAACGCGGCCTCGATGCACGCGAACAGGCTTTCCGAATCGTAATGGGGGACGCCGCCGTCGGCCGGCGCCTGCGGCGCGATCACGCGGTGCGCGGGCGCCGCGATGCCGTGACGCTCGAGCGCCGCGACGCTGCCCGGCCCGACCACGCCGACCGGCAGCGCATTCGGCCAGATCGCGCCGTACTGCGCGAGCGCGCGGTCGATCGCGTTCGGCGACACGAAAATCACCAGCGCGTAATCGGCGAGCGCCGCGAACGCGGCATCGAGCGGCGCCGGGTCGTCGACCGGCGCGATGTCGATCAGCGGAAATTCGAGCACGTCGCAGCCGGCCTCGGCGAGTTGCGACGCAAGCGCGTCGGACTGGCCGTCCGGACGTGTCAGGACAGCGGTGAACGCGCGCGCGCCGCCCGCCATCAGGCGTCGCCCTTGCCGGCCTGCGAGGCCGCGAGCAGCGCCTGGACGATGTCGAGCGCGCCTTGCGCCTCGAGTTCGTCGGACACCGCACGGCCGAGCGCGAGCGCATCGGCGACCGTCATCACGGCGCCGCGCTCCTCGGCCGTCAGCACGCGCTTGCCGTCGGTCGTCGACACGCGGCCCGTCAGGTACAGTTCGCCCGCGCGCCACACCGCATGCGCGGCGAGCGGCACCTCGCAGCTGCCGCCGAGCGCGCGCGACACCATCCGTTCGGCCTCGACCGCGAGCGCCGTGCGTGGGTCGTGCAGCGGCGCGAGCCACGCGGCGACGTCGTCGCGGCGCGCGGCGATCTCGATGCCGAGCGCGCCCTGGCCGGCCGCGGGCGGGCTGGCTTCGACGTCGATCAGCGTGCGGATGCGCGCGTCGAGGCCGAGGCGTTTCAGGCCGGCGGCCGCGAGGATGATCGCCGCGTAGTCGCCGCGGTCGAGCTTCGCGAGGCGCGTGTCGAGGTTGCCGCGCAGCGGCAGGACTTCCAGGTGCGGATATCGCGATCGCAGCATCGCTTCGCGGCGCAGGCTCGACGTGCCGACGACCGCGCCGGCGGGCAGCGCGTCGAGCGACGCGTAGTCGTTCGACACGAAGGCATCGCGCGGGTCTTCGCGCGCCATGATCGCGGCAAGCGAGAAGCCGTCGGGCAATGCCATCGGCACGTCCTTCAGCGAATGCACGGCGAGATCGGCGCGGCCGTCGGCCAGCGCGCTCTCCAGTTCCTTCACGAACAGGCCCTTGCCGCCGACCTTCGACAGCGTGCGATCGAGAATCTGATCGCCGCGGGTCGTCATCCCGAGGATTTTCACGTCACAAGCTGGATATAATTTGCGCAGCGCATCACGCACATGTTCGGCTTGCCACATCGCCAGGCGGCTCTCGCGCGAAGCAATCGTCAACGTCGCGGGCGGCTGTGCCTGTCGCGGCCCGGCCGCGGGGGTCTCGGAATTCATTGCTGGAACATCGAAGGACGGGATTGAAGATCGAACAATGGTAGCACGCACGCCCCGGCCCGCCCGGGCCCGGAGCCCGCGCCCGGCCTGCCCCCGTGCGGGTCGCGGCGCCGATGTGCGGATGTGCCGCACGTAGCTGGTTGCTTGACCGCAGTTCCCGCAGTTTCCGCAGTTCCTTTTGACTCGAGCTTTCCCAAGGAAACCCATCGTGAAGTCTTCCGGATCGGCGCGCACGGCGCGCCGCAATGCTGCCCTGTCCTCCTCCGACGCCTCGACGGACACCGTCGCCACCGCCGCGAACGGCCGTGCGAAAACGGCAACGAAACCGAAAGACCCGATACGTCAGACAAAACGCGTGACGAAAGCCGCCGGCGCCGCCGCCCGCACGGCCGCCGCGCCGAAGGCCGGCACGCGCACGCGCGAGGACAAGGACCGTCCGCTGTTCGAAGACATCCGCTTCCTCGGCCGCCTGCTGGGCGACGTCGTGCGCGAGCAGGAAGGCGATACGGTATTCGACGTCGTCGAGACGATCCGCCAGACCGCGGTCAAGTTCCGCCGCGAGGACGACAACGAAGCCGCGCAGACGCTCGAGAAGAAACTGCGCAAGCTGACGCCGGAACAGACGGTGAGCGTCGTGCGCGCGTTCAGCTATTTCTCGCATCTCGCGAACATCGCGGAAGACCGCCACCACAACCGCCGCCGCCGCATCCATGCGCTGGCGGGCTCGGCGTCGCAACCGGGCACGGTCGCGTACGCGCTCGAACAGCTGAAGACGACCGGCAACGCGTCGAAGCGCCTGCTGCAGCGCTTCTTCGACGATGCGCTGATCGTGCCGGTGCTGACCGCGCACCCGACCGAAGTGCAGCGCAAGAGCATCCTCGACGCGCAGCACGACATCGCGCGCCTGCTCGCCGAGCGCGACCAGGAACTGACCGCGCGCGAGCGCCAGTACAACGAAGCGATGCTGCGCGCGCGCGTCACCGCGCTGTGGCAGACCCGCATGCTGCGCGACGCGCGCCTGACGGTCGGCGACGAGATCGAGAACGCGCTGTCCTACTACCGCGCGACGTTCCTCGACGAGCTACCCGCGCTGTACGGCGACATCGAGGCCGCGCTCGCCGAGCACGGCCTGTCCGCGCGCGTGCCCGCGTTCTTCCAGATGGGCAGCTGGATCGGCGGCGACCGCGACGGCAATCCGAACGTGACCGCCGCGACGCTCGACGAGGCGATCAACCGCCAGGCCGCGGTGATCCTCGAGCACTACCTGGAACAGGTGCACAAGCTCGGCGCCGAGCTGTCGGTGTCGAACCTGCTGGTCGGCGCGAACGACGCGGTGAAGGCGCTCGCGGCCGCCTCGCCCGACCAGTCGCCGCACCGCGTCGACGAACCGTATCGCCGCGCGCTGATCGGCATCTACACGCGGCTTGCCGCGAGCGCGCGCGTGCGCGTCGGCGAAGGCACGGTGCCCGTGCGCAGCGCGGGCCGCGGCGCGCCGCCGGTGCGCGCGATCCCTTATGCGGATTCCGAGGCGTTCGTCGCCGACCTGAAGGTGCTGACCGCCTCGCTCGACGAACACCACGGCACGTCGCTCGCCGCGCCGCGCCTCGCGCCGCTCGTGCGCGCGGCCGAGGTATTCGGCTTCCATCTCGCGAGCATCGACCTGCGCCAGAGCTCCGACATCCACGAAGCGGTGGTCGCCGAACTGTTCGCGCGCGCGGGCGTCGAGGCGAACTACGCGGCGCTCGCCGAGGAAGACAAGCTGCGTGTGCTGCTCGCCGCGCTCGCCGACCCGCGCCCGCTGCGCTCGCCGTACTTCGAATACTCGGCGCTCGCGCAGAGCGAGCTCGGCGTGTTCGAGAAGGCGCGCGAAGTCCGCGCGCAATTCGGCGCGCGCGCGGTGCGCAACTACATCATCTCGCATACGGAAACCGTCAGCGACCTCGTCGAGGTCCTGCTGCTGCAGAAGGAGACGGGGCTGCTCGAGGGCGCGCTCGGCGTGCCGGGCGGCGACGCGAGGAACAGCCTGATGGTGATCCCGCTGTTCGAGACGATTCCCGACCTGCGCGACGCCGCGCGCATCATGCGCGAATACTTCGCACTGCCGGGCATCGACGCGCTGATCGCCCACCAGGGCGCCGAGCAGGAAGTGATGCTCGGCTACTCGGACAGCAACAAGGACGGCGGCTTCCTCACGTCGAACTGGGAGCTGTACCGCGCGGAACTCGCGCTCGTCGACCTGTTCCGCGCCCGCAAGATCACGCTGCGGCTGTTCCACGGCCGCGGCGGCACGGTCGGCCGCGGCGGCGGCCCGACCTACCAGGCGATCCTGTCGCAGCCGCCGGGCACCGTGAACGGCCAGATCCGCCTGACCGAACAGGGCGAGGTGATCGCGAGCAAGTTCGCGAACCCCGAGATCGGCCGGCGCAACCTGGAGACCGTCGTCGCCGCGACGCTCGAGGCGTCGCTGCTGCCGCAGTCGAACGCGCCCGCGCAGTTGCCCGCGTTCGAAGCCGCGATGCAGACGCTGTCCGATTCGGCGATGGCCGCGTACCGCGCGCTCGTCTATGAGACCCCGGGCTTCACCGACTACTTCTTCTCGTCGACGCCGATCACCGAGATCGCCGAGCTGAACATCGGCAGCCGCCCGGCATCGCGCAAGCTGCAGGATCCGAAGCAGCGCAGGATCGAGGATCTGCGCGCGATTCCGTGGGGCTTCTCGTGGGGCCAGTGCCGGCTGCTGCTGACGGGCTGGTACGGCTTCGGCAGCGCGGTGAGCGCGTATCTCGACGGCGCCGGGGACGACGCCGAACGCACGAAGCGCGTCACGCTGCTGAAGAAGATGAACAAGACCTGGCCGTTCTTCTCGAACCTGATGTCGAACATGGACATGGTGCTCGCGAAGACCGATCTCGCGGTCGCATCGCGCTATGCGCAGCTCGTGTCCGACCGCAAGCTGCGCAAGCACGTGTTCGAGCGGATCGTCGCGGAATGGGAGCGCACGTCGCAGGCGCTCGCGGAGATCACCGGGCAGGAAGGCCGCCTCGCGACCAACCCGCTGCTCGCGCGCTCGATCAAGAACCGCTTCCCGTATCTCGATCCGCTGAACCACCTGCAGGTCGAGTTGATCAAGCGTCACCGCGCGGGCGACACGAACGCGCGGCTGCGCCGCGGGATCCACCTGACGATCAACGGGATCGCGGCCGGCCTGCGCAACACCGGCTGATCCGCCCGCGGCGCGGGCGCGTTCCGCGCCGGCCTGGACGCGAAAGCCGCGATACGCACGAGCGCGTGTCGCGGCTTTTTTCATGGCGCGGCGCGCCGCGCGTTCAATGCGCGTCGATCAGCAGCGCGTCGTGCTCGAACGAACCGTCGGGCTGCACCGCGTAGTAGCCGCGCACCTCGTCGGGCGCGTGCGCCCACAGCGCGCGAATGCCGGTCACGCTGTCGGCCGGCGTGCGGATGCGCGCGACCCACGTGTCGAAATCGATCGGCAGCCGCCAGCGGCTGTGTACCTGCGCGTCGAAGCCGGCTTCGCGGAACATCGCGAGCCATTCGTCCGCCCGGTAGTCGCGCACGTGCGATGCGTCGCGCAGCACTTCCGCGGCCTGCAGGTACGTATCGAGGAGCGGATGGTCGTTGCCGGCGATGTCGATCATCAGCACGCGGCCGCCCGGCTTCAGCACGCGGCGCACCTCGGCGAGCGCCGCGCGCAGGTCGTGCCAGTGGTGCGCGCTCATCCGGCTCACGACCCAGTCGAACGTCGCGGTATCGAACGGCAGCCGCTCGGCCGGCCCCTGCTGCGTGCGGATGTTCGCGAGCCCGCGCTCGCGCGCGGCCGCATCGACAGTCGCGAGCATCGGCGCGGCGAGATCGTAGGCGACCACGTCGCGTACGTGCGGCGCGACCGCGAAGCTCGCGTGGCCGGCGCCGCAGCCGAGATCGAGCACCGCGGCCTCGGGCGTCGCACTCACCGCGTCGGCGAGCGTCCGCAGGTCGGCACCCGTCGCATGAACCGTGCTCGTCAGATAGGCGGCGGCCGTCGTGCCGAATGCGTCGGCGACCTGGTCGTGGTGTTTCATCGTTCGCTCCTTTCTCTTGCGCAAGCGGCCGGCATGGATGCGCCAGCGCGCATTCCGGCCCCCTGCAACACGTTTGGTGGGACGCCCGCTGCCCTGCCAGCGTGCGACCCGCTACAATAGGCCCGCGTCTGTACCAGTACAAGTTAAGCAGTTATTCTGGTATTCAATCCACCTGCCTGAACGTTGCCGCGCCCCCGCTTCCCTTTTGCCGTTTCCGCATGAACCAGCCGTCCTCCGCCTCCGTCCCGCCGCTCGACGCCACGCCCGCCCGTGCGCTCGGCGAATTCATCCGTGCCCATCGCGAGCGGCTGTCGCCGCAGGCCGTCGGGCTGCCGCCCGGCCCGCGCCGCCGTACGCCGGGGTTGCGGCGCGAGGAAGTCGCGCAGCTGTGCGGCGTCAGCCCGACCTGGTACACGTGGATCGAGCAGGGCCGCCCGGTGTCCGCATCGGCCGACGCGCTCGCGCGGATCGCCGTCGCGCTGCAACTGTCGAAGGCCGAGCGCGCCTACCTGTTCGAGCTGGCCGCGCAGCGCGATCCGGCCGAGCCCGACGTCGCGGGCGGCGACCTGCCGCCGACGCTCGCCGCGACCGTCGCGGCGATCGCGACGCCCGCGTACGTGCTCGACCGGCAATGGAACGCGCTCGCGTGGAACGCGCCGGCCGCCGCGCTCTTTTCCGGCTGGCTCGACGGCGAGCACGACCGCAACCTGCTGCGCTTCACGTTCATGTCGCCGGCCGCGCGCACGCTGATCGTCGACTGGGAAACCCGCGCCCGGCGGCTCGCGGCCGAATTCCGCGCCGATTCGATCCGCCACCTGGCCGACGCGCCGACGCGCGCGCTGATCGACGCGCTGACCGCCGGCAGCGACGCGTTCGCGCAGTACTGGGCGTCGCAGGACGTGTTCGAACGCGAAGGCGGGCGGCGCGAATTCGACCATCCGGCCGACGGCCGCCTCGTGTACCAGCAGATCACGCTGAAGCCCGCGCACCGCGAGGACCTGAAGCTGGTCGTGCTCGTGCGCGACTGAGCGGGCCGGCCCGCGCGGGCCACGGCCGGCAGGCCCGCGAATGTTAGAATTGCAGGATTCCCTCGGCGGCGCACGCTGCCCAACTCCCCTTCGAAGAATCGCCATGACGTCCCAACTGCACAAAAAGGGCGAGGCCTGGTCGGCCCGCTTCTCGGAACCGATGTCGGAACTGGTCAAGCGCTATACGTCGTCGGTGTTTTTCGACAAGCGCCTCGCGCTCGTCGACATCGCCGGCTCGCTCGCGCACGCGAACATGCTCGCCGCGCAGAAGATCATCAGCGCCGACGACCTGGCCGCGATCGAACGCGGAATGGCACAGATCAAGGGCGAGATCGAGCGCGGCGAATTCGAATGGCAGCTCGACCTCGAAGACGTCCACCTGAACATCGAGGCGCGCCTGACCGCGCTGATCGGCGATGCCGGCAAGCGCCTGCACACGGGCCGCTCGCGCAACGACCAGGTCGCGACCGACATCCGCCTGTGGCTGCGCGGCGAGATCGACCGCATCGGCGGCCTGCTGAACGACCTGCGCGGCGCGCTGATCGACCTCGCGGAACAGAACGCCGACACGATCATGCCCGGCTTCACGCACCTGCAGGTCGCGCAACCCGTCACGTTCGGCCACCACCTGCTCGCGTACGTCGAGATGTTCACGCGCGACGCGGAACGCATGCGCGACTGCCGCACGCGCGTGAACCGCCTGCCGCTCGGCGCGGCCGCGCTCGCGGGCACGAGCTATCCGATCGATCGTCATGCGGTCGCGAAGACGCTCGGCTTCGACGGCATCTGCGCGAACTCGCTCGACGCGGTGTCCGATCGCGACTTCGCGATCGAATTCACGGCCGCCTCGGCGCTGGTGATGACGCACGTGTCGCGCTTCTCCGAAGAGCTCGTGCTGTGGATGAGCCCGCGCGTCGGCTTCATCGACATCGCCGACCGCTTCTGCACCGGCAGCTCGATCATGCCGCAGAAGAAGAACCCGGACGTGCCCGAGCTCGCGCGCGGCAAGACGGGCCGCGTGAACGGCCACCTGATGGCGCTGCTGACGCTGATGAAGGGCCAGCCGCTCGCGTACAACAAGGACAACCAGGAAGACAAGGAACCGCTGTTCGACACGGTCGACACCGTTGCCGACACGCTGCGGATCTTCGCCGAGATGGTCGCGGGCATCACCGTGAAGCCGGACGCGATGCGCGCGGCCGCGCTGCAGGGCTTCTCGACCGCCACCGACCTCGCCGACTACCTCGTGAAGCGCGGCCTGCCGTTCCGCGACGCGCACGAAGCCGTCGCGCACGCGGTGAAGATCTGCGACGACCGCGGCATCGACCTCGCCGACCTGACGCTCGACGAGATGAAGCAGGAACTGCCGAACGTCGCGCACCTGATCGGCGACGACGTGTTCGGCTACCTGACGCTGGAAGGGTCGGTCGCGAGCCGCAACCACCCGGGCGGCACCGCGCCCGACCAGGTGCGTGCGGCCGTCAAGGCAGCCCGCGCCGCACTGGGCCGGTAACCGCCTGCCGTCATGGACGGACGCCTTCGGCGTCCGTTTTTCATTCGGGCGGCCGTCGCGCCGCCCATCGCCCGCCCTGCTTCCCGGATGCCGCCGATGACTTTTTCCGCCGCGCTCTTCGACATGGACGGCCTGCTCGTCGATTCCGAGCGGACCATCATGAACACGTGGATCGACGTGTCGAACGCGCACGGGGTCGTGCTGACCGTCGCCGACTACCTGCAGATCGTCGGCCGCTCGTTCGCCGAAGGCCAGGTCATCCTGGCGCGGCTGATCGGCCAGCCCGAGACGTTCGATGCCGTGCGCACCCGCGTGCGCGAACAACTCGCGGCGCCCGAGCCGCATCCGAAGTTTCCGCTGAAGCCCGGCGCGCTCGCGCTGCTCGATGCGCTCGCGCAAGCCGGCATTCCATGCGCGGTCGCGTCGTCGTCCGCGGGCGACGTGATCCGCGCGCGGCTCGATGCGGTCGGCGTGCTGCCGTTCTTCCGCGCGATCGCGGGCGGCGACGAAGTCGCGCGCGGCAAGCCCGACCCGGCCGTCTACCGGCTCGCGGCCGAACGCCTCGGCGTGCCGGCGCACCGCTGCGTGGCATTCGAGGACAGCGACTTCGGCGCCCAGTCGGCCGCCGGCGCCGGCGCATCGGTCGTCACCGTGCCGGACCTGAAGGCGCCGACGCCCGAGATCGTCGCGCTGAGCCTGCACGTGCTCGCCTCGCTCGACGATGCGGTCGCGCTCGTGCCGTCGTGGTTCGGCCTGCAGGGCACGTCGCAGCCCGCCTAGGCATCCCCGCGCGCCGCGCCATGCAAAACGGGCACCCGAGGGTGCCCGTTTCGTCGTGCCGCCGAACGACCGGCGTCGCGATGGTCCTTACTTGTTGCCGGCCGTCTCGGAAAGCCGCTTCATCGTCGCGATGCGCGCACCGATCAGGTCGACGCGCCCGTCCTCGCCGACGAGCGGCGCCGTCGCGTCGCGGAACCCGACCCACGCGCGCTGCGCACGCACGAGCGTCGCGGCCGAGTGGGCCGGCATCTTGCGACGCAGCTTCTGGTAATAGCGGTTCAGGTCGAACAGCGCGTGCTCGCACGCGGCATCCTGTTCGCACGGCCGCACGCGGCGCACGGCCGGACCGCGCGGCGCGTTTGCCGCCGGCTTCGCGTTCGGTGTGGCCGCGGCAGCCTGCGCCGCGTTCGTGCCGCCCTGCGCGCCGCTCGCGCCCGCGACCGGTACCGCGGCGGGCGGCGCATAACGATCGGCCGCGCCGCGCAGCGCCAGCGCGCGATCGCGCACCGGCTGCAACTGCAGGTCGGCGCTCGACATCGCATACGACGTGCCGCGCGTCGTGTCGTATACGGCCTTCAGCAAATGCACTTCGTCCTTGCGCCAGGTGAGCCAATGGCGCTGGCTGTCCTGCCAGCCGCGCTTCGCATCGGCCGGCGCGTCCTTCAACAGGCGCTGGTACGCGCCGTCCATCACGGCCTGCCACTGCTGCTGCGCTTCGCCCATGCACTGGATCTGGCCGGCCGGCGACGACCGGTCGCGCCGCGCGAGGCATTGCCGCATCGCGACGTCGATCGGATCGGCCGCCGCGACTTCCGCGTGCGCGACGCCCGACCCTGCCAGTCCCGCCGCGCCTGCCGCCCAGACGACGAGCGCGGCCAGCGCCGCGCGCATCGCCCGGATTCGTCCGTGCGTCGCCATCAGTCGCGCACGCAGTCGACGAAGTACTCGACGCGGCCGTTCACTTCTTCCGCGACGAGGCCGTGGATGTCGGTGTGGAAGCCCGGGAAACGCTCGTTGAAGTCGCGCGCGAACCGCAGGTAGTTCACGATCGTCTTGTTGAAGCGCTCGCCCGGGATCAGCAGCGGAATGCCCGGCGGGTACGGCGTCAGCAGGATGCTCGTCACGCGGCCTTCGAGCTCGTCGAGCGGCACGCGGTCGATCTTGCGGTGCGCGAGCTTCGCGAACGCGTCCGACGGCTTCATCGCCGGTTCCATGTCCGACAGGTACATCTCCGTCGTCAGGCGGGCGATGTCGTTCGCGCGGTACACGTCGTGGATCTGCGTGCACAGGTCGCGCAGGCCGACGCGCTCGTAGCGCGGATGCTGCGCGACGAATTCCGGCAGCACGCGCCACAGCGGCTGGTTGTTGTCGTAGTCGTCCTTGAACTGCTGCAGCTCGGTCACCATCGAGTTCCAGCGGCCCTTCGTGATGCCGATCGTGAACATGATGAAGAACGAGTACAGGCCGGTCTTCTCGACGATGATCCCGTGCTCGGCCAGGTACTTCGTGACGATCGCGGCCGGAATGCCCGTCTCGCCGAACTCGCCGTCGACGTCCAGCCCCGGCGTGATGATCGTCGCCTTGATCGGGTCGAGCATGTTGAAGCCTTCCGCGAGCGGGCCGAAGCCGTGCCAGTGGTCGTTCGGCTTCAGCATCCAGTCGTCGCGCGAACCGATGCCCTCCTCGGACAGGTTGTCCGGGCCCCACACGCTGAAGAACCAGTCGTCGCCGTATTCGGCGTCGACCTTGCGCATCGCGCGGCGGAAGTCGATCGCCTCGGCGATCGATTCCTCGACGAGCGCGGTGCCGCCCGGCGGCTCCATCATCGCGGCCGCGACGTCGCACGACGCGATGATCGCGTACTGCGGGCTCGTCGACGTGTGCATCAGGTACGCCTCGTTGAAGCGGTGCTTGTCGAAGGTGCGGTTCTCGGAGTCCTGCACGACGATCTGCGACGCCTGCGAGATGCCCGCGAGCAGCTTGTGCGTCGAGTGCGTCGCGAACACGAGCGCGCCCGTGCGCGGACGGCCGTCGCCGATCGCGTGCATGTCGCGGTAGAAATCGTGGAACGTCGCGTGCGGCAGCCACGCTTCGTCGAAGTGCAGCGTGTCGAGCAGGTCGCCGAGCAGATCCTTGATCATCTCGACGTTGTAGACGACGCCGTCGTACGTGCTCTGCGTGATCGTCAGGATCCGCGGCTTCATGTCCGGGTTCTCGCGCAGCGCCTCGCGCGCGAACGGGTTCGCCTCGATCTTCTTGCGGATGTTCTCCGGCTTGAATTCGTCGCGCGGGATCGGCCCGATGATGCCGAAGTGGTTGCGCGTCGGCGTGAGGAACACGGGGATCGCGCCCGTCATCGTGATCGCGTGCAGGATCGACTTGTGGCAGTTGCGGTCGACCAGCACGATGTCGCCCGGCGCGACCGTCGCGTGCCAGACGATCTTGTTCGACGTCGACGTGCCGTTGGTCACGAAGAACAGGTGGTCGGCGCTGAAGATGCGCGCCGCATTGCGCTCGGACGCCGCGACCGGGCCCGTGTGGTCGAGCAGCTGGCCGAGTTCGTCCACCGCGTTGCAGACGTCCGCGCGCAGCATGTTCTCGCCGAAGAACTGGTGGAACATCTGGCCGAGCGGGTTCTTCAGGAACGCGACGCCGCCCGAGTGGCCCGGGCAGTGCCACGAGTACGAGCCTTCGTCCGCGTACTTGACGAGTTCCTTGAAGAACGGCGGCGCGAGCGAGTCGAGATAGACCTTCGCCTCGCGGATGATGTGGCGCGCGACGAACTCCGGCGTGTCCTCGAACATGTGGATGAAGCCGTGCAGCTCGCGCAGGATGTCGTTCGGCAGATGGCGCGACGTGCGCGTCTCGCCGTACAGGAAGATCGGGATGTCCGCGTTGCGGCGGCGCACTTCGGTGACGAACGCGCGCAGCTCGATGATCGCGGTCGCGAGTTCGGGCAGCTCGCCGTCCTGGCCGGTCTCGCCGAGCATGAGTTCGTCGTCGTCGATCGACAGGATGAAGCACGACGCGCGGCTCGACTGCTGCGCGAACGACGTCAGATCGCCATAGCTCGTGAGGCCGAGGACTTCGACGCCCTCCTTCTCGATCGCTTCGGCCAACGCCCGGATGCCGGAGCCCGAGATGTTCTCGGAGCGGAAATCTTCGTCGATGATGACGACGGGAAAACGAAACTTCATGGGCGATTCTCCAAAAAGAACGACCGCGGCGCGTCACGCGCAGCGGTCACCCGAAAACTGGTGAGACGTTATGCAACCAGATCAGGTTTTCGGCAGCGTGACACCGCGCTGCCCCTGATACTTGCCGCCGCGATCGGCGTACGACACGTCGCACACTTCGTCGCTCTCGAAGAAGAGCACCTGCGCAACGCCTTCGTTCGCGTAGATCTTCGCGGGCAGCGGCGTGGTGTTCGAGAATTCCAGCGTGACGTAGCCTTCCCACTCGGGTTCGAACGGCGTCACGTTGACGATGATCCCGCAGCGCGCATAGGTCGACTTGCCGAGGCAGACCGTCAGCACGGTGCGCGGGATGCGGAAATATTCGACGGTGCGGGCCAGCGCGAACGAGTTCGGCGGGATGATGCACACGTCGCCCTTGAAATCGACGAACGAGCCTTCGTCGAAGTTCTTCGGATCGACGATCGTCGAGTTGATGTTCGTGAAGATCTTGAATTCGTCTGCGCAGCGGATGTCGTAGCCGTAGCTCGACGTGCCGTAGCTGACGATCCGGCGGCCGTCCTCGGACGCGCGAACCTGATCGGGCACGAACGGCTCGATCATCTTGTGCTCTTCGGCCATGCGCCGAATCCACTTGTCGGACTTGATGCTCATAGGGGGCGCCAGGAAACGCTGCGTGACAGTCAGGAAGGGCCGCGCGCGCAAGGCGGCGGCCGGGAAAGGCGCATATTTTACGCGATCATCGGCGCACGCACGCGGCGGCCGTCAACGGATCACGCCGCAGGCCAGCGCGGGCCCCGCGCCATGCTGCGGAAACGCGGGATCGCTCGGGTCGCGGTGCACCAGCGCCGCGCGGTTCATCGCCGAGCGCACGCCGTCGAGGGCCAGATCGGGCGCGACGATGAAGCCGGCCGCGACGCCGTTCGCGTCCGCATGGATGTTGCCGAGATCGCCGGCGACGCGGGCGCCCGCGCGCAGGCGATCGGCGGCCGGCGCGAACACCTGGCCGGCGCTCGAGCCGTCGCCCGCGTTGCAGTCGCCGCGTTCGTGCACCTGCAGCGCATGATCGCTGTTCGGCGGCAGGCCGGCCAGGTTGTAGGTGACCTGGACGCCGTCCGGGCGCTCGACGAACGTCACCGCGCCGCGCGCCTGCGCGCCGACCGTCGGCAGCAGTTGTGCGTCGGCCCGTTTTTCGTACGACGAGGAAAAGGAGGTACAGCCGGCCAGCAGGCCCAGCGCGGCGGCGGCCAGCAGCGCGCGCTGCGCGCGGCCGGCGCGCACGCCGTGATGTCGTTGTTTCATTCGATCCTCATGCCGGCTGGCGGCCGTTTGATACGACGGCCGCGCCGGGCGGGTAAAGGGACCCGGGAAAAGTCGCCATGATACCGCGCCTCGCGGCGCCGTAAACAGCGTAAGGCCCCGCCCCGCAAGGGTTTTACGTATTTTGAACAACGATCGACGGGAACTTCGACGTCATATCGCGCGATCGCTCGGCAATCGCCAGCGCGACGCCGCGCGCGATATCGCGGTAGCGGCGCGCCAGCGCGCCGTCCGGATCGGCCGCCACCGTCGGCGTGCCGCTGTCGGCGCGCTCGCGGATCGCGATGTCGAGCGGCAGGCTGCCGAGCACGTTCACGTCGTAGTCCTTCGCCATCCGCTCGGCGCCGCCGGCGCCGAAGATGTGCTCTTCGTGGCCGCAGTTCGAGCAGATGTGGATGCTCATGTTCTCGACGATGCCGAGGATCGGAATCCCGACCTTCTCGAACATCTTCAGCCCCTTCTTCGCGTCGAGCAGCGCGATGTCCTGCGGCGTCGTGACGATCACCGCGCCGGTGACGGGCACGCGCTGCGCGAGCGTGAGCTGGATGTCGCCGGTGCCGGGCGGCATGTCGACGATCAGGTAGTCGAGTTCGCGCCAGTTGGTCTGGCGCAGCAGCTGTTCGAGCGCGGAGGTCGCCATCGGGCCGCGCCACACCATCGGGTTGTCTTCCTCGATCAGGAAGCCGATCGAGTTCGCCTGAAGCCCGTGGCCGACGAGCGGGTTCATCGACTGGTTGTCCGGCGACTCGGGGCGCTGGCCGTGGATGCCGAGCATCGTCGGCAGCGACGGACCGTAGATGTCGGCATCGAGGATCCCGACCGACGCGCCTTCCGCCGCGAGCGCGAGCGCGAGGTTCACGGCCGTCGTGCTCTTGCCGACGCCGCCCTTGCCCGACGCGACCGCGACGATGTTCTTCACGTTCGGCAACAGCTTCACGCCGCGCTGCACAGTGTGCGCGACGATCTCCTGCGACACGGCGACGCGCGCGTCGCGCACGCCCGGCACGGCCTGCAGCGCCGCGGCGACGCGTGCGCGCACGTCGTCGTGCTGGCTGCGCGCGGGGTAACCGAGCACCACGTCGAGCGTCACGACATCGCCGTCGATCGCGACGTTGCGCACGCCCTTGTTCGCCGCATACGGGCGGCCGGTATTGGGGTCGACGACTGCCGCCAGTGCGGCGTCGACTTGTGCCCGGTCAATGCTCATCGAAACTCCGTGAAAACGTTTTTCTCGCGCGCAAACGTCAAAAAATATCAAATTACGCTGCGAAAATCGGGAAAAGTGAAAGAATCTGTTGCATGCCATTGCGCGAACGCGCAACCCGGCGCACTCTTCGCGTGCGGCACGCTATAGGGCCAAATCGGCCACTCACCGCCTATATTGTAGAGGCTGACGCGTCGCGCTGTCCGAACAGCCACGCTGGCGGACAGGGCATGCGGCCGCCTCGGCGGCTGCCGCAAGCGCAGGCCTGCCCTCCTTTTTCGGGCGGCCCGCGCAGGGAGCCGTAACTGTTGTTGTCGTCGTTGTCGACTCGTTCAACCAAGAGAGGAATCCAAGATGAACATGAAAATCGCGACCCGCTTGTCCGTCTTCGCATTGGCCGGCGCACTGCTGGCAGGCTGCGCCACGCAGCAAGGCAACAACACGGCCGTCGGTACCGGCACGGGTGCGGCGCTGGGCGCGGGCATCGGCGCGCTGGCGGGCGGCGGCAAGGGCGCAGCGATCGGCGCAGGCGTCGGCGCGCTGGTCGGCGGCGTGACGGGCTACAACTGGCAGGCGATCAAGAACAAGCTCGCACCGTCGGCAGCGAAGACGGGCACGCAGGTCACCGAGCAGCCGGACGGCTCGCTGAAGCTGAACGTGCCGAGCGCGGTCACGTTCGCGACGAACCAGTACGCGATCACGCCGGCCTTCACGCCGCTGCTGAACGACCTGGCCACGACGCTGAACCAGAACCCGCAAGTGACGGCCTCGATCGTCGGCTACACCGACAGCACGGGTTCGGCCCAGCTGAACCAGACGCTGTCGCAGAACCGCGCGCAAAGCGTCGTGAACGCGCTCGCGCAGCGCGGCGTGAACGCCGGCCGCCTGTCGGCGCAAGGCATGGGCGCATCGAACCCGATCGCGGACAACGCGACCGAAGCCGGCCGCGCACAGAACCGCCGCGTCGAAATCTACCTGCGCGCAGCGCAGGCGCAGTAAGCACGCGACAAGGAGAATGCGCGGGCAGACCGCCCGCGCAGCCCCGCCGGACAAGCCTTCCGGCGGACCCGGTAACAAATCGAAAAAATTTTCGAACTTCTGTCGCAGGCCGTGGTCAGTATTTACGGTACGCGGCTGGTGTTGCCGGCGCGTCACCATTCTCCTCTTGTCGTTGTTGCTCCGGGGCCGTATCCGCCCCGGTTTTTTTTGCCCGCAGAATTCGTGCTGCATTGCAGCACAACACCACCGGGCACGCCGCTTGCGCTGCTCCGCCGCCTCCGGCGCGCGGTCCGCGGCGCCCGCCCGCCGCGCCGATGCGCGCCCCTGCTAGAATCGCACTTTCCCGTCGTTTTTCCGCTGTTCCTCTACAGACCCTATGTCCGCATCCGACCTCACTTCCGTGCAGGCTGCGGCGCCGCAAGGCAGCCGCCAGATCCTCGTCACGTCCGCACTGCCCTATGCCAACGGGCAGATCCACATCGGCCACCTGGTCGAGTACATCCAGACCGACATCTGGGTGCGGACGCTGCGAATGCATGGCCATGAGGTCTACTACATCGGCGCCGACGACACGCACGGCACGCCCATCATGCTGCGCGCGGAGAAGGAAGGCCTGACCCCGAAGCAGCTGATCGAGCGCGTGTGGACCGAACACAAGCGCGACTTCGACAGCTTCGGCGTGTCATTCGACAACTTCTACTCGACCGATTCGGACGAGAACCGCGTGCTGAGCGAGAAGATCTATCTGGCGCTGCAGGAAGCCGGCCTGATCGCCGAGCGCGAGATCGAGCAGGCGTACGACCCGGTCAAGGAAATGTTCCTGCCGGACCGCTTCATCAAGGGCGAGTGCCCGAAGTGCCACGCGAAGGATCAGTACGGCGACAGCTGCGAAGTGTGCGGTTCGACCTACCTGCCCACCGAACTGCTGAACCCGTATTCGGTCGTATCGGGCGCGACGCCGGTGCGCAAGACGTCGAAGCACTACTTCTTCCGCCTGTCCGATCCGCGCTGCGAGTCGTTCCTGCGCGAATGGGTGAGCGGCCTCGCGCAACCCGAAGCGACCAACAAGATGCGCGAATGGCTCGGCGACGCCGGCGAGTCCAAGCTCGCCGACTGGGACATCTCGCGCGACGCGCCGTATTTCGGCTTCGAGATCCCGGGCGCGCCCGGCAAGTATTTCTACGTGTGGCTCGACGCGCCGGTCGGTTACTACGCGAGCTTCAAGAACCTGTGCGATCGCAACGGCGTCGACTTCGACGCATGGATTCGTCCGGGCTCGAAGGCCGAGCAGTACCACTTCATCGGCAAGGACATCCTGTACTTCCACACGCTGTTCTGGCCGGCCATGCTCGAGTTCTCGGGCCACCGCACGCCGACCAACGTGTTCGCGCACGGCTTCCTGACGGTCGACGGCGCGAAGATGTCGAAGTCGCGCGGCACGTTCATCACCGCGCAGAGCTACATCGACACGGGCCTGAACCCCGAATGGCTGCGCTACTACTTCGCCGCGAAGCTGAATGCGACGATGGAAGACATCGACCTGAACCTCGACGACTTCCAGGCGCGCGTGAACAGCGACCTCGTCGGCAAGTACGTGAACATCGCGAGCCGCGCGGCCGGCTTCCTGATCAAGCGTTTCGACGGCCGCGTGCAGGACAGCGCGATGAACCACCCGCTCGTCGCGAAGCTGCGCGACGCGATTCCGCAGATCGCCGCGCACTACGAAGCACGCGAATACGGCCGCGCGCTGCGCCACACGATGGAGCTCGCGGACGAAGTGAACGCGTACGTCGACGGCGCGAAGCCGTGGGATCTCGCGAAGGATCCGGCCAACGCGGTCGCGCTGCATGAAACCTGCAGCGTGAGCCTCGAGTCGTTCCGTCTGCTGTCGCTCGCGCTGAAGCCGGTGATGCCGCGCGTCGCCGAAGCCGTCGAGGCATTCTTCGGCATCGCGCCGCTCGCGTGGGCCGATGCCGCGAAGCCGCTGTCGTCGGCGCAGCCGATCAAGGCGTACCAGCACCTGATGACGCGCGTCGACGCGAAGCAGATCGAGGCGCTGCTCGCCGCGAACCGCGATTCGCTGCAGGCCGAGGCCACCGGCGCGGCCGCCGCGGGCGCCAACGCCGCGAAGGACGCGAAGAACAATGCCAAGGCGAACGCGAAGCAGGCGGCCGTGAACGGCGCCGACGACGCACCGATCTCGATCGACGATTTCGCGAAGATCGACCTGCGCATCGCGAAGATCGTCGCGTGCCAGGCGGTCGAAGGCTCGGACAAGCTGCTGCAGCTCACGCTCGACGTCGGCGAGGAAAAGACCCGCAACGTGTTCTCGGGCATCAAGTCCGCCTACCAGCCCGAGCAGCTCGTCGGCAAGCTGACGGTGATGGTCGCGAACCTCGCGCCGCGCAAGATGAAGTTCGGCCTGTCCGAAGGGATGGTGCTCGCCGCGTCGGCCACCGACGAGAAGGCGGAGCCGGGCCTCTACATCCTCGAGCCGCACAGCGGCGCGAAGCCCGGCATGCGCGTGAAGTAAGCCGCACGCGCCGCCGCTTGCGCAAGAGAAAAACCCCGCACGCATCGTGCGGGGTTTTTTTCATGGCTGCTCGGAACGCCGCGTGCGCGCGGCGTCGCTGCCGAACCACCGGTCGAAACGACGCGTGTAGTTCAGGTCGACGCCCTGGAACGTGCCGCCGTACGCGGACACCGACCAGAAGCGCGTCAGGTTGATCGTCGCCTTGAACGCGTTGCTCGCCGACTGCAGCCCCTGCTCGAAGCCGAGCACGAACCGCTCGTTGATCGCCTTCGACACCAGCACGACCTGGGGATCGGTCAGGCCGACTTCGCTGCGGCCGACCGAGACCTCGTCGAGGCCGAAGGTCTGCGCGACGCGCTTGCCGGTCACGCTGCCGAGCAGCCCGAGCGCCGCCGTCATCGCACCCTGCTGGCCGACGTTGTTGCCCTGGTCGGTGCCGTGCCCGAACAGCAGCCACGACAGCTTTTCGTTGTCCGTGACGTTCGGCTCCGACACGAGCTTGACCGTCAGCGACTGGATCGTGCCCGTCACCTGCACGCCGGCCTCGACCTCCTGGTTGCGCCGCATCGCGAGGATGTTGACGCCCGGGTTCGACACCGGGCCGTTGAACGTGAAGAAGCCGTTCTCGATCGCGAGCTTGCGGCCGAACGACGTGTACGTCGAGCCTTCGGTCACGCGCACGTTGCCGACCGCGCGCAACGGCACGCCCGGCGCGCTCATCACGGTGATCGTGCCGCGCAGCCCGAGATCGGCGCCGTGGCCCTTGAAGCGGAAGTTGTTGCCGAGGCCGATGTCGATGTTCGCGCGCGGCGCCAGCGACGGCGCCGGCTTGTCCCCGGCCGGCTTCGGCTTCGCGGCCGCGGTGCCGGTGGGCGTCTCGCCGCGCACCGTGCCGTCCGGCTGCACGATCACGACGTCGTCGGACAGGTGTGGCGCCGATTCCTCGGGCAGGTCGAACAGCGCGCGGTCGACCACGAACTTGCCGTCGATCGACAGCGCGCCGCGCGGCCCGTCGTTCGCGACGGTCGCCTTGCCCGACAGCGACAGCTTGCGGTCCGGCGCCGCGAACAGTTCGAGCTTGTCCGCGACGATGCTCGCGGTCAGGTCGGGCGCCTCGCCGTCGAGGCGCACGCGGCCGAGCGCGCGCAGCGTGCCGTCGCCGCCGTGGAACTCGACCTGCTGGAATTCGACGAGGTTGTCCGACAGCTTCACGCGCACGATGCCGTCCTTCAGCTGCACGCCCTGGTCGATCAGCGTCGCGGACAAATCGTCGCCCGTCAGCATCCCCGACAGGTTCGGCTTCGCGGGCGTGCCGGCGACCGTCAGCTTCAGCGCCGCGCGCCCGCCCAGCAGATAGCTCGGCCCGAACAGGTTGCCGGTCGTCTTCAGCGCCGGAATGTCGGCGTCGATGCGGCCCGACAGCGGCCCGTCGTTGACGACCCCGAACACGCCGTCGCGCAGCGCGAACGGCACCGTGACGTTCGCATCGAGCGTGCCGATCCGGCTCGCCTTCGCGAGCGCCGTCACGTTGAGCCGGTTGCCGGGCGTGAAGCTCGCGCGCGCGGACAGGTCGGTGAGCCCGAGCGACGCGATGCCGCGCCCGCTCTCGATCGTCACGTCGCCGCCGCGGCGCTTCACCTGCACGTGGCCCGTCGCGTTCGCGCCGAGCGAGAAATCCCAGTCGGCATCGAGCACGACGTCGGTCCGCACCGGCGGCCGCTGGCCGGTCAGTTCCTGGCGAACCTCGAGGAACCGCGCGACCGACACGCCGCTCACCGAACCGGCCGAGCGCATCTGGCCGTGATCGAACACGAACGACTTCAGGTCGATCGCCGCGCCTTCGAGCGTGAGCCGCGTCGCGCCGAGCGTCACGCGGCCGGCGCCGGCCGACACCGTCAGCGGCGCCTGCAGCGCGACGGCCGGCGTACCGCGATTGGCCAGACGCGTGACGGTGCCGTCCCAGCGCATCCCGTCGCGATTCTCGACCACGCCGCCATTCGCCGCGAGCGTCAGGTCGATCACGCGGCCGTCGGCCATCCCGAGCGCCGACGCGTCGAGCGTATGTTTCGCGCGCGTGCCGTCGAGGTTCGCGCGCAGCGATTTCAGCTTGAACGACCCGAGCGCGATGTCGGTCGCGTCGGCCGTGAACACGAGTGCGCCGTGCGCGCCGTCGCGGATGTCCGCGCGGCCTTGCGCGGCGCCGATCCGGTTCGAACCGACGACGACGCGCTCGGCCTTGTAGGTGGCCGTCACGTTCGGATGCGCGAAGCTGCCCGTCAGGTCGCCCTGCGCCTGCACGAGCCCTTCGATGCCGAAGCCGAGCCGGTCGAGCTGCGGCGCGTCGACGACGAAGCGCAGCCGGTCGCCGGGCGCGCCGAAGCTGCCGCGCAGGTCGACGTGGTTGCCCGCGATCGACAGGTTCGCGTTGCTCGGCAGGATCCGCGAACCGGCGAGCTGCACGACGCCGGCGCCGGTCAGCGGCACGCCGTCGTACAGGCTGTCGCCGAGCTTGAAGGTCGCCTTCGTCGAGACCTGCGGCGCGAACGCGCCCGACGCCGTCAGCGTGCCCGACACGCGCGTCTCGCCGTGCTTGGTCGGCGCCTTGGCCGCCTTGGCGGGCGCCTTGCCGCCGCCGGCCTGCGGGGCGCTCATCGCGGCGAGCAGCAGCGGATCGAACGCCGTCAGCGTCGCCTTCGCGTCGTAGCTTGAATGCGCGTCGTGGCGGAACACGCCCGTCAGGTCGATACGCCCCTTGCCGGCCGTCACGCGCGCATCGGTCAGCACGGTCTGCTGCGGCGTCAGCGCGACTTTCGCACGCGCGCCGAGCGCGAGCTTCGGGTCGTTCAGGTTGAAGTCGACGGTCGTCGCGTCGCCCGCGAGCGTCACGCCGAGGGGGCCGCCGAGACGCATCGGCCGCAGCTCGGCGACGAACGCGTTCAGGTCGAGGTTCGCGACCTTCAGGTCGAAGCGGCCCTTGCCGCCCTTCAGCGTGCCGTTGCCCGTCACGCTGCCGTCGCGAATCAGTTTCAGCGCGAGATCGTCGATCCGCTGCGCGTGCGCGTCGAGATGCACGTTCGCATGCGCATCGATCACCGGCAGCAGATGGTCGCCGAGCGTGCCCGGTTTCGCGTTGACGATCGACACGGGGCCCGTCACCGCGAACCCCTTCACGGGCGCCGCGCCGGCCGGCGCGGTCACCGGTGCGAGTGCCGCGCGTACCGCGAGATCGGCTGCCGGCGCGCCGGGCGAAAGCGCCTGCGGGTTCACGTGATCGAATGCGAGCGATGCGCGCGTGAGCGGCACGTCGCCGAACGGCGCCGCTTCGACGTGCGCACGCCCGTTCAGCTTCATCCCGCTCGCGTCGACGTCGGCGACGAGCGCTTCGAGCGAGCCCGACACGCGGGCCCGCGCGTCGACCGGCTCGTCCGACAGCTTGCCGGCGTAGGTCGCCTCGCCGCTCAGCGCGAACGGCTTCACGCCGTCGAGCTTCGCGCGCGCGGTCAGCGCGCCGTACGGCGTATCGACGCCGTCGAGCACGAGTTCGTGGTGGCGCCCGTCGCTGCGGCCGCTCAGCGCGAGGTGATCGAGCTGCGTCGTCGAGCCGCCGTCGTGGATCGCGAGGTGATCGACGCGCAGGTCGTCGATCCGCAACTGCAGCGGCAGGCTCAGGTCCTGCGGCGTCGTGCCCGGCGTCGACGGCCCCGGCGCGATCCGCACGTCGATCGTGCCGGCGCGCAGATAAGCGATCGACAGCCGCCACGGCGCACGCGTGAGCGCCCATCGGCCGTCGAGCCGGTCGATCCGAACCTCGGTGCCCGACCCGTCGGGGCTCGTCCACGCGAAGCCGCGCAGCCGCACGCCGGTCGCGAGCGAGCCGCCTTCCAGCGTCCCCGCAAGCCGGGTGCCGAGCACGTGCCCGGCCACCTGCCACGCGAGCCGCGTGCCGCGCTCGGTCGTCACCGCGCCCAGCACGAGCCCCAGCGCCAGCACGACGAGCAGCACGACCGTCGCGAACGTCCATGCGGCGATGCGCACCACCCGGCCGCGGCGCGGCACGCGCGGCGGCGTGTCGGGCGCGCCGTCGGGCGAGTCCGGATCGTGAGGCGGCGGCGTGTCGTTCGGGTCCTTCGTCATGCGGTTCGTCGTCGATGAAGCGGTACGGTCAGAAAGCGATGCCGAGCGTCAGGTACGGGCGCACGCTATGGTTGCGCAGCCCGTACGCGACGTCGACGTTGATCGGGCCGACGGGGCTGCGCCAGCGCGCGCCGACGCCGACACCCGGGTAGAACACGCGCTCGCCCCACGCATCGGTCGCGGTGCCGATGTCGAAGAAGGTCGCGGCGCCCCAGTCGCGGTTGAACCAGTGCTGGTATTCGGCGGTGCCCGTCATCAGGTACTTGGTGGGCAGCACGGAGCCGCCCACGCTGTTGCCGATGCTCTGGTAACCGTAGCCGCGCACCGAGTTCGAGCCGCCCGCGCGGAACAGCAGCGACGCCGGCACGCCGGTCGAGCTGCCGCTCGTGAACACGCCGCCGAGCTCCGCGCGGAACACGAACAGGTCACGCTTGCCGACCGGCAGGTACTGCTGCCCGCGCGCGTAGCCGCGGATGAAGCTCTGGTCGGTCAGCACGCCCTTCACCGCGAAGCCGGCCTCCGCGTGGATCAGGTTCCCCGAACGCGGGAACAGCGGATCGTCGACGTTGCGGCGCGTCCATGCCCATTGCGGCACCAGCGCGCGGCTCGTGGTCGGCCCCGCGCTGTTCTGGTCGAGCCGGTCCTGGTAGAACATCAGCGAATACGAATAGTCGATGAACTGGCCGGTGCGCGTGCGCTGCGCGCCGACCCGCGCGCTGTAGATGCGCGTGTCCGACACGTTGGTATTCGTATAGGACGCGAGCAGGCTGTTGGTCCAGCCCTTCTCGCCCGGCGGCATCGACAGCTGGACCTGCCCGTACTGCTGGATCTGGTCGAGCCGGCCCGACACCGTCAGCGGCCACGCGGCGCCGAACGTGTCGAGATACGTGTAGGAGCCCTGCACGTGCGGCCCGGTATCGGTGGCGAAGCCGACGCCGCCGCGGATGTTGTTGTACGGGAACTCGCTGACCTTCACGTGCACGGGCGTGCGCTCGGGCTTCGACGTATCGTCGCCGACGTCGATCGCGACGCTCGCGTAGTACGGCGTGTTCTGCAACTGCCGCTGCAGTTCGGTGATCCGCCGCACGTCGTAGATCTCGCCTTCCGACAGCGGATTGACGTTCGTGACGATCTTCTCCGGATAGCGGCGCACGCCGTCCACGTCGACCTTGCCGATCGTGAACGTCGGGCCGCTGTCGAACGTGACCGCGAGCGTCGCGCGCTGCGTGCGCGGATCGATGCGTGCCTCGGACGACGCGATCTTCGCGCCGAGATAACGGCGCGACTGCAGCTGCCTGAGCGCCGCGTCCTTCGCGCCGTCCCAGTCGGACTGCGTGAACGGGTCGCCCGGCTTCAGCGAGAACGCGAAACGGGTCGCGGCCTCCTGCTTCGGATCCTCGGTGTCGACGGGCCCCTTGAACGTCAGGTCGACCGTCGACACGACGGTCTGCTTCCCCGGATCGACCGCGATGCGCACGTCGCGCTTGCCGTCGCGCGTGCGCACGTCGGTCCGCACGACCGGCGAGAAATAGCCGGCCGTCGCGGTCAGGTCGCGCACCTGCTGCGGCGTGGCGGTCACGAGGAAGTCGAACTGGTCGTCGCTGATGTCGTCGCGCTTCGCGAAGCGCGCGATATCGAGATGCGACTTGAGGAGCTTGCGGATCGAGCGCGGCGCGTCGATGTCGACGTCGTACTTCGCGTGGGCCGGCAGCGCGAAGCACGCGGCGAGGCACCCGGCGAGGGCCGCCCGCGCGATGCCGGCCGCGGCGCCGGCGCGACCGCGCGCCACGCGCGGGCCCGCGTGATGCACCGTAGGTGCTTGCTGGTTCGACTGCCCCGCCAAATATGACCTCGCCGTCCTGGATTGTTACGGTTTCGTGGAAAACCCTGTATTTGACCACAGGGCGCGGGCGCCAAAGCCAAACGATTGTGAAAGAGTGCAGGGTCCGGCACGACCGCCGAACCCCGCACGCCGGCGGCCGACCCGCGGATTCGACGCGCGATTGGCGCCGGCTGTTCCCCGCGATGCGGTAAAATCCCGCCATCGCGAATCCGGCGCATCGTGCGCCGCCCGAAACGGAAGATCCAGCCATGCCGTACCAGTCCGACGTCACGCAATTCCTGAACCAGCTCAAGCAGCAGAAGCCGACGCTCGAAGAAGAGCAGCGCAAGGGCCGTTCCCTGCTGTGGGACAAGCAGCCGATCGATCTCGAAGAGCGCGCCGAGCAGCAGGAATCGCGCGTGAAGCAAACGTCGTACGTCTACTACCAGAACTTCTGACGACGTGAGCGCCGCCGACGAGGCCAGCGCCGCCCGGCAGGACGACGCGATCGCCGCGCCCGCGGGCGCCGATTCGACGCCCGACACGGTCGACGGTGTCGCGGCGTTCGCTCGCCTGTACGGCGAGCCGCTCTTCAAGCTGCCGCAGGATCTGTACATCCCGCCCGATGCGCTCGAGATCTTCCTCGAGACGTTCGAGGGCCCGCTCGACCTGCTGCTGTACCTGATCCGCAAGCAGAACTTCAACGTGCTCGACATCCCGATGGCGCAGGTCACCGCGCAGTATCTGGGTTATGTCGACCAGATCCGCACGTCGAACCTCGAGCTGGCGGCCGAGTACCTGCTGATGGCCGCGATGCTGATCGAGATCAAGTCGCGGATGCTGCTGCCGGTCAAGAAGGCCGACACCGGCGAGGAAGCGGAAGATCCGCGCGCCGAACTCGTGCGCCGCCTGCTCGAATACGAGCAGATGAAGCTTGCCGCGCAGCGGCTCGACCAGTTGCCGCAGCTCGGCCGGGACTTCCTGCGCGCCGAGGTCTACATCGAGCAGAGCATCACGCCGCGCTTCCCCGACGTGAACTCGGACGACCTGCGCGCCGCATGGGCCGACGTGCTCAAGCGCGCGAAGCTCGTCCAGCACCACAAGATCTCCCGCGAGGAGTTGTCGGTACGCGAGCACATGAGCCTGATCCTGCGCCGGCTGCAGAACGCGCGCTTCATGGAGTTCGCCGACCTGTTCGACACGTCGCGCGGCGTGCCGGTCGTCGTCGTGAACTTCATCGCGATGCTCGAACTCGCACGCGAATCGCTCGTCGAGATCACGCAGCCCGAACCGTTCGCGCCGATCTACGTGCGCCTCGCGTACCTGCCCGCGTAACACCCGCCCCCGCCGCTTACCGTTCCCCGGCGCCTCGCCACGCTCGCCGCCGCGCCGCGGCGGCTGGCCGTCGGGCGGGTTTCCGCCACGCCCGGATAAAAAGTGAACGATCGTTCTTTTATCGGTGCGTCCGGCGGCCAAATCCTCTACAATCCGCCGACGCCGATGCGCCGCCCGCGCGCCGGCGTGCTCCGCTTCGACCCCGACGCCGCTGCCGCGGCGCCAACGCGCGCATGCGCGAGGAAACCCGCTACCCGATCATGAAAGTCATCAGCTCGATCCAGGAACTGCGCGACCAGCTGCGCGGACAGAACCGCACGGCGTTCGTGCCGACGATGGGCAACCTGCACGAAGGGCACCTGTCGCTGATGCGTCTCGCGCGCCAGCACGGCGACCCGGTCGTGGCGAGCATCTTCGTCAACCGGCTGCAGTTCGGCCCGAACGAGGATTTCGACAAGTACCCGCGCACGCTGCAGGACGATATCGAGAAGCTCCAGAAGGAAAACGTCTACGTGCTGTTCGCGCCGACCGAGCGCGACATGTACCCGGAACCGCAGGAATACCGCGTGATGCCGCCGGACGATCTCGGCGGCATCCTCGAAGGCGAGTTCCGGCCCGGCTTCTTCACCGGTGTATGCACGGTCGTGTCGAAGCTGATGGCCTGCGTGCAGCCGCGCGTCGCCGTGTTCGGCAAGAAGGACTACCAGCAGCTGATGATCGTGCGCCGCATGTGCCAGCAGCTCGCGCTGCCGGTCGACATCATCGCCGCCGAAACCGTGCGCGACGAGGACGGCCTCGCGCTGTCGTCGCGCAACCGCTACCTGTCGACCGACGAGCGCAAGGAAGCGCCGGAGCTCGCGAAGACGCTGCAGCGCATGCGCGAAAGCGTGCTCGGCGGCGAGCGCGATCTCGGCAAGCTCGAGCAACAGGCGCGCACGCACCTGGCCGAGCGCGGCTGGGCGCCCGACTACCTGTCGATCCGCCGCCGCGCGAACCTGATCGCGCCGAGCGCCGCCGAACTCGAAGCCGGCGAGCCGCTCGTCGTGCTCGCGGCCGCGAAGCTCGGCGCGACGCGCCTCATCGACAACCTGGAAATCTGACGGGCGGCCCGCCCGCGCCTCTCATATCGCATCACGGAGACACCATGCAGCGCCACATGCTCAAATCGAAGATCCACCGTGCGGCGGTCACGCACTGCGAACTGCACTACGAAGGTTCGTGCGCGATCGACGAAGACCTGCTCGAAGCCTCGAACATCGTCGAAAACGAACGGATCGACATCTGGAACATCAACAACGGCGAGCGCTTCTCGACGTACGCGATCAAGGGCGAGCGCGGCAGCGGGATGATCTCGCTGAACGGCTCGGCCGCGCGCCGCGCGCAGCTCGGCGACCTCGTGATCATTGCAGCGTTCGCGATGGTCGACGAAGCCGAACTGCAGGCCGGCTGGAAGCCGATGCTCGTGTTCATCGACGACGGCAACAAGATCAAGGGCCACCGCGATCACGTGCCGACGCAGAACTGGACGTAACCCGGCTGCCGCCCACGGACAAAGGGCCGGATCCCGTACTGCACGGGATCCGGCCCTTTTCGTTTCGTCGTGCGTGCGCGGCGGCTGCGCGCTCAGGAGGCCTTGGCGATCTTCTCGGCCTTTTCCGCCTTCGGCGGCCGGCGCTCGGCCCATTCGACGATCGGCCGCCACTGTTCGAGATCCTTCTCGACGCGGCTCTTCGCGACGTCCCACAGCGTCAGGCCGTGCGCGGCGATCTGCACGTAGTTCTGCGTGTCGCGCACGTAGCCGAGCACCGGCAGGCCGAGCCCTTCGACGAAGCGGTGCAGCTGGTCGGACGAGCGCGTGCGCGCGTCGACCCGCATCCCGACGATCCCGACCTCGACGCTGCCCTTGCGCACGGCCTTCTCGCCGGCCAGGCGCTCCAGAAACTGCTGGGTCGCGAGAATATCGAACATCGAAGGCTGCAGCGGCACGATCACCTTGTCGGCCAGTTGCAGCGCGAGGTTGAGGCGGGTGCCGTGCAGGCCCGCCGGCGTGTCGATCACCGCATATTCGAGGCCGCGCGGCGGCTTCGACGGCGCGTCCGGGTCGAGATCCCACGCCTCGATCGGCGGCAGGCCGGCCGGCCGCAGGTCGAGCCACGCATGCGCGGACTGCTGCCGGTCCAGGTCGGCGAGCGCGACCCATGCGCCCTGCGCCGCGAAATAACCGGCAAGATTGGTGGACAGCGTGCTCTTGCCCACGCCGCCCTTCGGATTCGCCACCACGATCACCGTCATGAATTCCCCCGAAGAAGCCACGCGGCGCCGGCCGCATGGCTGGCGCCGCTCGATTGCGGATACAGGGAGCGATAATATCGGCAAACGGGGTGTCACCGGAACGGGTTGCGCCGATCCGCGCACCACTTTCGTCCGACTTACGCGCGCCGGACCGCGGCCTCCGGCGCGCCGATCGCGAACGCGCCGCCGCCCAGCAGCGCCTGCACGGCCAGCGTGACGGCCCAGAACGCCGGATATTCCCAGCCGCCGTGCGGCGACGCGAAGCTCCAGCCGTTCGGCAGATGGGCGGCGGTCGCGCCGAGCATGAACGGCAGCAGCACGAGCGCGGCGACGCGCACGCGCACGCCCGCGAGCAGCGCGAGGCCGCCCGCCAGCTCGACGAACGTCGTCAGGTAGGCGAGCCAGCCCGGCAGGCCGATCGACGCGAAAAACTGCGCGGTGCCGGGCAGCGTGAAGACGAACACCTTCTGCGCGACGTGCGCGAGGTACAGCACACCGAGCGTGACTCGCAGCAGCGTCGCGGCGAAATCGTTCAGGCGATTGGCGTTCATGGCGGATTCCTTCATGAGTGGATGAGAATGGATCGCACTCTATTCGAATCATTTCGACCGATAAACACGCCAATTCGCTTTAACTATCTCCAAACAGGAACGAATCGGATTAAAAAAAGGGCATGACCGATCATGCCCGTTGCGATACGTCAGTAGCCGCGCTTGCCTTGAGTCGCGTCGCCCGAGCCGGACGGGCCGCCGGGCGCCGGCGAATCGCATGCGTGCGCCAACGCCGACACGCCCAGCAGCGCCGCGAGCAGCACGCTCCACCACCATCGAGCCTTCATCGTCGCACACCTCCGGGCGGACCTCCGCCCTCCTCTGTTGTACGCGATCGGGCGGAAAAAGCGAGGGCCGGCCGCCCGCGCGTCAACGAAATTCGGCGTACAGCGCGTCGAGATCGAGATGGTCGGCGAACGTGTCGGCCAGCCGCTCGAGCGATGCCTCGCGCAGCGCCGGATAGTCGATGCGCGCCGCGCCGTCGAGCCCGGCCCAGGCGAGCAGCGCCGCGCAGGCGTCGGGCGTGTCGAACAGCCCGTGCACGTAGGTCGCGAGGATCTGGCCGTCGGCGGACACCGCGCCGTCCGGACGCGCGCCGTCCTGCGTGCCGCCGGCTGCCAGCGTCAGCGCGGGCGCCGCGAGCGCGGGCCCGCGCGTGTCGCCCATGTGGATCTCGTAGCCGCGCACGGCGCCGCCGCCCGGCAGCGCGAGGTGCCCCGTCACGTTCTTCAGCGTCTTGTCGGGCCGCAGCGTCGTGTCGAAATCGAGCAGCGCGAGCCCCGGCACGCTGCCGGGCGCGCCTTCGAGGCCGAGCGGATCGTCGAGCGTGCGCCCGAGCATCTGCATCCCGCCGCAGATGCCGATCACCTTGCCGCCGTAGCGCAGGTGGCGACGGATCACCGTCTCCCAGCCCGCGTCGCGCAACCATGCGAGATCGCGCTGCACGCTCTTCGAACCGGGCAGGATCAGCAGGTCGGCGTCCGGCACGGGGCCGCTCTTCCAGTACGTGAATTCCACCTGCGGGTGCGCCCGCAACGGATCGAAATCGGTGTGGTTGCTGATGCGCGGCAGCGCGGGCACCACGACGCGCAGCACGCCGGCATCGCCGCGCGCGGCGGCGCTGCGCGCCTGCGCGGGCAGCATGTCCTCGGCGTCAAGCAACAGCCCGTGCAGGTACGGCAGCACGCCGAATACGGGCTTGCCCGTCTGCGCGCGCAGCCAGTCGAGCCCCGGCTCGAGCAGCCGGATGTCGCCGCGGAAGCGATTGATCACGAAACCGCGCACGCGTGCGCGTTCGCTGTCCGACAGGCACGCGAGCGTGCCGACCAGATGCGCGAACACGCCGCCGCGGTCGATGTCGGCGACCAGCACGACCGGACAGTCGACGCGTTCGGCGAAGCCCATGTTCGCGATGTCGCCTTCGCGCAGGTTGATCTCGGCCGGGCTGCCGGCGCCTTCGACGATCACCGTGTCGTAACCGGCGCGCAGGCGTGCATAGGACTCGAGCACCGCATCGAACGCGACCGGCTTGTAGTCGTGATACGCGCGCGCGTCGAGGTTCTTGCGCGCCTTGCCGTGAATGATCACCTGCGCACCGCGGTCGCTCGTCGGCTTCAGCAGCACGGGGTTGAAATCCGTATGCGGCGCGACGCCCGCGGCCAGCGCCTGCAGCGCCTGCGCGCGACCGATCTCGCCGCCGTCGGCCGTCACCGCGCTATTGAGCGCCATGTTCTGAGGCTTGAACGGCGCCACGCGTGCGCCGGCGCGGCGCGCGAGGCGGCACAGACCCGCGACGAGCGTACTCTTGCCCGCATCGGACGTCGTGCCCTGGATCATCAGCGTGCCGCGCGGCCGCGGCTCGGGTGCATTCATCGTGTCAAGGTCGTCGCTAAGCAAAGGCCGCATTATCGCCCGCGACGGGTCGCGCGCGCCGTTACAATCACGCGATGATTCCGCACGACCTCACCTTCGTCCTCGGCGGCGCGCGCTCGGGCAAGAGCGCCCATGCCGAGCGGCTCGCCGCCGACAGCGGCCGCCCCGTCACCTACATCGCGACCGCGATCGCCGCCGATGCCGAATTCGCGCAGCGCATCGCGCATCACCGCGCGCGCCGGCCGGCCGACTGGGGCTTCGCCGATGCCCCCGTCGATCTCGCGGGCACCCTCGCGCGGCTCGACGATCCGCACGCGTGCCTGCTCGTCGACTGCCTGACGCTGTGGCTCACGAACCTGCTGTGCCCGGCCGACGGCGCACCGCTCGACGATGCGCAGTACGCGGCCCAGGCCGACCGTCTCGAGCACGCATTGCGCGGCGCACGCGCGAAGGTGATCGTCGTCAGCAACGAGATCGGGCTCGGCGTCGTGCCGCTCGGGTCGGTCACGCGCCGCTACGTCGACGAACTCGGGCGCCTGAACCAGCGCGTTGCCGCGCTCGCGACGCGCGTGACGCTGCTCGTCGCCGGGTTGCCGCTCGACCTGAAGGCCGGAGCATCGTCATGCTGATGCTGTCGCTGCCCGTCGTCGCGATGCTCGCGGTCGCGGCCGCGATCGTCGACCGCGCACTCGGCGAGCCGGCCGGCTGGCATCCGCTCGTCGCGTTCGGCCGCCTCGCCGCACGCCTCGAAGGCGCGCTGAACACGGGCCGGCGCGGCCGCATGGTCGGCGTCGCCGCGTGGATCGCGGCCGTCGTGCCGCCGGTGGCCGTCGCGGCATGGCTCGTCACCGTGCTGCCGTGGCCGTTCGCGGCCGCGCTGCACGTCGCGCTGCTGTGGTTCGCGCTCGGCGCGAAGAGCCTCGCCGACCATGTCGCGCCGATCGCCGCCGCGCTGCTGCGGCACGACCTCGCCGCCGCCCGCACGCTGACCGCCCGCATCGTGTCGCGCGACACGAGCGACGCGGACGAAGGCGCGCTGTCGCGCGCGGCCGTCGAATCGGCGCTCGAGAACGGCAACGACGCGATCTTCGGCGCGCTCTTCTGGTTCGTCGTCGCGGGCGGTCCCGGCGCACTGCTGTTCCGGCTCGCGAACACGCTCGACGCGATGTGGGGCTACCGCACGCCGCGCTTCCTGACCTTCGGCTGGGCCGCCGCGCGTCTCGACGACGCGCTGAACTGGCTGCCCGCCCGCCTCACGGCCGCGAGCTACGCACTGCTCGGCGACACGGCCGCCGCATGGCACTGCTGGCGCACGCAGGCGCGTCACTGGGACAGCCCGAACGCGGGCCCCGTGATGGCAGCGGGCGCCGGCAGCCTGAACGTGCAGCTCGGCGGTCCGGCCGTCTATCACGGCGAGATCGAGGATCGCCCGGCGCTCGGCACGGGCGCCTCGGCCACCGCCCTTCACATCGTCGCCGCGCTGTCGCTCGTCACGCGCACGCTTGCCCTGTGGCTCGCGCTGCTGGTCGCGAGCGGCGCACTCGCCATGGCCACCCATCATGTCTGATACCCCCATCGCGCACGGCGGCAACCTGCATGAAGCCGCCCGCCGTCACGGCATTCCGTACGACGCCTGGCTCGACCTGTCGACCGGCATCAATCCGGTCGGCTATCCGGTGCCGCCGGTTCCGGCCGACGCATGGCGGCGGCTGCCCGACGACGGCGACGGCCTCGCGGCTTGCGCCGCGCGGTACTACCACGCGCCCGATCCCGCACACGTGCTGCCGGTCGCCGGCAGCCAGGCCGCGATCCGCGCGTTGCCCGCGTTGCTGCCGGCCGGCGACGCCGGTGTCGCGGCGCTCGCGTACGGCGAATACGCGCCTGCCTTCGCGCGGCACGGCCATCGCGTCGTGCCGCTCGACATCGGCACCGATACGCTGCCGGCAACGCTGCGCCACGTCATGGTCGGGAATCCGAACAATCCGACCGCCGAATTCGTGCCGGCGGAGCGCCTGCTCGGCTGGCATGCGCAACTGGCGGCACGCGGCGGCACGCTGATCGTCGACGAGGCGTTCGCCGATACGGGTGCGTCGCAATCGCTCGCGCCGCAGGTCGATCGCCCGGGGCTCGTCGTGCTGCGCTCGGTCGGCAAGTTCTACGGGCTCGCCGGCATCCGCGCGGGCTTCGTGCTCGCGAGCCCGGAACGGATCGCCGCGCTGCGCGACATGCTCGGCGCGTGGACGGTCGGCGGTCCTGCACGTCATGCCGTGACCGCGGCGTTCGACGATCGCGCGTGGCAGGCTGCCGCCCGCGAACGGCTCGCGGCCGACGGCGAACGACTGGCCGCGCTGCTGCGCGCACACGGCTTCGCGGTTCGTGCAACGCCGCTCTTCAGCTGGACCGACGACCCGCGCGCCGCGGCACTGCACGCGGCGCTCGCGGCGCATGGCATCTGGACGCGGCACTTCCCGACACCGTCGAGCCTACGCGTCGGCCTGCCGGGCAGCGAAGCCGAATGGCGGCGCCTCGGCGACGCGCTCGCGCACTGCGTGCCGCTGCTGCAACGGGCACCCGCATGAGCCCGCGCAGGTTTCGCCGCCTGGCGCCGGTCGCGATGCTGGCCGCGCTTGCGCACGCGCCGCTCGTCCGCGCCGATGTCTCCACACGCGACGATGCCGGCAACACCGTGACGCTGCCGGCCGCCGCGCAACGCGTGATCAGCCTCGCGCCGCACGCGACCGAACTCGTCTACGCAGCCGGCGGCGGGGCGAAGCTCGTCGGCACCGTCACGTACAGCGACTATCCGCCCGCCGCGCAGGCGGTGCCGCGCGTCGGCGACAACAAGGCGCTCGACCTCGAACGGATCGCCGCGCTCAAACCCGACCTGATCGTCGTCTGGCGGCACGGCAACGCCGAGCGGCAGACCGACGCGCTGCGTGCGCTGCATATCCCGCTGTTCTTCAGTGAACCGAAGCATCTCGACGACGTGTCGTCGTCGCTGCGCAGGCTCGGCACGCTGCTCGGCACGCAGCCGGCGGCCGATGTCGCCGCGGCCGCCTATACGCGCGACATCGCGGCACTGCGCACACGCCACGCGGCGCGCGCGCCCGTCACGATGTTCTTCCAGGTCTGGGACCGGCCGCTGACGACGCTCAACGGCACACACCTGATCAACGAGGTGATCGAGCTATGCGGCGGCCGCAACGTGTTCGCGTCGCTCAAGCCGCTCGCACCGACCGTCACCGACGAGGCCGTGCTCGCGGCCAATCCGGAAGCGATCGTGACGACGAGCGCCGGCGCGACCCGTTCGAACGAACCGCTGCCGAGCCTGGCGCGCTGGCGCGCGTGGCCCGCGCTGACGGCCGTGACGCGCAACAACCTGTTCGCGATCGACGGCGATCTGCTGACGCGGCCGTCGCCGCGGATCGCACAGGGCGCGGCCGCGCTGTGCGAGGATCTCGATGCCGCGCGGGCGCGGCGGCCGGCGCGCTGAGTCACGCGCCGCCGGCGCATTGCGCGCCTATGCGCTCCAGTGCATGACTTCCCATGCTCGCGCGCCGTGGTCCGCCCGCAGCCAGACACCTCCGCCCGTCGGCACCGGCCGCGACAGCAGCGTCTCGAGGGGGACCCGCAATACGTGAGACGCGAACGCGCGGATCACGCCCGCATGCGTGACGACCCATTGCGGTTCATCGAACCGCGCAAGCGCATCGGCCCGCCGTGCCACCCGTTCGACGAGCCGCGCGACGCTTTCGCCGCCGTGCGCACACGCATGCATCAGGTCGGCCGCCCATGCATCGAGCGCCGCGCGATCGATATCGTCCCAGCGCTGCATTTCCCACGCGCCGAAATCCATCTCCTGCCAGTCGGCATCGCACCGCAGCGGCACGTCGAACACCTGCGCGAGCCACTCGGCAACCGATACGCAGCGCGTCAACGGGCTCGTCCAGACCTGTCGGGGCAACGGCGCGCCGAGCGCCGACAGATGCGCACGCACGGCCCGCGCGCCGGCGTCGGCCGGCGCGGCGAGCGGCACGTCGCTGCGCCCGTAGCAGATGCCCGGCTCGATATCGACGGCCGGATGACGGATCAGGACGACGTCCATCCGAGCACCACGAGATAGATCGCCAGTTCGCACAGTTGCTGCGCGAAGCCGAGACAGTCGCCCGTATAACCGCCGATCCGCTTCACGAAATAGCGGGCTGCCCATGCGCGCACGAGCACGAGCGCCGCGCAAACGGCAACGCCCATGCGCCAGTCGGGCCAGAACAGCCAGGGCAATCCGAATACCGCCGCGACGCACGCCGCGCGACCGCCCATCCGCTGCGCGACCGGCTTCGCCTTGCCTTCGGGCCGCACGTAGTCGAGCGTCATCAGCAGGCTCACGGCCGCCGCGCGGCTCGCCGCATGCGCGGCGATCATCGTCCATGCGGCGCGCAGCGGCAGCATCGACGCAAGCGCCTGCCATTTCAGGCCGAGCGTGATCACGAGCGCGACCGCGCCGAACGTGCCGATCCGCGAGTCGTGCATGATGCGCAGCACGTCGTCGCGCGTATAACCGCCGCCGAACGCATCGCAACTGTCGGCGAGGCCGTCCTCGTGGAACGCGCCGGTCGCGAGCAGGGTTGCCGCCATCGACAGCCCGACCGCGATCGACGGGGGCAGCACCCGCAGCGCGGCGAGATAGACGAGCGCACCCCACGCGCCGACGCACGCGCCGACGAGCGGGAAATAACGCGCGGCCTGGTCGAGATCGCCGGCCGCGTAGCCGATCGAACGCGGCACCGGCACGCGCGTGAAATAGCCGAGCGCGACGAAGAAGTAGCGCAGTTCGGCCCGCACGCCGCGCACGCGATCAGGCGTCACGATTGTCGACGCCGGCCGACTCGAAGCTCGCCATCTCGCTGAGGAAGGCCGCCGCCGCGCGCACGAGCGGCAGCGCGAGCGCCGCCCCCGTGCCTTCGCCGAGCCGCAGGTCGAGCGCGAGCAGCGGCTTCGCGCCGAAATGCTCGAGCATGCGCCGGTGGCCGGCCTCGTGCGACGTATGCGAGAACACGCAGTAGTCGCGCACGCCGGGCACGATGCGTTCGGCGACGAGCAGCGCGGCCGTCGCGATGAAGCCGTCGACGAGAATCGTCATCCGCTCGCTCGCGGCCGCGAGATACGCGCCCGTCATCATCGCGATCTCGAAACCGCCGAACGTCGCGAGCACGTCGAGCGGCGCGATCGCATGCGAATGCTTGACGAGCGCACGGCCGAGCACCGCGCGCTTGTGCGCGAGCCCCTGGTCGTCGAGGCCCGTGCCGCGTCCGACGCATGCGTCGATCGGCACGTCGAGGAGGCGGCTCATCAGGCACGCGGCCGACGACGTGTTCGCGATCCCCATCTCGCCGAAGCCGATCACGTTCGTGCCGAGCGATGCATGCAGGCGCACGCGCGCCGCGCCGGCGGAGAGCGCCGTCATCGCCTCGTCGCGCGACATCGCCGGCTCCGCCGCGAAGTTGCGCGTGCCGCGCGCGACCGGCAGCGACACCAGCCGGTCCGACAGCGGCAACGGCGACGCGACGCCCGCATCGACGATCTCGAGCGCGCTCTGCGCGACGCCCGAGAACGCGTTGATCGCCGCGCCGCCGGCCAGGAAATTCGCGACCATCTGCGCGGTCACCGCCTGCGGATAAGGGCTGACACCCTCGGCGGCGATCCCGTGATCGCCGGCGAACACGATCGTCACGGGGCGCTGCACGACCGGTCGCTCGGTATGCTGGATCAGGCCGATCTGCAGCGCGAGCGCCTCGAGCTGGCCGAGGCTGCCCGGCGGCTTGGTCTTGTGGTCGATCACATGCTGCAGGCGCGTGCGCAGCGCGTCGTCGAGCGGCGCGATCGCGGGCGGGAAGGGGGTCGAAGTCGTCATCGGGAAGCCGTGTCGTTGGCGCGGCACGCGCCGCGCATCGAAGGAATCGGAAAAGGAAAGGTCATGGTCGCGCAGGCCATGCCGGCAGCAACGCATCGCGGCCGTTCTCGCGGATCAGCACGAGCGGATAGCCGAACGCGTCGCTCGCGCGTTCGGGCGTCAGCACGTCGTGCACGGGGCCGGCCGACGCGCGGCCGCGGCCGTCGAGCAGCAACGCGTGCGTCGCGAAACGCCGCGCGAGATTCAGGTCGTGGCACGAAAACAGCACCGTGCGCGGGCCCCGGTCGAGCCATGCGCCCAGCGCGGTCAGGCAGTCGATCTGGTGATGCAGGTCGAGATGCGCGAGCGGTTCGTCGAGCAGCATCAGCGGCGCATCCTGGCACAGCGTCGCGGCCAGCGCGACCCGCTGCCGCTCGCCGCCCGACAGCGACAATACATCGCGCGACGCGAGTGCGGTCAGATCGAACGTCGCGAGTGCGTCGTACGCGGCCGCGCGATCGCCGTCGCGCTCCCAGCCCCAGCCGCCGAGATACGGATAGCGGTGAAGCAGCACCGTGTCGAGCACCGTCGCGCTGAACGCGTCGTGCAGCTGCTGTGGCATCAGCGCGCGACGCTGCGCGAGGGGCCCGGGCGGCCACGCGACCAGCGGCCGGCCGTCGATCTCGACCTGTCCGCCGGCCGGCGGCTGCAACCCCGCGAGCGTCGCGAGCAGCGTCGTCTTGCCGGCGCCGTTCGGCCCCGCGACGCACCAGATCTCGCCAGGCCGAAACGCCTGCGTGAACCCGTCGAGCAACGTGCGCGCGCCGGCCTTCAGCGTCAGGTCGACGGCCATGCAGCGCAGCTCGCCGCCGCCCGCGTGCAGTGCGGCATCCGTCATCGCATCGGCCTCCTCAACAACATCCACAGGAACACCGGCACGCCGATCAACGCGGTCATCACGCCGACCGGCAACTGCGCGGGCGCGATCGCGGTGCGCGCGAGCAGGTCGGCCGCCATCACGCCGCCGCCGCCCGCGAGCATCGCGGCCGGCAGCAGCATCCGCTGGTCGTTGCCGAACGCGAGCCGCAGCGCATGCGGCACGACGAGGCCGACGAAGCCGATCGTGCCGGCCGTCGTCACCGCGGCAGCGGCCGCCAGCGACGCGACGAGATAGATCCGCACGCGCAGGCGCGCGACGGGCACGCCGAGCGCCTGCGCGGTCGCGTCGCCGCGCAGCAGCACGTTCAGTTGCGGCGCGGCCGGCAGCGCGACGCATGCGGCCAGCAACAGCGCCCCCCATGCGAACCAGGGCGCCGTCACGCCGTTCAGGTCGCCCGTGAGCCAGAAGATGATGCCGCGCAGCCGCGCATCGGGAGCGAGCGACAGCAACAGCGTGACGAGCGCGCCCCACCCGGCCGCGATCACGACGCCGGTGAGCAGCAGGCGCGGCGACGCGTCGCGCGAATCGCCGCGCCACAACGCGCGGCGCGCGAGACCGAGCACGAGCGCGACCGAGACGAGCGAACCGGCGAATGCCGACGCGTCGACGAGCCACCATGCGCCGCCGGCAATCATCGCGACGAGCGCGAAGCCGGCCGCGCCGCCGGACACGCCGAGCACGTACGGTTCCGCAAGCGGGTTGCGCAGCAGCACCTGCAACAGCGCGCCGGCCAGCGCGAGCAGCGCGCCGCACGCGAAGCCGGCGAGCGCGCGCGGCAGACGCAGCGTGCGGACGATCTCGGCGAACAGCGCGTCGCCGCCATGCGGGACGAGCGACGCGAGCGCCTGCCACGGCGACATCGGCACGCTGCCGATCGACAGCGACGCGACGAACAGCAGCGCGACCGCGGCGGCCAGCGCGGCCCAGATCGCGGCGGCGCGCGCGGCGCTCATGCCGTGCACGGCCGCGCGCATGATGCGCGGCGCATCCGCTCGAGGTGGCCGGCCGGACGTGACGGGGACGCCGCGCGGACGATTGGGGTCAGCATCGAAGAACATTCCGTGAAGCGTTGCGCGCCCCGCCTCCCCGCAGGCCGCGCGTCATGAAACCCGTGCGGGCTTCCCGTCTCGGCCGGTATCCGGGCTGGCGGCGGTCCGGCTCGCCTTCCCGCGCGTTTCACGCGCAGTGGCCCGCGCCCGCGTGCGACACCTGCACGCAAAACGCGCCCGAGCCGGCCTGCGTCGACGGACGCGGCCGCTTACCGTTGCGGGGGCAGCGCAGGTTGGCACGCTCCCGGAGCGCACGCCCTGCTTCCCGTTTAACCGCGCGTGCCACGCGCGAGCACCGAGGCGGCGCCAGTTTAGGAGCCGGTCGCGCGAGCGTCAAGGAAGCATCCGGACACGCACGGGAAGCACCGATTCGCGGCAAGAAGCCGGGGTGTTACGACTGGAAACGTTACAGATGTCGGATTGCGCGTTATTCCGCGCTAAAATGCTGGGTCTTTAGAGGACGCAGCAAATGCTCAACGAACTCGAAACCTTATCTCAAAATATTGGCCGTCTGATTTCGCTGAACAAGCGCTATCACGCGGAACGGCTCGCGCTCGAGGAGCAGGTCGCGCAATTGCGCGCGGAAGCGGACACGGTCCGCGCGGAACTCGCGGCACTGCGCGACGAACGCAATGCGCTCGCGGCCGAGCGCGACACGCTGTCGGCAAAGATCGACGACGCCCAGGTGAAACTGAACGCGATTCTCGAAAAGCTACCGCGCTCGAAAAGCGCGGAGCAAGCCGACAACCAGCTCGACCTGCTGGATGCGCAGGCACGCCCGGATGGCGATGACGCGGCCAGCCACGGAGAACATGCATGAGCACCAAGCAGATCGAAGTCTCGATTCTCGGTCAGGCCTATCGGCTCGCCTGTTCGGCCGAGACCGAAGCGGCACTGCTCGAGGCCGTCGCGCGCGTCGACGCCGAAATGTCGAAAATCCGCTCGAACAGTTCGGTACGCGGCACCGATCGCATTGCGGTGATGGCGGCGCTGTCGCTCGCATCGGAATTGCTGCGGCTGCAAACGAGCGTGCGGCACGGTGAAGCATTTCCGGCGGAGGAAATCCGTCGTACAATGCACCAGATGAACGAACAGCTCGGCGCGGTGCTCGCACAGCACGAGACGCAGTAACGTTTCAAACGATGCGTCGATTCCCCTTGATCTCGGCGGTCAACGGTGGTCAAATTGGCGCATCGAATCACAGTTCAGTCAGCTTCCCTGCCTGGTTCGCCAAGGTCATATATTCCTTGAACCAATGCCATGTGCACGGTTGCGGAAATTTGTAGCACGGGCGCGCGCGTCACTCTGTCTGATGTACCCGAAGTGCTGCTAACTGCGACCAATTCTGAACCCCAGGTTCAGGATGCCGGCCTAGCGGCCAAGGCGGGGGCCTATCCAACGGCATCGGGCGAGTCCCGGTGCCGTTTTCTTTTGTAGCAGCCCTTTCTGCGTCGATCACGATCCATGCAATACTGGCTGATGAAGTCCGAACCGGACGAAGCAAGCATCGACGATCTCGCCAACGCTCCGCAGCGCTCGCTGCCGTGGACCGGCGTGCGCAATTATCAGGCGCGCAATTTCATGCGCGACACGATGAAGATCGGCGACGGCGTGCTGTTCTATCACTCGAGCTGCCCCGAGCCGGGCATCGCGGGCCTCGCCGAAGTGTCGTCGACACCCTACCCCGATCCCACGCAGTTCGATCCGAAAAGCCCCTACTACGACCCGAAATCGACGCAGGAAGCGCCGCGCTGGCTGCTCGTCGACGTGCGCTACGTGAAGAAGTCGCCGCTCGTGCCGCTTGCCGCACTGCGCGAGCACGACGAACTCGCCGACATGCGCGTGCTGGCCCGGGGCAACCGGTTGTCGATCACACCCGTGACGCGCGCCGAATGGCGCTTCATCACCGAAAAGCTGATGAAGTAGGCGCGCGCCAAAGGTCAAATCTGGTCAGCACGCGCGGCCGGCACGGAACTCGCGGCACTTTTGCGCAGCCTAAGCAACCGCTGTCGGCCGATCGGGCCGGCCGTCGTTTATTTCGTCGCGCGGTACGCCCGCGTCGCGCACGCGTGATCCGCGTGCGCGCCCTCGCACAAGGAGTCCAACAATGACCAAGAAATCCGCTCTCGCGCTGTCGCTCGCCCTCGCCGCCGCCGTTCCCGTCGCGCTGACGCTCGCGTCGCCGGCCGCGCACGCGCAAACCGCCAACCCGCATTTCCCCGAGCCGGCAGGCGTGCTGTCGCTGTCGTCGCAAGCCAGCGCCGACGTGCCGCAGGACATCATCCACATCACGCTGTTCTACGAGCAGCAGGCCAAGGATCCGGGCAGCCTGACGGCGCAGCTGAACCAGCGCGCCGACGCGGCGCTGTCGCAGGCAAAGGGCGTGTCGGGCGTCACCGCACACACGGGTGCATTCTCCGTGTATCCGAGCACCGATCGCGACGGCAAGATTTCCGCGTGGCGCGGCCGTACCGAGGTGGCGCTCGAATCGCGCGATTTCGCCGCGGCGTCGAAGCTCGCGGGCCAGTTGTCGAACCTGATGCAGGTCGCGAACGTCGAGTTCTCGCTGTCGCCTGAAGCGCAGCGCACGGCCGAGCAGAAGCTCACGACCGAGGCGATCAAGTCGTTCCGCGCACGCGCGGACGAAGCCGCGAAGGCATTCGGCTACAGCAGCTACACGATTCGCGACGTGAACGTCGGCAGCGGCCGCAACGTGCAGCCGTACCCGCGCATGATGGCGATGGCCGCGGCGCCGATGGACAGCGCGAAGATGAGCGCGCCGATCGCGGTCGACGGCGGCAAGGCGACCGTGTCGGTTACCGTCAACGGCTCGGTGCAGATGAAGTAACGCGCCACGCGATGTCGGAAACGAAAAACGCCGGCCCTCGGGCCGGCGTTTTTTATGCGCCTGCAGATTGCCGATGCGCGCGACGGTTGCGCGCGCATCGATTTCACATTACGCGGCGGCGTTCGCCGCACGGCGGCGATACGCCCAGGCCATCAGCGCGACGCCCGCGAGGATCATCGGCAACGACAGCCACTGCCCCATCGACAGGCCCAGTGCAAGCAGGCCGAGGAAGTCGTCGGGCTCGCGCGCGAACTCGACCGTGAAACGGGCGAGGCCGTAGCCGATCAGGAACAGCGCGGACACGGCGCCCATCGGCCGCGGCTTGCGCGCGAAGAAAAACAACGCGAAGAACAGCGCGATGCCTTCGAGCGCGATTTCATAGAGCTGCGAAGGATGGCGCGGCAGCATCTGGTATTGCATGAACACGTCGGCGAGATGCCACTGCTCGACGAGCGCCGGATGCTTCGGCAGCCAGGCCGCGTCGTCGCGCATCGCGCCCGGGAACAGCATCGCCCACGGTGCGGCGGGGTCGGTCACGCGGCCCCACAGCTCGCCGTTGATGAAGTTGCCGAGGCGCCCGGCCGCGAGCCCCGTCGGCACCATCGGCGCGACGAAGTCGGTGACCTGCAGCCACGGGCGCTTGCGCTGCCACGCGAACAGCATCATCGCGAGCGTGACGCCGAGGAAGCCGCCGTGAAACGACATGCCGCCCTCCCACACCTTGAACACGTCGAGCGGATGCGAGAAATAGAAATCGGCCTTGTAGAACAACACATAACCGAGCCGGCCGCCCAGCACGGTGCCGAGCACGCCGTAGAACATCATGTCGTCGATGTCCTTCGCGGTCCAGCCCTGCGCGGCGACATGCGGCAGCTTCAGGCGGATCCGGCCGACGACGATCGCCGCGATGAAGCCGACGAGATACATGAGGCCATACCAGCGCACGGCCAGCGGCCCGAGATGGATCGCAACGGGGTCGAAATTCGGGTGAATGATCATGGGTTAGCGAAGAAGTTTTCGAATGCGGTACGGCAGTCGCGCTGCGCAGCACAACGCGGCACCGCGCATTGGACGGCACCGGCGCGCCATCGTTCACGTCACGCGGCGGGGCCGTGCGCGCGCACGACGTCGATGAAGCCGGCCAGCACGGGACTCACGTCGCCCGTGCGCCACACGAGGCCGGTCTCGACGACCGGCGCGTGCCCGGCAAGCGGCCGGTAGACCACACCGGTGCGCCGCAGGTTACGCAGCGATTGCGGCACCAGTGCGACGCCCATGCCGGCCGACACGAGGCTGACGATCGTCTGCATCTGGATCGCCTCCTGGCCGATGCGCGGGGTTTCCCCCGCCGCGCCGTAGCAGCCCGTAATGATGTCATAAAAGCCGGGCGCCAAACGGCGCGGAAAGATCACGAGCGGCAGCGCGGCCACTTCGGCGAGGTGCACGGGCACGTCTTCGGCCGCATCGGATGCCGCGGCGGGCATCGCGACCACCAGCGGCTCGCGCACCACGGGCAGGTACGACAGGCCGGCTGCGTGGCGCGGCGGCACCGGTGGAATGACGAGCCCCGCGTCGATGCGCCCGGCGACCAGTTCATCGATCTGCACGTCGCTCGTCGCCTCCGCGAGCTGCAGGCGCACCTGCGGATAGCGTGCGCCGAACGCGCGCAGCAGCGACGGCAGCAGCCCGTAATCCGCGGTCGACACGAACGCGAGCGACAGCGAGCCGGCCTCGCCGCGCGCGAGCCGCCGCGCGAGCGGCGGCAGCGCATCGGCCGATGCCAGCAGCCGACGCACGTCGGGCAACAGCGCCGCGCCGACCGCCGTCAGCGCCACCGAACGCTTGGTGCGCACGAACAACGCGACGCCCAGCGCGTCCTCGAGCGCGCGGATCGCCTGCGACAGCGGCGGCTGCGTCATCGACAGGCGCTCGGCCGCGCGGCCGAAATGGCGTTCGTCGGCCACGGTCGCGAAATAACGCCACTGGCGCAAGTCGGGTGTCGGATCGGCCATGCTTGACTCATTCGCAAAAAGACTTAATAGGCGACAAATAATATATTGGACATCCCAATCCGGAAACTCCATTCTTGATTGACCCAAACCGGCGCGCCCTCACGAGCGACGCCCACACAACGATGGAGTCCCCCATGTCGTACAACCGTCGCTCGAAGCACATCACGCAAGGCGTGGCCCGTTCGCCGAACCGCTCGATGTATTACGCACTCGGCTACCAGAAGGACGATTTCGACAAGCCGATGATCGGCATCGCGAACGGCCATTCGACGATCACGCCATGCAATTCCGGCCTGCAGCGCCTGTCGGACGCGGCCGTCGAGGCCGTGAAGGCGTCCGGCGCGAATCCGCAGATCTTCGGCACGCCGACGATTTCGGACGGCATGTCGATGGGCACCGAGGGGATGAAGTACTCGCTCGTGTCGCGCGAGGTGATCGCCGACTGCATCGAGACCTGCGTGCAGGGCCAATGGATGGACGGCGTGGTGGTGGTCGGCGGCTGCGACAAGAACATGCCGGGCGGCATGATCGCGCTCGCGCGCCTGAACGTGCCGGGCATCTACGTGTACGGCGGCACGATCCGCCCGGGCAACTGGAAGGGCCGCGACCTGACGATCGTGTCGTCGTTCGAGGCCGTCGGCGAATTCACCGCGGGCCGGATGTCGCAGGAGGACTTCGAAGGGGTCGAGAAGAACGCGTGCCCGACGTCGGGCTCGTGCGGCGGCATGTACACCGCGAACACGATGAGTTCGTCGTTCGAGGCGCTCGGCATGTCGCTGCTGTATTCGTCGACGATGGCGAACCCCGACCAGGAGAAGGTCGATTCGGCCGCCGAATCGGCGCGGGTGCTCGTCGAGGCAGTGAAGCACGACCTGAAGCCGCGCGACATCATCACGAAGGAAGCGATCGAGAACGCCGTGTCGGTGATCATGGCCACGGGCGGCTCGACCAATGCGGTGCTGCACTATCTCGCGATCGCGCACGCGGCCGAGGTCGACTGGACGATCGACGATTTCGAACGCATCCGCAAGCGCGTGCCCGTGATCTGCGACCTGAAGCCGTCAGGGAAGTATGTGGCGACGGACCTGCACCGCGCCGGCGGGATTCCGCAGGTGCTGAAGATCCTGCTCGACGCGGGGCTGCTGCACGGCGACTGCATGACGATCACCGGCCGCACGATCGCCGACGAACTGAAGGACGTGCCGAGCGTGCCGCGCGCCGACCAGGACGTGATCTTCCCGATCGACCGCGCGCTGTACCAGGAAGGCCATCTGGCGATCCTGAAGGGCAATCTCGCGGAAGATGGCGCGGTCGCGAAGATCACCGGCCTGAAGAACCCGGTGATCACCGGCCCGGCCCGCGTGTTCGACGACGAACAGAGCGCGATGGATGCGATCCTCGGCGACCGGATCCGCGCGGGCGACATCCTCGTGCTGCGCTATCTCGGCCCGCAAGGCGGCCCCGGCATGCCGGAAATGCTCGCGCCGACCTCCGCGATCATCGGCAAGGGGCTCGGCGAATCGGTCGGCTTCATCACGGACGGCCGCTTCTCGGGCGGCACCTGGGGCATGGTGGTCGGCCACGTCGCGCCGGAGGCGTTCGTCGGCGGCACGATCGCGCTCGTGCAGGAAGGCGACTCGATCACGATCGACGCGCACCGGCTGCTGCTGCAGCTGAATGTGGACGACGCGGAGCTCGCACGCCGCCGCGCCGCGTGGCGCCAGCCGGCGCCCCGCTATACGCGCGGCGTGCTCGCGAAATTCGCGGCGCTCGCCCGGCCGGCGAACCAGGGGGCCGTTACGGGGTGACGTGAGCGCGTCGCGGCATGCGGCCCCAACAGGCACGGCCGCCGGGGAACGCGCAAAACGCGCCTTCCCTTTGCTTCTATAATGCGCGGACCATGAAGCCGGCTGTCCCCGCCGGCGGAGAACCGCATGAAACAGACGATATTGCGCGCGCTGCTCGTGACGCTGCTGGCCGGCGGCGCGGCCGCCGCGCGTGCCGACCAGGCCGACGGGCTCGCGCTGGCGCAGCGCAAGAACTGCATGGCCTGCCACGCGGTGAGCAAGCCGCTGATGGGCCCGTCGTTCCACGATATCGCCGGCAAGTACGCGGCACGCGGCGACGCCGTCGACTACCTGGCCCAATCGATCGTGAAAGGCAGCGTCGGCGTATGGGGCAGCGTGCCGATGCCCGCCAATACGCAACTGACGAATACCGAAGCCCATACGCTCGCGCAATGGGTGCTGTCGGTGCGCTGATCCGGATGCCCCGGACACCGGTCGCCGTTGTGCCGCGCGTTTGCCGTCAGGCGGCCCTGCACCGGCCGGCCAGTGCCTTGACGGCCACCTTACCGGCACTTGCCGGGACCGCCCCCTCTTTTCCGCCGCGGAGCGACCGCGCGTTCAGCCGGAATGGCCGGCGCGGCGGCGTGCGATCTCTTCATCGACCGCGTCGCGGACCCAGTCCATGACCTCGGTCTCCAGCGCGAGCGCCACCTCGCGCGTGACCTGCCCGACGAGCCAGGCCGAATGCTCATGCAGCGCGTCGCGACAGCGTTCCTCGATCGCGTCGCGACCCGCTCCGGTCAGATAGTTCGTCAGCCGATTGCGCAGGCGCTCGGCGATGTGCTGCGCATCCTCCGGCGTCAGCCCTGCTGCCGCGGCGGCATCCGGCATCGCCGTTTCAGGCGCCGGCCCGGCCGCTTCGTGCGCCATCGCGGCGAGCGCGTGCCGCGGCACGGTGTCGTCGGCCAGCGACGACCGCAGCGGTGCATTCATCGCCGCCGTGTCTTCGGCGACCACATGCTCCGTGGCGCCGGTTTCGGCCGGCGCATCGGTTTCGCCCATCGCGGCCGCCTCGGCCGTTGCCACGTCGCCCGGCAACGCGATCGCCGGCACGTGCGGCGTCGGCACCGGCTCGACCACGACGGCTTCGGGGTCGGCCCCGATTTTCATGGCATCGCCCGGTGCGATCACGTCGGTGAGCACCGGAATCGCCGTGCGCTCGTGCGGCTGCGACGCGCCGGGCGCGGACGCGCGCGCCGGCACCGGCTTGCCCGGCACCAGCACGTCGGTCAGCGTCGGGATCGAGGATGAATCGGCTTGTGTCACGGCAACACTCCGTCGACGGTTGCGGCTAGCTGCCTTGCTTGTAGTTGTTCAGCGCGTATCCGCGGTCGCGGTAGAACCGGTAGCGGTCGCGGCCCGCGGCCAGCTCGTCCGGCGCATTGCCGACCACTTCGAGCAGACGCTCGAAGCGGGCGAACTGCGCGGGCACGGCCGCGCCGAGGTTCAGCAGCACGTGGTGATGCGGCGCGCGGTCGAGATCGGCCGCCAGCACGATCGGCGTGCCGGCTGCGTGCTCGCTGTCGACGCCGCAATGCGGGATGAAATCGAGCGGCGAGAACGTCCAGAGCCGCTCGTCGAGCGCGCGCAGGCGCGCGGGCTCGGCGAGCACGACGACCGGCTGCCCGGCCTGGTAGGCCTTGCGCAGCAGCCGGCACGCGTACGCGAGCGAATCGCCGACGTTCGAGTGGAAATCGATCCGCGTCATTGCCCGCGTACCCGCATCGTCGTCTGCACCGCCATCACTGGCCGGCGCGGTCGATCAGGAACTGCGCGAGCAACGGCACCGGACGGCCCGTCGCCCCCTTCGCCGCGCCGCCCTTCCACGCGGTGCCCGCGATGTCGAGGTGGGCCCACGGGTAGCTGTCGGTGAAGCGCGACAGGAAACACGCGGCCGTCACCGCGCCGGCCGGACGCCCGCCGATGTTCGCGAGATCCGCGAAGTTCGACTTCAGCTGGTCCTGGTACTCGTCGTCGAGCGGCATGCGCCACGCCGGATCGTTCGCCTCGCGCGACGCGTCGAGCAGTTCGCCCGCGAGCGCGTCGTCGGTCGAGAACAGGCCGCTGTTGTGGCCGCCCAGCGCGATCACGCACGCGCCCGTCAGCGTCGCGACGTCGATCACCGCCGCCGGCTTGAAGCGCTCGGCATACGTGAGCGCATCGCACAGGATCAGGCGGCCTTCGGCGTCGGTATTCAGCACTTCGATCGTCAGGCCCTTCATGCTGGTGACGATGTCGCCCGGCTTCGTCGCGTTGCCGCCCGGCATGTTCTCGCAGGTCGGCACGATCGCGACGACGTTGATCTTCAGCCCCATCTCGGCGACCGCGCGCATCGTGCCGAGCACGGAGCCGGCGCCGCACATGTCGTACTTCATCTCGTCCATGCCCTCGCCCGGCTTCAGCGAGATGCCGCCCGTGTCGAACGTGATGCCCTTGCCGACCAGCACGACCGGCGCGGCCTTCGCGGCGGCGCCCTGGTAGTGCAGCACGATGAACTGGGGCGGCTCGACCGACGCACGCGCGACCGAAAGGAACGAGCCCATCTTCAGCGCCTGGATCTGCTTGAGCCCGAGGACTTCGGCCTTCAGGCCCCAATCCTTCGCGATCTTCTTCGCGGTGTTGCCGAGGTAGGTCGGCGTGCAGACGTTGCCGGGCAGGTTGCCGAGGTCGCGGGTCAGATCCATCCCGTTCGCGAGCGCGACGGCCTGCTTGACCGCGACCTTCGCGGCCTTCTCGTCGGCCGGGTCGACGCTGAACACGACGCGCTTGAGCGTGTGCGACGCCGGTTCCGGCTTGCTCTTCATCTGCGTGAAGCGGTAGGTCTCGTTGCGCAGCGCGAGAATCGCCGCACGCACGCCCCAGTCGGAGCTGCGCTCGTCGACCGGCAGTTGCGCGAGCGAGAACGTGACCTGGACGACCTTGGTCGCCAGCAGCGCGCGCCACGCGGCCGTCACCGCGTCGTTATAGGCTTTCTGATTGAAAGCATCCTGTTTGCCGAGGCCGACGAGCAGCACGCGCGACGCGCCGATGCCCGACACTTCGTGCAGGAACAGCGTCTTGCCGCGCTTGCCGTCCATGTCGCCGGCCTTCACCATGCGCGAAATCAGCCCCTTGGTGGCCGTGTCGATGTCGAGCGCCGCGCCCGAAAGCGTCTGCGCCTCGAAGATGCCGAGCACGATGCAGTCGGACTTCCCGGTCAGGAACCCCTTGGCCTCGCCTTTGCTCCAATCACAGCCTTTTATGCTAAAGTCCATCGCGCTTGTCCTCGGATAAAATCTGGGCTAAGGATGAAAGCCGCAATTATCCGCTATTTTTCCCGTGGCGGCGCGAGCGCTCCACCACGCGTGCGCCGCCTCCCGCCCTCTTCTCATCAAGAATGATCTTCGAACGCTCCCTCCAGCGCGAGCTTGCGTATACGGCTGGCGCCGTGTTCATGGTGCTGCTCACGATCATGCTCACGACGATGATGATCCGCATCGTCGGCTACGCCGCGTCCGGTGAAATCGATCCGCGGGACGTGCTCGTGCTGATCGGCCTGACCGTGATCGGCTATCTCGCCGTGATGCTCGTCGTCACGCTGTTCGTGTCGATCCTGTTCGTGCTGACCCGGTGGTACCGGGACTCCGAAATGGTGGTGTGGCTCGCGTCGGGCGTGAGCCTCACGCGCCTCATCAAGCCGATCGGCGTGTTCGCCACGCCGATCGTCCTGCTGATCGCCTTCTTCGCGTTCGTCGGCTGGCCGTGGTCGAACCAGCAGAGCAAGATGATCAAGGCACGCTTCCAGCAGCGCGACGAGATCTCGCTGCTCGCGCCGGGCCAGTTCCGCGAGTCGGCCGCGAACCACCGCGTGTTCTTCATCGAGAAGATGACGCCCGACCAGAGCAAGGTGCAGAACGTGTTCGTCACGTCGACCGAGAACGGCAAGGTCAACGTGGTCGTATCGCAGACGGGTCACACGGAGACGCGCGACGGCAGCCGTTTCGTCGTCCTGGAAGACGGCCGCCGCTACGACGGCACACCCGGCCAGCCGAACTTCAAGATCATGGAGTTCGAGCGCTACGGCGTGAAAATCACCAGCACCCCGGTCACCAACGTGCCGACCACCAACAGCACGCCGACGCCCGACCTGCTGCGCAACCCGACGCGCGACAACCTCGCGGAATTCGCGTGGCGCGCGGGGCTGCCACTGATCGCGATCAACCTGATGGTGCTCGGCATTCCGCTGTCGTACCAGAACCCGCGCCGCAGCCGCACGATCAACCTCGTGATGGCCGTGCTGATCTACCTCACGTACTCGAACCTGCTGAACGTCGTGCAGGCGCAGATCGAGCAGGGCAAGATGTCGTTCGGCGTGGGCCTCGTCGGCCTGCACCTGGTCGTCGCGGCGATCGTCGCGTTCATCTTCTGGTTGCGCGTGCGCAATCGTCCGTTATTGACACGCGCGCTGTTCGGCCGCTCGGGAGCATGATCGATGCGGCTCTATGAAAAGTACTTCGCGCGACAGATCTACGTCACGTTCATCTTCATCCTGTTCGCGTTCTCGGGCCTGTTCTTCTTCTTCGACCTGATCAGCGAACTGAACTCGGTCGGGCACGGGAACTACAAGTTCGGCTACGCGGTGCTGCGCGTCGCGCTGCAGACGCCGTCGCGCTTCTACGAGATCATCCCGGTCGCCGCGCTGATCAGCGCGATCTACGTGTTCGCGCAGATGGCCGCGAACTCGGAATTCACGATCTTCCGCGTGTCGGGCCTCGCGACCAACCAGGCGCTGCGCTCGCTGCTGAAAATCGGCGTGCCGCTCGTGATCGTCACCTACCTGATCGGCGAATTCGTCGGCCCGTACGCCGACCAGCTGTCCGAACGCGTGCGGCTGCAGGCGCTCGGCGCATCGGTGTCGTCGAACTTCCAGTCGGGCGTGTGGGTGAAGGACACGCTCGCGGCCCGCGAAAACGGCGAGCAGGTCACGCGCTTCGTCAACGTCGGCAGCCTGTCGCCCGACTCGACGATCAGCAACGTGCGCATCTACGAATTCGACTCGAAGTTCCAGCTGCAGAACGTCCGGATCGCGCAGACGGGCCGCTACGAGCCGCCCGGCCACTGGCTGCTGAAGGGCGTCACCGAGACGGAGCTCACGCCGATCAAGCCGGTCAGCGGCCAGCCGGCCGACGCGCTGAACCCCGTGTACCGGTCGCAGCAGGTGTCGCTGCCCGAATACCGGCTGCGCTCGGACCTGACGCCGCAGATCCTGTCGGTGCTGCTCGTGTCGCCGGAGCGCATGTCGCTCATCAACCTGTTCCGCTACATCCAGCACTTGCGCGAGAATCAGCAGGACACCCAGCGCTACGACATCGCGCTGTGGCGCAAGCTGCTGTATCCGTTCGCGGTGTTCGTGATGCTCGTGCTGTCGCTGCCGTTCGCGTACCTGCACACGCGCGCGGGCGTGGTCGGCGTGAAGGTGTTCGGCGGCATCATGCTCGGCATGAGCTTCCAGCTGCTCAACACGCTGTTCTCGCACATCGGCACGCTGAACACGTGGCCCGCGCCGCTCACCGCGGCGACCCCGGGCCTGATCTATCTCGCGCTCGGCCTGTTCGCGCTCAAGTGGGTCGACCGGCACTGAGTGCCGCATGACGACGGAGGCATCGACATGAGTTCGCACGGCATCGTCCTGTTCGGCCACGGCGCCCGCGATCCGCGCTGGGCCGAGCCGTTCGAGCGGCTCGCCGCGCGGCTGCGCGGCGCAGGCTCCGCTGCCCCGCGCGTGTCGCTCGCGTTCCTCGAGCTGATGACGCCGTCGCTCGCCGACGCCGTTGCCGCGCAAGTCGCCGCCGGCTGCACGCGCATCACCGTGGTGCCCGTGTTCTTCGGCCAGGGCGGCCATGTCCGCCGCGACCTGCCGCAGCTCGTCGATGCCTGCCGCACCGCGCATCCGGCGGTCGAGATCCGCTGCGCGACGGCCGTCGGCGAAGACGACGGCGTGCTCGACGCGATCGCACGCTACTGTCTCGGCCAGCTCGGCGACGACGCCTGAGCGAATCCGCCGCCCCAAACAAAAAAGCGCCGGCTTCGAGAGCCGGCGCTTTTTTTACGCCCGCGAACCGGCGGCAATCCGGCAGCAATCGCTACCTCGCTTGGCCGCGCAGCGCGCTCGACTCAAGCGGCACTGCGCAACGCGTCGCCGTCTTTTGCGAGCCGCACGCGCTCGGCGAATGCATCGCCGATCATCAGCAGGCTCGGTTCGGCGGGATCGAGCCACGCCTGCGCGTCGCCCGCCGCCATCTGCGCGAGCGTCAGCGTCAGCGAGCGCTCGCGCACGGTGCTGCACGCCTCGACGATCGCGACGGGTGTCGCCGGCGCCCGGCCGGCGTCGATCAGCTCCTGCGCGATGCCGGGCGCGCTGTCGCGGCCCATGTAGTAGACGATCGAATCGGCGCGCGCGGCTTCGCGAATCTCGTCGCTGCCCGGCGCGCGACTGTGCGTCGCGAACGCGACGCTGCGCGACACACCGCGCAACGTCAGCGATCGCTTCAGCGTCGCGGCGCCTGCCAGCGCCGCGGTGATGCCCGGCACGACCTCGTAGTCGATGCCGGCCGCCTCGAGCGCACGCATTTCCTCTTCGGCGCGGCCGAACAGCATCGGATCGCCGCCCTTCAACCGCACGACGCACGCGTGTTCGCGCGCCGCATCGACGATCTGCTTGTTGATGAAATGCTGCGCGGTCGAGCGCTGCCCGCAGCGCTTGCCGACCGCGATCTTTCGCGCGTTCGGCGCGTAGTCGAGCATCGCCGGCTCGACGAGCGCGTCGTGCAGCACGACGTCGGCTTGCTCGAGCAGCCGCATGCCGCGCACCGTGATGAGGTCGGCCGCGCCCGGCCCTGCTCCGATCAGATACACCTTGCCCATGTTTGTCGCTTCGCTTCGTCCTTGCGGACGTTTGCGGGCGGCCCGCGCCGCCGTGCGGCGGCGCGGTTCGCCGCGCAGATTGACGATTACGCCGAGAACGCCCGGATCATGCCGGCGGCGACCGTGTGGTGCGTCGCCTCGTCGATCAGCACGAACGCGCCGGTGCCCGGGTGCGCATCGTACGTGTCGCAGACGATCGGCTTCTGCAGCGTCAGCGCGACGCGGCCGATGTCGTTCATCTTCAGGTCCTGACGGTCGGTCGCGTGCGACAGCGTATGCACGTCGAGCACCTGCTTGACCGCGCCGATCTTCGCGAACACCGTGCTCGTGGTCTGCTTCAGCAGGTACTTGCGCTGCGGCGACAGCGGCGCTTCGTCGAACCAGCACAGGTCGGCCTCGAGCTTCTTCGCCGGCTCGACCGGCTCGGCGGTCGTGACGAACATGTCGCCGCGCGACACGTCGACATCCTCCTCGAGGCGGATCGTCACCGTCTGGCCCGCGAACGCGTGCGCGACCGACGCGGTGCCGCCCGGCACCGGCGCGACGATCTCGGCGATCGTTGCCGTGCGGTTCGACGGCAGCACGACGATCTCGTCGCCCACCTTCACTTCGCCCGACTCGATCCGGCCCATGTAGCCGCGGAAGTCGTCGGCCGAGCTGCCGTCCTGGCGCGCGACCCACTGCACCGGGAAGCGCAGCGCGTCATGCGCCTGCGTCTCGACCGGCAGCGACTCGAGCACGTCGAGGAGCGGCTCGCCCGCGTACCACGGCATGCGCTCGCTCGCGCCGACGATGTTGTCGCCCTTCAGCGCCGACACCGGCACGAAGCGCACGTCGGTCAGGCCGAGCTGCTTCGCGAGCGCGACGTACGCATCGCGGATCTCGTTGAAGCGCGCCTCGCTGTGGTCGACGAGGTCCATCTTGTTGATCGCGACGATCACGTGCTGCAGCCCCAGCAGCTTGACGATCGCGCTGTGGCGCTTGGTCTGCGGCAACAGTTCCGCGACGCCGTTCTCGATCGTCACGCGCGTCGCGTCGATCAGGATGATCGCCGCGTGCGCGGTCGACGCGCCGGTCACCATGTTGCGCGTGTACTGCTCGTGGCCCGGCGTGTCGGCGATGATGAACTTGCGCTTCGCGGTCGCGAAATAGCGGTACGCGACGTCGATCGTGATGCCCTGCTCGCGCTCGGCTTCCAGCCCGTCGGTCAGCAGCGCGAGGTCGAGCTCGTCGCCGACGGTGCGCTTGTTCTTCGCACGCGACAGCGCGGACAGCTGGTCGGACAGCACGGCCTTGCTGTCGTACAGCAGGCGGCCGATCAGCGTGCTCTTGCCGTCGTCGACGCTGCCTGCGGTGATGAAGCGCAGCACGCCGAGGTCTTCGGTGTTCTCGATGATGCTCATGATGTGAATGTCCTCGTGTGCTTCAGAAATAACCTTGCTTCTTGCGCTGTTCCATCGCGGCTTCGGAGGCCTGGTCGTCCATCCGGGTCGCGCCGCGCTCGGTGATCTCGGTCACCGCCGTCTCGGCGATGATCTTCTCGACGTCGTCCGCATCGCTCTCGACCGGGCACGTGCAGCTGATGTCGCCGACCGTGCGGAAGCGCACCTGCGCGAACTCGCTCGACTCGCCTTCACGCATCGGCGTGAGCGGCGTGACGGGCACGAGCAGCCCGTTGCGGCGCACGATCTCGCGCTGGTGCGCGTAGTAGATCGACGGCAGTTCGAGGTTCTCGCGCGCGATGTACTGCCACACGTCGAGCTCGGTCCAGTTCGAGATCGGGAACACGCGCAGGTGCTCGCCCTTGTGCAGGCGGGCGTTGTACAGGCTCCACAGTTCCGGGCGCTGCGCCTTCGGATCCCACTGGCCGAATTCGTCGCGGAACGAGAAGATGCGTTCCTTCGCACGCGCCTTCTCTTCGTCGCGGCGCGCGCCGCCGATCAGCGCGGTGTAGCCGTGCGCCTCGATCGTCTCGAGCAGCGTGACGGCCTGCGCGGCGTTGCGCGAATCGGTCTCGCGGCGCAGCACGACCGTACCGCGCTTGATCGAATCCTCGACGTGCCCGACGACCAGCTCGGCGCCCAGTTCCTGCGCGCGGCGGTCGCGGAAGTCGATCACTTCCTCGTAGTTGTGGCCCGTGTCGATGTGCACGAGCGGGAACGGCAGCGTCGTCTTGCGGTTCGCGCCGAGGCCGAACGCTTTCAGGGCCAGATGCAGCACGACGACCGAATCCTTGCCGCCCGAGAACAGCAGCGCCGGCTTGCTGCACTCGGCAACCAGCTCGCGCAGGATGTGGATCGACTCGGCTTCGAGCCAGTCGAGGTGGCCCATGCGGCTGTCCGCGCCGGAGGCCGGGGCAAAGGCGGATTGCTCGAGCGTCGTGCTCATGATTTCAGTCCTTCTCTTCTGGGTTCGTGCCGCCCGCTGTCGCGGGCGGCGCAATAGTCAGTTTCTTGTAGGCGTTCAGTGCGCGGCGCCAGCATCGGCCGCCGCGGGAATCGGCGTGATCGAGATGTGCAGGCCGCATTCCTTCGTATCGCGCGATTCCCACCACCAGCGGCCCGCCCGGCTGTCCTCGCCGGGACGGATCGCCCGCGTGCACGGCTCGCAGCCGATGCTCGGGTAGCCGCGAGCATGCAGCGGGTTGACCGGCACGTCAAACGCGTCGAGGTACGCCCATACGTCGGCTTCCGTCCAGTCGGCCAGCGGGTTGTACTTCGCGATCCCGCGCGCTTCGTCCTGTTCTTCCTCGTGCAGCTCGGCCCGCGTGACCGACTGCTCGCGGCGCTGGCCGGTGACCCACGCGCCGACGTCGGCCAGCGCGCGGTTCAGCGGCTCGACCTTGCGGATGTGGCAGCACGACTTGCGCAGCTCGACGCTCTCGTAGAACGCGTTCAGGCCGTGCTCCGCGACATACTGGTCGACCGCGTCCTGCCGCGGGTGGAACTGCTCGATCTCGTAGCCGTAGCGCTCGCGCACGCGGTCGATCATGCCGAGCGTTTCCGCGTGCAGGCGGCCCGTATTCAGCGAGAAGATGCCGATCGACACGCCCTTCGACAGGATCGCGTGCGTGAGCAGCATGTCTTCCGCCGCAAGGCTGCTCGCGAACTTCACCTTGTCGTGACGGGCGCCGATCCGCGCGAGCAGCGCGTCGAGGCGCTCGACCTTCGTGGCGAGTTCCGGCGTCAGCGCGGTGGCGGTGCTCATGCGCTCACCTTCGCGTCGGGCGTCGCTACGTCGGGCGTCGCTACGTCGGCCGCGCGGCGGCGGAACAGCGGCGCCGGCTCGTCGAACGCGCCCTGGTAACGCTGCGTGAATTCCGCGAACGCGTTCAGCGCGTCGTGGATGTCCTTGTCGGCGCGCACCGCGAATGCGTCGAAGCCGCAACGCGACAGGTACAGCAGCTGGTCGCGCAGCACGTCGCCAATCGCGCGCAGCTCGCCCGTCCAGCCGTGACGCTCGCGCAACAGGCGCGCGATGCTGTAACCGCGGCCGTCCGCGAAGCGCGGGAAATCGACGGCGATCAGCGAAATCGCGCCGAAATCGGCCGCGAGATCGGCCGGCTCGCTGTCCGGCGCGAGCCACACGCCGAGTTCGTCCTTCGTCTTCGCGGCGACGAGCGCCGCGCGCTCGGCCTGCCACAACGCGAACGGCACCAGCACCTTGCCGGCCGGCAATGCGTCGACCGCGGGCAGCGCACCGTCTTCCGCCGCGCGCACGACCTGCCATGCGTCGTCGATCACTGCGCGGTTCTTGATAATCGAAGCCATCTGCAAATTCCTTGTAGCCGGTGGGTTACGCGTTCACTGCCTGGCGCGCCGCATACACGCGCTCCTTGAACGGCGCGAGGCCGATGCGGTCGTACGTGTCGACGAAGCGCTCGCCGTCGATGCGTGCCTCGACGAACGTGTCGATCAGCTTCGCGATGACGCCCGGCACTTCTTCCGCCGAGAACGACGGCCCGATCACGCGGCCGAGGCGCGCGCCGTTCCGGCCCGTGCCCTGCTCGCCGCCGAGCGACACCTGGTACCACTCGGCGCCGTCCTTGTCGACGCCGAGGATGCCGATGTTGCCGACGTGGTGGTGGCCGCACGAGTTCATGCAACCGGAAATGTTCAGCGACAGGTCGCCGAGGTCGTGCACATAGTCGAGATCGTCGAAACGCTGCTGGATCGCCAGCGCGATCGGGATCGACTTCGCGTTCGCGAGCGAGCAGAAATCGCCGCCCGGGCACGCGATGACGTCGGTCAGGAGGCCGATGTTCGGCGTCGCGAAACCGGCCGCCTTCGCCTTTTCCCACAACGCGAACAGGTCGCGCTTCTTCACGTTCGCGAGAATCAGGTTCTGCTCGTGCGACACGCGCAGCTCGCCGAACGAGTAAGCGTCGGCCCAGTCGGCCACCAGTTCCATCTGCGCGTCGGTCGCGTCTCCCGGCGCCACGCGGTGATCCTTCAGCGACAGCGTGACGGCCGCATAACCGGCCACCTTGTGCGGCGCGACGTTACGCTCGACCCAGCGCGCGAACGCCTTGTTCTCGAGCAGGTGCTGCTCGAACGATGCGTCGGTGTCGGCCAGCTTCTCGTAGACGGGCGGCGCGAAATACTGCGACACGCGGTCGAGCTCGGCCTGCGTGAGCGTCGACGGGCCGTCCTTCAGGTGCTGCCACTCTTCCTCGACCTGTTGCGCGAACTTCGCGGGCGACAGCGCCTTCACGAGGATCTTGATGCGCGCCTTGTACAGGTTGTCGCGCCGGCCGTAACGGTTGTATACGCGCAGCACGGCTTCGCAGTAGGTCAGCAGGTGCTGCCACGGCAGGTCTTCCTTGATCACCGCGCCGATGATCGGCGTACGGCCGAGGCCGCCGCCCGCGAGGATGCTCGCGACCACCTCGCCCTGCGCGTTCTTCTTCAGGTACACGCCGAGGTCGTGGATCTGCACGGCCGCGCGGTCGTCCTTCGAGCCCGACACCGCGATCTTGAACTTGCGCGGCAGCCACGCGAATTCGGGATGGAACGTCGACCACTGGCGCAGGATCTCGGCCCACGGGCGCGGATCGATCTCCTCGTCCTGCGCGACGCCGGCGAACTGGTCGGCCGTGATGTTGCGGATGCAGTTGCCCGACGTCTGGATGCCGTGCATCTGCACCGACGCGAGCTTCGCGAGGATCTCGGGCGTGTCTTCCAGCTCGATCCAGTTGAACTGGATGTTCGAGCGGGTCGAGAAGTGACCGTAGCCGCGGTCGTGTTCGCGGGCGATGCGCGCCAGCATCCGGAGCTGGTCGCTGCGCAGGTTGCCGTACGGAATCGCGATGCGGTGCATGTACGCGTGACGCTGCATGTACAGGCCGTTCTGCAGGCGCAGCGGACGGAATTCTTCCTCGCTCAACTCGCCCGACAGCCGGCGGCGCACCTGATCGCGGTACTGCGCGACACGCTCGTCGACGATCGTCTGGTCGTATTGGTCGTACTGATACATTCGGGGACCCCAGGGTTTTCGTGGTGACCGCGCGACGTCCTAGCCACGTCGCGCCCGAATCTCCGTTCCGCCGTCATCGCCCCCATCCGCTACCGGCTGGATTGCTAATGACGAAAACAGATATCCATATTTGAAAAACTCGGGTGAATCGTAATAAACTCGCCTTATATTTCAAACGACTAAAAAATTCTGTTGATATGCGGAAGGGTTATAAATGAACCTGCACCAATTTCGCTTCGTGCGCGAGGCCGTCCGGCAGAATTTCAACCTCACCGAGGCCGCGAAGGCGCTCTACACGTCCCAACCGGGGGTATCCAAGGCGATCATCGAGCTCGAGGACGAGCTCGGCGTGGAGATCTTCACGCGGCACGGCAAGCGCGTGCGCTCGCTCACCGAGCCGGGCAGGATCATCCTCGCGTCGGTCGAGCGGATCCTCCAGGAGGTTGAAAGCCTTAAAAGGGTCGGGAAGGATTATGCCGCACAGGACCAGGGCAACCTGACCATCGCCGCGACCCACACGCAGGCCCGCTACTCGCTGCCGGCCGCGATCGCCGAATTCAAGAAACGCTTCCCGAAGGTGCACCTGTCGATCCTGCAAGGCAGCCCGACGCAGGTGGCCGAGATGGTGATCCACGACCAGGCCGATCTCGCGATCGCGACCGAGGCGATCTCCGACTACAAGGAGCTCGTGTCGCTGCCCTGCTTCCAGTGGCACCATGCGGCCGTCGTGCCGGCCGACCATCCGCTGCTCGAACGCAAGCCGCCGACGCTCGACGATCTCGCGCAGTACCCGCTGATCACCTATGACGACGCGTTCGCGGGCCGCAAGAAGATCAATCACGCGTTCGCGTTGCGCGGGCTGTCGCCGGACATCGTGCTGGAGGCGATCGACGCCGACGTGATCAAGACCTACGTCGAACTCGGCCTCGGCGTCGGCATCATGGCCGACATCGCGTTCAACCCGGAGCGCGACCGCAACCTGCGCCTGATTCCGGTTGGCCACCTGTTCGGCAGCAACGTGACGCGTGTCGCGCTCAAGCAGGGCGCCTACCTGCGCAGCTATGTGTATACGCTCGTCGAACTGCTGTCGCCGACCCTGAACCGCAAGCTGATCGAGCAGGCACTCAAGGGCGAATCCGAATCGTACGAGCTTTGACCGGCGTGTATAAACAGCGGGGCGCATATCGCGCCCCTTTTTGCTGCCCGACGGAGATTCCCGCATGACGCTTCCCGCCCTGTTGCGCCGCGCCGCCGGCGCCGCCCTCGTCCTGGCCTGCGCGGCCGCGCATGCCGACCTGAAGGTCGGCGTCGACCTGTCGTCGACCGGCCCGGCCGCCGCGATCGGCATCACCAGCAAGAACGCGATCCTGATGTGGCCGAAGACGATCGCCGGCCAGCCGGTGCAGGTGACGGTGCTCGACGACGCATCCGATCCGGGCGCCGCGGTGCGCAACATCCGCAAGCTGGTCGACGAGGATCACGTCGACGTCGTGGTCGGGCCGAACATCACGCCGGCCGCGCTCGCGGCGCTCGACGCGGTCGCGGCCGCGCAGACGCCGATGATCACGCTGGTCGGCTCCGGCGCGATCGTCGAGCCGCAGGAAGGCGCGCGCACCTGGGCGTTCAAGATGGCCCAAGGCGACCGGGCGATGGCCGACGTGATGACGCGCTACATGGCGAACCACGGCGTGAAGACGGTCGGCTTCATCGGCTTCGCGGACAGCTACGGCGACAGCTGGCTGAACGAGTTCACGCGCTTCGCCGATCTCCGCAAGATCCGCGTCGTCGCGACCGAGCGCTTCAACCGCACCGACGCGAGCGTCACCGGCCAGGCGCTGAAGCTGATCGCGGCGAAACCCGACGCGATCCTGATCGCGGGCTCGGGCACGCCGGCCGTGCTGCCGCAGCGCACGCTGATCGAGCGCGGCTACAAGGGCCCGATTTACCAGACGCACGGAATCGCGACGCCGGAATTCATCAAGCTCGGCGGCAAGGACGTCGACGGCACGCTGTTCCCGACCCAGCCGGTGGTCGTCGCGCGCACGCTGCCGGCCGACCATCCGGCCCGCAAGGCCGCGCTCGCGTTCGTCGACGCGTACGAGGCGAAGTACGGCGCCGGCACGGTCACGCAGTTCGCGGGCGACGCGGCGGGCGTCTACCCGCGCCTCGCCGACGCGGTCGGCCGCGCGCTGAAGGCGGCGCAACCCGGCACGCCCGCGTTCCGCGCCGCGCTGCGGCACGAGCTCGAACGCGCGCACGAGCTCGTCGTGCCGAACGGCGTCGTCAACACGAGCGACAAGGATCACGTGGGGCTCGATCAGCGCGCGAGCGTGATGGGGATCGTGAAGCAAGGCCGGTTCGTCTACCTGAGCCAGTGACTGGCGCCCGGATCCCGGGGTGGCTTGCCCGGCATCCGGATTTCCGCCATAATCCGCGTTTCGCCGCGCACTCGCCTGCGCGGCCACGAACAAGCCCAGGTGGTGAAATTGGTAGACGCAGGGGACTCAAAATCCCCCGCCGCAAGGCGTGCCGGTTCGATTCCGGCCCTGGGCACCATGACATAGTTCCGGGAAATTCCCGGAAGTCCCAAAACCCGCGACAGCACAAGGCTTCGCGGGTTTTTTCATTCCGGCAAAGTGCCGTGTAGTGCGTAGACAGCCGGGGGCAAGCGGGGGCAACATTGGGGGCAACCGATCCGAAGTTGCCTTACCCGTCAGGAGTTGCCCCCGTGCCATTAACCGATACAGCCATCCGGAACGCCAAGCCAGCCGACAAGCCCGTGCGCCTGTTCGACGGAGGCGGCCTCTATCTGGAAGTCGCCCCGAGCGGGGGCAAGTGGTGGCGCCTCAAATACCGATTTGGGGGCAAGGAAAAGCGCTACTCGCTCGGCGTCTACCCGGAAGTTACATTGGCGACCGCACGGAAGAAGCGCGACGAAGCCCGTGAAAAGCTCGCTGCCGGCATCGATCCAGGTGAAGCGAAGAAGGCGGAAAAAAGGGCCAGCCTGCTCGCGGCCGCCCATTCGTTTGAGGTTGTCGCCCGTGGCTGGATGGCCGAGCGCAAGACGACCGTGGAGCCAGCGCAGCATGCCAAGACGCTCGCCCGCATGGAGAACGATGTATTCCCATGGCTCGGCAAGCGCCCTATCGCTGAAATCGACGCCCCGGAGATACTGGCCGTGCTGAAGCGCGTAGACGGGCGTGGAGCCAGATTTACCGCCCATCGCATCCGCAGCGAGATTAGCCGGGTATTCCGCTACGGCATCAAAGAGGGGCACTGCAAGGCCGATCCGGCCCGCGATCTGGTAGATGCAATCCCGCCCGCGCAGACAACACACTTTGCCTCAATCACTGAGCCGGAGAAAGTGGGCGAGATGCTTCGCGCGTTCGACGGCTTCACAGGCACGTTCCCGGTTCTCTGCGCGCTCAAGCTAGCCCCCATGCTGTTCGTAAGGCCGGGCGAGTTGCGGAAGGCAGAATGGGCGCAATTCGACCTCGACAAAGGCGAATGGCGCTATTTCGTCAACAAAACGAAAACGGATCACCTTGTTCCGCTGGCCGCGCAGGCTGTCACGATTTTGCGCGAGCTTCACGCCCTGACTGGCGAAGGCGTCTATGTGTTCCCCGGTGCTCGCGACCGAAATCGGCCGATGAGCGAGGCCGCTATCAATGCAGCCCTTCGTCGGCTCGGCTACGACACTCGCACCGAGATTACCGGTCACGGCTTCCGGGCAATGGCACGGACGATCCTGCATGAAGAGTTGGAGGAAAAGCCGGAAGTGATCGAGCACCAACTAGCGCATACGGTCCCTGACAGCCTTGGGCGGGCGTACAACCGAACAAAGTTCATCAAGGCACGCCGCTCGATGATGCAACAGTGGGCGGACTACCTCGACAAGCTCAAAGCCGGGGCGGAAATCATTCCGATCGCGGCGGCAAGATAGACCCGTACCGCTACGAGTATGACCCCCTTCCGTGCGTCTCCCACCAGTAAAACGGACACGGCCTAGGCGTAGGGTGAGGCGATGATTTGGCCCCTTATTATTATGTGCCCCCCCTATGTTTGCCGTCAGTAGAGAAAAGACGCGGGTGTGAGCCCCCGCGTCTTTGCCCTAGACGCAGGGTCCCCCGCTTGCTGGCCGCCATGACACTTACAGCCGGCGCAACAATGTCCGATCGGGACGCGTCGCGGACACTCCCCTCAAAAACACGTTGTTGACGCCCTTCGAATCCCGGAGAGCCGTGTCCCGTCTGACTTCGCGGTCGCTGCGGTCGGTCCACGCCTGTCCGCTCAGTGCAAAACGAGTTGGAGATTTGGAGATAAACGCCTGAATCGGCCGCAAAGCCTTATGGGGTAAGGCTTCGCGTGTCTCCAAACGATTTGGAGAGCGCTGGAGATACTGGAGATAAACCGGGCTGGATTGTTACGGCTACGGCAAGATTCGCGGCCATCGCCGGCCCGGTTCCGTCTGGAGCGTATCGCTCAAAGTAACTTTGACGCACGGGCCAAAATGCCGCGCAAAGGAATGCCCGCCACCGCCCTCCCGGACGGCGGCGGCGTCTTTCACAGTTCGAGCGTGAAGATCGACGGCAGTACGCGGTAGACCATGAACTTGCCGTGACCGGGGATGTATTCCTGTCGGTACGGATAGCCGTCACTACGCGGCATCAGTACGCCCCGCTTCATCAGTGCCTTGGCGACGATCTTGTGGTCGAAGCCGGCACATACGTCCTTGCGAAACACGGCCGCTTCGATCAGGTATTCCGTCTCGACGCTTTCCGCATCGTCGGCGCTCATCTTGCCGCCGAACTCGGCGTAATACTCCCGATCGGAGGCGATTGCCGTGCGCCGCTCGTCGCGCTTCACGTGCTGCTTGAAGCCCGCTCGATGCGGCACGTTCGGCCGATGGTCGTCCTGCGCCCGGTTCATCCATACGAAGCGGTTGTCGCCGTGTGCCGCGAGGAAATGCTGTACCTGCCGCACGGCTTCCGCCTCGTCCGAGTTGCCGGTGCCACCGCGCAGTTCGAGCCAGCCTTCGAAGCAGCGACGCGCGGCCTCGACTGCTTCGCCCTGCGGCCAGCCGGTCAGCCCGTGCGCCGTCGCCAGCTCGCCGGCCACCGCGACGAGGCAGAACCGCTTGGCGACACGCGCGACCTGCGAATGCGAACCGTCCGGTACCCATTGCCCGACCAGCTCGTCAACGCGAACACGCAGATGCTCGGCCAGCTCGCCGGCCTGCGACGACGCCCACTCGATGAACGCGGGGCCTGCCGTGCCGTAGTGCATGCCGGCGTGCCGTTCTAGATGCTCGATCAGCGCGGCCGGCGTCGGGAAGCCGTGCAACTTCTCTACGACCCCCATTTCGCCCACCTCGGCCGGGATCGCAGGCAAGCGCACCTCGATACCTCCTTTCATGGGTTTGTTGCCCTCGGCCATCAGCGCGGACACGCTCTTTTCGCCGTTCGACAGGAACAGCAGCCGCCACGTGAGCACGGGCTTTGCTGAGCCGCTACGCGACGCGCGAGCCTTGCCCGACTCGTTCGCGAGCATGTAAATCACATCGCCGACCAGACGCGGCTCGACCTGCCCGATTTCATCGAGGATCAGCAGCGCGTCGCTATGCTGCGTGGCAACGGCTTCTAGCGCGTTGTCGGTCGCCTTCCAGCTCCGCACGTAGTCCGGCGAGCCGAACACGGACGCGGCGATGACGCCGCCGGTCGACTTACCCTTGGACGTCGTGCCGAGCAGGTGGAAGCCGCCCGACTGGAGCCCGGAGAAGTGCAGCAGCGGACCAGCGAAGGCGGTAGCGACGCAGAACAGAAGCCGGCTATTGCCAACGCAGTAGGCCGCAACCTCGCGTTGCCAGTCGTCCAGCGTGCCGCGCTCCTTGAACTGGCTCTGGATGGGCGTGTCGGCCTGATAGATCAGCGCCTCTTTGCCGGTCCCGATGACGCGATCGGGAAGCACGAACGCGCCGTGATGCCAGCCGACGCGCGGCACGCAGCGCACACGCTCGTCCGGCTGCGCCATCTGCACATAGTTCGCGATCTGCGTGCGGGCGATCTGCGTCACGCCGAGCTTCACGCCCATATCGAGCAGCATGCGGCGCAGCTCCGTGCCGTCGCCGGCAAAGAGGCCAGCTGGCACTGCCCAGCGTTTCAGGATGCCGTCGCGGTCCGTGAATTCGAGCAGGTAGCCCCACTCGCTGTTCATCTCGTTTCGCGTCTCCGCAATCACGTCGATTCGCGTACTGACCCAATGCGGCGGCAGCGGGTCGCCCTGATTGTTGAAGCCGTGAAACCACACGCCCTTGTCGTCGACAACGAACCGTGACTTGCCGTCCTGCGCGCGGGCCGTTTTCGGGCGCTTGGCGGGCTTCGCGGCGGCTGGAGCGGCCTTGCCCTTGCCGGCGTCAGCCGAGCCGGCCGGCGCGAGTGCAGCGCGCACGGCAGCGGCCACCGCTTCCGGGCCGAGGTGTGCAGCCAGGTCGTTGAAGTCGGTTCCGGCCGCCGGGCGGTTCGGACCGAAGTCGGGCACGGCCAAGATGCCGGCGACGGCCTCGGCCGCCGCGCGGGCCTTCGTCACGCCCGGATTGCCCTTCGTCGTGTGGTCGTCGTCGGAGCATACGACGATGCGCGCGTCCGGATATTGGCCGCGCAGCGCCGTTGCAACGGCATGCAGGTTGCCGGCGTCGAACGCGACGGCGGCCGGATAGCCGGTCGCGGCCGAGATCGTCGCGCACGTCGCGTAGCCCTCGCCAATCAGCAGCGTGGACGGCGCGGAAGATAGCGGGCCGCCGATCAACGAGAAGCAGCCCGCCTTGCGGCCGTTCGGCAAAAAGCGCTTCTGGCCGTCCGTCAGGATGAATTCCAGCGTCCACAGCTTGCCATCCGCGTCGCGCGCCGGGATGACGAGTGCGCCGTCGCATGCGGCCGTGCCAATGCACAAGCCGCCGCGATAGACGCGCAGCGCGTCGACCGGGATGCGCTTGCGAACGAGGTACGGGTGATCGGCCGGCGCGGGCTCGGCCGCGGACCAGATCGATTCGGCGAGGGCCGATGCGGCTTGCTGTTTCTCGGTCAGTTCGGCCAGCTCGGCCGCTTCGCGGACTGCGCGCTCAGCTTTCTGCCGCTCGCGCTCCACTGGATCGACGGGCTTGGCTCGATGCGCGCGCGGATCGAAGCCGCCTTGTTTGGCAAGGTGAAACAGCGTGTTGATGGTGATCTTGCCGCCCTTGAACGACTTCCACACATCGCGCGCGTCCTTGCCGTTGTAGTTCTGCGCGCCTTGGCTCCATTCGTTCCAGAGGGCGAAGCCCTCCTCGCCAAACTCGGCCTTGAGCGCCATCCCCACCTGACGCCACGTGTCGCGGTCGTCGGGCGGAACATAGCCGAGCGCGACTCTCGCCCGCTCGAATTCGGACATGGGTGCGTTACTCATAGGTTCCCACTGGACGCGCGTCGGTCGGCTTCCGATTAGTAGTCCATATCGGATAAGCAGCTACCCGACGCGCGAAGAATTGAATGATGCGGCGATGCCTAACGGCGGAGCGTCAGCCGGCCGCGCGAGGCACCGAGAGAACCGCCCCGCCGGCCGTGACGTCGTTGCTGTAGACGTAGCGGCCGAGCCGCGACTCGCCAAGGGCGTCGTTGGCCGCCTCCAGCGCCGCGCCGATCGACGGCAGGGACGCGCGGAACAGGCTCAGCACAAGCCAGTAGTCGTCATCGGACATGGCCTTGTCGGCCGCCCAATGCAGGCTGTCCAGCAGTTCCATGGCGTCACTGATCCGCGTGCCGATGCGGTTGTGATCAGGACGGTTCACCTCGGCCACGAAGTGCGGCGCTAGCGGTTGCACGGCGTTCTTGTTCGTCTTTGCCATGACCGCCCCTCAGTGCGTCGTGCGCGGTTCGCGCGTGACGAGGCCGAGCGCAGCAAACAAATGCTGCTGCACGCGCCCCATCAGCCCGGCCGCGAACGCTTGACGGCTGATCGTCACGCGATGCGCGTCGACGTCGCCTGCGTCCTGCATGGCGGCTTCCATGCCGCGCGCGAACGCAGTGGCTTGATGGGCCGCGTAATCGTGCAGCCGGACGTCGCCTTTCAGGTCGAGCCATGCGTCGGCGCAGATCGCGCCCAGGTCGACGGCGAATTGCAGCTCGATCGGAGCGCCGGTATCCAGCGGCGGTGCGTTGTCGAATCCGTCGACAACGGCGGTGCGGATGCGTTGCTCAGACATGGTTCACCTCCGGCTTTGACAGGCGCCGCATGCTGGCCGAGTACTGGCTCGCCACGTCGCGGCCCATTTCGACGAGCGAACGCTCGTAAGTGAACTCGTCAAGATGCTGACGAATGGCGTCGAACAAGGCTTCGAGATTGGCGAATTGATCGGCCGCACACAGGGCGATCATTGAGGCTTCTTGCAACAGACCTCGATCAGCCATGTCGCACCTCCGCACGGACGAGTGCCGCGATGGCGGCCAGCGCTGCGCCGGTCGCATCGAGTGCGTCTTGATACGTGTCGGCCGTTGCCGCGTCGCGAAGGGCGGCACGGACAATCGATTGAATGAGAGGGAAGGATTTCCCGGTATGGGCGTGCGTGGACTGGCGCATGGTGCGACCTCTTCGGTTGACGTTGAGGCCCGCATCCCGGTTCCAAACGGGGGTGGGCGGGCACACTGGCAGGGTTGGAACACCGGCAACCGAAGAAACCGGCACGGCAAAAGCCGTCCCTACCAAGGCCCGCCCATAGAAAAAGGCGCGCGAAGGCGGTACGCACAAAAAAGCCGCTCTGCGCGGCTGTGCGCTTCGATTGATCGGGGTTCCACGCCCGGACGCTGCTGTTTCAGCGACGCGCACAGGATACCGCGCGGTGCCAGACGACGCAAATCGCGACGCGTTGCCGGGTACAAAGTGACTTTGGGCGAGCATCAGGCGGCCTCCCCCTTGAGCACGGCGGTCGCCAGTTTGAGCTGTTCGATATCCAGTCGCGAGCTGCCTTGCGCCAGCGATTGGCCGAGCGCGACGCCCCGCAACAGGGCGCTAACTTCCAAGCGGCGCGTCACGTCCGTGCACTGCGCATCGATGTCGTTGTAAAGCGCGCGATAGGCTTTCCGCAGCTGTCGATACTCCCGACGACGATAGTTCGCCGAATCTTGTTCAGCAGCGGCGATCGCCTGGACGAACTTCTCACAGGCGGTGCCAAGTTGCTTTGTCGTCAGACGCGGGGCTTCGAGGGCGAGCGTCGAGGCGAGCATGACGGCGATCGCGACGAGCTTGCCGGCGTCGTCGCCACGATTCCAAAAGCGCCCCTCGATGTCATCAAGGATTCCGGCGAGCTGGCGGAGTCGGGCATCGCGGCAACGCACGAACGCAGCGTCGCGGGCCGTAACGGCCGCGCCCATTGCGCGACCATACGGACCGCCGCGACTGATCAGCGGGGCGTGCGCACTCATGCCTGCCCCCGCGTGGACTGACGGGATTCGACCCATTGCTGGACGTCTGTGGCGCGCCAGCCGACGCTCCTGGCACCCAACTGGACCGGCGCTGGAAACTTGCCCTCGCGAATCCAGCGATACAACGTTGTTTTTTTGACGCCGACGGTATCGAGCACGCCGACAAGACGAAGCAGTTTGAAAACCATTTTCCACCCAGAAAACGGCCTGCCCCGAAAGAGGAAACGACGAAGGAACTGTATAAAATCACAGCGCTATCGAAAAATCGTAGGCGATGAAAATCCACGCACGGCGCGCGCAAGGGCTTGACGCGGCGCGCCTGCCCCCTTATTGTTCGCATCGACTACAGTGCTTCACTATCTTCCACAAAGATGTGATAGCTGTGGTGTTCCCTCCACGGAACAGGCTCCCAAGCCAAAAAAATCGCCGGGGGTTGTGTTGGTAGCACGCTCCCGGCACCTCTTCTGTCGGCTTGGCGCAGTCTGCTTGAACCAAGCTTCTCCCGCGCTTTTTACCCCAAACGTATAGCCCACAAGGGCCGCAGGCGTTCGTCTGAGTGCCGACAAGGGTGTAATTATAACGAAAGGGGTATGCCCCTAAAAGCACTGTTTCGGTGCTCGCGGCATAAGCGGCTTGTGACGTGACGACGCTTTGTATCCCTTGTCGTGCGGCTTGGTTCCGTGACGTTCCGTGTGGTGGCGGCAGCTGAGGGCGATAGGCAGCAGCGCAATGTCGCGCTGATTGCGAGCCGCCGAGGGGATTGGCCAGTATCCGAGGTTCAATCGAGTGAGAGTTTGCCGAATCGATTGATTTTGACGGAAATTCGCCCTATTTCCATTGCCATCATCGCGTCCCCGAGCCCACTCCTTGACGATCTCGCAGTCGATTATGTCTAAACTAAGATAGCCGTAGGATTGCATTCCCGTCGCTGATACTCAGCCTCTATTAGCTGAGCTGTATAAGACTGGACTAGATCAAGCAGACAGCGTCATATCATCTGACTCAGTTCGACCAGAAGCGGACGGTCGACCGCGACAGCTAGATCGTCAACGATTCCGGCACGTTCGCAGAGACTGTTTCGAGATCCGTGCGGACTGTCGACTTCGTTTGAAGGACTCAGATGGCATTCCCTACTCCTGCAAAAGTTCAAGCCTCCGAAGTCACGTTTGAGCTGCAATCCCTCGGATGGAAGGCATTTCAGCAACTGTGCGCCTCCATCGTTGCCGAGGTATGGGGACAGTTGATTCAGGCGTTCTACGAATCGAACGACGGCGGACGAGACGGTGCATTCCGCGGCGATTGGCAGACCGCTGGCGGCGAAAGGCTTAGTGGCAGCTTCACTGTGCAGTGCAAGTTCGTTTCAAGTTCAAGTGCTACGCTAAAACTTAGCGACTTACAGGACGAACTCACCAAAGCACAGCGACTTGCCGCAGCCGGCCTGGCCGACAACTACTTCGTGTTCACGAATGCAAGGCTGACAGGACGAAACGAAGAGGCAATTCGTGCCAGGGTGGAGGCCATTCCAGGCATCAAGCACTGTGCCTTGTTCGGGGGCGAGCGCATCACGCAATTCATCCGAGAGTCTCCACGCTTGAGGATGCTTGTTCCAAGGGTCTATGGTCTCGGGGACCTCAGCCAAATCCTCGACGAGCGCGCATATGCCCAAGCGGCGGAGATCCTCAGTGCATTAGGTGATGACCTTGGCAAGTTTGTCATTACGGGAGCCTATCAGCGAAGTGCCCAGGCGCTCGTAGAGCATGGTTTCGTTCTACTCCTGGGTGAACCGGCGTGCGGAAAGTCGACAATAGCAGCGGCTCTAGCACTCGGCGCGATTGACGAATGGGGTTGCTCCACGGTCAAAGTCCGAGATGCCGATGACTTTGTTAGCCACTTCAATCCACATCACGAGAAGCAGTTTTTTTGGGTTGATGACGCGTTCGGTGCAACCCAGCTCGACTGGCAGGGAACAATTGCCTGGAATCGCACCTTCCCCCATGTTCAAGCGGCGATTCGGCGTGGAGCAAAAGTCGTATTCACCTCACGTGACTATATCTACCAAGCAGCAAAACGCTTTCTAAAGCAATCCGCGCTCCCAGTCATACAGGAGTCGCAAGTTGTCATCCGTGTCGAACAGCTGACTAAAGGCGAGAAGGAGCAGATTCTCTACAATCATATCCGTCTCGGTTCTCAAAATATCGAGTTCAAACGTCGCGTAAAGCCTCTGCTCGCCAAAGTGGCCGCGCACGCACGCTTCAGCCCTGAAATCGCGCGACGACTGGGAAACCGAGAGTTCACCAAGCGGCTCGTAGTTGGGGCAAGCGGCCTTGATGAGTTTGTTGCTCGCCCAATGGATCTCCTCAAGGAGGTAATTCAGACACTCGACGCGAGCACAAGATCGGCACTCGCCCTCGTGTTTATGCGGGGTGGAGCACTTTCTAGCCCCGTGACACTTGAACTGGAGGAAGAAGCCGCAGTTTCTCTCATGGGCGGCTCGATCGCAGAAGTTCGTAATTCACTTACCGCATTGAACGGCAGCTTACTTGTTCAGGTTCTACACGAAGGAACCTACGCGTGGCGATTCAAACATCCAACGATTCGAGATGCGATTGCAGCGCTCGTTGCAGAAAACAGAGAGCTCATGGATATCTATCTGGCAGGCACACCACTTCGGCAGCTCTTCCTCGAGATCTCTTGCGGCGAAATGGGCGTAGCTGGTGTCAAAGTCATCGTGCCGAATGACAGGTTTGGTGTCTTGTTGACGAGAATGCAGACCCTGTTCGCAAAGCGCCGCGAGAACTGGGATAGCTTGAATCGATTCTTGTCCTATCGCTGCAGCTGTGATTTTCTACATGCTTTTATTGCTAGGAATCCCTGGTTCATAGGCGAACTGCATGTTGGCTCATACCTAAGCGCGGTGTCAGATGTCGATGTAATTGTTCGTTTGCACGAATGCAAACTGCTTCCGGAACAGGACCGGCTTCGCCACGTCGCACGCATTCGTGAACTTGCCGTAGAGACGCCTGATTCCGATTTTTTACGAGAAGATGTGCGATCGATATTCGAAGGATCGGAGTTAGAAGGGGTTCTTGATGAGGTCCGAACCAAGTTGCTCCCAAATCTCGAACTCACAGTTGACAATTGGCAGGACAACTACGACGACACGGACGATCCGGCGAGCTATTTCGACCCACTTAAGAGTGCATTCAAAGACTATCGTGAAGCACTAAGTGACGAATCGGAGTCGGTGATGTGCATCGACGCAGGGTTAGATTTTATCGAGGCGGCGATCGAAGAACTGCGTTCGAACAGTCGTGAATATGGGGAGCCAAGCGATTCATATCGGGAAGCACAGCACGGATCAGTTTCTGACGGCTCGCGATCAATATTTGACGACGTCGATCAGTAACTATCGCGCGACGAGCGGTTAGGTGACGTTTTTACCCACTCCAGCCATTGAACTGCGCGAATTGCCACTGGAACGGCTCGACCTTCTTTCTCCCAGCACACTGGCCGGACGGTATCCGCTGTTGAGAATCGTGTATGACCGCTCCGGTTCGATCTGCGCCGGTCGTGCGCGCTGGGCAGTGGCCGGCCGAGTTCGGCCGGTTTGAGAGGTTGTCGCCACGTAGATCGTCGACGATCGACTAATTTTGCTGCCGCTACTTGGGAGGAGATTCGTTGTCTTGACTAGACAAAAAGAGGGCGTACCAACGACTCAACCTAAAAATTCTGAGGGCGGCCCGCAATGCAAGCATCAAACTGTACAGAAATACAAAATATCCTATTGCAGACCCGCCAACATCGAGCCAGTGAATCACACCCTTATAAGGCAATAATAATTTTGGAGTATCGAAATGCATAGCATTTGCAACGAATGCCATAAGAAGAGCCGCTATTTGAAAGATAGTAAAATTAAGAAATGATGCACTAACACTTATATACGGCGACGCATCAATATTTTCACCTTCCGCCAACATCTTCTTAAAAGATTCGCTTCCAAATCCAAGAAATATAGCGAAGCCGCCGAGGGTAAATCCAAGTACGCTCGGGATCACACTTATGACCTGCTCCCACCATTTCTCATACCACCAAAAATGGTAGGACAGCGCACAAACAATCAACGCCAACACAAAGTCGAACGATTTGAACGTGCCTTTCCATCTACCGGATATCCCCCAAGAAAGGCAGATGAGTTGGACGTTGGTCTTGGCGGCGGACCGCTTGGAATCGCTAGTCATTGTGAAGGTTCTTGAAACCCTGCGAAACAAACGCTTTAAACGAGTCCATCAACGTTGAAATGTTATGGTTGTATTGCGCGCGCTCAATCCGAGGAATATCCTTGGACGATATTTCGACAGGCTTACCATCGGACTCAACGCCCTTGGCGTGTACGCTACCATTATCAGCTCCAATTGACACAACCGCCTTCATCTCCTTATCTGGAGTGATGGTTTCAGCATCAGGAGCCTTTTTGTACCCGAACTTCTCCTCCGAGACTCCCCTTGCCTTCATACGCTTGAAAACCTCGACTTCGTCTTCGAAGTCCAGTGGATTGGGACGCTCAATGGTTACATCAATTATCTTAATCACCTGCCATGAATAAAGCTCTTCAAGCTTACTTTGATCGGTTAGGATGGTGGCATCCACATGCCCCAATTCTTTGATGACGATTTGATCTTGTCCGAGTCGCTGAATCAGCTTTAGCACCATCCATGGGGAAACGCCGGTTTCCATTTCACTTCTAACGAAATATAACTTGTGCTTCTTGACGTCAAAAAAATACGGTATTTCCTTGAGGGAGGCCTTCAATTTTTCCGGAATGCTGATTTTACTAACATCCTTCGCATCCGCCTTTTTGTGCTGCTCGATATCAAACCAGGCTTCGTCTTTATCAATTTCCAAAAATCGGTATAAATATCCATAGATCGGGGCCTCAGGATTATTCTCATCCTCAAATCGAATGTCGCCGATCATTAGAGCTGTATTGGCATGCCTTATAGAGCGCCGCTGCTCCCAAAACAACCGCCACATCTGGCTATAATGCTCTGCTGCGTGGCCTTTTTTGTGAACCCGGATATTGATACCGGAAACCGAATACATTCTCTTTCGTGCCATTGCGCCCCCGCTAGTCGTTTTTGTGCGCCGCCTCCAATTCGAACGCGGCGACGTCCGGATTCAATACCCCTGCGTTACAAGGAAACTGTACATCAGAACTTGAATTGAGTCTCGCGCGTACGATATCGGGTATTGCCCTTACGCTTGCCATCAGTGGAGCCGTCCTCATCGCCGCTGACATAGTTAGCATTCGTGCAGAAGGCGACCGTGGATCAGCGATGGGCTAGATCGCCGAAACCAATCGCCGGCGCAAGCGCTCAAGCAGTCTAGGTGGCCGCTTTTGGGAAAAACGAGAGACAGTTCAGGGTCGATCACTCCCCTTAGAGAGATGACGTCTATGCAATCTCAGAACTGACCTGACGCTGACTGAAAGATCAGGTCTAGATTTACGCACATGTCCGAAACCGATCCCTTGCGGACAGGGGCATTTTGCCCTGTCCGTAAATAAGGGTTGAAACGTTTTGGACATTGCCTTACATTCGGACATCCATTTCGTACAGATTGAGTGCCCGATATGTCCCGAACCTTTGCCTATGCCCGCGTCAGTACGTCCGACCAGACCACCGCAAACCAGTTACGAGAGATCGAGGCGGCCGGCTTCTCGGTCGACAAGCGCCGCGTTGTGTCGGAAAGCATTTCGGGGAGCGTAAGCGCCGATCAGCGGCCGGGGTTTGCGCAGTTGCTCGTCAAGATGGAAGAAGGCGACGTGTTGATCGTGACGAAGCTCGACCGACTCGGCCGCAATGCGATGGACGTGCGGGCCACGGTCGAGGGATTGGCCGAACGCGGTATCCGGGTTCATTGTCTCGCCCTGGGCGGCGTCGATCTGACTAGCGCGGCCGGCCGGATGACGATGCAGGTGTTGAACGCGGTGGCCGAATTCGAGCGGGATCTGTTGATTGAGCGCACGCACGCTGGTATCGCTCGCGCGAAGGCGGAAGGCAAGGCGATGGGGCGGCCGTCCGCCCTGTCGGACGAGCAGCGGGCGGACGTGCTGCGCGAGTTGGACGCGGGGGCAAGCGTGGCCGCGCTTGCTCGGCGATTCGGCACGAGCCGCCAGACGATCATGCGGGTACGCGACGCAGTCTAAGCGGCCCGCGCCGTTCAACTCACGCCCTGCTAGAGCCCGGCTCGCTGGGTGGTGGAGCGAGCAGCTTAAAGGCGCGAGGCGGCGCATGCGCGGTTCCGGGTTGGATATCGGTCCGCATTGCCAAAATGGCAGCATTCAAAAGTGCGTCAGTCTCTCATCTGTATAAGACTGGACCAGACCAAGCAGACAGTGTCAGGTTGTCTGGCTCAGTTCGGCCATTGACCGCCATTCGACTCGAGTCAGTTGCCGACCGTTTACTGGGGTACATCACTCATACGTTGCACCCCGCCAGAACAGTTGTCCATGTTCTACACGGTTTGAAGCGATGAATCTCGCGGCTTCCTGCAGCGAACATGCGATTTCGTCTTCGCTACGGCCGCCGTTGATCGCGATGCGTCCCCCGAGGATGAAGTGAGGAACCGAGCGCACCCCTTCGACGGCGGAGTTTGCCGCCTCCTGCTCGACGCGCCTGTACTCGGCCGGGTCAAGTGCAATGGCGCGGGCTTCGGCGTACTCAAATCCATGTCCGGAGGCGATGTCTGCCAGCACGTCAGCGCTTCCGATATTCTTCGCGTCAATAAAATAGGCGTTCGTGATCGCTACGGCGAGCCGGTGCTGTGTACTGCGTTCGCGTGCGGCCAGAATGAGCGCGTGGGCCGCTTGCGTGGGATAAGCCATAGGCTGGCGACCAAGATCAAGGGGTAGACCCGAAGCGCGCGCCTCGGCCTCCGGCCGCGCAAACGCCACCTTCGGATCGGTTATGCCGTAACGGATGCGAAGCAGGTCTGGAATGTAAAGTCCGCTCGTGGGCGCGTCCGGAAGCAGCAAGACCGGGTGGTGGTGAATGTCCACGGCGAGTTCGGGAAAGCGCTCGGCCAGCACTTTGTCGAGGCGATGCTGGCCAACGATACACCATGGGCAGGTGATTTCCGTATAAAGGTCGATTCTCAGCATAGTGCCGCCCCAGATCACGACTGGGGCAAGGGCGGAAGAATGGACTCGACCCGATCGCGCCTCGCGATGAGGGTCTGAATTTCTTCAGCAATTGTGTCCGGGTCGATGACCGGAAGATTCGGGTCGAGCCGTGCGCCACTGGTGGTCATGGCACGCAAGCCCGTCGAGCGATCAATGACCGCACCGATGTTCACCGTCCCGGCATAAACGCCCCTGGACGCCACCTCTGCATTGAGCGTAAGCACGTAGTTGCGCGTGGCCGCCATCAGAGGGCCAACACCACTCATGCCAGGCCTCGTCACCACGGCCGTCAGCCCGCCGACGATCACGATCGCGCCATCGCCACGTGCGAGCATGCCCGGAAGCACCGCATGCGATACCTCGACAGGCGCGAACGTGAAGATGTTGGCCATGGACTGTAGTGTCAACGCATCGAGGTCCACTGCCGGGACAAAGCTCGCATCGGATGGGGCTGGCGCAAAGACGGCAACATCGATGGCGCCGAGCCGATCCTCGATCGAATGGACGAGCGCGGGAATGCCGTCGAGATCGGTGAGATCGGCAGGAAAGGCGACCGCCTCGATACCGGCGACAGCGAGTTCGGCTACTCGCTCCTCTAGTGACGCGGCACGCCGCGCGACGAGCGCAACACGATACCCTGCGCCTCCGAACCGGTGCGCAAGGGAAGCTCCGAGACCGGTGCCGGCGCCGAACAGAGCGATGGTTTTCTTGCTAGTCATTGCGAACTCCATGGGGGTGGTATGTTTCAATGACTATGCTTGATAGACTGACTGCTCACAAGAACGCATAGCTTCGAGGCCTAGTCACATGCGTATGCCTGCTACCGCTCCAAGCGAACCTGGCGCGAACCCGTCCTGCCAGAAGGTCAACCAGATCCTTGCCCGAATGGGTGACAAGTGGACCATTCTCACCATCACAATGCTGGCGCAGCAGCCACGGCGCTTTAACGAGCTGAAACGCTTGATTGGTGGAATTTCCCAGCAGATGCTGACCCGCACGTTGAAGGCGTTGGAACGCGACGGAATGGTGACGCGAACCGTCTATCCGACTGTCCCGCCGCAAGTCGAGTACGCGCTGACCGAGCTCGGCGGGTCGCTTTCCTTGCCGCTGATGCAGCTCGCAACGTGGGTTCTGGATCATCTCGACCAGATTGAAATGCATCGCGCCTCGCACGATCACGTAGCGGACCGACCGCGTGCTTGATCCGGTGCGACGTGTTGCTTGCGCGTCGGTTCAGTTGGCCGCGGTTCTCGCGAAAGCGGTCATCCGTGCGGCTTATTCATCGGGCCGATTTGGGTCGATCTGCGCGAGCCGTGCGTCATAGGGCGGTGGCCGGCCGCGTTCGGCCAACAAGCGTCATTCTCTCGCTTTCTCGCTCTGACATCGGAGTGTCGGATGAACATTCCTGAGCGGCCATCCGGTTCTCTATTGAGTCTGGACCTAGGCGCCGCTCCGCCTCTTCAAAAGCAAGGGCAAGAATCACTGTCAGCCGTCAACCTCACTTCATCCTCACGACGACCTTGCCCTTGGCGCGTCCCTGGGCCAGATATTCCAGCGCGTCTTTCGCCTGGTCAAACGGAAACACCCTGTCAATCACTGGACGAACCTGTTCCGACTTGAGGAGTTCGCCAATTTCGGCGAGCTGGTTTCCATCGGGACGTACGAAGAGAAATGAATATGCCACATCCCGCGTTTTCGCAAGCCGCATGATCTTGCGGCTCATTAGCCCGAATATCAACCTCAGGATAAAGTTCAGCCTGCGAGCACGAGCGAACGCCGCGTCCAGCGGCCCGATAAGAGACACAATCTTGCCCCCCGGTTTGAGGATGCCAATGGATTTTTCAATCGCATCACCTCTAATAGTGCCAAGCACTACGTCGTAGTCACGCAGCACTTTTTCGAATTCCTGCTTTTTGTAGTCGACGATCTCGTCAGCGCCCAGACTGGTTACCAGTTGGATGTTGCCCGTACTGGTGGTTGTTCCGACCCTGGCGCCGAAGTGCTTTGCCAACTGGATCGCAAACGTGCCGATACCGCCGGACCCTGCAGGAATGAACACCTTCTGGCCAGCTCGAATATTGGCGCGCTCCTTCAACGCCTGCCAGGAGGTAAGCGCGACCATCGGAACGGCGGCAGCCTGCACGAAGTCCAGATTGACCGGCTTCGACGCCGCAACGCGCTCCGGCACCGCCGCGAATTCGGCGATCGAGCCCCTACCGAGATCGAAGAGGCTGGCAAAGACGGCATCACCCGGCTTGAAACGCGTCACACTGCTGCCGACCTCGGTCACCACACCAGAAATATCGCTGCCGAGCGTGGCCGGCAACTCGAATTTGAGGACGGGCTTGAACGTTCCTGCCGGAATCATGTTGTCGATTGGGTTCAACCCCGCCGCGTGGACCTGGACCAACAGTTCGTCAGGCTTTAGCGTGGGGCGGGGTACTTCGGCGAGCGCGATCTCGGCTGACTTGCCATAGCGTTTGAAGGTGAGTGCTTTCATGGTGTTCTAAATTCGATGTTGGGTACCTGTCGCCGTCCGCGAAGGATTCATTGCGCCAGAAACTCCAGTGCTTTGATCACGAAGCCGGTGTGATACTGGAAGATGCCTCCGTGCCCGGCGTCCTGGTAAATCACAAGCTGCGCGTTGGGAATGCGGCGCGCCATTTCATGGCTCAATGCGGTGGGCACCATGATGTCGTTGTCTCCATTGGCGATCAGGACAGGCATGTGCAGGCGGGTGAGATCCTGCGGCGCTTGCTGGCCCCACCCTTTGATCGCCTTGAGCTGGCGAAGCAAGGCGCGGGGTGTCGGCCCCTTGTCGCGCCCCGCCTTGCGTTCCTTGAGCCTCTTCAAGAATGCGCTTGCCGCCTGCCGGCCGTTGGCGGTGGAGGTGAAGAACATATAGGTTTTGGGATCGTGCAATGTCACCAGGCCCTTGAGCATCAGAGGTCAGGACATCGCCCCCACCCGATCGATGCCCTGGCCACCCGCGGGCCCCGTGCCTGTGAGGATGAGCCTGCGCACCAAGTCCGGCGCCTTGAGCGCCACGTCCTGCGCCACGAAACCGCCGAGCGAAAAGCCGAGCAGATCGACCTGTTCGAAACCCATTGCACGGATCAACGCGATAGTGTCGCGCGCCATCCCGTCTACGGTCACGGGCGCAATGCCGCCAGACGAACCGATTCCCCGATAGTCGATCGCAATTACGCGATGCTTGCGGGCCAGGCCATCGACGATGCGCGGGTCGAAGTTGTCCAGCACGGCGCCCCAGTGGTTAAGCAGGATCAGAGGGGTGCCGCCGTGCCGGCCCAGTTCGCGGTACGCGAACGTGATTCCACCAGCGCTGACCTGCTTGTTCTGAGCGTGCACATAGGCCGTTGCCGAGTGGCTATCCGGGTTGAAACTGTTCATCATCGCTTCCCTGGTGGTGGCCTTAACGCGTTGACGTCCTCGACGGTGCGCCGCGCGCCGGGCCCTGGAGTACAGCATATGCAACGCCATGCACTTCGGCGGGGCCGACTGCTCGGTTAGCTCGTGCAAACTTTCCGGGGTGCAGGTCGGCGGCCCGGACGTGCTCACGCTTCCAGCCGCACGATGAGGCATTGCTAGCTTTCGGGTAAGACAGAAGCCGCAGTGCTCAGGCTTCTGGCCGATAGCGATCGGCCGCATGCGCTTGTCGAATGTCCGACATGAGCCCTTGACGCGCGCCATCCAGTGCGTCCCAGCGCCCGGCCACATGCAGCGGCGGGATGGTGACGAGTTCGCGGCGATCGAAGCCGACCAACGCAGCATCAACCAGTTCGCCGACCTCCATCACCTCGTTAAGCGCGTTGACGTCGATGCCGGCCCGCTCCCAGATTTCCGTACGGGTCGCCGCCGGCAGTACCGCCTGCACGTAAACGCCGCTGGGCGACAACTCCAGGTTCAATCCCTGCGATAGGAACAGCACGAAGGCCTTGGTGGCACCATAGATCGACATGCCGAGTTCAGGCGCGAAACCCACCACTGAGCCGATGTTGACGATCGCGCCAGTCCCCGACTGCACGAAGCGTGGAGCGACCGCGGCTGCGAGCCGCGTCAGCGCCGTGGTGTTCAGCGTGATCAGTCGTTCGATGCCCTCAGCGGTCTGCTGCACGAAGCTACCCGCCTGAGCCATGCCGGCGTTATTAATCAGGATGCCTATGTGAGAGTCGTCGCGCAGGCGAGTCTCGACCGCGGCCAGATCCCCAGGCTTGGTCAGGTCGGCCGGCAGCACGTCGACGGCCACACCGCTTTCCTCACGCAGGCGCGCGGCCAGCGTATCGAGGCGTACCTTGTCGCGAGCGACCAGAACGAGATCGTGGCCGCGGCCGGCGAAGCGTTCGGCGTAGATGGAGCCGATGCCTGAGGAGGCGCCGGTGATGAGAACAGTCGGGAGCGTGGTCATGTGTTAATTCCTTTGTAAGAGCGGTTTGGGCGCAGGCGCAAGCAGCGCCTCAGACGGCGACGGTCGGGTAGTCGGTGTAACCGGCAGCACCGCCACCATAGAGCGTGGCGAAGTTGGGCTGCGCCAGCGGTGCGCCGGTCTTCAGGCGTTCGACCAGATCAGGGTTGCTGATGAATGCACGGCCGAAGGCGAACAAGTCCGCCTTGCCCTCGTTGAGCCTGGCAGTAGCGAGTTCCAGGTCGTAGCCGTTGTTGGCTAGGTAGGTTTGTCTGAACCGGCTGCGGAGCGTGTCGTAGTCGAACGGTGCGACATCGCGCGGACCGCCGGTCGCACCCTCGACCACGTGAAGGTAGACGATGCCCAGCGCGCTGAGCTGCCCGGCGATGTAGTTGTATTGCGACTGCGGGTCGCTGCTCCAGATGCCGTTAGCCGGCGACACGGGCGAGATGCGCACACCGGTGCGGTCGGCGCCGATTTCTTCCACCACCGCAGCGACGACTTCGAGCAACAGGCGCGCACGGTTCTCGATTGAGCCGCCGTAGGCGTCAGTGCGCTGGTTGGCCCCGTCCTTGATGAACTGCTCCAGCAAATAGCCGTTGGCACCGTGGATCTCCACGCCGTCGAAGCCGGCCGCAATAGCGTTGGCCGCCGCCTGGCGGAAATCGTTCACGATGCCCGGCAACTCAACAAGCGCCAGCGCACGCGGCTGGGACACGTCTACAAATCCGTTGTTGACGAAGGTTTTCGTCTCCGCGCGAATGGCCGAAGGCGCGACAGGCGCAGCGCCGCCTGGCTGGACATCGACGTGCGAAACACGGCCGACGTGCCAGAGCTGCGCGAAGATGCGCCCACCCTTGGCGTGCACAGCCTCTGTGACCTTGCGCCAGCCGGCGATCTGCTCGGGCGTGTATAGGCCCGGAGTGTCCTGATAGCCCTGGGCCTGGGCCGACACTTGGGTGGCCTCCGTGATGATGAGGCCGGCCGAGGCGCGCTGGGCGTAGTAGGTCGCTGCCAGTTCGCTGGGTACCAGCCCCGCGCCTGCGCGATTCCGGGTCAGCGGTGCCATGACAAAGCGATTTGAGAGTGTCATGCGGCCAAGGGTGTAGGGCTCGAAAAGCGTCTTATCGGTCATGTTGCGTCAGCTTCGGGGTTACGAGTGAGATCAATAATGATGCTCATAATCTAAGCTGTCAAGGTTTTTGATGATGGTCAACATCAATGTATAATGAAGCCTTCGCAGACATGCACTCACAGTGGTCAGGAAATGAAGGTCACCAAGGCACAGGCGCAGGCCAACCGGGAACACGTCGTCGAGACGGCGTCGAAGCTGTTTCGGGAGCGTGGCTACGACGGGGTTGGCGTTGCCGATCTGATGGCCGCCGCGGGCTTTACCCACGGCGGCTTCTACAAGCAGTTCCGCTCCAAGGCCGACCTGATGGCGGAATCGGCGGCCTGCGGCATCGCGCAGACCGTGGCGCTGAGCGCGGGCGTACGCGCGCCTGAGTTTGTGCACTATTACCTTTCCCGCGAGCACCGCGACACCCGCGCGACCGGCTGCACGATGGCCGCACTGGGCGGGGATGCCGCCCGTCAGCCGGAAGCGGTTCGGGCTACGTTTGCGGCCGGCATTGAGAGCCTGCTGGCTGCGCTATGCCCTGAAGGCAGTGCGTTAGACGGTGTAGACGCAGGCCAGGCGCGAGCCAGGTCACTTGACATACTGGCGCACGCGGTCGGTGCCATTGTCATGTCGCGCGCCTGCCCAGACGATTCGCCGCTGGCCGATGAAATCCTTGCCGTTTGCCGCGACGCGATTCTCGCGTCAATGAGCCCGTCGGTGACAGTGGGCGATGCGACGGTTGCAAAGTAACTTTCTATCGCAGCGGCGGCTCGGGGGTGTGGGCGCGCGGGGCGTTCTTTGCGCGCAGCGTTCCAGAAGGCAGGGCAACTCTCAACGTCGTCGTGCGGACGCCATAGCTCAGCAGTCTGTCTCCAACTTTATCTCCAAGAAAACGTGTACTTTGGAGATAGACTTGGAGATAACCACAGCCTTACCAGACAAGGCTTACAGGCCGATACAACCGTCTATCTCCAAATCTCCAAATATTTTTGCTTCCGGCGGCACAGCAACGTTCCGCACGGCACGGGCCTTCGACTGATCGAGCCTACGCCGATACGCCCGTCGGTATCTTCTGAACGACCTCGCCCGAACGGCACACGCAGCAGAGCGATATGAATTCTGCGGCTGCCAGAAGCGCGGGGGGGCAACTCTGGGGGCAACTCAGCAACACCCAACAAGCAATGCCCTTACACTACGGGCATCACAGAGAATTATTTCATTCCGGCCCTGGCACCAGTCTTTCGCAGCGTCATGCGCTGCGCACTCGAAACCCGCGCAAGCTCGCCGCTTCGCGGGTTTTTTGTTTTTGTCCGCATGCGATGCGCGCCGCAACGCGCCCCCGCCCCCGACAGTCCAAGCATCAGGGAACGCGGCACGGAGGCAAGCCATGTCCAAGCGTGTGATTTCACGCCCGACCCGCGTCGGCGTGCTCGTCGCCCTGCTGTCGATCATGCTGGGCGGATGCAACCTGCTTCGCGAACCGCCGGTGCCCGACTGGCCGGGGCCGCATGCGCCCTACCCGTTCCCGGACGACATTCCGCATCGCACCGAATGAACCGATGGCGTCCTGCCGCCCGACGTGCTCAGGCCATCAATTCGCGGACGAAATCGAGAAACACCCGCACTTTCGCGGCGACCAGGTTCGACGCATGGTGATACGCATAAAGCGGGAACGTCTCGTCTGCCCATTCCGGCAGCAACTGGACCAATCGCCCTTCGGCAAGGACGTCGCGCGCATAGAGTTCGAGCAGTTGCGCGATGCCGACACCGCCCAGGCACGCGCCGAGCAGCCCGCCGGTATCGTTCACCGTCAGCCGGCCGGCGGCGTCGACCGGCACGACTTCCTTGCCTCGATGAAATTCCCATTCGTACGGTCGCCCCGTCACCGGATCGCGGATCAGCACGCACTGGTGACCGTCCGCGAGATCGCGAGGGTGCCGCGGTTCGCCATGCCGCGCGACGTATGCGGCCGACGCGCAGGTCAACACGCGCGTCTCGAGCAGCAGTCGCGCACGATATGACGACGGCTCCGGGATGCCGAAGCGCACTGCCACATCGAAGCCGTCGGCGACGAGGTCGCCCATTCGGTCCCGCGCGCTGATCTCGACCTCGAGGTCGGGAAAGCGGTCGAGGAATGCCGCCATCCGCGGCGCGAGCACGTAGTGGCCGAACGTGCCGTCCACGTTCACGCGCAGCCGCCCCTTCACGCGCGCCTTCGACTGGCCGGCGTCGAGCGCCGCCTCCTCGATGCCGGCCAGCAGCGGCGCGACCGCCTCGTAAAAGCGTCGCCCTTCGTCGGTCAACGTGATCGCGCGTGCCGTCCGGTTGAAGATCCGGATGCCGACCCGTTCTTCCAGCCGGGCGACCGCACGACTCACCGCCGGTTGCGTCAGCCCCATCGCCTCGCCCGCCCGCGCGAAGGTGCCGGCCTCGATCACCGCGGAGAGCACGCCGATACCGCTGAGCAGCCTGCTGTCGAATCTCATCAGACATACTTTTAGTCATTTATTGACTGATCATTATTCATTATTTTTATTGATCGAGGAAGCCTACAGTCAATCCTGTCGCCGGATCGAACGGCATTCCACCCTCATCAGGAGCAGGACATGAGCACATCGGAACAGGTCGCCCTCGTCACGGGTTCGTCGCGTGGCATCGGTGCTGAAATCGCCCGCGCACTCGCGCGAGACGGCTTCCGGGTCGTCGTCAATTATGCCGGCAGCGCCGGGCCGGCCCGCGAAGTGGTCGACGCGATCGTCGCCGACGGTGGCCAGGCCATCGCGGTGCAGGCGAACGTCGCCGACCCGGCGGCCGTGGCCGCACTGTTCGACGCCGCCCGCGAGGTATTCGGCGGCCTCGACGTGGTGGTCAATTCCGCGGGCGTGATGAAGCTGGCGGCGATCGCCGACTGCGACGACGCGCTCTTCGACGAAACGATGGCCATCAACGTGAAAGGCACGTTCAACGTATGCCGCGAAGCGGCAAGACGCGTGCGCGACGGTGGATCCATCATCAACCTGTCGACCAGCGTGATCGGCATGCGCATGCCGACTTACGGCGTGTACGTCGCCAGCAAGGCGGCGGTCGAAAGCCTCACGCAGGTGCTCGCGCAGGAAATGCGCGGGCGCGGCATCCGTGTGAATGCCGTCGCGCCGGGGCCGGTGGCGACCGAACTGTTCCTGCAGGGCAAGAGCCCCGAACTGGTCGATCGGCTCGCGAAGCTGAACCCGCTCGAGCGGCTCGGCCAGCCTGACGACATCGCGCGCATCGTCGCGTTCCTCGCCGGCCCGGAGGGCGCGTGGATCAACGGCCAGATCCTGCGCGCCAACGGCGGCATGTGCTGACGAACCGCTCGGAGCCGCCTCATCTTTCCGCCAGGAGATCGACCATGAAGCAAGTTGTCCTCGTCACCGGTGCGTCCAGCGGCTTCGGCCTGCTCAGCGCGTCAATCGCGCTCGCAGAACCGCAGGATCGCGTCCGCGACGGCCGCCGGCGCCTCGCGCTGCGGAAAGTGTCCGACCGAGTCCAGGATCTGCCGCTCGTAGCGGCCGGCGAAGAACCGTTCGCGCCCGGCTGAGCTGTCCGGATGGTTGCAGGTGTCCGCGCCGCCGTGCAGCACGAGCGTCGGCAGCGACAGCACGGGCGCCGGATTCAGCCGCGCATCGTCGTCGGCATAAGCCGGCGCGCCCGGCGCGAAGCCCCAGCGATGCCGGTACGAATGCAGCACGACGTCGATCCAGTCGGGACCGTCGAACGCGGCGGCCGCCGCCTCGAAATCGCCGTCGCGATACCAGCCGGCCGGCGACCACGTGTCCCACATCAGGCGGGCAAACGCGCGGCGATCGTCGCGCAGCGCCTGCTCGCCGCGCGGCGTCGCCATGAACCAGTGATACCAGTAGTTGCGCGCCTGCTGCAGCGACAGCGGCTGGCGTGGATCGTTGGTGCCGTACCCGACCGACAGCATCACCAGATGCGACGCGGCGCCGTCGCGCAGCCCGCACGCGTTCGCGACCGCGCGTGCGCCCCAGTCGTGCCCGACCAGCACGGGCCGCGCGACGCCGAGCGCATCGACGAATTCGAGCAGGTCGCGCCCGAGCGCCGCGAGCTGGCCGCTGCGCGGCACGGATGCGTCGCGAAAGCGCGTCGGCGCGAAGCCGCGCAGCGCGGGTGCCAGCACGCGGTAGCCGCGCGCGGCAAGCGCCTCGGCCACCGCGGCCCAGCCGACGGGGCTGTCCGGCCAGCCGTGCAGCAGCACGGCCACGCGCTCGCCGCGCGGGTTCCATTCGAGATAGGCAATATCGAGCGACGCGGTCGTCGCATGCATATAGGTCGTCATCGTGTACTCCGTTGGGCCAGCCTGAGCGCACGATGGTAGGCCGGCATTTCATCACGATTCACGGAGTATCATGATTCATTCCTTGAATTTCACGTTGAATCGACCGATGGAACCGCCGACCGACCCCGCATCGACCGCGCTCGACATCACGCTGCTGCGTACCTTCCTCGAAGTCGTCGACAGCCGCGGGTTCGCACCGGCCGCCGACCGCCTCGCGCTCACTCCGTCGGCCGTCAGCGGCCACATCAAGCGGCTCGAACAGGCGGCCGGCACCGTGCTGCTGGCGCGCACGACGCGGCGCGTCGCGCTCACGCCGGCCGGCGACACGCTGTACGCCTACGCGCGCAACATCGTCGACATGGAGCGCGAAGTGCGCGCCCGGCTGCGCGGCGCGCCGGCGCACGGGCCGCTGCGCATCGGCGCGTCGGAGGACTTTGCCGGGGCGTGGCTGCCGCAGGTGCTGCGCGCGTTCCGCGACCGCCACCCGCGCACGTCGATCGAGCTGAAGGTCGGGATCACCGCGTCGCTGCTGCGCGAACAGACGCTCGGCCGGCTCGACGTCGTATTCGGCAAGCAGTGCCGGCAGGTCGATACACCGGGCGAACTGCTGTGGGAAGAACCGCTCGTGTGGGCCTACGCGTCGGATCGCGCGCTCGACGCGGACGGCGAAGTGCCGCTCGCGCTGTTTCCGCAGCCGTGCGTCTATCGCGAAGCGGCCGTCGCGGCGCTCGCCGCCGCGCTGCGGCCGTTCCGCGTACGGTTCGAGAGCAGCAGCATGGCCGGCTGCGTGTCGGCCGCGCTCGCCGGCTTCGCGGTCACCGCGCTTGCACGCAGCCAGCTGCGCGACGGCCTGCGCGAATGCGGGCCGCGGGACGGGCTGCCCGCGCTGCCGGCCGCGCGCTTCTATGCGTTTGCCGCGAAGCCCGACGGCCCAGGCGCGGCATTGATCGACGCGGTGCGGGATGCCGGGCGCGACAGGCGATTCGCGGCACCGGACGGCTGAAACATGCGCGACGGCGGCCGCGCCACCCGGCTGCCGTCAGTCGCCTTCCGTGCCCGGCCCCACCGCCGTCCCCGTCAGCGCATCCGTCATCAACTCGCCGAACCACTCGACGAACGCATTGAGCCGGCGCGACCGATGCCGGCGATGCGGATACACGGCCGACACGTCCATCGGCGCGGCGCGGTGGCCGGGCATCACGTCGACGAGCGCGCCGCTTTCCAGCAGATGCTCGACGTCGAACTGCGGAATCTGGATCAGCCCCATGCCGGCAATGCAGCCGGCGATGTAGGTTTCCGCATTGTTGACGATCACGCGGCTCGGCAGCGTCAGCATGTGCGTCTGCCCGTCGACGCAGTACTCCCATCCGAGCTCGCGCCCCGTCGTCGGCGACGAATAACCGATCGCCCAGTGCCCGTGCGCGAGCGCATCCGGATGCTCGGGCACGCCGCATTCGCGCAGGTAGTCGGGACTCGCGCAGTTGATCAGCGTGAACTGCCCGAGCGGCCGCACGACAAGGCTGCTGTCCGCGAGCCGCCCGACGCGGATCGCGCAGTCGACGCCCTCCTGCACGAGGTCGATCGAGCGGTCGGTCGAGCCGAGCGACAGTTGCAGCTTCGGGTAGCGGCGGAACAGCGACGGCAGCGCGGGCGCCACGACGCGGCGCGCGATCCGGCTCGGCACGTCGACGTTCAGCCGTCCGACGACGTCGCGGTCGCGGCGGCGGAACAGGCGGTCGAGTTCGTCAGCCTCGGCGAGCAGGCGCCGGCCGCGCTCGAGCAGCAGCGCGCCGTCGGCGGTGAGCTGCACCTGGCGCGTCGTGCGATGCAGGAGGCGCGTGCCGAGCCCCGTCTCGAGCTGCTGGACGGCCGCCGACACGGTTGCGCGCGGCACGTCGAGCGCGTGCGCGGCCTTGATGAAGCTGCCCATTTCGGCAACCTGCAGGAAGATTCTGACCTGATCCAGCTTGTCCATCGGCGGGGGAACGTAGGTTCGGACGGCGGTCGCCGCCAGCCGCCGCCCATCGCGGCACGGTCCGGCGGCACAACGAAAACGGGCGCGCGGCCTCGCGGCTGCACGCCCGTTCATTGTCCACGCAAACGCGCCATTGCGGTGCGCCGCGCGGCGCGTGAACGGCCCGGTTACTTCGTGGTGTACCCGCCGTTGATCAGGATCGTCTGGCCCGTGATCCACCAGCCGTCGGTGACGAGATGGCGGATGAACGGCACGACGTCCTCGATGTCGGTCAGGCCGGTCTTGCTGAACGGCGACAGCGCGGCCGCCGTCTTGTGATACGCGACCGCGTCGGCGCCCTCGGCCGGATAGAAGAACGGCGTATCCATCGGGCCCGGCCCGACGGCCGTCACCGAGATCCCGCGGGCGCCGTATTCCTTCGACGCCGCGCGCGTGAAGTGCTCGACCGGCGCCTTCGACCCTTCGTACGCCGCATAGAACGGCGTGAACGCGCCGAGCAGCGACGTCACGAGCGTGACGAGCTTGCCGTGATCCTCGAGATGCCGCCCGGCTTCCTTGATGAAGAAGAACGCGGACTTGCTGTTGACCGCGAACATCTCGTCGTACTCGGCCTCGCTGATCTCGGTGAACGGCTTCTTCAGCACCTTGCCGACCGTGTTGATCGCGATGTCGATCTTGCCGAAGCGCTGCTTCGCGTCGTCGAACAGCTTCTCGACCGCGGCGGCCGTCGTCAGGTCGCCCTGGAACGTCGCGGCTTCCGCGCCGGCCGCGCGCACGGCGGCGGCCGTTTCCTCGGCCTGGGCCTGCGACGCCGCGCTGTTGTAGTGAATCGCCACCGCCCTCGCGCCGTGGCCGGCCAGATCCCGGGCGATCAGGCCGCCGAGATTCTTCGCGCCGCCTGCGATCAGGACGACCTTGTCTGCGAGCGTATGAGTTGCCACGGTTGACTCCTTTTTCGTTGAGCGAAGCTAGGAGTGTAGGCACGTGCCACGCGCGGGTCAGCCGGTCGCGGCTGGATGGATTATCCAGAAAACCGATCCAATCCGGACGCAAATCCGTGGTCTGCCGTACCGACGGCGGCACCGGATCATGCTTGCGAAGGCCGGCGCTTCAGCGCGCGTAAAGCGCCGCGTCGATCTTGCCGAGCAGCCACTGCATGCCGGCCAGATGCTGCTGGTCGTGGCTGCACAGGTAGTGGACGAGCCCGCGCACGGTCAACGGACCGTAGCCTTCGAACTCGCCGGTGCGCTCGAACTGCTCGGGCGTGAGGCGCGACAGCAACTCCAGCGTTTCGCGTCGCGCGTCGCGGATCGCCGCGAGCACGTCGGACGCGTACGCATCGGTGTAGCGGCGCTCGATCGCGAGCGCGTCGCCGTCGAGCGACACGAGCAGCGGCCGGTCTTCGTCGAGCATCCGCCGCAACCGCACCTGATAGCCGTCGATCTCGATGTCGCGCACGTGGCAGAGCTGCCCGAGTGGCGAGAAATGCTCGCTCGGAATCCCGGCCCAGTCGTCGGGTGTCCAGCGCGCATAGCCGTCGGGCACGGCCGCGAAATGCGCTTCGAGTTGACGGGGGAAATCGGCGAGTGCATCGAGCGTCGTCGGATTCATGCGGGAAACTCCCTGTCGGATAAGGGCGACGACAACCCTGGCACGGGCCTGCCGCCGCCGTTGCGTCACTTCACGCTGAAGCCGTACGCGCCCTGCGTGCGGTGCCCGTCGGTCGCGACGGCCACCCATTTCACCGTATAGGCACCGGCGCCGACTGCCGCGAGCGGCACCGTCATCCGCTTGCGGTTCGACGCGTCGATGCGCGCACGGCCGTCCGACACCGTCTTGCCGCCGCCGTCGACGACGACGATCGAGCTGAATGCCGGCTCCAGCGGCTCGGTGAAGTCGATCGTGACGGCAGCCGGCGCGGTGGCCACCGCCGCGCCCACCGCCGGATCGCTCTTCGCGAGATGCGCGTGCGCGAAAGCAGCCGACGAGACGGTGGCGGCAATGATGACGGCGGCCGCCTGGCGACCGAACGGGAATGAATCGAAACGCATGGACTTTCCGTGAAGCATGAACGGGTGCCGCACCCCGCGCGGCGTTCCGGCAGCTTACCAGCGCAGGCGCGTTCATGCCGGTCATCCGCCGCCGCTTGATAGAATGCGCGCGCTATGGATCTCGAAAGCATTCTCTACACCCAGGGTTTCGGCTCGCGCCGCCAGTGCCGCGGCCTGATCGAAGCGGGCCGCGTCGCCGTCGCGGGCACGGCCGCGACCGATCCGGACGCCACCTTCGATACCGACGGCCTCGTATTCGAGGTCGACGATACGGCGTGGCCGTTCCACGAACGCGCGTATCTCGCGCTCAACAAGCCCGCCGGCTACGAATGCTCGCGCGATCCGCAGCACCACGCGAGCGTGTTCAGCCTGCTGCCCGCGCCGCTCGTCGCGCGCGGCGTGCAGTGCGTCGGCCGCCTCGACCAGGACACGACCGGCCTGCTGCTGCTGTCCGACGACGGCCAGTTCGTGCATGCGTACACGTCGCCGAAGCGCAAGGTGCCGAAGACCTACGTCGCGACCGTGCGTCACCCGCTCGACGACGCGCAGTTGAACGCGCTGCGCGGCGGCGTGCAGCTGCACGGCGAGCCGAAGCCGATCGCAGCCGTCGCCGCCGACGCGCGCGACACGCACGCGCTCGCGCTGACCGTCCTCGAAGGCAAATACCACCAGGTCAAGCGCATGGTGGCGGCGGCGAGCAATCGCGTCGAATTGCTGCACCGCGAAAGCATCGGCGGCTTCACGCTGCCGGACGATCTCGCGCCGGGCGCGTGGCGGTGGCTCGACGACGCCGACCTTTCAGCGCTGCGCAATCCCGTCAAAACCCTGTAAGGGAAAATCCGCACGACCGTTCGGTGCTCGGCCGCGTCTGGGCCGCAGGTTCCCCCGCTATACTGAAATCACAAGCTGCACGAGCAGCGATGCAGGGGAGACATCATGAACCTCAACCATTCTTTCGAACTGTCGTCGGTGATGATCGCGTTCGCGGTCATCGGTGTCATCGTGATCGGCGGCCTGCTGGCCATGATGCACATGAAGCACAAATATCATCCGAACCTGATTGGCGCACTGATCGGGGCGCTGCTGTGCTTCCTGCTGATCGAGGCGTTACCGGCGCTGACCTGAGGCGCTGCCCGGCGCGAGCGTTTGAAGGAAATCGTCTACGGTCGGATAGCGCAACGTCACGCACAATTCGGCCTTGAGCCGTGCGTTGGACAGGCGTCGCGACTCCCGCATGAACGACAGCAGCGTCGGTTCGAGCTGGCGTTCGGCGTCCGCGCGGCTGACGCGCGGCGGCCTCGGCAGGCCGAGCACCCGCGCGACCCGGTCGAAATACTCCCCCATCCGCAGTTCGCTGTCGTCCGACGCGTGCACGGCGCGCGCCGGCCTGCCGCGCTCGGCCGCGCGGCGCAGGATCGCCGCGAGATCATCCGCGTGGATGTGGTTCGTGTAGACGTCGTCGGCCGGCTCGAGCGCCGGCGTGCCGCGCTCGAGCCGCGCGACCGGCAGGCGGTTCGCCGCGTAGATACCGGGAATGCGCACGATGCGCGCGGACAGCACGCCGCGCACCGTCGCCGCACGCAGTTGCCGCTCGGCCGACACGCGTCGGAACGCGCGCGGATTCGCGGGGCGCAACGGCTGCGTTTCGTCGATGCGCGCGCCGCCGCAGTCGCCGTATACGCCCGTCGTGCTCGCGTAGACGAGCCTCGGCGCGCGAAGGCCGTCGGGTACAATACGCGCTCCCCGAACGGGTGCGCCGGCCTGCCGTGCAGCGGTGCGCAGCGTTCGGAGCCGGCCGACCGCCGGTGCCGGCGGGGTCGCTGGCCGACGCGCGGGCATGGACGTTGCGGCGATCAGCGCACGCGTGCGCCGGTCGTCACGGCCGTCGGCCTGCGGCGGTGCGAGATGCAGGATCGTGCGAGCGAGACCCGCGAGGCGGCCGAGCGTCGCCCGGCGATCGAGGTCGCCGACGATCGGCGTCGCGCCCGCGGCCCGCAGTTCGTCGCGGCGGGCCGGGTGGCTCGTCAGCGCGAAGATCCGCAGGTTGCGGCGCGTATCGCGCCATTGCGCGACGCAGCGCATGCCGACGTCGCCGCAGCCGACGATCAGTGCGCGCGGCCGGCGCAGGATTCGTGTCGCGATCATGTTGGTTGCGAAATCAGTAGCGGCCGTTGCGCGACGCGCAACGGTCTTGCATTGTAGCTGCCGTGCGCGACATGCACGGTCCCCCCATTTTGTTCTAGTTTGGTTCTATGGCATTCAACGTCACTCTCAAGCAAAGCGGCCGGCAATTCCAGGTCGAGTCGGACGAAACCGTGCTGGCTGCCGCGCTGCGCCAGAACGTCCATCTGCCGTACGGCTGCAAGAACGGCGCATGCGGCTCCTGCAAGGGCCAGATCGTGTCGGGCCAGATCGAACAGGGCCCGCACGCCGCATCGGCGCTGTCGAACGACGAACGCACGCGCGGCCTCGCGCTGCTGTGCTGCTCGAAGGCCCAGTGCGATCTCGAAATCGACGTGCGTGAAATCGCCGGCGTCGACGGCGTGCAGGTCAAGAAGCTGCCGTGCCGGATCGCCGCGCTCGAACGCAAGGCCGACGACGTGATGGTCGTGAAGCTGCAACTGCCGGCCAACGAGCGCCTCCAGTACCTCGCGGGCCAGTACATCGAGTTCATCCTCAAGGACGGCTCGCGCCGCAGCTACTCGATGGCGAACGCGCCGCACGAGGAAGGCCCGATCGAGCTGCACATCCGCCACATGCCGGGCGGCAAGTTCACCGACCACGTGTTCGGCGCGATGAAGGAGCGCGACATCCTGCGCTTCGAAGGCCCGCTCGGCACGTTCTTCCTGCGCGAGGACTCCGACAAGCCGATCGTGCTGCTCGCGTCGGGCACGGGCTTCGCGCCGATCAAGGCGATCATCGAGCATGTGAAGCACTCGGGCATCACGCGCCCGATGACGCTCTACTGGGGTGCCCGCCGCAAGAAGGACATCTACCTCGACGAACTCGCCGAGCAGTGGGCACGCGAGATCCCGAACTTCAAGTACGTGCCGGTGCTCTCCGAGCCGGACGCCGGCGATCAATGGACCGGCCGCACGGGCTTCGTCCATCGCGCGGTGATCGAGGACCTGCCCGATCTGTCGGGCTACCAGGTGTATGCGTGCGGAGCGCCGGTCATGGTCGAATCCGCGCAGCGCGACTTCACGCAGCACCACGCGCTGCCGGCCGACGAGTTCTACGCGGACTCGTTCACGAGCGCCGCCGACCTCGCGCATCCGGTCTGAGCGGCGGGCCCGCCCGCGTCCCGCGCCGCACGCCGCGATGTCACATTCGCGGCATCGCGGCGGTTTACAGTGAGGCGCGGGATGCCTTATGCTTGCGCACATGAACTGCTTCCTGTCCACCCTTCGACGTCGCCGCTCGCCGCTCCGCCCGGATGCCGCCGGCTCGTCACGGACTCGCGCGTAACCCACACCGCTTCACCGGTTACGCACAAGCTGTTCGAACCCACCAGCCACGGCCTTCCGTGGCTTTTTTATTGCCTGTTTCCCTTTCAACGTCCGCTGGAGTCTGCTGCCATGCCCCTGAACGATTTTCCGATCGACTCGCTGATGTACATCACGAACCGCCCCGACATCGTGTTTACCCACGGCAAGGGTTCGTGGCTCTACGATCACACGGGCAAGCGCTATCTGGACTTCATCCAGGGCTGGGCCGTCAACAGCCTCGGCCACTGCAACGACGGTGTCGTCGAAGCGCTGAAGACGCAGGCCGAAAAACTGCTGAACCCGTCGCCGGCGTTCTACAACGAACCGATGGCGAAGCTCGCGGGCCTGCTCACGCAGCACAGCGTGTTCGACAAGGTGTTCTTCACGAACAGCGGCGCGGAAGCGAACGAAGGCGCGATCAAGCTCGCGCGCAAGTGGGGCCGCAAGTTCCGCAACGGCGCGTACGAGATCATCACGTTCGACCACAGCTTCCACGGCCGCACGCTCGCGACGATGTCGGCGAGCGGCAAGCCCGGCTGGGACACGATCTACGCGCCGCAGGTGCCGGGTTTCCCGAAGGCCGAGCTGAACAACATCAACTCGGTCGAGAAGCTGATCACCGACAAGACCGTCGCCGTGATGCTCGAACCGATCCAGGGCGAAGGCGGCGTGATTCCGGCGACGCGCGAATTCATGCAGGCGCTGCGTGCGCTGACGAAGCAGCACAACCTGCTGCTGATCGTCGACGAAGTGCAAAGCGGCTGCGGCCGTGCGGGCACGCTGTTCGCGTACGAACTCGCCGGCATCGAACCGGACATCATGACGCTCGGCAAGGGCATCGGCAGCGGCGTGCCGCTCGCGGCGCTGCTGTCGAAGGCCGATGTCGCGGTGTTCGAGGCCGGCGACCAGGGCGGCACCTACAACGGCAACCCGCTGATGACGGCGGCCGGCTACTCGGTGATCTCGCAGCTCGTCGCGCCCGGCTTCCTCGAAGGCGTGCGCGCCCGCGGCGAATACCTGAAGCGCAAGCTGCTCGAGCTGTCGGAGGAGCGCGGCTTCGAAGGCGAACGCGGCGAAGGCCTGCTGCGCGCGCTGCTGCTCGGCAAGGACATCGGCCCGCAGATCGTCGAGAAGGCGCGCGACATGCAGCCCGACGGCCTGCTGCTGAACGCCGCGCGGCCGAACCTGCTGCGCTTCATGCCCGCCCTGAACGTGACGACCGACGAAATCGACCAGATGATGGCGATGCTGCGGTCGATCCTCGACACGCTCTAAGGAGACCGCCGCGATGGATGCCGCCGCCGATGCTGTCGCAATCCGCCCGTTCGACCGCGCCGATACCGATGCCGTGCTCGCGGTATGGCGCGACGCGTTCCCGCAATACGACGAAGCCGATGCGCCGCCGCACCGCGATCCGCTGCGATCGATCGCGCTGAAGCTCGCGACGCAGCCGGAGCTGTTCTTCGTCGCGACCAGCGGCGCGCGCGTCGTCGGCACGCTGATGGCGGGTTTCGACGGACATCGCGGCTGGCTCTACTCGTTCGGCGTCGCGAACGACGTGCGCCGGCTCGGCGTCGGCCGCGCGCTGATCGCGCATGCGGAACGCGCGCTCGCCGCGCGCGGCTGCCTGAAGATCAATCTGCAGGTACTGCCCGGCAACGACGACGCGTGCCGCTTCTATGCGGCGCTCGGTTATCGCGTCGAGGAGCGCATCTCGTTCGGCAAGACGCTGCCGGCGGCGTGATGCCGGCGGCAGCGGCCCCTCTCAGCGCGTGATCGGCCCCGCGCCCGGCAGCGGATTGCCGAGCGCGTCGGTCGGCACGGCCTGCTGCTCGAACGCCGCGAAATACGCGGCCCACTGCGACGCGCTCACGCGCACGATCAGGGCGCCGTCCTGCCACACGTCGTTGTGGTCGTTATGGTCGTCGCCCGCGCGATGCAGATAGTTCGAGCCCGTCGAGCCCTGGTTCATGTGCGTGTCGTGAATGCCGTTGCCTTCGTTATAGGTACGGCCGAACACGACGACGTCGAGGCCCTGCGACTGCGCGGCGTTCACGAGCCGCAGCAGCGACGGAATCGGCTCCGGATTCTCGGTGCCGTCCATCACCGCACTCGCGCGCCACGCACCCGTCTCGTTCAGGATGTCGCTGCGCAGGTAGTCCAGTGCCGGCAGCGCGGCCTGCCCCGTGAGGTCGGTGTAGCCTTCGGCCGCGGCCGCGAGCGTCTCGGTGACGGGATGGTGGAAATCGTAGACGAGCTTGTAGTTCAACAGGTCGTCCGCATCGCTGGTGCCGACGTTGATCGCGACATCCCAGTCGCCCGACGGCAGCGCCAGCGTCAGGTGGATGTGATACTGGATCTCGATGCCGTGCGGCGAGCCCTTCAGCTTCGCCACCGATGTCACCTTCGCCTTCACGAAACCGTAGTCCAGACTCATGCGTGCTCTCCGTGTTCGGATGGACCGTCGATGCTACGCGGCCCGTGTGTCGGTTTGCGGGCGACCGGCTGCGGGCGACCGGCTGCGCTCCATCATGCCCGCGCCGCATGCGCACCGCACCCGTCGAATGGAGTCGCGTCCGCGCACACAGTTCGGCACGAATCGCACAACACGAAAAAAAGGCTGTCACGGCATCCCGTGACAGCCTTTCGACAGCCCTGGCACAACGCACGCGGCATCTGCCGCCGCGCGTCACCGGGCCTGCGCCTTCTCTCGCTTACTCGCCCAGATACGCAGCGCGCACCTTCGGATCGTCGAGCATCTGCTTCGCGTCGCCTTCCATCGTGACCGTGCCCGAATCCATCACGTAGCCGCGGTCGGCCGCCTGCAGCGCGAGGCGCGCGTTCTGCTCGACGAGCAGCACCGTGATGCCCTCCTTCGAGATCTCGCGCACCACTTCGAAGATCTTCTCGACCATGATCGGCGACAGACCCATCGACGGCTCGTCGAGCAGCAGCAGCTTCGGCTTGCTCAGGATCGCGCGCGACATCGCCAGCATCTGCTGCTCGCCGCCCGACAGCGTGCCCGCGAGCTGCGACGCACGCTCCTTCAGCCGCGGGAAGAAACCGAACATCCGGTCGACGTCCTTCTTGATCTGCTCGGTGTCGTTGCGCAGGTACGCGCCCATCTGCATGTTCTCGATGATCGACATCCGCGCGAAGATCCCGCGGCCTTCCGGCACCATCGCGAGGCCGCGCTTGAGCAGCTCGTGCGGCGGAATGCCCTTGATCGACTTGCCGTCGTACTCGATGTCGCCCGCCGAGTACGGCTTCAGGCCCGTGATCGCCTTCATCGTCGTGGTCTTGCCCGCGCCGTTCGCGCCGATCAGCGTCACGAGCTCGCCCTGACGGACTTCCATGTCAACGCCCTTGACGGCCTGGATGCCGCCGTAGTTGACCTGCAAGCCCTTGATTTTCAACATTGCCGCTGCCATCAGTGCACCCCTGCGCCGAGATATGCCTCAATCACCTTCGGATTCTTCTGCACGTCCTGCGGCAGACCCTCGGCGATCACCTTGCCGTAATCGAGCACCGTCATCCGGTTGCACAGCCCCATCACGAGCTTCACGTCGTGCTCGATCAGCAGGATCGTGCGGCCGTCCGAGCGGATCTTGTCGAGCAGGCGCGTGAGTTCGACCTTCTCGGTCGCGTTCATCCCGGCCGCCGGCTCGTCGAGCGCGAGCAGCTTCGGATCGGTGGCCAGCGCGCGCGCGATCTCGAGACGGCGCTGGTGGCCGTACGACAGGTTGCGCGACGTGTAGTCCGCGTACTGCAGCACGCCGACGTACTCGAGCAGCTCGATCGCGCGTTCCTTGATCTCGCGCTCTTCCTGGCGCTCGGCCGGCGTCTGGAACACCGCGCCGAGCAGCCCGTGCTTGGTGCGCACGTGGCGGCCCACCATCACGTTCTCGAGCGCCGTCATGCCGCCGAACAGGCGGATGTTCTGGAACGTACGCGCGATGCCGGCCTTGGCCACCTGGTGCACGGCCGTCGGCGTGTAGTTCTGGCCGTCCAGCTTGAAGTCGCCGGAATCCGGCGTGTAGAGGCCCGTGATCACGTTGAAGAACGTCGTCTTGCCGGCGCCGTTCGGGCCGATCAGGCCGTAGATCTCGCCTTCCTTGATCTGCAGGCCGACGTCTGACAGTGCCTGCAGGCCGCCGAAGCGTTTGTTCACGCCCTGCACGGACAGTCGGATTTGCTTGTCGCTCATGTGTATATCCCCTGTGTCCGTCGATTAAGCGCGCACCGGCTTCTTGCTGTTGCGCTTCGCCAGTTTCGCGATCTTGTCCTCATGCTTCGGCGCGGGCCACAGGCCTTCCGAGCGGTACAGCATGATGACGACCATCGCGAGGCCGTACAGCGCCTGACGGATCACTTCCGTATCGACGATGTCGTGGCCGAACAACGCATGCTGCAGCGGGCTCATCGTCGAGCGCAGGAATTCCGGGAAGATCGCGAGCAGCACCGCACCCAGGATCACGCCCGGGATGTGGCCCATGCCGCCGAGCACCACGCAGGCGAGCACCACGATCGATTCCCAGAACGTGAACGATTCCGGCGACACGAAGCCCTGGAACGAGCCGAACATCGCGCCCGACAGGCCGCCGAACGACGCGCCCATCGCGAACGCGAGCAGCTTCACGTTACGGGTGTTGATGCCCATCGCCTTCGCCGCGATCTCGTCTTCGCGGATCGCTGCCCACGCACGGCCGATGCGCGAGTGCTGCAGGCGCGTACAGACCCAGATCACCAGCAGCGAGCACAGCACGAACAGGTAGTAGTACATGTAGACCGACGGCAGCTGCAGGCCGAACAGCGAGTGCGTCTGCGACAGGTTGAAGCCGCCGACATGCACCGGATCGATGCCCGTGATCCCCTTCGGGCCGTTGGTGATGTTCACCGGACGGTCGAGGTTGTTCATGAAGATCCGGACGATTTCACCGAAGCCGAGCGTCACGATCGCCAGGTAGTCGCCGCGCAGGCGCAGCGTCGGCGCGCCGAGCAGGATCCCGAAGGTCGCCGCCAGCGCCATCGCGATCGGCACGATGATCAGGAACGGCACGTGCAGGCCGTTCGGCGCGAGCGCCGCGATCCACTCGAACTGCGAGGTCAGGTGCGGCGAGCTCAGCAATGCCGCCGTGTATGCGCCCACCGCGTAGAACGCGATGTAGCCGAGGTCGAGCAGGCCGGCGAAGCCGACCACCACGTTCAGGCCCAGCGCGAGCATCACGTACAGCATCGCGAAGTCGAGCACGCGGACCCAGTAGTTGCCGCCGGCCGAGCCGATCACGATCGGCGCCGCGATCACGAGGACGGCGGTCAGCAGGCCGATGACGATGGTCTTGGCGGTGTTGCGCTCTTCGACGAGCGACGTCGAGGATTCGATCGGTTGAATGGATGTCATGTTGTTTGCTCCCTTCCGTTACGCGCGATCCGCGACCCGTTCGCCCAGCAGGCCCGACGGACGGAACACCAGCACGATGATCAGCACGACGAAGGCGAACACGTCCTGGTAGTTGCTGCCGAATACGCCGCCCGTGAGGTTGCCGATGTAGCCGGCCCCGAGCTGCTCGATCAGGCCGAGCAGCACGCCGCCGACCATCGCGCCGCCGAGGTTGCCGATCCCGCCGAGCACCGCGGCGGTGAACGCCTTCATGCCGGGGATGAAGCCCATGTAGAAGTGCACGTTGCCGTATTCGGAGGCGATCATCACGCCGGCCAGCGCGGCGAGCGCGGAGCCGATCATGAACGTCGCGGAGATCACGAAGTTCGGGTTCACGCCCATCAGGCTGGCCGTATTCGGGCTTTCGGCGATCGCGCGCATCGCGCGGCCGAGCTTGGTCTTGTGCACGAGCAGCAGCAGGCCGCCCATCACGATGAACGCGACCGCGATGATCACGATTTCAGTCACGGAAATCACGGCGCCCGGCGTCGTGTCGGTGGCCTTGATCACGTTGATCGGATCGGTCGGCAGCAATTGCGGGAACGGCAGCGGGTTGCGCGACCAGATGATCATCGCGGCCGTCTGCAGCAGGATCGACACGCCGATCGCGGTGATCAGCGGCGCGAGGCGCGGCGCGCGGCGCAGCGGCCGGTACGCGACGCGCTCGATCGTGAAGCCGACGAACGCGCAGACGACCGCGGCGATGCCCAGGCCGATCGTCAGCGTCGCGACGTTGCCGAGTCCGGGAAAATGGTTCTGCAGCACGGTGATGGCCGACAGCGCGACCATCGCGCCGATCATCAGCACGTCGCCGTGCGCGAAGTTGATGATGCCGAGAATGCCGTACACCATCGTGTAGCCCAACGCGATGATGGCGTAGACACTGCCGAGCACCAGCCCGTTGAGAACCTGCTGGACGAAAATATCCATTTAAAGCTCCTTGGCCCGTGCTGCCGGAGGACGTTGCGCCCCGCGGGTAAGCGAGGAATCGCGCCTTCTCGGCGACACTGCGGGTACTAGTCGATACCGGTAAGGGTGGATCGTCCCGGCGCGCGCCGCCCGGCCTGTACGGCCGGACCTGCCGCCGGGGCGGATACAAAAACGGCACCGCACTGTTCCGGTGCCGTCATGAGTCCCGTCGCTAAATCGTCACGACGTCGAGGACGGTGTTCGTGGCCTCCTTGAAGTCGTGGGGCAGCATGCCGAGACGGCCTTCGTCCGGTTTCCCGGCATCCGTGCCTTGGCCCGTCCGGCGCGACGCAAGCGCCGCCCCCGGACGGATCGGATTCCGCGCCGCGCCGCCCGTCAGGACATGGCGGCCGCCGCACCCGACATTCGTCAGGACTGCGTCGGAATCCATCGTACGAACCAGACCGCGCGCCATGACCGGATCGGTCGTGGCGGCACGCTGTTTCATCGAATTGAAATGAAGGGGGGCCGGTGACATCTGCGCGCTGCCCGCGGCGGCGCGAGCGGCCGGCATCCGTCGAGCGGCGCGACCGGTCACCGTCGCGCCGCGACCGGCGGCTTGCCGCGACACGACCGGCATGCCCGCTGCCGGAGCGTTCGTCACGCCAAGCGCGTTGATTTCGTCAATCGTCAAACGTGCCCCGTATTCCTTGTCGTTACCCAATTGCGCGATACGGCACGGCGATGGCGCCGCACGACCGGGTCCGGCGACGCACGCGCCGCTGGCCGGCGGCGCCGCGAACGCCGCAGCCTTCCTGCCCGCCCTGTCGCCGCTCTTTTTGCTGCATCCGGCAAGCATTGCAACCGGTGCGGCGGCGGACTCGGCGTAAGCCAACTTCACATGCATCGAATGGTCTCCCGCGCCTTGCCAAAACCCGATTTCAAAGCCATTCCGGCTTGAAAACGGGCGCATTGTAACTCCATTTATAGGACGCCAATAATCCTGATTCGATGGGGTTTTCCTGCATTGCAACCAATTTTGAGAGACGGCTGGAAACATCCGGAGCAACCGGGTTGCACCATGCTTGCGAATATTGGTTGCGATTATGATTTCAAGGCACCAAAAAAAAAGCGCGCCGGGAGGCGCGCTTCGGTGTTCCGCGGGTGCAATGCGGCAATCAGGCGGCAGGCGGCAGGTTCAACCCGCGCGGCAGCGGAAACGACACGTTTTCCTCGATGCCGTCGAGCGCGCGGACATTGCGCACGCCGAGCTCGCGCAGCCGCGCGATCACGGCCTGGGCGAGCACTTCCGGCGCCGACGCGCCGGCCGTCACGCCGATACGGCGCTTGCCGGCGACCCATGCCGGATCGATCTGGTCAGGCGCATCGACCATGTACGCGGCCACGCCGCGCTTCTCGGCCACTTCGCGCAGGCGGCTCGAATTCGAGCTGTTGGGGCTCCCGACGACGATCACGACGTCGCACTGCGGCGCCATGAACTTCACCGCGTCCTGGCGGTTCTGCGTCGCATAGCAGATGTCCTGCTTCTTCGGCTCGCGGATCTTCGGATACTTCGCCTTCAGCGCGCCGATGATCTCCGCGGCGTCGTCGACGGACAGCGTCGTCTGCGTGACGAGCGCGATGCGCTCGGGATCGGCGAGTTCGAGCTTCTGCACGTCCTCGACGCTCTCGACGAGATGCATGCCGCGCTCGACCTGCCCCATCGTGCCTTCGACTTCCGGGTGGCCCTTGTGCCCGATCATGACGATGTCGACGCCATCCTGGCGCATCTTCGCCACTTCGACGTGCACCTTCGTGACGAGCGGGCAGGTTGCGTCGTAAATGCGCAGCCCGCGCACGTCGGCCTCGTCGCGCACGGCCTTCGACACGCCGTGCGCACTGAAGATCACGGTGTTGCCGGCCGGCACTTCCTCGAGTTCCTCGACGAAGATCGCGCCTTTCTTCTTCAGATCCTCGACCACGTACTTGTTGTGGACGATTTCGTGACGGACATAGATCGGCGCACCGTGCATCGCGATCGCACGCTCGACGATCTCGATCGCGCGGTCGACACCCGCGCAGAACCCGCGCGGCTGGGCCAGCAGGATTTCGGCATCGGCGGCAACGGTTTGCCCGTACAGCGTATCGGTGTTGCTCATGATTACAGGATTCCGATGATTTTCACTTCGAACGTGAGCGCCTGGCCCGCGAGCGGATGATTGAAGTCGAACAGCGCCGAGGTCTCGCCGACCTCCTTCAGCACCCCTGCGTACCGGCCGCCGTCCGGTGCGTTGAACTCGATCAGTTCGCCCGGCGTGAAATCGTCGCCGACCATCCCGTTCTCGCGCAACGTCGACAGCGTCACGCGCTGGAGCATGTCGGGATTGCGGGGACCGAACCCCTGTTCCGGGGCTAGCTGAAAAGTCGAGTGGTCGCCCACCCGGAGCCCGAGCAGAATCTGTTCGAGCGAGGGCGCCAGTTGCCCCGCGCCCAGCAGCAGCGTGGCCGGCTTGTCGGAGAAGGTGTTGACGATGTCGGCGCCGTCGGCCAGTGCCAGCCGGTAATGCAACGTGACGTGGGAACCGGGCTTCACTTCGGATAGATCGATGAGGCTCATGAATTACTCGTTCAGTCGGCGCCCGATACGGCCGAATGGCCCGGCGCAAAGTCAATATTGTAAGTCACCTGAGCGAGCAAGGCGGAAAGTGCGACGACGTCGCGCACACCACCCTGCCGCCAATGGAGTTCCAAGCATGCTGTCACCCTGCCTCGCCCTGCCGCCGGCCGAATGCCGGGACAATGCCGATGCACCGGCCGATCCGCCCGGCCGCGTCATCCCGATTCGCCGGCGCAAGCGCCGCCCGGCCGACTGGCGGCCCGAGCGACCGCGCGAGCGCTTGCTGGAGCGCGGGCCGGCCGCGCTGACCGACGACGAACTGATCGCGCTGCTGCTCGGCACGGGCAAGCCCGGGCACGATGTCTTCATCACCGCCCGCGCACTGGTCGATCGGTTCAGGACGTTGCGCGGGCTGCTCGAAGCGAGCACCGACGATTTCGAGGCGCACCCCGGCATCGGCCCCGCGCGTGCCGCGCGGCTGGCCGCGATCATCGAGATCGCCCGGCGCGTGCTGAACGAGAAGGCGCAGGTGCGCACGCCGATCGATTCGCCCCGCGCCGTCGAGGATTGCCTGCGGCTGAGGATCGGCACGTGTCCTCACGAGGTGTTCGTCGCGGTGTACCTCGACGCGCGCAACGGCCTGATCGACATGGAGGAAATCACGCGCGGCTCGCTCACGCGGATGGCCGTCTATCCGCGCGAGATCGTGCGACGCGCGATGGTGCACAACGCCGCGTCGCTGATCGTCGCGCACAACCATCCGTCGGGCGCCGTACAGCCCAGCGCGGAAGACCGTCGCCTCACCCGCGTGCTGAAAGATGCGCTCGAACTCGTCGACGTGCGGCTGCTCGACCACATCGTCGTCGGCACCGGCGACACTTTTTCGTTCGCACGCGCCGGTTGGCTGTAGACTGTGCCGCGGCAGCCCGCCCCGGGCGCCGCAACGACGAAGCGAAATTAGGTTTGATTTTTCTGAACTTTTTCTGCTAGAATCGTCGTCTGTCTTTTTTCCAACCAGTTCTAGCCATCGAAGGGCCTTGTCTGTAAGGGCTACGGCGTTCTGAGTGCAGCCATGGATCACGTGGCGGTGCGATGGAACCTTCACCGGCGATCGAACCCCGAATTTAGCGTATTAGGAGTGCTCTCATGGCACGCGTATGCCAAGTAACTGGGAAAGCGCCGATGAGCGGCAACAACGTTTCCCACGCCAACAACAAGACGAAGCGCCGCTTCCTGCCGAACCTGCAAAACCGCCGGTTCTGGGTAGAGAGCGAAAACCGCTGGGTGCGCCTGCGCGTTTCGAACGCCGGCCTGCGCCTGATCGACAAGAACGGCATCGATTCCGTGCTCGCTGACCTGCGCGCACGCGGCGAAGCCTAAGCCCAAGGAGCACAATCATGGCAAAAGGCGCACGCGACAAGATCAAGCTCGAGTCCACCGCTGGTACGGGTCACTTCTACACGACCACGAAGAACAAGCGCAACATGCCGGAAAAGATGGCGATCAAGAAGTTCGATCCCGTCGTCCGCAAGCATGTGGAATACAAAGAAACCAAGATCAAGTAATCTCCGGTTTCTACCAGCCTGACGGCGACCGAAAAGCCCCGCTCCTGCGGGGCTTTTTGTTTTGCGCGCACGCTCCGGCCCGACGCGGTATGCTCTTCCCTTTCCGCGGCCATGGCTGCCGGAACGCACAAGATCAAAAGCGTAAACGATGGAGATGCAGCATGAAATTCGACGTGGCGATCGTCGGCAGCGGCCTGGCAGGGCTGTCGGTCGCACTCAACCTGGCCAGCACGCGACGTGTCGCGCTGATCGCGAAACGTTCGATGATGGAGGGGGCAAGCGATAACGCGCAAGGCGGTATCGCGGCGGTCCTCGACTCGGCGGACAGTATCGAGAACCACGTCGACGACACGCTGGTCGCCGGTGGCGGGCTGTGCGACGAAGGCGCGACGCGCTACATCGTCGAGCACGGCCGCGAAGCGATCGAATGGCTGATCTCGCAAGGCGTGCCGTTCACGAAGGACGACGCGGCCGAACTCGGTTTTCACCTGACGCGCGAAGGCGGCCACAGCCACCGCCGGATCATCCACGCGGCCGACGCGACCGGCCATGCGGTGCTCGCGACGCTATCCGAGCGCGCGCGCCAGCATCCGAACATCACGTTCTTCGAGAACCACCACGCGATCGACCTGATCACGTCGGACCGGCTCGGCCTGCCCGGCCGCCGCTGTCACGGCCTGTATGCGCTCGACGTCGACAACGACAGCACGATCACGATCGAGGCGCCGCACACCGTGCTCGCCACGGGCGGTGCCGGCAAGGTCTACCTGTACACGACGAACCCCGACACCGCGACCGGCGACGGCATCGCGATGGCGTGGCGCGCGGGCTGCCGCGTGTCGAACATGGAATTCATCCAGTTTCACCCGACCTGCCTGTTCCATCCGTATGCGAAGTCGTTCCTGATTTCGGAAGCCGTGCGCGGCGAAGGCGGCCTGCTGAAACTGCCCGACGGCACGCGCTTCATGCCCGCGCACGACCCGCGCGCCGAACTCGCGCCGCGCGACATCGTCGCACGCGCGATCGACTTCGAGATCAAGAAGCGCGGGATCGACTGCGTGTATCTCGACATCAGCCATCAGCCGGAAGCGTTCCTGCGCGAACACTTCCCGACGATCCATGCGCGCTGCCTCGAATTCGGCATCGACATCGCGAAACAGCCGATTCCCGTCGTGCCGGCCGCGCACTACACGTGCGGCGGCGTCGTCACCGATCTCGCCGGACGCACCGATCTCGCGGGCCTGTATGCGGTCGGCGAGACGTCGTGCACCGGGTTGCACGGCGCGAACCGGCTCGCGAGCAACTCGCTGCTCGAATGTCTGGTGATCGGCCGTGCGGCCGCCGAAGCAATCGAGGCGGCCGGCTTCGACGCCGACACGCCGGCGACGCTGCCCGCATGGGACGAAAGCCGCGTGTCGGATGCCGACGAGGAAGTCGTCGTTGCGCACAACTGGGACGAACTGCGCCGCCTGATGTGGAACTACGTCGGCATCGTGCGCACCGACAAGCGCCTCGAACGCGCCAAGCACCGGCTGTCGCTGCTGCGCGACGAAATCCACGAGTACTACGCGAACTTCCGCGTGACGCGCGACCTGCTGGAACTGCGCAACCTCGTCGATGTGGCGACGCTGATCGTGAAGAGTGCGCAATCGCGCCGCGAAAGCCGCGGGCTGCACTACAGCCGCGACTGGCCGCATACGCTGCCGAAGGCATTGCCGAGCGTGCTCACGCCGCGCGCGCGCCGCTGAGCGTATGCCCTTCCCGGCTACGGCCGGGAGCGCCCAGGAAAAAAGCCGCTGGCGTTTGCGCGCCGGCGGCTTTTTTGTCTGACCCGACGACGTTCGGTCAGTCGACGATCCGCATCGAATAGTCGGTCGCGCGCACGTCCTTCGTCAGCGCGCCGATCGAGATGCGATCGACGCCCGTTTCGGCGAACGCACGCACCGTCTCGAAATTGACGCCGCCCGATACCTCGAGCACGGCCTTGCCGGCCGCGACACGCACGGCTTCCCGCATCATGTCGAGCGTGAAGTTGTCGAGCAGCACCGACTGCGCACGATGCGCGAGCGCCGTGTCAAGTTGCGCGAGCGTCTCGACCTCGATCTGCACGGGTACGCCCGACTCCAGCGCAAATGCCGCATCGAGCGCCTCGCCAACCCCGCCTGCGGCCGCGATGTGGTTCTCCTTGATCAGGATGCCGTCGTACAGCGCGAGGCGCTGGTTCTCGCCGCCGCCGACGCGCACCGCATACTTCTGCGCAAGCCGCAGGCCCGGCAGCGTCTTGCGCGTATCGAGGATCTTCGCGCGCGTGCCTTCGATGCGATCGACGTAGCGGCGCGTCGCGGTCGCGACGCCCGACAGCAGCTGCAGGAAATTCAGCCCGTTGCGCTCGGCCGTCAGCAGCGCGCGCGCCGGCCCGTCGAGTTCGCAGACGGTCGAATCGGGCGTCATGCGGTCGCCTTCGCGATAGCGCCATTGCACGGTGATCGACGGATCGATCCGGGCGATCACCGCCTCGAACCACGGCACGCCGCACAGCACGGCTTCCTCACGCACGATGATCCGCGCCCGGCGGCGCCCGCCGGCCGGCACGAGCCGCCCGGTCTGGTCGCCGGTGCCGACGTCTTCCGCGATCGCGTCGGCCACGTTGCGCGCGATCGCGTCGTCGAATGCCGCGCCGTATTGCTCACGAACGCTGTCGAACAGCGGGGATACGGCGTCGCTCATGCGGCCCCCACGTTCGCAAACAGCCCCTGGTCGCGCTGCAGGTCACCGCTCGCCTGCACGCGCTTCTTGTGCGCGGCCGCGAACTCGAGCATCCGGTCGATCGGCAAACGCGCACGCTCGCCGATCGCGGGATCGACGAAGATCTCGTTGTGGCCGCGTTCGAGCACGTCCGCAAGGTTCGCGAGGCCGTTCATCGCCATCCACGGGCAGTGCGCGCAGCTCTTGCAGGTCGCGCTGTTGCCGGCCGTCGGCGCGGCGATGAAGGTCTTGCCGGGCGCGGCGAGCTGCATCTTGTGCAGGATGCCGAGATCGGTCGCGACGATGAAGTGCGTCGCGTCGAACTTGACCGCCGCATCGATCAGTTGCGTGGTCGAGCCGACGACATCGGCCTGCGCGACGACGTTTTCCGGCGACTCGGGATGGACGAGCACCTTCGCGTCCGGATATTCGGCGCGCAGCAGGTCGAGCTCGATACCCTTGAACTCGTCGTGGACGAGGCACGAGCCTTGCCACAGCAGCATGTCCGCGCCGGTTTTCTTCTGGATATAGCTGCCGAGATGGCGGTCCGGCGCCCAGATGATCTTCTCGCCGCGCGCGTGCAGGTCGGCCACGATTTCGAGGCCGATCGACGACGTGACCATCCAGTCCGCGCGCGCCTTCACGGCCGCGCTGGTGTTCGCGTAGACGACGACGGTGCGGTCCGGATGCGCATCGCAGAACGCCGAGAATTCGTCGACCGGACAGCCGAGGTCGAGCGAACAGGTCGCGTCGAGATCGGGCATCAGGATCCGTTTGTTCGGGCTCAGGATCTTCGCGGTTTCGCCCATGAAGCGCACGCCGGCGACGACCAGCGTCTGCGCGTCGTGATCGCGGCCGAAGCGGGCCATTTCGAGCGAATCGGCAACGCAGCCGCCCGTTTCGTCGGCCAGCTCCTGCAGCTCGGCATCCACGTAGTAGTGGGCGACCAGCACGGCCTTTTCACGGGCGAGCAGCGTCTTGACGCGCGCCTTCAATGCAGCGCGCTCCTCGGCGGACGGCGCGTCGGGCACCTTGGCCCATGCCTGCCCCACGCCGCACACGGTCCCTGCCGCGACGGGCCGGTCGTACTCGACGGGTTTGATCGTCGATTGCATCTCCATATCTCCTGTCGATCCGAGTGAGCGCTTTGGCGCTCACTCGGATCCCATGCTTCGCGGTCGGCCGGAGTGGGGTGCTCGGCGCCTGCTCCGCTCCCCTGCTCGCCCGGGGCACCCGCTCGCCACCGCCCCAAGCTTCATACCAATCCGCCCTGCCGAACGCCCATCAAAACCGGCGGCCCAAATGAAAAAACCCCGCCAACGCGGGGTTTGTGACGTCCTGAGATTCTAATCGATTTCGAATCAGGCGTAGCGACGCAGGCGCGTCGCGAATTCCTGCAGCGCCTTGATGCCGCTTTGTTCCGCGCGATGGCACCAATCCTGCAATTGCGCGAGGAGCTGTTCGCGCGACGCGGTCGAACGATCCCAGATCGCGGCCAGGTCCTGGCGCAGCTGGAAGTACGTATGCAGCTTCTGGCTGTTCGCGAAGATTTCCGGCAGCAGCTTCTTCTGCGGCTCGTCGAGGCCGTCGGCGTCCTTGTGGAACCACTTGCGCGCACCGCGCATCAGCTGGTACTTCTCGCTCGAGCCGAGTTCCTTCAGGTGCGCGAGCTCCTGGCGGTACGCACGCTTCACGGCCTTGCCGTAGCGCGCCATCACTTCGTAGCGGTTCGACAGCACGGCCTGCAGCGTTTCCTGGTCGAGCACCGTCTTCGGCTTGTTCAGGCGCGGCGTGGGCGCAACCTTCTTCACCTTCGCGAGACCGAACGCCGACATGATGCGGATGTACATCCAGCCGATGTCGAACTCGTACCACTTGTTCGACAGCTTCGCCGACGTCGCGAACGTGTGGTGGTTGTTGTGCAGTTCTTCACCGCCGATCACGATGCCCCACGGGAACAGGTTCGTGCTCGCGTCGGCCGAGTTGAAGTTGCGATAGCCCCAGAAGTGACCGAAGCCGTTGACGACGCCAGCCGCCCAGAACGGGATCCAGACCATCTGCACGGCCCACACGGTCAGGCCGATCACGCCGAACAGCGCGACGTCGATCACCATCATCAGGCTGATGCCGAGAATCGGGTACTTCGAATAGACATTGCGCTCGACCCAGTCGTTCGGCGTGCCGTGGCTGAACTTGCGCATCGTCTCTTCGTTCTTCGCTTCCGCGCGATACAGTTCCGCGCCCTCGAGGAACACCTTCCAGATCCCGCGCGTCTGCGGGCTGTGCGGATCTTCCTCGGTCTCGCACTTCGCATGGTGCTTGCGGTGAATCGCGGCCCACTGGCCCGTCAGCATGCCGGTCGTCATCCACAGCCACAGCCGGAAGAAGTGGCTCGCGATCGGATGCAGTTCCAGCGCACGATGCGCCTGGCAGCGGTGCAGATAGACCGTCACGCCGATGATCGTGACGTGCGTGACGGCGAGCGCGAACAGCGCGACCTGCCACCACGAAAAACGCAGGAGCCCGTGGGAAAGAAAATCGAGCAGGGAATTCAACAAGGCAGTTACCTGTGATGAGAGCGACGCCGGCTCGCGCAGGCGTCAGAAAAATGAAAGCATACCGCGTATAGACTTGGATTCTACTTCAACCGTTCCAAGTCTTTGTAAAAAATGAATATTTTCTTGCCCTGGCGCAACCGGAGCAGTCCACGGGCGGACTTGGACGGGCGTGCGATCCGGTTCCGGCCGCGGGGTCAAAGCATTTGACGGCCGGCGCGCGCTATGCAGCCGGTGCGCGCCCGTTCGCCGCGCCGTTCGCGGCCGCCGGATCGGGCCCGGCCGTCGTACCGGCGGCGGGAAAACCGTCCGGCAATCCGACCACGCGCACCTCGCGCTGCGGAAACGGAATCGAGATCCCGTGCTCGCTGAACAACCGCCAGATGTTGCGGTTCACGCTCGAACGCACGCCCGACGTGCCTTTCGCGGAATCCTCGATCCAGAAACCAAGCTCCAGGTCGATCCCGTCCGTACCGAAACTCACCAGATACGGCGTCGGCGCGGGCTCCGCCAGCACGCGCGGCACGTCCTTCGCCGCGTCGGCGAGCAGCGCGAGCGCGTGCTCGACGTCGCTCGTGTACGCGACCTGCACCGCGACCTTCGCATAACCGCGCGTCAGGTAAGACGACTGGTTCTGTACGACGTCGGTGATCAGCTTCTCGTTCGGGATCAGTGTCTCGTTACCGTCGAGGCCGCGCACGACCGTGTAGCGCGTGCGGATCTGCGTGACGACGCCCTGCAGCCCGCCGACGCTGATCGCGTCGCCGAGCCGCAGCGAGCGGTCGAGCAGGATGATGAAGCCCGACACGTAGTTGCTCGCGATCTTCTGCAGCCCGAAGCCGAGACCGACGCCCACCGCGCCGCCGAACACGCCGAGCACGGTCACGTCGATGCCGACCAGCGACAGCCCGATCAGGATCGCCGCGAACACGAGCAGCGCGCGGCCGACCCGCGACAGCACGACCTTCAGGTTCGCGTCGAGCGTGCTCGCGCGCGTGAGGCGATCCTCGAGCACCGAGCCGAGCCACATCGCGACCATCAGCGTCACGCACACCCACAGCGCGCCCGAGATCACCGACAGCAGCGTGAGATGCGCATTGGCGACGCGGAACTGCACGCTGTCGAGCCAGCCGAGCACGTCGCGCTGGATCCCGAGCACGGTCAGCACCATCGCGGCCCACACGACGGTCGACACCACCTTCTCGACGATCGACAGCCACGCATGCGTGTGGCCGTCGCGCGCGAACACGCGCCGCGCGAAGAAGAACAGCACGTAGATCAACCCGATGCCGAACAGCGGCACGAGCGCGAGCTGCAGCAGCGACGTCGACATGAACGGGTCGAACGCGAGTTGCGCGGCGCCGACGAAGACGCTGCCGAACAACGGGAACAACGCGCGCTTCAGGCTTTGCGCGCCCGCGCCGGGCGCACGTCCGGCCGCCCGGCGGCGCGCATCGATGCGGCCGTGCACGAAGCGCGCGGTCACCCACGCGAAGCACAGCGCGCCGACGAGAATCGCCGCCTGCCAGATCATCACCGGCTGGTGGAAGTCACGAATGACCGATTCCAGCCGGTGCGACAGCAGGCGGCTCTGCAGATTTTCCATCGTCCGTCCGGGCAGTCGTTACTGCGCGGCGCGCCGTTCGAGCACCGCGGCGAAGAAGCCGTCGGTCGCGTGTCGATGCGGCCACAGCGACAGGTAGTCGCCCGTCTCCAGCTCGATGCGCTGGTCGGCCAGCACCTTCTGCGCCGGCACCAGCACGAACTCGGGATGATCCGCCAGGAACTGTTCGACGATGCGCTCGTTCTCGGCGTCGAGCACGCTGCAGGTCGCATAGACGAGCCGCCCGCCCTTCTTCACGAGACGCGCGGCGCTCGCGAGGATCGACGCCTGCTTCGGTGTCAGCTCGTCGATCGCCGTGCGCGACTGGCGCCACTTCAGGTCCGGATTGCGGCGCAGCGTGCCGAGGCCGCTGCACGGCGCGTCGACCAGCACGCGGTCGATCTTGCCGGCGAGCCGCTTGATCTTCGCGTCGTGCTCGCTGTCGATCAGCACCGGGTTCACGTTCGACAGCCCGCTGCGCGCGAGGCGCGGCTTCAGCTTCGCGAGGCGCTTCTCCGACACGTCGAACGCATAGAGCCGCCCGGTCGAGCGCATCATCGCGCCCAGCGCGAGCGTCTTGCCGCCCGCACCGGCGCAGAAGTCGACGACCATTTCGCCGCGGCGCGGCGCGACCAGCGAGCACAGCAGTTGGCTGCCTTCGTCCTGCACCTCGATCGCGCCTTCCTCGAACAGCTTCAGGCGCGTCAGCGCCGGCTTGCCGACCACCCGCACGCCGAACGGCGCGAACGGCGTCGCGCCCGCCTCGATGCCGCTCACGCGCAGCGCTTCGATCACCTGGTCGCGCGTCGCCTTCTGCGCGTTGGCACGCAGGTCGAGCGGCGCCGGGTAGTTCAGCGCGGCGGCAAGCTGCGCGAGCTCCTCGCCATCGAAACGGGCCGACAGCGCCTGATGGATCCAGTCGGGCAGGTTCGAGCGAATGCGCACCGGCAGGCTCGCCGGATCGATCTTCGACACGTGCTCGAGCCAGGCGGACTCGGTGTCGGACAGGAACGGCTTCAGCGCATTGCGGCCGACCGTCTGCATCAGGCCGAGCAGCGTCAGGCGCCGCGCCGGCGTACCCGTGCCGCTTTCGGCGAGGTGCGAAAACTCCATTTTCCGGCGCAGCACCGCGAACACGGCCTCGGCAATCACGCCGCGCTCGGCGTGCCCGAGCTTCGGGTGCGCGCGGAAGAACCGGCTCGTCGTCGCATCGGCGGGGCCGGCGAATTTCAGCACCTCGGCCAGCAAAGTCTCGGTCTGGCCAATCAGGAATCCGTGCAGCTTCATACGCCCTCGCTCGTTTCGGTATGCGGTTGATCCGCGAAAATCCAGCGCGCCTCTTCCGGCGCGACCACTGCACGGCCGTTCTCGAGGCGCAGACGCCCCTCGACGAACCAGCGCACCGCGCGCGGATACAGCACATGCTCGACGCTCAGCACGCGCCGCGCGAGCGCGGCCGCGTCGTCGCCGGCACGCACGGGCACCGCGCCCTGCGCGACGATCGCGCCGCTGTCGAGCTCGGGAATGACGAAATGCACGCTCGCGCCATGCAGCGCGACGCCCGCGTCGAGCGCCTGCTGATGCGTATGGATACCCTTGAAGCTCGGCAGCAGCGACGGATGGATGTTCAGCAGCCGGCCTTCGTATCGTCTGACGAATGCGGGCGTGAGGATGCGCATGAAGCCGGCGAGAACGACGAGATCGGGGGCGAAACGGTCGATCTCGGCGGCGAGCGCCGCGTCAAAGCTGTCGCGGCCGTCGAACGACCGGTGGTCGACCACCGCCGTCGCCACCCCGTGCGACGCGGCAAAAGCCAGGCCGGCCGCATCGGGCCGGTTGGCGATCACGGCGGCAATCTCGGCCGGCCAGCGTTCCTGCGCGCATGCGCGGACGATGGCCTCCATGTTGCTGCCGCGACCGGAAATCAGGATCACGAGTTTTTTCATCCGCGAATTTTACCATTCGCCCCCGCGTTTCCCGCCTTCTCGGCCGCCGGCCCGTCCGAACGTTTATAATCTTCTGCTTTGCGGCATCCCACCGCCCATTCCCCGACCGCTGCATCCGCTATCGTGAAAGTCTTCCGCGGCCTGCCCAACGCCGAGAGCCGTGCCCCGTGCGCGCTGACGATCGGCAACTTCGACGGTGTCCATCGCGGCCACCAGGCCCTGCTCGCGCGCGTGCGCGCGGCAGCGGACGCGCGCGGCCTGCCCGTGTGCGTGATGACGTTCGAGCCGCACCCGCGCGAATTCTTCAATCCGGCCGGCGCGCCGCCGCGCATCGCGATGCTGCGCGACAAGCTCGAGGCGCTGCGCGATCACGGTGTCGACCGCGTCGTCGTCGAGCACTTCAACCATACCTTCGCGAGCCAGTCGCCGCAGGCGTTCGTCGAACGCACGCTGGTGAACGGGCTGCACACGCGCTGGATGATGGTCGGCGACGATTTCTGCTACGGCGCGAAACGCGCAGGCACCTTCGACACGCTGAAGGCGGCCGGCGAGCAGTACGGCTTCGAGGTCGAGCAGATGGGCACGGTGGCCGGCAGCGACGGCACGCGCATTTCCAGCTCGGGCGTGCGCGCCGCGCTCGCGGCCGGCGATCTCGACGCGGCCGCGCAGGCGCTCGGCCACGGCTACGCGATCAGCGGCCACGTCGCGCACGGGCTGAAGCTCGGCCGCGACCTCGGTTTCCCGACGCTGAACCTGCCGATCGCGCACAAGCGGCCGGCGCTCGCGGGCATCTTCGTCGTGCAGGTGCACGGCCTCGGCCCCGACCCGCTGCCGGGCGTCGCGAGCCTGGGCCTGCGCCCGACCGTCGACGATTCCGGCCGCGTGCTGCTCGAAGTGCACCTGCTGGACTGGCATGGCGACGCGTACGGCAAGCTCATCCGCGTCGAATTCCTGAAGAAGCTGCGCGACGAGGCGAAATTCGACGACCTCGAGGCGCTGTCGCGCGCGATCGCCCTGGACGTCGCGAACGCGCGCGCGTACTTCATCGAACGCGACCGGGCGCCGGGCAGCCGCGCCACGGGCTTCTCGACGTCGGCAACCGACCGAATTAGCTGATCCGGACGGCGGCGCCCGGCGCCGCACCCTCGCGCCGCCCACTCGCGCGCATCCCCGATTCACGACGCCCGAGCGTCTCCCGATTTAGATAGCGATCCCATCATGAGCAACAAGAAAGCCGATTCGAAACCGCAGGCCAAGTATCCGGTCAACCTGCTCGACACGCCGTTCCCGATGCGCGGCGACCTGCCCAAGCGCGAGCCGCAGTGGGTCAAGGAATGGGAGGAGCGCGGCCTCTACGAGAAGATCCGCGCGGCCAGCAAGGGCCGCCCGAAGTTCATCCTGCACGACGGCCCGCCGTATGCGAACGGCGACATCCACCTCGGCCACGCGGTCAACAAGATCCTGAAGGACATCGTCGTCAAGTCGCGCAACATGGCCGGCTTCGACGCGCCGTACGTGCCGGGCTGGGATTGCCACGGCATGCCGATCGAAATCCAGATCGAGAAGCAGTTCGGCAAGTCGCTGCCGGCAGCCGAAGTGATGAGCAAGGCGCGTGCGTACGCAACCGAGCAGATCGAGAAGCAGAAGGTCGGCTTCAAGCGCCTCGGCGTGCTCGGCGACTGGGCGAACCCGTACAAGACGATGAACTTCGTGAACGAGGCGGAAGAGATCCGCGCGCTCGGCAAGATCATCGAGAAAGGCTACGTGTACCGCGGGCTGAAGCCGGTGAACTGGTGCTTCGACTGCGGCTCGGCGCTCGCCGAGGCGGAAGTCGAGTACAAGGACCGCACCGATCCGACGATCGACGTGATGTTCGCGTTCGCGGAACCGGAAAAGACCGCGCAGGCGTTCGGCCTGCCGGCACTGCCGCGCGCCGAGGGCGGCATCGTGATCTGGACCACCACGCCGTGGACGATCCCCGCCAACCAGGCGCTGAACCTCCATCCGGAAATCGTCTACGCGCTGGTCGACACCGAGCGCGGGCTGCTGATCATCGCGCAGGAGCGCGTCGAAGCCTGCATGGCCGACTTCAAGCTGACGGGCCGCGTCGTCGCGACCGCGCCGGGCGTGAAGCTCGCCAACCTGCGCTTCCACCACCCGCTCGCATCGGCCCACCCCGGCTACAAGCGTACGGCCCCCGTCTACCTCGGCGACTACGTGACGACCGACACGGGTACCGGCGTCGTGCACTCGTCGCCCGCGTACGGCATCGAGGACTTCATGTCGTGCAAGGCGCACGGGATGACCGATTCGGACTTCATCAACCCGGTGATGGGCGACGGCCGCTACATCGAATCGCTGCCGCTGTTCGGCGGCCTGTCGATCTGGGACGCGAACCCGAAGATCGTCGACGCGCTGAACGCGGCCGGCTCGCTGCTGCGCAGCGAGAAGTACACGCACAGCTACATGCACTGCTGGCGCCACAAGACGCCGATCATCTACCGCGCCACGTCGCAGTGGTTCGCCGGCATGGACGTCACCCCGCGCGACGGCGGCAAGACGCTGCGTGAAACGGCGCTCGAAGGCGTCGACGCAACCGCGTTCTACCCGTCGTGGGGCAAGCAGCGCCTGTTCAGCATGATCGCGAACCGTCCCGACTGGACGCTGTCGCGCCAGCGCCAGTGGGGCGTGCCGATGGCGTTCTTCGTGCACAAGGAAACCGGCGAGCTGCATCCGCGCACGCTGGAGTTGCTCGAGGAAGTCGCGAAGCGCGTCGAGCAGTCGGGCATCGAGGCATGGCAGTCGCTCGACCCGCGCGAGCTGATCGGCGACGACGCGAACCTGTACGAAAAGAACCGCGACACGCTCGACGTGTGGTTCGACTCGGGCACGACGCACTGGCACGTGCTGCGCGGCTCGCACAAGGATCAGCTGCAATTCCCGGCCGACCTGTACCTCGAAGGCTCGGACCAGCATCGCGGCTGGTTCCACTCGTCGCTGCTGACCGCGTCGATGATCGACGGCCGCGCGCCGTACAAGGGCCTGCTCACGCACGGTTTCACGGTCGACGGCGAAGGCCGCAAGATGAGCAAGTCGCTCGGCAACGGGATCGACCCGCATGAAGTCGCGAACCGCCTCGGCGCGGAAATCATCCGTCTGTGGATCGCGTCGACCGACTACTCGGGCGAACTCGCGATCTCCGAGGAAATCCTGAAGCGCGTGACCGAAGGTTATCGCCGCATCCGCAACACGCTGCGCTTCCTGCTCGCGAACCTGTCGGACTTCGACTTCGCGCAGCACGCGGTGCCGGTCGACGAATGGCTCGAGATCGACCGCTATGCGGTCGCGTTCTCGCAGCAGTTGCAAACGGAGCTGCTCGGCCACTACGAGAAGTACGAATTCCACCCGGTCGTCGCCAAGCTGCAGACGTACTGCTCGGAAGATCTCGGCGGCTTCTACCTCGACGTGCTGAAGGACCGCCTGTACACGAGCGCGGCCGACTCGCGCGCGCGCCGCTCGGCACAAACGGCGCTGTACCACCTGACGCACGGCCTGCTGCGCGTGCTCGCGCCGTTCCTGTCGTTCACGGCGGAAGAAGCGTGGAAGGTGTTCCAGCCGGCCAGCGACACGATCTTCACGGAAACCTACTATGCGTATCCGGACGTCGCCGGCTCGGCCGCGCTGATCGAGAAGTGGGCGCTGCTGCGCGAGGTGCGCGGCAACGTGACGAAGGCACTCGAGGAAGCGCGCACCGCGAACCGCATCGGCTCGTCGCTGCAGGCCGAAGTCGCCGTGCACGCGAGCGGCGCGCGTTACGACGCGCTCACGAGCCTCGGCGACGACCTGAAGTTCGTGCTGATCACGTCGGCCGCGACGGTCGTCAAGGTCGACGACGAAGCGCAGGAAAGCGTCGACGTGGCCGCCTCGAAGTACCAGAAGTGCGAACGCTGCTGGCACTACCGCGAAGATGTCGGCGCGCACGCCGATCATCCGACGCTGTGCGGCCGCTGCTTCTCCAACCTGTTCGAAAACGGCGAAATCCGGAGCGCTGCTTAAATATGGCGAAAACCCTGTCGAAACCGGCCAGCGGCGCGCTTGCGCCCTGGCTCGGCATTTCGCTGATCGTGATCCTGTTCGACCAGTTGTCGAAGATCGCGATCCTGAAAACGTTCGCGTACGGCGCGCAGCACGCGCTGACGTCGTTCTTCAACCTCGTGCTGGTGTACAACCGCGGCGCCGCGTTCGGCTTCCTGTCGACCGCCGGCGGCTGGCAGCGCTGGGCGTTCACCGCGCTCGGCATCGGCGCGACGCTCGTGATCTGCTTCCTGCTGAAACGCCACGGCCAGCAGCGGCTGTTCAGCCTCTCGCTCGCGCTGATCCTCGGCGGCGCGCTCGGCAACGTGATCGACCGGCTCGTCTACGGCCACGTGATCGACTTCCTCGATTTCCACCTCGGCGCCTGGCACTTCCCGGCGTTCAACCTCGCCGATTCCGCGATCACGGTCGGCGCGGTACTGCTGATCTACGACGAGCTGCGTCGCGTGCGCGGCTCGCGCTAAACGCGCATACTCGGCGTCGACGGCCGGCTTCGCGCCGGCCGTTCCGTTTGACCCTTGGAGGCCTGAGTTGGCACACGCAGAACTCGCAGGAAAACACCTCGTTCTCGGCCTGACGGGCGGCATCGCCTGCTACAAGATCGCCGAGCTCACGCGGCTGCTCGTGAAGGCCGGCGCGACCGTGCAGGTCGCGATGACCGAAGCGGCCACCCAGTTCATCACGCCCGTCACGATGCAGGCGCTGTCGGGCCGGCCCGTCTACACGAGCCAGTGGGATGCGCGCGTCGACAACAACATGGCGCACATCGACCTGTCGCGCGAGGCCGACGCGATCGTGATCGCGCCAGCATCGACGGACTTCCTCGCGAAGCTCGCGCACGGGTTTGCCGATGACCTCCTGTCGACGCTGTGCGTCGCACGCGACTGTCCGCTGCTCGTCGTGCCCGCGATGAACCGCCAGATGTGGCAGAACCCGGCCACGCAGCGCAACGCCGCGCAACTGCGCGCGGACGGCGTGTCGGTGCTCGGCCCGGATTCGGGTGCGCAGGCATGCGGGGAAGTCGGCGACGGCCGCATGCTCGAGCCCGAGGCGATCTATGAAGCCATCGTCACGCACTTCGCGCCGAAGGTGCTCGCGCACCGGCGCGTGCTGATCACGGCCGGGCCGACGTTCGAACCGCTCGATCCCGTGCGTGGCCTGACGAACCGCTCGAGCGGCAAGATGGGCTTCGCGCTCGCACGCGCCGCGCAGCAGGCCGGCGCCGACGTGCATCTCGTCGCGGGGCCGGTCGCGCTCGACACGCCGTGGGGCGTGTACCGCCAGGACGTGCAGACCGCGCAGCAGATGTACGACGCGGTGATGCATGCGGTCGCCGATGCCGACATCTTCATCGCGGTGGCCGCGGTGGCCGACTGGCGCGTCGATCAGCCGGCCGAGCACAAGATGAAGAAGACGGCCGACCGCAAGATGCCGGCGCTCGCGTTCGTCGAGAACCCCGACATCCTCGCGTCGGTCGCGGCGCTGCCCGATCCGCCGTTCTGCGTCGGTTTCGCGGCCGAAAGCGGCGACCTCGACGTGCACGGCGACGAAAAGCGCAAGCGCAAGAACGTGCCGCTGCTCGTCGGCAATCTCGGCCCGCTGACGTTCGGCCGCGACGACAACGAAGTCGTGCTGTTCGAAGCGGCCGGCCTCACGCGCCTGCCGCGCGCCCCGAAGGACGAACTCGCGCATGCGCTCGTCGCGGAAATCGCGAAGCGCCTGCCCGACAACCGCCTGATCTGATCACCCGCGCGGCGGCGCTGGCCGCCGCGCCCTTCCCGACCGATTCGACGACCGCATGAAACTCGACCTGAAGATTCTCGACGCGCGCATGCGCGACTACCTGCCCGCCTACGCGACCACCGGCAGCGCGGGCCTCGACCTGCGCGCGTGCCTCGACGCCCCGGTCACGCTGCGGCCGGGTGAAACGACGCTCGTCCCGACGGGCCTCGCGATCCACCTCGCCGATCCCGGCTATGCGGCGCTGATCCTGCCGCGCTCGGGCCTCGGCCACAAGCACGGGATCGTGCTCGGCAACCTGGTCGGCCTGATCGACTCCGACTACCAGGGCCAGTTGATGGTCTCGACGTGGAACCGCGGCCAGACCGAGTTCGTGCTGAACCCGTTCGAACGGCTCGCGCAGCTCGTGATCGTGCCGGTCGTGCAGGCGCAGTTCAACATCGTCGACGATTTCGCCGAGAGCGATCGCGGCGAAGGCGGCTTCGGCAGCACCGGCCGCCACTGATCGGCATCACACGAAAAAGGGGCCGCGCGGCCCCTTTTTCTTTTCCGTTCATCGTCACTCGCCGGCCGGCTGCGCGATCCGCGCGGGCACCGGTTCGCGCCGCCGCGCCTGCGCGATGCTCGCATAGATCACCATCGCGACCAGCACGGCGAGCAACACGGCCGACGAGCCGACCGTCCCGAGCGCGAGGCCGCCCTTCGCGACCGGCTTCGTCAGCAGGTCGCCGACCGTCGCGCCGAACGGACGCGTGAGCACGAACGCGGCCCAGAATAGCAACACGCCGGAGATCCGCGTGAAGTAGTGCGCGAGCACGATCACCGCCAGCAGCCCGCCGATCAGCAGCGCGCCGCCGCCGAAGCCGAGCCCCGAGCTGTCCGCGAGGAAATCGCCGAGCGCGGTGCCGAGCGTGTTCGAGAACAGGATCGCGCTCCAGTACAGCAGTTCGACCTTGCGCGTGCGGATCAGGTCGACCGACAGCGATTCGCCGCTCAGGCGCCAGACCGCGAAGATCGCCAGCAGGATCGCGACGAGGATCGACGAACCGGCTGCGTAGCCGAGGCCGAGCGTGCGGTCCATGAAGTCGGACATCGTCGTGCCGGCCGTGCTCGTCGCGACGATCACGGCCCAGTAGACCGCCGGGCGATAGCGCGTCGTCCGGAGCTGGGCGCCCAGCGTCACGAGAAAGAAACCGAACAGCAGGATCGAGCTCACCGCGTAGCCGACGTTCAGCGTCATCGACAGCAGGTCGCCGCCGGTTTCGCCGAGCGTCGTCGCGCAGATCTTCATGATCCAGAACGCGAGCGTGATTTCGGGAAGTTTGTTCATTCGAACCCCATTTGCAGGAAGCGGCGAGTCGGCGCGTGCCGGCCCGCCTTGCGGACAGGATCGAATGTAGTCGCCGCCGGCTTAACGGAACCTTAGCGAACGTGAAGCCGGTGCACGAGTACGCCGGCGCCGTCAGCGCGCGTGTTCGTGCCGATAATGCAGCGCGTACGCGAGCGTCAGCAGCACGGCGAACACGACGCCGACCACCATCGTCATCCGGAATTCGCGCGTGAACGCGGTGGTGAGCAGGATCGCCGCGACGAGCGCCGCGCCGAGCAGGCTGCCGAACGGGTGGCCCCACATCCGGAACGCGAGCACGGGGCCGCGATACCGCGCACGGAAGCGCAGGTGCGTGATGAAGATCATCAGCCACGTGAACAGCGCGCCGAACATCGCGATCGCCATCATCACCGTGAACGCGGTGTCGGGCGCGAGCGCGACCAGCACGGCCGCGACCGCGACGCCGCTGGTCGAGATCCACAGCGCCGCGCGCGGCACGCCGTTCGCGCCGAGCCGGCCGAACACCGCGGGCGCGAGCCGCGCGCGCGACAGGCTGAACATCATCCGCGTCGTCACGTAGAGCTGGCTGTTCATCGCCGACAGCGCCGCGACCAGCAGCACGAAGTTGATCACGCCGGCCGCGTACGGCACATGCGTCGCGGCCATCACCTTCACGAACGGGCTCTCGTCGGTACCGGCCGCCGTCCACGGCACGATCGCAAGCATCAGCGACAGCGTTAGCAGGTAGAACAGCACGAGCCGGAACACCGTCGAGCGGAACGCGCGCGTGACCGCGTGCTGCGGATCGCGCGCCTCGCCGGCTGCGATCGCGACGGCTTCGATGCTCATGTAGCTGAAGATCGCGACGATCACCGCGACCCAGGTGCCCCACGGCCCCTTCGGCATGAAGCCGCCGTGCGCGGTGTAGTTGGCGAAACCGATGCCCGATGCGGCCGGCGCCGACCAGACCAGATACGCGCCGAGCACGATGAACACGACGATCGCCGCGATCTTCAGCAGCGAGAACGCGTATTCGACCGTGCCGTACAGCGTGACGCTGGCGAGATTCACGGCGATCAGCAGCGCGGAGAAGCCGATCACCCAGTACCAGCCGGGTACGGCGGGGAACCAGTACTTCATGAACACGGCGATCGCGCTGATTTCGGTACCGATCGCGAATACGACCGCGAACCAGTACGCATAGCGCACCAGAAAGCCCGCGAGCGGGCCGACGTAGTGCTCGGCATACGCGCCGAACGAGCCGGCCGTCGGGTGCGCGACCGTCATTTCCGCGAGCGCGCCCATCAGCAGCAGCGCGATCAGCGCGCCGATCGCATAGGACACGAGCACGCTCGGGCCCGCGAGCCCGATCGCGAATCCGCTGCCGAGGAACAGCCCCGTGCCGATCGCGCCGCCGATCGCGATCATCGCCATCTGCCCCGACGTCAGCGCGTGGCGCAACCCTTGTTCGCGCGCGACGATATCGTCGAACGACCGTTGTTGTTGTGTCACTGCGTTACCACTCCCCTGCACCACCATCGCGCCGCCGGCGCCGGATAAAACGAAACGGCGCGGAGAACTTCCCGCGCCGTTCGCATGAACAACGAATTATCGCTTACTCGACTTCGACCGTCTCTTCGTTCGGCTTGTGCGGCGGATTCGCCAGCTTGTCGAACGACAACTGCACCTTGTCGTTTTCGTCGACGTCGACCGTCACGTGACCGCCGTTGAGGAGCTTGCCGAACAGCAGCTCGTCGGCCAGCGCGCGCCGGATCGTGTCCTGGATCAGCCGTTGCATCGGCCGCGCGCCCATCAGCGGGTCGAAGCCGTGCTTCGCGAGATGCTTGCGCAACGCGTCGGTGAAGAGCGCGTCGACCTTCTTCTCGTGCAGCTGTTCCTCGAGCTGGATCAGGAACTTGTCGACCACGCGCATGATGATTTCCTCATCGAGCGAGCGGAAGCTGATGATCGAATCCAGGCGGTTGCGGAACTCCGGCGTGAACAGGCGCTTGATGTCGGTCATCTCGTCGCCCGTTTCGCGGCGCGTCGTGAAGCCGATCGTCGCCTTCTGCATCGACTCGGCGCCCGCGTTCGTCGTCATGATGATGATGACGTTGCGGAAATCCGCCTTGCGGCCGTTGTTGTCCGTCAGCGTGCCGTGGTCCATCACCTGCAGCAGCACGTTGAAGATGTCCGGATGCGCCTTCTCGATTTCGTCGAGCAGCAGCACGCAATGCGGCTTCTTCGTGACGGCTTCGGTCAACAGGCCACCCTGGTCGAACCCGACGTAACCCGGCGGCGCGCCGATCAGGCGGCTCACCGCGTGACGCTCCATGTATTCCGACATGTCGAAACGGATCAGCTCGATGCCGAGCGTGAACGCGAGCTGGCGCGCCACTTCGGTCTTGCCGACGCCCGTCGGGCCGGAGAACAGGAACGCGCCGATCGGCTTGTCCATCTTGCCGAGCCCCGCGCGCGCCATCTTGATCGAGGCCGCGAGCGCGTCGATCGCCGGATCCTGGCCGAACACGACGCTCTTCAGGTCGCGGTCGAGCGTCTGCAGCTTGCTGCGATCGTCCTGCGACACGCTTTGCGCCGGCACGCGTGCGATCTTCGAGATGATTTCCTCGATCTCGCTCTTGCCGATCGTCTTCTTCTGCTTCGACTTCGGCAGGATGCGCTGCGCGGCGCCGGCCTCGTCGATCACGTCGATCGCCTTGTCCGGCAGGTGACGATCGGTGATGAAGCGCGCCGACAGTTCGGCCGCGGCCGACAGGGCACCCGACGAATACTTGACGCCGTGATGCTCCTCGAAGCGCGATTTCAGCCCGCGCAGGATCGCGACCGTCTGCTCGACGCTCGGCTCCGTCACGTCGACCTTCTGGAAGCGCCGCGACAGCGCCGCATCCTTCTCGAAGATGCCGCGATACTCGGTGAACGTCGTCGCGCCGATGCACTTGAGCGTGCCCGACGACAACGCCGGCTTCAGCAGGTTCGACGCATCGAGCGTGCCGCCCGACGCGGCGCCCGCGCCGATCAGCGTATGGATTTCGTCGATGAACAGGATCGCGTGCGGGCGCTCCTTCAGTTCCTTCAGCACCGTCTTCAGACGCTGCTCGAAATCGCCGCGGTACTTGGTGCCCGCGAGCAGCGCGCCCATGTCGAGCGAGTACACCTGCGCGTTCGCGAGGATGTCCGGCACTTCGCCGCGCGTGATGCGATACGCGAGCCCTTCGGCGATCGCGGTCTTGCCCACGCCGGCTTCGCCGACGAGCAGCGGATTGTTCTTGCGGCGACGGCACAGCACCTGCACGACGCGCTCGACTTCGGGCTCGCGCCCGATCAGCGGATCGATGCGGCCGTCCTTCGCCATCTGGTTCAGGTTCTGCGTGAACTGCGCGAGCGGCGTTTCCTTCTGCGCGTTCGCGTCTTCGCTTTCCGCGTTCGCGTCGGTCGACTTCGCGGCTTCGCCGTTGTTCGTCTTCGCGATGCCGTGCGAAATGAAGTTCACCACGTCGAGGCGCGTGACGCCCTGCTGCTGCAGGTAGTACACGGCGTGCGAATCCTTCTCGCCGAAGATCGCGACCAGCACGTTCGCGCCGGTGACTTCCTTCTTGCCGTTCGACGTCGACTGGACGTGCATGATCGCGCGCTGGATCACCCGCTGGAAACCGAGCGTCGGCTGGGTATCGACATCGTCGGTACCCGGGACGGTCGGTGTGTTGTCGTGGATGAAATTGCGCAGGTTCTGACGCAAGTCCTCGATGTTTGCCGCGCACGCGCGCAACACCTCGGCTGCCGTCGGATTATCCAGCAGGGCCAGCAGCAGGTGCTCGACCGTGATGAACTCATGGCGCGCCTGGCGTGCTTCCATGAACGCCATGTGCAGGCTGACTTCCAATTCCTGGGCAATCATGCTTCCTCCATCACGCACTGCAGCGGATGCCCGGCCTGCCGCGCATGGGTAACGACTTGCTCAACCTTGGTCGACGCGATGTCCCGCGTATAGACCCCACATACCCCTCGCCCTTCGCGATGGACCTTCAGCATGATCTGCGTGGCCGTCTCGCGATCCTTCTTGAAATACTCCTGGACCACCATCACGACGAATTCCATCGGCGTGAAGTCGTCGTTCAGCAGCACCACCTTGTACATCGAAGGCGGCTTGAGCTTCTGCTGCTTGCGTTCCAGGACGGTACTGTCCTGCTTGTCCGGGATAATCGCCATACACCCATTCTAAACAACTCGGACAGGCCCGCAATCCTGCCATAACCCGACCGACCGGCCGGCGCCCTCCCCGGTATCCCGGAACACGCTATCGTCTTCGTGCCATACGACAGCCGGCTGCGGTGCCGGCTTTCACGCGTGGCGCGGAACACGAACCGTCAGGGGGCAACTGCACCGGAGCGTCGTGTCCGCATCCAGTATCCCACAAGCCGGGACGACTCGAACGCGTGTCACTCGAGCCTGGTATATGAGCCGATTATGCGGCTTTTCAAGCCCCGACGCTCGGCGGCATGCTGCAAAGCAAAGCCGGAAAAACCCTGAAAATGGGTTCTTTACAACGACCCTCTAAACGTCTAAAAATTCCTCTTGACACTCCAATAAAGAGCGCCAACAATCAAGCTGGCACTTTTTTCAATTCGCCGGTTGGCGAAATGAATGAGGCCGAGGTGAGCTTGTGAGGGGGGAACGGCTGCATTTTCCGGTCGTTTAGCTTTTCGAGCGTGCTCGTGGTAAGTAGCAGCGACTGTGTGACAGGGGAAGTAGGAAATGGCAACTGGTATCGTTAAATGGTTCAACGACGCGAAGGGCTTCGGTTTCATCACTCCCGACGAGGGCGGTGAGGATCTGTTTGCGCACTTCTCGGCTATCACCATGAATGGCTTCAAGACGCTGAAGGAAGGCCAGAAGGTGAGCTTTGACGTCGTCCAAGGGCCGAAGGGCAAGCAAGCGTCGAACATCCAGGCCGTATAAGGCATCGGATATCTGACGAAGAAACCCGGCGCATTGCGCCGGGTTTCTTTTTTTTGGAGGCCGGCCATTCGATAATCGATTGGCCGGCCTTTTCGTTCAATCCCGATAATTGAACACACATTGTCTTGTCACACATGCAGATCGGATATCGATCCCGCACGTGAAACATATTCACGACTTCGTTACACGACCTTCAGCGTGCCCATCATGCCGAGATCCTCGTGTTCGAGAATGTGGCAATGAAACATGCGCTCTCCGGGCATGTCTTGCGTGACGAGAATCGACACGGCTTCACCGCTGCGCACGTTCACGGTATCGCGCCATGCGCGCAACGGTTCGGTCGTGCGCGCGCCGCCCGACGCGCGCTCGATCACCTGGAACTGCGTGCCGTGCAGGTGGAACGGGTGATCCATGTCGGTGCCGTTGCGGATCTCCCAGCGCTCGACGTCGCCGCGGCGGCTCGTCAGCGTTGCACGGTGCGCCGCATAGGTTTCGCCGTTGATCATGAAGCGCATGCCGGCCGGCCGGCCGTGCGCCGCGCCCTTCATCATCGCGTCCATGTCCATTTCCTCGCCGAACTCGACCGTCTTGCGCGCAACCGGTTCGCCCAGCGGCGGTACCGTGCGCAGCGTGGCCGGCAACGCGCGCGCGGCGGCGGGCGCGAACGCGACATCGGCCAGTGCCAGCGCCGGATCGGGCGGCAGGCTGCCGTGGCCGTCGTCGTGCGACATCGCCATCTTGCGGCGGTCGTATTCGGCCGCCTGCAGCACCGCGCGCGATGCGCGGTCGCCCGCGCGCACGAGCAGCTCCGCACGCTCGCCCGGCGCGATCAGCAACGACGTCACGCGGCGCGGCGCATCGAACAGCCCGCCGTCGGTACCCACGTGCTCGAACGCACGGCCGTCGTCGAACGCGACGCGCAGGTAGCGCGCGCTGCACGCGTTCCACACGCGCCAGCGCTCGTCGCCCGCGATGTCGATGCGCGGCCGGCGCGCGCCGTTGACCAGGACGAACTGACCTTCGCGGCCGTTCATCCAGTCCATCATGTCGTTCGGCGCAATCGTGCCATCGCGCGCAAGCTTCAGGTCCGACACGAACAGGTTGCGCTCGGGCCAGCCGGCGAGCGGATCGTCCGCGGCGCGCACGATGAACGGGCCGGCCAGCCCGCGAAATACCTGCTCGGCCGTCATCATGTGCGGATGCGGGTGGTACCAGTAAGTGCCGGCGCTGCCCTTCGGTAGCGTGAAACGGTACACGCGCGACGCGCCGGGTGCGACGGGATCGGACGGATTGCCGTCCTGGTCGGGCGGCACGGGCAGGCCGTGCCAGTGGATCGTCGACGGCTGCGGCAGCCGGTTCACGAACTTGATTTCGACCGTGTCGCCCTCGCGCACGTCGATCAGCGGGCCGACGACGGGGCCTTGCGCGCCCGCGCCGAACTGCCAGAACGTGGTCGGCCGCGTGCCGCGCAGCATCGGGCGCGCGACGGGTTGCGCGACCAGCGTCGCCCGGAACGTACCGGGCTCGCGGCTTTCGTTCGCGAGCGTGCGCAACGTCGCGAGCGGCGCGCCGGCCGGCAGCGCGTCGGCGGCCGCGAGCGCGGCCGGCGCGGGCTTGCCGTGCCCCGCATGGTCCGCCATCCCCGACATGGCCGGCATGTCGTCCATCGAATCCATGCCGGCCATGCCCGCATGACCGGCATGCTGCGCCCACGCGGTGCGCGCGAACAGCGACGCGGCTGCGACGCCGATGGCGCGCGACAGGAAGGTTCTCCGTCTCATCAATCGATCCTCGTTATCCATGCAGCGTCGCACGACCGCCACGACGCACGCGCCGGCCGGCCGGACCGCCGGTGCGCGACGCGAAACCTGATGCCCGCGTCATCATAACCGCTGGCTCCGCTCGAACGGCGCCGCCCCGGCCGGGCGGCGATACGCCGCAGCGCTGCTGCTTACGGCCCTTCGGCAGCGATCGCCCCTGCCCTGAACCATGCCCGCCGCCGCATCCAGCCGCCCGTTTCGCCCCTACCGTCGGCCACCCGGTCGGCGCGTGTCGCGCCACCCCTCCACGAAACCGCCAATTTTTCACGATGCGGAACAAGTCCCTGCGTTGTAAAAATTCGTGGTGCAGGGCACAAATTTCTCGTTTCGCGATGCCAAAAAACGTTCCGCAATACGGAACATGGAAAATAATCCGTTGTTTTTAAACATGAATTTTTGTTTCGAGAAGCCGTTCTAGTTGCACCATCCAACCGGGTCGCGGACGTAGACTTTGTTCCATGCACTGACGCTTCGCCACGACGTTCGATACGGAACCCGGCGCAAGCAGCCAGTCGGGCCACAGCCGGCCGAGCCGGCAGGCGGCACACCAGAATCGCTTGTGATCAGAAAGGGAGAACGGAAATGAAGGGATTTCGCTTTGGTTCAGCGCTCGGGTCGTTCTACATCCTGCCGGGTAACGGCGGCTGGGAAGCGACGTTCGGCAACGCCCTGCTCGGCGCATTCTCGTGCCCCGAAGTCGCGGCCGACCACATCTCCCGCGGCGACTGCGAACACCTGTCCGAACTGGACACGGCCACGCTCGAGGTGCCGCACGAAATCGCCGAATGGGAAATCGTTCACGTCTGAATGGCAAGCCTGCAACGAAAAACGCCCCGGGCGACCGGGGCGTTTTCATTGGATGTCGGACGGCGAACGGCTAACCGCGCCGCGTCGACATACGCATCGGCTCGCGCGATCGCGCGGCCCGCGTCAGACGACTGCGTCGACGATGCCGTTCAGCGTCGCGCTCGGGCGCATCGCCTGGCTCGTCAGGTCGACGTTCGGACGGTAGTAGCCGCCGATCGCCTGCGCCTTGCCTTGCGCGGCCGCCAGTTCTTCCAGGATGCGCGCTTCGTTGTCGGACAACGACTTCGCCACGCCTTCGAACTGCGCCTTCAGCGCGGCGTCCTCGGTCTGCTCGGCCAGCGCCTGCGCCCAGTACAGGCACAGGTAGAAGTGGCTGCCGCGGTTGTCGAGGCCGCCGACCTTGCGCGCCGGCGACTTGTTCTCGTCCAGGAACTTGCCGGTCGCCTGGTCGAGCGTCTTCGCGAGCACGACCGCCTTCGGGTTCTGGTATGCGTTGCCGAGGTGTTCGAGCGACGCGGCCAGCGCGAGGAATTCGCCGAGCGAATCCCAGCGCAGGAAGCCTTCCTCGACGAACTGCTGCACGTGCTTCGGTGCCGAGCCGCCGGCGCCCGTTTCGAACATCCCGCCGCCGGCCATCAGCGGCACGATCGACAGCATCTTCGCGCTGGTGCCGAGCTCCATGATCGGGAACAGGTCGGTCAGGTAGTCGCGCAGCACGTTGCCGGTGACCGAGATCGTGTCCTTGCCCGCACGGATGCGCTCGAGCGAGAAACGCGTCGCGTCGACCGGCGTCATGATGCGGATGTCGAGACCGTTCGTGTCGTGATCCTTCAGGTAGCGTTCGACCTTCGCGATGATCTGCGCATCGTGCGCGCGCGCCGGATCGAGCCAGAACACGGCCGGTGCGCCGGTCGCACGCGCGCGGTTCACCGCGAGCTTGACCCAGTCCTGCACCGGTGCATCCTTGGTCTGGCACATGCGCCAGATGTCGCCCGACTCGACCGCGTGCTCGAGCAGCACGTTGCCGGCTTCGTCGGTGACGCGCACGACGCCGTCCGCCGGGATCTGGAACGTCTTGTCGTGCGAACCGTATTCTTCGGCCGCCTGCGCCATCAGGCCGACGTTCGGCACGCTGCCCATCGTGACCGGATCGAATGCGCCGTGCTGCTTGCAGTCCTCGATCACGGCCTGGTAGACGCCTGCGTAGCAGCGGTCCGGAATCACGGCCTTCGCGTCGTACAGCGCGCCGTCCGGGCCCCACATGCCGCCCGAATCGCGGATCATCGCCGGCATCGACGCGTCGACGATCACGTCGCTCGGCACGTGCAGGTTCGTGATGCCCTTGTCCGAGTTGACCATCGCGAGGCGCGGGCGCACCGCGTATTCGGCCTTCACGTCGGCTTCGATCGCTTCGCGCGTGTCGGCCGGCAGGTCCTTCAGGCGCGCGTACAGGTCGCCGATCCCGTTGTTCGGGTTGAAGCCGACCTGCGCCAGCACGTCCGCGTGCTTCGCGAGCGCGTCGCGATAGAACACCGACACGAAGTGACCGAACAGGATCGGGTCCGAGACCTTCATCATGGTCGCCTTCAGGTGCACCGAGAACAGCACGTCCTGCGCCTTCGCGTCGGCGATCTGCGCGTCGATGAAGCTGCGCAGCGCATTGCGGCTCATCACCGATGCGTCGATCACTTCACCGGCCTTCACGGCCGTCTTTTCCTTCAGCACCTTCTTCGCGCCGTCGGTCGTCGTGAGCTCGATCTTCACGCTGCCGGCCTCGGCGATCAGCGCCGACTTCTCGCTGCCGTAGAAGTCGCCTTCGCTCATGTGCGCGACGTGGGCCTTCGACGTCGCCTTCCATGCGCCCATCTTGTGCGGATGCTTGCGTGCATAGTTCTTGACCGACAGCGGCGCACGGCGGTCGGAGTTGCCTTCGCGCAGCACCGGGTTCACCGCGCTGCCCTTGATCTTGTCGTAGCGCGCCTTGACCGCCTTCTCTTCGTCCGTCGACGGGTCTTCCGGGTAGGCCGGCAGCTTGTAGCCCTGCGCCTGCAGTTCGGCGATCGCGGCCTTCAGCTGCGGCACCGATGCGCTGATGTTCGGCAGCTTGATGATGTTCGCTTCCGGCTTCAGCGTGAGCTGGCCCAGCTCGGCCAGATCGTCGGAACCCTTCTGCTCGGGCGGCAGGATGTCCGCGAAGGCCGCGATGATGCGGCCGGCGAGCGAGATGTCGCGCGTTTCGACGGCGACGCCGGACGAGCGCGTGAAGGCCTTGACGATCGGCAGCAGCGAATAGGTCGCGAGCGCGGGCGCTTCGTCGGTGAGGGTGTAGATGATCTTGGGCGAAGTGGACATGGTCGATGCGTTGCTACGTGAAATGGGACTGAGGAGCGCCGGCGGGTAACCGGCGGGGAGCGACCAGGTCGGTCGCGAAAGGGGCGCCGGGTTCAGCCGGGCGATGGTGTTGCGAGGGCCGTCATGTTCTACCTTGCAGGGCCTCCGGGCCGCTTCGCGGCGCCGCGGCCCGCATGCCGGACCGCCCTGCCAACAAACCTGCCATCCACGAAACGCTCCGGCGCCGGCAGTCAGCACCGGAGCGGCCGGCATGCGCCGGCCCACCCCGGAAGGGGTCTTACATGTTCTCGATCAGCACTTCGCCGAAGCCGGAGCACGACACCTGCGTCGCCCCTTCCATCAGGCGCGCGAAGTCGTACGTGACGCGCTTCTGCAGGATCGACTTCTCCATCGCGGCGATGATCGTGTCGGCCGCTTCCGTCCAGCCGAGGTGGCGCAGCATCATTTCCGCCGACAGGATCTCGGAACCGGGGTTCACGTAATCCTTGCCCGCGTACTTCGGCGCCGTGCCGTGCGTCGCCTCGAACATCGCGACCGAATCCGACAGGTTCGCGCCCGGCGCGATCCCGATGCCGCCGACCTGCGCGGCCAGTGCGTCGGAGATGTAGTCGCCGTTCAGGTTCAGCGTCGCGATCACGTCGTATTCGGCCGGGCGCAGCAGGATCTGCTGCAGGAACGCGTCGGCGATCGAATCCTTGATCACGATCTCGTTGCCCGTCTTCGGGTTCTTCACGCGCATCCACGGGCCGCCGTCGATCAGCTCGCCGCCGAATTCCTTCTGGGCCAGCGCGTAACCGGCGTCACGGAACAGGCCTTCCGTGAACTTCATGATGTTGCCCTTGTGCACCAGCGTGACCGACTTGCGATCGTTGTCGATCGCGTACTGGATCGCCTTGCGCACGAGACGCTCGGTGCCTTCCGTCGACACGGGCTTGACGCCGATCCCCGAGGTTTCCGGGAAGCGGATCTTCTTCACGCCCATCTCGTCCTGCAGGAACTTGATGACCTTCTTCGCCTGCTCGGAACCCGCGGCCCATTCGATGCCCGCGTAGATGTCTTCCGAGTTCTCGCGGAAGATCACCATGTCGATCTTCTGCGGCTCGCGCACCGGCGACGGCACGCCCTTGAAGTACTGGACCGGGCGCAGGCACACGTACAGGTCGAGTTCCTGGCGCAGCGCGACGTTCAGCGAACGAATGCCGCCGCCGACCGGGGTCGTGAGCGGCCCCTTGATCGACACCACGTATTCCTTCAGCACCTGCAGCGTCTCGTCCGGCAGCCACACGTCCGGACCGTACACCTTCGTCGCCTTCTCGCCCGCGAAGATCTCCATCCAGTGGATCTTGCGCTTGCCCTTGTAGGCATGCGCGACCGCCGCGTCGACGACCTTGATCATGACCGGCGTGATATCGAAGCCCGTACCGTCGCCTTCGATATAGGGAATGATCGGCTGATCGGAAACGTTGAGCGAGAAGTCCTTGTTGACGGTGATCTTGTCACCGCCTTCCGGAACCTTGATGTGCTGATACGGCATGATCGACTCCAGTGACGTGGCTGAGCAGGTGATGCTGGTCGAAGCTGCGCGCGCGGCGGGGGCGCGGCATGGCCACCCCGTGACGGGCAACAGCGAGCCGCTATTCTAGCGCCCCAACCGGGCACTTCGGCATGAACCGCGGCACTGCGTATCAAGACCTCACTTATGTCTTATATAAGACAGAGGACTTGCCGTTCCGTATTATGCATTAAGATTCCGCCATTTGCCATAGACCGCCCGCCTCCGCGTCCCGCGGCGCGCCGGGCGGGCGCCCCGCCATGAACCTGATCGCCCTCAACAAGCCGTTCGGCACGATTTGCCAGTTTTCCGCGCACGAGACGCGCCCGTCGCTCGGCGACTGGGTAAAAACGCCCGGCGTGTATGCGGCCGGCCGGCTGGACGCGGACAGCGAAGGCTTGCTGCTGCTCACCGACGACGGCGCGCTGCAGGCGCGCATCGCGGAGCCGCGCCACAAGCTCGTGAAACGCTACTGGGCGCAGGTCGAGGGCGCGCCCGGCCCGGCCGACCTGAAGGCGCTCGCGCGCGGCGTCGACCTCGGCGACTACGTGACGCGGCCGTGCCGCGCCGAATTCATCGAGCCGCCCGACACGCTGTGGCCGCGCACGCCGCCGATCCGCTATCGCGCCGCGATCCCGACCACGTGGATCGAACTCGCGATCACCGAGGGCAAGAACCGGCAGGTGCGCCGGATGACCGCGGCCGTCGGCTTCCCGACGTTGCGCCTGGTGCGTGTCGGCATCGGCGCGCTGGACATATTTGCGCTCGGCATTGCGCCGGGCGAAACAATCGCACTGCCGCCGCGCGCGCCATGGGACGGTTTCGCGCCCGCCGGATGACGAATTCGGGAGGCGCGCATTTTTCGTCATCTTTTTCGTCAACCGCCCGCGAAGATCGCGCGTTAAACCACGCAGATGCCAACCTTAGCTATCCGGCATTGGCAGCCGAACCCGTGTTTGCGTCACGAAAGCGACGTTTTTCTCGAATACGATTCGGCGCCCGCAGCGCAATGAGAAATTTCTCGAAGCGTCTGTCAACCGAAAGGTGGATGGCACCGTTAGACGACATGACTCCTATTGCCGGGTCATTTGGTTAATTAACTAAAGCTGAGGAACACAACATGAACAAACTGATCGCCGCTCTGGTCGCTGGCCTCTTCGCAACGGCTGCTTTCGCACAAGCTTCGGCTCCGGAAGCTGCTCCGGCAGCAGCAGAAGCTGCTTCGGCACCGGCTAAGCACGCTGCCAAGAAGCACCACGCTGCCAAGAAGCACCACAAGGCATCGAAGAAGGCTGCAGCAAGCGACGCAGCAGCACCGGCAGCTGCTTCGAACTAAGTAAGCAAGCTGTAATAACGCAGTCAAGAACACGCAGTCTTGCCGTTCTTACGGCGTTGAAAGGCAGATCACCGCAAGGCGATCTGCCTTTTTCTTTTTTGTGCCCGCCGGCGCGCATCGCGTACCATGCGGGTCTCGTTTTCCAGACAGGAGCCATGCTGTGCAATTCTCCCTGCGCTCGTCGCTCGGCCGCCTAGCGCGCGCCGCCGTCTTTCCCGCCGCGCTCGCCGTCCTCGCGCTCGGCATGCAGGCCGCCGCCGCGCAGGTGCCGCCCGGCGCCAAGCAGCCGAGCGAGTTCCCGCGCGTGAAGCTGCGCGCCGGCATGTACGTGATCGACGCGGCCGTCGCCGCGAACGACGCCGACCGCGAACAGGGGCTGATGTACCGTTCGCAGCTCGCGCCCAACGAAGGCATGCTGTTCGTCTTCAACGAGAACGCCGTGCACTGCTTCTGGATGAAGAACACGCTGATCCCGCTGTCGATCGCGTTCATCCGCGCGGACGGCACGATCACCGACATCGACGAGATGCGGGCGGAGACGACCGACAATCACTGCCCGCGCAACAACGGCGTCTACGCGCTCGAAATGGGCAAGGGCTGGTTCGCGGCCAAGGGCATCAAGCCCGGCATGAAGCTCGACGGCCTGCCGAAGGCCCAGTAACGGTCTTTTCCGCGGCGGCGCGCCGCGCACCGACCGAAGCCGGCCGCCCGCTGCGCGCCGGTTTTTTTTCGCCTGCCGGCGGCAACGCCCCGCTTGATTCCGCCGCTGCTGGCCGCATCTGCAAAAGCCACGCGCAAGCGCTATGCTTGAAGTCTCGCTTGTTCCAGCCCGGGCCGGCCCAGTCGGCCCGCTTAAGATCCGAACCACCAGGAGGTTCACGTGCCCCGCAAAACCCCCATCGAGCGCTATCGCAATATCGGGATCAGCGCTCACATCGATGCCGGCAAGACCACGACGACCGAGCGCATCCTGTTTTACACCGGCGTGAGCCACAAGATCGGTGAAGTGCACGACGGCGCGGCCACGATGGACTGGATGGAGCAGGAGCAGGAACGCGGCATCACGATCACGTCGGCGGCGACCACGGCCTTCTGGAAGGGCATGGCCGGCAACTATCCGGAACACCGCATCAACATCATCGACACGCCCGGGCACGTCGACTTCACGATCGAAGTCGAGCGCTCGATGCGCGTGCTCGACGGCGCGTGCATGGTCTACGACTCGGTCGGCGGCGTGCAGCCGCAGTCCGAAACCGTATGGCGCCAGGCGAACAAGTACAAGGTGCCGCGCATCGCGTTCGTCAACAAGATGGACCGCATCGGCGCCGACTTCTTCCGCGTGCAGAAGCAGATCGGCGAGCGCCTGAAGGGTGTCGCCGTGCCGATCCAGATTCCGATCGGCGCCGAAGATCATTTCCAGGGCGTCGTCGATCTCGTGAAGATGAAGGCGATCGTGTGGGACGACGAAAGCCAGGGCGTGAAGTTCTCGTACGAGGAGATCCCCGCGAACCTCGTCGAGCTCGCGCACGAATGGCGCGAGAAGATGGTCGAGGCGGCGGCCGAAGCGAGCGAGGAATTGCTCGAGAAGTACCTGCACGACCACGAGTCGCTGACCGAGGACGAGATCAAGGCCGCGTTGCGCAAGCGCACGATCGCGAACGAGATCGTGCCGATGCTGTGCGGCAGCGCGTTCAAGAACAAGGGCGTGCAGGCCATGCTCGACGCGGTGATCGACTACCTGCCGTCGCCGGTCGACGTGCCCGCGATTCTCGGCCACGACTTTGCCGATCCGGAAAAACCGGCGGAACGTCATCCGAGCGATGACGAGCCGTTCTCGTCGCTCGCGTTCAAGATCATGACCGACCCGTTCGTCGGCCAGCTGATCTTCTTCCGCGTGTATTCGGGCGTCGTCGAGTCGGGCGACACGGTGCTCAACGCGACGAAGGACAAGAAGGAACGGCTCGGCCGGATCCTGCAGATGCACGCGAACGAGCGCAAGGAAATCAAGGAAGTGCGCGCGGGCGACATCGCGGCGGCCGTCGGGCTGAAGGAAGCGACGACGGGCGACACGCTGTGCGATCCGGCCAAGCCGATCATCCTCGAGAAGATGGAATTCCCCGAGCCGGTGATCTCGCAGGCCGTCGAGCCGAAGACGAAGGCCGACCAGGAAAAGATGGGCCTCGCGCTGAACCGTCTCGCGCAGGAAGATCCTTCGTTCCGCGTGCAGACCGACGAAGAGTCCGGCCAGACGATCATCTCGGGGATGGGCGAGCTCCACCTCGAAATCCTGGTCGACCGGATGAAGCGCGAATTCGGCGTCGAAGCGACGGTCGGCAAGCCGCAGGTCGCGTATCGCGAGACGGTGCGCACGACGGCCGCCGACGTCGAGGGCAAGTTCGTCAAGCAGTCGGGCGGCCGCGGCCAGTACGGCCATGCGGTGATCACGCTGGAGCCGAACCCGGGCAAGGGCTACGAGTTCCTCGACGAGATCAAGGGCGGCGTGATTCCGCGCGAGTTCATCCCGGCCGTCGACAAGGGCATCACCGAAACGCTGAAGAGCGGCGTGCTCGCGGGCTACCCGGTCGTCGACGTGAAGGTGCACCTGACGTTCGGCTCGTACCACGACGTCGACTCGAACGAAAACGCGTTCCGGATGGCCGGCTCGATGGCGTTCAAGGAAGCGATGCGCAAGGCGAAGCCCGTGCTGCTCGAGCCGATGATGGCCGTCGAAGTCGAGACGCCCGAGGAATTCATGGGCAACGTGATGGGCGACCTGTCGAGCCGTCGCGGCATCGTGCAGGGGATGGAAGACATCGCGGGCGGCGGCGGCAAGCTCGTGCGCGCCGAAGTGCCGCTCGCGGAGATGTTCGGCTATTCGACGTCGCTGCGTTCGGCCACGCAGGGCCGCGCGACCTACACGATGGAGTTCAAGCAGTACGCGGAAACGCCGGCCAACGTGTCGGAAGGCGTGATCAGCGCGAAAACGAAGTAAGCGCCGGGCGCGCGCGCCCCGTCGCATGCACGCAAGGCCCGTCCGGTTCCGGACGGGCTTTTTTTTCATCCGGCGCGCGCGGGGTTCGCGGCTTTTTGATCGGCACGCCAGGCATTTTTTTCGCGTGCCACAATGGATGGCGAATTGTCAGATGGAACCCGCCCGATGCCGCCCACCCCTGCCCTGCGCCGCCTGCTGATCCTTTATGCCGGCCTGATCACCGCGAACGTCGCGGTCTGGCTGTGGGCGCTCGCGGTGCTGCGCGACCATCCGCTGCTGCTCGGCACCGCGGCAATCGCGTACGGGCTCGGGCTGCGTCACGCGGTCGACGCCGATCACATCGCCGCGATCGACGTCGCGACGCGCAAGCTGATGCAGGATGGCCAGCGTCCGGTGAGCGTCGGTTTGTTCTTCTCGCTCGGCCATTCGACCATCGTGATCGCCGCGACGCTCGGCATCGCGCTGACCGCGTTCGCGCTGCGCGACCGGTTCGATGCGTTCCGTGAAATCGGCGGCACGATCGGCACGGCCGTATCGGCCACCTTCCTGCTCGTGCTCGCGTGCGTGAACCTGCTGATCCTGCGCGACGTCTGGCGACGCTATCGCGGCGCATCCGGTCACGCGCACGACGATGCGCATGTACACCGCCCCGCCGGGCTCGTCTCGCGGCTGCTGCGCCCGCTGTTCCGGTTCGTGTCGAAGAGCTGGCACATGTATCCGGTCGGCGTGCTGTTCGGGCTCGGTTTCGATACTGCAACCGAAATCGGCCTGCTCGCGATCGCCGCCGCGCAGGCGAGCCAGGGGCTGCCGGTCTACACGGTCATGCTGTTTCCCGCGCTGTTCACCGCCGGCATGACGCTGATCGACTCGACCGACAATGTGCTGATGATTCAGGCATACGGCTGGGCGATGGACGATCCGCAGCGCAAGCTGCTCTACAACGCGAGCATCACGTTCGTGTCGGCGGCCGTTGCACTGGCGATCGGCGGGATCGAGGCGGCCGGACTCCTGGCCGACAAGCTGTCGCTGACGGGCCCCGTGCGCGATACGCTCGATGCGCTCGGCGATCGCTTCGGCTCGATCGGCTACGGCATCATCGCGCTGTTCCTCGTCTGCTGGATCGCGTCGATCCTGTTCCATCGCTGGCAGCGCGCAGCCGACGCGCCCGCACGCTGAGCCGCCCGCGAACGCTCAGACGTTTCAATCCGGAAACAAAACTCCCCCACGACGTTGCATGCGCCCGTCGCGTGCCCGCGTGCGCGTTGCGCGACGGGCACAAGCGGCCGATGGCACGAATCTCGCAGAGAGGGATTCGCACGGCGGGCCCGCGTGCCGATCCGCGTTCGCGGCTGGCGTCAAGCGTCGGCCCGAACGCAATCGGCCGCCGACCGGACAACGAATCCTTGCTGGCCCCCTGCACCACACGTAGATAGTCGCGCGGCAACGAGGCATCGCGCGCATGGGGAGGCCATGATGCATAAGACGAAACAACCGTCCCGCCCGGCGGGACGGCGCCCTCGTGCAACCTTGCTGGCCGCAGCCGCGTTGGCGTGCTGCTGCTCGTATGCCGTCGCACAAACCACCACGCCCGACTCCGGGCCCGACGCGAGCGCCAGCGCGGACACCATCATGACGCTGGTCGCGGACGCTTCGTCATGCGCCGCCAATCCGGCCGCGTGTGCGGGGCAGGTTCATGCCGGTCATGGGATCGGCGGCGGTAAAGGTGCCGGCCCGAGTGGCAGCGGCGGCGGCAGTCCTGGGCCGGGTAACGGCAATGGCGGCGGCAGCGGTGCAAATAACGGGAACGGCGCCGTCGGGCCTGCCGGTGTCGGTGGAGCGACAGGCGGCACATCCGGCGGTACGAGCGGCACGGGTCGCGGAGGCAACGCGTCCGGTAACGGTGGTTCAGGTGGCGGTACTTCGGGCAGCGGTACTTCGGGCAGCGGTACTTCGGGTGGCGGCACTTCGGGTGGCGGCACTTCGGGTGGCGGTACTTCGGGTGGCGGTACTTCGGGCGGCGGTACTTCGGGTGGCGGTACTTCGGGTGGCGGTACTTCGGGCGGCGGCACCTCGGGTGGCGGTACTTCGGGTGGCGGTACTTCGGGTGGCGGTACTTCGGGTGGCGGTACTTCGGGTGGCGGTACTTCGGGTGGCGGTACTTCGGGTGGCGGTACTTCGGGCGGCGGTACTTCGGGTGGCGGTACTTCCGGAAGCGGAGGCCATGGCGGACACGGAGGTGGAGGCGACGGAGACGGTGGTGGTCACGGCAATGGTGGCGGCCATGGCGACGGTGGCGGCCACGGTGACGGCGGTGGTCACGGTGACGGCGGTGGTCACGGCGACGGTGGCGGCCACGGCGACGGTGGCGGCCACGGCGACGGTGGCGGCCACGGTGACGGCGGTGGTCACGGCGACGGTGGCGGCCACGGTAACGGCGGTGGTCACGGCAACGGTGGCGGCCATGGCGATGGCGGTGGTCACGGCGATGGTGGTGGCCACGGCAATGGCAATGGCAATGGCAATGGCAATGGCAATGGCAATGGCAACGGCAGTGGCGGCTCAGGCAACGGCAATGGTGCCGGCGGCAATGGCGGCCATGGCAGTGGCAGCGGCAATGGCGGTTCGGGCAACGGCAACGGTGGCCACGGTAACGGCGGCGGCAACGGCAACGGCAATGGCGGCGCCGGCAACGGCAATGGCGCTGGCGGTAACGGCGGCCATGGCAGTGGCAGCGGCAATGGCGGTTCGGGCAACGGCAACGGTGGCCACGGTAACGGCGGCGGCAATGGCAATGGCAACGGCAGTGGCGGCGCTGGCAATGGTGGTGCCAACGGCGTTGGCAACGGCAATGGCGCTGGCGCTGGCGGTAACGGCGGCCATGGCAGCGGCGGCGGTTCGGGCAACGGCGGCGGCAACGGCAATGGGGCCGGCAGCAACGGTGGCCAAGGCAACGGCAATGGTGGCCACGGTAACGGCGGCGGCAATGGCAACGGTAACGGCAGTGGTGGGGCCGGCAATGGCGGCGCCAACGGTGTCGGCAATGGCCACGGTACCGGCAACGGCAATGGCGGCGGTCACGGCAACGGCGGATCGTCCGGCGGCAACCACTGACCGGAAGCGTTACCCGGCCGGGTGCCGTCAGAGCATCTCGAGCGCGCGCTTGCTGCGAGGCGGTCGGAAGTACGCGTCAAGCTGCGCGCGCTCGTCCTCGCTCAATTCGAGATCGAGCGCGGCGCGATTGTCGCGCACGTGCTCGATCCTCGACGCCTTCGGGATCGCGAATACGCCCGGCTGCGCGAGCACCCAAGCCAGCGCGACGCGCATCACCGATACGCCGCGCAGCCGCGCGATCTCGTCGAGCGGCGAACGCTTCGGCAACCGTCCGTGGTCGACCGGGCTGTATGTCATCGCCGGGATCCGGTGGTCGGCGAGCCACGGCAGCAGGTCGAATTCCGGGCCGCGCCGCGCGATGTTGTAGAGGATCTGGTTGGTCGCGCAGGCGCCGCCGCCCGCCCCGCCGATGAGTTCCTCCATATCGGCCGTATCGAAGTTGCTCACGCCCCAGTGACGAATCTTGCCCGCGCGCCGCAGCGTCTCGAAACCCTCGACCGTCTCCTCGAGCGGCACCGAGCCGCGCCAGTGCAGCAGGTACAAGTCGAGGCGATCGGTGCGCAATCGCTTGAGGCTCGCGTCGCACGCGGCGACGACGCCGCGCCGGCTCGCATGATGCGGATAGACCTTGCTGACGAGAAAGACGTCGTCGCGCAGGCCCGCGAGCGCCTCGCCGACGAGTGCCTCGGTCGCGCCGTCGCCGTACATCTCGGCCGTATCGACCAGCGTCATCCCGAGTTCGACACCTTCACGCAGCGCGGCGATCTCGTCCGCCCGGCGGGCCGGCCGCTCGCCCATTTCCCAGGTGCCCTGGCCGAGCTTCGGAATCGTCTCGCCGTCCGGCAGGACGACCGTGGCGATCGTGTCTGTCATGCGTTCCTCGTTGCGGATTCGTGGCCGCGCACCGCGGCCGAAGCATGGAATACGACGTGTCAGTGTAGTCAATCGGCGCGGCGTCGGCCTATTGCACGGCAAAAACCGGCTATAACGGTGCCGCATGATGACTTAGAATGGCCGCAACCTGATCGATACCCATTCCATGAAGGCACCCACGGACGACCGGTGGCAAGACCTGCGCCCCGACCCCGACAACGACACGCCGCTGTACCTGCAGCTCGCCCGCAAGCTCGGCGATGCGATCCACGACAACCGCTGGACGGCCGGCGAGGCCCTGCCTTCGGAGCGCGTGCTGTCCGATGCGCTCGGCGTATCGCGCATCACCGCGCGCAAGGCGATCGCGCTGCTCGTCGAGCAGGGCTTGATCCGCCGCACGCAGGGCGCGGGCAACTTCATCCAGCCGCGCTACGAGGATCCGCTGTCGCGACTGTCGAGCTTCAGCGAAATGCTCGAGCGCCGCGGCTTCAAGCCGAGCTCGCAATGGCTCGCGCGCGAAATCCAGCCGGCGAACCGCGACGAAGTGATCCAGCTCGGACTGTCGCCGGCCGCATCGGTGACACGCCTGAAACGCCTGCGTCTCGCCGACGGCATCGTGATGGCCGTCGAGAACTCGACGTTCCCCGCCACGCTGATTCCCGATCCGCAGGCGATCGCCGGCTCGCTGTACAGCTATCTCGAAGCGCGCGGCACGCCGATCGTGCGCGCGCTGCAGCATTTCCGCGCGGTCAACGCGACCGACGAGATCGCCGAACAGATGGGCATCGCGCCGCACGACGCGCTGCTGCTGATCACGCGGATCGGCTATACGTCGGACCAGCGCGCCATCGAACTGACCGACACCTACTGCCGCAACGACTACTACGACTTCGTCGTCGAACTGCGCAAGTAACGCCGGCCGCGCAGCCGGCATCTACAGCCAGCGCGCATCGTCGGTGCCGGGCGGCACGGGCGGCCGCGCGAACGCCGGCGGCGTGGCCGACAACCGCTCGGCCGGGCGCACGGTGTCGAGCATGCCGAACGGCGACGCGACGCGATCGATCCGGTCGCGCACGTCGGCAGCCGCGAGATCGGGCGCATGCAGGCCGTCCTGCACATTGCCGAACGACTGCAGCCAGCGCCCCGTCTGCGCGAGCGACATCCGCACGTGCCAGCTTCCCCCTTCGCACGATCGCCGCGCGAGCGCGATCATCGCGCCGAACGCCGCGAGATAGCCGGTCGCATGATCGAGCGCCTGGCACGGCAGAGGGCGCGGCGCATCCGCATGGGCGGCCTGCTGCTCCCGCCATGCGATCCCGCTCGCCGACTGCACGAGACTGTCGAAGCCGCGCCGCCCCGCCCACGGCCCCGCATGCCCGTATGCCGAGATCGACACGCACACGATGCCGGGCCGCCGCTGCGCCAGCGCCTGCGGCGCGAAACCGCGGGCGGCGAGCGAGCCGGGCCGGTACGACTGCAGGAACACGTCCGCGTCGCGCACGAGCGCGTGCAGCGTCTCGACACCCGCCGTATCGCGCAGGTCGATCCATGTCGAACGTTTGCCGCGCCCGTTGTCGATCACGAGCGGCGCGATGTTCGGCAGGTGCGGCCCGTTGACGAGCAGCGTCTGCGCGCCGTGCGACGCGAGCGTGCGGCCCGCGACCGGGCCCGCGATGATGCGCGTGAGATCGAGCACGCGCACGCCCGCGAGCGGCGGCCCGGCTTCGCCGCGGCCGATCGGTTCGAGCGGCGCATCGCCGATCCGCTCGATGTCGAACAACGGCAGCGACGCGATCGCGCGCGCCTGCTCGTGCGCCGCCCATTCGTCAGGGGTTCTGATCAATGCCGCGCACAGGCCGGCCTCGGCCAGCGCGGTGTCGAGCGCCGCGCCGTCCCATCTGCGGATCGCCGCGGCGACGTCGGCGCGCTGCGCGCCGCAACCGAGTACGGCGAGGATCCCGCGCAGGTGATGCGGGAAGTTCGCATGCAGCTGGATCCAGCGCCCGTCGCCCGTCTCGAAGAAGCCCGTCACCGGATGACGCAACTCCGGCGGCGGGCCGTCGTCCACACGCAGGTAGCGTTCGCTGCGGAACGCGACCAGCGCATCGCGCACCGACACGTCGACGGATTGCGCGACGCCCGTGCGAAGCCGGTGACATTCGGCCGCCGCGAGCCCGGTTGCCGCGATCGTCGCTGCCGCGAGCGTGCCGACATGAAACGTCGACGGCAACGTCGGGTCCCGCCCCGTCACGGTCACGCGGGCGAGCGCGTCGCGATCGCCGTGTGCGCTTTGCCACAGATGCGTCAATGCGAGTTCCGGCGTCATGGTGAAGGGGCGATGGAGGACACGGAATCGAGTCTAGAATTCGCTCCCGGCGCAATCAATCCCGATCGCGCGAATCGATGCGCGGGCGCGCTTCAGGAGGCCGGCAAGCGCGATCGGCGCCAGATCCGTCCGCGGCGCCGGGTACCTCCGCCATCCGCCGCGTTCGCGCAAGCGCCCCGCGCACGCTACATCGGCAGCGACGCGGCCGCGTGGCGCCGGCCGTCCCGCCACGCGACGAGCGGCCGCCACCACGCATGCACAACACGCGCGGCCGGTGCCGCGTGCGGCCCGAACGCGAACGTCGCGCCGCGTGGCCCCGCGCTGACCCATACGCGCACGCCGGGCTCGAACGTCAGCGAATCGCCGGCGCGCAGCCAGTGGTCGTCGAGCCGGCCCTCGACGGTCACCCACACGTCGCCGTCCGCCACCTGCAGTGCGGTGCGATCGACGATCCGCCACCGTGCGGCCGGCTCGTCGCCGTCGATCACGTAAAGTCGCAGTTCGCGCATGGCAGCCTCCTGGTCGCACGGTTTCGATGGCACCAGTATTTCGGACAGTGACAGCACGCGGACAGATACGGCTGCAGACACTTTTAGCTGAACTGTACTGGTCGAGCGACGAGGACGGCATCCGACCGCCGGATTTCGCGTCACGCCGGGTGCCGAACCTGCACGGCCCATCGGGTTTCCCTACAATGTCGGGTGTCCCGCGCCACCGCCCCGCTCCCATGTTCCAGCGCCCGCCTGCCGCCGCCCCCGGCGAAAAAAATCTCACCGTGATGCTCTGGCTCGTTGCGACGGGCTTCTTCATGCAGACCCTCGATTCGACGATCGTCAACACGGCGCTGCCGTCGATGGCCGCGAGCCTCGGGGAATCGCCGCTGCGGATGCAGTCGGTCGTGATCGCGTACTCGCTGACGATGGCGGTGATGATCCCCGTGTCGGGCTGGCTCGCCGATACCTTCGGCACGCGACGCGTGTTCTTCAGCGCGATCCTGGTGTTCTCGCTCGGTTCGCTGCTGTGCGCGAATGCGCATACGCTCTCGCAGCTCGTCGCGTTCCGCGTCGTGCAGGGAGTCGGCGGCGCGATGCTGTTGCCGGTCGAGCGGCTCGCGGTGCTGCGCACCTTTCCGGCCGAGCGTTATCTGCCCGCGCTGTCGTTCGTCGCGATCCCGGGCCTGATCGGCCCGCTGATCGGACCGACCCTCGGCGGCTGGCTCGTGAAGATCGCGTCGTGGCACTGGATCTTCCTGATCAACGTGCCGGTCGGCGTCGCGGGCTGCATCGCGACCTTCTACTCGATGCCCGATTCACGCAACCCGGCCGTCGGCCGCTTCGACCTGAAGGGCTATCTGCTGCTGACGATCGGCATGGTCGCGATCTCGCTGTCGCTCGACGGGCTCGCCGATCTCGGCATGCAGCACGCCGCCGTGCTGGTGCTGCTGATCCTGAGCCTCGCGTGCTTCGTCGCGTACGGGCTGTACGCGGTGCGTGCGCCGCAACCGATCTTCTCGCTCGACCTGTTCCGGATCCACACGTTCAGCGTCGGGCTGCTCGGCAACCTGTTCGCGCGGATCGGCAGCGGCACGATGCCGTACCTGATCCCGCTGCTGCTGCAGGTGAGCCTCGGCTACTCGGCGTTCGAGGCGGGGCTGATGATGCTGCCGGTCGCGGCGGCCGGGATGTTCTCCAAGCGGATCATCACGCGGCTGATCACGCAGCACGGCTACCGCAAGGTGCTGCTCGCGAACACGATCATGGTCGGCGTGATGATGGCAAGCTTCGCGCTGATGCGCGACTCGGTGCCGGTGTGGGTGAAGGTCGTGCATCTCGCGCTGTTCGGCGGCTTCAACTCGATGCAGTTCACCGCGATGAACACGCTGACGCTGAAGGATCTCGGCACGGGCGGCGCGAGCAGCGGCAACAGCCTGTTCTCGCTCGTGCAGATGCTGTCGATGAGCCTCGGCGTGACGGTCGCCGGCGCGCTGCTCGCGACGTTCACGGGCATGCTGCGCACCGTGACGCCGAGCAATACGCTGCCGGCGTTCCACGCGACCTTCATCTGCGTCGGGATCATCACGGCCGCGTCGGCGTGGATCTTCGCGCAGCTCGCCCCCGAGATCCGCAGCACCGCGCGCAAGACCGACCCGTCCGAGCGCGCGTGACGCGCGGTGCGCCGTTTCGGGGGCCGCGCCGCCGCCGCGCGCACCAGGACGGTGCAGACCGCCCCCGGCAACGCACGCGCCGATGCGCCCCGTCCCGGCCGCGACGGGCGGCCGCACGCGGCGCGATGCCGTGCATGCTTCTTGCTGGCCTATTCTCTAGGTAAACTGGCAGTCTTCCATCGGCCGACATCATGAGCATGATCGAAATCGATCCCCCCGGCTTTCAGCCGCCCCGCCCCGTCGCCGGCGACGACGGGAACCGGCGCACCGTGCTGTACGGCGGATACACCGTGTTCAGCGTGTTCCAGCCCGTTTTCTCGGTGTCGCACCGCCGCGCGATCGGCTATCACGCGTCGCTGCGTGCGCACGACGAGGAAAGCCGCCAGGTGGCGTCGCACGAGGTTTTCACGCAGGCGGCGCGGCGCGGCGACCTGCTCGAACTCGGCCGGCTCGCCGAATCGTTGCATCTCGGTAACTTCCACGCGTTCGACAGTCACGACGAATGGCTCTTCCTGAGCCTGCATCCGGCCGCGCTGATGGACACCGTCTACGGCGACGCGCTGCTCGCGAACCTGAAGGCGCTCGGGCTGCCGCCGCACCGCGTGGTGCTCGAGGTACCCGAGCAGGCCGGCGGCGAAACGCCGCGCTACGCGGCGATCGTCGACGGGCTGCGCAAGGCCGGCTTCCTGATCGCGCTGGGCGGGTTCGGCGCGAAGCATTCGAACATCGACCGCGTGTGGCACCTGCATCCCGACATCGTCACGCTCGACCGCGGCATCCTCGCGCAGGCGAGCGAGCACTCGCACCTCGAACGCGTGCTGCCGGGGCTCGTGTCGCTGCTGCACGAATCCGGCCAGCTCGTGCTGATGGGCGGCCTGTCGACCGAACGCGACGCGCTGATCGCACTCGAATGCGACGTCGATTTCGTGCAGGGCCAGTATTTCGCGGGGCCGAGCGTCGACCCCGTGCAGCCGCAGGCCGCCGCGGGCTGCATGGATACGCTGTCGGCCGCACTGCGGCTGCGCGTCGCGCAACGCGAACGCACGCAGGCGGAACGGCTCGCGCCGTACGTCGCCGCGCTCGAGGAAGCGAGCCAGAAGCTCGGCGCGGACGCGCCGCTCACCGACGCGGCCGCCGCCGTGCTCGGGCTGCCGGAAACCGCGCGCTGCTTCCTGCTCGATGCATCGGGGCGCCAGATCGGCGACAACGTGCTCGCGCGCGGCAGCGTGTCGCAACGCGCGAAGCGCTTCCGTCCGCTGCTGCATTCCGAAGGGGCCAGCTGGGAGCGCCGCCCGTACTTCATCGACGCGATGCGGGCGCCGGGCCGCGTGCACCTGACGGCGCCCTACCTGTCGATCAACGAGGCGCACCTGTGCGTGACCGCGTCGATCGCCGCGCCCGCGGCGACCGGCATGCAGGTGCTCTGCGTCGACATCAACTGGGAAGCGGCGCTCAACCGCGAGTAAGCGCGACGGCGCGCCGCCGTCACGCGGCGCCGCCCGCCCTGCGCACGATCAGCCGGTGTACGCGCTTGCCGGACGACGCGCCGACGACCTCGTGCTCGTCGATCACCTGCACGTCGGCGCCGAGTGCCGCATGCATCCGCGCCGAATCCAGTGCCGTATAGAGTCGGCCGCGCTCGTCGCGCGACGTGCCGTGTCCCGCCACCCGCCAGCTCAGGTACAACGTGCCGCCCGGCATCAGCAGATCGGCCAGCCGCGCGGCCGCCGCTGCCGCATCGGCCTGTTCGAGGTGCATGACGACCGTCTCGCACAGTACGTTGCGAAACGCGCCGGACGGCACACCGGCCAGCGCCGGCAGCGCGGCGAGCTCGAAGCGCAGGTCCGGATGGTGCCGGCGCGCCTCGTCGAGCAGCGCGGCGCTCGCGTCGTAGCCGCGGACGTCGAAACCGCACGACGCGAGCCAGGCCGTGTCGCGGCCGGCGCCGCAGCCGACGTCCGCGGTCGGCCCCGGCGAGAAATATTGCTCGAGCAGCGCGTACATGTCGTCGGGCGCGGCCTGGTCGAGCCAGTCCTGCGCATATCGCGCGGCATGGGCGTCGTACGCGTCGAGCGTCGGGCGATCCACCATGGTGAGTGCTCCGCAAAGGCGTCGTATGACGCACCCCGCATCTTAGCCGTTGCGCGTGGCCTGCGGCGCCGCGCGCGACCCGGCCTACGCGGCCCGCACGTCGCCCGCGCGTGGCGCCCGCGCGATCAGTTCGGCCCACAGCGCGTCGCCGCGCCACGCCGGGCGCACGACCGCGCCTTCCGCGTCGTGGACCAGCGCGCACAGGCGCGCATTGACGGGCGCCTGCGCGCCGAAGCGCGCGGCCAGCCGCACGATCTCGCCGTTGATCCACTCGACCTCCGTCGCACGGCGCGCCGCAAGATCGTCGGACATCGACGAGCGCGCAAGCGGGTCGATCGCCAGCATCCGGCCGCCGAGCACACGGAAAGCCGCGTCGGGCAGATCGAGCATGGCAGGGACCCAGCCGGCCGGCAGCGGCGTGAGCCGCGCCGGCCGGATCGCGGCGCGTGCCAGCCAGTGCAGCGCCTCGCGCTGGGCCAGCGCGACGCAGCGACGGTACGCGCGTTGCGCAAGCTCGTCGCGCAGCGACAGGTTCGCGAGCGCATTGACCGCATTGTTCAGGTTGAGCAGCAGCTTCGCCCACTGCACGGCCCGCATGTCGCGATGCAGCGAGAGTGGCAGCCCGGCACGCGCGAATGCGCCGACGAACGGCTGCAGCGCGGACGACGCGTCGGCCGCGAGCGCGCCGGCCGAACCCTGGTGAAACGCACCGGGCCCGCGCTCGATCACATTGAACGGCACCATGCCGGCCAGCACGGTCGCTTGCGGCAGCGCGTCGCGCAACGTGTCGGCATGGTGCAGGCCGTTCTGGAAGCTGATCACGACCGTGCCGGGCCGCAGCACGCCGGCCAGTTGCCCGGCTGCCTCCCGCGTGGCGGCCGACTTCACCGCGACCAGCACGAGCCGTGCGTCGGCCGCGGCGGCCGGATCGGTCGCGAACGCGACATCGGCCGCCGCGAGCGTCGCGCGATAGCCCCGCCGGTCGGTCAGCGTGAGCCCGTGCCGGTGAATCGCATCGCCGATCCGCGCGCGGCCGACGAGCGTCACGTGCGCGCCGCCCGCCGCGAGCCGGCCGCCGAGATAACAGCCGACGGCACCTGCGCCGAACACGCAGACCGGCGCATCAGACATGCGAGTGCGCGCCGCCGTGCACGGGGCCCGCGCGCCGCTCGACTTCGCGGCGCACCTCGGCGCGCAGCCCCGCGAAGAACGCGACTTCGGCGACGACGAACAGCGGCCCGACCATCAGGCCGACGAGGTCGTCGACGAACGCGGGCTTGCGCCCTTCGAACCAGTGCCCGACGAATTGCACGATCCAGCCGACGACGAACGCGCCGATGCCGATCGCGAGCCATTGCGCGGTCGGCAGCAACGCGAGCGACTGCGCGGCCCACAGGCCGAGCGCGAACAGCGCGGTCATCACGATCCCGAACCGCAGGTCGAGGCGCAGGTAGAACACGACGAACGCGACCGCGAGCAGCAGCGCCGGCGACAGCGCGACGCCGGCCAGCATCCCGACCGCCGGCCGCGACAGCAGCACCTCGACCGCGAACACGATCATCGGGATGCCGACCAGATGCGTGGCGATGTTGCGCGCGTCGCGATGGTAGGCCGCATACTGCGAAAGATGGTCTTCGAGCGTCTTCATCGCGTCTCCTGGTCGGTTATTGAGCGCTATGATGCGCGTCACGCCCGACAACCTCTGTCAGCTACCCGACATCGCGTGCCCATGCCTGCTCCGCTCGCCCCATACCTGCCGCAGATCGAAGCGAACCCGTGGTTCGCCGCGCTGCCGCCCGCGTTGCGCGCGGACCTGCTCGCCGGCGCGACGCTGCGCCGCCTGCCGGCCGGCCACGCGCTGTTCCGGCGCGGCGACCCGCCGTGCGGGCTGTACGCGGTCCTGGCCGGTTCACTCACGATAGGTGCGGTCGACCCGCAGGGCAAGGAAGCGCTGCTGACGGTGGCCGAGCCCGTCACGTGGTTCGGCGAAATCGCGCTGTTCGACGGCCAGCCGCGCACGCACGACGCCATCGCGCTCGACGACGCGCTGCTGCTGCACGTCCCGCAGGCCGCGCTGCTCGCGATCCTCGATGCGACGCCGCAATACTGGCGGCAGTTCGCGCTGCTGATGGCGCAGAAACTGCGCCTGAGCTTCCTGACCGTCGAGGCGATGAGCGTGATGCCGGCCGCGCAGCGGCTCGCCGCGCGCCTGCTGATGATCGCCGAAGGCTACGGCGGCATCAGCGCCGGGCGCACGCGCGTGCGGCTGTCGCAGGAAACGCTCGCGTCGATGCTGTCGCTGACGCGGCAGACCACCAACCAGTTGCTGAAGGCGCTGCAGGCCGACGGCGTCGTGCGGCTGCACGTCGGCGAGATCGAGCTGGTCGACATCGACGCGCTGCGCCGCGCGAGCGGGCTGGGCGACGGCACGCGCTGAGCAGCGCGTACCGCGCTGTCGCACGCTGCCCCGCCGCCGCCGCGTTGCGCTATCGTGTCGGCTCGTCCGATCTCCCCGCGCCCCATCTTGAATCCATCGACCGCCGCCGCCCCGCCCCGTCATCCGTGGCCCGTCTTCGTCGCGTTCCTGCGGCTCGGCCTCACGTCGTTCGGCGGCCCGGTCGCGCACCTCGGCTACTTCCGCGCCGAATTCGTCACGCGGCGCGGCTGGCTCAGCGAACGCACATATGCGGATCTCGTCGGGCTGTGCCAGTTCCTGCCGGGGCCCGCGAGCAGCCAGGTCGGGATGGCGATCGGCCTCGCGCGTGCCGGCTATGCGGGCATGTTCGCCGCGTGGCTCGGCTTCACGTTGCCGTCGGCGCTGCTGATGATGCTGTTCGCGCTCGGCGTTCACGCGACGGGCGCACCGATCGAAGCCGGCGCGCTGCACGGGCTGCGCATCGTGTCGGTCGCGGTGATCGCGCAAGCCGTCTGGGGGATGGCGCGCACGCTGTGCCCCGATGCGCGCCGCGTCACGCTGATGGCCGCGGCCGCGTGCGTCGCACTGCTCGCGCCGGCCGCGTGGACGCAAATCGCGGTGATCGCCGCGGCCGGTGCCGCCGGCCTCGCACTGTTGCCACAACCGGCACGCGACGCGCACGAGCCGTTGCCGCTTCACGTGTCGCACCGTGCGGGCATGCTGTGGCTCGCGCTGTTCGCGGCGCTGCTCGTCGCACTGCCGTTCGCGGCCCGCGCGCTCCACTCCGATACGCTCGCCGTCGTCGATGCGTTCTTCCGCACCGGCGCCCTCGTGTTCGGCGGCGGGCACGTGGTGTTGCCGCTGCTGCAGGCGGCCGTGGTCGCGCCCGGCTGGGTCGGCGATTCGACGTTCCTTGCCGGGTACGGCGTCGCGCAGGCCGTGCCGGGACCGCTGTTCACGTTCTCGGCGTTCCTCGGCGCCTCGCTGCGCGACGCGCCGAACGGCTGGCTCGGCGGCACGCTCGCGCTGGTCTCGATCTTCGCGCCGTCGTTCCTGCTGATTGCCGGCACCGCACCGTTCTGGGAACGCCTGCGCCGCAGCACGCGCATGCAGGCCGCGCTCGCGGGCGTGAACGCGGCCGTCGTCGGGCTGCTGCTCGCCGCGCTCTATCACCCGGTCTGGACCGACACGATCGTCGCACCACGCGACCTGGCCGCCGCGCTCGTCGCCTACGTCGCGCTGGTGTTCTGGCGCGTGCCGCCATGGGCCGTCGTGCTTGCGAGCGCGGCACTCGGCTGGGCGCTCGGGCTGGCCGCCTGATCCGGCAAGCGCGCCGCCTGCCCGCGCGACAAAAAACAAAAAAGCCCTCGAAACGAGGGCTTTTTCGGGGTGCTGCGCGCCGTGGCGGCACGCCGGCGCCGGACTTACGCGAAGTTCTTCGCCGCGAAGTCCCAGTTCACGATGTTCCAGAACGCTTCGACGAACTTCGGACGTGCGTTGCGGTAGTCGATGTAGTACGCGTGTTCCCACACGTCGATCGTCAGCAGTGCCTTGTCGGCGGTCGTCAGCGGCGTCGCCGCGTTGCTCGTCGACACGATGTCGAGCGAACCGTCAGCCTTCTTCACGAGCCATGCCCAGCCCGAACCGAACGTGCCGACTGCGGCCTTCGTGAACGCTTCCTTGAAGGCGTCGTACGAACCCCACTTCGCGTTGATCGCGTCGCCCAGCGCGCCCGTCGGTGCGCCGCCGCCGTTCGGCGACAGGCTGTTCCAGAAGAACGTGTGGTTCCAGATTTGCGCGGCGTTGTTGAAGATGCCGCCCGACGACTTCTTCACGATCTCTTCCAGCGACAGGTTTTCGAATTCCGTGCCCGGGATCAGATTGTTCAGGTTCGTCACATAAGCCTGATGGTGCTTGCCGTAGTGGTACTGGATCGTCTCGAGCGAGATGGTCGGCGCGAGTGCGTCTTCAGCGTACGGGAGCGGCGGGAGCGTATGAGCCATGGCGATTCCTTCGTTGAGTATGTAGGGAGGGCGTGTTGGATGCTGCCGAGCGTCCGATTGTAGGCGAGACCGAATAACCCCGCAAACTCGCGGGCCATTTATCCGCGGTATGCGGAAAAGCGATGTTTGCGCGACGTCCGGCAGGACGAACCCGACGATGCGCAGCATCCGTTCCCGCGCACGATGCGTCCGTTGCGGCGGCCTTTGCCCGCCTTACGGCGATTACGTCAGATCGTATCGGTCAGCCGCGGCTGCACGTCGGCGAGCGACACGTCGGCCGAGCCTTCGGCGAGATGCACGGTCAGGCGCCGCTGCGGCTTCAGCGCGTTCGGCGCGCGCACCGCGCGGCCCGTCTGCGCATCGATCAGCGCCGCATAGCCGCGCTCGAGCGTGCGCTGCGGACTCAGCACCTCGAGCCGCGCCGCACAGGCCGACACGCGCGCCGTGTCGCGTTCGTGACGGCGCTGCCACGCAACCGCGAGCCGTTGCGACAGCCCCGCGAGCGCCTGGCGCGCCTGCGACGGATCGGGCCGCGCGCGCTGCCAGCGCAGCTGCACGAGCGCGAAACGCGCACGCGCATCGCGCACCGGCCGCGACGCCGCCGACGCGAGCCGCACCGCGAGTTGCTCGACGTGCGTACGCTGCCGCTGCAGCCGCTCGGCCGGGCTCACGAGCCGGCGCGAGAGCCAGTCGAGCTGCTGCGCGCGCTGCTCGAGCCGGCGCGCCATGCCGCGCGCGAGCGCACGCCGGCGGTCGTCGACCTCGCGCAGCAGCAGCGCGCGCTGCGGGCTCGCGAGCTCGGCCGCGCCGGTGGGCGTCGGCGCGCGCACGTCGGCCGCGAAATCCGCGATCGTGAAATCGGTTTCGTGCCCGACGCCGCTCACGACCGGCAATTCGCTCGCCGCGATCGCGCGCGCCAGCGCTTCGTCGTTGAACGACCACAGATCCTCGATCGAGCCGCCGCCGCGGCAGACCAGCAGCACGTCGACCTCCCGGCGCGCATTCGCGGCCTCGACGGCCGCGACGAGCTTCTCGGCGGACCCGGCGCCCTGCACGGGCGCCGGATAGACGATCACCGGAATGTGCGGCGCGCGGCGGGCGAGCGTGGTCAGCACGTCGCGCAGCGCGGCGGCCTGCAGCGACGTGACGATGCCGATCGCACGCGGATGCGCCGGCAGCGGCCGCTTGCGCTCGGGCGCGAACAGGCCCTCGCCTTCGAGCTGCGCCTTCAGCCGCAGGAACGCCTCGTACAGGCGCCCCTGCCCGGTGCGCCGCACGGCCTCGACATTGAGCTGCACTTCGCCGCGCGGCTCGTACATCGTGACGACCGCGCGCACCTCGATCCGGTCGCCTTCGCGCGGCGTGAATTCCGCATACTGCGCCCGGCCGCGGAACATCACGCAGCGCATCTGCGCCTGCTGGTCCTTGATCGAGAAATACCAGTGGCCGCTCGCGGCGCGCGTGAAATTCGACACTTCGCCCGAAATCCACAACAGCGGAAACGAACGCTCGAGCATCGTCGAAATCGCGCGATTGAGCGCCGAAACGGGAATCACGTCGTCGCCGCCGCGCGTCGCGCCGGGTGCGGAAAAAGGGGTGTCGGAAAGCATGGGCGGTCGGATGAATGCTGGCGGCGACACGATAGTCCGACACGCGCGCGGCGTCCAGCGCCGGCCGCATTCGCCGCGGCACGCGGAAGGTGTCCACACTCTGGCAATCTTCCGCGTAAAACGCATTAAAACCGCTGGAAAACCCAGACGATTGACGATAACGCATTGATTTTTATATATTTTTAAATCTTTCGAAATGATTCTCATCCGATTCGATGCCCGCCCGGCGGGCGTTTGAGGTACTCGGGCGGGGAGTTTTTCACAGAGTTATCCACAGCCCGTCCCGATCCGGCCCCGCGAGCCGCGGCGGCCGGCCGCGCTTGCCGCGGCCGCCCGCGGCGCGCTAGAGTGCCGCCTTCCGCAGACCCCGCGGCACGCGCCGCCCAACGGAGAATCCGCCTTGACGAATCCGTCTCACGCCGCGGCGCACGATGCGCCGCGCCCGGCCCGATGAGCGCGCCCGGCGGCCCGCTCGCACGGCTCGAAGCGCACCTGACACGCGAATGGCAGCGGCGCGGCGCGCTCGCCTGGGCGCTCACGCCGTTCGCCTGCGTGTTCGGCCTGTGCGCGGCGCTGCGACGCACCGCTTACACGCAGGGCTGGAAAAAGCCGGTCGACATCGGCGTGCCCGTGGTCGTGGTCGGCAACGTGACCGTCGGCGGCACCGGCAAGACACCGACCGTGATCGCACTCGTCGACGCGTTGCGCGCGGCCGGCTTCACGCCCGGCGTCGTGTCGCGCGGCTACGGCGCGAACGTGACGGCGCCGACCGCCGTCACGCCGGCGTCGCGCGCGAGCGCGGCCGGCGACGAACCGCTGCTGATCGCCCGCCGCACCGGTGCGCCCGTATGGGTGTGCCCCGACCGCGTCGCGGCCGCGCGGGCGCTGCGCGCCGCGCACCCGGACGTCGACGTGATCGTCAGCGACGACGGCCTGCAGCACTACCGCCTCGCGCGCACGGTCGAGCTCGTCGTGTTCGACCACCGGCTCGGCGGCAACGGCTTCCTGCTGCCGGCCGGGCCGCTGCGCGAGCCGCTGTCGCGGCACCGCGACGCGACGCTCGTCAACGACCCGTACAGCGGCACGCTGCCGCCGTGGCCCGACACCTACGCGCTCGCGCTGACGCCGGGCGCCGCCTGGCACCTCGACCAGCCGGCGCTGCGCCGTCCGCTGTCGCAGTTCGCCAACGAGCGCGTGCTCGCCGCGGCCGGCATCGGCGCGCCGGAACGCTTTTTCGCGACGCTGCGCGCGGCCGGTCTCGCGCCGGCGACGCGCGCGCTGCCCGACCACTACGCGTTCGCCGACAATCCGTTCATCGACGACGCGGTCGATGCAATCCTGATCACCGAGAAGGATGCAGTAAAATTGGGCGCTTCCTGGCGCGATGCCCGACTGTGGGTCGTCCCCGTCGAAGCCGCGCTCGACCCTCGCCTCATTGCCCTCGTTGTGGAGAAACTCCGTGGACGCTCGCCTGCTTGAAATCATTGTGTGCCCTATCTGCAAAGGCCCGCTCCACTACGACCGCGCCGCGCAGGAGCTGATCTGCAATGCGGACAAGCTCGCCTACCCGATCCGCGACGGCATCCCCGTGATGCTCGTCGACGAAGCGCGCCAGACCGTCGACGGCACGCCGGTCGATCCGGCCGGCCGCTAAGCCGCCCGCGGCGCCCCGGCCGGGGCGCCAAACCCTGCCGGCCGCCCGGTTCCGGACGCGCCGCCTGCCCCGTTCTTCTCACCGCTCACCCCGATGACTCACCCGCAACCCTTCATCGCCGTCATTCCCGCCCGGCTCGCGTCGACGCGCCTGCCGAACAAGCCGCTCGCCGATCTCGGCGGCAAGCCGATGGTCGTGCGTGTCGCCGAGCGCGCGCGCGAGGCGGGCGCACGGCAGGTGCTCGTCGCCTCCGACGCGCAGAGCGTGCTCGACGCGGCGCGCGACCACGGCTTCGAAGCGGTGCTCACGCGTGCCGACCATCCGTCCGGCACCGACCGGCTCGCGGAAGTCGCGGCGGCCTTCGGGTGGAGCGACGACACAGTCGTCGTCAACGTGCAGGGCGACGAGCCGCTGATCGACCCCGTGCTGGTGCGCGACGTAGCGTCGCACCTGGCCGCGCATCCGGCCTGCGCGATCGCGACCGCCGCCCACCCGATCCACGACGCGGCCGACGTGTTCAACCCGAACGTCGTGAAGGTCGCGCTCGACGCGCAAAGCGTCGCGCTGTACTTCTCGCGCGCGCCGATTCCGTGGAGCCGCGACGCGTACCAGCCGCACTGGCCGGACGTCGCGGCCATGCCTGCGCCGGCTTTCCCGGTCTATCGGCACATCGGCCTCTATGCCTATCGCGCACGTTTCCTGCGCACTTATCCGTCGCTCGCGCAGGCGCCGATCGAACAGGCCGAGCAGCTCGAACAGCTGCGCGCGCTGTGGCACGGCGAGCGCATCGCGGTGCGGATCACCGAGTCCGCGCCCGAAGCCGGGATCGATACGCCGGCCGATCTCGCGCGCGTGCAGGCCCTTTTTCGGCCGGGTTCAAAATAACCCGTGGCATAATCAGGCGATTGTGCGAGCCGTCCGCGACCAGCGCGTTCTCGCTTGACCCCGCCCGCGGCCTTGCCGGCAGCCGCGCGTCGCCCAAGTCGACGCGCCGCATCAGACCGGCCCGCCGCGCGCCAGGCAAGCCCCGCGCCCGCCGTCGCCGACACCTTTGAGGCTCGCCACACGAATTTACATACTTGGAGATATCACCATGCGTTTGATCCTGTTGGGCGCGCCCGGCGCGGGAAAGGGCACCCAGGCAAACTTCATCAAGGAAAAGTTCGGCATCCCGCAAATCTCGACGGGCGACATGCTGCGCGCGGCCGTGAAGGCCGGCACGCCGCTCGGCGTCGAAGCGAAGGGCTACATGGACGCCGGCAAGCTCGTGCCGGACGCGCTGATCATCGGCCTCGTCAAGGAGCGCCTGAAGGAATCCGACTGCGCGAACGGCTATCTGTTCGACGGTTTCCCGCGCACGATCGCGCAGGCTGACGCGATGAAGGAAGCCGGCGTCGCGATCGACTACGTGCTCGAGATCGACGTGCCGTTCTCGGAAATCATCGAGCGCATGAGCGGCCGCCGCACGCACCCGGCATCGGGCCGCACGTACCACGTCAAGTTCAACCCGCCGAAGGTCGAGGGCCACGACGACGTGACGGGCGAACCGCTGATCCAGCGCGACGACGACAAGGAAGAAACCGTCAAGAAGCGTCTCGAAGTGTACGAAGCGCAAACCAAGCCGCTGATCACGTATTACGGCGACTGGGCACGGCGCGGCGAGGAAAACGGCCTGAAGGCACCGCAGTATCGCAAGATCTCGGGTCTCGGCGCCGTCGAGGAAATCCGCGAGCGCGCGTTTGACGCGCTGAAGTAAGCCACGCGTCGCGCATCCGCAGAAGCCGCCCTTTCCGGGCGGCTTTTTTTTCGCCTGGCCGGGATTCGAAGGACCATGCTTGTATCGCCTCCGCGCGACGACGCCCCGTACAATCGGCATCGGACGGAATAACCGCTTTGCATGGGACCTCCCTAGGCGCTAAAGCGCCAAGCGCGGTCGACGCTTTGCATGGGACCTCCCTAGGCGCTAAAGCGCCAAGGGCGGTCGACGCTTTGCATGGGACCTCCCTAGGCGCTAAAGCGCCAAGGGCGGTCGACACGGAGACAGTCATGGAAATTCGCGGCAACGTGTTTCTGATCACGGGCGGTGCATCGGGCCTCGGCGCCGGCACCGCGCGAATGCTCGCGCAGGCCGGCGGCACGGTCGTGCTCGCCGACCTGAACGAAGCGGCCGGCACCGCGCTCGCGACCGAACTGGGCGGCATATTCGTACGCTGCGACGTGTCGAGCGAGGCCGACGCACAGGCCGCCGTCGACGCGGCGACACGCGCGGGCACGCTGCGCGGCCTCGTGAACTGCGCGGGCATCGCGCCGGCCGCGAAAACCGTCGGCAAGGACGGCGCTCATCCGCTCGACGTGTTCGCGAAAACGATCAACGTGAACCTCGTCGGCACGTTCAACATGATCCGGCTCGCGGCCGCCGCGATGGCCGCGACCGCGCCGACCGCGGAAGGCGAGCGCGGCGTGATCGTCAGCACCGCGTCGGTCGCCGCCTTCGACGGACAAATCGGCCAAGCCGCGTACGCGGCATCCAAGGCCGGTGTCGCCGGCATGACGCTGCCGATCGCGCGCGACCTGTCGCGCAGCGGCATTCGCGTGATGACGATCGCGCCCGGCCTGTTCGAGACGCCGATGCTGCTCGGCATGCGGCAGGACGTGCAGGACGCGCTCGGCGCGATGGTGCCGTTCCCGCCGCGGCTCGGCAAACCGGCCGAATACGCGATGCTGGTCCGCCAGATCGTCGAGAATCCGATGCTCAACGGCGAAGTGATCCGCCTCGACGGCGCGATCCGGATGCAGCCGAAGTAAGCGCACAAGAAAAACGCCCGCGATGCGGGCGTTCTTGCTCGTTCCTGCAACGGTGCGACGGCGGCTCAGTCCTCGCCGTCGCGTTGCATCCGCTGCCGCAATTCGGTGACCTGCGATTCGACGACGGTCGCGTCGTCCGCCTCCGGCCGCTCGCCCAGATACTGCTCGAGATCCTCGAGCGCGGGGCGCAGGTAGTCGAGCCGCGCATACGCGAAGCCGCGGTCGCGCACCTCGTCGAGCTGCTCGGGCAACAGGATCACGAGCCGCTGCTGTACCGCGAGCAGCCGCTGCCAGCGTTCCGTCTGCAGATAGATCGTCTTCAGGTTGCGCAGCATCCGCGCGATGATCTCGCGGCTCGTCGCCGGTTGCAGCAGCGCGCGCAACGCGCTGTCGACCGCGCCGGCCGCGCGCGCGACGTACGGCTCGAGCATCTCGACCATCTCGGCCTCGGACAGCGAATGGCCGTTGGTCGGATCGATGATCAGGTCGCCGTCCGGCAGCGTGACGCGCAGCAGGAAATGGCCGGGGAACGACACGCCGCGCGCCGGCACGCCGATCTGCTCGGCAAGCTCCAGATACAGCACCGACAGCGAGATCGGAATCCCGCGCCGCCGCTTCAGCACGGCGTTCAGGTGGCTGTTATCGGGGTCGTAGTAATCGTTGTGATTGCAGGCGAAGCCGAGTTCGCGGAAGAAGAAATCGTTCAGCGCGGCGACGCGGCCCTTCAGGTCCGCATCGTCGGCGAGCCGCCGGCGCAATCGCGCCGCCAGCATGTCGAGTTCGGCCAGCGTGCCCTGCAGGTCGAGGTCGGGATACGCGTCCTGCGCCAGCGACAGCGCGGTTTCCGTGACGGGCAGACTGTCGTCGTCCGCCACGAGCGTGCTGAAGTAGTCGAGGACGCGGGTCATTGCGGTCGTCACTTTGCGCGCCTTCTGAAGTAAGCGTATTTGAAGCCCATCACCCACAACATACCGAAATATAGTGCAGCGAACAGCACGAGGCACGCCGCCATCAGCGCAATGCGCTCGAGCGGCTGCGTGCGCATCCCGGTCCAGTCGAAGCTGATCGCGCACCAGTGCATCAGGCCCGCGAGCACGAGCGCCGCGCCGACGAGCTGCATGAAGAAGCGCAGCCAGCCCGGCGAAGGCTGGTAGATGCCGCGCTTGCGCAGCCCGAAGAACAGCAGCAGCGAGTTCAGGCACGCGCCGACGCCGATGCTCAGCGTGAGGCCCGCGTGGCCGATCAGCGGCACGAACACGTAGTTCGAAAGCTGCGTGACGATCAGCACGCCGATCGCGATCTTCACGGGCGTCTTGATGTCCTGCTTCGCATAGAAGCCCGGCGCGAGGATCTTGATCAGGATGATGCCGACAAGGCCGATCCCGTAGGTCGCGAGCGCGCGCGAGACCATCGTGACGGTATGCGCGTCGAACTTGCCGTAGTTGAACAGCGTCGCGGTGAGCGGCGTCGCGAAGAAGAACAGCGCGAGTGCGCTCGGCGCCGCGAGCAGGAACGTGACGCGCAGCCCCCAGTCGAGCAGCGCGGAATATTCGTGCGAATCGGCATCGACGTGCGCCTTCGACAGGCTCGGCAGCAGGATCGTGCCGAGCGCGACACCCAGCAGCGCCGTCGGGAATTCCATCAGGCGGTCGGCGTAGTTGATCCACGACACGGCGCCCTGCCCGAGCCGCGACGCGATATTGGTGTTGATGATCAGCGACAGTTGCGCGACCGACACCGCGAACGTCGCGGGCACCATTTTCGCGAGCACGCGCTTCACGCCCGGGTGACGCAGCGCGCGCAGCGGGTTCAGGCCGATCAGCGGCACCATGTCGATCTTCTTCAGCCCCGGCAGCTGCACGAGGAACTGCAGCACGCCGCCGACGATGACGGCCCACGCGAGCGCGTAGACCGGCACCTTCAGGTGCGGCGCGACGAACACGGCCGCGGCAATGAACGCGACGTTGAGCAGCACCGGCGCGAACGCGGGCAGCGAGAAGCTCTTGTACGTGTTGAGCACGCCGGACGCGAGCGTCGTCAGCGAGATGAACACGATGTACGGGAACATGATCTGCGTCATCGTGACCGCGAGCGGAAACGCCTGGCCGTCGGTGTGCAGGCCGGACGCGACCGCGAACACGACCCACGACGCGCCGGCGATCCCGACGACCGACAGCACGGCAAGCGCCCACGCGAGCACGGTGGACATCGCGTCGACGAGCGCCTTCGTCGCATCGTGCCCCTGCTGGTTCTTGAACTCGGCGAGGATCGGCACGAACGCCTGCGAGAACGCGCCTTCGGCGGACAGGCGGCGCAGCAGGTTCGGAATGCGGAAGGCGACGTAGAACGCGTCGGTGTATTGACTGGCGCCGAACGCACGGGCGATCAGCGTCTCGCGGGCCAGTCCGGTCACGCGCGACAGCAGCGTGAAGCCGCTGACCGTCAGCAGGGCTCGGAATAGATTCATGGGGCGCTTATTATACGGACGTTGCGCGACCCGGCCAGCGGCCGACGCCGAAAAGCGCAGCGGCAGCCGGCGCCTCGTCCCGCGGGTATCACTTCGAACTTGCCACTCGCTTGATTTTGTTGCTATAATCGCCGGTTTCTGGGCTCGTACATGCGCGGCAACTGCCGTTTTCATGTCCCTGCCTCGGTTAAAATCACCGTTTTTTTATGCGCCCCTGGGCAATCGTTCTCAGGGGACGGATCGAAAAGCAGCGCTTGGCCGTCAGGCTCCAAGCTCTGGAAACAGGACAGGATAAGGAACCGTCATGGCTAACTCCGCACAAGCACGCAAGCGCGCCCGCCAGGCCGCGAAGGCAAACTCGCACAACTCGGCGCTGCGCTCGAAATTCCGTACCGCGATCAAGTCGGTTCGCAAGGCTGTTGAAGCCGGCGACCAAGCAAAGGCTGCCGAGCTGTTCAAGGCTGCCGTGAAGACGATCGACACGATCGCCGACAAGAAGATCGTTCACAAGAACAAGGCCGCTCGCAGCAAGAGCCGCCTCGCCGCAGCCGTCAAGGGTCTGCAGGCAGCAGCGTAAATCCGGTGCGCCCGCTCGCGCGGGCGTTCCTGTTTCCTGCGATCGCAAAAAAGCCCGCCTAGGCGGGCTTTTTTGTTGCCTGTCGCCCGCGCATCACGCGGGGCGGCGGGTCTTGCCGCGGCGGGCGCAGCCTGCGCCCTCGCCTGCCGGCATCACTTCTTCGTATTGTAGTCCGGCAGCTCGCACGCCTCGGTGACGACGAGGTTGTTGTCCTTCGCGAAATTCAGCACGAAATCGAAAGCCATCGGTTCGATGTCGCGCAACCGCGAATCGAGAATCACGCACTTCAGGTCGCCGAGCATCGTCGGGCGCACGTACAGCGAATACTTGAGACGCGCATTCGGCCCACTCGCCCCCGGCCCGAAGCAGGCCATCACACCGGCCAGACGTTCCGACCAGTCGCTCGGGCGAAACTTTTTCCCGTCTTTCGTGATGCCCTGGATGAAGAATTCGGTCGGAGGGGTTTCAGCCATGTGGTTACCCAAGTGACGGCCCGGCGATGTCCAGGCAACAGCGCCTGGATACGCGAACACAAAGCTGGAACGGACGGCGGCACAAGCGTTCCGATATCCCGAAAACGGGACGCCGGTGCGCGCCGCCGGCGGACTGCACCGGATTTGTGCAGCGCACGGCTTGTGTCCGGCAGAGCGCGAAAAGCCTTGCCTGCCGGGCTGGAGAAAACTTTCGGATTATACCGCAGCGCGCCATCGCGCGTCGTCCCGACCGCCCCCTTCCCGCGCTGTCCGCCGCCCGCCTCGATCGTCCCCCGCTTCGCTCCGCGGCTCGTCAAAGCACAGAAAATCCTTTATGCTGCTTTGAGTTATCCACACCCGACGGCGGCGCCGTCCGGCCTCGCTGCCGGGTGAAACCCGCCGTATTTCGCTTCATGACCGCCAAAACCATTCGTCACTACCTGCAGTTCAAGGATTTCTCGCTGGAAGATTACGAGTACGTGCTCGAGCGCACGGGTATCCTGAAGCGCAAGTTCAAGAACTACGAGACCTACCACCCGCTGCACGACCGCACGCTCGCGATGATCTTCGAGAAGAGCTCGACGCGCACGCGCCTGTCGTTCGAGGCCGGGATCTTCCAGCTCGGCGGCCACGCCGTCTTCATGAGCACGCGCGACACGCAGCTCGGCCGCGGCGAACCGGTCGAGGATTCCGCGCAGGTCATCTCGCGGATGGTCGACATCATCATGATCCGCACGTTCGAGCAGGAGGTCATCAAGCGCTTCGCGGACAACTCCCGCGTGCCGGTGATCAACGGCCTGACGAACGAGTACCACCCGTGCCAGGTGCTCGCCGACATCTTCACGTACTACGAGCACCGTGGTCCGATCGCCGGCAAGACCGTCGCGTGGGTCGGCGACGCGAACAACATGCTCTACACGTGGATCGAGGCCGCGCAGATCCTCGGCTTCAAGCTGCGCCTGTCCACGCCGCCCGGCTATGCGCTCGACATGAAGCTCGTGTCGCCCGACAGCGCGCCGTTCTACGAGGTGTTCGACGATCCGAACGAAGCGTGCAAGGGCGCCGACCTTGTCACCACCGACGTGTGGACGAGCATGGGCTTCGAGGCCGAGAACGAGGCCCGCAAGCAGGCGTTCGCCGACTGGTGCGTCGACGAGGAAATGATGGGCCATGCGAACCCGGACGCCCTCTTCATGCACTGCCTGCCCGCGCACCGCGGCGAGGAAGTGACGGCCGGCGTGATCGACGGCCCGCAGAGCGTCGTGTGGGACGAGGCGGAAAACCGGCTGCACGTGCAGAAGGCGCTGATGGAGTTCCTGCTGCTCGGCCGCCTCAAGCACTGATACCGATCCGCCGGAACGCACCCGCATGAAAAAGCGCTGATCGTCGATCGGCGCTTTTTGTTTGGGCGTGCGGGAAACGGCGCGAAGCCCGCGTTACAGGCAGACCGGCTCGGCCTCCAGCTCGACACCGAATTGCGCACGCACGTCGGCCTGGATCGCCTGCGCCAGCGCGAGCACGTCCGCGCCCGTCGCACCGCCGCGATTGACGAGCACGAGCGCCTGGCGGTCGTGCACGGCCGCCGCACCGAGCGCGCGGCCCTTCCAGCCGCAGCGGTCGATCAGCCAGCCGGCCGCGAGCTTCACGTGCCCGTCCGGCTGCGGATACGACACGACCTCGGGTGCGCGGGCGCGCAGCGCCTCGAACTGCGCGGCGCCGATCACCGGATTCTTGAAGAAACTGCCCGCATTGCCGAGCACGAGCGGATCGGGCAGCTTCGCGCGGCGGATCGCGACGACCGCGTCGAACACGTCGCGCGGCGTCGCCGCATCGGGCGCGATGCCGCATGCGTCGAGCTCGCGCGTGACGTCCGCGTAGCCGAGCCGCGGCGCCCATTGCTTCGGCAGCCGGAACGTCACGGACACGATCGCGAACCGGCCGCGCCCGTCCCGCTTGAAGAAGCTGTCGCGGTAGCCGAACGCGCAGCGCGCGGCGTCGAAGCGCTCGCGGCGCCCCGTCGCCAGCTCGACCGCGACCAGCGAGTCGAAATATGCTTTCATTTCGAGGCCGTACGCGCCGATGTTCTGGATCGGCGCGGCGCCGACGGTGCCGGGAATCAGCGCGAGGTTCTCGAGACCCGGCATCCCGTGCTCGAGCGTCCACGCGACGAACCCGTGCCAGCTCTCGCCGCCGCCGGCCTCGACGTACCACGCGTCGTCGTCCTCGCGCACGACACGGCGGCCGGCGATCTCGTCGAGCAGCACGATGCCGTCGAAATCGCGCATGAACACGACGTTGCTACCGCCGCCGAGCACGAGCCGCGGCAGGTGCGCGACGCGCGCGTCGCGGTGCAGCGCCTCGAACTGCGCCGCATGCGTGATGCGTGCGGCGAAGCGCGCGTTCGCGGCGATGCCGAACGTGTTGTGGGCAGCGAGCGGATGGTCGGGGAGCAGCGACAGGGCGGAATCGTCAGGAGGCATCGGCATTCGCGGTCACGTCGCCCCGGGCCGGCAGACGGCCGGCCTTGGGCAAACGGAGGGGCATCGGTAAAATGGCAAACAGTCCGCAATTATAGCGAGTGCCCGCGCGCCAGCCGGGTGCCCGCACCTCAAGGGAGAATGCCATGCCATCGTTCGACGTCGTTTCCGAAGCGAACATGATCGAAGTGAAGAACGCCATCGAGCAGTCGAACAAGGAAATTTCGACGCGCTTCGACTTCAAGGGCTCCGACGCGCGCGTCGAGCAGAAGGAACGCGAGCTCACGCTGTTCGCCGATGACGATTTCAAGCTCGGCCAGGTCAAGGACGTGCTGATCGGCAAGCTGGCCAAGCGCAACGTCGACGTGCGCTTCCTCGACTACGGCAAGGTCGAGAAGATCGGCGGCGACAAAGTCAAGCAGATCGTCACCGTGAAGAAAGGTGTGACCGGCGATCTCGCGAAGAAGATCGTGCGCCTCGTGAAGGACAGCAAGATCAAGGTGCAGGCGAGCATCCAGGGCGACGCGGTGCGCGTGGCCGGCACGAAGCGCGACGACCTGCAGAGCGTGATCGCGATGCTGCGCAAGGACGTGACCGACACGCCGCTCGACTTCAACAACTTCCGCGACTGATCGCCGGCCGATCCGTCACGTCATCCTGCCGGGCCCCGCGCACGCGGCGCGCCCGGCCCGCGGCAGCCGCCGCGCTTTCTCAGGCTTGCCCGCCGTCCTGCGCGCCGCCGTCCGCGGCCGCCTTCTTCTTGTCGCCGATCCGGCTCTCCTGCCCCGCGAGCAGCTTCGCAATGTTGCCGCGGTGACGCCACACAAGCAGCACGCTCATCGCGAGCACGGCCCATGCGACCGGGTTGTGACCCGTGCCGAACAGGAACACGTCGAACACCGGCGCGAACACGGCCGCCACCAGCGCCGCGAGCGACGAATAGCGGAAGAAGAACGCGACGATCAGCCAGGTCAGCGCGGTCGCGAGCCCGAGCACCGGGTGCACGGCGAGCAGCACGCCCGCCGCGGTCGCGACGCCCTTGCCGCCCTGGAAGCGGAAGAACACCGGATACAGATGGCCGAGGAACACGGCGATCGCGACCCATGCGATCGCGACATCGGGCAGGCCCAGGCGCCGCGCGAGCCAGACGGCAATCCAGCCCTTGAACGCGTCGCCGACGAGCGTCAGGATCGCGGCCTTCTTGTTGCCGCTGCGCAGCACGTTGGTCGCGCCGGGATTCTTCGACCCGTACGAGCGCGGGTCGGCCAGGCCCATCGCGGCGCTGACGACGACGGCGAACGACACCGAACCGATCAGGTAGGCAACGAGGGCGGCGAGCAGGATCTGCATGCGGAGGACTCTTCTTTCAACGTATCGGTAAAGGGACGGCCGTGCGCGGCAAGCCGGCGAGCCGAAACGGCGCCCATTCTACCGAACGGGCGCGGGGTGCCACGAAGGTGAAACCCTCAGTCGACGCTCGCGCACTGCACGGGCCGTGCGCCGAGCAGCGACACGAGCACCGCCGGCGCAAGGCTGACGAGGTAGCCGCGGCGGCCGCCGTTCAGGTAGATCGTCGGCAACTCGAGGATCGACGCCTCGACGTAGACGGGCATCGTCTTGCGCGTGCCGAACGGCGACGTGCCGCCGACGAGATAACCCGAATGGCGGTTCGCGACCTCCGGCTTGCACGGCTCGACGCGCTTCGCGCCGATCTGCCGCGCGAGGTTCTTCGTCGACACGGTGCGGTCGCCGTGCATCAGCACGATCAGCGGCTTCGCGTGCTCGTCTTCCATCACGAGCGTCTTCACGACGCAGTGCTCGTCCGCGCCGAGCTGGCGCGCCGATTCGCCGGTGCCGCCATGCTCGACGTAGTCGTACGGATGCTCGCCGAACGCAACGCCATGACGGCGCAACAGCTGGGTCGCCGGGGTTTCGGACACGTGTCTGGATTTGCTCATGGCGGCATTTTAATGGCGAACGACCAGCAGGCGGGCGGCGATGTGCGCGGCCGACGGTATACTCGCCGCCCGTTTTCCGCCGGGCGGCCGCCTGCGCCGCCGCCATTGCGCCCGTCATCATTGCGGACATCGCGAAGGGCTATTGCCCGATTGGCCGATTGTGGCGCGCGCGCCGTCATGGCACGATCGTTCGCAAACATCGTCAAGCCGCCGCCCGGCCCCTTTTCTGGAGACGCCATGCCCTCGCTCATCCGTTCATCCGAGTCGCTCGACGTCGACGCCCTGCTCGCCGCGCTGCCGCGCCGCATCGCCGACGTGCCCGCGCGCTGGGCCGCGCAGGCGCCCGCGCACCCGGCGCTGATCGAGGATGCGCGCCGACTGTCGTACGGCGAGCTGGCGCAGGCCGTCGATGCGGCGGCCGCGCGACTCGCGAGCCTCGGCGTGCAAGGCGGCGACCGCGTGATGATCGTCGCGGAAAACTGCGTCGCGCAGATCGTGCTGCTGTTCGCGGTCGCCCGCCTCGACGCATGGGCGCTCGTGTCGAACGCGCGGCTGTCGGCCGGCGAACTCGACGCGATCGCCGCGCATGCGCGCCCGAAGCTGGTCGCGTTCACGACCGACGCATCGCCCGACGCGCGCGCGCATGCCGCGCGGCTCGGCGCGACGCCCGCCGGCGCGCTGCCGGTCGACATCGGCGCGTGGTCGTATCGCGTCGACGCAGGCGCGCCCGCCGAACCGGTCGCCGCCGACAGCGCCGCGCAATGCGCGGCGCTGATCTATACGACCGGCACGACCGGCACGCCGAAGGGCGTGATGCTGTCGCACCGCAACCTGCTGTTCATCGCGGCTACGTCGAGTGCGCTGCGCCGCGTGTCGCCCGACGACGTCGTCTACACGGTGCTGCCCGTGTCGCACGTGTACGGGCTCGCGTCGGTCTGCCTCGGCAGCCTTTACGCCGGCGCGACCCTGCGGCTCGCGCCGCGCTTCTCGCCGGAGGCCGTGCGCGTCGCGCTCGCCGACGAAGGCGTCACGATCTTCCAGGGCGTGCCCGCGATGCACGCGAAGCTCCTCGAACATCTGCACACGCATGGCCACGCGTGGCACGCGCCGCGCCTGCGCTTCGCGTATTCGGGCGGCTCGCCGCTCGACGCGAACCTGAAGGCGCGCGTCGAGCGCCAGTACGGCGTGCCGCTCCACAACGGCTACGGGATGACCGAAAGCAGCCCGACGATCACGCAGACGCCGCTCGACGCGCCGCGCGCCGACGGTTCGGTCGGCGTGCCGATTCCGGGCGTCGAGCTGCGGATCGTCGCGCCGGACGGCACCGACGTGCCGCCGGGCGAAGTCGGCGAGATTCGCGTGCGCGGGCCGAACGTGATGCTCGGCTACTACCGCAACGCGGACGCGACGCGGGCGGCCGTGTCGCCGGACGGCTGGCTGAGCACCGGCGATCTCGCGCGGCAGGGGGCCGACGGCGCGGTGACGATCGCGGGCCGCAGCAAGGAGCTGATCATCCGGTCGGGTTTCAACGTGTATCCGGTCGAGGTCGAGCAGGTGCTGAACGCCCATCCGGACGTCGTGCAGGCGGCCGTGATCGGCCGCGCGGTCGAAGGCAACGAGGAAGTGCTGGCGTTCGTCGAGCTGGTGCCGGGCGCGAGTGCGGACGAAGCGGTGCTGCACGCGTGGTGCGCGGAGCGGCTCACGCCTTACAAGCGCCCGGCCCGCATCCGCGTGCTCGACGCGCTGCCGGCCGCGTCGACCGGCAAGGTGCTGAAACACAAGCTGCGCGACCTGGCCTGACGCCGGCCGGCGCGCCTGGCGGCACGCACCGCGCGCTAGCCGCGCGGGTGGTGCTGCGCGTGCAGCGTCTTCAGCCGCTCTCGCGCGACGTGCGTGTAGATCTGCGTGGTCGAGATGTCGCTGTGGCCGAGCAGCATCTGCACGACGCGCAGGTCGGCGCCGTGGTTCAGCAGGTGCGTCGCGAACGCGTGCCGCAGCGTGTGCGGCGACAGGTGCGCGCGCACGTCGGCCTGCCGCGCGTGACGCTTGATGATGTTCCAGAACTGCTGGCGCGTCATCCCGTCGCCGCGCGCGGTCACGAACAGCGCATCGGCCGCGCGCGCGCCGAGCAGCGCCGGCCGCGCGTCGCGCAGGTAACGCTCGATCCAGCCGTGCGCCACTTCGCCGAACGGCACGAGCCGCTCCTTCGAACCCTTGCCCATCACGCGCACGACACCTTCGTTCAGGCCGACCTCGACCGTCTTCAGCGTCACGAGCTCGCTCACGCGCAGCCCGCTCGCGTACATCAGTTCCAGCATCGTGCGATCGCGCAGGCCGAGCGGCGTGCCGGTGTCGGGGGCGCCGAGCAGCGCCTCGACCTGCGCCTCGGACAACGTCGACGGAAACCGCGCCGCCTGTTTCGCGGACGTGATCCGCAGCGTCGGGTCGGCGCTGGCGCGATGCTCGCGCACGGCCCACCCGTAATAGCGACGGAACACCGACAGCCGCCGGTTCGACGACGTCGCCTTGCCGTCGCTGCGCGCGGCGATGTAGCCCGTCACCATCGCCTCGTCGGCCTTGTCGAGCGGCGCGTCGTGCGTCTCGGCCAGCCATTGTGAAAACAGCACCAGATCGCGCCGGTAGGCGTCGAGCGTATTGCGCGCCAGCCCGTGCTCGAGCCACAGCGCATCGCAGAACACGTCGATCGACGCGCGGCTCGCGAGCAGCGCGGGCGAGGCCGCGGCGACCTCGCCGTCGGCGTCGGAAGTCATCAGGGGTTCGCTCATCAGTACGGCACGCCTTCGTGCGCCAGCAGCCAGCGCTTCACTTTCTGGTAATAACCGTTGTCGTCGTGGTTCGCGAAGCCGCCGAGGCCGCCCGCCGCGACGACGCGATGGCACGGGATCACGAGCGGGAAGTAGTTCGCGCCGCACGCCTGGCCGACCGCGCGCGGCGCACTGCCGATCCGCTTCGCGACCTGGCCGTAGGTCAGCACCGTGCCGGGCGGGATATCGCTGATCACGTCCCACACGCGGTGCTGGAACGCGCTGCCGACTTCGGCGAGCGGCAGGTCGAAGCGCGCCGACGCACGCTCGAAATAACGTTCGATCTGCTTGACCGCACGCTTCGCGAGCGGCGAGTCCGGATCGACCGACTTCACCGATTCGGGCAGATAGACGATCTCGCGCACCACCGCGGCGTCCGTGCGGATGCCGACCTTGCCGAACGGCGCGTCGATGACTGCGTTGAACATTGCCCTCTCCTGGCCGATGAATGCGCGCGTCGCTGCCGCGCGCCGACGACACTTTACGCTGCCTTCACGCGGCACGCAGCGCCCATTCGACATGCTCGCGCACGACCGGCGACGGATCGTCGGCCCGCGCGCGCAACGCGGCGACGATCGCGTCGCGCGCCGGCGGCGCGAGCCGGTCCGCGCCCGCGCGCAGCGCATTGCCGAGCCCGACCGCGAGATTGCGCAGCCAGCTTTCATAACCGATGCGCCGGATCGCACTGCCCTGCATCCGCGTATCGAACGTGTCCGCATCCCACGCGAACAGCTCGACGAGCGTCGCGCGGTCGAGACCGTGCCGCACGTCGAAATCGGCGACGGGCGCGGCCTGCGCGAACTTGTTCCACGGGCAGACGAGCTGGCAGTCGTCGCAGCCGTACACGCGATTGCCGATCATCGGCCGCAGCGCTTCGGGGATGCTGCCTTTCAGTTCGATCGTCAGGTACGAGATGCAGCGGCGCGCATCGACGCGATACGGCTCGACGATCGCGCCGGTCGGGCATGCGTCGATGCAGCGCGTACAGCTGCCGCAGTGCGCGCCGGGCGTCTCGGGCGCGGCGTCGGGCGCCGTGTGCGCGTCGGTCGGCAGCGGCAGGTCGACGTAGATCTCGCCGAGGAAGAACAGCGAACCGGCATCGCGCTGCAGCAGCAGCGTGTGCTTGCCGCGCCAGCCGACGCCGGCCTTCTGCGCGAGTTCGACCTCGAGCACCGGCGCCGAATCGGTGAACACGCGGTAGCCGAACGCGCCGATCTCGTGCTCGATGCGCTCCGCGAGCGTCTGCAGCCGGTTGCGCAGCACCTTGTGATAATCGCGGCCGCGTGCATAGATCGACACGACGGCCGCCTGCGGATCATCGAGCCGGGCGCGCTCGCGGGCGCGCCAGTCGTGCGGCACGAGCGCGCCGGGCGCGCCGCCGCGCGCATCGCCGGCGAGCGTTTCGGCCGGCAAATAGGCGAGCCGCACGGAAATCACGCGTCGCGTACCGGCCACAAGTTCGGCCGGGCGCGCGCGTTTCATCCCATGTTTCGCCATATAATCCATTTCGCCGTGGTATCCGGCTTCCAGCCAGGCGGCGAGGCCTGCTTCGGCATCCGAGAGATCGGTATCGCTGATGCCGATCGCCCCGAAACCCAATTCGCGCCCCCACGCCCTGATGCGCGCGGCGAGCGCAGTCAACGCCGCATCGTCGAGCGCGCACGGCGCCGCGCCTTCGGCACGAGTCGAAGGCCTGTCGGATGCGGCGAGTTCCGGTAATCGGTTCATCGCACTATTTTACGAGAATGCCAGCCACGTCCCATACGCCTCACGCCACCACGCTGCCCGCCCCGCTCGCGGAGCGCGTGATCGCACTCGCCGACGAAGCGGCGACCGAGGCATTCGGCACCCGCTTCGCGCACGCGCTCGACGCGGCGCGCATCGCGCTCGATCGCGCGCATGCGTTCGACGGGCTCCAGATCCAGCTGGTCGGCGATCTCGGCGCGGGCAAGACGACCCTCGTGCGCGCGATCCTGCGCGGCCTCGGCCATCAGGGCCGCGTGCGCAGCCCGACCTACACGCTCGTCGAGCCGTACGCGCTCGAACGCAGCGATGGGGAACTCGAGGTCTATCACTTCGATCTGTATCGATTCAACGATCCGGCCGAATGGTCCGACGCAGGCTTTCGCGAATATTTCAATTCGAGCGCGATCTGCCTCGTCGAATGGCCGCAACAGGCGGGCGCCCTGCTCGGCGTGCCCGATCTGGTTTTCTCGCTCGACGTGGATGGCGACGGCCGCGCCCTCACCGTCCGGGCGTACAGCGCTTCAGGAAAGGCATGTCTCGAAAGATGTTGATCAAACCGTTCCGCTCGATCGAATCGGCGGCCACCGCGACGCACAACTGGCGGCGCCGCCAGATCCTGCGCGCGGGTGCGTCGACGCTGGTGCTCGGTCTCGTCGCGCCGCGGCTCGCGCACGCGTCGTCGGTGCTCGGCGTGCGCGTGTGGCCCGCGCGCGATTACACGCGCGTCACGATCGAATCCGACCAGCCGCTGCAGAATAGCCAACAGCTGCTGCAGGGTCCCGACCGTCTCGTCGTCGACCTGACCGGCCTCGATCTCGACCAGGCGCTGCGCGACCTCGTGTCGAAGATCGCGCCGAACGACCCGCAGATCCAGTCGGTGCGGGTCGGCCAGTATCAGCCGCACGTCGTGCGGATGGTGTTCGACCTGAAGGGCTCGGTGAAGCCGCAGGTGTTCACGCTGCCGCCCGTCGGCACCTACAAGTACCGGCTCGTGTTCGACCTGTATCCGGCCGTCGCGCCCGATCCGCTGTCCGACCTGATCGCGCAGACGGAACGCAAGGAGCAGGCGCTCAACGACACGACGCGCGCGCAGCAGATGCAACCGCCTACCACGCTGTCCGGCCCCGGCACGCCGCCCTCCACGGGCGACAACAGCGACGCGTTCTTCCAGCGTTTCGCGCAGAACACGCCGGCCGCGCCGCACACGCCGCCGGCCGCCGGCACGCCTTCGACACCGCCGAAGCCGGCCGTCAAGCCGCCGCCCGTCATCGCGCGCCGCGACGACAGCGACGACGACGGCGACACCTACAAGTTCACCGCGCCGAAATCCGGCAAGGGCGGCACGGTGCGCCTGCTGACGGTCGCGATCGATCCGGGCCACGGCGGCGAGGATCCGGGCGCGATCGGCGGCGCCGGCACGTACGAGAAGCACATCGCGCTCGATATCGCGAAGAAGCTGCGCGCGAAGATCGACGGCGCGCCGAACATGCGCGCGATGATGACGCGCGACGCCGACTTCTTCGTACCGCTGAACGTGCGCGTGCAGAAGGCGCGCCGCGTCGGCGCCGACCTGTTCGTGTCGATTCACGCGGACGCGTTCACGACGCCGTCCGCGCGCGGCTCGTCGGTGTTCGCGCTGTCCGACCACGGCGCGACGAGCGCCGCGGCGCGCTGGATGGCGAACAAGGAGAACTCGTCGGACCTGATCGGCGGCATCAACATCAAGACGGCGGACGCGGCCGTGAACCGCGCGCTGTTCGACATGTCGACGACCGCGCAAATCCGCGACTCGCTGCGCTACGGCAACTACGTGCTGAAGGAAGTCGGCGGCATCAACAAGCTGCACAAGGGCTCGGTCGAGCAGGCCGGGTTCGCGGTGCTGAAGGCGCCCGACATTCCGTCGATCCTCGTCGAGACCGCGTTCATCAGCAACCCCGACGAAGAGCGCAGGCTCAACGACGACAGCTATCGCGACGAGATGGCCGACGCGATCTTCCGCGGCATCAAGCGTTACTTCGCCGCGAATCCGCCGCTCGCGAAGAACCGGATGGCCTGACGGCCCCGTCCCTGCCGCCGGCACGCGTGGCGTGCCGGCGCGTCACGACGCCGCGAAGCGGCTCAGCACTTTCCCGCCGAACACGTTCACGGCGAGCCCGCCCATCACGAGCACGGTGCCGATCAGCTGCGTGCGCGTCAGATGTTCGTCGAGCAGCAGCGCCGACGACGCGAGCCCGACGACCGGCACCAGCAGCGAGAACTGCGCGACCTGCGCGGCCGGGTAACGCGACAGCAAGCGGCTCCACAGCCCGTAGCCGAGCAGCGTCGCGACGAACGCGAGATAGACGACCGCGAAGATCGATGCGCGGTCGAGCCCGGCGAGCGCGGTCGCGATGCGCTGCGGCCCCTCGAACCACAGCGACAGCAGGAAGAACGGCACGGGCGGCACGAGGCTCGCCCACACGACGAGCGACACGAGGTTCGCCTTCCCGACCTTCTTCGTGACGATATTGCCGAACGCCCACATCGCGGCCGAGCAGATCGTCAGCAGGAAGCCCGCGAGCGTCATCGCGCGGCCGCCCTGTGCGGCGATCACGACGAGCCCGCCGGCGGCGATCGCGAGCCCGACCAGGTTCTGCACACGGAGCCGCTCGCCGAGAAACAGCATCGCGAACACGAGCGTGAAGAACGCCTGCGACTGCAGCACGAGCGATGCGAGGCCGGCCGGCATGCCGACGTACATGCCGGTGAACAGGAACACGAACTGGCCGAGCTGGATCGTCGCGCCGTACAACACCAGCAGGCGCCACGGAATCCGCGGCCGGCGCACGAAGAACACAGCGGGCACGGCCGCGAGCGTGAAGCGCAGCGCGCCGAGCAGCATCGGCGGCATCCCGTGCAGGCCGACCTTGATCACGACGAAGTTCACACCCCACGCAAGGATCACGACCAGCGCGAGCAGCAAGTCCTTCGGGGCCATCATCGGCGTCTCCTCGATTCGAATCGTTGTGCAAAGCCCCCGTCCTGTCGCTTCGCGCCAGCCCCCGAGGGGGTCGGGAAAACCTGGGGCGGCCCGGCGTTTTCCCGAGAAGCGCGTCAGTCTACCGGGTTTCGCCGCGCGGCCCGATACCCGCGCGGCGCGCATGGAATCGACGGCGGGCGCCCAGTACAATGACCGGCATCCCCCGCCGCCCCACTGGAGCCGCCATGACCGACTCGATCAAAGCCCTGCTGAAGCCGCACGTGCGCGACATCGGCAACCTGCAGGTGCGCCGCACGCTGCCCGCACTCGCCGCGCGTCTCGTCGGCCCGTTCATCTTCTTCGATCACATGGGGCCGGCCACGCTGCCGGCCGGCACGGGGCTCGACGTGCGCCCGCATCCGCACAGCGGGCTCGCGACCGTCACCTACCTGTTCGACGGCGCGATCCTGCACCGCGACAGCCTCGGCTCGCTGCAGGAAATCGTGCCGGGCGACGTGAACTGGATGACGGCCGGCCGAGGGATCGTCCACTCCGAACGCACGCCCGATGCGCAGCGCGCCAGCGGCCATACGGTGCACGGCATCCAGACCTGGGTCGCGCTGCCGCAGGCGCACGAGACGACCGAGCCGTCGTTCGAGCACCATGCGGCCGACACGCTGCCCAAGCGCAACGACGACGGCGTGGCGCTGACGGTCATCGCCGGCGACGCATTCGGGCTGCGCTCGCCCGTCACGACGTTCTCGCGCACGCTGTACGTCGCGGCCGAATTCGCGGCCGGCGGCCGGCTCGAACTCGATGCGTCGCACGAGGAGCGCGCGGTCTATGTGGTCGACGGCGAGCTCGCGATCGACGGCACGCCGGTGCCGGCCGAACAGATGGCCGTGCTCGCGCCGGGCGCCACGGTCACGCTGACGAGCGGCAGCGGCGCGCGCGCGATGCTGCTCGGCGGCGACAAGATCGACGGCGAACGCTTCATCGAGTGGAATTTCGTCGCCAGCAGCCGCGACGCGATCGAGCGCGCGAAAGCAGCGTGGACGCGCCAGGAACTGGGCAAGGTGCCGGGCGAGACCGAGTGGATTCCGCTGCCCGAGTCGAAGCCGCGTTGAAAAAGGGGCGCGCCGCCCCCATCCTGACGATATTCGAACCGAAGAGAACGACATGGACACCACGCTTGCCACTTTCGAGAAAGACGTCATCGAGGCGTCGCTGGACACGCCCGTGCTGGTCGACTTCTGGGCGCCGTGGTGCGGCCCCTGCAAGACGCTCGGCCCGCTGCTGGAAAAGCTCGAAGCCGACTACGAAGGCCGCTGGAAGCTCGTGAAGGTCAACGTCGACGAGAACCAGGAACTGGCCGCGCACTTCCAGACGCGCAGCATCCCGCACGTGATCGCGTTCGCCGACGGCCGCCCGGTCGATCAATTCGTCGGCATCCTGCCCGAAGGCCAGTTGCGCGCGTTCCTCGACCGGCTGCTGCCGGCGCCCGAGGAAGCCGAGCGCCGCGCCGCGCAATACGCGATCGCCGAGCAGCGCTACGACGATGCGCTCACGCACCTCGAAGCGGCGCTCGCGCTGAACCCCGGCTTCGACGACGCGCGCCTCGACCTGATCGAACTGCTGCTCGCGCACAACCAGGTCGACGCCGCGCGCGCCGAGACCGAGCGCCTGTCGCCGCAAACGGTGCAGAACGGCGATCCGCGCTACCAGGCGATCAAGACCCGATTCGATGCGCTCGACGCCACGGCCGACCTGCCGCCGACCGACGCGCTCGAAGCCCGCATCGCGGCGAACCCGGCCGACCTCGACGCGCGCTTCGACCTCGCGCAGAGCCTGATCGCGCGGCGCGCGTACGAAGGCGCGGTGGAGCAGTTGCTGGAAATCGTCAAGCGCGACCGCGCATACGGCGACGATCTCGGCCGCCGCACGTTGATCTCGGTGTTCGAGCTGGCCGGCGATCGCCCCGATCTCGTCGCCGGGTGGCGACGCAAGCTGAGCATGGCGCTCAACTGACCCGATACGGCGATTCAGCCGGGCCGCCACGGCCCGGCCGGACGCCGGATCGCTTGCGGCGCACGACTCGCGCCGCACCCTCAATCGTCGATGCGCGCGCGTCGCTCGCTCAGCCGGCGGCCCGCGCCGCGATCGCGCGCAGCGCATGCGCGGCGGCCGCGAACCCGAAGCTCGCGGTCACGCACACGCTCGAGCCGAATCCCGCGCAGTTGAGCCCCGCGACATGCGCAGCCGCGGACGGCTCGGCACCGTCCTCGAGGTCGCACGCGGCCGCTTCCGGATAGATCAGCGGCTCGTCCGAATACACGGCGCTGACCTTGAAACGCGCCTTCGGCCCGCGCGGAAAACCGTGCTGCTTGCGCAACTGCGCACGCACCTTCGACAGCAGCGGATCCTGGATCGTCAGCGCGAGATCGTCGATGCGGATGCGCGTCGGGTCGAGCTGGCCGCCCGCGCCGCCCACGACGATCAGCGGCTGCCGCTTCGCGACGCACCATGCGATCAGCGCGACCTTCGTGCGCACGCTGTCGATCGCATCGATCACGTAGTCGAAGCCGCCGCCGAGCAGCGCGTCGAAGTTGTCGGGCTCGACGAAATCCTCGATCCGGTTCACACGGCACGCGGGATCGATCAACGCGATCCGCTCGGCCATCGCGTCGACCTTCGGCTTGCCGTAATTGCCGTCGAGCGCGTGGATCTGCCGGTTCGTATTGCTTTCCGCGACGTTGTCGAGATCGATCAGCGTCAGCGTGCCGACCGCGTTGCGCGCGAGCGCCTCGGCCACCCACGACCCGACGCCGCCGATGCCGATCACCGCGACGTGCGCGCGCTCGAACGCGGCGGCCGCCGGCGCGCCGTACAGGCGCGCGACGCCGCCGAAGCGCCGCGCGCGATCCACGTCAAGCTGGATTTGCGGGGTCGGGGTAAGATCAGAAGAACTGGGCGGGGCAGCGTCGGCAGCGGACATGGCAGCAAGGAAAACGTAAGTCGTGCAGCCCTCTATTTTGCCTGAACTCCCCGCTCGCACGCGCCACTGTGCACGCACGATTCCCGCGCGTTCGCTATACTGGCCCCAGATTGAAGCGTTTGCATAACATGACGACTCTCGCCGATCTCCGCATCAACTATTCACGTGCTTCGCTCGACGAAGCCGATGCCGCCCCCAGCCCTTTCGCCCAGTTCGATCGCTGGTTCAAGGAGGCGCTCGCCGCCAAGCTGCCCGAGCCGAACACGATGACGCTCGCGACCGTCGGCGCCGACGGCCGGCCGTCGGCGCGGATCGTGCTCATCAAGGGCGTCGACGAGCGCGGGTTCGTCTTTTTCACCAATTACGAAAGCCGCAAGGGGCACGATCTCGCCGTGCATCCGCAAGCCGCGCTGCTGTTCTACTGGATCGAGCTCGAACGCCAGGTGCGCATCGAAGGCCGGATCGAGAAAACCAGTGCGGAAGAAAGCGACCGCTATTTCGCGTCGCGCCCGCTCGGCTCGCGCATCGGCGCATGGGCGTCCGACCAGAGCACCGTGATCGACAGCCGCGCGACGCTCGAAGCGCGCGAACAGGCCGTCAGCGAACGCTACGGCGACAACCCGCCGCGCCCGCCGCACTGGGGCGGCTACCGCCTCGTGCCCGACTCGATCGAGTTCTGGCAAGGGCGCCCGTCGCGGCTGCACGACCGCCTGCTCTATACGCGCGACGCCTCGACGGCGGCGGGCTGGACGATCTCGCGCCTGTCGCCGTAAGCGCGGCGCCGGCGCACGCCGGTCGTGTCTCGTGTTGCATCCGGGCGCCCGCTTCGCAAGCGGCGGGCGCCGGTCAAGATACTTGGCTGTATTCGATTCAACGAACAAACGGAGAATCCAAATGTTCTGGGAAAAGAAGCTGGCACAGTGGGCGGACGAAGTACGGGCGAAAGCGAACATACCGGCGCGCCTCGTGCTGTGGAACGGCGAGCAACTCGATTTCGGCACCTTCAGCGCACCGCAGGTCACGCTGAAGGTAAACAGCGCGTCGGCGTTGCCGCTGCTGCTCGAACCGAGCCTCGACAATCTCGGCGAGGCGTACGTGAAGGGCAAGATCGACATCGAAGGCAAGCTGTCGGACATCATCAACATCGGCTACTCGCTCGCCCGCAGCACCGTGACGAGCGCGAGCAAGCTCGCGCGCGTGAAACGCTACTTCAATCATTCGAAGAGCACCGACAAGAAGGCGATCCAGTACCACTACGACGTCTCGAACGCGTTCTACCAGTTGTGGCTCGACGAGAACATGGTGTACTCGTGTGCGTACTTCGAGAACGGCGACGAGGATCTCGCCACCGCGCAAATCAAGAAGATCGACCACATCCTGACGAAGATCCAGCTCGAGCCCGGCCAGCGCCTGCTCGACATCGGCTGCGGCTGGGGTGCGCTCGTGCTGCGCGCCGCGCAGAAGTTCGGCGCGACGTGTCTCGGCGTGACGCTGTCGCAGAACCAGTTCGACCTGGCGACCGCGCGTGTAAAGGCCGCGGGGCTGGAAGACAGGATCGAGATTCGTCTGCAGGATTACCGCGAGATCGAAGGCCAGTTCGACCGCATCACGAGCGTCGGGATGTTCGAGCACGTCGGCCGCAAGAACCTGCCGCTCTACTTCTCGCGCATCCATGACCTGCTCGCCGACGACGGCATCGCGATGAACCACGGGATCACGTCGACCGACGCGGAAAGCGGCGAGACGGCGCTCGGCGGCGGCGAATTCATCGACCGCTACGTGTTCCCGGACGGCGAGCTGCCGCACATCAGCCTCGCGCTCGAAGCGGCGCAGCGCGGCGGGCTCGAAGCGGTTGACGTCGAAAGCCTGCGCCGGCACTATGCGCGCACGCTCGACATCTGGACGGAAAACTTCGAGGCGAAGGCCGACCAGGCGAAAGCCCTCGTCGACGACGAAAAATTCCGCATCTGGCGCGTGTATCTTGCCGGCTGCGCGTATGCATTCGAGCACGACGACGTGTCGATCTTCCAGATCGTGTGCCGCAAGGCCGGACGCAGCGCGAAAACGCTGCCGTGGTCGCGGCGCTATATGTACGAACACGCGCTGCCGCGCTAGGCGGCGCTTCACGCTGGGCATGCATGGGTGACGGCAGGACGCGGCGCAAGACGCCGCCGGAACGACAGCAGCGCGACGACACGGACGGGTCGCACGCCGACGGGCAATTCGACCTGTTCGGCGTGCCGGCGGACGCGGCACGCGCGTCGCCGTCACCCACTGACGACCCCCGCCCCGCCCGCACCGATGACCCCGTGACGCCGCAGGCGCAGGACGAAGCGCCGCCGGCACCGCGTGCCCGGGCCCCCTCCCGCGCGGCCGACGACGAACCGGCACCGTCCTCGGGGCTGCTGTGGGACGAACCGTCGCCGCCCGCCGCGCCGCCGAAGAAGGGCCGACGCAAGCGCGGCGTGCTGCCCGCGCCGATCTCGGCGGACGTTGCCGACGCCGCGGCCGGCCTGCCGCCGAACGTCCGGCTCGGCACGTCGTCGTGGTATTTCCCCGGCTGGAACGGCATCGTCTACGACGGCGATTTCGCGCAGACGAAGCTGTCGCGCGAAGGGCTCGAAGCGTACGGCGCGCATCCGCTCCTCAGGAGCGTGAGCCTCGACCGGTCGTTCTACGGCCCGCTGTCGGTGGCCGACTACCTGCGCTACGCGCAGCAGGTGCCCGACGACTTCCGCTTCGTCGTGAAGGCGCCGGCGTCGGTGACCGACGCGGTGATCCGCGGCCGCCGCGGCGAACCGTCGGGACCGAACCCGACCTTCCTCGACGCCGCGCTCGCGACCCGCGAATTCGTGCAGCCATGCCTCGAAGGGCTCGGCCGGAAAGCCGGCGTGCTCGTGTTCCAGTTCTCGCCGCTGCCCGACCCGTTGCTTGCCGAACCGGCCGCGCTGATCGACCGGCTGACCGCGTTCTTCGCGGCGCTCCCGCCGCTCGCGCCGGCAGCCGACGGCCCGCGATACGCGATCGAGATCCGTGACGCGAGCCTGCTCACGCCGCGCTTCATCCGCGCGCTCGCGTCGCTCGGCGTGCGCTACTGCGTCGGGCTGCACGCGCGAATGCCCGACCCGCTGCGCCAGGCCGCCGCGCTCGCGCTGCTCGACGGCGACGCACCGGGCCCGCTGATCGTGCGCTGGAGCCTGCACGGCGGCTTCAAGTACGAACAGGCGAAAGCGAAATACGAGCCGTTCGACAAACTCGTCGACGAGGATCCGGCCACGCGCTCGGCGCTCGCCGAACTGGCCGCGCGCTACGCGCTGGCCGGGCAGCCGGTGATCATCACGATCAACAACAAGGCGGAAGGCTCCGCGCCGCTGTCGTGCATCGCGCTCGCGCGCGAAATCGCCGCCGCGTGCGCGCAGTGGCGCAACGAGGCGGCGTAACGGAGGGGGCGTAACGCCCGGCCCGGCCGGCTACCCGCTTACGCGCCGCGCAGCGACTTCAGCCGGTGCGAGAACTTCTGCCGGAATTTCGCGAGCTTCGGCCCGATCACGACCGAGCAGTAGCCCTGCCCCGGGTTGCGCGCGTAATAGTTCTGGTGATAGTCCTCGGCCGGCCAGTAGTTGCCGTCGAGCGGCACGACCTGCGTGACGATCGGCTGGCCGAACACCTGCTCGCGCTCGAGCTCGCGGATCACGTCGAGCGCCGTGTCGCGCTGCGCATCCGAATGCGTGAACACGACCGACCGGTACTGCGTGCCGACGTCGTTGCCCTGCCGGTTCAGCTGGGTCGGATCGTGCGTCGCGAAGAAGATCTCGAGGATCTCGCGATACGCGATGCGCGCCGGATCGAACGTCACGTTGACGACTTCCGCGTGGCCCGTGTCGCCTTCGCAGATGTCGCGGTAGCCCGGATTGCGCGTATGGCCGCCCGCATAACCCGACTGGACGGCCGTCACGCCGTCGACGTCGAGAAACACGGCCTCCGTGCACCAGAAACACCCGCCTCCCAAAGTCGCGGTTTCAAGCATCTCGTTCCCCATGAATTCAGACCCTCGTTGATGACGGCCGCGGCACGCCCGTGCCGGCTGCCGCCGTTCCATCCCGCCGCCGCGCGGCCCTCGATGCGGGGCACGGCGACACTCCGGCAAGTATCTCACTCGCGCGCGAACCTGGCAGATTGCACAGGTGCCGCGCGCGACTCGCCGCACGTTTCTCGTCTACACTGAGGCACGCGCGAGCGGCGGCAAACCCGTCGCCGCGCACGCAGCGCCCGATGCATGCCCGACCCTGATGCAAACATCATCCGCCGGAACATCGATATGCACGCCTTAACAGAATTCGCCTGCGTCGCCCGCCTGGCCGTCGTCGCGCCGCGGGCCGCCGCTTCAACCGTACCAACGCCAGGCCACGCGTCCGTCCCGCCCCCGGCGCGGCGATCCCGCGTATTGCCTTTAGAGGCCAGTTCAAAAAGACCCCGAAGGGGCTGTTAACTTCACCGGCGACCTGTTAACCTCACGCATCTGAGCAACGGGATCATGAGGAATGCAATCGCCGATCGTTGATGACGAATTGTGGATACTCATCGAACCATTACTGCCGCCACCGAAACCGCGGCGAACGAAGAACCCAGGACGGTTTCCGGTTCCGAATCGAGCAGCATTAAACGGCATCCTGTTCGTGCTCAAGACCGGTATTCGATGGAACCATCTGCCGACGCAGCTCGGCTTCGGCTCGGGGACGACCTGTTGGCGCCGGCTTCGCGACTGGCACGAGGCCGGCGTGTGGGATCGCCTCCACGAACTGTTGCTCGCCAAACTTCGGGCAGCCGACCAGATCGATTTCTCGCGTGCCGCCGTCGATTCATCATCGGTACGGGCCGTTGGGGCGGGCCAAAAACTGGCCCGAACCCCACCGATCGCGCGCGACCCGGCTCCAAGCATCACATCGTCACCGACGCCAATGGCACACCTCTCGCCGCGATCCTGACTGGCGCGAACGTCAACGATGTTACGCAGTTGCTGCCGCTTATCGACGCAATTCCATCGATTCGCGGCCTACGCGGCCACCCGATTCAACGGCCTCGCGTGGTCTATGCCGATCGCGGCTACGACTCTGAGCGACATCGGCAAGCATTGCGAAATCGCGGTATCGAGCCGGTGATTGCCAAGCGCCGGACCGAACACGGTAGCGGACTCGGCAAGTATCGTTGGGTGGTCGAACGCACGCACTCATGGCTCCACAATTTTCGACGTCTACGCACTCGCTTCGAGCGACGTGCTGACATTCACGAAGCATTTCTCAAACTCGGCTGCTCGCTTGTCTGTTGGAACATCTTCAGGCGTATCGAGCAGCCTTTTTGAACTGGCCTCTTACCGGCTTTCCCCGCTTTCACGATCTGATGCATGGCAACGCGCGTGGCACCGACACGTGCGTCCGCCTGCCGATCGCATCCGCCGGCACGATGCGCGCCGCGCGGCCATCCCGACCCGCACGCCCGCAACGAACGGCCGTGCGTTCACGATCCGAACCCATCGAGAGGGCATCACCATGAGCATGCGGCCTGACCCGACGTTTCATGCTTCACCCGAGCTTGCGATGCAGGCGCCGGCGGAGGAATTTGCCTATACGTTGTTGCTGAGCCCCGATTTTTCCAGACCCGACGCGCTCGCCGTGATCGACGTGAAGCCCGGATCGCCGACCTACGGAAAAATCGTGCATACGGTGACGATGCCGAACACCGGCGACGAGTTTCACCACTTCGGCTGGAATGCGTGCTCGTCGTCGCTGTCGCCGCTGACCGGCCATGCGTTCCTCGAGCGCCGCTTCCTGATCATCCCGGGCCTGCGCTCGTCGCGCATCTACGTGATCGATACGAAGCCGCACCCGACGCAGGCGCGCATCCACAAGATCATCGAGCCCGACGAGATCTTCGCGAAGACCGGCTACTCGCGCCCCCACACCGTGCATTGCGGCCCCGAAGGCATCTACGTGAGCACGCTCGGCGGCGCGGGCAAGGACGGCACCGACGGCGCGCCCGGCATCTTCATCATGGATTGCGAGACGTTCGACGTGCTCGGCCGCTGGGAGATCGACCGCGGCTCGCAGGACAAGCACTACGACTTCTGGTGGAACCTGCCGCGCGACTACATGGTGTCGAGCGAATGGGCGCTGCCGCCGCAGTTCGAGAACGGCATCGTCCCCGAGGACCTGCTCGCGAACAAGTACGGGCACCGGCTGCATTTCTGGGACCTGCGCGCGCGGCGCAACGTGCAGACGATCGATCTCGGCGCGCAGCACCAGATGGCGCTGGAGGTACGGCCCGCGCACGACCCGGCGCGCGAATACGGGTTCGTCGGCGTCGTGGTCGACACGACCAACCTCGAAGGCTCGATCTGGACCTGGTGGCGTGAGGACGGCAAGTTCCATGTGAAGAAGACCGCGACGATTCCCGCCGAGCCGGCCACGGCCGATGAGCTGCCGCCGCTGCTGCAGGGATTCGGCGTGGTGCCGCCGCTCGTGACCGACATCGACCTGTCGCTCGACGACCGCTTCCTGTACGTGTCGTGCTGGGGCACCGGCGAGATGCGCCAGTACGACGTGTCGGATCCGCACAATCCGGTGCTCGCGGGGTCGGTACGCATCGGCGGCGTCGCGCGCCGTGCGCCGCACACGAACGGCCGCCGGTTCGCAGGCGGCCCGCAGATGGTCGAGATCAGCCGCGACGGCCGGCGCGTGTACTGGACCAATTCGCTGTATTCGACGTGGGACGACCAGTTCTATCCGGACGGCGTGCCGGGCGCGCAGGTGCTCGCGCATGCGGGGCCGGACGGCGGGCTGACGCTCGCCGACGACTACTGGGTCGAATTCCCCGACGGCTATCGCGCGCACCAGATCCGGCTCGAAGGCGGCGACTGCTCGACCGACTCGTTCTGCTATCCGTCGGTCAGGCGTTGAACGCCGGCCTGCACGCGCAGGTCGCCCTGTGGGCGGCCGTGCTCGCGAGCGGCGTCTATCACGGGCTCAATCCCGCGATGGGCTGGCCGCTCGCGGTATCGAACGCGCTGATGACGCGCCGCGGCACCGCGCTCGTCGCGGCGCTCGGCTATCTCGCGCTCGGCCATGCGCTCGCGGTCTTCGCGGTGATGCTGCCGTTCGGGCTGCTCGCCGCGCTGCTCGCGTGGCAGTCGGCGATCCGGATCGGCGCGAGCGCGCTCGTGATCGGCTTCGGCGCCGTGCTGCTGATCCGGCGCCGGCACCCGCGCGCGCTCGCGCGAATCCCGCCGGCGCGGCTCGGCCTGTGGTCGTTCGCGATCGCGATCGCGCACGGCGCGGGGCTGATGCTGGTGCCGGTCTACCTCGGGCTGTGCGGCCTCGACCGCGATGCGGGCCACCGCGCCGCGACCGTGCTCGTCGATGCGCATCTCGGGATGGCACTCGTCGTCGCGGCCGTGCACGCGGCCGCGATGATCGCCGCGGGCGGCGGGCTCGCATGGCTCGTGTACCGCTATCTCGGGCTGAAGTTCGTGTCGCGGAGCTGGTTCAATCTCGATGCCGTGTGGGCATCGAGCCTGATCGTGACGGGCGCGCTGTCGCTCGGACTGGCGGCGGCGCGATAGCTCGGGAGCGACGGCCGGCAGGATGCGCCGGCGCGGCACCCGAACGGGCACGACGGCCAGGCCGCCCACCCGCGGCAGCGCATCCCGCCGCGCGACGCAGTGTTCGCTATGCCACCCTGCCCCCGCGATGCGCCGTCCGGCCGGGCCCGCCAGCCCCGATTCCGCTAAAATCGGGCCATGCGCACCCCTTCCCAATCGACCGCCTTGTCGCCTTTCGTCCGCCGTGCCCGCGCCACCCGCGTCGCGCCGCGCCTGCCTGTCTCGTTCCGGATGGTGGCCCGATGAGCCGCGCCAACCCGCCGGATTTCGACGCGACCGCCTTCCGGCAGGCACTCGGCCAGTTCGCGACGGGCGTGACGGTGATCACGACGCGCGCACCGTCCGGGCAGCTGATCGGCATCACCGCGAGCTCGTTCAACTCGGTTTCGCTCGATCCGCCGCTGGTGCTGTGGAGTCTCGCGCACAAATCGGCGTCGACGCCCGTGTTCCGCGGCAACAGTCATTACGTGGTGAACGTGCTCGCGGCGTCGCAGCTCGACCTGTGCAAGCGCTTCTCGACCTACAAGGGCGACCGCTTCGAAGGGATCGCGCATGCGGCCGGCAACTCGGGGATGCCGGTGCTCGACGGCGCGCTCGCGTGGTTCGAATGTCACAACCGCAGCCGCTACGACGAAGGCGACCACGTAATCTTCGTCGGCGAAGTCGAACGCTGCGGCGTGCGTGCGGTATCGGACGCGACCCCGCCGCTGGTGTTCCACGGCGGCGGCTTCCACGGCCTCACACCGCTTTGATCGCCCCCGTGCGCGCCAGCCCGACCGGCGCGCCGGCTTCATCCTTCAGCGTCTGCAGCACGATGTTCGAACGGATGTCCATCACGCCCGGCGCCTTGTAGAGCCGGTTCAGCACGAAATCCGAATAGTGCTTGAGGTTGTGCGCGAGCACGCGCAGCAGATAGTGGCTCTCGCCGGTCACGACGAACGCGCCGACCACCTCCGGCCATTCGCGCAGCGCTTCCGCGAAGCGCTCGTGCCATTGATTCTCTTCGTTGCGCATCGACACCTGTACGAACGCCTCGAGCTCGAAGCCGAGCTTCTCGCGGCTCAGGCACGCGCGATAGTGCTCGATCACGCCCTGCTCCTCGAGCAGGCGCATGCGGCGCAGGCAGGCGGACGGCGAAAGCGAAATGCGTTCCGCCAGGTCGAGATTGCTGATTCTGCCCTCCTCCTGCAGTACCGCCAGAATCCGGCAGTCGGTGGCATCGAGCGTGATCGCGTGCACTTTTGGTCCCCGTTTTCCCTCTCAGTCGAATTATCTGCCAATCCGGCGGATTGTCCATGTTTATTTCGCAAGCACTTTCTGCGAGCGTCCACCTATCATTCGAAGCATCGACTCACCGATTCGTCATGCCATGGACACCCTCTGGGACATCTCGCCGCCTGTCAGCCCCGCCACGCCCGTGTGGCCGGGCGATACGCCGGTTTCCGTCGAACGCGTGTGGCGGATGGAGGCCGGCTCGCCGGTCAACGTCGCGCGCGTGACGCTGTCGCCCCACACCGGCGCGCACTGCGATGCGCCGCTGCATTACGACGCCGACGGCGCGCCGATCGGCGCCGTGCCGCTCGACACCTATCTCGGCCCGTGCCGCGTGATCCATTGCATCGGCGCATCGCCGGTCGTGCAGCCGGCCGACATCGCGGCCGCGCTCGACGGCGTGCCGCCGCGCGTGCTGCTGCGCACCTGTGCGCGCGCCAGCGTCGAGCAGTGGAACAGCGATTTCTGCGCGGTCGCGCCCGCGGCCGTCGACCTGCTCGCCGCCCGCGGCGTGAAGCTGATCGGCATCGATACGCCGTCGCTCGATCCGCAGGAATCGAAGACGATGGACGCGCATCACCGCGTGCGCGCGCACCGGATGGCGATCCTCGAAGGCATCGTGCTCGACGACGTGCCGCCCGGCGACTACGAACTGATCGCGCTGCCGCTGAAATTCGCGACGCTCGACGCGAGCCCCGTGCGCGCGGTGCTGCGCGCGCTGCCCGCGCATGCTTCCTGATTACCCCGACCCACGACCCCACATCATGATCAAGACCCGTGAAGACGCGCTCGCGCTCGACCGCGACGACCCGCTTGCCCCGCTGCGCGACCAGTTCTCGCTGCCCGACGGCGTGATCTACCTCGACGGCAACTCGCTCGGCGCGCAGCCCCGCACGTCGGCCGCGCGTGCGCAGCAGGTGATCGGCGCCGAATGGGGCGAAGGCCTGATCCGCAGCTGGAACACGGCCGGCTGGTTCGCGCTGCCGCGCCGTCTCGGCGACAAGCTCGCGACGCTGATCGGCGGCGCGCCCGGCGAAACGGTCGTCACCGATACCATCTCGATCAACCTGTTCAAGCTGCTGTCGGCGATGCTGCGCCACCAGGCCGGGCGCGCGCCCGAACGCCGCGTGATCGTGTCGGAGCGCTCGAACTTCCCGACCGACCTGTATATCGCGCAGGGGCTGATCGAACAGCTCGGCGGCGCTTACGAGCTGCGCCTGATCGACGATCCGGCCGACCTGCCCGCCGCGCTCGGCGCGGACACGGCCGTCGCGATGATCACGCACGTGAACTACCGCACCGGCTACATGCACGACATGCCGGCCGTCACGCAGCTCGTGCACGACGCGGGCGCGCTGATGCTGTGGGATCTCGCGCACTCGGCCGGCGCGGTGCCGGTCGACCTGAACGGCGCGCGCGCGGACGGCGCGGTCGGCTGCACGTACAAGTACCTGAACGGCGGCCCGGGCTCGCCCGCGTTCGTGTGGGTGCCGCAGCGCCATCACGCGCATTTCTCGCAGCCGCTGTCCGGCTGGTGGGGCCACCGCGCGCCGTTCGCGATGCAGCCGGGCTTCGCGCCCGATCCGGGCATCGCGCGCTTCCTGTGCGGCACGCAGCCGATCGTGTCGATGTCGATGGTCGAATGCGGGCTCGACGTGTTCCTGCAGACCGACATGCAGGCGATCCGCCGCAAGTCGCTCGCGCTGACCGATGCGTTCATCGCGCTCGTCGAAGCACGCTGCGCGGGCTTGTCGCTGAAGCTCGTCACGCCGCGCGCGCATCACCAGCGCGGCTCGCAGGCGAGCTTCGAACATCCGCACGGCTACGAAGTGATGCAGGCGCTGATCGCGCGCGGCGTGATCGGCGACTACCGCGAGCCGTACGTGCTGCGCTTCGGCTTCACGCCGCTCTATACGCGCTTCGCCGACGTGTGGGACGCCGTCGAAACGCTGCGCGACATCCTCGCCACCGACGCGTGGAAGGCGCCCGAGTTCGCCGAACGCGGCGCGGTGACCTGACCGTCATTACCCGGCGCGCGCCGCGCGTTCGTCATTCAAATCTGGAGAGAGTCGTGAATTCTGGTCATATGCAGCCACCCGGGGGCGATGCGCCGGCGGGTTGCCCGTTCTCGGGCGCACGCGCCCCCCAACCGGCACCGGCCGCGCACGAAGCGCCGCACGTGCCCGGCGATGCCGGCTGGCACAACGCGCAACTCGATTTCTCGAAGTCGATGAGCTATGGCGACTACCTGTCGCTGAATTCGATCCTCGATGCGCAACATCCGCTGTCGCCCGATCACAACGAGATGCTGTTCATCATCCAGCATCAGACGAGCGAGCTGTGGATGAAGCTCGCGCTGTTCGAGCTGCGCGGCGCGCTCGACGCGGTGCGCACCGACGCGCTGCCGCCCGCGTTCAAGATGCTCGCGCGCGTGTCGCGCATCCTCGAGCAACTGGTGCAGGCGTGGAACGTGCTGTCGACGATGACGCCGTCCGAATACTCGGCGATGCGCCCGTACCTCGGCCAGTCGTCGGGCTTCCAGTCGTACCAGTATCGCCAGCTCGAATTTCTGCTCGGCAACAAGAACGCGCAGATGCTGCAGCCGCATGCGCACCGGCCCGACCTCCTCGAACAGGTGCGCGCGACGCTCGAAGCGCCGTCGTTCTACGACGAAGTCGTGCGCCTGCTCGCGCGGCGCGGGTTCCCGATCGCGGCGCAACGGCTCGATCGCGACTGGACGCAGCCGACACGGCACGACGAGACGGTCGAAGCCGCATGGCTCGAGGTGTATCGCCACCCGCAGCAGCACTGGGAGCTGTACGAGATGGCCGAGGAACTCGTCGATCTCGAGGATGCGTTCCGCCAGTGGCGCTTCCGTCACGTGACGACGGTCGAGCGCATCATCGGCTTCAAGCAGGGCACGGGCGGCACGAGCGGCGCGCCGTACCTGCGCAAGATGCTCGACGTCGTGCTGTTCCCCGAACTCTGGCACGTGCGCACCACGCTGTAACGCCCGTCATGCGCCCGCCGTCACGACGACGTGCGGGCCGCCCCCCTGCCTTCATGCGGCCGCACGCCGCCGACACCGCTTTCCCATCCGGCCCTTTGCGCGCGCGGCTCCCGCGCCGTGCCCGAGCCGCCGCAGTGCACCATCGAAATGCCGTTTCCCCGCCTTGACTTTCGCTCGCCCGAATACGATCATTCGCTCACATAAAGAGCAAATGATCGTATTCGACTGAGAAGACTGGCACGAACAGGAGACAACGGATGAGCGAATCGCCCTCCGCCCGCGCGCCCGTGCTGCTGCACATCGGCGCTGGCTCGTTTCACCGCGCGCACCAGGCGTGGTATCTGCATCGCGTGAACGCGGCCGTCCCGGCCGACGAACGCTGGTCGCTGACCGTCGGCAACATCCGCGACGACATGCGCGCGACGATGGACGCGCTCGCCGCACAGCACGGCGCCTACACGCTCGAAACCGTCACGCCGCAAGGCGAGCGCGCGTACGAGACGATCCGCGCGATCACGCGCGTGCTGCCGTGGTCGATCGACCTCGCCGCGCTGGTCGACGCCGGCGCCGATCCGGCCTGCCGGATCGTGTCGTTCACCGTCACCGAAGGCGGCTACTACCTCGACGAACACAACCGGCTCGACGTCGCGAACGCCGATCTGGCGGCCGACCTGCAGGGCGCGCGCACGACGCTGTACGGCGCGCTCGCGACGCTGCTCGCCGAACGCGTGAAGCGCGGCGCGGGCCCGCTCACGCTGCAGAGCTGCGACAACCTGCGCAACAACGGCGCGCGCTTTCGCGCGGGGATGCGCGAATTTCTCGAACGGCGCGGCGAAACGGCCCTTCTCGCGTGGTTCGACGCGCACGTCGCGACGCCGAGCGCGATGGTCGACCGCATCACGCCGCGCCCGACCGCCGACGTGCGCGAACGCGTGCGCGCGGCCACCGGCATCGACGATGCGTGCCCGGTGATGGGCGAATCGTTCATCCAGTGGGTGATCGAGGACCGCTTCGCGGCCGGCCGGCCGCGCTGGGAACTGGCCGGCGCCGAACTCGTCGACGATGTGCACCCGTACGAGGAAGCGAAGATCCGCATCCTCAACGCGACGCACAGCTGCATCGCGTGGGCCGGCACGCTCGCGGGCTACACCTACATTCACGAAGGCACGCACGACGCGGCGATCCGCCGCTTCGCGCACGACTACGTGACGCAGGACGTGATCCCGTGCCTGAGCCCGAGCCCGCTCGATCTCGCGCGCTACCGCGACGTCGTGCTCGAACGCTTCGGCAACCCGTACGTGCTCGACACCAACCAGCGCGTCGCGGCCGACGGCTTCTCGAAGATCCCCGGCTTCATCGCGCCGACGCTCGTCGAATCGTTCGCACGCGGCGCGGCGCCGGTGGCCACCGCGGTGCTGCCCGCGTTGTTCCTGCGCTTTCTCGAACGCTGGGCGCGCGGCCTGCTGCCGTATGCGTACCAGGACGGCGTGATGGACGACGGCGCCGCGCGGGCGATCGCCGAAGCCGACGACCCGGTCGTCGCGCTGGGCGCGAGCCGCGCGCTGTGGGGCTCGCTCGCCGGCAACGCGGCGCTGTTCGAGGCACTGCGCGGCGCGCTCGCGCGGGTCGACGCATGGCTGGCGCAGCGCTGACGCGCATCCGGGCGAACCTGCCTTGGCACGTGCGCTGCCGCGCGGCTAAAGTAGCGACTCCCCACTGACGGAACGGATCGCTCATGTATCTCGGCATCGACCTCGGCACCTCGGAAGTGAAGGTATTGCTGCTGGCCCCCGACGGCACGGTCGTCGGCACGGCCGGCACGCCGTTCACCGTGTCGCGGCCGCATCCGCGCTGGGCGGAACAGCATCCTGACGACTGGTGGCAAGGCACGCTCGCCGCGCTCGCCACGTTGCGCGAGCGGCACCCGCACGCGTTCGCGCAGGTGCGCGGCATCGGCCTGTCGGGGCAGATGCACGGCGCCGTGCTGCTCGGCCGCGACGATCGCGTGCTGCGCCCGGCGATCCTGTGGAACGACATGCGCAGCGCCGACGAATGCGCGCTGCTCACCGAGCGCGCGCCCGATCTCCATGCACTGGCCGGCAATCTCGCGATGCCGGGCTTCACCGCACCGAAACTGCTGTGGGTCGCGAAGCACGAACCCGACGTGTTCGCCGCCACCGCGTGCGTGCTGATGCCGAAGGACTACCTGCGGTTCCGGATGACCGGCGCGAAAGTGTCCGACCCGTCGGACGCGGCCGGCACGCTGTGGCTCGACGTCGCGCGCCGCGACTGGTCCGACGCATTGCTCGCCGCCTGCGACATGACGCGCGACCAGATGCCGCGCATCGTCGAGGGCAACGCGCCGTCCGGCACGCTGCGCGCGGACGTCGCACGCACGCTCGGGCTGTCGGAGGCTGTCGTGGTCGCGGGCGGCGGCGGCGACAACGCGACGAGCGCGCTCGGCATCGGCGCGATCCACGCGGGCGACGGCTTCGTGTCGCTCGGCACGTCGGGCGTACTGAGCGTGGTCGGCGACCGTTTCATGCCGAACCCCGCGTCCGCCGTCCATGCGTTCTGCCACGCGATTCCCGATCGCTGGCAATTGATGAGCGTCGTGCTGTCGGCCGCGAGCTGCCTGCGCTGGGTCTGCAAGCTGACGGGCACCGACGAGCCCGCGCTGCTCGCCGAAGTCGAAGCGCTCGACGCCGACGCGCTCGCGACGGCGCCGCTGTTCCTGCCCTACCTGTCCGGCGAACGCACGCCGCACAACGACCCGTATGCGCAGGGCGTGTTCTTCGGCATGACGCATGCGACCGAGCGCGCGCATCTCGGCTACGCGGTGCTCGAAGGCGTGACGCTCGGCCTCGCCGACGGCCTGGACGCATTGCATGCGGCCGGCGTCGAAACCGACCAGCTGTCGCTGATCGGCGGCGGCGCGCGCAGCGCGTTCTGGGCGCAATTGCTCGCCGACGCGCTGAACGTGCGCACGCGCCAGATCGGCGGCGGCGAAACGGGCGCGGCGCTCGGTGCGGCGCGGCTCGGCTGGCTGGCCGTCGGCGGCGATCCGCACACGGTGCTGACCAAGCCGCCGGTGCGTGCCGAATACGCGCCGGACGCCGCCCGCCATGCACGGCTGCGCGAACGCCTCGACGCATTCCGCTCGCTGTACCGTCACGTGCAACCGCTGTACGAACCGTCGCGCACGCGGCTCGCGTAGGCGCGACCGCGGGGCGGCGCACGACATGCGTTACAGTGGACGCCGTCGTGCGGCCTGCCGGCCGGCCCGCGGGGCGGCCCCCTGATCCAAACCGAATCGCTATCGTGTCCAAGTCCTCAGAAAAACTCGATCTCGCCACCCGTGCCGCGTGGCTCTACTACGTCGCGGGCGACACGCAGAACGAAATCGCCGAGAAGCTGCAGGTCTCGCGCCCGGTCGCGCAGCGCCTCGTCGCGTTCGCGGTCGAGAAGAACCTGATCCGCGTGCGCGTCGATCACCGGCTCGCCGACTGCCTCGATCTCGGCGCGCAGCTGTCGAAACGCTACGGCCTCGCGATGTGCGAAGTCGTGCCCGTCGATGCCGATGCGCCCGACGCGATCGACCGCAAGCTCGCGGTCGCCGGCGCGCAGGTAATGGAGCGCTACCTGAACGAAACGCGGCCGATGGTGATCGCGGTCAGCAGCGGCCGCACGCTAAAGGCCGCGGTCGCGCAGATCGCGCAGATCGACCGCCCGCAGCACCGGCTCGTGTCGATGGTCGGCGCGATCGCGGCCGACGGTTCGTCGAACCGCTACGACGTCGCGCAGTACATCTCCGAGAAAACCGGCAGCAAGCATTTCCTGCTGCCCGCGCCACTGTTCGCCGACAGCGACGCCGAGCGCGCGCAGTGGTGCAATCACCGGCTGTACCGGATCGTCGAGGCGCTGTCGGGCCAGGCCGACGTCGCGTTCGTCGGGATCGGCAACATCGGGCCGCACTGCCCGCTCTACGAAGACGGCTTCATCACCGAACAGGAACGCGACGAGATGACCGCGCTCGGCGCGGTGGCCGAGCTGCTCGGCGTGCCGATCGACGCGCAGGGTACGCAGATCACGGTGTCGACCAGCGCGCGCGTGACGAGCGTCGCGCTCGCGACGCCGCCGAAGCTGCCGACGATCGCGTTCGCCGGCGGCCCGAAGAAACATGACGCGGTGATCGCCGCGCTGCGCGGCGGCTGGCTGTCGGGGCTCGTCACCGACGAAACCTGCGCGCGCGCCGCGCTCGCCGCGAAGGCGGCCTGACGCCGCCGGTGCCGCCCGCTCAGGCCGCGCGCGGCGCCGGGAACGCGTGCCGGCGCGCGCGCCACGCGCCGATCCACGCGGCCGCCAGCAGCGCGACGAGCACCCACGGAATCGCGCCGGCGCCCGTCGCGCCGAGCAGCATCCCGCCCGCGATGCCGCCGCCGGCGATCGCGAGGTTCCACACCGTCACGAGCATCGACTGCGCGACGTCGGCCGATTCCCCCGCCGCGTTCGCGGCGGCCGTCTGGAACAGCGTCGGCGCGCCGCCGAACGCGAGCCCCCACAGCGCGACGCCCGCATAGACGATCGCCATCCCGGACCCGGCGCCGAGCATCAGCGCCGCGAGCGCGAACAGCGCGATGCTGGCGAGCGTCAGCCGTCGTTGCGCGGCGCCGATCCATGCGCCCGTCAGCGCGATGCCCGCCAGCGACGCGAGGCCGAACACGAACAGCACCACATCGACCTGCGTGCCCATCCGCACCCCTGCCAGGAACGGCGCGACATACGTGTACAGCATGTTGTGCGCGAGCACGTACGCGAACATCACGGTCAGCACCGGCCGCACGCCGGGCAGCATCATCACGCCAAGCACGGGCTCGCGCACGCCGGCGGGCTGCCCCGCGTAATCGGGCACGCGCAGGCGGATCCAGCCGATCAACGCGAGCGCCGCCAGCGTGATCAGCGCGAACGCGACGCGCCAGCCGAGCGCCGCGCCCAGCGCGGTACCGGCCGGAATGCCGACCGACATCGCGACCGGCGCGCCGAGCATCGCCACCGCGATCGCACGGCCGCGCAGCGACGCATCGACCATCCGGCTCGCGTAGCCGGCCAGCAGCGCCCACAGCAGCCCCGCCGCCATGCCGGCGACGAAGCGCGCCACGAGCGTGAGCGCGTAGTACGGCGACACGGCCGTCAGCGCGTTCGACACGACGAAGCCGGCGAGCGCCGCGAGCAGCAGGCGGCGCCGGCGCATCGCGCGCGTCGCGGCGACAAGCGGGATCGCCGCGACGATCGAGCCGAGCGCATACACGGTCACGAGCTGGCCGATCAGCGCCTCGGGCACGCGCAGGTCGGCGCTCATCAACGGCAGCAGGCCGGCCGGCAGCGCTTCGGTGAGGACCGTGATGAAGGCGGCGGTGGCGAGCGCCAGCAGGTTCGCGACCGGCAGGCGTTCGGCCGCCTGTGCCGGCAGGCCGGCAACGCGGCTGTCCATCGACGGGCAATCGCTCATGACGCGCTCCCGGTTTCGACGCGACGGGCGGTGACAGGCAGGAATGACATGGCGTGACCTCGAACGGTGAAGGAACGCCCATCGTAGGGAGCCGGCGCGGGAAGAAAAACCGGGGTAGAGTTCCGGACAATCCGGACATCGATGTCCGCAATCGGGAACCGGCATGGAAAATCTGGGCGGCTTCGTCGTGTTCGTTCAGGTCGCGGAAACGCGCAGCTTCGTCGCGGCCGGCCGCGCGCTCGGGCTGTCGGCATCGGCGATCGGCAAGCGCATCGCGCGGCTCGAGGCGCGCCTGAACGTGCGGCTCTTTCACCGCAGCACGCGCAGCATCACGCTGACGGCCGAAGGCGCGCGTTTTCTCGAACGGTGCCGGCGCGTGATCGCCGAGCTCGACGCGGCCGAACAGGAACTGACGCACAGTGCCGAAGCGCCGCGCGGGCGGCTGCGCGTGAGCCTGCCGACGATCGGCACGCTGCTGCTGCCGGTGCTCGCCGATTTCATGGCCGCGTATCCGGAGATCGAGCTCGACATCGATTTCAGCGACCGGCTCGTCGACGTCGTCGACGAAGGATTCGACGCGGTGCTGCGCACCGGCCAGCCGTCGGACTCGCGGCTGTCGTCGCGGCTGCTCGGCCATTTCCGCCAGCACCTCGTCGCGTCGCCCGCCTATCTCGACCGGCACGGCACGCCGCGCACGCCGGCCGATCTCGCGCGTCACCGCTGCCTGCACTACCGCTTCCCGAGCAGCGGCCGGCTCCAGACCTGGCCGCTGCGCGTGCCGCGTCACGGCCCGCCGCCCGAGGTGCCGGTCACGATGGTCAGCAACAGCGCGGAAGCGCGCCTGTGCTTCGTGCTGCGTGGGCACGGCATCGCGTGCCTGCCGGAGTTCTTCGTGCACGACGCGCTGGCCGACGGCACGCTGCGCACGGTGCTCGACGAGCACGTCGCGAGCCGCACGCCGTTCCACGTGCTGTGGCCGTCGGGCCGGCACCCGACGCCGAAGCTGCGCGCGTTCGTCGACTACCTGGCCGACCACCTGCGCATCTGAGCGGCGCGGCCGCCGGTCGTCACGCGGCCTTCGCGTGCGCGCTCAGCCGACGGAACGCGTGGCCTTGCTCGTCGAACAGGTGGCAGTGCTCGGCCTGCGCATGCACGCGCAGCGCCTCGCCGGTGCGGTACGTGTCGAGCGGCGGAATCCGCGCGATCAGCCCGTCCGGCGCGGCGGCCGACTCCGCATACAGATAGGCGGCATCGCCGAGCGACTCGACCGCCATCGTCCGCGCGGCCACCCCGTCCGCGGCGGCGTCGACCAGCAGGTGCTCGGGCCGCACGCCGACGGTCACCGCGGCGCCGCGCTGCAGCGCGCTCGCGTCCACCGCCACGCGCTGCGTCTCGCCGCTGTCGAAGCGCACGAGCACGCCGCCCGCGTCGGCCGATTCGACCGTGCCCTTCAGGAAGTTCATCTTCGGCGAGCCGATGAAGCCCGCGACGAACTGGTTCGCCGGCGCGTGATACAACGTGTTCGGCGTGCCGACCTGCTGCACCGCGCCGCCCGACAGCACGACGATCTTGTCCGCGAGCGTCATCGCCTCGACCTGGTCGTGCGTCACGTAGATCATCGTCGTCTTCAGCTCGTCGTGCAGCCGCGCGAATTCCAGCCGCATCTTCACGCGCAAGGCGGCGTCGAGGTTCGACAGCGGTTCGTCGAACAGGAACACCTTGGGCTTGCGCGTGATCGCGCGGCCGATCGCGACGCGCTGCCGCTGGCCGCCCGACAGCTGCTTCGGCTTGCGGTCGAGCAGGTGATCGATGTGCAGGATCTTCGCGGCCTGCTTCACGGCCTGGTCGATCTCGGGCTTCTTCGCGCCCGCGAGCTTCAGGCCGAACGCCATGTTGTCGTACAGCGTCATGTGCGGGTACAGCGCATACGACTGGAACACCATCGCGATGCCGCGCTTCGCGCTCGGCACGTCGTTGACCTTCGCGCCGTCGATCAGCAGGTCGCCGTTCGAAATATCCTCGAGGCCCGCGATCATCCGCATCAGCGTGGATTTGCCGCAGCCGCTCGGCCCGACGAACACGACGAATTCGCCGTCGGCGATGTCGAGGTTGACGTTGCGCAGCACTTCGGTGTCGTCGTAGCGCTTCGCGATGTTGCGCAGGAGCACGCTTGCCATGATCTGTCTCCGTTCGTTCGTGATGCGCCGCCTCGCCGGCGGCGCGCAATCGTTGCTAGTTCGGCAGCACCGCGCCCGTCGCCTGCCAGCGCGCGACGTAGCCGGGCAACTCGTGCATGTCGTCGAATACGTGACGCGCGCCGATCCCGCGCAGCGCGTCGATCTGGGCCGCCGACGCGTGCCCGCCGCCGACGAAGCCGAGCACGGTCATGCCGGCCGCGGCCGCCGCGGTGATGCCCGTCACGCTGTCCTCGACCACGAGGCAGTGCGCGGGCGCCGCGCCGAGCGAGTGCGCGGCCGCGAGGTACACGTCGGGCGCGGGCTTGGGCCGCGCGACGGCATCCGCGCAGAACAGCCGGTCGCCGAAGAAGCGCGCGAGGCCCGTGCGCGCGAGCGCCGCCTCGACGTATGCGCGGTAGCTGTTGCTCGCGCAGGCCGTCGTCAACGGGATCGCGGCCAGCGCGGTGTCGATGCCGTCGACCATCGGCGCATTGACGGCCGCCGCCTCGACCGCGCGGCGGATCGCGTCGACGTCGGCGGCCGACAGCGTGCGGCCGACGGCCTCGCCGGCACCGGCCAGCACGCGCTCGATGCGCAGCCCGAGCAGCGGCATCACGGCCGGCCGCGCGTCGACGCCCGGCCAGCGCGCATCGAGTTCGCGCACGATCACGTCGGCGGCCACGGCCTCGCTGTCGATCAGCACGCCGTCGCAATCGCAGATCAGGACGTTCGCGCCGTGGCCGGCAGCCCCCTCGCCGGCCGCGCTCATTTGACCGCCCCGAACGTGAGCCCGCGCACGAGCTGCTTCTGCGACAGCCAGCCGACGATCAGGATCGGCGCGACCGCGAGCAGGGAAGCGGCGGACAGCTTCGCCCAGAACAACCCTTCGGGGCTCGAGTACGACGCGATGAACACCGTCAGCGGCGCGGCGTTCGAACTCGACAGGTTGATGCTCCAGAACGCCTCGTTCCACGACAGGATCACGAGCAGCAGCGCGGTGGACGCGAGCCCCGGCAGCGCCATCGGCATCAGCAGGTAGACGATCTCCTGCCACGTCGACGCGCCGTCGATGCGCCCGGCCTCCAGGATGTCCTTCGGGATTTCGTTGAAGTACGTGAAGGTCATCCACACCGCGATCGGCAGGTTGATCAGCGTGTAGACGATCACGAGCCCCGATACCGTATCGAGCAGCCCCGCGTTCTTCCACAGCAGATAGATCGGCACGAGCACGCCGACCGACGGCATCATCTTCGTCGACAGCATCCACAGCAGCACCTTCTGCGTGCGATGGTTCGGAAAGAACGCCATCGCGTAGGCGGCCGGCACCGCGAACAGCAGCGAGATCACCGTGACGCCGGCAGAGATCAGCACCGAATTCCACGCGAACGCGAAGTAGTTGCTGCGCGCGAACACCTCGCGGAAGCTGTCGAGCGTCGGCATGAAGAACAGCGTCGACGCGTAGGCCTGCTGCTCGGTCTTGAACGCGGTGATCGCCATCCAGAAGATCGGGAAGAACAGCAGCAGCGCGATCAGCCACGCGAGCGTGCCGGGCAACGCGCGCCGCACGAGGTCGAACACGGCCGGCCCGCGCCGGCCTTCGAAGGTCAGGTCGCTCATTTCTCGTACTCTCCCTTCAGGTTGCGCGCGAGCATCCGCACGAGGAAGAACGACACGACGTTCGCGACCACCACGGCGATGATGCCGCCCGCGGACGCGAGGCCGACGTCGAACTGCTGCAGGCCCAGCGCGTAGATCAGGTAGGACAGGTTGGTCGTCGCGTCGCCCGGGCCGCCGCCCGTCGTCGTATAGATTTCCGCGAAGATCGACAGCAGGAAGATCGTCTCCATCATCACGACCACGGCGATCGCACGCTTCAGGTGCGGCAGCGTGATGTAGAAGAACATCGCGATCGGGCCCGCGCCGTCGATGCGCGCGGCTTCCTTCTGCTCCTGGTCGAGCGACTGGATCGCGGTGAACAGGATCAGGAACGCGAACGGCAGCCACTGCCACGCGACGATGATGATCACCGCGGTGAGCGGGTAGTCGGCGAACCAGTCGATCGGCGTCATCCCGAGCGCGCGCATCGCGTTCGCGACGAGCCCGTACACCGGGTGCAGGATCATGTTCTTCCAGATCAGCGCGGAGACCGTCGGCATCACGAAGAACGGCGCGATCGCGAGCAGCCGCGCGACGCCCTGCCCGTAGAACTTGCGGTCGAACAGCACGGCCATCAGCACGCCGCCGACCACCGTGATCGCGAGCACCGCGCCGATCAGCACGAGCGTGTGCCAGATCGCGGGCAGGAACGACGGATCGGTCGCGAGGAAGCGGTAGTTGTCGAACCCGGCAAAACCTTTCACGTCCGGGTTCAGCAGGTTGTAGCGCGAGAACGAATACCAGATCGTCATCGCGAGCGGAATCGACATCCACAGCAGCAGCACCGCGACGGACGGCGACACGAGCCAGCTCGCGCCGCCGCGCGCACGGCGCGGCGCGCCCGGCGGCGACGACGCGTCGCCGACCGACGGCGCGTGGGCGTGACTCAGGGGAAGACGCAGGTGACGCATGATCGGAGTCCCTCCGGTTGATGCGCGGGCGCGAACGGCCTGCCCGCCTTTCGGCTTCGCCAGCCCGCGGTGTGCAACGGCGCACGCCGCGGGCCGCGTGACTGCCGGCGCGTTACTTCTTGTAGCCGGCCTGCCGCACCGCGCGGTCGGCGGCGGCCTGCCCGGCGGCGAGCGCCTGGTCGACCGTCATCTGGCCCGCGACCGCGCCCGCGATCGACTGGCCGACCACCGTGCCGAACGACTGGAATTCAGGAATCCCGACGTACTGCACGCCCGTGTACGGCACCTTCTTAAGCGACGGATCGTTCGGGTCGGCCGTCTCGATCGCCTTCAGCACGAAGTCGGAGAACGGCGCGGCGGCCTTGTACTCGGGGCGCTGGTACGTCGACGCGCGCGTGCCCGGCGGCACCGATGCCCAGCCCTCGTCCTTGCCGACCATCTCGATGTACTGCTTCGACGTCGCCCACGCGATGAACTTGCGCGCGGCGTCCTGCTGCTTCGACGTCTTCGGCACGGCCAGCGCCCATGCCCACAGCCAGTGCGAACCCTTCGGCGTGGCGGCCACCGGCGCGGCCGCGAAACCGATCTTGTCGGCCACCTGCGACTGCTGCTTGTTGTAGAGCATGCCGGCCGCGACCGTCGCGTCGATCCACATCGCGCACTTGCCCGAGGCGGTCAGCGTCAGGTTCTCGTTGAAGCCGTTCGAGCTCGCTCCCGGCGGGCCGTCCTTCTTCAGCAGGTTCACGTAGAACGAGATCGCCTTCTTCCATTCGGGCGACGTGAGCTGCGCGTTCCAGTTCTCGTCGAACCAGCGCCCGCCGAACGTGTTCACCACCGTCGACACGTACGCCATGTTCTCGCCCCAGCCGGCCTTGCCGCGCAGGCAGATCCCGTAGGTGCCCTTCGCCTTGTCGGTGAGCTTGTCCGCGAATTCGGCGATCTGGTCGTAGGTCGGCTGGTCGGGCATCTTCAGCCCCTTCGCCGCGAACAGGTCCTTGCGGTAGAACGTCATCGAGCTTTCGACGTAGAACGGCAGCGCGTAGAGCTGGCCGTTGTACGACAGGCTGTCGCGCGCGGTCTTCACGATGTCGTTCAGGTCGTAGTCGGCGGGCAGCCCGGTGATCGGCGCGAGCCAGCCGCGCTTGCCCCACTGCGGCGTCTCGTAGGTGCCGATCGCCATCACGTCGAACTGGCCGCTGCCGGTCGTGATGTCGGTCGTCGCGCGCTGGCGCAGCACGTTCTCCTCGAGGATCACCCAGTTCAGCTTGATGTCGGGGTTCGCCTTCTCGAACGCCGGCGACAGCTTCTTCAGCTCGATCATGTCGGGGTTGTTCAGCGTCGCGATCGTCAGCGTGCCGGCGGACGCGGCGCAGGCCGCCGTCGCGAGCGCGGCTCCGGCAAGGCAGCGTGCGGCGGCGTCGAGCATCTTTCGTTGCATGGCATGTCTCCTGTGTTTGTTCGAAGTGTCGTCGGTGTTGCGTGTTGCGTCGTTTCCTTCGCGGCCCGTCATGCCGGCCGCTGCATCCCGCACGCGCGCGCATAGTGCGCGATCACGTCGCGTATCCGGTGGCGCACCCAGGCGCGCGGCTCCTGCGCGAGGCCGCCCGCGCGGCACGCCGCATAGACGTCCGGCAGCCACTGCGCGACGAGCGTCTCCGGCACCGGCTGCCGCGCGAGGTTGCCGAACAGCTGCTCGACCGCGGCCGCGACGGCCGGCTGCAGCCAGTAGTAGCGGATCCGGTCGCTGTAGCTGAACTGGCGCGCGAGCCGCTGCTCGGCCTCGTCGCCGCGGTAGTACGGCACCCAGTGCTCGGGCTGCGCGCGCATCGCGGCGTCGACGACCTCCCGCAGCCGCGAGCGCTGCGCGACGTCGTCGATCAGTGCCTCCTCGATGAACGTCAGCGCGAACAGCGCCTCGCGCAGCGCGAACGTCAGCGCCGGGCCGACCTTCAGCACCGCGAAGTGGTCGCGCACGAGCGCGGCGAGCGCGCCTTCGGTCTGGTAATCGGTCGAGTGCGCCTCGAACACGAGGCGCGGTGTCTGCAGGATACTCGCGCCGAGCGACGCCGCCTTCGCGCTGTCGTAGTCGAGCACGTGGCGATCGTCGAAGTCGACGCCCGGCTGCGCGACGACCGCGACCACGCGTGTCCATGCGTCGTCGAGCCCGGCCGCCGCGAACGCGCGGCGGTGCGCGTCGAGCGTCGCCGCGACGCTGTCGCTGCGCGTGACCGAGATCCGCGCGATCGCCGCATCGTCCGCTTCGTTCGCGCCGCCGCTCACTTCGCCGCCCGGCGTCGGCACCTCGGTGCCGATCACGTAGACGGGCGCGAGACCGGCACGCGCCGCCGCGTCTTCCGCCGCGCGGCACAGCTCGGCCGCGCGCGCGGCGATCGTGCGATCGTCGAGCCGCACCGGATCGTCCGCGCACGCCATGCTCGCATCGAGGTGGATCTTCTCGAAGCCGGCTTCGACATACGCGGCGACCATCGCGACCGCCTCGCGCATCGCGTCGGCCGCGCGGCGGTGCCGCCACGGGTTCGGGCCGAGATGGTCGCCGCCGAGCACGAGCGCCGACGGCGCGAGCCCGCAACGCGCGGCGATCGCATCGACGTCGCGGCGAAAATCGGCGGGCGTCATGCCCGTATAGCCGCCGAGATGGTTCACCTGGTTGCAGGTCGCCTCGATCAGGAGCGGCGAGCCGTCCGCGCGCGCGGCTTCGCACGCGGCCTCCAGCACGAGCCGGTGCGCGCTGCAGATCGAATAGATGCCGCGCTGCGCGTCGGCGCGGTTCGCGTCGAAGATCATCCGCAGCACCGCGTCCGCGTGCGCGGTGCGCGGACGGTCGGCAAGGGTCGTCAGGCCGGACATGCGATACCTCGTTCGGTCAGGAAACGGTCGATCTCGGCCGCGTCGCTGTTGCCCTCCATCGGGCCGCGCCGCGTCACCGCGATCGCGCCGGCCGCGTTCGCGCGGCGCAACGCGGCATCGATCGGCACGCCCGCGACGAGGCTCGCGACGAGCGTGCCGCCGAAGCAGTCACCGGCACCGGTCGGGTCGACTTCGTCGACCGGAAAGGCCGGCGCGTCGACGCGGTTCGCGCGATCGAACGCGACGCTGCCTTGCGCGCCGCGCTTCAGCACGACGCGCTCGAGCAACGGGTGCGTGGCGAGCAGGCCCGCGATCGCGCGCTCGGCCGGTTGCGGCCCGCAGAAGAACGGCAGGTCGGCCTCGCTCGGCAGGAACAGGTGGCACGCGGCGAGCATCTCGTCGAGCGCCGCGCGCATCGGGCGAAAGCTCAGCATCTCGGGGCGCACGTTCGGATCGAACGACACCTTCGCGCCGGCGCGCGCGGCCTCGATCACGCCGCGCTGCACGGCCGCGATCGCCGATTCGCTCGTCAGCGACGAGCCCATCACGTGGAAGTAACGGCAGCCGTCGAACATCGCGGCATCGACGTCGGACGCATCGACGCACGCGGCCGCGCTGGTGGACAGCGTGAAGACGAAGCTGCGCGAGCCGTCGTCGCGATACGCGACGAACGCGGTGCCGGTCGGGCGCGCGACGCGGCGGATGCGCGCGACCTCGACGCCGTCGCGTTCGAGCCGCGCGACGATCGCGTCGCCGAACGCGTCGCGGCCGACGCAGCCCGCATACGCGACGCGCGCGCCGAGCCGCGCGGCCTGGTCGGCGAAGATCGCCGGCGCGCCGCTCGGGAACGGCCCCGCGAACAGGCCCGGCGTATCGAAGCCCTGGCCGCGCTCGGCGGCGACGAATTCGGCGAGCAGTTCGCCGGCCACGACGATCTCGGCCATCAGGCGTGCCCTCCTCGTCCGACCGCGGCCGCGTCGTCGCGGGCCGGCCGGCAGGTTGCGCGTGCGAGCGACATCACGTCAGCTCATCCAGTTGCCGCCGTCGACGTTCAGCGTCTGGGCGGTGACGTAATCGGCGTCGGCCGATGCGAGGAACAGCGCGGCGCCCGTCAGGTCGCCCGGCACGCCCATGCGGCCGAGCGGCACGGCTTCGCCGACGAGCCGCTTCTTCTCGCCGAGCGGCCGGTTCTCGTAGCGCGCGAACAGCGCATCGACCTGCTCCCACATCGGCGTGTCCACCACGCCCGGCGCAATCCCGTTCACGTTGATCCGGTGCGGCGCGAGCGCGAGCGCGGCCGACTGCGTATAGCTGATCACCGCGGCCTTGGTCGCGCAGTAGTGCGAAACGAGTGCCTCGCCGCGACGGCCGGCCTGCGACGACATGTTGACGATCTTGCCGCCGCGGCCCTGCTCGACCATTCGCTGCGCGACGGCCTGCATCAGGAAGAACAGCCCCTTCACGTTGACCGAGAACAACCGGTCGAACACGTCCCACGATTCGTCGAGGAGCGGCCGCATGTCGAACAGCGCCGCATTGTTGAACAGGATGTCGACGCCGCCGAAGCGCTCGACCGCCGTGGCGACGATCCGCTCGATGTCGTCGCGGCGCGTGACGTCCGCGGTGACGGCCACCGCGCGGCCGGGGTTCGCCTCGATCAACCGCGCGAGCGAGCCGCCGGCGGGCTTCAGATCGACCAGCACGCAGCGCGCGCCCTCGTCCAGATAGCGTTGCGCGACCGCCTCGCCGATGCCGCTTGCGGCGCCCGTCAGGATCGCGACCTTGTCTTCCAGTCTCACTGGCTGTCTCCGGTTTGTTCTGCTGTACGACGGTCGCGAGGTGAGCGAACGCTCGCAAACCGATCAATTGCTCTGTTTGTGATCGAATGATCGGATACGCGATTCACGCTGTCAAGGCGACGCGACGGCTTTCTATGACGCGCTGCGGCACAACCGCGCACGACGGCGGCCCGTCGCGCACGCCCGGCAAGGCGCCGCGCACGCGGTGCGGCGCAGTGGGATCGACGGTGAAGGGGACGGAGCGAGGCAGGAAACGGGGAATTCACGCTGCACGGCGCGACGATACGTTATATCATCGCGATACTGTGTTTCATCGCCCTGCTTTACGCCATGGCTACCTCATCGTCCATTGACGCCCGGCTGTCCCGGGCCGACGCATTCGCCGCCGAGCACGGGCTCGCGTGGACGCCGCTGCGCCGCCAGGTCTACGAGCGCGTGCTGGCCGCGCAGCGCCCGATCGGCGCGTACGACCTGCTCGCCGAACTCGAACCGCAACGCGGCCGCGTGCCGCCGACGACCGTCTATCGCGCGCTGGATTTCCTCGTCGAGCACGGCTTCATCCACCGGATCGAATCGAAGAACGCGTTCTTCGCATGCTGCGAGATCGGCGTGCCGCACGAAGGCCAGTTTCTGATCTGCGATTCGTGCGGCGACACCGTCGAGATTCCCGGCGGCGACCTCGCGAAGCAGTTGTCCGCGAGCGAACCCGCGCACGGTTTCGAAGTTCACCACCAGGTCGTCGAGCTGAGCGGCCTGTGCGGACACTGCAAGCGCAAGCCCGCGCAGCGCTGACGCCGAATCGCGCGGCGCACGCGCCGCCCTTCCAACGAGGAGTTCCATGTCCATTGCCCTGAAGCGCCGCACGCCGCGGCGTGCCCTGTCGCCTGTTCGCCGCGTCGCCGCCGCGTTCGCCACGCTCGCCGCGCTGTCGCTCGCGGCGCCCGCGTTCGCGCAGGCCGCGACCGTCAACGTCGTCGCCGCCGAGAATTTCTACGGCGACGTCGCGACGCAGATCGGCGGCAGCCGCGTCGCGGTCACGAGCATCCTCAGCAATCCCGACCAGGATCCGCACCTGTTCGAAGCGAGCCCGAAGACGGCTCGCGCGCTGCAGCACGCGCAGGTCGTGATCTACAACGGCGCCGACTACGACCCGTGGATGGCCAAGCTGCTTGGTGCGTCGAAACAGGCGAAGCGCGCGACGATCGTCGTCGCCGACCTCGTCGGCAAGAAGGCCGGCGACAACCCGCACCTGTGGTACGACCCGGCGACGATGCCCGCCGCCGCGCGCGCGATCGCCGCCGAGCTCGGCCGTGCCGATCCGGCGCACAAGGCCGAATACGATGCGAACCTGCAGAAGTTCGTCGCGTCGCTGAAGCCCGTCGACGACCAGGTCGCCGCGCTGCGCGCGAAGTACAAGGGCGTGCCCGTGACGGCCACCGAGCCGGTATTCGGCTACATGTCCGACGCGATCGGTCTCGACATGCGCAACCAGCGGTTCCAGCTCGCGACGATGAACGACACCGAGGCCAGCGCGCAGGACGTCGCCGCGTTCGAGAACGACCTGCGCAAGAAGCAGGTGCGCGTGCTGATCTACAACAGCCAGGCCGAAGAACCGATGACCAAACGCATGCTGAAGATCGCGCGCGACGGCGGCGTGCCGACCGTCAGCGTCACCGAGACGCAGCCGGCCGGCAAGACCTTCCAGCAATGGATGGCCGGCCAGCTCGACGCGCTCGGCGCCGCGCTTTCCGCCGGCAAGCCATAAACGACCGTAACGACATGACCGCCACTCCCCATGCACTCGCCGTCGATCGCGTCACGCTCGAACTGGGCGGACGCACGATCCTGCGCGACGTCAGCTTCTCGATCGAGCCCGGCGAATTCGTCGGCGTGCTCGGGCCGAACGGCGCGGGCAAGACGACGCTGATGCGCGCGGTGCTCGGGCTCGTGCCCGTGTCGGCCGGCACGCTGTCCGTCGGCGGCGTGCCGGTCGTGCGCGGCAACCCGTCGATCGGCTACATGCCGCAGATCAGGAGCGGCCTCGCGAACCGCCGGATGCGCGGCTACGACTTCGTCGCGATGGCCGCCGACGGCCACCGCTGGGGGCTGCCGCACACGAACGCGGCCACGCGCCGCGACGTCGACCGCGTGCTCGATCTCGTCGGCGGCCCGACGCTCGCGCGCCGGCCGCTGTCCGAGCTGTCGGGCGGCGAACGGCAGCGCCTGCTGCTCGCGCAATGCCTGCTCGGCAATCCGAAGCTGCTGCTGCTCGACGAGCCGCTGATCAGCCTCGACCCGAACCACCAGCGCGGCGTCGTCGAGCTCGTGCGCACCGTGCAGCGCGAGCTCGGCATCACCGTGCTGTTCTCCGCGCACGAACTGAATCCGCTGCTGAACGCGCTCGATCGCGTGCTGTATCTCGGCAACGGCGTCGCGGCGCTCGGCACCGTCGACGAGGTGATCACGAAGCCCGTGCTGTCGCGGCTCTACGGGTCGCCGATCGACGTGATGCGCGTGAACGGCAAGATCTTCGTGATGTCGGGCGACGTCGAGATCGAGAAGCACGACCACGAACACGAGGACGACGACGGCCACTCGCACGGCGGCGGCCACGGCCACCACCACCACGGACACGCCCATCCCGGGCATTCGCACGATGTTTGACTACGACTTCATGATCAACGCCTTCGCGGCGTCGGGGATCGTCGCGGTGCTCGCGGGCATCGTCGGCTACTTCCTGGTGCTGCGCGGGCAGACCTTCGCCGGCCACGCGCTGTCGCACGTCGGCTTCACCGGCGCGACCGGCGCGGTGCTGCTCGGCATCTCGCCGATCTGGGGAATGGTCGGCTTCACGCTCGCGGCCGGGATCGGGATGGGCGCGCTCGGCGAAAAGCTCGCGGGCCGCGACGTCGCGATCGGCGTGATCCTGTCGGGCGCGCTCGGCTTCGGCTTGCTGTTCCTGCATTTCTATACGTCGTTCGCGACGCAGGTCACCGCGCTGCTGTTCGGCAACGTGCTCGCGGTCAGCCACGACACGCTCGCGGTGCTCGCGGGCATCGGCGCGGTGAGCCTCGCCGCGCTCGCGCTGATCGCGCGCCCGCTGCTGTTCGCGTCGCTGCAGCCCGAGCTGGCCGAAGCGAAGGGCGTGTCGCTGCGCACGGTGTCGATGCTGTTCCTCGCGGTGTGCGCGCTCGCGGTGGCCGCGGCGACGCAGATCGTCGGCGTGCTGCTCGTGTTCACGCTGCTGGTCGGGCCGGCCGCGGCCGCGCAGAACGTGTCGACGCGCTTGTCGACGGGCGTGCTGCTCGCCGCGCTGTTCGCACTGTTCGAGGCGTGGGCCGGCATCGTGCTCGCGTATCACACCGACTGGCCGACGAGCTTCTGGATCACCGCGCTGTCGGCGCTCGTGTACGGCGCGAGCCTGTTGCGGCGCAACTGACCGCCGCCCGACGCGAAATCAAAACGCCGGCGTGCCCGAAGGCAGCGCCGGCGTTTTTTATTGCCCGCGAATTCGTGCGGCGCGCCCCGTGCGCGACCGGCTTCCCTCTCCGCTCACCCAACCAGCACACGCGCATGATGCGCAATGTGATCAGCGATGAACGTCGAGATGAAGTAGTAGCCGTGGTCGTAGCCCGGATGACGGCGCAGCGTCAGCGGCTGGCCGGCCTTCGCGCAGGCGGCCTCGAACACGTCGGGATTCAGCTGGTTCGCGAGGAATTGATCGGCCAGCCCCTGGTCGACGAGGATGCCTTCCGCGAACTTCGGCGCATCGGCGCGCGCGACGAGCTCGCTCGCATCGTGCGCCTTCCAGGCGTCGCGATCGTCGCCGAGGTAGCCCGAGAACGCCTTTTCGCCCCACGGGCAGCGCGTCGGCGCGGCGATCGGCGCGAACGCCGACACCGACCGGTACAGGCCCGGATGGCGCAATGCGAGCGTCAGCGCGCCGTGCCCGCCCATCGAGTGGCCGAAGATCCCGAGCCGCGCGCCGTCGATCGGCAGCTCGGCCGCGACGAGCGCGCGCAGCTCGCCCGTCACGTACGACTCCATCCGGTAATGCGCGGACCACGGCGCCTCGGTCGCATCGACGTAGAAGCCCGCGCCGACGCCGAAATCCCACGCATCGGTCTCGCCCGGCACGCCCGCGCCGCGCGGGCTCGTATCGGGCATCACGAGCGCGATGCCGTGCTGCGCCGCGTACTGCTGCGCGCCGCCCTTGATCGCGAACGTCTCGTCGGTACACGTGAGGCCCGCGAGGTAGAACAGCGCCGGCACGCGGCCGTGCGCCGCCTGCGGCGGCAGGTACACCGAGAACTTCATCGGCAGGCCGATGGCCGCCGAATCGTGACGGTAGAAGCGCTGCTCGCCGCCGTGGCACGCATGCGAGGAAACGAGTTCGAGCATGACGGTGCGCTCCCGCTCAGTACAGCACGACCGAACGGATCGACTCGCCGGCCTTCATCAGGTCGAAACCTTCGTTGATCCGCTCGAGCGGCAGCGTATGCGTGATCAGGTCGTCGATGTTGATCTTGCCTTCCATGTACCAGTCGACGATCTTCGGCACGTCGGTGCGGCCGCGCGCGCCGCCGAACGCCGAGCCCTTCCACTCGCGGCCCGTCACCAGCTGGAACGGACGCGTGCTGATTTCCTCGCCCGCCGCGGCCACGCCGATGATGAACGACTGGCCCCAGCCCTTGTGCGTGCACTCGAGCGCCTGGCGCATCAGCTTCACGTTGCCCACGCATTCGAACGAGTAGTCGGCGCCGCCGTCGGTCAGCTGCACGATGTGGTCGACGACGTTCTCGACTTCGTTCGGGTTGATGAAGTGCGTCATCCCGAACTTCTTCGCGAGCTCCACGCGCTTCGGGTTGATGTCGACGCCGATGATCTTGTCCGCGCCGACCATCTTCGCGCCCTGGATCACGTTCAGGCCGATCCCGCCGAGACCGAACACGACGACGTTCGCCCCCGCCTCGACCTTCGCCGAGTACACGACCGCGCCGACGCCCGTCGTCACGCCGCAGCCGATGTAGCAGATCTTGTCGAACGGCGCGTCCTCGCGCACCTTCGCCACCGCGATTTCCGGCACGACGATGTAGTTCGAGAACGTCGACGTCCCCATGTAGTGGAACAGCGGCTTGCCGTCGAGCGAGAAGCGCGACGTCGCGTCGGGCATCAGGCCCTTGCCCTGCGTCGCGCGGATCTTCTGGCACAGGTTGGTCTTGCGCGACAGGCAGAACTTGCACTCGCGGCATTCGGGCGTATAGAGCGGAATCACGTGATCGCCCTTGCGCACGGTGCCGACGCCGGGGCCGACGTCGACCACCACGCCCGCGCCTTCATGGCCGAGGATCGCGGGGAAGATCCCTTCCGGATCGGCGCCCGACAGCGTGTAGTAGTCGGTGTGGCAGATGCCGGTGGCCTTCACCTCGATCAGCACTTCGCCGGCGCGCGGCCCTTCGAGATCGACTTCCTCGATCGTCAGCGGCGCACCCGCCTTCCATGCAATCGCGGCTTTCGTTTTCATCGTGTCACTCCTGTCTGTCTGTGAGGTCGGCCCGGGTGCGCGCTGCGGCGCCCGCCGGGTTCCATGCAAAGCTGTCGAAGCCGTGCCGCGCGGCATCGTGCGCGGCACCGCAACGGAATCCCGTGCTCGCCATGATCGCCGCTCCCGGCACGCACCGCGTGCGGGAAACGGTCGTCGGCTTGCCACGATGCGTCATGGCTGACGCAAAAGAACAAGTGTTCGAGTTTAAACGCCCGTCGTGAACCATGCATCCGTGCGCGCGTACAGATCGATGAAGCGCGCGTGACGCGCGGCCAGCGAGCGGTCCTCGCGCGGCGCGGCGACGGGCGACGCGGCGGGCGCCAGCGCGCGCAACGCGTCTTCCCGCCAGTGCCCGATCGCGACGCCCGCGAGCAGCGCCGCACCGCGCGTCGCGGCATTCGGGCAGTCGATCGCGTGCAGCGACGCGCCGAGCGCGTCGGCGAGCAGCTGGCGCCAGCGCGGATCGACCGAGCCGCCGCCCGCGAGACGCAGCGTCGTCACCGGGTCGCGGCGGTCGGCATCGCGGATCGCATCGAGCCCCGCACGCAACGCGAACGCGACGCCTTCGAACGCCGCGCGCATCATCGCGCCACGCGTGTCGCCGAGCCCGAGGCCGAGCCAGCCGCCGCGCGCGTCGGGGTTCATCCACGGCGAACGCTCGCCCGTCAGGTACGGCAGGAAGCACAGCCGTTCGGACGCCGGCCGCGCGAATGCATCGTCATACGCGTCGGTCCATCCCGCATAACCCAGCCAGCCGCGAACGGCTTCGAGCGCGAGCCCGACGTTCTGCATCGCGGCCATCGTGTAGTAGCCGCCGCCGGCCGCGGTGCGATAGCGGTGCAGCCCGCGCCGCGCGGGCGGCAGCGTATCCGCGAGCACGACGATCTGGCCGCCGCTGCCGGTCGTCAGCAGCGCGTCGCCCGCGGCAACCAATCCGCTGCCGAGCGCCGCGCACGCCGTGTCGGCCGCGCCCGTCGCCAGCGGCACGCCGGCGGGCAGGCCGAGCGCCGCGGCGGCCTGCGCGCCGAGCGTACCGCCGCGCGCGGTCGACGCGCGCACCGGCGCGAAGCAGTCGGCCGGCAAGCCGAGCGCCTCGATCAATGCCCGATCCCACGCGCCATCGGGCGTCGCGAGCGCGGTCGCGCACGCGTCGCTCGGGTCGGCCGCGACGTCGCCGCCCAGCGCGATGCGCAGCCAGTCCTTCGGCTGCACGGCCCGACGGGCGGCGCGCAGCGCATCGGGTTCGTGCGCGGCCAGCCAGCGCAGCAGCGGGCCGGCCATGCCGGGCGCGACGGGGTTCGGAGCGACGGGCAATCCGGCGACGGGCACTCCGGTGACGGGCCAGCCAGCCGCGTCCGCTTCGCGCGCCGCGCGCGTGTCGGGCCACAGCAGCGCGGGCCGCACCGGTTGTCCGGCCGCGTCGATCAGCACGACGCCGTGCATCTGGCCCGAGAAGCCGATCGCCGCGACCTGCGCACGCTCGCCGGCCGGCAGCCGCGCGGCCGCGCGCACGAGCGCCTGCCACCACGTATCGGGCGCGATCTCGGCCCAGCCGGGCTGCGGCGACGACAGCGCATAAGGTTCGCTCGCGACTGCCCGCTCGACGCCATCTGCATCGAGCGTGACGAGTTTGATGGAGCCGGTGCCGAGGTCGATTCCGAGCAGGCGCATGACGGGTAGGCGAATTCGAATGAACGGATGTCGATGATAACGGGATCGCGATGTGCGCCCCGGCTTTTGCCGCCACGCCGGCGCGCCGGACATGCGGCCGGCCGACCGGTTTCACCGGGCCGCAACCCGCACGCAAAAGCGGGCGTTCGCGGGTTAACCCGGCACGAATTTGCATCGGTCCTTTTTGCCACTATGCGGCCCGCCCGATACAGACCATAAAGCAGCGCATATTTGGCACGGGGGTCAGCGCTATTTTGAAGGGCTATAAAACCGGGGAACCTCACTCCTGCGGCAGTTTCCCGATGATCGACACCCTGCTCCATGCCGAAACGGCATATCGAACCAGCAAAGAACGGAATAGTACCCAGCGCTCTTGTTGCGTGGATTCATTCCGCATAACTTCGTATCACCCCGAAAACAAGATCATGGAGTGAGACAGATGCAATCGAACACGGTCCATCCGTGCGATGAGGTGCTGCCGACCGGCAAGCTGGTAACGCTTGGCCTGCAGCACGTCCTCGTCATGTACGCCGGCGCCGTTGCCGTGCCGCTTATCGTTGGCGCCGCACTCAAGCTGCCGAAAGACCAGATCGCGTTCCTGATCAGCGCCGACCTGTTTTCGTGCGGTATCGCCACGCTGATCCAGACGCTGGGCCTGTGGATCTTCGGGATCCGCCTGCCCGTCATCATGGGCTGCACGTTCGCGGCGGTCGGCCCGATGATCGCGATCGGCACGAACCCCGGCCTCGGCATTCTCGACATCTTCGGTTCGACGATCGCGGCCGGCATCATCGGCATCGTGCTCGCGCCGATGATCGGCAAGCTGTTGCGGTTCTTCCCGCCGGTGGTCGTCGGCACCGTGATCGCGGTGATCGGGCTGTCGCTGATGGAAGTCGGCATCAACTGGGCGGCCGGCGGCGTCGGCAACCCGGAGTACGGCAGCCCGGTCTATCTCGGCCTGTCGCTGCTCGTGTTGACGCTGATCCTGCTGATCAACAAGTACGGCCGCGGCTTCGTCGCGAACATCTCGGTGCTGCTCGGCATCGTCGCCGGCTTCGCGATCGCGTTCGCGATCGGCCGCGTGAATACCGACGGCGTCGCACACGCGCCGTGGGTCGGCTTCGTGATGCCGTTCCACTTCGGCCTGCCGCACTTCGACCCGCTGTCGATCGTGACGATGGTCACGGTGATGTTCGTCACGTTCATCGAATCGACCGGCATGTTCCTCGCGGTCGGCGACATGGTCGACCGCCCGGTCAACCAGGAGCGCCTGGTGCGCGGCCTGCGCGTCGACGGCCTCGGCACGCTGATCGGCGGCATCTTCAACTCGTTCCCGCATACGTCGTTCTCGCAGAACGTCGGCCTGATCGGCGTGACGGGCGTGAAGAGCCGGTTCGTGTGTGCGACGGGCGGCGTGATCCTCGTGCTGCTCGGCCTGTTCCCGAAGATGGCGCAGGTCGTCGCGTCGGTGCCGCCGTTCGTGCTCGGCGGCGCGGGCATCGTGATGTTCGGGATGGTGGCCGCGAACGGCATCAAGGTACTGTCCAAGGTCGACTTCGTGAACAACGCGCACAACCTGTTCATCGTCGCCGTGAGCGTCGGCATGGGCCTCGTGCCGGTCGTGTCGCCGCACTTCTTCTCGAAGCTGCCGCCCGCGCTCGCGCCGATCCTGCACAGCGGCATCCTGCTGGCGTCGGCATCGGCCGTGATCCTGAACATCGTGTTCAACGGCGTGAAAGGCGAGAAGGATGCGCGCTGCGAGATCCGCCGCGCCGGACACGACTTCGACGGACGTCCCGCCGACGTGCACCACTGATCGCCCCGCGCCGGACGACGGCGCGACGCGATAACGCAAAACGCCACGGCATGCCGTGGCGTTTTGCTTGTTCCCGGCTGGGCCCACGCGGCCGTGGCGCCGTGGACGCCACGTACGCGCCCCCGCGAGGCGCCGCGCGTCAGCCTCCGTGCAACGCCAGCGCCCGCATGATGTTTCGCGCGCAGGCCTCCGGCGTGGCCGTGCTGGTATCGACGCTCACATCGTAGGTCATGCCCGCATGCACCCTGTCGTACTGCCAGCGCGCGAGCCCCGCGAGACGATCGCCCCGTCGCCGCTCCCGTTCCTCGAGCACCTCCAGCGGACAGTGGACGCCGACCAGGCTGACCGTAAACGGCGCCAGCAAACGGGCGTACTCGGCCTTCTCGTCGCCCAGCAGCACCTCGTCGACGATCAGGTTGTTGCCCTGCTCCGCCAGCGCGACGATCGCGTGGCGCATCCCCTGCATCGCTCGCCGGGCAACCGGCCCGCTGCTGATCGACACCACGTTCCTGCCGTCCTCGACGAACGACGAAAACGTGAATCCGGCCGCGTCGTTCAGATAGCGCGCGGGCAGCATGTCGAGAAACGCATCCATCCGGACGTGCAGGTACGGGCTGGCCAGCAGCGCCTGGAGCGCATGCGCGAGCGACGTCTTGCCTGAACTGCCCGCGCCGTTGAGCAGGATGATCCGGGTCGTTTTCATGCAGCGAGTGTACCTGCGCGTGTTGAACGACGCCGGACGGGTGGGCGGAACGCCGATGCGATTGCCGGCACGTCGGCGCGGACACAAAAAAGAAAACGCCACGGATTGTGGCCCGTGGCGTTCTCGTTTCCGCATACAGCCGGTTCCAGGGACAGGCGCGGCTGGCCGCCCCTGCCCTTCGTTGCACTTACCCGTTCGTCGCGGCCGCCGACGCAGCGACCGGAGCAGCCGCCTTGTCGTAATCGACCGGCGCATCCGGCGCGCGCGGCGTTTCGCCTGCGTGCTGGATCCAGCCGCCGCCCAGCGCGCGGTACAGGTCGACCAGGTTCGTCCAGCGCGCCAGACGTGCGCTGATCAGCGTCTGCTGGGCCGAGTACAGGTCCGTCTGCGCCGTCAGCACCGACAGGTAGCTGTCGACGCCGTTCTTGTAACGCAGGTCCGACAGATCGAAACGGCGCTGCTGCGCGTGCTCGTTGCGCTCCAGCGCCGCGATCTGCTGGTCGTACGTGCCGCGTGCGGCGAGACCATCCGCCACTTCGCGGAACGCCGACTGGATCGCCTTCTCGTAGTTCGCGATCTCGATGCGCTTCTGCACGTTCGCGAGGTTCAGGTTCGCGATGTTCTGTCCGCCTTCGAAGATCGGCATCGTGATCTGCGGCGCGAACGACCACGCCGCCGTGCCGGCCTTGAACAGGCCGCCGAGCGTCGGGCTGCCGGTGCCGAATGCGCCCGTCAGCGAGATGCGCGGGAAGAACGCCGCACGTGCCGCGCCGATGTTCGCGTTCGCGGCCAGCAGCGTCTGCTCGGCCTGCATCACGTCCGGACGACGCGTCAGCAGATCCGACGGCAGCCCGGCCGGCACGTCCGTCAGCAGGTTCTGCGCGTCCAGCGGCATGCCCGCCGGCAGGTCGTCCGGCAGCGGTTCGCCGATCAGCAGCACCAGTGCGTTCAGCGCCTGCGCTCGCGCACGCGCCTGCGCCTGCTGGTTCGCGAGCGCCGTCTCGACCACCGTCTGCGCCTGACGCAGCTCGAGCTCGGAGCCCGTGCCGTTGTCGAACTGCAGTTTGGTCAGATCGTACGATGCCTGGGCGGACTTCAGCGTGTTCTCCGTGACCTTCAGCAGGTCGTCGGTCGACAGCAGCGTCAGGTATTGATCGGCCACCTGCGACACCAGCGAGATCTCCGACGCCTGCCGCGCGTACGACGTCGACAGGTACTGCGCGAGCGCCTGGTCCTTCAGGCTCTGCACGCGGCCGAACAGGTCGAGCTCCCACGACGCCGACAGCCCGACGTTGTAGGCACGCGAGATATACGGCGCACCGGTCGTCGACAAGCCCTGCGGCACGCGCTGGACGTTGCCCGTGCCCGTACCGTCGAGCGTCGGGAACAGGCCCGCGCGCGTGATCTGGTACTGCGCGCGCGCCGCCTCGATGTTCAGCACCGACACGCGCAGGTCGCGGTTGTTCTTCAGCGCGATCTCGATCAGCCGCTGCAGGCGCGGATCGACGAAGAATTCGCGCCAGCCGATGGTCGTCGCCGCCTGGCCGTTCGCGCTGCGCGCGCCGGCCGCACCCGGCTGCGTCGCGTAGACGCCGCCGGCCGGGTACGCCTGCGCGACGGGCGCATCGGGCCGCTTGTAATGCGGCGCCATCGTGCAGCCCGTGGCAAAGAGCGCGACCGCGATTGCAGTCAAAGCGTGTTTTTGCATCATCACTGTCCCTTGTTGCCTTCGTCGCCGTTGCCCGGCTTCTCTTCGTGGTGCGAGTGCTCCTGAGCCAGGCGCAGCGCCTCGTCGACGTCTTCCTTCTCGCCGCTGAAGATCGCGCGGATCTTCACGAAGAACATCGGGATCATGAAGATCGCGAGGAACGTCGCCGTGATCATCCCGCCGATCACGCCCGTACCGATCGCATGCTGGCTGGCCGAACCCGCGCCGTTGCTGATCGCGAGCGGCATCACGCCGAGAATGAACGCGAGCGACGTCATCAGGATCGGGCGCAGCCGCAGGCGCGCCGCTTCCAGCGCGGCCTCGATCGGCCCCATCTTCTCCGTCATCTGCAACTCGCGCGCGAATTCCACGATCAGGATCGCGTTCTTCGCGGACAAGCCCACGGTGGTCAGCAGGCCGACCTGGAAGAACACGTCGTTTTCCAGACCGCGCATCGTGGCCGCGAGCAGCGCACCGATCACGCCGAGCGGCACCACCATGATCACCGAGAACGGGATCGACCAGCTTTCATACAGCGCCGCGAGACACAGGAACACGACGAGGATCGAGATCGCGTACAGGATCGGCGCCTGCGAACCGGACTGGATTTCCTGGAACGACAGGCCGGTCCACGAATAGCCGATACCGACCGGCAGCTTCTTCGCGAGCCCTTCCATCGCGGCCATCGCCTGGCCGGTCGACTTGCCCGGTGCGGCCTGACCCTGGATTTCCATCGCCGACACGCCGTTGTAGCGCTCGAGCTTCGGCGAACCGTACGTCCAGTGGCCGGTCGCGAACGAACTGAACGGCACCATCCCGCCCGACCCGTTGCGCACGTACCAGACGTTCATGTCTTCCGGCGTCATCCGGAACGGCGCATCTGCCTGCACGTACACCTTCTTGATCCGGCCGTCGGTGTCGAGGAAGTTGTTCACGTACTTCGACGCCCATGCGATCGAGAACGTCTGGTCGATCGCATCCGCCGTCACGCCCAGCGCATTCGCCTTCTCGCGGTCGATGTCGACCTTGTACTGCGGCGTGTCGTTCAGGCCGTTCGGGCGCACGCCCTGCAGCGTCGGATCCTTCGAAGCCATCCCGAGCAACTGGTTACGCGCGGCCATCAGCGCATCGTGGCCGAGACCGGCGTTGTCCGTCAGCTCGAAGTCGAAGCCGGCCGCCGTGCCGAGTTCGGGAATCGACGGCGGGTTGAACGGGATCACGATCGCGTCCTTGTAGCCCGCGTAGCGCCCGAACATCCGGCCGATCAGCGCCTGCACCTTCTGGTTCGCGTGCTGACGCTGCGAGTAATCCTTCAGGCGCACGAACACGAGACCGGAGTTCTGGCCGCGGCCCGCGAAGCTGAAGCCGTTGACCGTGAACGCCGACTCGACGATTTCCTTCTCGTCCTTCAGCAGGTAGTCGGAAATGTTCGCCAGCGTCTTCGCGGTCGTTTCCTGCGTCGAACCCGACGGCGTCTGCACGATCACGAACATCAGGCCCTGGTCTTCATCGGGCAGGAACGACTTCGGCAGGCGCACGAACAGCAGCCCGACCGCGACGATCACGACCAGATAGATGATGAGCCAGCGGCCCGAGCGCTTGATCACGTGGTGCACGCCGACGTGGTACTTGTCGCGGCTGTTGTTGAACGTGCGGTTGAACCAGCCGAAGAAGCCCTTCTTCTCTTCGTGATGCCCTTGCGGGATCGGCTTGAGGATCGTCGCGCACAGTGCCGGCGTCAGAATCAACGCGACGAGCACCGACAGCACCATCGCCGACACGATCGTCAGCGAGAACTGACGATAGATCGCGCCGACCGAGCCGCCCGAGAACGCCACCGGCACGAACACCGCCGACAGCACGAGCGCCACGCCGACCAGTGCGCCGGTGATCTGGCCCATCGCCTTGCGGGTCGCCTCCTTCGGCGACAAGCCTTCTTCCGCCATCACGCGCTCGACGTTCTCCACCACCACGATCGCATCGTCGACCAGCAGGCCGATCGCGAGCACGAGGCCGAACATCGACAGCGTGTTGATCGAGAAGCCCACCATCGACATGATCGCGAACGTGCCGAGCAGCACGACCGGCACCGCGATCGTCGGGATGATCGTCGCCCGCAGGTTCTGCAGGAACAGGTACATCACGAGGAACACGAGCACGATACCTTCGAGCAGCGTCTTGACCACTTCCTCGATCGACAGCTTCACGAACGGCGTCGTGTCGTACGGATACTTCACGACGAGGCCGTGCGGGAAGAACGGCGAGAGCTCGTCGATCTTCGCGCGCACGGCCTTCGCGGTCGCGAGCGCGTTCGCGTTGGTCGCGAGCTGGATACCGAGTGCCGCGGTCGGCTGACCGTTGTACTTCGTGTCGAAGTTGTAGTTTTCGCCGCCGAGGCCGATCTGCGCGACGTCCTTCAGGCGCACCTGCGAGCCGTCCTGGTTGACCTTCAGCAGGATGTTGCCGAACTGCTCGGGCGTCTGCAGCAGCGTCGATTCGGTGATCGTCGCCTGCAGCACGGTGCCCGGCTTCGCCGGCGTGCCGCCGAGCTGACCGCCCGCGATCTGCACGTTCTGCGCGGTGATCGCCGAGCTGACGTCGACCGGCGTGAGGCCGTAGTTGGTCAGGCGGGTCGGGTCGAGCCAGATCCGCATCGCGTACTGCGAGCCGAACAGCGTGACGGTACCGACGCCATTCAACCGGCTGATCGGATCCTTCACGTGCGACGCCACGAAGTTCGCGAGGTCGTACTTGTTCATGCTGCCGTCTTCGGAGTTGAAGGCGAGCACCAGCAGGAAGCTGCTGCTCGACTTCGTCACCGACAGGCCGAGCTGCTGCACGACCTGCGGCAGAACCGGCGTCGCGAGCGACAGCTTGTTCTGCACCTGCACCTGCGCGATGTCGGCGTTGGTACCCGGCGCGAAGGTCAGCGTGATCGTCGCGTTACCCGAGTCGTCGCTTGTCGACGACATGTACAGGAAGTTGTCGAGACCGCTCATCTGCTGCTCGATCACCTGCGTCACCGTGTCTTCCACCGTCTTCGCGGAAGCGCCCGGATAGTTCGCGGTGATCTGGATCGATGGCGGCGCGATCGTCGGATACTGCGAGATCGGTAGCGTGAAGATCGCCGCAACCCCGGCCAGCATCAGGATGATGGCGATCACCCACGCGAAGATCGGGCGATCGATAAAAAACTTTGCCATGAAACAGGCTCCCTGTTATTGCGCGCTCGAAGCAGCGGCAGCACTCGCCGGCGCGGCGCCCGATGCAGCGGCGCCGGATGCGGCAGCGGTGCCGGAACCGGCGGCAGCCGGCGCGGCGGAGGCAGCGGCACCCGACGCGGCATCGGCCGCCGGTGCGAGCTGCGCGGGGACCGACTTCACGGTCGCACCCGGGCGCACCTTTTCGCCGCCCTGCACGATCACGTGATCGCCCGCCTGCAGACCGCCTTCGACGATCCAGTTCTGACCCTGCATGCCGGTCGTCTTCAGCGGACGCGGCTCGACCTTGTTGCTGGCGTTCACCACCAGCGCGATCGCCTGCCCCTTCTGGTCGTGCGTGACGCCGATCTGCGGCACCAGGAACGCGTTCTCGTTCACGCCTTCCTCGATCCGCGCGCGCACGAACATCCCCGGCAGCAGCACGCGGCCCGGGTTCGGAAACACCGCGCGGATCGTCACCGAGCCGGTGGTCTGGTCGACCGTCACGTCCGAGAACTGCAGCTTGCCCGCTTCCGAATAGGTCTTGCCGTCTTCCAGGATCAGCGACACCTTCGCCGCGCCCGGGCCGCTCGTCTTCAGGCGCCCGCTCTGCACGTCCTGGCGCAGCTTCAGCCCTTCGAGGCTCGACTGCGTGAGGTCCACGTACACCGGATCGAGCTGCTGCACGGTCGACATCAGCGTCGCCTGGCTCGCCTGCACGTACGCACCCGGCGTCACTTGCGAGATGCCGACGCGGCCCGTGATCGGCGACACGACATCCGTATAGCCGAGGTTGATCTGCGCGGTGTCGACCGCCGCCTTGCCGGCCGCGACGTCCGCCGCGGCCTGGCCCTGCGTGGCCACCGCGTTGTCGTAGTCCTGCTTGCTGACCGCGTTCGCGGCCACCAGCACCTTGTAGCGCGCGACCAGCGCGTTCTGCGTGACGAGGTTCGCCTGCGCCTTCGCGAGCGTCGCCTTCGCGCTGTTCAGCGCGGCGACGTACGGCGCCGGGTCGATCTTGTACAGACGCTGACCGGCCTTGACGTCGCTGCCTTCGGTGAATTCACGGCGCAGCACGATGCCGTCGACCCGCGCGCGCACCTGCGCGACGAGGAACGCGCTGGTGCGGCCCGGCAGGTCGGTGAAGACCGGTACGGCCTGCGGCTGGACGGTGACGACGCCGACTTCAGGTGTTTGCGGCGGCGGTGCCGATTCTTTTTTTCCGCAGGCAGCCAGGAAAACCGCGGCTGCCGCGACAGTGATCAAGCGGTATGGAACCCGTTCGACGCGCATGGAGCGACCTCTGTGTGTAACCAATGGAATAAGTGCAGCACCCGGCGGGAGCGCAACACGGATGCGCCTCGCGGCGCAGATCGAACACCTGAATTACTGGACTGCTGGATACAGCACGTCGGCACGAAACCTCCATGCCGACGGGATGCCGCGAACTGCGGACTGGTACTTTGGCGGGAATCAGCAGAGTGGGATATTAACTGATTGCCACTTGGGTCATTCGATCGTAGGGTGGTATTGTATATACATTCATGGATGTATGTAAAAAGCCCGTTTGTACTCCGCCGACTGTCCAGTCTTACAGATTGTTACCCGTCGCAAGCATAGCCCGTCTCAATGATGGCCGCGAGGGGTTGCGGACCCTAAATTCACCTACGATCGATCCAATCAGGCCTGCACATGGTCAGACGTACCAAGGAGGAGGCGCTCGAGACGCGCAACCGCATTCTCGACGCCGCCGAGCACGTGTTCTTCGAGAAGGGCGTGTCGCACACGTCGCTCGCGGACATCGCCCAGCACGCCGGCGTGACGCGCGGCGCGATCTACTGGCACTTCGCGAATAAAAGCGAGCTGTTCGACGCGATGTTCGACCGCGTGTTCCTGCCGATCGACGAACTGAAGCGGATGCCGCTCGACGCACCGGGCGGCGATCCGCTCGAGAAGGTGCGCAAGATCCTGATCTGGTGCGTGCTCGGCGTGCAGCGCGATGCGCAGCTGCGGCGCGTGTTCAGCATCCTCTTCATGAAGTGCGAGTACGTCGCGGACATGGGGCCGCTGCTGCAGCGCAACCGCGCCGGGATGAGCGAGGCGCTGCACGCGATCGACGCCGATCTCGCGATGGCCGTGCGGCTCAAGCTGCTGCCCGAGCGGCTCGATACGTGGCGCGCGACGCTGATGCTGCACACCCTCGTCAGCGGCTTCGTGCGCGACATGCTGATGCTGCCCGACGAGATCGACGCCGAGCAGCATGCGGAAAAGCTCGTCGACGGCTGTTTCGACATGCTGCGCTACAGCCCCGCGATGCTGAAGGACGGCGGCTGACGCGCGGCGGTCGCCGCATCGTCCGGTTGCTGCCGCGTCAGGCCGCCTTCGCGCGTTGCGCGCGGGCTCGCCGGTTCGACGCGGCCACCGAATCGCCCGCCGGCATCGCCGCGCCGGCCAGTCCCGCGATCCACGCATCGGTCGACATCACCGCCGCGAAATTCGACTGGAACACCACCGTGTACGCGCGGTGAATCTCCTCGGCGCTCGCCGTGCCCGCTTCGTTCTCGTAAGGCAGCGCGCCCGTCGCGTCGTTCAGGTACTCGATCTTCAGCCCCGCATGCGCGGCGTGATAGACGGTCGACGCATTGCAGTTGTGGGTCATGTAGCCGGCCACCGCGAGCGTGTCGATCCCGTGCGCGTCGAGCCACGTGCCAAGATCGGTCCCGGCGAACGAGCTCGCCTGCGTCTTCTCGACCAGATGCGCGTACGGCCGGCTGGCGACCACCGCGTGCAGCGCGACGCCGTCGGAGCCGGGCGCGAAGATCGGCGCGCCGGCCGGCGCGACGTGCTGGACCACGATCACGGGCACGCCGGCCGCGTGCGCGGCGTCGATCGCGCGGCCGATGTTCGCGAGCGACACGTCGAGCGGCGGATACTCGATCGGCAGGTTGCCCGTCACGTATTCGTTCTGGACGTCGATGACGATCAGGGCGCGGCGGGCAGCGGGATGAGCAGCGGAAGACGGGACGGCGTTCGAATTCGACATGGCGGGCTCCTGGTCCGGGAGCGCTACCCCGCCCGGAAGGGGCCGGCCGGCAGCGCGATGGGATGCATTGTCGGGCCACGGCGTTTGCCCGGACAGTGGCCCGATAGCCATTCTTCGATAAAATCGGGCCATCCCCATTCCGGAGCCCGTCATGGCCGCTGCCGCGTTGCCCGCCCCGCCCGCGCCGACCGTCGTCGCCGTGATCGCATACGACGGCATCAGCCCGTTCCACCTGTCGGTACCGTCCGTCGTGTTCGGCAAGGAACGCGACGCGGCCGCGTCGCCCGCGTTCGAGTTTCGCGTCTGCTCGGCCGAGCGCGGCGCGCTCGCGACGACGGGCGGCTTCACGATCGCGGCGCCGTACGGGCTCGATGCGCTCGACGACGCGGACATCGTCGTCGTGCCCTCCTGGCGCGATCCGGACGAAGTGCCGCCCGATGAACTGCTCGACGCCGTCCGCGCGGTCGCCGCCCGCGGCGCGCAACTCGTCGGCCTGTGCCTCGGCGCGTACGTGCTCGCCGCGGCCGGCCTGCTCGACGGCCGTCCGGCCACCACGCACTGGGCATGGGCCGACGATTTCGCCCGGCGCTTTCCGCGCGTGAAGCTCGATCCCGACGTGCTGTACGTCGACGACGGCAATCTGACGACGTCGGCCGGCACGGCCGCGGGGCTCGACTGCTGCCTGCACGTGGTGCGGCGGCGCTTCGGCTCGGATGCCGCGAACCGGATCGCGCGCCGCCTCGTGATTCCGCCGCACCGCCAGGGCGGGCAGGCCCAGTACGTTCCGCAGCCGGTCGCCGCGCACCCGCGCGATGCGCGGCTCGCGGGCCTGCTCGACTGGGTGCGCGCGCATCTCGACGCCGCGCATGGCGTCGATTCGCTCGCCGAACGCGTGCTGATGAGCCGGCGCACGTTCACGCGCCACTTCCGCCAGGCGACGGGTACGACCGTCACCGCATGGCTGCAGGCCGAGCGGCTCGCACGCGCGCAGCACCTGCTGGAAACCACCGGACAATCAATCGACGCGATCGCACAGGCTGCCGGCTACGGGTCGAGCGTGTCGCTGCGCCAGCATTTCGCGGGCGCGCTCGGCACGTCGCCGTCGGCCTATCGAAGGGAATTTCGCGGCGCCGGCGCCTGAACCGGCGCCGACGCGCGGTAAGGCCGCTCAGCCGCCGTTGATCCAGCGTGCCGCGTAGAGCAGCAGCGCGACGAACACGATCATCGCCGCCCAGGCCCAAACCGGCACCGTGCCGGAGCCGCGATGCGGGAGCGCGCTGGCCGCGCGCCCGGTCAGCGCGCCGCCCAGGTGCGGCGGCAGCGCACGCTTCGTCGCGGCCATCAGCGACGCGGGCCGCAGGAACACATGCTGGCGGCGCGGCGCGGCCGAGCGCGCGCGATTCGGCGCGAGGCCGTGCTTCGCCTGCACGACCGCGCAGAACTCTTGGAAGAAATCATCGGTCCACTCGCGCAATGCGTTGTCGATCTGCCGCCCCGGCAGCTCGGCAAGCGGCCCGCTCGCCGTCGCCCAGACCACGTACTCGATGCGCGTCGCGTTCGCGTCGTCATCCGGCATCAGCACGAGTTCGACCTGGCCGCGCAGCGCGCCGAGGCCGTCGGCGCGCGCCTTGAAACTCAGCACACGGCGCGGCCGCCCTTGCGCGTCGCCCTGCTCGGCGGCCGCGTGTGCGCGCACGTCGTAGCGCGCGCGCAGCGGGCCGAGCGGCACCGTGATCGTCAGCGCGAACTCGCCGTGCGCGAGCTTCACGAACGATTCGCAATGGTCGAAGCTCGCCCGCAGCAACGCGAGATCCTCGAACGCCTCCCGCACGACAGGCGGCGCGAGCGCAACGCGTAACGTGTCGTTCAGTTCCATGACGCCTCCCCGATGAACCCGCGCCGCATCAGGACGTCTCGACGAGACTGTCGATCCGCGCGACATCGAAGGCGACGTAGTGCGCAAGCACGGACGCCGCCTCCGTCGGTTCCTCGTAACTCCATGCGGCGTTCTCGATCACGCCGTCTTCCGTCTGCAAGTCGAAATGCACGGCCGGCCCCCTGAACGGGCACGCGGTCGTGAAACCCGACTTCACGAGCCGGCGCATGTTGACGTCGCCGCGCGGCAGGTAATGGATGTCCGGCAGTCCCGTTTCGCGCACGGTCAGCGCGCGATGCGAATCGGCATACGTGATGCCGCGATGGATCACGCGAACGCGATGGCGGTTCGGCACGATTTCGAGTCGAGGGTCGGCTGCATCGGACATCGTTTCTCCTTCGGGCGCCCCGGCAGGCAAACCGGGCGCAGGAAACGAAAAAAAGCCACGGCACGCGTGCCGTGGCTTTCATTATGGGCGAAACTTCGTCCGATTGCGCGACCTGGGCGCGGCCGCGCGCGGCGGGCTACTGCGCGCTCCACTGGAACGCGGTTTTCGCGCCGCCCTTCGCGCCGACCGTGACGGCGCGCGATTCCTCGTTGCCCTGGTACGACGCATGCACCGTATAGCGTCCCGGCGGCACCTTCACGAGCATGTACGGCCCGCGCGCGTCGGTCTTCAGCACCTCCGTGCCCTTGCCGTCGACGATCCGCACGTGGACGTCGGCCAGGAACTCGCCGCCCTTGCCGGTGAAGCGCAGCGCCAGCGGCCACTTCGCCTCGTTGTGCTGGAACGCCGTCGATTCGTCCTGCCCGACGCCGCCGGACACGAAGGTGACGTCACCCTGCTGGCGCGCGGCCGGCAAGCCGTCGGACTGCGCGTACGCGCCGGTCGCACCGGCTGCGAGGCCGGCGGCCAACGCCACGGCGACGGCAAATCGGGACACGTTGCGTGGATATTGCATGGCTCTCTCCTTGGGGTCGGAACACATACGGGGCGCCGCGTCACGCGGTCGAGCGGCGGCGCCCGCCGCGGCCGGCCGAGCCGGCCGTCGGCCATGCCGGTCAGCTCAGGTCGACCGGCACGAAGATCTGCGCATTATCGCGCTGGATCAGAAGAGCAAGACTGTTGCCCGCGCCCTTGACCGCGTCGCGCAACTGCTCGGGGCTCGTGACCGGGCGGCCGTTGACCGCGAGGATCACGTCGCCGGGCTGGATACCCGCATTGGCGGCCGGACCGCCGGCCTGCTGCACGATCAGCCCGTGCGACAGGTTGTCGGCACTGCGCTCCTGCGGCGACAGCGGACGCACCGCGACACCCAGGCGGCCCTGCTCGACCGGCCCGCCGTCGTTCGACGCGAGCTTCGCATCGGCCATCGCGCCGAGCGTCACGCTGATCGACTTCTTCGACTTGTCGCGCCAGATCTGCAGGTCGGCCTTCGAACCGGGCTTCAGGTTCGCGATCTGCGCGGGCAGCGACGTCGAATCGGCGACCGGCGAACCGTTGACCGACAGGATCACGTCGCCCGGCTGCAGGCCGGCCTTCGCGGCCGGGCCGTTCGGGTCGACCGAGCTGACCAGCGCGCCGTCCGGCTTCGGCAGCCCGAACGAACTGGCGAGCGTCTGGTTCAGCCCCTGCACGGCGACGCCGAGGCGGCCGCGGCTCACGTGGCCGGTCTTCACGAGCTCGTCCTTGACCTTGATCGCCTCGTTGATCGGGATCGCGAACGACAGGCCCTGGAAGCCGCCCGTCTGCGAGTAAATCATCGAGTTGATGCCGATCACCTCGCCCTGCAGGTTGAACAGCGGGCCGCCCGAGTTGCCGGGGTTCACCGGCACGTCGGTCTGGATGAACGGCGTGTAGTTCTCGTCCGGCAGCGCGCGCGACTTCGCGCTGATGATGCCCGACGTGACCGTGTTGTCGAAGCCGTACGGCGAGCCGATCGCGACGACCCACTGGCCGACCTTGCTCTGCGCCGGATCGCCGATCTTCACGGTCGGCAGGCCGCTCGCGTCGATCTTCAGCACCGCGACGTCGGACTGCTTGTCGGCGCCGACGACCTTCGCCTTGTATTCGCGCTTGTCGGTCAGCTTGACCGTGACGACGTTCGCGCCGTCGATCACGTGCGCATTGGTGAGGATGTACCCGTCGGAGCTGATGATGAACCCGGAACCGAGGCTCGCGCTCGGCTGGTCGTCGGGCTGCGCGTCGCCACCCATGCCCGGCACCTGGCCGTAGAAGTGCTTGAAGAACTGGTAGAACGGGTCGCTCGGGTCGATCGGCAGTTGCGGCTGCGGCACGCGCCGCGACACCTGCTTCACGACGTGCTTCGCGCTGATGTTCACGACCGCCGGCCCGTAGGTCTCGACGAGCCCGGAGAAATCGGGAATGCCGGTCTTGGCGGCCGCTTCGGCCGGCATCAGCGCGGCCTGCGCGGGCGTGATGATCTGCGGATCGGCGCGGCGCGTACCGGCGAAATAGCCGGCTGACAGGGCGGCCGCCACGGCGACCGCGACGGTGCCGCGCGCAAGGAATCGGGTATTCATCGTAGGACCTCCTCTTTGTTAGGACGCAGCGTAACGACCCTGACTTAAAGGAGGCTTAATCAGCCTTAAGCGGGGCTTAAGCGGCCGCCGGCGGCCGCCCGGCGGCACGCGTCACGCGGATTCGGAAGGCTGCGGCGCCTCGGCCGGCATCTCGGCGTCGCGGAACACGACGCTGACGAGCAGGCCGCCCGCGGCCGCGTCGCCGAGCGACACCGTCGCGCCCTGCTGGGCCGCCACGCGCTTGACGATCGCGAGCCCGAGCCCGCTGCCCGCCACGTCGGTGCGCGCCCGCGCGGAGCTGTCGCGGTAGAAGCGGTCGAACACGCGCTCGCGTTCGTCGGCCGGGATGCCGGGCCCGCTGTCGCCGATCTGGACGCACGCGCGGCCAGCCGCGTCGCGGGTCAGCGACACGTCGATGCGGCCGCCGTCCGGCGTGTACTTCACCGCGTTGTCGAGCAGGTTGCCGAACATCACGCGCAGCGCGCCAATGTCCGCGACGACGCTCGCCGCGCGCGTCTCCTCGAAGCCGAGATCGATGTCGCGCCGCTGCGCGAGCGGCGCATGCGCGGTCACGCATTCGGCAAGCAGCGCCTGCAGGTCGACCGGTTCGCGCATCGTCGCGCCGTCCGGCTCGGCACGCGCGAGCGCGAGCAGTTGCTCCGTGAGGCGCGTCGCGCGCGACACGCCGTCCTGGAGATCCGCGACCGCCTCGCGGCGCGATGCGTCGTCCTTCGCGCGGGCGACGAGCTGCGCCTGGATCTGCACGGCCGCGAGCGGCGTGCGCAACTCGTGCGCGGCGTCGGCGACGAACGCCTTCTGCGTGTCGAGCGCGGCCGACAGCCGCGCGAGCAGCCCGTTCAGCGCGCGCACGAGCGGCTGCACCTCGAGCGGCAGGCGCGCGTCGGGCAGCGGATCGAGCGCTTCCGGCCGGCGCGCCTCGACCGCGCGCGTCACGCGGCCGAGCGGCGCGAGGCCGCGCCCGACGATCACCCAGACGGCCGCGCCGAGGAACGGCAGCAGCACGATCAGCGGCCACAGCGTGCGCAGCGCGACGTTCGCCGCGAGCCGGTTGCGCACCGACAACGGCTGCGCGAGCTGCACGACGTTGTCGCCGACGATCGCACCGTACACGCGCCATTCGCCGCGATCGGTGCGCTCGGTCGAGAAGCCGAGTTCCGCGCGCGGCGCGATCGGCGCACGCGGATGCGAGAAGTACATCAGCACGCCGTTGCGGTTCCAGATCTGGATCACGATGCCTTCGTCGCCGTTGGTGCGCGAGCCGAACACCTGCGAGAACGGCTCCGACGGCAGCGCCGCGGCGATTTCCTGCAGCTGGTAGTCGAACAGCTCGTTCGCCTCCGCGAGCGCCTGCCGGTAGATGAGCCAGCCCGCGATGCCCACGCCCGCGACGACGATCGCGAGCAGCCAGATCAGCAATTGATGACGAATCGACCTCACGCGTCAGCTTTCCTTGACGACCATGTAGCCGAGCCCGCGCACGTTGCGGATCAGGTCCGAGCCGAGCTTCTTGCGCAGCGCGTGGATGTAGACCTCGACGGTGTTGCTGCCGATCTCCTCGCCCCAGCCGTACATCTTTTCCTCGAGCTGGCTCTTCGACAGCACCGCACCGGGCCGCGCGAGCAGCGCCTCGAGCAGCGCGAACTCGCGCGCGGACAGCGCGACGGGCGCGCCGTCGAGCGTCACCTGGTGCGAAGCGGGGTCGAGCGTCAGCGCGCCGTGGCGGATCAGCGACTCGCTGCGCCCGGCCTGGCGGCGGATCAGCGCGCGCATCCGCGCGCCGAGCTCGTCGAGGTCGAACGGCTTGACGAGGTAGTCGTCGGCGCCCGCGTCGAGCCCCTTCACGCGGTCGGCGATCGCGTCGCGCGCGGTGACGATCAGCACCGGCAGCGACAGCCCGCGCGCGCGCAGCGTGCGCAGCACGTCGACGCCGTCGCGCTTCGGCAGGCCGAGATCGAGCAGCAGCAGGTCGTACGTCTCGCCGCCGAGCGCCGTGAGCGCCGCGTCGCCGTCCTGCACCCAGTCGACCGCAAAGCCGTCCGAGCGCAGCGCCTTGCGCACGCCCTCCGCAATCATTCGATCATCTTCGACGAGCAGTATCCGCATCGGGACAGGTATCCATGGGGCGAGTCAAACACGCCGACCATTGTAGCGCCGCGAATCGCGTGCGCGGCACCGTGCAATGCAACAGTAAGGCGGATTGCAAGGGGCCCGCGCGGACTTGTCTCTACAATGTGCGCTTTGGCGCCGCCGCGCGCCCTGCCCGAGCCCCTGCTTTTCCCGTATTCGCCCATGCCGATTTCCGATCTTTCCGCCCGGTTCGCCCCCCGCGCCCGCCTGTGCCTGCGCGCGGCCGCCGTCGTCGCCACCTGCACGGCCCTCGCGTTCGCACCGCCCGCGCAGGCCCGCAAGAAATCCCACAAGGACGCGCGCAAGACCGCCGTCGTGTCGCCGGCCGCGCGCGCGGCCGGCCTGCCGGCGTCCGTGCTCGTCGCGCTGCAGCGCGCGAAGGTGCCGGCCTCGGCGATGAGCGTCGTCGTCGAGCGCGTCGGCGATCCCGAGCCGCTGATCGCGTGGAATGCGAGCCGGCCGATGCTGCCGGCCTCGACGATGAAGCTCGTGACGACCTTCTCGGGCCTGTCGATCCTCGGCCCCGACTACCGCTGGCGCACGACCGCGTACACGGACGGCACGGTCGATCCCGACGGCACGCTGCAAGGCAACCTGTACATCAAGGGCACCGGCGATCCGAAGCTCGTGCCCGAGGAGCTGATCGACCTCGTCGACAAGCTCCGCAAGGCCGGCGTCAAGCGCGTGGCCGGCGGCCTCGTGCTCGACAAGAGCTATTTCGCGGCGTCGACGCGCGACCTGCCGTCGTTCGACGACGATGCCAGCGCGCCGTACAACGTCGGCCCCGATCCGCTGCTGTACGCGTTCAAGGCCGTGTCGTTCACGGTCACGCCGGGCGACGACGGCAAGGTGGCCGTCGACGTGCTGCCGCCGCTCGCGAACCTGTCGATCGACAACCAGCTCGTCGAAGGCTCGGGCTCGTGCAGCGCGGCCGCCGCGGCCGCGCGCCCGACGCTGTCGGCCGGCGGCGGGATCATGACGGCGTCGTTCGCCGGCGACTACCCGCTGCGCTGCGGCGCGCACACGACCAACCTCGCGATCCTCGATCACACGACGTTCTTCGCGCGCGGCTTCCTCGCGCTGTGGCAGCAGGACGGCGGCACGATCGCCGGCCCCGTGAGCGAAGGCAAGGTGCCGACCACCGCGCGGCCGCTCGCGGTGCACCACAGCCCGGTGCTCGGCAGCATCGTCTACGACATCAACAAGTTCAGCAACAACGTGATGGCGCGCAACCTGTTCCTGACGATCGGCGCGGTCGGCGGCAAGCCGCCCGCGACGCCCGAACAGTCGAGCCGCGTGATCCAGGCATTCCTGCAGAAGAACGGCATCGCGATGCCCGACCTCGTGCTCGAGAACGGCTCGGGCCTGTCGCGCGAAGAGCACGTGAGCGCGCAGTCACTCGCCGCGCTGCTGCAGGCCGCGAACGCGAGCCCCGTCGCGCAGGCCTTCATCGATTCGCTGCCGATCGCCGGCATCGACGGCACGATGAAGAACCGCCTCACCAACGCTGGCGTGCTCGGCAACGCGCACATCAAGACCGGCACGCTGCGCGACGTGCGCGCGATCGCGGGCTACGTCGGCGGCGCCGACGGCCAGAGCTACATCGTCGTCAGCTTCATCAACAACGATCACGCGGAAGCCGCGCGCGCCGCGCACGACACGCTGCTCGAGTGGATCTACGCGGGCGCGCACTGACGCGTTGACGCACCGCACATCGCGCAACGGGCCGCCCTCGCGGGCGGCCCGTGCCGTTTTTCCGCCGCGCCCGCGCTCGCCTTTCGCATTGCCCGGTTTGAAACGCCGCCGCCGCCGGCGCGCGCCGCACCGCGCGCCGGCCGCGCCCGTAAAACAGGGCCGCACCGCCCGGCCCCGTGCCGCGCGGCTTCCGTAGAAACCCTGTCCTCAGAGGGAACCCTCTACGCTGCCCCCTCGCCTAGCGCGTGGCGATTGCGTAGGCTGTTGGCCTGACCGATATCTACAACGGGCCACACGCCCGGCCTCATGGCTTGCAGGGGAAAGAAGGAGACACGCCCATGCGATTCGACGTCGAATTGCTTCTGCTCGCGCTGGCGCCCGTCTTCCTGCTCTGCATCGCATGGGAGGCCTGGCACCTCGCCCGCACACGTGCGCAAGACCCTGTCTATGCGTGGCGCGACACGCTGTGCAACGCGGCGCTCGCGCTGATGCACCAGGGCGCCGACAAGATCGCGTGGCTGTTCGTGATTCCCGTCTATGCGTACTGCTACCGGCACTATCGTCTTTACACGTGGCACGACGGCTGGCTGTCGTTCGCGGTGCTGTTCGTCGCGCAGGACTTCCTCTACTACGTGTTTCATCGCGCGAGCCATCGCGTGCGCTGGCTGTGGGCCGCGCACGTCGTGCACCACTCGTCCGAGCGGATGAATTTCTCGACCGCGTTCCGCCAGAGCCTGATGTACCCCGTCGCGGGCATGTGGGTGTTCTGGCTGCCGCTCGCGTTCGCCGGCTTTCCGCCGCAACAGGTCGTCGGCATCGTGCTGATCAACCTCGCGTTCCAGTTCTTCGTGCACACGCAGGCGATCGGCAAGCTCGGCTGGCTCGAATACGTGCTGAATACGCCGTCGATCCATCGCGCGCACCATGCGCGCAACGCGCGCTACATCGACCGCAATTACGCAGGCGTCCTGGTGATCTGGGATCGCCTGTTCGGCAGCTATGTCGAGGAAACGCCCGACGACCCGCCGCAGTACGGAATCGTCGAGCGGCTCGGCTCGAACAACCCGCTCGTCGCGACGTTCCACGAATGGGTGTCGATGGCGTCCGACGCGTTGCGCGTCGACGGATGGGGCAACAAGCTGCGCGCGATTTTCGGCCCGCCCGAATGGGCGAGCGCTTATCATGCGCAGATTGCCGAGGCCGCGAACCAGGATCCACGCACCGTGCCGCTGGCGGCTGCGCGTGACCGATAAACCGTTTCAGCCAACGGCCGCCGCGCAGCCCGGAACCGAGCAGGCACGCGGCAGATGAGAAACACATCAGGCCATATCTACGAGGAGATCGAACGATGCAGACACAACAACACGCACCTTCCCGCACCCGTCAGCGCATGCTGCGCACCGCGCAGGTCGCGATCGCCGGCGCCGCGCTCGCGCTGCTCGCCGCGTGCGGCGGCGGTGACGACAACAACGGCAGCAGTTCGTCGAACACGCCGCCGTCGGGCGTGAAGATGCAGGTCGTGTCGTTCGGCGACAGCCTGTCCGACGCGGGCACCTACTCGCAGATCAAGCTCGGCTTCGGCGGCGGCCGCTTCACGACCAACCCGGGCCAGGTGTGGACGCAGAACGTCGCGCAGTACTACGGCGACACGCTGCAGCCCGCGAACCAGGGCGGCTTCGGCATCCCGCTGCAGGCCACCGGCGGCCTCGGCTACGCACAAGGCGGCTCGCGCGTGACGCTGCAGCCGGGCATCGGCCACGCGGACGCCAGCGTGCCGAACGCCGACTACGCGCAGGCAACGACGACGCCGATCGCCGACCAGGTCAAGCAGTACCTGTCGCAGCACGGCAGCTTCAACGCCGGCCAGATCGTGCTGATCAACGGCGGCGCGAACGACATCTTCTATCAGGCGCAGGTCGCGCAGGCGCAAGGCAACACGCCGGCCGCGCAGCTCGCGGCCGCGCAGGCGATCGGCCTGGCCGCGCAGCAGCTCGGCGGGATCGTCCAGCAGATCGTCGCGGCAGGCGCGACGCACGTGTTCGTCGCGAACGTGCCGGACATCGGCGGCACGCCGCTCGCGCTGCAAGGCGGCGCGCAGGCCGCGTTCACGCAACTGTCGGGCCTCTTCAACAAGACGCTCGTCGGCACGCTCGCCGCGCTGAAGGTCGATACGACGAAGTATGCGGTGGTCGATTCGTTCACGTGGCAGGACGGCATCGCGGCCAACTACCAGGCGAACGGCTTCAGCGTGTCGAACACCGACACCGCCTGCAACCTGAAGGCGATGGTCCAGGCCGCCACGCAGTACGGCGTCGCGAACGCAACCGCCTTCGGCTCGTCGCTGTTCTGCTCGCCGCAGACCTACACGGTCGCGAACGCGGACCAGACCTACATGTTCGCCGACACGGTCCACCCGACGACGCGCCTGCATGCGCTGTTCGCGCAGTACGTCGAGCAGCAGATCGCGAAGTCCGGCGTCGGCAAGTAAGCCGCCGGCCACGCGCCCAAACGAAAACGCCCGACCGGTTCGCCGGTCGGGCGTTTTTTTCATGCGTGAAGCGCGATGAACGTCAGTCGCGCGCCTCGAACGCGGCAGCCGCGCGGCCGAGGCGATCGTTGACCGCGATCCATTCGACGGTCTCGGGCAGCTTCTCGACGAGGATACGCGCGACTTGCGCACGGTCGAGCGCGCGCAGCATCCCGTACAGGTCGCGCGCATAGGCCCGCGGATCTTCCGGCGCCGCGACGAAATGCACGCCGTCGGCTTGCGCCCAGCGCCCCGCGCGCGACGCACGGGCGACGAGCGCGACCCGTTCGCCATCGGTTTGCGCGGCCGCGAGCAGCGGCTCGAGCGCGTCGAACGGCAGCAGCGCGAGCGGCGTGCGCGGTGCGTAATGCGCTTTCAGCGTGCCCGACGCGCGCGGCGCGGTCGCGTCGCTGCCGTCCGGCAGCTTCGGCGCGCGGCCGAGCACGTCGGCGATCTGTTGCGGCGTCACGTGGCCCGGGCGCAGCAGCGCCGGGAAGCCGCGCGACAGATCGAGAATCGTCGATTCGATGCCGACTTCGGATGCGCCGCCGTCGAGCACGTGCACGGTGTCGCCGAATTCGTCGCGCACGTGCTGCGCGGTCGTCGGGCTCACGTGGCCGAACCGGTTCGCGGACGGCGCCGCCACACCGCCGTGGCCGCCGCGCCGCGCGCTGAACGCGGCCAGCAGCGCCTGCGCGACCGGATGGGACGGGCAGCGCAGCCCGACCGAATCCTGTCCGCCGCTCACGGCATCCGGAATGCGGGCGTGGCGCTTCAGGATCAGCGTCAGCGGGCCCGGCCAGAATGCATCGATCAACGCGTGCGCGTCGGCCGGTACGTCGTCGGCCCAGTAGCCGGGGTCACCGCCCGGCGGCAGGTGCACGATCACCGGATGGTTCGCGGGCCGCCCTTTCGCCGCGTAGATGCGCGCGACGGCTTCGGGATTGGCCGCGTCGCCGCCGAGCCCGTAGACGGTCTCGGTCGGGAACGCGACGAGCTGCCCCGCGTCGAGCAGCGCGGCGGCCGCGTCGATCTGCGCGAGCGTCACGGAGGTCGGAAGATCGATGGACATCGGCCGGCGCCTCAGTCGAGCGGCACGCGCAGCAGCTGCGCGCACGCGGTGGCCGCGGCAACGGCCTCGTCGCGCGTCTCGGCCGTGAAGTTCACGTGGCCCATCTTGCGGCCGACGCGCGCTTCTTCCTTGCCGTACAGGTGCAGGTGCGCGGCCGGCATCGCGGCGACCGTGTCCCACGGCGGCGTGACGGCATCGGCCGCCGCACCGTGCGGAAACCACACGTCGCCGAGGATGTTCAGCATCGCGGCCGGCGAATGCTGGCGCGGATTGCCGAGCGGCATGCGCGTCATCGTGCGCACCTGCTGCTCGAACTGGCTCGTTGCGCACGCATCGACCGTGTAGTGGCCGGAGTTGTGCGGGCGCGGCGCCATTTCGTTCGCGACGAACGAGCCGTCTTCCAGCACGAAGAATTCGACGCACAGCACGCCGACGTAACCGAGCGTATCGGCGATCCGCACGGCGGCCTGCTGCGCCTCCGCGACGCGCGCGGCATCGGCGGCCGGCGCCGGCACGACCGTCAGCGCGAGGATGCCGTTGTGGTGCACGTTCTGGGCGAGCGGGAACGCGGCCGAGCGGCCGTCCGCGCCGCGCGCGATCAGCGCCGACACTTCGTATTTCAGCGGCAGGCGCTTCTCGAGCACGCACGGCACGCCGCCGAGCGCCGCATGGGCGTCGCGCGCTTCCCGCGCGGTGCTCACACGCACCTGGCCCTTGCCGTCGTAGCCGAGGCGCGCCGTCTTCAGGATGCCCGGCAGCACCGCGCCGAGCGCGGCATCGTCGAGCGCGGCGAGCGCCGCCGGCGATTCGATCACGACGTGCGGCGCGACCGGCACGCCCGACGCCTCGATGAAGCGCTTCTCCGCGATCCGGTCCTGCGCGACCGCGACGCAGCGGCCGGCCGGCGCGACGAACGTCGTGCGTGCGAGGAAATCGAGGCTCGCGGCCGGCACGTTCTCGAACTCCGTCGATACGGCGTCGCACAGGTCGGCCAGTTCCGCGAGCGCGGCTTCGTCGTCGTACGCCGCGCGCAGGTGGCGGTCGGCGACCGTGCCGGCGGGGCTCGTCGGATCGGGATCGAGCACGGCGACGCGATAGCCCATCGACTGGGCGGCAAAGCAGAACATGCGGCCGAGCTGGCCACCGCCGACCATGCCCAGCCACGCGCCGGGCAGGATCGGGGAAACGGAATCAGGAGTTGCGGTCATGTCAGTGGTCGGTCGCGGCGGGCGCTGCCCGCCGCAGTGGGAAAGTCAGGCAGCCGCGACGCGCGGCCGCCGGTGCGCCGTCATTCGAGCGGCGGCAGCACCATCGCGTGCGCGGCTTCGTTCTGGCGCACGCGGAACGCGGCGAGCCGGTTCGCGTAGTCGACCGAGTTGCCGGACAGGATCGACACCGCGAACAGCGCGGCATTCGCGGCGCCGGCCTCGCCGATCGCGAACGTCGCGACCGGCACGCCCTTCGGCATCTGCACGATCGAGTGCAGCGAATCGACGCCCTTCAGGTACTTGCTCGCGACCGGCACGCCGAGCACCGGCACCGTGGTCTTCGCGGCCAGCATGCCGGGCAGGTGCGCGGCACCGCCGGCGCCCGCGATGATCGCGCGCAGCCCGCGCTCGCGCGCCTTCTCCGCGTAATCGAACATCTCGTCGGGCATCCGGTGCGCGGACACGACCTTCGCTTCGTACGGTACGCCGAATTCCTGCAGGATCGCGACCGCGTGCTTCATCACGTCCCAGTCGGAACTCGAACCCATCAGCACGCCGACGAGCGGCGCGCCGTGCGTGTGGGCAGTCTGGACTTCACTCATGTCGTGCATTCCTTCCTTCTCTCAGACGAGCGACTGGCCCGTGATGCGCTCGAGCGCTTCCTGGTACTTCGCGGCCGTCTTCTCGACGACGTCGGCCGGCAGCGCCGGCGCCGGCGCCGTCTTGCCCCACGGCTGCGCCTCGAGCCAGTCGCGCACGAACTGCTTGTCGAACGACGGCGGGTTCGTGCCGACTTCGTACTGGTCGGCCGGCCAGAAGCGCGACGAATCGGCCGTCAGCACTTCGTCCATCAGGTACAGCTTGCCGTGGTTGTCGAGGCCGAATTCGAACTTCGTGTCGGCGATGATGATGCCGCGCGTCGCCGCGTAGTCGGCCGCTTCCTTGTACAGCTTGATCGAGATGTCGCGGATCGTCGCGGCCAGCTCGGTGCCGATACGGCGCTCGGTTTCCTCGAACGTGATGTTCTCGTCGTGCTCGCCCATCTCGGCCTTCGCGGCCGGCGTGAAGATCGGCTCGGGCAGCTTCTGCGCGTTCTGCAGGCCTGCCGGCAGCTGCACGCCGCACACGGCGCCCGATGCGTGGTATTCCTTCCAGCCGCTGCCGGCCAGGTAGCCGCGCACGACCGCTTCGATCATGATCGGCTCGAGGCGCTTGACGACCACGCCGCGGCCCTGCACCTGCTCGACCTCGTCGGCCGCGACGACCGCTTCCGGCGCGTCGCCCGTCAGGTGGTTCGGCACGATGTGCGCGAGCTTGTCGAACCAGAAGTTCGCCATCTGGTTCAGCACGCGGCCCTTGTTCGGAATCGGCTCGCCCATCACCACGTCGAACGCCGACAGGCGGTCGGTCGTGACGATCAGGAGCTTGTCGTTGCCGACCGCGTAGTTGTCGCGGACCTTGCCGCGACCGAGGAGCGGCAGCGAGCGGAGCGTGGATTCGTAAAGGGTAGACATCGTCTTTTCGCAGATAAGGAGCCAAACAAAAAGGGAAACGCCGTTCCCCGCGGCAGGCGGGAACGGCGGTCTTGCAATGCGTCGGCGAACCGGCGGGCGACGGCGCCCGGCGGTTGCCGGCCGGCCCTTGTTCGGCCGGACGGAGCGGCTACCGGGGCCGGATCGGATCCGGCAACCGGGCGGCCAGCCCTTGCCCGGCGGCAGTACCGGGCGGGGGCAATCGTACTACAGTCTCAGCGCACGACCTGCGCGAGCGCGCCGGACTTGTACTGCTCGGCGATCTTGTCGAGCGCCACCGGCTTGATCTTGCCGGCCTGGCCTTCGCAGCCGAACGCGAGGTAGCGGTCGACGCAGACCTGCTTCGCCGCTTCGCGCGCGGGCTTCAAGTAGTCGCGCGGATCGAACTTGCCCGGGTTCTCGAACAGGTAGCGGCGGATCGCGCCCGTGATCGCGAGACGCAGGTCGGTGTCGATGTTGATCTTGCGCACGCCGTGCTTGATGCCTTCCTGGATTTCCTCGACCGGCACGCCGTAGGTTTCCTTCATGTCGCCGCCGAATTCGCGGATCTCGGCGAGCAGCTCCTGCGGCACCGACGACGAACCGTGCATCACGAGGTGCGTGTTCGGGATGCGCGCGTGGATTTCCTTGATGCGCTGGATCGACAGGATGTCGCCCGTCGGCTTCTTCGAGAACTTGTACGCGCCGTGCGACGTGCCGATCGCGATCGCGAGCGCATCGCACTGCGTGAGCTTCACGAAGTCGGCGGCCTGCTCCGGATCGGTCAGCAGCTGCTCGCGGGTCATCGTGCCTTCCGCGCCGTGGCCGTCTTCCTTGTCGCCCTTCATCGTCTCGAGTGAGCCGAGCACGCCGAGTTCCGCTTCGACCGTCACGCCGATCGAGTGCGCCATCTCGACGACCTTGCGCGACACGTCGACGTTGTACTCGTACGACGCGACCGTCTTGCCGTCGGCCTCGAGCGAACCGTCCATCATCACGCTCGTGAAGCCGCTGCGGATCGCCGCCATGCAGACCGCCGGCGACTGGCCGTGATCCTGGTGCATCACGACCGGGATGTGCGGGTAGGACTCGACGGCTGCTTCGATCAGGTGGCGCAGGAACGGCTCGCCCGCGTACTTACGCGCGCCGGCCGATGCCTGCATGATCACGGGCGCGCCGACCTGGTCCGCCGCCGCCATGATCGCCTGGACCTGCTCCAGGTTGTTCACGTTGAAGGCCGGCAGGCCGTAACCGTGCTCCGCCGCGTGGTCCAGCAATTGACGCATTGATACGAGAGGCATTGTGGAACTCCTTGGAATGAAAACCGGTGCGCCCTGACGCCGGCGCGGCATCCGCCCCCGTTCGACCCGGGGCGAGGCGGCGCGGCTGAGCGTCGAATAGCCGCATTTTATCGCGAAGCGCCTCCGATTCCGACCGCCCGGTGGCGCTCACTCGCAATTTGTTACGTTCGCACGGCACAATGCGGGCAAAAAAGAGAAAAAAAGCCGCGCGGGGCTTCGAACCCCACGCGGCTTTCGCGTGAAAAACGGTGCCAGACCAGCTTCCAGCCGATCCCGGCGGCCGGCCCGCCAGGCCGGCCCGATGCTCAGCGGGCGCTCAGTAGTGTTCGCCGACCCGCACGATCTTCAGCGTGTTGGTGCCGCCCGCCTGCCCCATCGGCTCGCCGACCGTCAGCACGACCATGTCGCCGTGCTGCACGTAGCCCTGCTTGACGACGATCTCGAGCGCCGCCTGCAGCGCCGAATCGCGGTCGCTGTTGAAGTCGACGTGCAGCGGCGTCACGTTGCGGTACAGCGCCATCGTGCGCTCGCTGCCGACGCGCGGCGTCAGCGCGAAGATCGGCACGTGCGTGTAGTGACGCGACATCCACAGCGCGGTCGCGCCCGACTCGGTCAGCGCGATGATCGCCTTCGCGCCGAGGTGGTACGCGGTGAACAGCGCGCCCATCGCGATCGACTGGTCGATCCGCGTGAACGTGCGGTCGAGGAAATCCTTGTCGAGCTCGACATGTTCCGACTTTTCCGCTTCGACGCACACGGCCGCCATCGTCTCGATCGTGACGACCGGGTACTTGCCGGCGGCCGTCTCGGCCGACAGCATCACCGCGTCGGTGCCGTCGAGCACCGCGTTCGCGACGTCCGACACTTCCGCGCGGGTCGGCACGGGCGCATGGATCATCGATTCCATCATCTGCGTCGCGGTGATCACGAGCTTGTTCGACTCGCGCGCCATCCGGATCATGCGCTTCTGCAGCGCCGGCACGGCCGCGTTGCCCACTTCCACAGCGAGGTCGCCGCGCGCGACCATGATGCCGTCGGACGCGTCGAGGATGCTCTGCAGCGCCGGAATCGCTTCCGCGCGCTCGATCTTCGCGATCATCTTCGGCTTGATGCCGTACGGCGCGCCCGCGATGTTCGCGAGCTGGCGCGCCATTTCCATGTCGGTCGCGTTCTTCGGGAACGACACCGCGACGAGGTCCGCACCGAGCGACATCGCCGTGCGGATGTCTTCCATGTCCTTCGCGGTCAGCGCCGGCGCCGACAGGCCGCCGCCCTGGCGGTTGATGCCCTTGTTGTTCGACAGCTCGCCGCCCACCTTGACGATCGTGTGGATCTCGTCGCCGAGCACGCGCTCGACGGTCAGCACGATCAGGCCGTCGTTCAGCAGCAGCAGGTCGCCCGGACGCAGGTCGCGCGGCAGTTCCTTGTAGTCGAGGCCGACGCGCTCGTCGTTGCCGAGCTCGCAGGCGGCGTCAAGGATGAACGGCTGCCCCGGCACGAGCGTGGTCTTGCCGTTCTCGAACTTGCCGACGCGGATCTTCGGACCCTGGAGGTCGGCCATGATCGCGATCTCGCGGCCAACCTTGCGGGCGGCCTCGCGCACCATCTCGGCGCGCTGGCGGTGATCGTCGGCCGTGCCGTGCGAAAAATTGAGCCGCACGACGTCGAGGCCCGCCTGCATCATCTGCAGCAGAATCTCCGGCGAACTGGAAGCCGGGCCGATCGTGGCGACTATCTTGGTGGCGCGCTGCATGAAACTCCTCATCTGGATCAAGGTGGATGCGCTGGGTGAAACGCTGCGAGAGCCGGAAGCGGCGGGCCCAGCGGCGGCCGTTCCGGGGGGCGTGCCGGTGCTTGCGCCCGGCATCGCTTTGTTCTGAATCTCGTGGTGCTGGTCGGCCGCGTCGCCGGCGGCCGCCGGTGCGCGCGGGGCGGTGTTCGCCCGCGCGGGCGCGCGTTTGCGCTTGCCCGCGCCGGCCGGCGGCTCCGCTTTCGCGGAGCGCGCGGCCTTCGTCACCCCTGCGCGCGCCGCCACGCTCAGGCCGCCCGCGTTTCGAGCACTTCCACCGCCGGCAGCTTCTTCCCCTCGAGGAACTCGAGGAAGGCGCCGCCGCCCGTCGAGATGTAGCTGACCTGGTCGTGGATGCCGTACTTCGCGATGGCCGCGAGCGTGTCGCCGCCGCCCGCGATCGAGAACGCGGACGATTTGGCGATCGCTTCGGCGAGCGTCTTGGTGCCGTTGCCGAACTGGTCGAACTCGAACACGCCGACCGGGCCGTTCCACACGATCGTGCCGGCCTTCTCGAGCTGGCTCGCGAGCGCCTTGGCCGTATCGGGGCCGATGTCGAGGATCATGTCGTCCGCTTCGATGTCGGCGACCTGCTTCACCGTGGCCGCGGCCGTCGGCGAGAATTCCTTCGCGGTGACGACGTCGGTCGGGATCGGCACCGACGCGCCGCGCTCGCGCGCCTCGTCGATGATCGCCTTCGCCTCGGCGACGAGATCGGCTTCCGCGAGCGACTTGCCGATCGACAGGCCGGCCGCGAGCATGAACGTATTCGCGATGCCGCCGCCGACGATCAGCTGGTCGACCTTGCCGGCCAGCGACTTCAGGATGGTGAGCTTGGTCGATACCTTCGAGCCGGCGACGATCGCCACCAGCGGGCGGGCCGGGTTGCCGAGCGCCTTGCCGAGCGCGTCGAGCTCGGCGGCCAGCAGCGGGCCCGCGCACGCGACCGGCGCGTACTTCGCGATCCCGTGCGTGGTCGCTTCCGCGCGGTGCGCGGTGCCGAACGCGTCGTTCACGTACACGTCGCAGAGCTTCGCCATCTTCTGGGCGAGCTCGTCCGAATTCTTCTTCTCGCCCTTGTTGACGCGGCAGTTCTCGAGCAGCACGACCTGACCCGGCGCGACGTTCACGCCGTTCTCGACCCAGTTCGACACCAGCGGCACGTCGCGGCCGAGCAGCTCGGCGAGGCGCTTCGCGACCGGCGCGAGCGAGTCTTCCGGCTTGAATTCGCCTTCGGTCGGACGGCCGAGGTGCGACGTGACCATCACGGCCGCGCCGGCGTCGAGCGCGGCCTGGATGGCCGGCACGGACGCGCGCACGCGGGTGTCTTCGGTGATGTTGCCCTGGTCGTCCTGCGGGACGTTCAGGTCGGCGCGGATGAACACCCGCTTGCCGGCGAGCTGGCCGGCGGCGATCAGGTCGGTAAGACGCTTGACTTGGCTCATGTTGAACAGATTGAAGTAGTGGATGGGGAAAGGGGGTTCACGCTGGACGTGCGCGGGCTGCCGCGAAAGGGCGCCGGATGCGGCCGTGGCTGGCGGTTCGCATGACGCGCACGGGTAAAAAATCTCGAACGGGCATTCTAGCCGATCCACCCGGCAGACTGACCCGCGGGCGGCGAATTCCGCCTATTTGGGATCGCGCGCGCAAACCGGCACATTGCCGCGACGCAGCAATGGCCGCCCGCGGGCGGCCCGTGCCCGGCAGGCCGGAACGACGATTCATCAGAAGATCAGGCGCAGCACGGTGAACACGACCATGCCGACCACGATCGTGCCGAGCATGCTGCGGCGCCACAAAAACCAGCCGAGGCCGGCGAGCGCCGCGTAGAACGGATGGTTGGACAGTGCGAACGACAGCCCGGCCGGCGTTTCGAGCACGTCGGGCAGCACGACGGCGACGAGCGCGGCGGCCGGCGCGTAGCGCAGCGCGCGCTGCGCGCGTTCGGGCAGCACGGTGCGCTCGCCGCCGATCAGGAACAGCGCGCGCGTGACCGCCGTGACGATCGTCATCCCGATGATGACGATCCAGATCTCCGTCGCGCTCATTCGATCTCCTTCTCGTGCACGGTTTCGGTGCGGATGCGCCGCCAGTCGGCCCGTTCGACGAAGAAGTCGGCCGTGCAGCCGGCCGCCAGCGCGGCGAGCACCGCGAGCGGCAGCGCGAGCCGGTACGGCAGGTCGAACGCGATCAGCGACACGATGCCCGCGACCGCGACGGCCGCGAGCGTCGAGCGGTTCGCGACCGCCGACACCATGATAGGGATCAGCGCGAGCGTGCCGGCCAGCTCCAGCCCCCAGCTCGCGGGAAAGAAGCTCGCGAGCAGGATGCCGGCGAGCGACGACACCTGCCACGACACCCAGCTCGCGAGCGCCATCCCCCAGAAATACGCTTCCTTGCCCGGCACGTGGCCGTAGGCGAAACCCTGTTTCTGGAACAGCAGGTAGATCACGTCGCCGTTGAAATAGCCGATCGCGAGACGCCGCCACAGCGGCAGGTAGGAAAAATGGGGCGCCAGCCCGGCGCTGAAGATCACGAAGCGCGTGTTGACCATCGCGGCCGTGAGCAGCACGGTCCAGATCGGCAGCTTCGCCGCGAGGAGCGGCAGCACCGCGAGCTGCGACGAGCCCGCGTAGACCAGCAGCGACATCGCGCTCGCCTGCCCGAGCGTCATGACCGACTTGCTCATCGCGATGCCGGTGACGAGGCCCCAGGACAGGATCGCCATCAGTGTCGGGGAATAGTCGCGCGCGCCCTGGATCAGCGCGAAGCGGTCGGTGGCGGACAATCGAGCGAGCATGGGAAAACGGGCCGCAGCGGGCGGTTCGTCGGGACGCCGGCGCCTCCTGCCGATGCATCCCGTCATTATTGGAATCGGTACCGGCCGATTATAGCGCCGGCCCCGCGCCGACCGACCGGATCGCCTTCAAATGACGCTAAAATATGCGTCTTTCCGGCTCAACGCTGCATACAACCGCATCCCAGGAGAAATCTATGTCAATGGCCGACCGCGACGGCAAGATCTGGATGGACGGCAAGCTGATCGACTGGCGCGACGCCAAGATCCACGTCCTGACCCATACGCTGCACTACGGCATGGGTGTCTTCGAGGGCGTGCGCGCGTACAAGACGGCCGACGGCAGCACCGCGATCTTCCGCCTGCCCGAGCACACGAAACGTCTGCTGAATTCGGCGAAGATCTTCCAGATGGACGTGCCGTTCGACCGGGAAACGCTCGAAGCCGCGCAGCTCGCGGTCGTGCGCGAGAACAAGCTCGAGTCGTGCTACCTGCGCCCGATCATCTGGGTCGGCTCGGAAAAGCTCGGCGTGGCCGCGAAGGGCAACACGATCCACGTCGCGATCGCCGCGTGGCCGTGGGGCGCGTACCTCGGCGAGGACGGCCTCGCGAAGGGCATCCGCGTGAAGACGTCGTCGTTCACGCGCCACCACGTGAACGTGTCGATGGTCCGCGCGAAGGCGTCGGGCTGGTACGTGAACTCGATCCTGGCGAACCAGGAAGCGACGGCCGACGGCTACGACGAAGCGCTGCTGCTCGACGTCGACGGCTACGTGTCGGAAGGCTCGGGCGAGAACTTCTTCCTCGTGAACAACGGCAAGCTGTACACGCCCGACCTGGCGTCGTGCCTCGACGGCATCACGCGCGACACGATCATCACGCTCGCGCGGGACGCCGGCATCGAGGTCATCGAGAAGCGCATCACGCGCGACGAGGTCTACACGGCCGACGAAGCGTTCTTCACCGGCACGGCCGCCGAAGTCACGCCGATCCGCGAACTCGACAACCGCACGATCGGCAGCGGCGCGCGCGGCCCCGTCACGGAAAAGCTCCAGTCGGCGTTTTTCGATATCGTGTCGGGCAAGAACGCGAAGTACGCGCACTGGCTGACGAAGGTCTGAGCGCGCCGCGCCACCGACCGCCCCACACAAGAGTGATAAGAGAAAGTCTCATGAGTGAAATCAAGGAAATGCCGCTGGTCGAGCTGACGGCCAAGGATCTTCCCGCCTACTGCCCGAACCCGGCGATGGCACGCTGGAGCGCGCACCCGCGCGTCTTCATCGACGTGTCGCACGGCGAGGCGCGCTGCCCGTACTGCGGCACGCGCTACAAGCTGCGCGACGGCGAAGTCGTCAAGGGCCACTGAGCCCGGCCGGCCGGGCCCGCGGGCCCGCCGACCGCAAGGCGGCGCAGCCGGACAGCCGGCGCGCCGCCCTTCCCCATTCTGGCAACCCGAACGCGGCGCGACGCGCGCCGTGCTTCATTACGACATCGGAAGTCCACCTGATGCGTCGAGCGCTGGTTATCGCACCGAACTGGATCGGTGACGCATTGATGGCGCAGCCGCTTTTTGCGCTGCTGAAGAAACTCCATCCCCGCATCGCGATCGATGCGGTCGCACCCTCATGGGTCGCGCCCGTGCTCGAGCGGATGCCCGAGATCCACGATGTCTACGCGACCGATCTCGCCCACGGCAAGCTGCAGCTGCTGCGCCGCTGGCAGCTCGCGAGCGACCTGCGCGACGTCGGCTACGACGCGGCGTACGTGCTGCCAAATTCGCTGAAATCCGCGGTGATCCCGTGGCTCGCGAACATTCCGCTGCGGATCGGCTATACGGGCGAGCACCGCTACGGGCTGCTGAACGTGCGGCACGCGAATCCGGCCAAGTCGGGCGAACGCCCGCCGATGACGACCCACTACGCGGCGCTCGCGTACGCGCCGGGCGCGAAGCTGCCCGAGTCGATGAAGACGCTGCCCGCGCCGCGCCTCGACGCGGACCTGAACGAGACGGCGCGCGTGTCCGCGCGTTTCAATCTCGATACGCGCAAGCCGCTCGTCGTGTTCTGCCCGGGCGCCGAATACGGCCCGGCCAAGCGCTGGCCGCCCGAGCACTTCGCGACGCTCGCGACGATCGTCCACCAGTCGTTCCCGTATACGCAGATCGTCGCGCTCGGCTCGCAGAAGGACGCGGCCGCCGCGCAGGCGATCGCCGACCACGCGCCGAACGTGCGCAACCTGTGCGGACAGACGTCGCTGTCCGAGGCGTGCGCGCTGATCGCGCGCGCGAACGCGGTCGTCACCAACGATTCGGGGCTGATGCACGTCGCGGCCGCGCTGCGCCGGCCGCTCGTCGCGCTGTACGGATCGACCGATCCGCGCCACACCCCTCCGCTGTCGGACCTGGCGAAGGTACAATGGCTGCATCTCGAATGCAGTCCCTGCTTCGAACGCGAGTGCCCGCTCGGCCACCTGAAGTGCCTGCGCGAACTCGGTCCCGAGCAGGTATTCGGCGATTTGCGCGGCATGCTCGTCGGGCAGCGCTGACCCTGACCGGCAGCGTCGCACGGCGCGCCGGGCAATCCGATTCACCGGTGTACGGCGGCTCCATCCGGGCCGCCGTGCTGAATACGGCGCGCGACGCGCGCGAGAGATAACCCCGATGCCACGTTTTGCCCGCCTTTTCGAAGCCGCTGCCGATACGCTCAACGCCTACTACCAGGCCGTCGCCGATGCCAATCTCGACGCGCTGCTGGCGTTGTGGATCGACGAGGATTTCGCCAGCTGCGTATGGGCGGACGGCGAGCATCTGCACGGCCTCGACCAGATCCGCAGCGGGCTCGCGAACCGGCTCGCCACGCGCCCCGTGACGATCGAGCCGCTCGACATCCGCGTGTACGACAGCCTCGGCACGGTCGTCTATACGATCGCCGAAGCGCATCAGCAGGCCGACCTGACAGCCGAACCCGACATGGTTTTCGCGACGTACGTGATGATTCACGAACGCGGCGAATGGCGCATCGCGCACATCCACGCGAGCCCGATTCCCGAACAGGCGGCCGGGCAGTTCGCCGCCAAGATCCGTCACGGTCAGGGTCCGCTGCACTGACGAAAAGACGAAGCAACGCATACGCGGGGCGATCATGAGTACGGCTTCTCCGCCCACCTCGCCGCTGACCGGGGCTCCGGCTCCGGACAACGACACACTGCGCTATCGCGCACCGCGCTGGCTGCCGAACAGCCATGCGCAAACCATCGTGCCCGCGCTGTTCGCGCGGCGTCCGGTCGTCGCCTACCGACGAGAGCGATGGGAAACCCCCGACCACGACTTCATCGATCTCGACTGGGTCGCCCATCTCGACAGCGCGGCGCCCGCGCCCGACGCGCCGCTGTTCGTACTGTTCCACGGCCTCGAAGGCAGTTCCGGCTCGCACTACGCGCTCGCGATGATGGCCGCCGCGCGCGCGAAGGGCTGGCACGCCGTCGTGCCGCACTTCCGCAGCTGCAGCGGCGAGCTCAACCGCCAGCCGCGCTTCTACCATCTCGCGGACAGCGCCGAAGTCGACTGGATCCTGCGCCGGCTCGCCGCGCAGCATCGCGGGCCGCTGGTCGCCGCCGGCGTGTCGCTCGGCGGCAACGTGCTGCTGCGCTGGCTCGGCGAGCATCGCAGCGACACGTCGATCCTGCGCGCCGCCGCCGCGATCTCGACGCCGATCGACGTGCACGCCGGCGGCCGCGCGCTGTCGCAGGGGTTCGCGATGGTCTACACGCGCAGCTTCCTGAAGACGCTCAAGCGCAAGGCGCTGGCGAAGCTCGACCAGTACCCGGGGCTGTTCGACCGCGAAGCGATGCTGCAGGCCGTGACGATGCGCGACTTCGACGAGGTCGTGACCGCGCCGCTGCACGGCTTCGCGGACGCCGACGATTACTGGACGAAGGCGACCACACGGCCGCTGCTCCCCGCGATCGACGTGCCGACGCTGATCCTCAACGCCCGCAACGACCCGTTCCTGCCGGAATCGGCGCTGCCCGGCCCGGCCGACGTGTCGCCGGCCGTCGAGCTCGACCAGCCGGCGGACGGCGGGCACGCGGGCTTCATGACCGGGCCGTTCCCCGGCCGCCTCGACTGGCTGTCGGCGCGGGTGTTCGGCTATTGCGCGAAATTCGTCGACCATGGATGACATCGTCCGGCAGGCGCTCGCCAAATGGCCCAACGTGCCGCACTGTACCGGCTGGCTGCTGCTCGACCGGCGCGGCGAATGGCGGCTGCGCGACGACGCGGCCCAGGCGGCCGGCGAGCTCGGCTCGCCGATCCGGCATGCGGCGCTGAACGCGTTCATCGGCCGCAACTACGAATGCGACGCGCAGGGCCGGTGGTTCTTCCAGAACGGCCCGCAGCGCGTCTACGTCGAGCTCGCCTATACGCCGTGGGTCGTCCGGCTCGCCGAGCGCGACGGACAACTCGTGCTCGCCGACCAGACGGGTGCGCCGTTCGAGCCGGACGAAGCGTGGCTCGACGATGCGGGCGGCGTGCTGTTTCGCGACGGCGGCACGCGGCGCATCGCGGCGCTGCACGATCACGACCTCGGGCTGTTCGCCGATCACGCGGATTTCGATGCGGAGCCGCCCGTGCTGCGCTGGCGCGACGGCCGCACGCTGCCGCTCGGCAGCATCGCCTGCGCGGACGTGCCCGCCCGGTTCGGCTATGTCGCGAGCCCCGCGCATGACGCAGGACAGGCGGCCGGCAGCGGCAACTGACGCACCGCCGCCTCGCCCACGCAAGCCGCACAAGCCGCACAAGCCGCGCGACGGCCGCTATCCGCGGCCGTTCTTCTCGTCCTCGCGCTCTTCCTTGTAGCGCGCCTCGAACTCCAGCAACCGCGCGCCGATGATCGACTGCTCGTAGAACGACACGTCCTTCGCGTCGCGCGCTTCCTTCAACTGCCGGATCGCCGACGGCCACGCGCCGTCGAGCGCCAGTTTCTCCGCGAGCGCGCGGCGCCGCGCGAGCACGTCCCCCTTGCCGTCGCTCGCCTTCGCGAGATAGTCCCACCAGTCGGGCTGCTCGGGATCGGCCTTCGCCTGCGCCCGCGCGAGCGTCTGCGCGTCGGCAAAGCGGCGCGCGGCGATCAGCGCCTGCAGATGCGCGACGATCGCCGCGTGCGACGCCGGCCAGCGCCGCTGCGCGAGCGCCGCGAGCCGCACCGCGTCGTCGGTCCGGCCCGCGCGGCGCGCGATCTCGGCGGCCAGCACGTCGAGGCTCGGCGAACTCGTGTCCGGATCGTTCTCGCGCCGCTCGCGTGCATCGAACGCCGCGCGCGCCGACGCGAGTGCGTTGCCGGCCGCGTCATATTCGCCGAGCAACAGGTCCGCGAGCGCGATGCCGTACCAGTTCGCCGCGACGTTCGGCGCCGTCCGGTCGTCGATCTCGAGCTGCATCCGGCGGGCCTCGGCCGAGATGTCGGTCGGCGCGCGGTTCTGCAGGATGCGCAGCCGCGCGCGCACGAACCCGTATTCGGCCGACTGGCGCGGTTGCCGGTACGGCGCGCGGCGCGCGCGATCCTCCATGTCCGCGATCCGCTCGCCGGTCAGCGGGTGCGTACGCGCGTAGGCCGGCACGCCCGCGTCGCCCGTCGACGCGCGGTTGAGCCGTTCGAAGAAGCCCGGCATCCCGTACGGGTCATAACCCGCGCCCGCGAGCAGCTGGAAACCGACGCGATCGGCCTCGCGCTCGGCCGAACGCGAGAAGCGCAGCTGGTTGTCGACCGCGTACGCCTGCCCGCCCATCGCGATCGCGCTGCCGAGATCGCCGCTGCGCGCGAGCACGCCGGCCAGCACGCCGAGCAGCATCGTCGCGAGCGCCGTGTAGCCGCTCTTCTCGCTCGCGCCGATCATCCGCGCGATGTGCCGCTGCAGTACGTGACCCATCTCGTGGCCGACCACCGACGCGAGCTCCGACTCCGTCTGCGTCGTGACCACGAGCCCGCTGTTGATTCCGATGAAGCCGCCCGGCATCGAGAACGCGTTGATCTGCGGATCGCGCACCGGGAACAGGTCGAAATCCGGCGTGTAGCCGCCGATGAAGCGCGCGGCGGCGGCCGCCGCGAGCCGTGCCGCCATCGCGTTCAGGTAGTCGCGCACGAGCCAGTCGTCGAGATAGTCGGGATCGCGCCGCACTTCGCGCATCACGCGCTCGCCGAGCCGGCGCTCGGCCTGCGGCGTCAGCGAACCGCCGGAACCGTCGCCGAGGTCGGGCAGCTCCAGCGCACGAAGCGGCGCGCGCAGGCTCGCGACCGGCGCCGACGCGCCGCCGGCGCCCGAGAACCGGCTCTCCGCGCCGCCGTACGTGCCGAACACGCCGGTCGCGATGCCGGACGGCACGGTGGAAATCGCCGGGGAGCCGCCCGTCGCCGGCTCGAGCGGGGGCGCGGGCGTGCTCTGCGCATGGCCGCCCGGCGGCAGCGCGAGCGCGGCCGACAGCGACACGGCAAGCAACTGTTTGACACGCATGGCAGGATGAAAACGACGCCGTCCCGCGCGCCCGGCGCGCATCGCGGCGTCTGGTCTGAATATTCGGGTCATTGTACCGGCGCGGCGGCCACTGTCCCGTGCCGCGCATGCGCCATCTGCGCCCCCGAGGACGCGAACGCCGCTGCTATGATAAGCGCCCGTTGAGACGGAGCATGACATGTCAGGACTCACCCATTTCGACGCCGCCGGCCATGCGCACATGGTCGATGTCGGCGACAAGCAGGAAACCCGGCGCATCGCGATCGCGCGCGGCACGATCCGGATGCTGCCGGCCACGTTCGCGCTGATCCGCGACGGCAAGGCCAAGAAAGGCGACGTACTCGGCGTCGCACGCATCGCGGCGATCCAGGGCGCCAAGCGCACGGCCGACCTCATCCCGCTGTGCCACCCGCTCGCGCTGACGCGCGTGGCCGTCGACTTCGAACTCGACGACGCGCTGCCGGGCGTCCACTGCGTCGTGCAGGTCGAGACGTTCGGCCGCACCGGGGTCGAGATGGAAGCGCTGACCGCCGTGCAGGTCGGGCTGCTGACCGTCTACGACATGTGCAAGGCGGTGGATCGCGGGATGGTGATCACGGAGGTGAGCGTGCGCGAGAAGCGCGGCGGGAAGTCGGGGGACTGGAAGGCGGGAGACGCGGCGGACTGAGCGCCCGGGCGCCGCCTGCCCGTTATTGCGAGGAAATCCACATCGACTAGCTCAACCGGGTCAAGGTCCGCTTCCCCTGAGACCGCCTCAACGACGGCGACGAGCAAGCGTCGTGCTGGCTGCGCGCCGCGACGTCGGACTCGGGCAGCGGTTACGGCGCCGTCCACCCGCACCGCGCCGGCGAGGAAGTGCTGGTCGTTTTCTCGGCGGCGACTGCGATCGCCCGATCGTCGTCGGCAAGCTGTACAACGGCGCGACGAGCCCGCAGAACCGCGTGCACCTGTACAGCAGCCAGACCAACGCGTATCTGCATCTCGGCTACCTGATCGACCACACGGGCAACAACCGCCGCAGTTATCTCGGCAGCGGCTTCGACCTGCGCTCGGACGCATTTGGTTCGGTTCGTGCGAACCGCGGCCTGTACGTCACGACGTATCCGAAACCACCGGCGGGCCAGCCACTCGACGTCCAGGAGACGCAGCAGCAGCTCAGGGCGGAAGGCCTGATGGAGGCCATGCCGGAAGTCAGCGCACATCATCAGGGCGAGTCGCTCGCCCCCGGCCACTCTGCGCTCAAGCAGTTCATCGATGCGACGCGGAACAGCGTGAGCGGAGGCGTGTCGGGCGGCCGAACCGCCGGCGGCGGGACCGGCTCTACCAAGCATTCGACAGTGGTGTCGGCGTGGGCAAACAATACGTCGACAATACCGTGGAATACGCGAAAAAAGCAGGTGACGCGGTCAACGAGCATGTCATCGACCCTGTTGCACAGACAATCGAAAAACTGATGCCGAAATCAAATGACGAGAAAACTCCTGAAGCTGTCGCTGGGTGCGGCAGTCGCGCTCATTGTATTGATTGTCGGGTACTCATATATGTCGAATGACTGGCAGGTCGTTTCCAACACTTTCATGAAGAACAGCAAGCCCTATGGCGGGGGCGATTTCGCGATATCGGGAAACGAGGCGATCACGCTGAAGATCAGCGACCCTGAAATCACCTTCAAGCCATACGCCGAATGGAAGGACAAGGAAAAGGCCGAGCCGACCGAAGCCTGGATGAACGACAGCCGTGAAACGCTGAACCGGACGTCGGTCGAATTCTGGCGGGGCCCGGTAAACGGTGACATGACGCGCCATTTCGCCCAGGCAGGCCAGAACGCCGCCTGGTGGCACGCGAAGGATTGGACGGTCGAATTCATCAGCACCGGCTGGATGGACTACAAGTCCCCTCAGCCTGCCGACGGCCTGACGCCGCAAGTGACCAAGCTCTGGAAGTCATCCAACGGCGGACGCGACTGGATGCAGCTCGCGTGGCCAGAAGACCGGAACATCGGTCGCCTGCTGTTTCTCGATCCGCAGCGCGGCTATGCGATCGGCTGGGGCCCGCACGTGTGGCGCACGTCCGACGGCGGTCAATCGTGGCGGGAAGTCGAACTGCCGCCGGGCGCCGCGGAGGCCGGTCAACCTCGCCGCACATTGGACGGCATCGACCTCGGCCCGGACGGTACCTTGCGCGTGGCATACCACGTCGAGAAATCCGCGCACGCTTCCGCCGGAAGCGTCGTCTATCGGCTCGGTTGGGAGCAATCCGCGTTCGCCCTGGATGCCGTTTTGCCTGAACAGGTGATCGTCAACCTGTCCTCGTCACCGGTCGCGTCGAATCGCTATGCGCTCTACGCCCTGTCGCGCCTCGGTGAACCGCTCAATTCCGGCAATCCCGCCGACAAAGGACAACGCGTCGGTGCCATTTCCACGTGGACGAACAGTGCACCCGAGCAGGTTCAGCAGTTGCATACGTTTGACGACAAGCTGACGCTCGCCAGTATGAGCATCGGTCGCAACGGCCTCCTGCTCGTCCACGCAACCGATCCGAACTCCGGAAGCGGCGGTACCGGCGGCGGCGCACCGATCGACCTGACGTTCAGCAGCACCGACGCCGGCAAGACTTGGAATAAAACGACCGACAAGTCCGCACAGGGCGGCTACTTCGACGCACAGACCAACACGCTGTACTGGCTGCACGGATTCACGCTGAAGAAGCGGACCTTCTGAGCGCGTGCTGGGGGCGTTGCCGGCCAGTCTGCGCCGATACGGCGAGCCGGCCCGCTACGGCTCGCCCGAGATGCTGCGCACACGAACCGCGAGCGCTCGGCACCCCTACCGCGTATATCGACTTTCGATAGCCACGCATAACCGGTGCAGCCGCCGACGCACGACGTGCACTGCCCGCGCTTCACTGGCCGCGTGACGGCTCGAACACGAACGGTTGGGTCAGCAGGAACGGATTCGCGGTCGCGCCCGTCTGCACGCAGGTCGCGTGCGTCATCGCGTCGACGGCCGCGCGATCGGCCGCCGCGTTGCGGCTGCTCGTCGTCACGGTGACGTTCTGCGCTTCGCCGGACGTCGTCATCAGCGCGCGCACGAGCACGGTCGCCGGGCGGGTGAGCGGCTTCGCGGTATCCGGATAGACGGCGCGCGGGATGTGACAGGTCAGCTTGCTCTCCTGCGACGACGACAGCATCGCGCAGCCGGACAACAGCATTGCGACGGCGGGCAGGATCAGGTAGGTCGAGCGAATAGCCATGGTCGAATATCGTTCTGGGTATTGTTCCGTTCCGGACGAACGCGCCTTCCCGCGCAAGCGTGCCCCGGGCCGCATCACGTGCGTCACACTGCGCCACGGCCAGCGGACCGGCGCCCCGTTACGGCCGCGCGGCCGACGATTCTCGGCCGCGATCCTGTCCGGCGGCGCTCCCGGATGACCGGGATGCTGCCTGTCTTCCCGCCGGCCAACCCCGACGGCCGCGGGCACGCGAGCGCTTCCGCGCATTGTGCACGCGCCGCCCGGTCAACGGCGGCAATTTGACAATGGTTGACGCGAATCGGCGCGCATGCAGCCGGAATCCACACGATTCGCGACGTAATCGACATGCGGCGGGCTTCGCCCCGTTCATCCCGTTTCCCCGGGCCGCCCCGCCCGATGCCCGCCGCCGCATCACACTGCGGCACGCGCCGGCGTGCGCCGCGCACCTCAATCCGAATCGTCGTCGTCCGAATCGTCGGCCGCATCGGCCGGCACTTCCCCGTACTTCGCGACGACGGCCGCCTTGAACGTCTTCAGCGTCGGCTGCTGGTCGCAAAGCTTGTACAAGAGCGCCAGTTGCTGCGGCCAGTCCTTCAGTTCCTTCGCGAACACGTGCAGGCGTGCGACGGTATCGAGCGCGTCGGCTTCGCGGCCCGCCAGCGCCTGCAGCGCCGCGTAGCGACGCAGCACCGTCTCGCCGGGCAGCAGCGCGATCGCGCGCTCGTGCGCCGCGAGCTTGGCCGGCAGGTCATCCGCCGAAATCGGCAGCAGCGTGGCCGCACCGTACTCGCCCCACGCGCCGAACAGCCGCGACGGCGCCTCGCGGTACTGCGCGGCCGGATCGCTGCCGTAATAGAGCACTTCCGCGCGCTGGTAGTCGCGCAGCACGGGCACCGCCGCCAGCACGCCGCCGAACGACAGCACCGCGAACAGCCCGAACGCGGCGCGGCCCGGCAGGATACGCAACGGCTTCACGTCGAGCAGCCCGATCACGAACATCGCCGGCAGCAGGAAAAACATGTACTGCTGCGGATACTCGACCAGCGCGTGCATCAGCAGGATGCCAATCAGCGCGAAGCCGAACACGCGCATGCTCGACTGCGGCGCGCGCACCGCGCGCACGAACCACGCCACGAGCGTGACGACGAGGATGCCGAGGCCGACGAGGCCGGACTTCGCGAGCAGATCGATGAAGATGTCGTGCGAGTTGTTCGCGATCTCGACGCCGCCGAGCGTGCGCACGAGCGCGAACTGGTGCGACGGGAATTCGCCCCAGCCGACGCCGAGCAGCGGATGCTCGCGGAACATCGCAAGCCCGTACTTCCACAGCGCGAGGCGCGGCGCGATCTGCCCCGCGTCGCGCATGCGGTCGGCCGCCGATTCCGCGAGATTCAGGTGATAGTGCACGTTCGCCCAGCGCACCGCGACGTTCACCGCGATGAACGCGACCGCGAGCACGACCGGGATCAGCCACGCTCGCGCATTGCCCGGCGCGCGGCGCGATTCGAGCCACGCCATCCAGAAGCCCGCGACGACCATCACCGCGACCTGCAGCCACGGCCCGCGCGACACCGTCAGCGCGAGGCCGACCGACAGCACCAGCGACAGCGCGAGCCATGCCCATACCGCGAGCCGGCGCGTCTGCACGAGGTACAGCGCACCCGCGAGCGCGAACGCGATGTAGCTGGCCAGGTGGTTCGCCTGCGCCATGTTGCCGTACGGACGGCGGTCGACCGCGATGTTGTACATCACGACGAACGGCGAAACGGACGATTCGAGGTGAAACAGCTGCACGATCTGGGTGCCGACCGCGAACACGCCGCCGACGATCAACGCGCCGGCCATCATCCGCGACACCGCTTCGGCCAGCCCGTCGCGCGCGAGCGCATACCCGGCCTGCATCGCGACCAGCGCGGCCGCGAGGTAGCCGACCGCCAGCCAGTTCATCGACGGCACCTTGAGCGGGATCAGCGCGGTCTGCGCGATCAGCACGGCGGCAAACCCGAGCGGCACGACGAACGCGGCCGGCGCGGCAAACGGCTCGGCCGGCCGGTCGGTGCGCGTGAGCAGCACGACGGACAGCCCCACCAGCAGATACAGCACCAGCGCGGAAAACTCGGAATAGAAGGTCGGGATCGGATACGTGTGATTCGTGATCGCGTACGGCACGATCAGGGCGACAGCCAGCGCAACGAGCGACAACGAACGGGAAAAAGTAGAAGGCATGAGCGAACCGGATGTCAGCAACCGGCGCACTATACAAAACTTTCCCCCCTCTGTGCGGGGCCGTCGCGCCGCAGCCGGGCGCGAAACGACGCCCCCGGCCGGCCGAAGCGGCGGCCCGCGCGCCGTACGCGCCGCCGACCGCCGCCTCCGGCGCTATGCGCGGCACTCCGCGGGCGCGAATTTCGCGGGCAGCGTCGCGGTGGCGCTCGGCAACGGCCCGGCCCCCGGCGCCGGCAGCGACGACGCGTCCTTGCCGGCGGCGAAGCACTCCCACGCAATCGCACCGGCCTGCATCGCACCCTTTTTAAGCGCCACGCGCGCGGTGGGCGCATCGGCCTTGTCGGGTACGGACGGCACGAGCACCAGCGTATTCGCGCCGGCCGCGGCGACGCGGGGGGTAAACGCGACGGTGATCTGGCCGGTGTTGCCGTCGATGGCCACCGATTCGACGTTGCGGGTCGCGGCCGGCGGGCCGTAACCGCCATCGAGGCTCGCGCCGCTCGCCGCGTTGTCGGCCACCGCGAGCCGAGCGGACGACGCAAGCGCAAGCCCCTCGCCGACCCGGGAACGCGCGAGGTAATCCTGATACGCGGGAATCGCATAGGCCGCGACGACGCCGACGATCGCCAGCACGATCATCAATTCGATCAGCGTGAAGCCGGCCGGCCGCCAGCGCGGCGCGGGCCGGTTCGCGCGCCGCAGATCGGCGGCCACGCGACGGAACAGGGAAACGGAAAAGGCTTCGAACATGGCAGGCTCCGGAAACGAAAAACGCCTGCCGATCAAGGCAGGCGTTTCGATCGTAGCCAGCGGGCCGTGAAGCCGGCAGTCGGCCGGACGGCCAGTCAGCGCGCGTGCGGCGCGCCGTGGCGCTTCCTGAGTGCGTAGCCGATCGCCACGACGAACAGCGCGCCCGCGATGCTCGCGCCGTAGAGCACCGGCTGTGTATCCAGCACCGCCCAGCGGTCGCCGACCGGGTCGTTGACGATCAACCCGCCCGCGATCCAGCCGAGCAGCCCGGCGCCGAACGCCACGACGATCGGGAAACGGTCGAGCAGCTTCAGCACCAGCGTGCTGCCCCACACGATGATCGGCACGCTGACGACGAGCCCGAAGATCACCAGCGCGATCCGGTGCGACGGATCGGCCTGCTCGGCCGCGCCGGCGATCGCGATCACGTTGTCGAGGCTCATCACCGCATCGGCGATCACGATCGTCTTCACGGCGTCCCACAGCCGGCTGGCCGGCTTGATGTCGTCGTGCGCGTCGGCGGCCGGCGCCATCAGCTTGATGCCGATCCACAGCAGCAGCAGCCCGCCGCCGAGCTTCAGGAACGGCACGTCGAGCAGCGCGACCGCGAAGGTGATCAGCGCGACGCGCAGCAGGATCGCGCCGGCGGTACCCCAGACGACGCCGCGCAACCGCTGGTTGGCCGGCAAGTTGCGGCAGGCGAGCGCGATCACGACCGCGTTGTCGCCGCCGAGGAGGATGTCGATGACGATGATCTGGAGAATGGCGCCCCAGTGCAGCGATGTCAGGAATTCGAGCATGGCGGTGAGGACAGGACAGCGGCCGCGTCGCAGGCGGCCCGGTTCATCGCCGGCACATGCGCGACGCATGCCCGGTGCTTACGAATTCATTGCGCGAGCATAACAAAAAACGCCGGCAAAGCCGGCGTTTTCTGCAGGACGAACCCCGGGGAAATATTACAGCGCCTTCTTCAACAGACGGCCCATTTCCGACGGGTTGCGCGTGACGGTGATGCCACACGCTTCCATGATTTCCAGCTTCGCTTCGGCCGTATCCGCACCGCCCGAGATCAGCGCGCCGGCGTGGCCCATGCGCTTGCCCGGAGGCGCCGTGACGCCCGCGATGAAGCCGACGACCGGCTTCTTCATGTTGTCCTTGATCCACTCCGCCGCATTGGCTTCGTCCGGACCGCCGATTTCGCCGATCATCACGACCGCATCCGTGTCCGGATCGTCGTTGAACATCTTCATCACGTCGATGTGCTTCAGACCGTTGATCGGGTCGCCGCCGATACCGACCGCCGACGACTGGCCGAGGCCCAGTGCCGTCAGCTGCGCGACCGCTTCATACGTCAGCGTGCCCGAACGCGACACGACGCCGATGCGGCCCTTGCGGTGGATGTGGCCCGGCATGATGCCGATCTTCAGCTCGTCCGGCGTGATCGTGCCCGGGCAGTTCGGCCCGAGCAGCAGCGTCTTGCGGCCTTCGCGACGCATGCGGTCCTTCACTTCGATCATGTCGCGCACGGGGATGCCTTCCGTGATGCAGATCGCGAGATCGAGGTCGGCTTCGACCGCTTCCCAGATCGCGGCCGCCGCGCCTGCCGGCGGAACGTAGATGACCGACACGGTCGCGCCGGTTTCCGCCTTCGCTTCCTTGACGCTCGCGTAGATCGGAATGCCTTCGAAGTCTTCACCGGCCTTCTTCGGGTTCACGCCCGCGACGAATGCTTCGCGGCCGTTTGCGTATTCACGGCAGGCGCGCGTATGGAACTGACCGGTTTTGCCGGTAATGCCCTGCGTGATGACCTTCGTGTCCTTGTTGATCAGAATCGACATGTATTTTGACCTCTGTTCGATGGGCGTCGCGTGCAAACCGCGCCGCCCTACGTGTTCATTAGCGCGTGCTTACTTGCCTGCGGCAGCCGCGACGACCTTCTGCGCAGCCTCTTCCATGCTGTCGGCCGAGATGATCGGCAGGCCCGAATCGGCCAGCATCTTCTTGCCGAGGTCTTCGTTCGTGCCCTTCATGCGCACGACGAGCGGCACGTTCAGGTTCACGGCCTTCGAACCGGCGATCACGCCTTCCGCGATCACGTCGCAGCGCATGATGCCGCCGAAGATGTTCACGAGGATCGCCTTCAGGTCCGGGTTCTTCAGCATCAGCTTGAATGCTTCCGTGACCTTCTCAGTCGTCGCGCCACCGCCGACGTCCAGGAAGTTCGCCGGCTCGCCGCCGAACAGCTTGATGGTGTCCATCGTGGCCATCGCGAGGCCTGCGCCGTTCACGAGGCAGCCGATGTTGCCGTCGAGCGAGATGTACGCGAGGTCGAACTTCGACGCTTCGATTTCAGCCGGATCTTCTTCGTCCAGATCGCGGTACGCGACGATTTCCGGGTGGCGGAACAGCGCGTTCGAGTCGAAGTTGAACTTCGCGTCGAGTGCGGTGACCTTGCCGTCGCCGGAGACGTTCAGCGGGTTGATTTCAGCCAGCGATGCGTCGGTTTCCCAGAATGCCTTGTACAGGCCTTGCAGGATCGCGCGCGCTTGCGGGATCGAAGCAGCCGGCACGCCGATCTTCGCGGCGAGATCGTCGGCCTGGGCGTCGAGCAGGCCCGTCGACGGCTCGACGATGACCTTGTGGATCAGTTCCGGGTGCTTCTCGGCAACTTCCTCGATGTCCATGCCGCCTTCGCTCGAACCCATCAGCACGATCTTTTGCGAGATGCGGTCGACGACGAGGCTGACATACAGTTCCTGCTTGATGTCGGCGCCTTCTTCGATCATCAGACGGTTGACCTTCTGGCCTTCCGGACCGGTCTGGTGCGTGACGAGCTGCATGCCGAGGATCTGGTTCGCGTATTCGCGCACCTGCTCGATCGACTTCGCCACCTTCACGCCGCCGCCCTTGCCGCGGCCACCCGCGTGGATCTGAGCCTTCACGACCCATACCGGGCCGCCGAGCTCTTCCGCCACCTTGACGGCTTCGTCAACCGAGAACGCCGGCTTGCCGCGCGGTACCGCGACTCCGAATTTCCGCAGGATTTCCTTACCCTGGTACTCGTGAATCTTCATGCGTGATTCCCTTCAGTCTGAGAGTTGGATGAAAAGTCGCTTAAGACGCTTCTTCGAATGATTTCCGTTCATTCCTTCGTGCTGCCGTCACCGGGCATATCCGGCCGAATCGGGCCGTACCAGCGCGGGTAGTACTGCCGCACGACCTCGCCGTCGAACCGCAGCGCACGGCAGCGGCCGAGCTGGAACGGCGGTTCGGCGGGCGCGCCGTCGTGATCCGGCCCTTCGCCGCCCTCCTCGCGCACGTTCCACACGTCACCGGCGAACGCCTGGATCGCCGCCGTCGGCAGCACGGCGCACAGTTCGGTGAGATGGGAGCAGCCTGCGACGCCGGCGAGCAGCCGGTTCGCGTTGCGGCGGAAATTGCGGAAGAGATTGAGCCCGATGAGGGCCCGGTAGGCAGGCGGGGCGGATTGACAGTGACCGGGATACGGCACCCATTCCGAAGACGCTTCGGCGTCGACGACATTGAGTTCACGATCGATAGTCACGCGCAGCCAGAGTTCGTGGATCGGCAGGCCTTGGGGCCGGATGCCCGACGCAAGCGCGACATCGCGCGGCTTGTGGTCGGTCAGGCAGGCTTCGATGTCCCACAAGCCGTCGCCGCGCTCGTAAGCTTCCGCTCGGATTGCGCGTCGATGTCGCAACTGACGGGGCACGGGCTCGGATAGCGGCATGCTGGAGGTTGAGGCCGAAGAGGAAAACCCATGGATTTTAGCATATTGGGTATTTGAGACAGTTTGACGCGACGGCGGGTATTCCCGCCTGTCCGGAGGCGGTTGCATTGCAGCAAAATCGCGCGCCACGCGCGCGACCGGCCGGTCAGTCGTCGATCGGGAAATCGTCGCCGACCTTCAGCAACTTCACGATGGTCGCACTCGAGAAGCCGCGCGCGGCAAGAAAGCGGGCCTGCTTCGCACGCTCGGCCGGCGTTTGCGGCAGTGCACCGAATTTCTTGCGCCAGACGGCCTGCGCACGGGCCCATTCGGTCTCGCGCAACTGCGCGTTCACTTCCTCGACGAGCGTGTCGCCGACTGCGTGACGCTTCAGCTCGCTGACGATGCGCGCGACGCCGACGCGCGATGCGCGGCGATGCACGAGGCTCTCGGCGAAGCGCGCATCGGACAACCAGCCGTCCTTTTCCAGCGCATCGAGCACCGGCTCGACGGATTCTTCTTCGCCGACGTAAGGCGCGAGCTTGCGCGCGAGTTCCGCGCGACTGTATTCACGCCTCGACAAATAGCCGAGCGCACGGCCCTTCAATGAACGTGGCGGTTTCGACGACTTGCGTTCGGCGGTCCCGGGCGTGTCGCCGGATGAAGTACCGGAAGACGCACCGGACGCACGGCGCGTGCGGCGCGGATGCTGGCTGCTGCGGGTATAGACGTCTTCCCGTGCCGGCGCCGACGCATCGGCTGCGCGATCGCCCGGGAAGCGGACACCGGACACGCGACGGCGTGACCGGTCGTGCGCGTCGAACGATTCGTCGTCGTCGAACGGATCGTCGGGCGCGGCAATCTCAAACGAAACGAGGGCATCGCCGGATGCCCTCGTCACGGTGCGGTTCGCGGCATCGCTGCCCGCGGCCCGCCGGTCGGCGCCCGAGGATCCGGCTCGCCGGCCGGAGCGACCCGCCGCTTCGGGCGCGTCGCTCTCCGCCGGCTCGCCAGCCTGACCTCGGCGCGCAACCATCACTCTTCTTCGTCCACCGCCTCGGCTTCGTTGCCGACTACGCCATCGGGCATGCTGGCGACACCGAGCGATTCACGGATGCGGTTCTCGATCTCGCGTGCGATTTCCGGATTTTCACGCAGGAATTCACGCGCGTTGTCCTTGCCCTGGCCGATCTTCTCGCCGTTGTAGCTGTACCAGGCGCCCGCCTTGTCGACGATCTTCGCCTGCACGCCGAGATCGATGATCTCGCCCTGGCGCGAAATGCCTTCGCCATACAGGATGTCGAAAATCGCTTCGCGGAACGGCGGCGACACCTTGTTCTTGACGACCTTCACGCGGGTTTCGTTGCCGATCACCTCGTCGTTCTTCTTGATCGAGCCGATCCGGCGGATGTCGAGACGCACCGACGCATAGAACTTCAGCGCGTTGCCGCCCGTCGTGGTTTCCGGGTTGCCGAACATCACGCCGATCTTCATCCGGATCTGGTTGATGAAGATCACGAGGCAGTTCGTGCGCTTGATCGTGCCGGTCAGCTTGCGCAACGCCTGCGACATCAGGCGGGCCTGCAGACCCGGCAGCGAATCGCCCATCTCGCCTTCGATTTCGGCCTTCGGCACGAGCGCCGCGACCGAGTCGATGACGATCATGTCGATCGAGCCCGAGCGCACCAGCGCGTCGGTGATTTCGAGCGCCTGCTCGCCGGTGTCCGGCTGCGAGATCAGCAGTTCCGGCACGTTCACGCCGAGCTTCGACGCGTATTGGACGTCGAGCGCGTGCTCGGCGTCGATGAACGCCGCGGTGCCGCCCAGCTTCTGCAGTTCGGCGATGACCTGCAGCGTGAGCGTGGTTTTACCCGACGATTCCGGACCGTAGATCTCGACCACCCGGCCGCGCGGCAGGCCGCCGACGCCCAGCGCGATGTCGAGACCCAGCGAGCCCGTGGAGACGACCTGGATGTCCTCGGCCGCTTCGCCGTCGCCCATCCGCATGATCGACCCCTTGCCGAACTGCTTCTCGATCTGCGCGAGTGCGGCCGCCAGCGCCTTGCTCTTCTCGGCGGTCATCCCGGAGCCCTTCTTGCTATCTTCCATGAATCGTCCTTTGCTATGATGAGCAGCGTCTGTTAAAGGCGCGCCCGCTTTCAAGCGCCGCCCACGAATGCAGACACTGTATAAAAAAACAGTAGTTTATGCAAGCCCGCAATGCGGGGCGTTGTACACGAATAACTCCGGAGACAGCCGCGTCGGCGCGAACGCCTCGCCGGCCATCGGTCAGCAACATGCGAATCCTCATCGCCGAAGATGACAGCATACTCGCGGACGGCCTCACCCGGTCACTCCGCCAATCGGGCTATGCGGTCGATCACGTGAAGAGCGGCGTCGATGCCGACACCGCGCTGTCGATGCAGACTTTCGACCTGCTGATCCTCGATCTCGGACTCCCGAAAATGTCCGGGCTCGAAGTGCTCAAGCGCCTGCGCGCGCGCAACTCCAACCTCCCCGTGCTGATCCTGACGGCCGCCGACAGCGTCGACGAACGCGTGAAGGGGCTCGACCTCGGCGCCGACGACTACATGGCCAAGCCGTTCGCGCTCAACGAGCTCGAGGCGCGCGTGCGCGCGCTGACCCGGCGCGGCGCGGGCGGCGGCCCGACCGTCGTGCGCCACGGCTCGCTCGCGTTCGACCAGGTCGGCCGCATCGCGTACGCGAACGATCACGTGCTCGATCTCTCCGCGCGCGAACTCGGCCTGCTCGAAGTGCTGCTGCAGCGGATCGGCCGGCTCGTGTCGAAGGAGCAGCTCGTCGATCACCTGTGCGAATGGGGCGAGGAAGTCAGCAACAACGCGATCGAAGTCTACGTGCACCGGCTGCGCAAGAAGATCGAACCGAGCGGCGTGCGGATCTCGACCGTGCGCGGCCTCGGCTATTGCCTCGAGAAGGCCGCGCCCGCCGCGCCGGCCGATACGGCAGCGCCCCAGCCCGCGACGGCCGGCACGCCGCTGCGCTGACGGCGGGCGGCGCCGCGATGGCCACGCCGGCCCATTCCCGCCATCCGACCGGCGCGCCGTCGTCGGCCGCCGACGAGGCGCGCGACGCGCGCTACGAGAACCCGTTCGCGCCGCCCGACGAAACCGAATCGCCCGAGGCGCCGCGCCCGCGCTCGCTGTTCGGCGAGATCCTCGACTGGATGCTCGCGCCGCTGCTGCTGCTGTGGCCGATGAGCATCGCCGTCACCTACCTCGTCGCGAAGACGATCGCGAACGGCCCGTTCGACCGTGCGCTCGAAACCAACGCGTACGTGCTCGCCCGGCAGATTCATCCGGTCAACGGCGTCGCCGAGCTGACGCTGCCGGAGCAGACGCGCGACTTCCTGCGCGCGGACAACGTCGACAGCGTTTACTTCCAGGTGCTCGGCACGCGCGGCGAACTGGTCGCCGGTGAAGCCGACATGCCGCTGCCGCGCGACGAGGACCGCCCGCCGCCCGGCGTCGTCGTGTTTCGCGACGACCTGCTGCGCGGCAACGACGTACGCGTCGCCTATACGACGGTCGCCCTGCCGCAATCCAGCGGCGCGCAGCCCGTGCTCGTGCAGGTCGGCGAGACGCTCGACAAGCGCAACGCGCTCGCGAACGACATCATCAAGGGCGTGATCCTGCCGCAGTTCGTGATCCTGCCGCTCGCGATCCTGCTCGTGTGGTTCGGGCTGTCGCGCGGGCTCGCGCCGCTCAACGCACTGCAGGCGCACATCCGCGCGCGGCGGCCCGACGACCTGTCGCCCGTCGAGGCGCAGCGCGCGCCGCCCGAGATCGAACCGCTCGTCACGTCGTTCAACGACCTGCTCGCGCGCCTCGAACAGAACATGGCGCTGCAAAAGCGCTTCATCGCCGACGCCGCGCACCAGATGAAGACGCCGCTCGCGGGCCTGCGCACGCAGGCCGAGTTCGCGCTGCGCCACCCGGTCCCGCCCGACGTGCAGCGCTCGCTCGAACAGATCGCGACGAGTTCCGAGCAGGCCGCGCGGCTCGTCACGCAGCTGCTGGCGCTCGCGCGCGCCGAGAACCGCGCGAGCGGCCTCACGTTCGAGCCGGTCGAGATCGCCGCGCTCGCGCGGCGCGCGGTGCGCGACTGGGTGCAGGCCGCGCTCGCGAAGCGGATGGATCTCGGCTACGAAGGGCCGCCGGACGACGCGCCGCTCGACGTCGACGGCAATCCGGTCATGCTGCGCGAGATGCTCGGCAACCTGATCGACAACGCGATCCGCTACACGCCCGAAGGCGGCCGCATCACCGTACGCGTGCATGCCGACCCGGCGGCGCGGCTCGTGCATCTCGAAGTCGAGGATACGGGCCCCGGCATCCCGGCCACCGAACGCGAACGCGTCGTCGAGCGCTTCTACCGGATCCTCGGCCGCGAAGGCGACGGCAGCGGCCTGGGGCTCGCGATCGTGCGCGAGATCGCCACCCAGCACGGCGGCACGCTGACGCTCGACGATCACGTCTACCAGCAGGCGCCGCGCCTGGCCGGCACGCTCGTGCGTGTCAGCCTGCCGCTGACCGGCACGGCCCCGGATTAACCCTGACGCGCGCCGCCGGCGGCCGGCGCAAATGCGTCGAAACCGGCGATTTACCGGACGATCGCACCACAATCGACGCGTGTAGCGGCCGATTCGGCACGGGTTAACGTGCAGTCGTTTTGTGCGCGCGAGTCAGTCCGCCGTAAGTTTCCGTGCCAATAATCGTCGTCAGGCCCGCCCCTCCCAAGGCGGCCGCATATCTATATCAAGGGACTTGGAGACGATTCATGGCAACGTTAGGCGGGCAAATTTCGCACTCGCCGATGACGGGCGAAGAAAAGAAGGTGATCTTCGCGTCGTCGCTCGGCACCGTGTTCGAGTGGTACGACTTTTACCTGGCCGGCTCGCTCGCGGCCTACATCAGCAAGAGCTTCTTCTCCGGCGTCAATCCGACCGCCGCGTTCATCTTCACGCTGCTCGGCTTTGCAGCCGGCTTCGCGGTGCGGCCGTTCGGCGCGATCGTGTTCGGCCGGCTCGGCGACCTCGTCGGCCGCAAGCACACGTTCCTCGTGACGATCGTGATCATGGGCGTCTCGACGTTCGTGGTCGGCTTCCTGCCCGGCTACGCGTCGATCGGCATCGCCGCGCCCGTGATCTTCATCGCGATGCGGCTGTTGCAGGGCCTCGCGCTCGGCGGCGAGTACGGCGGCGCGGCGACCTACGTCGCCGAACATGCGCCGGCGAACCGTCGCGGCTTCTACACCGCGTGGATCCAGACGACCGCCACGCTCGGCCTGTTCCTGTCGCTGCTCGTGATCCTCGGCGTGCGTACGTTCATCGGCGAGGAAGCGTTCGGCAGCTGGGGCTGGCGCGTGCCGTTCGTCGCGTCGATCCTGCTGCTCGCCGTGTCGGTGTGGATCCGGATGCAGCTGAACGAATCGCCGGTGTTCCTGCGCATCAAGGCGGAAGGCAAGACGTCGAAGGCGCCGCTGACCGAAGCATTCGGCCAGTGGAAGAACCTGAAGATCGTGATCCTCGCGCTGATCGGCCTGACGGCCGGCCAGGCCGTCGTGTGGTACACGGGCCAGTTCTACGCGCTGTTCTTCCTGACGCAGACGCTGAAGGTCGACGGGGCCAGCGCGAACATCCTGATCGCGATCGCCCTGCTGATCGGCACGCCGTTCTTCCTGTTCTTCGGTTCGCTGTCGGACAAGATCGGCCGCAAGCCGATCATCCTCGCGGGCTGCCTGATCGCGGCGCTGACCTACTTCCCGCTGTTCAAGGCGCTCACGCACTACGCGAACCCGCAGCTCGAGCTCGCGACGCAGAAGGCGCCGATCACGGTCCTGGCCGACCCGGCCACCTGCTCGTTCCAGTTCAACCCGGTGGGCACGTCGAAGTTCACCAGCTCGTGCGACATCGCGAAGAGCGCGCTCTCGAAGGCCGGCCTGAACTACGAGAACGTCGCGGCACCGGCCGGCACGCTGGCCCAGATCAAGGTCGGCGACACGGTGATCCAGACCTACGACGGCAAGGCGGCCGACGCGAAGGCGCAGGGCGCGGCGTTCGACAAGACGCTCGCATCGACGCTGAAGGGGGCCGGCTACCCGGCAAAGGCCGACCCGGCGCAGCTCAACTGGCCGATGACGATCGTGATCCTGACGATCCTCGTGATCTACGTGACGATGGTGTACGGCCCGATCGCCGCGATGCTGGTCGAGATGTTCCCGACGCGGATCCGCTACACGTCGATGTCGCTGCCCTATCACATCGGCAACGGCTGGTTCGGCGGCTTCCTGCCGGCGACCGCGTTCGCGATCGTCGCGGCGAAGGGCGACATCTATTCGGGCCTCTGGTATCCGATCGTGATCGCGCTGGCCACCTTCGTGATCGGCCTGCTGTTCGTCAAGGAGACGAAGGACTCGAACATCTACGCGCAGGATTGAGGTTGTCCGGGCGGGCGGATGCGGGTTGCCGGACGGGTGTTCCGGCGACCGGCAAACCGCCCTGCCGCAAGGGCGTCGTGGGTCATCCGGCAACTTTTTTCACGGGAGATGGAAAAAGCTGTTGACAGCCAGGCGGCCGACCGACATAATTCAATTCTTCACGGCGAATTAGCTCAGTCGGTTAGAGCGACGGAATCATAATCCGCAGGTCCGGGGTTCGAATCCCTGATTCGCCACCATCATTACGCGAAGGCCCGCTCTCGAAAGAGACGCGGGCCTTTGTCTTTGCGCGCACGGTGAGCCATCCGCCGATGCACAAGCTGCCGCACCTGTTCAAATCGCGCCACGGCATGTTTTACCTCCGGCTCGTTCGCGCCGGCAAAGAGAGCAAGCGCTCGCTGCGCACGAAAGACTTCCGGCAAGCTAAACTTCTTGCGCTCGCGCTCAACCTCGAACTCGCAATGAAGACGCCCGCCGACAAGCCGAAGGCCGCCGATTTCGCCCTGACCGCTGACGAAGCCAAGCGGCTCGACGTGATTTTCCCGACGGCACGCAAGTCAAGGACATCAACACCGACGACGACGTGCGCCGAGCCAAGGAGCTTTTCGGCGACCGCTTCGCCCCCGCCTCTTCGATCGCTGCCGGTCCTGTCCGATTCCGTCGCGTTCGCCATTGCCGCCCAAAACGCAGCCCAAACGCAAGCGAAGGCCCGCAAGGGCAAGCCTTTCGCCGAAGTCGTGGCGCGCGCTACAAGAAAGAAAAGACGCTCGACAAACGTCGCGCGCACGATCGTGGCCAAGAATCGGACGTTTGACGACTTTGCGAAGCGGATCGGCTCCAAGCCGATCGACGCCTACGCGATCGGCGACGCCGTGGACTACAAGAACGCCTTGATCGACGAAGGCGGCAGCGCGAGCCGGATCAACGCCAAGCTGTCGTTCCTGCGAGACCTGTTTGGCTACGCGGTCGCCAACGGCCACCGCGAAGGCCCCAACCCCTTTGAAATGTCGAAGGTGTCGACGAGGTCGAAGCTTCAACAGCAAAAGCGCTCCTACAAACCGTTCAGCGCGGACGACATCGCAGCGATCTTTGACCCGGCCCCTTACGCGGCGAAGATGAACAGGCCCGCCTATCGCTGGCTTCCTTTCTTGGCTCTTTACTCCGGGGCACGGCTCGAAGAGCTTGCCAGCCTGTCGCTGGCGCAGGTCCAGCGCGAAGGCGATGTTTGGTTTTTCGGCATCCAGAAAGCGAAAAACGCAGCCTCCCAGCGCCGCATCCCCTTGCACCGCACGATTCTGAAATCCGGGTTTATGGCGTATGTGGACGGCCTGCGCGAGCGAGGCGCGACGCAGCTCTTTCCCGAGCTCAAACCCGGCGCAAACGGGTACGGGAAAAACGTGACTCGGCGCTTCGCCGACTACCTGGACGAGCGCAAGATCGTGGACGACCCGCAAGGTCTTTCACTCGTTTCAGCACACCTCCTCCATCAACAGGATGACCAAGCTGCACACGCATCCCGCAATGTTGACGGCGCTGGTTGGACACTACGATTTCAGCAGCCCCCGCTTTGCGAACTATCAGCATGCCAAGCCGCTTGCCGAGCTGAAATCCACTCTTGATCGATTCGATTTGATTTTGCCCATCTGCTTTTAGCTGAATCGGCGTTTTTTGCGCCATAAGCGCCTCCTCTGAGCGCAAATCAGGAAAGCGTGTCGCGCCAAGGCCACGATGCCGAATCCTCCAATTGACGCCGCGAAGCCGCCCGGAGGATATTTTGCATGCGCAAAAATCAACAATGCGCACGCGCACTCTATAGCGATAAACGGGGCCATGCATGGGCAGAAAGCGGTCGCAGGAGAGAAGGGAGCGTCTCACCATTTATAGAGTTCGGGGGCAGGCAACGCCAGAAGGGCTAATCATCAAGACCGACAAAGCCAAACCGCGCGTCGAGCTTGAGATTTCGCACGGCTCCGCAACCTTGTACGTAAAAAATACACCGCCGCCCAAGCTTCCCGCTTGGACCAATTTTCTAATTGACGGCCAGAAGATCGAGCCGGACCTGTTCGGCGGGAATCGGTCCGAAGGCGCCGCGCTCGTCGTGCGCGACTTGGGCGACACCTTTGTCCTTTGCTTCGGCATGGGGTTTCATCTCGTCAACTTGGACTTGGTCGAGCGCGACTTCGGGCTGCGTGTGACGCTCAACTCCGTCAATCCGGAACGCCTGCGCAGCCTCGACAAAGCCAGCTACCAAGACAATTGGCTCAACACCAGAAACCAGAGCCCGAGAGATTCAGACATTTTTGATTTGGCGATAGACTGGGAAATTGACATGGTTCAGTCCCTGACCGGCGCATGCCAAATTGGGGAGTTTGGTCCGGTGGCGACCGGCCGCGACGCGCTGACCATCCACCCGACGGCCAAACTCAATGACTTGCACGCCATTTTTCAATTGGCCCAAGAAGCCTGCGACAAGAAACTCCCCGACCGATTCGCGTGGGTGGACAATGTTCACCGAATCAAAGAGAGGGAAATGATCGAATTGCTTGACTCGGTGCTCGATGACCTGATCAAAACAGATCCCGAGAACGGCAATTTTTGGATGGGGGAGCCAGAAATTGTCGACTGGGAGCGACAGGCCGGATACTCCTTCGAGCGCCGCGCCAGCTCGGCGAGCCACCCCACCTTGCAGTTGGAAGATTTTCTCGGGTTTCTCAGGGAGAGAAAACTATCCCCTGGCGTGGCGGCAATGAAAACCCACGTTGTCCATTCAGTCGACGCGAACGGTGAGGTGATCCAAACGTGGCGCGCCTATCGTTGCCTGTACGCCGAGATCAAGGAATCGGAAAAAACCTACGTCCTGCGCGATGGCCAATGGCACGAGATCAACAAAAACTTCATTGATCGAGTCGACGCGTTCTTGGCAAGGCTCGAAGTCGACACTGAGAAGCTGCCAATCTACAACCATGCCAACGAGGGTGAATACAATTCGTTTTCGGCCAAGACGGAAAGCAATATCGAACTGCTTGACAAGAAGAATATTCAAATCGGCGGACCGCACGACAAAATCGAGTTTTGCGACTTGATCCGATCCGGCAAAGACTTGATACACGTCAAATACTACAGAAGTTCCGCAACCCTCAGCCATTTGTTTTCGCAAGGGGAGGTGTCTGGGGAAACTTTCATCAAAGATGAAGATTTTAGAAACAAGCTCAACGCCAAGCTTCCCGAGAGCATCCGCCTTGCGGACCCCTCGAAAAAACCAAACGCTCAAAATTATCGCGTGATTTTCGCGATCGCGACATCAAAAAACTTGCCGCTGGATTTGCCATTTTTCTCCAAAATAACGTTGAAAAACTCCTTCATGACTCTGGACGCCTTGAACTTCAAGGTCGCGATAGCAAAAATCGAGGTCGAGCCAACCCTTTTGAAAACGAAATCATTCAAATCTGCCAAACGAAAGGGGATCACGACCAAAATCTAGCGCTCAAAAAATCGCCACCATCCAACACGACAGCGGCGCCTCCCCCGCGCGGCGCCACACCGCACTTGGTCGAAGTTTTCGGGCGCCGAAATCTGCGCAGCGCACTTGGCCGCGCAGCGGTGCGTCGGGTGTATAACCAACAAAAGATATCGAAAACGAGATTGAGTCGAACAATCCACGGCACAGGTTTGAAGCCACGACACAGCCTCGACGCCCCACGCCGCTTTCGAAACCGTTGGGAGCGAGCGACATATACTGCACTCGGCGCGACGAAAAGTTTTTCATCGTTCTCATGCAAGGCGAAAGCCATCCGCTAATTTCGCGTTCTCCATCCCAGTCTTTGACCCGACATGATCGCACCATACATCACGGCCCTCGCTGCTCTCCTTGGATCAATCCCGGCTCTTCTAGGCGTCTTGATCACCGCTCGCACTCAAACTGCAAATCAGAAGCTCAATAATCAGACCCAAGCCAAACTTGCGCAAGACAAAGCAAGGAACGACGCACTAACAGCCCAGCGAGAGACAACATTAAGCAATCTGGCCGTTGCGCATAAGATCCTCAGCCAAATCGCCAGAGAGTTTTCGGTGACTGGGCTTGATATCATGTGGACGGCGTCGATGCCCGTCGACGAGTTCAACAAAAAATATCTTTTGCTTTGCGAAAAAGCCGACGAGCTGTTAATGATTGTCGACTTTCACGCTCCGGCAGCATCAGAGGTTGCCCACGAACTCTACGGCCAGATGAACATGTTTTGGGGCAATTTTAAAAACCTTCTTTACCAAACGGAAAAAGGAAAAACTCCAAACGAGCTTCAGCATGTGCTAAGCCAAACGCACGAAGCCGCCAGGCAAATTGGTGATAGGGCGCGCGTCGCAAAATATCGATTGAGCGACGTTTTCAAAAACCAGATTCCCAACTAAGGTCGCATGCTCCACCGCTTTCAACGCGAGCGGCCGGTACAATTTGTCCCGATATTCTGGGGCACATGTAAAGCGTCGGCTTGCGTTGCCAGTGTCTGAATGCTCATGTGCTACATTTCCCGACACAACCTAGGTCGACGACAGAGAATCGCCATTGCTGTTCTATTTCTTTTTGGCGCGCACAAGTGGTTGCGGCCGAATCCAAGAGGAGTGTGATTATATGATGGAGCAACAGCAACAAGACGTCCTGCCCCATGGCATGGTTTGCGTCAACGACAGCCGATTTAACGAGTCAAATCGGGAGACCCTGCGTGCCCTGTATTTGGCCGGATGGGCGACGCGTTCAGAGCGCTACCCGCGACCAGGGCAATCGTGTTCCGACGCGGGCATCACATCTGACAAATTGCAGGCGTTAATGCTCGCCGCGAATCTGCCCATCGACCGCCCCAGAGATCGGCCGCCTCAAATTGTCGACAACCTCTCCATTTCCAACAACGTGTTGCAAGCTTTCTCGCTGGCGGTCCATCTGGTTCCGATCCCGTGGTTGGACCCCATCGTTGCAAGAATCCGAGGTGAAATCGTCACTGGCGCGGTTGCAATCTCCGACACAACCGCCTCGCGCTTGCGCGAGCAATATCCGGAACTTCATCATTGGAGCATCACCGACTTTCAGGTCGCATGGGGGAACTACGCTCGCGAGCTGCGCGGTGATGGCGGCTTGACTTTCGAGCGAGACGAAATCTTTCTCGTCTATCTACACATCGTGCGAAAACATCCGACATACAGCTTCGCAGGCGATCTAGGCATGCCGGGGGCGTGGGAGGCCTACGCGCGAGAAAAGCCGTGGGAGACAGACGCGCCGGTGCCCCGCGGTTTGGGATTTGACGAATAAACTAGGCCCAGATTCGGCCTACCGGAAAAGCAGTGCAACTTACAATTTAATTTCAATGCGTTGCGCTCTTTCCGGTGCCTCCGATCTTCTATCAAACGCTTCTCCACAAGCGCCGCCCCAAAATCACGCCTGCTTTCAGACAAGCGGTATTGCATTGAATCTCGCAACCAACTAAACAAGAAATCGTGCACAAACGCCCCTTCAACTTACACACTCCAAATAAGGCGGCTATTGCAACTTTCTCTCTAAAATGAGCAAAAAACGGAAATACGCACCCGTGGACAACAAAAGACACGTGATCGGCGCCAAACCGAAAAGCCCTCTGTTGAGAGCTATCATCAGCGCCAAGGTTGCAAAGACTCCATATGCTGCCTAAATCGCGAGATTGACGGCATACCATGCAACCTGTTTTGGGATTTTTTCCTGTTTGATTTTGGCTCTTATCATATCAACAAAACTCAATATCTTGCCCGCGACTATCATCACAAGCTCCATAATGATGTATGCGAAAATCGCGCTAAACAAGAGATTATCCAAAATGATCTTCTGCACCACTGAGAGAGCCTGAGCTTCAGTTTGCCAGTTCATTTTTATTAGTCACCTGCAGTTGTTCAGTACTTTGGGCGGGCTGCGACGCTCGCTTCCCGGGCCGACGGTGAGCGTGATACTATCAATGAGCCATCGTTCTTCATACAAAAACTTGGCTTGCCTCGCACCAATGCGTTGATTTTTTATGGAATATCAGGGAGCGGTTTCCCCTCCCTGATTCGCCACCAAATGCGAAAAGCCGCTGTTTCGAAAGAAACAGCGGCTTTTTTTCATTGCTGCGTGCTCCCGGCAGCAGCCCCCGCCGATAAACATCGCGTACGCCCGGTCCAGCGGGTTCCGCAATCGGAATCCGTCATGCGCTTATTGGCGTCCGCCAGCATGACCCGTTCCGGCGTGTCGCGACCGTCCGCCCATCCCGTTTTTCCCCGACGTTCGTCGCTCCCGCGGCGAAATCACATCGCGTCGACCGTACCGGTCTCCGCCAGCGTCCGCTGGCTGTAGGCAAGATCGCGAACCGAACACGACGAAATCCGGTCGAGGTCGATGTACGACTGACTCGCCGATCCGCGCGTTGGCCTTTTCGTGAGACGGTTCGGCACTGTGGGCGCTTGGCCCGCATGAACTGTTGCTGTGGCAATTGCCCGCCGCGCTGCGCGATCGCGCGACGCGCGGCGCCGTGCCGGATCAATCCCGCAATTGAGGTGACGGTCCCGACTGGCACCCGGCTTCCGCCATCTGCGAAAATCGGTATCGACTTCGACCGACAGGGCCGCCGCTGGCTTCCCCATGGCCGAATCCGCCGCGGCCGGATCGACAATAACAATTCCGAGGGCAAGATGATGGACCGTAATGAATCGACAAGCGACCAGCGCCGTGGACGCGCGAGACGACGCTGGCTGATAGCCGGTGTGGCAGGCGTGGTGGCCGTGCTGGTTGGCATATGCGTCGTTTCGCCACGAGACGACCTGGACAAAAGCAAGATCGACGAAATCCTGAAGGCCGCGCTCGCGGACAAGAACACCGCTCCGACCGACGCCTGCGTCAGCCTGGCCGGCGCCGAACTTCCTGCGGACGTCAATGCGAAGGATTTGCCGAGGGTCGACGGCGTAGTGAGATCAGACGTGCAGGCATTGATCAACCGCGGACTGATTACCGTGAAATTCAATGCAGGCAAAGGACGACCGACCGTGAGAAATCCGGACTACGAATCACGCGACACCCATGTCCCGTTGAGCCACATCGCGCTCACCCCCGTCGGAAAGTCGTTCTATCGGTACGAGGAACTCGAGACGACCGACGGGTCGGTTCCCGGTGGACGGGCGCTGCTCATGGTGAACCTGTTCTGCGCGCACGTGACCTATGGTGGCGTCGAAAAATTCATGGAGCCGTCCAAGAATCCGTTCGACGACAATCCGCACCTGGTCTCGTGGGTCAATTTCCTGTGGAAGCCGGGTCGGCCAGCCACGGCGTGGCTGACCGACCCGGACCTGCTGGGCTCGCTGACGTTTTATCCCGAAGAGGACGGCTGGGCGCACAAGGGCATTCTCCTCGAACGGGACGACAACGGGCACTGGGCGCTCGGAGAAAATCCGTACGCGATCCGCTGGTAGGCCCGCCCCAGGGCGTGACGGCTCGGCTGCCCGACGGCCGACGGCCGACGGATGAGGCATTCACGGCAAGTCTCGTCGCCTTCCTCGATACCAGGCCGTCGCCTTACGCCGCTACCGCCCCTCTCTGCTGCTTCGCCGCCTGCGCCCCCACCCGCCCCCGCCAGTTCTCCCCGCCCTCCAGCGCCGGCGTCGACTCGAACACCTCCGCGATCCAGTCGGCGAACACCCGCACCTTCTGCGACAGATGCCGGTTGTGCGGATAAACGATCGAAATCGGCTTCGGCTTCGGATTGCAGTCCGGCAGCACCTCGACCAGCGAACCGTCGAGCAGGTTCGGCAGCACCATGAACAGCGTCGGCTGGATCATCCCGAACCCTTCGAGCCCGCACGTCACGTAGGCATCCGAATCGTTGACCGTCACGCTGCCGTTCATCCGCACCTCGAACGGCTTGCCGTCGATCATGAACACCCACGGAATCGCCCGCGCGCCGTGGCTCGAACGGAAATTCACCGCATGGTGCTCGGCGAGATCGGCGATCTCGTGCGGCTCGCCGTGACGCTCCAGATACGCCGGCGACGCACAGGTCACGCGTTTGAGCATGCCGATGCGCCGCGCGACCATCGACGAATCCTCGAGCGGCCCGACGCGGATCATGCAGTCGATGCCTTCCTCGACCGGATCCACATAGCGATCGGACAGCCCCAGCTCGAGCGTGATGTCCGGATAGCGCTGCCGGAAAATCGACAGCGACGGCAGCACGATGCGCCGCCCGAGCGAGCTCGGCATGTGAACGCGCAACACGCCGCTCGGCTTGCGGTTGCCGGCCTGGAAACTCGCGTCGGCTTCCGCGATCTCCGAGATGATCTTCGTGCAATGCTCGTAGTACGCGGCGCCCTCCGGCGTCAGCGACAGCCGGCGCGTCGTCCGGTGCATCAGGCGCACGCCGAGCAGCGCCTCGAGATTCTGGATGATGGTCGTCACCGACGCGCGCGGCATCGCGAGCGTATCGGCCGCGCGCGTGAAGCTGTTCGCGTCGACCACACGGGTAAAAACTTCCATTGCCTGGATTCGGTCCATCCTGCTTCCCCCTTCGAATCGCCAACAGAACAGAATAGAGCGCGCGACGGGCGCGGCACAAGCCCCCGCCTATTGTTCTCCGATCCTGAATAGTTTTGGCATTTCGGATTCGAAACCGACCGGTTTCCGTTCAGTTCCGGACAGCAGCCGCTCCGTCCTCGATCACGCCCCGCACGTCATCGCACGAAGCGTTCGCGATAGCCCTGCGGCGACACACCGAGCACGCGCACGAAACTGCGCCGCAGCGTCTCCTCCGAACCGAAGCCGCAGCGCGCGGCGATCCGCTTGACGGGCCACGCCGTTTCGCCGAGCAGGCGCTGCGCGGCCTCGACGCGGATCTGCTCGACCGCGCGTGCGGGCGTACGGCCCGTTCCCGCGCGATAGTGGCGTACGAAGCTGCGCTCGCTCATGCGTACGCGCTCGGCCAGCGCGGGCACCGACAGGTCGGCCGTCAGGTGCTCGGCCATCCATGCATGCAGTTCGCCGAACCGGTCGTCGGTGCGCTGCATCGACAGCATCGCGCTGAACTGCGCCTGCCCGCCCGGACGCTTCAGGAACACGACGAGTTCGCGTGCGACGTCGAGCGCGGTCGCGCGCCCGAGATCCTCCTCGACCAGCGCGAGCGCGAGATCGATGCCGGCCGTCACGCCGGCCGACGTCCACAGCGCGCCTTCGCGGATGAAGATCGGATCGGACTCGACGCGCACGTTCGGGTAGCGCGCCGCGAATTCGTCGCAGCGCGCCCAGTGCGTGACCGCGCGCCGCCCGTCGAGCAGCCCGGCCTCGGCGAGCAGGAATGCGCCGGTACAGACCGACGCCACACGCCGCGCGCGCCCGGCCTGCTGCCGCACCCAGCGCACCAGCCGCGCATCCTTCGACGCCGCATGCACACCCTTGCCGCCGGCGACGATCAGCGTATCGGGAGGGCGGGCAGCCGAGCGCAGCGACTCGGCCATCACGACAAGGCCCGACGACGTCTCGACGGGCCCCGCGTCGACCGCCACGACGCGCGGCGCATACGGCGCCGGCTGCCCGCGCTCCAGCGCGAGCTCGTTGACGGAGGCGAACACCTGCAGCGGCCCCGACACGTCGAGCAGTTGCGCGCGCGGGAACGCGAGGACCAGGATCGAACGCGGAGCGGCAGGCATGGCGATTGGCTGAAAACGTGGGTGATATGGCAATTTCGCCAAACACTACGCGCCTAGAATCGATCTGTCCATCCCGTGCCGGCAACGGCGCGCTCCACTTCCACTCGGAGTCTTCGCATGACCCTGCATATCGGCCTTCTCGTATTTCCGGGCGTCCAGCAACTCGACCTCACCGGCCCGCACGACGTGCTCGCGTCGCTGCCCGACGCAGCCGTCCACCTGGTCTGGAAGTCGCGCGACGCCGTCGCGTCGAGCAGCGGCCTCGCCCTCACGCCGACCTGCACGTTCGACGACTGTCCGCCGCTCGACGTGATCTGCATTCCGGGCGGCATCGGGATCAACGAACTGCTGCTCGACGCCGAAACGATCGCGTTCGTGCAACAGCGCGCGGCCGCCGCACGCTATGTGACGTCGGTCTGTACGGGTGCGCTGCTGCTCGGCGTGGCCGGCCTGCTGCACGGGCGGCGCGCGACGACGCACTGGGCGTTCCACGCGCTGCTCGAACCGCTGGGTGCGGTGCCCGTGCGCGAGCGCGTGGTGCGCGACGGCAACCTGATCACGGGCGGCGGCGTGACGGCCGGCATCGACTTCGCGCTGACGATCGCCGCCGAGCTGGTGGGCGACGAAGAAGCGCAGGCGATCCAGTTGCAGCTCGAATACGCGCCCGCGCCGCCGTTCGCTGCCGGCTCGCCCGACACCGCGCCGGCAGCGGTCGTGAAGCGCGTCACCGAACGGTCGGCCGCCGGCTTCGCGAAGCGCAAGGGGATCGTCGAGCAAGCGCTGCGCGCGACGTCGCGCTGAATGCGGATACCAATGAAATGACGGAAACACGACGCGCATTCGCGCCGGAGCACGCATCGATGAACATTGTCCGGAGTGCCGACTACACGGCGGACCGCGCATGGGGCGCGCTCGACATCGCGAAACTGAACGGCATCACGGTCCGGCTGCACTGGACCGACGCGCCCTATCGATGGCACGTGAACGACGGCGAGGAGGTGTTCGCGGTACTCGACGGCCGCGTCGAGATGCGCTATCGCGAAGCGGGCGTCGAGCATGCGGCGGTGCTGGAAACGGGCGATGTCTTCCACGCGACGGCCGGCATGGAGCATGTCGCGCACCCGCTCGGCGAAGCGCGCATCCTCGTGATCGAAACGGAAGGCAGCGTCTGACGGCGGCCTGCAGCCGCGCGACGACGACGTACGACGAAGGCGGGCTTCAGCCGGTGATCGTCCCCGTTGCCTGCGACGGAATCAGCTTCGGCTGCGGCGTGCACAGACACTGGCACAGGTCGTGTTCGAGCGCGACGACCTTGCCCATCACGGTCATCGTCCGCTCGCCGCCGTCCGACACGATCACGCCGGTGGTCTTGCACGCGGCGCAGAGCACCGGTGCGCCGAGATAGGCGAGTTCGCGTCCGTCGAACGACGAGTTGGCGATCCCTTCGAGCACCACGCCACCGTGGTCGGTCGTGTCGCCTTTCAGAATGAATTTGCGGCTCATGTGTCGGTTCTTCCCTCGGAAACGCCGCGCGGCGCGGCAACGCGGCCGCATGCGGGCAATCGGAATCCGCCCGTCGGTCGCGGGCGTTCCGCGAGCATATCACCGCGCGCGGCGGCCGCCTGCCGGTTGCCGCGCCCGCCCCCGTCAGAACTTGTGCCGGATGCCGATCCGCGCCTCGAACTGGCGGTCGTTCGCCGACGCGCCGGGGCCGTTGATCGCGGCGACCGCCGCGCGCCCCGTCGAGTCGGTGCCCGATGCGCGCTGATAAACGGCGGTCAGGTACACGTCGGTGCGCTTCGACAGGAAGTAGTCGAGCCCGGCCGCGACCTGGTGGTACGTCGCACCGTCGCGGCCGTTCACGCCACCGCCGCGCGTGTAGTCGTACGCGACGCCGCCGAACAGGTAAGGCGTGAACTGGTAGCGCACGCTGGCCTCGACGTTGTTGAACACCGCGTTGCCGGACACGCCGCCGGGGTTCGGCCCGGACGACAGGTCGCCGAGTCGACGGAACGACGTGTTCGTGTACATCGCGCCGAGCGTCACCGCGCCGATCGCGTAGGTGCCGCCCGCCGCCGCCACCTGCAGCGTGCGCGCCGACGCATAACCGGCATACACGGGCGACAGCATGTTGTTGCCCGGCACGCCGCCGACGACCGGCGCGGGGCTGCCGGTCGTGCCGAAGAACGACACGTTCGGATTGCGCGCATTCAGGTAACCGGCCGCGACCACGAGCGGCCCGCGCGCGTAGCCGGCCGTCATCGACCACACCTGGTTGCGCGTCGCCGCGCCCGCGATGCCGCCCACGCCGTACATGGCCGCGAAGCGGAATCCGCCGTAGTCGCGGCTCGTGAACTTGATCGCGTTGTTGGTCGAGTTCGCGTTGTTTACGTTATCGAGATCGCCGGGGTGCGCAACCATGTAGCCGCCGAACAGCGCGGCGGCCTCGAGCGGCCCGAGGAAATCGACGTTGGTGTCGTACTGACGCCCGAGCGTGACGGTGCCGAACGGCCCCGACAGCCCGACGAACGCCTTCTTGCCGAAGATCAGCCCGCCCTGCCCGAGCTTGCCAGTGCTCGGGTCGAAGCCGTTCTCGAGCGTGAAGACGGCCGCCAGCCCGCCGCCGAGATCCTCGACGCCGCGCAGCCCCCAGCGGCTCGCCTGCTGCACGCCACCGAGCATCCGCCAGGCCGGCTTGCCGCTCACGGCACCGTTCGGGCCGGCGACCGCGAGATTGCTCGTGTAGGTCAGCCCCTCGTCGATAATGCCGTACAGCGTCACGCTGCTCTGTGCATGCGCCGCACCCGCGATCAGCGCGACGCCCGCGCCTGCCAACAGCCGTTTTTTCATCGGAAGGTCTCCATTGCGCGGGTCGAATGGCAAAACGCAGGCGTGCGCGTCCCCCGCAGGCGCGCGGCCTGCTCCGGTGCATACCGGAACGGTCAGCGGTGAATCGGGGAAGACGGCTAGCGCATCGCGTCGGCGACGACGGCGGGCGAAACCTGGCGGCGGCCGGCCGCGACTTCGTACGCGTGACCGAACTGCAGCACGCCCCAGTCGTCGCGGTAGCGGCCGACGATCTGCATGCCGATCGGCAAACCGGTCGCGCCGAAGCCGCACGGCACCGACAGGATCGGCGCCTCGGTCGATGACAGGTACCAGCACACGCGCATCCAGTCGATGTACGACGTGCTCGCGACACCCTGCACGTGCGCAGGCGAGCGCAGGTCGACGTCGAACGGCATCATCTGCGTGGCCGGCAGCACGTAGAACGCGTAGCGCTGCATGAACGCGCGCATCCGCTCGAACAGCCGCGTCTTGCACACGAACATGCGGCCGAGATCGGCGGCCGTCAGCGACCGATGCAGCCGGTATTCATCGTGAATCTCGGGCTTCAGCGCCGCACGCTGCGCTTCGTCGAATCCGTCGACCAGCGTGCCGATCATCCATGCGCGCTCGATGCGGAACACGTCCTCCGCATCGGACAGGTCGGGATCGTCGAATTCGACTTCGCAGCCAAGCGCCGCGAACACACGCGCCTGCGCATCGACCGCCCGACCGATCTCCGGATCGACCGGCACGCCAGGCAAGCCGCGCGACATCGCGATGCGAGTGCCGCGGAAGTCGCGTTCGAGCGGCTGCGCGAAGCGTACGCCCGGTTCCGCGAGTTCGGTCGCGGTCTCGCCGCTCGGCCCGGCGATCGCCGACAGCAGCAGCGCGGTATCGGCCACGTCGCGCGCCATCGGCCCGTCGACGCCGAGCGTCGCCCAGCCGTTCAGGTCCGGCGCGCGCGGCACGCGGCCCGGCGACGGCCGCAATCCGACCACGTTGTTCCACGCGGCCGGATTGCGCAGCGACCCGCCCATGTCGCTGCCGCACGCGAGCGGATTCATCCCGCACGCGAGCGCGGCGGCCGCGCCGCCGCTGCTGCCGCCCGCCGAACGCGTCAGGTCCCACGGGTTGCGCGTCGCGCCGAACACGTCGTTGAACGTGTGCGACCCGGCGCCGAATTCGGGCGTGTTCGACTTGCCGATCATCAACGCGCCGGCGCTCGCGCAGCGGCGCGCGACGAGCGCGTCATGCTGCGGCACGTGAGCGGCGAACAACGCCGAGCCGTACGTCGTGCGCACGCCGCGCGTCGCGGTGAGATCCTTCTGCGACACCGGCAGACCGTGCAGCGGCCCCTGCCATGCGCCGCGCATCCAGCCGGCGTCGATGTCGCGCGCACGAGCACGCAGCAGGTCGGGATCGACGACGGTCACGAGCGCGTTCACCCGAGGGTTCGCCGTCGCGATCCGGGCGAGATGCGCGTCGAGCAGGTCGCACGCGCTGATCTGCCGGGTCATCAGCAGGTCGAGCATCGTGCGGGCGGACAGGTCGCACAGTTCGCCGGCCGTGACGTCGGCGGGCGGTGAGGAAAGCGAAACGGTGGCGGTCATACGGTTCGGCGCGAGGAGGAAAGAAGGAGACGGCGGCAATCACGCATCGTGTTCGCTGCGATCCGACGCGAACGCGAGCGCGACGAGCGACAGCACGCCGCAGACGATCACGTACCACGCGGGCGCAGCCGGATTGCCGGTCGCGCCGATCATCCACGTGACGATGAACTGCGCGAAGCCGCCGAAGATCGACACGCCGCCCGCATACGCGATCGACAGCGCGGTGGCGCGCGTGCTCTTCGGGAACAGCTCGGCGAGGATCACGCCGTTCGCGCCGGCGTTGATCGAGTGCAGTGCGGCGAGCAGCATCACGACCGCATACATCGTCGCGATCGACGGCACGGCGCGGATCAGCCAGAAGCCCGGCAGGATCAGCACGGTCAGCGCAACGCGCGACCACAGCGCGACGCGCTTGCTGCCGGTGCGGTCGGACAGCCGCCCACCGATCGGCGCGGCGACGAACATCACCGCGCCGGAGAGGATCCCGCACCACAGCGCGGTATCCATCGGCAGGTGCAGCACCTTGATCGCGTACGTCGACATGTAATACAGCACGATGAAGTGCGCGGCCGTGCCGCCGACCACGAGGCCGAGCGCGGTCAGCACGGCACCGCCGTCGCGCCGCAGCACGGTGCCGAGCACCGCCGACGAACGCCGCGCGGCCGCGGCCGGCGCGTGCTGCTCGATCGCGCTGAAGCGTGCGCGCAGGTAGAGGCCGATCGGCGCGATCAGCACGCCCAGCAGGAACGGCACGCGCCAGCCCCACGTTTCGAGCGAGGCGGTATCGAGGAAATGCGACAGCAGGAAACCGACGAACGAGCCGGCGAGCGCCGCGGCACCCTGGCTCGCGAACTGCCAGCTCGTGTAGTAGCCGCGTTCGCCGGCCGGCGCGCGCTCGGCGAGCAGCGACGTCGACACGCCGACCTCGCCGCCGGCCGAAAAGCCCTGCAGCAGCTGCGCGACGACGACCAGCACGGGCGCCGCGAGGCCGATCTGCGCATGGGTCGGCAGCACGCCGATCATCCCGGTGCCGATCGCCATCGTGACGAGCGTGAGGTTCATCGCGGGCACGCGGCCGAAGCGGTCGGCGACGAGCCCGATCACGACGCCGCCGACCGGCCGCGCGATGAAGCCGACGCCGAAGGTCGCGACCGACATCAGCAATTGCTGCTGCGCGGAGACCGCGGGAAAGAACAGTTTGCCGAGCAGCACCGCGAAGAAGCTGAACACGGTGAGATCGAAGAATTCGAGGCCGTTGCCGATCGTGATCGCGACAATCAGCTGACGATTGGACGGGGATGCGGCAACGTCGCCGACATGCCCGCCGAACATGCTGTCTGCTCGGGGCGCCTTCATGAAGGTATGTCTCCGTACTGGTTACGCGTGTCGTGTGCCCGGCCCGTTCGACGGCCTGCGCACGCAGTCTAGGCATTCAAAATACGCAGCCCGGAGCGACATTTTTCGATCGTGATAACGCACGGTTATCGCGTGCTTTCCCCGCCGCGACGCGGTGTAGGATACGAACGTCGCCACTGCCGCCGCGCCCCGCCTCGCCGTGAAACACCACCAGCTCCGGGCGCTTGCCGCCATCGCCGAACACGGCAGCCTGCGCGCGGCCGCGCGCGCGATCCATCTGTCTCAGCCCGCGCTGACGAAGGCGATTCGCGAACTCGAACTCGATCTCGGCGTGCCGCTCGTCACGCGCAATGCGCGCGGCGCGCAGCTCACGCGTTTCGGGCAGGCCGTCTACGCACGCGCGCGGCTGATCCTCGCGGAGATGCAGCACGCGCGCGACGACGTGATCCAGCTGTCGGGCGGCAAGGAAGGCGCGCTCGCATGCGCGCTGACGCCGCTGGTGTCGCTCGGCTTCCTGCCGGCCGCGCTCGACGCCTTTCGCCAGCGGATGCCGACGATCCGCCTCGACGTGCGGGAAGGGTTTCTCGACACCGCGCTGCCGCGGCTGCGCGACGGCTCGCTCGACTTCGTGATCGCGATCGTCGATGCGGCACGGCTGTCGCCGGAATTCACGTTCCGGCCGCTGCTCGAATCGGAACTGATCCTGATGACGCGCGCGAGCAATCCGCTGCGTCACTGCACGTCGCTCGCGCAGTTGCAGGACGCGCAATGGATCCTCAACACGTCGCCGGAAAGCATCGGCCGGCTGCTGCAGGACGTGTTCGTCGCGCACGGCTATCCGGCGCCGCGGCCGATCGTCGAATGCACGTCGTTCAGCGCGGCGTTTTCGCTGTCCGTCCACACCGACACCGTGTCGTGCGTGCCGAAGCGCTTCATGGAAGTCGACTGGATCCGCGAGCGGATGGTCGCGATCGACGTGGCGGAAACGATTCCGTCCGTGTCGGTCGGCGTGCTCACGCGCCGCGATGCGCTGAACACGCTGGCCTGCGACTACCTGATCCACTGCTTCGTCGAAGCCGTGCGCCGGCACGATCGCGCGGCGCTGCTGTGGCGTTAGCGGCGCCGCTCAGGCGAACAGCGCGATGCACGGCGCGGCTCCGCACGGATAGGTGCCGAGCGCGCCGGTGAACCGCACGGGATTCGGGTCGGCCATCGTCGGCCAGACGAGCAATAAGACGACCAGCAGGCAGCGGCACACGGTTGCCGCGACGATCAGCGCGAGGATCATGCGCGCCGACATGGAGAAACAGCACGGCGAGAAACGGCGCATATTCGGCTGTCTTGCCATGCGCGCGCGACCTTGTGGAGCCCGTTCGTCGGGTCGGGCGCATACCCGGCTCCGATGGTGTGCCGAAAGCGCGTGACGGACACGACGAGCCCGAGCCCGCCGAACGGCAGCAGCCCGAGGATGGCCGCGCACACGGGCGGACAGGATGGATCGTCATGGGACGCCGGGCGTAAGCGGAAATGCGCCGTACCTCCGGCGATCGTACTCGCCGCCGGCGCGCGCGGCTATCGCGGAAACCCGTAGCGTCGCCGGGCGACGGCGCGCGTTCCACGCGCGGGTTCCGGCCCGAATTGCAGCGGCACCGCGACGCACGAAATCCGTGCATCGTCCGGCGGCCCGGCCACGCGGGCCTGCCCGCCGCCGCTTCCTGCCGCGCGGGCTGCGCCGCGCGCCACGCGCAAACGTTACGCCGCGACGGCGCGCACCATCGCGGCGCGGCGCCCGTTGCCGCGCCTCACGGGCACGCGCGTTGCATCGGCGCATCTCGGTAGTCGACGCCCTTGGCAGCCCGCTGCGGAGGACTACACTAATCCTTAATGGGGTGCGGCCGGACAACCGCGCCCTCAGGGAGACGCCGCCATGAATCGGCCGCTGAATCGTATCCTGCCGCGCGTGACCGGTCCCGCATCGGTCTGGACGTGGGTCAAGTGGTCTTTGCTCGCCGCACTGCTGATCGCGGTGGCGATCGTTGCGCGGCTCGTGCAGACCGAGATCGAAACGTCCCGGATGCAGGCGCATTACCTGTCCGAACTCACCCGCGACGTCGGCTACACGATCGAAACGGGCCCGAGCGATCACATCCGCTTCCCCGCGAACGGCCCCTACGACCAGCGCCTCGGCTACGCGCTGCTTCCGGCATTCCAGCAGCGGCTGCTCGCGCGCGGTTTCGTCGTCGGCAAGCAGGCGCGCGATTCGCAGCGGATGCTGTCGCTCGGCGATCGCGGGTTGTTCCTCCCTTACGAAGAGAAGGACCAGGCCGGCCTGATACTGTTCGATTCGACCGGCGCACCGCTGTTCGCGACCGTGTTCCCGCAGCGCGTGTACGCCGACTTCGACACGGTGCCGCGTGTGGTCGTCGATTCGCTGCTGTTCATCGAGGATCGCTATCTGCTCGACGCGAACGAGCCGAACCGCAACCCGGCGATCGACTGGGGTCGCTTCAGCCGCGCGCTCGCCGACCAGGCGCTGCACGTCGTCAACCGTCACCAGGCGCGCCCGGGCGGCAGCACGCTCGCGACGCAGATCGAGAAGTTCCGCCATTCGCCCGAAGGCCGCACCGCGACGCCGCCCGAAAAGCTGCGGCAGATCGCGTCCGCGTCGGTGCGCGCGTACCTGAACGGCCCGCAGACGATGCTCGCGCGCCGCACGATCGTCGTGCGCTACCTGAACTCGGTGCCGCTCGCCGCCCGGCCGCATGTCGGCGAAATCACCGGCATCGGCGACGGTCTCGCCGCGTGGTACGGCCGCGACTTCAACGACGTGAACCGGATCCTGTCCGCGCCGACGACCGGCGACAACATCGACGAACAGGGCAAGACGTTCCGCGAGGTGCTGTCGCTGATCATCGCGCAGCGCGCGCCGTCGTATTTCCTCAACCGCGGTTATCCGGCGCTGCAGAAGCTGACCGACAGCTATCTGCGGCTGCTGTCGAACGGCGGCGTGATTTCTCCCGCGCTGCGCGATGCCGCGCTCGCCGCGCAGATCGAGCGCAGCGCGCCGCCCGCCGCCGCGCACGTGCAGTCGTTCGTGTCGCGCAAGGCCGTGACGTCCGCGCGCGCATCGCTGCTGTCGGCGCTCGGCATCAGCGACCTGTACCAGCTCGACCAGCTCGACCTGCAGGCGACCAGCACGCTCGACAACGGCGTGCAGCAGGCCGTCGCCGAACGGCTCGCGCAGGCGTCGACGCGCGACGGCGCGCAGGCCGCCGGCCTGTACGGTTTCGAGATGCTCGCGCCGAAGGACGACCCATCGCACCTCACGTACAGCTTCACGCTGTACGAACACCGCAACGGCGCGAACCTGCTGCGCGTGCAGACCGACAGCGTGAACCAGCCGTTCGACGTGAATCGCGGCGGCCGTATCAACCTCGGCTCGACCGCGAAGCTGCGCACGCTGATCACGTACCTGCAGATCGTGTCCGACCTGCATGCGCGTTACGCGAGCCTGTCGAACGCCGAGCTCGCGCGCGTGAAGCCCGACCCGATCGACCAGTTGTCGCGCTGGGCGCTCGACTACCTGTCGCATACGCGCGACCGCTCGCTGCAGGCGATGCTCGACGCGGCCGTCGAACGCAAGTACTCGGCGAGCCCCGACGTTTTCTACACGGGCGGCGGCGCGCAGGTGTTCTCGAACTTCGAAAAGTCGGACAACGGCCGCATCCTGACGCTGCACGCGGCGTTCGAGCACTCGGTCAACCTCGTGTTCGTGCGGCTGATGCGCGACATCGTCCACTACGAGATGCTGCAGGCGGCCGGCCCCTCGTCGTCGTGGCTCGGCGATCCCGACCAGCGCCGGCGTTACCTGCAGCAGTTCGTCGACGGCGAAAGCCAGGTCTACGTGAGGCGCTATTACACGCGCTACGCGGGCAAGGCACCCGACGATGCGCTCGCGCTGCTGCTGCGCGACGTGCGCAAGTCGCCGCCGAAGATCGCGACCGTGCTGCGCAGCGTCGCGCCGAACGAATCGCTCGCCTGGTTCGATGCGCAGATGCGCGCGCAGCTGAAGGGCACGCCGGCCGCGACGCTGTCCGACGACGATCTTGCCGCGCTCTACGCGAAGTACGCGATCGGTCGCTTCAACCTCAACGACCGCGGTTATATCGCAAGCGTGCATCCGCTCGCGCTGTGGACGCTCAACTACCTGCGCGCGCACCCGACGGCGTCGCTCGCCGAGGTCCAGCGCGACAGCCGCGATGCGCGTTTCTACACGTACTCGTGGCTGTACAAGACGCGCTACCACGCGACGCAGGACCGGCGCATCCGCCGCATGGTCGAGCTGCGCGCGTACGCGGAGATCACGAAGTCGTGGCGCGCCCTCGGCTACCCGTTCGCGGAAGTCACGCCGTCCTATGCGGCGGCGATCGGCGCGTCGGGCGACCAGCCCGACGCACTCGCGAAACTGATCGGCCTGATCGCGAACGGCGGCCAGAAGGCGCCGACCGAGACGATCACGCGGCTCGACTTCGCGAAGGGCACGCCGTACGAAACGCGCTTCGTGCGCGCGGCCGCGCAACCGCAGCCGATGCTGCCGCCGGAGGTCGTCAACGTGGCGCACACGCTGCTGCGCGACGTCGTGCTGAACGGCACCGCGCGCCGCCTCGCGGGCGGCCTCACGCTACCCGACGGCAAGACGCTCCCGGTGTACGGCAAGACGGGGACGGGCGACCAGCGCTTCAACGTCTACGCGCGCGGCGCGCGGCTGATCGAGTCGCGCAAGGTCAACCGCAGCGGCACGTTCGTGTTCGTGATCGGCGACCGGTTCTTCGGGGTCCTGACGGCAACCGCGCACGAACCCTACGCGGCCCGCTACGACTTCACGAGCGCGATGGCCGTGCAGTTGCTGAAGTCGATGGCGCCGGCGCTCGCGCCGCTGATCGAGCGCCCGGCCGGCACCGGCACGCGGACGGCCGGCCCGGCGCCGCAAGCGGAAACGCCCGCGCCGGACGCCGCGTCGGCGCAACCGTCCTGATTCCCGATGACTGCACGACCGGTCGCGCCGCCGCGCGCCGCTCGGCGCGGGCGGCCATCGTCGTGCCCGGCGGGCGGCGCGTCGAGGTAGACATTCTCGAGACGGCAGACGTTGGCCGCCGCCGTACGACGGCGGTTTCCGCGATCCAGCACGTCCGTCTCCCGGAGCGGCGCGCGCCTCGCACGGCATCCGGGCGAACACCGTTGGCCAGGCCGATCCAAACGCGTACAGTAGCGTTCGCATGTGCCGCCCGCGACGTCGGGCGGCACGCGTCCCGCCCCTCGTCGACCCAGGAAAAACCATCATGCTCGAACTGCGTCCCGGCTGCGAATGCTGCGACAAGGACCTGCCGCCCGATTCGGCGGAGGCGCGCATCTGTACGTTCGAATGTACGTTCTGCGCGACCTGCGCCGACGACGTGCTGAAGGGTCGCTGCCCGAACTGCGGCGGCGACCTGGTCGCGCGCCCGCGCCGGCCGGCGAGCCTGCTCGCGAAATACCCGGCGTCGACGGAACGCGTCGTCAAGCCGGGCGGCTGCGCGAACGCCTGACGGCGCCGCGCCGCCCGCCTCTTTCCGTCACGACATCTCGATCCGCGCGCGCGTCACCGCGAGCAGCGACGCCATCGCGCGGCGCGCACCGTCCTCGTCGCGCGCGCGGATCGCGTCGCTGACGGCCAGGTGCTCGGCGAGCGACGCGTTGTAGACGTCGGCCCGGCGCGCATTCAGGTGCAGTTGCGCCTCGAGCGTGCGGTCGATCAGCGTGCCGAGCGGCACCAGCAGTTCGTTGCCGCCGGCCTCGAGCACGCTCAGGTGAAAGCGCAGGTCGGCGCGCACCCATTCGTCGACGGTGCGTGCGGCGGCCATCGCGCACGCCGCGCCGTCGATCGCGGCGAACGCTTCCGGCGTATGCGCGCGCGCGGCCAGCGCGGCCGCGTACGGCTCGATCATCTCGCGCATCTCCTGCAGCTTCAGCGCGAAGGCGAGCGGCGGCGCGACGCGCGCATACCAGTCGAGCAGGTCGGCATCGAGCAGGTTCCACGCACGGCGCGGCCGCACGCGCGTGCCGACCTTCGGCCGCGACTCGACGAGCCCCTTCGACGTCAGCGTGCGCAACGCCTCGCGCATCACCGTGCGGCTCACGCCGTACCTCTCCATCAGGTCGGGCTCCCTCGGCAGCAGCGATTCGGGCGGATGGTCGCCGCGCAGGATCGCCGTCGCCAGCTGGAAGGCCGTCTGTCCATGCAGGTCGCGTTGAATGGTCGTTCTCCGTTGATCCGGCAGGCCGGCTGCCCACTATCTGCACAATAATGCTATTAATACTATTTTTTATCGGGCTACGCTAGGATAACCGCGAAAGCACGCGACCGTGCGCCGCGCCCGAGCGGCCGCGCCGGTCAACCATGGAGACTCGCGTCATGAAAATCACCCGCCTCGAAACCTTTGTCGTCCCGCCGCGCTGGCTGTTCCTCAAGATCGAAACCGACGAGGGCATCGTCGGCTGGGGCGAGCCGGTCGTCGAAGGCCGCGCGCACACGGTCGAGGCCGCCGTGCAGGAGCTGGCCGACTACCTCGTCGGCCGCGACCCGCTGCTGATCGAAGACCACTGGCAGGTGATGTACCGCGCGGGCTTCTACCGCGGCGGCCCGATCACGATGAGCGCGATCGCCGGCGTCGACCAGGCGCTGTGGGACATCAAGGGCAAGCATCACGGCGTGCCGGTGCACGCGCTGCTGGGCGGCCAGGTGCGCGATCGCATCAAGGTGTATTCGTGGATCGGCGGCGACCGGCCGAGCGACGTCGCGAACAATGCGCGCGCGGTCGTCGAGCGCGGCTTCAAGGCCGTCAAGATGAACGGTTCCGAGGAACTGCAGATCGTCGATACCTACGACAAGGTCGAGCAGGTGATCGCGAACGTCTCGGCCGTGCGCGACGCGGTCGGCCCGCACGTCGGGATCGGCGTCGACTTCCACGGCCGCGTGCACAAGCCGATGGCGAAGGTGCTCGCGAAGGAGCTCGACCCGTACAAGCTGATGTTCATCGAGGAGCCGGTGCTGTCGGAGAACGCCGAGGCACTGCGCGACATCGTCAACCAGACCAACACGCCGATCGCGCTCGGCGAACGGCTGTACTCGCGCTGGGACTTCAAGCACATCCTCGCGGGCGGCTACGTGGACATCATCCAGCCCGACGCATCGCACGCGGGCGGCATCACCGAGTGCCGCAAGATCGCGACGCTCGCGGAAAGCTACGACGTCGCGCTCGCGCTGCACTGCCCGCTCGGCCCGATCGCGCTCGCCGCGTGCCTGCAGCTCGACGCGGTCAGCTACAACGCATTCATCCAGGAACAAAGCCTCGGCATCCACTACAACCAGGGCAACGACCTGCTCGACTACCTGCGCAACCCCGAGGTGTTCCGCTACGAGGACGGCTTCGTCGCGATCCCGCAGGGCCCGGGGCTCGGCATCGACGTGAACGAGGAGAAGGTGCGCGAGATGGCGAAGACCGGCCACCGCTGGCGCAATCCGGTATGGCGCCATGCGGACGGCAGTGTCGCCGAGTGGTAAGCGCGACGCGCATCGCGCGCGGCCGAGGCCCGCGCGGTACGCCCCGATGTCGGCACGGCCGCCCGACAGGCGGCCGTGCCTGCATGCGCGGCACCGTTGCGTGGCGCCGCGCGCAACGGGCCGTCAGCCGAGCGCCGCGAAGCCCGGCACGCTGAACGACAGCACGGCTGCCGCGACGAACACGCCGATCATCGTCATCCCCTCGAGATGCAGGATATTGCGGAACGTGTGCGCGTCCTCGGTCGACGCGGTGCGGCGCAGGCGCGGCAGCGCCGAGAAGCGGTTCAGGCCGCCGAGCACGAGCGCGAGCGCGACGAGCAGCAGCTTCAGCAACAGCACGCGCCCCCACGTGCTGCCGTCGAGCGGCGCGAGCGAGCCGCCGAGCCCGCGGATCGCGTTGAGCGCGCCCGTGCCGAGCACGAACACGACCGCGGCGATCGACGTGCGCGACAGGTGCTGGCCGATGCGGATCAGCGCGCCGCGCGCGACCGACGAGCCGAGTGCCGGCAGCACCGCGAGCCCGCCCGCGAGCACGAGGCCGCCCCACACCGCCGTCGCGAGCAGGTGCAGCGTCTGTACGCCGACCGCCGCGGACAGTGCGCCCGTATCGGCCGCATGGCCGAGGGAAGCCTTGCCGGCCGCGATCACGATCACCGCGAACCACAGCACCGCGTGTGCGACGGGGCCGTCCGGCTTCGCGAGCGCGACGATCGCGAGCACCAGGGCGCCGGCGAACGCGACGCTCCACGCAAAGCCCGTATGCGTCTGCATCAGCATGACCGGGATCGCGGCGAACGCGCCGCCAAGCCCCGCGCCGCTCATCGTCGCGGCCTCGTAGACGAGCCAGCCGAGATCCGCGAGCACCAGCGCCAGCGCCGCCGCGACCAGCGAATGTTGCGCGCGCAGCCACGCCGGATGCGACGGCGAGATGACCGGCCGTGCGCCGTCCTTGCCGAGCCACGCCTTGAGCAGCGCCGAGCCGACCGCCATCGCGAACGCGGCGTCCATCAGCGCCGCGAGCGCGACCTGACCGATCCACAAGCTGTCGAACTTCATCGCGCGCACCCTCCCGAAAGCGACGGGCCGGCGAGGCGGCAACGGGACGGACGGCGTGAGGAAGGCAACGGCACGGTAGAAAACGTCATTGATGAATCCGGAAACGGGAGAAATGACTGGACCAGCGGCGGAGGCGGCGCCGCGCGACCCGCGAGTGTACGGTCTTCGATGGGGAAAACGCACGCCGGTTCACACAGCGGCGTCGCAATACGCGTCAAATTGTCGCAAGTCGCAAACAGACAGGAACCGATGTCCTTTTGCCAAATAGCCGTCATTACCCATCGATGATAGAATGCCGCGTCGCAGCAGCCCGGCTGTCCTGCCGTCCATGCGCCGAGCCGATCGTAGCCCGGACAAGGTCCCCGACGAATAATCATGGAGTCTCGTGTGTCTTCAAGACGCCTCTTCCGTCCGCTGCTCGCCGTTCTGATGATCGGCGGCGCGGGCCTTATGAGCGCTGCCCAAGCGCAGACCAAGCCCACGGAGCAAGCGCACGCCCAGCAGGCGCCGCTCAAGGCACCCGATACCATGGCCGAGCGTGTGCGCGGCTGTACTGCATGCCACGGCGTCCACGGCCAGGGCACCGACAACGACTATTTCCCGCGTCTTGCCGGCAAGCCGGCCGAGTACCTGTACAACCAGCTCGTCAACTTCCGTGACGGCCGGCGCAAGTACCCGCCGATGAACTACCTGCTGACGTACCTGAACGACGACTACCTGCGCGAAATCGCCGAGCACTTCTCGGCCGAACGTCCGCCGTATCCGACGCCGGCGAAGCCGACGCTGCCGGCTGCGACGCTCGCACGCGGCAAGCAGCTCGTCACGCAGGGCGATCCGTCCCGCAAGCTGCCGGCCTGCGTGGCCTGCCACGGCGCAGGGCTGACCGGCATGCAGCCGGCGATCCCGGGCCTCGTCGGCCTGCACGCCGATTACCTGAGCGCGCAGCTCGGCGCCTGGCGCTCGGGCAACCGTCACGCGAAGGCACCGGATTGCATGCACGACATCGCGTCGAAGCTTTCCGACGAAGACGTGACGGCCGTGACCGCATGGCTCGCCGCGCAACCGGCGCCCGCCAACCCCGTGCCGGCCCCGGCGCGTTCGATGAAGACTCCGCTCGCCTGCGGCAGCGAACCGCAATAAGGCAAGGGAGACAGACACAATGAAACGCAAGTCCCTGTTTGCACTCTCGGCCGCCGCGATCGTCGCGGCCGCCGCCCTCGTGCCGGTCCTGTGGCCGGGCAACGACACGCTGCACGGCGCTTCCGCCGTCGCGGCCACGCCGGCCGACCAGGCCGCGCTGATCAAGAAGGGCGAATACCTCGCGCGCGTCGGCGACTGTATCGCGTGCCACACCGTGCGCGGCGGCAAGTCGTTCGCGGGCGGCCTGCCGATGGCGACGCCGTTCGGCACCATGTACACGCCGAACATCACGCCGGACGACCAGAACGGTATCGGCAAGTGGACGTCGGACGACTTCTACCGCGCGATGCACACGGGTCGCTCGAAGGACGGCAGCCTGCTCTACCCGGGCTTCCCGTTCGCGAGCTACACGAAGGTCACGCGCGCGGATTCGGACGCGATCTACGCGTACCTGCGCTCGGTCGCGCCGGTGTCGGTGCCGAGCCGTCCGCACGAACTGAAGTTCCCGTTCAACAACCGCAACCTGCTGATCGGCTGGCGCACGCTGTTCTTCAAGGAAGGCGAATACAAGCCGGATCCGACGAAGTCGGTCGAATGGAACCGCGGCGCGTACCTCGTCGAAGGCCTCGGCCACTGCTCGATGTGCCACACGTCGATCAACATGATGGGCGGCCCGGTGAGTTCGTCGGCGTTCGCCGGCGGCCTGATCCCGCTGCAGAACTGGTATGCGCCGTCGCTGACGAACGACAAGGAACTCGGCCTCGGCGACTGGCACGTGCAGGAGCTGTCCGACCTGCTGCAGGCCGGCGTGTCGCAGAAGGGCGCGGTGTTCGGCCCGATGGCGGACGTGGTCCACAACAGCCTGCAGTACATGACCGACGAAGATACGCGCGCGATGTCGACGTACCTGAAGTCGATCCCGCAGAAGGCTGAAGCGCCGAAGAACATGCAGTACGAGCCGTCGAAGCAATTCGGCAACGCGCTGTTCGACCAGGGCAAGAAGATCTACGCAGACAACTGCGCGACCTGCCACGCCGAAACCGGCGCGGGCAAGCCGCCTGCTTATCCGCCGCTCGCGGGCAACCACTCGATCATGATGGAATCGGCGGTCAACCCGATCCGCATGGTGCTGAATGGCGGCTATCCGCCGAGCACGTTCAAGAACCCGCGTCCGTACGGCATGCCGCCGTTCGCGCAGTCGCTGTCGAACCAGGAAGTCGCAGCTGTAGTAACGTACATCCGGATGTCGTGGGGCAACAACGGTACGCCGATCTCGCCGCAACAGGTGAGTGACCTGCGTTCCGCGCCCCTTTGCTTTTTGCGACGCCAGTCCCCGCGCGGGCCGCGCGAGGTGTCGCCGATCATAAAACTCAAGAGTGGTATCTATGTCTTTCGAATCTCTCGGCTTGGCCGAACCGCTGGTCAAGGCGGTCAACGAGCTCGGCTACACATCGCCTACCCCGATCCAGCAGCAGGCGATCCCTGCCGTCCTCGGCGGCGGCGACCTGCTCGCCGGCGCGCAAACGGGCACCGGCAAGACCGCCGGCTTCACGCTGCCGATCCTGCAACGCCTGCATACGTTCTACGCGGACAATCGCGGGGCGAAGCGCGCGGTGCGCGCGCTGATCCTCACGCCGACGCGCGAACTCGCCGCGCAGGTCGAGGAAAGCGTCCGTGCGTACAGCAAGTACCTGAAGCTGCGCTCGACCGTGATGTTCGGCGGCGTCAGCATCAATCCGCAGATCGATGCGCTCAAGCGCGGCGTCGACATCGTCGTCGCGACGCCGGGCCGCCTGCTCGACCACATGCAGCAGAAGACCATCGACCTGTCGGATCTCGACATCCTCGTGCTCGACGAAGCCGACCGGATGCTCGACATGGGCTTCATCCACGACATCAAGCGCGTGCTCGCGAAGCTGCCGCCGGAGCGCCAGAACCTGCTGTTCTCCGCTACCTTCTCCGACGAAATCAAGGCGCTCGCGGACAACCTGCTCGATTCGCCCGCGCTGATCGAGGTCGCACGCCGCAACACGACGGCCGAAAGCGTCGCGCAGAAGATCCACCCGGTCGACCGCGATCGCAAGCGCGAGCTGCTCACGCACCTGATCCGCGAACACAACTGGTTCCAGGTACTCGTGTTCACGCGCACCAAGCACGGCGCGAACCGGCTCGCCGAGCAGTTGACGAAGGACGGCATCAGCGCGATGGCGATCCACGGCAACAAGAGCCAGTCGGCCCGCACGCGCGCGCTGGCCGAGTTCAAGAACAGCACGCTGCAGGTGCTCGTCGCGACCGATATCGCCGCGCGCGGGATCGACATCGACCAGTTGCCGCACGTCGTCAACTTCGACCTGCCGAACGTGCCCGAGGATTACGTGCACCGGATCGGCCGCACGGGCCGCGCGGGCGCGACCGGCGAAGCCGTGTCGCTCGTGTGCGTCGACGAGAAGCAGTTGCTGCGCGACATCGAGCGGCTGATCAAGCGCGAGATTCCGCAGGAAGTGATCGCGGGCTTCGAACCCGATCCGAACGCGAAGCCGGAGCCGATCCAGCAGCGTCGCGGGCAACAGCCGCGCGGTGGTGGTAATGGCGGCGGCGGTGGCGGCGGCAATCGCCAGCCGCGGGCGGGCGGCTCAGGCCAGCCGGCCGCGAAACGCGACGGCAACGCGCAACCGAAAGCCTCGCAGCAGAAGGCCGCGAAGCCGCGCACGCAAGGCGCCGCCGGCGGTACCGGCGGACGTCCGGCGGGCGGCGGCAACAGCGCCCGCCCGGCGAACGGCAACGCCGCGCACCCGAACCGCAATCGTTCGTCGCGCAGCGGCCAGCGCGGTCACTGAAGCCGCGCGGCTGCGCGCCGCAGGTGCTCGACCTGGCGTTGCCAGCGTGCGAGCACCGCGGCGCGCTCTCCTTCCAGCGTGAACGTGACACCCGTCGCGAGTCGCGCATAGCCGACCCGCTGCGCATCGCCCCGCGCGATCGTCGCGGCGAATCCGGCGAGGCCGCCGAAGTCTCCTTCGAGCGGCGTCATCTTCAATTGCGCCTGAAAGAACGCTCCGTCCGCGACGAGCGTCAACGCGGCCGTGCGCCGCTGCGCGATCGCGCGCGCGGCCCGCGACTGCGGCCAAAGCGCGATCAGCAGCGTACGCGCATCGTGCGCATAGATCTCGCCGACGCCGAGCAGCGTCGTGCGCAACTGGCCGTCGTCGGTCGCGACGATCAGCGACGCGGCGAGGTCGGCATGACGCTCGAGCGCGGTGCCGTCGAACAGCGCCACGATGGCGGACGGCCACGCATCGAACGTCCATTGTTCGAGTGCGTGGCGAGGGGTATCGGTCATGATGGCGTGGCCCTGGAGCGGATCGGACGAGGAGGCGCCAGCGTACGCGCGACGGGCCGTACCGCGTCGATCAACGCAGGAAAACGTGCCGCGTGATCTTCGTGAGCGGATAGTGGACGCCCGGCTGGATCTTCGCGGGCAGGTCGAGCGGCTTGAGCAGCATCTTCACGCACATGTCGGCCGACAGGTTGCGACGCACGAGCGAATTGATGCGCGCGGCACGCTCGCGGTTGTACTGATTGTCGCCGACGCGATCGGGATAGCGGATCGCGAACACGTGGCGCAGCGCGATCTCGGAATCCTCGTTCTTGATTTCCATCACGCGGCGCGCCAGCGCGCCGAGCACGGCGAGCCGGCCGTTGCCCTCGACCTGGTTGTACTTCTTGAAGAACTTGAAGAAGTGCTTGTAGTGACGCACTTCGTCGGTGCGGATGTTGTCGGTGATTTCCTTCAGCACCGGCTCGTCCGAGCACTCGTTGATCGCGCGATACAGCGTGGCGGTACCCGTCTCGACGACGCAGCGCGCGACCATCTCGAGCGCGCGGGTCTTCTCGAACGCCTCGACCGAGCAGGTCTTCGAATACTCGGCGAAGAAATTCGCGAACGCGGTATCCCAGTCGAACTCGGGCCACACGTGCGCGATGTACGCCTTCAGCGCGCGGCCGTGCTGCAATTCTTCGTGCTCCCATGCATTGTTGAGCCATGCGGAGACTTCCGGATCGTCATTGAAGAAGGTGCTCAGATTGCTCGTGTAGAGATCCGAGCCGCTTTCGATGAACGACGACGCGCACAGCAGCAGCAGCAGATCCTCGTTCGCGGCGGCACGCTGACGATCGATCCGGTTCAGGTCGATGTCCTCGATACGCCACGGCATGACATGCGTCGTTTTCGTGTCCATGGTGGTGCGCTCCCAGTCGTCGCGCGGGGGCCGGCCCATGCCTTCGGCACAGGCGCCCGCCTTCCCGCAGGCGGCGTTTTACGTCGTTTATAGTGAATTGGTCCGGCCGAACCATGCTGGCATCTTAGCCGGACTTTGCGGTTCGTGCTCCAGAGCACTGACCATACCCGACAGGCGCAGTTCCGCGACGTCCGTTGCCGTTCGTTAGATGAGTCCTTCAAACCGCTTGCGCCCGGTCGACGGTACGGGGCCGCGCCAAACGAAACGGGCGGCCGTTCGGCCGCCCGTCGAGCACGCAAAACGGCGGCGATCCGTCAGAAACCGGCCGCCAGGCCGTCGCGCCGGCTGTCGCTCGCCGCCACGTAGCCGCGCTCGCGATCGTCGCGGTCGAGACGCCAGATGAACTGCCCCGAACCGAAATCCATGTAAGGATCGTCGATCGACTGGATCGTATGGCCGCGTGCGGCCAGGGCGTCGACGGTCGCGCGGTTCATCGTCGATTCGACGTCGAGCGTGAAGTCGCGGTTGACCTTCCAGCGCGGCGCATCGCACGCGGCCTGCGGCTGCTGCCCGTAGCCGAGCATCCGCACGACGGTCTGCAGATGGCCTTGCGGCTGCATGTCGCCGCCCATCACGCCGAAGCTCATCACGGCCTCGGTGCGGCCGTCGACTTCCTCCGTGACGAACGCCGGGATGATCGTGTGGAACGGCCGCTTGCCGCCCGCGACGACGTTCGGCGACGCCGGATCCATCGAGAAGCCGTGCCCGCGGTTCTGCAGCGCGATGCCGGTGCCCGGCACGACGAGCCCCGAACCGAAGCCCATGTAGTTCGACTGGATAAAGCTCACCATCATCCCGCGCTCGTCGGCGGCCGACAGGTAGATCGTGCCGCCCGAATGCGGCCGGCCGGCGCCGAAGTGCGTCGCGCGCGCGGGATCGATCAGCTTCGCGCGTTCGGCGAGATACGCCTCGTCGAGCATCTGCTCGGGCGTGACGTCCATCGCGCGCGGATCGGCGACGTAACGATAGACGTCGGCGAACGCGAGCTTCATCGCCTCGATCTGCAGATGCTGCGAGTCGACCGAATCGAGCGGCCATTCGGTCACGCCCACCTGCTCGGCGATCCCGAGCGCGATCAGCGCGGCGATGCCCTGCCCGTTCGGCGGGATCTCGTGAATCGTGTGGCGGCCGAAGCGCTTGCCGATCGGCTCGACCCATTCCGGCCGGTACGCACGCAGGTCGGCTTCGGTCATCGCGCCGCCGCCTTCGCGCGCGAACGCGGCGATGCGCTCGGCGAGCGCGCCTTCGTAGAACGCCCGGGCGCCGTCCTTCGCCAGCGTGCGCAGCGTCTGCGCATGACCGGGCAGGCACACGCGTTCGCCGACGTGCGGCGCGCGGCCGTGCGGCATGAAAGTGTCCGCGAAGCCCGGCAGGCCCTGCAGTTCGGGCACGGCCGCGGCCCACTTGTGCGCGACGATCGGCGGCACCGCATAACCGCGCTCCGCGATCTCGATCGCCGGTTCGAGCAGGTCCGCGAACGGCAGCGAGCCGAATTTCGCATGCAGCGCTTCCCAGCCCGCGATCACGCCCGGCACGGTCACGGTATCCCAGCCGCGCGTCGGCTTGTTCGCGAAGCCGTGCGCGTTCTCGCCGTGGCGCTTGCGGAAGTAGTCGACGTTCCATGCGGCCGGCGCGACGCCCGACGCATTCAGCCCGGACAGCCGCTCGCCGTCCCACACGAGCGCGAACGCGTCGCCGCCGAGGCCGCACGACACCGGTTCGACGACGGTGATCGCGGCCGCGGCGGCCAGCGCCGCGTCGACCGCATTGCCGCCCTTCCACAGCATCCGCAGGCCGGCCTGCGCGGCCAGCGGGTGCGACGTCGACACGACGTTGCGCGCGAATACCGGAATGCGGGTCGTCGGATACGGGTTGTGCCAGTTGAAGCCAGTCATCGATGCCACCTCGTCGAAAGCTGAGTGAACGCGCGCCCGCGTGCGCAGGCAATCCGCCATTGCAGCGCGATCAGCGCGATCGCACAAATTCATTTGTCACATGAATCCATGCCATTTCCGCATGAATTACGCGCCGCGACGCCCGCCGCGCCGGCCGAATGCCGTTGCCGCCCTTACAATACCCGCTCCGTCTCACGACACGACCATCGAGCCATGACCCGAGATCCCCGCCTCACCCTCAACGCGCGCCAGCAGGAATTGCTCGAATGGGTGCAGCGCGACGGCTTCGTGACCGTCGACGATCTCGCCGCGCACTTCGCCGTGACGCCGCAGACGATCCGCCGCGATGTGAACTGGCTCGCCGACCTGAACCTGCTGCGCCGCTACCACGGCGGCGCGAGCCTGCCGACCAGTTCGGAGAACGTGTCATACACCGCGCGCCAGCGGATGTTCCACGACGAGAAGCGGCGCATCGCGGCGCTCGCGGCGTCGCACATTCCCGACCAGGCGTCGTTGTTCATCAACCTCGGCACGACGACCGAGGAAGTCGCCCGCGCGCTGAATCGCCATCACGGGCTGCACGTGATCACGAACAACCTGAACGTCGCGTCGATGATGAGCGGCTATCCCGACTGCGAGGTACTGATCACGGGCGGCATCGTGCGGCCGTGGGACAAGGGCATCGTCGGTGAGCTCGCGATCGACTTCATCCGGCAGTTCAAGGTCGACTACGCGATCATCGGCACGTCGGCGATCGAGGCCGACGGCACGCTGCGCGACTTCGACACGCGCGAGGTGCGCGTGGCCGAGGCGATCATGCAGCATGCGCGCACGGTCTACCTCGTGACCGATCATTCGAAGGTCGGCCGCCCGGCGCTCGTGCGCCAGGGCCACCTGAGCCAGGTGCACGCGCTCTTCACCGACAAGCCGCTGCCGCCCGAGATGGCCGACACGGTGGCCGCGGCCGGCACCCAGGTGTACGTCGCGGAATGACGATCGCGATGCTGCACCGCACCTGAAACTTCAAGTGAAATCAAGAAGTTGGCGCCGCGCGCGAACCGCTTGCGGCCCCCGTTCCTGTCAAACGGAAAATTAACGGGGCACGATTTGTCGTTGCCCGCGCGCTCGACTAGACTCCAGTTCCCCGGCCCGTTCGCCTGATCCGCCTGTGCCAGGGCGGTGCGAACTGCAGGGCCGGCGAATGCAGCTTTTCCCCCCAAGCCATACCCCGCGGGGTATCGCGCGCCGGCGTTTGCGCCGGCTGCGCGGGCAGTCCGATTGCCATGGAGAGAACGATGCTGAGTCCGCATGAATTCGCCACGCTATTGCTTGTGAAGGACGCGCCTGATCAGCGCGATATGGATCGGGATGAACTGGACATCCTGCTCGAACAGCAGCTCGTTCGCCTGGAAGGGCTCGGCTCGGGACGCAAATACTGCGTGACCGAGACCGGCGACGCCGCGCTGCGATCCATCAAGTACCGCTATTCGTGACATTCCGCTGTTCCTGACCTGACCCGTCCGCGCGGCCGACTCCGGCCGCGCGGTCGTTTCCGCTTGCCCCGCCCGTTCGCCGCGGCCGGCTTCAACCGCCGCGCAGCGTCGGATCGACCGCCGCCCGCCAGCTGATGGCCTGCGCGCGCGCCCCGTTGAAATATGCGATCCAGCCGGCGCGCGCCGCCGCGTCAGGCGCCACATAGTGGGTCGAAAGTTCGTTTACGAACGCACAATAGTTCGCCTCGGTCAGCCCGCGATACCGTTTCGCCACATACGCGTCGTACAGCGTCGAGTAGACCGGCTGCGCGTCCGCGCCCCAGTCGCGCGCCGGACCGCCGCACGACGTCTGCAGGTCGACGAACGACGGCGCCCGCCAGTTGCCGGCGAGCGGCGGCGTGCCGGCGCTGCAGCCCGCCAGAAGGACGGCGCACACGCCGGTCCACATCCCAATACGCATGATTCACCTCGCGAAACGGTCGATTCCGCCAGTATCGTCCGGGATCGCGCCACGCGCTACTGGCCCCGCTTTTTCGAACTTTACTTTTTCGATTTCGTTCGTTAAATTTCGAATTCGAACATTTTTGTGTTCACTCTATTTCAACAGACGATAAGGACAGCAGGTGATCCAACCGAATCGCTACGATCTGCTCGTCGTCGGCGGCGGCATCAACGGCGCGGGCATCGCGCGCGATGCGGCCGGCCGCGGCCTGTCGGTCCTGCTCTGCGAGCAGGACGACCTCGCGTCGCACACGTCGTCGTCCAGCACGAAGCTGATTCACGGCGGCCTGCGTTACCTCGAGTACAACGAGTTCGGGCTGGTGCGCAAGGCGCTGCAGGAGCGCGAAACGCTGCTGCGCGCGGCGCCGCACATCATGTGGCCGCTGCGCTTCGTGATGCCGCACATGCCGAACCTGCGCCCGGCCTGGCTGATCCGCATCGGCCTGTTCCTCTACGATCACCTCGCGAAACGCGAACTGCTGCCCGGCTCGCGCGGCATCGACATGCGCCGCCACGCGGCCGGCGCGCCGCTGATCGACTCGATCAAGCGCGGTTTCGTCTATTCCGACGGCTGGGTCGACGATGCGCGCCTCGTCGTGCTGAACGCGATGGATGCGAAGGAGCGCGGCGCCGAGATCCTGACTCGCACCCGGCTCGTCTCCGCCGAACGCCGCGGCGACGAATGGGAAGCGCGGCTGCAGCACGCCGACGGCTCGATCCAGGTCGTGCATGCGCGCGCGATCGCGAACGCGGCCGGCCCGTGGGTCGGCGAAGTGCTGCACGGCGCGCTCGGCCGCGGCGCGCATCACAGCGTGCGGCTCGTGAAGGGCAGCCACATCATCACGCGCCGCCTGTTCGATCACGATCACGCATATATCTTTCAGAACCCGGACAAGCGGATCATCTTCGCGATTCCGTACGAGCACGACTTCACGCTGATCGGCACGACCGACGTCGAGTACACGAACGATCCCGCGAAGGTCGCGATCGATCGCGACGAGACGCAGTACCTGTGCGATTCGATCAACCGCTACTTCAAGCGCAAGATCTCGCCGGCCGACGTGCACTGGACCTACTCGGGCGTGCGCCCGCTACTCGAGGACGAGAACGCGGCGAACGCGTCGGCCGTCACGCGCGACTATCGCCTCGAGCTGGACGACGGCGCGGGCGCCCCGCTGCTGTCGGTGTTCGGCGGCAAGATCACGACGTTCCGCAAGCTCGCGGAAGAAGCCGGCGACATGCTGTGCCGCGCGCTCGGCCGCGACGCGAAAACCTGGACCGCCGGCGTCGCGCTGCCGGGCGGCGACATCGCGGACGCGAAGTTCGACGTATTCGCCGACGCGTTCGCAAAACGCCATCCGTGGCTGCCCGCCGCGCTCGCCCGCCGCTATGCGCGGGCGTACGGCACGCGCGCCGAGCGCGTGGTCGACGGCGCGAAGTCGCTCGCCGACCTCGGCGCCGAAATCGCGCCGGGCATCCACGAAGCCGAACTGCGCTACCTGCGCGACGCCGAATGGGCGACCTGCGCGCAGGACGTGCTGTGGCGCCGCTCGAAGCTCGGCCTGCACGTGACGCCGGGCACGCTCGACGCGGTGACGGCCGCGGTCGACGCATGGTTCGCCGCCGCGCACGCGCCGCACGCGTGATCCGGATGCTGTTGCAGTTGCCGTACCGACGTTGATTCACCGACGCGCCGCCCCACATGCGGCGCGCATCACAACTACGCCAATCCACGGATGGAGATGAGAGACATGCAGGACCAGTACATCCTCGCGCTTGACCAGGGCACCACGAGTTCCCGCGCGATGCTGTTCGATCGCCAGGGCAATATCGTTTCGATCGCCCAGAAGGAATTCGAACAGATCTACCCGCAACCCGGCTGGGTCGAGCACGACCCGCAGGAAATCTGGTCGACGCAAGCCGGCGTCGCCGCGGAAGCCGTCACGCGCACGGGCCTGAACGGCACGTCGATCGCCGCGATCGGCATCACCAACCAGCGCGAGACGACCATCGTCTGGGATCGCGAGACGGGCCAGCCCGTCTACAACGCGATCGTCTGGCAGGACCGCCGCACGGCCGACTTCTGCGACTCGCTGAAGAAGCAGGGGCTCGAGGCGAAGGTGCGCGCGAAGACCGGCCTGCCGATCGACTCGTACTTCTCCGCGACGAAGATCCGCTGGATCCTCGACAACGTGCCGGGCGCACGCGAGAAGGCACGCCAGGGCAAGCTCGCGTTCGGCACCGTCGACAGCTGGCTCGTGTGGAACTTCACGAAGCACGAACTGCACGTGACCGACGTGACGAACGCATCGCGCACGATGCTGTTCAACATCCACACGCGCGAGTGGGACAGCGAGCTGCTCGAGCTGCTCGACATCCCGCGCAGCATGCTGCCGGAAGTGAAGGCGTCGTCGGAAATCTACGGCCACACGAAGACCACCGTGTTCGCGTCGAAGATCCCGCTCGCGGGCATCGCCGGCGACCAGCACGCGGCGCTGTTCGGCCAGATGTGCACGACGTCGGGCATGGTGAAGAACACCTACGGCACCGGCTGCTTCCTGATGATGAACACCGGCAACAAGCCGATCGAGTCGAAGAACAACCTCGTCACGACGATCGCGTGGCAGATCGGCGACGACGTGCAGTACGCGCTCGAAGGCAGCATCTTCATCGCGGGCGCGGTCGTGCAGTGGCTGCGCGACGGCGTCGGCATCATCAAGACGGCCGCGGAAATCGAAGCGCTCGCCGCGAGCGTGCCGCATACCGACGGCGTCTACCTCGTGCCGGCCTTCGCCGGCCTCGGCGCGCCGCACTGGAACGCACGGGCGCGCGGTTCGGTATTCGGCGTCACGCGCGGCACGACCTCCGCGCATCTCGCGCGCGCGGCGCTCGACGCGATCGCGTACCAGTCGCTCGACGTGCTGGCCGCGATGGAAGCCGATTCGGGCATCAGCATCGGCGAGCTGCGCGTCGACGGCGGCGCAAGCGCGAACAACCTGCTGATGCAGTTCCAGGCCGACCTGCTCGGCGTCGATGCGGTGCGCCCGCAGATCACCGAGACGACCGCGCTCGGCGCGGCCTACCTCGCGGGCCTCGCGATCGGCTACTGGAAGAACCTCGACGAAGTGCGCGACCAGTGGCAGCTCGATCGCCGCTTCTCGCCGTCGATGCCGAAGGAGCAGGTCGATCGCTGCATGTCCGGCTGGCAACGCGCGGTGCGCGCCGCGAAGGCATGGGCCGACGACGCCCAGTAATCCTCCGGTATCCCAACGAAATACAACAACACCGGCGGACCGCGCCACGCGCGAGTCCGCCGCGACATACGAGAGACAACATGTCACCTTATATTGCAGAATTCATCGGCACGGCGATCCTCGTGCTGCTCGGCAACGGCGCGGTCGCAAACGTGCTGCTTGCAAAGACCAAGGGCAAGGGCGCGGACCTGATCGTGATCGTGATGGGCTGGGCGATGGCCGTGTTCGTCGCCGTGTACGTGACCGCGTCGTTCAGCGGCGCGCACCTGAACCCGATCGTCACGATCAGCCTCGCGCTCGCGGGCAAGTTCGCGTGGTCGAAAGTCGGCGGTTACGTCCTCGCGCAGATGCTCGGCGGGATGGCCGGCGCGCTGCTCGTGTGGCTCGCGTATCGCCAGCACTTCGCGAAGGAAGCCGATGCGGACCTGAAGCTCGCGGTGTTCTGCACGGCGCCGGCGATCCGCAGCGTCACGCACAACGTACTGACCGAAGCGATCTGCACGTTCGTGCTGATCCTCGGCGTGCTGTACCTCGCGTCGCCGCAGGTCGGCCTCGGCGCACTCGACGCGCTGCCCGTCGGCCTGCTCGTGCTGGGCATCGGCATCTCGCTCGGCGGCCCGACCGGCTATGCGATGAGCCCCGCGCGCGACCTGTCGCCGCGCATCATGCACGCGCTGCTGCCGATCCCCGGCAAGCGCGACAGCGACTGGCGCTATGCGTGGGTGCCCGTCGTCGGCCCGCTGCTCGGCGGCGCCGCCGCAGCCGGCCTGTATCTGCACCTGCACGCCACGATCTGATCGCGGCCTGAACGAAGCGCGTGGCGTTCGGCGCCGCGCGCTTCGTCCTTCTCTTGCCCCGCCCCCTTTTCGCTACCGGTCGCTCGCGGCCGTCACCCGCGATTTCCGCTTCACGTTCGTCTCCATGACGACGGCCGGCGTCACGTCGATCACGCGCTCGACCGGCATTCTCTCCAGCCGCATTTCCCAGACGAATCCCGATGCACGCCCGAAGCCGCTTGCGGCGGCGAGCCGCGCGATGCGCATCGGATGGGAGTGGATTTCCGCGTCCTCGTCGAGCACGCGCCCGCCCGTCGGCACGCCCTTCGACAACGGCGGCCGCGCGCCTGACAGGCGGGCCTCCGCACCGATCGGCACGGCCCGGCCGCATCGGGCAAATTTGCCGAAACGTCACGCGGCGCGCGCATGAAAGCACGTATGATGGCGAATTGATCGGCGTCGCCGATTGTCCGCTTGTTCACCATCATGCTCGATCACCTCATCTGCGACTGCGACGGCGTGCTCGTCGACAGCGAAGTCATTGCCGACCGCGTGCTGCTCGACACGCTGTCCGCCACGTTCCCGAACCTCGATTTCGAAGCCGCCGCGAAGTCGGCATTCGGCCAGCAGACGTCGCGCTTCCTCACCGGGATCGAATCCCGCTTCGGCATCGAGATGCCCGCGAACTTCATCGAGACCATCGAACACAACATCGAGGTCGCGCTCGCGCAATCGCTCGCACCGATCTCCGGCGTGCGCGATGCGCTGCTGAAGGTCACGCTGCCGGCGGCGGTGGTCTCGAACAGCCGGCTCGTGCGGGTGCGCAATTCGCTGAAGCGCGCGTCGCTCACCGAGATCTTCGGCGAGCGCGTGTTCAGCTCGGAACAGGTGGCACGACCGAAACCCTACCCCGACGTCTACCTGCACGCGGCGCAGACGCTCGGCGTCGCGCCGGCGCGCTGCATCGTCGTCGAGGACAGCGTATCGGGGTTGAATGCCGCGCGGGCGGCCGGGATGAAGACGATCGCGTTCGTCGGTGCGAGCCACATCCCCGACAATTACGCGGACGCGCTGCGCGCGATGGGCATCACACGGATCATGCGCAAGATGGACGAACTGCCGTCGCTTGTCGAGGCCGGCATGCGCGGGGAATTCGGCGACGTGCAGTCCTGAGATTCATGCAGGCCGGATCAGGTCGATCCGGCCCGCTACGGGTGCGCGAACGCACCCGCTTTCCCGTCACTCAGGCCGGCTCGCAGCAGCGCTCGCGCGCGGCCGCCAGCGCCTCGCGGAACTCGACGAGTTCCGCGATCGTCAGCATCGGCAGCCCGTGCCGTTGCGCGAAACGCTCGACGTCGTCGCCGCGCGTCATCGTGCCGTCCGGATTCATCAGCTCGCACAGCACGCCGGCCGGCTTCAGGCCCGCGAGGATCGACAGGTCGACCGTGCCTTCGGTGTGACCGCGGCGCGCGAGCACGCCGCCCGGTTGCGCACGCAACGGAAACACGTGGCCGGGGCGCACGATGTCGTGCGGCTTCGCGCCTTCCGCGATCGCCGCGCGGATCGTCGTCACGCGGTCGGCCGCCGACACACCGGTATGCACGCCTTCGCGCGCTTCGATCGACACCGTGAACGCGGTGCCGTTGCGGCTCTCGTTGGTCTGCACCATCGGCGGCAGCTCGAGCGCGCGCACCGTGTCGTCGGTCAGGCACAGGCACACGATGCCGCTGCACTCGCGGATCAGCAGCGCCATCGTCTCGGGCGTGATGCGCTCGGCGGCGACGATCAGGTCGGCTTCGTTCTCGCGGTCGTGGTCGTCCTGCAGCACGACCGCGCGGCCGGCGCGCATCGCGTCGAGCGCAGCGGCGATGCGCGGCGGCACCGGTTCGGAATCCAGCAACGGGAGATCGGCAAAGGCGTCGGCCGGTGCCGACGAACGGGACATCAAGGACATGTGAAACGCTCCTCGCAAATACGATTTGGGCGAAAAACGTTCCAGGGCATTGCAAACAGACAGAACGACAACCCGCTTCGCACGCATCGCGAAGCGGCCCTGACGGACATGACTATCTGCACATCTTCTCTCATCCGGACTATGACCGTCGGCTCTGGCATTCGACCAGATCTGCTGACCCCGCGCGGATGCGCGGGCGCTCGCGGGCTCGCCGGCTTACGCCAGCCTACCGCCGGTGGGGATTTTCGCCCCGCCCTGAAGACGCACTGATTGCCGGACGGGGGTTCCCCGTCAACGGCGGGCCAAGCATACAACAGCTGCGCACGAAGCGCAGCGCACCACACCTAAAACCTTACTGACGACTCCGTCTAACGGCATCGTCCGAACGGCCGACTCTCCGGCCGCACGCCCGCGACACAGCGCGACAGCGGCCGTTGCGTCGCGCCCGCGCGGTCAGTGGGCCGCATGCGCCGCATCGGGCACGAGCCAGCGCGGCGGCACCTCGGGGCTCACCGTCACGCGAAACGCGCGCGCTTCGCTGTCGCCGGGGTTGCGCAGGCTGTACGGCTGGTCGGCATCGAACACGATCGCGTCGCCGGTCGCCAGCAACTGACGGCGGTCATGCACGCTGACTTCGAGCGTGCCTTCGCTGACGACGAGGTTGATCGTCGTGCCGGGGGCACGGCGCGCGCCGGGCTCCGTATGCAGCGGCGCGATCCGCAGTTCGTGGAATTCGGCCGCGGCCGGCTCGCCTTCCGGATACAGCGCGCGTGCCGAGAAACGCCCGTTCGAACTGACGACGCGCGACGCGCGCTCCGCCGCCAGGTGCTCGAAGCCGTTTACCGCGTGGCGGCGCAGGAACGCGGCGACCGACACCTTCAGCGCCGCGGCGATCTTGCAAAGCACCTTGATCGACGGCACGCTGCGCGCCGACTCGATCTGCGCGAGCATCGCGCGGGATACGCCGGACAGCCGCGCGAGCGCATCGAGCGACAATTGCCGCTCGGCGCGCAAACGCGCGAGGTTCACGCCGACGACCTGCTCGAGGGCGTCGAGCGACGCGGACGCGTGCAGGTCGGCCGCGTTGCCGGACTCGAAGGAAGACACGTCGCGCACGAGCGCCAGGGATGAAGACATAGCATTGCCTCCGGGCCGCCGTGCGGCCCTGCGTAGGGGGTAAGCCGGGATCGGAATCGGGTTGCGCCAGCCATGGCGCGTATCGAGACGCTATCACCCGGCCTGGCACGGGCAAACGAAGTTATCTTCACACCGTTATCACCATTGCGGAGGAATGCGTTTCTCGCGAACCTTTTCCTGCCGCTATCGCGTCGCCGCCCGGCCCCGTGACGCGCTCACTGCGCTGCCGGCGCCGCGCCGCGTGCCGGGCCGCGCGCGTCGAGCCGCATCGCGAGCCACGTGACGACCAGCGCCGCGAACGTGACCGCGACGGCGACCCACGGCAGCGCGTCGAGCGCGAGGCCGTGCTCCAGCGCGAGGCCGCCGAGCCACGCGCCGCCGGCGTTGCCGACGTTGAACGCGCCGATGTTCAGCGTCGACGCGAGATGCGGCGCGCTCGCGGCCTTCTCGACCACGCGCGCCTGCAGCGGCGGCACCGTCGCGAACGCGGCGATCCCCCACACGAATATGGTGACGGCGGCCGCGACCGGCAGGTGGCTCGTCTTCGCGAACACGGCCATCACGGCCATCAGCGCGACGAGGATCGCGATCAGCGACGGCATCAGCGCGCGGTCGGCGAGCTTGCCGCCGAGCGTGTTGCCGATCGTCAGCCCGGCGCCGAACAGCACGAGGATCAGCGCGACCGAACGCGGCGCGTAGCCCGACACGGTTTCAAGAATCGGCGCGATGTACGTGAACACGACGAACACGCCGCCGAAGCCGAGCACCGTCATCAGCAGCGCGAGCCATACCTGCGGCTCCTTCAGCACGCGCACTTCGTGGCCGAGGCCGACCGGCCCGCTGTCGTGACGGTTCGGCACCAGCGCGGCCACGCCGCCGAGCGACAGCACGCCGAGCGCGGCGACGATCCAGAACGACGCGCGCCAGCCGAGCAGCTGGCCGACGAAGGTGCCGAACGGCACGCCGAGCACGTTCGACAGCGTGAGCCCCGTGAACATCAGCGCGATCGCGCTCGCGCGCTTGTCGGCCGGCACGAGCGACGCGGCGACCACCGCGCCGATCCCGAAGAACGAGCCGTGCGCGAACGACGTGACGACGCGCGCGACCATCAGCATCGCGTAGCCGGATGCGGTCGCGCACAGCACGTTGCCGACGATGAAGATCGCCATCAGCAGTTGCAGCGCGGCCTTGCGCGGCATGCGGCTCGTGAGCACCGCGAGCAGCGGCGCGCCGACCGCCACGCCGAGCGCGTAGCCCGTGACGAGCAGGCCGGCCGACGGCAGCGACACGGCGAGGTCGTGCGCGACTTCGGGCAGCAGGCCCATGATGATGAATTCGGTGGTGCCGATGGCGAAGGCGCTGATCGCGAGCGCCAGTAACGGGATGGGCATGACGTTCTCCGGAAGGCGGCGGCCGCGGCGCCCGATCGGTGCCGCACCGCACAAGAAGCGGGATGTGCGCGCATTGTCCCGAAGACGCCTATATTTGATAATTGGCGTGGCATTTGAACCATTTTCAAAAATTTCTGGAAAATCGCATGGACCGACTGGGCGATATCCGGCTGTTCGTCGAAGCCGCGGAGCTAGGCAGCCTGTCGGCCGCCGGGCGCAAGCTGAACCTCACGCCGGCCGCCGCGAGCGCGCGCCTCGCGAAGCTCGAGGCGAAGATCGCGACGCGGCTGTTCGAACGCTCGACGCGGCAGTTGCGGCTCACCGACGAGGGCAGGCTGTACCTGAACTGCTGCCGCCAGGCGCTGCAGGCGCTCGACGACGCGGACGCCATGCTGCAGGAAGGCCGCAACGTCGTCGGCGGCAAGGTGCGGCTGTCGTCGACGTCCGATTTCGGCCGCAACCAGCTGCTCGACTGGCTCGACGAATTCACGACGCTGCACCCCGACGTCACGTTCGCGCTGACGGCATCCGATTCGTCGTCGAACCTGTGGCAGGACGAGATCGACCTCGCGATCCGCTTCGCCGCGCCGCCGGACGGCGCGCTGATCGCCCGCCGGCTCGCCACCAACCGGCGCGTGCTGTGCGCGGCGCCGTCGTTCGTCGAGCGTCACGGCTCGCCGGCCGATCCGCACGATCTGGCCCGTTTTCCATGCAACGTGATCACGATCGCGTCCGGGCCGATGAACACCTGGCATTTCACGCGCGGCGACGAGGTGCAGATCCATACGGTGCCCGTGTCGACCGCGTTCGAGACCAACGACGGCGGCCTCACGCGCGAATGGACGCTGCGCGGCCACGGCATTGCGCTGAAGTCGCTGTGGGACATCGCCGACGACGTCCGCGCGGGCCGCCTGCGCGTGCTGCTGCCCGACTGGCGGCACCAGGACGCGCCGCTGCACGCGATCTATCACAGCAAGCGCTACATGGCGCCGCGCGTGCGCGTGCTGCTCGACTTCCTCGCCGAACGCTTCGCGCGCGAGGAAACCGCGCTCGACGACCTGCTGAACGCGTGCCGCTGACGGCCGGTACCCGGCCTTTCAGGGGTCGGAACCTGACACCCGGCGTCGCGCGGCCGCAACCCGCCGCCCGTCCGGGGCGGCGCGAAAAGCTATAATGGAAGGCTTTTCCGACGGCCTTTCCTGCTCGCCGCGCGCATCCGCGTGCCGCGCACGGCCGTCCCGATTCACCCTTGACGACGCCCCCAGGTCAACCACTGCGAACGGCGAATCCCCATGACCAAGAAAGTTTACGTAAAGACCTTCGGCTGCCAGATGAACGAGTACGACTCGGACAAGATGGTGGACGTGCTCAACGCCGCCGAAGGCCTCGAGAAGACCGATACGCCCGAAGACGCGGACATCATCCTGTTCAATACCTGCTCGGTGCGTGAAAAGGCGCAGGAGAAGGTGTTCTCCGACCTCGGCCGCGTGCGCGAGCTGAAGGAAGCGAAGCCCGGCCTGCTGATCGGCGTCGGCGGCTGCGTCGCGAGCCAGGAAGGCGCGTCGATCGTGTCGCGCGCGCCGTACGTCGACCTCGTGTTCGGCCCGCAGACCCTGCACCGCCTGCCGCAGATGATCGACGCGCGCCGCGCGAGCGGCCGCGCGCAGGTCGACATCACGTTCCCGGAAATCGAGAAGTTCGACCACCTGCCGCCCGCGCGCGTCGAGGGGCCGAGCGCGTTCGTGTCGATCATGGAAGGGTGCTCGAAGTACTGCAGCTACTGCGTGGTGCCGTACACGCGCGGCGATGAAGTGTCGCGCCCGCTCGACGACGTGCTGACCGAAGTGGCCGGCCTCGCCGACCAGGGCGTGCGCGAAGTCACGCTGCTCGGCCAGAACGTGAACGCGTACCGCGGCGCGCTGGTGGCCGGCTCGTCCGACATCGCCGATTTCGCGACGCTGATCGAATACGTCGCCGACATCCCGGGCATCGAGCGGATCCGCTACACGACGTCGCACCCGAAGGAATTCACGCAGCGCCTGATCGACACCTACGCGAAGGTGCCGAAGCTCGTGAGCCACCTGCACCTGCCGGTCCAGCACGGCTCCGACCGCATCCTGATGGCGATGAAGCGCGGCTACACGGTGCTCGAATACAAGTCGGTGATCCGCAAGCTGCGCGCGATCCGCCCCGACCTGTCGCTGTCGACCGACATGATCGTCGGTTTCCCCGGCGAGACCGAGGACGATTTCGACAAGATGATGGCCCTGGTGCACGAGATGAGCTACGACACGAGCTTCTCGTTCATCTACAGCCCGCGCCCCGGCACGCCGGCCGCGAACCTGCACGACGACACGCCGCGCGACGTGAAGCTCAAACGCCTGCAACATCTGCAGGCGACCATCGAGGAGAACGTCGCACGCATCAGCCAGTCGATGGTCGGGAAGGTCGAGCGGATCCTCGTCGAGGGCCCGTCGCGCAAGGACCCGAACGAACTCGCGGGCCGCACCGAGAACAACCGGGTCGTGAATTTCCCGGCGCCGCTCGCCGCGCACCCGCGCCTGATCGGCCAGATGATCGACGTGCGGATCAACCATGCGTACCCGCATTCGCTGCGCGGCGAGCTCGTGCTCGTCAGCGGCGATGCGAGCGCGGCCACCCACTGATTGACGCTCAACAGGAGCCCGACGCTACTTTGAAGACCGTCCAAGCACTGGAATTCACTGCCCCGCGCGACGACAACGCGCGCCTCGCCAACCTCTGCGGCCCGCTCGACGAGAACCTGCGGCAGATCGAACAGGCGCTCGACGTCACGCTCGCGCGGCGCGGCCACCGGATCACGATCCGCGGGCGCGGCGCGAAGCTCGCGCTCGCCGCGCTCGAGAACTTCTACAACCGCGCGCGCGATCCGCTGTCGGTCGACGACATCCAGCTCGCGCTGGTCGAGGTGCGCCACACGACCGGCAACGGCCGCCAGGACACGCTCGACGTGCGCTTCCGCGGCGACCCCGACCATCCGTTCGACGAGCCCGTCGTGCAGCTCGACGCCAGCGAGCCGGACGAGGAACCCGCGCCGAAGCTGTACACGCGGCGCGCCGACCTGCGCGGCCGCACGCCCGCGCAGCGCGAGTACCTGAAGCAGATCCTGTCGCACGACGTGACGTTCGGCATCGGGCCGGCCGGCACCGGCAAGACCTACCTCGCGGTCGCGTGCGCGGTCGATGCGCTCGAGCGCGACCAGGTCAAGCGGATCGTGCTGACGCGCCCGGCCGTCGAGGCCGGCGAGCGGCTCGGCTTCCTGCCGGGCGATCTCGCGCAGAAGGTCGACCCGTACCTGCGCCCGCTGTACGACGCGCTGTACGACCTGCTCGGCTTCGACAAGACCGCGAAGATGTTCGAGCGCCAGATGATCGAGATCGCACCGCTCGCCTACATGCGCGGCCGCACGCTGAACCACGCGTTCATCATCCTCGACGAGGCGCAGAACACGACGCCCGAGCAGATGAAGATGTTCCTCACGCGGATCGGCTTCGGCTCGAAGGCCGTCGTGACCGGCGACACGAGCCAGGTCGACCTGCCGCGCGGCCACAAGAGCGGCCTCGTCGAGGCGCAGCAGGTGCTCGGCGGCGTGCGCGGCATCGCGCTCACGCGCTTCACGAGCGCGGACGTCGTGCGTCATCCGCTCGTCGCCCGCATCGTCGAGGCGTACGACGAGTTCCACGCACAGCATCAGGACGGCTGAGCGGCAGCCTGCCCTGCCCCCACCCTGCCGGCCCGGCCCGCCACACGGCGCGCCGGGCTTTTTTTGCCCGGTCGAATTCGGGTGGGATCGGCCGTTTGGTGTATCCTCGACGCGTCCCAATCGCCGTACGCGTCATGAAATCTTCCCGTTCCCGCAAGTCCGGTCGCGCCCAGTCCGCCGCGCCCGAATCCCCCCGTCTTTCGCTGTTCGACGCGAAGGGCAAGGCCCGCACCGTCAACGCACAGGGCCTGCGGATCGACTTCCCGGACGGCCGCAGCCTGATGTTCGACCTGTCGGGCAGCTCCGGCGACGCGGCCGTCGCGATCGTCGCGCAGCACAACGATCCGGCGATGCGCGCGAAGCTCGCGCTGCAGCCGGAGCACTACGACAGCGTAACGCTGCACGTGGGGGCCGAGCTCGCGCCGCGCGAGGACGACCACGACGACGCACCGCGCGCGCTGGAACTCGACCTGTCCGTACAGTATGGCGACGAAATCACGAGCGACGTGCGCAAGACGCTGCCCAAGCGCAAGCTGATCGCCGAATGGATCGAGCCGGCGCTGTTCGCGAGCGCGCAGCTCACCGTGCGCTTCGTCGGCGAAGGCGAAGGGCGCACGCTGAACGCCGGCTACCGCCACAAGGACTATCCGACCAACGTGCTGACCTTCGCGTACGACGCGGCGCCCGACGGCACCGTGATCGGCGACCTCGTGCTGTGCTGCCCGGTCGTCGAGAAGGAAGCGCACGAGCAGGGCAAGCCGCTCCTGGCCCACTACGCGCACCTGCTGGTGCACGGCGCGCTGCACGCGCAGGGCTACGACCACGAGACGAGCGACGAGGACGCGGCCGAAATGGAAGCGCTCGAAGTCGACATCCTCGCGAAGCTGGGCTTCCCGAACCCGTACCAGTAAGCCTTTCGCACGATGCGCAACGCCGCGATGCTCCCGCCCGCCTACCCGCCGTCGATCGGCGACGGGCGCCTGCTGACGGAAGACGAGCTCGCGGCCTCGCTCGCGCACACGATGCGCGACTGGGACGGCCGGCAGGATCTCTGGCTGTTCGGCTATGGCTCGCTGATCTGGAACCCCGGTCTCCCGACCGTCGCCGCCGTGCGCGGCAAGGTACACGGCTACCACCGCGGGCTCTACCTGTGGTCGCGCGTGAACCGCGGCACGCCCGAACGCCCGGGCCTCGTGCTCGCGCTCGATCGCGGCGGCTCGTGCTCGGGCATCGCGTTCCGGCTGTCCGGCCCGACCGCGCAACCGCACCTCGAGACACTGTGGAAGCGCGAGATGCCGATGGGGTCGTACCGGCCCGCGTGGCTGCCCTGCACGCTCGAGAGCGGCGAACGCGTGAACGCGCTCGCGTTCGTGATGCGCCGCGACGTACCGACCTATACGGGCAAGCTGTCCGACACCGTCGTGAAGGAAGTGTTCAGCTGCGCGGCCGGCCGCTACGGCACGACGCTCGACTACGTGAGCCGCACGGTCGACGCGCTGCGCGCGAGCGGCATTCCCGATCGCGCGCTGGAAGGGTTGCTCGCGCGATGCAAGTGACGCGATCCCGCACCGCCCGCGCATTCGAACGAGGCGCCCACCGATGAAACCGTCACGCTGGTCGCGCAGCAAGGTCGCCGCGCTGCTCGTCGCCGCGAGCGTCGCCTTGTCCGGCTGCGGGATCCTGGGCTGCGGCGGCGCCGCGACCAACGGAGCGGCCGCCGGCGGCTGCTCGGCCGGCATGCGCTTCTGAGCCCCCCTTCCGCTGCCGAGCCCCCTTTCGCCCCCGTCTTCGACCGCGATCGCATGCGGCGGATTGCCGCCGATGCCAACCGGCCGGCCGGTCGTTTTCCCCGTTGCGCCGCCCCGTCCTGCCCGAACCTGTTTTTTGCGCTGCTGCGCCTTCGCCCTTTTCTGGGATAGGATGGACCCGAGGACGAGGTCGCGCCCGGCGCGGCCGTCCACGAGCGGGGCCCGCGAGCCGCCCGCCCTGGCCGTGCGGCCGGGGTGACACGGTCGCGTCGTGCCCTTGGTGTATCCTTGCCTACTCCGTGACAGCGCGCCCCGGCATGACCCGGGCGCACCACCATGAACGATTCGTATCCCAGTCGTAAGCCAACCGACAAACCGCAAGAAAAGCGCTCGCTGCTCGAGCGCCTGACCGACTTCATCTCGCCCGAGCCCGAATCCCGCGGCGAGCTGCTGGAAATCCTCCAGGACGCCCACGAACGCAACCTGATCGACGCCGACTCGCTGTCGATGATCGAAGGCGTGTTCCAGGTCTCCGATCTGTGCGCCCGCGACATCATGGTGCCGCGCGCGCAGATGGACGCGATCAACATCGCCGACAAGCCCGAGGATTTCATCCCGTTCGTCCTCGAAAAGGCGCACTCGCGCTACCCCGTGTACGAGGAGAACCGCGACAACGTCATCGGCGTGCTGCTCGCGAAGGATCTGCTGCGCTTCTATGCCGAAGAAGAGTTCGACGTGCGCGGGATGCTGCGCCCGGCCGTGTTCATTCCGGAATCGAAGCGCCTGAACGTGCTGCTGCACGACTTCCGCGTGAACCGCAACCACCTCGCGATCGTCGTCGACGAATACGGCGGCGTGGCGGGCCTGATCACGATCGAGGACGTGCTCGAACAGATCGTCGGCGACATCGAGGACGAATACGACTTCGACGAGGAAGCCGGCAACATCATCTCGGGGCCGGACGGCCGCTTCCGCGTGCGTGCGCTCACCGAGATCGAACAGTTCAACGAGGCGTTCGGCACCGATTTCCCCGACGACGAAGTCGACACGATCGGCGGCCTGATCACCCATCATTTCGGACGCGTGCCGCATCGCGGCGAGAAGCTGCAGCTCGGCAACCTCGTGTTCGAGATCCAGCGCGGCGATGCACGCCAGGTGCATGTGCTGCTGGTGCGCCGCAACCCGCTCGCCAGCCGTCGCGCCGAAACCTCGCACGAAGACTGACCGTTCCGCGCCAGCCGCGTTTCCTTCAACCGCTCGCCCACTTCCGCTTCACATGGACGATCCGATCCCGTCCCGCCCGGCTGGCGGCCTCCTCGCGCCGGCGCCCGGCCGCGCGCTGCCGCGCTGGCACTACCCGGCCGCGCTGCTCGCGGGCGCGGCCAATACGCTCAGCTTCGCACCGACGCCGCACGGCGGCTGGCTGCAACTCGTCGTATTCGTCTGGTTTTTCGCGCAACTGACGCGCACGTCGAGCTGGCGCGGCGCCGCGCTCACCGGCGGCGCATTCGGCTTCGGCAACTTCATCAGCGGCATCTGGTGGCTCTACATCAGCATGCACGTGTACGGCGAGATGGCCGCGCCGCTCGCGGGCGGCGCGCTCGTGCTGTTCGCGCTGTACCTGTCGCTGTACCCGGCGTTCTCGGCCGGGCTGTGGTCGTTCTGCGCGGGCCATGCGTGGCATCGCCGTACCCCCGATCCACGTCCGTTCTCGCCGACCTGGCACGGCGCGTTCGCGTTCGCGAGCGCGTGGGCCTTCGGCGAATGGCTGCGCGGCACGCTGTTTACCGGCTTTCCGTGGCTCGCCAGCGGCTACCCGCAGGTCGACGGCCCGTTCGCGGGCTTCGCGCCGGTGGTCGGCGTATACGGGATCGCGTGGGTACTCGCGCTGTTCGCGGCGCTGGTCGTGCAGGCGCTCGTCGCCGCGCGCCCGGCGCCCGCGCGTGACAACGGCGCCGGGAGTGCCGGCGGCAACCCGCGCGTGCGCATCGCCGCGCCGGCCGGCGCGGCGGTCGCGCTCGTCGCGGCCGGCCTCGGGCTGTCGCAGGTCACGTGGACGGTGCCCGCGAATGCGCCGCTCACCGTGCGGCTGCTGCAGGGCAACGTGAAGCAGGACATCAAGTTCGAGCAGGAAGGCATCGACGCGGCGATCAAGATGTACCAGCGGATGATCATCGAGAAGCCGGCCGACCTGATCGTCACGCCGGAGACCGCGATCGCCGTGATGATCCAGGAGCTGCCCGAGCCGTTCGCCGTCGCGATCCGCAAGTTCAGCGACACGACGGGCTCGGCCGTGCTGTTCGGCGCGGTCGGCGCGTCGGTGACCGAGGACGGCCACTACGTCGACTATACGAACAGCCTGTACGGCGTGACGCCGAACTCGCGCGACATCTATCACTACGACAAGCACCATCTCGTGCCCTTCGGCGAATTCATCCCGTGGGGCTTCCGGTGGTTCGTCGACCTGATGAAGATGCCGCTCGGCGATTTCGCGCGCGGCGCGCCGGTGCAGAAGCCGTTCCTCGTGCACAACCAGCCCGTGATGGCCGACATCTGCTACGAGGACTTGTTCGGCGAGGAAATCGCCGCGACGATCCGCGACAACCCGCAGCCGCCCGGCGTGCTCGTCAACGTGACGAACCTCGCGTGGTTCGGCGACACGATCGCGCTCGACCAGCACCTGCAGATCGCGCGGATGCGCTCGCTCGAAACGGGCCGGCCGATGCTGCGCTCGACCAACACGGGGATGACCGCCGCGATCGACGCGCACGGGCGCGTGCTCGGCCAATTGAAGCCGTTCACGATCGGCTCGCTCGACGTGCGGATCGAAGGCACGAGCGGCTTCACGCCTTACGTGACGAGCGGCAACAACATCGTGCTCGCGGTGTCGTTCGTGCTGCTCGCGTTCGGCTTCACGTTCGGGCCGGGGCTGCGCCGGCGCAATGGCCGCAACAACGGCGGCGATCAACCCGAATGACGCAAGCGGCGGCCGGTGACCGCTAGCCGGCCGTTCAGGCCTGCCGGACCGGCTGACCCGGTCGATCCGGCTGCGCGGCGAGGCTGCGCAGGTCGCGACTCACCGCCTCCATCACCGGCAGCCACGCGTCGAACGCCGGCTGCCGGTACAACGTCGCGCTCGGATACCACGGGCTGTCCGTGCGTTCGAGCATCCACGGCCAGTGCGGATTCACGTCGAGCAGCACCCACGTGCGCGCCCCGAGCGCGCCCGCCAGGTGCGCGACCGACGTGCACACGGTCATCACCAGATCCAGCGCGCCGATGAATGCGGCCGTATCGTCGAAGCTCGTCAGCTCCGCCGTGAAATCCTCGATCGCGAAACCGGCCGCGCGCGCCGCCGCGACATCCGCGTGCGCGCCCGGCTGCAGCGAATAAAACGCGACGCCGTCGATCCCGCGAAACGCGTCCGCATAGCGCTCGAGCCCGACGCGCCGAAACGGGTTGCGCTGGTGGCCCGCACTGCCCGTCCACACGAGCCCGACCTTCAGCCGGCGCTCGCCCGCAAGCCGCGCGCGCCACGCATCGCGCGCGTGCGGATCGGCCCGCAGGTAAGGCACCGACGATCCGAGCGTCTCGTTCTCCATGCCGAGCATCAGCGGCAGGCCGATCAGCGGCACCTCGTAATCGAATGCCGGCAGCGCGTCGACGCCGCCGCCCGCACCGAATACGTCCACGTGCGCGCCAAGACTGCGCTGCATCAGCGTGCCGACCTGCGGGAACGTATTCCACGCGAGCCGGCCGCCTTCGCGATGCACGCGCTCGGCGAGCGGCGCGACGTAGCGGCAGAACTGCAGCACGTCGCCGAGCCCCTGTTCGCCCCATACCAGCAGCGTTTTTCCCGCCAGCGGCTCGCCCTGCCAGCGCGGACCCGGCAGCGCCGGCCGGCGGCCGCGCAGTTCGCCCGCGCCGTCCCAGCGCGCCTCGTGGCCGCGCCAGCCGGCCGCGTAGTTGCCGCGCACGAGCTGGATGATCGCGAGGTTGAAACGGAACGACGCGTCGTCGGGCGCCAGCTCGCATGCACGCGCCGCGTAACGCTCGGCATCGTCCCAGCGCTGCGCCTCCTTCATCGCCATCGCGACGTTGTTCATCGCGAGCGCGTTGCCGGGCGCGAGGTCGGCCAGCCGCGCGGCGCACGCGAGCGCGCCGTCGAGGTCGTGCGCCGCGATCCGCGCGACGACCAGATTGATCCACGCCTGCACGTCTTGCGGATCGTGCTTCACGGCCGCGTCGAGCAGCGCGATCTCCTCCGCGCGGTCGCCGCCCGACAACCGCAGCGCGATCGCGAGGTTGTTGCGCAACGACGGCCGGCCCGCATCGATCGCCAGCGCCGCGCGGTACGGCGCGACGGCATCCGCGTGGCGGTCGGCCATCTGCAGCGCGTAACCGTGATTGAAGTACGCGGTCGCGCCCGGCCGCACGCGCGCCGCGCATTCGGCGAGCGCGAGCGCATCGGCCGTGCGCTGCCGCGCGACGAGCGTCGTCGTGAGCTGCGCGAGCGCATCGGCGTCGACCGCGTGCAGATGGGCGGCAGCGGCGAGCCACAGATCGTGCGCGGCGCGCTCGCCGCGCGCCTGCGCGTCGGCGGCCTGGCCGAGCAGCGCGAGCAGCGGCGGAAGCAGCGGAATGAGGAGGTCGGTCGGGTCGTCCATGCGATCGGCGTCGGCAAGCGGTGACGCGGCACGCGTGGCGCGCGCCGCAATATGCGCATCTTAACGCCCGCGCGAAGCGGCACGGCATGCGCGTCGCGACAACCCCGCGGGCGGCCGCACGGACCGCGCCGCCCGCTCGTGCGGCCCTTCCGGAAGCGCGCCGGCGGCGGCCTCGCCCGCGTTCCGGCCGCATCCGCTCGCCGATCCGGTAAAATTACGCGTTTCAGCACACTAACAAGCCGCGCCGCCGCGCGAGCCGACCCTCCGGGCCCCGCCCGGAGCGCCGCCCGCAACGGAGCGCCAGCGCCACGAAGGCTCTTCATGCTTACGTTTCAGCAAATCATCCTGACGCTGCAGTCCTACTGGGACAAGCAGGGTTGCGCCCTGCTCCAGCCCATCGACATGGAAGTCGGCGCGGGCACGTCGCACGTCCACACGTTCCTGCGCGCGGTCGGCCCCGAGCCGTGGCGCGCCGCGTACGTGCAGCCGTCGCGCCGCCCGAAGGACGGCCGCTACGGCGAGAACCCGAACCGCCTGCAGCACTACTACCAGTACCAGGTCGTGCTCAAGCCGGCGCCGGAAAACATCCTCGACCTGTACCTCGGCTCGCTCGAAGCGCTCGGCTTCGACCTGAAGCAGAACGACGTGCGCTTCGTCGAGGACGACTGGGAAAACCCGACGCTCGGCGCGTGGGGGCTCGGCTGGGAAGTGTGGCTGAACGGGATGGAAGTCACGCAGTTCACGTATTTCCAGGAAGTCGGCGGCCTCGAATGCAAGCCGGTGCTCGGCGAGATCACGTACGGCCTCGAACGCCTCGCGATGTACCTGCAGAAGGTCGAGAACGTGTACGACCTCGTGTGGACCGAGTGGGAAGAGCAGGGCCCGAACGGCCCCGAGCTGCGCCGCCTGTCGTATGGCGACGTGTACCACCAGAACGAGGTCGAGCAGTCGACCTACAACTTCGAGCACGCGAACGTCGACCTGCTGTTCACGTTCTTCAACAGCTACGAAGCGGAAGCGAAGAAGATGATCGACGCGCAGCTCGCGCTGCCCGCGTACGAGCTCGTGCTGAAGGCCGGCCACACGTTCAACCTGCTCGACGCCCGCGGCGCGATCTCGGTCACCGAGCGCGCGGCGTACATCGGCCGCATCCGCGCACTGTCGCGTCTCGTCGCGCAGGCTTACTACGACTCGCGCGAGAAGCTCGGCTTCCCGATGCTCGGCAACCCGCCGGGCGTGCCGGGCCTCACCACCGACGCCCAGGACGCCGCGCAGCCGGCATGGGCGCCGCCGCTCAAGGTCGAACGCAAGATCGATCAGGACTGACGAGACGAGAATCATTCCAACCATGACGCACAATCATCCCGCCCCCCTGCTCGTCGAACTGCTGACCGAAGAGCTGCCGCCGAAGGCCCTCGCGCGCCTCGGCGACGCATTCGCGGAAGGTCTCGCGCAACGCCTCGCGGCGCGCGACCTCGTCGAAGGCGAACTCGTGTTCGAACGCTACGCCACGCCGCGCCGCCTCGCCGTCGTCGTGCAGAACGTGCGCGCCGTCGCGCCTGACAAGCAGGTCCGCGAAAAAGTCCTGCCGGTGTCGGTCGCACTCGACGCCGACGGCAAGCCGACGGCGCCGCTCGCGAAGAAGCTCGCGGCACTCGGCCACCCGAACCTGTCGATCGCCGATCTCGAGCGCGCGCAGGACGGCAAGGCCGAAGCGTTCTTCATCAACTACTCTGCGGCCGGCGCGACGCTCGCCGACGGCCTGCAGGCCGCGCTCGACGAAGCGCTCGCGAAGCTGCCGATCCCGAAGTTCATGACGTACCAGCGCCCGGACGGCTCCGACGTGAAGTTCGTGCGCCCGGTCCATCGCCTGACCGTGCTGCACGACGACCGCATCGTGCCCGTCACCGCGTTCGGCGTCGATGCCGGCGACACCACGCTCGGCCACCGCTTCCTGTCCGACGGCCTCGTCGCGATCCAGCATGCGCGCGCGTACGCCGACACGCTGCGCGACAAGGGCCGCGTGATCGCGCACTTCGCCGATCGCCGCGAAACGATCCGCACGCAACTGAACGAACACGCGAACGGCGATACCGTCGTGATGCCCGAATCGCTGCTCGACGAAGTGACGTCGCTGGTCGAATGGCCGGTCGTCTACCCGTGCCGCTTCGAGGACGAATTCCTGCAGGTTCCGCAGGAATGCCTGATCCTCACGATGCAGACGAACCAGAAGTATTTCGCGCTGACCGACGTCGCCGGCAAGCTGCGCTCGCGCTTCCTGATCGTGTCGAACATCGAGACGAAGACGCCGGGCGAGATCATCGAAGGCAACGAGCGCGTCGTGCGCCCGCGCCTCGCCGACGCGAAGTTCTTCTTCGAGCAGGACAAGAAGAAGCCGCTCGCCGACCGCGTGCCGCAACTCGCGAACGTCGTGTATCACAACAAGCTCGGCTCGGCGCTCGCGCGCGTCGAGCGCCTCGAGGCGCTGGCCGGCGAGATCGCGCCCGCGATCGGCGCCGACGCCGCGCACGCGAAGCGCGCCGCGCGCCTCGCGAAGGCCGACCTGCTGACCGACATGGTCGGCGAGTTCCCCGAACTGCAGGGCACGATGGGCACGTACTACGCGCGCCACGACGGCGAAGCCGACGACGTCGCGCTCGCGTGCGCCGAGCACTACCAGCCGCGCTTCTCCGGCGACGCGCTGCCGACCACGCCCGTGTCGACGGCCGTCGCGCTGGCCGACAAGCTCGAGACGATCGTCGGCATCTGGGGCATCGGCCTCGCGCCGACCGGCGAGAAGGACCCGTTCGCGCTGCGCCGCCACGCGCTCGGCGTGCTGCGCCTGCTGCTCGAGAAGCAGCTGCCGCTCGATCTCGTGTCGCTGCTGCGCACGGCCCACGCGCGCTTCGAAGGCGTGCCGGGCGTCGCCGAATCGACCGACGCGATCCTCGCGTTCTTCATGGATCGCCTGCGCGGCCTGTTGCGCGAGCGCGGTTATTCGGCCGGCGAAATCGACGCGGTGCTGAGCCTGAACCCGACGCGCGTCGACGATCTCGTCGCGCGCCTCGACGCGGTGCGCGAATTCACGCGCCTCGCGGAAGCCGAAGCGCTCGCGGCCGCGAACAAGCGGATCTCGAACATCCTGAAGAAGTCGGAAGGCGGCGCGAACGGCACGGTGCAGCCGGCGCTGCTCGTCGAGGCCGCCGAGAAGGCGCTGCACGAACAGCTCGCGGCCGTCACGCCGCACGTGCAGTCGCAGCTCGAGGCACGCGCGTACACGGGCGCGCTGTCGGCGCTCGCCGCGCTGCGCGCGCCGGTCGACACGTTCTTCAACGACGTGATGGTCAATGCGGAAGATCCGGCACTGCGAGCCAACCGTCTCGCGCTGCTGTCCGCGCTGCACCAGCAGATGAACTGCGTCGCCGACATCTCGAAGCTCGCCGCATAAGGGCCGCACGATGCCGATCAGCCCCAACCGAAAGCTCGTCGTCCTCGACCGCGACGGCGTGATCAACGTCGATTCGGATGCGTTCATCAAGACGCCCGACGAATGGATCGCGCTGCCCGGCAGCCTCGAGGCGATCGCCCGGCTCAACCACGCGGGGTATCGCGTGGTCGTCGCGACCAACCAGTCCGGCATCGGTCGCGGGCTGTTCGACATGGCCGCGCTCAACGAGATGCACCTGAAGATGCATCGCGCGGCGGCCGCGGTCGGCGCGCGCATCGACGCGGTGTTCTTCTGCCCGCACACGGCCGAGGATCACTGCGACTGCCGCAAGCCGAAACCCGGCATGATGCAGATGGTCGCCGAGCGCTTCGAGATCGATCCCGGTCACACGCCGGTGGTCGGCGATTCGCTGCGCGACCTGCAGGCCGGCGTCGCGGTCGGCTTCCAGCCGCACCTCGTGCTGACCGGCAAGGGCAAGAAGACGCTCGCCGCGGGCAACCTGCCGCCCGGCACGAAGGTCCATGACGACCTGCGCGCGTTCGCGCTCGACTTCCTTTCACACGAACACGAGTGATGCGGCAGCCGCGCGCATCCTCCCTCACACCAGACTCACGCCGATGCGCTTCGTCCGCTCCCTGCTGCTGCTGATCTACTTCATCCTGTACACGGTGCCGTACGCCACCGCGTGCTTCATCGCGTTCCCGTTCATGCGCCCCGACGCGCGCTACTGGATGGCCGCCGGCTGGTGCAAGTCGACCCTGTGGGTCGTGCGCTGGCTGAACGGCATCCGCTACCGGATCGAGGGGATGGAAAACCTGCCCGACGGCCCGGCCGTGCTGCTGTCGAAGCATCAGTCGGCGTGGGAGACGCTCGCGTTTCCGGCGCTGATGCCGAAGCCGCTCTGCTACGTGTTCAAGCGCGAGCTGCTGTACGTGCCGTTCTTCGGCTGGGCGCTCGGCATGTTGCACATGGTCAACATCAACCGCAAGGAAGGCAAGAACGCGTTCGCGTCGGTGATCCGCCAGGGCAAGAAGCGCCTGTCGGAAGGCGCCTGGATGATCATGTTCCCCGAAGGCACGCGCACGCCGGTCGGCAAGCAGGGCAAGTACAAGACGGGCGGCGCACGCTTCGCGATCGAAACCGGCACGCCGGTCGTGCCGATCGCGCACAATGCAGGTCGGGTCTGGCCGCGCAACTCGTTCACGAAATTTCCGGGTATCGTCACCGTGTCGATCGGCAAGCCGATCCCCAGCGACGGGTTGACGCCCGATGCATTGAACTCGCAGGTCGAAGCATGGATCGAAGCGGAAATGCGCCGCATCGATCCCGATTCCTATCGCCAGGCGGGCAATGCCGGCACGCGCGATGCCGCGCGTGCCTGAAGCCCCCGGATTGCAGCCGTTGCGTACGACAAAAAGAAGCGAACTGATGAAACAGCGTCCGCGGCCACGGCCTGCCGTCGTGGCCCTCGATCATCGCCAGATGGATCTGCCGCTCTTCGACGGGCCGGCCGCCGCACCGTCGGCGCCCGCCACGCCGCCGGCGCCGCCTGAAGCCGCTCCCACCGCCCCGCCCGCTCCGGGCGCGGCACCCGACCGCTCGCGCGTGCGCACGTTCGCGCTCGACAGCCGCGTGCTCGAATACCGGCTGAAGCGGTCGGCACGCCGTACGATCGGCTTCACGATCGACGGCAGCGGGCTGTCGATCACCGCGCCGCGCTGGGTCACGCTCGCCGACATCGAAGCGGCGATCTCGGAGAAGCAGCGCTGGATCTTCGCGAAGCTCGCGGAGTGGAAGACGCGCACCGAACAGCGCGCGCTGCCGCAGATCGACTGGCGCGATGGCGCGCAGCTGCCGTATCTCGGCAAGACGGTGACGATCGCGCTCGGCGCGGGCGCCGTCGCATTCGACGCCGATGCGCTGCGGCTGTCGCTGCCACTGCCCGTGCAGGCCGACATGCAGCAGATCAAGGATCGCGTGCAGGGCTGGCTGCAGGGCGAGGCGAAACGCATCTTCGGCGAACGCCTGCCGGTCTACGCGGAAAAACTCGGCGTCACGTATTCGATGTACGCGCTGTCGTCGGCCGCGACGCGCTGGGGCAGCTGCTCGAGCGACGGCAAGATCCGCCTGAACTGGCGGCTGATCCATTTCCCGATGTCGATCATCGACTACGTCGTCGCGCACGAGCTGTCGCACCTGCGCGAGATGAACCACAGCCCGGCGTTCTGGCAGACCGTCGAATCGATCTTCCCCGAGTTCCGCGAAGCGCGGCACACGCTCAAGCACCACCCGCCCGAGCTGCTGCCGTCGCTTTGACATGACGCGCGCGGTAGCGCCGTCGATGCAAAAGGGCGATGCGGGTCACCCCGCATCGCCCTTTTTGCCGCCATGCGCATCGCACGCGGCGGCCCGTTCGTCCGGCGCTTACTTCTTCTGGATGAACTCGATCTTGTAGCCGTCCGGATCCTCGACGAACGCGATCACGGTCGTGCCGTGCTTCATCGGGCCTGCTTCGCGCGTGACCTTGCCGCCTTGCGCCTTGATCTTCTCGCACGCGGCGTACGCATCCTCGACCGCCACGGCCAGGTGGCCGAAGCCGTTGCCGAGATCGTAGGACGGCGTATCCCAGTTGTGGGTCAGCTCGATCACGGTGCCGGTGCGTTCGTCTTCGTAGCCGACGAACGCAAGCGTGAACTTGCCTTCCGGATAATCCTCGCGACGCAGCAGCTTCATGCCGAGCAATTCGGTGTAGAACTTGATCGAGCGGTCGAGATCGCCAACTCGCAGCATCGTATGCAGCAAACGCATGTCTTGTACTCCTGTGGGGACTTTCCAGAACCGGAAACTCTACCAGAGTCGGGTGAAACTCGCCGGGGGCGCCTAGCCGGGGGCGCCTAGACCGGGCGGCCGATACCGCGCATCGGGGCGCGCGCGCAATGGCGGAAAACGGCACGGTCCGGCTCGCCCCGTCGATCGTGCCGATCGGGTAACATCCCTCCACTTCGCACCAAAAGCGGGCATGCCACGCACCACCCGAACGCGACCACCCACCCTTCCCTGACGCCACACTGCCGTGCGAAACCGCCAATTCGAGCGCGCCCGACGCGCCGCCCGCCCGGCCTCGCTGCCGCCGTCCCGATCGAGCGAGGCGCGCCGATGACCCCACTCGCCGCCGCCCCCGTGCGCCGCGCGCTCGACCTGCGCGCCGCCGGCCTGATGTTGCTGCTGTGCGCGATCTGGGGTTTCCAGCAGGTCGCGATCAAGTACACGAACGCCGCGATCGCGCCGATGTTCCAGGCCGGGCTGCGCTCGGTGATCGCCGCCGCGCTGCTGTGGGGCTGGGCCCGCGCGCGCGGCACACCGCTGTTCCGGGCCGACGGCACGTTCGGCGCGGGCCTCGCGGCCGGCGCGCTGTTCGCCGGCGAATTCATCTGCGTGTTCTTCGGGCTCACGCTGACGAGCGCATCGCACATGGCGATCTTCCTGTACACGGCGCCGTGCTTCACCGCGCTCGGCCTGCACCTGTTCGCACCGGGCGAGCGGCTGCAGCGCACGCAATGGGCCGGCGTCGGCCTCGCGTTCGCCGGCATCGCGCTCGCGTTCGCGGACGGCTTCCTGACGCCGCGCGCGCCCGGCGCTTCGGTGCTGGCCGGGCTGGCCGGCGACGCGCTCGGGATTCTCGGCGGCGCGATGTGGGCCGCGACGACGGTCGTCGTGCGCTCGACGGCGCTCGCGCGGGCGAGCGCGAGCAAGACGCTGTTCTACCAGCTCGCGGTGTCGGCGGTCGTGCTGGTCGCGCTCGCCGCGCTGTTCGGCCAGGTGTCGTTCGCGCACGTGACGCCGATCGCGGTGGCGAGCCTCGCGTACCAGTCGGTGATCGTCGCGTTCGTCAGCTACCTGTCGTGGTTCTGGCTGCTGACGCGCTACAGTGCGTCGCGGCTGTCCGTCTTCACGTTCCTGTCGCCGCTGTTCGGCGTCGCGTTCGGCGTGCTGCTGCTCGGCGAGTCGGTCGGCTGGCGCTTCATGTCCGCGGCCGCGCTCGTGCTGGCCGGCATCGCGCTCGTCAACGCGCCGCCGCGCAGGCGGGCGTAGGCGACCGGCCACATACACGCGTGCAATGAAAAGGGCTGCCCGTCGGGCAGCCCTTTCGTCACCTGCGGTCCGGCTTCGCGCGCCGCGCGTCAGCCGGCCTTGCGCACTGCCGCGAGCGCCTGCGCGACGCCGACGTATTCGGCCACGCTCACGTCCTCGGCACGACGCGCGAGATCGAAACCGAGCGCATCGAAATCGATCGTCTGGCGATAGTCGCCGAGCGTGTTGCGCAGCATCTTGCGGCGCTGCGAGAACGCGGCGGTGACGATTTCGCCGAGCAGCACGGGATCGACGTCCGGCAGTTCGTGCGGCTCGTACGGAATCATCCGGACGATCGCCGAATCGACCTTCGGCGGCGGCTGGAACGATTCCGGCGGCACGTCGAGCATCTTTTCCATCACGTAGCGGTACTGCAGCATCACCGACAGGCGCGAGAACGCCTTCGTGCCGGGCTCCGCGACCATCCGTTCGACGACTTCGTTCTGCAGCATGAAATGCTGGTCGATGACCGCATCGGCGAACGTCATCAGGTGGAACAGCAGCGGGCTGGAAATGTTGTACGGCAGGTTGCCGACGATGCGCAGCGACGGCTGGTCGCCGGGCGCCGCCAGCGAACGGAAGTCGAACGCGAGCGCGTCGCCCGCATGCAGCTCGAGCAGCGCGCCGAAGCGCTGCTGCAGGCGGCCGATCAGGTCGCGGTCGAGCTCGACCGCGTGCAGCGGCGACTCGGGCGTCGCGAGGCGCTCGATCAGCGGCTCGGTCAGCGCGCCGAGCCCGGGGCCGATCTCGACCATGCGCTGGCCGCGCGCGGGGCCGATCGTCGCCACGATCGAATCGATCACGCCGTGATCGACGAGGAAGTTCTGCCCGAAGCGCTTGCGCGCGAAATGGCCTTGGTGCTGTCTGCTGTTCGACATCGACTGAGTAAGACGAAAAATACGACGAAAGAGGTGAGGCCGCGTCAGGCCGCGCGGCGATGGCGCGCCATCGTGACGGCCGTATCGAGCGCGGCGATCATGCTGCCCGGATCGGCGCGACCCGTGCCGGCCAGATCGAGCGCGGTACCGTGATCGACCGACGTACGGATGATCGGCAGCCCGAGCGTCACGTTGATGCCCTCGCCGAAGGTCGCATACTTCAGCACGGGCAGGCCCTGGTCATGGAACATCGCGAGCACGCAATCGGCATCGGCCAGATGGCGCGGCTGGAACAGCGTGTCGGCCGGATACGGGCCGCGCGCGTCGATGCGCAGCGCGTTCGCACGGGCCAGCGCCGGCGCGATCACGTCGATCTCCTCGCGGCCGAGATAACCGTTCTCGCCCGCGTGCGGGTTCAGGCCCGTCACCAGGATGCGCGGCGCGGCGAGGCCGAAGTCGCGCCGCAGGTCGCGGTCGATGATCGCGAGCGTCTCGACGAGACCGTCGATCGTCAGCGCGGCGGACACATCCTTCAGCGGCAGGTGCGTCGTCGCGAGCGCGACGCGCAGCGGCTTGTCGCCGGTGCCCGCCAGCATCATCACGACGCGCGGCGTATGCGTGCGCTCCGCCAGGTATTCGGTATGGCCGGTAAACGGCACGCCCGCATCGTTGATCGTGCTCTTCTGCAGCGGCGCGGTCACGATCGCGTCGTACCGGCCGGCCAGCGCGCCGTCGATCGCCGCGTCGAGCAGCCCGAGCACGTACCGGCCGTTCGCCGCGTCCAGCGTACCTGCCCGCGCGGGAACGGCCAGCGCGTGGTGCGCGACCGATACCGGTGCGCCGCCGGCCAGCACGGTGCGCTCGGCGCCGATGGCCGCCGCACGCGCGTCGAGCAGCGCCGCATCGCCGAGCACGGTGAAATGCGCGTCGGGCCAGCGCTGCGCGGCGTCACGCAGCGCCTGCACGGTCAGCTCCGGGCCGACCCCCGCGGGTTCGCCGGTCGTGATCGCGATCTGCAGCGCGGGCGTGGTCATCCGAAGCTCGCTCAGTTCGCCGGGGCGACGCCGCCGATCTTGTACTGAACGTACGACGAATCGCGCAGTTCGCGCAGCCAGTCGGCGTAGGCCTGCTCGGCCTTGCGCTGGCCGATCGCCTGGCGGGCGATGTCCATCTGCTGCTGCACCGACCCTTCCGCTTCGCGGCGGTTCAGCACCTGGATCAGGTGGTAACCGTACTCGGTGCGGATCGGCTGGCTGACCTGGCCGTCCTGCAGGCTGTTCATCGCCCGCTCGAATTCCGGCACGGTCTCGCCCGGGCTGATCCAGCCGAGATCGCCGCCCTGCGACGCCGAACCGTCCTGCGAGTAGGTGCGCGCGAACTTCGCGAAATCGCCGCCGGCCTCGATCTGGTTGCGGATGTCGACCAGTTGCTGGCGCGCCTGGCCTTCCGATTTGCCTTCACCGACGCGCAGCAGGATGTGGCGCACGTGCGTCTGGACGATCTTCGGCGCGGCGGCGGTCGCACCCTGGCTCTGGCGGCGGTCGACGAGACGCACGATCTCGAAGCCGTCCGGCACGCGGATCAGCGTCGGGTTGACCTGGCCCGGGCGCAGCTTCGAGGCGGCGTCGACGACGTCGGCCGGCAGCGCGCTCGGCGCCTTGAAACCGAGGTCGCCGCCCTTCTTCGCGTCGTTCGCTTCCGAGTTGTTCTTCGCGAGGCGCTCGAAGTCGGCGCCGGACTTCGCCTGCTGCAGCAGCGCCTCGGCCTTCTTCTGCGCGGCCTCGATGTCGGCCTGCGGCGCGTTGGTCGGCGCCTTGATGAAGATGTGCTGGAAGCGCAGATCCTGCTGCTGCGACGCGTTCGGCCCGCGCTGGCTCGCGATGTAGTTCGCGACTTCGGCGTCCGACACGGTGATCTTGCCGTCGACCTCGCGCTCGCGCAGCTTCGACAGCATCAGCTCGGTGCGTGCATCGCTCGTGAAGATGCTCCAGGGCACGCCTTGCGCCTCGAGACGCGCACGGTACTGCTCGAGCGTCATCCCGTTCGCCTGCGCGAGACGCTGCAGCGTGGACTGCACGGTCGCGTCGTCGATGCGGATGCCGTCGTCCTTCGCCTTCTGCACCTGGATACGCTCGAGCACCATCTGGTTCAGCACCTGCGCGCGCAGCTGGTCGGTCGGCGGCACGGGCGCGTTCTGCTGCTGCAGCCGGCGGGCGATCAGGCCGGCACGCTGGTCGAGTTCGCGGCCCGTGATCACGTCGTTGTTGACGACCGCGACGACTTCGTCGGCGAGCTGCGCACCTGGCGAACCGAGCGCCTGCGCCGCGGCCGGCGCGGCGGCGAGCAGCGCGGCGGACGCGGCGAGGCTGGACACGACTGCCGCGAAACGAAGGTTTTTCTTCATTGCCACTGAAACTCCATTGAAATCGTGCTGACCGGTGCAGACAAGCCGGCGTTACTCGTAGTTGCTGAAGCGGGACATCGGCGGCGGCGGCGGCGGCAGCGGCGTGTAGCCCGGTACCCCGGCGCGGAATGCCGACACGAGGCCGTTGTCGACGGTCGACAGGCCCTTGAGCGTCAGCTGCATCATGAATCGCGTCGACGAGTTCTGCTGTCCCGACGAATTGATGCCGTTCGCCGCCCGTTGCACCCCGACCCCGAGCGCCCAGCAATCCGCGTCGTATTGTAAGCCGACCAGACCGTCGACCACGCGATCGCCGGCCAGATCATAGTTGAAGCGGCCGATCGCATACAGGCGGCGCGTGAGCGGCCATTGCGCGGACACCAGGAACTGGTTGATCGGCTGGTTGTCGAGCGTGGTGTTCGTACGCGTGTAGCGATAGCCGACGTTGATCACGCGGCGCTCGCCCGGGCTGTAGCCGAAACCGACGCTCGACTTCACGAGCTGGTTGTTGTTCTGGTTGTACTGGAACGCCGTCTCCGACATGAAGCCCGAGCCGAGCTTCAGCGCGGCGCCGACGATCAGGTCCGAATGGCGCGCCAGCACGGCGCTCTGCCCGGGGTTCAGCGTGACGCGCTGATCGGCGAAGTAGTACTGCTGCGCGATCACGAAACGCGCGCGCTCGTCGCCGGTGCGCGGATCGATGAAGCGCGACGTCAGGCCGGCCGTGATCCGGTTCGCGTCGGCGATCCGGTCGTTGCCGACGAACGTGTTCGGCTGGTAGATCTCCGCGAGGCCGAAATCCGATTCCGCGGTGTCGAACAGCGGCGCGTTCGACTGGTTGCGATACGGCGTGTACACGTAGTACAGGCGCGGCTCGAGGGTCTGGATGAAGTCCTGGCCGAACAGGCGCACCGAACGATCGAAGATCAGGCCCGAATCGAAGGTCACGGTCGGGATCGACTCGGTGAAGCGCTTCGGGTTGTTCGGCGTGGTCGACGACAGGTAGTTCAGGTCGTACGACGCGAAGTGGTACTGGACCTTCGGCACGACGAAGTAGCCGGGGCCGTATACGCCGTACGCGATATACGGGTTGAAGACGATGCGATCGCCTTCGGTCGCATCGGCCGTCGTGATGCGGAACCGCGAATAATCGGCTTCCGCGCCGAAGTCGAAGCCGCCGACGTTGTACTTCGTGTACTTCACGTTCAACTGCGGCTCGCGGCTGTACGGCGCGATCGACGGCGGCAGCGTCTGCCAGTGCTGGTAGCGCGCGAGCACCGACCACGGACCGTTGTTGTACGTGAGGCCCGCCTCCTGCTGGTACAACGTCTGCGTCCCGTTGATGAACTGGTTCATCGAACCCAGTTGTTCGGGATACGTGTTGTCCGAGACCTTGTTGTAGTAGACGTAGCCGCCGAAACCGCCGCCGAAGTTCTGCTGGTGCTGCCAGTAGATCGCGTAGCGGTTGCGGTGCTCGAGCCGGTCGTCCGGCAGGTAGTTGGCCGTGAAGGTGCCCGAATACGACGGCGACAGGTAGCGGAACGTCGCCTCGGTCATCACGCCGCGCCGCGAGATGATGCGCGGCGTGAGCGTCAGGTCGCGGTTCGGCGCGATGTTGAAGTAGTACGGCAGCGTCAGCTCGAAGCCGTTACTCGAGTTCACCGAGAACGTCGGCGGCAGCAGGCCGCTGCGCCGCTCGCCCGACAGCGGGAACGTCATCCACGGGCTCGCGAAGATCGGCACGCCCTGGAAGAACAGCACGCCGTTGCGCGCGGTGCCTTCGTCGGCGCCCGTGTCGAAGTCGAAGCGGCTGCCCTTGATGTACCACGCGGGGTTCGTCGAGCACTGGCACGCGGTGTAGGTGCCGTTGACGAACACCGAGCGCTCGTTGTCGACCATGTCGACGCGCTCGGCGCTGCCCGAGCCGCCCGTCATGTTGAAGTGGTACTTCGGCGCCGTCATGAAGCCCTGGTTCGCCTCGATCTTCAGGTGCGCCTCGGGGCCCGCGAACGACGTACCGCCATTGATCACCTTGACCTGGCCGTACGCATCGGCCATGTCGGTATCCTGATCGTAGTGGAGCGCGTCGGCCTTCACGACGGCGTCGCCGCGCCGCAGCTCGGCGGAGCCCTTGGCGGCGAGGTCCTGCTCGGCGGTGCCGCTCGTGTGGTCGGCGATCACGAAGGCGGCCGGCTTCGCGCCGTCCTTCAGCGGATGATCCTCGAGCTGGGGCGCGAGGCGCAGATCCCACGGCGAGTCGAGCGGCTGCGGCTGCGCGGCCGCACCCGACAGCTGCGCGTACGACACGGCCGGCACGAGGCCGGGCACGGCCAGGAGCGCGAGCGCGAGCCGCCGTTTGCGCGGCGCCCCGTCACCGGGGAAAACATTCGGGAATAGCGGTTTGGGCGGCATCTATCGTTTGGCGAATCGCCCCTTGTCAACCGCGCCTTCACGGCACATGCGCGCACGGCGGGCCGCGCCGTCGCACCGCGACTGCGGCTGAGCGCAAACCGGGGAGGCGATCGGGCGGGCGGCGCGACAGGCAGCGGGCCTGCACGGCGGAAGCTGACGCGGGGCGCGTCAAAAAAGTCGTGGGGTATTATATGGCAAGACGTTCCCCCCTCCGCCGAGTTTCATGACGCCCCCATCCGCCGCATCCCAGCCCGACGCCCGCCTCGACGCCCTGACCGCGTGGCTGCAACCGCTCGCCGAGCGCTATGCCCTCGACCTGTCGACCCTCGCGCCCGCGTCGTCGGACGCCAGTTTCCGCCGCTATTTCCGTGTCGCCTCGGCCGCGAGCCCCGGCGGCACGCTGATCGCCGTCGACGCGCCGCCGCCCGAGAAGTGCCGGGAATTCGTCCAGGTCGCGCAGCTGCTCGCCGCGGCCGGCGACCACGTACCGGACGTGCTGGCCCACGATTTCGACGCGGGCTTCATGCTCGTGACGGACCTCGGCCGCACGTCGTACATCTCGGTGCTCGACCCGGCCGACCCGGTCGCCGCGCGGCCGCTGATGCGCGACGCGCTCGACGCGCTGATCCGCTTCCAGCTCACGTCGAAACCCGACGTGCTGCCGCCGTTCGACGAAGCGTTCCTGCGCCGCGAAATGGAGCTGCTGCCCGAATGGTTCGTCGGCCGTCATCTCGGCAAGCCCGTCACCGACGCGATGCGCGGCACGCTCGACCGCACGTTCGCGCTGCTGGTCGCGAGCGCCCATGCGCAGCCGCAGGGTTTCATGCTGCGCGATTTCATGCCGCGCAACCTGATGGTCTGCGAGCCGAATCCGGGGGTGCTCGACTTCCAGGACGCCGTCTACGGGCCGCTGACGTACGACGTCGTGTCGCTGCTGCGCGACGCGTTCGTCAGCTGGGACGAGGAGTTCGAGCTCGACTGCTTCGCGTACTACTGGGAAAAGGCGAAAAAGGCCGGCCTGCCGGTCGATCCCGATTTCGGCGAGTTCTACCGCCAGCTCGAATGGATGGGGCTGCAGCGCCACATCAAGGTGCTCGGCCTGTTCGCGCGCATCAACTACCGCGACGGCAAGCCGCACTACCTGAACGACCTGCCGCGCTTCCTGACCTATGCGCGCAAGGTTGCGCTGCGCTACCGCCCGCTCGTGCCGTTCGCGAAGCTGCTCGACGAGCTCGAGGGCAACGCGCCGGCCGACGTCGGCTATACGTTCTGACCGTCCTCACGCCCAGTCGAACATGAGCACTACCCTGACCACGGCGATGATCTTCGCCGCCGGGCGCGGCGAACGGATGCGCCCGCTGACCGACACCCGCCCGAAACCGCTGCTCGAAGCCGGCGGCAAGCCGCTGATCGTGTGGCAGATCGAGGCGCTCGCACGCGCGGGCATCGAGACGATCGTGATCAACCACGCGTGGCTCGGCGAGCAGATCGAAGCCGCGCTCGGCGACGGTTCGCGCTGGGGCGTGCGGCTCGCGTATTCCGCCGAGGGCGACGCGCTGGAAACGGCCGGCGGCATCGCGCAGGCGCTGCCGCTCATCGAGCGCGACGGGCAGCCGGCCGTGTTCGCGGCGGTCAGCGGCGACGTGTACTGCGCGTTCGACTACCGGACGCTCGCGCCGCACGCCGCGCGGATGGCCACGCTCGATACGCCCGCGATGCACCTCGTGATGGTGCCGAACCCGCCGTTCCACCCGGCCGGCGATTTCGCGCTCGGCGGCGATGGCCGCCTCGCGCTCGACGGCGCCGCGCGCGTCACGTTCGGCAACATCGGCCTGTACGACACGCGGATGTTCCGCGATCTCGCGCCCGGCACGCGGCGCGCGCTGACGCCGTACTACCGCGCGGCGATCGAGGCCGGACTTGCGACCGGCGAATTGTACGAAGGTATCTGGGAGAACGTCGGCACGCCCGCGCAGCTCGGCGAGCTCGACGCGCGGCTGCGCGCCGCGGGCTGACCGGACGGCGGGCCGCCCCGCACGACAGCGCGTCGTGCAGCGCCGCCCGTTGTTACACGGCCTCGGCCTCCTCGCCGCCGGCCGCCGCGCGCTGCTGCTGCAGCGCCCACATCTGCGCATACAACCCGTCCGCGCGCACCAGTTCGTCGTGCGTGCCGCGCTCGACGATCCGGCCGTGATCCATCACGAGGATCTGCTGCGCGTGCACGACCGTCGACAGCCGGTGCGCGATCACGAGCGTCGTGCGATGCCGCGCGATCTGGTCGAGTTCGTGCTGGATCGCGCGCTCCGAGCGCGAATCGAGCGCCGACGTCGCCTCGTCGAACAGCAGCACCGGCGGATCCTTCAGCAGCGTGCGCGCGATCGCGACGCGCTGCTTCTCGCCGCCCGACAGCTTCAGCCCGCGCTCGCCAACCGGCGTGTCATAGCCCTTCGGCAGGCTTTCGATGAAATCGTGGATGTGCGCGGCGCGCGCCGCCGCGACCACCTCGTCGCGCGTCGCGGTCGGCCGGCCGTACGCGATGTTGTAGTAGATCGAGTCGTTGAACAGCACGGTGTCCTGCGGCACGATCCCGATCGACGCGCGCAGCGAATCCTGCGTGACGTCGCGGATGTCCTGGCCGTCGATCCGGATCGCGCCGCCCGCCTGGCGGTCGAGATCGTAGAAACGGAACAGCAGGCGCGACAGCGTCGATTTCCCCGAACCGCTGTGGCCGACCACCGCGGTCGTCGTGCCCGCATCGATCGTGAACGTCACGTCGTGCAGGATCGGCCGCGCCGGCTCGTACGCGAAGTTCACGTGCTCGAAGCGCACCTGCGCGCCGGCCACCGCGAGCGGCCGCGCCTCGGGCCGGTCGGCCACTTCCTTCGCGGCCGACAACAGCCCGAACATCCGGTCCATGTCGGTGAGGCTCTGCTTCAGCTCGCGATACACGACCCCGAGGAAGTTCAGCGGAATGTACAGCTGCAGCATGAACGTGTTGATCAGCACGAGATCGCCGAGCGTCAGCTTGCCCGCGAGCACGCCCTGCGTCGCGCGCCACAGGATGAACACCAGCCCGGTGCCGATGATCGCCTGCTGGCCGAAGTTCAGCACCGACAGCGAGTTCTGCGAGCGGATCGCGGCCTTGCGGTAGCGCTTGAGATTCTCGTCGTAGCGCTGCGCCTCCCACTCCTCGTTGCCGAAGTACTTCACCGTCTCGTAGTTGATCAGCGAATCGATCGCCCGCGAGTTCGCGCGCGAATCGAGTTCGTTCATCGTGCGGCGGAAATGCGTGCGCCAGTTGGTGACCTTCACGGTAAACACGATGTACGTGACCAGCGCCGCGAACGTCACGTACGCGTAATAGGCCTCGTACTTGACCACGAAGAAGCCGAGTACGAGCCCGACCTCGACGAGCGTCGGCAGGATGCTGTACAGCGAATACGAAATGAGTTGCTGGATGCCGCGCGTGCCGCGTTCGATGTCGCGCGACATGCCGCCCGTCTGGCGTTCGAGATGGAACCGCAGCGACAGCCCGTGCAGGTGCCGGAACACCTGCAGCGCGAGCTGGCGCACCGCGCTTTCGGTGACCTTCGAAAACAGGATCTCGCGCAGCTCGGTGAACAGCGACGTCGACAGCCGCACGAGTGCATACGCGACGACCAGCAGCCCGACGCCGCCCGCGAGCACGATGCCGGCCGACTGCTCGGCGCGCCCGAGCGCGGTGATCTGCTGCACGTAGGACAGGTGGTCGACGATGCGCTTCATCACGATCGGCACGCCGAGGTTCGCGACCTTCGCGCCGATCAGGCAGCCGAGCGCGAGCGCGACGCGCCATTTGTAGGTGGCCAGGTACGGCAGCAGCGACCGGATGGTCTGCCAGTCGTTGCGAGGCTCGGTCGAAGCCGGCGCGGGCTCGCCGGAAGCAGGAAATCGGCGCATGGGGGAGTCTCTGTGGCGAGGCACGGCACGTGGTTCGACGGCCGGCTCGCGCGCTTTCTCGTACAATTTGCGAACGTTGTATTGTCGCAGAAGCCGCTTCGCGCCGCTGCCGGCGGCCTCGCCGGCCCGCCTGCGCGCGGCGGCCCATTTATTACAGGATGAAAGCCCCCGCCATGACCGATTCGACCCTCGAACTCCCGCAGAAGCAGCCCGCGCTGCGCGTCGTCCCGCAGCCGCACGACGCGAACGTCCACGGCGACGTGTTCGGCGGATGGATCATGTCGCAGGTCGACATCGCCGGCTCGATCCCCGCGAGCCAGCGCGCGAACGGCCGCGTCGCGACGGTCGCGGTCAACTCGTTCGTGTTCAAGCAGCCGGTGTTCGTCGGCGACCTGCTGAGCTTCTACGCCACCATCATGCGCACCGGCAACACGTCGATCACGGTCGACGTCGAGGTGTACGCGCAGCGCATGCGCCTGATGGGCGAAGTCGTGAAGGTCACCGAAGCGACGCTCACGTACGTCGCGACCGGCACGGACCGCAAGCCGCGGCCACTGCCGCCGCTCTGACCGGCGCGCGCCGCGGCCGCGCGGCGCACGGCCGCGTCAGTGCGTGGCCGTCAGCCCGAACTCCCGCATCGCGGGCAGGAAATCGTGATTCAGCTTCGGCTTGCGCGACAGCTTCACCAGCACGTAGCGCTGGAACGGCGCGAGCCGCTGCCACTGCGCGAGCGCGGGCGCGGTCAGCCCGGCCAGCGCGCTCTGCTGCACGAGCGATTCCGGCACCGCGTCGACGGTGCGCCAGGCCGGCTGCTCGTCCGGCTGGAACCATGACGGTTCCAGATCCGCATGCGTGCGCAGCATTTCGAACAGCGCATGATCGAAGTTGGGCTCGATCGCGGTGTCGTCGTCGGCCGGGAAGCGCGCGAGCAGCTTGCGGTCCTCGAGCGGCAACAATTGCCACTGTTCGAGCGAAATCCGCAGACCGAAGCGGTCGAGATTGAAACGCACGATCATCGGGATGTACGTGAAGTTTTCCGACGAATCGTGTTCGAAGTTGAAGAGCAACGGAGCGTCGCTGAGTCCCATGGTCGTTACCTGACGTGGCGGATGCCGGCGCGGCCGGCCTGCCTGGGGTATTTTAGAACCTCTGCGCGCGGGCGGCGGCACGATTGTCGCCGGACGTGCCTCGAATCAACGGGAGTGCTCGTGAATCCGACCAAGATCGATCAACCGCGCGACGCGCTGCGCGACGAACCGCGCGGCGCGATCGAACTGCCCGTGCGCCGCACGCGCGGCGGCACCGTGGAAACCGCGCACGACCACGTGGGCCAGGAATGGCCGGTCGCGCTCGTGTTCAACGGTATTTCGCACGCGGTGATGATGTGTACGCCGTGCGACCTCGAGGCGTTCGCGGTCGGCTTCGCGATCTCGGAAGGGATCGTCGCGCGCGGCAGCGACATCAAGGACATCGAGGTGATCCTGCACGCCGATGCACCGCTGCCGCATGCGGAAGTGCATCTGGAGGTCGTCCAGCAGGCATTCGCCGCGCTGAAGGACCGGCGCCGCGCGCTCGCCGGGCGCACCGGCTGCGGCGTATGCGGGATCGAAAGCATCGACCTGCTCGACCTCGCGCCGGAGCGCGTGCCCGACACCGGCTTTCTGGCACGCCTCGCGCCCGACGCGCTCGCGCGCGCGGCGCACGGGCTGCCGTCGCACCAGGCGCTCACGAAACTGACCGGCGGCCTGCACGCGGCCGCGTGGTGCGATGCAACAGGCGCGATCCGGATGGCATTCGAGGATGTCGGCCGCCACAACGCGCTCGACAAGCTGATCGGCTCGCTCGTGCTGTCGCGCGCCGACGCCACCGACGGTTTCGTGTTCCTGTCGAGCCGCGCGAGCTACGAGCTGGTGCGCAAGGCCGCGCGAGTAGGCATCCCGCTGGTCGCGACGATCTCCGCGCCGTCGTCGCTCGCGATCGAGATCGCGAAGGCGGCCGGCCTGCGGCTCGTCAGCTTCTGCCGCGAAACCGGCTACGTCGACTACGGCACGGCGTGACCGCAAGCGCGGGCGCGGGCCGGCGATCCGCCGCCGGCACGGCCTGCTCCGTCAGTCGAACTGACGAAAATCCGGCTTGCGCTTCTCGAAGAATGCCGTCATCGCCTCGCGCGCTTCCGGCGCGCGCAGCATCGCGGCGAAGTGGCCCGCTTCCTCGGCCATCCGCGCCGACGTCGCCACGCCGCCCGTCTCCTTCAGCAGCGCCTTCGTCACCCGCAGCGACGACGCCGGCAGCGCCGCGAGCTTGGCCGCCTGCTTCGCCGCGAACGCGTCGAGCTCGGCCGCCGGCAGCACGCGGTTGACGATGCCGATCCGGTGCGCTTCCAGCGCGTCGAACGCCTCGCCGAGCAGCAGCTTCTCGGCGGCGATCTGATGGCCGGCCAGGCGCGGCAGCAGCACGCTCGACGCGGCTTCCGGGCACAGCCCGAGCTGCGCGAACGGCAGCGAGAACGTCGCGGTGTCGGCCGCGTAGACCAGATCGCAGTGCAGCAGCATCGTCACGCCGACGCCGATCGCGAGGCCCGGCACCGCGGCCACGATCGGCTTGCTCGCGCTGCTGATCCGCGCGAGAAACTGGAACACCGATGCGGTGTCGTCCTTCGGCGGCGACTTCAGGAAATCCTCGAGATCGTTCCCCGCGCTGAAATTGCCGTCGCTGCCGCGCAGCAGGATCACGCGGATCGCCTTGTCTTCCTGCGCGTCGGCGAGCGCATCGGCCATCGTCTGGTACATCGCCGCCGTCAGCGCGTTCTTCTTCGCCGGGCGCGCGATCGTGATCGTCATCACGCCTTCGGCGCGTTCCACTTGAATTTCGGCCACAACCGTCTCCTTGACTTTCCTCTATCGGAATGAAAAAACGGTGCGCGAGCTCGTGGCCCGCGCACCGTCGTCGCCTTTCGTCGCGTCCCGCTTACAGGCGTTCGATGATGCCCGCGGCGCCCATGCCGGTGCCGACGCACATCGTGACCATCCCGTACTTCAGGTTGCGGCGGCGCAGGCCGTGCACGACGGTCGCCGCGCGGATCGCGCCGGTCGCGCCGAGCGGGTGGCCGAGCGCGATCGCGCCGCCCATCGGGTTGACCTTCGACGGGTCGAGACCGAGATCGCGCATCACCGCCAGCGACTGCGCGGCGAATGCCTCGTTCAGCTCGATCCAGTCGAGATCGTCCTGCTTCAGGCCGGCGGCCTTCAGCGCGGCCGGAATCGCTTCCTTCGGGCCGATCCCCATGATTTCCGGCGGCACGCCGCGCACCGCGAAGCTCACGAAGCGCGCGAGCGGCGTCAGGTTGAATTCCTTCAGCACCTTCTCCGACACGACGAGCAGCGCGCCCGCGCCGTCCGACGTCTGCGAGCTGTTGCCGGCCGTGACCGAGCCCTTGTTCGCGAACACCGTGCGCAGCTTCGCGAGGCCTTCGAGCGACGTGTCCGCGCGCGGACCTTCGTCGAGCTTGATCTCGCGCGTCTTCACGTCGACTTCGCCGGTCGCGAGGTTCGGGAAACGCTCGCTGATCGTGTACGCGGCGATCTCGTCGTTGAACTCGCCGGCCTGCTGCGCGGCCAGTGCCTTGCGGTGCGACTCGACCGAGAACGCGTCCTGGTCGTCGCGGCTCACCTTCCACTGCTCGGCGACGCGCTCGGCCGTCAGGCCCATCCCGTACGCGATGCCGAAGTCTTCGCTGCGATCGAAGATGTGCGGCGACATCGACGGCTTGTTGCCCATCATCGGCACCATGCTCATCGATTCGCAGCCGCCCGCGAGCAGCGCGTCCGACTCGCCGACGCGGATGCGGTCGGCCGCCATCGCGAGCGCGGTGATGCCCGACGCGCAGAAGCGGTTGACCGTCACGCCGCCGACCGTCTGCGGCAGGCCCGCGAGCAGCGCGCCCATGCGCGCGACGTTCAGGCCCTGCTCGGCTTCGGGAATCGCGCAGCCGATGATCGCGTCCTCGATCACCTTCGTGTCGAGGCCCGGCACCTGCGCGACCGCCGACCTGATCGCGTGAACCAGCAGCTCGTCGGGGCGCGTGTTCTTGAAGACACCGCGCGGAGCCTTGCCGATCGGGGTGCGGCTGGCGGCGACGATGTATGCGTCTTGCAGTTGTTTGCTCATTTCAGACTCCTTGTCTGCTCGCTCAGTTACGCACCGGCTTGCCGGTCTGCAACATGCCCATGATCCGTTCCTGCGTCTTCTGCGTGCCGAGCAGCTCGACGAACGCGCGGCGCTCCAGCGCGAGCAGCCACTGCTCGTCGACGAGGCTGCCGGCTTCGACGTCGCCGCCGCACACGGCTTCGGCGATGCGGCTCGCGATCAGGTAGTCGTGGTCGCTGATGAAGCGGCCGTCACGCATGTTGACGAGCGATGCCTTGATCGTCGCGATCGCCGAGCGGCCCGCCACCGGCACGTCCTTCGCGCGCAGCGGTGCGCGGTAGCCGGTGGCGGCCAGCGCGCGCGCTTCCTTCTTCGCGGTGTCGAGCAGTTCGAACACGTTGAAGACGATCGTGTCGGACGGCTTCACGTAGCCCATCGCGCGTGCGTCGTGCGCGGACGCCGAGACCTTCGCCATCGCCGCGTTCTCGAACGACTTCGTGACGAACTTCAGGATGTCGGTGGTCGCGTTGGCGGCCGTCGCGGCATCCGCCGCGCGCAGCGCCGCTTCCTTCAGGCCGCCGCCCGCCGGCACCAGGCCGACGCCCACTTCGACGAGACCGATGTAGCTCTCGACGTGCACGACGCGCTTCGCGCTGTGCAGCATCAGCTCGCACCCGCCACCGAGCGCGATGCCCGATACGGCCGCGACGACCGGCACGTTCGCGTACTTCACGCGCAGCATGCCTTCCTGGAACTTCTTCACGAACGGCTCGATACCCTTCGCGCCGCCCATCATGAACGCCGGCATCGCCTCCTCGAGGTTCGCGCCGGCCGAGAACGGGCCGCCCGGCGTGCCGAGCTTCAGCGACGTCGGCTGCCAGATCACCACGCCCTTGTAGTCCTTCTCCGCGAGCTCGATCGCCTGCACGAGGCCGTCGATCACGCTCGGTCCGATCGTGTTCATCTTCGACTTGAACGACACGATCACGACGTCGTCCTCACCCGCACGGTCGTCGACCCATGCGCGCACGGCATCGGTCTCGAACAGGGTCTTGCCGTAGGTCTTCGGATCGGCGCCGGCTTCGCCGATGAGCGGCGCGCGGAACACCTGCTTGTCATAGACCGCGAGGTCCGAACGCGGCACGAAGCGCTTCGCGGCGGGCGCCCACGAGCCTTCGGCCGTGTGCACGCCGCCCTTCTCGGCGACCGGGCCTTCGAGCACCCACGACGGCAGCGGCACGTTTGCCAGCGCCTTGCCGGCCGCGATGTCTTCCTGCACCCACTCGGCGACCTGCTTCCAGCCGGCGGCCTGCCAGCCTTCGAACGGGCCTTCGTTCCAGCCGAAGCCCCAGCGGATCGCGAGGTCGACGTCGCGCGCGTTGTCGGCGATCGATTCGAGATGCACGCCGATGTAGTGGAACACGTCGCGGAAGATCGACCACAGGAACTGCGCATGCGGATGATCCGTTTCGCGCAGCAGCTTCAGGCGTTCCGCCGGCGGACGCTTCAGGATGCGGCCGACGGTTTCGTCCGCCTTCGCGCCCGAGTCGACGTAGGTGCCGGTCTTCGCGTCGAGCACCTTGATCGCCTTGCCTTCCTTCTTGTAGAAGCCGCCGCCCGTCTTCTGGCCGAGCGCGCCCTGCTTCACCAGTTCGGCGAGCACGGCGGGCGTCTGGTAGACCGGGAAGAACGGATCGTCGGCGAGGTTGTCCTGCATCGTCTTGATCACGTGCGCCATCGTGTCGAGGCCGACCACGTCCGCGGTGCGGAACGTCGCCGACTTCGCGCGGCCGAGGCGGCTGCCCGTCAGGTCGTCGACTTCGTCGAAGCGCAGGCCGAACTTCGCGGCCTCGGTGATCACCGCGAGGATCGAGAAGATGCCGACGCGGTTCGCGATGAAGTTCGGCGTGTCCTTCGCGCGCACGACGCCCTTGCCGACGACGCTCGTCAGGAACGTCTCGAGCTGGTCGAGGATCTCCGGGCGCGTGTGCGCGGTCGGGATCAGTTCGACGAGGTGCATGTAGCGCGGCGGGTTGAAGAAGTGCACGCCGCAGAAGCGCGACTTCAGCTCGTCCGAGAACCCTTCGGACAGCTTCGTGATCGACAGGCCCGACGTGTTGGTCGCGAAGATCGCGTTCGGCGCGATGTGCGGCGCGACCTTCTTGTACAGGTCGTGCTTCCAGTCCATCCGCTCGGCGATCGCCTCGATCACGACGTCGCATTCGGCCAGCTTCGCGATGTCGTCCTCGTAGTTCGCCGCTTCGAGGTATTTCGCGTCGTCCTTCACGCCGAACGGCGCGGGCGACAGCTTCTTCAGGTTCTCGATCGCCTTCAGCGCGATCGCGTTTTTCGGGCCTTCCTTGGCCGGCAGGTCGAACAGCAGCACCGGCACGCGCGCGTTGACGAGGTGCGCGGCGATCTGCGCGCCCATCACGCCGGCGCCCAGCACGGCGACCTTGCGAATCAGGAAATTGCTCACGGGATGTCTCCGGATAGTGTCGTGCAGCGCGGGATGTGAGGGCTGCACGGCGAAGTGAGTACCAGGAACCGTTGCGTTCGGGCGGCGCGCGGCGCGCCCCGCCCGGACTCGCGTCAGAACAGCGATTCGTCGACTTCCATCAGCGTCTTCGAGCCGGCGCGCGCCGCGCGGATCGTCGACGCCGTCTCGGGCAGCAGGCGCGCGAAGTAGAAGCGGGCCGTCGCGAGCTTCGACTTGTAGAACGGGTCGCCCGACGCTTCGTTGTCGAGCGCGAGGCGTGCCATGCGCGCCCAGAAGTACGAGAACACCAGGTGGCCGACGGTACGCAGGTACGGCACGGCGGCGGCACCGACTTCGTCGGGGTTCTGCATCGCCTTCATGCCGATTTCCATCGTCAGCTTCTGCACCTTGTCACCGATGTCGGCGAGCGGGTTGATGAACTCGGCCATTTCCGGCTTCACGCCTTCGGCTTCCGCGAATTCCGTCACGAGCTTGCCGAACTTCTTCAGCTTCGCGCCCATGTCGCCGAGCACCTTGCGGCCCAGCAGGTCGAGCGACTGGATCGAGTTCGTGCCTTCGTAGATCATGTTGATCCGCGCGTCGCGCACGTACTGCTCCATGCCCCACTCGGAGATGAAGCCGTGGCCGCCGTAGATCTGCATCGCGTGGTTGGTCGACTCGAACGCGTTGTCGGTCAGGAACGCCTTGATGATCGGCGTGAGCAGCGCGACGAGGTCGGCCGCTTCCTTGCGCACCGCTTCGTCGGCGTGCGACAGTTCCTTGTCGATCTGCAGCGCGGACCAGTACGTGAACGCGCGCGCGCCTTCCGCGTAGGCCTTCTGCGTGAGCAGCATGCGGCGCACGTCCGGGTGCACGATGATCGGGTCGGCCGGCTTGTCCGGTGCCTTCGGGCCCGTCAGCGAACGCATCTGCAGGCGTTCCTTCGCGTACGTGAGCGAGTTCTGGTACGCGACCTCCGTGAGGCCGAGGCCCTGCATGCCGACGCCGAGGCGCGCCGCATTCATCATCACGAACATCGCGTTCAAGCCCTTGTTCGGCTCGCCGACCATCCAGCCCTTCGCGCCGTCGAGGTTCATCACGCACGTCGAGTTGCCGTGGATGCCCATCTTGTGCTCGATCGAGCCGCACTTGATGCCGTTGCGCTCGCCCGGCTCGCCCGCCGCGTCGGGGATGAACTTCGGCACGATGAACAGCGAGATCCCCTTCGTGCCTTGCGGCGCGTCCGGCAGGCGCGCGAGCACGAGGTGGACGATGTTCTTCGACATGTCGTGCTCGCCGCTCGAGATGAAGATCTTCGTGCCGCTGATCGAGTACGAGCCGTCGCCGTTCGGTTCGGCCTTGGTGCGCAGGATGCCGAGGTCGGTGCCGCAGTGCGGCTCGGTCAGGCACATCGTGCCCGTCCATTCGCCCGACACGAGCTTCGGCAGGTATTGCTTCTGGAGTTCCGGCGCGCCGTGCGCGTGCAGGCATTCGTACGCGCCGTGCGACAGGCCCGGATACATCGTCCATGCCTGGTTCGCCGAGTTCAGCATTTCGTAGAGCGCGTTGTTCACGAACGCGGGCAGGCCCTGGCCGCCGTAGTCCGGATCGCAGCCGAGCGCCGGCCAGCCGGCCTCGACGTATTGCTGGTAGGCCTCCTTGAAGCCGGTCGGCGTCTTCACGACGCCGTCGCCTTCATACGTGCAGCCTTCGCGGTCGCCGACCTGGTTCAGCGGGAACAGTACCTCGGAGCAGAACTTGCCCGCTTCCTCGAGGACCTGGTTGATCGTGTCGGCGTCGAGGTCCGCATGCTTGGGCATTTGCTTGACTTCGGCTTCGACGTTCAGAAGCTCGTGCAACACGAATTGCATGTCGCGCAGCGGCGCGGCGTACTGTCCCATGACTCTCTCCAAAGGTGGGCAAAACGGCTCGAGCTCCTGGCGGGCGGGTCACGCGCCGCTAACGGCTCTCGCTCTGATACGAAACAATCGTCTTTTCCAGCGCGGCCCACGTGAGGCGCACGGCGTCCGGCGAATGCAGGAAGCGCGCGTCGTGATGCAGGCCGAGCGTGAAGCTGTACAACTCGAAGAGCATCAGGTCCGGATCGGTATCCGCACGCAGATGGCCTTCTTCCTTCGCCTGCGAAATGGCACGCAGCATCGCGGCACGCCAGGCCGTCACGCTCGCGATCAACTGCTCGCGCACGGGGCTGTCAGGCCGGTCGTCGTACTCGACGGCACCGCTGATGTAGATGCATCCCGTCGTCACCTCCTGGATGCGCTTCTCCGTCCAGCGGGCCAGCATCGCCCGAAGGCGCGGCAAGCCTCGCGGCTCGCGCAGGCTCGGAAAGAACACCTCGTTTTCGAAACGATGGTGATACTCGCGGACGACCTCGACCTGCAGGTCCTCGCGCGATCCGAAGTGCGCGAACACACCGCTCTTGCTCATCTGCATGCGCTCGGCCAGCAGGCCGATCGTCAGCCCCTCCAGCCCGTCACGGCTGGCGAGGTCCAAAGCAGCTTCAAGTATCGCGGCACGCGTCTGTTCGCCTTTTCGCATAGCTATTTCTGTAACCGTTCGGGGGTTCGAATAAAATCGAACGGCCGTACTATTATTGAGTGCGGCCGCTCGCGAAACAAGGAAATTATTAGAAACCGGTGTCTAACCGAGCCGCTATTTTGCGCGATTCCGGCGGGACCGGAGCGGCTTTTCCGCACGAACGTGCGGACAGATATTTTGAAGCGAATGCTTAGTCTGCGTCAGTCGTAACCGCCGACCGTCAGCGCCTTCATCACGAGACGATACGCGGTGTACGCGAGCCAGTTCAGCAGACGCTCGAGGCGCGGGCGCGCCGCGAAACGCGCGGCGTCGATTTCCCGGCCATCGGCGAACGCGGCGGCGATCGCGTCGCGCAATTCGTTCGTGACTGCATCGTAGCGCACCAGCACGACGTTCGCTTCATTGTTCAGCATCAGGCTCAGCGCGTCCAGGTTCGACGAGCCGACCGTCGCCCAGTTGTCGTCGATCACGGCGACCTTGCCGTGCAGCATCGTCTTGTCGTATTCGGCCACCCGCACGCCCGCGCGCAGCAGCGCGTGATAGAGGAACGGCACGGCCGTGTCGAGCGCCGCGAACTCCTTGCGGCCGATCAGGATCCGCACGTCGACGCCACGCCGCGCCGCGCCCGTCAGCGCGCGGCGCAGCTTGCGGCCCGGCATGAAGTACGGATTCGCGAGCAGGATCCGCTGGCGCGCCTGGCCGATCGCCGCGAGATACGCCTTTTCGATCGCGCGGCGGTTCACGACGTTGTCGCGCGCGACGAACGCGACGCTCGGCTCCGTCACGACCCTGAGCGCGCCGGCCTTGATCCACCGGTGGCTGCGCATCCAGCGCCGGAACATGTCGGGAAACGCCTCGCCGCCGTGCAGGCCGGCCGCGTACTGCGCATACGGCTTGTGGCCGAACTGGATCCGGTGCCACTGCAGCTCGAACGCGGCGCGCACGTCGGACACCGCCGGCCCGGCCATCTCGACCGCGAAATCCCAGCGCGGAAACGGCAGCGTCGCGCTGCCCTGCGTGTAGTCGTCGACGATGTTGATGCCGCCGCAGAACGCGGCCGCATGATCGATCACCGCGAGCTTGCGGTGCGTGCGCGAGAAGCCGAAACGGCCGAACAGGAAGCGGTTGTAGATGCAGTGCTCGACACCGGCCTCGGCCCACGTGTCGAACAGCGGCAGGCGCGCGGTGCCGACGCCGTCGGTGATCACGCGCACACGTACGCCTCGCTGCGCCGCGCGGATCAGCGCGTCCGACACCGGCCGGCCGGCCGCGTCGTCGCAGAAGATGTAGGTTTCGAGCATCACCTGCTCGCGCGCCGCATCGATCCGCTCGATCAGCGCGTGGAAGAATTCGCCGCCGGTTTCGCACAGCCGCACGGTATTGCCGGTCGTGAACGCGAGCCGCGATGCGGAGCCGCGTTCCTGCAGGAACATCTGCCGCAATTGCGCGAAGCGCTTGCGGGCCTCCGCCGTCATGCGGACGAGCCGTGCGGCGCGCGCGACAGGGCCACGCGCGCGGGCAGCTGCAGGATCGCCTCGGCGTTCGACGGCGAGAAACAGCGCGCGGCCGCCTCGCGGAACGGCAACCACGCATGGTCGACATGCTCGCGCGGCGACAGCGTGACGTCGACGCGCCCCGGCACGCACAGGCCGAACCAGTGCTCGACGTTGCGCGTGACGCCCGGTGCATAGCGGTGCAGGTATTGCGGATAGATCGCGTATTCGATCCGGTGACGCCAGTCGACGAGCGCGGCGGCCGGCACGTCGGGCGTGCCGACGGCGATGCCGGTTTCCTCGGCCACTTCGCGCGCGGCCGTCACCGCGAGCGGTTCGTCGAGTGCGTCCTTCGAGCCGGTGACCGATTGCCAGAAATCGGGCTGGTCGGCACGCTTGATCACGAGCACATCGAGGTCGGGCGTGTAGATCACGACAAGAACGGATTCGGGGATTTTCGGCGGCTTCGTCATCGTTGTTTCATGCGGCACGGGGCCGTGCGACGGCCATGTGCTCCGAACGTACGGCAAGTGCTGCGACTGTACCGCAAAAAACGAAAAAGGCGCATCGCTGCGCCTTTTTCATCTGCGTCGTGTGGGCATGACCGCACACGCGACCGGATGCCGAACGCGTTATGCCTTCGGCTGCTCCGGCTGGCGCAGGCGGATATGCAGTTCGCGCAGCTGACGCTCGTCGACCGGGCTCGGCGCTTGCGTGAGCAGATCCTGCGCACGCTGCGTCTTCGGGAACGCGATCACGTCGCGGATCGAATCGGCGCCGGCCATCATCGTGACGATGCGGTCGAGACCGAACGCGATACCGCCGTGCGGCGGCGCGCCGTACTGCAGCGCGTCGAGCAGGAAGCCGAACTTCAGTTGCGCTTCTTCCGCGCCGATCTTCAGCGCGCGGAACACCTTGCTCTGCACTTCTTCCTGGTAGATACGCACCGAGCCGCCGCCGATTTCCCAGCCGTTCAGCACCATGTCGTACGCCTTCGCGAGGCAGCGGCCCGGGTCGGTCTCGAGGTACTCGAGGTGCTCGTCCTTCGGGCTGGTGAACGGGTGATGCGCGGCGACGTAGCGGGCGTCTTCGTCGTCGTATTCGAACATCGGGAAGTCGACGACCCACAGCGGCTTCCAGCCGGCCTGGACGAGGCCGTTCGCCTTGCCGAACTCCGAGTGGCCGATCTTCAGGCGCAGCGCGCCGAGGCTGTCGTTGACGACCTTCGCGCGGTCGGCCGCGAAGAAGATGATGTCGCCGTCTTCAGCGCCGGTGCGCTCGAGGATCGCCGCGATCGATGCGTCGTGCAGGTTCTTGACGATCGGGCTTTGCAGGCCGTCGCGGCCCTTCGCCTTCTCGTTGACCTTGATCCAGGCGAGGCCCTTCGCGCCGTAGATGCGCACGAATTCCGTGTAGCCGTCGATGTCGCCGCGCGACAGCTCGCCGCCCTTCGGCACGCGCAGCGCCGCGACACGGCCGTCCTTCGCGTTGGCCGGCGTGCTGAACACCTTGAAATCGACGTCCTTCATCGCGTCGGTCAGCTCGGTGAACTCGAGCTGCACGCGCAGGTCCGGCTTGTCCGAACCGAAACGCGCCATCGCTTCCGAATACGGCATCACCGGGAATTTCGCGTCGAGCTCGACGTCGATCGTCGTCTTGAAGATATGACGGATCATGTCTTCGAACAGGTCGCGGATTTCCTGCTCGCCGAGGAACGACGTTTCGCAGTCGATCTGCGTGAATTCCGGCTGACGGTCGGCGCGGAGGTCTTCGTCGCGGAAGCACTTGGTGATCTGGTAGTAACGGTCGAAGTTCGCGACCATCAGCAGCTGCTTGAACAGCTGCGGCGACTGCGGCAGCGCGAAGAACTGGCCCGCGTTCACGCGCGACGGCACGAGGTAGTCGCGTGCGCCTTCCGGCGTGCTCTTCGTCAGCATCGGCGTTTCGATGTCGATGAAACCCTGCTCGTCGAGGTACTTGCGCGCCTCGATCGCGACGCGGTAGCGCAGGCGCAGATTGTGCTGCATCTGCGGACGGCGCAAGTCGAGCACGCGGTGCGTGAGGCGGGTCGTTTCCGACAGGTTGTCGTCGTCGAGCTGGAACGGCGGCGTGACCGACGCGTTCAGCACGTTCAGTTCGTGGCACAGCACTTCGATCTTGCCGCTCTTCAGGCCGGCGTTGACCGTGCCTTCCGGACGATTGCGCACGAGGCCCTTGATCTGCACGCAGAACTCGTTGCGCACGCCTTCGGCGGTCGCGAACATCTCGGCGCGATCCGGGTCGCACACCACCTGCACGAGGCCTTCACGATCGCGCAGGTCGATGAAGATCACACCGCCGTGATCGCGGCGGCGCTGCACCCAGCCGCACAGCGACACGGTTTGGCCCAGCAGGTGTTCGGTCACGAGACCGCAGTATTCAGTACGCATCGACATGATGTTTGCTTTCGTTCGGTTTGATCAACGGGCGCCGCAACGCGCGGCCCGGGCGATGATTCTTTACTTACAGCGGCGGCTCGACGGGGCGGCGGGCGGGCGCCGGTACCGGCGCCGGAGGCGCCACGACGCCCATCGAGACGATGTACTTGAGCGCGGCATCGACCGACATGTCGAGTTCGACGACTTCGCTCTTCGGCAGCATCAGGAAGAAGCCCGACGTCGGGTTCGGCGTCGTGGGCACGTACACGCTCACGTACTCTTCCGTCAGATGGTTGACCACGTCGCCGCCGGGTGTACCGGTCAGAAACGCGATCGTATACGAGCCGCGGCGCGGGTATTCGATCAGCAGCGCCTTGCGGAACGCGTTGCCGCTGCTCGACAGCAGCGTGTCCGACACCTGCTTGACGCTCGTGTAGATCGGCCCGACGACCGGGATGTGACGCACGACCGCATTCCACCACGTGACGAGCTTCTGGCCGATGAAATTCTGCGTGGCCAGCCCGACCACGAAGATGAACGCGATCGTCAGCACCGCGCCGATTCCCGGCAGATGGAAGCCGAGCATCCGCTCGGGCTGCCACGATTCGGGCAGCAGGAGCAGCGTCTGGTCCATCGTGCCGATGATGAGGCCGAGCACCCACAGCGTGATCGCGAGCGGGACGAGGACCAGCAGGCCGGTCAGAAACACCGTTTTCAGGGTCGTCTTTTTCATCATCTGCCGTCAATGAACCGCGCCAGCGGCGCGGGTTGGTCGCGACCCGGCCGGGCCGCGACGGTCAACTGCTGGCGGCGGGCGCTGCAGCCGGTGCCGGCGCCGCGCTCGTCGTCGTACTGGCGGAAGGGCTTGCCGCAGCCGGTGCGGCGGCGGCCGGCGCGGCTTCCGCCGGTGCTGCCGGCGCCGCGTCGCCCGACGCCGTCGCCGGTGCGCTGGTGCCGCCCGAGCCGCCGCGAAAATCGGTGACATACCACCCCGAGCCCTTCAGCTGGAACCCGGCGGCGGTCACCTGCTTGCGAAAAGCATCCTTCCCGCATTCAGGGCATTGCGACAGCGGCGCGTCGCTCATCTTCTGGAGCACGTCCTTCGCGAAACCGCACGCTTCGCATCGATAGGCGTAGATCGGCATGATATTTTTCCCGCAGAAACTGGAAACGGCTTGCAAAACCTTGAATTATAGCTGAAACCCCGGCGCGCTCCGGCAATCGCAGCGACGCCCGCGCATCAGCGGCGGCGCCACGTGAGCCAGCGCTCGTGTCCTTCGAACACGGCCAGCGAATCGGTCACGGGCAAATCCTCGATCAGCTCGAAGTACGGCGTGAGCAACGCGTCGAGTTCCGCGCGCTCGATCCCGAACGGCGGCCCCTTCGGCTTCGCCGTCACGAAGAAATAGCCGGCCAGCAAACCGTCCGCGGGCAGCAGCTCGGCCATGCGTGCCGCATAGTCGGCGCGCATGGCCGGCGGCAACGCGCACAGGAACGCGCGCTCGTACACCCACTGCACGTCGAACGGCGGTCGGTACGTAAAGAAATCGGCCTGCTCGACGACGTCCGCATGCGCGCCGAGCTGCGCCTTCGCGGCGGCCACCGCCTGCGCGGCGAAATCGATCGCGCGCACCGGCCAGCCGGCCTGCGCGAGCCACCCCGCCTCCTGCGCGCTGCCGCAGCCGGGAATCAGCACCGTGCACGGCTCGAGCCGGTGCGCGAACGCGCGAAAGCCGCCGGGCACGCCGCCGAATTCCCACGGCGTCACGCCGCGCTCGAAGCGCTCGTCCCAGAACGACGCGTGGCCGGGGTCGCGCGTCGCGAACTCGGCGGCGGTCGGGACAGGCGGTTGCTTCGGATCGGACATCGCGGTGCTCCTTTCGGTCTAGGCGCCGTATGCGAGCGCGAACAGCACCCGCGCGACCAGCGCCCCGACACCGACCGACAGGCCGAAGATCAGCAGCGCCTGCAGCAGCCGGTTGGTCCGTTTCTGCTCGACGAGGATCTGGCGCATCAGTTCCTCGCTGGCGGCGCGGGGTGCGTCGTGACGCGCCGCCATCGCGTGATGGATCAGCCGCGGCAGTTGCGGCAGCGTCTTGCTCCACTGCGGCGCCTCGACCTTGAAACGCTCATACCAGCCGCGCAGGCCGATCTGCTCGGTCATCCAGCGCTCGAGGTACGGTTTCGCGGTCTTCCACAGGTCGAGTTCCGGGTCGAGCGAGCGGCCGAGCCCTTCGACGTTCAGCATCGTCTTCTGCAGCAGCACGAGCTGAGGCTGGATCTCGACGTTGAAGCGGCGCGACGTCGAGAACAGGCGCATCAGCACCTGGCCGAGCGAGATGTCCTTCAGCGCACGGTCGAAATACGGCTCGCACACCGCGCGGATCGCGCTTTCGAGCTCCTCGACACGCGTCTCGGGCGGCACCCAGCCCGATTCGAGGTGCAGCGTCGCGACGCGGTGGTAGTCGCGCTTGAAGAACGCGAGGAAGTTCTGCGCGAGGTAGTTCTTGTCGAAATCGGACAGCGCGCCGACGATCCCGAAATCGAGCGCGATATAGCGGCCGAACGTGTTCGGGTCGAGGCTCACCTGGATGTTGCCGGGGTGCATGTCCGCATGGAAGAAGCCGTCGCGGAACACCTGCGTGAAGAAGATCTCGACGCCTTCGCGCGCGAGCTTCTTGATGTCGACGCCGGCCGAGCGCAGCGTCTCGACCTGGCTGATCGGCACGCCGGTCATGCGCTCCATCACGAGCACCTGCGACGTCGAGAAATCCCAGAACATCTCGGGCACGAGCAGCAGGTCGAGGCCCGCGAAGTTGCGGCGCAGCTGGCTGCCGTTCGCGGCCTCGCGCATCAGGTCGAGCTCGTCGTGCAGGTACTTGTCGAATTCGGCGACGACCTCGCGCGGCTTCAGGCGGCGGCCGTCGGCCCACATGCGCTCGGTCCATGTCGCGATGTCGCGCATCAGCGCGAGGTCGGAATCGATCACCGGCAGCATGTTCGGGCGCAGCACCTTCACCGCGACGGCCTTGCCCGCGTGCACGCCCTGCTTCAGCTTCGCGAAATGCACCTGCGCGATCGACGCGCTCGCGATCGGCTCGCGCTCGAATTCGTCGAACAGCTCGTCGACCGGCGCCCCGAGCGACTTCTCGATGATCGCGATCGCGACGGCCGAATCGAACGGCGGTACCTGGTCCTGCAGCTTCGCGAGTTCGTTCGCGAAATCGACCGACAGCAGGTCGCGGCGCGTCGACAGCACCTGGCCGAACTTCACGAAGATCGGGCCGAGGCTCTCGAGCGCGTGACGCAGCCGCACGGCGGGCGGATCGGAATAGCGGCGGCCGATCGTCGTGATCCGCAGCAGCAGCTTCACGCGCCGGTCGTCGATCCGGGACAGCATCACTTCGTCGAGGCCAAAGCGGATGACGGTGTAGACAATCTTGATGAAACGGAAAATGCGCATGCCCTGCGGCCCTCAGTGCGCGCCGCGCGGGCCTGGGCCCGTGCGCGCGCCGATTTTTTGTTCGAGTCGCTCGACCCGCTTTTCGACCCGCGCGAGCGCATCGCGTGCGCGCGCCAGATCGGCGTCGAAGCCGCCGAGCGACGCGCGCCGGACGACTTGCGGGTTTTCGTCGAGCCAGTATTCGGCGACGGATTCGAGCACGTTGCGGCCGGTGCGTCGCGCGCGGGCGCCGGCATCGCGCACGACCGTCGCGATCCGGTATGCCGCCGCGTCGCCGACCAGCTTCGCGAGATCTTCTTCAGGTTCCCAGCGCAGGTGCTCGGCCAGCTTCACGATCTGCGTCGCGAACTCCGCGTCGCCCTCGATCTTCACGTGCTTCATCACGGCCGCCTGGCCGCCCTGCAGGAACGCGGCGACGGTGTCGCCCGCGAGCGCGATCGACACGTCGACCTGTTGCGCATCGTGCGCGTCGACGGCCGACAGATAACCGTCGGGCTGCACCAGCAGCGTGAGCGTGACGGGAGGCACGTCGATCCGGGCAGTCTTGCCCGCATAGGGAATCAGGCGATCGCGCGCCCATGATTCGCGCGCGAGCAGGTGATTGACGGCAGCAGCAAAAGGCTTGGCGGCAAAGGTCATCGGGCTGGGAAAGAAAAAACCCGCGCAGGCCGGGCGCCCACGCGGGTTTCTATTGTAACGTCGGATCGTCGGCAGACCGTGCCCGACCGTACACCCGGGCGGCAAGCGGTCGCAGTGCGGCGGCCGTCGCCCGGGTGCCCGGCGGCGCGGGCCGCCGGTCACGCTCAGAGCGTGTTGATCTGCTGGATACCCGCGAGCAGCCAGCCCTGGCTGCCCGACTTCGACAGGTTCCACACCTCGTCGAACGGGGCGGCCGACGCGCTCGCCGATTCGCGGATCAGGCCGTGGAAGCGCACGCTCGCCGACTGCTCGATGCCGCGATCCTCGATCGCGACCAGCTCCGCGTCGAGCTGCACGACGTCGGTCTGGTTCGCCTCGTTACCGCGCGAATCGAGGTCGATCTTGATCTCCGCGAACATTTCGGGCGTCGTGAACTCGCGGATGTCGGCCAGGTTGCCCTGGTCCCACGCCGCCTGCAGGCGCACGAAGTAGACCTTCGCGCTGCGCAGGAACGCTTCGGTATCGAAACCGGCCGGCACCTGGAGCGGCGCCGCCGCAGCCGCTGCCGCGCCGGCGGCCGCCGCGCCGCCGCCGAACACGCCCTGCGCTTCGTTCGCATAGCTGCTGCCGCTGCCCGCGTAGCTGCCGCCGGCATTGCCCTGCTGGAACGACGGGCTTTGCGAGTAGCCGCCCGACGACGACGCCGAGCCGCCGACCGAGTACGCCGGCTCTTGCGGGCGACGGCGGTTCATGAACTTGCGGATCAGCCAGATGCCGATCGCCGCAAGCAGCGCGATCACGATGACGTTCGCCATCATGCTCGCGAACGCGCCGCCGAGGCCGAAGTGCGACAGCAGCGCCGCGATGCCGAGACCGGCCGCGAGGCCGGCGATCGGCCCGAGCCAGCGCGAGCGGTTGGGCTGCGCAGCCGGCGTGGGCGCGGCCGGGTTCGCACGCTGCGCCTGCGACGGCGCGGCCTGCTGCATCGGCTGCTGCGCGGGCGGCGTGGCCTGGCGCTGCGTGACGGTGGAGTTCTGGCGGCCGATGCTGCGCCCGCCGCCCATGCGCTTGGCTTCAGCGTCGAGCGATGCGAACGTGCCGGCCGTGAGCAGGCCGACCATCAGCAGCGTGCCGACCCGTCGAGCCCACGGCTTCGACGGCTTGCTACGGTTGAACAACGGACGCGTTTCGGACATCAGCTTCTCCAGATGTAAGGCGAATGTATGGAAAGAACCCCTTAGTACTTGGTTCCTAGGTGTAAAGCTACCACGCCACCTGACAAATTGTAATATTTGACGGCATCGAGGCCCGCTTGTTCCATCATCGTCTTCAGCGTGTCCTGATCGGGGTGCATCCGGATAGATTCAGCAAGATACCGATAACTTTCAGCATCTTTCGCGAACTTGTCGCCAAGCCACGGTAATACTTTGAAAGAATACAGATCGTACGCTTTTTTCAGCGGATCCCAGACTTTCGAGAATTCCAGCACCATCACGCGGCCGCCAGGCTTCGTCACGCGACGCATCTCGGCCAGCGCGACGTCCTTGTGCGTCATGTTGCGCAGCCCGAATGCGACCGTGACCACATCGAAATAGTTGTCCGGAAAGGGAATCTTCTCCGCGTCGCACAGCAGCGACGGCGTCACGATCCCCTTGTCGAGCAGCCGGTCGCGGCCCACGCGCAGCATCGATTCGTTGATGTCCGTATGCCACACCTCGCCCGTCGGGCCGGCCGCCTTCTTGAACGACTTCGTCAGGTCGCCGGTGCCGGCCGCGATGTCGAGCACCTTGAAACCGGGGCGCACGTTCGCCTGCGCGATCGTGAACGCCTTCCACGCGCGGTGCATGCCCGCCGACATCAGGTCGTTCATCAGATCGTAGTTGCTCGCGACCGAATGGAACACGCCCGCCACTTTCTTCGCTTTTTCGTTTTCCTCGACGCTTTCGAAGCCGAAGTGGGTTTTGCTCATCGCGTTGATCCTCAGTAAATGGCAGGACGGCGCCGAGCGGGCGCCGTCGATTTCAGTGGCAGTGGCCGTGCGACGCGGAGGCCGCCTGCATCGGGGCGTCGCGCTCGACGCCTGCCGCCTTCAGTTTGTCGAAATAGTCGCGCCACAGCGCGTCCTGCTGCGTCGCCAGCTCGTACAGCAGGTCCCACGAGTAGATGCCGGTCGAATGGCCGTCGGAGAACGTCGGCTGCAGCGCGTAGTTGCCGACGCCCTCGAGCGCCGTGATCGTCACCTCGCGCTTGCCGGTCTGCAGCGTCTCCTGGCCGGGCCCGTGGCCGCGCACCTCGGCCGACGGCGAATAGACGCGCATCAGCTCGAACGGAATCCGGTAGCTGTCGCCGTTCGGGTACTGCAATTCGAGCACGCGCGATACCGCGTGCACGACGACGCCGGACGGAATCGGCGTCGTGGAAGTCAAACCGCTCATGGCTGCCTCGAATCGGTCATGCGTTGAATTTCCTCGCGCACCGCATTGTGCAGCAGCGAGGCCTGCGCGGCGCGCGTGCGCAACAGCGCCTCTGACACGCTGCGCTGGCGCGGCGCCCAGACGGGCTGCGGGAAATGGGCGTCGTTGGAAAAGCGCGGGATCACGTGCCAGTGCACGTGCGGCACCATGTTGCCGAGGCTCGCGAGATTCACCTTGTTCGGCTGCATCACGCGGCGCACGGCCCGTTCGACCGCGTAGACCACGCGCATCAGATGTGCCCGCTCGGGCTCGCCGAGATCGGAGAACTCGGCCACGTGCGTGCCCCAGATCACCCGGCAGAAGCCCGGATAGTCGTGCTCGCCCGTCGCGAGGACGACGCGCAGCACGTCGTCCTGCCAGAGCACCTCGCCGCCGTCTTCACGGCAAAACACGCATTCCATCGTCGCTCCCATGTGGACAGGCGCCGGCATGACTGCGCCGGCGCCCGCTCATTTCCGGCCCGGTCGGGCGGTCGTCATGCCCGCATTAGACCAGCACGCGCTCGATCCCGCCATTGTTCGCACGTGCGACATAATCGGCCATCCAGTTCTCGCCGAGCACCTGGCGCGCGATTTCGACCACGATGTAGTCGGCCTCGAGATTCGCGTCCTCGCTGTAGCGCGACAGGCCCTGCAGGCACGACGGGCAGCTCGTCAGGATCTTCACGTCCGGCCCGTTCGCGGCCGCGGCGGCCGGCGCCGGCGCAGCGCCGGCCACCACGGGAATCGCACGCAGCTTCGCGGCGCCCTTGCGGATCTCCTCTTCCTTGCGGAAGCGCACCTGCGTCGACACGTCCGGGCGCGTGACCGCGAGCGTGCCCGATTCGCCGCAGCAACGGTCGTTCTTCTCGATCCTGTAGCCGTCCTTCTCCGAGCCCATCAGCTCGTTGACGAGCTTCACCGGGTCCATCGTCTTGATCGGCGTGTGGCACGGGTCGTGATACATGTAACGCGTACCCGACACGCCGTCGAGCTTCATCCCCTTCTCGAGCAGGAATTCGTGGATGTCGATGATCCGGCAGCCCGGGAAAATCTTGTCGAATTCATACCCGGCAAGCTGGTCGTAGCAGGTGCCGCACGACACGACGACCGTCTTGATGTCGAGGTAGTTCAGCGTGTTCGCGACCCGGTGGAACAGCACGCGGTTGTCGGTGACGATCTTCTCGGCCTTGTCGTACTGGCCCGAGCCGCGCTGCGGATAACCGCAGCACAGGTAGCCCGGCGGCAGCACCGTCTGCACGCCCGCTTCCCACAGCATCGCCTGCGTCGCGAGGCCGACCTGCGAGAACAAGCGCTCGGAGCCGCAGCCCGGGAAGTAGAACACCGCTTCCGAATCGACGGTCGTCGACTTCGGGTTGCGGATGATCGGCACGATCTTGTTGTCCTCGATGTCGAGCAGCGCGCGCGCCGTCTTCTTCGGCAGGTTGCCCGGCATCTTCTTGTTGACGAAGTGGATCACCTGCTCGACGACGGGCGGCTTGCCGGTCGTCGCGGGCGGGTGCTGCGTCTGCTTCGTCACGACCTTCTTCAGCATGTCGTTCGCGAAGCGCTGCACCTTGTAGCCGACGCCCATCATCACGGTGCGCGCGGCGTTGATCGTCTGCGGATTGGTCGCGTTCAGGAAGAACATGCCCGCCGCGTTGCCGGCGTTGAACTTCTTCTTGCCCATCTTGCGCAACAGGTTGCGCATGTTCATCGTGACGTCGCCGAAGTCGATCTTCACCGGGCACGGCGTCGCGCACTTGTGGCACACCGTGCAGTGGTCGGCCACGTCGTTGAACTCGTCCCAGTGCTTGATCGACACGCCGCGGCGCGTCTGCTCCTCGTACAGGAATGCCTCGACCAGCAGCGACGTCGCGAGGATCTTGTTGCGCGGGCTGTACAGCAGGTTCGCGCGCGGCACGTGGGTCGCGCACACCGGCTTGCACTTGCCGCAGCGCAGGCAGTCCTTCACCGAATCGGCGATCGCGCCGATGTCGGACTGCTGCATGATCAGCGATTCGTAGCCCATCAGCCCGAAGCTGGGCGTGTACGCGTTGCGCAGGTCGGCGCCGTCGAGCAGCTTGCCCTTGTTGAAGCGGCCGTTCGGGTCGACGCGCTGCTTGTATGCGCGGAATTCGGCGATCTCGTCGTCGGTCAGGAACTCGAGCTTCGTGATGCCGATCCCGTGCTCGCCGGAGATCACGCCGTCGAGCGAGCGCGCGAGCTTCATGATGCGCGCGACCGCCGCGTGCGCGTCCTGCAGCATCTCGTAGTTGTCGGAGTTGACCGGGAGGTTCGTGTGGACGTTGCCGTCGCCCGCGTGCATGTGCAGCGCGACGAACACGCGGCCGCGCAGCACGCGCTTGTGGATCGCCTGCGCCTCGTCGAGGATCTGCTTGAACGCGCCGCCGTTGAAGATCGCGCGCAGTTCCGCGCGGATCTCCTGCTTCCACGAGATGCGGACCGTGCGGTCCTGCGTGACGTGGAACACGGTCGCGCCCGGCTGTTCGTCCGCGCGATCCGCGAACTTCTCGGCAAGCGCCTCGTAGCCGAGCTGCACGAGGTAGTGCTGCGCCTCGCGCAGCGGCTGGTCGAGCCGGTCGCGCACGAATTCCCAGCGCGCGCGCACGCGCTTGAGCAGCTCCAGCGCCTGCTGCACGCGGTCTTCCAGCAGCTCCGCGCTCGGGATCTCGTTCGCGTCGTCGGTCTTGCCGAGCGGCAGGTTGCCGCCGCGGAAGAACGTCTCGAGCGCGTCGACGAGCTGCAGCTTGTTCTTCAGCGACAGCTCGATGTTGATCCGCTCGATGCCGTCGGTGTACTCGCCCATCCGGTTCAGCGGGATCACGACGTCTTCGTTGATCTTGAACGCGTTGGTGTGCTTCGCGATCGCGGCCGTGCGGCTGCGGTCGAGCCAGAAGCGCTTGCGCGCCTCCGCGCTGATCGCGACGAAGCCTTCGCCGCTCTTGCCGTTCGCCATCCGGATCACTTCGGACGTCGCGTGCGCCACGGCGTCGGCGTCATCGCCGACGATGTCGCCGATCAGCACCATCTTCGGGAATGCGTTGCGCTTGCTCTTGGTCGCGTAGCCGACCGCGCGCAGGTAGCGCTCGTCGAGGTGCTCGAGGCCCGCGAGGATCGCACCGCCCTGCTTCGACGTTTCGAACAGGTAGTCCTTGATCTCGACGATGCTCGGGATCGCCTCGCGCGCCTGGCCGAAGAACTCGAGGCAGACGGTGCGCGTGTGCGCGGGCATCTTGTGCAGCACCCAGCGCGCGGACGTGATGAGCCCGTCGCAGCCTTCCTTCTGCACGCCCGGCAGGCCGGCGAGGAACTTGTCGGTCACGTCCTTGCCGAGCCCTTCCTTGCGGAACCGGCGCCCCTCGATCTCGAGCATTTCGGTCTTGAGCAGCTTCTCGCCCGGCGCGTACGCGCCGTCGAACCACTTCAGCTCGAAGCGCGCGACCGCGATGTCGTGGATCTTGCCCTGGTTGTGCTCGTGGCGCGTGACTTCGAGCCAGTTGCCGTCCGGGTCGACCATCCGCCACCAGGCCAGGTTGTCGAGCGCGGTGCCCCACAGCACAGCTTTCTTGCCGCCCGCGTTCATCGCGACGTTGCCGCCGATGCACGACGCATCGAGCGACGTCGGATCGACCGCGAACACGTAGCCGGCCGCCTCGGCCGCCTCGGTCACGCGGCGCGTGACGACGCCCGCGCCGGAGAAGATCGTCGGCACCTTGTGCGCGACGCCCGGCAGTTCGGTCAGCTCGACCGCGCCGAGCTGTTCGAGCTTTTCGGTATTGATGACGGCCGAGAACGGCGTGAGCGGCACCGCGCCGCCCGTGTAGCCGGTGCCGCCGCCGCGCGGGATCACGGTCAGGCCGAGCTCGAAGCAGGCCTTGATCAGTGCCGCGATCTCGGCCTCGGTATCGGGCGTCAGCACGACGAACGGGTATTCGACGCGCCAGTCGGTCGCGTCGGTCACGTGCGACACGCGCGACAGCCCGTCGAAGCGGATATTGTCCTTCTCCGTGCAGCGGCCGAGCGCCTTGGTCGCGCGGCGGCGCAGGTCGGCCATCTTCTCGAATTCGTCGGCGAACTCGTTGACCGCCCGCTGCGCGGCGGTTTCGAGCATCTCGACGCGCGATGCGCGCTCGCGGCCCGCCTCGTCGCGGTGCTCGGTGAGATCCGCGCTGCGGCGCTTGCCGATCTCGGTCAGGCGGTGGTTCAGCGCCTCGATCAGCAGCGCGCGGCGCTTCGGATTGTCGAGCAGGTCGTCCTGCAGGTAGGGGTTGCGGCGCACGACCCAGATGTCGCCGAGCACTTCGTACAGCATCCGTGCCGAGCGGCCCGTGCGGCGCTCGGCACGCAGTTCGTCGAGCACCGACCACGCCTCTTCGCCGAGCAGGCGGATCACGATCTCGCGATCCGAGAAGGACGTGTAGTTATAGGGAATCTCGCGCAAGCGGGGCGCGGGGTCGGCGGCGACGGCGGCGGCCGCGCCATGCGGATCGAAAACTTGTGGTGCGTTCATGTTCGGACGACTCGGAGGGCCGATACACCGTGCACGGGCGTCGGCAAGCGCGTGGGCGCAATCTTGGGGAAATCTGTTCTGTTACCAGGCGCGCGGCTGTCCTTCATGGGGCCGGAGCGGGCGGTTCGCCCCTCCTGGCCGGCGACAGGGCCTGGCGGCACTCGGAACGATCAGCACGATCGCGCGCGGCGCGCATGCCGTTCGGCCGCGGGGCTGGCTGCGCGCGGCGTCGGCTTCAACGGTGCGATCCGAGGGTGCCTCTGCATCTTCCGATCCTTGATTCAAAACGGAATTCTAACCCATGATCGGCCCGTCCGTGGCACGCCGGACAGGTCGTGGGGCTATCGCCGCGAGCCGCACCGGACGGGGCTCGGCACGGTTTGGCTCGATCATTCGCCGTCCGTCCGGTCGGTAACCGTGCGGTTAAGCCGGCAGAAAAGGCGCGCCCGGCGCCGCGAACGCCCGGCCCGCCCCCTTCGCGGCCGCCCGCCCGGCATGCCGCTTGCGTGCGGGCGGACCCTTGGCGCTATCATTGATCCTTTACCGTCTGCATCCGCACTGCACGCGAGCGTCCATGGCATCCCACGATTACCTGAAGAAAATCCTCACCGCGCGCGTCTACGACGTCGCGATCGAGACGGAACTCGAACCCGCCCGCAACCTGTCGGCCCGGCTGCGCAATGCCGTTTACCTGAAGCGCGAGGACAACCAGCCGGTGTTCTCGTTCAAGCTGCGCGGCGCGTACAACAAGATGGCGCACATTCCGGCGGACGCGCTCGCGCGCGGCGTGATTACGGCGTCGGCCGGCAACCACGCGCAGGGCGTCGCGTTCTCGGCGGCCCGGATGGGCGTCAAGGCCGTGATCGTCGTGCCGGTCACGACCCCGCAGGTGAAGGTCGATGCCGTGCGCGCGCACGGCGGCCCGAGCGTCGAGGTGATCCAGGCGGGCGAATCGTACAGCGATGCCTATGCGCACGCGGTCAAGGTGCAGCAGGAACGCGACCTCACGTTCGTCCACCCGTTCGACGATCCGTACGTGATCGCCGGCCAAGGCACCATCGCGATGGAGATCCTGCGCCAGCACCAGGGCCCGATCCACGCGATCTTCGTGCCGATCGGCGGCGGCGGGCTCGCGTCCGGCGTCGCCGCGTACGTGAAGGCCGTGCGCCCGGAGATCAAGGTCATCGGCGTGCAGGCCGAGGATTCGTGCGCGATGGCGCAGTCGCTGGACGCCGGCGAGCGCATCGAGCTCAGCGAGGTCGGCCTGTTCGCCGACGGCACCGCGGTGAAGCTCGTCGGCGAGGAAACCTTCCGGCTGTGCCGCGCATTCCTCGACGGCGTCGTGACGGTCAACACCGACGCGCTGTGCGCGGCGATCAAGGACGTGTTCCAGGACACGCGCAGCGTGCTCGAACCGTCCGGCGCGCTCGCGGTGGCCGGCGCGAAGCTGTACGCGGAACGCGAAGGCGTCGAGAACCAGACGCTCGTCGCGGTCACCTCCGGCGCGAACATGAACTTCGACCGGATGCGCTTCGTCGCCGAGCGCGCGGAGGTCGGCGAGGCGCGCGAAGCGGTGTTCGCGGTCACGATCCCCGAGGAGCGCGGCAGCTTCAGGCGCTTCTGTTCGCTCGTCGGCGACCGCAACGTCACCGAGTTCAACTACCGGATCGCCGATGCGCAATCCGCGCACATCTTCGTCGGCGTGCAGATCAAGCGCCGCGGCGAATCGGCGGAGATCGCCGCGAACTTCGAGTCGCACGGCTTCAAGAGCGTCGACCTGACGCACGACGAACTGTCGAAGGAACACATCCGCTACATGGTCGGCGGCCGCTCGCCGCTCGCGCTCGACGAACGCCTGTTCCGCTTCGAATTCCCCGAGCGGCCGGGCGCGCTGATGAAGTTCCTGTCGTCGATGGCGCCGGACTGGAACATCAGCCTGTTCCACTACCGCAACCAGGGCGCGGACTACAGCTCGATCCTCGTCGGGCTGCAGGTGCCGCAGGCCGATCGCGCCGAATTCGAACGCTTCCTCGCGGCACTCGGCTATCCGTATGTCGAAGAGAGCGCCAACCCGGCTTACCGCCTCTTCCTGTCGTAAAGGCGTCACACGATGAACCCCGAACATTCCCCGCTCGGCAAGGCCACCGTCTACGCGGCGCAGTACGACGCGTCGCTGCTGTTCCCGATCCCGCGCGCCGGCGCGCGCGAGCAGCTGGGCATCACGTCGGCGCTGCCGTTCTTCGGCACCGACATCTGGAACGCGTACGAGCTGTCGTGGCTCAACGCGCGCGGCAAGCCGCAGGTCGCGGTCGCGACGTTCTACGTGCCGGCCGAATCGCCGAACATCGTCGAATCGAAGTCGTTCAAGCTGTATCTCGGCTCGTTCGCGCAGTCGAAATTCGACTCGATCGACGCGGTGCGCGACGTGCTGAAGCGCGACGTATCGGCCGCGTGCGGCGCGACCGTGTCGGTGCAGCTGGTGTCGGCGCACGATTTCGGCAAGCTCGAGATGGACGAGCTAGACGGGCTGTCGCTCGACCGCCTCGACCTCGACACCGACATCTACGAACCCGATCCGTCGCTGCTGTCGGCCGCCGAGGACGAAGCGCCGGTCGAGGAGACGCTCGTGTCCGACCTGCTGCGCTCGAACTGCCCGGTCACGGGCCAGCCCGACTGGGGCAGCGTGCAGATCCACTACGTCGGGCCGCAGATCGACCACGCGGGCCTGCTGCGCTACATCATCTCGTTCCGCAATCACACGGGCTTTCACGAGCAGTGCGTCGAGCGGATCTTCCTCGACATCATGCACGCGTGCAAACCGGTGAAGCTCGCGGTGTACGCGCGCTATACGCGGCGCGGCGGGCTCGACATCAACCCGTTCCGCACCAACTACAACCAGCCGATGCCGGACAACGCGCGCACGGCGCGGCAGTAAGGACGGCCCGCGGCGGGCGCCAGACGAGACAGCCCGGTCGGCTTCCACCGACCGGGCTGTTTACCGTGCGCGGAAAAGCGCGGCCGCGTTACTTCGCCGGCGCCTTGTACGCGATGCAGTCGACCTCGACCTTGCAGTCGATGACCATGCTCGACTGCACGCACGCGCGTGCCGGCGGATGCTCGCCGAAGTACGACACGAACACCTTGTTGAACGACGCGAAATCGCGCGCGTCGTCGAGCCACACGCCGCAGCGCACGACGTGCTCGAGGCCGTAGCCGGCTTCCTTCAGGATCGCGATCACGTTCTCGATCGTCTGCTTCGACTGCGTGACGATGCCGCCCTCGACGACCTCGCCGTTCACCATCGGCGTCTGGCCGGACACATACAGCCAGCCGTCGGCCTCGACCGCACGCGCGAACGGCATCACCTGGCCGCCGGTCCCCTTCGCTTCGCCCACGCCATATCGCTTCATCGTTTCACTCCTCACATCTCGGTTGCGGATGCGCGCGCCGGCTGCGGCACGCGCGGAAGATCGGAACGGCCGCCGCGTTCAGAACGCGGCGTCGGCACTCGCCGCCACGCGCTCGCCGCGCGCGACGAACCCGCCGGCGCGCTCGCCGGTCGGCTGGCCGTTTTCGTAAGTCAGCACGCCGTTCACCCACACGGCATCGATCCCGTGCGCGGGCTGCTGCGGCTTCTCGAACGTCGCGGCGTCGATCACGCGCGCCGGGTCGAACAGCACGAGATCGGCGTGGTAGCCGACATGCACCTCGCCGCGCTTCGCGATCCCGTAGCGGCGCGCGGACAGCGACGTCATCTTGCGGATCGCCTCCTCGAGCGGCAGCAGGTTCGTGTCGCGCACGTAATGGCCGAGCACGCGCGGGAACGCGCCCCACAGCCGCGGATGCGGCAGCGGATCGTTCGGCAGCCCGTCCGAGCCGATCATCGTCGCGGGGTGCGACAGGATCCGGCGCACGTCGTCCTCGGACATGTTGTGGTACACGGCGCCGGCCGGGCGGATGCGCTGCGCGGCTTCCTGCTCGGTCACGCCCCAGTCGGCCGCGATCGCCTTGAGCAGCTTGCCCGCGACTTCCGGGTGCGGCTCCGACCACGTGATCGTGATGTCGATATCGCCCGTCACCTGCTTCAGGTCCAGCGTCGACGAGCTGCGACTGTACGGATAGCAGTCGCAGCCGACCGGCTGGTAGCGGCGCGCGCCCTCGAGCGACGCGAGCACTTCGGTGCTGCGCCCCCAGTTCGACGGGCCCGCGCACTTCAGGTGCGAGATCACGACCGGCACCTGCGCATGGCGGCCGACGCGATACGCCTCGTCCATCGCGTCGAGGATCGCGTCGAATTCGGTGCGCATGTGCGTCGTATACAGCGCGCCGGCCTTCGCGAGCGGCTCGGCGAGCGCCATCACTTCCTCGGCCGGCGCCGCGAACGCGGAACCGTACGCGAGGCCCGACGACAGGCCGAGCGCGCCGTTCGCGAGCGCCTCCTCGAGCTGCGCGCGCATCCCGGCGATCTCGCCGTCGGTCGCCGCGCGGTCGAGACGGTCCATCTGGTTGTTGCGCAGCGCCGTATGACCGACGAGCGCCGCGACGTTCACGGCCGGGCGCGCCTCGTTCACGGCCGCGACGTAGTCGGCGAAGGTCGGGTACCGGAACGCGCCGCGCTCGCCGAGCAGGTTCATCGGGTCGGGCGGATCGCCCGCGAGCGTCACGGGCGACGCGCTGATCCCGCAGTTGCCGACGATCACGGTCGTCACGCCCTGCGAGATCTTCGGGATCATCTCCGGCGCGCGGATCACGTGCGTGTCGTCGTGCGTGTGCACGTCGACGAAACCCGGCGCGAGCGCGCGGCCGTTCGCCTCCACGACGTTCTCGGCCAGCCAGTTCGACAGGTTGCCGATCGCGGCGATCAGGCCGTTGCGGATCGCGACGTCGCGCGTGACGGGCGGCGCGCCGGTGCCGTCGTACAGTTGCGCGCCGACGATCAGCGTATCGGCGGCTTCGGGATGCGAATGCATGGTCAGTCTCCTACCGGTTGACGGTCTCCGCCGCCGCGGTGCGCATCGAGCGCGTGCTTGATGCGGCGCAGCGATTCCCGGCCCGCATCGCCGAGCCGCAATGCGACGCCGGTAACGAGCACGTCGATCGCCATCATCATCGCGTAACGCGACGTCGAAGGCTTGTAGATGAAATCGGTTTCGAATGCGACGACCGGGATCAGGTGGTCGGCGAGCTTCGCGAGCGGCGACGCCGGCGCGGTGATCGCGATCAGCTTCGCGCCGTAGCGCTTCGCGAGCCGGCAGCTCTCGAGCAGCTCGGGCACGCGCCCGCTCACCGACAGCGCGACGACCACGGTGTCGCGCGACAGCGTCGCGGCCACCATTCGCTGCAGCACGCTGTCCTGGTAGCTCGCGACCGGCCGGCCGAAGCGCACGAGCCGGAAGCGCAGCTCGTCGGCGAGCGCGGTCGAGCCGCCGCCCTGCCCGTACACGTAGGTCATCTTCGCGCCGGCGAGCAGGTCGGCCGCCGCGTCGAACGACGTGTTGCGCAGCAGCTGGTGGTTGTGCGCGAGCGCCACGCGAATCTCGTCGTAGACCATCGACGCGGGGCTCGTGTCGTCGGCCGGCGCGTCGCCGGACGGCACCAGGAAGCGCTGGCCGACGGCCGCCGCCTGTGCGACGAGCACCTTCAGTTCGCGCACGTCGCGGCAGCCGACGGCCTTCGCGAAACGCGTGACCGTCGCGACGCTGACCTCCGCGTCGCGCGCGAGCGCGCCGATGCTCGCATGCGCGGCGCGCGCCAGATCGGCGAGGATGAACGCGGCGACCTTGCGCTCGGCTTCGCGCAGCTCGGGCGCGCATTCGGCGATCCGCGCGACGATGTCGAGGACCGGCGGGGCGGCCGGAGCCGGATGAGGCTCGGCCGCGAGCGGAGCGGACGGGGAGGCGGGCGTATTCATCTGCGGATAAGGGTGTGAAGCTCGATGTTACTAAATAACATCACCGCGCAGATGCTACTTTCTGTACCATCTGCGTGTCAACTTCAGTGCAATGCATAGTGATGATGGAGCGGGATGACATGAAAGTTACAAACTATCAGGAACCGACAATCAATCCGTTGGGCAAGGGGCTCGGCAACGTGCCGAGCGCGAGCGTGCCGCTCGACGACGCAGGCCGCCTCGAGTGGAACCTGCTCGCGGAAGACGTCAGCCTGCCGGCCGCCGTGCTTTACGAGGATCGCGTCGAACACAACCTGAACTGGATGCAGGCGTTCGTCCGGAAATACGGCGTCAAGTTCGCGCCGCACGGCAAGACGACGATGGCGCCGCAACTGTTCCGCCGCCAGCTCGACGCCGGCGCGTGGGGCATCACGCTCGCGACCGCGCACCAGACCCAGGCCGCGTATCACGGCGGCGTGCGGCGCGTGCTGCTCGCGAACCAGCTGGTCGGCCGCCAGAACATGACGATCATCGCCGGGCTGCTGTCGGATCCCGATTTCGAATTCTTCTGTCTCGTCGACTCTGCGGAAAGCGTCGACCAGCTCGGCCGCTTCTTCGGCGACGCGAAGAAACCGCTGAACGTGCTGATCGAGCTCGGCGTGCCGGGCGGCCGCGCGGGCGTGCGCGATGCCGCGCAGCGCGAGGCCGTGCTGGCCGCGATCGCGCGCTATCCGGACACGCTGAAGCTGGCCGGCATCGAACTCTATGAAGGCGTGCTGAAAGAGGAAGGCGAGATCCGCACGTTCCTGCAGGAAGCCGTCGCGCTCACGCGCGTGCTCGCCGAGGCAGGCCGCTTCGCGCGCACGCCGGCGATCCTGTCCGGCGCCGGCTCGGCGTGGTACGACGTGGTCGCGGAAGAATTCAGGAAGGCGTCGGATGCGGGCTTCGCGGAAGTCGTGCTGCGACCGGGCTGCTATCTGACGCACGACGTCGGCATCTACAAGAAGGCGCAGACCGACGTGTTCGCGCGCAACCCGATCGCGCGCTCGATGGGCGAGGGGCTGCTGCCGGCATTGCAGCTGTGGGCGTACGTGCAGTCGGTGCCGGAGGCCGATCGGGCGATCGTCGCGCTCGGCAAGCGCGACGCGGCGTTCGACGCGGGCCTGCCCGAGCCGGCGCGCCACTTCCGTCCGGGCCGCGACACCGCGCCGCGCGACGTCGCGGCGACCGAAGGCTGGGCCGTGACCGGGATGATGGACCAGCACGCGTACCTGCAGATCCCGCCGGGCGCGGACGTGAAAGTCGGCGACATGGTCGCGTTCGACATCTCGCACCCGTGCCTGACGTTCGACAAGTGGCGCCAGGTGCTCGTGCTCGATCCGCAGTTCCGCGTGACGGAAGTCGTCGAAACGTTCTTCTGACGTCCATTGCGCGCACCGCCCCGCCGCTCGCGCGGGGGCGGCCGTCACGCGCGCTTCAATCCGCCGGAGTACACTGCGCTTTCGTCCTCGGGGCCCGTCGCGCACGGCGCGAACGGGCCTTCAACGCTGCTTTACGGGAGAAAGCCATGGCCGCGAAGAAGATCCTGTTCCTGACCGGCGATTTCGCCGAAGACTACGAAACGATGGTGCCGTTCCAGGCACTGCAGGCCGTCGGCCACCATGTCGATGCCGTGTGTCCGGGCAAGCGCGCGGGCGACAAGATCAAGACCGCGATCCACGACTTCGAAGGCGACCAGACCTACACCGAGAAACCCGGCCACCAGTTCACGCTGAATGCCGCGTTCGACGACGTCGATGCGGCGCGCTACGACGCGCTCGCGATCGCGGGCGGCCGCGCGCCCGAATACCTGCGACTCGATCCGAAGGTGATTGCGCTCGTGCGCGCGTTCGCCGAAGCCGGCAAGCCGATCGCCGCGATCTGCCATGCGGCACAGTTGCTGGCGGCCGCCGACGTGATCCGCGGCAAGCGCATTTCGGCGTACCCGGCCTGCGCCCCCGAGGTGAAGCTCGCGGGCGGCGAATACGCGGATATTCCGGTCGACGCGGCCGTGACCGACGCGCCGTTCGTCACCGCGCCTGCGTGGCCCGCGCATCCGGCCTGGCTCGCGCAATTCCTCGCGCTGCTCGGCACGCGCATCGAGCTGTAAGCCCGAAGCGGATCGGGATGACATGAAGCGGCGGCCGGCGGCGCCGGCGTGCCGCCCTGCCCCGCGCGTCAGCGCGCGGCCGGCGTCGAGCCGACGTCCGCGATCCGCGCTTCCAGCATCGCGAGCGCACCCGACAGCGCATTGAGCACGTCGTCCGGCAACTGCGCCATCGTCTGTTCGATGAACGCCTTGCGGCGCGGCAGGCACGCGTCGAACGCCGCGCGGCCTTCGTCCGTCAGCGTCACGTTGGTCACGCGGTTGTCGCGCGCATCGGATTCGCGCTCGATCCAGCCGAGCGCATCGAGCGACTTCAACTGGCGCGTGAGCGCGCCCGGATCGATGCGCAGCACTTCGACGAGCTTCTTCTGCGACGAATGCCCGCCCATCGTGTGCAGCGCGACCATGATGCGCCAGCGCGGCATCGGCTGCCCGACGTGCGCTTCGAACGCGGTCATGAACGCGCGATACGTGCGTCCGAATTGCTGCAAGATCGCGACGCGGTCCTGTTCTTCCATGCGCTGATGTCGTTCCGGTAAATCGTTGAATCGTTGAATCGTTGAATCGCCCGATCGGTCAATCGGCCGCGACGTGCGGCTCGATCTTGCGCCGCAACGCAATCGGCGGCACGCGGCGGCACTGCCACACCGACACCACGGCCACGACGGCCGCCATCGCGACGCCCAGGTGGATCGCGCCGACCAGCGATTCGCGGGCCGCTTCCAGCAGCAGCGCGCCATTATGCCCGGCGCGCGTGAGCGCCGCGACGAGACCGCCCTGTGCCGCGCGATCGATCAGGATCTGCGGATCGGCGAGCTGTGCATGCCACTGCATCGCGTGATCGGCCGACAGCGCGTCGCGCACGCCGCTCGAATACATCTGGTTGACGAGCGTGCCCGTCAGCGCGGTGCCGAGCATCCCGCCGACCATCCGCAGCGATTGCAGCAGCGCCGTCGCGATCCCGAGGTGCTCGCGTCCGGCTGCCTGCTGCGCGAATACGGTGAGGTTCGGCAGCACGAAACCGAGCCCGATGCCGCCCGCGACCATCAGCGCCATCAGCATCCAGGCCGGCGTCGTGTGCGTCGAGACGACGATGCCCGCGCACGCGATCGCGAACAGCACGAAGCCGACGTGCAGCATCGCGTTCGGATGGCGGATGCGCGTGACGACGCGTCCGTTCATGATGCTGCCGATCGTGATGAACACGACGAGCGGCGTGATCACGAGCCCGGCTTCCTTCGGCGACATCCCGAAGCCGCCCTGGAACAGCAGCGGCGCGTAGAACAGCAGCGAGAACATCGAGAAGCCGGCGAGGATCGCGAGCACGAACAGCGCGGACAGCGCGCGGTTGCCGAACATGTCGAACGGCAAAATGGGCTGTGCGCAGCGCTTCTCCCAGTGCCACAGGCCGACGCCGGCCGCGACCGCGACGACGAGCAGCAGCGACGCCCAGCTCGCGACGCCGTACTTCGGCAGCCATTCGACGAACAGCTGCAGCGCGCCGAGCGACAGCGCGATCAGCAGCGCGCCCGGCCAGTCGAGCCGCATCTTGCGATCGTGCACGACGTGGCGCAGGTGCGGCAGGTAGCGCCACACGAAGAACAGCGACAGCAGGCCGACCGGCAGGTTCACGTAGAACACCGAGCGCCAGCCGAACGACTGGGTCAGCACGCCGCCGAGCGACGGGCCGACCGCGTTCGCGATGCCGAACGCGGAGCTCATCAGCACCTGCCAGCGCAGCCGCACGACGGAATCGGGGAACAGGTCGGGGATGCACGCGAACGCGGTACCGACCAGCATCCCGCCGCCGATTCCCTGCAGGCCGCGCGCGAGCACGAGGTACAGCATGTCGTTGGCCATCCCGCACAGCACCGACGCGCCGGTGAACACGACGATCGACACGATCACGAACGGCTTGCGGCCGTAATAGTCGCCGAGCCGGCCGAAGATCGGCACGGTGATCACGGAACTGAGGAGATACGAGGTCGCGACCCACGCGTACAGGTCGAAGCCCCTGAGTTCGGCGACGATGGTCGGCAGCGCGGTGCCGACGACCGTCTGGTCGAGCGCGACCAGCATGGTGACGAACGAGATGCCGATCATCGCCAGCAGCGATTCGCGGAACGGCAGGACTTGCCCGCTCGAATGGTGGGCGGCAGTATGGACAGCCATTTTTTTGTTGATGCAACTTTTGACGAGTCAAACAATCTCAAAATTCTAGCATGCCGGAGTAATCTAGGCTGGCGACGGTTTGGGGCCTGTTCACGCCAAGGAGAGAAATGGAACCGATTTCAATCAACCCCGCGACGACGCTGTCGCCGGAGGATCGGGACGCGCTGGGGCGCGCGAAGCAGGTACTGGAAAGTCCGTCGCTGACGATGAAGCTGACCGGGATGCTCGGCGCGCCGGTCGAGAAAATGATCGCGCGGCTGCCGGATTTCGCGACCGGCAAGATCAACGACGCGACGCAGCTCGCGCTGCGCAAGTGCCTGAACATCGCGCTGCGCACGCTCGGCATGCCGCCGGCGCCGGACGCCGAGCCCGACAAGCCGAGCAACCTGCTGCACAAGCTCGCGGTCGCGACGACCGGCGCGGCGGGCGGCGCGTTCGGCTTTCTCGCGCTGCCGGTCGAGCTGCCGGTGACGACCACGCTGATCTTCCGCTCGGTATGCGACATCGCGCGCAGCGAAGGCGAGGACCTGACGTCGGTCGATACGCAGCTGCAATGCCTGGCCGTGCTCGGCATGGGCGGCAACCCGGACAAGCAGGAAGAGGACGCCGATCTCGGTTATTTCGTGCTGCGCGGCGCGCTTGCGCAAGCGATCTCGAAGGCGTCGTCGGACATCACGACGAAAGGCATCGCCGCGCACAGCTCGGCGGCCGTGTTCAAGCTCGTGCAGACGGTCGCGTCGCGCTTCTCGGTGCAGGTGACCGAGCAGATGGCCGCGAAGTCGATCCCGGCGATCGGCGCCGTGCTGGGGGCGACCGTCAATACGCTGTTCATCGACCACTTCCAGCAGATGGCGCACGGCCATTTCACCGTGCGCCGGCTCGAGCGCAAGTACGGCGCGGCGGCCGTCAAGGCCGCCTATCAGGCGATCGACGCCTCGCCGACGCGCTGAACCGCGCGTTCGACCGCGACGCGGCGCAGGAACGCGGCCGCGCGGTCGAGCGCGTCGCGCGCTTCCGGCATCATCGGCGCGTACAGCTGCCACACGTGCGGCATGTCGGGCCACACCTCGATCTCCACCGCCACGCCGGCCGCCGCAGCCTTCTCGGCAACACGGCGCGAATCGTCGAGCAGCACCTCGGTGCTGCCGACCTGGATATACAGCGGCGGCAGGCCCGTGAAATCCGCGTAGAGTGGCGATGCGTACGGATGCGTTGCCGGCGTGTCGCCGAGGTACAGCTTCGCGGCCTTCGGCAGCGCCGAGCCGGCAAACATCGGATCGGCGCCGTCGTTGGTGCGCAGCGTCGCGCCGGTGGCCGCGAGATCGGTCCACGGCGAGAACAGGATCGCGCCGGCCGGCAACGGTTCGCCGCGATCGCGCAGCGCGACGAGCGTCGCGAGCGCGAGGCCGCCGCCCGCCGAATCGCCGCCGAGCACGATCGACTCGGGCGGCGTGCCGAGCGCCAGCAGTTGCCGGTAGGCCGCGAGCGCATCGTCGAGCGCGGCCGGGAAACGGTTTTCGGGCGCGAGCCGGTAGTCGAGCGAGAACGAGCGCACACCCGCACGCTTCGTCAGGCCGAACACCAGCGGCCGGTGCGTTCTCGTCGAACAGAAGTAATAACCGCCGCCGTGGAAGTACAGCAGCGTGCGGCCGGGCCCGCGCCCCGCGCTCGCGTCGGTGCGCTCGAGCCACTCGCCGCGCAGCGGCGCATCGCCCGCGCCATGGCACTGGCGCAGCCGGTAGCCCGACGGCGCGCGGCGCGGCACGATCATCCGCAGATCGGTAAAGCGCCGCGCACGCGCGGGGTCGAGCACCTCGCGCGTGGTCTCGGGACGAAACTGCCAGCGCAGCAGCCAGCAGGCGAGCTTGCTTTGCCAACTCATCGAATGCACTCCGTCATCGCAGTGTGACGATGGTACGTGCGAACGTTCCCGCCCCGCTCGACAGGTGCCTCTATATCAAACGCCGGCGCTCAGTTCGCCGGCATCACCTGGCCGCGGATCTCGCCGGCCGGGTGCTCCTTCGTATGGACGTTGAAGTACCACTTGCCGCCCATCAGGTCGGTAACCTGCGCGTCGGTGAGCTCCTTCGAACCCTTGATCGGGCTCGCCAGCTCGTCCTTCGGGATCGGCACCTGCACGCCCGCATTCTGGCCGACCGGCGCGGGCCCGTGGAAATGCGCGGCGGTGGCCGGCCCCGTGAGGTGGTCGTAAGTGACCGTCCACTGCAGCGTATGGGTGGCCGTGTCGTACGTGGCGTCGACCTTGCCCGAACCCTTGGTCGCCGTGGGCGGGACTTCGCTCGACGGCTGGAGACTGGCGGACAGGCGCACCGTTTCGGCAGCGGCGCTGCCGGCGGCCAGCACGCCCGCGAGTAACGCGACCTGGAGCAAACGCAGCTTGAGCATGGACTCTCCTTGTACGACGTTGTACGCCGCCCGGACGGGGGCGCCAGATAGGATGGTAGTCGATCGCCGCCGTTGCGGGAGTCCGCCGAACGGCCAGGCAGCGAATCGTCGCGGCGCCGCGACCGGCAGCGTCGCGTCAGTCTGCGTCAACCTGGAACGGACCTTTGCAACCCGACGGCTGAATCCGCGCGCGGGCTTTCGCTACACTTCGTCTCACAGTTGCTTGTTTCCTTCGTCCGAAGGAGTCTGCGAGTATTCACGCGGCCACCCGGCCGCGTTTTTTTTGCATGCGCCGCCGGCAGCCGCGCCAGGTCGAGTCACGCGCGATAGCCGGGATCGATCCGATCGACGATACGCTGCAGCGCGTCGAACGCATCCTGCCCCGCGCCGTGCTTCGGATCGAAATTCAGCGAATCGCGCACGCACCCCTCGAGCACGGGCGGCGCGATCGGCAGCGGGCCGCCGATCGCATGCGTCGCGACCTGCACCTCGCACGCGCGGTTGAGCAGCCACATCAGCGAGAACGTCTGCGCGAGCGTCGCGCCGATCGTCACCGGTCCGTGGTTGCGCAGCAGCAGCACGGGCCGCCCGCCCGCGCTCTCGACGATGCGCCGGCCCTCCTCCAGATGCACGGTGATGCCCTCGAAGTCGTGATACGCGATCTTCCCGTACAGCTGCGCCGAATAGAAATTGGAAAACGACAGCCCGTCGCGCGAGCAGCACACGGCCATCGTCGGCGTCGTGTGCACGTGCATCACGCAATGCGCATCGGGCAGCGCCGCATGGATCGCGCTGTGGAACGTGAAGCCGGCCGGATTGATCGGCCAGTCGGAATGCCCGATCAGGTTGCCGTCGATGTCGATCTTCACGAGGTTCGATGCGCACACCTCGCGGTAATGGAGCCCGAACGGATTGATCAGGAAATGCCCGTCCTCGCCCGGCACGCGCAGCGAGATATGGTTGTAGATCAGCTCGGTCCAGCCGAGGTGGTCGAAGATGCGGTAAGCGGCCGCGAGCTGCACGCGCGCCTGCCATTCGGCTTCGGAGAAGCGGGCGGGACGCGTGAACGGCTGGTTCGGTACACGTTGCATGGAGGAACTCCGGTTGCGGGTGCGCGCGGCGCGCACGGCACGGGCCGTCCGCGGCATCGTCACGCACGCCCATATAGTTGCGCACACAACCATATCACCTTCCCCGCGCCCCGGTAACGCGGGTTTAGCCGGAGCGCTTCCGCCCCCTGTTTGCCGGGGCGCTCAAAGCTGATCGTCGACCGGCAGCAGGGTGAAGATGCCCGTCATCAGGTTGCGCATCAGCCCCGCGTGCGGATCGACGCGATAGGTCGCCGGCTGGCCGTCGTCGACGCCCGTCCATTCGAGTTCGGACGACCCGCCGCCCGCCGGCGCGGCGAGGCTCACGCGGTAGCTTTCGTCCGGCTGCGTCACGCGCGCGAAGATCGTCGCGACCTGCTCGGCAAGCGCCGGGCTGTGGATCACCAGCGCCAGTTCGGTATTCAGGTGCGCGGAACGCGGGTCGAGGTTCATCGAGCCGATCACGAGGATCTTCCGGTCGATCACGTACGCCTTCGCGTGCAGGCTCGCGCGCGAGCGCGACCCGAACAGGCGCGGGCGCTGGCGGCCCGGCTGCGCCTTGAACTCGTACAGCTCGACGCCGTGCCGCAGCAGCGGCACGCGGTACGGCGCGTAGCCGGCCTGCACGGCGACCGCGTCGGTCGCGGCGAGCGAATTCGTCAGGATCGCGACGCGCACGCCGCGCGCGGTCGTGTCGCCGAGAATCTTCACGCCCGCGTCGTGCGGCACGAAATAGGGCGAAAACGCGAGGAATTCCTGCTGCGCGCCGCGCGTCAGTTCGACGAGGCGCTGCATCGGCGGGCTGACGTACGCGTCGGTCGGCCGAGCGACCTTGTCGGGTGCATCGACCTTGAACTCGGCCGGCGCCCACACGAGCCCGAGCTCGTCGCGCGCGATCTGCTGCGCGAGCGGCGTCGCGTTCAGCGGCTTCGCGTTGTACGGCTCGGCGTTCTCGCGCCAGTGGCTGCGCAGCCCGTCGCGCATCGCGTCGAGTTCCTTCGGATCGAACGACTGGTGATTCAGCACGCGCAGCGGATAGCTGCTCGCGCTCGACCAGTACGTGTCGAAGCTCGCCGACACGTCGTTCGTCACCGGGCCGGCGGCGAGCACGTCGAGATCGCGGAACTGCAGCGTCGGGCTCGCGCTGAAGTATTCGTCGCCGAGATTGCGGCCGCCGACGATCGCGAGCTGGTTGTCCGCGATCATCGCCTTGTTGTGCATCCGGCGCGTGAAGCTGTCGATGCGCGTGAAGAAGTTGGTCGTGCGCTCGACCATCCCCTGCCGCGACGCGCCGAACGGGTTGAATACGCGGATCTCGATGTTCGGGTGCGTGTTCAGCGCGGCCATCACGCGGTCGATGTCGCGGAAGTTCAGGTCGTCGACCAGCATCCGCACGCGCACGCCGCGATCGGCCGCGTACAGCGCCGCGGCGAGCAGCAGCTTGCCCGTCGTGTCCTCGGTCGCGATGTAGTACTGCATGTCGAGCGTCTTCGTCGCCGCGCGGGCGAGCGCGATGCGCATCTGCAGCGCCTGCGCGCCATCGGCCAGCAGCCGGAAGCCCGACTGGCCGGGATGCGCGGCCTCGGGTGCCGCCAGCGCGTCGCCCAGCGGCGTCGCGGTGTCGGGCGGCAACGCATGCGAAACCGGGCGATCGAGGGTGGTGGCGGGTGGATGCGTCGCGCACGCGGCGACGAGCGACAGCAGTGCGCAGACGGCCAGCGCACGGGCCGGGCGGCATGCGGCACGCCATGACGGCGCGGCCGGCGCGCGCCGGATGAAGGACGTGAGCACGGGAGCTTCCTCGACTGGCGGAACGACGGTCCGCATTCGCCGCGGCGCGCGGCTGGCGCGCCGCTCCGGCCGATTCTAGTGGGCGGCCGACGACCCGGTCAATCGCGCGGGCGGCGCACGGCGGCCCGCGCGCGGCCGGCTGCCGGCGGGCGACGCCCGGACATGCCCAATCCGCCGGCTGGACGCGCCTCGAGCGGATGTGGTCCGACCAATCTCACCGCCCGTCGCCGCTGCGCTCGAAATGGCTGCGCACATAGTCGATGTGCGTCTGCATCGCGGTGCGCGCTTCTTCGGGCCGCTGCGCGCAGATCGCGTCGCACACGACGCGGTGCTGTTGCAACAGCAGCTCGGACGCCTGCTCGTCCTCCATCGTCATGCCCGCCACGTTGATCGAGATGTGCTCGCGCAGCATCCCGATCACGCTCGTATGCAGGTGCAGGAACATCGTGTTGTGCGACGCGAGCGCGATCGCCTCGTGCAGCTTCGCGTCGGTCGCGGCCTCGACGGCCGCGTCGTCGTTCGCGTGCGCGGTTTCGAGTTCGCGCAGCAGCGCGCGGATCCGGCGCCGGTCGTTCGCATCGGCCCGCAGCGCGGCGAAATAAGCGGTCGCGCCTTCGAGCACGCGGCGGAATTCGAGGATGTCGTCGCGCAGCGCCGGATGATCGGCGACCAGCTGGCCCCACGGCGACGCGATGCCCGCGCGCAACTGGTCGGTCACGTAGACCCCCGCGCCGCGCCGGCTCTGCAGCAGCCCGCGCGCGACGAGCCGCTGGGTCGCCTCGCGCACGGTATTGCGCGCGACGCCGTACTGCTGCGCGAGCACGCGCTCGGCCGGCAGCCGCGCACCGGCCGGCCAGGTGCCGTCGAGCAGCGCCGTCTCGATCTTGCGCATCACCACTTCGGTCCGGCCCCGTGCCGTCATCGCTGCCATCGCCGCCTCTCCCCGCTCATTGCCTGTCACGCCGATTGGCCCAACCAATTTGAGCCGCGGCGCCGTCGCGGGAATTATGCAGCGAAATCGTCGACCCGCATGCCGGGCCGTCGCCCCTGGAGCGAGACATGAACGAAAGGCAGTACCCCGCCGCCGTCCCCGCGCACGTCTATCTGTTCGCGACCTGCCTGGTCGACCTGTTCGTCCCCGAAGCGGGGCTCGACGCGGTCCGCCTGCTGGAGCGCGAAAGTCTGACCGTCCACTATCCGCGCCGCCAGAGCTGCTGCGGGCAGCCGGCCTACAGCAGCGGCAATCCCGACGAAGCGCGCCGCGTCGCGGCCGCGCAGCTCGACCTGTTCGCCGAGCCGTGGCCCGTGATCGTGCCGTCCGGCTCGTGCGCAGGCATGATCCGGCACCATTGGCCAGCGCTGTTCGCGGACGATCCCGTCAACGGCCCGAAGGCCCGCGCGATCGCGGAACGGACCTACGAACTCGCGGAATTCCTCGTCCACGTACTCGATGTACGGCTCGACGCGGCCACGGCCGGCGCCGGGCCCGACGAGCGCGTCGTGCTGCACACGTCGTGCGCGGCCCGCCGCGAGATGGGCACGCGCGTCCATGGCGTCGCGCTCGTCGACGCGCTGCCCGGCGTGACCCGGATCGAGCACGAACGCGAATCCGAGTGCTGCGGCTTCGGCGGCACGTTCTCGCTGAAGCATCCGGACATCTCCGGCGCGATGGTGCGCGACAAGGTCGCGTCGGCCTGCGCGACGGGCTGCGACCGGCTCGTGTCCGCGGACTGCGGCTGCCTGCTGAACATCGGCCACGCCGCGGCCAAGGCCGGCGCGCCGCTGCCGGTCGAGCATCTCGCGAGCTTCCTGTGGCGCCGTACGTCCGGCGCCGCCTCGTTGCGCGGAGACAAGCGATGAGCGCGCGCGCCGCGATTCTCGCGCGCCTGCGCGCCGCCTCGCCGGGCGTCGCCGCAACGGCCGCCCCCGCGCTGGACGCGCGCATCGACACGCATTACGACAGGCGCCGCACCTCGACCGGACGCGACCCGCAGGCACTCGCACAGGCGATGCAGGCCGCGCTTGCCGCATCGCACGCGGACGTCTGGTGCGCGAGCGCCGACGCATGGCCCGCGCAGCTTGCCGCGCGCCTCGCCGACGCTGGCGTGCGCCGCCTGCTGCTCGACCCGGCGCGCGCCGAATCCGCGGCGCTCGCCCGTGCACTGCCCGACGCAGTCGCCCCGGTGCCGTTCGACCGGCCGATCGACGCATGGAAGGCCGAGCTGTTCGACACGATCGATGCGGGCTTCACCGTCGCGCGCTCCGGTATCGCGGCCACCGGCACCGTCGTGCTCGCGCCCGATGCCGGCACGCCGCGCACGGTATCGCTGGTGCCGCCGCTGCATGTCGCGCTCGTCCACGCGAACACGCTGCATGCCGACCTGCACGCGGCCGTCCAGGCGGAACGCTGGCACGCCGGCATGCCGACCAACCTCGTGCTGGTGTCGGGCCCGTCCAAGACCTCCGACATCCAGCAGACGCTCGCCTACGGCGCACACGGCCCGCGCCGCCTGTGGGTCGTGATCGTCACCGATTCGGCCGCCTCGTCGGCCGCACCCGCTTGCGAGGAGCCGCCGCGATGAGCGACCACACGCTGCAATTCGTCGCCCCCGGCGACTTCAAGAGCCGCGCGCGCGCCGCGCTCGACGATCCCGCGTTGCGCCGGAGCTTTCGCGGTGCGATGGACTTCCTGCAGGGCAAGCGTGCGACGCAATTCCCCGATGACGACGAACTGCAGCAGCTGCGCGATCTCGGCGAAGCCGTGCGGCAGCACGCGCTCGCGCAACTGCCCGCGCTGCTCGAACGGCTGGAGACGAAGCTCACCGAGGCCGGCGTGCACGTGCACTGGGCCGAGACGGCCGCCGACGCGAACGCGATCGTGCTCGGCATCGCGCAGGCGAGGAAGGCGCGCCGCGTGATCAAGGGCAAGTCGATGGCGAGCGAGGAAATCGAGCTGAACCATTACCTCGCGGAGCACGGCGTCGACTGCATCGAATCCGACATGGGCGAATTCATCGTGCAGCTCGCGGGCGAGAAGCCGTCGCACATCGTGATGCCGGCGATCCACAAGACGCGCGGCGACATCGCCGAGCTGTTCGAGGCACACATCCCCGGCACGCGCTACACGGAGGACGTCGACGAGCTGATCCAGACCGGCCGTCGCGCGCTGCGCCGCGCATTCGCCGAAGCCGACATCGGCCTGTCCGGCGTGAACTTCGCGGCGGCCGACACGGGCACGCTGTGGCTCGTCGAGAACGAAGGCAACGGCCGCCTGTCGACGACGGTGCCCGACACGCACATCGCGATCATGGGGATCGAGAAGGTCGTCGAGAAGCTCGAGCACATCGTGCCGCTGTCGAGCCTGCTCACGCGCTCGGCCACCGGCCAGGCGATCACGACCTACTTCAACCTGATCTCGGGCCCGCGGCGCGACGGCGAACGCGACGGCCCGCGCGAGCTGCATCTCGTGCTGCTCGACAACGGCCGCACGCAGGCGTACGCGGACGACCAGCTGCGCGCGACGCTGCAATGCATCCGCTGCGGCGCGTGCATGAACCACTGCCCCGTCTACACGCGCATCGGCGGCCACGCGTACGGCACGACCTACCCGGGCCCGATCGGCAAGATCATTTCGCCGCACCTGCTCGGCCTCGATGCGACGGCCGACCTGCCGACCGCGTCGACGCTGTGCGGCGCATGCGGCGAGGTGTGCCCGGTGCGGATCCCGATCCCGCAACTGCTCGTGCGGCTGCGCACCGAGGCGAACCGCAAGCCCGACGAACCCGTCGCGCATCCGCTGCGCGGCCAGGGCGCGAACTACAACCGCGCGGAAGACCTCGTGTGGCGCTTCTGGTCGGGCGCGTTCGCGCATCCGCGCGCGTACCGCGCGTTCCGCTGGGCCGCGACGCGCCTGCATGCGCTGACGCCCGCGCAACAGATGGGCTGGACGCAGCACCGCACGCCGCTCGAACCGGCGCCGCGCAGCCTGTCCGACCTGCTGCGCGCCCGCGGCCAGCCCGAATAGCGCCCCCGCTTTCAAACCCGTACCCCGATAAATCCATGGAGGAGACACCCATGCAGGTTTGGCATCAGATCTATACGCCGCTCGGCAGCCTCGGGCTGTCGGCGTTCGTCGCCGCGATTCCGATCATCTTCTTTTTCGTCGCGCTGGCCGCACTGCGGATGAAAGGCCATGTCGCCGCCGCGATCACGCTGCTGCTGTCGCTCGGCGTCGCGATCCTCGCGTACGGGATGCCCGTGCCGCAGGCGCTCGCGGCCGCCGGCTTCGGCTTCGCCTACGGCCTGTGGCCGATCGCATGGATCATCGTCGCGGCCGTGTTCCTGTACAAGATCGTCGTGAAGACCGGCCAGTTCGACATCATCCGCGCGTCCGTGCTGTCGATCACCGACGACCAGCGCCTGCAGATGCTGCTGATCGGCTTCTCGTTCGGCGCATTCCTCGAAGGCGCCGCCGGCTTCGGCGCACCCGTCGCGATCACGGCCGCGCTGCTCGTCGGTCTCGGCTTCAAGCCGCTGCATGCGGCAGGACTGTGTCTGATTGCAAATACCGCGCCGGTCGCGTTCGGCGCGATGGGCATTCCGATCATCGTCGCCGGGCAGGTGACGGGCATCGATCCGTTCCACATCGGCGCGATGGCCGGCCGCCAGCTACCGCTGCTGTCGCTCGCGGTGCCGTTCTGGCTCGTGTTCATGATGGACGGACTGCGCGGCGTGCGGCAGACCTGGCCGGCCGCGCTCGTCGCGGGCGGCAGCTTCGCGGTCACGCAGTACTTCACGTCGAACCACATCGGGCCCGAGCTGCCGGACATCACGTCGTCGCTCGTCAGCCTCGTCGCGCTCGCGGCGTTCCTGAAGGTGTGGCAGCCGCGCACCGCGCGGCTTCCGGCCGGCGGTCTCGTCGCGTCCGGCGGCGGCGCGGCGCTGGCCGGGTTCGGCGCGAGCGGCACCGGCTTCGGCACCGGCACGAGCCGTCGGGCGTCGCCGTACACGCTCGCGCAGACGGTGCGCGCGTGGTCGCCGTTCCTGATTCTCACGGCCGTCGTCACCGTCTGGAGCCTCGCGCCGTTCAAGGCGCTGTTCGCCGCACACGGCGCACTCGCGTCGACGGTGCTGAAGTTCCACGTGGCCGGGCTCGACCAGCTCGTCGTGAAGACCGCCCCGATCGCCGCGACGCCGAAGGCGCTCGACGCGGTGCTGAAGATCGATCTGGTGTCGGCGGTCGGCAGCGCGATCCTCGTGACCGCGCTGATCTCGATGGCGCTGTTGAAGATGAAGCCGCGCGACGCGCTCGTCACGTTCGGCGAGACGCTGAAGGAGCTGACGCGCCCGATCCTGTCGATCGGCCTCGTGCTCGCGTTCGCGTTCGTCGCGAACTACTCGGGGATGTCGTCGACGCTCGCGCTGATGCTGGCCGCGACCGGCGCCGCGTTCCCGTTCTTCTCGCCGTTCCTCGGCTGGCTCGGCGTGTTCCTGACGGGCTCCGATACCTCCTCGAACGCCCTGTTCTGCTCGCTGCAGCAGGCCACCGCGCACCAGCTCGGCGTGCCCGAGACACTCGCGGTCGCCGCGAACACGACGGGCGGCGTGACCGCGAAGATGATCTCGCCGCAGTCGATCGCGGTCGCATGCGCGGCGACGGGCCTCGTCGGCAAGGAGTCCGAGCTGTTCCGCTTCACGGTGCGGCACAGCCTGCTGTTCGCGGTGATCGTCGGGCTGATCACGCTCGTACAGGCGTACGTGCTGCCGGGAATGGTGCCGTAAGCGGCGCACCGGCGGCCCCACAAGACAAAAACCCCACGCCCGAACGGGCGTGGGGTTTTTCGTTTCGCGTGCCGATCGCCGGCGCGGGCCGGCGATTCGTCATGCGCGTCGCGCGATCAGCTGCCCTTCGCGATGCGATCCTGGATGTGCTGCGCGCGGCTCGCCGACGACGGGTGCGAGCTCATCATCGAGCTCTGGCCGCCGTCCAGCTGCGCGAGCTTCTGGAAGCCGGTGACGAGGCCCTTCTGGCTCATGCCCTTCTGCTTCATCAGGTCGAACGAGTAGTCGTCCGCCGCGCTTTCCTGCGATTGCGAGAACTGCGCGTTGATGAACTTCTCGGTGATGTCGCCGAGCTGCGAGCTCGACAGCGCCGCGACGCCCGGCGATGCCGCGCCGGCCGCGCTGCGCGCCGCGCTCACCGCGTACGCCGTCTGCATCGCCTTCTTCGAGTGACCCAGTGCGACGTGGCCCATTTCATGGCCGATCACGCCGCGCAGCTCGTCGTCGTTCATCATGTCCATCAGGCCGCTGTACACGCGCACGCAGCCGTTGCCCATCGCCCACGCGTTGACGTCCTTGGTCATGTAGACCTTGTAGTTGATCTTCTGGCCGTTCAGCGTCATGTCGCCGAAGCCCTTCATCACCTTCGTCAGGCGCTTCGCGTATGCGCTGTTCGCCGGCGCGATCTTCGACTCGGCGTCGCTGGACTTGCACGATTCGTTCGACAGTGCCGCGATGTCGCTGTCCGACAGCGTCGCCGCCTTGTACAGGTTCGTCCCCGCCGACGTCAGGCTGTTCGCGTCCAGGCTCTGTACCCCACCGCATGCGCTCAACAGGAACGCCACGCCACACGCCGCCACCGCTTTCTTGAGTTGCATCCCGGAATCCCTCGATAGTTGTATTTGAGAGCGGCGATTTTGCATAATCCGGCAGAAAATTACCAGATGTTTACATCGGATGACACCTTCATTACTCGATGAATTGAAATGAAGACGCGATTCGTCACCGAATTGACGACAAAAAACGGAGCAATCGTCGCCCCCGGGCGACGTTCGGGACGGAAACCGGGCCGGCCGCCGCTCAGGCGGTCTGGTTGCTGCGCCGCGTCAACCGCCGCGCGACCAGCATCGGCAGGCGCACCGCGAAACCGGCGAACAGGCGCAGGTGCATCCACGCGAGCAGCGCGTTGTCGCGGCCATAGTGGAAGTGCGAGACGCCGCCCTCGTGCCGGCCGAAATAGCGCACCGGCGCGTCGATGCGGATCGGGCGCACGCCGGCCCAGCACAGCCGCACGGCCGCTTCGGGATCGAAGTCGAAACCGCGCATCCACGGCTGGCGCCGCATGATCGCCGCGAGCGGCGCGACCGGATACACGCGAAACCCGTACAGCGAATCGCCGATACCGGCCCACAGCGTCTCGAGGTCGGCCCAGGCGTTCGACAGCCGGCGGCCCTGCACGCGCAGCTGCGGCGCGCTCGCGTCGAACTTCGGCACGCCGAGCACCATCGCGTCGGGCTCGGCCTGCGACGCGGCCATGAAGGCGGGAATCAGGTCGGCCGGATGCTGGCCGTCGGAATCCATCGTCAGCACGTGCGTGAAGCCGCTCGCGGCCGCCGCGTCGAGCCCCGCGAGCACCGCGGCGCCCTTGCCGCGATTCTCCGGCAGCACGATCACGCGCAATCCGGGATCGCGCTTCGCCATCGCCTGCAGCCGTTCGGCGCTGCCGTCGGTGCTGCCGTCGACGACGACCCACACCGGGTTCCACCGCGCGCGCGCCTGGCGCACGGTCGTGTCGACCTTGACACCCGGGTTGTAGCTCGGGATCAGCACGAGATGGGTGGACGAGGCGTGCAGCTTGGACATGGAAACAGCCGATTGCGAAGACGGGGATCCTGACAAAATTTTATGACTTGCCGGCGAACGTCGGCAGGCTTCGTCGAGGACATCGTCGACGCCATTCGCCGGTTGCCGGATCGTGAGGTTCTCGCGCTTCATGACAGCCACTCCATTGCATGTCCCGCACTGGCCTCGATCTCGACCAGCAGGTCGTCGCGGCACACGTCCGCGTGCACGAACAGCGGCCGCACGCGTGGCCCGGCCGCGTCGCGCAGCACGCGCCCGATCGCGGCGAGCGCCGCGGCATCGCCGGCGTCGCGCACGTAGACGCGATAGCTCAGGTCGGCGAGCGAGAACGGGCCATGCCCCTGCCGCGCGGCCTGCTCGAGCACGGCCGCGAGATTCGCGACCGTCTCGCGCGTCTGCGCGACGACGTCGCCGTGATGCACGGTGCGATGCCCGACGATGCTCGCGGTACCCGATACGAACAGCACCGGCGCCGCGGCCCCAGCGGCCCACGCGGCGGCGCGCGCGAACGTCGGCGCACGCGGGCCGTACTGCGCCGGGTAGTGGTACGCGCTCACCTGGCGCGGATTCTCGACCGGATCGGCCGGCGTGCGGCTCGCGAGGAAATGAACCGCGAGCGGCGCGGCCGGCGGGGCATCGCCCGCGACCGGCACGACCGACCCGAGCGCACACGCGGCCGGCACGCCGCCCGTCAGCGCGCGATGGCACGCGTCGAACGCTTGCTGGCGACCGATATTGAACTGACGATAGCGCTCGATCCCGAACTGCACCGCGTTGATCGCCGGCACCGTGTTCCAGATGCGCAGCGGATGCGGCATGTCGAGCGCATCGAGCAGGCCGAACAGCATGCGGTATGCATCGAACGTCGCGCGCTCGAGCGGCGTACCGCCGTCATACGCATTGTGCGTGACATGCGTCTCCTGCACGACGAGGCTGCCGAACACGAGCCCGGCCGTTTCGCTGTAGCGGTAGTGCAGTGCGCCGCGCCGTTCGCTGCGCAGGTCGCGCGCATCGCATTGCCAGATTTCGCAGACGGCGTCGTGCGGCGCGGCATCGGCGCCGAGCAGCGCCATCCGCACCGGTGCGACCGGCAGGTCGGGCGCGGTATCGGCAAGGATCCGTTGCGCGGCATCGGCATGCGAGCCGGCCGCGCCGATGCACACCGCGCCCAGCGCGCCCGGCACGACGTGGTCGAGCCGCGCGGCATGCAGCAACGCGACGAGCCGCGCATGGCTCATCTGGACGAGCCGCAGCGCGCGGTCGCCGCCATGCGCGAACGGCGCGGTGGCGGACGGCGGCGAACACGAGCGCCGTTCGGCGTCGACGGGATGCACGGACACTTCGATTTCCTCACTATGCGGCGCGGGCCGCGCGGCAACACGGCCCTGCGCCGCGTTGCGTTACGCGACGGACGCGGCGCGCGTCGTCACGCGAGACCGCCGTTGACGGACAGCACCTGTCCCGTCACATAAGCCGCGGCGTCGGACACCAGATACGCGACCATCGCCGCGACTTCGTCGGGCCGGCCCGCGCGTTGCGCGGGCACGAGCTGCTTGATGCGTTCGGCGGGAAACGCCTGTTCGGCCATCGGCGATTCGATGATGCCGGGCGCCACCGCGTTGACGGTGATGCCGCGCGACGCGAGCTCCAGCGACAGCGACTTCGTCGCGCCGATCAGCCCCGCCTTCGCGGCCGCGTAGTTGACCTGCCCGCGATTGCCGGTCACGCCGGCCACCGACGCGATGTTGACGATCCGCCCGCGGCGCGTGCGGATCATCGGCAGCAGCAACGGCTGCGTGACGTTGAAAAAGCCATTGAGCGTCACGTCGATCACGCTGTGCCATTGCCGTTGCGACATGCCGGCCATCGGCGCGTCGTCGTGAATGCCTGCGTTGTTGACGAGGATCTGCACCGGCGACGTGTCGATGAAAGGCTTCAGCGCGGCGAGCGTCGCTTCGGCGTCGGTCACGTCGAATGCGATCGCATGCGCGCTGCCGCCGGCCGCGACGATCTGCTGCGCGACCGCCTCCGCCTGCGCGAGATGGCGGTTCGCATGCACCCATACTTCATGGCCGGCCTGCGCGAGCGCCGTGCAGATCGCCTGCCCGAGTGCGCCGCTGCCGCCCGTCACGAGCGCCCGCATCGAATTGCTCCGTTCATCGCGTTTCACCTCGATCGACGCGACGGCGAACCGTACGCCGATCGCCGCCGCATCCCGTCATGCACTGCGCGCCACCGTTACTTCGTGCGATGCGCGGCGACGTACGCGGCCAGCGCGCCGAGCGTCGCGAAGATCGTCTGGTTGTCCGGATTGTCCGAGCGCAGTTCGAAGCCGAATTTCTTCGAGATCAGCAGCGCGATTTCCAGGATGTCGATGGAGTCGAGCCCGAAACCTTCGCCATACAGCGGAGTGTCGGCCGTCACTGTGTCGAGCGGGACGTCTTCGAGATTCAGTTCGCCGATGATCAGCGTGGCGAGCTCTTGTTCCAGTGCGTTCATCATGCGTGCGGGCAGGCGGCCCATGGCAGCGGAAGGCGCCCGGAAAAGGCAACCGTCGTGCACGCCCGGCGCGTGCCAATCTCCGTCCCTCCGGCGTCTGCCGGCTTCCCCGCCTGCGTTGTCTGGGGATGGTTTGTAAAAGTTACGCGGATTCTAGACGAAGGGTATCGGGGCGTATACCGTGAATGGTTACAGACTGGCGAGCCGGCGCCGCGGCCCGTTTCGCGACGCGAATGCACGAGACGCTTGAGCCGCTTTGGATGGAAATGGACCGACCCCGCGAAACCGTTCGCCCGGTGCCATACAATCGGTTACAAAACCCGGTCGCACCGGCCCCGAACGCGCGGCGCCGCGGCCCTAAAATGAGCGTGCCCGACCACCGGCCCGGACCCGCGTCCCGGCCGCCATTCATATGATGTTTGACGGCCCGACCACCGTGTCCGGCCACGATCCGCCCGATGTCTCCAGTCATGCCGCGTCCGCCCTTCCGCTCCGTTCCGGTTCGCCTGCCCGTCCGCCGCCGTGCCGCGGCCGCGGCCCGGTGCCCGCGCCGTGCGCACGGAGGCGGCCGATGAGCCGGCTGCTGTCGGTCCTGCGCGGCGCGGCAGCGGTCGGTGCCGTGGCGGCCTACCAGGCCGGCGCGCACTACGCGAGCGCGACGCCGGGCGCGCACGGCTTCGGGCTCGCGATGGCGCTCGTGCCGCCGCTGCTGCTCGCGCTCGGCGCGGCGCTGCGTTCGCCGCGGCGCGCATGGCTCGTGCCGGCGTGGCTGCTGGCCGCCGCCGCGCTGTGGGGGGCTCGCGCGCCGCTCGCGCGGCACTTCGAATGGGGCCTGTATCTGGAACACGCGAGCTTCAACCTCGCGATGGCGCTGCTGTTCGGCCGCACGCTCGCGGCCGGCCAGGTGCCGCTGTGCACGCGCTTCGCGGCGATGATCCACGGCACGGTCACGCCGGCCGTCGCGCGTTACACGCGGCGGATCACGCTCGCGTGGACGCTGTTCTTCGTCGCGACCGCCGCCGTGTCGACGCTGCTGTTCGCGACCGCGCCGATCGTCACGTGGTCGACGTTCGCGAACTACCTGTCGCTGCCGCTCGTCGCCGTGATGTTCGCCGCCGAGCATGCGTGCCGGCGCTTCGCGCTGCCGCACGAACCGCGGCCCCGGATGGCCGACGCGGTGCGCGCGTACCGCGCGACGACACACGCGTCGCAGGCGTCACGATGAATTCATGACCGGCGCGCCGCCGCGCCGGCCTTCGCCCCGTTTTGACCGATTTATGCCGACTCACCCGCTGGTATTCCATTCCTCGCCGGACCAGACGATCGCCTGGCGCGACGGTACGCCCGTCACCGTGCGCGCGTTCGTCGCCGACGTCGCGCGCGTGGCCGCCGCGCTGCCCGCCGGCGGCCACGTGTTCAACGTGTGCCGCGACCGCTACCGTTTCGCGGTCAGCCTGTGCGCGGCGCTCGTCGCCGGCAAGATCAGCCTGCTGCCGTCGACGCACACGCCGGAAATGGTCCGCCAGCTCGCCTCGTTCGCACCCGACGCGTTCTGCCTGCACGACGCGCCCGACTGCACGATCGACCTGCCGCGCTTCGCCTATCCCGATGCCGCGCCCGGCGCGCTTGCGGACGACGCGCCGTTCGCCGTACCGCGGATCGACGCGGCGCGAATCATGGCCTACGTGTTCACGTCCGGCTCGACCGGCACGCCGGTGCCGCACCGCAAGACCTGGGGTTTCCTGGTCGGCTGCGTGCGCGCGGCGGCCGAGCGCCTCGGGCTGCTCGACGGGCGCGCGGCCACGCTGATCGGCACGGTGCCCGCGCAGCACATGTACGGCTTCGAGTCGACGGTGCTGCTCGCGCTGATCGGCGGCCTCGCGTTCAGCAACCGCCAGCCGTTCTACCCGGTCGACATCCGCGACGAGCTCGACGCGATCCCGCAGCCGCGCGTGCTCGTCACGTCGCCGATCCACCTGCGGGCGCTGCTGTCCGCCGGCCATGCGCTGCCGCCGGCGGCGCTCGTGCTGTCGGCCACCGCGCCGCTGTCGGAAAAACTCGCGTGCGAAGCAGAAGCCGCGCTCGACGCGCCGCTCGTCGAGATTTACGGCAGCACGGAAACCGGCCAGATCGCGACGCGCCGCACGTCGCGGGGCGCGGCGTGGGAACCGTTCCCGGACATCCGCCTCGACGCGCGCGCCGAACCGGACGGCGACGACAGCGGGCCGACCGTGTGGGTATCGGGCGGGCACGTCGAGGCGCCCGTGCCGATGGGCGATGCGCTCGAACTGCTCGGCGACGGCCGGTTCCTGCTGCACGGCCGCAAGGCCGACCTCGTGAACATCGCCGGCAAGCGTACGTCGCTCGCCTACCTGAATCATCAGCTCAACGCGATTGCGCAGGTAGTCGACGGCGTGTTCTTCATGCCCGACGAAGCCGCGCCGGCGCACGGCGATACCGGCCTCGAACCGGTCACGCGCCTCGTCGCGCTCGTCGTCGCGCCGACGCTCACGGCCGCCGATCTGCAGCGCGCGCTGCGCGAGCGGATCGATCCTGCATTCATGCCGCGCCCGCTCGTGTTCGTCGACGCGCTGCCGCGCAACGAAACGGGCAAGCTGCCGCGCGACGTGCTCGCCGCGCTCGTCGCGCAACATGCGCGCGCGACGGCGGCGCCGGCGCCCGAACGCGCCGCCGCCGCCTCCGCACTCGCGTTCACGATTCCCGCCGATCATCCGGCGCTGCCCGGCCACTTCCCCGGCCATCCGGTCGTGCCGGGCGTCGTGCTGCTCGATCACGCGATCCGCGCGATCGGCACGGCGCTGAACCGCCCGCTGCACGCATGGCGGCTCGGTTCCGCGAAATTCCTGAGCCCGGTCGCCCCGGGCGAACCGCTCGATCTCGCATACGACACCGCGGCCGGCGGCGCGATCCGCTTCACGCTGCGCGTCGGGTCGCGCGAAGTCGCGACCGGCGTGCTGTCCGCGCCGCCGGCCGCGCGGGATGGCGCGCAGCCATGAAGCGCACCGCGTGGGCCGAACGCCAGGAACGCAGCAACGCCGGTTTGCTGCGCACGATGACGTGGATCTCGCTGCGCTTCGGCCGGCAGCGCGCGCGCCTCGTGCTGCACCTGATCGCGACGTACTTCGTGCTGTTCTCGCCGGCCGCGTGCGCCGCGTCGCGCGATTACCTGCGCCGCGTGCTCGGCCGCCCCGCGCGCTGGCGCGACGTGTACCGGCACGTGTTCACGTTCGCGGCGACGATTCACGACCGCATCTACCTGATGAACGGACGCTTCGACCTGTTCGACATCCGGCTGCACGGCGAGACGCTCGTCGACGATGCGCTCGCGGGCGGCCGCGGCGCGTTCCTGATGGGCGCGCACCTCGGCAGCTTCGAGGTCGTGCGCGCGATCGGCCGCACGCATCCGGACCTGCGCGTCGTCGTCACGATGTACGAGACGAATGCGCGCAGGATCAACGCGACGCTCGCCGCGGTGAACCCGGCCGCGAAGCCCGAAGTGATTCCGCTCGGGCAGGTCGACTCGATGCTGAAGGTGCGCGAGCGCCTCGACGCGAACTGCATGGTCGGCATGCTCGCCGATCGCACGCTGCTCGACGACGCGGCCGCGTCGCTGCGGCGGCTGCCGCTGCTCGGCACGCCGGCCGCGTTCCCGCGCGGGCCGCTGTACATGGCCGCGATGCTCAAGCGCCCGGTGATCTTCATGACGGGCCTCTATCGCGACGGCAACCGCTACGACGTGCACTTCGAGACGCTCGCCGATTTCTCCGACGTGCGGCGCGACACGCGCGCGGCGGCCGTCGACACGGCACTCGCGCGCTACGTCGCGCTACTCGACAAGTACTGCCGCGCGGCGCCGTACAACTGGTTCAACTTTTTCGATTTCTGGCAAGACGGCGACGCCGCGGCCGCGCGCCGCGACACCGCGCACGCCGGTGCCGACCTGCCCGCCACGAGGGATTCCGACGCATGACCGCCGTTCGCCGCTTTCCGCTTCCGTTCGCGGCGCGCCGCGCCGCGCGCCTGCTCGCCACCGCGGCCGCGGCGCTCGCGCTGGCCATGCCCGCGCGCGCGGCCGACACGACGCCTGCGTGGAACCTCGACCAGCTGATGTCGACGCTCGCGCGGCACAAGTCGGGACGCGCGACGTTCACCGAGACGAAGTACCTGTCGATCGCCACGCAGCCGGTCGAATCGTCCGGCGAGCTCGTGTTCGTCGCCCCCGATCATCTGGAAAAGCACACGCTGAGCCCGAAGCCCGAACATCTCGTGGTCGACGGCGACATGCTCACGGTCGAGCGCAACAACCGCACGTTCACGCTCGCGCTCGCGCGCTATCCGGAACTCGGCGCGTTCATCGACAGCATCCGCGCGACGCTCGCCGGCAACCGCTTCGCGCTCGAACAGGTGTACAAGGTCGCCCTTTCCGGGCGCGGCGACGACTGGACGCTGACGCTCACGCCGCTCGACGCGCGGATGCTGAAGGTCGTCAGCACGATCACGCTCGACGGCACGCGCGACGAATTGCGCGGCGTCGCGATCCGGCAGGCCGACGGCGACCGGTCGGTGATGCGCCTGCAACCCGTTGCGGCGACCGCGAACTGATGGACGAACGCACGCGCCCCTCCCCCGTCGCGCGCCGCCTGCACGTGTGGCGGCAGCGCGCGGTGCTCGTGTGGCTGCTCGCGCTCGCCGCATGCGGCGTCGCGATCGGGCGTGCGCACTTCACGGCCGACCTGTCCGCGTTCCTGCCGAGTTCGCCGAGCGCCGGACAGCGCGTGCTCGTCGACCAGTTGCGCGACGGCATCGTGTCGCGGCTGATCCTCGTCGCGATCGACGGCGGCGATGCGGCCACGCGTGCCGCACTGTCGCGGCGCGTCGCCGGCGCGCTGCGCGCCGATCCGCAATTCGCGGCCGTGCACAACGGCGAGGCCGCGAACGACGCGCGCGACCGGCAGTTCGTCTTCGATCACCGCTACCTGCTGAGCCCGGCCGTCACGCCGCAGCGCTTCAGCGCCGACGGCCTGCACCGCGCGCTCGGCGACAGCCTCGACCTGCTGAGCTCGTCGGCCGGCCTCGTCGCCAAGGCGATGCTGCCGCGCGACCCGACCGGCGAAGTCACCGCGCTCGTCGACCAGCTCGACAGTGCGGCCGAACCGGCGAGCCGCGACGGCGTGTGGGCATCGCGCGACGGCACGCGCGCGGTGCTCGTCGTGCAGACGGCCGCCGCCGGCGCCGATACCGACGCGCAGGCACGCGCGATCGACACGGTGCGCCGCGCGTTCGCCGCCGCGCAACAGGCCGTCCCGAATGCAGCGGCGAACACGCTGGCGATGACGGGCCCCGGCGTGTTCTCGGTCGACACGCGCGACACGATCCGGCATGACGTCGAGCGCCTGTCGACGGCGAGCGTCGTGCTGATCGTCGCGCTGCTGCTCACGCTGTACCGTTCGCCGCGCACGCTCGCGCTCGGGCTGCTGCCGGTGCTGACCGGCGTCGCGGCCGGGATCGCGGCGGTCAGCGTCGCGTTCGGCACGGTCCACGGGCTCACGCTCGGTTTCGGCACGACGCTGATCGGCGAAGCCGTCGACTACTCGATCTACCTGTTCGTGCAATCGGCGCAGGCCGGCACGCGCGGCGCCGCGCGCCCGGGCGACGCGACACGCGCATGGGGCGCCGCGTACTGGCCGACGATCCGGCTCGGCGTGCTGACGTCCGTGTGCGGATTCGCGTCGATGCTGTTCTCCGGATTCCCGGGCCTCGTGCAGCTCGGGCTGTATTCGATCGTCGGGCTGACGGCCGCCGCGCTTGTCACGCGCTTCGTGCTGCCGCACCTGCGCGGCGAGCACGTCGCGATCCGCGACGTATCGCGCATCGGCGCGGCGCTCGCACTGGCGGCCGATGCCGCGCCGCGGCTGCGCTGGCCGCTCGCCGCGCTCGTGGTCGCCGCGACCGCGACGCTCGTGCTGCATCGCGACGGCCTGTGGAGCCGCGAACTCGCCGCGCTCAGCCCCGTGCCGGCGCCGGCGCAGGCACTCGACGCGCGACTGCGCGCCGACGTCGGCGCGCCCGACGTGCGCTACCTCGTCGTGATCGCCGCGCCGAACGAACAGGCCGCGCTCGAAGGCGCGGAGAAAGTCGCCGCGCAATTGCAGCCGCTCGTCGACCAAGGCGCGCTCGCCGGTTTCGAAAGCCCCGCGCGCTACCTGCCGAGCGATGCCGCGCAGCGCGCGCGCCTCGCGAGCCTGCCGGATACGGACGTGCTCGCCGCCCGGATGCGCGACGCCGTCGCGAACCAGCCGATCGCCGTGAAGCCCGAGCTGTTCGCACCGTTCATCGCCGACGTCGACGCCGCACGCCACGCGCCGCTGTTGACCCGCGCGGACCTGCGCGGCACGTCGATGGCGCTGGCCGTCGATGCGCTGCTGACCGAACGTGACGGCCGCTGGAACGCGATGTTGCCGCTGCGCGCGCCGGACGCCGCACGCGCCGCGCAACCGGCGGCCGGCCTCGACGCGACGCCGATTCGCGCGGCCGTCGCGCGCGCGGGCGTGCCCGACGCGCTGTTCGTCGACATGAAGGCCGAAGCCGATCGCCTCTACGTGAGCTACGTGCGCGAGGACATCCGGCTGTCGCTCGCGGGTTTCGCCGCGATCGCCGTGCTGATGCTGATCGCGCTGCGCTCGCCGCGCGTTGCCGCGCGCGCGCTCGCACCGCTCGTCGCGGCCGTGCTGGTCGTGACGGCCGGCTTCGCGCTGGCCGGCGTGCAACTGACGATCCTGCATCTCGTCGGAATGCTGCTGATCGTCGCGGTCGGCTCGAACTACGCGCTGTTCTTCTGCAAGCGCGACGACGCGCAGCCCGTGACGCCGTACACGCTCGTGTCGCTGCTGATCGCGAACCTCGCGACGGTCGCCGGCTTCGGGTTGCTCGCGCTGTCGCGCGTGCCGCTGCTCGAAACCTTCGGGCTGACCGTCGGCCCCGGCGCGATGCTCGCGCTCGCCTTCGCGGCGATTCTCGCGCCGCGCGCCGCGGCGGCCGGCGATCGTCGTCAACGGAGTCCGGCATGAACGCGCCGCCGTCCGTTCCATCGCATCGGGCCGGCGATGCGCGCCGCTGGAAACCGACGCCGCTGATCGCCGGCGCGGCCGCGTTGCACGCGGGTGCGGCGGCCGCCGTCATCGCGCAGCCGGCCGCGTGGCCGTGGGCCGTCGGTGGCGTGGTCGCGTCGCATCTCGCGCTGACGGCCGCCGGCCTGTGGCCGCGCAGCGCGCTGCTCGGCCCGAACTGGACGCGTCTGCCGACGGGTGCCGGCCGCCGGATCGCGCTGACGATCGACGACGGCCCGGACCCGGACGTCACGCCGCGCGTGCTCGACCTGCTCGACCGTTACGACGCGCGCGCGACGTTCTTCTGCATCGGCGATCTCGCGCGCCGTCATCCGCGGTGGATCGAGGCGATCGTCGCGCGCGGCCATGCGGTCGAGAACCATAGCCAGCGGCACCGGCATACGTTCTCGCTGTCGGGGCCCGCCGCACTGCGGCGCGAGATCTCGGCCGCGCAACGGACGCTGACCGAGATCGCCGGCACGCGCCCGCTGTTCTTCCGCGCGCCGGCCGGCCTGCGCAATCCGTTTCTCGAACCGGTGCTGTGCGAACTCGGCCTGCAGCTCGCCAGCTGGACGCGGCGCGGTTTCGACACGCGCACCCGCGATGCCGCGATCGTCACACAGCGCCTGCTGCACGGGCTCGATGCGCGCGACATCCTGCTGGTGCACGACGGTCACGCGGCACGCGATGCGCGCGGCGAACCGGTCGTGCTCGACGTGCTGCAGGCGGTACTGCACGCCGCCGCCGATGCGCAGTTGCACTGGACCACGCTGCGCGCGGCGCTCGCGCCCGAACCGTCCGGCCAGCCCGGCGTTCCGGCCCCCCCGTTTGATAAAATCTGACCTCGAACGGCGCGCCTGCCAGCCGTGCTGCGGCGCCCGTTCCGGCCACCGGATGCGACCCTCGTGAAACCTCTCCTGCTCTCGCACTTCACCGCCACCAGCTGCATCGGCCGCGGCCTCGGCGCGACCCTCGATGCGCTGCGCCACGCTCGTGGCGGGCTCACGCCGTGCGACTTCGAGCGCGCGAACCTCGACACGTGGATCGGCGCGGTGGACGGGGTCGATGCACACCCCGTGCGCGCGGATCTCGCCGACTTCGAATGCCGCAACAACCGCCTCGCGCAGCTCGGCCTCATGCAGGACGGCTTCGACGCAAGCGTTGCGGCGGCCGTCGCGCGCTACGGTGCGGCACGCGTCGGCGTGTTCGTCGGCACGAGCACGGCCGGCATCCTCGAGACCGAACACGCATACCGGCACCGCGACCCGGCGAACGGCGCACTGCCGGCCGGCTTCCGCTATGCGCAAACGCACAACCCGTATTCGCCGGCGGCATTCGTGCGCGCGTATTTCGCGCTGCGCGGGCCGGCGATGGCGATCTCGTCCGCGTGCTCGTCCGGCGCGAAGGTGTTCGGCTCCGCGCGCCGCATGATCGAGGCCGGGCTGATCGACGCGGCCGTCGTCGGCGGCGTCGATTCGCTGTGCCTGACGACGCTGTACGGCTTCAATTCGCTCGAGCTGCTGTCGCGTCGGCCGTGCCGGCCGTTCGACGTCGCGCGCGACGGCATCTCGATCGGCGAGGCCGCCGCGTTCGCGCTCGTCGAGCGCGTGCCCGGCCCGCCCGCCGCGCTCGACGGCGACGCGATCCTGCTGCTCGGCATCGGCGAATCGAGCGATGCGCATCACATGTCGTCGCCGCATCCGGAAGGGCTCGGCGCGCGCACCGCGATCGAGCAGGCGCTCGCGTCCGCCGGCCTCGGCGCACGCGATATCGACTACGTGAACCTGCACGGCACCGCGACGCCGAGCAACGATGCGGCCGAAAGCCGCGCGGTCGGCGCGCTGTTCGCCAGCACGCCGTCCAGTTCGACGAAGGGCGCGACCGGCCACACGCTCGGCGCGGCCGGCGCGCTTGAAGCCGTCGTCGCCGCGCTCGCGCTGCGCGAGCAGTTCGTGCCGGCCGGCATCAACACGACGCAACCCGACCCGGCGCTCGCGGCCGACTACGTGCTCGCGAGCCGCGACACGCGTGTGCGCGCCGTCCTGTCCAATTCATTCGGCTTCGGCGGCACCAATTGCAGCCTGATCCTCGGCCGCGCCGATCACGCACGCCGTTGAGGCCCGCCATGACACTCACCGCCTTCATCGAAAGCATCGGCCTCGTCGGGCCCGGATTGAACGACTGGCCACACGCGGCCGACGTGCTCGCGGGCCGCGCACCCTATGCGCCCGCGCGCACCGCGCTGCCGCCGCCGGCCGGGCTGCCGTCGGCCGAGCGGCGCCGCACGGGCCCCGTCGTGCGCACGGCGCTCGCGGTCGGCCACGAAGCCGTGGCCGCGAGCGACCGCGATGCCGCGACGCTCGCGACCGTCTTCAGCGCATCCGGCGGCGACGGCCAGAATTGCCACGCGATCTGCGAGACGCTGGCCGGCGACGATCGCCAGCTGTCGCCGACGCGCTTTCACAACTCCGTGCACAACGCGCCGGCCGGTTACTGGAGCATCGCGACCCGTGCGATGGCGACGTCGAACGTGCTGTGCGCGCACGACGGCAGCTTTGCCGCCGGCCTGCTCGAGAGCCTGTGCCAGGTCGTGGTCGATCGCACGCCGACGCTGCTGATCGCGTACGACACCGACTATCCGGAACCGCTGCGCGCGGTGCGGCCGATCGACGACGCGTTCGGCGTCGCACTCGTGCTCGCACCCGATGAGCGTGAGCGCACGCTCGCCCGTATCGACGTGCGGCTCACCGACGCGCCCGCGACGACACTCGCGCATGCCCAACTCGATGCGTTGCGCGCCGGCAATCCGGCCGCGCGCGTGCTGCCGTTGCTCGACGCACTGGCCACGCGGCGGTCGACGCGTGTCGTGCTCGATTATCTCGACGATACGCGCGTGCAGATCGACATCGCGATCCCCAAGCGCTTCGCGGAGCGGGCGTGATGACCGCCGCGCGTCCGCTTGCGCCGCCGCTCGATCGCGCCTGGATCGCCGCGCACATTCCGCACGCCGGCGCGATGTGCATGCTCGATACGGTCGATGCATGGGACGCCGAACGGATCCGCTGCACGGCGACGAGCCATCGCGATCCGCACAACCCGCTGCGCTCGCACGGCCGGCTCGCGTCGGTCTGCGGCATCGAATACGCGGCGCAGGCGATGGCCGTGCACGGCGCGCTGCTCGGGGCGCACGAAGCCCGCCCGCGCGTCGGTTATCTCGCGAGCGTGCGCAACGTCGACGCGTTCGTCGACCGGCTGGACACGTTCGATCAGCCGCTCGTCGTCGAGGCGGAACGCGTGAGCGGCGATGACCGCTCGGTGCTGTACGGCTTCGCGCTGCGCTGCGGCGACCGCGTGCTGCTGTCCGGCCGCGCCGCGGTGATGCTCGACGCGTCGGCCGCGGGCACGTTTCAACCGGCGCCTGCCGGCACCCCGAATCCTCGCTGAAGAAACCAATCCCAAGGAAACCAGGTCGTGAAAGTTCGTCAGTTCATAGGTACCGCGCTCGTTCTGGCGCTGATCAGCCCGATCGCGCACGCGGACATGTCGGAAGTGAAGCAGGACATCAAGCGCGATTCGAAGGAAGCCGCGCACAAGACCGGCGAGGCGGCACGCAGCTTCGGCCATGCGACCGCGAGCGCCGCGAAGGCGGTCGGGCACGGCGTCGCACACGCGTCGCGCGAAGGCTGGGATGCTACCAAGCGCACGACGAAGCGGATCTTCCACAAGAGCGACTCGGGCGAGTCGTCCGGAAAGAGCGGCACGAACGATTAATCACGCGCGTCGCGCGCGGACGGACCGCGATCAACGAATGACCATTCATCGATCGCGACGCGTCACGGCCGCGAGGCTGCCGCCGTCAACGCGTCCCGCGCATGCGGCGTGCCTGTCGTACCGGCCTGCGCGCAAAGCACCTGCCGTACGCGACGAGCCCGCCGTCGCGATGATCGAAGTTCCGCAGCAGCCGCGCGCGGCGCCGCTCGAGCCAGTAGAGCGAGACCGCCACTGTCAGCGCGACGGCGAGCGCCGTGCCGCCGATCGCGATTCCGATCCAGGTGTCGCCCATGCGTTCTCCGGAATGCGAGGCCGAAGCGGCGCGCCTGCCGCCGCTCCGGCACTGGATAGTGCAGAACGCGGCCCGTCACGTGCGCGACTGCCGTGCGGGCCGCCGCGCGTCAGTGCATGTGCTGGCCGCCGTTGATCGCGATGTTGGAGCCCGTCACGAAGCCGGCCTCCTCCGAGCACAGATAAGCGACCAGCGCCGCGACTTCCTCGGGCTTGCCGAGCCGGCCCGCCGGAATCTGCGGGAGGATCTTCGAGTCGAGGATGTCCTGCGGGATCGCCGTCACCATCTTCGTCGCGAGGTAGCCCGGCGACACGGTGTTCACCGTCACGCCCTTGCGCGCGATCTCCAGCGCGAGCGATTTCGTGAAGCCGTGCATGCCGGCCTTCGCGGCCGCATAGTTGGTCTGGCCGACCGAACCCTTCGAGCCGTTCACCGACGAGATGTTGACGATGCGCCCCCAGCCGCGCTCGACCATGCCTTCGCAGACGGGCTTCGTCATGTTGAACACGGAGTCGAGGTTGGTGCGGATCACGGCATCCCAGTTGACCTTGTCGAGCTTGCGCAACGTCATGTCGCGCGTGATGCCCGCGTTGTTCACGAGAATGTCGACCGGGCCGACCTCCCGCACGATCTTCTCGATGCATTGCTGGCACGAATCGTGATCGGCCACGTCCACCGGGTACGCATGGAACGCCCGGCCGGCCGCATGCATCTCGGTCAGCCAGCGGTCCGCGCCGGCGTTGTTCGGCGAATACGTGACGACTACCCGGTGGCCCGCGTCGTTCAACCTGATGCTGACCGCTTCGCCAAGACCGCCCATTCCACCAGTCACAACTGCAATTCGCTTAGTCATCCTATAAATTACCGACAAAAAAGTAATCGATGAATGCGGGGCGGCGGCATCGTACCTGCTGCCGCCCCACCGCTTCGATACGCCACCGCCCGCGTCGCGGGTGCGGTACGCACCGGAACCTTCGCGCGTATTATTGGCTGCTTGTCATGCGCGAAACCCGTCTGGTTCGCTGCGGCGCCAGCCGGCGCCGCGGCGAACCGTGTCGCCAAGCCCTGCTCAGACGCGCTCGACCGCGAGCGCGACACCCATCCCGCCGCCGATGCACAGCGACGCCAGCCCGCGCTTCGCGTCGCGCTTGGCCATCTCGTGCAGCAGCGTCACCAGGATCCGGCAGCCCGACGCGCCGATCGGATGGCCGATCGCGATCGCCCCGCCGTTCACGTTCACCTTCGACGTGTCCCAGCCCATCTGCTTGTGCACCGCCAGCGCCTGCGCCGCGAACGCCTCGTTGATTTCCATCAGGTCCAGGTCGCCCGGCGTCCAGCCCGCGCGCTCCAGGCACCGGCGCGACGCCGGCACCGGGCCCATGCCCATCACGCTCGGATCCACGCCCGCGTTCGCGTACGCCTTGATCCGCGCCAGCGGCGTCAGGCCGAGCGCCGCCGCCTTCTGCGCCGACATCACCAGCACCGCCGCCGCCCCGTCGTTCAGCCCCGACGCGTTCGCCGCCGTCACCGAGCCGTCCTTCGAGAACGCCGGCTTCAGACCGGCCAGCGATTCCGCCGTCACGCCGTGACGCACGAATTCGTCGGTGGCGAACTGCAGCGGCTCGCCCTTGCGTTGCGGAATCGATACCGGCACGATTTCATCGTCGAAACGGCCGGCCTTCTGCGCGGCTTCCGCCTTGTTCTGCGACAGCGCCGCGAACGCGTCCTGCTCCTCGCGCGTGATCCCGTATTCCTTCGCGACGTTCTCCGCCGTGATGCCCATGTGGTACTGGTTGTACACGTCCCACAGGCCGTCGACGATCATCGTGTCGACCAGCTTCGCGTCGCCCATCCGGAACCCGTCGCGCGAGCCCGGCAGCACGTGCGGCGACGCGCTCATGTTCTCCTGGCCGCCCGCGATCACGATGTCCGCGTCGCCCGCGACGATCGCGTTCGCCGCCAGCATCACGGCCTTCAGGCCCGAGCCGCACACCTTGTTGATCGTCATCCCCGGCACCGCGTTCGGCAGCCCCGCCTTGATCAGCGACTGCCGCGCCGGGTTCTGCCCCGATCCGGCCGTCAGCACCTGGCCCATGATCACTTCGCTGACCTGATCGGGCTTCACGCCCGCACGCTCCAGCACCGCGCGGATCACCGTCGCGCCCAGCTCCGGCGCTGCAATCTTCGCAAGCGAGCCGCCGAATTTGCCGACCGCGGTTCGCGCGGCCGATACGATCACTACGTCCGTCATGTTCAATTCCTGCATCGAAATCAGTTCGTCGTTCCGACACCGGCACGCGCCGGCTGCAACGGGCGATGGCACCCGTCGCGCCATCCGGCGCGATCACGGTCGCACGCCGCCATGGGGGCGGACGGCGCTCGCGCACACCGGCGGCACACCGGTACGGGCGCCTTGCGGCGAACCGGACGACGGCCGGACCCCGCATGGCACACGCGGCGCCCGACGCCGTCCGGCGCCGATCGAGCGTGTCGCGCTTTCACGCGGCACGCCGTCGTGCGGTTACGCAGCCGATTCGCGCGCGGCAGCGTCCTTGCGCGCGGCGGCAGCCGTCTGCTTGGCGCCGCGCGTGGCCGTTTCGCTGACCGCATCGAAACCGCTCTGTGCGGCCTCGATCGCCTGCCCCGTCGCCGCTCGCACCGAGTCGGCCGCGGCCGTCGCCGCCGACAGCGCCGAATTCAGCGCAGCCACCACCGGTGCCGAACCCGCCGGCGCGTGCTTCGACAGCTCGCCGAGCACGTCCTTCAGGCGCTTGTCGTTCTGTTCGTACTGCGCCTGCGCGACCTTCGCCCATTCGGACTGCGTCGACACCGCGATGTCGAACAGATGGCGGCCGTACGACACGACCTTGCCGGCCGCTTCTTGCGGTGCGGCAATCTGCTGCGCGAAGCCGGCGGCCGGATTGTTGCCGTTGAAGGCGTTTTTCAGCTTGTCCTCGTACTCTTCCAGCGCCGTCCGGGCCGCTTGCAGGTTGAGTTCGACGACAGCCTCGAAGCCGTGAATCGCCGGACGGGCAATCGCAAACCACGCGGCAATACCGGACTGATAATCGGCGGTGAGTTTTTCGGGGGCAAATACGGACATCGGGCACGCTCCTGTTAGCAATGCGAGAGACGACGTAAAAATGGAAGCTCGATCTCAAACGGCCTCCTTATTGACAACCCGCCACTTATTTGAGTACGGGAAGTTGAAGGAGGTCATTCTAGATCGATTAATTGTCAATTAAATGGCATTAATGGTAGGTGTAAACCCTTATTATCATTTCAGGCAGCTGCTGGAACCCACCACACGCCGGTATCACGGAGAAGATTCCACCGGGGCGCGGGTCCCGCAATGCCTTTTTACCTTTCTGCAGGATAGCGCGCCGTGACATCGCGCAACATTTACCAATCCATTATTCCGTTTATTAGAAAACCGACGCCGATTGAAAATGGAGCGGTCACTGATGTAATCGTTTTTTCTGGATTATTATGAAATCGTTTTCTGAATTACTATTGAATAAATCAATGATCTGATGAATTGAGAGTCGAAATGAAAATACGGCCGCATGAAGCGGCCGCGGTCGACACGGGTGAATGCGGAATCAGCCGGCCAGCTCGCGATGCAGCGCGCGGAATTCCTGCGCGAGCTTGTGCCCCGGCTCGAGATGGATCACCGGCTTCGACTGCTGATGCGACTCGCGAATCTTCACCGATGCCGACAGCCTCGACGCGAGCACCGGCAGCCCTTCGTCGACGAGCTCGTCGACCAGCCGTTGCGGCAGGCTCGCGCGCGGCTGGAACTGATTGATGACGATCCCTTCGACCTCGAGCGCCGCGTTGTGGTCCTGCTGGATTTCCTTCACGTTCTCGAGCAGCGTGTACAGCGCGCGGCGCGAGAAATCGTCGCAGTCGAACGGGATCAGGCAGCGCTCGACCGCGATCAGCGCCGAGCGCGTATAGAAATTCAGCGCGGGCGGCGTGTCGATGTACACGGCGTCGTAGGCGTCGAGTTCGTTTAGCGCGTCGCGCAGCTTGTAGATCTTGTAGCGCGATTCGAGCTTGCCGTGCAGCGTGTCGAGATCCGGATGCGCGGGCATCACGTCGAGCCCTTCGAACGGGGTCGGATGGATGAACGATGCGACGTCGATCGGCCGGAAGTTGAAGGTCAGCGCGGTTTCGAAGAACCCGGCAACGCCCGGTTGCGCGTCGGCGGCCGCATCGCCGAGCAGGTAGCGCGTGGAGTTCGCCTGTGCGTCGAGGTCGATGACGAGCGTGCGCAATCCTTCGCTCGCGCTGATCGCCGCCAGGTTGCAGACGATCGTCGACTTGCCTACGCCGCCCTTCTGGTTGAACACGACCCGCCGCATGGTGCCCCCTCGATCAAACGTCGAAAAGAGCAGCTTAGCCGGTCAATAATGGCGACCGCATGACGCAGGTCGAATGGCGTGCGGCTTGTGTCCGGCACGCATCAGGTGCGCGGCGGCGTCCCCGACACGTAGCGGTTGCCGGGCACGCACCACCGCCACGGGAAGTCCATGCCGACGCGAATGCCGATGCGCGGCCCGCCCGCCAGGTTCGCGGGCGGCGTCGTGCCGTCGTCGACGATCGCGAACCCTTCGCGCGCAGCGACGAGATCGGCGCCATCCTGCGCGCCATCGATGCCCATCGCCTGCGTCAGCCGCGCCGGCCCGCGGCACAGGTCGCGATCGCGCGTCTGCGGCGGCCGGGCCGCACGCATGCGCTCGATTCCGTGCAGCGGTTCCAGCGCGCGGATCAGCACGCCCGTTTCCGCACCGTCAGGACCGCACACGCAGTTGCAGCACCAGTGCATGCCGTACGTGAAATAGACGTACAGATGCCCCGGCGGCCCGAACATCGTCGCATTGCGCGGCGTCCTGCCGCGATAGGTGTGCGCCGCCGGGTCGATCGCGCCGGCATACGCCTCCACTTCGACGATGCGGCCGGCGCGGCCGTCGGCGGCCGCGAGGATCTTGTTGAGCAGGAGCGGTGCGACGTCGGTGGCCGCGCGATCGAAGAACGCCCGCGGCAACACGGTGCCCGGCCAGACGAAAGCGGTCTTATCGCGCCGCATGTCGTGTCGCCGTCGTCGCGGCCAGATAAAGCGGACGGTACGCGTCGACCAGGTCGCCGAGACCGAACGCGAGATTTCTCCCGCTCGGATTGGGGAGCACCCAGACGTTCGCGCCCTGCATGCGGACCGGTTGCAGCCCCCACGCGACTTCGCGTTGCCCCGACAGCGCCGCATACGCGGCCTTGCCGAGAAAGGCGACGAAGCACGGCCCGTAACGCACGACCTTCTGCTCGAACGCCGCCGCCGCGGCGATGAATTCGGCACGCGACAGTTGCTCGGCACTCGCCGTCGGCCGCTTCACGACCGCCGTCAGGCCGCAGCCGTACCGGAGCAGCATGTGATCGTCCTGCGGTGAAAATTCCGTCGGCGTGAAGCCCGCGAGATGGATCACGCGCCAGAAGCGGTTGTTTCTTCCCGCGAAGTGATGCCCGGTCGCGGCCGCGGTCAGGCCCGGATTGATCCCGCAGAACAGCACGTCGAGATGTTCGGCGATGAGGTCGGGAAGTTCGTCAGCCACGTTTTACCCGGAGCACGACATACGGAAAAAGTGCAGGAACGACGTCAAACGAAGAAAGGCCCGAAGACCCGGGCCAAGCAAGCGGCTTGACTCGGACATTCGGGCCCGTCGTGATGCGGGATGACGACTTGGCGATCAGAACGGAATATCGTCGTCCATCTCGTCGAAGCCGCCGCCGGCCGGTGCGCTCGGACGGCTTTGCGCGCCGCCGCCTGCACCGCCGCGCGCCGCGCCGCCGGCACGACCGCCGCCGCCGCCACCGCGTTCCGCCTGCTCGCCGCGACCGCCGCCACCACCACCACCGTAGCCGCCGCCGTAACCGCCTTCGTCACCGCCACCGCCGCCGCCCGAACCGCCGCGGCCGCCGAGCATCTGCATCTGGTCGGCCACGATTTCGGTCGAGTAGCGGTCCTGGCCGTCCTGGCCCTGCCACTTGCGCGTGCGGATGCGGCCTTCGATATAGACCGACGAACCCTTCTTCAGGTATTCGCTGACGATTTCCGCCAGACGGCCGAAGAACGCGACGCGATGCCACTCGGTCATTTCCTTGAAATCGCCGCTCGCCTTGTCCTTGTAACGGTCGGTCGTCGCGAGACGGATGTTCGCAACCGCGTCACCGCTCGGCAGGTAACGGACTTCAGGATCGGCGCCGAGATTGCCGACGAGGATGACCTTGTTGACGGATGCCATGTGTTTCTCCAGTAAATTCGATGCCGGGCCGCCCGCGCCTGTCGCCGGAACGGCCCGCCGGGCAAGCCGGCACGCGGCCGGTGCCTGCCCGAAATAAGGTTCAGGCCTTGCGCGGCGGCGCTTTCATGCTGGCCGCGATTATAAGCCACGCAGCCACGAGCCCCGAGCACGTATAGAACACCGTGTTCGCGCCGCCGTGCTTCAACAGCCAGCCGCCTACGATGCCGCCGAGCGCGAGCCCGATCGACTGCGTGGTGTTGTAAACACCCGTGGCCGCGCCCTTGCGCGAACCCGGCGCGAGCTTCGACACGAGCGACGGCTGCGACGCTTCCAGGATGTTGAACCCGAGGAAGTAGACGAACAGGATCGCCGCCACAATCAGGATGGTATGCGGCGCGCTGCCGAGCAACAATTGGCCGATCAGGATAGCCAGAATGCCGCCGAGCAGCACCGGCTTCATCTTGCCCCGTTTTTCCGCGACGATGATCGCCGGGACCATCATCACGAACGCGAGCCCCATCACCGGCAGGTAGACCTTCCAGTGCGCGGCGACCGGCAGCCCGCCGTCGACCAGCAGGCGCGGCACGACGAGGAACAGCGCCGTCTGCGTCGCGTGCAGCACCAGCACGCCGAAGTTCAGGCGCAGCAGCTCGACGTTGTGCAGCACCTCGGCGAACGGCGCGGGCACGTGCACGGGTTTCGCGGCGTCGGGCACGATCCACAGCACGACGCCGATCGCGACGATAGACAGCACGCCGACGATCGCGAACAAGCCGCTCATCCCGACCCAGTGGAACACGATCGGCGCGCCGACGATCGCGACTGCGAACGACACGCCGATCGACCCGCCGACCATCGCCATCGCCTTCGTGCGGTTCTGCTCGGAGGTCAGGTCGGCAATGAACGCGAGCACTGCGGACGACACGGCGCCCATCCCCTGGATCACGCGGCCGACGATGATCCACGTGATGTCGTGCGCGAACGCGGCGACGAAGCTGCCGATCGCGAAGATCACGAGGCCCGTGGCGATCACCGGCTTGCGGCCGAACTTGTCGGACGCCCAGCCGTAGAAGATGTAGAACAGCGACTGCGTGACGCCGTAGGCCCCGAGCGCGATACCGACGAGCAGCACGTTGTCGCCGCCCGGGATGGTTTTCGCGTAGACCGAGAACACCGGCATGATCATGAACAGGCCGAGCATGCGCAGCGCGAAGATCGCCGCGAGCGACGTGGTCGCGCGCAGTTCGGGCGCGGTCATGCGGGAAGACGTGGCGGACGGATTGGACATCGGGAATGAATTTCGAATGATCGGGGTGTCCGCCCGGCGGCGGGCGGCGGAAGATCAGGACCGGCGGCCCGGGAGGCCTGGCGGACGACGCGTCGGGGCGCGATGCCGGCAGCCCGCGGGCCGCCCGGAACCGTGCGGCGCGACCGCTTTCCCCGGTGCGGGTGTCGCCTTGCTGCCACCTGCTGTAAAGGCTGGGGGGCCGTAAACGACGGTCTCGAAAAGCCGTTATAGTAGCAGGTTTGGTTCCCTCCATTTTCGCCAGGTTCATGGAACAGATCCGTATCCGTGGGGCACGCACCCACAACCTGAAAAACGTCAATCTCGACCTGCCGCGCCACAAGCTGATCGTGATTACCGGGTTGTCCGGGTCGGGCAAGTCGTCGCTCGCGTTCGACACCCTTTATGCCGAGGGCCAGCGCCGCTACGTCGAAAGCCTGTCCGCGTATGCCCGCCAGTTCCTGCAGTTGATGGAGAAACCCGACGTCGACCTGATCGAGGGCCTGTCGCCCGCGATCTCGATCGAGCAGAAGGCGACGTCCCACAACCCGCGTTCGACCGTCGGCACGGTCACCGAGATCCACGACTACCTGCGACTTTTGTACGCACGTGTCGGCACGCCGTACTGCCCCGACCACGACATCCCGCTCGAGGCGCAGAGCGTGTCGCAGATGGTCGACGCGGCGCTCGCGCTGCCCGAGGAAACCAAGCTGATGATCCTCGCGCCCGTCGTCGCCGACCGCAAGGGCGAGCACGCCGAGCTGTTCGAGGACATGCAGGCGCAGGGCTTCGTGCGCTTTCGCGTGCGCTCGGGCGGCGGCACCGCGAACGAAGGCGTCGCGAAGATCTACGAGGTCGAGTCGCTGCCGAAGCTGAAGAAGAACGACAAGCACACGATCGACGTCGTCGTCGATCGCCTCAAGGTGCGTCCGGACATGAAGCAGCGGCTCGCCGAATCGTTCGAGACGGCGCTGCGCCTCGCCGACGGCCGCGCGATCGCGCTCGAGATGGATACCGACCGCGAGCACCTGTTCAGCTCGAAGTTCGCGTGCCCGATCTGCTCGTACTCGCTGCAGGAGCTCGAGCCGCGCCTGTTCTCGTTCAACAACCCGATGGGCGCGTGCCCGGAATGCGACGGCCTCGGCCAGATCACGTTCTTCGACCCGAAGCGGGTCGTCGCGCACCCGTCGCTGTCGCTCGCCGCCGGCGCCGTGAAGGGCTGGGACCGCCGCAACCAGTTCTACTTCCAGATGCTGCAGAGTCTCGCGGCATTCTACGAATTCGACATCGACGCCGCGTTCGAGGATCTGCCGGAAAAGATCCGGAAGGTGCTGCTGTTCGGCTCCGGCAAGCAGACGATCCCGTTCTCGTACATCAACGAGCGCGGCCGCACGACGATCCGCGAGCACGTGTTCGAGGGGATCATCCCGAATCTCGAGCGCCGCTACCGCGAGACCGATTCGGTCGCGGTGCGCGAAGAGCTGTCGAAGTACCAGAACAACCAGCCGTGCCCGTCGTGCGACGGCACGCGGCTGCGCCGCGAGGCGCGCCACGTGCGGATCGGCACCGGCGACTACGCGCGCGGCATCTATGAAATCAGCGGCTGGCCGCTGCGCGACGCGCTCGGCTATTTCGACGGCCTGACGCTCGAAGGCGCGAAGCGCGAGATCGCCGACAAGGTGATCAAGGAAATCGTCGCACGCCTGACGTTCCTGAACAACGTCGGCCTCGACTACCTGTCGCTCGAGCGCAGCGCCGAGACCCTGTCGGGCGGCGAGGCGCAGCGCATCCGGCTCGCGTCGCAGATCGGCTCGGGCCTGACGGGCGTGATGTACGTGCTCGACGAGCCGTCGATCGGCCTGCACCAGCGCGACAACGACCGCCTGATCGCGACGCTCAAGCACCTGCGCGATCTCGGCAACTCGGTGATCGTCGTCGAGCACGACGAGGACATGATCCGCACGGCCGACTACGTCGTCGACATGGGCCCCGGCGCGGGCGAGCACGGCGGCGTGATCGTGGCCGAAGGCACGCCGAAGCAGGTGCAGTCGAACCCGCAGTCGCTGACGGGCCAGTACCTGGTCGGCAAGCGCACGATCGAGTATCCGGACGAGCGGCTCGCGCCCGATCCCGAAAGGATGCTGCGCATCGTCGACGCGCACGGCAACAACCTGAAGCACGTCGATCTCGACCTGCCGGTCGGCCTGCTGACCTGCATCACCGGCGTGTCGGGCTCCGGCAAGTCGACGCTGATCAACGACACGCTGTATCACGCGGTCGCCCGCCACCTGTACGGCTCGTCGGCCGAGCCGGCGCCGCACGAGGCGATCGAGGGGCTCGAGCACTTCGACAAGGTGATCAATGTCGACCAGTCGCCGATCGGACGCACGCCGCGCTCGAACCCGGCCACGTACACGGGCCTGTTCACGCCGATCCGCGAGCTGTTCTCGGGTGTGCCGACCTCGAAGGAGCGCGGCTACGATCCGGGCCGCTTCTCGTTCAACGTGAAGGGCGGCCGCTGCGAGTCGTGCCAGGGCGACGGCGTGCTGAAGGTCGAGATGCACTTCCTGCCGGACGTCTACGTGCCGTGCGACGTGTGTCACGGCAAGCGCTACAACCGCGAAACGCTTGAAGTGCAGTACAAGGGCAAGAACATCAGCGAAGTGCTCGACATGACGGTCGAGCACGCGTACGAGTTCTTCAGCGCGGTGCCGGTCATCGCGCGCAAGCTGAAGACGCTGCTCGACGTCGGCCTCGGCTACATCCGCCTCGGCCAGTCGGCCACGACGCTGTCGGGCGGCGAGGCGCAGCGCGTGAAGCTGTCGCTCGAGCTGTCGAAGCGCGACACGGGCCGCACGCTGTACATCCTCGACGAGCCGACCACCGGCCTGCACTTCCACGACATCGCGCTGCTGCTGGAAGTGATCCACCGGCTGCGCGACCAGGGCAACACGGTCGTGATCATCGAGCACAACCTCGACGTGATCAAGACGGCCGACTGGGTGATCGACCTCGGCCCCGAAGGCGGTGCCGGCGGCGGCCAGATCATCGCGCAGGGCACGCCCGAGCAGGTCGCGAAAACCAAGGCGAGCTTCACCGGCAAGTACCTCGCGCCGCTGCTCAAGCGCCCGACCCGCAAGGTCGCGGCCGGCTGACGCCGGCCCCCTTCCCGCGCGCGGCCGCCCGGCCGCGCGCGCGTCCCGGCGCCCCGCGCAACCCGCTTCCCCTCGTTTTCCCTTCTGCGTTTACACCACGCGCCAAACCGTCCCGTTGCGGACCATAATGGCAGCTATACTTTACGGTCGTAAGGTTCGCCACCCGCACCAATCCGGTGCAGAACCGGGCGAACACGGCTCTGCCTCGCATTCCGCGGCATGACACACGAACGACAGGAATCCACAATGGAGAAGCAACCCGACTCGTCTCGCGATACGCACAATCGCGAACCGCACCTGCGCAGCGTGCGGCTGACGAGTGACTTCAGCCTGCCGAAGCTGTCGGCACTCGAGATCGGCAGCTATGCGTTCGCGATCCTTTCCATGTGGCTCGTGATCGAGCTCAAGCTGCTCGGCGGGCTGCTGGCCGGCCTGCTCGTCTACCAGCTGATCCACACGATCGCGCCCGCGATCGAACGCCACACCACGAGCATGCGCGCGCGCTGGGTCGCCGTCGTGCTGCTGTCGATCGCGATCGTCGGCGCGTTGACGGGCCTGACGATCGGCATCATCGAACACTTCGAGCGCACGGTGCCGAACCTGCAAAGCCTGCTCGATCAACTGATGCAGATCGTCGAGCAGACCCGCGCGCGCACGCCGGCCTGGATCGCGAACCTGCTGCCCGTCGACGTCGAGCAGATGAAGACCAAGGCCGCCGTGCTGATGCACTCGCACATGGACCAGCTCCAGCAGAGCGGCAAGAGCGTCGCGCGCGGCTTCGGCCACGTGCTGTTCGGGATGATCATCGGCGCGATGATCGCGATCGGCGTCGAGCACGGCAAGGTGCGCCGGCCGCTGTCGACCGCGCTCGTCACGCGCGTGTCGCGCTTCGCCGATGCATTCCGCCGGATCGTGTTCGCGCAGATCAAGATCTCGGCGATCAACGCGGCGTTCACGGGCATCTACCTGCTCGTCGCGCTGCCGATCTTCCACCAGCGGCTGCCGTTGTCGAAGACACTCGTGCTCGTCACGTTCATCGTCGGCCTGCTGCCCGTGATCGGCAACCTGATCTCGAACACGCTGATCGTCGCCGTGTCGCTGTCGGTCAGCATGGGCACGGCGATCGCATCGCTCGCGTTCCTGGTGGTCATCCACAAGCTCGAATACTTCCTGAACGCGAAGATCATCGGCGGCCAGATCGAGTCGCGCGCGTGGGAGCTGCTGCTCGCGATGCTGATCATGGAAGCCGCGTTCGGGCTGCCCGGCGTGATCGCCGCGCCGATCTTCTACGCGTATCTGAAGCGCGAGCTGTACCTGCTGCGGCTGATCTGACGCGGCGCCGCCCGCTCGGGCAACAAAAAACGCCGCACCCCGGAAAGGGTGCGGCGTTTTCGTTTCGAGGCCGTCCGGTGCCCGGCCGATCAGCGGAACACGACCGTCTTCGTCCCGTTCAGCACAATCCGGTGCTCGACGTGCCACTTCACCGCACGCGCGAGCGTCACGCACTCGACGTCGCGGCCGATCGCGGTCAGCTGGTCGGGCGTCATGCTGTGGTCGACGCGCTCGACTTCCTGCTCGATGATCGGGCCTTCGTCGAGATCGGTCGTCACGTAGTGCGCGGTCGCGCCGATCAGCTTCACGCCGCGGTCGAACGCCTGGTAGTACGGCTTCGCGCCCTTGAAGCTCGGCAGGAACGAATGGTGGATGTTGATCGCACGCCCGGCGAGCTGCTCGCACATGTTCGGCGACAGGATCTGCATGTAGCGCGCGAGCACGACGAGATCGGCCTGGTGCTCGTCGATCACTTCCAGCACGCGCGCTTCCTGCGCGGCCTTCGCGGCATCGGACGAACCGCCGATCAGCGGGAAGTGATGGAACGGGATGTTGTAGCTCGCGGCGAGCTGGTAGAACTCCTTGTGGTTCGACACGATCGCCGGGATCTCGATCGGCAGCTGGCCGGTGCGATAGCGGAACAGCAGGTCGTTCAGGCAATGGCCGATCTTCGACACCATGATCACGACGCGCGGCTTCACGGCCGCGTCGTGCAGCTCCCAGCGCATCGAGAACTGCTCGGCGAGCGGCGCGAATTCCTTGCGCAGCGTGTCGAGCGCCGTCGCGGCATCCGTGCCGTCGCCGTCCTGCTCGAAGTGCACGCGCATGAAGAACTCGCTGGTGCGGCTGTCGCCGAACTGCGCCGAATCGAGGATGTTGTTGCTGCGCTCGAACAGGAAGCCCGAGACCGCGTGGACGATGCCGTGCCGGTCGGGGCACGACAGTTTCAAGATAAAGCTGTGATCGGTCGGCATGACCGCTACTCCCTTTGTTTCCGTATTCGTCAAATTGCCCGTTCGCCCCGCCTGACCGCGCGCCGCGGCGTGCGTCATGCGGCCGGTACGAACAGCGCGTCGATGCCGGCCGCGTCGGCCGCCGGGATCCAGCGGTGGCGCAGCAGCGTGTCGAGCGTCGCAAGGCTCGCATCCATCGTCGCGCGGCCTTCGCGCAGCCAGCCGATCACCTCGGGCACGCCGGCCAGCAGGTGTTCGGCCACTTCGCCGTCCTGGTTGCGCGGCGCGAAGTCGGGCGGCAACGGCAGGTCGTACACGAAGATCAGTTCGGACTGGGTGCCTTCCGGCAGCGAGTTCAGCACCTGCACCGCGCGGCCCGCGATCGCGCGCGCGGCCAGTTCGGGCGGAATGCCGGCTTCTTCCCAGCACTCCTTCGCGAGCGTCTCGTGAACGCCCAGCCCCCAGCCGATGCCGCCCGCGACGACGTTGTCGAGCATGCCGGGGTCGGTGGCCTTGGTCGCGCTGCGGCGGCCGAGCCACATCTGCGGCACGGCCGCGGCGCGCGGCGCGCCCGGCGCAACCGCATATTCTACGATGCCGTTCAGATGCACCGCATAGGTCTGCGTGCCGAAGAAGCGCGACGCCGCGCGCTCGATGTACGCGAGCGGCGGGTCGTCGAAGCGGTTGCGGATCGCGTAGATCTCGTCGCGCCAGCCGGGAATCGCGCCGTCGGCCGCCAGTGCGCCGATCGCGCTTGCGAGCGCCATGCTGCGCGCGTCGACCGAGTCGTAGCGCGCCGACAGCACGACGCGCTCGCCGGTCAGCTCGAACACGTCGGGCCAGCGCGCGAGCTTCGCGACGTCCTGGCGGCGCACCCAGCCGACCGCCTGGCCGGCGATCTCGAAACGCAGGTGCGCGGCCGGATCGAAACGGCGCGCGGCCGCGATGCACGGAAACGTCATCGCGATCAGTCCTTCAGCGCGACGCGGATGCCGATCGCGATGAACGTCGCGCCGGCAATGCGGTCAAGCCACACGCCGGCCTTCGGGCGGCGCTTCAGCCACGTGCCGATCATGCCCGCGCCGACGCCGAACAGCGAGAAGACCACGGCCGTCTGCAGCATGAACAGCGCGCCGAGCTCGAACATCTGCAGCGTCACGCCCTGCGCGCCGTGCGGATCGACGAACTGCGGCAGGAACACGACGAAGAACAGCGTGACCTTCGGGTTCATCAGGTTGCCGATCACGCTCTGCCGGAAGATCGTGCCGAGCGGCTGCGGCGGACGCGCATGCGCATTCGCGAGCCCCTGGCTGCGCAGCGCCTTGATGCCGATCCACACGAGGTACGCGGCGCCCGCGAGCTTCAGGATCTGGAACGCGACGGGCGACGAACGCAGCACGGCCGCGACGCCGAGCGCCGCGAGCGTCGTGTGGAACAGGATCCCGGCGGTGAAGCCGAGCGCGGCGACGAAGCCGGCCGCGCGGCCCTGGGAGATGCCGCGCGCGAGCACCTGCAGGTTGTCGGGACCGGGCGCGAACGTGATCGCGATCGACGTGGCGAGAAACAGCATGAAGTTGGGCATCGTGACCTCGCGGGATGACGGACGCAGACGCTCAGTGGCCGCCGAATTCGGTGACGGTATAGACGGGCAACCCGGCATTGCGCAGCAGCGTCGAGCCGCCGAGATCGGGCAGGTCGATGATCGCCGCGCCTTCGACGACCACCGCGCCGAGCCGCTGCAGCAGGTTGCGCCCCGCCATCATCGTGCCGCCGGTCGCGATCAGGTCGTCCATGATGATCACGCGATCGCCGGGACGGCACGCGTCTTCGTGGATCTCGACCGTCGCGCTGCCGTATTCGAGATCGTACGATTCCGAGCGCGTCTTGTACGGCAGCTTGCCGACCTTGCGGATCGGCACGAAGCCGACGCTCAGCTCGTACGCGACGATCGGCGCGATGATGAAGCCGCGCGCGTCGAGGCCCGCGACATAGTCGAGCTTCGCGTCGACATAACGTTCGACGAACAGGTCGACGAGGATGCGCAGCGCCTTCGGGCTCTGCAGCAGCGTCGTGATGTCGCGGAACTGCACGCCCGGCTGGGGCCAGTCGGGCACCGTACGGATCTGGCTGTGGATGAAGGCGACCGGATCGAGCGGTGCGCCCGGCGACGAGTGCGGCATGAAACTCTCCGAAAAAAACGGTGCGCGAAGATCGGGCACCGTTTCGAATAAATACGGGTCAGGTTGTGAATCGCGACTCAGGCGGCGGCGGCCGGCGGATCGCGCCGATGGCGCGACAGCCGCTCCTCCGCGAGCGCGAGCGCCTCGGGCAGCCCGCGCAGCACGACGATGTCGCTCGCGCGCAGCTTGGTCTGCGGGTCGGGTTCGACGCCGCGGATGCCATGGCGGCGGATCGCCGTGACTTCCAGCCCCAGCGCATACAGCCCGAGTTCTTCCAGCGAACGCCCGACCGCGTCCGCGCGCGCGTCGACCGGCACCGATTGTAGCCGCACCTGCTCGTGGTCGTCGTCGTCCGCATCGTCCGCCCCGCGGAAATAGCCGCGCAGCAGGCTGTAACGCTCGTCGCGCATTTCCTCGACGCGCCGCACGACCTTGCGCATCGGCACGCCGACCAGCACCAGCGTGTGCGACGCGAGCATCAGGCTGCCCTCGACGATCTCGGGAATCACCTCGGTCGCGCCGGCCGCGAGCAGCTTCTCGAGATCGGCATCGTCGACGGTACGCACGATCGCCGGCAGCGTCGGCTCGAGCTCGTGCACGTGGTGCAGCACGCGCAGCGCCGACGGCGTGTTCGCATAGGTGATCGCGACGGCCGCCGCGCGGTGGATACCGGCCGCGAGCAGCGACTCGCGGCGCGCCGCGTCGCCGAATACCACCGACTCGCCGGCCGCCGCGGCCGCGCTCACGCGATCGGGGTCGAGGTCGAGCGCGACGTACGAAATGCCTTCCTGCTCGAGCATCCGCGCGAGGTTCTGCCCGGCACGGCCGTAGCCGCAGATGATCACGTGGCCGCGCTGCTTCAGGCTTTGCGTCGCGATCCGCGTCATCTGCAGCGACTGCTGCATCCATTCGGTCGACGACAGCCGCATCACGATCCGGTCGGCGTTCTGGATCAGGAACGGCGCGGCGAGCATCGACAGCAGCATCGACGCGAGGATCGCCTGCAGCAGCGTCGAATCGACGAGATGCCGGTCGAGGATCAGGTTCAGCAGCACGAAGCCGAACTCGCCGGCCTGCGCGAGGCCGATGCCGGTGCGCATCGCGACGCCCGGCGTCGCGCCGAACAGCCGCGCGAGCCCCGCGATCATCGTCGCCTTGAACAGGATCTGGCCGACGAAGAAGCCGAGCACGAGGAGCGGGTGCTCCCAGATCACGCGCGGATCGAGCAGCATCCCCGTCGTCACGAAGAACAGGCCGAGCAGCACGTCGCGGAACGGCTTGATGTCCTCTTCCACCTGGTGACGGAACGGCGTCTCGGAGATGAGCATCCCCGCGATGAACGCGCCGAGCGCGAGCGACAGGCCGAAACGGTCGGTGACGAACGCGGCGCCGAGCGTGACGAGCAGCAGGTTCAGCACGAACAGTTCCTGCGAGCGCCGCCGCGCGACGACGTTCAGCCAGCGCGTCATGAAACGCTGGCCGATGACCAGCAGCAGCGTCAGCGCGATCACGATCTTGACCGCCGCGAAGCCGAGCGTGATCGCGAGGTCCTTCGACGATTCGGCGCCGAACGCCGCGATCACGATCAGCAGCGGCACGACCGCGAGATCCTGGAACAGCAGCACGCCGAAGATGTTGCGGCCGTGCTCGGTCTCGATCTCGAGGCGCTCGGCGAGCATCTTCGACACGATCGCCGTCGACGACATCGCGAGCGCGCCGCCGAGCGCGATGCTGCCCTGCCACGTGATGTGCACCCAGCGCTCGAACAGCGCGCCGAGCACGAGCGCGAGCACGAGCGTCGCGACGACCTGCAGCAACCCGAGCCCGAACACGAGCCGCTGCATCGCCCTCAGCTTCGCGAGCGAGAATTCGAGGCCGATCGAGAACATCAGGAACACCACGCCGAATTCCGCGAGGTGCTCGGCCCGTTCGAGATCCGCGGCAACGCCGAACGAATGCGGGCCGACCAGGATGCCGACGGTCAGATAGCCGAGCATCGGCGGCAGGTTCAGCGAACGGAATACGACGACGCCCACCACCGAGGCCAGCAGCAGCAGCAGGGTCATTTCGAGCGGGGAAATCACAGGCGAAGCGTCCTCGTTCGTCGGGGCCACGGCAATGCGGGCGCGGGTGGTGGCGGTGGACAGGCGACCTCGGACGAGTCCGAGGGCCCGGCGCGGCGAACAAACGCCTTTGCTATACTCCGCGCATGATAGCGAAAATCAATGATGATCGGGCGCTCGCGCTCGCCCGCGACGTACTCGACATCGAGGCGGACGCCGTGCGCGCGCTGCGCGACCAGCTCGACGGCGGCTTCGTCCAGGCCGTCGCGCTGCTGCTCGGCTGCCGCGGCCGCGTGGTGGTGTCCGGTATCGGCAAATCGGGGCATATCGCCCGCAAGATCGCGGCCACGCTGGCCAGCACCGGTACGCCGGCCTTCTTCGTCCACCCCGCCGAAGCCAGCCACGGCGACCTCGGGATGGTCACCTCCGACGACGTCTTCATCGGCATCTCCTATTCCGGCGAGTCGGAAGAACTCGTCGCGATCCTGCCGCTCGTGAAGCGGATCGGCGCGAAGCTGATCGCGATCACGGGCCGCGCGGAGTCGAGCCTCGGCACACTCGCCGACGTGAACCTGAACGCCGCCGTCTCGAAGGAAGCGTGCCCGCTGAACCTCGCGCCCACCGCGAGCACGACCGCCGCGCTCGCGCTCGGCGATGCGCTCGCCGTCGCCGTGCTCGACGCGCGCGGCTTCGGCTCGGAGGATTTCGCGCGCTCGCACCCGGGCGGCGCGCTCGGCCGGCGCCTGCTCACCTACGTGCGCGACGTGATGCGCTCGGGCGACGACGTCCCGTCCGTCGGGCTCGACGCGACGCTGTCGGACGCGCTGTTCCAGATCACCGCGAAACGCCTCGGCATGACGGCCGTGGTCGACGCCGCCGGCAAGGTCGTCGGCATCTTCACGGACGGCGACCTGCGCCGCGTGCTCGCACGCGACGGCGATTTCCGCACGCTGCCGATCACCGACGTGATGACGCGCGACCCGCGCACGATCGCGCCGGATCATCTGGCGGTCGAGGCCGTGGAACTGATGGAGCGCCACCGGATCAACCAGATGCTGGTGGTCGATGCCGACGGCGCGCTGATCGGCGCGCTGAACATGCACGACCTGTTTTCGAAGAAGGTGATCTGATGAGCGCAGCGCTGACTGCGGCCGAACGCGCCAGCCGCGTGAAGCTGATGATTTTCGACGTCGACGGCGTGCTGACCGACGGCGGCCTGCTGTTTACCGCGGCCGGCGACACGATGAAGTCGTTCAATTCGCTCGACGGCCACGGCGTGAAGCTGCTCGGCGAAGCCGGTATCGCGACCGCGATCATCACGGGCCGCCGCTCGGAGATCGTCGCGGCGCGCGCGAAGGAAATGAAGATCGCGCACCTGTTCCAGGGCGTCGAGAACAAGCTCGCCGTGTTCGCCGACCTGATCGCCTCGCTCGGCCTCGCCGCCGACGCATGCGGCTACATGGGCGACGACTGGCCCGACCTGCCGGTGATGCTGCGCTGCGGCTTCGCGACGGCCCCCGCGAATGCGCACCCCGAGGTGATCGCCCGCGCGCACTGGGTGGCCGAGGCCCGTGGCGGCCAGGGCGCCGTGCGCGAAGTCTGCGACGCGATCCTGCGCGCGCAGCGCCGCTACGACGCGCTGCTCGCGGCGGCCTGCGGAGCCTGACGGATGAATACGCATTTCCGCTGGACCCAGCTGCTGCCGCTCGGCGCGGTCGCCGCGCTCGCGGGCGTCACGTGGTGGCTGCTGCAGGCCACGCTGCCGCCGCCCGGCGAGGGCACCGTGCAGCCGAAGCGCCACACGCCCGACTATTTCGCGGACAACTTCTCGGTCACCGAGCTCGACCAGTCCGGCTCGACCCAGTACCGGCTGACGGCCGCGAAGCTGATCCACTACGAAGACACCGAAAGCAGCGACCTGACCGATCCGGCCATGCGCGCGTTCCAGCCCGGCAAGCCGGTCGTCACGACCACCGCGAAGCGCGGCACCGTCAACGGCGACGTGTCGATCGTCGATTTGTACGATGATGCCCGCATCCTGCGCGCGGCCGGCGGCGGCGATCCGCAGATGCAGGCCGATTCCCAGCATTTCCGGATCTTCGTCAATGACGATGTGATCCAGACCGAAAAGCCGGTTAAACTTCAGCGCGGCCTGTCGCTCGTCAACGCGACCGACGGCATGAAGTACAACAACGTCACCCGGGTCATCGAGCTCTACGGCAACGTGCGCGGCACGATTGCCGCCGCGGACACGTCCGGCGGCTCGAAAGGTCAACCCAAGTGACGCATCCCTCACGTGACTGCATGAACGAACCGTTCCCTCGACAGATTTCCGGCGGCGCTGCGCGCGCCGTCCGCGCCGCGCTTGCCGCGACGCTCGTGGCGCTCCCGCTGGTCGGGCTGGCGCCGCTCGCCCATGCCGAGAAGGCCGACCAGAACAAGCCGATCAACGTCGAGGCCGACAACCTGACCTATGACGACCTGAAGCAGGTCACGGTCGCGACCGGCAACGTCGTGATCACGAAGGGCACGATCATCATCAAGGGCGATCGCGTCGAAGTGCGCCAGGACCCGGAAGGCTATCAGTACGCCACCTCGTTCGGCAGCGGCAAGAAGCACGCGACGTTCCGCCAGAAGCGCGAAGGCCTCGACGAATACATCGACGGCGACGCCGAGCGCATCGACTACGACGGCAAGCAGGACCTGACCACGCTCACGACGGCCGCGACCGTGCGCCGCCTGCAGGGCACGTCGACCGTCGCCGATACCGTGCACGGCAGCGTGATCACGTACGACGGCCAGCGCGACTTCTACACCGCGAAGGGCGGCAAGGACGTGGCCGCGCCGGGCAACCCGAACGGCCGCGTGCGCGCGATGCTGTCGCCGAAGAACGGCGGCCCCGCGCCGCTGAACGGCGCGCCGGCGAAGCTGTCGCCGTCGACCACGATCCAGGGAGCGCCGGGCCAATGAACGCGCTACCGAACCGCCAGCCTGCCGGCACCACGAGCTCGCTCGTCGTCCGCAACCTGAAGAAGCGCTACGGCTCGCGCACGGTCGTCAAGGACGTGTCGCTCGACGTGAAGAGCGGCGAGGTCGTCGGCCTGCTCGGCCCGAACGGCGCCGGCAAGACCACGTCGTTCTACATGATCGTCGGCCTCGTGCCGCTCGACGCGGGCGAGATCTCGCTGAACGGCAGCTCGATCAGCCTGCTGCCGATCCACAAGCGCGCGTCGCTCGGCCTGTCGTACCTGCCGCAGGAAGCGTCCGTGTTCCGCAAGCTGACCGTCGAGGAAAACATCCGCGCGGTGCTCGAACTGCAGCACGGCGAAGACGGCAAGCGGCTGTCGAAGGACGCGATCTCGTCGCGCACCGAGGCGCTGCTCGACGAGCTGCAGATCGGCCATCTGCGCGAGAACCCCGCGCTGTCGCTGTCGGGCGGCGAACGGCGCCGCGTCGAGATCGCCCGCGCGCTCGCGACCAACCCGAACTTCATCCTGCTCGACGAACCGTTCGCCGGCGTCGACCCGATCGCGGTGCTCGAGATCCAGAAGATCGTCAAGTTCCTGAAGCAACGCAACATCGGCGTGCTGATCACCGACCACAACGTCCGCGAAACGCTCGGCATCTGCGATCACGCGTACATCATCAGCGACGGCTCGGTGCTCGCCGCCGGCGCGCCGAGCGAAATCATCGAAAACGAAAGCGTGCGCCGCGTGTACCTCGGCGAACACTTCCGCATGTAACTCCCCTCGTGGCTGGCTGCACCCCGCCCGGCATCGCCGCGCGGGGCCGCGCCCTGCTTTGCATCCACGCCCCGCGGGCATGCCCGCGGCCGGGCGGCGCGCCGCGCGTAATCGCGGATGGCTCAATGCGCCTGGGTCGTGGCAAACTGCCGGTATGACTCCCTCCTTGCCATGAAAGCCAGCCTTCAACTCCGCCTGTCGCAACACCTGGCGCTGACGCCGCAGCTGCAGCAGTCGATCCGGCTCCTGCAGTTGTCCACGCTCGAATTGCAGCAGGAAGTCGCGATGGCCGTCGCGCAGAACCCGCTGCTCGAGAACGACGACGAATGGATCGCGAGCCCGCTGCGTGTCGCGGCGGACGGATCGCTGATCGCGCAGACGCCGCCCGCGCAGAACACCGAGCCGGCCTCGGCAAACGGCAGCAGCACGTCCAGCGATCGCGCGGAGCGCGACGAGCCGGCCGGCGCCGACGACTACGACGGTTACGGTTCCGGCGACGGCAACGACGGCCCGCAATGGAATCTCGACGAATTCGGCCGCGCGAGCGGCGCGTCCGACGACGACGACCTCCCGCCGCTGCAGGTGCAGGAAGCCGCGACGTCGCTGCGCGACCACCTGTCCGCGCAGTTGCGCGTCACGCAGGCCGGCCCGCGCGATCGCGCGCTCGTGATGTTCCTGATCGAGTCGCTCGACGACGACGGCTACCTGACCGCGACGCTCGACGAGGTGCTCGCCGACCTGCCGCCCGAGCTGGAGATCGACTGCGACGAACTGAACGCGGCGCTCGCGCTGCTGCACAGCTTCGACCCGCCCGGGGTCGGCGCACGCTCGGCGTCCGAATGCCTGAAGCTGCAGCTGCTGCGCCTCGATCCGTCCCCGACGCGCACGCTCGCGCTCGAGATCGTGTCGCAGCACCTCGAACTGCTCGCGGCCCGCGATTTCACACGGTTGCGCAAGCACCTGAAGGCGAGCGACGACGCGCTGCGCGACGCGCATGCGCTGATCCGCTCGCTGGAGCCGTTCCCCGGCGCCGCGTACGGCAAGGCCGAGGCCGACTACGTCGTGCCCGACATCATCGTGAAGAAGGCCGGCCAGGGGTGGCTCGCGGAACTCAATCCGGAGGTCGTGCCGCGCCTGCGGATCAACAACCTGTACGCGAACATCCTGCGCAACAGCCGCGGCGATCCGTCGGCCGGTTCGCTGAAGCAGCAGCTCCAGGAAGCGCGCTGGCTGATCAAGAATATCCAGCAGCGTTTCGACACGATCCTGCGAGTCGCGCAGGCTATTGTCGAGCGTCAGAAGAATTTCTTTGCGCACGGTGAAATTGCCATGCGCCCCTTGGTTTTGCGGGAAATAGCTGATACGCTGGGCCTACACGAGTCGACTGTCAGCCGTGTGACAACCGGGAAGTACATGCTGACCCCGTTCGGGACGCTGGAATTTAAGTACTTCTTCGGATCTCACGTTTCGACCGACACCGGTGGCGCCGCCTCGTCGACCGCCATCCGAGCCCTCATCAAGCAACTGATAGGAGCTGAAGACCCAAAATCGCCACTTTCGGACAGCCGCATTGCCGAGCTGCTGGCAGAACAGGGTTTCGTGGTCGCGCGCCGCACGGTTGCGAAATATCGCGAAGCCCTCAAGATCCCGGCAGTGAATCTGCGCAAGTCTCTTTAAGCCTGCTGCCTGCCCGGCGGCAGGCGTGTTCCGGCCACCGCGCACACGGGGAACAGGCCGGGCGACTTGTCCGCGATATGCCGCCTCGTGCGGCAGGGGCAAGTCGACCGGAGCGCCGCCTCGATGCGGCCGGGTGGTCACTCGCTTGGAGAAGCACTATGAACCTGAAGATCAGTGGACATCATCTCGAAGTCACGCCTGCCATTCGCGAATACGTGATCACCAAGCTGGACCGGGTGCTACGGCATAGCGATCAGGTGATCGATGGCACTGTGATCCTCTCGGTCGACAACCACAAGGAAAAGGACAAGCAGCAGCGCGCGGAAATCAACCTGCACCTGAAGGGCAAGGACATCTTCGTCGAAAGCGCGAACGGCAATCTGTACGCTGCGATCGATTTGCTGATCGACAAGCTGGATCGCCAGGTCGTCAAGCACATGGAGCGCCTGCAAACGCACGCGCACGACCCGATCAAGCTTCAACCGTCGATCGACCAGATCGAACTGCCGCCGCAATAACCTTACCGCAACACGCACGCCGCCCGGTTCGCCGGGCGTTTTTTTTGCGACTCCGCGCAGGGGTGCAACCGGTCGGTCCGGGCTGCGCCACGCACGCGGCTGTGCTCTATAATGTTTCGGTTATCGCCGGGGGGCGCTGGGTGCGGTAGCTGCGTTGCAGGTTGCCGATGCCACATGCCTTGATATCGCCGAACATGGAAAATCAGTCTGCCGCAGCAAGGAGACCCCAGGCCGCCCAATCGCCTGCCAACATGAATCGCCTAGCCAAAATCCTGCCCATAGAGAACGTCGTCATCGACCTCTCAGTCACCAGCAAGAAACGCGTCTTCGAACAAGCCGGGCTGATGTTCGAGAATCAGAACGGCATCGCCCGCAGCATCGTCACGGACAACCTGTTCGCGCGCGAGCGCCTCGGTTCGACCGGGCTCGGCGAAGGGGTCGCGATTCCGCACGGCCGCATCAAGGGTCTCAAGCACCCGCTCGCCGCGTTCGTCCGCCTCGCCGATGCGATCCCGTTCGAAGCGCCCGACGGCCAGCCGGTCGGCCTCCTGATCTTCCTGCTCGTCCCCGAGCAAGCCACCCAGCAGCACCTCGAGATCCTGTCGGAAATCGCGCAACTGCTATCCGATCGCGACGCGCGCGAGCGTCTGCACAACGAAACGGATATCGCCGAGTTGCATCGCCTGCTCACTCAGTGGCAACCTTGAGTTGATCCGGGCGGAATATTTTCCGGTACGCGGCGGCACACGCCGCCGTCCAGGGCCGCCCGGCGCCGGCTCGGCATGGCGACGCCCGTCGCCGCGCGCATGCACCGGCTCATTGGAGTGACGAGAGTCATGGATACGTCCAGCATCAACGCCCAGAGCATCTTCGACGACAACGCGGCCACGCTGAAACTGAGCTGGCTGACGGGGCATGAAGGCTGGGAGCGCGGCTTTTCCGCCGACACGGTCGGCAATGCGACCTCGAGCGCCGACCTCGTCGGCCACCTGAACCTGATCCACCCGAACCGGATCCAGGTGCTCGGCGAGGCCGAAATCGACTACTACCAGCGGCAGACCGACGAAGACCGCTCGCGCCACATGGCCGAGCTGATCGCGCTCGAGCCGCCGTTCCTCGTCGTCGCCGGCGGCGCCGCGGCCCCGCCCGAACTCGTGCTGCGCTGCACGCGCTCGTCCACCCCGCTGTTCACGACGCCGATGTCGGCCGCCGCCGTGATCGACAGCCTGCGGCTCTACATGTCGCGCATCCTCGCGCCGCGCGCGACGCTGCACGGCGTGTTCATCGACATCCTCGGGATGGGCGTGCTCCTGACCGGCGATTCGGGCCTCGGCAAGAGCGAACTCGGCCTCGAGCTGATCAGCCGCGGCCACGGCCTCGTCGCCGACGACGCGGTCGATTTCGTCAGACTTGGCCCCGATTTCGTCGAAGGGCGCTGCCCGCCGCTGCTGCAGAACCTGCTCGAAGTGCGCGGCCTCGGCCTGCTCGACATCAAGACGATCTTCGGCGAAACCGCCGTGCGGCGGAAAATGAAGCTGAAGCTGATCGTCCAGCTCGTACGGCGCCCCGACGGCGAATTCCAGCGCCTGCCGCTCGAAAGCCAGACCGTCGACGTGCTCGGCCTGCCGATCAGCAAGGTCACGATCCAGGTCGCGGCCGGCCGCAACCTCGCGGTGCTGGTCGAGGCGGCCGTCCGGAACACGATCCTGCAGTTGCGCGGAATCGACACCTTGCGCGATTTCATGGATCGGCAACGACTCGCGATGCAGGATCCCGACAGTCAGTTCCCCGGCAAACTGGTGTAACCCGCACGCGCCGGCCGCGCAACGCCGACGCGTCGAGCCGGTGCTATGATGAAACGTCAGGATTCACTGCTTCCCATGCGCATCGTCCTTATCACCGGCATCTCCGGCTCAGGCAAGTCCGTCGCGCTGAACGCGCTCGAAGACGCAGGCTATTACTGCGTCGACAACCTGCCGCCGCACGTGCTGCCCGAACTCGCCCGCTACCTCGGCCAGAACGGCCAGCGCCGGCTCGCGGTCGCGATCGACGCGCGCTCGAGCGCGTCGCTCGACGAAATGCCCGGCCTGATCCGCGAACTGTCGGGCGAGCACGACGTGCGCGTGCTGTTCCTCAACGCCAGCACCCAGGCGCTGATCCAGCGCTTCTCCGAAACGCGCCGCCGCCATCCGCTGTCCGGCTCGCTGTCGCACGATGCGGACGTCGGCCTGCTGTCGTCGCTCGAGGAAGCGATCGAGCGCGAGCGCGACCTCGTCGCGCCGCTCGCCGAATTCGGCCACCAGATCGATACGAGCACGCTGCGCGCGAACGTGCTGCGCACGTGGGTCAAGCGCTTCATCGAGCAGAAAGACAACGACCTGATGGTGATGTTCGAGTCGTTCGGCTTCAAGCGCGGCGTGCCGCTCGACGCCGACCTGATGTTCGACGTACGCGCGCTGCCGAACCCGTACTACGACCACGAGTTGCGCCCGCTCACCGGGCTCGACCGGCCGGTCATCGCCTTTCTCGACGCACTGCCGATCGTCCACCAGATGATCGACGACATCCATGCGTTCCTGATGAAATGGCTGCCGCACTTCCGTGATGACAACCGCAGCTACCTGACCGTCGCCATCGGCTGCACGGGCGGCCAGCATCGCTCGGTGTTCATCGCGGAAACGCTCGCCGCGCGCCTCGCGCACGAGGCGAACGTGATCGTGCGGCATCGTGACGCGCCAGTGGATGTCGACGCGTCGTCGCGGCTCGTCTCCGAGGTCGCCCGACCCTAGCGACACCCGCTCCCTTGTCAGCGCGCCATGTCCTCCCTATCGACCACCCTGATCGACCTGCCGCTGTTTCCACTGCACACGGTACTGTTTCCGGGAGGCCTGCTCCCGCTCAAGGTGTTCGAGGCGCGCTATCTCGACATGTCCCGCGCGTGCCTGCGCGATAACTCGCCGTTCGGCGTGTGCCTGCTGAAGAGCGGGCCCGAAGTCGCGCAGGACGGCGCCGTGTCGGTGCCCGAGACCATCGGCTGCATGGCGCGCATCACCGAGTGCGATACCGGTGAATTCGGGATGCTGTATCTGCAGGCGGTCGGCACGCAGCGTTTCGAGCTGCTGTCGTATCGCGTCGAAGGCAACGGGCTGCTGGTCGGCATCGCGGAGCCGCTGCCCGACGACATCCCGCTCGAAGGCGAGCAGACGCTCGCGCAGTTCGGCTCGTGCGCCGAGGTGCTCGAGCGCATCATCAACGCGCTGAAGAAGTCCGATCCGGAGAAGATGCCGTTCGGCGAACCGTTCCGCCTCGACGATCCGAGCTGGGTGTCGAACCGCCTCGCGGAACTGCTGCCGCTCGACCTGCGGGCGCGGCAGAAGCTGATGGAGTTTCCGGACGTCGGCGCACGCATCGACGCCGTGCACCACGTGCTCGACCGGCACGGCTGGCTTTAGGCGGCGCCGACCCGGCGCATTCCCGGGCGCGCGGCGCCCTTTCCCTTTCGTTACAGCAGCGGCCCGCTCAGTGCGTCGAGCAGCTTGCGCACGGGCGCCGGGACGCCGTACGCATCGAGCCGGCTCAACGGCACCCAGGCGGTATCCGCGTCGCGCGCGGACGAAGGCAATCCACCGCCGTCCGCGATGTCGCTCAGCCGCGGTTCGATCTCGAGCCGGAAATGCGTGAAGGTGTGCGTGAGCGGGGCGAGCGGCACCGTGCCGCCGCCGCCGAAACCGCGCGCGAGTTCCGCGAGCGCGGCGTCGCCGTCCGCTTGCGGCAGGCTCCACAGTCCGCCCCAGATCCCGGTCGGCGGGCGGCGCTCCAGCAGCACGGCATCGCCATCGCGCAGCACGAGCATCCAGGTCCTGCGCGTCGGCACGGCCTTCTTCGGCCGCGCGGCCGGCAGTTCGCGCTGGCGGCCCGTCGATTGCGCGACGCAGTCGCCCGCGAACGGGCAGCGCGCGCAATCGGGCTTGCCGCGCACGCACAGCGTCGCGCCGAGATCCATCAGCCCCTGCGTGTAGGCACTCACGTCGGCCGCGTTCGCGGCATCGGGCAATAGCGATTCGGCGAGCGCCCACATGTCGTTCTCGACCCGCTTCTCGCCCGGAAACCCCTCGACGCCGAACACGCGCGCGAGCACGCGCTTCACGTTGCCGTCGAGAATCGTCGCACGCGCGCCGTAGGCGAACGACGCGATCGCGGCGGCCGTCGAGCGGCCGATGCCCGGCAGTTCGGCCAGCGCGTCGGGCGTCGCCGGAAACGCACCGCCGTGTTCGGCGACGACGACCTGCGCGCAGCGATGCAGGTTGCGCGCACGCGAGTAGTAGCCGAGCCCCGCCCACAGCGCCATCACGTCGTCGGCCGGGGCGGCGGCGAGCGCCGCGACGTCGGGGTAGCGTTCGAGAAAGCGCGTGTAGTACGGAATCACGGTCGACACCTGCGTCTGCTGCAGCATGATTTCCGACAGCCAGATCCGGTACGGATCGCGGGTGTTCTGCCACGGCAGGTCGTGGCGGCCGTGCTCGCGCTGCCACGCGACCAGGCGCGTGGCGAACGTGCGGTGCAGCGGCGTGACGGGGAACGGAGCGGGGGCGATGCGGGGCGGCTTCAAGTTATCTAATTATCTAATCGTGAAAAAAGGTTTCAACGCTGGCAGGTCGGGCAGAAATAGGTCGACCGCTGGCCCTGCACGATCTGGCGGATCGGCGTGCCGCATACGCGGCACGGCTGGCCCGCCCGGTCGTAGACGAAGCAGTCGAGCTGGAAGTAGCCGCTTTCGCCGTTGCTGCCGACAAAATCGCGCAACGTGCTGCCGCCGCGCTCGATCGCGTCGGCGAGTGTCGCGCGCACCGCGTCGGCCAGCCGCTCGTAGCGCGGCAGCGAGACCTTGCCGGCGGCCGTCGTCGGCCGGATGCCGGCGCGAAACAGGCTCTCCGACGCATAGATGTTGCCGACGCCGACGACCATGTCGCCCGCGAGCAGCGCCTGCTTGACCGACACCGTGCGGCCGCGCGTGCGCGCGTGCAGCAGCGCGCCGGTGAACGCCGGCGAGAACGGCTCGACGCCGAGGCTCGCGAGAAGCGGATGCGCGTGCACGTCGCCTGCTTCGCGCGGGTGCCACAACACGGCGCCGAAGCGGCGCGGGTCGCGGAACCGCAACACGAATTCGTCGAAGATCCAGTCGATATGGTCGTGCTTCGCGGCGACCGGCACGCCGGCCGCGGGCAGCACGCGCAGCGTGCCCGTCATGCCGAGATGGACGATGAACCAGCCGGCGTCGACCTCGAACAGCAGATACTTGCCGCGACGCTCGACGGCGAGCACCTCGCGCGCGCGCAACTGCTCGGCGAGCCCCGCCGGCACGGGCCAGCGCAGCATCTCGGTACGGACGTCGACACGCTCGACGCGGCGGCCCGCGACAAAGGGCTCGATGCCCCGGCGCGTGACTTCGACTTCTGGCAACTCTGGCATGTTTTACGGGTCTGAGGCTGGATTCACGATCGTGCGTGTATTGTAGCGAGCGCGTTACAATCGGTTGAAACATCGAACGGATTTCCATGACTCTGCCCTCGAAGCTGCTTCAGAAGCGCCCCGCCGCCGTGCGCGGCGTGCGCGCCTTCCCGGTCCGCCGTGCACTCGGCGCCGCGCTGTTTGCCGCCTGGACCCTCACCGCCTTCCCGGCCCACGCGCAGGATCCGGCATCGGACGACGCGGAGCCGCAGGGTGCGTTCGAGCATGTGATGCCGGACGAGCAGAAGAATCTCCCCGGCGTGCCGCTGACGAGCCAGATCGTCTACCAGGTGCTCGCCGCCGAGGTCGCGCTCCAGCGCAACCAGCCGGCGCCCGCCTACCAGACCTACCTCGCACTTGCCCGCGACACGCGCGATCCGCGCATGGCGCAGCGCGCGACCGAGATCGCGCTCGGCGCGCAGAGCCCGGCCGACGCGCTGTCCGCCGCGAATCTGTGGCGCCAGTACGCGCCGGATTCGAACCGGGCGTCGCAGGTCGATGCCGCGCTGCTGGTGCTCGCCGGCAAGCCGGCCGACGCGCAGCCGATGCTCGCGCGCGAGCTGGCCCGCGCGACCGGCGAGACGCGCGGTCCGGCGATCCTCGCGCTGCAGGCGCTGCTCGTGCGCGGCCCCGACCGCGTCGGCGGCCTCGCGGTGCTGAAGGACATGCTGAAGAACGACATGAACCGCCCCGAGGCCCAGCTCGCGATCGCACGGCAGCAGCTCGCGGTCGACGACAAGGACGGCGCCGCGCAGTCGCTGAAGCAGGCGCTGGCGCTGCGCCCCGACTACCTGCCGGCGGCGCTGATGCTGTCGCAGATGGGCCCGGCGGAACGCGCGGCCGGCATCGCCTCGTTCGAGAAGTATGTTCAGCAGAATCCGAAGTCGCGCGATGCGCGGCTCGCGCTGTCGCAGCTGTATCTCGCCGACGACCGCCTCGACGACGCGCAGAAGCAGTTCGAGACGATGCGCAAGCTCGACGCGAAGGATCCGACGCCGCTGATGGCACTCGCGCTGATCAAGATCCAGCAGAAGAAGCTCGACGAAGCGACCGCCTACCTGAAGCAGTACGTGCAGCTCGGCAACAAGCAGCCGAACCTCGACGTCGGCCAGGGCTACATCTACCTCGCGCAGATCGCGATCGACCAGAACAACGACGCGCAGGCGTCGCAATGGCTCGACAAGGTCGACCAGACGAGCCAGCACTACCTGCCCGCGCAAATCACGCGCGCGCAGCTGCTGCAGAAACAGGGCAAGACCGACGAGGCGCGCAAGGTGCTCGACGACCTGCCGATCACCGATCCGCGCGACGCGGCCGTGGTCGCGCGCACCGACGCGTCGATCCTGTTCACAGCGAAACGCTATCCGGAAGCCGAGGCGCGGCTCGGCCAAGCGGTCCAGGACTTCCCCGACGATCCCGACCTGCGCTACGACTACGCGATGGCGGCCGAAAAGACCGGCCACTACACGACGATGGAAAAGCAGTTGCGCGAGCTGATCCGCACGCAGCCCGACAACCCGCAGGCGTACAACGCGCTCGGCTATTCGCTGGCCGACCGCAACCAGCGCCTGCCCGAAGCCAGCAAGCTGATCGACAAGGCGATGGCGCTCGCGCCGAACGACGCGTACATCATGGACAGCCTCGGCTGGGTGAAGTACCGGATGGGCGACACGGCCGGCGCGACGAAGGTCCTGCGGCGCGCGTACGAACTGCAGCCGAACGCCGAAATCGGCGCGCACCTCGGCGAAGTGCTGTGGAAGAGCGGCGCGCAGGACGACGCGCGTTCCGCATGGCGCGACGCGCAGAAGCTCGAACCCGACAACGAGACGCTCGTGCAGACGCTGAAGCGCCTCCAGATCAACGGCCTCTGATGCGGATGTTCCCGACGCTTTCCCCGTTCTCCCGCGCGCAGCGCACGCTGGCCGCGGCCGGTGCGGCGCTCGCGCTCGCCGGCTGCGCGAGCACGCCGCCGTCGGCCAGCGCGCCGGCGACCGGCGCGGTGCTGCAAACGGCCGCGTCGCATGCTTACCACGGCCGCTTCGCGGTGCAGTACGACGACCGTCTCGGCAAGCAGCAGCACGTGTACGGCAACTTCGACTGGCAGGAACACGGCGACGACGTGTCGCTCGAGCTGCGCAGCCCGCTCGGCCAGACGCTCGCGATCGTGAAATCGACGCCGCAGGCAGCCTCGCTCGAACTGCCGAACCGTCCGACGCAATACGCGCCGGACGTCGGCGACCTGATGCAGAAGACGCTCGGCTTCGAACTGCCGCTCGCCGGCCTGCGCTACTGGCTGCTGCCGACGGCCGCGCCCGCGACACAGGCGGAAACCGTGCGCGACCCGGCCGACGGCACGCGCGTCAAGCAGATCCGCCAGGACGGCTGGACGATCGACTACCTTGCCTACGCGGATGCCCCGGCCACGGGCGTCAAACGCGTCAACCTCGTGCGCGCGACACCGCCGCTCGACATCAAGCTCGTGCTCGACCAGTGAGCACCGGCCCAGCCCAGACATACGCATGACCGATTCGACCCGCTCGCTGCGCAACTGCCTTGCGCCCGCGAAACTCAACCTGTTCCTGCACATCACCGGCCGTCGCCCGAACGGCTATCACGACCTGCAGAGCGTGTTCCAGCTGCTGAACTGGGGCGATACGCTGCACTTCACGCTGCGCGACGACGGTCGCGTCGCACGCGTCACCGACGTGCCCGGCGTGCCCGAGGAAAGCGATCTCGTCGTGCGCGCGGCCAACCTGCTGAAAACGCATACGGGCACCACGCACGGCGTCGACATCGAGATCGACAAGTGCCTGCCGATGGGCGCCGGTCTCGGCGGCGGCAGCTCCGACGCGGCGACGACGCTGCTCGCGCTGAACCGCCTGTGGCAGCTCGACCTGCCGCGTGCCGAGCTCCAGTCGCTCGCGGTCAAACTCGGCGCCGACGTCCCGTTTTTTATTTTTGGAAAAAATGCGTTCGCAGAGGGTATCGGAGAAGAATTAGCTGAGGTAGAATTGCCGACTCGCTGGTTCTTGGTTGTGACGCCAAGCGTTCATGTCCCGACCGCTGAAATATTTTCAGATGAGTTGTTGACAAGAGATACGAAGCCCGTCACAATTGCTGACTTTCTTGCACAGCAAACCAGCGATGCGGGATGGCCAGATAGCTTCGGCCGGAACGACATGCAGGAAGTTGTAACAAGGAAGTACGCGGAAGTTGCGCAGGCGGTCAAATGGTTGTATGATGTGACCCCCGCGAGGATGACCGGCTCCGGAGCAAGCGTGTTTGCAGCGTTTCACAGCAAGCACGAGGCAGAAGCGGCGAAAGCCAAGCTGCCCGCCAGCTGGAAGGGCGCAGTTGCCGAGAGTCTGAACGAGCATCCGCTCTTCGCTTTCGCGTCATGAAGTTTTACTTTGCCGAACGGCCTACACGAGTTCGGTGAAGCAGTCAGTTAAGTGTAGGGGAGTCGCCAAGTTGGTCAAGGCACCGGATTTTGATTCCGGCATGCGAGGGTTCGAGTCCTTCCTCCCCTGCCAAAAATTTTCCCGCATTTCCCGCCCCAAGCCTGAAGCAGGTGCACGATGAGCAGCCACAGCCATGATGGCCTGATGGTCTTTACTGGCAACGCGAATCCCGCGCTTGCCCAGGAAGTCGTCAATATCCTTGGTATCCCCCTCGGCAAAGCAATGGTCAGCCGTTTCTCCGACGGCGAGATCCAGGTCGAGATCCAGGAAAACGTGCGTGGCAAGGACGTCTTCGTCCTGCAATCCACGTGCGCACCGGCGAACGACAACCTGATGGAACTGATGATCATGGTCGATGCGCTCAAGCGCGCATCCGCCGGCCGGATCACCGCAGCCATCCCCTACTTCGGCTACGCTCGTCAGGATCGCCGCCCGCGTTCGGCGCGGGTCGCGATCTCGGCGAAGATCGTCGCGAACATGCTGGAAATCGCCGGCGTCGAGCGGATCATCACGATGGATCTGCACGCCGACCAGATTCAGGGCTTCTTCGACATCCCGGTCGACAACATCTACGCAACGCCGATCCTGCTGGGCGACCTGCGCAAGCAGAACTACTCGGATCTGCTCGTCGTGTCGCCGGACGTCGGCGGCGTGGTGCGTGCCCGGGCACTCGCGAAGCAGCTCAACTGCGATCTCGCGATCATCGACAAGCGTCGCCCGAAGGCGAACGTCGCCGAAGTGATGAACATCATCGGTGAAGTCGAAGGCCGCACCTGCGTGATCATGGACGACATGGTCGATACGGCCGGCACGCTCTGCAAGGCCGCACAAGTGCTGAAGGACCGCGGTGCGAAGCAGGTGTTCGCGTACGCGACGCACCCCGTGCTGTCGGGCGGCGCCGCGGATCGCATCGCCGCCTCGGCACTCGACGAGCTGGTCGTCACCGACACGATCCCGCTGTCGGCCGAATCGCTGGCCTGCTCGAAGATCCGCTCGCTGACGAGCGCGAGCCTGCTGGCCGAGACGTTCTCGCGGATCCGCCGCGGCGATTCGGTGATGTCGCTGTTCGCGGAATCCTGATCGCGAATCGACGGAACAAAGCATGCGCGGAAAGCGAAGCGGCAACGCTTCGCTTTTTGCACAATCGGACGGGATAGACGAAACCCCGGCCGTTTCATCAGGGGCCGCCGTTTGACGGCCCCGTTTTACTGCCTGGTCGCGGGCAGCTATTGGAGAATCATATGAAAGTCGTCGCTTTCGAGCGCCAACAGCAAGGTACGGGTGCGAGCCGCCGCCTGCGCAACGCTGGCAAGACCACGGGTATCGTTTACGGTGGCGAAGCCGCCCCGCAAAAGATCGAACTGGATCACAACGCCCTGTGGCACGCCCTGAAGAAGGAAGCTTTCCACTCGTCGATCCTCGACCTCGAAGTGGCTGGCCAGTCGCAACAGGTTCTGCTGCGCGACGTGCAATACCACCCGTTCAAGCAACTGGTGCTGCACGTGGACTTCCAGCGCGTTGACGCGAAGAAGAAGCTGCACACGAAGGCACCGCTGCACTTCCTGAACGCGGAAGTCAGCCCGGCCGTGAAGCTGTCGAGCGCGATCGTTTCGCACGTCGCGACGGAAATCGAAATCGAGTGCCTGCCGGCCGACCTGCCGGAGTTCCTCGAAGTCGACCTGTCGAAGATCGAAGCCGGTCAATCGCTGCACGCGAAGGACATCACGCTGCCGAAGGGCGTCGCGCTGGTCGCGCACATCGACGCGGAAAACCCGGTCATCGCTTCGGCGACGGTCCCGGCTGGTGCCGTGTCGGACGCAGCCGAAGGCGAAACGCCGGCTGCCTAAACGGCTGCCTACGCGCCCCCTCGATCCGTTTCACGAAACGGTCGACGCAACCCGCCGCGGCTTGCCCGGCGGGTTTTTCTTTTTCTGCGCCCAGGCGGCCGCTGCCGCCTTCGAAACGTCATGATCAAACTGATCGTCGGCCTCGGCAATCCCGGGGCGGAATACACCGCGACGCGCCACAACGCCGGCTTCTGGCTGATCGACCAGCTCGCCCGCGAAGCCGGCACGACGCTGCGCGACGAACGCCGCTTCCACGGCTTCTACGCGAAAGCGCGCCTGCACGGCGAGGAAGTCCATCTGCTCGAGCCGCAGACCTACATGAACCGCTCCGGCCAGTCGGTCGTCGCGCTCGCGCAATTCTTCAAGATCCTGCCCGACGAGATCCTCGTCGCGCACGACGAGCTCGACCTGCCACCCGGCACCGTGAAGCTGAAGCTCGGCGGCGGCAGCGGCGGCCACAACGGCCTGAAGGACATCTCCGCGCACCTGTCGTCGCAGCAGTACTGGCGGCTGCGGATCGGCATCGGCCATCCGCGCGACCTGATTCCGGAAAGCGCACGCGCCGGCGCGAAGCCCGACGTCGCGAACTTCGTGCTGAAGCCGCCGCGCCGCGAGGAGCAGGACGTGATCGACGCGTCGATCGAACGCGCGCTCGCCGTGATGCCGATGGTCGTCAAGGGCGAACTCGACCGCGCGACGATGCAACTGCATCGCAACTGATCGCCGCTCGCACCGGCCCGGTGCATCGGGCCGTCCGGCGTCGCCGGGCGGCTGCGCCCGCCCCACTACGACGCGCACATGCGGTAATCTCGACGTTTTGCCCGACAGGAGCCAAGCGGTGAGCCGTTACTGGAGCGACGTCGTTCAGCAACTCGTGCCTTACGTGCCGGGCGAGCAGCCCGCGCTCGCGCACCCCGTCAAGCTGAACACCAACGAGAATCCCTATCCGCCGTCGCCGCGCGTCGTCGCGGCGATCGCACGCGAACTCGGCACGACCGGCGACACGCTGCGTCGTTATCCCGACCCGGTCGCGCGCGCGCTGCGCGAGACGGTCGCGGCCCATCACCGCATCAAGCCCGAGCAGGTGTTCGTCGGCAACGGCTCCGACGAGGTGCTCGCGCACACGTTCCAGGCGCTGCTGAAGCACGACCGGCCGCTGCGCTTTCCGGACATCACGTACAGCTTCTATCCGACCTACGCGCGTCTGTACGGTGTCGAGACCGCGATCGTGCCGCTCGCGGACGACTTCTCGATCCGTGTCGACGACTACCTCGACGATGCCGGCGGCGTGCTGTTTCCGAACCCGAATGCGCCGACCGGGCGCGCGCTGCCGCTCGCGGATGTCGAGCGGATCGCGGCCGCGAACCCGTCATCGGTCGTCGTGATCGACGAGGCGTATGTCGATTTCGGCGCGCAGTCGGCGATTACGCTGATCGACCGTCATCCGAACCTGCTCGTCGTGCACACGACGTCGAAGGCGCGCTCGCTCGCCGGCATGCGCGTCGGCTTCGCGTTCGGCGATGCGGCGCTGATCGACGCACTGAACCGCGTGAAGGACAGCTTCAACTCCTATCCGCTCGACCGGCTCGCGCAGGTCGCCGCGCAGGCCGCGTATGAAGACACCGACTATTTCGACGCGACCTGCCGGCGCGTGGTCGACAGCCGGACGCGGCTCACGCACGCGCTCGACGCGCTCGGCTTCGACATCGTGCCGTCGGCGGCGAATTTCGTGTTCGCGCGCCATCCCGCGCACGATGCGGGCACGATCGCGGCGAAACTGAAGGAACGGGAAATTTTCGTGCGGCACTTCCGGCTGCCGAGGATCGACCAGCACCTGCGCATCACGGTCGGCACCGACGCCGAATGCGACGCGCTCGTCGCGGCGTTGCGCGAGTGGCTGGCCTGATACGGAAGAACCGGCGCCGGGTGGTGGCGCTCTGAACGCAGGACGCGCGCTCGCCCATCAACGGGCGCGCGTCACTGCCGGATCACGATGCGTCGTCGCCCTTCACGGCGATCAGCGCGTGATACTTCTCCATCAATTGCGCGTGCGATTCGTCATGCTGCGGATCGCGCGGAATGCATTCGACCGGACACACCTGCTGGCACTGCGGTTCGTCGAAATGGCCGACGCACTCGGTGCACTTGTTCGGGTCGATCACGTAGATGTCCGGGCCCATCGAAATCGCGCCGTTCGGGCACTCGGGCTCGCACACGTCGCAATTGATGCACTCGTCGGTAATCATCAAAGCCATACTGATCTCACTTCCTCAGGCCGGCGGCCGGCTTCGCGACGAAACCGGCCGGCGCCGCATCACGCGGCAGGGCCTCCCATCGCCGTCACTTTCTCGGTCAGCCACTTCTCGACGGACGGGAACACGAACTTGCTGACATCGCCGCCCAACTGCGCGATTTCGCGCACGATCGTCCCCGAGATGAACTGGTACTGATCGGACGGCGTCATGAACATCGTCTCGACGTCGGGCAACAGGTAGCGGTTCATCCCCGCCATCTGGAACTCATATTCGAAATCGGACACGGCACGCAGGCCGCGCACGATCACGCGTGCGTTGTTGGTCCGGACGAAATCCTTCAGGAGGCCGGTGAAACTCATCACCTTCACGTTCGGGTAATGGCCGAGCACCTCGTTCGCAATCGTCAGACGTTCTTCGAGCGAGAAAAACGGCTTTTTCGCGCGGCTGTCGGCGACGCCCACGACCAGCGTATCAAAAATGCTCGACGCACGCCGCACGAGGTCTTCGTGCCCGCGCGTCAGCGGATCGAACGTACCGGGATACACGGCGACTACCATGTCGCTCCTCCTGTCATCACGCAAACGGGATGGCAGCCGCGCGATGCGCACGCCACTGCCGAGATGGGCATGCGTCGCCTTTGCGGCGCGCCGCCTCGTATGGAACGCGCATTATTCATCATTTTCGCGCCGCAGCAAATGATAGTGAACCGCGCCGGCCTTGCCGTGCTTCACCACCTCCCAGCCCGCGAGCGCCTCGTGCGCGGCCGGGTCGAGTTCCGCCCCCGTTTCGACGTACAGCGCGCCGCCCGCCGCGACGAGCGGCGCCGCCAGCGCGATCGCGCGATCGAGCACGGCCGGTTCGCCGAACGGCGGATCGAGAAACACGACGTCGAACGCGCCCGGCGTGAGCCCGGCTGCGAGCCGCAGCGCATCGGCCTCGGCAACCTCGACCGAACGGGCGCCGAGCTTGTCCTTGATCGCCCGCAGCTGCTGCGCGGCGCGCGGGTGACGCTCGACCATCACGACGCCCGCCGCGCCGCGCGACGCGGCCTCGAAGCCGAGCGCGCCGGTGCCCGCGAACAGGTCGAGGCAGCGGCGGCCTTCGAGATCCTGGCCGAGCCAGTTGAACAGCGTCTCGCGCACGCGGTCGGGCGTCGGCCGCAGGCCGTCGAGATCGAGCACCGCGAGCGGCGTGCGCTTCCAGTCGCCGCCGATGATGCGGATCGTGTGCGGCTTGCCGCGGGCAGGAGGGGCCGCCGGGCGGCCGGAAGAGGAACGGGACATACGGGATATCGACGACGGAGGGACCGGGCGCGCGCAGGGGCGCACCGCCAAACAGGCGCACGTTACCACAGCGGCGGCGCGCGCTGACGCGAGCGCCACGCCGCACTGATAAAATGCACGGTTTCGGCCGCCGTGCGCCGCGCCCGCGCGAACGCAGAACGGCCCGCCCAGCGCCCCGCCTCTCTCGGCGGGCCTGCCCTCTTCCCGACGTCAGACCATGTTCAGTTTCTTCAAACGATTCAAGAAATCGCAGGAGCCCGATCCGGCGGAATCGCAATCGGCCGACGCGCAGCAAGCGGACGAGCCGTCCGATGCGCCCGCGCCCGTGGCCCCGCCCGCGGCCGACGTGCCGCAGGCACCCGCGCAACCGGCCGCGCCGGCCGTCGTGATGACGGTCACGCCGACCAACGACGGCCGCGACGAGGTCGTCGAGACGGTCGAGATCGTCCCGCCGCCGCTGCAGGACGCGTCCGCGAAGAAGTCGTGGCTCGCGCGCCTGAAAACGGGGCTCGCGAAGACGGGCTCGAGCATCACCGGCGTCTTCGTCAACACGAAGATCGACGAGGATCTGTACGAGGAGCTCGAAACCGCGCTGCTGATGTCCGACGCGGGCGTCGATGCGACCGAGTACCTGCTCGGCGCGCTGCGCGAAAAGGTGCGCACGGGCCGGCTGACCGACCCGCAGCAGGTGAAGGGCGCGCTGCACGACCTGCTCGTCGAACTGCTGACGCCGCTCGAGAAATCGCTGATGCTCGGCCGCGCGCAGCCGCTCGTGATGATGATCGCCGGCGTGAACGGCGCGGGCAAGACGACCAGCATCGGCAAGCTCGCGAAGCATCTGCAGAGCTTCGACCAGTCGGTACTGCTGGCCGCGGGCGATACGTTTCGCGCGGCCGCGCGCGAGCAGCTCGCGGTCTGGGGCGAACGCAACAACGTGACGGTCGTGCAGCAGGAAAGCGGCGATCCGGCCGCGGTGATCTTCGACGCGGTCAGCGCCGCGCGCGCGCGCAAGATCGACGTAATGATGGCCGATACGGCCGGCCGCCTGCCGACGCAGCTCCACCTGATGGAAGAGCTGAAGAAGGTAAAGCGCGTGATTGCGAAGGCGCACGACGGCGCGCCGCACGAAGTGCTGCTGGTGATTGACGCGAATACCGGCCAGAATGCGCTCACGCAGGTGAAGGCATTCGACGACGCGCTCGGCCTCACGGGCCTGATCGTCACGAAGCTCGACGGCACCGCGAAGGGCGGGATTCTCGCCGCGATCGCGCGGCAACGCCCGGTGCCCGTCTACTTCATCGGCGTCGGCGAAAAGGTCGAGGACCTGCAGCCGTTCAGCGCGGTGGAATTCGCGGACGCGCTGCTCGGCTGACCCTCGCCGGCACGCATCGCACGGGGCGCCTTCGGGCGCCCTTTTTCATGCGCGCCCGCTCGTCACCGGCGGCGCGGCGCGCTCATTCCGCGTCGGGCTGCGCGCCCGGCTCGGCGGCCTTGAACGCGTCGAGCGCCGCGGCGTGGTCGGCGATCCGCTGGATCGTCGGGAAGCGCGTGGTATCGATCGAGAAGCGGTTCGCGTTGAACACCTGCGGCACGAGGCACACGTCGGCGAGCGTCGGCGTGTCGCCGAAGCACAGCTTGCCGGTGCGCGGATCGCTCGCGAGACGCGTCTCGAGCGTCTCGAAGCCGGCCTCGATCCAGTGCCGGTACCACGCGCTCTTCGCCTCCTCGGGCACCTTCATCGTGTGCTTCAGGTACTTCAGCACGCGCAGGTTGTTCAGCGGATGGATTTCGCACGCGATCTGCAGCGCGATCGCGCGCACGTATGCGCGATCGACCGGCTGCTTCGGCAGCAGCGCGGGCTCGGGATGGATTTCCTCGAGATACTCGATGATCGCGAGCGACTGCTGCAGCGTCGCGTCGCCGTCGACCAGCGTCGGCACGACCGCGTCCGGATTCACTGCGCGGTACGCGTCCTTCAGTTGCTCGCCGCCGTCGCGCAGCATGTGCACGGGAACATAGTCGAACGGCAGCCGCTTCAGGTTCAGGGCAATCCGCACGCGGTACGACGCGGAACTGCGGAAATAGCTGTAGAGCTTCATGGGATGTCTCTGTTGGTCGTATTCGGCCGGCAACGGCACGGGCGCGGCGCAACCGGCGCCCGCACCGCCGGGACCCAGAGTGTAGCGCGGCACGATGCGCGGCCGCGCCCGTGCGATACTCGGGCATTCCTCACCGCTCACCGCGCGGCCCGATGCCGGCCGCCCGCCCCACGCCCCGATGACCGCTTCCCCCGACACCGCCGCCGCTCCGTTCCCTTGCGCTCGCTTCATCAAGGAAATCGGCCGCGGCCCGAACGGCGCGCGCGCGCTGTCCGCCGAGGACACGTTCGCGCTCTACCGCGCGATGCTCGACGCACGCGTGTCGGACGTCGAACTCGGCGCGATCCTGATCGCCTATCGGCTGAAGGGCGAAACCGCCGACGAACTGGCCGCGATGCTCGCCGCCGCGCAGGCGTCGTTCGAGCCCGTGCACGTGCAGGACGCCGCGTTCCGCCCGGTCGCGATCCCGAGCTACAACGGTGCGCGCAAGCAGCCGAACCTCGTGCCGCTGCTCGCGCTGCTGCTCGCGCGCGAAGGCGTACCGGCGCTCGTGCACGGCGTGGAGCGCGATCCCGGTCGCGTGACGAGCGCGGAGATCTTCTCCGCGCTGTCGCTCGCGCCGTCGGCGTCGCACGATGCGATCGAGGACATGCTGGCCGAGCGCCGCGTCGCGTTCGCACCGATCGGCGTCCTGGCGCCGCGCATCGCCCGCCTGCTGTCGATGCGCAGCGTGCTCGGCGTACGCAACTCGACGCACACGCTCGTGAAGATCCTGCAGCCGTTCGCGCCGGCCGGGCTGCGGCTCGTCAACTACACGCATCCGCCGTACCGCGACAGCCTCGCGCAGCTGTTTCGCGATCATCCGGACGCCGCGCTGGGCGGCGCGCTGCTCGCGCGCGGCACCGAGGGCGAAGCCGTCGCCGACACGCGGCGCCAGGTGCAGGTCGACTGGCTGCACGACGGCGTGTGCGACACACTGATCGAGGCCGAGCGTTCGTCGACCGATGCGCCGCCCGTCGCGCTGCCCGAAGCGCGCGATGCGGCGACCACGGCCGCGTGGACGGACGCCGTGCTGCGCGGCGAGGTGCCGGTGCCGGACACGGTGGCGCGGCAGGTCGCGACGATCGTGGAGATCGCGCGCATCGCACGCTGACGACGCGGCCGCGACCGGCCCCTTTGTCCCGACCATTTGACACGCGCCCGCATCCTGGCATAGAGTGACTGCCATGCGTTCCTTTCCGAACACCCTCCGAATTACCTCCGGCCGCCTAGCGCGGCCGCTATCGCTACGACTAGCCTAAGGCTGTCGTAGCGCCGTGTGCTGTCCGCACGGTCCCTCCCAGCAGTTCCTCGCAGTACCCCTCTCGCAGTTTTTACAACCGAAGTCGTCAGCATTCGTCCGTCTATCCGTCGGCCGATTCGCGAAGATCATCCGCATCCGCGGCGCAATGGCGCGCGGCGATGCGAGGCAGCGCCAACCGTCGCTCATGCCGCCCGTCTTCGCTCGCGACTTGAGACCCGAGGTCCAGAAGATGCAGCGCAATCCGCAAGACAAGTACCGTCCGTTCGAACCCGTCCGCCTCAATGGCCGCCGCTGGCCGTCCCGCACCATCGAGCGCGCGCCCGTGTGGATGAGCACCGACCTGCGCGACGGCAACCAGTCGCTGATCGAGCCGATGAGCATCGAGCAGAAGCTCGAATTCTTCGAGATGCTGGTGGCGATCGGGTTCAAGGAGATCGAAGTCGGTTTTCCGTCGGCGTCGCAAACCGACTTCGATTTCGTCCGCAAGCTGATCGACGACCAGCGGATTCCCGACGACGTGACGATCGAGGTGCTCGTGCAGTCGCGCGAGGACCTGATCGCCCGCACGTTCGACGCGCTCGAAGGCGTGCCGCGCGCGATCGTGCACCTGTACAACGCGGTGTGCCCGTCGTTCCGCCGCATCGTGTTCGGGATGTCGAAAAACGACGTGAAGGCGCTCGCGATCGACGGCACGCGCATCATCAAGGCACACGCCGACGCGCGCCCCGACACGCAGTGGACCTTCCAGTACTCGCCGGAAACCTTCAGCATGACCGAGCTGACGTTTGCACGCGAGATCTGCGACGCGGTCGCGCAGACGTGGCGCCCGACCCGCGACCACAAGATGATCGTCAACCTGCCGGCCACCGTCGAAGCCGCGAGCCCGAACGTGTTCGCCGACCAGATCGAATGGATGGACCGCAACCTCGCGTATCGCGACAGCATCGTGCTGTCGGTGCATCCGCACAACGACCGCGGCACCGCGGTGGCGGCGGCCGAACTCGCGCTGCTCGCGGGCGCCGACCGCATCGAGGGCTGCCTGTTCGGCAACGGCGAACGCACCGGCAACGTCGATCTCGTCACGCTCGCGCTGAACCTCTACACACAAGGCATCGACCCGGGCCTCGACTTCTCCGACATCGACGCGGTGCGCCGCGTCGTCGAACGCTGCAACCAGATTCCCGTGCACCCGCGCCACCCGTACGCGGGCGACCTCGTGTTCACCGCGTTCTCGGGCTCGCACCAGGACGCGATCCGCAAGGGTTTCGCGCAGCAACGCCCCGACGCGGTCTGGGAAGTGCCGTACCTGCCGATCGACCCGGCCGACCTCGGCCGCAGCTATGACGCGGTGATCCGCGTGAACAGCCAGTCCGGCAAGGGCGGCGCGACGTTCCTGCTCGAACGCGGGATGGGCTTCACGCCGACGCGGCGCGTGCAGATCGAATTCAGCCACGCGGTGCAGACGCTCGCGGACGCATCCGGCGAGGAAGTGACGGGCGACGCGATCTGCGCGCTGTTCACGCGCGAATTCTTCGAGACCGACGGCCCGGCCGCGCGCCACGGCGGCAGCGCGCGCTGGCAGAACCGCGAGATCGCGGCGGCGCCCGCGGCCGCGACCGAGTCGGCGCCGGAGGACGCCGTGCGACGATTCGCCGCGGCCTTCGCGGCGGCGGCCGGCGCCGCGATCGACGTCGCGTCGTGCGAATCGGTGCGCGCGACGGACGGACGGTTCGCGGTATCGGTCGGCTGCCGGGTCGGCGACGCACCGCTGCGGCACGGCGTCGGCCTGCATGCCGATGCGGCGAGCGCCGCGCTCGACGCGGTCGTCAGTGCGATCAACCGATCGGCGTGGCACTGCACGGACCACCGCGCGGCGGCCTGACGGCCGCGCATCGACCGAGCGTTCAAACGTCAGCGAGCGGAACGACCGCCCGTGCGCCGCGCGATCCGCGCCGCACGGGCCAGCAAAAAGCGGCCCAGAAGGCCGCTCGATTCGGGGGCATGAAAAGGAGCGCGACGCGCGCTCATGTCTCGGTCGCGCACCGCGTCGCCTGCCACGCGAGCAGGCACCAGCGCCCCTGTTCCTCGGTGTGGACGGACGTATAGGCGATCGGGAAGACCAGGCCGCCGTTGTTCGTTTCCATCTCGATCAACGCGCGCCCGGTGACGACGCAGGTTTCGCCGCCGACCGGCAGCACGTCCTGCGACTGGATTTCGATCTGGCGATAGCGGCGGCGGCCGGCGACGATGGCATCGATGAACTGCTGCTTGGTTTCGCGTTTGCCGTTGGTGTGCACGAAGAACACCTTGTCCGACAGCAGCGCGCCGAGCGCCTCGCCGTCCCCGTCCACCATCGCCCGGAACCGATCGCGCTCGAGCGCGCGGATCGCATCGATCACCTTCGCCATCGCCTGACTCCTCGGCAACGCGCCCGCCGTGCGCGGGCGTGCGGATCAGAAGTTGTACTGCACGTAGAACTGGTGGAAATTTATACCAGGATTCGGCTCTTTGATACCCGCGTTAGACACATGTTCAAAACGGTAGCCGACCTGATACTGTTGCCGTTGGCCGAACTGCACGCCGACGCCCCCGGTCGGCGCGAACTGGAACGCGGTCGACAGCGAGAAGTTGTTCGAGATCGTCGGATGGGTCAGGAGCCGGACCCCGCCGCCCGCCTCGATGAACGGGCGAATCTCGCCCGTGCTCTTGATGAAGCGGAACAACGGCGTCACGCCGAATTCGCCGATGCTGCCGTGGACGTTGCCGCCCGTGTGCCAGTATCCGGCGTGCCCTTCGACGACGAACGCGAAGTGCCAGCCGCCGACCTGCCACCAGTTCCAGCCCGGATCCCACACGACGCCCAGGTCGCCCTTGTCGATCCCGCGCCGATCCGAAAACCCGCCGCCCGCCTGGATCCCCCATCGATCCGCGAACGCCGCACACGATCCGCCCAGCAGGGACGCCGCCAGCAACGCATGCAGCGCAAGCCGGCTGCGGGGCCGGCGATTCTTCTTATTGTTCATCTGACACTCCAACTTTTTGGGTTGAATGGAGCCTGCCGCGACGGCCTGGCCCGAGCGAACTGAATGGTATGGTAAAGGACTTTTCGGATCGGCATCACGAAGCGAAATGGCTTGCTTCCAAAACGGCAAAAATCGAAATCGTCTACTGATTACCATCAGAAACAACGGTTTACGGAACTTCGCGTCGCGCCCCGGGTCGCAGATTAGACTATCGATTCGACTTCTTCGATAGAAAAACGGGAACTCGGATGCCCACGTCCGCTCTAAGGATTAGCACTCGTCTTCCGGGAGTGCTAAGATGGCCCACGGAATCTCATTCGAGACCGGGGGTTTGTCCCTGATTCCAAAGGAGTTTTTAGTGAGCAACGCCCTGACCCTCCCGAACACCCTGAGCCCGACGCCGGCCAAGGCCGAATCGGCAGGCTCGCTGGCGCTCGCAGCCCAATCGATGTTGCCCGGCCAGCTCGGCAACATCGACGCGTACATCCAGGCCGTCAACCGCATTCCGCTGCTGACCGCCGAAGAGGAACGCCGGTACGCAACCGAATTCCGCGAGGACAACAACCTCGACTCGGCGCGCCGCCTCGTGCTGTCGCACCTGCGTCTGGTCGTGTCGGTCGCACGCAACTATCTCGGCTACGGCCTGCCGCACGGCGACCTGATCCAGGAAGGCAACATCGGCCTGATGAAGGCGGTGAAGCGTTTCGACCCGGCGCAAAACGTGCGCCTGGTGTCGTACGCGATCCACTGGATCAAGGCCGAGATCCACGAGTACATCCTGCGCAACTGGCGCATGGTGAAGGTCGCGACGACGAAGGCGCAGCGCAAGCTGTTCTTCAACCTGCGCAGCCACAAGAAGTCCATGCAGGCGATGACGCCCGAGGAAATCGACGGTCTCGCGCAGGAACTCAACGTCAAGCGCGAAGACGTGACCGAGATGGAAACGCGCCTGTCGGGCGGCGATATCGCGCTCGAAGGGCAGGTGGAAGACGGCGAGGAATCGTACGCGCCGATCGCCTACCTGGCCGACTCGCACAACGAGCCGACCGCCGTGCTCGCCGCGCGTCAGCGCGACATGCTGCAGACGGACGGCATCGCGCAGGCGCTCGAGGCACTCGACGCGCGCAGCCGCCGCATCATCGAGGCGCGCTGGCTGCACGTCGACGACGACGGCTCGGGCGGCTCGACGCTGCACGATCTCGCCGCCGAATTCGGCGTGTCCGCGGAACGCATCCGCCAGATCGAAGCGAGCGCAATGAAAAAGATGCGCACGGCCCTCGCCGAATACGCGTAAATCCCCGGCGCTCGAGCGCGCCTCGTCGAAAACCGCTGCCCGACCGGCAGCGGTTTTTTTTCGCCCGTCTTTTTCGCGGATTTTCACGCGCTTCCGCATGCGCTTCTCTTCCCGCTTCTCTTCCCGTTTCTCCGCTCGTTTCTCTTCCCGTTTCTCCGCCGATTAATTGAGCTGATTCATCAGGTATTCGGCCATTTGCGGGCCCCTTCCGCATAACCTTGATCTGCCTCAACTTTTGCCCCCCGTTTCGCGACGGTCTGCCGCAGCGCAGCACTCGGCATCGGAAAGCAGTCCTTTTAAAATTGGCATGTCAGGCGCAAAAGGATTAAAACAGCTTCACGGCCGTCATAAATCCGACGTAAAGTCGCCCCAAATCCGACGTAAATCGATTCAGGATAATCACCTTGATCTCGATCAATAAAGAGCCTGCGCCGCCTTCCCCGCGGCCGCCCGGCACGATCGGCTGGCGCGCGCGCATCGCCGCGTGGGCACGCGGACCGACCCTCGCCCGCGACATCACCCTGGTGCTGATCGTCAAGCTGATCCTCCTGATGTCGCTCAAATACGCATTCTTCAATCATCCGCAGGCCGAGCACATGTCGCTTCCGCCTGCCGCCGTCGCCGAGAAGCTGCTCTCGGTACCGGCGCCTGCATCTACCGAGGGAGACCACCATGATAAGTAGCGATGTCGTCGATCTGTCACGTCTGCAGTTCGGCATCACGGCGCTCTACCACTTCCTGTTCGTGCCGCTGACGCTCGGCCTGTCCTGGCTGCTCGTCATCATGGAAGCGGTCTACGTGATGACCGGCAAGCAGGTCTACAAGGACATGACGCAGTTCTGGGGCAAGCTGTTCGGGATCAACTTCGCGATGGGCGTGACGACCGGCATCACGCTCGAATTCCAGTTCGGCACGAACTGGTCGTACTACTCGCACTACGTCGGCGACATCTTCGGCGTGCCGCTCGCGGTCGAGGGGCTGATGGCGTTCTTCCTCGAATCGACGTTCGTCGGCCTGTTCTTCTTCGGCTGGAACCGCCTGTCGAAGGTCAAGCACCTGATCGTCACGTTCCTCGTCGCGCTGGGCTCGAACCTGTCCGCGCTGTGGATCCTCGTCGCGAACGGCTGGATGAACAACCCGGTCGGCGCCGAGTTCAACTACCAGACGATGCGCATGGAGCTGACCAGCCTGTTCGACGTGCTGTTCAACCCGGTCGCGCAGGTGAAGTTCGTGCATACGGTGTCGGCCGGCTACGTGACGGCCGCGATGTTCGTGCTCGGCGTGTCGTCGTGGTACCTGCTGAAGAAGCGCGACGTCGACTTCGCGCTGCGCTCGTTCGCGGTCGCGGCCGGCTTCGGCCTCGCGGCGACGCTGTGCGTGATCGTGCTCGGTGACGAATCGGGCTACACGACCGGCGAAGTGCAGAAGATGAAGCTCGCCGCGATCGAATCCGAATGGGAAACGCAGCCGGCGCCCGCGTCGTTCACGCTGATCGGCATTCCGAACCAGGAAGAACAGCGCACCGACTACGCGATCAAGATCCCGTACGCGCTCGGCCTGATCGCGACGCGCTCGATCGACGAGCCCGTGATCGGCCTGCGCGATCTCGCCAAGCACAGCGAGGAGCACATCCAGAGCGGGATGATCGCGTACGGCGCGCTGCAGAAGCTGAAGGAAGGCGACACGAGCGCGGCCACGCGCGCGTTGTTCGACCAGCACAAGCAGTATCTCGGCTACGGGCTGATGCTCAAGCAGTTCACGCCGAACGTCGTCGATGCGACGCCGGAGCAGATCAAGGCCGCCGCGAAGAAGACGATTCCGCCGGTCGCGCCCGTGTTCTTCTCGTTCCGGATCATGGTGTTCCTCGGCTTCCTGTTCCTCGCGACCTTCGTCGCCGCGTTCTGGTTCTGCGCGCGCCGCGAACTGCTGCAGGACAACCGCCGCTGGTTCCTCCGCTATGCGGTGTGGGCGATCCCGCTGCCGTGGCTGGCCGCGGAATTCGGCTGGGTGGTCGCCGAGCTCGGCCGCCAGCCGTGGACGATCGCGGGCATCCTGCCGACGCACCTGTCCGCGTCGAGCCTGCAGCCGAGCGACCTGTACCTGAGTCTCGCGGGTTTCATCCTGTTCTACACCGTCCTGTTCGTCATCGAGATCACGCTGATGTTCAAGTACGCGCGCCTCGGCCCGTCGTCGCTGCATACCGGCCGTTATCACCACGAACTCGCGGCCGCCAGCGAGCGCGCCCCGGCGTGAGCACGCACCCGAAACGGAACAAGGAATCGCTATGGACTATGCAACTCTCAAGCTGATCTGGTGGCTGCTCGTCGGCGTGCTGCTGATCGGCTTCGCCGTCACCGACGGCTTCGACATGGGCGCGACCGCGCTGCTGCCGTTCCTCGGCAAGACCGACGACGAGCGCCGCATCATCGTCAACACCGTCGGCGCGACCTGGGAAGGCAACCAGGTGTGGCTGATCACGGCGGGCGGCGCGATGTTCGCCGCCTGGCCGCTCGTCTACGCGGCGTCGTTCTCCGGCTTCTACTTCGCGATGCTGCTCGTGCTGTTCGCGCTGTTCTTCCGGCCGGTGGGCTTCGACTACCGCAGCAAGCGGCCCGACCCGCGCTGGCGTGCCGGCTGGGACTGGGGCCTGTTCGTCGGCGGCTTCGTGCCGGCGCTCGTGTTCGGCGTCGCGTTCGGCAACCTGCTGCAGGGCGTGCCGTTCAAGTTCGACAGCGACCTGCGCGTGACCTACTACGGCGGCTTCTGGGCGCTGCTGAACCCGTTCGCGCTGTTGTGCGGGCTCGTCAGCCTCACGATGCTCGTCGCGCACGGCGCCGCGTTCATCAAGATGAAGACCGACGGCGTGATCGCGCGCCGCGCCTCGATCGCGCTGCGCGTGGCGTCGTTGCTCGCGGTCGTGCTGTTCGTGCTGGCCGGCGTGCTGGTCGCGTCGACCATCGGCGGCTTCCACATCACGCATGCCGCGCCGACCGACACCGTCGCGAACCCGCTGCTCAAGGATGTCGCCGCCGGCTCGGGCCTGTGGCTCGCGAACTACGGCGAATTCCCGTGGATGATCGCCGCCCCCGTGGTCGGCATCGCGGGCGGCCTGCTCGCGCTGCTGCTCGCCGGCTCGAAGCAGGAGAAGACGGCCTTCTTCTGCACGGGGCTGATGATCACCGGCGTGATCCTGACCGCGGGCTTCTCGATGTTCCCGTTCATCATGCCGTCGTCGCTCGACCCGCGCAGCAGCCTGACCGTGTGGGATTCGACATCGAGCCACCTGACGCTGCAGGTGATGCTGTTCGCGGTGATCGTGTTCCTGCCGATCATCCTGCTCTACACGAGCTGGGTGTATCGCGTGATGCGCGGCAAGGTCACGCGCCAGACGCTCGAAGAGAACAAGCACTCGATGTATTGAAGAACCGGGCCGGGGCGCGCCGCGCCCTCGCTCATCGTTTCGCAAGGAGTCGGATCATGTGGTATTTCAGCTGGATTCTCGGTATCGGCGTCGCGCTGTCGTTCGGCATCGTCAACGCGATGTGGCTCGAAGCACGGCAGAAGGCGCAGGAAGCACCCGCGCGCACCCGCCGCGACTGATGCCCGCCTGACCCGCGTGCGGCCGATCGCGCCGCCGCCGTCCGGAACGAACCTCGCATCACGCGAGGTTTTTTTTCGTCCCGCCCCCGCCGGACGGGCGCCGTGCGTCGATGCCAATTTAGCGCCAGATTGATACCACTTGAATACCAATAAAAGGTTTCATAAGATCGTTGGACACGGCCGCTGACAGGCCGATTCCTTCTTGGGTGGGGGAGACATGCGAATCCCGTGTGGGGCGCGCGCGCGCGCCGTGTCGACGTCCGCGTGCGGCGGCGGCGCCCGTCGTGCTCGCGCGCGGCGGCCCGAATCCGGCCGGCCGCGCTCGACTCGCCGCCGTGGCAATGGCGGCGCGCCGCCGATGACCCCACGCACACCGCCGCGCCGATCCGATCGGCACGCGTGCCCGCCTCCCGTTCCGTAACGCACGCCCCCGCGTGCAGATTGCGCGTGGTGCGGCCGCATCGCCCCGCGTGCTGGTATCGCCCGCAGCTCCACTGAAAGACCCGATCGCAGCGACGTCGTCCCACGACGCCGCTACGCCCACTTTTTAGGAGTTCGAATGAAAAACATCTTGTCGTCCCTTCTTGCGAGCCTGCCGATCGCGGTGCTGTCGCCGGCCGCGATCGCGGCTCAACCGGCGCCGGCCACCGCCGGCACGACCGTCGGCACCGCGCCAGCCGCCGCGCGAGCGGCCAGTCTCGCGACGCTGCTGTCGAACGGCCTCGCGCTGCGCGTCGCCGTCGACAACAATCACGCGGCCACGGCCGGCGTGCCGTGCGCCGATCTCGGCGCGGACGGCGCGGCCTGCGCGACGGGCCGCCTGATCCTGCAGAACCGTGGCCACCAGGCAATCGCCGACGGCGGCTGGAAGCTCTATCTGCACAGCATCCGCCGGCTGCTGCGGATCGACCGCCCGGGCTTCGCGCTGCGGCGGCTCACCGGCGACCTGTACGAACTGACGCCGCAGCCGGGCTCGGTGCGGCTCGCGCCCGGCGAGCGCATCGAGGTGCCGTTCGTCGCCGAGTACTGGCTGCTGCGCTACAGCGACGTGATTCCGCGCCCGTATGTCGTGGTCGACGGCGCGCCGCCGGTCGTGCTGCGCTACAACGACACCGACGACGAGCTGCGCTACGTCGAATCGCTGCCGGCCGACGCGCAGAACAACTCGACCGGCAATGCACCGCCGGTGGCTGCACGGCCCGACGCGAGCCGCGCGCTGCCGAGCGTGAAACGCGCACAGCCGCTGCCCGGCACGCTCGAGCTGCGCGGCGTCGAACTCGCGCTGCCGGACCTGGCGGACGCGCAGGTCGCGGCACTGCGCGAACGCGCGGCGACACTCGGGCTCGACGGCGCGCGCACGCCGGTTCGCGGCGCCGTCGCGCCGCGCCGGCTGCCGGCCGACATCGCGACGCCGGGCGGTTACCGGCTCGCGATCGGGCCGCGCGGCGTGCTGATCGAAGGCTACGATCGCGCGGGCCTCTACTACGGCGTGCAAACGCTCTACTCGCTCGTGCCGGCCGGCGGCGGCCCGGTCCCGGCGATGCTCGTCGAGGATGCGCCGCGCTTCACGCACCGCGGGATGCACGTCGACCTCGCGCGCAACTTCAAGCACCCGGCGACGCTGCGCCGCCTGATCGACCAGATGAGCGCGTACAAGCTCAACCGCCTGCACCTGCACCTGTCCGACGACGAAGGCTGGCGCATCGAGATTCCCGGCCTGCCGGAGCTGACCGAAATCGGCGGGCGCCGCTGCCACGACCCGGACGAGACGCGCTGCCTGCTGCCGCAGCTCGGCTCGGGCCCCGACAACCGCTCGGGCGGCGGCTACCTGACGCGCGACGACTACGTGGCGCTCGTGCGCTACGCGGCCGCGCACTTCGTGCAGGTCATCCCCGAGATCGACATGCCCGCGCATGCGCGCGCGGCCGTCGTGACGATGGAGGCGCGCTACCGGCGGCTGCATGCGGCCGGCCGGGACCAGGAAGCGAACGCGTACCGGCTGCTCGATCCGCAGGACACGACGAACCTGACGACGGTGCAGTTCTACGACCGGCGCAGCGACCTGAACCCGTGCGTGCCGGGCGCGCTCAATTTCGCGTCGAAGGTAATCCGCGAGATCGCGGCGATGCATGCGGACGCGCAGGCGCCGCTGCGCACCTGGCACTACGGCGGTGACGAAGCGAAGAACATCTTCCTCGGCGGGGGCTTCCAGCCGCTGAACGGCACCGACCCGAACAAGGGGCGTATCGATCTCGCCGCGCAGGACAAGCCGTGGGCGCGCTCGCCCGCGTGCACGGCGCTGCTCCAGCGCGGCGAGATCAAGTCGATCGACGAGCTGCCGACGCGTTTCGCGAAACAGGTGAGCGCGGCCGTCAGCGCGAACGGGATCGACACGATGGCCGCGTGGCAGGACGGCATCAAGCATGCGAACGGGCCGCAGGACTTCAGCACGCGCCACGTGATGGTGTCGCTGTGGGACACGATCTTCTGGGGGGCGTCGGACAGCGCGCGCGACCTGAGCGGCAAGGGCTACCTGACGGTGCTCGCGCTGCCCGACTACCTGTACTTCGACTTCCCGTACACGCTCAACCCGCGCGAGCGCGGCTACTACTGGGGCTCGCACGCGACCGACGAGTACAAGGTGTTCTCGCTCGCGCCGGAGAACCTGCCGCAGAACGCCGAAGTGATGGGCGACCGTGACGGCAACCCGTTCGAGGCGACCGGCACGGGCCCCGCGCCGCGCATCGAAGGCATGCAGGGCCAGGCATGGGGCGAGGTGATGCGCAACGACACCTTCCTCGAATACATGGCCTATCCGCGGCTGCTCGCGCTCGCCGAGCGCGCGTGGCACCGGGCCGACTGGGAGCTGCCGTATGCGGCCGGCGTGCGCTTCAAGCGCGGCGACACGCATCACGTCGACACGGCCGCGCTGCAGCGCGACTGGGCCGGTTTCGCGACGCTGCTCACGCAACGCGAATTGCCGAAGCTCGACCGCGCCGGTGTCGGCTACCGGAAGCCGACCTTCACGCTGACGAATCCGTGACCGGCTGAGCCGTCGGGCGCAGCGCGCGGCAGTCGACTGCCACGCGCCGTCGCCCCGCTCCAACGAAAAACGGCTTGCGACGCATCGCAAGCCGTTTTTCGTTTTACCGCCCGGCCGAACCCGCATCGCGGGTCGGGCCGGTTTCATCGCATCAGGCCGGCTGCGCGGCCGCCCCGCCGGCCGACGGCGGCAGGCGCGCGCCGAGCTGTTCGGCATAACGTGCGGCCGCGTTGCCGCAGACGATGTGGAACGTGTCGAGCGACACCCACGCGACGTCGAGCGCACCGAGGCGATCGCGATCGACCGCCGACGGATCGCGCACGACGACGCGCAGGCGCGTGGTCGCCACCGCATCGAGCGACGCGACGTTGGTCGCGCCGCCGAACACCGCGAGCCAGCGCGTCGGCTCCGGATCGAGCGGGCCGGCGGCCGCGCCCGTGACGGGCTGCGCGGCGGCGGCCGGCGCGGCCGACGCGGCACCGGTCGCGCCGCTGCCGATCGCGGCACGCATTTCGTCGGCGATGATGTCGGCCTCCGGCCCGATGATCACCTGCACGCTGTTGCCGCCGCGCTTGAGCACGCCGCGCGCGCCGATCGACTTCAGTTCAGGTTCCGAGACCTTCTCCGGATCGACGACGGTCAGGCGCAGGCGCGTCGTGCAGGCGTCGACGACCGACAGGTTGCCCGCGCCGCCGAGCGCGGCGATGTAGCGTTGCGCGCGCGATGCGGCGGCCGTCGCGGCGGCGCCCGCAGCCGGCGCGACGAAGCCGCCCGACGCGTACGATTCGGCAGCCGCATCGGCCGATGCCGGCTCGCGGCCCGGCGTGGCCATGTTGAACTTGCGGATGAAGAAGCGGAACAGCCCGTAGTACGCGACGCCGTACGCAATGCCGAGCGGGATCGCGATCCAGCCCTTCGTCGACAGCCCGTAGTTCAGCACGTAGTCGATCGCGCCGGCCGAGAACGTGAAGCCGAGCTTCACGCCGAGAATCTGGCAGATCGCGAGCGACAGCCCCGTCAGGACCGCGTGGATCACGTACAGCACCGGCGCGAGGAACATGAAGCTGAACTCGATCGGCTCGGTCACGCCGGTCAGGAACGACGTCAGCGCCATCGAGAACAGCAGGCCGCCGACCATCGCGCGGCGCTCCTTGGGCGCTTCGTGCAGCATCGCGAGACACGCCGCCGGCAGGCCGAACATCATGATCGGGAAGAAGCCGGCCATGAAGGTGCCCGCGGTCGGGTCGCCCGCGAAGAAGCGGTGCAGGTCGCCGTGCACGATCTCGCCGCCGGCCGGCGGCGTGAAGTTGCCGAACACGAACCACGCCAGCGAGTTGATGATGTGATGCAGGCCCGTGACGAGCAGCAGGCGGTTCAGGAAGCCGAACACGAACGCACCGATCGCGCCCGCCGTCGTCAGCCACTGGCCGGCCGCGTCGATCAGGTGCTGGACCGGCTGCCACACGTACCCGAACACGATGCCGAGCACCACGCACACCAGCCCCGTGATGATCGGCACGAACCGTTTGCCGCCGAAGAACGCGAGGTAGTCCGGCAGCTTGATGTCCTTGTAGCGGTTGTACAGCAGGCCCGCGACGACACCCGCGATGATCCCGGACAGCACGCCCATGTTCAGCTTGGGATCGATGTCCTTCATGATCGCGGTTTCGATCAGGTAGCCGATCGCGCCCGCGAGCGCCGCCACGCCGTTGTTGTCCTTCGCGAACCCGACCGCCACGCCGATCGCGAACAGCAGCGGCAGGTTGTCGAAGATCGCGCCGCCGGCGTCGGCGATCATCTTGATGTTGAACACGTCCGGCTGGCCGAGTCGCAGCAGGATGCCGGCGACCGGCAGTACCGCGATCGGCAGCATCAGTGCCCGGCCCAGGCCCTGTATTTTCAGAAACGGATTCCCGTTCATTCAGTCCTCCAATCCTTGTCTCTTCGTTAATCGTCGTTGCGCTGATTGCTTTCGTCGTCATACGGGCCACGAACCTGCCGCCGACGTTCAGTCGAGCGGCCAGACCTCGCGGCTTGCTGCCCTTACCGCCTGTGCCGAATCGAGCGCGAGCAGGTCCTGCGCGCGCTGACGGCACAACTGGTAATCGAGACGGCGCACACGCGCCTTGATGCCCGGCACCGATACGGGGTCGACCGACAGTTCGGTCACGCCGAGGCCCACCAGGATCGGCACCGCGAGCGGATCGCCGCCGAGCGCGCCGCACACGCCGACCCACTTGCCGTGCTTCGCCGCGCCGCGCACCGCGATGTCGATCAGGCGCAGCACGGCCGGATGCAGGCCGTCGGATTGCGCGGCCAGGTCGGCCTGGCAGCGGTCCATCGCGAGCGTGTACTGGGTCAGGTCGTTGGTGCCGATCGACAGGAAATCCGCGTGCTGCGCGAGCTGGTCGGCCAGCAGCGCGGCCGACGGCACCTCGATCATCACGCCGACCTCGATCGGCTCGGTGCGGCCCTGCGCGCGCGCGAATTCGTCGATGCGCTTGCGCAGCCGCACGAGTTCGCCGGCGTCGGTAACCATCGGCAGCAGGATGCGCACCGCGCCGAACGGCTTCACCGCGAGCAGGCCCTGCAATTGATCGTCGAGCAGGTCGGGGCGCACCTGCGCGAGGCGGATGCCGCGCAGGCCGAGTGCCGGGTTCGGTTCGGGCGGCAGCGTCAGGTAGTCGACTTCCTTGTCCGCGCCGACGTCGAGCGTGCGGATGATCGCGGTGCGGCCCTGCAGCGCGTCGACGATCGACTGGTAGCTCTGCTGGTGTTCGACGACCGTCGGCGCGGCCTGGCGATGGATGAACATCAGCTCGGTGCGCAGCAGGCCGACCGCGTCGGCGCCGTTGTCGACCGCGGTGTTCGCATCGTCGAGCGTCGCGATGTTCGCGGCGACCTCGATCGCGCGGCCGTCGACCGTCGCGGCGGCCGCACCGGCCAGTTGCCGGTTCGCCTCGCGCACGCCGTCCAGGCGCTGGCGTTCGTGCCGCGCGCGCTCGACGTCGAGTGCGGTCGGCGCGTGTTCGAGCCGGCCCGCGCTCGCATCGACGACGACCTGCGTGCCGTCCGGGATCGCGTACAGCGCATCGCCGACCGCGACCAGCGCCGGAATGCCGAGCTGCCGCGCGATGATCGCCGCGTGCGACGTCGCGCCGCCGCGCGCCATCACGAGTGCGGTCACGCGCTGGCGATCGAGCGACGACAGGTCGGACGGCGTGAATTCCTCGGCCGCGAGCACGGCCTCGTCGGGCAGCGTACGCGCGGCGCCGTTCGTGTGGCCGAGCGCGCGCAGCACGCGCTTCTCGATGTCGCGCAGGTCGGCCGCGCGTTCGGCGAGCAGCGCGTCGTCGAGCTTCGACAGCGTGTCGATCTGCGTGCGGATCGTCGCGCGCCACGCGAAGCCCGCGCTCTTGCCTAGGCTGATCAGGTCGCGCGCCGCGTCGATCAGCGTCGGATCTTCCAGCAGCACGCGATGCACCGCGAAGATGCCCGCTTCGCCGACCGCGCCGCGCGCCGACGCATTGCGCACCGTTTCGTCGAGTTCGGCGTCGACCGCCTTCAGCGCCTGGTCGAGCTGGCGGCTTTCGGCGGCCGGCGTGCCGGCGGCCTGTTCGGGCGGCACGATGTCCGCATCGTCCAGGCGCACCAGCGCGCCGACCGCGATGCCGGGCGCCGCGCACACGCCCGCGAGCGTGTTCGGGTCCAGCGGTGCGCCAGTGCTGCGCGCAATCGTCCGCGGCACGGGCGACGTCATCCGCGCCGGCTTTTCCTCCACTTCGCCGTGCGCTTCGCGCAGCAGCTCGTGCTCGACCGCGTCGACCGCCTGCTGCGCATGCGCGCCGCGGCCGACCAGTTCGACCGTCGCGCCTTCGCCGGCGCCGAGGCCGAGCAGGCCGACGACGCTCGCGATCGATGCCTTGCGGCCGTCGAACAGCACGTCGACGGTCGCGTCGAACCCGCGCACGGCTTCGCGCGCCCGCGCGGCCGGCCGCGCATGCAGGCCGCCCGGCTGCGCCAGCACGATCTCGCGGCGCACTTCGTTCTGCGCCGCCGCACCGGTCTGCGCGGCCTGCACGGCCGCGTCGCCCTTGCCGCGCAACGTGAGCAGCGGCGTCTCGCCGGCCGTCGCGAAGCCGCTCGCGCGCTCGACGACCTCGAACGCGTCGGAGTTCGCGATCGCGATCACCGACACGAGCGAATGCGCGCTGCGCGCCACCGCATCCTGGTCGAATTCGATCAGCAGGGTGCCCGCTTCGACGCGCGCGCCGGCCTCGACGTGCGCGATGAAGCCCTGCCCGTTCAGCTCGACGGTGTCGATGCCGATGTGCAGCAGCACTTCGGCGCCTTGCGGCGTCGTGATCGTCACCGCGTGGCCCGTGCGCGCGAGATGCGACACGACGCCCGCGCACGGCGCGACGAGCCGGCCCGCGAGCGGGTCGATGCCGATGCCGTCGCCGAACATCCCGCCGGAGAACACCGGATCGGGCACGTCGGCCAGCGCGACGATCGGCCCCGTCAAGGGGCTAAGCAGGACGATCTGATCGGGGGTGGGGCTCTTCAACTGGGACTCCTCGGCGCGTCTCATCGGCTGTCTCGGCTATCAGTGCGTTTCGGTGACTTTGTTCAGGTGGCGCGGCGTGTCGGGATTGCGGCCGCGCGCGACGGCGAGATCCGCCGCCATCACGTAGAACGAAAGAATGGCGGCGATCGGGTCGAGCGCCGAATGGGCGGACTGCGCGAGCGGCAGCGTCGCGCCGGGCGTGCCGGCGGGCGCCGCGAGCAGCACGGCGGCGCCGCGGGCGCGCATGTCGTCGGCGAGCTGCAGCAGGCCGGCCTGCTCGGGCCCGGGCGGGGCGAACACGAGCAGCGGATAATCGCGGTCGATCAGCTCCATCGGGCCGTGCCGGACTTCGGCGCTCGAGAATGCCTCGGCCTGGATGCCGGAGGTTTCCTTCAGTTTCAACGCGGCTTCCTGCGCGATGGCGAGGCCAAGGCCGCGGCCGATGACGATCATCCGCTCGATACCGGCGAGCGCGGCGACGGCCTGCGACCAGTCGAGCCGGCCGGCCTGCGCGAGCACGTCGGGCAGCCCGCGCAGCGCGGTCATCAGCGCGGCGTCGCGCTGCCAGTAGGCGACGATCTGCGCGGACAGCGACAGCATCGCGATATAGCTCTTGGTCGCGGCGACCGACAGTTCGGGGCCGGCAAGCAACGGCAACTGGTGCTCGCATGCGTCGGCGAGCGGCGACGGCAGCACGTTCACGGCGGCGACGGTGCGTGCGCCGGCTTCGCGCAGCGCGGCCATCGTGTTGACGAGGTCGGGGCTCTTGCCCGACTGGGAGAACGCGATCGCGAGTTGGTCCTGCACCTTCAGCGGCGCCTGCTGCAGCGTCGCGACCGACATCGGCAGCGACGCGACCGGCACGCCGAGGCGGCTCATCGTCAGGCTCGCGAAATAGCTCGCGGCGTGATCCGAGCTGCCGCGCGCGACCGTCAGCGCGACGGCCGGCGGGTGATCGAGCAATTGGCCGGCGAGCGCTTCGACGCGCGTGGTGTCGGCGATCTGCGCGGCGACGACCTGGGCGGACTCGCGCGCTTCCTTAAGCATATTCGACAATCGATTCTCCTTCGACGTAGGTCGCGGTGAGGTTCAGGTCGCGGTCGAACACCGCGAGATCGGCCCATGCGCCGCGCTCGAGGCGGCCGCGATCGGCGACGCCGAGGTAATCGGCCGCGTAGCGCGACATCCGGTTCGACACGTCGGCGATCGGCAGGCCGAGCGACACGAGGTTGCGCAGCGCCTGGTCCATCGTCAGCGTGCTGCCGGCGAGCGTGCCGTCGGCGAGCCGCACGCCGCCGAGGCACTTCGTCACGTGCTGGCTGCCGAGCCGGTATTCGCCGTCGGGCATGCCGGTGGCCGACGTGCTGTCGGTCACGACGTACAGGCGCGGAATCGCGCGCAGCGCGGCCCGAATCGCGCCCGGGTGAACGTGCAGCAGGTCGGGGATGATTTCCGCGTATTCGGCGTGCGCAAGCGCCGCGCCCACGAGGCCCGGGTTGCGGTGGTGCAGCGGCGACATCGCGTTGAACAGGTGCGTGAAACCGCACGCGCCGTGCTTGAGCGCGGCGACCGCGTCGTCGTAGGTCGCGAGCGAGTGGCCGAGCTGCACGCGCACGCCGCGTGCGGCCATCTCGCCGATGATCTCGATGTGGCCCGCGATTTCCGGTGCCAGCGTGACCACGCGGATCGGCGCGATCGACAGGTACTTCAGCACTTCGTCGAGCACCGCCGACACGGCCGCGTCGGGCTGCGCGCCGAGCTTGCCGGGGTTGATGTACGGCCCTTCGAGGTGCACGCCGAGCACGCGCGCGCCGCCCGGCGTGCGGGTACGCGCGACGGTGCCGAGGTTCGCGACGACCTGCATCAGTTCGTCGCGCGGCGCGGTCATCGTCGTCGCGAGCAGGCTCGTCGTGCCGAATTGCGCGTGCGTGCGCGCGATCGTCTCGATCGCGTCGCCGCCTTCCATCACGTCGGCGCCGCCGCCGCCGTGCACGTGCAGGTCGATGAAGCCGGGCAGGATGTACGGCGCGTCGTTCGTCGCGGGATCGACGGGCGCGCCGTCGAGCGTGGTGATGCGGCCGTTCTCGCTATCGAGCGAACCGTGAATCCAGCCGTCGGGGGTGAGGATGTTGCCAGTCAGCATGACGTTTCTCTTGATGATCTGGTGACGCGGGCGTCCGCGTCGCGATTTGCCAATTCGTTGCGATTCATCGCGCGCGATTGCGTTCCATCGCGATCGCGCGCGTCAGCGCGCAGTCTCGCGCGTCAGCGTTTCAGTTCGGCGACGAAGTCGTAATAGTCGTCGCGGCAATACGTTTCGGTCACTTCGATCGCGCGCTGGTCGGCACCGTAGCCGATGCGCGTGATCACGAGGAGCGCCGCGCCGGGCTTTACCGCCATCCATTTCGCGATCTCGCGCGTCGCGTTCACCGCGCGAAAGTGCTGCAGCGCGCGCACGACGATCATGCCGCGCGCTTCGAGGTATTCGTACAGCGACGCGCCGAGCGCCTGCGGATCGGGCACCACCGCGGCCGGCAGCGTCGAGTGCTCGACGGCCATCACGATGCCGTCCGCGCGGCGCAGCCGTTCGAGCCGCGCCACGGTCGCACCCGGCGCGAGGCCGAGATGCGTGATCTCGTCGCGGCTCGCGGCGCGCAGCCTGCGCGACAGCCACACCGAATCGGGCACGAAGCCGCGCTGCTGCATCTTCGCGGTGAAGCCGACCAGACGCGACAGCGGATCGGCCACGCGCGGCGTGATGAAACTGCCCGCCCCGCGCGCCCGCTTGATCAGCCCCTGCTCGACCAGCAGCGCCAATGCGCGACGCGCCGTGATGCGCGATACGCCGACCGACACCGACAGCAACCGCTCCGACGGCAGCGCCTCGCCGGCCCGCCACGCGCCGCCGTGGATCGCGCTCGCCAGGTTGCGGGCGAGCTGCAGATAGAGCGGCGTGTCGTCGAGGGGATCGGGCGCCAGTTCGGACCAGCCGGTTTCCATGTGCCTCCGGGTGTCGGACGACGATCTCGGACCGTCGAAAGTGAACGCATTATATAACCACCATAATACCAGTCAACGAACTGGTATTAGCATCGCGGAAATCGCCGGAAGCCTTGCCCGGCAAGCGTTTTAGTGCCGGCAAAACCTTTGTTTACAAAGCAGTGCGGGATAGGGATTTACCCGAGGTGGTATGCAAGGGGACAGTTCGAGGAGTGGATTTACCGCGTTTTCGGGCTGCGGAAGCAGACCAGGATAGAACCAATTTGAGCGACTGGTATGCATCGCGCGACGGGGGCATGCGGGCCGGGCGGTACCGACGGGAACGCAAGCAGGCGCGCTCGCGAATGACGTCCAGGCGTGCGGCTCACGGCCGCCGAATCCCGCGCTTCGGCACGGCGGCCGGACGCGCTATCCGGCCGTCTTTCTCCACGACCGGAACAGCTCGAGCAGCGCGCGGCACGGTGTGGACGTCGCGCCGCCCCGCCGCCACACCGCGCCGACGTCCATCGTCGGCACGGTCACGCTCAGGTTCCGGCGGCTGATCCGGTTGCCTTCCAGCGACCACGGCCGATAAACGAGATCCGAGAGTATCGTCACCCCGTGCCCGAGCGCGACGAGGCTTCTCACCGCTTCGATCGACTTGCTCTGCATCCAGACGTTCGGCGCGATGCCGTAGCTGCCCCAGTACTTGCCGACCGTTCGCAGGTGCTCGTCCATGTCCAGCAGCAGATAGTTCTCGCGCGCGACGTCCTCGAGGGTGACGCGACGGGCGTCCTGCAGCGGATGACCGGGGTGGGTCCACAGCCGGCGCGGCGAGCGCAGCATCGTCTCGTATTTCAGGTCGCCGACTTCCGCGGTATTCGACACCAGCAGCAGCGCGATATCGAGGCGGTCGTCGACGAGCATCGTCTCGATCGTTTCGCGTTCGCTTTCGACGATGCTCACGCTCAGGTCGCCGAAGCGCCGGGAAATGGCGGACATCAGCGACGGCATCAGATAGGTCGAGATGGTTTCGGTCATCCCGATCCGGACATGCCCGGAGACCTGCTCCGGGTCCTCCTGCGCGGCCGTGACGGCGCGATCGATCGACGTCGTCGCGTGCTGCACGTGACGCAGGAACCGCTCGCCGGCCGGTGTCAGGCGCACGCCTTTCGGATGACGCAGCAGCAGCGTGACGCCGACCGCCTCCTCGAGGTTCTTCAACGCGATCGTCATCGACGATTGAGACACCGAACAGAGATTGGCCGACTTCGAAATTTGCCCCGTATCGGCAACGGACACGAAGTATTCGATCTGGCGCAGGGTGATGTGCGTGTTCACGGGAAAGGATCCGAGAAGGCCGGGCAGCGCCGGATCGGCACGGCCCGAAAGGCCCGAACAGTACGGCAGATCGATGGGCGCGATATTGATTCAATATATACCGGACCATCGAAAGGATGAATTTGTCATCGCTGCCGCCGCTTCCTAGCATAGTCGCAAACATGAAGCGGACGATGCAAACCGATGGAAACGCAGGAAAAGAAGGGCTATTGCACGTTGTGCCGGTCGCGCTGCGGCACGATCAACGTCGTGCGCGGCGACATGATGATCAAGGTCCGGCCCGACGATACGCACCCGACCGGCCACGCGATGTGCATGAAGGGAAAAGCGGCGCCGGAACTCCTGCATCACCCGAACCGCGTGCTGTACCCGATGCGGCGCACGCGTCCGAAGGATGCCGCCGATCCCGGCTGGCAACGCATCGGTTGGGACGAAGCGCTGTCCGAGATCGCGGAGCGTCTCGCGTATTTCAAGCGGGAAAACGGCGCCGAGTCGGTCGCCTTCGGCGTGACCACGCCCAGCGGCACGCCGATGAGCGACAGCATCGACTGGGTCGAGCGATTCGTCTGGTTGTTCGGGAGTCCGAATATTTGCTATGCGACCGAGATCTGCAACTGGCACAAGGACAGCGCGCATGCGTTCACGTTCGGCTGCGGCATTCCCGTCGCGGATTACCGGCATGCCGAGCTCATCGTGCTGTGGGGCAACAACCCCGCCAACACCTGGCTCGCGCAGGCCGACGCGATCGCGGAAGGCCGCCGCAACGGAGCCCGGCTGATCGTCGTCGATCCACGGCCGACCGCGCTCGCACGGGAAGCCGACCTGTGGCTGCGCGTCGCTCCCGGGACCGACGGCGCGCTCGCGATGGCGATCGCGCGGCAGATGATCGCGACCGGCAACATCGACGACGCCTTCGTGCGGGAATGGACCAACGGTCCGTTGCTCGTGCGGACCGACACCGGGCGGTTTCTGCGCGAGCGGGATCTCGACTGCAATGCGCCCGACAACCGTCATGTGCGCTGGAACAAGACGCTCGACCGGCTGGAACTCGCCGGCGAGGAAACCGCGACGCGGCCTGCCGACCTGTTGATGACCGGCGTGCGCCGCGTGACGATCCGGGATGCGGCGGGCCGTTGCGTGGACGTGGACTGCACGCCGGCCTTCGACCCCTATTCGAAGGCGCTCGACGCCTATACGCCGGAACATGCGGCCGCGATCACCGGCGTCGACGCGGCCGACATCGTGAAGGCCGCGCAGCTGCTGCGGCCGCATCAGGCCATTGCCTATCACGCCTGGTCGGGCGTCGGCATGCACACCAATGCGACGCAGACCGAGCGCGCCATCGCGACGTTGTATGCGTTGACGGGTGCGTTCGACACGCGCGGCTCGAACCGGGAATGGACGAAGCAGCCGGCCAACGCGGTCAGCCGCTACGCGATGCTCGACCCGCGGCAACGCGCGAAAGCGCTCGGCCTCGCGGAGCGGCCGCTCGGCCCGCCGGCGCAAGGCTGGGTCACGGCGCGCGACGTCTACCGCGCGATCCTCGACGGCGAACCCTACCGCGTACGCGCGCTGTTCGCGTTCGGCACGAACATGGTGATGTCGCAGGCGGATGGCGGCCTCGCGCACGATGCGCTCCGCGCGCTCGATTTCCATGTTCACTGCGATCTCTTCGAGACACCGTCGTCACGCTATGCGGACATCCTGCTTCCGGTGAACACGCCGTGGGAGCGCGAAGGGCTGCGGCTCGGTTTCGAGATCGACGCGCGCGCGGTCGAACTGGTGCAGCTCAGGCAACGCATGGTGCCGCCGCGCGGCGAGAGCCGCGCCGACTACGACATCGTCTTCGACCTGGCCGTGCGGCTCGGCATGCAGGACGCGTTCTTCGGCGGCAGCATCGAAGCCGGCTGGAATCACGTGCTCGCGCCGCTCGGGCTGGACGTCGCGTCGCTGCGCGCCCATCCGGAAGGCATCTACCGGCCGCTGCCGCAACGCGAACGGCAATACGCGGCGGCGACACCCGACGGCGTGCGCGGTTTCGACACGGAGACGCGGCGCGTCGAGCTGTATTCCGAGAAATTGCATCGTCACGGCTACCCGCCCGTCCCGCAGTACGTGCCGCCGCGTCATGGCGACGATGCGCGCGCGGACAACCGCCGTCGCTTTCCCTGCACGTTGACCTCGATGAAGAACGGCTACTACTGCCACAGCCAGCATCGCGGGCTGCCGAGCCTGCGGCGGCGCGCGCCGTACCCCGTGGCGGAACTCAACGACGCACTGGCGGCGGAGCACGACATCGTCGACGGCGACTGGTGCGTGATCGAAACCACGAACGGCACGGCGCGCTTCAAGGCGCGCGTCGTACCGGAACTGGCGCGCAACGTGATCGTGGCCGAATACGGCTGGTGGCAGGCATGCGACGAGGTCGGCCTCGATGCGTTCCCCGCAAGCGGCCGCGACAACAGCAATTTCAACTCGCTCGTGTCGGCGGCGCAACTCGATCCCGTCAGCGGCTCGTCGCCGTTGCGTTCCGTGCGCTGCCGCATCCGGCGCGACCCGTCGGTCGATCCGGCGCGCCGAGCGTGGAAAGGCCTGCGGGATTTCGTCGTGTCAGCCATCCGAGAGGAAGCGAGCGGCGTACGCACGGTCACGTTTCGCGCCGCGGACGGCGGCGCGCTGCCGGACTACTTGCCCGGTCAGCACGTGACGCTGCACATCCCGTCGCTCGGCGACGGCGGGACGACACGCGCCTATTCGCTGACGGGCGCCGCCCGCGAAGACGCGCGCCGCAGTTACACGATCTCGGTGCGTCACCAGAAAGGCCGCACCCGCGACGGCACGGCGTTCGAAGGCGTGATGTCGTCCTACATTCACGGCACGCTCCGGGTCGGCGATCCCGTGTTGCTCGGCGCGCCCGGCGGGACGTTCGTCGTGCCGCCGACGTCGCGCCAGCCCGTCGTGATGTTCGCGGGCGGCATCGGCATCACGCCGTTCATCTCGTACCTGGAATCGATCCGCGATCAGGCGGACCGGGCGCCGGAATCGCTGCTCTTCCATGCAAACCTGAACAGCAGCACGCACGCGTTCCGGGACCGTATCGAGACCCTGAAGCAGCGCCTGCCGACGCTCGAGGTCGTCAACTGCTACAACCAGCCGCACGGCGAGACGCCGGGACGGGACTATCAGCTGCACGGCTACCTGTCGGCCGACGTGGTCGCCGACGACCTGATCCGGCGGCGCGCGCGGTTTTATCTGTGCGGCCCCGAGCCGATGATGGAAGCGATCACGGCGGGACTGATCGCGCGCGGCGTGCCGCCTTTCGACATCTTCAAGGAAGCGTTCAGATCGCCGGCCCGGCCGACGCTCGACCCGTCGAAGCGATACGCGGTGCGGTTCACGCGGTCGCGCAGGACGGCCACCTGGACGCCCGACGACGGCAGCCTGCTGTCGTTCGCGGAAAGTCTCGGCATCGTGTTGCCGAGCGGCTGCCGGGTCGGACAGTGCGAGAGCTGCGCGGTCAAGGTCGTGGCGGGCGAGGTCACGCATCCGAGCGGACACGGGCCTGACGAAGCCGACATGTGCCTCGCCTGCCAGGCCATTCCGGCCACCGACGTCAGCATCGACGCATAACCCCGTCAACGAAAGGTTCACCATGAAACATTTCGATGCCGTCGCGACACGCGACGCGCTGGATTTCGAATCGCTGGTCGCACGCCTGAGGCAAGCGTTCGTCGACGGCTGCCACGTGCCGCTGCGGCATTCGCACGTCCTCAATGCCGGCAGCGCGGACGAAGGCACGGTGCTCATCATGCCCGCGTGGGAAGACCACGGCTATCTGGGCATCAAGACGGTCAACATCTTCCCCGGCAATGCGGAACACGGCATGCCCGGTTTGCACTCGACCTACGTGCTTTACGACGGGCGGACGGGCAACCCGCTCGCGCAACTGGACGGCAACGAAATCACGTCGCGCCGCACCGCGGCGGCATCGGCGCTGGCCGCTACCTATCTGGCCCGCCCCGATGCATCGCGCCTCGTGCTGCTGGGTGCCGGCCGGGTCGGCAGCCTGGTGCCGCTTGCGTATCGCAGCCAGTTGCCGATCTCGCACGTCGAGGTCTGGGACAAGGATCCCGAAGCGGTGGCGCGACTGGTCGACCGGCTGACGCGCGACGGTTTCGATGCCGCGCCCGTCACGCATCTCGAGGACAGCGTCCGGCGCGCGGACGTCGTCACCTGCGCGACGCTCGCGACGGAGCCGATCGTCCGCGGCCGGTGGCTCGCCCCAGGCTCGCATCTGGACCTGATCGGCAGTTTTACGCCGCGCATGCGCGAAGCGGACGACGACTGCTTCCGGCAGGCGAAGATTTATGTCGATACGGACGAGGCCGCGCAAAAATCCGGCGACCTGCTGGGCCCGCTGGCGCGCAACGTCATTGCGCCCGACCGCCTGAGCCGGACGCTGACGGCGCTGTGCCGCGGCGAAGCGCAGGGCCGCACGAACGACCTTCAGTGCACCGTGTTCAAGGCCGTCGGCACCGCGCTGGAGGATCTGGCCGCGGCCATTCAAATCGTTGAAAAAACGCACTGAACCCGTGACGGGCAAGGAGATCGAGATGAAAGAGCTGATGGACGTGCCGCGCGGCGACGCACCGGCGGTCGAGCGCGAACGCGTGCTGGAACGGATGGCCGCGGGCATGGCGCGCTGGTCGGAGAAGTGGTTTCCGGACGCCTATATCTTCGCCGCGCTCGCGGTGATGATCGTGGCGGCGGGCGCAGTGGCGGCCGGGGCGCCGATCACGCGGGTCGGCGTGGCGTTCGGCGACGGCTTCTGGAGCCTCATCCCGTTCACGATGCAGATGGCGATCGTCGCCATCTCGGGTTATGTCGTCGCGGTGTCACCGCCTGCGTCGAGGCTGATCGATGCGCTCGCGCGCGTGCCGTCGTCCGGGCGCGCCGCGGTGACGTTCGTCGCGCTCGTCAGCATCGTCGCGTCGTTGTTCAACTGGGCGATCAGCCTGATCTTCAGCGGCCTGCTGGTGCGTGCGCTCGCGCGCCGTACCGCGCTGCGCATGGATTACCGCGCGGCGGGTGCGGCCGCTTATCTCGGAATGGGCGCGACGTGGGCGCTGGGCTTGAGTTCATCCGCGTCGCAACTGCAGGCGAATCCGGACAGTCTGCCCAAGGCGCTGCTGTCGATCTCCGGCGTCATCCCGTTCACCGAGACCATCTTTCTTCCGCAGTCGATGCTGATGGCCGCGGTGCTGACCGTCGCGTCGCTGCTGATCGCGTATCTGTCCGCGCCCGACGGCGCGCGGGCGAAGACCGCGACGGAACTCGGCATTCCGCTCGACGAAAACCATGCCACGCTCGCCCGCCCGACCCGCCCCGGGGACTGGCTCGAATACAGCCCGCTCGTCACCGTCGTGATCGTGGCGATCGGCGCGATCTGGGCCTGGCACGAGTTCACGACGAAAAATCCGCTGATCGCGATCTCGAACCTGAACACGTACAACTTCGTGTTCCTGCTGCTGGGCATGCTGCTGAACTGGCGGCCGCGGCGATTCCTCAATGCCGTCGCGCGTTCGGTGCCGTCGGTCGCGGGTGTGCTGATCCAGTTTCCGCTGTACGGCGGGATCGCGTACATCCTGACCAAGGCGGCGGCGCCCGCCGGACTGCCGCTCTCCGATCACCTGGCCCACTTCTTCGTCGCGATGTCGTCGCATTCGTCGTTTCCCGCGGTGATGGGCGTGTATTCGGCCGTGCTCGGATTCTTCGTGCCCTCCGGCGGCGGCAAGTGGATCATCGAGGCGCCGTACGTGATCGAAGCGGCAAAACTGCTGCAGGTTCATCTGGGCTGGGCCGTGACGGTCTACAACGCAGCCGAGGCATTGCCGAACCTGATCAACCCGTTCTGGATGCTGCCGCTTCTCGGCGTGCTCGGCTTGCGGGCCCGCGACATCGTCGGCTTCACGTTCACGCAACTGGTGGTGCACCTGCCGCTCGTGATCTTCATGCTGTGGGCGCTCGCGGGTACGCTCGCCTACCATCCGCCGGTGATGCCGTAACGTGCATCGGGGCCGGCTTGCCGCCTTCGGCGCCAGTGCGGCGTGGCGTGGGTCGTGGCGCGCGTGCCGGCGGGGCATGCCGGCCTCAGTGGAATTCGCGGCTCGACGTGCGCAGGCCGCCGAGCAGCGGCGTCAGATCCTCGAAATGCTGCACGACGAGGTGCCGCACGTCGCTCGCGACCTGCCACACGCCGGACGCCGCGAGCAGCCGCGAATCGAGGGTTTCGCGGCGCTGCCGCGCGAGCAGCTCGGGCCGGACGATCAGGTTCACGCAGCCGGTTTCGTCCTCGAGCGTCATGAACATCACGCCTTTCGCGGTACCCGGCATCTGCCGCGCGGTCACGAGCCCGCACGCGCGCGCGAGCCGGCCGTCGGGACGGTCGTGCAGCTCGGCCGCGGACGACAGCCGCCGCGCACGCAGCGCGGGCCGCAGCAGCGCGACCGGGTGGCGGTTCAGCGTGAGGCCGGTGGTGTGATAGTCGGCGAGGATGTCGTCGGCTTCCGACGGCGCGCCGAGCGCGGGCCGCTCCGCTTCGTCGATCGGTGCGGCGGCGAGCAGGTCGCGCTCGGGCGCCGCGGCGACAGCCTGCCACAGCGCGTCGCGGCGATGGCCGGCGAGCGTCGCGAGCGCGTTCGCCGCGGCGAGCGCTTCGAGGTCGCGGCGTTCGAGCTGCGCGCGGCGCGCGAGCGTATCGACGTTGTCGATCGGGCCGGCGGCGCGCGCGGCTTCGATCCGGCGCGCGGCGGCTTCGCCAAGGCCGCGCACGAGCGACAGGCCGAGCCGCACGGCCGGCTGGCCGTGCGGCGGCAGCTGGCCGGGGAGCGCTTCGAGCGACGCCTCCCAGTTGCTTTGCGTCACGTCGATCGGCAGCACCTTCACGCGATGACGCTTCGCGTCCTGCACGAGTTGCGACGGCGGATAGAACCCCATCGGCTGACTGTTCAGCAGCGCGGCGAGAAAGATCGCCGGTTCGTGGCATTTGAGCCAGCTGCTCGCGTACGCCAGTTTCGCGAAGCTGGCCGCATGGCTTTCGGGGAAGCCGTATTCGCCGAAGCCCTTGATCTGCTCGAAGATCTGCTCGGCGAATTCGCGCGTGTAGCCGCGTGCGAGCATGCCCTGGACGATCTTGTCGTGGTAGGGGCCGAGATCGCCCCTGCGCTTCCACGCGGCCATCGCACGACGCAGTCGATCGGCTTCGCCGGGTGTAAAACCCGCCGCAACGATCGCGATCTGCATCACCTGTTCCTGGAAGATCGGAATACCGAGCGTGCGTTCGAGCACCTCCTTGAGCGCGTCGCTCGGATAGGTAATTTCCCCTTTTTCCTCCCCCGCCTTGATCTTGCGCCGCTTGAGGTACGGATGGACGGCACCGCCCTGGATCGGCCCTGGTCGCACGATGGAGACCTCAACCACCAGATCGTAGTAATCACGCGGTCGCAAACGCGGCAGCATCGACATCTGCGCACGTGATTCGATCTGGAACACGCCGACCGTGTCGGCACGGCAGATCATGTCGTAGGTTTCCTTATCGTCCGGCGGAATGTGTTTCAGCGTGAACGGCTCGCCGTCCTCCGCCGGCCCGCGCCATGCGGTGCGCAGGTCGAACGCCCGATGCAACGCCGACAGCATGCCGAGCGCGAGCACGTCGACCTTCATCAGCTTGAGCGATTCGAGATCGTCCTTGTCCCACTGAATCACGCGCCGCCCGTCCATCGCCGCGTTCTCGACCGGCACGAGCCGCGTGAGCTTGCCGCGGCTGATCACGAAGCCGCCCGAATGCTGCGACAGATGACGCGGAAAGTTGAGCAATCGCCCCGCCAGTTCGGCCCATGTGCGAATCAGCGGCGTTTCGGGATCGAGTCCGGTCGTCGCGAATTGCTGCAACAGGTCGCGGCTGCCGTCGAACCAGCGATGCCCCTTCGCGACGCGATCGATCAACATCGGATCGATGCCGAGTGCCTTGCCGGTTTCGCGCAGCACGCCGCGCGGGCGATAGGTCGACACGGCTGCCGCGAGCGCGGCGCGATTCTCGCCGTATTTCCGATAGATATGCTGAATGACTTCCTCGCGGCGCTGATGCTCGAAATCGACGTCGATGTCGGGCGGCTCGCCGCGCTCCGCGCTGATGAAACGCTCGAACAGCATCGTGCTCTGATCGGGACTGACTTCGGTGATCTCGAGGCAATAGCAAACAACCGAGTTCGCCGCGGAACCACGCCCCTGGCACAGGATGTTCTGGCTACGTGCAAACTTGACGATGTCGTAGACAGTCAGGAAGAACGGCTCGTAACTCAGTGTCGCGATCAGCGCCAACTCGTAGTCGATCCGTTCCCGGACGTGCTCCGGCGGTTCCCCGGAATAGCGACGGCGCGCGCCCGCCCGGGTTTCCTGCTCCAGATAACTCGTCGGCGTATGCCCTTCAGGCACGATCTCGTCCGGATATTCATAGCGCAGCGAATCGAGTTCGAAATCGCACGCATCGAGCATCGCGCATGTCTCCGCGATCTCGTCCGGCGAAAACAGCTTCGCGATCCGCCCGCGCGAACGCAAATGCTGTTCCGCATTCGGCGCCAGCGCATAACCGCATTCCGACACCGGCATCCCGACGCGAATCGCCGTCATCACGTCCTGCAATGCCTTGCACGAGCGCCGGTGCATCGTCACGTCGCCCAGCGCGACGATACGCACGCCCCGCCGCTCGCCCGCCTCGCGAATCTCGTCGCGCTGCGCGCCGTCCAGCGCACGCTGCAACTGCACGAGCCCGAGCCGCGCGCGCGCGCCGAACGTCACGTGAAACCACGCGACCTGCACATCGAGCACGTCCGCGCGTACCGGATACAGGGGTACGAGAATCGCGAAGCAGTCGGGCATCCCGCGCAAATGGGCAAACTCCGCAGGCGGCGCCGACAGCATCCGCGACGTCAGCGTGTAAGTCCCCTTCGGCGACGCCATCCGCCGCCACGAAATCAGCTCCGAAAGATTGCCGTACCCCTCGCGGTTCTGCGCGAGCAACACGAGCCCGAACGCACCGGGGCCCGGATCGTGACCGGGCGCGACGTCGTCCGGCGTGACGTCGAAGTACGAACCGATGACGAGCGGCAGCCCTTTCGCTTGCGCGGCGACATGCATGCGCGGCGCGCCGGCGAGCGAGCACTCGTCGGTGATCGCGATCCCGCGATAGCCGAGTTCCGCCGCACGCTCGACCAGTTCTTCCGCATGCGACGCGCCATGCAGAAACGAAAAGTTCGAGCGGCAGAACAACTCCGCGTAATCGGGCAACCCACTGAAATCCGCAACCATCTCCGTTCACCCGAACAAGCCGTGCAGGAACCAGCGCGGCTCGGCCTCGCTCCCCGCCCGCTCCTTGAACACCCAGTAGCACGCACCGGCTTCGTCCTGCGCGACGTGGTAATCGCGCGCGGCGAACTGACCGTCGAACCAGCCGGCCTCGATCCGCTCCACCGACGACATCATTTTCAGCGGCGTATGAAATACCGGCCGGTTCTCGCGCACCAGCAACGGCAGCGGCTCGGCGAGCAGCCACGCGGGCCTCGGCGGCACCGCCGGCGGCCCGCCGGCCGGCTTGCCCGCCTGCACATCGAGCGGCAGCCAGCGGTTCGCGGCCTCGGGTCGGTGATCGGCGACGGGCGCCGCGCGCAGCACGTTCTCCGCGCCGAGCCGCGCGACCAGCAGTTCGAACAACCGCTCGCGGGTTTCCCGCGTACCGCCCGGTTCGGGAAAAAGATCGTCGGCCGGCGGCGCGACCGACTCGACGCGCGTGGCCTTCAGACGCACCGCGATCACCGCGGCCGGCAACTCGACGCGCGCGAGCCGCTCGCCGAGCAGCCGCATGAAGTGCGCTTCGTCGCGCACCGGCGCGGCGAACGCGAGTTCGAGCGGCGTCGGCGGCACGGCCTGGCGGCCGCGCTCGTGCTCGAGATCGAACGTCATCGCGGCCAGCGACAGTTGCCGCGCGGCCAGCCAGCCGCACAGCTGCACGACGAGCCGCCGCGCGGCGAACAGCACGGCTTCCGCGTATTCGACGCGCTCCGGCAATTCGAGCCGCACGTCGAACACCGGCGGCACCGCCATCCACGCGAGCGGCTCGACCGCGTCGCCGTACGCACGATCGAGCGCGGCCAGCAGCGCGGGGCCGCAGCGACGCTGCAACCCCGCACGCGGAAGACCGCGCAGATCGGCGAGCGTGCGGCAGCCGAGGCCGTCGAACCAGCCCGCGTACGGGCGCGCATCGGGCAGCAGCACGCAGGGCAGCCGGTCGAGCGAACGGACGAGCGAAGCCGGGCGCGCAACGCGGCGCCGGAGACGCGCCCGCGCCGACGTGCGCGCGAGCAGCCACGCGCCGCGCCCGGTCGGCGCGGCGGACAGGCGCGCCGCATAACCGAGCGCCGCGAGCGTCGCGCGCACCTGGCGGCACAGCGACGGCAGGCCGCCGAACAGCCGCAGGCTCGGGCCGACGTCGACGATCAGCGTGGCTTCGTCGTCGAGCGCGACGCACGGCGAGAAACGCAGCAATGCGAGCGCGACCGCGCGCAGCGCATCGGCTTCGCGCGCGGGATCGCGTTCGACGAGCTGCGTCTCGGGCGCGAGCGTGAGCACGCCGCCGCGCTTCATGCCCGCGCGCACGCCCCGCCGCTGCGCGGCCGCATCGGCGATCAGCACGACACCCTGCTCGAGCACCGCACAGCCTGCGTCGCCTGCCTCGCCGGCCGCTGCGTCAGACGGCGGCGGGACGCACACGTCGAGCGGCAGGCGCGGCAGATGGATGCCGAGCAAGACGCGCATAGCGGCTCTCCACGATGGGCGACGGCAGGTCGAGCACGAGCGGCTCGCCGCGCGCCGGGCCGCGACGCTTGACGATGTCGAGCGACACGCCGCCCGGCACCGGATACAGCGCGACGCGCAGCACGGCCGGCGACGGCTGCCGCGCGGCCGACAGCGGGCGCAGCATCACGAACAGCGTGTCGCCCGTGCGCGCGGCCGCGAGATGCAGGCGCCGCAGCGCATCGGGCCGCGCCTCCTGCCAGAGCAGCAGCGCGCCGCAGCACCCCGTCCTGAGCGCCTGCTCGGCGGCCCACAGCGCATCGGTGCGGCTGCCGGCGCGCAGCCACAGCAGCGCGTCGGCCGGCACGCCGAGACTGGCGAGCGCGGTCGCATGCGGCGATTGCGGCGGCGCGACGAGCGCGAGCGGACGCCGCGCACTGACGGTACGGGCCAGCGCGGGCGCGAGCAGCCGCATCTCGCCGCAGCCCGGCTGCGCGGCCAGCAGTTCGACGAGCCCGCCGACCGGCCAGCCGCCGCCCGGCAATTCGGCCGACAGCGGCGCGAAGCCGGTCTCGATCGTGCGCGGACCGCCGCGCGCGAGCTGCGAGCCGCGCCAGAGCGACGGATGAAGGGATTCGGGAGAAATGGAGGATGCGAGCATGACGCCACCCACAACTGTATGGATATACAGTATATGGCAATGCGCCCGCGTCGCACAGCACCGGTGCGAAACCGGTTTTCGTCAGAGGAAAGCCGGGAGGACGCCGGCGCGCGCGTCAGGTCATCGCACGCCGGCCGGCCCCGCCCGTCAGCCGAGCAGCAGCGCGTCGTCGTCGAGCTGCTCGTGACGCACCTTCTCGAACATCTGCAGCAGGTCCGGCACGTCGAGCCCCTTGCGCGCATCGCCCGACACGTCGAGCACGACCTGCCCCTGGTGCAGCATCACCGTGCGGTCGCCGTAGTCGAGCGCCTGCCGCATGCTGTGCGTGACCATCATCGTCGTCAGTTTGCTCTCGGCGACGATGCGCGCGGTCAGCTCCAGCACGAACGCGGCCGTCTTCGGGTCGAGCGCGGCCGTGTGCTCGTCGAGCAGCAGGATCCGCGACGGCCGCAGCGACGCCATCAGCAGGCTCACGGCCTGCCGCTGGCCGCCGGACAGCAGCCCGATCCGGTCGGTCAGCCGGTTCTCGAGGCCGAGGTTCAGGAGCCGCAGCTTGTCGCGGAACAGTTCGCGCGACGGCCGGTCGAGCGCGGCGCGAAAGCCGCGCCGCACGCCGCGCGCCATCGCGAGCGCCATGTTCTCCTCGATCGTCAGCGCCTCGCAGGTGCCGGCCATCGGATCCTGGAACACGCGCGCGACGAGGTGCGCGCGGTCCCACGCGGCCTTGCGCGTCACATCCGCGCCGTCGATCGCGATGCGCCCCGCATCGACCGGCTGGTCGCCGCTGACCGCATTGAGGAAGGTCGACTTGCCGGCGCCGTTCGAGCCGATCACCGCGACGAACTGGCCGTCGGGAATCTCGAGCGACAGCCCGCGCAGCGCGCGCGTCTCGATCGGCGTGCCGGGATTGAACGTGAGTTTGAGATCGTGTGCGGACAGCATGTCATGCTCCTCCGTTCTTGCGCGCGAACAGCTTCTTGCGCGTCGCCGGCAGCACCAGCGCGAGCGTGACGAGCGCGGCCGTCACGAGGTTCAGGTCCTGCGCCTTCAGGCCGATGAATTCGCTGTTCAGCGCGAGCGCGATGAAGAAACGGTAGACGATCGCGCCGAGCACGACCGCGAGCGTCGTCAGCACGAGCCGGCGCGCGGGCAGCAGCGTCTCGCCGATGATCACGGCGGCCAGCCCGATCACGATCGTGCCGATCCCCATCGAGATGTCCGAGCCGCCCTGCGTCTGCGCGAACAGCGCGCCGGCGAGCGCGACGAGCGCGTTCGACAGCGCCATCCCGGCGAGCGTCGCGCGGCCGGTCGCGATGCCTTGCGCGCGCGCCATCCGCGGGTTCGCGCCGGTCGCGCGCATCGCGAGGCCGAGCTGCGACGAGAAGAACCAGTCGAGGCCGAGCTTCGCGACCACGACGACGATCGCGAGCAGCGCCGGGCGCAGCACGTAGTCGGGCATCCAGTCCGGCTGCAGCACGGTGAACAGCGTCGGCTCGGTGATCAGCGGCACGTTCGGCCGGCCCATGATCCGCAGGTTCACCGAGTAGAGCGCGATCATCATCAGGATGCTGGCGAGCAGATCCATGATCTTCAGGCGCACGTTCAGCCAGCCGGTGACGAAGCCGGCCAGCGCACCCGCGACGATCGCGAGCAGCGTCGACGTGAACGGGTCGTAGCCGGCCGAGATCAGCGTCGCGGCGACGGCGCCGCCGAGCGGAAAGCTGCCGTCGACGGTGAGGTCGGGGAAGTTGAGGATGCGGAACGAGATCAGCACCCCGAGGGCGACGAGGCTGAAGATCAGGCCGATCTCCAGTGCGCCCAGAAACGAGAACAGAGACATGGTGGGGAAATCCTGTTGCTTCCCGGCCGGACGTGTACGGCCGGGCGAAGCGAACGGGCGGCCCCGGGTGGGAGCCGCCCGTCCGGCGATGTCGTCGAGGCCCGGATCGGGCCGGCAAGCGCGGCGCGCGTGCCGCGGCTTACTTGATGACCGTCTTCGCTTCCTTGACGAGATCCGGCGACAGCGTGACGCCCTGCTTCGCGGCCGCGCGCGTGTTCGCGAACAGTTCGAGGTTGCTGCTCGTCTCCGACGCGATCGCGCCCGGCTTCTCGCCCTTCAGGATGCGCGCGACGACCTTGCCCGTCTGCCGGCCGAGATCGCCGTAATTGATGCCGAGCGCCGCGATGCCGCCGCGCTTCACGCTGTCGGTGTCGCCGGCGACGAGCGGGATCTTCGCTTCGTTCGCGACCTTCACGAGCGCTTCGTACGCGGACACGACGTTGTTGTCGGTATTCGTGTAGATCACGTCGACCTTGCCGACCAGGCTCTTCGCGGCCGGGCCGATGTCGACGGTACGCGGGGCGGCGGCTTCCTTCAGCGCCATCCCCTGCTTCGCGAGGATCTCCTTGAGCGCCTTCACGACGACGACCGAATTCGCCTCGCCCGGGTTGTAGACCATGCCGACCGTCTTCGCATTCGGCACGACGCGCTTGATCAGCGCGACCTGGCGATCGAGCGGCAGCTTGTCGGACACGCCCGTCACGTTGGTGCCCGACGGGCCCCAGCCCTTCACGAGCTGCGCGGCGACCGGATCGGTGACGCCCGAATAGACGACCGGCACGCTCTTCGTCGCGGCGACGACCGCCTGCGCGGCCGGCGTCGCGATCGCGACGATCACGTCCGGCTGGTCGCCGACGAACTTGCGCGCGATCTGCGCGGCCGTGCCCGTGTTGCCCTGCGCGCTCTGGTATTCCCACTTGAGCTTGTCGTCGCCGTAACCTTCCGCCTTCAGTTCGGCGCGCACGCCGTCGCGGATCGCATCGAGCGCCGGATGATCGACGATCGACAGCACCTTGACGGTCTGCGCATGCGCGGCGCCGGCCAGCGCGAATGCGGCGACGCCGGCCGCGATCGAACGGATCGCGAAAGTCTTGAATCGCTTCATGGGTGAGTCTCCCCCGTATTGTGTCGGTTCTGGATGATGGATTCCCGCCGCCGTCGGGCGGGCGCCGCCGCGCGTACGACACGCCGGCGATCGGCCCGCGCACGCTCCGGGAAAGCGTGCAGCGGCGAACGCACGAGCATACCATTTCCGCAGACCACCGCCTGACTGAACGCTTTCGCCCGGTACGCCGGATCGCGGCACGCGCCGGAGCCCGAAAATGCGCGCGAAGCCCGGCCGACGGCGGTGCCGGCCGGTGTCGGCCAACGCGTCAGCCGCGCGCGCGGCTTTACGTTATGCTGTCGGCCGACCCAATCCACGCCATCGGAGGGCAGATGAAACGGGGGATCCGAACCATCGCATGCGTGGCCGTCGCGTTGGCGCTGCCCGGTACCGCATGCGCGCTGACCGACGGCAGCGCGCAATACGACGACTGCATGCTCAATGCGCTGCGCGAAAGCCGCAACGGCGCGGCGGCGCAGCTGATCCAGCGCTCGTGCGACGCGCTGTACCGCAACAACGCGATGCTGCTGCCGCGCGAGCGGCGCTTTCACGAGTGCGTCGTGCAGTCACTGCCGGGCGTGCGCGACAACTACGCGATCCAGCAGATCATGTCGATCTGCTCGCGGCGCGGCGAGATGTGAACGGGCGCCGCGCGCCGGACGCCCATGAAAAAAGGGCCTGCGCGATGCAGGCCCTTTTCGTTCAGCGGTCCGACCGGTGTGCGGCGCTCAGAACGACGCGACCATCGAGCCCTTGAACTGCTTCTTGATGAATTCCCGCACTTCCTGCGACTGGTACGCCTTGACCAGCTTCTTCACCCACGGCTGATCCTTGTCCTTCGCGCGCACGGCGATCAGGTTCGCGTACGGGCTCGTCAGCGATTCGAGCGCGATCGCGTCCTTGGTCGGCTGCAGGTTCGCGGCCAGCGCGTAGTTCGTGTTGATCACGGCGGCATCGACGTCCGACAGCACGCGCGGCAGTTGCGCGGCGTCGAGTTCGGAGATCTTCAGCTTCTTCGGGTTCTCGGCGATGTCGAGCACCGTCGCGTTGTTGCCGCCCGTGCCGGCGCCCGCCTTCAGCTTGATCACGCCTTGCGTCTGCAGCAGCAGCAGCGCGCGGTTCTCGTTCGACGGATCGTTCGGCACCGCGAGCTTCGCGCCTTGCGGCAGGTCCTTCAGCGACTTGTACTTCTTCGAGTACACGCCGATCGGCGAGATGTAGGTCAGGCCCGCGCTGACGATCTTGTAGCCGCGCTGCTTCACCTGGCTGTCGAGGTAGGGCTGGTGCTGGAAGCTGTTCGCGTCGAGGTCGCCCGCGTCGAGCGCCGCGTTCGGCTGCACGTAGTCGTTGAATTCGATGACCTTCACGTTCAGGCCTTCCTTCTCCTTCGCGACCTTCTGCACGACTTGCCACACTTCCGCATCCGGGCCGGCGACCGTGCCGACCTTGATCACCTTGTCGTCGGCGCGCGCGCCTGCCGACAGCGTCAGCGCGGCACCGGTGGCCAGTACGGAAAATACCTTCAGGAGACTGCGACGCTTCATCTGTTTCTCGCTTTCTTGCTTGCTAAAAAATGGGGCGCGATACGGGTAAGCCCCGACTCGCAGGAAGGGGCAAATGGTGTCACAGGATCGGCGGGAAGTGAAATACATCCCGCTCATATGGGTATGCACCGGTACAGTGCTGGCGGCAGGTGCGGGGTTCGGCCGTTAGTTGCGTTCATGACGCGTCGCGCGTCGGCCGGCACGCTTTACCTCACCGCCGTCTCGCCGGCCGTGTTCGCCCCGAACGCCGGCTCGGCCGCCTGCTCGCCGGCCCGGCGCGGCGCCAGCCCGCCGGCGTCGCCGACCCGGAACGCGCCGACCGCGTCGCGCAGCCGCGCGGCCTGTTCCTGCAGCGACGCGGCAGCCGCGGCGGCTTCCTCGACGAGTGCCGCGTTCTGCTGCGTCACCTGGTCCATCTGCGTGACCGCGCGGCCGACCTGCGTGATGCCGCTCGCCTGCTCCTCGGACGCGGCCGCGATCTCGCCCATGATGTCGGTCACGCGCGCGACGGCCTGCAGGATCTCGCCCATCGTCGTGCCAGCCTGGCCGACCAGCGTCGAGCCGTTGCGTACGCGCTCGACCGAGTCGACGATCAGTTCGCGGATTTCCTTCGCGGCCGTCGCGCTGCGCTGCGCGAGCGAACGCACTTCGCCCGCGACCACCGCGAAACCGCGCCCCTGCTCGCCCGCGCGCGCGGCCTCGACCGCCGCGTTCAGCGCGAGGATGTTGGTCTGGAACGCGATGCCCTCGATCACGCCGATGATGTCGGCGATCTTGCGCGAGCTGTCGTCGATCTCGCCCATCGTGCCGATCACGCGGCTCACGACGTCGCTCCCGGTGCGCGCGATGTCCGACGCGTTGTTCGCGAGCCCGCTCGCCTGCCGCGCGTTGTCGGCGTTCTGCTTCACCGTCGCGGTGAGCTGCTCCATGCTCGCGGCCGTTTCCTCGAGCGACGCGGCCTGCTCCTCGGTGCGCTGCGACAGGTCGTCGTTGCCGGCCGAGATCTGGCGGCTCGCCGACGCGATCGACTCCGCCGACTGGCGGATCCCGCCGAGCGTCGCCTGCAGCCGCGCCTGCATGTCGTGCATCGCGGCCATCATGCTCGTGCGGTCGCCCGCGCGCACCGGTACCGGCTGCGTCAGGTCGCCCCGCGCGATGCGCGCCGCGAGCGCGGCCGCTTCGTCGGGCTCGCCGCCCAGGCTGCCGCGCACGTTGCGAATGATCACCAGCATCGCCGCGCTGATCACGAAGCCGATCACGAGCACCACCGCGAGGTGGCCCAGCAGCGTCCGGTAATAGAGGGTGTCGATGTCCTTCAGGAACACCCCGCTCGAGATGTTCCAGTCCCACGGCGCGAACCGCGTGACGTAGCTGATCTTCGGCACGGCCGTCTCGCTGTGCGGCAGCCGCCCGCGATATTCGGCGAAGCCGCTGCCGGTCGCCTTCGCGGCGTTCAGGATCGTCACGAACAGCGGCTTGCCGTCAGGATCGAGATAGTCGCCGACCTGCGTGCCGACGAGCTTCGGCAGCGTCGGATGCATCAGCACGACCGGCTTCGAGTCCATCACGAACACGTAGCCCGAATCGCCGTAGCGCATCGCGGCGAGGCTCGCGAGCGCGTCGCGCTTCGCGTCGGCCTCGGGCAGCGTGCCGCTCTGCGCGAGCGCGTGATACGCGTTCACGATGCCGGCCGCCGAGTCGACGAGATTCGCGATGCCCGCCTTGCGTTCGTCCAGCATCGTCGCGCGCGTCTCGTACGCGCTCCATGCGCCGACGCCCAGCAGACCGACCCATACCAGCGCAAGCGCGAGCCACAGCTTGCGGTTCAAACTCATTCTGCTCATCTGCGTGCCTTTGTCGATGTCGATGCGCCGATGCGCGCGAACGGCCTGTCCCGCGCAAACGGTTGCTCCTTCAATTACGGCAACGAGGCTTACAACTTGAATACGCGCCGGCGCTCGGCGGGCAGCGCCGGCGCGACAGCCCGCATCCGCTGTGCTACAAAGACCGCCTGACCGGCGCGCAACGCGCCGGCACCATTCCAGGGCCATCCATGTACGTCATCGACATCCACTACACCGCGTCGCTCGAACGCATCGACGACGCGCTCGAACGCCATCGCGCGTATCTGCAGCCGCAATTCGACAAGGGCATCTTCATCGCGGCGGGACCGAAGGTGCCGCGCGAAGGAGGCATGATCCTCGCGGCCCGCATCGATCGCGACGCACTCGACGCGATCCTCGAGACCGATCCGTTCGTCACCGAGGGGCTCGCCACCTATCGCGTGACCGAATTCCGGATCACGCGTGCCGCGTCCGGCTTCAACGTGCCGGCGCTGCCGTAACGCGCGCGCCGCCCGGCGCTCAGCGCAGGCGGACAGCGGGAAAAGAGGAAAAGCGTGACGGCGCGGGACGGCCGTCACGTGATCGCCGGGCAGGACGCCCGGCGGCGGCCGGTCAGTCGACCAGCAGCTTCAGGTCGTGGACCCACGGGCCGGGGCCCTGGCCGTCGCGCACGAACAGGCGCAGCTTGCCGTCGCGGTCGAACACGTAGCTCGCGGCCGTGTGATCCATCGTGTAGCTGCCGGGCGTCTTGCCGGGCACCTTCGCGTAGTACACGCGGAAATCCTTCGTGACCTTCTTCAGCGCCGCTTCGTCGGCCGGCCGCAGGCCGATGAACGACGGATCGAACGCGGGCACGTACTGGCCGAGCAGCGCCGGCGTGTCGCGTTCCGGGTCGACGGTGACGAACAGCACCTGCACGCGCTTCGCGGCGTCGGGCCCGAGCTGCTTCAATGCTTCGGACAGCTCGGCCATCGTGGTGGGGCACACGTCCGGGCAATGCGTATAGCCGAAGAACATCACGACGGCCTTGCCCTTGAAATCGGCGAGCGTACGCACCTTGCCGGCCGTATCGGGCAGCGAGAAATCACTGCCGAACTGCGTGTTGCCGGTGATGTCGAGATTCTGGAATTTCGGCGCGTTGTCGCATCCGGCGAGCAGCAGCGCCGCCGCGAATGCGCACGCGAACATCCAGCCTTGGCGCGCGCGGCGCCCGAACCTTGATTGGAGCATTGCGTTCAACCGTGCGGTTACACGCCGAGCAGCGGGCGTGCGTAGTGATCGACGAGCAGCGCGGCGAACAGCAGCGACAGGTAGACGATCGAGTAGCGGAAGGCCTTGCGGGCGAGTTCGTCCGAATAGTCGCGATGGATCTTCCACGCATACGCGAGGAACACCGCGCCGAGCAGCACCGCGCTCGTCAGGTAGACGGCCCCGCTCATCCCGGAGATGAACGGCATCAGCGTGACCGCGAACAGGATCACCGTATACAGCAGGATGTGCAGCCGCGTGAACTTCTCGCCGTGCGTGACCGGCAGCATCGGCAGCCCCGCGTTCTCGTAATCCTTGCGGCGATAGAGCGCGAGCACCCAGAAATGCGGCGGCGTCCACACGAAGATGATCAGCACGAGGATCCACGCGTCGCCCGGCACCGCGCCGGTGACGGCGGCCCAGCCGAGCGCCGGCGGCATCGCGCCCGACGCGCCGCCGATCACGATGTTCTGCGGCGTCATCGGCTTGAGCAGCAGCGTGTAGATCACCGCGTAGCCGACGAACGTCGCGATCGTCAGCCACATCGTCAGCGGGTTCGTGAACGTATAGAGCGTCCATGCGCCGACGCTGCCGAGCACGGCCGAGAACAGCAGGATCTGCGGCGTCGTGATCTCGCCGCGCGCGGACGGGCGCCACGCGGTACGGCGCATCATCGCGTCGATCTTCTGTTCGACGAGGCAGTTGATCGCGAACGCGGCACCGGCCAGCAGCCAGATGCCGATCGTGCCGCCGATCAGCACATGCCACGGCACCATGCCCGGCGTCGCGAGGAACATGCCGATCACCGCGCAGAACACCGCGAGCTGCGTGACACGCGGCTTCGTCAGCGCCATGTACTGGGAAAAGCGGCTACCGGGCGATTGGGAGAGGGTGCTTTGCATGGGGACGGTCACGCCGGGGCGGCGTCGCGCGCAGGCTGCGCGACACGGCCGGGGCGGCTTGAAAGGATGCGAAAGTTTAACATGACGACGAGCAGCAGCAGGATCGCGGCCCCGCCGTTGTGCGCGACGGCGACCGGCAGCGGCCACTGCAGCACGATGTTGGTCAGGCCCGTCACGAACTGCAGCAGCACGACCAGCAGCACGCCGTTCGCGGGCCGCCGCAGCGACTCGAAGCGGCGCATCTTCAGCGCGAACGCGACGAGGTACGCGACCACGACGAACGCGAACGTGCGGTGCGTCCAGTGGATCGCGACCAGCGCGTCCTGCGTGATCGCCTCGCCGTCCTTCGTCATCCCGAGCGCGCGCCACAGGTGGAAGCCATGCTGGAAGTCCATCGGCGGGATCCACTGGCCGTTGCAGGTCGGGAAGTCGGTGCAGGCGAGCACCGCGTAGTTGGTGCTCACCCAGCCGCCGAGCGCGATCTGCACGACCAGCAGCACGAGCGCCGCGAGCGCGGCCGCGCGGTAGCGTCCGGCCTCGGGGTCATACGACGGCAGCGGCGTCTGCCGCGCCGCGAGCCAGCCGAGCGTGCCGAGCAGCGTGAGGCCGAGCAGCAGGTGGATCGTGACGATCACCGGCTGCAGCTTCATCGTGACCGTCCACGCGCCGAACGCGCCCTGCACGAGAATCAGCAGCAGCAGGCTCGTCGGCCACCACGGCGACACGTGCAGCGGGCGGCGGCGCAGCCGCGCGGCCCACGCGATCACGACCTGCGCGATGATCAGCACGCCGATCGCCATCGCGAAATAGCGGTGGATCATCTCGATCCACGCCTTCGTCATGCTGACGGGGCCCGTCGGCATCGCCTGGTGCGCGGCCGTGATCGCGGCGTGCGCGATGAACGGCGACGACGTGCCGTAACAGCCGGGCCAGTCGGGGCAGCCGAGCCCCGAATCGGTCAGCCGCGTGAAGCCGCCGAACATCACGAGGTCGAGCGTCAGGAAGGTGGTGATCCACACGAGCTTGCGGAACTTGTCGTCGTCGGCCTTCACCCACACGTACGACAGCGGCAGCAGCGCGATGCACAAGCCGATCAGGCCGAGTTGCAGTAGATACGACATCGGAATGGTGCCTCGTTCTCTTGCCTTAACCGATGCTCGACCACTTCAGCAGCTTCGTCACGTCCGACTTGATCTTGCTGGGATTCGGGTCCTTCGGGAAACGCATCATCAGGTTGCCGTTCGGGTCGACCAGGTAAATGTGGTCGCTGTCCTTCGTGCCGGCATCGGCCGGCAGCCATGCGGCCACCGCGGCCGGATCGGCGACGAGCCGGCGCGTGTCGGGGTACGCGTCGAGCACCTTCTGCGGCATCGCGCCCGCGTCGCTGCGCAGCCACACCATCGTGATCCGGTGCCGCTCGCCCGCCTGCGTGACGCGGATCTGGCGCATGAAATAAAGCTTCTGCGCGCACGCATCGTCGCACGCGCTGCGGTCGGTCATCACGAACAGCCACACGCCGCGCAGCGACGCCAGCGGCACGGTCTTGCCGGTTTCGTCGGTCACCTGCAGACCGGCCGGGATCGGGCGCTGCGGCTCGATCAGCGTGCCGTAGTTCGTCGACCCGCCCTTCGGCTTGATCACATAATAGGTGAAGTACGACGCGATCATCGGCGCGGCGCACACGAGACCCAGCAGCACGAGCATCCAGCGGCCGCGCTTGCGGGCCGCCGGCGAGATCGGCGCGGCGGCCGGACCCTGACGGGAAGATTGCATGGACAAATCAGACCTCTCGAAACGAACCCGCGGCGCCGGCGCCGCGTCCTGGGATGGCGCTCATGCGCCGGCCGACTTCTTCGCCGCACGCCGCGCGGCGTACAGGCCGAAGCCGAGCGCGGCCACCGCCATCGCCCACCACTGAAACATGTAACCGTAATTGCGCTCGACGCCGGTCGTTGCCGCCGGCCAGTCGCGCACGAGTTTGTCGCCGTCGTCGCTCGTCTGCTGGATCACGAACGGCTGCAGCGGCAGCCCCGTTTCCTTCGCATACTCGGCGACGTCCAGGTTCTGCCGGATCTTCTGGTGCGCGGCCGACCCGCCCTCGCCGAGCTCGAACGCACGCGATGCGTCGGCACGCGCGATGCCGACGATCTCGACGTCGCCCGCCGGCGTCGCGAACGGCTCGATCGCGGTGCGATCGGCGATATTGCGCGGCAGCCAGCCGCGGTTCACGAGCACGACACCGCCGCCCGTGAGTTTAAACGGCATCACGACGTAAAAACCCGGCTGGTCGTTATACGGCCGATTGTCGAGAAACACCGCCTGCTCGGGCAGGAAACGGCCCCTGGCCCGCACGCGATGGAACTCGATCGACGCAAGCGGCATCGGCTGCGCGCCGACGTCGACGGGCGCCGCCTGCTCGTAGCGAGCGATGCTCGCCTGCAGCGCTTCCTTCTGGTGCGCGCGATCGCGCTGCCAGAAACCGAGCCGGATCGTCACGGCGACGACGACGAGGATCAGGAGCGCGGGCAGCCAGCGGATCTTCATCATGCGGCCCGCCGGGCACATGCGCGAAAGCGAAGTGCGATAATTATCCCCTTCCTTTCGAATGGCCGTCGTCCGGTTCGTGTCATGCACATCCTCGTTCCCATCGCCTTCGTCCTCATCATTGCCAGCATGGGCTCGGCGCTCTACTTCATGATGCACGACCGCGGCCACACGAAACGCATGGTCTGGTCGCTCGCCACCCGTGTCGGGCTGTCGGTGTCGCTGTTCCTGCTCATCCTGATCGCGAACTGGATGGGCTGGATCCATTCGACCGGCCTGCCGATCGGGCGTTGATGCCGTTGCCGCGGCGGCCGCTGTGACATTTCGCCGCACGGTCGCGCCACCAAGCAAAAGCGCCGCCTGACTGAGTCGCGGCGGCGCCAGGGTGGTGTCGGCAGGCAGCGGCGCTACCCGGTCGGCACCAATGAAAACGGCCCGCGCATTGCTGCGCGGGCCGTTTTTCCATTTACAGCCAGTAGACGACGACGTACAGGCCGAGCCAGACGACGTCGACGAAGTGCCAGTACCACGCGGCGCCTTCGAATGCGAAGTGATGATCGGGCTTGAAGTGGCCGCGGATCATCCGCACCAGCACCACCGCGAGCATCGTGCCGCCGAGGAACACGTGGAAACCGTGGAAGCCCGTCAGCAGGAAGAACGTCGAGCCGTACACGCCGGAGTTCAGCGTCAGGTTCAGTTCGTTGTACGCGTGGTAGTACTCGAAGCCCTGCAGGAACAGGAAGCAGATACCGAACACGAGCGTCGCGGCCAGCCATGCGATCGCCTTCTTGCGATGATCGTCACGCAGCGCATGGTGCGAGATCGTCAGCGTCACACCCGACGACAGCAGGAATGCGGTGTTCAGCGTCGGGATCGGCCACGGGCCCATCGTCTTGAAGTGCCCGGCGAGCGCGGCGGGGCCTTCGTTCGGCCACACGGCGGAGAAGTCCGGCCAGATCAGCTTGTAGTCGAGGCTGCCGAGCTGGTGCAGCGCGATTTCACGCGCATAGAACAGCGCGCCGAAGAACGCGCCGAAGAACATCACTTCCGAGAAGATGAACCAGCTCATGCTCCAGCGGTACGACTTGTCGACGTTCTTGCCGTAATGACCGCCTTCCGATTCGGCGATCGCGTCGCCGAACCAGTGATACAGCGTGAAGAGCAACCACAGCAGGCCGAGCAGCGCCGTAAACGGCGCCCAGTCGTGACCGTTGATCCACAGCGCTACCGAGCCGAGCATGACCAGCAGGCCGATGGCCGCGCTGATCGGATGCTGCGACGGATGCGGCACGAAATAGTACGGGGTCTGGTTTTGACCGCTCATGCTTGATTCTCCACTTCAGTCCAATTTGTGTACCGGAAACCGCTCCGGCTTTATTTCTTGCGCGGCGCGACTGCCACCGCTCTTTCCCGCACGCCGCGCCGTGACGCCGCGCACTGCATTCTTTCGTGGCCGCGGGCCTCAGCCCACGACGGCACGCACGATCAGGATCAGCACGCCGATGAACACGCCGGCCGCGAGCAACGCGACGATCAGCACGTGCAGCGGATTCAGCTGCGTCGCATCGGCCTCCAGATCGCGCCGCTTGCGCACGCCGAAGAACGACCACAGCACGGCTTTCAGCGCCTGGCCGAACGACCCGCCCCGCTTGACCTCCGTCATCGCCCCGCCTCCGTCGTCATGCGTCCGGCTTCGCCGTGCCCTGCGCCGCGGTACTGCGCTGCGCCGGTGCCGGCGTGGCCGGGGTATTCAGTTCGAAGAACGTGTACGACAGCGTGATCGTCTTCACGTCCTTCGGCAATTTCGGATCGATCACGAACACCACCGGCATCTTGCGCGACTCGTTCGCGGCCAGCGTCTGCTGCGTAAAGCAAAAGCACTCGATCTTCTTGAAGAACTCCGTCGCCTGCTTCGGCGCGTAGCTCGGAATCGCCTGCGCCACGACCGGCCGGCCCTGCCCGTTCGTCACGTCGTACACGATCGTCATCAGTTCGCCCGGATGCACGTCGAGGCTGTTGTGCTCCGGCTTGAAACCGAGCGGCCCGCGCGCGTTCGCATCGAACTCGACCGACACCGTGCGGCTGTAGTCGACCTGCGAGTTCTTCACCTCGCGCTCGCTGACGTCGCGCTGCACCAGGTTGTTGATGCCGGTGATCTGGCAGATCGCCCGATACATCGGGATCAGCGCGAAGCCGAAACCGAACATCAGTCCGGCCACGACGAAGAGCTTCACCAGCATCGAACGATTGAACGCGCGATCGACGGCGCCCTCTTCCGGCTTCGACATACGACGACTTCCTCGCTACTGCGTCAGTTGCTGCATCAGTGAGTGGACAGCCACCACTGCTTGATCACGACACCCACAAAGAAAACGGCGGCGATGACGAGCAGGGTGAGGCCGAGCCGCTTGTTGCCCGCGCGAATCTGCTCGGGCGTTCGTCTTTCTTGTGGATTCCGGTTCATCTGAAACTTCGCTGAAACCTCAATGCGGCGCCCGCCGCGCCTGCCATCAAGGCAGGCAGCGGCCGGGCGCACCATGAAACTTACTCGACGTGCGGCGGTTGCTCGAACGTGTGGAACGGAGCCGGGCTCGGCACCGTCCACTCGAGGCCCGTCGCGCCGTCCCACGGCTTGTCCGACGCCTTTTCCAGCTCGCCGCCGCCACGGTAGGCCGGCAGCGCGACCGCGAACAGGAAGTACACCTGCGCGAGGCCGAAGCCGAATGCGCCGATCGTCGCCACCTGGTTGAAGTCCGTGAACTGCGCCGGGTAGTCCGCATAACGACGCGGCATGCCGGCCAGACCGACGAAGTGCATCGGGAAGAACGTCAGGTTGAAGAAGATCATCGACGCCCAGAAGTGGATCTTGCCGCGCGTCTCGTTGTACATCCAGCCCGTCCACTTCGGCGCCCAGTAGTACCAGCCCGAGAACAGCGCGAACAGCGAGCCGGCCACCAGCACGTAGTGGAAGTGCGCCACCACGAAGTAGGTGCCGTGATACTGGATGTCGAGCGGCGCCATCGCGAGCATCAGGCCCGTCAGGCCGCCGAACGTGAACACGAACAGGAAGCCGATCGCGAACAGCATCGGGGTTTCGAACGTCATCGAGCCGCGCCACATCGTCGCGAGCCAGTTGAACACCTTCACGCCCGTCGGCACGGCGATCAGCATCGTCGCGTACATGAAGAACAGCTGACCGGTGACCGGCATGCCCGTCGCGAACATGTGGTGCGCCCAGACCATGAACGACAGGATCGCGATCGATGCCGTCGCGTACACCATCGAGCTATAGCCGAACAGCGTCTTGCGTGCGAACGCCGGGATCACCTGCGACACGATCCCGAACGCCGGCAGAATCATGATGTACACCTCGGGGTGGCCGAAGAACCAGAAGATGTGCTGGTACATCACCGGGTCGCCGCCGCCTGCCGCGTTGAAGAACGACGTGCCGAAGTGGCGGTCGAACAGCACCATCGTGATCGCGCCTGCCAGAACCGGCATCACCGCGATCAGCAGGTACGCCGTGATCAGCCACGTCCATGCGAACATCGGCATCTTCATCAGCGTCATGCCCGGTGCGCGCATGTTCAGGATCGTCACGACGATGTTGATCCCGCCCATGATCGACGACGCGCCCATGATGTGGACCGCGAAGATCGCGAAGTCCATGCCCGGGCCCATCTGCGTCGACAGCGGTGCGTACAGCGTCCAGCCGGCAGCCGTCGCGCCGCCCGGTGCGAAGAACGAACCGACCAGCAGCACGGCCGCGACCGGCAGCAGCCAGAAGCTGAAGTTGTTCATCCGCGCGAACGCCATGTCGGATGCGCCGATCTGCAGCGGAATCATCCAGTTCGCGAAGCCGACGAACGCCGGCATGATCGCGCCGAACACCATGATCAGGCCGTGCATCGTCGTGAGTTCGTTGAAGAACTCCGGACGCATGATCTGCAGGCCCGGCTCGAACAGCTCGGCACGGATGCCGAGCGCCATCACGCCGCCCGACAGGAACATGATGAACGAGAACAGCAGGTACAGCGTACCGATGTCCTTGTGGTTGGTGGCGAACAGCCAGCGACGCCAGCCGTGCGGCATTTCGTGCGCGTGGTCGTCGTGCGCGTGGTCCGCGGCTACGTCGTGCCCGATGCTAGACATGAGAATCTCCTAATGCGAATACGTCGACTAACTCAGCGACACGTCAAGCCGCCGGGCCGATCTCGACACGCCGGGCTTCCTTAGCGTCAGCCCCGCCCGTGATCGTTTCCGGCTTTTTCATGATGATGTGGTCTTCCGCCACGCCTGCTGCCTTCAGCGCGTCGCGCACGGCCTGTGCACGATGCTTCGCCAGTTCGGCGTTCGCGTCGGCCGAGCCCGTCTTGTCGGTGAAACCCGACAGCGCGAGCTTCGCGTCCGGATGTGCCTTCGCATAGTCGGCCGCGGCGGCGATCGCCGCTTTCGCGTCGGCCGGCAGCACGCTCTTGCCCGTTTCGAAGTAGATCGTCGACAGCGCGGCCGATGCCGCTGCCGCCGGCTGCTCGGCGGCGCCCGACGCGGCTTGCGCCGGTGCCGATGCCGCTTCCGCCGGTGCCGCTGCCGCGCCTGCCGCGTCTTCCGGCATCTTGCCGTTGCGCGCGTCGGCCACTTGCTTCGGCTGCAGCAGGTCGTTCTTGTGGTTGCCCCACGAGTTGCGTTCGTACGTGATGACCGACGCGATGTCGAGGTCCGACAGCGACGCCCACGACGGCATCGCGCCCTTGCCGTGCAGCACGCGCTCGACGTGGCCGGCGATCGGGCCGTTCACGATCGGGCTGCCGTCCATCGCCGGGAACGCGCCGAGGCCCTTGCCGCTCACCTGGTGGCAGGCCGCGCAGTTCGCCTTGTAGACTTCCTCGCCGTGCGCGACGAGTTCAGCCATCGTGTAGACCTTGTTCGGATCGACCGACGCGCTGGCCAGCTTGGCCTTCTGCGCCGTGACCCACTTCGCGTAGTCGTCCTCCGACAGCACTTCGACGACGACCGGCATGTACGCGTGTTCCTTGCCGCACAGCTCGGTACAGAAACCGCGGAACGTGCCGACCTTGTCGGCCTTGAACCACGTGTCGCGCACGAAGCCGGGGATCGCATCCTGCTTCACGCCGAACGCGGGCACGTACCACGAGTGGACGACGTCGTTCGCGGTCGTGATGATGCGGATCTTCTTGTTGACCGGCACGACGAGCGGGTTGTCGACTTCCTGCAGATAGGTGTCGGTGATCGGCTTCTTGCCCATCACTTCGTCGCGCGGGGTGGTCAGCGTCGACAGGAAGCCGATGCCCTCGCCCGGGCCCTTCACGTAGTCGTAGCCCCACTTCCACTGGTAGCCGGTGACCTTGATCGTGAGATCGGCGTTCGTCGTGTCCTTCATCGCGACGACGGCCTTCGTCGCCGGCAGCGCCATCAGCACGACGATGACGAACGGCACGATCGTCCAGATGATCTCGACGGTCGTGCTTTCATGGAAATTGGCGGCCTTGTGGCCTTTGGATTTGCGGTGCGCGAAGATCGAATAGAACATCACGCCGAACACGCCGACGAAGATCACCGTACACAGGATCAGCATCATCGTGTGGAGATCATAGAGCTCCTCGGCGATTTTCGTGACCGGCGGCTGAAAGTTGATCTCGTTGACGCGGGGGCCGCCCGGGCTATCACCGACCGCCAGGGCGGCACCGGCAAAGAGCAATCCGCTGCATGCCAGCACGCCCGTGAGGGCTCGCTTGATTGTTTTCATAGCATCCTTACCCAAAATTTCCATTCAAACCCTCCCCCGTCGCAAGCCGCCGGCCCGTATCGGCCGGTGCCCGCGCCTCGTCAGCCGCAGCGCCTGAGCGACACGCGCAGTTCGTCGGCGAACTGCGCACGCTTGTACTGCGCGAGATGCTGCCCGATCACGACGGTCTGCCCGCGCGATACCAGTCGAATCGGATCGCGTGGCGTCGCACCCGGCTCGACCCGCACCCAGCGCGGGTTGAATTCGATCTGCGTGAGCCGCTCCGCATCCATCCGCTCGATCACGAGCCGATGCGGAAACAGCCTGATGCGCTCGTAATCGACCGCATGGCGAGCATGGATCGCAAATGCGACACCCACTGCCAGCAACTCGATTCCGGTAAAGGGCATGACGAGCCAGGCCCCTCTCCACATCAGCAACGACGCGATCACCAGCGAGAAGCCCGCGAGCGACGCATAAAACAGCACGAACTGGCGTGGCGACACCGAACAGTTGCGTTTGATCAGCCAGTCTTCGAGGACCGGCTCGCCGTTCGTCGTCTCCGCCAAAACCCTCGCTGCTTCCATCGCCGCCTCACGCGAATGGCATGCGATGCATGCCTGCATCGGACTCGTCGCCCCGTATTGCGGGGACCCCGGGACGACAAGCTGACGCATTATAGGCGGGTTCAATGGCATCCACAAGCAAGCGCCTATCGCCCGCCAAGCCAAGCGCGACAAGCTTTTCGGCCATTTTTCGCGCCAATTCGACCCCGCTTTGCGCCGCTAATTTCAGACATAACAAAACCCCTCTTTACCGCTTTACCGATTCTTCGGACGCCCCTTGCCGATATCCTCGATGCGCACGATCCCGTGCCCCTCGGCGGTCGTGCGCGGGACGGCCTTCCATGCGTGGCCGTAGATCACCTCGAAGGTCAGCGGAATCGTGCCGTCCTCGCGCCGGCGCGCCGCCAGCGCGTCGCCGAGCGCCGCGCGAAAGCGCCGCGTCGCGTGCCGCGGCGCCGTGCGCTCGAACGGATAGGCGCCCCAGCGGCGCACGTCGGCCAGCAGGGAATCGGGGGATTTGTAGGTGACGGTCAGCACTTCCTGATCCATCACGGGAATCTCGAAGCCGCTCTCGACGAGCATGTCGCCGAGGTCGTGCATGTCGACGAAATCGATCACGCGCGCGGCGGGCGGCGCCATGCCCAGCGCCGCTTCGGCGTCCGCGCAGGCCGCCCGCAGCTCGCGCAGCGTGTCGGGCCCGAGCGTGCTGAACATCAGCAGGCCGTTCACGCGCAGCACGCGCTGCCATTCGGGCAGCACCGCGTCGGGACGCGAATGCCAGTGGAGAGCGAGATTCGACCAGATCAGGTCGAACGCGCCGCCCGGGAACGGCAACGCGGCGAAATCGGCCTGCGCGACGCGCGGCCCGCGCTGGCCCAGCGCGCGGCCGAGCGACGCCGGCAGCCAGCGGCGCCAGTTGGTTTGTTCGACCTCGCGCTGACCGGCCCGCGCGAGCATCGCGCCGGACAGGTCGACGCCGAACACGGGCGCTTCCGGAAAGCGCGCGCGCAGTGCCGGCAGATCGTCGCCCGGGCCGCAGCCGGCATCGAGCACGGCCGTGGGGCTCACCTTGATGTATTCGAGACGCTCGTTCATCCGCTGCGCGATCTCGCGCGGCAGGAACGCGACCGCGTCGAAGGTGGCGGCACGGCGGTCGAAGATCCGCCGCAGGCGCCTGGCGTCATTGGCCGGACGGCCGGTTGGAGTCGAAGCTGGGGACATGTCGGGCACACTGGCGAAGAGCCCGAAGTATACTCGCTCGCCCCGGAAGCTTCATTGAGACGGGGTGGCAGGAGTGTTGCGATGACCCGCAGTTCCGCCGGACGCACGATGCGCGTCGTTTTGTCGCAGGCTCGCATGCTGGCGGCGAAAGTCGCCGCGGTCGCGCTGCCGAATCGCTGCGCGCTGTGCGGCAATTTGTCACACGCCGTGATCTGCGACGCTTGCGACGCCGCGTACTGGAATGAAGCGCGATTGCGCTGCGACGCCTGCGCGCTGCCGCTGGGTGTCGGGCAGCCGCGTTCGCGCGGCGGCCGCCGCACCGGTGCCGGCCATCCGGCCGCGTATCGATGCGATGCGTGCCGCACTGCCCCGCCGCCGTTCGATGCGACGCTCGCGCTCGCGGATTACCGCGCGCCGCTCGACGGGCTGGCACGCGGCCTGAAGTTTCACGCGCGGCTCGCACTCGGCGCCGAATTCGCGGCGCGGCTCGCGCGGCTGGTCGACGATACGTGCGGCGCGGGCCGTTTCGACCGGGTCGCGCCGGTGCCGCTGTCGCACCGGCGGCTCGTCGCGCGCGGCTACAACCAGGCGTGGGCGATCGCACGTCCGCTCGCGCGCCGGCTCGGCGTGCGCGCGGATGCGGCGCTGCTCGCGCGCGTCGCCCACACCGCGCCGCAGTCGCGGCTCGACCGGCAGGCGCGGCGCGACAACGTAATGGCGGCGTTCGTGGTGGCCGGTGACGTCGCCGGCCGCCACATCGCGCTCGTCGACGACGTGATGACGTCCGGCGCGACGCTCGCGGCCGCCGCGCACGCGCTGAAGGCGGCGGGCGCCGCGCGCGTGACGAATCTGGTTGCGCTGCGCACCGCCAGGGATTAATTAGATAGAGAGGCCGGCCACGCCTGCGTGGCCGCGGCCGCCACGAACCGGCCGGCCGGGAACGCGCACGTTGCGCGGCCCCGGCCGGCCCAGCCAAACCGAAACATGTTCAACGTCGTCCTCGTCGCTCCCGAAATTCCGCCGAACACCGGCAACGTGATCCGCCTGTGCGCCAATACGGGCGCGCACCTGCACCTGATCGAGCCGCTCGGCTTCCCGCTCGACGACGCACGGATGCGCCGCGCCGGCCTCGACTATCACGAGTATGCGCAGATGCGCGTGCACCGCGACTGGGATGCGTTCGTCGCATCCGAAGCACCCGATCCCGCGCGGATGTTCGCGTTCACGACCCGCGGCTCGGGCCGCTTCCACGATCACGCGTTCCTGCCGGGCGACTGGTTCGTGTTCGGCTCGGAGACCCGCGGCCTGCCCGCCGAGCTGCTCGAGCGCTTTCCGGACGAACAGCGCGTCCGCCTGCCGATGCGGCCGGACAACCGCAGCCTGAACCTGTCCAACACGGTCGCGGTGGTCGTGTTCGAGGCGTGGCGCCAGGCCGGCTTCGAAGGCGGCGCCTGACCCACCGGGCACGCCACCCGCGGCGCGCGATGCGTCAGGTCCGCGTGAGCCGCACGCGATACAGGTCGTAGATGTCGGGGGAAAAGCACGCGAACACCACGCGTGCGAGGTTCGGCGCCTGCGGCAGCATTTCGGCGACGGTGCCGACCGCGATGCCGACGGCCTCCTCGACCGGATAACGATAGATTCCGCAGCTGATTGCCGGAAACGCGATCGACGTCGCGGCGACCTCCTCGGCCAGCTCGATCGCCCGCCGGTAGCACGACGCGAGCAGGTCGGCCTCGCCGCGCCCGCCGCCGTGCCATACGGGGCCGACCGCATGGATCACGTAGCGCGCCGGCAGCCCGTGGCCGCGCGTGAGCTTTGCGTCGCCCGTGTCGCAGCCGCCGAGCGTGCGGCACTCGGCGAGCAGGCCGGGGCCGGCCGCGCGATGGATGGCGCCGTCGACGCCGCCCCCGCCGAGCAGCGAGCCGTTCGCCGCGTTGACGATCGCGTCGACCTCGAGCGTCGTGATGTCGACGACCCGCGCGTCGAGCGTGGTGGAACCGATCTGCAGCATGACACCCTCCCGGAACGCCGGAGACGGTTCAAGCGTAGTCCGCTTTGGTGCCGCGCGCCCGGCGCAACCGCACCGGGGAGCGCCGGTTCGCGCTACTCCGCGCGCGCGTCGCGCCGCAGCAGGCCGCTGACCGCGTCGCGCGGTGCGATGCCGTCGAACAGCACGCCGCACACGGCCTCGGTAATCGGCATTTCGATCGACTGCGCGCGCGCGAGCGCCAGCACGGCCTGCGCGCAGCGCACGCCTTCGGCCACGTGGCCGAGCGCGCCGAGGATGTCGTTCAGCGTGCGGCCGGCCGCCAGTTGCAGGCCGACCGTACGGTTGCGCGACAGGTCGCCCGTCGCGGTGAGGATCAGGTCGCCGAGGCCCGTGAGGCCCGTGAAGGTTTCCGCGCGGCCGCCGAGCGCGACGCCGAGCCGCGACATTTCGGCGAGGCCGCGCGTGATCAGCGCGGCGCGCGCGTTCAGCCCGAGGCCCAGGCCGTCCGAGATGCCGGTCGCGATCGCCAGCACGTTCTTCACCGCGCCGCCGACCTCGACGCCGACCACGTCGTCGCCCGTGTAGATCCGCATGGCGCCGTGATGGAACGCGGCGAGCGTGCGCTCGCGGCATGCGGCCGACGTGCTCGCCACCGTCAGCGCGACGGGCAGCGACTGGCCGACCTCGCGCGCGAAGCTCGGGCCCGACAGCACGCCGTTGCTCTGCTGTTCGGGCAGCTCGGCCGCGATCACCTGGTGCGGCAACAGATGCGTGTCGGCCTCGAAGCCCTTGCAGACCCAGACGATATGCGCGGGCACGCAGCCTGCGTCGCGCATCGCGCGGCACAGCGTGCGCAGCCCGGCCACGGGCGCGGCGATCACGCACAGCGCGTCGTCCGCGGCGCCGTGCGCGAGCGCGGCGCCGAGATCGGCGTCGTAGCGCAACGCGTCGGGCAGCGCGATGCCGTCCAGATAGCGGGCGTTTTCGTGCCGGGCCTGCAGCCCGGCGATGAGCGCGGCGTCGCGCGCCCACAGAAGCGTATCGTGCCGCGCGGCCAGATGGCCCGCGAGCGCGGTGCCCCAGGCACCGGCGCCGAGAACGGCTACTTTCATACCCAGCACCGGTCTGCGTTCAATGTCAGTTCAGCGTCGTGCCGTTCGGCGCGCCTGCCGCGGCGCCGGCCTGCTGCTGAAGCTGCGCGAGGCGCTGCTCGTACAGCGCCTGGAAGTTGATTTCCGCCAGGTGGATCGGCGGGAAGCCCGCGCGCGTGATCGCATCGGCGATGTTCGAACGCAGGTACGGGAACAGGATCGTCGGGCAAGCGATGCCGACGAGCGGGTCGAGCTGTTCGTCCGGAATGTTGCGGATGTCGAAAATACCGGCCTGCTTCGCTTCGATCAGGAACGCGACCTTGTCCTTCACCTTCGCCGTGACGGTACCGGACACGACGACTTCGAACACGCTTTCCGCGAGACGGTCGGCCTTCACGTCGACTTCGACTTCAACCGACGGCATGTCCTGCTCGAGGAAGATCGCCGGCGAATTCGGCTGCTCGAGCGACATATCCTTCAGGTAGACGCGCTGGATGTTGAAGAACGGTTGGTTTTCGACGTCGGACATGGTGTTTCCCTAAAAGTGGTGACGGGGCGGCCCGGCTTCTCGCCGGCCGCCACGGATGAATCCTGCGCGCCCAAGCCGCGGCGCGGCCGGCGGCCATTCTGCCCTAATCAGGCCGCTTGCAGAAGCGGCACGAGCCCGCCTTCGCGGTCGAGCTTCGACAGATCGTCGTAACCGCCGACGTGCGTGTCGCCGATATAGATCTGCGGCACCGTGCGGCGCCCCGTGCGCGTCATCATTTCCTCGCGGCGGGCCGGATCGCGATCGATCAGCACCTTCTCGATCTGCTCGACCCCGCGCAGCTTCAGCAGGCGCTCGGCCTGCATGCAATACGGACACACCTGCGTGCTGTACATCAAAACCTTGTTCACTTCGCCACTCCTTGTTTGACGACCGGCATCCCGGCCTGCTGCCAGGCGGCCACGCCGCCCTCGAGCACGTGCACCTCGGCGTAACCGGCCGCCTCGACCTCGCGCGCCGCCTTCTGCGACTGCTGGCCGTTCTGGCAGACGAGCAGCACCGGCGTGCTCTTGTTCTTCGCGACTTGCGCAATTTTCGCGCCGATCTCGCCCGCGGCGACCTGGCGCGCCGACGGCAGGTGGCCGGCGGCGAAATCGGACGCGGCGCGCAGGTCGATCACGACCGCGTTGCGACGGTTGATGAGTTGCGTCGCCTCCGCGGCCGACAGGCCGCCACGGCCGCGGCGCAGTGCGGGCCAGGCCAGCAGGCCGCCGGAGACCACCAGGATCGCGATGAGGGCCAGGTTCGTGTAATCAGTAAAGAACGTCACGGAATTCCGCCGGAAAAAGAGAAATCGGATGAGGACAATCCCGCCATTATAAAATAACCGTCTTGCGCGATGGCGGGCCCCGGTCGGGTCCCGTGCGACGCGCCCCGCTTCCCTATCACTACCGACCGCAAGATCCATGTACAAACTCGTTCTCATCCGCCACGGCGAATCGACGTGGAACAAGGAAAACCGCTTCACCGGCTGGGTCGACGTCGACCTGACCGAACAGGGTCGCAACGAGGCCTACCAGGCCGGCGAATTGCTCAAGGAGGCCGGCTACACGTTCGACATCGCGTACACGTCGGTGCTCAAGCGCGCGATCCGCACGCTGTGGCACGTGCAGGACCGGATGGACCTGATGTACCTGCCGGTCGTCCATTCGTGGCGCCTGAACGAGCGCCACTACGGTGCGCTGTCGGGCCTGAACAAGGCGGAAACGGCCGCGAAGTTCGGCGACGAGCAGGTGCTCGTGTGGCGCCGCAGCTATGACACGCCGCCGCCCGCGCTCGAGCCGACCGACGAGCGCGCGCCGTTCAACGACCCGCGCTACGCGAAGGTGCCGCGCGAGCAGCTGCCGCTCACCGAGTGCCTGAAGGACACGGTCGCGCGCGTGCTGCCGCTGTGGAACGAATCGATCGCGCCGGCCGTCCGTGCCGGCAAGCAGGTGCTGATCGCCGCGCACGGCAACTCGCTGCGCGCGCTGATCAAGTACCTCGACGGCATCTCGGACAGCGACATCGTTGGCCTGAACATCCCGAACGGCGTGCCGCTCGTGTATGAACTCGACGAGAACCTGAAGCCGATCCAGCACTATTACCTCGGCGACCAGGACGCGATCGCGCAGGCGCAGGCCGCCGTCGCGAAGCAGGGCAAGGCGGGCTGACGCCCGTCGCGCCGGGCGGGCCGCGTCCGGCGCGGGGTGCCCGGCCGCGGCCCGCACCCCGCGCGAACCTTCTCGGCCCCGCTGCTGTCGAATCCGCTTTCGAACCCGCAGCGCGTCCGGCGGGGCCCAGCCAGGCCGGCTCCGGGCCGTTTGCGGCGCTTTTCGCGCCGTTCCACTGAGTCTTCGGACGAACAGTTATACTTGTCCGCTACATCCCCGCTACCGCCACGCGCTTCCCGACCGCACCAGATCTCTATGCGAATGAAATTGAAGAACATCGGCCTGATTGCCGCGGGCCTCGCCACGGGCGTGTTCGCCACGCTGCAGGTTTCCGCATCGGCCGAGCAGACCGCCACGGCGCCGCTTCCCCTGGACCAGCTCCGCCTGTTCGCGGAAGTCTTCGGCCAGATCAAGCGCGAGTACGTCGAACCGGTCGACGACAAGAAGCTGCTGACGGCGGCGATCAAGGGCATGGTGTCGAGCCTCGACCCGCACTCGTCGTTCCTCGACAAGACCGACTATGACGAGCTGCAAGAGCAGACGAAGGGCCGCTTCGCGGGTCTCGGCATCGAGATCTCGCAGGAAGACGGCCTCGTCAAGGTGATCTCGCCGATCGAGGATACGCCCGCGTTCCGCGCCGGCATCCGTCCGGGCGACCTGATCACGCGCATCAACGACAAGCCGGTGCGCGGCATGACGCTCGACAAGGCCGTCAAGCAGATGCGCGGCGAGCCGGGCACCAAGGTCACGCTGACGATCTTCCGCAAGAGCGACGACCGCACGTTCCCGGTCACGGTCACGCGCGCGATCATCAAGGTCCAGAGCGTGAAGATGAAGATCCTCGATCCGGGCTACGCGTATATCCGCATCACGAGCTTCCAGGAGCGCACGACGCCCGACCTCGCGCAGAAGCTGCAGGACATCGCGCGCCAGCAGCCGAACCTGAAGGGCCTCATCCTCGACCTGCGCAACAACGGCGGCGGCCTGCTGCAGAGCGCGGTCGGCGTGGCCGGCGCGTTCCTGCCGCCCGACTCGGTCGTCGTGTCGACCAACGGCCAGATCCCCGATTCGAAGCAGGTCTACCGCGATACGTACGACAACTATCGCCTGCCGTCCTTCGACGGCGATCCGCTGAAGAACCTGCCGCCGGTCTTCAAGACCGTGCCGATGATCGTGCTGACGAACGCCTATTCGGCATCCGCGTCGGAAATCGTCGCGGGTGCGCTGCAGGATTCGAAGCGCGCGCAGATCATGGGCAAGACGACGTTCGGCAAGGGTTCGGTGCAGACGGTCCGCCCGATGACGGCCGACACCGCGCTGCGCCTGACCACCGCGTACTACTACACGCCGAGCGGCCGTTCGATCCAGAACAAGGGCATCACGCCGGATGTGCCGGTCGATCAGTACGCGGACGGCGATCCCGACGACGTGCTCGTGACGCGCGAGGTCGACTACACGAACCACCTCGCGAACACGCAGGACCCGAACGAGAAGAAGGAACAGGAAGAGCGCGAGCAGCGCCGGATGGATCAGTTGCGCATCCTCGAAGAGCAGAACGACAAGAAGACGCCGGAGCAACGCCAGAAGGATCGCGATCGCAAGCCGATCGAGTTCGGCAGCGCCGACGACTTCATGATGCAGCAGGCGCTCAACAAGCTCGAGGGCAAGCCGGTCCAGGAATCGAAGTCGCTGCTCGCCGAGAGCACGAAGAGCCCGACCGGCAAGGCTGCCGCCGTATCGAAGGCATCGGGCGCCAGCGCAAAGCCGGCGTCCGCACCGAAGCCCGCGTCGGCGCCGAAGTAAGCGCCGGCCGGCATCCGACGGGCCATCGCGGGAAGACCGCGATGGCCCGTTTTTCATGCGCGCCTAAAATAACGAAACGTCCGCCCGCCTCGCCCCACGACTCCCCATGAACGACGATCAACTCCTGCGCTACTCCCGACACATCCTCGTCGACGAAATCGGCATCGACGCGCAGCAGCGCTTTCTCGACGCGCATGCGATCGTCGTCGGCGCGGGCGGCCTCGGCTCGCCCGCCGCGATGTACCTCGCGGCATCGGGTGTCGGCACGATCACGCTCGTCGACGCCGATACGGTCGACCTCACGAACCTGCAGCGGCAGATCCTGCACGTGACGGCATCGGTCGGCCGCAGCAAGGTCGAATCGGGGCGCGACGCACTCGCGCAGCTGAACCCCGAGGTGAAGGTGAACGCGGTCGCGGCACGCGTCGACGATGCGTGGCTCGACACGCACGTCCCGCGGGCGACCGTCGTGCTCGACTGCACCGACAACTTCGCGACGCGCCACGCGATCAACCGCGCGTGCGTCGCGCACGGCGTGCCGCTCGTGTCGGGCGCCGCACTGCGTTTCGACGGCCAGATCAGCACGTTCGACTTCCGCGATCCGGCCGCGCCCTGCTATGCGTGCGTGTTCCCGGAAGACCAGCCGTTCGAGGAAGTCGCGTGCGCGACGATGGGCGTGTTCGCACCGACGGTCGGGATCATCGGCGCGATGCAGGCGGCCGAAGCGCTGCGCGTGATCGGCGGCATCGGCAAGACGCTCAACGGGCGGCTGATGATGCTCGATTCGCTGCGAATGGAGTGGACGACGATGAAAATCGCGCGCCAGGCCGACTGCCCCGTGTGCGGGGGCCGGCACTGACGCGCGACGGGCAGGCGCCGAGCGGCGCCTGCGCGACACGGCGACAGCGAGCGGCGACCTGGCCGCCTAGGCGGCCGCATCCGCCCGCGGCTCGGCGACCGACAACCGCTGCAACGCCGCCTGCACCTCTTCCGGCTCGAACGCCGCGAGCACGTCGGCCGTCGGCTTCTCGAGCGCCTTCAGATGCGCGCGCAGGATCTCCTGCTTCACGACGAGCAGCTGGCTCGGGTGCATCGAGAACTCGGTGAGCCCCATCCCGAGCAACAGGCGCGTGAGCGCCGGATCGCCCGCCATCTCCCCGCACACCGACACCGACACGCCCGCGCGCTTCGCTTCGCGCAGCGTATAGGCGATCAGGTGCAGCACGGCCGGATGCAGCGGGTCGTACAGGTGCGCGACCGCGTTGTCGGCGCGGTCGATCGCGAGCGTGTACTGGATCAGGTCGTTCGTGCCGATCGACAGGAAATCGAACCGCTTCAGGAACAGCGGCAGCGCGATCGCCGCGGCCGGAATCTCGATCATCGCGCCGATGCGCACGTTCCGGTCGTACGCGAGCCCCGCACCGTCGAGCTGGCGCTTCGCCTCGCGGATCAGGTCGAGCGTCTGGTCGATTTCCTGCGCGTGCGCGAGCATCGGGATCAGGATCTTCACCTGGCCGAACGCGGACGCGCGCAGGATCGCCCGCAGCTGCGTGAGGAACATCTGCGGCTCGGACAGGCTCCAGCGGATCGCGCGCAGGCCGAGCGCCGGGTTCGGCGCGGTTTCGTAGCCTTCGTCGAGCGCCTCGAGCGGCTTGTCCGCGCCGACGTCGATCGTGCGGATCGTCACCGGCATGCCCTTCATCCACTCGACGGCGCGCTTGTACGCGGCGAACTGCTCCTCCTCTTCCGGCATCTCCTTCTGATGCATGAACAGGAACTCGGAGCGGAACAGGCCGACGCCGACCGCACCGGCCTCGACGGCCGCCTTCGCGTCGTCGGGCAGCTCGATGTTCGCGTACAGCTCGATCTTGGTGCCGCACAACGTTTGCGTCGGCGAGAACTTCAGCCGCTGCAGCTTGCGCTGCTCCAGCTGCTTCTCGGACTGGCGGTACGAATATTCCTCGAGGACGATCGGCGCGGGATCGACGATCACGATGCCCTGGTCGCCGTCGACGATGATCAGGTCGTCCTGGCGGATCAGCGCGCTCGCGTGCTGCACGCCGACCGCGGCCGGAATGCCGAGACTGCGCGCGACGATCGCCGTGTGCGACGTGCGCCCGCCGAGATCGGTGACGAACGCCTGGAACGACTGCGTCTTGAACTGCATCATGTCGGCCGGCGCGATGTCGTGCGCGACGACGATCATCTCGTTCGTGCCGTTCCTGGCCGCGCGGTCGAGCGCCTGCGACGCGGACGGCGCACCGGCCAAGGCCTTCAGCACGCGCTCGACCACCTGCTCGATGTCGGCCTTGCGCTCGCGCAGGTATTCGTCCTCGATGTCGTCGAAGTGGCGCGTGAGCAGCTCGAGCTGCTCGGTCAGCGCCCATTCGACGTTGTAGCGGCGCGTGCGGATCAGGTCGATGGTTTCCTGCACGAGCATCTCGTCGCTCAGGATCATCGTGTGGACGTCGATGAATGCGCCGACTTCGCTCGGGGTGTCGTCGGTCAAGTCGGCGCGCAGCGCCTCGAGTTCGTGATGCACGACGTCGAGCGCCGTGCGGAATCGCTCGACCTCGGCGTCGATCTGGGGTGCCTCGACCAGGTAATGGGCGACGTCGAGCGCCGCCGGCGCGATCAGATACGCTCGCCCGATCGCGATACCACGTGAGACGGGAATGCCATGCAGCGTGAAGGACACGCGCACCTCCTCTGTACAAGTAAAGCCGCGGCACACTGCTGCGATGCGCTTATGACCCCGGTTAGCGATTATAAATTCCGCGCCCCCCCGCTGACTGCATGCACCGCAGCATTGCGCATTCCGCATCAATGCTGCCGACGAAAAAAATGCCGCGAAATCCGCGGCATTCTGACTGGAAACGGCAACGATCGCGCGTGGCGATCACTGGCCTTCGCCGAACTTGTCGGCGATCAGCTTCAGCAGCGCGTCCATCGCTTCCTGCTCGTCGGACCCTTCGGTCTCGATCGTCACGGTGCTGCCGATCCCCGCCGCCAGCATCATCACGCCCATGATGCTCTTCGCATTGATCTTGCGCCCGTTGCGCGTCATCCAGACTTCCGACTGGAAGTTGCCGGCCAGTTGCGTGAGCTTGGCCGATGCGCGCGCATGGAGCCCCAATTTATTGACGATGGTGGTTTCTTGTTGAAGCATGATTCTCGGTCGGGTCGGTCGAGGCCGCCGGCGGCGCACGCCGGCGGTGTGGTCTAAAACGGAAAACGGGAAATCAGTGCGACTCGGTGCGCGGCTGCGGTTCCGGCGGAATCGGCGCGCATTGGCCGCAGCCGGTTTCCGTCGGCGGCGGCGGTGTGCCGGCCGACACCTCGTGGACGCCCTTCGCGCCGCCGGACAGCGCCTTGTCGACGAGCTTGTCGAGCGGCACGGTACGGTAGCAGACGGCCCGCACGAGCATCGGCAGGTTCACGCCCGCCAGCACGCGCACGTTGTCGAGCTTCGCGAGCTGGCCGGCGATGTTCGCCGGCGTCGCGCCGTACATGTCGGTCAGCACGACCACGCCGTTGTCTTCCCGGAGCCGCGCGAGTTCCGCATGCGCGAACGCCATCACCTGGGCCGGGTCGCTGTCCGCCATCACGTCGATACAGCCGATGCGGGCAGGCACGCCGCCATAGATGTGCGCGATGCAGTCCCGCAGCGCGGTGGCGAGCGGAGCGTGCGCGATGATCAGGATCCCGGCCATGTCAGATCGCTCCCGGCCGCCCCTGGCGGGCCGACGCCCCGCGGCGGGGCAATGAGCGTAGCGAGTGTGGGAAACGTTTCATGTTCAGCCTTGCAACAGTATCGGCCCGACCGCCGGGCCTTCGGTGCGCCGAAAACGGCACCTGGCAAGCGGGCATTGTAGCAGGCCGGTCAAGCTGCTCCGGCGACGGGGGGCCTGCGCGGCCGCCGCCGGGGTTGCGCGGAAAGCGGCCTACGCGGCCGCACGCTCCAGCGCGTCGATGAACATCGCGGCGACGTCGAAGCCCGTTTGCTCCATGATCTCGCGGAAGCACGTCGGACTCGTGACGTTCACCTCGGTCAGCCAGTTGCCGATCGCATCGAGGCCGACCAGCAGCAGCCCGCGCGACGCGAGCACGGGCCCGAGCGTGGCCGCGATCTCGCGATCGCGGGCCGTCAGCGGCTGCGCGACGCCGAGCCCGCCCGCGGCGAGATTGCCGCGCACCTCGCTGCCCTGCGGAATCCGCGCGAGCGAATACGGCACGGGCTCGCCGGCGATCAACAGGATGCGCTTGTCGCCCGCCTTGATCTCCGGAATGAACTTCTGGATCATCAGCGAGCGCGTGCCGTCATGGCCGAGCATCTCGATGATCGCGCCGAGATTCATCCCGTCGGCCTTCACGCGGAACACGCCCATCCCGCCCATCCCGTCGAGCGGCTTCACGATCACGTCGCCATGCTCGGCGTGGAATGCACGCAAGCGCGCCGCGTCGCGCGTGACGAGCGTCGGCGCGACGAACTGCGGAAACTCGCCGATCGCCAGCTTCTCCGAGTGATCGCGGATCGACTGCGGCTTGTTGAACACGCGTGCGCCCGCGCGTTCGGCCAGCTCCAGCATCCAGGTGGCCGTCACGTACTCCATGTCGAACGGCGGATCCTTGCGCATCAGCACCGCGCCGAACGACGTCAGTTGACGCGACTCGTGCGCGGCCGCCTCGTACCACGGACGGCGATGCAGGTCGGTCGTGTCGCCGACGATCGTCACGCGCTGCACGTCCGCCTCGACGCCCGAGCCCGTCCACGCGAGCTGGTGCGGCTGGCACGTGTACACCGCATGCCCGCGCCGGGCGGCCTCCGCCATCATCGCGTAGGTCGAATCCTTGTAGATCTTGAAATGCTCGAGCGGGTCGGCGATAAAAAGAATGTCCATGCGGGTCCTGTACGTAGCGAAGGTCCGTTACACCTGGATGGCTTCGGGATCGGTCTTTTCCAGTTCGATCGACGACGCGATCAGCGACAGCCGCGCGACGACGCCGTACATGTAGAAACGGTTCGGCGGCGCGGCGCCGGGCTTCGCGCCGGCATCCGGCAGCGCGGTGTGCTCGAAGCCGAGCGGCACGTAGTGCATGCCGGGCGCGTTCAGGTTCTGGTCGCGCTCGCGGCCGCCGTGCGTGCGGTAGAAGCCGCCGACCACGTAGCGGTCGATCATGTACACGACGGGCTCGGCCACTTCGTCGCCGACCCGCTCGAACGTATAGACGCCTTCCTGCACGATCACGTCGCGCACCGCGAGGCCGGCCTTCGACTCGGCCATCTGCGCGCGCTCCGCCTTCGACATCCGGCCGATCTCGGCCGCGTCGTGCACGGTCATCACGCCGCGCCCCGCCGTGCCAGCGTCGGCCTTCACGACGACGTACGGCTTCTCGCTGATCCCGTATTCGCGATACTTGCGCGCGATCTTCTTCAGCACGCCGTCGATCGCGTCGGCGAGCGCCTGCTCGCCTTCATGCGCCTGCCAGTCGACGCCTTCCACGTGCGCGAAATACGGATTCACCATCCACGGATCGACGCCGACCATCTTCGCGAACTTCTTCGCGACGTCGTCGTAGCACGCGAAGTGCGTCGACTTGCGGCGCACGGCCCAGCCCGCGTGCAGCGGCGGCAGCAGGTATTGCTCGTGCAGGTTTTCCAGCACGGCCGGGATGCCGGCCGACAGGTCGTTGTTCAGCAGGATCGAGCACGGATCGAAATTCTTCAGGCCAAGGCGGCGCTGCGAACGCTCGAGCGGCTCGAGCACGATCTTCTGGCCGTCGGCCAGCGTGATCGGCGTCATGTCGGTGATGCTCGGGTCGAGCGAGCCGAAGCGCACGTTCAGGCCGGCCTGACGCATGATCGTCGCGAGGCGCGCGACGTTTTCGAGGTAGAACGCGTTGCGGGTCGGCAGCTCGGGGATCACGAGCAGGTTCTTCGCGTCCGGGCAGATCTTCTCGATCGCGGCCATCGCGGCCTGCACGGCCAGCGGCAGCACTTCGGACGGCAGGTTGTTGAACGCGCCGGGAAACAGGTTCGCGTCGACGGGCGCCAGCTTGAAGCCGGCATTGCGCAGGTCCACCGAACAATAGAACGGCGGGGTGTGTTCCTGCCATTCGAGCCTGAACCAGCGTTCGATCGCAGGCGTCGCGTCGAGGATCTTCTGCTCGAGTTCGAGCAGCGGACCGTTCAACGCGGTAACGAGGTGGGGAACCATGAATCACTCGCGAGCGGGAGAATGAAGATTGTAGAGCAATTGCCTTGCCCATTTGGGGATTGTTCCCGGCTTCACAAGGATAAGGAGGAAGTTTTCGGCTATTGACCCGATAGAGTGAAGGGTTATCCGCTACGGCAGTGAGTGGCAGGAGAAAAAAAGCCCGCCGGGTAGGCGGGCCGAAGTCGCTGCGCTCATTCGGAGCGGGCGCCGTCGTCGCGGCGGCCCGCTGTTGATTCGTGAGACTTATTCCACGTGCTCGCCGTGCAGGATCACGTCGAGACCTTCGCGCTCTTCCTCTTCGGTCACGCGCAGGCCCATCGTCAGGTCGATCAGCTTCAGCAGCACGAAGCTCAGCACGCCGCTGTAGACCAGCGTGATCAGCACGCCCTTCGCCTGCAGCAGCAGGCTGCCGTCGGCGCCGCCGATGTCCTTGACCGCGAACACACCCGTCAGCAGCGCGCCGAGAATCCCGCCGATGCCGTGCACGCCGAACGCGTCGAGCGAATCGTCGTAGCCGAGCTTCGACTTGAGCCAGGTCGCCGACCAGAAGCAGACGACGCCGGCGGCGATACCGATCACCAGTGCGCCCGCCACGCCGACGAAACCGGCGGCCGGCGTGATCGCCACGAGACCCGCGACCGCGCCCGACACGATGCCGAGCACCGACGGCTTGCCCTTTGCGATCCACTCGGCAAACATCCAGCCGAGCGCCGCGCAGGCGGTTGCCACTTGCGTGGTCAGCATCGCGAAGCCGGCACGGCCGTCGGCCGCGACCGCGGAACCCGCGTTGAAGCCGAACCAGCCGACCCACAGCATCGAGCCGCCGATCATCGTCAGCACGAGGTTGTGCGGCGCCATCGATTCGCGACCATAGCCGACACGCTTGCCGAGCACGAGGCACGACACCAGGCCCGCGATACCGGCGTTGATGTGCACCACCGTGCCGCCCGCGAAGTCGAGCACGCCGTCGGCCGACAGCCAGCCGGTCGGCTCCCACACCATGTGCGCGATCGGCACGTAGACGATCAGCGACCAGAGCGTCATGAACACGAGCATCGCCGAGAACTTCATGCGATCGGCGAACGCGCCGCAGATCAGCGCCGGCGTGATGATCGCGAACGTCATCTGGTAGACGAAGTAGACCGATTCCGGAATCGTCGTCGCGAGATGGCTGACGGTCAGCGTCGTCGCCTTGTCGCCCTTGATGTAGTTCATGCCGTGCAGGAACGCGCGCGACAGGCCGCCGATGAAGCCGTTGCCCGGCGTGAACGCGAGGCTGTAGCCGACCACCGTCCACAGCACCGTGATCACCGCGGTGATCGCGAAGCTCTGCATCACGGTCGCGAGCACGTTCTTCTTGCGGACCATGCCCGCGTAGAACAGCGCGAGGCCCGGGATCGTCATGAACAGCACGAGCGCGGTGGAGGTCAGCATCCACGCGGTGTCGCCCGCGCTGATCTTCGACGAATCGACCGAGAACGGGGCGGTCGGCGCAGCCGGTGCGGCCGGCGCGGACGCGGCGGCGGCGGCCGATGCGTCGGCGGCGCCCGAAGCCGGTGTGGCGGCAGCGGCGGTGGCGGATGCGTCGGCGGCCGGCGCGGAAGCGGCCGGCGCGGCGGCGGCCGATGCGTCGGAAGCCGTGGCGGCGGGCGCGGATGCGGCCGCGGCGGACGCCGCGTCGTCGGCAAGCGCGGAGCCGACGCCGGCCGCCATCAGCGAACCGGCCATCAGCAGGGACATCAGAAGTTTGCGCATCTTGGGTTTCCTCTTGTCGCTTGTCTTGTCTGTTCTGTTACAGCGCGTCGGCGCCGGTCTCCCCGGTGCGAATCCGGATCACTTGCTCGATCGGCGTGACGAAAATCTTGCCGTCGCCGATTTTCCCGGTGCGCGCGGCCCGCTCGATCGCTTCCACCGCCTGGTCGACGAGATCGTCGGACACGGCCGCCTCGATCTTCATCTTCGGCAGGAAATCGACCACGTATTCGGCGCCGCGATACAGCTCGGTATGCCCCTTCTGGCGGCCGAACCCTTTTACCTCCGTCACCGTGATGCCCGAGACGCCAAGCGCCGACAGCGCCTCGCGCGTCTCATCGAGCTTGAACGGCTTGATGATTGCGGTAATGAGTTTCATGAAGTCCTCTCGCTGAGTTGTCCCGTCGAATTGGTTGGAATGTTGTAACGGACTCTCCTCAGCAACTCGCATGCCATGTTGATCCGAGCACCGTCTCGAAGGGCTCGGGAACGGGGTCGCATCCCCCGATGTAAGGCGCCGAAGCCCGGCCGAATGGCCAACGCGGGCCGGTTTGCTGGCGCGGCGAAAGGAACGTTGCTAGAGTGCACGCACGTCCCGGATTACCGGGCCATTCACCCATGCCGGCGCCATGCCCGGAATTCGCGCCCCCGGCGCACCATTTCCGGTCATGCGTGCATCATGGGCACGTACGCAACTGAAGATGCACAATTTTTGTGCAAGGAAGGGGAATCACATGAAGCAACCCAGCGACGTTTTCAACGATCTGCAGTCGCGCGTCAGCGACCTGCTGAAAAACTCGCCGGCCAAGGACGTCGAGCGCAACGTGAAGGCCATGCTGTCGCAAGGCTTCTCGAAGCTCGATCTCGTCACGCGCGAGGAATTCGACACGCAGGCCCAGGTGCTCGCCCGCACCCGCGTGCGCCTCGAGGAACTCGAAAAGCGCGTCGCGGAACTCGAGCAGAAGCTCGCCGCACCGCAGGCCTGACGCCGCACCCGGCCGCAAGGTCCGGGCGCGGGCCGCCTCGCGCGGCCCGCGCCCGCCACCGCCGAGCCTCCGTTTTCGTCGTAGTTCGTCGTCCGTCGTTCTCCGCAGCACCCCGCTCTTCGCAGTTCGTCGTTTCGCAGCCCCTCGTTCTTTCCCCGCGCCACGCCGGCACGCGCGCACCGATTTCTCCGATTCCCGCGGCATGCGGCCCCGAACGGCCGTCGTCCGCCTGCTTACAGGAGCCTCGCCATGTCGCTCGCCGTGGTGCGCAGTCGCGCGCCCGCCTCCGGCCGCGCGCCGGACGTTACCGTCGAAGTCCATCTCGCCAACGGGCTGCCGTCGTTCTCGATCGTCGGCCTGCCCGATCTCGAAGTCCGCGAGAGCCGCGAGCGCGTGCGCGCCGCGCTGCAGAACTGCGGCTTCGAATTTCCCGTGCGCCGCATCACCGTGAATCTCGCGCCGGCCGACCTGCCCAAGGAGTCGGGCCGGTTCGACCTGCCGATCGCGCTCGGCATCCTCGCCGCGAACGGCCAGATCCCGGCCGACGCGCTGGCCGGCCGCGAATTCGCCGGCGAACTGTCGCTGACGGGCGCGCTGCGGCCGATGCGCGGCGCGTTCGCGATGGCGTGCGGTGCCGCGCGGGACTGGCGGGCGGGCGAAACCGGATCGGAACCGGGCTCGGGCCCGGACGCCGTCGCGACGCCGGGCTCCGCGGCGGCCTCACGCGCGCCGGAGTTGTACCTGCCGTTCGACAGCGCGGCCGAGGCCGCGCTCGTGCCGGGCGTGACCGTGTTCGGCGCGCGCGACCTGCCCGCGCTGTGCGCGCACCTCGCCGATGCGCCGGACGGGCGGCTCACGCCGGTCGCGGCGCCCTGCCTCGACGGCCTGCCGGCGCCGGCCGCGCCCGACCTCGCGGATGTGGTCGGCCAGCGCGGGGCGCGGCGTGCGCTCGAAGTCGCCGCCGCGGGCGGCCATCACATGCTGATGGTCGGGCCGCCGGGGGCCGGCAAGTCGATGCTGGCCGCGCGGCTGGCCGGCCTGCTGCCGCCGCTGACCGACGACGAGGCGCTGACGTCGGCCGCGCTGCTTTCCGCGAGCCGCCTCGGCTTCTCGCCCGCGCAGTGGCGCCGGCGGCCGTTCCGTTCGCCACATCACTCGTCGAGCGCCGCCGCGCTGGTCGGCGGCCGCAATCCGCCACAGCCGGGCGAAATCACGCTCGCGCATCTCGGCGTGCTGTTTCTCGACGAGCTGCCGGAATTCGACCGGCACGTGCTCGAAATGCTGCGCGAGCCGCTCGAAGCCGGCCGCATCACGATTTCGCGCGCGGCCCAGCAGGCCGACTTCCCGGCCGCGTGCCAGTTGATCGCCGCGATGAATCCGTGCCCGTGCGGCTGGCACGGCGATCCGTCCGGGCGCTGCCGCTGCTCGCCGGACGTCGCCGCGCGCTACCTGCGCAAGCTGTCGGGGCCGCTGCTCGATCGCATCGACATCCAGATCGACCTGCCCGCGCTGTCGCCGGCCGAGCTCGCGTCGCGCACGACGGCGCCCGGCGAGCCGAGCGCGGCGGTAGCCGCGCGCGTCGCGCAGGCGCGGGCGCTGCAGCTCGACCGGCAGGGCAAGACGAATCACATGCTGAGCGGCCGCGAGACCGACGACCTGTGCCGGCCGACCGACGAAGGCGAGCGGCTGTTGCGCGAGGCCGGCGAGCGCTTCGGCTGGTCGGCGCGCGCGTATTTCCGCGTGCTGAAAGTGGCGCGGACGATCGCCGACCTGGCCGGCGACCCGCTGCCGACGGCCGCGCAGATCGCCGAGGCGATCCGCTACCGGCGCGCGCTCACGGCGCTCTAAGCGCCCTCTTAGGACAAAATCCGGCTGTCAAGACTTGACTTATGCACAATTTAGCGAATCCGGCCCCGGATCGCGGCTCGCCGGGGCCGTTGCGTGACGGAATCCGTATCCCTTTGTTTTCATTGATCTTTCCCAAACGGCACGTGCACGACCAAATGAGCCGGAAGGCCGTCCGGTGAGGCTCGGCGGGAAATCCGGGTTACTTTTCAACAAAGTTATCCACATGCACTGTGGATAGTCGAAAAAACCTCGCAAAATCCGGTCACTAGCGTCGAAAGCTGCGAATGAACTTTCAGTTGTCACGGTGTGTCGGCGCCGCTCGCGGGCCGCGATCAATCGAGTTTGAACGAGCCGAAAAACTGGTCGAGCTGCTCCTGCGCGAGCGGCCGGTCGGCGATCACGACGGCCTGGTACGCGTGCCGGCCGCGCGCGGCGAGCCGGGCGACGATCGTCTTGCGCGCGCGATCCCCGCCGGCGGCGGCCCCCGCGATACGCAGCTCGATCCCGTCCACCGCGCCGCCGGCCGCGAGCGGCACCGGCACCGATGCCGTCCGCGGCGCGCCTTCGAGGTTGCGCGACAGCCCGGCGCGCAGGAAGTCGAGCGCCGCGCGGCGCGTGTCGTCACGGTCGTCCGGCAACGTCAGCGTGCCGACCGCGAACACCGCGCCGTCGACGTGCGCGGCCTGCATCCGCATCGGCATCGACGTGCCGCCGATCGCCACCGGCTGCTCCTCGACGGTCGGCTTCGCCGGCAGGTCGATCGTATAGCCGGCATCGTTGTGCAGCGTGCGCCAGTCGAACGATGGGGAGCACGCGGCCAGCGCGGCGCTGATGCATGCGAGCGCGGCGAAGTGTCGCAGCGGGCGAAAAAGGGGGCGCAACGAATCGATGACTTCCTTCGGCATGGCGTGGATCGGGGACAGGCAAAACCGGCATTATCCGCCGAACCTGACAACCGGAATGCGTGGTGGCCGCCGGTGCGCGCGCCGCATTCGCGCTAAAATGGGCGCCGAATTTCGACGTCCTTTGCATCGACCCGCGTCATCGACCGACTCCGAGAGCACCTGATGAACACCACGCCTCCCGCCCGCCGCAGTGCCGGCCCCGTCCGCTACCTCGTCGCGGCCGCCGTCGTCGCGGCCATCGCCGTCGCCGGTTTCTTCGCGTTCAACGGCAAGTCCAGCGTGCCGGACGCGACGTTCACGCTGCTGTCGGGCCAGAAGGTCTCGACCGCCGGCGACCTGAAGGGCAAGGTCTATCTGGTGAACTTCTGGGCGACGAGCTGCGCGACTTGCATGCAGGAAATGCCGCAGATGGTCGATACCTACAACCGTTTCAAGGGTCAGGGTCTGGAATTCGTCGCGGTCGCGATGAACTACGATCCGCCGATGTACGTCGCGAACTACGCGCAGACGCGCCAGCTGCCGTTCAAGGTCGCGCTCGACGACGGCAGCGTCGCGAAGCAGTTCGGCAACGTGCAGCTCACGCCGACGACCTTCGTCGTCGACAAGGACGGCAAGATCCTCAAGCGCTACGTCGGCGCGCCGCAGTTCGCGGAGCTCGACGCGCTGCTCAAGAAGGCGCTCGACGGCAACGCGGCCTGAGCGCCGCAAGATCCGGCTCGACGGGCCGCGCGCAGCGCCCTTCCCGCCTACACGGACCGTACGGCCGGGCAACCCGGTTCTGCGGTCCGTTTGCTTTTCAGCGCTCGGTTTCGCCTTTCGCCGACAGCCCGTAGCGCTTCATCTTCTCGTACAGCGTCGCCTTGCCGACGTGCAGCCGGTCGGCCGTCGCGGCGACCGCGCCGCCCGTCTGGTTCAGCGCCTCGGCGATCACCGCGCGCTCGAACTGCTCGATGCGCTCCTTCAGCGTCTGGTCGTTGTCCGCGCCGTCGCCGCCCGCGCCCGTTTCCTGCGGCATGTCGGCCACGCCGAGCACGAACCGGTCGGCCGCGTTGCGCAGCTCGCGCACGTTGCCGGGCCAGTCGCGCTGCATCAGGCTCGCGCGCTGGCGGTCGGTCAGCACCGGCGCGGGCCGCCCGTAGCGCACGGCCGCGTCGAGCATGAAGTGCTCGAACAGCGGCACGATGTCCTCGCGGCGCTCGGCGAGCGGCGGCAGCGCGATCGTCACGACGTTGAGCCGGTACAGCAGGTCGCGCCGGAACGTGCCGGCCGCGACGAGCTCGCTCATGTCGCCCTTCGCGGCCGCGACGACGCGGCAATTCACGCGGATCGGCTGGTTCGAGCCGAGCCGCTCCAGCACGCCGTCCTGCAGCACGCGCAGCAGCTTCACCTGCAGCGCGAGCGGCATGCTTTCGATTTCGTCGAGAAACAGCGTGCCGCCGGACGCATATTCGAGCTTGCCGACGCGGCGCTTCGCAGCGCCCGTGAAGGCGCCGGGCTCGTAGCCGAACATCTCCGATTCGAACATCGGCTCGGGCAGCGCGCCGCAATTCACCGCGATGAAGGGCTTGTCGCGGCGCGGCGACAGCTCGTGCAGGCTGCGCGCGATCAGCTCCTTGCCGGCGCCGGTGTCGCCGTTGATCAGCACCGACGCGTCGGTCGGCGCGACGTTCGCGATCAGCTTGCGCACCTGCTCGATCGCGGGGCTGCGGCCGATGATGCGCGGCGCGACGACGTCCTTACCGGCCAGCTCGCGCCGCAGCGCGTGATTCTCGAGCACGAGCTCGCGTCGCTCGAGCGCGCGGCGCACCGTCTCGATCAGGCGCTCGGCCGCGAACGGTTTTTCGATGAAGTCGTACGCGCCGTCGCGCATCGCCTGCACGGCCATCGAGATGTCGCCGTGCCCGGTGACGAGGATCACCGGCACGTCGGGCACGCGCTCGCGGCACTGCGCGAGCACGTCGAGCCCGCTCGCGCCGGGCAGCCGGATGTCGCTGACGATCGCGCCGGCGGTGTCCGCGACGATCGCCTTCTCGGCCGCTTCGGCCGACTCGAAGCCGGCGACGTCGAAGCCCGCCAGCTGGAGGCTCTGCACGCTCGCCCGGCGAACGAGCGCATCGTCTTCGATATAGATCACTTGCAGCCGGTTGGCCATCGTACTCACTTGCTCCTGACAGGCCGCGCGGCTGTGTCGCGCGCGGCTGCGTTGATGCCGGTCGTGCGCCGACCGGGCCTGCGACGGGTCTAGTGCGAACCCGCCGGCTCGGACACGGAGTCCGGATGATGCGTGCGTGCGCGCCGCAGCGTCAAGACGAACAGCGCGCCGCCCGACGGCGCGTTGCGCGCGGTCAGCGCACCGCCCGCGTCGCTCGCGATCGACGACGAGATCGCGAGGCCGAGACCGAGCCCGCGCCCCATTTCCTTCGTCGTGAAGAACGGTTCGAACAGGCGCGGCAGCAGGTCAGGCGCGATGCCGGAGCCGTTGTCGCGCACTTCGACCGCGAGCGTCGCGGCCGACACCGCGATCGTCACCTCGATCGCCGGCGCCGCGACGCCGGCCACCGCGTCGAGCGCATTGCCGAGCAGGTTGATCAGCACCTGTTCGAGGCGCAAATCCTCGCAGCGCGCGACGAGCGCCGGATAGTCGCGCGCCAGGTCGAGCGGTTCATCGTGCGCGGGCGACACGGTCGCGTCCTGCAGCGTCAGCGTGAGCGCGACGCCGCTCAGGCGCTCGCCCAGCAGCGACAGCACGCTGCGCAGTGCGCGCACGACGAGCGCCTGTTCGTTGCGCGGCTTCGCCCGGCCGACGAACAGCTTCAGCTGGTTCGTGATCTTGCCCATTCGCTCGGTGAGCGCCGCGATCGCCTCGAGGTTCTCGCGCGCGGCCGCCTGCTCGCCGCGATCGAGCAGCACGCGCGTGTTGTCCGAGAAGCTGCGCAGCGCCGCGAGCGGCTGGTTCAGTTCGTGCGTGATGCCGGCCGCCATCTGGCCGAGCGCGGCGAGCTTGCTCGCCTGGATCAGTTCGTCGTGCGCGGCGCGCAGCTCCTGCTCCGCGCGGATCCGGTCGCCGACTTCCTTCTGCAACTGCGCGTTCGCTTCCGACAGGTCGGCCGTACGCTCCTCGACGCGCCGGTTCAGCTCCGCGTACGCCTGCTGCAGCAGCGCGCGGCCGCGGATCATTTCGCGCACGCGCGCGCGGCGCATCCGCCAGTAGAACGCGAGCAGCGCCACCGACACGAAGCCGAAGCCCGTGACGATCGTCGCGTTGCGCGCATCGGTGTCGACGGGCGCGATCGGCGCGAGCGTGACGAGCAGCCAGTCGGGCTCGCCGATCCGGCGCTTGCTGGCAAGGAAACGCGGCGCGCGCCGGCCGGGGCCGAGGCGCACGATCTCCGCATCGGCGCCGAGCGTCTGCTCGATGCGCAGCGGCAGCGGCGTGACCGGTTGCTGCGCGTACTGGCGCGTCTCGTAGATCGACGCGGCCACGGGGCCCGTGAGCGGGCGCAGCGTGTGGTACTTCCACGCGGGCACCGACGACAGGAACACGACGCCGTGATCGTCCGCGACGACGAGCGGCTCGGACGCATCGGCGCCCTGGAACCATTCGAGATTGAGCTTCACGACGACGACGCCCGCGATCCTGCCGTCGCGCCACACGGGCTGCGAGATGTAGTAACCGGGGTCGCGCGAGATCGTGCCGATGCCGAAGAAGCGGCCGACCTGGCCGTTCATCGCGTCGACGAAATACGGGCGGAAGCGGTATTCGATCCCGACGAAGCTGTCGGGCGCGCGCCAGTTGCTGGCCGCGACGCACAGGCCGTCCGCGCCGATCACGTAGGTGACGGTCGCGTGCGCGTGTTCGTTGAGATCTTCGAGATAACGGTTGACGCGCGCGGTGTAGTCGCCGCGCTTCGGCTCGGCGAGCAGGTCCTGCACGTACGGATGGCTGCCCAGCAGGTAGGGCAGCGACTCGTAGCGGTCGAGCGTGCTCTTGAGCGCGTTGGTGGTGCGATCGACGCGCACCGCGGCATTGCGCTGCAGCTCGGCGACGCCGCGCTGCCAGGTGACCGTCCAGGTCAGCGCGCACGCCGCGACGAGCGCGGCGGCAAGCACGGCGAGGATGAGCAGGCGGCGCGTCACGGTCGAGGCTTCCTGGCGATGCGGATCGCCTATTGTGTCATAGGCCTCCGCATCCACGGGTCGAGCGCCGCGCCCCGCGCCGCCGGCGGCGGGCGCCGCCGCCTGCTCCTTCATGACGTCAGACGCCGGCCGTCTCGGTCGGCGTGACCTCCCCGCCGCCCTTCAGCGCCTGGCGCAGCTTGTTGCGGTCGAGCTCCTTCTCCCACGCGGACACGACGATCGTCGCGACGCCGTTGCCGACGATGTTGGTCAGCGCGCGGCATTCGCTCATGAAGCGGTCGATGCCGAGGATCAGCACCATGCCCGACAGCGGGATCGTCGGCACGACGGCCAGCGTCGCGGCGAGCGTGATGAAGCCCGCGCCCGTCACGCCGCTCGCGCCCTTCGACGTCAGCATCGCGACGGCCAGCAGCGTGAGCTGCTGCATCCACGTCAGTTCGATGTTGGTCGCCTGCGCGATGAACAGCACGGCCATCGTCATGTAGATGTTGGTGCCGTCGAGGTTGAACGAATAGCCGGTCGGCACGACGAGGCCGACGACCGAACGCGAGCAGCCCGCCTTCTCGAGCTTTTCCATCAGCTGCGGCAGCGCGGCTTCCGACGAGCTGGTGCCGAGCACGATCAGCAGCTCTTCCTTGATGTAGGACACGAAGCGGATGATCGAGAAGCCCGTGAAGCGGGCGATCGCGCCGAGCACGACGAGCACGAACACGACCGACGTCAGGTAGAACGTGCCGATCAGCTTGAGCAGCGGCACCAGCGAGCCGACGCCGTACTTGCCGATCGTGAACGCCATCGCGCCGAACGCGCCGATCGGGGCCAGCTTCGTGACGATGTGCACGATGCCGAACAGCACGCGCGTGAGCCCGTCGATGAAGTCGGTCACGACCTTGCCGCGCTCGCCGAGGTGCGCGAGCACGCTGCCGAACAGCAGCGCGATCAGCAGGATCTGCAGGATTTCGCCCTGCGCGAACGCATCGACCATCGTGTTCGGGATGATGTGCATCAGGAAGTCGACCGTCGACTGCCCGTGCGCCTTCGCCGCGTACGACGCGACAGCCTTGCCGTCGAGCGTCGCCGGGTCGATGTTGAAGCCGACGCCCGGACGCAGCAGGTGCGTGGCCGCGAGGCCCAGCAGCAGCGCGAAGGTCGACACGATCTCGAAGTACAGCAGCGCCTTGCCGCCGACGCGGCCCACCTTCTTCATGTCCTCCATGCCGGCAATGCCGGTGACGACCGTACAGAAGATGATCGGACCGATCACCATCTTGATCAGCTTGATGAAGCCGTCGCCGAGCGGCTTCATGTCGGTGGCGAGCGCCGGGTAATAGTGGCCGAGGATCACGCCGACGATGATGGCGAAGATCACTTGCACATAGAGCACTTTGTAGAAGGGTTTCTTCTTCACGATGGTTCCTGCTGAAGTAGATGAGCCGGTGGATACGGCGTCACGCGCGCAGGCGAATGTCTCAGGGGAAAGGCCACTCGCCCGCGCGGCTGCCGTGCCGCAACAAGCGATGCCTCAGGACATCCGGAGGGGGAGGAAGGCGTCGGTCATCGTTGTCTCCTTGCTTGCTGTAGTAGTTCGGCCGGGGGGAATGGCCGTGCGTTTTATATCGCAAGGTCGATGCCAGGTTTCCGGAACCCCTCAAACCGTTGTTTTCATTGTATTTCCCATAATGCGGCAGGCAAGGAAATCCGGGATTCCGGATTTCCGGAAAATATCCGTCCGGCGATCCGGACGGATTCCCTCATTCTTCAGACGAATCAGTGCTGCACGGCGCGGCCGGCCAGCAGACCCGTCTGCGCATAGAACTCCTGCCGCGCGAACGCGTCGCGCTCGCGCCGGGCGCGCTCGCCGCGATCCGCGAGCGAGCCGACGACGATCCCGACGAACGCGAGCGGCACCGACACGAGCGCCGGGTTGTCGAGGAACACCGGCGCGTGCGCGTGATGCAGCACGTCGACCCACACCGATTTCGACAGCACCGTGAGCACCACCGCCGACGCGAGGCCGAGGCCGCCGCCGAGCACCGCGCCGCGCGTCGTCATCCCGCGCCAGAAGATCGACATCGCGAGCACCGGGAAATTCGCGCTCGCGGCCACCGCCGCGACGAGCCCGACCATGAACGCGACGTTCACGTGCTCGAACAGGATCGACAACCCGATCGCGACGGCCGACAGCACGATCGTCGACGCGCGCGAGATGCGCATCTCCAGCCGCTCGTCGGGCTTGCCGCGCGCCCACATCTGCGCATACAGGTCGTGCGAGATCGTCGTCGCGCCGGCGAGCGTCAGGCCCGCGACCACCGCGAGGATCGTCGCGAACGTGACGGCGGCGATGAATCCGTAGAACCAGTTCCCGCCGACCGCCTGCGCGAGCTTCACCGCGACCATGTTCGAGCCGCCGAGCAGGTCGTGCGTCAGGTTGAACGTGCCGTTCGCGCCGAGCCTGAAGAACTCCGGATGCTGCGCGAGCAGCACGATCGCCGAGAAGCCGATCACGAAGGTCAGCAGGTAGAAGTAGCCGATGAAGCCGGTCGCGTAGAGCACCGACTTGCGCGCCTCCTTCGCGTTCGGCACCGTGAAGAAGCGCATCAGGATGTGCGGGAAGCCGGCCGTGCCGAACATCAGCGCGATGCCGAGCGACAGCGCGTTGGCCGGGTCGCGGATCAGCTTGCCCGGCCCCATGATCGACAGCGCACCTGGATGCACGGCCACCGCGCGGCGGAACATCTCGTCGACGCTGAAGCCGAATTCGCCGAGCGCGAGCAACGCCAGCAGCGTCGCGCCGCACAGCAGCAGCACGGCCTTGATCACCTGCACCCAGGTGGTCGCCGTCATGCCGCCGAAGAACACGTAGACGACCATCAGCACGCCGACGATCAGCTCGGCCGTGCCGTACGACAGCCCGAACAGCAGCTGGATCAGCTTGCCCGCGCCGACCATCTGCACGACGAGGTACAGCACGACGATCGTCAGCGCGTTCGCGGACGTCAGCAGCCGGATCGGCCGCTGCGCGAAGCGGTACGCGACGACATCGACGAACGTGAACTTGCCGAGGTTGCGCAAGGGCTCGGCGATCAGGAACATCACGAACGGCCAGCCGACCAGGAAGCCGATCGAGTAGATCAGCCCGTCGAAGCCGAACATGAACACCATGCCGGACAGCCCGAGGAACGACGCGGCCGACATGTAGTCGCCGGCGATCGCGAGCCCGTTCTGCAGCCCGGTGATGCCGCCGCCGGCCGTGTAGAAGTCACGCGTCGAGCGCGTGCGCCGCGCGGCCCAGCGCGTGAGCGCGAGCGTCGCGAACACGAACGCGAAGAACATCCCGATCGCGACCGGGTTCAGTTCGACCTTGTCGGGCATCGGGCCCGCGACGGATACCGCTTGCGCGGTGGAGGAAACGAGAACGGCCAGCGCGCCGAGCGCGCTCGAAGTGCGTCGCATGTCGGCCTCCGTCACGAACGCTGCAGGATCGCGTCGACGCGGCGGTCGAACGCACGGTTCGCGCGCAGCACGTAGCACGCGGTCAGGCCGATCGCGACCAGGATGATCGCGACGCCCGCGGCGATGCCGACCGTCGTCGTCGCACCGCGGTACAGCGGCGCCGCGAGCACGTGCGGCGCGAGCGCGACGAGCAGGATGAAGCCGTAGTAGGTCGCGATCATCAGCGCCGTCAGCGTGAAGCTGAAGCGGCGCCGTGCGCGCACGAGCTGCTGGTAGTCGCGGCGCGCCGTGACCGATTCGATGACGGAAAGCTCCATGGTGTCTCCAATGTCCTCTCGTCGATGTGCGAGAAGTGTCTTGTGGATGGCCGGCGCGCCAATCGATCCGCCCGCGCCGTGGCGGCACATCGATGCGTTACACGACGCGATCCGCGCGCAGCCGCGCGACCTCGTCGGCCGACATCCCGAGCCAGCCGCCGAGCACCGCATCCGTATCGGCACCCAGTACCGGCGGCGCACCGCGCACCGGCAGCCGCGCGCCGTCGAAGCGGTACGGCGGCGCCAGCACGTCGACGCCGCCCGCGACCGGATGCGGCTGCCGCGTGACGAGCCCGGCGCGGGTCGCGCGTTCGGACGTCAGTGCCTCGTGCAACCCGAGCACTTCGCCACATGGAATACCGGCATCGGCGAGCGCGGCGAGCAGTGTCGCGCGCGAGCGTCGAGCGAGTTCGCGGCGAATCTCCGGCAGCAGGTCGGCGCGGTTTTCCGAACGGCCGAGGTTGGTCCCGTAACGCGCGTCGGCCGCGAGATCGGGGCGCTCGATCGCGTCGCAGAAGCGTGCGAACTGCGTGTTGTTGCCGACCGTGATCACGAGCGGGCCGTCGGCCGCGTCGAACACGCCGTACGGCACGATCGACGGATGCGCATTGCCGTAGCGCGGCGGGTCCTCGCCCATCAACAGCGCGTCGAGCCCGTAGTACGCGGTGATCATCAACCCGCAGTCGAACAGCGCCATCTCGATGCGCCGCCCGCGCCCGGTCGCATGGCGTTCGTAGAGCGCGGCGAGGATCGCCTGCGCCGAGTACATGCCGGTGAACAGGTCGACCGCCGCGACGCCGAACTTCAGCGGCGGCTGGCCGGCCTCGCCGTTCAGCGCCATCAGCCCGGCCTCGCCCTGCACGACGAGGTCGTAGCCCGGCCGCGCGGCCTCGGCGCCCGACCGGTCGTAGCCGGAGATCGCGCAATGCACGAGGCGCGGATTCAGTTCGGCCAGCGCGTCGTAGCCGAGGCCGAGCTTCTCCGCGCCGCCGAACTTGAAGTTGTGGATCACCACGTCGGCCTGCGCGGCCAGGTCGCGCGCGATGCGCTGGCCCGCTTCCGTCTGCAGGTCGAGGCAGATCGAGCGCTTGCTGCGGTTCACGCTGTTGAAATACGTGGTTTCGGTGTCGCCGATCCGCAGCCCCCAGTCGCGCGTGTCGTCGCCGCGCACCGGATGCTCGACCTTGATCACTTCCGCACCGAAATCGGCGAGCACCATCGCGCACCACGGGCCGGCCAGCACGCGCGAGAAATCGAGCACCTTCACGCCGGCCAGCGGCAGCGCGCGCGGGTCGTTCGTCATTCTTGTCTCCTCCATTCGCGTGCTCGTCCTTATTGTTTCGACAGCGCGATGTAGCGCGCGAGATGGTGATCCTCGTCGCCGAGCTGGTGATCGATCATCACGAGCCGCTTCGCGTAATGCGACAGCGGCAGCTCCCAGGTCATCCCGATCCCGCCGTGCAGCTGGATGCTTTCCTCGGCGACCAGCGCGCCGATCCGGCCGATGCTGTACTTGGCCGCGGCCAGCGCGCGTTCGCGCACCGCGCGCGGCGCGTCGAGCTGCGCGGCCGCGTTGATCACGGCCGAGCGCGCCTGCTCGACCTCGAGCAGCAGGTCGGCCATCCGGTGCTGCAGCGCCTGGAAGCTGCCGATCGGCAGCCCGAACTGCTTGCGCGTGCGCAGGTAGTCGAGCGTGTGCTCCTTCGCGACATCCATCGCGCCGAGCGCTTCCGCCGACAGCGCGAGCAGCCCGTAGCCGAGTACGCGTTCGAGCAGCTCGGCGCCCGCTTCGCCGTCGTGCGCGCCGAGCGCCGCATCGGCCGCCAGCGCGACGCGGTCGAAGCGCACCTCGGCCGCGCGGCCGCCGTCGATCTTCCGGTAGTCGCGCAGCGACACGCCCGGCGCATCGGCCGGCACGACGAACAGGCCGATGCCGGCCGCGTCGTCGTCCTGCCCGGACACGCGTGCGCTGACGACGAAGAACGCCGCCTGCGCGGCCTGGTCGACGACGCCCTTCGCGCCCGTCAGCACCCAGCCGTCGCCGGTGCGTTCGGCGCGCGTGCGCACGGTCGTCAGCTCGTAGTGCGAGTCCGGTTCGTCGTGCGCGAACGCGGCGCTCGCGCTGCCGTCGATCAGCGCGGCGAGCCTGTCGCGATGCGTATCGCCGCCGGCGAGCGACAACGCGCGGCCCGCGAGCAGCGCGCCGAGGAACGGCTCGACGACGAGCCCGCGCCCCAGGCATTCGAACACCACGGCGATGTCGAAGCCCGCGCCGCCGAAACCGCCGTCGGCTTCGGGAAACAGCGCGCCGACCGTGCCGAGTTCGGCAAGGCGCTGCCACATCGCGCGATCGAAGCCTTCGGCCGACTGCGCGATGCGGTCGCGCACCGGGAACGGGTACTGTTCGGCGATGAAGCGGTTCAACGTGTCCGCCAGCATCCGGCGGTCTTCTGTGTGCTGGAAATCCATCGTCGCGTCCCTCGTTACAGCCCGAGCATCATCTTCGCGATGATGTTCTTCTGGATTTCGTTCGAGCCGCCGAAGATCGACAGCTTCCGGTTGTTGAAGTACTGCTGCGCGGCGCTCGCGGCTTCGTCCGGGCCGACCGGCTCGCCGTCGTAATCGGCAGCGAGCGCGTCGTCGACGAACGGCAGCGCGTACGGCCCCATCGCACGCCGCATCAGCGCGGTGATTTCCTGGCGGATCTGCGTGCCGCGAATCTTCAGCATCGAGCTTTCCGCGCCCGGCACGCCGCCGCCCGCGACCGCGGCCAGCACGCGCAGGTTGGTCGTGCGCATGTTCTCGAGTTCGATCTCGACGCGCGCGACGCGCGCCGCGAAGAACGGATCGTCGGCGAGCGGCCGCCCGTTCTTCGTGACCTTCGCGGCAACCGCGCGGAGCCGGTCGAGCGCGGCCGTCGAGAAGCCGATCCCCGCGATGTTGGTGCGCTCGTACGTGAGCAGGTATTTCGCGTAGGTCCAGCCGCGGTTCTCCTCGCCGACGAGGTTCTCCACCGGCACGCGCACGTCGGTGAAGAACACCTCGTTCACTTCGTGCTCGCCGTCGAGCGTGATGATCGGGCGGACCTCGACGCCCGGCGTGTTCATGTCGATCAGCAGGAAGCTGATGCCTTCCTGCTTGCGCACGTCGGTCGCGGTGCGCACGAGGCAGAAGATCATGTTCGCGTAGTGGCCGAGCGTGGTCCAGGTCTTCTGGCCGTTCACGACGTAGTGATCGCCATGGCGTACCGCGCTCGTCTTCACCGCCGCGAGATCGGAGCCGGCGCCCGGCTCCGAGTAGCCCTGGCACCACCAGTCGGTGCCGTCGAGAATGCGCGGCAGCCAGTGACGTTTCTGCGCTTCGTCGCCGTACTTGATCAGCACGGGGCCGAGCATGTTCACGCCGAACGGCACGATACGGGGCGCGCCCGCGAGCGCGCATTCGTTGTCGAACAGGAACTTCTGCGCGACGCTCCAGCCGGGGCCGCCGTATTCGCGCGGCCAGTGGCTCGCGAGCCAGCCGCGCGCGTTGAGTGTCGCGTGCCATTCGCGCATGTCGTCGCGCGTGAGATGCAGGCCGCCCTTCACCTTGCGCGCGATGCGCTCGGGCAGTTCGGCTTGCAGGAAGCGCTGCACTTCCGTGCGGAAGGCTTCCTCTTCGGGCGTGAAATTGAGGTCCATCTTCGTTCCGTTGCGAATGCGGTGGGCGTTCAGTCGACGCGGTTCAGGCTCGCGAAATCCGCGCCGCGCGCGACGAGATCGACGAGCAGCGGCGACGGCTTCCAGAACAGCGGATCGTCCTTCGCGAACGCGCGGATATCGGCGAGCACGTTCGCGAGGCCGATCGTGTCCGCGTAGTGCATCGGGCCGCCGCGATAGCGCGGGAAGCCGTAGCCGTACAGGAACACCGCGTCGACGTCGAGCGGGCGCAGCGCGATCTTCTCGTGCACGACGTTCGCGCCTTCGTTGATCATCGCGGCGAGGTAGCGGCGCAGGATTTCGTCGTCGGTGAACGTGCGCGGCGTGATGCCCTTCCTCGCACGCTCGGCCGCGACGATCGCGTCGACTTCCGGGTCCGGCGTGCCGACACGCGCGCCGTCCGGGTACAGGTAGTAGCCGCGCGCGGTCTTCTGCCCGAACCAGCCGCGCTCGCACAGCCGGTCGGAAATCTCGACGTAGCGTGCGCGCGGGTCGCGCGTCGCCGCGCGGCGCTTGCGGGTGGCCCAGCCGATGTCGCCGCCCGCGAGGTCGACGACCTGGAACGGGCCCATCGGGAAGCCGAAGTCGCGCACCGCGCGATCGATCTGGTACGGCGACGCACCGTCTTCCATCAGGTAGTCGGCCGCCGTGCGATAGACGGCGAGGATCCGGTTGCCGATGAAGCCGTCGCACACACCCGCGCGCACCGGCGTCTTCCTCAGTTGCTTCGCCAGCGCGAACGCGGTCGCGACGACGTCCGCGTTCACGCGCGCCGGCACGACGATCTCGAGCAGCTTCATCACGTTGGCCGGCGAGAAGAAATGCAGGCCGATCACGTCGGCCGGCCGGTCGATGCTCGCGGCCAGCGCGTCGATGTCGAGATACGACGTGTTGGTCGCGAGCACCGCGCCCGGCTTGCACACGCGTGCGAGTTCGGCGAACACGGCCTGCTTCACCGCCATGTCCTCGAACACGGCCTCGATCACGACGTCGGCCTGCGCGAGCGCGTCGTACGACGTGCTGCCCTTGAAGCGCGCGAGCCGCGCCGCGTGCGCGGCCGGCGTCATGCGCCCTTTCGCGACGAGGCCGTCGTACACCTTCTCGACGTGCGCACGGCCGCGCGCGAGCGATGCTTCGTCGCGCTCGATCATCGTTACCGGCAAACCCGCGTCGAGCGCCGCGACCGCGATGCCCGCGCCCATCGTGCCGCCGCCGACCACGCCGATCCGCTCGACCGGCCGCGCGCTCGCGCGCCGCGCCTCGGGCGCCTTCGCCGCTTCACGCTCGGCGAAGAACGCATGCACGAGGCCCGCGCGCTGCGGACTGTCGAGGCATTGCAGGAACAGGCCGCGTTCGAACTTCATCCCCGCGTCGAACGACTGCGTGAGCGCGGCCTCGACCGCGTCGACGATCTTCGCCGGCGAGAACAGCCCGCGCGATTTCTTCGGCAACTCCGCACGCGCCGCGTCGATCGCGGCCTGCGCGGCCGCACGGTCGGCAAGGCCCCGCGCATCGCGCGTGCGGCGCACCGGCGCGCCGAGCGACACGAGTTCCTGCGCGTAGGCGAGCCCTTCGGCGAGCGTGTCGTCGCTGTGCGCGACGCGGTCGACCAGGCCGAGCGTGAGCGCTTCCTCGGCGCTCGCATGGCGGCCCGTCAGCATCAGGTCGAGCGCGGCCTTCGCGCCGATCAGACGCGGCGCACGCTGCGTGCCGCCCGCGCCGGGCAGCAGGCCGAGCGTGACTTCGGGCAGCCCGAGCTTCGCGCCGGGCACCGCGAGCCGGTAATGCGCGGCGAGCGCGACTTCGAGGCCGCCGCCGAGCGTCGCGCCGTGCAGCGCGACCACAACCGGCTTCGTGCCCGATTCGATCCGCTCGCAGACGTCGGGGAGCGACGGCGGCACCGGCGGCTTGCCGAATTCGCGGATGTCGGCGCCCGCGATGAAGTTGCGGCCGGCGCCGACGATCAGCACCGCGCGGATCGCGTCGTCGGCCTGCGCGGCGTCGATCGCGTCGGCCAGGCCGCGCCGCACGTCGGCGGACAGGGCATTGACGGGCGGATGGTCGATCGTGACGACGAGCACCTTGTCACGGCGCTCGCGCGTGACCGTGCCGGCTTGGGGGGTGGCGGGGGCATTCATGGCGTCTCCAGTCTGTGCACGAGGCATGACCCGATTCTCGATTGATCGAGATTCATTGACAATTCCCTCTTGCCTTTACAAGCTGTCAAGTCTGACTTGACACTGGATGCATTCCGACCGTTAAACGGGACGGATCAGGAGCGAAAACATGGACCTGAACGCGCTGACGCTGCTCGTCGAGATCCTCGACGCCGGCAATCTCAGCAAGGCCGCCCAGCGGCTCAAGATGAGCCGCGCGAACGTCAGCTACCGGCTGAACCAGCTGGAACGCTCGATCGGCCAGCAATTGGTGCGGCGCACGACGCGGCGCATCGAGCCGACCGAGATCGGGCTGAAGCTGTACGAGCACGGCCGGCGCATCCGCAACGAACTGCTCGCCGCGCAGGAATCGGTGACGACGCTCGGCCAGGACCTGCAGGGCCGCGTGCGGCTGTCGGTGCCGAGCGGCTACGGGCAGATGGTGATGTCCGACTGGCTGCTCGCGTTCAAGCGGCTGCACCCGGGCATCGTGCTCGACGTCGTGTTCGAGAATCGCGTCGAAGACCTGATGCGCGACGAAGTCGACATCGCGATCCGCGTGATGTCCGAGCCGCCGCAGAACCTCGTCGCACGCGACATGGGCGCGGTGCGCTACGTCGCGTGCGCGTCGCCGGCGTTCGCGGCCGCGCACGGGATGCCGTCGAGCCTCGGCGCGCTGGCCGCCGCGCCGGTCGTCACCGCGACGGTGATGGGCCGGCAGCTCCGGATCGCCGCGTATCTCGGCGACGAGCGCCACGAGGTGCTGCTCGAACCCACGTTGATTTCGGAGAACTTCCTGTTCCTGCGCCAGGCGATCCTCGCGGGCATCGGCGTCGGCATCGTGCCCGACTACGTGATGCAGGACGACATGCGGCGCGGCACCGTCGTCACGTCGCTCGACGCGTACCGGCTCAGCATCTTCGGCACGCACATGTACATGCTGTACATGCCGAACCGGCATCACACGCGCGCGACGTCGACGTTCATAGAGTTCATCCTCGAACAGGCCGGAAAGACCGGCCGGGGCGGGCCCGCCGCGATTCGTCAGGGTTTTCTGTCGGATGACAATCCGCCGGCGGCGCGGCGACAATAGCGCGCCGGGCCGGCAGCCGCGTTGCGCCGGCGCCGTCGCCTCATTCGCATTCACTGCTGCCGAGGGTTCAATGTTCGACCGGATTCGCCCGCACCCGCGTCCCTGGACGCTGCTTGCCGCCGTCGCGCTCGTCGCGTTCAACGCCGGCTGCACGTCCCCGTCCGCGCCGTCGGGCGCCGTCGTCCCGGTCGCCGCCGCATCGGGCGCGGCCGTCCCGCTGCCCGGCGTTCACGCGCCCGAACTGTCGTCGGGATGGACCGACAAGCCGGGCTGGACCTCGCAGCACTTCATGATCGCGGCCGCGAACCCGCTTGCGACGCAGGCCGGCTACGACATGCTGAAGGCCGGCGGCACCGCGATCGACGCGGCGATCGCGACGCAGATGGTGCTCGCGCTCGTCGAGCCGCAATCGTCGGGGATCGGCGGCGGCGCGTTCATGCTGTACTTCGACGGCAAGACGGCGCAGGCGTACGACGGCCGCGAGACCGCGCCGGCCGCCGCGACCGACCGGCTGTTCTACGGGCCGACCGGCCAGCCGATGAGCTTCTACGAAGGTGTCGTCGGCGGCCGCTCGGTCGGCACGCCGGGCGTGCTGCGCATGCTCGACGCCGCGCACCGCGCGCACGGCAAGCTGCCGTGGCGCCGGCTGTTCCAGCCGGCCATCCGGCTCGCCGAGCGCGGCTTCACGATCAGCCCGCGGCTCGCGACGCTGATCGCGAACGACCGGTACCTGAAGAACGACCCGGCCGCGCGCGCGTACTTCTACAACGCCGACGGCACGCCGAAGGCGGCCGGCACGGTGCTGAAGAACCCCGCGCTCGCGACCGTGCTGCGCCAGGTCGCCGAGCGCGGCGCGAATGCGTTCTACAGCGGCGCGATCGCGCGCGACATCGTCACGAAGGTGCGCAAGCACCCGACCAACCCGGGCCTGCTGTCGCTGCAGGATCTCGCGCGCTACAAGGCGAAGGTGCGCACGCCGCTGTGCGCCGACTACCGGCGCTCGGTGGTGTGCGGGATGCCGCCGCCGTCGTCGGGCGGCCTCGCGATCGCGCAGATGCTCGGCATCCTCGAGGCGATGCCCGACTGGCAGCAGATCGGCGCGCAGAAGCCGGTGCGCAACGATGTCGGCTACGAGCCGACGCCGTTCGCCGCGCACCTGTTCAGCGAGGCCGGCCGCCTCGCGTATGCGGACCGCGCGCGTTACGTCGCCGATCCCGATTTCGTGCCGCTGCCGGGCGGCAGCTGGGCGAGCCTCACCGACAAGACCTATCTCGCGCAGCGCGCGCGGCTGATCGGCGACACCAGCATGGGCGTCGCGCAGGCCGGCGCGCCGCAGGGCGCGACGCTCGCGATGGCCGACGATCGCAGCCCCGAACGGCCGTCGACGTCCGACATCGCGATCGTCGACCGCTACGGCCAGGCGCTGTCGATGACGACCAGCATCGAGGATGCGTTCGGCTCGCGGCTGATGGTGCGCGGCTTCATGCTGAACAACCAGCTCACCGATTTCTCGTTCGTGTCGAACGACAACGGCCGGCCGGTCGCGAACCGCGTGCAGCCGGGCAAGCGGCCGCGCTCGGCGATGTCGCCGGAACTCGTGTTCGACAAGAAGACGAAACAGGTGACGATGGTCGTCGGCTCGGCCGGCGGCCCCGCGATCATCAACCACGTCGCGAAGACGCTGGTCGGCGTGCTCGACTGGGGCATGACGATGCAGCAGGCGATCGCGCTGCCGAACTTCGGGTCGATGAACGGGCCGACGCAACTGGAGCGCGGCCGCGTGTCGGAGGCGCTCGCCGACGGGCTCAAGGGCCGCGGGCACGACGTGCAGGTCGTCGAGATGAACTCCGGGCTGCAGGGTATCCAGCGGCTGAACGTGCAGGGGCAGACGGTGTGGTTCGGCGGCGCGGATCCGCGTCGGGAAGGGGTGGCGATGGGCGAGTGAGGGCGATGAGCGACAACTTCACGTGGCTGATCGACCCGGCGGCTTCGCTCGACGCAGCGCCTGCGCAAGCGCAGAACATGAGCGCGTGATTGCAGGCGGCCGGCATCGCCGGTACGGCGATGCGCGTCGGTGCCCGGACTGCCGCGCGATGCATTCGTCGCCGAATTCACCGCCGCTTACGCCCGGCCGCTGACGGTCGTGCGCCAGCCGATCCGGGCGTGCCGCGCGCTGCTTCAGCCGCGCCCCTTCCACGGCACGACGCGCCGCTCGACCCACCGCATCGCGAGATCGAACAGCCACGCGATCGCGCCGATGATCAGGATGCCCATCACGACGATATCGGTGCGCAGGAAGCTCGACGCATTGAGCACCATCTGCCCGAGCCCGGCCGTCGCGGCGACCATCTCGGCCGCGACGAGCGTCGTCCAGCCGAAGCCGATCGCGATCCGCAGCCCGGTGAGGATTTCCGGCAGCGCGGCCGGCAGCACCACGTGGCGCACGATCTGCGCGAAGCTGCCGCCGAGCGAATACGCGGCGTTGATCTGCTCGACCGTCGCCGCGCGCACGCCGGCGCGTGCGGCCATCGCGATCGGCGCGAAGCAGGCGAGAAAGATCACGACGAGCTTCGCCGTCTCGTCGATGCCGAACCAGATCACGACGAGCGGCAGGTACGCGAGCGGCGGCAGCGGCCGGTAGAACTCCAGCAGCGGATCGAGCACGCCGCGCGCGACGCGGCTCACGCCCATCAGGATGCCGGCCGGCACGCCGATCGCGGTCGCGAGCAGGAACGCGCCGAACACGCGCGCGGCGCTCCACAGCAGATGGTCGGACAGCGGCAGGCCGCCCTGGATGCGCCCGTGCCACGCATCGACGAACGCCGCCCATACGGCTTCCGGCGCGGGCAGGAACAGCGGCGGCAGCCATTGGCGATGCGTCGCGACCCACCACAGCACCGCCAGCGCCGCGACCGTCGCCGCGCTCAGTCGCGCGGTCTTCCCTTCCCCCGGCAGCCGGTAGCGGCGCGACGACGGCGCACGACGCACCGCCGCCTCGTGTTCCGTGCGACCGCCCTGCTCGATACCCGCGGCCGTGCGATCGGCCGCCCACGAATCCTGCGTGCTCATGCTGTCCTGCCTGTGCAAAGTGCTGTTCCGGCCGCGCCCGACGGCCGCGCCGTGCCGCGCGAGTTCGCTCGTCATGCGTGCTCCGCGACGGCCTCGTCGCGATGCAGGTACGCGATCAGCCGCTCGCGCCACGCGATGAAATCCGGCGACGACTTCACCGCGCGCGCATCGCGCGATTCGACGTAGCGACGCGCGAACGGCAGCTCGAAGGTTTCCGCGATGCGCCCCGGGCCCGGTGTCATCACGACGAGACGCGTCGCGAGAAACAACGCCTCCTCGACATCGTGCGTGATGAAGAACACGGTCTTGCCGGTACGCGCCCACACGTCGAGCACGAGCGCCTGCATCGAGCCGCGCGTCATCGCGTCGAGCGCGCCCATCGGCTCGTCCATCAGCAGCACGCGCGGGTCGCTCGCGAGCGCACGCGCGATGCCGACACGCTGCTGCATCCCGCCCGACAGCTCGTACACGCGCGCATGCGCATGATGGTCGAGCCCGACGAGCGCGAGCATCTGTCGCGCCCGCGCCTCGCGTTCGGCCTTCTTCACGCGCGCGAAGCGCAGCCCGAGCGCGACGTTGTCGAGCACGTCGAGCCACGGCAGCAACGCGTACTTCTGGAACACGACGCCGCGATCGGCGCCCGGGCCCGTGACGGGCACGCCGTCGACGCGCACGTCGCCCGTCGTCGGCGCGACGAAGCCGGCCATGCAGTTCAGCAGCGTCGTCTTCCCGCACCCGGAGGCGCCAAGCGCGACGACGAATTCACCGGCATCGATACGCAGGTCGACGCGCGCGAGCGCCTGCGTCGTCGGCCTGCCACGCTCGCCCGGATAGGCAACCGATACCTGACGGACTTCCAGCGTGCTCATGCTCGGGACTCCGCGATGATCGCCGCGCTCAGCGCGCGGCCTTCTGCACGAACTGCGGATCGACGCCGGCCGAATAGTCGGACAACACCGTCTGGATCGTGCCCTGCGATTTGAGGAACGTGGCCGTGGCCGCGAGCGACTTCGCGGCGCCCGATTGCGCGCCGCCGCCGAGCCACGTCGGCGACGCCTGCTCGGCTGCCGTCGGAAACGCGTAGAGCGCGAGGCTCGCCGGCACGTCCTGCGCGTTCGCGCCCGACACCTTCGCGACCGCGGCGACCTGCGGCGAGCCGACCTTCCATGCCGCCGCATGCGTGCGGTAGTCGGCGTCCGCCGCCGCGAGCACCTTCACGAAGCGCGTGACGAACTCGGGATTCTCGCGCGCGAACTTGCGGCTCACGACGAAGCCGTCGAAGGTCGCCTTGCCACTTTCTTTCGCAACCTGGCCCGACGTCGTCAGCACGGTGCCCGACTGCTTGACCTTCGCGAGCACCGGATCCCAGATGTAGGTCGCGTCGATGTCGCCGCGCGCCCATGCGGCCGCGACTTCGGGCGGACGCAGGTTGACGATCTTCACGTCGTTCGGATTGACGCCCGCTGCCTGCAGCGCGACGAGCGTATGGAAGTGCGACGTCGATACGAACGGCACACCGATCTTCTTGCCCTTCAGCGATGCGACGTTCGTGACGCCCGAGCCGTTGCGCGCGACGAGCGCCTCGGCGTCGTTGATGTTGTCGAGTACCCAGAACAGCGAGATGTCGAGCCCCTGCGACAGACCGGCGGCGATCGGACTCGACCCGGCTTCGCCGAGCTGCACGGAGCCCGACGCGAGCGCGCGGATCACGTCGGCGCCGCTGTCGAGCTTGCGGAACGTGACCTTGTAGCCGGTCGCCTTTTCGACTTCACCGCTCGCCTGCGCGTAACGCCACGGCACGACCATGTCCTGGTACGCGATCACGACTTCGCGCGATTCGGCGTGGGCCGCGCCGAGCGCGGCAAAGGCGGTCAGCGCGACGACGGCGCGGCGGATGAAGCTGAAACGGGACATGCGGCTCTCCTTCGGAATGCGGGCATTGCTGCGGGAGAGCCGACTTTACGAGCTTTGTGTGCCGCGGGAGCGAACTTATCCTGCGAAGCTATCGATGCCGTTTCGGCTTTGCTTTCCACGTTCGACCGGATCGCGTGTCCGGTCGGGTGGCGATTGCCGTGCGGCAGCACGGACGGCCGGCGCGGCAACGAAAAAGCCCGCATCGCTGCGGGCTTTTTTCGACTGCATGAGACTGCTGCGCGAACGCGGCGCTCAGACCACGCCGGCCCCGTGCGCCTGCAGATCGGCGTGATAGCTCGACCGCACCATCGCGCCGACGGCCGCGTGCGTGAAGCCCATCTTGTACGCCTCTTCCTCGTACATCTTGAACGTGTCCGGATGCACGTACGCGCGCACCGGCAGGTGGTGCTCGGACGGCTGCAGGTACTGGCCGATCGTCAGCATGTCGACGTCGTGCGCGCGCAGGTCGCGCATCACCTGCAGGATTTCCTCCTCCGTCTCGCCGAGGCCGACCATCAGGCCCGACTTCGTCGCGACGTCCGGATGCTGCGCCTTGAAGTCCTTCAGGAGCTTCAGCGAGTGCGCGTAGTCAGAACCCGGGCGCGCTTCCTTGTACAGGCGCGGCACCGTTTCGAGGTTGTGGTTCATCACGTCGGGCGGTGCGGCGTTCAGGATCGAGATCGCGCGGTCGAGACGGCCGCGGAAGTCCGGCGTCAGGATCTCGATGCGCGTTTCCGGCGACTGCTCGCGCACTTCGCGGATGCACTCGACGAAGTGGGCGGCGCCGCCGTCGCGCAGGTCGTCGCGGTCGACGCTCGTGATCACCACGTACTTGAGCTTCAGCGCGGCGATCGTGCGCGCGAGGTTCTTCGGTTCGTCGGCGTCGAGCGGATCGGGGCGGCCGTGGCCGACGTCGCAGAACGGGCAGCGGCGCGTGCACTTGTCGCCCATGATCATGAACGTCGCGGTGCCCTTGCCGAAGCATTCGCCGATGTTCGGGCAGCTCGCTTCCTCGCACACGGTGTGCAGGTTGTGCTCACGCAGGATCGTCTTGATCTCGTTGAAGCGCGAGCTGCCGGTGGCCGCCTTCACGCGGATCCACTCGGGCTTCTTCAGCTTCTCGATCGGAATGACCTTGATCGGGATGCGCGCCGTCTTCGCCTGCGCCTTCTGCTTGGCGGTCGGATCGTACGCAGCGGTGGCGGCCGAATCGGCCGGTGCGGGAGAAGCGGTAACGTCAGTCATTCGATTGTTCCAGTGCCTGCGGCTTGTCGGCGGCCGCGGATGCGCCGTCGAGGTTGGCGATCAGACGGCGCACCAGCGTGTGCGCGACGTCGTTCCAGTCGGCGGCAACCTCGAGGCTCGCCATGTCGACGGTTTCCAGTCCGGCATAGCCGCACGGGTTGATCGCAAGAAACGGGCGCAGATCCATCTTCACGTTCAGGCTGAGCCCGTGATAGCTGCAGCCGTTGCGGATCTTCAGGCCGAGGGCCGCGATTTTCGCGCCCTCGTGCACGCCGGATGCCACGTAGATCCCCGGCGCACCCGCCTTGCGGACCGAAGCGAGATTATACGCCGCGAGGGTTTCGATCACGGCCTCCTCGATCTTCGTCACGAGCGTGCGCACCATCAGCTTGCGCCGGCGCAGGTCCAGCAGCAGGTAGACGACGATCTGGCCGGGGCCGTGGTAGGTGATTTGTCCGCCGCGGTCGACCTTCACGAGCGGCACGCCGCTGTCGGCCACCAGCAGGTGGGCCGGGTCGCCGGCCTGGCCGAGCGTGTAGACGGGCGAATGCTCGACCACCCAGATCTCGTCGCCGGTATCGGCCGTACGCGCGTCGGTGAACGCGCGCATCGCGTCGAAGCTCGTCTCGTAGGCCTCGAGGCCCCGCCAGCGCACGGTGACCGGCTGGGCCGGGGAATCGGCGGGCGATGCGGAAACGGCGACAGGGGTGGACACGATGTAAACCGGCGAAACGGACATGGACGGTAGTTTACCGAAAACCCATGGGTCTCGCCGGCCTTGGGACGGGGACGGATCGCCGGTATCCGTCGGACGACATGCAGGTCAGACCGTGCGCCAGCCGTCGTGGAACAGTGCGCTCACGCGTTCGCGCAGCCGTGCCAGCCCGCCGAGCGCGACCTCCCGGGGCGGCCGCGACACCGAGAACGCGACGCACGCGCCCTCGCGGCCTTCCGCGCTGAGCCACAGCCGCTCGCCGCGGCGCAGCTTCAGCGTCTCGCCGTCGACCAGGAAGTAGTCGTCCACGTCGTTGCTGCGCGTGGCCCAGACCGGCCCGCATTGAACGATCAGCCGCGTGCTGCGTTGTACCTTCATCGGTACGGTTTCGCCCGCCGGGATTTCGAACGTGATGCTTGAAGAGATTTCTTGCATGATCGACTCCGCCAATAAGTGCTTCGATGGCTACAATCGTAGACACTTCAAGGCGTCCGACAAAACGACCAATTTTCACGTCGATGTGAGGAAAATTAGCAAATGGACCTCCGCCAGCTGCCTGCGCTGAACGCGATTCGCGCGTTCGAAGCCGCCGCCCGTCACGAGAATTTCTCGCGCGCCGCCGACGAGCTGTACGTCACGCACGGCGCGGTCAGCCACCAGGTTCGCGCACTCGAGGAGGAGCTCGGCGTGCAGCTGTTCACGCGCAACGGCAAGCGGCTGTGCCTGACCGACGCCGGCATGCGCTACGCGCAGCAGATCCGCACCGCGCTGATGGTGATCGCGGACGCGACGCGCGAGGTGCGCTCGAGCGACCGCGACCGGCGGCTCGTCGTGTCGATGCTGTCGTCGTTCGCCGCGCGCTTCATCACGCCGCGCATCGGCTCGTTCATCGAGCGGCATCCGGAAATCGACGTCGAGCTGCAGTCGACCAACTCGCTCACCGATTTCGCGCGCGACGACGTCGACCTCGCGATCCGCTTCGGCTCCGGCACCTATCCGGGGCTGCACGTCGAGCCGCTGTTCGAGGAGGTGTTCTTTCCGGCCTGTGCGCCGACGCTGAACGGCGGCAAGCTGCCGCAAACGCCCGCCGATCTCGTCCACTACAACCTGCTGCGCTCGGACGACGAGCTGTGGCGGCCGTGGTTCGACGCGGCCGGGCTCGATACGCTGACCGAGCCGAAACGGGGGGTGCTGTACCAGGATTCGTCGAACCTGCTGCTGGCCGCGATCGACGGCCAGGGCATCGCGCTGGTGCGCCGCTCGCTCGCGGTACACGACCTGCTCGACGGGCGCATCGTGCGCCTGTTCGACATCGACGGGCAAAGCCCGTGGCACTATTTTTTCGTGTGCCCGCCGCCGCTTCTGAATACGCCGCGCGTGCAGGCGTTCAGGACCTGGCTGTTCGAGCAGGTCGTGGAATACAAGCGGCTGTGCGACGAGCTGGACGCGCGGCGCGCGGCGGGGAAGACCCCCGCCGAGTGCGCGCGGGAAGGAGGATGGAAAGCGCTCAGGCGGCTGGAAGGCGCTTAAAGGACGACCTTGACCATCGGATGGCCGGTCAGTGCGCGGTAGATGCTGTCGAGCTGTTCCTGGCTCGTCGCGCGCACGGTGATCGTGAGGCCCGTGTAATTGCCGCCGCTCGACGCGCGCTCCTCGATCTTCTCGACATCGATCTCGTTGTCGTGAACGGCCACGACCTTGAAGATCGTGTCCTTGAACTCCGGGTGCGCCTTGCCCATGATCTTGATCGGGAAATCGCACGGAAACTCCAGCAGCGACTCCTTCCGGGTATCGATCGCGCCGGTCACCTCGATGGTTTTGGTCGGTTCGCTCATCACTTTCTCCGGGTTAGGTCAAACTGTTCAAACTCGCGTGCCTTCGCACGCTGGTACGCGTCGTACAACGCCGCGAACACGGGGCCCGGCTTGCCGCCCTGGACAGGCAGGTCGTCGAGCAACGTGACGGGCAGCACTTCCTTCGTGGCCGACGTGATCATGATCTCGTCGGCCGCGCGCAACTCCACTTCGCTGATCTCGCGCGCGACGAACGGGATCTTGCATTCGTCGGCCAGCTGCTCGACCAGCGCGTAGCGGATCCCTTCGAGGATCTTGTTGCTGCGCGGCGGTGCGATCAGCTCGCCGTTCTTCACGATCCACACGTTCGACGACGAACCTTCGGTCAGGTTGCCGTCGCGCAGCTGCAGCGTCTCGAACGCGTCGCGCTCCGCCGCATGCTGCGCCATCAGCACGTTGCCGAGCAGCGAGATCGACTTGATGTCGCAATGCAGCCAGCGGCGATCCTCGGCCGTCACGCAGCGCACGCCCTTCGCGCGCTCCTCTTCCGACGGCAGGCGCAGCGGGCTCGTCATCGCGAACACCGTCGGCACCGCGTTCGCCGGGAACGCATGGCCGCGCTTCGCGACGCCGCGCGTCACCTGCAGGTAGACGAGCGCGTTGCCGTCGCCGAGGCCTTCGGCATTCGCCGCGACCACGCGCTCGATCAGCGCGCGCCAGCCGGCCGCGTCGTGCGGATCGTCGATGCCGATCTTCTTCAGGCTGCGCGCGAGCCGCTCCAGATGCTGATCGATCCGGAACGGCACGTGCGCGCCGTCGTGCGCATAAACGGGCACGACTTCATACACGCCGTCGCCGAAGATGAACCCGCGGTCGAGCACCGGCACACGGGCTTCGGACAGCGGCACCAGTTCCTCCTGCGACGCAACGCTGAGGTAGACGATCGGTTCGAATTCGGCTTGGCTCATAGTGATGACAGATGGGGATGAAGTCGTGAAAACAAAGGCCCGTCGGGCTTACTTCTTCTTGCTGAACATCAGCAGGATCGAGTCCCAGATACGCCCGAAGATACCCGCTTCCGGCACCGCCTGCAGTGCGACGACCGGGAATTCGGACAGCGTCTTGCCGTCGGCGACGATCTTCACGGTGCCGACCTGCTGGCCTTCCGCGAGCGGCGCGATCAGCGGCGCGTTGACGTCGACCTCCGTCTTGACCTTGTCGCCGAGGCCGCGCGGCACGGTCGCCCACTGGTCGCTCTTCACGCCGACCTGCACGGTGTTTTCCTTGCCCTTGTAGAGGCGCGGCGTCGAGATCGCCTGGCCGCCCTTGAACAGGCGCACCGAATCGAACGCGCTGTAGCCGTAGTTCAGCATCTTCATGCTGTCCTGCGTGCGCTCGCCTTCCTTCTGCTCGCCCATCATCACCGACACCAGGCGGCGCTGGCCGTCGACGCCCGGAATCGCGCGCTTCGCCGATGCGATCAGGCAGTAGCCGGCCGCCTGCGTATGGCCCGTCTTCAGGCCGTCGACCGTCGGATCCAGCCAGAGCAGGCGGTTGCGGTTGCCCTGGCGGATGTTGTTGTACTTGAATTCCTTCTCCGAGAAGATGCTGTAGTACTGCGGAAAATCGCGGATCAGGTGCGCGGACAGCTTCGCGAGGTCGCCGGCCGTCGTGTAGTGGTTCGGGTCGGGCATGCCGTTCACGTCGGCGAAGTGCGTGCCCTTCATGCCGAGGCGCTGCGCTTCGTCGTTCATCAGCGTGACGAACTGCCCTTCGCTGCCGCCGACGAGTTCGGCCAGCGCGATCGCGGCGTCGTTGCCCGACTGGATGATCATCCCGTACACGAGGTCATGCACGGACACCGGCTTGTTCGCCTCGATGAACATGCGCGACTCGTCGCGGCCGACGCGGCGCACGGCGTCGCTCGGCGTGACGATCTGTTCCATCGAGATCTTCTTCTTGTCGAGCGCCTCGAACACGAGGTACGCGGTCATCAGCTTCGTCAGCGAGGCCGGCTCGACGCGTTCGTCCGCATTGCCCGATGCAAGCACCGTGTTGCTGGTCGCGTCGACGAGCACCCACGAGCGCGCGTTCACGCCCGGCGGCGGCACCGCGCCCGGCATGTAGGTCGCGGGCGCGCCGGTGAACTGCTCGGCGGCCGGCGCCGCATGCGCGGCCTTGGCCTTGGCGGCCGGTTTCGCCTCGGCGACGACGATCGTCGATGCGAGCGCGACGGGCAGCATCACGCCGAGCGCGACGTTGCGCGCGGCGGTGCCGAAGGCGATGGAGGAAGCGAGGGACTTGAGGCCTTGGGAAGACAGACGCATGATCGATTCAGGCTGATGGCAGAAAGTGCGGTGCGAAACGCGCAGGGTTGAACGGCAAGGCGGCGGGCGTTCCGGGCACGCGCCCGACAGCGTCGGGCGGCGCGAAACGCGCCGGTTGGACTCGTGCGGACGCGTTCGGTTCGCGGCCGTCGCGAGCGGGCGGACAGGCGGCGAAACGAGCGCCGCATGGGCCCAGCCGGGCCGCGGGCGACGCGGAATCCGGCCATTATACGTGGCCGCGCAGGGCGTTTTCGCGAACCTTGTGTCGCGTTCGGTGCGAAACGGTGTCGATGTGCCGGCCGACTCGCGCTCGCGGCATCGCGCAAACCGGCGCGCTGCCCGGCCGCGCCGGGGCGCCTGGCGATGCCGCCACGGATGCGGAAAGACGGCACATCGAGGGCGGCGGAAGTCGAGCCCCGACCCGTCGGCGGGCAGCGCGCCTCGGCCTCGGGCAGCTGCCGTAGGCGATCGCGCGTGAAGCCCCTCGAAAGGCGCGTGCAGGCGGCGTGCAAGTCGAAGCGAGCGCCGCGTGCGGCGCGATGCCGCGCGGGCGGGTCGCGCCCGCGGCAAGCGCGGGCACGCGCTGCGGGTACCGGCCTGCGGCCGTCACCCCCGCGCGCGGGCGCCGGTTACCGCCACGCGTCGACGATGATGCGCTTCAGCACGTGCAGCTTGCGATGCAGGAAATGCTCGGCGCCGGGGATCACGACGACCGGCAGCTCCTGCGGCCGCGCCCAGTCGTACACCGACGCGATCGGCACCGTGTCGTCGGTTTCGCCGTGGATCACGAGCGTGTTCTCGGGCACGTCGGCCACCTGCCAGCGGCTCGCGGCCGTGCCGACGAACACCATCCGCTCGATCGACTCGCCCGCGTCGCGCAGCCGCTTCGCGACGTGCGACAGCACGAAGGTGCCGAACGAGAAGCCCGCGAGCACGAGCGGCAGGTCCGCGTACGCGGGCTGCGCGCGCATGTGCGCGAGCACCGCGAGCAGGTCGTCGGCTTCGCCGGCGCCGTTGTCGTGCACGCCTTCGGTGGCGCCGACGCCGCGGAAGTTCGACCGGTAGACGACGTAGTTCAGCTGCACGAGCGTGCGCGCGAGCGTCTGCGCGACCTTGTTGTCCATCGTGCCGCCGAACAGCGGATGCGGATGGGCGACGAGCGCGATGCCGCGCGGCGCGGCGCCGCTTTCGCGCACGGCATCCGGCAGGTCGACCGCGATTTCGATCTGCCCGACCGGACCCGCGATCAGCGATTTCTGCGTATGTACGTTCATTCGGCCGGCCCGCTCAGATCTTCAGGCGGTCGACGACCTTGCCGTCGCGCAGGTGCGATTCGACGATCTCGTCGATGTCGGCCTGGTCGACGTACGTGTACCACGTGCCTTCCGGATACACGACCATCACGGGCCCTTCCTCGCAGCGGTCGAGGCAGCCGGCCTTGTTGATGCGAACCTTGCCGGGCCCCGCGAGGCCGAGTTCCTTCACGCGCTTTTTCGCGTACTCCTGCATGGTCTGCGCATCGCATTGCGCGCAGCTCGGACGTTCGGCGCCCGGTTCGCGCTGGTTCAGGCAGAAGAAGACGTGGTGCTGGTAGTAGGAATCCATGGTGGTGACGAGCGGCCCGGCGCGACGCCGTGCCGAAAAGAAGGGCGATGGATTGCCGTTGCGCGGGAGGCAACGGAGGATGCGGACGATTATAGCGACCGGCGCACGCGGCTGCCCGCGCAAGCGCCGCTGCCGCCCCACCCCGGCGGCCCGGTCAGCGGCGCAGCGCGCCCGGCAGCCACGCATGCTCGACGCGCTGGCCGAGCCAGATCAGCGCCGCGTAGGGCCAGATCCATGCGAGCCAGCGCGCGATGCTGTTGAAGTGCACGTAGCGGCCCTGCCGCCAGCCCGACAGCGTGAAGTCGAAAAACGGGTTGACCGGCAGCAGGTTCACGAGCGCCACGCCGGCCAGCAGCGCCAGCGCCGCGAGCGCCGCGCGCCAGGTCTGCGGCACGCGCAGCGCGACGAGCGCGGCGGCGAAGCCGAGCTCGATGCCGAGCCGCGCGCCGGGCGTCGCCCACACGACGACGAGGCCGGTGGCCGACTGCATGAACGTCGCGGCCGCCTTCAGCACGAGCGTGACGACGACCAGCGCGACCAGCAGCCGGATGCGCGGCGCGCGCGGCCGCATCGCGAGCGACGCGATCGCCAGCGCGGCGAACAGCATCAGCCCGCCGAGCACGGCCTCCCACGCGGAATCGGACAGCCAGCCGTCGACCCGCTCCGGCCATTCGCTGACGCGCCACGCGGCCGGCAGCCACGCGAGCAGCGCGTCCTGCATCGACGCGTCGGCGCGTTCCCACAGCGCGGCCGGCCAGTCGCCGATGCCGAACAGGAACGGCGACGGAAACAGGATCGCGAACGGCCACAGCGCGGCCAGCAGCAGCGGTGTCGCGCCGTCGGCCTCGAACCACGCGAAACGCAGCCGGCGCAGCGCGCCGCGGTCGAGCAGCGCGCCCGTGGCCGGCGCGACGAGCGCCGCGCCCAGCAATGCGCCGAGCGCGTTGGCGCCGAGATCGAGATTCGACGCGACGCGCGTCGGCAGGTAGGTCTGCAGCGCTTCCATCGAACCGGACAGCAGCACGCCGAGCGCACCCGCGATCAGCGTCGCGGCCACGCCGCGCCAGCGCGGGTGCAGCGCGAGCACGCCGAGCGCGCCGAACGGCAGATAGCCGAGCACGTTCGTGACCACGTCGAAGGCGGTCACGTAGCGCTGCATCGGCGCGAACAGGTAATCGAACGGCCCGATGCCGAGCGACACCCAGCCGTCGAACGGATACAGCGACGCGTAGACGATGAGCGCCGCGTAAGCGGCGAAGGCCTGCCGCGCGAGCGGCGATGCGCGATGCGTGCCGGCCGCGTTCATCGCGGCTGCGCGGGTCGCGTCACGGTGTGCCCGCGTACGCCTGCATGCCGGCCCATGCGGCGATCTGCGACACGAGCTCGTCGCTCGCCGCCGCGAGCGCGCGCGCGCCGCCTGCGGCGTCCGGCGTGCTCGACGGTGCCCGCGCGACGAACGTGCGCTGGCCGAGCACCTTGCCGTCGAGCGTCAGCGTCGCGCGCGCGGTCACCGCGCCGTGGCTCTGCGACTGCCCGTCGAACACCTGTTCGAATTCGTTCAGGTCGACCTTGAGGGTCGGCGCGCGCACGCCGTCGGCCCCCTCGAGCACCGCGCCGCGCGACGACAGCGCGCCGCGCAGCCGCTGCGTGAGCAGTTGCGCGGGCGGCGCGGTCCAGCGGCTGTCGCGATAGGCGGCCACGTGCTGCGCATCCGCGTAGGCAAGGCGGTACGCGAACTTGTCCGAGTCAAGCGCGTCGGGCGCGACGACGTCGAGCACCTTCAGCGCGGGGCCCGAACCGGCCGTCACGACCGACGACGGTGGCCCGAGGTCGTAGCGAACATTCGACAGCACCGCGCTGTTGCCGGCGCAGCCGGCCGCCAGCGCGAGCGTCAGCACGGCAAGCGCGGCCGCGGCGGGACGCAGCGCGCGGTCAAGGATTCGTGGCATGGCATGTTCCTGCATGAGGTTTCCGGTTTCGATGGGCGTCATGGCCCGGCCGTTTCCGGCCGGACGGTCGATGGATGCGCGCTTCATTTCCCGGCGGTCGCACCGGGCCAGACGAAGCCCGCTTCGCCGGGCCCCGGCGCCGCGCCGGGCGAACCGAACAACAGACTGCGCGGGTTGCGGCCGAGTTCACCGGCCACGTCCTTCAATTGCCGCGACGCGTCGCCGACGCTGCCGGCCAGCGAATTGAAGCGCGGCAGCGTGTCGTACTGCACGCGCGCGTTCAGGTCGTTCAGCGCGACGCCGACCTGCTCGGCGGCCGTACCGGCCTTGTTCAGGTTCGACACGAGCGGCCCGTTCGGCTGCAGCAGCGTGTTCGCCGACGCCATCGCGCGATTCACCTCGTGCATCGTCTCCGGCAGCGCGGTGACCGCCGGACCGAGCTGCTTCGTCAGCGTCGCCGCGCCGTCGGCCGCGTGCTGCAGGCTCTCTGCCGTCGCACGCAACTGCTCGCGCATCTCGGGCGACATCAGCGCGTTCGCGCTCTTGGCCGCCAGCTCGAGCTGGCGCAGCAGCACGTCGCCGCGCTCCTGGATCTGGTCGAACAGGCTCGGCCGCATCGGGATCTGCGCGATCGACTTCGCCGACGACGGCAGCGGCGCCAGGTCGCGCCCCGTATCCTCGAGCTGCACGAACGCGATGCCCGTCACCCCCTGGAAGCCGAGGCTGCCGTAGGTCGACTGCGTGATCGGCGCGTCGTGGTCGACGAGGATGCGGATCCGGATCTGGCCCGGATGCGTGCGATCGAAACCGATCGACTGCACCTTGCCGACGTCGAGGCCGCGAAAACGCACGGCCGCGTCCGGGAACAGCCCCGTCACATTGGTGCGCGCGAGCAGGTCGTACGGCACGCGCACGGTGCGGTCGACGTTGAACCAGAACACGGTGCCCGCGATCGCGAGCGTCAGCGCGATCGTGAACAGGCCGGCCCAGAACGCATGTGATTTGTTTTCCATCAGAGGGTTCCTTGTCCTTGCCTGTTACAACTCGACGCTCGACAGCGCCGGTTCGAGGGCCGCCTTCGGCAGCTTCGCGCGCCGCTCGGGCGGCAGCGCCTGCAATGCGCGGCGCCCGCGCAGCCCCAGGAAATATTCGTGAATGAACGGATGGTCGACGTTCGCGGCCTCCTCGACAGGCGCGGCGACCAGCACCTTGCGGTCGGCCAGCACCGCGACGCGGGTCGACAGCGCGACCATCGTGTCGAGATCGTGCGTCACCATCACGACGGTCAGCCCCAGCGTGCGGTGCAGCGTCGCGATCAGTTCGACGAATTCGTCCGACGCCTGCGGATCGAGGCCGGCCGTCGGCTCGTCGAGGAACAGCAGCTCGGGCTCGAGCGCGATCGCGCGCGCGATGCCGACCCGCTTCACCATCCCGCCCGACAGCGCGGCCGGCATCTTGGACGCGTGCTTGCACGGCAGGCCGACCATCTCGAGCTTCAGCATCACGATGTCGTGCAGCAGGTCCGGCGGCACGCGGCCGAGCTCGCGCAGCGGCTGCGCGACGTTGTCGAACACCGTCATCGACGAGAACAGCGCGCCCTGCTGGAACAGCATCCCCGAGCGCGTGCGCATCATCCGCGCGCTCGCGTCGTCGATCGTCGCCGTATCCTCGCCGAATACCTTGATCGTGCCCGACGTCGGCCGCTCGAGGCCAAGGATCTGCCGCACGAGCGTCGTCTTGCCGGAGCCCGAGCCGCCGACGATCGACACGATCTCGCCGCGCCGCACGTCGAAGTCGAGCTTCTGGTGAATGATGTTGCGCCCGTAGCGCTTGGTCAGGTTGCGCACCTCGATCACGAGGTCGCCGGCGTCGGCCTCCCCGGCCGGCCGCGGGCCGACCGACCCGGCGCCGATGGCCGCCGCATGCGCGGTCGTTTCGTTCGATGCGTTCATCCGAGCCCCACGTTCTGGAACAGGATCGCGAACACCGCGTCGGCAAGGATCACGACCGTGATCGACGACACGACCGACGTGGTCGTGCCTTCGCCGAGGCTCTGCGAGTTCGCCTTGATCCGGAAGCCGAAATGGCACGCGACCAGTGCGATCAGCATGCCGAACACGACGCCCTTGCCGACGCCGATGTACAGGTTCGCGATCGGCACGACGCCCGGCAGCGAGCGCACGAAATAGTTGACGTCGATCCCGAGCACGAGCTTCGCGGCCAGCGCGCCGCCCGTCAGCGCGATGATGTTGGTCCACATCACGAGCAGCGGCATCGCGATGCCGAGCGCGAGCACGCGCGGCAGGATCAGCCGCAGCCCGTGCGGGATGCCCATCACGCGCATCGCGTCGAGCTCCTCGGTCACGCGCATCACGCCGATCTGCGCGGTGATCGCCGAGCCCGAACGGCCCGCGACGAGGATCGCCGACAGCACGGGGCCGAGCTCGCGGATCACCGACAGCCCGAGGATGTTCACGATGTAGCGGTTCGCGCCGAACATCTGCAGCTGCTGCGCGGACAGGTAGCTGAGCACGATGCCGATCAGGAACGCGACGAGCGCGGTGATCGGCAGCGCCTGCGCGCCGGCGCTGTAGATGTTCGCCGAGGTTTCCTTCCACGGCATCGTCCGCGGGCGGCGCAGCACCGACAGCGCATCGAGGATCACGAGGCCGAACATCGCGATGCCGCCCTGCAGGTGCTCGCCGAACGCGAAGATCGCCTGGCCGAGCCGCGTGACGGGATCGACGCGCACGAGCCGCTCCGGCGCCTCGCGGCCGCTGTCGAGCCGTTCGATGCGCTCGAAGATCGTGCGCTGCGTGGCGCTCAGCGCGACGCCGGCCGGCAGCTTGCGCCCCCATACGCGCCACAGCGCCTGGCCGCCGACGTGGTCGAGCCGCTCGATGCCGGACAGATCCCATTCGCTCACGCGGCCGGTGGCGATGCCCGCGATGCGGCGCGCCACGGCGCCGCGATTGCGCGCGAGCGCGAGCGCGGTCCACTGGCCGTACAGGCGCACCGTCTGGCCCTGGCCGCCGGCGTCGACCGAGAGGCCGGGAGGAGTCTCGAAGTCCAAGGGCAGGTTGTTTGCAAAAGGATGACAGCGGCCATTGTAGCGAACCGCCCGATGCCGCGACGTGACGATTTCCGCGACCGCGCCGGGCGGGGGCGCCCCGCCGCGGCCGCCCGGTCCGGGCCAGCCCGGCGCCGCCGTCTGCCGCGGCCCGATGCCGGCCGCCGGTTGGCGGTTGACCGCTGCCGGCGTCGTGACCTTTCATTCTTCCGTCACGTTTCCTTTCGATACTCTCTCGCGCCGCACATCAGGCCGTCGGCGCGCCGCGCCGCCATTCGCTGCATCCCTCGCGTTTCATAAAACAGAACACCGAACAGGACAACCGATGCGCTTCCCCCCGTTTTCCCGCCGCCACGTACCGGCCGCCGCCGCGCTCGCCAGCCTCGCCTTCGCCCTCGCCGGCTGCGGCGGCGACGACGTCACCGCCACGCAACCGTCACAGCCGCAGGCCCAGACGCCCGTCGGCACGACGGCCACGCTCGCGCTGCTCGAGACGACCGACCTGCACACCAACGTGCTGTCATACGATTATTTCAAGCTCGCCGCCGACAATTCGCTCGGTTTCGAGCGCGTGTCGACGCTGATCGCGCAGGCGCGCAAGCAGTACCCGAACACGCTGCTGCTCGACAACGGCGACACGATCCAGGGCACCGCGCTGTCGGACTACCAGGCGCTCGTGAAGCCGATCGGCTGCGACCAGACGCTCGCGATCTACAAGGTGATGAACGCCGCCAAATTCGACGGCGGCGGAATCGGCAACCACGAGTTCAACTACGGGCTGCCGTACCTGTCGCAGGTGACCGGCAACACGTTCGAGGTCGACGGCCTGCCCGCGCCGGCCCAGCAGAAGAAGTGCGCGGGCCCGACCTTCCCGCAGGTGCTCGCGAACGTGATCAGCGCGAAGACCAACGCGCCGCTGTTCACGCCGTACACGATCCTGACGCGGACGGTGACGGCCACGACGCCGGACGGCAGGACGGTCAGCGCGCCCGTGAAGATCGGCATCATCGGCTTCACGCCGCCCGCGATCATGAACTGGGACAAGCGCTGGCTCGACGGCAAGGTCTACACGACCGGCCTGAAGGAAGCCGCCGAGAAGTACATTCCGGAAATGCGCGCGAAGGGCGCCGATCTCGTCGTCGCGATCTCGCACGGCGGCCTCGACAATTCCGCGTACTCGCCGACGATGGAAAACGGCAGCTGGTGGCTGTCGAAGGTGACGGGCATCGACGCGATGCTGATCGGCCACTCGCACCAGGTGTTCCCGGACGCGAACAGCACCGTGTCGCAGTTCAACCTGCCGGGCGTCGACAAGGTCAAGGGCACCGTCAACGGCGTGCCGACCGTGATGGCCAACTACTGGGGCAAGCACCTCGGCGTGATCAAGCTCGGCCTGAAGTTCGACGGCAAGACATGGAGCGTCGACCCGTCGCAGACGACCGTCGAGGCGCGGTCGATCCAGAATGCCGACAAGAGCTACGTCGCGCCCGATCCGTCGGTGTCCGCCGCGATCGCCGCCGAGCACCAGGCGACGATCGACTACGTGAAGACGCCGATCGGCTCGACCGACTACCGGATGAACTCGTACTTCGCGGATGTCGGCGATCCGGGCGCGATCCAGATCGTCAACGAGGCGCAGGCCGACTACGTGAAGACCTACGTGCAGGCGAACCTGCCGCAGTACGCGTCGCTGCCGGTGCTGTCGGTCAGCGCGCCGTTCAAGAGCGGCTTCGGCGGCGGCACCGACTACACCGACGTCGCGCCGGGCGCGCTCGCGATCAACAACGCGGCCGACCTGTACCTGTATCCGAACACCGTGTACGCGGTGAAGGTGAGCGGCGCCGACGTGAAGAACTGGCTCGAGACGGCCGCGAAGCGCTTCAACCGGATCGACCCGACCAAGGCGACCGTGCAGCCGCTCGTCAGCACCTTCCCCGGCTACAACTTCGACATGTTCACGTCGGCCGACCTCGCGTATGAAATCGACGTCACGCAGGCCGTCGGCAGCCGCATCAAGAACCTGACGTACAAGGGCGCGCCGATCGATCCGAACGCGCAGTTCATCGTCGCGACCAACAACTACCGCGCAAGCGGCGGCGGCAACTTCCCGGGCCTCGACGGCAGCAAGACGATCTTCGCGTCGCCCGACGCGAACCGCGACGTGCTGATCGCGTTCATCAAGAAACGCGCCGCGATCACGCGTGCGGCCGACGGCGCGCAGCGCAGCTGGCGCTTCACGAAGCTCGCGAGCTCGGTCGCGCACGTGCAGTTCGCGTCCGCGCCGAACCGCCTGGGCGACGCAGCGGCGGCCGGCCTGACCGGCATCACGCAGGTCGCGGCCGACGACGGCTCGGGCAAGAACCTCGCGACCTACGAGATCGACCTCACGCAATGAGACATCCGATGCAACCGATCCGGACGATGCGGCCTGCCGAAACCGGCGTCACCGCCGCCGCGCGGCGCGTGCTGCGCGCGAAACTCCCGCCGGCCGCCCTGCTCGCGGCGGCGGCCGTGACCGTCGCGGCCGTCGTCGCGGCGACCGGCCTGCGCGGCAACGGCCCCGCGCCGAGCGCCGCGCAGCTCGACGAGTGGCAGGCGATGGTCACGCAGGCCACCGAGCCGCACGCGCTGGCGCAATTGCGCACGCTCGCGCGCCTCGGCTCGGGCGCCGCGCAGGCGGCGCTCGGCATCGCGCTCGTCGACGCGCGCGAACCGGGGCTGCGCGACGAGGGGCGCGGCTGGCTGGAAACGGCCGCGACGGCCGACGGCAAGGCCGACGCGCCGGCCGCGAGGCGCGCGCAGCTCGCGCTCGGCAAGGCGCTGCTGCTCGGCAGCAGCGACATCCCGAAAGACTACGCACGCGCCCGCGCGCTGCTCGGCGCGGCGGCCGGACAGGGCGACCCGGCCGCCGCGTATTACCTCGGGCTGATCTATCGCAGCGGCTACGGCATCGCCGCCGATCCGGTGCAGGCCGCGCACTGGTTCGAGATCGCGTCGCGCGCGGACATCCCGGCCGCGGATTTCATGCTCGCGAACGCGTACCGCGACGGCAGCGGCGTGCCGCGCGACGACGCGCGCGCGCTGGCGCTCTATCGCCGCGCCGCCGAGCACGAGCTGCCGGAGGCCGTGCAGACGCTCGCGATGGCCTATCGCAACGGCGAGCTGGGGCTCAAGCCCGATGCGGATGAATTCCACGCGCAGTGGATCGAGACCGCGCATGCGCTGAAGCATCCGGTTGTCGCGCCGTGACGAAAACCCGGAAAGCGACGCATCAGCTCCGTCGCTTTCCGTTACTTGGCACGTTACCCATCGATGCCCGATGGTGCCAGCCGGTCTCTTGCCGAAGCACCAATGCCGCCTATATCGGCCTGATCGATGGCGTCGCGAGCCAGTGCGCAGCCACGAGCGCGCTCACCAAGGCACCTCGTTGAATCCATGATCTCCCTTCCCCCGGGTCCATTTCCCTCGCATTGGCGCCAGGTGATCTTGCCGAAGAGCGCAACGTCATAGCAGGCGAGCCCGCCACCACTCGCTGCGGCGGGCGGCGCCCGGGCAACAGGCGTCCACCATGACTAACCATGGCATCGACGTACCGCGCGTTCCGATTTACTGATAGGAAAACGTGATGCTGCTCTTGGCCTTCACGCTGCCGGGGCTGATCTTGGCGTCCGTCTGCACGTACTTCACCTCGAACGGAATCGTGAATATCTGAGCGCCGGACGCGGTATTGCCGACCAGCCACTGGTTGACGTTGCCCTTCCGCGACGAATCCGGACCATACATGATGGGCTGCGTCTCGTCGCGCTTGTACAACCGCAAGCCAACACCCGCGGCGGAAGAGTCCGGGCCGAGACTGAGCGTATTGCCGGTATTGGACGGATTGCTCACGTCCGTCATGGTCGCGTAGACCGCGACGTCCTGATCGCATGCAATGCCGATGGTGAACCGGTTCGACGCGCCCACCGTGGAGCCGACGCCCTTGAAGGCATAGGTGGCAACGGTCGGCAGCGTGATCGCTTGGTTCCCGCCCTGCACAACCTTGCATCCGCGGCTCTTGGCTTCGACTGTGAACGCGCCGAGGGTCAGCGAAAGCGGTGTGGCGACGGGCTTCTTGTTGCCGTCCAGCGCGATCATTTTCGCCACGACTCGCGGTGCGAAAAAATGCGTGCCGGACGGCACCGGGCCTGTCGCAATGAGTTTGATCTGCGTGGTGAATCCCAACGACGTTTGTCCGCCACCGGTCGTCGTGCCAGGCGCCGGATAGGTCTGCGTTTGCGGCGGCGCGACGCTGATCCAGTTGCTCGCATTGGGATCCTTGATGCCGATGACATAGCCGACCCCGGGAATGCCCGTCGGGTAAACCGGATAGGACTCGCCGTCGGACTGATGCGTGAGGCCGTTGATCGGCGCATCCTGCGGAACCGCATTGGCAGTCCAGCCGGGACAGTTGGCGATGTCGAACGCCCGCTTGTCCGTGACCTGACCGCTCCAGCCGCCGATCTGCGCGCCGAGCGGGTTCGCATCGGCCGGCCCACTGAACGTGAGAGGACTCGGAAGCGTGACGATCATCGAGTTCGCCTGGCAGGCGGCAAACGCGGGATGAGCAAGCATCGCGAGCAGCGAGAAAGCGAATGCCTTGATGAAACGCGGCGCCGGCGCGTGGAAATTGAATGTTGCACGCGGCAACAGAAGGGGGGCCGACGCGAGAGGCGATGCAAACGGTACTCGTTTCATATCGATTCCAGAAGGGTGCGGGGGCGTAACCCGCGAATCAAAGCGCCGCGGCATGCGTCTTCGCGCCGCATACGCCCTTGATCGGCTCGAAGGAAGCCGACTTGTTGTTGCCTTGCTTGACCGGCAACATGTATTCGATGCGGCAGATCGAGCGGGCGTCGTCTCCCCACTTCACCGTGAGTTCGCCCTGGTCCTTCAGGCCGCGCAAGAAGATCTTGCTGGCCTGGCCGACGACGCCGAGGCTCTTGCCGGTATCGTCGGTCACGGCCGCACCGAACGGCAGCGGCGTGCCGTCCGCCCGGCGCGCCTGGATCACGGCGGCGCGCCCGGTATCGGTGTCGAACCTGAGCAGCGGCACGGCGCCGGCGCGCGGCGCGACCTGCTGACTCGTTTCCTTCAGTTCGACATCCATCGAGATGCCTTTCGGGTCGAGTTCGACCGTGTTCATGTTGTACGGCGTGAGGTAAGGCACGATCGCGTAACCGCGGTGGTCGACCCGCGCGCCCGACGCGCTCGTGAGCCGTGCACCCTCCGCGCCCTTGGCCTCGACGATGGCGAACGTTTCCGACAGCGGTTGCGACAGCGTGATGCCGCCGCCGTGCGCGACCGCCGCGCCGCGAATGCCGACCGAACCCTGCCGGTAGTTCGAACTGCCGCCGGCACTGACGTTGAACTCGGCGAAGCGTGCGCGATATGTGACGTTGCCGCTGCCGTCGGTGCTCGCGCTGCCCTGGCCGTTCGTGTGGTTCGCGGCGACGCTGTACGACAACGCGTTGTCGACGCCGAGCGAGCCGGACAGCATCGATTGCAGTTGCGTGCGGCCTTGCGTGTCGTGCGACAGGTTGCTGGTCAGCATCGTCGAGCCGGACTTGCCGAACGGAATCGTCGCGCTGGCGTAGTACAGCGTGCTCATGTTGCCGCCGACATTGCGCTGGCGCGTGGCGGACAGGCTGTACGAGATATTCCGGAACGAATTGTTGTAACCGACCGAGTAGTCGATGTCCGAGCCCGAGCGGTTCCAGTAACTGGCGGCCGACGCGGTCAGGCTCAATTGCCCGCCCGATTTGCCGAGGCGCTGGCTGACCATCAGCGATGCGCGATTGCGCTGCCGCCAGACGGTGTCGACCGAATAGCCGTTGCGGACCGAGTCGCGGGCGCTCATCGCGTCGTTGAGGTTGAAATAACCGTTCGTCGAGTAACGGTATGCGGCGATCGATACGTCGGTGCCGGTCGATGCGACGGACTTCGAATAGCTGATCCGCAGGCTCGAGCCGCTGAAGCGTTTCACGCCGGGAACCGACGTGACGGCCTGCGTGAAGTCGAGACCGAGCGCGCCGACCCGCGTAGTGAAGGCGCCACCCAGCATCGCCGCCGTATAACCGGCCGCAACCGTCACGCCACCGTATCCGGTCAGCAGGTTCGTCAGGCCGCGCTGATAGGTGGCTTGCGCGAACAGCGGGTTGCTCGTGCCCTGCTGGTTGCGCAGCGCGCCCGCGACGAAGCTGTAGCGCTGGATACCGGGTCGCAGCGACAGCGGAACCGCCGCATAAGGGACGGAGAACGTATGGACGGAACCGTCCGCCTCGGTGACGGACACGCGCAAGTCGCCGCCATAACCGGTCGGGTACAGGTCGTTGATCTCGAACGGACCGGCCGAGACGGTCGTCTCGTACAGCGTCACGCCGTTCTGGCGGATCGTCACCTTCGCGTTGCTGTTCGCGACGCCGCGTACGACGGGCGCGTAGCCGCGCATCGAGTCGGGCAGCATCCGGTCGTCCGTCGACAGCCGTACGCCGCGAAACTGGGCCGAGTCGAACAGCTCGCCGGACGTGAACGTTTCGCCGAGTACGAGTTGCGACGACAGCGCGGGCAGATCGCGCTGCACGTAGGTCGACACGTTCTGATAGCGGCTGCCGCCGCGCTCGGACCACGAGTACGAACCATTGTGGCGGAAGTGCCAGTTGCCGATATTGACGCCGCTGTTCAGCCCGAGATAACCCTGCGTGTCCGCACGGCTGCCCTTGACCTTCGAACTGTAGACGTTCAGGTTGTAATCGAGCATGCCGACAGGCACGCCGTCGTCCCACTGGTCGGGGCTCACATAGCCTCGCGCACGGCGTACCAGTGACGCCTGCGGGATGCTGAGCGTCAGGCGCTGCTCGCTGAAGTCGAACGACGCGCTTGCCTCGGACACGAGCTGGCCGATACGCCGGCATTCTCCGTCGATCGTGACGGCCTTGACGGTTTGCGCGGGAAGTTTCGTGAAATCGATGCCGATACGGCGCAGCGTTTTCTCGTCGAAGCAAGGCTGCGCGTCCGGCGTGCCGGGCGCGGCCTTGAATTCGATGTCGTATCGACCGACCCAGTCCTCGCCGACGACGAGATCGACGGTGTAGGTACCCGGCGCGGTGACGTTGCCGCGCGCAAAGCGCGTGATGTCGACTGCCTGGCCTGCGCCGTTGCTCAGGAAGTCGGGGTCGAACTGGGCCTGCGCGACGTCGATCTGCGCGACCTGTAACGCTTCCCGGGCAGCGGGCACCGCGGTGTCGGTGTTTGCGCGGCTGTCGATCGACCAGACGGCAAGGGCGGACAGCATCAGCACGGACATCGGCTTGAGCCGCGGCAATCGGGTCTCATCCGGACGAAGATGTCGGATCGACGATGTCATTCCTGAGGACTCCTATTTGCGTCGGATTGAAATCGAAAACACGGGCCGGGACATGGGCGCCCGATGGGCGCGGATGGCAAGGGCGCTCCGGGAGAGGCAAAAAGGCCATGAAGCGGCGCGCGCCTGCGCAATCACGCACGACGCGTTACACGAGTAGGCGCTGTGTCAGGCAGCCCTGCCGGCGAGCAGCCGGCTCGGCGTCATTGCATCGAAACGGGCATCTCGTGGTTGGCCGAGGCGCCCCAGTCGTTGATGCTGCCGAACCGGACACGCGCATCGGCCGCGGGCGGCGCCTTGAGGTCCGGGACCGGGAAGGCCTGGGTGCCGCCCGGCAGGACGTAGCCCGCGCCCGCATCGTATTGATGGCCGCTCGATTGAAGCTGCACGCTGCCCAGGTTGACGACGTAGGGCGTCGGATTGGTCGCGTTGAGCACGTAATGACCGCCGGTGCCGCGCACGACTTGCCAGCGGACCTGCGCCGGCGCGTTCTGCGCGCTGCCGGGCAGGTTCTGCGGGCGGAACATGATCTTGATGCGCGTCCGGAACGCGACCTGAAGCTGGTTGCGCTCGGCGTTCGCGATCTTCGGGGGGATTTCCAGCACGTTGAGCCAGAACAGCGATTCCTTGTCGGCAGGCAGCGGCTCGTTCGCATACAGCAGCCGCAAGGTTTGCCCCTTGTTCGGCTCCATGCGGAACATCGCCGGCGTCAGCGTGAACGGCACGTCGACAGCTTCCGGCGACGCATGCGCGTCACCTTTGTCGATCCAGGCCTGGATCAGCGCCGGCCCCGGACCATCGTTCGTCAGCTTGATCGTCATCTCGCGCTCGTTGCTCGGAAAAACGACGCGCGTCGCGGAGATCACGACGCTCGCGCAGGCTTGCGAAGCAATCAGGACGGTGGCCAGAGCGACGGTTTGGAGCGATTTTCTGATGACGTTCATGTGAACTCTCGAAGGGTGCTGGTCGTTGATGTCGACGGGCGGCAAGGGGATGGCCCGCGGGGCGGCATGCATCGGCACACCGCCCCGGGCCCGTCGAACGAGCGGGCCGGAGCAAGCGCGAGACTTACTGGTAGATGAGCGAGTACTGGACCTTCGAATTGGCCGAACCGCCGGTCGCCGCGCCCGTCGCCAGGTATTCGGCGAAGAAGTTCAGCTGGGCGGTACCGTCCTCGCCGATCGAGACGACTTGCGAGTTCTGGTCCAGCGAGTTCGCGCCGACCTTGATCGGGGCTTGCTGGTCGTTCAGGACCTGCAGGACGACGTTCTTCGCTTCGGGCGCTTCGATCGTGCCCTTGTCGAGCGACAGCTTGCCGTCGGCCGTCACGTTCGTTGCGTTTTCAAACATGACCTGGACCTTCGTCGGGTTGCCCTTCGAATTGTCGCTATCCACCGCGCAGCCCGTCAGCTTGAAGCCGAAGGCCGTGCGGCCGGCGACCGCGCCCGCGGCGTTCAGCGAGCCCGAGCTGACCGTCGGCATGGCGACCGACTTGTTCGACGTCGCGCCCGCGGCCGTACCGTCGATCTTGCAGGTCGCCGCGGTAACGTTGCCGGTGAACGTAATGGTGCCGTCCGCCGCGTGGGCCGCCGATGCCAGGCCGAGGCCTGCCACGGCCAGAAGGGTCGAAACGATCTTGGTGCTGGTTGCGAGTTTCATGGTATTGATCTCAAACGATGGTTGATGATTTGAAACGTGCATGCATCATTCGGTGCTCGTGTCTAAAAATGACGAAGCGCGATTCGAAGACCATTATCGAAATTTCGGACAATTTATCGAATTGGACGCGACCGATTTGATTTGCTTTTCAAATAGGACAAGTACGATATTTAGGTTTTTCGTTTGATGTCCCATATGAGCGGACCCGCGAGCCAAGCCGGTCATCGACCAGGAAGACGCGACCCGTTGTGACCGGAGTGCAGGTTGGGGACGAGTCAGATTTCTTCGATGCTTTTGCGGTATCGCGAGTGCGAACGACCACCCGAAGCCTGCTGTTGGCGAGGATGCTTTTCGTCGGCTTCTTCTGTCCGGCGTATCGCGCGCAGAAGCCCTAGCTTGCGGATACGTCCGAGTCGCGGCGGCAGCGCCGATCGCCCCGGCCGGCGTCTCCGCGTCGCGCGACGCATTGGTACCGGGCACGCTGATCGGCACGCGTGCGCTGAAGACATCGACCACAAATGCGCTGTACAACGACTGTCCGACAGATCGGGGCACCGCGGCCTGACATGGCACATTCGTTCCGAACGTGACGTATGTCCTCGCCGGGCGTTCGCATCCCGTTTATGAAACGGATGCGCCGGGAATCGGATACGCTGCCAGGGCCAATGCGGAGAGTTGGAGCGGAAATCCTCGAATTCATGGGAAGGCAGTGACGCGACGCTCGCCGCAACCCGTGATATCGGACCTGAGAAATGATGGAGCAATCTCGCGGCCCGGCGACTCATCCGCGGTCCTCTTTCATCTCGAATTGGCGAAAATCGCGCAGCCCCCCAAACGCGTGACCGCAAATCGGGAATCAATCAGGAAAATTCGAAACCCCGAATAACGATCGTCCGTTGCGCGCGGCGCAACGCCTCATTGGCCGACAACGCCACGCGATGGCGTCGAGCATTCAGCGACGCCCCGGCCCCGGCACCGCAAGGGGCGCATCCCCGCCTCCCCGCCTCCCCGCTTCCCGACGCGCCCCCGCCCCCTGTCGCTACAATAGGCGCCATGAACGCCCCCACCTCCTCCGACACGCCCGAATCCGGCGACGCGCACATCGCGCGCAACCGGCTCGAGGCCCATCTGGACGCCGCGCCGCGCGCGTGGCCGCTCGACATCGTCGCCGCCACCGGCTCGACCAACGCCGACGTCGCGGCGCGGCTCAAGGCGCTGCCGCGCAACGCCCAGGCCCTGCCCGCGCCGCTCGTGCGCGTCGCGTTCGAGCAGACGGCCGGCCGCGGCCGGCAGGGCCGCCCGTGGTTCGCGCAGCCCGGCAATGCGCTGCTGTGCTCGGTCGGCTGCATCGTGCCGCGCCCCGTCGACGCGCTCGGCGGCCTCAGCATCGCGATCGGCGTCGCGCTCGCCGAAGGGCTGGCCACGCTGCCGCTCGACGCGCGCGCGCGCGTCGTGCTCAAATGGCCGAACGACCTGCTGCTGATGACCGACGACGGTGCGCCGCACATCGTCGGCAAGCTCGCCGGGATCCTGATCGAAACCGTCTGGACCACCGCCGACGCCACCGCCGTCGTGATCGGCTTCGGCATCAACGTGCGCGGCGCGGAAGCCGTCGCCGCGCAGGTCGATGCGCTGCGCGCGCGCGAAGCGACGCTCGCGAGCGGGCTGCCGCCCGCCGCGCTGTCGGTCGCATGCGCGTCGGCCAACCTCACCGATACGCTCACCGCGTCGCTGAACGCGCTCACGCCCGCGCTCGCGCAGTTCGGCACCGACGGCCTCGCGCCGTTCCTGCCGCGCTGGCACGCGCTGCACGCGTATGCGGGCCGCGAAGTCGTGCTGCTCGAGCAGGGTGTCGAACGTGCGCGCGGCATCGCGACGGGCATCGACTCGACCGGGCAACTGCTGCTCGACACGCCGGACGGCGTGCAGACGATCGCGGCCGGCGACGTATCGCTGCGCGAAGCGCAATGAGCGAGCCGCACCTGCTGATCGACGCCGGCAACAGCCGGATCAAGTGGGCGCTCGCCGACACGCGGCGCACGCTCGTCGATACGGGCGTGTTCGGCCACACGCGCGACGGCGGCGCCGATCCCGACTGGTCGCGCCTGGCGCGGCCGCACGGCGCGTGGATCTCGAACGTCGCCGGCACCGACGTCGCCGCGCGGATCGACGCGCTGCTCGACGGGCGCTGGCCGGGCCTGCCGCGCACGACGATCCGCGCGCGGCCCGCGCAATGCGGCGTGACGAACGGCTATACGACACCCGAACAGCTCGGCAGCGACCGCTGGGCCGGCCTGATCGGCGCGCATGCGGCGTTTCCCGGCGAGCATCTGCTGATCGCGACGTTCGGCACCGCGACGACGCTCGAGGCGCTGCGCGCGGACGGCCGCTTCACGGGCGGGCTGATCGCGCCGGGCTGGGCGCTGATGATGCGCGCGCTCGGCACGCACACCGCGCAGTTGCCGACGCTGACCACCGATATCGCGAGCGGGCTGCTCGCCGGTGCGCAGGCCGAGCCGTTCCAGGTCGATACGCCGCGCTCGCTGTCGGCCGGGTGCCTGTATGCGCAGGCCGGGCTGATCGAACGCGCGTGGCGCGACCTGGCCGAAGCCTGGCAGGCGCCCGTGCGGCTCGTACTGGCCGGCGGTGCGGCGGACGAGGTCGCGCGCGCGCTGACGGTCCCGCATACGCGGCACGATGCATTGATCCTGTCCGGGCTCGCGCTGATCGCGGCCGAGGCCGCGCAGGATTGACGGAACAGGTGCCGGCAGCGCGCCGGTACGTGACGGCGCGGGTCCGGACGGACCCGCGTCACACCGACGATGCAGTGCGCGCGGCGCGGCTGCAACCGCCCGCGCAATCGATCGGCGCGAACCATGAAAAAGCCGGCCATGCGGCCGGCTCGACTGAATGACGTGAACCACGTCGATGACGACAAGGAGTTTCGACGATGCTGCGCTGGCTGATCGCTGTTCTCTTTCTCGCCAACATGCTCGCGTTCGTGGTGGCACGCGGCGTGTTCGGGCCGCTGCCGGCGGCCGGCCCGCGCGAACCCGGCGTGCTGTCGCGGCAGGTGCGGCCCGACGCGCTGCGCGTGACACCGCTCGCGCAGGCGACCGACCAGCCCGTCATCGGCGGCCCGATCGCGCCGCCGGCGGTCACGACCGCACCGCTCGCCGCGTCCGCGCCCTGACGGCGCCGGTCCGCGCTCAGGGCTGCTGCGCGCGCACCTTCTTCAGCAGCGCGGTGGTCGAACGGTCGTGCTCGAACGGAATCGCCAACGCACGGCCGCCCCAGCCGCGCACGAGCGCCGATTCCGGCAACGCATCCATGTCGTAGTCGCCGCCCTTCACGAGGATGTCCGGACGGACGGCCTCGATCAGCGACACCGGCGTCTTTTCCCCGAACGTCACGACCCAGTCGACGCTTTCCAGCGCCGCGAGCAGTGCCGCGCGGTCTTCTTCGCGATTGATCGGCCGGTCGTCGCCCTTGCCGAGCATGCGCACCGACGCATCGCTGTTGACGCCGACGATCAGGCACGCGCCGAGCGCTTTCGCGTCGGCGAGATACGTGACGTGGCCGCGATGCAGGATGTCGAAGACGCCGTTGGTGAACACGACGGGCGACGGCAGCGACGCGCGCAGTGCGACGAGGGCATCACGGGTGATCAGCTTGCGTTCGAAGGTAGCGGACATGGTGGAGATCGGACGGAATGAACGATGGCCCGCGCAACGGCGGCGCCAGTTAAAAAGCCCGCCGGGCTGGCCAGGCGGGCTTCATGCAACGAATACGCGACGGCGCCGTGCGGCCGGCGCGCATCACGCCGGCGGCGGCACCTGCCGGCCTCAGGCCGGCTGCGCGGCCGACGACGGGCCGCTTTCGGCCTGCAGGCGGCCGGTGACTTCCTTGCGATAGCGGTTCAGCTCCTGCGCGGTCGCGAACGTACGCTCGAACAGGATCGACAGGTTGTGCAGGATCCGCTCGACGACCTTCTTTTCCCACTCCCCGTCGAAACGGATCTGCTCGTCGAGCCAGCGCTCGAGCCATTCCGGATCGGGCAGGCGCGACTGCACGGTGTCGCGCGGGAACAGCGCCTGATTCACGTGCAGGTTGGTCGGATGCAGCGGCTTCTCGGTGCGGCGCGCCGACGCCATCAGCACGCCGATCTTCGCGAACGCGGCGCGTGCGACGTCGCCGCAGTTGTTCAGCGCCTTCTTCATGTAGCGCAGGTAGGCGCCGCCATGACGCGCTTCGTCGCGCGAGATCGTTTCGTAGATCTGCTTGATGACGGGCTCGGTGTGCCAGTCGGCCGCGCAGCGGTACCAGTGGTTCAGGCGGATCTCGCCGCAGAAGTGCAGCATCAGCGTCTCGAGCGGCGGCGCCGGGTCGAACTGGAAGCGCACCGCGTGCAGTTCCTCTTCGGTCGGCACCATGTCCGGCTTGAAGCGGCGCAGGTATTCCATCAGCACGAGCGAATGCTTCTGCTCCTCGAAGAACCACACGCTCATGAACGCGGAAAAATCGCTGTCGTGCTGGTTGTCGCGCAGGAACATTTCGGTCGCGGGCAGCGCCGACCATTCGGTGATCGCGTTCATCTTGATCGTCTTCGCCTGCTCGTCGGTGAGCAGCGAAGCGTCGAACTTGTCCCACGGAATGTCCTTCTCCATGTCCCAGCGGACGGCTTCGAGCGACCTGTAAAGTTCCGGATAAAGCATCGTGTTCATGATGGTCCCACCCCTGTTCTGCGCAATGCGACTTCTCTAAACGTGACTGTTGCCGCGCCGGCGCGCCACGCGCGCTTTTTGCAGCCAAGACTCAAATTTTACGCGGGAAACCGACCCGCCGGACGTTGATTCCTCGTCCGGCAGCCGTGCGGCCGCGTCGCCGCCGTTGGGCATGCCGCAGCCGCGCTCCGTTCGGACGGAGCCGGCCACGCTTGCCTGCGTTGGGGGCCGGCGCTGGCCGGCTCGTTGGCGCGCCCGTCCCCTGCCCCAGGCGGGTTCCCCGGAGGGTCCCGTGCGGATGCCGGATCGGCGGGCTGCTCGATATGGTGTATACGGCGGCGGCCATGATATCACGCGTGCATGACGGTTCCGAGACGCTTGCCTGGTCGCGCGCCGCCCACTGCGGTGCGGCGATCGGTCGCGGGCAACCGTCGCGAAAACGCAACCTTACATTCCCCTGTGCGTGTCAGACCCGTATTTTGCCGGCCGCTTGGCCGCCTGCCGGCGGCGTGCCGGCCGCCGTCGCGCCGCTGCCGTCCGCCTGCGCGATCCAGCCGGCAAGCGTGTCGCGCTGCGCGCGCCCGTCGACGTAGCCGAGCTCGATCAGCTCGCGCGTGAATGCCTCCTCGAACAGCAGGTAGCTCGCGAACGACGCGCCGGCCGGCTGGCTGCCGCCGATCGCGCCGAGCAGCCCGCGCATCGTCGCCGGCATCTGCTTCAGGTGCTTCGCGGCGATCAGCTCGATGCGCTCGGACGGCGCGATCGCGAGCACGTCCACGTGCCGCCAGCCGCTGTCGACCTCGACCTGGTGCGGCAGGTGCTCGATCATCCGGTTGATGTGCTCGATGCGTTCGATGTCCGAACCGATCGAGTCGAGGAACACGCTCGCGAGTACCTGCTGGCCGATCTGCGCGAGCGTCGGGTAGCCGCGCACCAGCCCGGCGCCGTTCGCGGCCGGGATTTCGGGGCGCGGGTCGGCCGCGCCGATGACGACGATCCGGTCCGCACCGAAGTGGATGGCCGGCGACAGCGGCGCGATCTGCCGGATCGACCCGTCGCCGAAGTATTCGATCTGCCCGTCGAGCACGAGCGGCACGGCCGGGAACACGAACGGGATGGCCGACGACGCGAGCAGGTGCGACGCCGACAGGTCGACGAGTCGCGCGGTGCGCTGCGCGCGCCGCCATGCCTGGATCGGCTGCGCCGCCTGGTAGAACGTCAGGTGCCGGCCGCTCGAATAGCTGAGCGCGGTGATCGAAAGCGCATGCAGCAGCCGCGCCTCGAGCATCTGCTCGATCCGGTGGAAGCTCAGCTCGCGCTGCAGCAGGTGCGCGAGCGGCGTGTTGTCGAGCAACCCGCGCGGCGAGCGGCGGGCCGCCCAGCCGAACGTCATGGTCGCGAGCCAGCGCGCGCCGGCGGCCGCGATGCCGAGCCAGTCGCTGCGATACACGTAATCGGCGCGCAGCGGCTCCCAGAACTCGAGCAGGCGCCGCACGCCGTGAGAGAAATCGTCCGCGTGGCTCGCGAGCGACGTCGCGTTGATCGCGCCGGCCGACGAGCCGCACACCACCGCGAACGGCAGCGTGTGCCGCTGCGGATCGGCTTCGCGCGCGATCTCGGCCAGTGCCTTCAGCACGCCGACCTGGTAGGCGGCACGCGCGCCGCCCCCCATCAGAACGAGCGCGAGCCGCATGATCGACCTGCTACCGGCGCCGCGTCACGTCGAGCGCTTCGGCGGACGCGTTTCGGGCGACGAAGCGGCGGCGGCGCGCGCCGCGGCGGAGCCGGACGGCTTTGCGCGCTTCGCGGCGGGCTTGCGCGGCGCGGCGGCCGCCGGCGCCGGCTTCGCGACCGGTTCCGGCGCGGCGGCCGCATCCGGCGGCGCGTCGCCGGGCGCGGCGGGCTGCATGCCCGGCTGCGCCATCGCGAGGCTCGCGAGCTGGTTGAACTGCGACTGCAGCAGGTTCCACCAGCCGGCCGGGTCGAACGCCTGCCCGGCGTCGCCGGCGGGCGCATCGGCGGCATCCGGCGCCGGCGCCGCGTCGCCGGACGGTGCGGCCTTCGCCGCCTGCGCGGCGGCAACGGCCGCGTCCTCGGCCGCCGACATCGAGCTTTGCGCGAACGCGCCGAACGCACGCAGCGTCGCGAGCGTCGCACGCTGCACCTCGAGCGCCTGGATCGCGGACTGCAGCATCCCGAGGTTGAGCTTCAGCCACTGCTCGACCGCGCGCAGATCGGTGATCCGCTTGTCGAGTTCCTCGACGCTCGTGAGCGGCGCCATCATGTCGGACATGCTCGACAGCGACGGCGGCAGCCCTGTCGCCGCGCCGGGAAACGGCGCCATGCCGCCGAACGGCGACATCCGCATCATGTCCCACATGCGGTCCATCATGTCGGCGGGCTTGAAGCCGGCAAAGCCGGCGAAAGGGTTGGCGTCGGAGGCATCGGTCGTCATACGGGCATCCTGTTTGACTGGGGAAGCGAGGCGGCCGCCATGCGTCGCGCGGCCGCGCGTGAATCGATCATAGCGCGCGCGTCAGAACGGCGCGTCGCCGGGGAACGCGGGCGGGCGCCGCTCGCGCAGCGAGCGGATGCCCTCCTGCACGTCGGGCCCCGAGAAGCCCATGAACTCGAGCGCGAGCGACGTATCGAAGGTCGGCCCGGCCGAGCGCAGCCAGTTGTTCAGCGCGTACTTGGTCCAGCGGATCGCCGACTGCGAACCCTGCGCGAGCCGCTCGGCCACTTCGTACGCCTTCGGCAGCAGGTCGGCCGGCTCGACCGCGAGCGAGACCAGCCCGATCCGCTCGGCCTCCGCGCCGCTCACGGGCTCGCACAGCAGCAGGTAGTACTTCGCCTTCGCCATCCCGCACAGCAGCGGCCACACGATCGCCGCGTGGTCGCCGGCCGCGACGCCGAGCCGCGTATGGCCGTCGATGATGCGCGCATCCCGCGCGGCGATCGAGATGTCGGCGAGCAGCCCGGCGACGAGCCCCGCGCCGACGGCCGGGCCATGCATCGCCGACACGATCGGCTTGCTGCAGTTGATCACGTTGTAGACGAGGTCGCGCGCCTCGCGCCACACGCGGGCGCGCACGTCGAAGTCGTTGGCCATGTCCTCGACGAGCGCGAGATCGCCGCCCGCCGAAAAGCCCTTGCCTTCGCCGCGGATCACCGCGACGCGCGTGTCGGGATCGCGGTCGACGTCGCGCCAGATGTCGGCGAGCTCGCGATGCATGCGCGCGTTCGCGGTCGCGAGGCCGCTGCGGTTCGCCCCCTCGCCGCTCATCACGATGTCGAGCACGCCGTGGTCGCGGCGCGTCACCTTCAGTGCTTCGTAACCGCCGTACGCGGCGAGATCGGCCATGTGCCGCTCCTTGTTCGACGCTCTTGAATCGAGTGTAGCCAAGCCCGCGCGGGCAAACATCAGGCGAAACCCGGCGCGCGGACCGGGGCCGGGTGTCGCGGTACGCGGCTTACGCCGCGCCGTCGGGCGGGGCGACCGACTGCTCGATCGCGCCGAAGATCGACTTGCCGGCCGTGTCGAACATCTCGATGCGCACGGTGTCGCCGTAGCGCATGAATTCGGTCTGCGGCGCGCCGTGCTCGATCGTCTCCAGGCAGCGCTTCTCGGCGATGCAGCAGTAGCCGCGCTTCGCGTCCTTGTTCGACACCGTGCCCGAGCCGACGATCGAGCCGGCACGCAGGTTGCGCGTCTTCGCCGCGTGCGCGATCAACTGGCCGAAGTGGAACACCATGTCGGTACCCGCATCGGGCTGGCCGACCTTCCTGCCGTTCCAGTGGACGATCATCGGCCGGTGCACGCGGCCTTCGCGCCATTCGTCGCCGAGCTCGTCGGGCGTCACGGCGACCGGCGCGAACGCGGTGGCCGGCTTGCTCTGGAAGAAGCCGAAGCCCTTCGCGAGCTCGGCCGGAATCAGGTTGCGCAGCGACACGTCGTTCACGAGCGTGACGAGGCGCACGGCCTTCAACGCGGCGTCGGGCGATGCGCTCATCGGCACGTCGCCGGTGATCACCGCGACTTCCGCCTCGAAATCGATGCCCCATTCCTCCGACGGGCACACGACGTCGTCGCGCGGGCCCAGGAAATCGTCGCTGCCCCCCTGGTACATCAGCGGATCGGTCCAGAATTCGGGCGGCATCTCCGCGCCGCGCGCGCGGCGCACGAGCTCGACGTGGTTCACGTAGGCGGAGCCGTCGGCCCACTGGAACGCGCGCGGCAGCGGCGCCATGCAGTTGGCCGGATCGAACGCGAATGCATGGCGCGCGCGGCCGTGGTTCAGCGCGTCGTACAGGTCGCGCAGCTGCGGCGCGTAGAACGCCCAGTCGTCGAGGACGCGCTGCAGCGTCGGCGCGATCGTGTCGGCGATCGCCGCGGTGTGCAGGTCGCGCGACACGACGATCAGCTGGCCGTCGCGCGTGCCGTCCTTCAGCGAAGCAAGTTTCATAAGGGGGACTCTGCCGTTGTAGTGACGATGGAGGGAATCTATTTTACGATGGTGAATCCATGCGGCGCGCGACGATCGCGCCTGCCGTTTCCGCCCCGATTCCTGCCGCATTTTCGCGCCCCCGTTGCCCATGCCCGCCAGCCCGCTTCCCGACGACGATCTCGCCGACTCCGACACCGATGACGCCGCTTCCGGCGAGCACGGCGAGAAAGTCCGTTCCGGCATCCAGTCGATCGAGGTCGGCTTCCGCCTGCTCGACGTGCTGACGAGCGAGCCGCGCGCGATGATGCTGCGCGATCTCGCGCAGCGCGCGGGCATGAGTCCCGCGAAGGCGCATCGCTACCTCGTCAGCTTCTCGCGGCTCGGCGTCGTGTCGCAAGACCCGGTGTCCGGCCGCTACGAGCTGGGCGGTTTCGCGCTGCAGATGGGGCTCGCGCGGCTCGCGCGCGTCGACGGCGTGAAGCTCGCGCGGATCGCGCTGACCGAATTCCGCGACCGCCTCGACCAGACGGTCGGTATCGCGGTGTGGGGCAACCAGGGGCCGACGATCGTGCATTGGATGGAATCGAGCCATCCGGCGAAGGCGTCGCTGAAGCTCGGCGACGTGATGCCGCTGCTCGGCTCGGCGACGGGCCTGCTGTTCGCCGCGTACCTGCCGCGCGGCAAGACCGCCGCGATGCTCGAGCGCGAACTCGCCGATACGCGCCGCTCGCCGCACCACGGCGGCCCGCGCACGCTCGACGAGGTCGACGCGGTGCTCGCCGACGTGCGCCGGCACGAAGCCGCGCGCGTCGAAGGGATGCTGCTGCCGACGATCCACGCGTTCTGCATGCCGGTATTCGATGCGGTCGGCGAACTCGCGCTCGCGCTCGTCGCGCTCGGCCAGGAAGGCTCGTTCGACATCGCGTGGGGCGGCGAGATCGACACCGCGCTGCGCGCATGCGCGCGGAAACTGTCTTACGAACTCGGCTATAGTCCCGACGCACGCGACGCCTGACGCACCGCTACACGTCTCGCATCGCGAACGCGCAGCGCATCCGACGGTCCGATTCCTGTGGCGCGCTTGCGCGCCCGACGTCACGCGACCGCCCCGATCCTGTTCCGATGCCCATTCAGCCCGCCGACATCCGCCCGAGTCACGCCCTGCCCCGCCGCTGGCTGCGCGTGGCCGTCGCGCTCGTCGTCGTGCTGGTGCTGCATGCGCTCGCCGCCGTCTGGCTGATGCGCAGCCGCGAATCGTTCACGCCGCCGCCCGCCGAAATCCCCGTGCAGATCGAGCTGCTGAAACCGCGGCCGATCGAGCGCCAGCCCGCCCCGCCGGCGCCGAAGCCGGTCGAACGCCCGGCCCCCGCCGCGCCCAGGGCTGCCGCGCCGAAACCCGCGCCGACGCCCGAGCCGGTCCTCACGTCGACGCAGACAGCCGAGCACGGCGAACCGCCGCCTGCCGCCGCGTCGGCGGCGAGCGGCGTACCGGGTGCGTCGGGCGCGCAAGCCGCATCGGCCGCCGGCGCCGGCAGCGCCGCGACGCCGGGCCCCGCGACGAGCGGCGTGAAGTTCGCCGCGCCGCCGTCCGGCGACCTGCAATACGACACGTTCTACAACGGGATGCAGAACATGATCGGCACGATCCGCTGGCGCACCGACGGGCACACGTACGACCTGTCGGTGTCGATGCCCGTGCCGTTCGTCGGCCCGTTCACCTATCGCAGCGAAGGCCGCATCGACGCGTTCGGCATCGCGCCCGACCGTTACGTCGAGAAGCGCGGCAAGCGGCCGGAAGACATCGCGATCTTCAACCGCGAGATCCGGCAGGTCGTGTTCACGCGCACGCCGAACAACGCACCGCTGCCCGACGGCGTGCAGGACCGCTTCAGCATGCTGATGCAGTTGTCGGGGCTCGTGCGCGGCAATCCGTCCGCGTACAAGCCGGGCGTCACGCAGCAGTTCTTCGTGATCGACAACAACAGCGGCGAGACCTGGCCGATCGCCGTGATCGGCGACGAGCAGGTGCAGACGCAGGCCGGCATTATCGACGCGCGGCACTTCATGCGCCTGCCGCGCCGGGACGGCGATACGCGCCGCATCGACATGTGGCTCGCGCCGTCGCTCGGCTGGCTGCCCGCGCGGCTCATGCAGACCGAGCCGAACGGTGCACAGATCGAGCTGGTGTGGCATGGCCGCCTCGCGGCGCCGAGCGTGCCGGCCGACGCCGCGCCGCCGGGCGGCGCAACGAACGCGCCCGCCGGTGCGCCGGCGCCGGGGGCCTCGCCCACACCGGCCGCGGAACCGGCCCAACCGGTGCCGCCGGCCGCCGTGCAACCGCCCGCCCAACCGGCTGCGCCGCCGGCTGCTTCGACTGTCACACAGTGAACCCGCGCGTAAGCGCACGCGATTCGGCAATTTCGACCGATTACAGATTCCCGTGAAATGGCCGATGACACTCTTTAACAACTATTTCCGTCCACCGGCAGACAATGGGAAACGTTTCATCGATATCGGCTTCTAACCGATACACCCCACGCAAACGGGAACGGGGTGTGCAGCGCAAGCCCCTTGAAACCGGCAAGGCTCGCCCCACCTAGGGGACAACAAGGCCAGATGCCACTGCGAAGAGGAGTGCCGCCATGCAAATGATCTACAACAGCCCCAACTACTGCGTCGTCGAATTCGCGCCGCAGGCCGGCCATCATCTGATGAATGCCGGCGGATACGAAATCGTCGACAAGAACGCGCAGCGCGAAATCTTCATCGACGGCGAGCTTGCCGAACGATTCCGCGCACACGTGAAGCAATTGATCGAGGATGAGCCGTCGCTCGACGAGGTCGACGAATTCCTCGGACAATTCGACAGCCTGATGATGATGCCCGTCGTGCTGCACTGACGACCCGCGGCCCGGCGCCTCGTGCGGCCGGGCCATTCGCCGCGCACGCCGCGCGGCCCCCGCGAGCACTCCGATCACGCCCCCGCCCGGTTCGCCGGCGGGGGTTTTCATTTGGCGGGCCGCCCGCGCGGCGCAAGGCCGGGCGGCGCTCAGGCGCACCGGCTACAATGGCGGTTTTCCGTCTTCGCCGGTCTTCCGCCCATGTCTGCGACCCCTCTCGCCGCTTCCGTCCCGCTCGACGCGCCCTACACGCGCGGCGCCGCACTGCCCGCGCTGCTGAAATCGCGCATCCTGATCCTCGACGGCGCGATGGGCACGATGATCCAGCGCTACAAGCTCGACGAAGCCGCGTATCGCGGCGAGCGCTTCAAGGATTTCCCGCGCGACATCAAGGGCAACAACGAGCTGCTGTCGCTCACGCAGCCGCAGATCATCCGCGAGATCCACGACCAGTACTTCGCGGCCGGCGCCGACATCGTCGAGACCAACACGTTCGGCGCGACGACCGTCGCGCAGGCCGACTACGGGATGGAAGATCTCGTCGTCGAGATGAACGTCGAGTCGGCGAAGCTCGCGCGCGAATCGGCCGCGAAATACGCGACGCCGGACAAGCCGCGCTTCGTCGCGGGCGCGATCGGGCCGACGCCGAAGACGGCCAGCATCTCGCCCGACGTCAACGATCCGGGCGCGCGCAACGTCACGTTCGACGAGCTGCGCACGTCGTACTACCAGCAGGCGAAGGCGCTGCTCGACGGCGGCGTCGACCTGTTCCTCGTCGAGACGATCTTCGACACGCTGAACGCGAAGGCCGCGCTGTTCGCGCTCGACGAGCTGTTCGAGGATACCGGCGAGCGCCTGCCGATCATGATCTCGGGCACCGTCACCGACGCGTCGGGCCGGATCCTGTCAGGCCAGACGGTCGAGGCGTTCTGGAATTCGCTGCGCCATGCGAAGCCGCTCACGTTCGGCCTGAACTGCGCGCTCGGCGCGGCGCTGATGCGCCCGTACATCGCCGAGCTCGCGAAGCTGTGCGACACCTACGTGTCGTGCTACCCGAACGCGGGCCTGCCGAACCCGATGAGCGACACGGGCTTCGACGAAACGCCGGACGTCACGTCGGGCCTGCTGAAGGAATTCGCGCAGGCCGGGCTCGTGAACCTCGCGGGCGGCTGCTGCGGCACGACGCCCGAACACATCGCCGAAATCGCGAAGGCGCTCGCCGACGTGAAGCCGCGCCGCTGGCCGAACCAGTACAGCGACAACGCCTGACCGCCCCCCACGTCCTTCATCACCAGAATTCGCACCGCCATGACCGATCACATGATGCGCCTTGCCGGCCTCGAGCCGTTCAACGTCACGCCCGGGACGCTCTTCATCAACGTCGGCGAACGCACCAACGTCACCGGCTCGAAGGCGTTCGCCCGGATGATCCTCAACGGCCAGTTCGACGAGGCGCTCGCCGTCGCGCGCCAGCAGGTCGAGAACGGCGCGCAGGTGATCGACATCAACATGGACGAGGCGATGCTCGATTCGAAGGCGGCGATGGTGCGCTTCCTGAACCTGATCGCATCGGAGCCGGACATCGCGCGCGTGCCGATCATGATCGACTCGTCGAAGTGGGAGGTGATCGAGGCCGGCCTCAAGTGCGTGCAGGGCAAGGCGATCGTGAACTCGATCTCGCTGAAGGAAGGCGAGGACGCGTTCCGCCACCACGCGAACCTGATCCGCCGCTACGGCGCGGCCGCGGTCGTGATGGCGTTCGACGAAACGGGCCAGGCCGACACGTTCGAGCGCAAGACCGAGATCTGCAAGCGCTCGTACGACTTCCTCGTGAACGAAGTCGGCTTCCCGCCGGAAGACATCATCTTCGACCCGAACATCTTCGCGGTCGCGACGGGCATCGAGGAGCACAACAACTACGCGGTCGACTTCATCGAGGCGACCCGCTGGATCAAGCAGAACCTGCCGTACGCGAAGGTGAGCGGCGGCGTGTCGAACGTGTCGTTCTCGTTCCGCGGCAACGACCCGGTGCGCGAGGCGATCCACACCGTGTTCCTGTATCACGCGATCCAGGCCGGGATGGACATGGGCATCGTGAACGCGGGCCAGCTCGGCGTGTACGCCGATCTCGACGCGGAACTGCGCGAGCGCGTCGAGGACGTGATCCTGAACCGCCGCGCGGATTCGACCGACCGCCTGCTCGAGATCGCCGACAAGTTCAAGACCGGCGCCGCGAAGAAGGAAGAGAACCTCGAGTGGCGCAACCAGCCGGTCGAGAAGCGCCTCGCGCACGCGCTCGTGCACGGCATCACGAACTTCATCGTCGAGGACACCGAGGAAGCGCGCGCGAAGATCGCCGCGGCCGGCGGCCGTCCAATCAACGTGATCGAAGGGCCGCTGATGGACGGGATGAACGTCGTCGGCGACCTGTTCGGCCAGGGCAAGATGTTCCTGCCGCAGGTCGTGAAGTCGGCGCGCGTGATGAAGCAGGCCGTCGCGCACCTGATCCCGTTCATCGAGGAAGAAAAGCGCCTGCTCGCGGAAGCGGGCGGCGACGTGCGCGCGAAGGGCAAGATCGTCATCGCGACCGTGAAGGGCGACGTGCACGACATCGGCAAGAACATCGTGTCGGTCGTGCTCCAGTGCAACAACTTCGAAGTGGTCAACATGGGCGTGATGGTCCCGTGCAACGAGATCCTCGCGAAGGCGAAGGTCGAGGGCGCGGACATCATCGGGCTGTCGGGCCTCATCACGCCGAGCCTCGAGGAAATGGCGTACGTCGCGTCCGAAATGCAGCGCGACGACTACTTCCGCGTGAAGAAGATCCCGCTGCTGATCGGCGGCGCGACGACGTCGCGCGTGCACACGGCCGTGAAGATCGCGCCGCACTACGAAGGCCCGGTCGTCTACGTGCCGGACGCATCGCGCTCGGTGTCGGTCGCGTCGAACCTGCTGTCCGACGAAGGCGCGGCGAAGTACCTCGACGAGCTGAAATCCGACTACGAACGCATCCGCGACCAGCACGCGAACCGCAAGGCGCAGCCGATGGTCACGCTCGCCGAGGCGCGCGCGAACAAGACCCAGGTCGACTGGGCCGGCTATACGCCGGTGAAGCCGAAGTTCATCGGCCGCCGCGTGTTCAAGAACTACGACCTGGGCGAGCTCGCGAACTACATCGACTGGGGCCCGTTCTTCCAGACTTGGGACCTCGCGGGTCCATACCCGGCGATCCTGAACGACGAGATCGTCGGGGAATCGGCGCGGCGCGTGTTCTCCGACGCGAAGTCGATGCTCGCGCGCCTGATCCAGGGTCGCTGGCTGACCGCGAGCGGCGTGATTGCGCTGCTGCCGGCGAACACCGTCAATGACGACGACATCGAGATCTACAGCGACGAATCGCGCTCGGAAGTGCTGCTCACGTGGCGCAACCTGCGCCAGCAGAGCGTGCGGCCGGTGGTCGACGGCGTGATGCGGCCGAATCGTTCGCTCGCCGACTTCATCGCGCCGAAGGCGTCGGGCGTGGCCGACTACATCGGGATGTTCGCGGTGACGGCCGGCCTCGGCGTCGACGTGAAGGAAAAGCAGTTCGAAGCCGACCACGACGACTACAGCGCGATCATGCTGAAGGCGCTCGCCGACCGCTTCGCGGAAGCGTTCGCCGAAGCGATGCACGCGCGCGTGCGCCGCGAGCTGTGGGGCTACGCGAGCGGCGAGACGCTCGACAACGACGCGCTGATCGCGGAAAAGTACGCGGGCATCCGCCCGGCGCCCGGCTACCCGGCCTGCCCCGATCACCTCGTGAAGCGCGACATGTTCGACGTGCTGCATGCGGACGAGATCGGCATGAGCGTGACCGACTCGCTGGCGATGCTGCCGGCCGCGAGCGTGTCGGGCTTCTACCTCGCGCATCCGGACAGCCGCTATTTCTCGGTCGGCAAAATCGGGCAGGATCAGCTCGAGGATTACGCGCGGCGCATGGCGCTGTCGCTCGACGACGCGCGCCGCGCGCTCGCGCCGCAGCTCTGATCGACGCGGACGGGCGGCCACCCGCCCGTTTGATCAGACAAAAGAAAAAGCCCGCGTTCGAGCGGGCTTTTTCTTGCGTTGCCGGTCTTTCGACCTGCCGGGCAACGAAGCTCAGAAGCCCCAGTGCACGTCGGCCTCGCCGGCCTTCGCCTCGCGCAGCATCGTGAGGAACGGCGCGACGCGCTGTGCCAGGCTCGGCGGCACTTCGTGGTGCGCGTGGTCGGCTTCGTCCTCGTGGAAATGGCCGGCATGCTCGGCGCGTTCCTGCTTCGCCTGCGCAACGGCGCCTTCCAGCTTGGCGATCGCGTGGTCCAGCTCGTCGTGCGTAATCACACCGCGCTCGCCCAGCTGCTTGCCGACGAGGCCCAGCACGTACACGGCGAAATCCTTCAGCACGTCGAGATCCTGTGCCGCCTTGCTCTTGAACGTAATCATGACAATTCCCTTTTCATCTTGTTGTGCCTGCGCGGCGCGGTTGGGGAACGCTGGCAGACCGGCGTCCGGCCTCGCGGACGCGGACCGCCTGAGCGGCATATTAGCACCTGTTAAAATTCTGCGATCCCTGAAACGCGCGCTTAAAAAGCGCGCCGGCGGGCCGGCGTTTCCGGCCGCCACCAACGAAGCCTTCTACCAGCATGCTGCCAGCACACAAACAGACCCTCGAAGCCCTGCTCGCGGATAGCGTCAAGCAGGTCGCACACGCGCTGAAAGGCGCCGATGCGGCGTCCGTCGCCCCGACCATCACGCTGGAGCGTCCGAAGGTCGCCGCGCACGGCGACGTCGCGTGCAACGTCGCGATGCAGCTCGCCAAGCCGCTCGGCACGAACCCGCGCCAGCTCGCCGAACAGATCGTCGCCGCGCTCACCGCGCAGCCGGCCGCGCAAGGCCTCGTCGAAGCCGCCGAGATCGCCGGCCCCGGCTTCATCAACCTGCGCCTGTCGGCCGCCGCGAAGCAGGCGGTGATCGCCGCCGTGTTCGACCAGGGCCGCGCGTTCGGCACGTCGGATCGCGAAAAAGGCAAGCAAGTGTTGCTCGAATTCGTGTCGGCGAACCCGACCGGCCCGCTGCACGTCGGCCACGGCCGCCAGGCCGCGCTCGGCGACGTGCTCGCGAACGTGATCGCGAGCCAGGGCTACGCGGTGCACCGCGAGTTCTACTACAACGACGCCGGCGTGCAGATCGGCAACCTCGCGATCTCGACGCAGGCGCGCGCACGCGGCCTGAAGCCGGGCGACGCGGGCTGGCCGGAAGCCGCGTACAACGGCGAATACATCGCCGACATCGCACGCGACTTCCTGAACGGCGAGACGGTCGCCGCGTCGGACGGCGAACCGGTCAAGGGCACGGGCGACGTCGAGGATCTCGACGCGATCCGCAAGTTCGCGGTCACGTACCTGCGTCGCGAGCAGGACATGGACCTGCAGGCGTTCGGCGTGAAGTTCGACCAGTACTACCTCGAGTCGTCGCTGTACAGCGAAGGCCGCGTCGAGAAGACGGTCGACGCGCTGATCAAGGCCGGCATGACCTACGAGCAGGACGGCGCGCTGTGGCTGCGCACGACCGACGAAGGCGACGACAAGGATCGCGTGATGCGCAAGTCGGACGGCACGTACACGTACTTCGTGCCGGACGTCGCGTACCACGTGACGAAGTGGGAGCGCGGCTTCACGAAGGTGATCAACATCCAGGGCTCGGACCACCACGGCACGATCGCGCGCGTGCGCGCCGGCCTGCAGGGGCTGCACATCGGGATTCCGAAGGGCTATCCCGACTACGTGCTGCACAAGATGGTCACCGTGATGCGCGACGGCCAGGAAGTGAAGATCTCGAAGCGCGCGGGCAGCTACGTGACGGTGCGCGACCTGATCGAATGGTCGGGCGGCGCGGCGGCGGGCCAGGAAGCGGCACCCGACCTGATCGACGAGGCCACCATCACGCGCGGCCGCGACGCGGTGCGCTTCTTCCTGATCTCGCGCAAGGCCGATACCGAATTCGTGTTCGACATCGACCTCGCGCTGAAACAGAACGACGAAAACCCGGTCTATTACGTCCAGTACGCGCATGCGCGAATCTGCTCGGTGCTCAACGAACTGAAGTCGCGCTACAACGTCGACGTCGCGCAGCTGCCGGGCGCCGACCTGTCGCAGCTGACGAGCGCGCAGGCGGCGTCGCTGATGCAGAAGCTGGCCGAGTACCCGGACATGCTCACGCACGCGGCGAACGAGCTGGCGCCGCACGCGGTCGCGTTCTACCTGCGCGATCTCGCTGGCGAATTCCACTCGTTCTACAATGCGGAGCGCGTCCTGGTCGACGACGAAGCGCCGCGCAATGCGCGCGCCGCGCTGCTCGCCGCGACCCGGCAGGTGCTCGAGAACGGCCTGGCGGTGCTCGGCGTGTCCGCGCCCGCCAAGATGTAAGCAGCCCGATCCGGGCAGCGAATGGCCGCGGCAGCGCCTGCCGCGGCCTTTTCACGATTCTTTTTGCAGGTGACTCAAGCAATGGCACAACCACGCCGAACTTCGAAGCAATCGAAACAAGCCGGAGGGACATTTCTTGGAATCGTGCTGGGCCTGATCGTCGGCCTGGCGATCGCCGTGGTGGTGGCGCTCTACATCACGCGTTCGCCGTCTCCGTTCGTGTCGAAGGTCGCGCCGCCGCCGGCCGACAACGGCGCGAGCCAGCCGCAGCAGTTCGACCCGAACCGCGCGCTGCAGGGCAAGACGCCCGGCCAGCCGGTGCCGCAGGCCGCGCAGCCCGCACCGCCGAACACCGCGCCCGGCCAGGCCGCGAACCAGACCCAGGGCGGCCTGCTGCCCGAGCCGCAGATCGTCGAGGTGCCGCCGTCGGGCAACCCGAACGGCACCAGCGGTTCGAACAACACCGCGGCATCGAACAATACGTCGTCGGGCAACGGCGTCGCCGTCGCACCGAAGCCGGCCGACACCACGCCGCCGAAGAAGACGCAACAGGCGCAGCAACAGCAGCAAGGCGGCGAGGATGACCTCGCACGCTTCGCCGCGCAGAAGCAGGCGCAGCAGGCCGCCGCGCAAAAGCAGCAACAGCAGCTGGCCGCGAACACGCCGAAGCCGACGTCGTCGGCCGCCGCCGCCGCGGCCGCGAAGCCGCCGACCGCAAACGACGCGAACACCGGCTACTTCCTGCAAGTGGGCGCGTACAAGACCGAAGGCGACGCCGAGCAGCAGCGCGCGCGCCTCGGCTTCCAGGGCTTCGAGTCGAAGGTGTCGAAGCGCGACGTCAGCGGCGTGACCTATTTCCGCGTGCGCGTCGGCCCGTTCTCGAAGTTCGAGGATATGAACTCGGCCCGTCAGCGCCTGTCCGACGCAGGTGTCGACACGGCTGTGATCCGCTTCACGAAGCAGTAAGCCAACCGGCCGAGCCCACGCAGAACCCGTTACGTTCCGTAACCCGAGCAACTGATTCGACGTTCACAACATGAAAAAACTGCTTAGCACGCTCCTTCTGTCCCTGGGCCTGGCCGCCGGCCTCGTCCACGCTTCGCCCGCCGCGCCGGTCGCCGGCAAGGACTTCGAGGTGATGAAGTCGCCGCAGCCGGCGTCCGCGCCGGCCGGCAAGGTCGAGGTGATCGAGTTCTTCTGGTACGGCTGCCCGCACTGCTACGAATTCGAGCCGACGATCGAGGCCTGGGTGAAGAAACAGGGCAACAACATCGACTTCAAGCGCGTGCCGGTCGCGTTCCGCGACGACTTCGTTCCGCACTCGAAACTGTTCTACGCGGTGTCCGCGCTCGGCATCGCCGAGAAGGTCACGCCGGCGATCTTCAACGCGATCCACAAGCAGAAGAACTACCTGCTGACGCCGCAGGCGCAGGCCGACTTCCTGGCCACGCAAGGCGTCGACAAGAAGCAGTTCATGGACGCGTACAACTCGTTCAGCGTGCAGGGCGAGGTGAACCAGTCGGCCAAGCTGTTGAAGGACTACGCGATCGACGGCGTGCCGACGGTCGTCGTCCAGGGCAAGTACAAGACGGGCCCCGCCTACACGAACAGCATCCCGGGCACGGCCCAGGTGCTCGACTTCCTCGTGAAGCAGGTTCAGGACAAGAAGCTCTGATCCCCGTCCGCGCACCGGCATGACTACTCCGCTGAAGGTCTTCATCACCGGTGCGTCGAGCGGCCTCGGCCTCGCGATGGCCGAGGAATACGCCCGCCAGGGCGCCACGCTCGCCCTCGTCGCGCGGCGCACCGATGCCCTCGATGCGTTCGCGCGGCGCTTCCCCACGCTGTCCATCTCCGTCTATTCCGCCGACGTGCGCGACGCCGACGCGCTCGCGACGGCCGCCGCGTCGTTCATCGCGACGCATGGCTGCCCCGACGTCGTGATCGCGAACGCGGGCATCAGCCAGGGCGCCGTCACGGGCCAGGGCGACCTCGCGACGTTCCGCGACGTGATGGACATCAACTACTACGGGATGGTCGCGACGTTCGAGCCGTTCGTCGGCCCGATGACGGCCGCCCGCCACGGCACGCTGGTCGGCGTCGCGAGTGTCGCCGGCGTGCGCGGCCTGCCGGGCTCCGGCGCATACAGCGCGTCGAAATCGGCCGCGATCAAGTATCTCGAATCGCTGCGCGTCGAATTGCGCCCGGCCGGCGTCGGCGTCGTGACGATCGCGCCCGGCTACATCCGCACGCCGATGACCGCGCACAACCCGTACCGGATGCCGTTCCTGATGGACGCCGACCGCTTCGCCGCACGCGCGGCGCGCGCGATCGCGCGGCAGCACGCGTTCCGCGTGATTCCGTGGCAGATGGGCGTCGTCGCGAAGGTGCTGCACGTGCTGCCGCGCTGGCTGTACGACCGCCTGTTCGAAAAGGCGCCGCGCAAGCCGAAGGCCGGCGCGCACTGACGAGGCGTCGGCGCGGCCCGCGCGACGTGCGCCGGGCCGTATCGTCGCCGTCGACGCGTCGGTTCCGCGTCACCTTCCGAGGCGCCCTCGCCGCGCCCGTCCGCTTCGCCGTCCGCCCGTCCCCCTCACCGCGCCTGCGCCGCATCAACACCCGTTCCGTCGCGAACGCAGCCGTTTTTCGGTCAATTCGCCGCGTTCCGGCGCCTTTTTTCACGCGTCGCGCGCTTTGACGGTATGCTATTCGCCAGCCGCGCCGGCCCTGCCCGCTTCCGGGCCGCGCCCGCATCCGTCACCCAGCAAAAAACACAAGCCACGTGGGAGATCCTATGCACGTCAAGCTGTTCGCGGCGGCCGCCGTTGCCGCCGCCCTCGCCGCCCCCGGCCTCGCCGCCGCCAAGCCGCTCACCGTCTGCACGGAATCGAGCCCGGACGGCTTCGACGTCGTGCAGTACAACTCGCTCGTCACGACCAACGCATCGGCCGACGTGATCTTCAACACGCTCGTGTCCTACGACGAAGCCGCGAAGAAGGTCGTGCCCGCGCTCGCCGACAAATGGGAAGCGAGCGCCGACGGCCTCACGTACACGTTCCACCTGCGCCCGAACGTCGCGTTCCAGACCACCGACTATTTCAAGCCGGGCCGCGCGCTGAACGCGGACGACGTCGTGTTCACGTTCACGCGGATGCTCGACGATTCGAACCCGTGGCACAAGGTGGCCGGCGCGAGCGGCTTCCCGCACGCGCAGTCGATGGGCCTCGTGAAGCTCGTGAAGTCGGTCACGAAAGTCGACGACAGCACCGTGAAGTTCGTGCTGAACGAGCCGAACGCGACGTTCGTGCCGATCCTGACGATGGGCTTCGCGTCGATCTATTCGGCCGAATACGCGGACCAGTTGCTGAAGGCCGGCAAGCAGGCCGACCTGAACGCGAAGCCGGTCGGCACCGGCCCGTTCGTGCTGAAGAGCTATACGAAGGACGCGCTGATCCGCTACGACGTGAACCCGACGTACTGGGGCACGAAGCCGAAGGTCGACCGGCTGATCTATGCGATCACGCCCGACCCGTCGGTGCGGCTGCAGAAGGTGAAGGCCGGCGAATGCCAGATCGCGCTGTCGCCGAAGCCGCAGGACGTGCTCGCCGCGAAGGGCGACAGCGCGCTGAAGGTCGTGCAGACGCCCGCGTTCATGACCGCGTTCGTCGCGCTGAACACGCAGAAGAAGCCGCTCGACAACGACAAGGTGCGCGAGGCGCTGAACCTCGCGTTCGACCGTGCGACCTACCTGAAGGTCGTGTTCGACAACACCGCGACGGCCGCGAACAACCCGTACCCGCCGAACACGTGGAGCTATGCGAAGGATGTCGCGCCGTATCCGTACGATCCCGCGAAGGCGAAGCAGTTGCTCGCGCAGGCCGGCTTCCCGAACGGCTTCTCGACGACGATCTGGACGCGCCCGACCGGCAGCGTGCTGAACCCGAACCCGAAGGTCGGCGCGGAACTGCTGCAGGCCGACCTCGCGAAGATCGGCGTGAAGGCCGACGTGAAGGTGATCGAGTGGGGCGAGCTGATCAAGCAGGCGAAGCTCGGCCAGCACGACATGCTGTTCATGGGCTGGGCCGGCGACAACGGCGATCCGGACAACTACCTGTCGCCGCTGTTCAGCTGCAATGCAGTGAAGTCGGGCATCAACTTCGCGCGCTTCTGCGACGCGCAGCTCGACAAGCTGATCGCCGACGGCAAGTCGACGGCCGATCAGGCGAAGCGCGCGAAGCTGTACGAATCGGCGCAGAAGATCATCCACGACCAGGCGCTGTGGATCCCGCTCGGCTACCCGACGGCCGCCGCGCTCACGCGCACGAACGTGGGCGGTTATCACGTGAGTCCGTTCGGACGCCAGAACTTCACGACGGTGGCCGTGCAGTAACCGCGCGTGGCGCGCAAGCGACGGCCCCGCGCCGCTCGCTTGCGACCCGCGCGCGCCGCTTGCTACACTGCGCGCCTGTTCCTCCTACCGGACGCCAGCCAAAGTGAACCACTAAGCCTTCCCGAAATGTTTTCGCCGCCCGTGCCACGCACGCCGCGCGCGAAGGTCTTCACGCATTTTTGGAGGTGCTCATGGCTGCAGCCACGCCCGCCGGCGCGCTCGTCGCGCTTCATCACGTTTCCTTCCGCTTCGACGACGGCGTCACGCTGTTCGATTCGCTCGACCTGACCATCGATCGCACGCCGACCGGCATCGTCGGCCGCAACGGCGTCGGCAAGAGCCTGCTCGCGCAACTGATCGCGGGGCGCCGCGCGCCGAGCGCGGGGACCATCGAGCGGCACACGCCCGTCGTCTACGTCGCGCAGCAGCACGACGCGCTCGCCGCCGCCGGCCCGCGAACCGTCGCGCAGGTCGCCGCGCTCGATGTGCCGCTCGGCGCGCTCGCGCGTCTCGCGCACGGCCGCGCGGAGCCTCAAGATTTCGACTTGATCGGCGATCGCTGGGATCTCGCGGAGCGGCTGCGCACGGCGCTCGATGCGGCGGGCCTGCACGACGTGCGCCCCGACACGCCCGCTCATGCGCTGAGCGGCGGCCAGCGCGCACGCGTCGCGCTGACCGGCGCGCTGCTGTCCGGCGCCGGCCTGCTCGTGCTCGACGAACCGACCAACCATCTCGACGCGCCGGGCCGCGCGTGGCTGCGCGCGGCGCTCGACGGCTGGCGCGGCGGCGTCGTCATCGTCAGCCACGATCGTGCGCTGCTCGCCGGCGTGCAGCGCATCGTCGAGCTGACGCCGCACGGTGCGCGCTCGTATGGCGGCAACTACGCGCTCTACCGCGCGCAGCGCGACGCGGCGCAGCAGGCCGCCCAAGCGGCGCTCGACCATGCACGCACCGAGCGCGGGCGCGTACGGCGCAGGCTCGAACAGGAACACGACACGATCCAGCGTCACGCGGCCGCATCGCTGCGCGACGCGAAGACGGCGAACCTGTCGTCGGGGGCGAAGCAAAGCCGCAAGGGGGCGGCGCGCAACATCATGGGGGCCGTCCGGCGTCAACAGGGCGACTTCAAGGCGACGCTCGACGAACGCGTGCAGGAAGCGGCCGCGCGCGTCGAAGAAGATGCCCCCGTGCTCGTATCGCTGCCGGGTACCGAGGTCAGCGCGCGCCGCCAGCTGTTCACGCTCGACCGAGCGCAACCGCCGTGGCGCGTCGCGGGCGGCACCGGCGAAATCACGTGGTCCGCGAGCGGCCCCGTGCGCGTCGCGCTGACGGGCCCGAACGGCTGCGGCAAATCGACCTTGCTGAGGATGCTCGCGGGCGAACTCGAACCGCGCTCAGGTGCCTGCACGACACACGTCAGCGCCGCCTATCTCGACCAGCGGCTCGCGCTGCTCGACCCCGAGCATTCGATCGTCGAGCAGTTGGGGCTGCTCGATACACCGCTCGCCGAAGGCGACCTGCGCAGCCGTCTCGCGTTGTTGCAGCTCGATGCAACGCGCGCGACGCAGCCCGCCCGGCAGCTGAGCGGCGGCGAACGGCTGAAGGCCGCGCTCGCCTGTGCGTTGTGGCGCGGCACGCCCGCGCAGTTGTTGCTGCTCGACGAGCCGACCAATCACCTCGATCTCGAATCGGTGCGTGCGATCGAAGCCGCGCTGGCCGGTTTCCCCGGCGCGATCGTGGTGGCGTCGCACGACGGCGCGTTTCTCGCCGCGCTCGAGCCGACGCACACGATGCAATGGCATCGCGACGGGTGGCGCTACGAACCCGTCGTGTAAGGACGACGAAGCGCACTCAGCCGGCGGTGCGGAACCGCAGCACGCCGTCGTCGCCCTGCTCGCGCACGAGCTCGCCCGCGAGCCACAGCAGGTTCAGGTGCGCGAGCGCCTCGCCGAGCGCGAACGTCATCTGGTGGATGTCGAGCTCGCGGCGGCGGAACATGATCGGCACGATGTCGGCCGCGCTCGTCGGCTTTTCCGCGCACGCGACCCGCACTTCGGCGAGCCGCGCATCGTGGTGTTCGCGCAGCTGCGCGATGCGCGTGCGCACGCCGCGGAACGGCTTGCCGTGCGACGGCAGCACGAGCGTGTCGGCCGCCATCGTCTCGTAGCGGCCGAGCGACTGCAGGTACAGCGCGAGCGGGTTCCCTTCCGGCTCGAGGTCGAACACCGACACGTTCGTCGAGATGCGCGGCAGCACCATGTCGCCGGAAATCAGCACGCCGTCCGCTTCGCTGTGCAGCGCGCAATGTTCAGGCGAATGGCCGAAGCCGGTGACGACGCGCCACGTGCGCGCCCCGATCCCGACCGCGTCGCCTTCGCGCAGGCGGCGGTAGCGCGGCGGCACGGCCGGCACGAGATCCGAGTAGTAGCTGCGGCGGTTGCGCAGCTTGTCGAGCGCGGCGGGATCGGTCAGCCCGTGGCGCGCGAAGTGATCGGCGGCGGCCGCGCCGCCCGCGTTCGAGCCGTTGCCGGCCGCCATCAGGCAGCCGAACATGTATTCGCCGAGCGTCATCCACAGCCGCACGTTCCAGCGGCCCTGGTCGCCGCCTTCGCACAACCAGTTCGCGAGGCCGAAGTGATCGGGGTGGCAGTGCGTGACCAGCACGCGCAGCACCGGCAGGCCGTCGAGATGCGTGTCGAAGATCTGCTCCCAGTGCGCGCGGATCGCGTCCGACGAGATCCCGCAATCGACGATCGTCCAGCCTTGCTGCCCGTCGATCTCGTCGCGCAGCAGCCAGAGATTGATGTGATCGAGCGAGAACGGCAGCGGCATGCGCAGCCAGCGCACGCCGGGCGCGACCTCGAACGTGTCGCCGGCGGCAGGCAGCGTGTCGGCGAAGGGATAGTCGAGTTGGTGTTCCAGTGCGTTCATCGGTGGGGCGTCTCGTCGTTATCGGTGCGAATGCCCGCCGGCGGCAGGCACGGCGGGCGGTGCGTCGATTCTATCGCCTCGTGCGGAACGCGTGCCCGGCGGCGGCCGGGCGGTCAAAAAAAGTTCGTGCCAGAATCGGTTCCGTACCCGTATCTTTACGCGAAGATGCACCGAACGGCACGCAACGGCGAACAACGCGCCGATTGGACGCCGTTGGCGCGTCACCCCGAAAGTCATTGAAACGCCGACTTGGGCGCTAAAATGGCGAGTGCTTACAGCCCCTCCCGAACGAGCCTGCACGCGATGAATCACTTCCCCAAACTGCTGTCGTCGCAGATCGGTTTCGACGTCGCGCAGACGATGCTCGAATACTTCGATCGCCATTACCGGATCTTCCGCGAAGCGGCGGTCGAGGCGAAGACGCTGTTCGAGCATTCCGACTGGCACGGGCTGCAGCGGCTCGCACGCGAGCGGATCACGTCATATGACGAGCGCGTGCAGGAATGCGTCGAGCTGCTGGAAGACGAATACGACGCGGAGAACATCGACGACGAAGTGTGGCAGCAGATCAAGCTGCACTACATCGGCCTGCTCACGTCGCACCGCCAGCCCGAGTGCGCGGAAACCTTCTTCAATTCGGTGTGCTGCAAGATCCTGCACCGGTCGTACTTCAGCAACGATTTCATCTTCGTGCGCCCGGCGATCTCGACCGAGTATCTCGAGAACGACGAGCCGGCCGCGAAACCGACCTACCGCGCGTACTATCCGGGCACCGACGGGCTCGCCGCCACGCTCGAGCGCGTCGTCACGAACTTCCAGCTCGAACCGGCGTTCGAGGATCTCCCGCGCGACATCGGCTGCGTGATGCAGGCGATCGACGACGAATTCGGCCACTTCGACGCGGCGCCGAATTTCCAGATCCACGTGCTGTCGTCGCTGTTCTTCCGCAACAAGAGCGCGTACATCATCGGCCGCATCATCAACGCCGACCGCGTGCTGCCGTTCGCGGTGCCGATCCGCCACGTGCGGCCGGGCCTGCTCGCGCTCGACACGGTGCTGCTGCGCCGCGACCAGCTGCAGATCATCTTCAGCTTCTCGCACTCGTACTTCCTCGTCGACATGGGCGTGCCGTCCGCGTACGTCGACTTCCTGTGCACGATCATGCCGGGCAAGCCGAAGGCCGAGATCTACACGTCGGTCGGCCTGCAGAAGCAGGGCAAGAACCTGTTCTACCGCGACCTGCTGCACCACCTGTCGCATTCGAGCGACCGCTTCATCATCGCGCCCGGGATCAAGGGCCTCGTGATGCTCGTGTTCACGCTGCCGTCGTTCCCGTACGTGTTCAAGATCATCAAGGACCACTTCCCGCCGCCGAAGGAAACGACGCGCGCGCAGATCATGGAGAAGTACCAGCTCGTGAAGCGCCACGACCGCCTCGGGCGGATGGCCGACACGCTCGAGTATTCGAGCGTCGCGCTGCCGCTCGCGCGGCTCGACCACGCGCTCGTGCGCGAGCTCGAGAAGGAAGTGCCGTCGCTGCTCGAATACGAGGACGACAACCTCGTGATCAAGCACCTGTACATCGAGCGCCGGATGACGCCGCTGAACCTGTACCTGCAGAACGGCAGCGACGCGGACGTCGAGCACGGCGTGAAGGAATACGGCAATGCGGTGAAGGAGCTGATGAAGGCGAACATCTTCCCGGGCGACATGCTGTACAAGAACTTCGGCGTCACGCGCCACGGCCGCGTCGTGTTCTACGACTACGACGAGATCGAGTACCTGACCGACTGCAACGTGCGCCGCGTGCCGCCGCCGCGCAACGAGGAAGACGAGCTGTCCGGCGAACCGTGGTATACCGTCGGCCCGCACGACATCTTTCCGGAGACCTACGGACCGTTCCTGCTCGGCGACCCGCGCGTGCGCGACGTGTTCATGAAGCACCACGCGGACTTCTTCGATCCCGCGCTGTGGCAGGCGAGCAAGGACCGCCTGATGCAGGGCGAATTGCCCGATTTTTATCCGTACGACGCAGCGCTGCGCTTCAACGTGCGCTACCCCGCGCGCTTCGGCGCGACGGACCAGAACGACGGCGAAGGCGACGCGCAGCGCGCCGCCTGACGCCGCGGACACCGAACCTGCCGATCGATCCGATATCGATCCGATTTCCGTCAACGGAATCCACACCGATGAATACCCCAGACAATCCGCTCTCACATCTGTTCGACAACAACGAAGCCTGGGTCAAGCGCAAGCTCGAGGACGATCCGCAATTCTTCGCGCGCCTCGCCGACCAGCAGGCGCCGGAGTACCTGTGGATCGGCTGCTCGGATTCGCGCGTGCCCGCGAACCAGATCATCGGCCTGCCGCCGGGCGAAGTGTTCGTGCACCGCAACATCGCGAACGTCGTCGTGCACAGCGACCTGAACTGCCTGTCGGTGATCCAGTTCGCGGTCGACATCCTGCGCGTGAAGCACATCATGGTCGTCGGCCACTACGGCTGCTCCGGCGTGAACGCGGCGCTGCTCAACCGGCGCGTCGGCCTCGCGGACAACTGGCTGCATCACGTGCAGGACGTGCGCGAGCGCCACGCGGCGCTGCTCGAGGACTGGCCGGTCGGCGAAGCGCGCTATCGCCGCCTGATCGAGCTGAACGCGATCGAGCAGGTCGTCAACGTATGCCGCACGACGATCGTCAACGACGCGTGGGCCCGCGGCCAGTCGCTCACCGTGCACGGGCTCGTGTACGGCGTGCACGACGGCCGGATGCGCAACCTCGGGATGGCCGTGTCGAACTTCGACGCGCTCGACGAGACCTACAAGCGCTGCGTGGCCGCGCTCACCGCCGGCGGCAACCATGCGCCGGACAACGACATGATCGCGGCGGACGCCGCGCGGCGGCTCGAAGGCGTCGCGCAGGCGGTCGCCGCCACGCTGAAGCCGTGCGACGACGCGCAGTAACGCGGCATGCGCGTGGCGGCCGCCGTCACGCGGCCGCGACCCATTTCGAACGGATCTGACACCGGCACCGCCCAGGCGGCGCCCAGGAAAGGAGCGACGGGCATGAAAACCGTATTGATCGTCGGCGCATCGCGCGGCCTCGGCCGCGAATTCGTCCGGCAGTACCGGCGCGACGGCTGGAACGTGATCGCGACCGCGCGCGACGAAGCGTCGCTCGACGCGCTGCGCGCGCTCGGCGCGCACGCGCATGCGCTCGACATCGCGCGGCCCGAGCAGATCGCGGCGCTCGGCTGGAAGCTCGACGGCGAACGGCTCGATGCGGCCGTGCTCGTGTCGGGCGTGTACGGGCCGCGCACCGAAGGCGTCGAGACGATCACGGCCGAGGATTTCGACGCGGTGATGCATACGAACGTGCGCGGGCCGATGCAGTTGCTGCCGATCCTGCTGCCGCTCGTCGAGGACGCGCGCGGCGTGCTGGCGGTCGTGTCGAGCCGGATGGGCAGCATCGCCGAGGCGACCGGCACGACCGGCTGGCTGTACCGCGCGAGCAAGGCCGCGCTGAACGATGCGCTGCGCATCGCGTCGCTGCAGACGCGCCATGCCGCGTGCATCTCGCTGCACCCCGGCTGGGTGCGCACCGACATGGGCGGCGCGCAGGCCGCGATCGACCCGGAAACGAGCGTGACCGGCATGCGCCGCGTGATCGCGGAATCCGGTGCGGACGTGTCGCAGGCCAACGGCCGCTTCTTCCAGTACGACGGCATCGAGCTGAGCTGGTGAGCCGAACCGACAACCGAACGTCGTTAATTCCCGTTTCGCATGATTTTGAACCGACCTGACGCGTGCCCGTGCGGCGGCGCGTCCCCCGCGCCCGCCGGCAAAGCGCCGGCGCCGCGCTATGCGGCATGCTGCGGCCGCTTCATCGACGGCGGCGAGGCCGCGCCGACCGCGCTCGAGTTGATGCGCTCGCGGTACAGCGCGTACGTACTCGGCGCGACCGACTACCTGCGCGCAACCTGGGCCGCGCGCACCTGCCCGCCCGATCTCGATACCGACCCCGACGCCCCCGACGCGCCGCGCTGGCTCGGCCTCGCGGTCAAACGCCATGCGCCGCTCGACGAACGCCACGCGGAGGTCGAATTCGTGGCCCGCTACAAGGTCGGCGGGCGCGCTCACCGGCTCCACGAGACGAGCCGTTTCGAGCGCGACGAGCACGGTTTCTGGCGTTACGTCGACGGCGAAGTAAGTGATCGCTGACAAATAGTTGCTGTGTCAGACGCCGGGTAATTCCCGCATTGCACAACCCGATTTTGTCGGGCTAGGATGACCTCGAATTGGTCATGTTGCATGGCAGGGCTTACGAATGGCGTTCAGCAAGGTATTGGTGGGATGGATGGCGGCCGGCGCGCTGTCGGCCGCTCAGGCCGGTGCGCTGCCGAACGCAACGCCGGGTGCGGGCGCGAGCGGCTCGCTCGCCCATGCCGAGCGCTTCGATTACGGCGACTCGAACCTGCCGCAGGTCGCGGCCGATCTCAACGAACAGATTCTCCGCATCCCGGCCGACGCTTCGGGCGCCGTCACGCTCGAGGCGACGCTCTTCAAGCCGGACGGCCCCGGCCCGTTCCCGCTCGTCGTCTTCAACCACGGCAAGAACACCGGCGATCTGCATCTGCAGCCGCGCAGCCGGCCGCTCGCGTTCGCGCGCGAATTCGTGCGCCGCGGCTATGCGGTGATCGCGCCGAACCGCCAGGGCTTCGCCGGCTCGGGCGGCACGTACCAGCAGGAAGGCTGCAACGTCGGCAAGAACGGCCTCGCGCAGGCCGCCGACGTCGACGCGACGGTGCGCTACATGTCGCACCAGCCGTACGTCGATGCGTCGCGCATCGTCGTCGCCGGCACGTCGCACGGCGGCCTCGCCTCGGTCGCGTACGGCACCGAAGCCGCGCCGGGCGTGCGCGGCATCATCAACTTCTCGGGCGGGCTGCGCCAGGACCTGTGCGACGGCTGGCAGCGCAACCTCGTCGATGCGTTCGACCAGTACGGCGCGCACACGGCCGTGCGCTCGCTGTGGCTGTACGGCGACAACGATTCGGTCTGGACGCCCGCACTCGTCGCGCAGATGCACGACGCGTACGTGTCGCACGGCACCCAGGCGCTGTTCATCGATTTCGGCCGCTACAAGGACGACGCGCACCGGCTGATCGTCGATCGCGACGGCGTGCCCGTGTGGTGGCCGGCCGTGCATGCGTTCCTCGCGGAACTGAACCTGCCGACCTCGGTGCGCTACGCGGTCGCGAACCCGCACGAGCCGAAGGCCACCGGTTATGCGTCGATCGATGCGGTCAACGCGGTGCCGTATGTCGACGAAGCCGGCCGCGAAGGCTATCGCCGCTTCCTGAACCAGCATCCGAGCCGCGCGTTCGCGGTCTCGTCGGAAGGCGCGTGGTCGTGGGCGGAAGGCGGCGACGACCCGATGGCGCTCGCGCTCGACAACTGCGCGAAGCAGGGCGCGGGCGCGTGCCGGCTGTATGCGGTCAACGACCGGGTCGTGTGGAACACGACGCAGACGGCCGACAACGGCGACGCCAACACGCGCGACGCCGATACGCACGCACTCGCTTCGCGCTGACGCGCGGCGGATCGTCCGCCGCGCCCGTTCCGCCCGATCCGGCACCTCCTTCCGCGTTGCCCCTGCTCGCGGCCATGCGGCATGCCGCCCCGCCTGCCCTGCCGGCCGCCCCTGTTCGCCGCTGATTCCGTAGACCATTCGGCCGCCGCCTCGCGTGCGTGGCGTCACGCCGCCCCCTCGCGCCGGTCTTCGATCCCCGTTTTTCCCGGTCATGCCGGCGCGCGGCCCGCGATTTTTTTCTGTCAGGGGGGCTCACTCGAACGTCGTCATCTACGGTCATTTTCCCGCATCCGCCGCGTTCGGTTCCGAGCCCCCCCGAACTGCGCCGAACTCCCGCCCGGCAAGGCTTTGCGGGGTTTGTAACCGCTAGTGCAACGTCCGGCGGAACACGCTAATCTCACCGCGTTTCGTGTTCCGCCGCGCGGCATCCGTCGATGCCGCGCGGCCGTTTTACCCCCCGGAGTCGCCTTGAGTACGCCAGCCACCGACGACTGGGTCGCGCGCAGCCTGCGCGCGGTCTGGCATCCCTGCACCCAGATGAAGCATCACGAGCGCCTGCCGCTCGTCCCCGTCGCGCGCGGCGCGGGCGTGTGGCTGTACGACCGTGACGGCCGCCGTTACTTCGACGCGATCAGCTCGTGGTGGGTCAACCTGTTCGGCCATGCAAACCCGGACATCAACGCGGCGCTGAAGGACCAGCTCGACACGCTCGAGCACGCGATGCTCGCCGGCTGCACGCACGAGCCCGCGATCGAGCTCGCCGAACGGCTGCACGCGCTCACCGCGCGCACGCTCGGCCATGCATTCTTCGCGTCGGACGGCGCGTCGGCCGTCGAGATCGCGCTGAAGATGAGCTTCCATGCGTGGCGCAACCGCGGCCGCGCGAACAAGCAGGAATTCGTCTGCGTCGCGAACAGCTATCACGGCGAGACGATCGGCGCGCTCGGCGTGACCGACGTCGCGCTGTTCAAGGATGCGTACGATCCGCTGATCCGCCATGCGCACGTCGTCGCATCGCCCGATGCACGCGGCGCGCTGCCGGGAGAAACGGCCGCCGACGTCGCGGGCCGCGCGCTCGCGGACGTGCGGCGCCTGTTCGTCGAACGCGGCGAGCGCATCGCCGCGCTGATCGTCGAGCCGCTCGTGCAGTGCGCGGCCGGCATGGCGATGCACGATCCGTCGTACGTGCGCGGGCTGCGCGCCCTCTGCGACGAATTCGGCGTGCACCTGATCGCCGACGAGATCGCGGTCGGCTGCGGCCGCACGGGCACCTTCTTCGCGTGCGAGCAGGCCGGCGTCTGGCCCGATTTCATGTGCCTGTCGAAAGGCATCAGCGGCGGCTACCTGCCGCTGTCGCTCGTGCTCACGCGCGACGACGTGTACGCGGCGTTCTACGACGACGACACGACCCGCGGCTTCCTGCACTCGCACTCGTACACCGGCAACCCGCTCGCGTGCCGCGCGGCGGTCGCGACGCTCGACCTGTTCACGCGCGACGACGTGCTCGCGCAAAACATCCGCAAATCGGCGGCGCTGCGCGCGGCGCTGGCGCCGCTCGACGCGCATCCGCGGGTGCGCCACCTGCGCGAGCGCGGCACGCTGTTCGCATTCGACGTCGCGCTCGACGGCGACGCGGCGCGCGGCTTCTCGCGGCGCTTCTTCGAACACGCGCTGGCGCGCGAGCTGCTGCTGCGCCCGATCGGCACGACCGTGTACCTGATGCCGCCGTACGTGATGAGCGACGACGACATCGCGTGGCTCGCGCAGCGCACGCGCGACACGCTCGACGCGACGCTGGAGGACATCGGCCGATGAGCCTGCTCGACACCCTGCAACGCGGCCTCGCCGATCTCGACGCGCAAGGGCTGCGCCGCGTGCGCCGCATCGCCGACACCGCGTGCGACGCACGCATGACCGTGAACGGCCGCGAGATCGTCGGCTTCGCGAGCAACGACTACCTTGGCCTCGCCGCGCATCCGGCGCTCGTCGCCGCATTCGCCGAAGGCGCGCGGCGCTACGGCTCCGGCAGCGGCGGCTCGCACCTGCTCGGCGGCCATTCGCGCGCGCACGCGACGCTCGAGGACGAACTCGCGGGCTTCGCGGGCGGCTTCTCGGATGCACCGCGCGCGCTGTACTTCAGCACCGGCTACATGGCGAACCTCGCCGCGATGACGGCGCTCGCCGGCCAGGGCGCGACGATCTTCTCCGACGCGCTGAACCACGCATCGCTGATCGACGGCATGCGGCTGTCGCGCGCGAACGTGCAGGTCTATCCGCACGCGGATACGGCCGCGCTCGCCGCGCTGCTCGACGCCTCGGATGCCGAAACGAAACTGATCGTCAGCGATACCGTGTTCAGCATGGACGGCGATCTCGCGCCGCTCGCCGAACTCGTCGCGCTGGCCGAACGCCACGGCGCGTGGCTCGTCGTCGACGATGCGCACGGCTTCGGCGTGCTCGGCCCGCAGGGCCGCGGCGCCCTGGCCGCCGCCGCGCTGCGTTCGCCGCATCTCGTGTACGTCGGCACGCTCGGCAAGGCGGCCGGCGTCGCGGGCGCGTTCGTGATCGCGCATGAAACCGTGATCGAATGGCTGATCCAGCGCGCGCGCAGCTACATCTTCACGACGGCCGCGCCGCCGGCCGTCGCGCATGCGGTATCGGCCAGCCTGAAGGTCATCGCGGGCGACGAAGGCGACGCGCGACGCGCGCACCTCGCCGCGCTGATCGACCGCACCCGCGCGCTGCTGCGCAACACGCGCTGGCAGCCGGTCGATTCGCATACGGCCGTGCAGCCGCTCGTGATCGGCAGCAACGACGCGACGCTCACGGCGATGCGCGCGCTCGACGCGCACGGCCTGTGGGTGCCCGCGATCCGGCCGCCGACCGTGCCGGCCGGCACGTCGCGGCTGCGCGTGTCGCTGTCGGCCGCGCATTCGTTCGACGATCTCGCGCGGCTCGAAGCCGCGTTGATCCAGGCCAGCGAGGAAGCCGCATGAACCCCGCCCCGCTCTCCCTGTTCGTCACCGGCACCGACACCGAGATCGGCAAGACCTTCGTCTCGGCCGCGATGCTGCACGGCTTCGCGCGGCGCGGCCTGCGCGCGGCCGCGCTGAAGCCCGTCGCGGCCGGCGCGTACGAACGCGACGGCGTCTGGCGCAACGAGGACGCCGACCAGCTCGATGCGGCCGCGAACGTCGTGCTGCCGCCCGAGCTGCGCACGCCGTTCCTGCTGAAGGCGCCGGCCGCGCCGCACATCGTCGCCGCGCGGGAAGGCGTGACGCTCGACATCGACACGATCGTCGCGTGCCATCGCGAGGCGCTGACGCGCGCGGACATCGTCGTCGTCGAAGGCGCCGGCGGCTTTCGGGTGCCGCTCACCGACACACGCGACATGGCCGACCTCGCGGTCGCGCTCGGCGTACCGGTCGTGATGGTGGTCGGCGTGCGGCTCGGCTGCATCAGCCACGCGCTGCTGACGGCAGACGCGATTCGCCAGCGCGGCCTCGCGCTCGCGGGCTGGGTCGCGAATCATGTCGACCCGGCGATGTCGTTCCCGGACGAGAACGTCGCGACGCTGCGCGACTGGCTCGCCCGCGAGCATCGCGCCCCGCTCATCGGCCGCATTCCGTACATGGCGCCGGCCGCGCCCGAATCCGCCGCGGCGATGCTCGACATCGACGCGCTCGTCGAGTCGCTGCGCACCGCGCGGCGTTGACCCAACCGAATCCCCATTCCCGCCCAGGACAGGAAACCGAAATGACCCAAGCCCAGACCGCCGCCGTGCAACCCGACGCGATTCCCGTGGCCGCACCGGCCCCGCAGCGCTGGCGCGTCGCCGACGTCGTCGCGCTGTTCGCGCTGCCGTTCAACGACCTGATCTTCCGCGCGCAGCAAGTGCATCGCGAACATTTCGACGCGAACGCGGTGCAGCTGTCGACGCTGCTGTCGATCAAGACGGGCGGCTGCGAGGAAGACTGCGGCTACTGCTCGCAATCGTCGCATCACGACACGGGCCTGAAGGCCGAGAAGCTGATGGACGTCGACGCGGTGCTCGACGCCGCGCGCGCCGCGAAGGCGAACGGCGCGAGCCGCTTCTGCATGGGCGCCGCATGGCGCAATCCGAAGGAACGCCACATGCCGGCGCTGACCGAGATGGTGCGCGGCGTGAAGGAACTCGGCCTCGAGACCTGCATGACGCTCGGCATGCTCGAGGACGAACAGGCGCAGCAGCTCGCGAACGCCGGCCTCGACTACTACAACCACAACCTCGACACGTCGCCGGAGTTCTACGGCCAGGTGATCTCGACGCGCACGTACCAGGACCGCCTCGACACGCTCGACCGCGTGCGCGACGCCGGCATCAACGTGTGCTGCGGCGGCATCATCGGGATGGGCGAATCGCGCCGCGAGCGCGCGGGCCTGATCTCGCAGCTCGCGAACCTGAACCCGTATCCGGATTCGGTGCCGATCAACAACCTCGTCGCGATCGAAGGCACGCCGCTCGAAGGCACCGCGCCGCTCGATCCGTTCGAGTTCGTGCGGACCATCGCGGTCGCGCGCATCACGATGCCGAAGGCCGTCGTGCGCCTGTCGGCCGGCCGCGAGCAGCTCGACGACGGGCTGCAGGCGTTGTGCTTCCTCGCCGGCGCGAACTCGATGTTCTACGGCGACCAGCTGCTGACGACCAGCAATCCGCAATCGCAGAAGGACCGCGCGCTGTTCGAGCGCCTCGGCATCCGCGCGAGCGACGCGGACGCGATGTCGGCCAGCGCGTAAGCGACCTCGGCCGGCGGGCCGGGTTCGCCGACGAAACAACCGGGGCACGCCCCGGTTTTTTTTCATCCGATGGTCTGCACCGGGTTGCCGTTCGCGTCGCGGATCACCGTCTTTTCCACGCGCCAGCGCACGCCGTCGAGCCCGTCGATCGCATACTCGCCGGCGCGCGGCTTCAGCGTGCGCGCCAGCGCCCGCACCGTCGCGTCGGTCAGGCGCAGCGTCAGCGTGCCGTCTTCGTCGGTCACGCCGTTCGCGTCGGCGCGCACGAATCGCACCGCGCCGTCATGGCCGACCAGGCGAAACGGCCGGTCGAACGGCAACCGCAACGGCAGCAACGCGACGAGTTCCTCGACCTGCCGTGCGCCGACGGTGATCTCGATCACGGGCGCGCGCAGCAGCCGCTTGCGCGTGCCCCATCCGAGCACGTCGGTGAACAGATAGCCGCTCGCCGAGCCGTCGCGCTGCGTGCCGGCATCGACCTGCTCGCGCACGTCCGCCCGTTCGAGCAGCGACGCGCGGCCGAGATCGGTCACCCAGAGCGGTATGTGCGGCAGCAGCGCGTCGAGCAGCGCGCGCGTGCGCCAGCGCTTCGCGGCGCGCTCTTCGTCGAGCGTGAGCCCGACGACCTGCAGGAACGCGAGACGGCCGTGCGGCGTGTCGATCGCCGGCAGTTCCGGATCGAACGCGAAACCCATCGAGCAGAGCGCCGTGCCGGTATCGAGCGCGATCGGGCCGTTGGCCGTCATCCAGTGGCCATCGTCGAACGCATTGCCGCTCTCGAACACGTAGCGCGCGAGATTCTGCAGGAAGCTGAACACCCAGCGCGGCGGCTCGTCGTCGCCGGCCGCGCACGCGACGCGCATCGTCAGCTCGAACCCGAAGCCGCTGACGGCCGGATCGTCGGACGCCTTCTCGTACAGCTCGCTCAGCCCGTACGTGACGAAGTGCCAGTGCGGCACGGGCGCCGCGCGCTTCCACACGCTGATCCCGTCGAGCGGGTCGGGGCCGCCGAGCCGCCACTTGACCAGCGTGCCGTAGTGCTTCGGCGCCTGGCCCGGATAAAGGCGGGCCAGCGCGCCGTCGATCGCGTCCCAGCCGGGGGCGGCGTCGTCCGGTGTGTCGTGGGTTGCGTCGGTCATGTGGCCCTCGCCCTCGATGCGTGTTCTGGTGCGTGGTGCCGCCGCGCGCGTCACACGTGCGACGTCGCGCCGTCGAGCGCCGCGCGCACGCGCCCGACGCGCTGTTCGTCGACGGGCGCCAGCACCTCGCCGCGCGGCCGCACACCCGAGCCGAAATGCACCGCGCGCACGCCGGTCGCGCGAACGAAATCGCCGACCGCGTCGATCGTGAGCCCCGAGCCGGCCAGCACCGTGCAGGTCGAACCGGCGGCCTGCCGCACCAGCCGCGTGATCGTCGCGACGGCATCGAGCACCGACGGATGGCCGCCCGACGTCAGCACGGACGTGACGGCCGGCACGCGCAGCAGCGCGTCGAACGCGGCGTTGAGATCGCGTGCGACGTCGAAGGCACGGTGGAACGTGAGCGCCCGGCCGTCCGCGGCGGCCGCGATGCGGGCCAGCGCCTCGAGATCGACGTCGCCGCGCGCGTCGAGCGCGCCGAACACGACACCGTTCGCGCCGGCCGCGACGGCCGCGCGCACGTCGCGCTCGATCACGCGCAGATCGTCGGCGTCATAGACGAACGACCGGCTGTGCGGTCGCACGATCACGTTGACGGGAATCGGCACGGCGGCCACGACGGCCTCGATCAGGCCGACGCTCGGCGTCAGCCCGCCTTCGGTGATCGCGGTCACGAGTTCGAGGCGGTCGGCGCCCGCGCGGGCGGCGGCCCTTGCATCGCCGACGGTCGTGGCGATCACTTCGAGAAGCACGGAAGAAGCGGCATGTCGGTTCATGGGCGGCCCGCGAATCGTCTGGACAATTCGCGCATCCTAGCCGAGCCGCGGGACGGACGCCAGCGTGACGGCGGCCGTCCCGCGCCGCCGCGCCCCGATCGCCGCATGCGATCCGGGCGGTGCTAGCCGGCGTCCGCTTCGTCGTCGACCCAGTCGATATCGCCGCACAGCACGCGCTGCGCATCGCCGACGCGCACGGCCACCGACAGCGTCACGCACGGCTGCGCCTCGTTGATCGACAGGTACGGCCGCGTAACCTGCACGCGTCCCGGCTCGGCGATCGCCGAACGGAAATACGGGCGACGCAGCCAGTTCGCGCCCTGCGCGTCGGCCAGCGGCGAGAAGCGCGCCTCGCTCAGCGCGCGATCGGCGCGCAGCACGACGTTGCGTCCCGACTGGCGGCCGTGCGCGTCGAGCAGGAAGCAGCGCGCGGCCGCGTCGAGCGCGAGGAAGTTCCAGCACACCTCGTCGAGCGGCTCGCCGGCCGCGAGACGCTCGGCCGCCCGCTCGAACGCGCGCAGATACGGCGCGAGCCGCTGCGCGTCGCGCCGCTCGCGCGCTTCGGTCTGCTGACGGAAGCGCTCGGTCAGCTCGCCGATGCAGCCCGTCGCGGTCGCGCTGTCCGGCAGCCCCGGCGCCGGGCGCCCGAAGTAGTAGCCCTGCACGAAATCGGCCTCGCACGACAGCGCGATCTGCGCCTCGTGCTCGGTCTCGATCCCTTCGACGAGCACGAGCTTGCCGGCCTCGTGCAGCAACGTGACGAGCCCGTGCAGGATCGCGGTGAGCCCGGTGCGGTGTGCCGCGTGCGACAGCATGATCCGGTCGAGCTTCACGATGTCCGGGTTCAGCTGCCAGATCCGTTCGAGGTTCGAATGACCGGCGCCGAAATCGTCGAGCGCGATCAGGAAGCCGTGCGTGCGGAATTCACGCACGGCTTCCGCGAGGCGCTCGACGTCTTCCGCGCGCTGCTCGAGCACTTCGAGCACGATGCGGCGCGGCGGCATGCCGAGCCGTTTCAGGTTCGCGAGCAGCGCGGCCGCCTGGAACGGATCGGTCAGCACGCCCGGATGGACGTTGAGAAACAGCCATTCGCGCTCGGCGCCGAGCAGCGCGAAGTTCTCGAGATGCAGCGCCTGCGCGAGCCGGTCGAGCTGCAGCAGCTCGCCCCGGCGGGCGGCTTCGCCGAACACGTCGAGCGGCGACACCGCGCGGTCGAGCGCATCGTGCGCGCGCAACAGCGCCTCGTAGCCGACCGCACGCTGGTGCGACAAGCTGAATATCGGCTGGAATACGGTCGTCAGCGTCAGGTCGTGATGCTGCGTGGCCAGACGTTCGAAGCCGGAACTCATCTCCCGCTCGAACCGGTACGGCGACGCGGCGGACGGACGCTCCTGTTGAACGATCGTCATGCCTTCCTCCTGGTCGCGCCGTCCGGCGAAGCGGACAGTACGTGCAATGTCATGGTTGGACCCTCGGTTGCCCGATCGAAGCCGGGCGGCTGCCACCTTCAAGCAAGCTCCGTGCAAGGCGCCGACAACCCATATGCCATGCGGCTGCGCCGGGCCATCGCACCACCTTGGCACACGCCCGACGCACCATCTTCGTGCGCGCGCACCGGCCGCTCGAGCGCAGCCGTCACGTCGGCACGCTACACTCCGTACGATCGTTTCATTCCCCGTATTCGCCGTATCGATGGAAATCGTCTTCACAGTCCTGATTCTGCTGCTGACCGTTGCGCTGTCCGGCGCCGTCACGCGCAACCTGCCTTTGCAACTGCCGCTGCCGCTGATGCAGATCGCGTTCGGCGCGCTGCTCGCATGGCCGAAGCTGAACCTGCACGTCACGTTCGACCCCGAAATCTTCATGCTGCTGTTCATTCCGCCGCTGCTGTTCGCGGACGGCTGGCGGATTCCGAAACGCGAGCTGTACCTGCAGCGCCGCGCGATCCTGATGCTCGCGTTCGGGCTCGTGTTCATGACGGTACTCGCAGTGGGCTACTTCGCGCATTGGCTGATTCCCGAGTTGCCGCTGCCGATCGCGTTCGCGCTCGCGGCCGTGCTGTCGCCGACCGACGCGGTCGCGTTGTCCGGCATCGCCGGCAAGGGCCGGATCCCGCCGCAACTGATGCACATCCTCGAAGGCGAGGCGCTGATGAACGACGCGTCGGGCCTCGTCGCGCTGAAGTTCGCGATCGCGGCCGCGCTGACCGGCGTGTTCTCGCTGCGCGCCGCGTCGGTCACGTTCGTGATCGTCGCCGCCGGCGGCCTCGCGACGGGCGCGATCGTGTCATGGGTGTTCAGTGCGCTGTCGACGCGTTTCCTGAACGCCGAGCAGGAAGGCGATCCGGCCCCCGGCATCGTGATGACGCTGCTCGTGCCGTTCGCGGCCTACCTGTTCGCCGAGCATCTCGATCTGTCGGGCGTGCTCGCGGCCGTGTCGGCGGGGATGATGATGAATTACACGAGCTTCTCGCGCAAAAGCACGGTCGCGTCGCGCGTGCGTGCCGAAAGCACGTGGGCGATGATCGAGTTCGTGTTCAACGGCATGGTGTTCATCATGCTCGGGCTGCAGTTGCCGCACATCATCGGCCGCGCGCTCGTCGATGCGCACCACACGAGCGACGCGCTGGTCGGCCGGATGATCTTCAACGTGTGCGCGATGATGCTCGCGCTGTATGCGATCCGCTTCCTGTGGGTCTGGCTGCTGCGCTGGTTCGCGAGCCGCCGCGCCGCGCGCCAGGGCCTCGCGGGCACGATGGCCGGCGTGCGCACGATCGCGGTGATGACGGTCGGCGGCGTGCGCGGCGCGGTCACGCTCGCGGGCGTGCTGTCGATCCCGGTCGCGCTGTCCGACGGCGCGCCGCTGCCGGGGCGCGACACCGCGATCTTCGTCGCGTCGGCCGTGATCCTCGGCTCGCTGATCGTCGCGGTGATCGGCCTGCCGCTGCTGTTGCGCGGCGTGCGCTCGACGCGCAACCCGCTCGGCGACGAGGAGCGCACCGCGCGCGCGGCCGCCGCGCAGGCCGCGATCCGCGCGATCGATTCGTCGCACGATGCGATCTCGGCCGGTCTCGACGAATCGGGCGCCGCGCGCTGCGCGGACATCTCCGCACGCGTGATGGACCAGTACCGCCGCCGGCTCTCCGCGCTGGCCGAGGACGGCCCCACGCCGCGCGCGGAAGCGAAGCAGGCCGAAACGATGGAGCTGCAGATGCGGATCGCGGCCGTGCGCGCGGAGCGCTCCGCGCTGTACCGGCTGCGCAGCGACAGCAAGATTTCCGACGAGACGCTGACGAAGCTGATCCGCGAGATCGACCTGTCGGAAACCGCGCTGTCGACGCGCAAGAAAGGCATCCTCTGACTGACGGGCCGGAAACGGCCCGCGCACAACGGTCGGGACGCATGAAAAAACGGCGACGCCCAGGCATCGCCGTTTTCACTTCCCCACACGTTCGCGTTACTTCGCGACGACGACCGGAATCCCCTTCAGCATCCCCGCGCCCTTCATCTCGTCGAGCGCGTGCTGCACGGCCGCGCTCGTCGCCGCATCGATGCCGAGCTGCAGCGCGAGCTCGCGCTCCGCGCGCTTCACGCCGGCCAGGTTGCGCACCTTCACGTGACCGAAGCCGCGCACGCGGGCGTGCAGGTCGGCCAGTTGCACGACCTGCGCCGCATTGCCGGCCGTCATCGCGGCGAACGCACGCGCGAGCGTCGTCTCGTAGTCGTCGGCCAGCGCGCGCTCCATCTTGCGCTCGACGGTGCGGCCAAACGGGTCGAGCCAGGTGCCGCGCAGGCTGCGCACGCGCGCCAGCATGCCGAACACCGGCCACATCCACTGGCCGAACACGCGCTTCCTCGGCGCGCTGCCGTCGCGGCCGGCCTTCGCGACCGTCGGCGGCGCGAGGTTGAACTTCACGCGGTACGCCTGCCCCGGCACGCCTTCGAACTGCGCCTCGAGCGCGGTACGGAACGCATCGTCCGTGTACAGCCGCGCGACTTCGTATTCGTCCTTTACCGCGAGCAGCCGGTAGAACGTCGTCGCGACCGCGCGCGTCAGCGCGTCGTCGCCCTTCGCGCGGGCGGCGTTCACGAGCGCACGGTAGCGCTCGACGTAACGCGCGCCGCCGTAGGCGTCGAGACGCGCTTCGCGATCGGCGATCAGCCCGGCGAGCGTCTCGGGCGCCGCATGCACGGCCACCGTGTGACGCGCGTTCCACAACGCGTCGAGGCCCGCCGCGTCGCCGGCCGCCATCCGGCCGATCGAGAACGCGAGCTTGTTCATCGGCACCGCGACGTTGTTCAGCTCGATCGCGCGCATCATCGCGGCGAGCGACACCGGCACGAGGCCGAGCTGCCACGCATAACCGAGCATCAGGATGTTCGCGCCGATCGAATCGCCGAGGAACTTCGCGGCGAGCGCCTGCGCGTCGCAGCTCGACAGGTAGCCGTCGCCGGCCGCGTGATGCATCTTCTCGAGCAGCGCATCCGCATGCAGGTTCGCATCCGGGTTCCGCACGAACGACGCGTTCGGGATCCGGTGCGTGTTGACGACGATCCGCGTGCGCTCGTGACGCACCGTCTGCAGCGCTTCCGCGCTCGCGCCGACGACCATGTCGCACGCGAGCAGCACGTCGGCCTGCTGCGTGTCGATGCGCACCTGGTTCAGCCACCGGTCGCTCGATGCGATCCGCACGAACGACAGCACCGAGCCGCCCTTCTGCGCGAAGCCCATGAAGTCGAGCACCGATGCGCTCTTGCCTTCGAGGTGCGCGGCCATGCTGATCAGCGCGCCGACCGTCACGACGCCCGTGCCGCCCACGCCCGTCACGAGCATGTCGAACGGCGCCGCGTCGAGATGCGTCGCCGGCACAGGCAGCCCGTCGACGCGCGCGGCGAGCGCCGCTTCGTCGAACGCGGCGCCGGCCGCCTTCTTCAGCGCCGCGCCTTCGACCGTCACGAAGCTCGGGCAGAAGCCGTTCACGCACGAATAGTCCTTGTTGCACGACGACTGGTCGATGCGGCGCTTGCGGCCGAGCGGCGTCTCGAGCGGCTCGACCGACAGGCAGTTCGACTGCACGCCGCAGTCCCCGCAGCCTTCGCACACCGCGTCGTTGATGAACAGGCGCTTGTCCGGGTCGGGGAATTCGCCTTTCTTGCGGCGGCGGCGCTTCTCGGCCGCGCAGGTCTGGTCGTAGATCAGCACGGTGACGCCCGGCGTCTCGCGCAGCTCGCGCTGCACCGTGTCGAGCTCGCTGCGGTGATGGAAGGTCGTGCCCGTCGGGAACTGTCCGTGATGGCCGTCGTACTTCTCCGGCTCGTCGGACACGACGACGAAGCGCGACACGCCTTCGGCCTCGACCTGGCGCGCGATCTGCGGCACCGAGATGCTGCCGTCGACCGGCTGGCCGCCCGTCATCGCGACCGCGTCGTTGTAGAGGATCTTGTACGTGATGTTCGCCTTCGCGGCGACTGCCTGGCGGATCGCGAGGATGCCCGAGTGGAAGTAGGTGCCGTCGCCGAGGTTCTGGAACACGTGCTTCGTGTTCGTGAACATCGCGTGCGCGGCCCAGTCGACGCCCTCGCCGCCCATCTGGATCAGCCCCGTCGTGTCGCGCTCCATCCACGACGCCATGAAGTGGCAGCCGATGCCGGCCTGCGCGATCGAGCCTTCCGGCACCTTCGTCGACGTGTTGTGCGGACAGCCCGAGCAGAAGTACGGCGTGCGCTTCACCGCGTCGGCCTCGTTCGACAGGATCTGCGGCGCGACCAGATCGACGACGCGCTCGCGCCGGTCGAGCGCCGGCTTGTGGCGCGCGAGCCAGTCGGCGAACACCGGCAGGATGCGCGACGGGCGCAGCTCGCCGAGTTCGGACAGCAGGCAGGCGCCCGCGGCGTCGTGCTTGCCGAGCACGCGCGGGCGCGCGCCTTCGGCGCGGTTGTACAGGTAGTCCTTGATCTGCTGCTCGATGACCGGGCCTTTCTCCTCGATCACGAGCACTTCGTCGAGCCCGTCGACGAAGGTCTCGACGCGCGTCATCTCGAGCGGATACGACAGGCCGACCTTGTAGATCCGCACGCCGGCCGCGTCGAGATCGGCGACCGTCAGGTCGAGACGGCGCAGCGCTTCCATCAGGTCGAGGTGCGCCTTGCCGCAGGTGACGATGCCGACGTTCGCGTGCGCGCTCGGCGCGATCCACTTGTCGATGCTGTTGGTGCGCGCGAAATGGCGCACCGCGTCGAGCTTCGCGGCGAGACGCGCCTCGATCGTCAGGCTCGGCAGGTCGGGCCAGCGGTTGTGCAGCCCGCCCGCCGGCGGCGTGAAGCCGGCCGGCGCCGGCCACCGCGTCTGCAGTGCATCGAGGTCGACCGTCGAGCCCGACTCGACCGTTTCCGAGATCGCCTTGAAGCCGACCCACGCGCCCGAGTAGCGCGACAGCGCCCAGCCGTACAGGCCGAACTCGAGCATGTCGGCGATATTCGCCGGGTTCACGACCGGCATGTGCCACGCGATCATCGCGAAGTCGCTCTGGTGCGGCATCGACGACGACACGCAGCCGTGATCGTCGCCCGCGACGACCAGCACGCCGCCGTGCGGCGACGAACCGTACGCGTTGCCGTGCTTCAGCGCGTCGCCGGCGCGATCGACGCCCGGGCCCTTGCCGTACCACATCGCATACACGCCCTCGACCGTGCGCTCGGGATCGGCTTCGACGCGCTGCGTGCCGAGCACGGCCGTGCCGCCGAGTTCCTCGTTGATGGCCGGCAGGAAGCGCACGCTGCTTGCGTCGAGCAGTTTCTTCGCCTTCCACAGCTGCTGGTCGACCATCCCGAGCGGCGAGCCGCGATAGCCGCTGACGAAGCCGGCCGTGTTGAGGCCCTGTTCGGTATCGACCGTGCGCTGCATCAGCAGCAGGCGGATCAGCGCCTGCGTGCCGGTCAGGAAGATCCGGCCGCGCGTCGCGGTCAGGTTGTCGGTCAGTCGGTAGTCGGACAGGGTAGGCGTGCCGTCGACGGGCAGGCGGGCAGTCATGGGGGAAGTCTCCGGATTGTGCTGTTCTGGGCTGCGCGGCGGGCCATCGGGCGGCGGGTGACCGGCGGCAGCGAATGGCTCTATTTTTTCGCGCGCAGCCGAGAATGTTTTTTCTCATCTTGCTCGACCGGCGCTTGTGCGAGAAAAACTGCGCAGGTTTTTGCCGGAATTTGAGAGAGTTTTCACGCGAGCACCGGGCGAGCGGTTGGCGGGACGCCGGGACGGCCGGCTGGCACGACAAAAGGGGCGGCCCACCAGCCCGCGCGTGCCGCAAGGCGCGCCTCGCGCCCGTCGACTGGCGCTCGAACCCCGCGCGACAAGGGTTTCGCGGGAATCGGGCAGCCCCCCTCACCGTTGCAATGCACAGCGTTCCGATTGGTCCGGCGCGCCGGATGTCCACAACATCGGGCCCTTCTCGCCGACCGGGTTCGCGCGCTCACCGTTCGATTGCACAGCGTTTCGAGTGGCGTCGGGACCGGGATATCCACATCCGGAACCGGCACGCGGTTCGCTCGGGCGCCGACCCTCACCGTTGAAAGTCACAGCGCGGCGAGTGGTTGATGGCGGTGGATATCCCCATCTCGGCCTGCTCGTTTCGTCGATCCGCTGTCCACCCTCACCGTTCGAATACACAGGGCCGAGAGTGGCTTTGTCCGTCGGATCCTCACGCCGGAATACGCATGCGCCGCGACCACCGCTTCTCCCTCACCGTCGACATGCACAGGGTTTCGACTGGCCGCGGCGACCGTTTTCCGTGCCTGAACCTGCGTTGCCTTCCGGCCATGCACGCCCCTTCACCGTTGGAAACCACAGCGCTTCGAGTGGCTTGTGACGCCGGATATCCACATCGGAGCGCCTCGGCAGATCGATCGCGAAAGCGTGTTCCAAAGCGCGCCGGCGGGCGGCAAGCCATGCCCGAAGCGGCCTGTCACCCGATCGGACGCCGACCCTCACCGTCGAAAACCACAGTGCCGCGAGTCGTTCCGATGGCCGGATATCCACACTGAAGCGCGCGCGGCGCGCCTGACCGGGCACGTGCCCCCGGCGGCGACGTCGGCCGGACAGCCGCGTCCGGACTGGCTGCCGGCCAGCCGGACGCTCATGCTCACCATCGATTCCCACAGCATGTCGAGTCGCTCGGGAGAGCACGGGCATGCGACGAAAATCGCACGTTGGAAGCCACGCGCCCGCGCTCACCGTTAGAATGCACGACCCTGCGACCGGGATCCGCACCCGGATGCCGGCATCGCGACGCACACGGGGTTCGGTCACGCCTTCGCGCGTTCCGTTAGAATGCGCGGCGCCCCGAATCACGGCAGAGGCCGGCAAGCCTTGCCGGAACGGGCGCCTCGCGCGATCGGGCGGCGACACTCACCAGTGGATTTCACAGCATTTCGCTTCGTCTCGCGGCGAGTTGTCCACACCCCGCTTCGCCTCTTGAGCGGCATCCGGTGATCCTCACCGGTGAAATCCACAGCGCGCCGAGTCGTTTCGGGGCGAGGATATCCACAAGCGGTCGCGCGACGAGACCTCCATGCACGCGCCGGCGCACCGCAACCGGAAAAGCCGGAAAGCCTTGTCCGGACGGCCTCGGCGGCACCCTCACCATTCAAATGCACAGCGTTTCGAGTCGCTGCGGGGCGAGTTGTCCACATCCGTCCGACGATGCGCCGTCGCCCCGACAGGGGCGCCCGGGCAAACGCTACTCCGCAATCGACCGGATGACCTTCGCCGGATTGCCGCCGACCAGCGTATTCGGCGGAACATCACGCGTGACGACCGCCGCGGCCGCGACGACCGCATTCTCGCCGACCGTCACGCCGCCGATGATCGTCGCGCCGGCGCCGATCCACACATTCCGTTCGATCACGATCGGCTTCGCAACGACGCAGTCGCGCCGCCGCGAAGGCTCGACCGGATGACCGGACGTGATCAGGCTGACGTTCGGGCCGATCATCACGTCGTCGCCGATCTCGAGTCCGCCCAGGTCGTAGAACGTGCAGTTCTGGTTGACGAACACGTTGCGCCCGAGCTTCATGCCGGTGCCGCCCGTCGCGTGAAACGGCGGGATCAGCACGAAGCCGTCGTCCACTTGCGTGCCGATCAGTTCGCCGAACACTGCGCGCACTGCCGCCGCATCGTCGAACGTCAGACGGTTGAGCCGCGCCGTGATCGCCATCGCGCGTTTGACCTCGGCCACCATCGCCGCCGATTCCGGCGTTCTTCGCGGAATGATCGTGGTGCGATCGTCGTTTGCCATGCGTGACTTGTCCCTGGTGATTTCCGCGTTTCGTGATGCGTCGGCGGTGGTGGTCGAATGCCTGCGAGGCCGTGTGCGAGGATGCGGCGGGACCGGCGGCGACCCCGGGTGGTAACGCCGCTTCCGTCAGGATCACTCTCGATTTTACTAACTAGTCAATATATAACTAGTTATCGCAAAACTTCGTTGTGCCGTCAGGCTTTGCCCGATTTTTCGCCCGATCCGCGCTCGCCATACAACGCCCGAACAGGCTCGCTCGACCGAATGGCCCCTGGCCGTGCGCCCCTAGCCGGGCGCCCCTGGCCGGGCGCCCCTGTCCGAACCTCCTGCGCTCGGGTACGCTTGAGCATCGACCGGACCGACACCTGCACCCACACGCGGAGGCGCGATGAAGCTCTACTACTGGCCGAAGACCCGGGCATTCCGGGCGTTGTGGATGCTCGAGGAAATCGGTGTGGTGTACGAACTCGTGCCGATCGACCTGCGCTCGCACGAACAGGGCAGCGACGCGTTCGTGCAAGTCAACCCGATGGCCAAGCTGCCCGCGCTCGACGACGGCAGCGCGCCGTTCGCCGAATCGGGCGCCGTGCTGCTCTACCTCGCCGACCGCTGCCCGGGCGCCGGGCTCGGCATCGCGCCCGACGATCCGCTGCGCGGCCGCTTCCTGCAATGGATGTTCTTCACGCCGACCTGCCTCGAACCGGCGATGGCCGAAAAATTCACCGGCGCATCGGGCAATCCGGTCGCGTTCGGCTGGGGCAACATCACGCGCGTGCAGCGCGCGCTCGCGCAAGCGCTCGCCCATCGCCCGTGGCTCGTCGGCGAGCGCTTCACCGCGGCCGACCTGCTGCTCGCGAGCACGTTGAAGATCGCGTTCGACGCGCATCTGCTGCCGCACGAAGGCGTGCTCGGCGACTACGTCGCGCGCGCCGAGGATCGCGACGCATTCCGCCGCGCCGTTGCGATCGAACAGCGCGAAGCGGCGCGGTTGCTGCATGCGTGACGGCTGACGGGCCGGCCCCGCGATCACGCCTGCGCGGCCGGCCCCTGCGCCGGTGCATCGGCGTCGATCACCACGCCCGGCGAGCCGCGCTCGTCGGTATCGACGTCGATCGGCACGACTTCGTGAAAATGCGTGTAGTCGATGTGCGTGATGCCGTCCTCGTCGTGCATCAGGTCGACGTAGCGATGACGCCAGCGGATCTCGCCATGCGCCCATGAATGACGCGCCTGCATGACCTGCGCGGTCGTCTCGTCCGAGCCTTCGATCGTGATCAGCAACGACGCGTCGCGCGCGGCCAGCGATTCGGGCGTCTCGCCGAACAGCGCGCTCGACTCGTCGATCACGTGCATCAGGTTCCAGCCGAGCAGGAAGATCGGATGCTCGCTGCGCACGAGCGGCAGGTCGTGGATCTTGCGCAGCGAGTAACCCTCGTGCGTGCCTTCGATGCGCATCAGCCGCAACTTCGCCTGCGCCTCGGCGATCACGTTCTGGCGCGCATTCGCGGCGCGCACCATCAGCGTCATCCGGCCGTTCAGCGGCCGCACGATCGCGTTGCGCGCGAACAGGATCTTCGCCTGCGGCCGCGAAAAGCGCGCAAACACGAGCCCCGTGGCCAGCGCGATGCCCGACATCCCGACGAAGATCTCGAACGTCGCGACGAGGTGGGCGTAAACGGTCTGCGGATGCATGTCGCCGTAGCCGACGGTCGCGAGCGTCTCGACGCTGAAGAAGAACGCGCCGCCGAAGCCGGCCGGCGACTGGTTCGCGATCGGCGCATGGCCGAGCAGATAGAGCGTCGCAAAGCCGCCGTTGAGCAGCAGGAACAGCACCGCGAGCGACAGGAAGAACACGGGCCAGCTCACCGTCAGCGCGCGATGGTAGAAGTCGCGCCAGCCGAGCGGCGGCATCCCGTACGCGATCACCGGGCGGGTGCCCGACCAGATCTTGCGGCCACGGCCGCGGGGGGCTGGGGAAGACGAATCGACGTTCATCGCGCGGCGCCGGTTGCAGGGAGGCGATGAGCGTAGCATGCGCGGCGGCGGCCGGGAACGCGTACCGGCGCGAAACGGAAATCCGCCGCGCCGTGCCGAAAAAAAACCGGCCGCGTGGGCGGCCGGCTGCGTCGTCATCGTGCGGACCCGCGCGCGAGGCGCGCCGCGGTCACTTCCGGTCGACGATCACCTGGTCGAACGTGCCGCCGTCGGCGAAATGCGTCTTTTGCGCGTTCGCCCAGCTGCCGAAAACCTGCTCGACGCTGAACGTCTTCAGCGCCTTGAATTCGGCCGCGTGCTTCTTCAGCACGTTCGCGTCGCGCGGGCGCAGATGGTGCTGCGCGATGATCTCCTGCGCTTCCGGCGTGTACAGGTAGTCGAGATACGCCTGCGCGACCTTGCGCGTGCCCTTCTTGTCGACGACCTTGTCGACGACGGCGACCGGCGGCTCCGCGAGGATGCTCGCCGACGGATACACGGCGTCGAACTGCGCGCCCGATGCGCCGGTGTCCATCAGCGCGACCTCGTTCTCGAACGTCACCAGCACGTCGCCGATGCCGCGCTGCGTGAACGTCGTCGTCGCACCGCGGCCGCCCGAATCGAGCACCGGCACGTTGCGGAAGATCGCCTTCTCGAAATCGAGCGCCTGCTGGTCGGTCGCACCCTTCAGCTTCTCGAAACCCCATGCGGCGAGATACGCGTAGCGGCCGTTGCCCGACGTCTTCGGGTTCGCGATGATGACCTGGACGCCCGGCTTCGCGAGATCGCTCCAGTCCTTGATCGCCTTCGGATTGCCCTTGCGCACGAGGAACACCATCGTCGTCGAGTACGGCGAGCTGTTGTCCGGGAAGCGTGCGCGCCAGTCCTTCGGCAGCAGCTGGCCGCGCTCGGCGAGCAGGTCGATGTCGTTCGGCTGGTTCATCGTCACGACGTCGGCCTGCAGCCCCTGCAGCACCGACAGCGCCTGCGCGCTGGACGCGCCGTGCGACTGCTTGATCGTGACGGTCTCGCCGGTCTTCTGCTTGTATGCGGCCGCGAAGCCCGTGTTGATGTCCTTGTACAGCTCGCGCGTCACGTCGTACGACACGTTCAGGATCGACGTGTCCGCATGCGCGGCCGTCGCCGCCACGACCAGCGCCGCCGCGCCCGTGTGCAGCCAGCGGCCGATCCCCTTGATGCTTGCCATCGTGATATGCCCCGTTTCCAGTGGTGGTGAATGTGCGTGACGGCACGCGTACGCGCTGTCATCGAAACGTAAGCGGGCATTCTAGCGGCCGGGCGCGGCGCGCCTTCCAATCAGTCGTGGAAAGCAAATCTCGAATCCTGCTAAACGGCGACCGGCGCTCGCGCGCGCCGCCGATCCGGTGTTAAGATCGCCGCTCAGCCCACTTACGGTTCATCCATGTCCGCTCCCCTGCGCTCGCTTTCGATCCTCGCCGCCGTCGCGGCAGGTACGCGCGCGGCCGGGCTGAAACTGAAAAAACGACTCCTCGACTGACGGGGACGTCGCGTCCCGTCAGGCGAATGCCGGACGGGATGCCCGCAGGTCGTTTCATTCTCCTTGCACGCACGCCTCGCTCCGGCACACCGCCGGCGGAACGGTTCCTTCCCACTCCGTTTCCACCATGAGGCTTTGCATGAACACACGTTTCGAAGGTATCTGGCTGCCGATCATCACGCCGTTTCACCACGGCGAAGTCGACCATGCGGCGCTCGCGCGGCTTGCGCGTCGTTATGCGGCCGCGGGCATCGCGGGCTTCGTCGCGGGCGCGACGACCGGTGAAGGCGTCCTGCTCGACGCGCGCGAACAGGACGCGGTGTTCGCGACGCTGCGCGACGCGGCGCCCCGGCGGCCGATCGTCGTCGGGCTGACCGCGAGCGCGACGCATGTCGCGGCCGCGCGCGCACGCGAACTCGCGGCCCTGCGGCCCGACGGCCTGCTCGTCACGCCGCCCGTCTACGTGCGCCCGACGCAGGACGGCATCCGCCGCCATGTCGAGGCGATCGTCGACGCGGCCGACCTGCCGGTGCTCGTCTACAACATCCCGTACCGCACCGGCGTGAACGTCGAACTGGACACGCTGCAGGCGCTCGCGCGCGACCCGCGCGTCGCGGGCATCAAGGAATGCGGCGGCACGCTCGACCGGATGAGCCGGCTCGTGCACGACACGCCGCTCGCGATCCTGTCCGGCGACGACAACCAGAACTTCGCGGCGATGTGCGCCGGCGCGCACGGCGCGATCGCGAGCAGCGCGCACGTGCTGCCCGAATGGCACGTGCGCATTCATGCGCTACTGCGCGACGGGCGGCTCGCCGACGCGCGGCGCCTGTCGGTCGCGCTGCAGCCGCTCGTCGCAGCGCTGTTCGCGGAGCCGAACCCGGCGCCGGTGAAGGCCGTGCTCGCCGCGCAGGGGTGGTGCGAGGACGGGTTGCGGCTGCCGTTCGTGCCGGCGAGCGAAGCGCTGCGGGAGCGATTGGCAACGATCCGTGCCGCGCTCGAAGCAAGCGAGCCGGACGCCGCCGCGGCATGAGCCGCACCACCGCACATGGCGCCGCCGGCCGATGAATGCCGGCCCGACGCAGCGGCGTATCGAAGTCATCCGCGATTCGGGTCCTTCCCTTGCAGGATTCCGGATCGAATGGGTAGCGAGGCAGGCGCGAGGTGATCGGCAGAGGGGCGAACGAATCGCGCCCGTGGCGGCGACCGACGGTATCGTCAGGCCGCCAGCGCCGCCGCCCCGTCCGTCGCCTCCCTGACCGCCTGCGTCACGATCCGCGCGAGCCGGTCGACCGTCGGCGTCGCCGGCGACGTGCGCCGCAGCAGGATCAGCGGCAGGCTCGGCAGCTCCGGCAACCCGCACGACGCCGCGTCGAGCGCGCGCACCGATGCGGGCAGCCCGTAGCGCGAGCGCACCGTGAGCCCGAGGCCGGCCGCCGCCGCGGCCCACAACCCGGCGAGGCTCGGCGTCGTGAACGCGACGCGCCACGGCGTGCCGGCGCGGTCGAGCGCATCGGCCGCCGCGCCGAAGAACCGGCACGGCCGGTCGAACACGACGAGCGGCAACGGCTCGCCGGGCACGTGCCCGGCGCGGCCGCCCGTTTCATCCGCCTCACCGTCGGCCGCCGCGTCGCCGCCCTCCGGTGCCCCGAATCCACCGCTCCCCACCGCGCCGATCCATTGCATCGGCACCTGCGCGATCGTTTCGCTGCCGATCCCCGCGCGCGACCCGAAATCGGCCGACGCCGGATCGCCCCACACGAGCGCCAGATCGAGCTGGTTCGCGTCGAGCCGGTCGAACAGGTCGGCATTGCGCGCCACGCGCGCCTCGATCCTCACCTTCGGATGCGCGCGCGCGAATCGCCCGAGCACATCGGGCAGGATCGCCTCGCCGAAGTCTTCCTGCAGCCCGACACGCACCCAGCCGTCGAGGTTCACGCCGCGCACGGCCGCCGCGGCCTCGTCGTTCAGCGCGATCATGCGCCGCGCATAGCGCAGCATCGCGTCGCCGGCATCGGTCAGCGCGAGCCCGCGCCCGGCCTTCACGAACAGCGGCGTGCCGGCCTGCTCCTCGAGCTTGCGGATCTGCGCACTCACCGCCGACGACGAGCGCGCGACACGGTCGGCTGCCTTCGCAAAACTGCCGAGATCCACGCCCGCGACCAGGCTGCGCAACGCGGCCACGTCGAAATTGGGCCGCGCCAGCGCGGCATCGGCCACGGCGAGCGGCGCGCCGCCGCGCGGAAGGTCTTGTCCGGACATCTCAATCATCCTGTTTTATCGAACGATTCATCAAAAACTTTCCGATTTTCAGGATGAATGTAGGCCGCCAGACTGAGGATGTCAATTTCCAACCGGGCCTGCCGTCATGGACACCTCGTGCATCGCTTCCCCCTCCTCGCCCGCCCGCGACGTGCGCGGCCCGGCTCATCGCTGGCGCGTGCTGGCGGCCGGCGTCGCCGCGAACCTGAGCTTTTCGGCGGCCGCGGCCGGCATTCCGACCACGGCCGTGTGGATGCGCACGGCCTATCACCTCGACAACGGCGCGCTCGGCCTCGTGCTCGGCGCGCTCGGCTTCGGCGTCGCGCTGTCCGAGCTGCCGTGGGGGATCGCCGCCGACCGCTTCGGCGACCGCCGCGTGCTGCTGACCGGGCTCGTCGCGACGGCCGCGATGCTCGCGCTGATGGTGTGCACGATCGTCCCGAGCGCGCACGCGGTGCCGCCGCTGCTGCGCGTCGTCGCGGCGATGTGCTGCGTCGGCCTGCTCGGCGGCAGCGTCAACGGGTCGAGCGGACGCGCGGTGATGCGCTGGTTCGGCGAGCGCGAACGCGGGCTCGCGATGAGCATCCGCCAGACGGCCGTGCCGCTCGGCGGCGGCATCGGCGCGGCGTTGCTGCCGTCGCTCGCGTCGCATCTCGGCTTTGCCGCGGTGTTCGGTGCGCTGATGCTGCTGTGCGCGGGTTCGGCCGTACTCACGTGGCGCTGGCTGCACGAGCCGCCGGCCGAGCCGGCCGTGGCGCACCTCGTCGCGCATCGCCCCGTCGAGCGTCAGCCGTCCGTCCCGCATGCGCGCACCCCGCTCGCAAGCGGCCCCGTGTGGCGCATCGTGCTCGGCATCGGCCTGCTGTGCGCGCCGCAGTTCGCGGTGCTCACGTTCGCGACGGTGTTCCTGCACGACTTCGGCCGGCTCGGCCTTGCCGGCATCAGCGCGGCGATGGTCGCGCTGCAGCTCGGCGCGATGGTGATGCGCGTGTGGAGCGGCCGCCATACCGACCGGCACGGCAACCGGCGCGCGTATCTGCGCGGGTCGGTACTCGTCGCGGCCGGTTCGTTCGCGCTGCTCGCGGCGGCGACGGCCGGCAGCGCGCACGTGCCGTTCGCCGCGATCGTCGGGATTCTCGTGTTCGCGGGCATCTGCGTGTCGGCGTGGCACGGCGTCGCGTACACGGAGCTCGCGACGCTCGCGGGCGCGAACCACGCGGGCACCGCGCTCGGGATGGCGAACACGATCGTCTACCTCGGGCTGTTCGCGACCCCGCTCGCGATTCCGCCGCTGCTCGCGGTCAGCTCGTGGGGCGTGGTGTGGCTCGCGACCGCGCTGATCGCGGCTGCGACCTATCCGCTGTTCGCGCGATAACCGCGACACCTATGCAGCGCACGCCGTCAGAACTTGTACACGGCCGACAGCATCGCCGAGCGGCCGTCACCGAGTTCGACCGCGGACGATCTCGCCTCGCTCCCCGACACCTGGCGCACACGCTCGACATAGGCGCGGTCGAACAGATTGTCGATGTTCAGCTGAAAGCGCAGCCGGCGGTTCACGTCGTAGCCGGCCATCAGGTTGTGCACCCAGTACGCGCCGAGCGTGCCGTTCCCCTCCGACGTCACGTTGCGCCGGCCGACGAAGTGCGAGCCGTAGCCGAGCGTCCAGCCGGCCGGCAGGCGATAGGTCGTCCAGACATTGAACGCATGGCGCGGCGTATTGCCGAGTGCCTGGCCGTCGCGACGCGGCGACGCCGGCGAACTCAGCGTCACGCTCGCCAGATACGTGTAGTTCGCGAACACGTCCCATTGCGGCGTCACCTTGCCGGCCGCCCCGAGCTCGATGCCGCGCACGCGCTGCCTGCCCGCGAGCGCGTAGCTGCCGTCGGCCATCCGTTCGCGCGCGTTCTTCTTCTCCGTCTGGAACAACGCGCCGTTCAGCGCGAGTCCCGCCGGCCTTTCCCACTTCGCGCCGAGCTCGAGGCTCTCGTTCTTCTCCGGCGCCAGTGCGCCGGTCGCTGCGCTCACGCCGGACCCGGTCGTGACCAGGTATTCGGCCGACGGATTGAACGACGTGCCGTACGCGAAATACGCGCGCCCGTTCTCGGTCGGCTTGAACACCAGCCCCGCGCGCGTGCTCAGGTGCCGGCCGGCGCTGTCCGCACGTTCGGTCGGCTGGCCGGCCGGCGTGCTCCGCGACCAGCCGTCGATCCAGTCGTGGCGCAGCCCCACGTCGATGTTCCAGTATCGGCCGACCACAATCGTATCGAAGGCATAGAGCGCCTTGACGACGAGCGCCGTGTCGTTGCGTCCGCTGTCCCGACGCTGCGCGGGACCGCGCCATTCGCCCGGCGGCGCGGCCAATGAAAAACCGCCCGGCGGATAAAACCGGTTGAGCCCGTACGAGTATGTGGTGCGCCCATAGGTTTCCCGCGAGAGGTCGAAGCCCGCGACGAGTGTATGGCCAAGCCCGAGTGTGTCGAACGCGGCCGTGACGTTCGTTTGGTTGGCCCACATCGCCGTCGACGAATCGCGGCCGTAGCCTTGCGGCCCGGCCGGCCTGTAATGCCCGGGCGACACCCCCTGGAGATTGACGTGCGATGCGGAGATCGCGGTGTCGCGGCCCAGGTGCGCATACCGGCTCAGGTTCTGCAGCTTCAGGTTCGGCGAAAAGTCGTGCTCGGCCTTCACCGTGACGGCATCCGACGCGATGCGCTCGCGATCGAGGTTGCGCCACCCGAAGTAGCTGTCGCGCGACACGCCGGCCAGCACCTGTCCGCCGCGGGCCGGCAACCCGTAGTCGGGCAGGTTGTTGTCGTACTGATGGAAGTAGCCGAGCGTGACGCGCGTGGGCGTGCCGAGCCCGAAGGCAAGCGAGGGCGCCACGCCCCAGCGCCGCTTGCGGATGTCGTTCCGGCCGGGAACGTCGTTGACGTGCGCCATCGCGTTCAACCGGAATGCCGCACGGCCGTCGGTGCCCGGCAACGGCCGGTTCGCGTCGAGCGTCACGCGCCGGTAGTCGGACGTGCCGAGCACCGTGCCGGCCTCGACGAATGCGTCGCGCTTCGGCGCCTTGCTGACCAGGTTCACGGAGCCGCCGGTCGTGCCCGCGCCGCCGAACACCGAGTTGGGCCCCTTGATGACCTCGACCGCCTCGACGTTGAACAGATCGCTGCGATTGTTCTGCGCGCTGTCGCGCAGGCCGTCGAGCTGCAGGTTCGCATTCGCGCCGAAGCCGCGAATATTGAACATGTCACCCGACCCGCCGCCCCCCTCGCCCGCATTGAACGTGATGCCGGCGACGTTGGCCAGCGCGTCGCGCAAGCTCGTGACCTGCTGCTCGTCGAGCACCTCGCGCGGCACGACGGTAATCGTCTGCGGCACGTCGAGCAGCGGCGCCGCATACTTCGCCGAACCCGAGCGGTCGACGCGCGAGCCGGCGTCGCGGCTGCCCTGCACGACGATCGGGTCGAGATGCGGCGCCGGCCGCGGATCGGTTTCATCCGCGGACGCGGACGCGCACGTCATCATTGCAAGCGCGACGGAAGCCGTCGCGCGACGCGGCGGTGTCGCGCTCGACCGGATGCGGTATGTCATGGTCACTCCATTTCTTTGATGAGAATGATTCCCATTCAAAAGAAATGACTGCAACATGGCAATTGGACACGTTCGAATTTCGTGATCCGAACGAAATGACAGACCCAGTATCGCGCCGCGCGAGATCCCCAACGTGTCAGCCGGCCTCGCGCGCCAGCGCACGCCGCGCGGCCGGCCGTTCGGCCTCGCGCTGCGCATGGGCCGTCCACGCCGCATGCCGCGTCATGTCGAGTCCGATCGCGGCGCCCCAGCGATACAGCACGAACAGGAACGGATCGACGATCGAATGCGCACCCGGTTCGGCCCACGTGCGGCCATCGGCGAGCGCTGCTTCGATCGACGCGTTCGCCGCTTCGATCGTGCCGCGCCCGTGTGCGCTGACCGCGCCGTGCAGCGCCGGATCGCCGATGAAGCGGCCCGGCCGCCACAATGCGCCGTAACCGACGCCGTGCACCCAGCCGACCAGCCACGCAAGCCACTCGTGACACCGCGCCTCGCGCAGCGGATCGCCGAGCGGCAGCAATTGCGCGTCCGGATAGCGGCGCGCGAGATACGTGAGGATCGCCGGCGTTTCGGTCAGCACGCGCGGCTCGCCCGGAATCGCGAGCACGGGCACGCGCGCCTTCGCGTTGATCGCGAGATAGGGCGCCGCGAGGTTCTGCTGCTTCTGCACCGAGACGATCTCGATGTCGAACGGCGCGCCGGTTTCCTCGAGCGCGATGTGGGCGGCAAGCGAGCAGGCGCCCGGCGAAAGATAGAGACGGTAGGCGTTCATGGTGTGTGCCCCGACGGGGATGTGGAAGACGGAACCGAGTGTAGGAACGCGTACCGACGGGCGGCAAACGATGAATTGTCGTGCTCGGCCATTAGTGTTACTAATACCCGCATGCGACGCATCCACCTCCCTCCGCTGCAGACGCTGCGCGCGTTCGAAACCGCCGTGCGGCTGCAGAGCTTCACGCGCGCGGCCGACGAACTCGCGCTCACGCAAGGCGCGGTCAGCCAGCACATCCGCGCGCTCGAGGCGCAGCTCGGCTATCCGCTCTTCACGCGCGAACGCAACGGCGCGACGCCGACGCACGCCGCGCATGCCCTCGCGCTGCAGGTGCGCCAGGGCCTGAGCGTGCTCGAACGCGCGTTCGAGCCGGCACTCGCGGTACGCCGCCGCCCGCGCACCTGCGACGTGACGCTGAACGTCAGCGTGCTGCCGAGCGTCGCCGAGCGCTGGCTCGCGCCGCGCCTGCCGCGCTTCACGGCCGCGCATCCGCACATCGCGATCGCGCTGCACCCGGACGTGGCGCTCGCGCCGCTGCGCAAGCGCGACCGCATCGACGTCGCGCTGCGTTACGGACCCGGCACCTGGCCGGGCGTCGTCGCCGAAAAACTGATGAACGAGACGATCTTCCCGGTCGCGAGCCCCGCGTACCGCAATCGCGACGGCATCGCACCGCGCACGCCCGCCGATCTCGTGCGCGCGACGCTGCTGCGCCATCCGGCGCAGCCGTGGGAACCGTGGTTCCAGGCGGCACGGCTCGACCTCACCGAATCCGCGCGCGCGCCACGCTTCACCGACGCGAACGCGCTGATCGACGCGACGCGGCAAGGCCGCGGCGTCGCGCTCGCGCGCCGCTCCCTGATCGAGCCCGAACTCGCGGACGGCACGCTCGTGCGCGTGTCGACGGTACGCATCACCGACGTGTATGCGCATTACGTCGTGTGGCGCCCCGGCCATCCTCACGAAGCGGCGATCCGCACCTGGCTCGACTGGCTGCGCAGCGAAGTGCGACGCAGGACGCCGCGGCGCTGACGCCGCGCGATCGGCCGCGCACGCCCGTCGCGAACGGTCATGCCGTCGCGTATCGCGTTGCGCGTCCGCGTAAAAGTGCCGGGCCCGCCTCGCGCGCCGGGAAATATTGCCGCCCCGCGATCGCGCGAAAGTATTTGGTCAGGCGCGCGAAAGCATTCCGCGATCATGCGCCGGTCGCAAACGATTCACCGAAACGTCGCATCGCATCGGCATACTCGAAAACGTTTCCCGATCAGCCCGCCAGGAGAGAAAGTCATGCGCCGCGTTTCCGTCGCCGTCGTTCTTTGTGCCGCCGTTTTCGTCGCCGCCTGCAGCGACGACGCGCCGCACGACGCTCACGCGACCGACGCCTCCCAGCAAGGCAGCGCATCGGCCGGCTCCGCCAGCGCGTTCAACAGCGAGGCAGCCGCGGGCGGTGCTGCATCCGATGCCGCGCCGCTCGCGCCGCCCGTCGTGCACTACCCGCCCGATGACGACGACGACGCGAAGCCGGCGTCGAACGCGGCCGCGTCGAGCGCCGCGGCGTCGTCGCCGGGCTGATCCCGCCGCTTCCGTCCCCCGACCGCAGAACCGAGGTGAACCACATGACGTCATCGAGCCGCCGCCGTTTCCTGCATACCGTCGCACAATCCGCGGGCGCCGCCGTCGCGCTCAACGCCTTTCCCGAATCGATCCGCCGCGCGCTCGCGATTCCCGCCGCGCGCGGCACCGGCACGATCCGCGATGTCGAGCACATCGTCGTGTTCATGCAGGAGAACCGCTCGTTCGATCATTACTTCGGACACCTGCGCGGCGTGCGCGGCTACAACGACCGCTTCCCGATCCCGCTGCCGAACGGCAAGCCGGTGTGGTATCAGCCGTCGAAGGCCGATCCGGGCAAGCCCGTGCTGCCGTTCCGGCTGAACACGCTGACGACGAGCGCGCAGTGCGTCGGCGATCTCGACCACTCGTGGTACAAGACGCACGCGGCGATCGACGGCGGCCGCTACGACCAGTGGCCCGCGAACAAGACCGACATGACGATGGGCTATCACGTGCGCGAGGACATTCCGTTCCACTACGCGCTCGCCGACGCGTTCACCGTATGCGACCACTACTTCTGCTCGCTGCCGGGCCCGACGCATCCGAACCGTTCCTACCTGATGACGGGCACGGTCGACCCGACCGGCAAGTTCGGCGGCCCGCTGCTCGACAACAGCGACTACGTCGACGGCGACGGGCCGCCCGCCTACCAGCTGCTGTCGTGGACGACCTTTCCCGAGCGTCTCGACGCGCACGGCGTGTCGTGGCAGATCTACCAGCAGGGCACGACGGGCAACGATCCGTACAACGGCAACTACGGCACGAACGTGCTGCAGAACTTCGCGAACTTCATCAACGCGAAGCCCGGTTCCTCGCTGTACCAGCGCGCGCAGACGGTACGCACGCTCGACCACCTGAAGGACGACGTGATCAACGACCGGCTGCCGCAGGTGTCGTGGCTGTGCCCGCCGGCCGCGTTCTCCGAGCATCCGAAATACACGCCGGCGTACGGCGCGAACTACACGTCGCAGATCCTCGATGCCCTCACGTCGAACCCGGACGTGTGGCGCAAGACCGTGCTGTTCATCATGTACGACGAGAACGACGGCTTCTTCGACCACATCGTGCCGCCGCAGCCGCCGACGTCGGCCGCGCAGGGCGCGTCCACCGTGACGACCGACGGCGAGCTGCATACGGTCGTGAACCCCGGCCGCGGCGGCAGCTACACGGCCGACGGCCTGCCGTACGGCCTCGGGCCGCGCGTGCCGATGACGGTCGTGTCGCCGTGGACCAAGGGCGGCTACGTCTGCTCGCAGGTGTTCGACCATACGTCGGTGATCCGCTTCATCGGCGCGCGCTTCGGCATCGACGAACCGAACATCACGCCGTGGCGCCGCACGGTGTGCGGCGACCTCACCGCCGCGTTCGACTTCCGCTCGTCGGATACCGCGTTCCCGCCGCTGCCGGATACCAGCCAGTACCGTTCGATCGCGGACCAGCAGTGCACGTCGCAGCCCGCGCCCACCGTGCCCGCGACGCCGTCGCCGGTCGATCCGCAGGAGCCCGGCGTGCGGCCCGCACGCGCCCTGCCGTACGAACTGCATGTGAACGCGAGCCTCGACGGCGGAACGAAGCTGCGCATCGAATTCGCGAACCGCGGCAACCAGGGCGCGCACTTCCACGTGTACGCGACGAACCGCACCGACGGCCCGTGGCGCTATACGGTCGGCACGCGCCGCGTGCTGCACGCGGACTTCGACCTGACGGCGACGCACGGCGTGTATGCGTTCGCGGTGTACGGGCCGAACGGGTTCGTGCGGATGTTCTCCGGCAACGTGCCGGCCACGGCCGCGCCGCACCGCAATCCGGCCCAGCCGGAGGTGAAGGCCGGCTACGACGTCGCGAACGGGAACCTGTACCTGAAGCTGCGCAACCACGGTGGCGCGCATGTCACGCTGACGCTGACCGACAACGCATACGGCGCGCCGTCGCGGCAGGTGACGCTGCACGGCGGCGACGAGCGGGTCGAGCAGTGGGCGCTCGCGTCGAGCCACCAGTGGTATGACGTGACGGTCAGCGACGGCGCGAGCGGCACGTTCTCGCGCCGCTTCGCGGGCCACGTCGAAAACGGCCGGCCGAGTTATTCGGATCCCGCCGCCGTCAAGCCCGTCGCCGCGTCGTAAGCGCGACGGCCCGCGCCGTCAGACCGCGTGCGCGAGCGCGCGGTCGACGAGCGCGGCTTCGAAGCCGTCGTCCGCGTCGCGAAAGCGCAGCGGCGCCGCGCAGTGCACCAGCGTATCGATGAAGTATTTCGCGCGCGGCCACGGCCCGAAGCCGGCCGCCGTGTTGATGTGCCCGGCGTCGCCCAGGTTCACGAACGCGCTGCCGAGGCGCTGCGCGAGCGTGCGCGCGTCGGCGAGCGGCATCCACGGATCGGTCTCGCTGCCGATCACGATCGACGGCACCGCGAGCCGGCGTGCGTCGAACGGCCCGGCGAACGTGAATTTCTTCGGGCTGGCCGGCGCGACGAACAGCACGCCCGCGACATCGCCCGTATGCGGCCCCTGCGCGAGCGCATGCGCGGTCGCGAGGCAGCCGAAGCTGTGGGCGGCGAGCACGAACGGCCCGCGCTCGCGTTCGAGCAGCGTGCGCACCGAGTGCGCCCAGCCGGCGAGATCGGGGGCGTCCCAGTCGTCCTGCTCGACGCGCAGCGAACGCGGGAATTGCCGCTCGAGCCAGGTCTGCCAGTGAGCGCCTTCGCTGCCGTGCAGGCCCGGAACGGTGACGAGCCGCGGCGGCCACGCCGATTTGCTGCATGCGCTCATGATTGCCCTCGCTTGCTTGAAGACGAGGTTCGATTGTGGCGCCGCGTCCCCGGCGGCCGAACCAATATTTTGTGCTTTGCTTTTGCGTGGGGCGGCCATCCGTGGGCCGGCCATCCGCGTGCCGGCCGCCTGCGCGGGCCCGCGCGACGGCGCAATGTGCCGCGAAACCGTAGAATGTGGGCTTCCCGTCAGCTTCACACCGAGCCGGGCCGGGCGCCGATGCGCCGGGCCCACTCGCCAGGAGACGCCCGATGTTCGCTACGCCCGCCGGCGCGCCGCGCCCGGCTCCGCTCGCCTTGCCCGTGACGCGCCCCGCCGGCGCGCACGCCGTCGCGCAATGAAGATCCTGTTCTATTCCCCGCACCAGGAAGCCGGCGCATGGCGCGACGAGATCGCCCACGCGCTGCCGGAAGCCGAGCTGCGCGCGTGGCAGCCGGGCGACACGGCCGCCGCCGACTATGCGCTCGTGTGGCGCGCGCCGCGCGAATTCTTCGCGCCGCGCGACGGCCTGCGTGCGATCTTCAATCTCGGCGCGGGCGTCGACGCGCTGCTCGCGCTCGAGCGCGCGCATCCGGGCACGCTGCCCGCGCACGTGCCGCTGGTGCGGCTGGAAGATTCGGGCATGGCACGGCAGATGGTCGAGTACGTGACGCACGCGGTGCTGCGCTACCTGCGCCGCTTCGACGAATACGACGCGCTGCAGCGCGAGCGCCGCTGGCAGCCGCTCGACCCGCATCCGCGCGCGAGCTTCACCGTCGCCGTGCTCGGCCTCGGCGTGCTCGGCACGCAGGTCGCACGCGCCCTCGCCGCGCTCGGCCTGCCCGTGCGCGGCTACAGCCGCAGCGCGAAGCAGCTCGACGGCATGACGACCTTCGCCGGCGACGGCGCATTCGACGCCTGCATCGACGGCGCGAAGGTGCTCGTCAACCTGCTGCCGAGCACGCCCGACACCGACGGCATCCTGTCGTCGCGCGCGTTCGCGCGGCTCGCGCCCGGCGCGTACGTCGTCAACGTCGCGCGCGGCGCGCATCTCGTCGAGGCCGACCTGCTCGACGCGCTCGCGAGCGGCCGGATCGCCGCGGCCACGCTCGACGTGTTCCAGCACGAACCGCTGCCGGAAGACCATCCGTTCTGGCATACGCCGCGCATCACGATCACGCCGCACAGCTCGGCCGAGACGCTGCGCGCGGAGGCCGTCGAGCAGATCGCCGGCAAGATCCGCGCGTTCGAGCGCGGCGAACGCGTCAGCGGCGTCGTCGACTACGCGCGCGGCTACTGAATTCCGCCTCGAGAGAAACCAGGAGACAACCATGACGTTCCCCACCGCCGTCAAGATCGTCGAAGTCGGCCCGCGCGACGGGCTGCAGAACGAGAAGACCTTCGTGCCGACCGACGTGAAGATCGCGCTCGTCGACCGGCTGTCGCGCGCCGGCTTCCGCAACATCGAGGCCGCGTCGTTCGTGTCGCCGAAATGGGTGCCCCAAATGGCCGACGGTGCCGACGTGATGGCCGGTATCGAACGCCGCGCGGGCACCGTGTACTCGGTGCTCACGCCGAACCTGAAGGGTTTCGAGAATGCGCTCGCCGCACGCGCGGACGAGGTCGTGATCTTCGGCGCGGCGAGCGAGGCATTCTCGCAGCGGAACATCAACTGCAGCATCGCCGAGAGCATCGCGCGCTTCGAGCCCGTCGCGAAGGCCGCGAAGGATGCCGGCCTGCGGCTGCGCGGCAGCGTGTCGTGCACGCTCGGCTGCCCGTACCAGGGCGAGGTGCCGGTCGCGTCGGTCGTCGACGTCGTCGAGCGCTTCGCGGCGCTCGGCTGCGACGAGATCGACATCGCCGACACGATCGGCGTCGGCACGCCGAAGCGCACGCGCGAGGTGCTCGCGGCCGTCACGCGCGTGTTTCCGCGCGAGCGCCTGTCGGGCCACTTCCACGACACCTACGGCCAGGCGCTCGCGAACATCTACGCGGCGCTGTTCGAAGGGATCGAGATCTTCCACGCCTCGGTCGCGGGTCTCGGCGGCTGCCCGTACGCGAAGGGCGCGACCGGCAACGTCGCGACCGAGGACGTGCTGTACCTGCTGCAGGGCCTCGGCATCGACACCGGCATCGATCTCGCGCAGGTCGTCGCCGCCGGCGACTTCATCTCGAACGCGATCGGCCGCGCGAACGTGTCGCGCGCCGGTCGCGCATTGCTCGCCAAGGCACAAAGCGCGGCCGACGACACGGCCTGCGTGTAACCACGGCACTCCATGGATTCATCAACATGACGACACCTGCTTCATTCGATTCCCTCCCCGATTCCGCGCGACGCGTCGCGCTGTTGCTGCGCGAGCGCGGCCACGCGAAAGGCATCGTGATGCTCGCCGAAACCGGCAAGACGTCGGCCGAGGCCGCGGCCGGGCTCGGCTGCTCGGTCGCGCAGATCGCGAAGTCGATCCTGTTTCGCCGGCAGTCGGACGGCGCGCCCGTGCTGGTGGTCGCGAGCGGCGTCAATCGCGTCGACGAGAAGAAGGTTGCCGCGCAGGTCGGCGCGGTCGGCCGCGCGGACGCGAAATTCGTGCGCGACAACACCGGCTACGCGATCGGCGGCGTCTGCCCGATCGGCCATCTCGTCGAACCCGTCACGCTGATCGACGCCGACCTGCTCGCGCTCGACAGCCTGTGGGCGGCCGCCGGCCATCCGCACGCGGTGTTCAACCTGTCGCCGCACGAACTCGTGTCGTTGACCGGCGCGCCGGTCGCGGACGTCGCGTTGCGGGACCCGGCATGAGCGACGTGCCGCTGCCGGTCGGCACGGTCGCGTCGCCGTGCACCGACGTCTGCCGGATCGATCCGCGCACCGACTGGTGCGCGGGCTGCCTGCGCACGCGCGGCGAGATCAAGGGATGGCGCACGTCGGACGACGACGCGAGGCGTGCGCTGCTCGCGCGGCTCGACGCGCGGCGGCGCCTGCTCGCCGGAAGCGAGACATAAAAAAAAGCCGTTCAGCCTCGCGGGCGAACGGCGTCGAGATCGGAATCCTGTGAACGTGATCAACGTCACAGCCCGCATCATACGAGCGACGCGGCCGCATTGCATCGGGTGTTTCCCTACAACTTCTTACAGCGTTTTCCACGCGTGCGCGCGGGCCGCTTTCGCGCGCAATCGTCGTTCCCGAAACGGGCGCCCGGCGGGCGGCGGCGGCATCGTTCGGCCATGCCGAATCGTACGATCGTTTCAGTTGCCGATCGCCGCGCGACGCGCGGGCACGATGCGCCAGCCGAGGTTCACGCCGGCCGCCGCGAGCAGGATCAGCAGCGCGCCAAGCACCTGCGACCACGCGAGCGTCTGCCCGAACGCGAAGTGATCGACGACGATCGCGACGACCGGGTAGACAAACGACAGCGCGCCGGTCATCGCGGTCGGCAGCTTCTGGATCGCGCCGTACAGCAGCACGTACATCAGGCCCGTGTTGACGACGCCGAGCACGATCAGGTCGAGCCACTGCCCGGCCGTCGCGGGCAGCGTGCCGAAGTGCGCGAACGGCGCGAGCAGCACGATGCCGATGCCGGCCTGCAGCAACGCGAGCAGGTGCGGCGGCGTCCCCTTCAGATGCTTCGTGACGATCGACGAGATCGCGTACAGGAACGCCGCGCCGAGCGACAGCGCCACGCCCTCGAGATACTCGCCGGGCACCGCGAGCACGGACGGCTCGACGCGCACCACGAACACGAGCCCGGCGAAGGCGAGCGCGAGCCACGCGACCGTCGACGCGGTGATCCGTTCGCGGAACACGATCGCGCCGAGCGCGACGAGCATGAACGGCTGGGTGTTGTAGACGGCGGTGGCCATCGAGATCGACGCCCGCGAATACGCGGCGAACAGCTGCAGCCAGTTCGCGACGATCGCGACGCTGCCGAGCGTCGCGAGCGCGAGCATGCGCGGCGAGAACAGCGAGCGGCGCAGGAAGCCGAACGCCGCGCAGACGATCGCGAGCGTCGCGGCGCCGAACAGGCAGCGGAAGAACACGACATTCGTCAGCGGCTGCTGCGACGACATCACGAGCCAGCCGATCGTGCCGGACATCAGCATCGCGACGACCATCTCGGCGCCGCCGCGGCGAATTTCATTCGAGGCCATCATGAACTCCGTTGAAGAGACTGGATGACTTCGATTCTAGAAACTTGCTTTCGCCGAAACCACGGCTAAACTGAAGCGAATCAGCCGATTGACCTTCGAAAGCAAAGCAATCATGCCGAAACGCCTTTCCCCTCCCGCCGTCGCGTCGCTCGACGCGACCGACCGCGCGATCCTCGCGGCGCTCGCCGACGATGCGCGCATCGCGACCAGCGAACTCGCCCGGCAGATCGGGCTGTCGGCGCCCGCCACCGCCGACCGCGTGCGCCGGCTCGAGGCGCAGGGCGTGATCGCCGCGTTCACCGTCGAGCTCGACCCGCGCGCGCTCGGCTACACGTTGCAGGCGATTGTCCGCGTGAAGCCGCTGCCGGGCCAGTTGCACCTGGTCGAGGAGTTGTTGCGGCGCATTCCCGAATTCGTCGAATGCGACAAGGTCACCGGCGAAGACTGCTTCATCTGCCGGCTCTACCTGCGCACGATCGCGCACCTCGACGACATCCTGTCGAAGGTGACCGAGCGCGCGGAGACGAGCACCGCGATCGTGAAGTCGACACCGGTGCCGCGACGCCTGCCGCCGCTGGCCGACGACGACCACGCGCAGCGCTGAGCAGCGGGCCGCGCGCGCTGCCCGCACGCACCGCTACGCAGCCGGGTCGCGCGCTTCGAAGAACGCGAGCAGTTCGTCGATCAGCGCGACGGGCGCCTCTTCCGGAATGTAGTGGCCGCAGTCGAGCGCACGGCCGCTGACGTCGCGCGCGACGCGTCGCCATTCGTCGAGCGGATCGAAGCAGCGGCCGACGATCCCGTGCTCGCCCCACAGTACGCGCAGCGGGCACGCGACCTTGTTGCCGCGCTCGAGATCGGCACGGTCGTGCTCGAGGTCGATCGTCGCCGACGCGCGATAGTCCTCGCACATCGCATGCACGGCGCCCGGCTGCGCGAGCGCCGCGCGATAGGCGTCGAGCGCCGCGGGCGCGAACGGCGCGAGCCCGGCCGAGCGGTTGCCCATCACGCGCTCGATGTAGGCATCGGTATGGGCGCCGATCAGCGTCTCGGGCAGCGGCGCCGGCTGGATCAGGAAGAACCAGTGGAAATACGCGGTCGCGAATGCGCGGTCGGTTTTCTCGTACATCGCGAGCGTCGGCGCGATGTCGAGCAGCATCATCCGCTCGACGGCGTCCGCGTGATCGAGCGCGAGGCGGTGCGCGACCCGCGCGCCGCGATCGTGCGCGCACACGTGGAACTGCTCGAAGCCGAAATGCCGCATCACCGCGACCTGGTCGGCCGCCATCGCCCGTTTCGAATACGGCATGTGCCGCGCGTCGCTCGGCGGCCGGCCCGACGCGCCGTAGCCGCGCAGGTCGGTGGCGATCACCGTGAAATGATTCGCAAGCGTCGCGGCGACGCGATGCCAGATCATGTGGGTTTGCGGATGCCCGTGCAGCAACAGAAGCGGCGGACCCGCGCCTCCTTTGACACCGAAGATGTCGGTGTCCTGCACCGCCACGCGAAACGGTGCAAACGCCTCAAACGACATGGTTTGTTTCTCGTTGGTTTGTTATGGCGGCTATTTTAGGAGCGCCGGTGCGTCTACACAGCGGGGTAACCACCCGAAACCGTAGAAAGAGAACACTCCCTCGATTGCCGCCCCACCGCGCATTTTGTTAAGCTCGCGTAGAATCGCACGACCGTTCGTATTAATATGAACGCCATCGAGCGCACCGCGGTTCGCGGCTACACTCGAATCACCGTTCGCACGCCAAGCATGGGTGTCGGCGCCACGCGACCGCGCGGGCGCCGACGGCCCCTGGAGACTGGAGACATCACATGGCATTGCCCGCTGTCCTGCAGAACCTGACGCTGCCCGTCATCGCGTCGCCGATGTTCATCGTCAGCTACCCCGAACTCGTGCTCGCGCAATGCAAGGCGGGCATCGTCGGTTCGTTCCCCGCGCTCAACGCGCGTCCGGCCGAGCAGCTCGACGCGTGGCTCACGCAGATCCAGTCGGAGCTGGCCGACCACAAGGCGAAACACCCCGACGCGGTGATCGGCCCGATCGCGGTCAACCAGATCGTCCACCAGTCGAACGCGCGGCTCGAGCACGACGTGCGCGTGTGCGTCGAGCACAAGGTGCCGATCTTCATCACGAGCCTGCGCGCGCCGGCGCGCGAGATCGTCGACGCGGTGCACAGCTACGGCGGCATCGTGCTGCACGACGTGATCAACCTGCGCCACGCGCAGAAGGCGCTCGAAGCCGGCGTCGACGGGTTGATCCTCGTCGCGGCCGGCGCCGGCGGCCACGCGGGCACGACGTCGCCGTTCGCGCTGGTCGGCGAAGTCCGCAAGATCTTCGACGGCCCGATCGTGCTGTCCGGCTCGATCGCGAACGGCGGCTCGATCCTCGCCGCGCAGGCGATGGGCGCCGACCTCGCGTACATGGGCACGCGCTTCATCGCGACGCAGGAAGCGCACGCGGTCGAGGACTACAAGCGTGCGATCGTCAACGCGAAATCGTCGGACATCATCTACACGAACCTCTTCACCGGCGTGCACGGCAACTACATCCGCGAGAGCATCGAGAAAGCCGGCCTCGATCCCGAGGCGCTGCCGGAATCCGACAAGACCAAGATGAATTTCGGCAGCGACAAGACGAAGGCGTGGAAGGACATCTGGGGCGCCGGCCAGGGCGTCGGCCTGATGGACGACCTGCCGAGCGTGGGGGCGCTCGTCGAGCGGCTGAAACGCGAGTACGACGACGCGAAGGCGCGGCTCGGCATCCCGCGCTGACGCATGCGGCGGCCCCCGCCGCCGCGATCGACACGCCAACCGTCGGCAACAAAAAAAAGCGCGAACCGCTGCGGTTCGCGCTTTTTTTGTTGCCCCGCCTCGGCGGAATCCGCGGCTCAGACCACCCGCTTCATCCGCGTGATCGGCAGCACGCGCAGGCGCGATTCGATCGACGGGCACAGCGACTGCCCTTCGAAACGCGCCGCGAGGAAATCGACGAACGAGCGCACCTTCGCGGACACGTGACGACGGCTCGCGTACACCGCATAGATCGGCGCTTCGTGCGGCGGCACCGAATCGAGCAGCACCGGCACGAGCCGGCCCGACTCGATGTCGTCGCCGACCACCTCGGTGCCGAGCAGCGCGATGCCCGCGCCGGCGAGCACGGCTGCGCGCAGCCCTTCGAGATGATTCACGATCAGGTTGCCGTTCAGGTTCACGCGCGACGCGGCGGCCGCGTCGATCACCAGCGAATCGAGCATCGTCGAATTCGAATCGCGCCGCAGGTAGTTGTGGTGCGCGAGATCGGCGATCGTCTGCGGCGTGCCGTGCTTCTCGAGATACTCGGGCGACGCGACCAGCAGGATGTGCGCGGTCGCGATCTGCCGCGCGACCAGCGACGACGATTTCAGGCCGTTCGGCGCCGCGCGCACCGCGACGTCGTAGCCTTCCTCGATCAGGTCGACCACGCGATCGGACAGCGTCATGTCGACGGTCACGTCCGGGAAGCGGCCCGCGTAATCGGTGACGGCCTGCATCACGTGCCGCAGCCCGAACGCGGACAGCGACGTCACGCGCAGCCTGCCCTGCGGCACCACGCTCGCGGCGCCGACGGCCTGCCCGGCTTCGTCGAGTTCGGACAGCGCCTGCACGAGGCGCTCGTAGTATTCGCGTCCCGCCTCGGTAGGCGCGACGCGTCGTGTCGTGCGATGCAGCAGGCGCGCGCCGAGCTGCTGCTCGAGATGCATCACGTGCTTGCTCGCCATCGCAGCCGACATCTGCATGCGCTCGGCCGCGCCGACGAAGCTGCCCACTTCGACGACGTAGCGAAACACATTCATGCTGACGAGGGTATCCATCGAACTAGCTCGTAATGACGGGGGGAATGGTCCAATTACGAGATAGGGTAACAAAGGCGAGGAAACAGAAAGGTCAAGAAAGGCAAAACGGCGCCGCGTGTGGCGGCGCCGTTTCTGGCGGGAAAACATGCAGCCGGAACGCGCGATTTACACGCGCGGCCCGCGCACCGTTCGCGCGTGCGCGTCAGAACTTCGCGCGGATACCGGCACCGAACGTGTTGCCGGTCGACAGGCCGCTGATGTGGTCGTTCATGTAGGCCGCGTAGACGTCCGTGCGCTTGGACAGCGGATAGTCGTAGCCGACGGCCCAGGTCTGGCGCGTCTGGTCGAGGCCGCCCGCGTCGCGCGAGTACGCGTACGACGCCATCGCGTTGCCCACGCCGAGCGGCACGGACACGCCGCCCTGCGCGGTGTTCACGTGCCAGCTTCCCGCGACCTGGTCGTTCTTCGTATACATGTACTGGCCGAACAGCTTCACGAGCTTCAGGTCGTAGGTCGCGCCGACCAGCGCGATCCCCTGACTCTTCATGCCGGCGACGAGCGCGCTCAGATCCTGCGGGCCGTTGTTGAAGTTCACGTACTGATACATCGCGGTCGCCGCGAACGGGCCGTTCGCGTAGTTGAACTGCGCGCTCCACTTCTTCGAACGGTTGTCGCCGGCCTGGTTGCCGAGCGCGTACATCGCGCCGAAGTTCAGGCCGCCGAACGAAGGCGACGTGTACGACAGCGCGTTGTTCCAGCCCGAATCGCCGACCGCGCCCTGGTCGCTCGGATAGGTCGGGAACGTACCGAGGCCGAGGAACACGTGATACACCATCGGCGAGAAGGTGTACGAGTCGTAGAACGGGTTGAACAGGATCGTCGACAGGAACAGGTGCGTCGTCAGGCGGCCGGCCGTCACCGTGCCGTACGGCGAGCTGATGCCGACGTACGCGTTGCGCGCGAAGAACGTGTCGCCCTGGAAGCGGCCGTACTGGCCGTTCTGTGCACGGAAGAAGCTTTCCAGCGTGAAGATCGCCTTGTAGCCGCTGCCCAGATCCTCGGCGCCGTGCAGGCCCCAGTACGACGTCGACATCCCGCCGCCCGACACGTTCCATGCGCGATCGCTGCCCGGGAACTTGGTCGCGCCGACCCATTCGTCGACCTGGCCGTAGAGCGAGACGCTCGATTGCGCGTGGACGGGTGCGGCGGCCGCCACGCAGGCGGCTGCGGCGATCAGCTTGACGGACGTGCGCGAGGCACGGCGAGCGAATCCTTTCATGGGATCTCCAGGTTTTGTCGAATAGTCGATAAGTGGCGCGAGCGTTGTTTTTTGGAGCCGAGTGCTTGCGTCGTATGGGGCGCAGCCATCTTTACGGATCATTCGTCCGGTCAAAATTGCGCACACTTATTGCGGGTATAGCGGCGGCATTAACTTCGCGGGATCGATACATGGCCGGATGCACGGCGGCGGCCCGGCACGAACGCGGTCGCGCGGCGCAGCGGCGGCGTGGCATACGCGTGCCGGGCGCGAAAGATAGCGCAATGCGACGGGAAAATCAGCGGAAATCTGCGCGCGACTGTGGCGAATTCGCATCAGCCGGCGGGGGGGCGAATGCCGGGGCGCTCAGTTTCGGTAGAACGGGGAGAAAAACGGCGAGTGCGAAGGTTCTTCCTGCGAGCGGGGCGGCGGCATCGGACGGCCGCCGCGCTCCTCGTTGTAGCGCGCAACGTCGGCGCGGATCGACCCGGCACGCAGCGGCACGTTGCCGCCGCCCGGCGGGCGCGGCATCTGGCGCGCCTCGGCGCTGATCGGGCGATACGGGCTTTGCGCGGCGTAGTGGCCGTACGACGGCGTCGGCCGCAGCCCCCAGCGGGAGCCGGAGCCGCTCACGCCGCCGGGGCGCATCCCGCCGGGCGACGGAACGCGGCGCCAGACCGGCACGCCGCCGGGCCCGCCGCCATTCGGCTGACCGTACGCGCGCATGTCGCCGCCACCGAAGCCGTGGCCGCCGAACCCATGACCGCCGTGGGGCGGTTGCGCGAGCGCGAGCGGCATCAGCAACGTGCCGAGCACGCCTGCCACCCATCGTCCGATCTTCCGTTTCACCCGTTCCGTCATCGTTCAGTGCCCGTCCACGCCCGCCGCCGGCTCCTTTCGGCCGACCCAAGGCTTTCAGCAGTAATTTATGAGCGGCCCGAAACTGTGTCGAGCCAAAAAGTGTTATGTCGCGGGCACCGGTGTAACACCATGTTACTGCTAGGTTTTTTCACTTCAGGGCGCGATCGCGACAGAACATTCTTCTGCCATCCCGCGTGTCGCCGGGCCGCTGCGACAGCCGCCGTTACATGCAATCAGTTCATCAATCGATTCCCACAATGAATTTGTGTAGTGAATCGTCAACCGGGACAATGACGCCATCCGCGCGCGCGACGCACGCCTCCGTCGTTTCCGAATCGAGTTCCCGATGGCCCGTCCCCGTTTTCTTCCCGACAACTTCACGCTCGCGCTCGTCGGCACCGTCGTGCTCGCGAGCCTGCTGCCCTGCCGCGGCCCGGCCGCCCACGCGTTCAACTGGGCGACCAACATCGCCGTCGGCCTGCTGTTCTTCCTGCACGGCGCGAAGCTGTCGCGCGAAGCCGTCGTCGCGGGCGCGACCCACTGGCGGCTGCACGCGGTCGTGCTGCTCAGCACGTTCGCGCTGTTCCCGCTGCTCGGCCTCGCGCTGAAACCCGTGCTGCAGCCGCTCGTCACGCCGACGCTGTATGCGGGCGTGCTGTTCCTGTGCACGCTGCCGTCGACGGTCCAGTCGTCGATCGCGTTCACGTCGATCGCGAAGGGCAACGTGCCGGCCGCCGTGTGCGCGGCATCCGCGTCGAGCCTGCTCGGGATCTTCGTCACGCCGGCGCTCGTCGGGCTGATGATCACGTCGCAGTCGGCCGGCGCCGCGTCGCCGTGGAGCACCGTCGGCAGCATCGTGATGCAGCTGCTCGTGCCGTTCATCGCCGGTCAGTTGCTGCGCCCCGTGATCGGCGGCTGGATCGACCGCAACCGCGGCGTGCTGCGCTTCGTCGACCAGGGCTCGATCCTGCTGGTCGTCTACGTCGCGTTCAGCGAGGCCGTCAACGAGGGCCTGTGGCACCAGATCCCGCCGCGCGCGCTCGGCGGCCTGCTCGTCGTCAACCTCGTGCTGCTCGCGATCGCGCTGCTGCTGACCGCGTTCGTCAGCAAGCGGCTCGGCTTCAACCGCGCCGACCAGATCACGATCATCTTCTGCGGATCGAAGAAGAGCCTCGCGGCCGGCGTGCCGATGGCGAAGGTGATCTTCTCGGCGAACGCGGTCGGCGCGGTCGTGCTGCCGCTGATGCTGTTCCACCAGATCCAGCTGATGGCGTGCGCGGCGCTCGCGCAGCGCTGGGGCGCGCGCGACATGAGCGGCGAGCACGACGAGGGCGACGCGACGTCCGCGTCCGGTGCGCTGAGCGCGGGCAAGCGCTGACGCGGGGAAGGCAGGACGGCCGCCGGAAGGCCGCCGCCCCTTCTCCTGCCGGCCTTCCGGGCGTGCACCGACACGCGTGCGGCGCGATGCGCCATCGGCGCCCATCGTGTCACGAAATCTTCATTCAATTCCGCGCGAGCGCTGCCGTTAAGCCGGACGTCCCGTCGATTCGGCTGCCCTCGCCCATGCCCGCGCTCCCCACCGACTCCGCTGCCGCCCGCACCTCGCGCCTGATCGCGGATCGCGCGCTCGCGGCCGTCTTCCAGCCGATCGTCGACCTCCGGTCGGGGACGGTCGTCGGTTACGAAGGGCTGATCCGCGGCCCGCGCGGCACGGACCTCGAACCGCCCGCCGCGCTGTTCGCACAGGCCGCGCGCGAAGGCGAGACCATCGCGCTCGAGCAGGCCGCCGCGCTCACCTGCCTCGACGCGTTCGCGGCGCTCGGCTGCGACGGCAAGCTGTTCCTCAATTTCAGCGCCGGGACGATCCTCGCGCTCGCCAGCAAACGCGAGCGCGCACGGCAGTTCCTCGGCCGCGCGCGGGTCGGCGCCGAGCGCATCGTGATCGAGCTGACCGAGCAGAATGCGATGCCCGATGTCGCGCACATCGGGCCGGCGGTCGCGTCGCTGCGCGACGCCGGCGTCCAGTTCGCGCTCGACGACTACGGCACCGCGAACGCGAGCATGAACCTGTGGCTGCGCCTGCAGCCGGACGTCGTGAAGATCGACCGCTTCTTCATCCACGACATCGCGCGCGACCCGCTCAAGTTCGAGGCCGTGAAGGCGATGCAGCACTTCGCGCAGGCAAGCGGCGCGCAACTGATCGCGGAAGGCATCGAGAACGAATGCGACCTGATCGTCGTGCGCGACATGGGGATCTGCTGCGTGCAGGGCTTCCTGCTCGGCCGGCCGAACGCGCGGCCGTCGCGCGTCGTCGCGCCGGCCGCGCGCGACGCGATCCGCGCGCCGCACATCGCGGTGTTTCCCGGCGCGACGCGCTCGGTGCGGCCGGCCGGCACGATCGCCGGGAAGATGCTGGTGCCCGCGCCGGCGCTGCCGCGCGACGCGACCAGCAACGACGTGCTCGAGCTGTTCAACCGGATGCCCGACCTGCACGCGGTCGCGCTCGTCGAACGCGGGCGGCCCGTCGCGCTCGTGAATCGCCGCGGCTTCATCGACCGCTTCGCGTTGCCGTATCACCGCGAGGTGTTCGGGAAGAAGCCGTGCCTGCAGTTCGCGAACGACGCGCCGTTGATGATCGACAACGCAACGACGTTCGAGCAGCTCGCAAGTCTGCTCGCGAGCCACGACCAGCGCTATCTCGCGGACGGCTTCGTGATCACCGAACACGGCCGCTACGTCGGGCTCGGCACCGGCGAGAGCCTGGTGCGCGCGGTGACCGAGATGCGCATCGAGGCCGCGCGCTACGCGAATCCGCTGACATTCCTGCCCGGCAACATCCCGATCAGCGCGCACATCGACCGCCTGCTGCAGCGCGACGCCGGCTTTCACGCGTGCTACGTCGACCTGAACCAGTTCAAGCCGTTCAACGACCAGTACGGCTACTGGCAGGGCGACGAGGTGCTGAAGTTCGCCGCGACGGTGCTGGCCGGCGTGTGCGATCCGCAGCGCGACTTTCTGGGCCACGTCGGCGGCGACGATTTCCTCGTGCTGTTCCAGCGCGACGACTGGCGCGAACGCGCGGCCGACGCGATCGCGCGCTTCAACGACGGCGCGCGGCTCTTCTACACGCAGGCCGACCGGCAGGCGGGCGGGCTGCACGGCGAGGACCGCCACGGCAACCCGGCGTTCTTCGGCTTCGTGACGATGGCGATCGGCGCGGTCGGCGTACCGGCCGGCGCGCATGGCGCCAAACGGTACGGCAGCGACGAGATCGCATCGGTCGCGGCGCTCGCGAAGCGGCGCGCGAAACAGCAGCCGGACGGGCTGGCGGTCGTCGATCTCGACGCGGGCCGCGCCGCGCTGCGCCATCGCGGCGAACCGCCGGCCGCGGCGGCAGGCTGAGCGGCACGCGGCCGGCGGTTCGCGGCGGCACGGCCGCGTCTCGGGCGATGGCGACGGAGGTCCGCCCGCCGCCGCTGCACCGACCGTGGCGCACCGGCTGCCGGCCTGGCCGTGCAAGCCGTCGCGCATGCCGCCCGGACGTGCGAAGCCCGTTCGCTTCCGGCCCGCCTCCCGGCCGTGGCGCCTCGCACGCGCGCCTTGCCTTTTGCACGTTTTGTTTAGTATTTTTAGTAACGGCGTTTTCGCAGATTAGCCCTTAAAAACCCGTTATTTGCGGGTATTCCCCGGTTATCCGGCCCGAATTCCGCATCGGGTTTTACTATACAATCGCCCCCACCCTAAACAAACCGGACCCGAACGAACGATGGGTACGACCATTCGCGATGTGGCGCGAGCGGCAGAGGTCTCGATCGGCACCGTCTCGCGCGCGCTGAAGAACCAGCCGGGCCTGTCCGAAGCCACGCGGGCGCGGATCGTCGAGATCGCGCAGCGGCTCGGCTACGATCCCGCGCAGTTGCGGCCGCGCATCCGCCGGCTCACCTTCCTGCTGCATCGCCAGCACAACCGCTTTCCCGCCAGCCCGTTCTTCTCGCACGTGCTGCACGGCGTCGAGGACGCGTGCCGCGAGCGCGGCATCGTGCCGACGCTGCTCACGGTCGGCCCGAACGACGACGTGCTGCGCCAGATGCGCCCGCACGCGCCCGACGCGATCGCGGTGGCCGGCTTCATCGAGCCCGAGACGATCGAGGCGCTCGCCGCGACCGGCCGGCCGCTCGTGCTGATCGACCTGTGGGCGCCCGGGCTGCGCTCGGTCAACATCGACAACGCGACGGGCGCCGCGCTCGCGATGCGCCACCTGCTCGCCACCGGCCGCACGCGGATCGCGTTCATTGGCGGCTCGCCCGCGCACTACAGCATCGCGCAGCGCGCGATCGGCTACCGGCGCGCGTTCTTCGAAGCCGGGCGGCTGTTCGACCCCGCGTACGAAGTGACGATCGACGCGGGGCTCGATCCCGACACGGGCGCCGCGCGCGCGATGGAGCAACTGCTCGACGCGCCGGGCCCGCGCCCCGAAGCCGTGTTCGCGTACAACGACGCGGCCGCGCTCGCCGCGCAGCGCGTGTGCACCGCGCGCGGCCTGCGGATTCCGGACGACATCGCGATCGTCGGCTTCGACAACATCCCGGCCGCCGCGCACGCAAGCCCGCCGCTCACGACGCTGTCGGTCGACAAGGAGGCGCTCGGCCGCCGCGGCGTCGAGCTGCTGCTCGCCGAGTCGCCCGAGCGCACCGAGATCTCCCTGCCCGTCGAGCTGATCGTGCGGGCCAGCAGCCAGCCCGCCGGCTCGCCGGCACTCGATACCGCAACGGTCACCGAATCATGAACATGCCCCCGGTCCAACCCTGCACGGCCGCACCGGCCGCCCACACGCCAGACGCACCGTTCGTCGCGAGCTTCCGCGATCCGTCGTTCCTGCTGTCGCACATCGAGGACACGCTGCGCTTCTACGCGACGAACGCATTCGACCCGACGGGCGGCTTCTACCATTACTTCCGCGACGACGGCAGCATCTACAACCGCACGTCGCGCCACCTCGTCAGCAGCTGCCGGTTCGTCTTCAACTACGCGATGGCGTACCGGCATTTCGGCGACCCGCGCCACCTGGAATACGCGCGCCACGGGCTGCGCTTCCTGCGCGACGCGCATTGGGACGACGAACTGCAGGGCTACGACTGGGAACTCGACTGGCGCGACGGCGGCAAGCGCGCGACGCTCGACGGCGCGCGCCACTGCTACGGGCTCGCGTTCGTGCTGCTCGCGGCCGCGCATGCGACGATGGCCGGCATCGACGAGGCGCGCCCGCTGATCGCCGCGACCTACGAACTGGCCGAGCACCGCTTCTGGGATGCGGCCGCGGGCCTGTACGCGGACGATGCGACGCCGAACTGGATCGTGTCGTCGTACCGCGGCCAGAACGCGAACATGCACATGACCGAGGCGCTGCTCGCGGCGTACGAGGCGACCGGCCACCTCACATACCTCGATCGCGCGGAAAAGCTCGCGAGCCACGTCACGCAGCGCCAGGCCGCGCTGTCGGGCGGGCTCGTGTGGGAGCACTACCATGCGGACTGGTCGGTCGACTGGGATTACAACAAGGAAGACAGCTCGAACATCTTCCGCCCGTGGGGCTTCCAGCCCGGACACCAGACCGAATGGGCGAAGCTGCTGCTGATCCTCGAACGTCACCGCCCGCTCGACTGGCTCGTGCCGCGCGCGGCCGAGCTGTTCGACGCGGCGCTCACGCATGCGTGGGACGCCGACCACGGCGGCCTGTACTACGGTTTCGGCCCCGACTTCACGATCTGCGACCACAACAAGTACTTCTGGGTGCAGGCCGAAACCTTCGCGGCGGCCGCGATGCTCGGCGCGCGCACCGGCAGCGAGCGCTTCTGGGACTGGTACGACGAGATCTGGCGCTACAGCTGGGCCCATTTCGTCGATCACCGCTACGGCGCGTGGTACCGGATCCTCACCTGCGACAACCGCAAGTACAGCGACGAAAAGAGCCCGGCCGGCAAGACCGACTATCACACGATGGGCGCGTGCTACGACGTGCTCGCGACGCTCGCGCGCGCGCAACGCGGCGAACCGACGCAATGAGCGGCGGCACGTTTCCGGCTTTCGTGTCGGCGGGCGACATCCTGACCGACATGGTGCGCGCGGGCGATGCGCAATGGACCTCGGTGCCGGGCGGCGCCGGCTGGAACGTCGCACGCGCGGTCGCGCGGCTCGGCGTGCCGAGCGCGCTCGCGGGTTCGATCGGCGAAGACTGCTTCTCCGACGAACTGTGGCGCACGAGCGAAGCGGCCGGGCTCGACCTGCGCTTCCTGCAGCGGGTCGCGCGGCCGCCGCTGCTCGCGATCGTCCACGAGACCCGCCCGCCCGCCTATTTCTTCATCGGCGAAGCGAGTGCCGATCTCGCGTTCGATCCCGCACGGCTGCCGGCCGGCTGGGCCGACCACGTGAAATGGGCGCATTTCGGCTGCATCAGCCTCGTGCGCGAACCGCTCGCGGGCACGCTGGCCGCGCTGGCAGCCGAGCTGCACGCGCGCGGCGTGAAGATCAGCTTCGATCCGAACGTCCGGAACCTGATGACGGACGCGTACCGGCCGACGCTCGAGAAGATGGCCGCGCTCGCCGACCTGATCAAGGTATCCGACGAGGACCTGCGGCACCTGTTCGGCGGCGACGGCCCCGATGCGATCGCGGCGGTGCGCGCGCTGAACCCGCGCGCGGCCGTGCTCGTCACGCGCGGCGCGCAGGCGGCGACGCTCTACGCGGGCGGCGACGTGCTCGAGGCCAGCCCGCCGCGTGTCGAGGTGGCCGATACCGTCGGCGCGGGCGATGCGTCGATCGGCGGCCTGCTGTTCAGCCTGATGGCCGCCCCGCAGCGGTCGTGGCGCGAGCATCTCGTGTTCGCGCTGGCGGCGGGCGCCGCCGCGTGCCGGCATACGGGCGCGCACGCGCCGACGCTCGACGAGGTCGTCGCGCTGATCGAGCGCTGATAGCGGGACGGTGACCGGCCGCCGCGACCGGACGCCGTTCGGTCACCGATAAGCGGCGCTGTACATGCTGCGCCGCAGTGCTACGATGAAGTGTCCTTTTGCGGGAGAGCACGATGGACACGAACACGTTCACGAAAGGCATCTACACGGCCAAGGCGCATACCCAGCATGCGGGCAACGGGCAGTTTCAGGGTTACGTGATCCTCTCGCGCGACGACGGGGACGACACCGAGAACACACGTTACGACGTCCACTCGACGAGCCCCAGCGAGGAAGAAGCGTTCGACGAGGCGAAGGCGCTCGCGCACCGGATCCTCGGCGAGATCGAGCTGTAGCGCGCGCCCCCTCTTTCAGGCGCGGCTCAGAGCAGCCGCGCCACCATCGACAGCAGCATCGTCAGCACCAGCGTCGACATGAACGGGAACGGGTAGCGCCGCCCGCCGAGCGTCAGCGTGACGTCGCCCGGCATCCGCCCGATGCCGAGCTTGCCGAGCCACGGCCAGCAGCGCGTCAGGATCATCACCGCGATGAACGTCGTCAGCAGCCAGCGCAGCATGTCCGCCCTCGCTCAAAGCGCGTGCGAGCGGTCGCCGCGCGCGAACGCATCGAGCGTGCCGTCGATGCCGCGCGAAAACGCGATCACCTTGAACAGCTCGCCCATCTCGGCTTCCGAGATCAGCTTCTGCACCGCGTTCGCGGCCGGCAGGAACGCGCGGATGTCGGACGGATCGATCGCGGCCAGCGCGTCGGTGATGCCGGCGTTCAGCAGGAAGCGCGCCTGCGACGTGTAGCCGAGCAGGTCGGCGCCGGTCGCGACGGCCGCGTCGTAGATGCCGGTGAATTCGACGTGCGCGGTGATGTCCTGCAGTCCCGGGTACAGGAACGGGTCCTCGTGCGCCTGGTGGCGGTAGTGGCACATCAGCGTGCCGCGGTCGCGCTGCGGATGGTAGTACTCGTGCGCCGGAAAGCCGTAGTCGAGCAGCAGCACCGCGCCGCGCGCGAGCATCGTGCAGACGGTGCGCGTGAACGCCAGCGCGGCCTCGTGCGTCTCGGTCACGTAGCCGTCGCCGACGTCGAGCCCGGCGAGCGCCGGCGGCAGGCCGGCCGCGTCGGCGGGCCGGTCGTCGAACACGAACGCCTGGCGCGCGTCGAGCGCGACGCCGCGCTCGTGCCACGCGCCGCCCGCCTTCGCGAACAGCCGCACCGGCATCGCGTCGAGCACCTCGTTGCCGACCACGACGCCGTCGAACCGCTCGGGCAGCGCGTCGAGCCAGCGCACCTTCGCGGCCAGCGCCGGCGCGGCGGCCGCGATCGTGTCGCGCTGCCGTTCGCGCAGCTCGCCGGACAGGTCGACGATCAGGTATTCGTCGAGTTCGACGCGCTGCGCGTCGAGGGCGGCGAGCAGCCCGGCCGCGAGCTTGCCCGTGCCCGCGCCGAATTCCATCACGCGGCGCGTGTCGCTCGCCGCGAGCGCCTGCGCGACCGGTTGCGCGAGCGTTTGCGCGAACAGCGGCGACAGCTCCGGCGCGGTGACGAAATCGCTGCCGTCGTCGGCGCGGCGCCCGAACTTGCGGGCGCCGCCGCTGTAATAGCCGAGGCCGGGCGCATACAGCGCGCGCTCCATGAAGCGGTCGAACGGCAGCCAGCCGCCGGCCGCCGCGATCTCGTCGCGCAGTTGCGCGGCAAGGGTTTCGGACTGCGCGAGCGCGTCGGGGCCGGGAGCAGGTAAACTAGCGGGTTCGTGAGCTTTCGGGTTCATCCCGGCATTGTAAATGACCGTTTCAGCCGATACGTCGACCCCGCGCGTGGTGCTCGTCACGGGCGCCCTGGGCAGCGCGGCCGACGCCGCGTCGATCGGCCGCGCGCTCGCGACGGGGTTCGCCCGCCGCGGCTGGGACGTCGCGCTGCAGCGCGGCCAGGGCGCGCCGCGCGCGGCCGCCGATGCGCTTGTCGCCGACGTCGCCGCGCTCGGCCGCCGCGCGGTCGTGCTGGACGCCGATCTGGCCCTGGAAACCGATGCGGCCGCGCTCGTCGCCGCGTGCGGCGAAGCGCTCGGCCGGCCCGCGTGCGCGGTGTTCGTCAGCGCCAGCGCGGGCGCCGACGACGCGCGGACGATCGACGGCGCGTCGCTCGCCGGCGCGCTCGCGCGCAACGTGACGGCGCCGCTCGCGCTGGCCCGCGCGCTCGCCGATGCGACGCCCGACGCCGCGCGCGAGCATGAAGCGCTGCGCGCGTGCGCGATTCACGTGCTGGATCAGGCCCTGTTTCACCCGGCACCGGCGCAGCTGTCGCACGCGCTGATGCAGGCCGCGCTGAACCGCGCGACGTCAGCGCTGGCGCTGGCACTCGCGCCGAAGGTGCGGGTCGCGGCGCTCGTGCGCGGTCACGCGCCGCACGCGGACGACATCGCGGCGGCCGCCTGCTATCTCGCGAGCGCGTCCGGCGTCACGGGCGCGACGCTGACCGTCGACGGCGGCGAGCACCTCGTGCCGCCCGCCGCCGGCCCGAATGAATGAACCGCGCGGGCGCGGCCTGACCGCCGCCGCCCGCGCCGCTTTGCGTGCGCGCACGCCAATTTGACTGGGACGACCATGTTTTCCGCTCTCCTGCACCCCCGCCTCGCGGATTGCCGCAGGCTCTACCTGCGCGACTACGAGGTGCACATCAACATCGGGGCCTTCGAACACGAGAAGCGCGGCGAGCAGCGCGTCGTCATCAACGTCGACCTGTTCGTGCCGCTCGCGCTGTCCACCCCCGTCGACGACCGGCTGCATGAAGTCGTCGACTACGATCTGATGAAGCAGAGCGTCGCGCAATGCGTGGCGCGCGGCCACATCCACCTGCAGGAAACGCTGTGCGACGCGATCGCCGCGCACCTGCTGGCGCACGACACCGTGCGCGCGGTACGCGTCTGTACCGAGAAACCGGACGCCTATCCGGACTGCGACGCCGTCGGCGTCGAAGTCTTTCGCATCAAGGACGAGGAGCGCGCATGAACGCCCCCCACACGAATGACACGGCGGCCGCGGCCGCCACCCTCGACGACGCCGCGCCGGCCGGCCGCCAGGCGCTGACGCGCCGCGAGCAGAAGGAAGCGTACGAGAACAACAAGCTGTACAAGCGGATCGTGCGCCAGGTCGGCCAGGCGATCGGCGACTACAACATGATCGAGCACGGCGACAAGGTGATGGTGTGCCTGTCGGGCGGCAAGGACAGCTACGCGATGCTCGACGTGCTGCTGCGCCTGCGCGAGCGCGCGCCGATCGACTTCGACATCGTCGCGGTGAACCTCGACCAGAAGCAGCCGGGCTTCCCCGAGCACGTGCTGCCCGAGTACCTGAAGCAGGTCGGCGTGCCGTTCCACATCGAGAACCAGGACACCTACAGCATCGTCAAGCGGCTCGTCCCCGAAGGCAAGACGACCTGCTCGCTGTGCTCGCGGCTGCGCCGCGGGATCCTGTACCGCGTGGCCGGCGAGCTCGGCGCGACCAAGATCGCGCTCGGCCACCATCGCGACGACATCGTGCAGACGCTGCTGCTCAACATGTTCTACGGCGGCAAGCTGAAGGGGATGCCGCCGAAGCTGCAGTCGGACGACGGCAAGAACATCGTGATCCGCCCGCTCGCGTACGTGAAGGAAACCGATCTCGAGAAATACGCGGAGTTGCGCGAATTTCCGATCATCCCGTGCAACCTGTGCGGCAGCCAGCCGAACCTGAAGCGCGCGGAAATGAAGGCGCTGATCCGCGAATGGGACAAGCGCTTCCCGGGCCGCGTCGACAACATGTTCAACGCGCTCGCGAAGGTCGTGCCGTCGCACCTGATGGACACGACGCTGTACCCGTTCCAGTCGCTGCGCGCGACCGGCGAGGCCGATCCGCAAGGCGACATCGCGTTCGACGAGGAACCGTGCGCATCGGGCGACGATACCGCCGCGCCGGGCGCCGCCCGGCCGATCTCGATCGTCCAGTTCGACGACCTGTAAGCAGGGCCCGAACCCCGCCGGAACAAGGGCCCGCGGCCCCTGTTCCGGCGCTGTCGCCCCGCCGCGACAGGCCCGGAACGGCGGGGGCCGCATGCTAAAATGGACGGCTTCGAACTCCTCAGACAAGCTGGCGCCATGAATATCGTGATTTTGGCGGCAGGCACCGGCAAGCGCATGCGTTCCGCGCTGCCGAAAGTGCTTCACCCCCTGGCCGGCAGGCCGCTTCTCTCCCACGTCATCGACACCGCGCGCACGCTGCAGCCGTCCCGGCTGGTCGTCGTCGTCGGTCACGGTGCCGAGCAGGTCGAAGCCGCCGTCGCCGCGCCCGATGTCCAGTTCGCGGTGCAGGCCGAGCAGCTCGGCACCGGCCACGCGGTGCGCCAGGCCCTGCCGCTCCTCGATCCCGCGCAACCGACGCTCGTGCTGTACGGCGACGTGCCGCTCACGCGCGCGTCGACGCTGCAGCGCCTCGTCGATGCCGCGCGCGAGGGCCGCTACGGGATTCTGACCGTCACGCTCGACGATCCGACCGGCTATGGCCGCATCGTGCGCGATGCGTCGGGCTTCGTCACGCGCATCGTCGAGCAGAAGGACGCCTCGCCGGACGAGCTGAGGATCGCCGAGATCAACACGGGCATCATCGTCACGCCGACGGCCCAGCTGTCGATGTGGCTCGGCGCGCTGAAGAACGAGAACGCGCAGGGCGAGTACTACCTGACCGACGTCGTCGAACTCGCGATCGAGGCCGGCTTCGAGGTCGTCACGTCGCAGCCCGACGAGGACTGGGAAACGCTCGGCGTCAACAGCAAGGCACAGCTCGCGGAACTCGAGCGGATCCACCAGCGCAACGTCGCGGATGCGCTGCTCGCCGACGGCGTCACGCTCGCCGATCCGGCGCGCCTCGACGTGCGCGGCACGCTGCGCTGCGGCCGCGACGTGTCGATCGACGTGAACTGCGTGTTCGAAGGCAACGTGACGCTCGCCGACAACGTGACGATCGGCGCGAACTGCGTGATCCGCAACGCGTCGGTCGGCACCGGCACGCGCATCGACGCGTTCACGCACATCGACGGCGCCGAGCTCGGCGCGCACACCGTGATCGGCCCGTACGCGCGGCTGCGCCCCGGCGCGCAGCTCGCGGACGAAGCGCACGTCGGCAACTTCGTCGAGGTGAAGAACGCGGTGATCGGCCACGGCTCGAAGGCGAACCACCTCACCTACATCGGCGACGCCGACATCGGCGCGCGCGTGAACATCGGCGCGGGCACGATCACCTGCAACTACGACGGTGCGAACAAGTTCCGCACCGTGATCGAGGACGACGTGTTCGTCGGCTCCGACACGCAGCTCGTCGCGCCCGTGCGCGTCGGCCGCGGCGTGACGATCGCCGCCGGCACGACGATCTGGAAGGACGTGGCCGACGGCCTGCTCGCGTTGAACGAGAAGACCCAGACCGCGAAGAGCGGCTACGTCCGCCCGGTCAAGAAGAAGAGCTGAACCTTTTGCGGGTGCCCCGGCGGCGCCCGCGTCGACTTACAGGATTGACCATTCATGTGCGGCATTGTCGGCGCAGTTGCGCAGCGTAATATCGTTCCGGTGCTGATCGAAGGATTGCGGCGCCTCGAATACCGTGGCTACGACTCGTGCGGCGTCGCCGTGCTCGAGCCGGGCGCGCCGAAGCGCGCGCGCAGCGTCGCGCGCGTCGCCGATCTCGACACGCAGGTGCGCGAGTCGCATCTCGAAGGCACGACGGGCGTCGCGCACACGCGCTGGGCGACGCACGGCGCGCCCGTCACGCACAACGCGCACCCGATCTTCTCGTCGAACGCGCTGGCGCTCGTGCACAACGGCATCATCGAGAACTTCGAGCCGCTGCGCGAGGCGCTGCGCGCGAAGGGCTACGAATTCGTGTCGCAGACCGACACCGAGGTGATCGCGCACCTCGTGCACAGCCTGTATCGCGGCAACCTGTTCGACGCCGTGCGCGAAGCCGTGCAGCAGCTGCACGGCGCGTATGCGATCGCCGTGATCCACAAGGACCAGCCGCATACCGTCGTCGGCGCGCGCCAGGGTTCGCCGCTCGTCGTCGGCCACGGCGACGGCGAGAACTTCCTCGCGTCCGATGCGCTCGCGCTCGCGGGCAGCACCGACCGCTTCACCTTCCTCGAGGAAGGCGACGTGTGCGAGCTGTCGCTCGACGGCGTGACGATCGTCGATCGTCACGGCGCCACCGTGCAGCGCGAGATCCGCGTGGTCAGCGCGTACGGCGGCGCGGTCGAGCTCGGCCCCTATCGCCACTTCATGCAGAAGGAAATCTTCGAGCAGCCGCGCGCGATCGGCGATACCGTGCCGCAGACGGAAGCCTTCGACGCGACGCTGTTCGGCGACGCCGCGCCCGCCGCGTTCGCGGAGATCGACAGCCTGCTGATCCTCGCCTGCGGCACGAGCTACTACTCGGGCCTCACCGCGAAGTACTGGCTCGAATCGATCGCGAAGATCCCGACGCAGGTCGAGATCGCGAGCGAATACCGCTACCGCGAATCGGTGCCGAACCCGCGCCAGCTCGTGCTCGTGATCTCGCAGTCGGGCGAGACGGCCGACACGCTCGCGGCGCTCAAGCACGCGCAGTCGCTCGGCCACACGCACACGCTCGCGGTGTGCAACGTCGCGACGAGCGCGATGGTGCGCCTGACGGAAATGCAGTTCCTCACGCATGCGGGCACCGAGATCGGCGTCGCATCGACGAAGGCGTTCACGACGCAGCTCGTCGCGCTGTTCGTGCTGGCCGCGACGCTCGGCAAGCTCCGCGGGCACGTCGACGCCGCGCAGGAAGCGCAATTCCTGAAGGAGCTGCGCCACCTGCCGGCCGCGCTGAACAGCGTGCTCGCGCTCGAGCCGCAGATCATCGCGTGGTCGGAGGAGTTCGCGCGCAAGGAAAACGCGCTGTTCCTCGGCCGCGGGCTGCACTACCCGATCGCGCTGGAAGGCGCGCTGAAGCTGAAGGAAATCTCGTACATCCACGCCGAGGCCTATCCGGCCGGCGAACTGAAGCACGGGCCGCTCGCGCTCGTCACGGAAGCGATGCCGGTCGTCACGGTCGCGCCGAACGACACACTGCTCGAGAAACTGAAGTCGAACATGCAGGAAGTGCGCGCGCGCGGCGGCGAGCTGTACGTGTTCGCCGATGCCGATACGCAGATCGTCAACGACGACGGCCTGCACGTGATCCGGATGCCGGAACACTACGGGCAGCTGTCGCCGATCCTGCACGTCGTGCCGCTGCAGCTGCTCGCATATCACACCGCGTGCGCGCGCGGCACCGACGTCGACAAACCGCGGAACCTCGCGAAATCGGTGACGGTGGAGTAACGCAGGACGACCGGGATGGCCCGCGCCGGGCCCCCCCATCGCGCCGCGGTGCGAAGCAGGCCATTCGGCCAGGTCGAAGACGGAGAGACAATGGTAAGACTGATTGGATGCGGATTGCTGGCGCTGACGTTCGCGTCGACGGGCTGGGCCGCCGAGCATTACGTCGAGGTCTGGAACCCGCCCGAGGCACGACATCCGGCGGCCCGTACGCCGGCCGCGCGCACGGGCGCCGACGCGCGTACCGGCAAGAGCGCGGAGAAGCACGCGAGCGTCACGCCGAAAGCCCCCGCGAAGCCGCACAAGCGCCGTGTCGCGCAAGCCGTGAAAGCCGGCCCGCATCACCCGGCCGCCACCGCGACCGAAACGCCGGCCGCGCCGCGCCCCGTCGCACAACCCGCGCCGGGCCGCCTCACGGTGATGCACCCGGCCGGCTCCGACGAGACGCACGCGCTGGGCTTCTCCAACATCCCGCGTCAATACACGCCGGACGGCAACGTGCTGCAGGTCGGCACGCAGGGCCGCGCCGCGGAGGTGACTCGATAATGGAAGCGCAAACCTACCACGGCTACCAGATCTGGGGCCATGCGATCCTGCAGCAGGAGGAGATCATGCAGCCCGACCGCTTCGCGGCGAGCGGCACGATCACGCAGAACAACAAGCTGGTCGAGGCATCCGGCGTGCTCGGCGTCTTCGATACCGAGGACGAGGCGCGCGAAGCGGGGCTCGAATGGGCCCGCGCCTGGATCGACAGCCACCGCTGACCGGCCGCGCCACCGTACGCGTGCCGTGACGGTCGCGGCGCTCACGCAGCGCACATGAAAGAAGGGGCGTCGACGACGCCCCTTCTTTCATTCGAACCAGCAACGCTCAGGCGGTCGCGCGCGGCGGCCTCGCCACCTGCCGCGGCCGGCCGACGAGCCGGGCCAGCACGAGGATCGCCGCCAGCGTCGCGACGTACGCGGCGATCTGGATGCCCGCCGGACGCGCGGTATAGCCGATCAGCGTATGCAGCGCCTTGCCGACGATGCTCGACTCCTTGAGCAGCCACGACGTGTCCCAGATCGCGTCGCCCCACGACGGCACGAGCCCCGCGGCCAGCAGGAAGCCGACGCACTGGCTCGCCATCCCCGCCGCGAGCAGCACGATCAGCGCATTGGTGACGGAGAACAGGCGCTTCAGCGGAATCTGCAGCAGGCCCGCATACATCGCATAGCCGAGCCCGGCGCCGCCGAGCACGCCGAGCAGCCCGCCGACGATCATCTGCGGCGTCTGTCCCGGATCGCCCGCCGCGATCCCGTAGAGGAACAGCACGGCCTCGGAGCCTTCGCGCAGCACCGCGACACCGACCACGATGGCGAGACCCGTCAGCGGCCGGCGGCCGGCCGCGACGGCCCGGCCGACTTCGCCCATGTGCAGCGCCATCTCGCGGCCGTGCCGGCTCATCCAGATGCAGTGCCACGCCAGCATCAGCGTCGCGACGAACATCACGCCCGCGTTGAAGACTTCCTGCCCCATGCCGGACGCCCATTGCGAGATCACGTCGGCGAACGCCGCGATCAGGCCGGCGCCGATCACGCCGCCGACCAGCCCGCCGCTCACCCACCAGCCGCGCCGCGGCACGCCCTTCGTGGCGGCCATCACGATCGAGACCACCAGCGCGGCCTCGAGCACTTCACGAAAGACGATCAGGGCAGTCGACAACATGTCGGTTTCCGCTTACTTGACGGTCAGGTGCGTCTTCGACTGCGCTTCGTGATACTCGTCGTGGAACTCGTAGGTGCCCGCCTTCAGCGGCCCGACGAGGATCTCGACCGACTTGCCGGCCGGCACGACCTTCTCCGCCTTGAAGTCGTCGCTCTCGAATTCCGCGGGCGTCGCGTCGAGGTTCTTCACGACGAATTTCACCTTCTTGCCGGCGGGGATCGTCACGCCATCGGGCGAAAACTTGTGGTCCTTCAGGGTCAGGTTGACGACGTCGTCGGCAGCGAATGCGGACGTTGCCGATGCGCCCAGCAGGGCCAGCGCGAAGCCGAAAGCAAAACGATTCATGGTCGGAAACGGAGAACGGATCTTGAGGGGAATCGATACTAAGAGCGATTCGCATTTCCACAATGAATGCCCACGCTTCCAATATGGAAATAATGCTCCGTATCGTTTCACGGCATGTTGTCCGGAAAGGCTTTTCCCGACGCGCGACGCCGCGCGGCCACGGTCAATCGGGCCAAACACCGACCGGCATGCGCGGCGCCGCGCCGATTCGTCCGACCACCGCCCGACGCGTCATCCATCGGCCGCGCGGTATCCTGCACACAGTGCTTGACCTTCCCACCATGGCAAACTTCATGCTGACGGTGTTCGTCAATCGTCCACTCAGGAGAACACGATGGAATTCGAAGTGCAGGACATGACCTGCGGCGGCTGCGCCAATGCGATCACGCGTGCGGTGACGGCCGCCGATCCCGCCGCGAAGCTCGACATCGACGTCGCGGCGAAAATCGTCAAGGTCGAATCGGCGCAAGGCGCCGAGCGCGTGCAGTCGATCATCGAGGCCGCCGGCTTCCATCCCGCGCTGCGCGCCGCCTGACGCGCCCTCGTAAAGGCGGGCGCACCGCCGCACGGCGATGCGCCCGCACGCGGCAGCGCGTCAGCGCAGCCGGATCAGCGTCGACTTCAGCTCGGTGTATTTCTCGAGCGCGTGCAGCGACTTGTCGCGGCCGTTGCCCGACTGCTTGTAGCCGCCGAACGGGAAGTTCATGTCGCCGCCCTCGTCGTAGCAGTTCACCCACACGGTACCCGCACGCAGCCGGCGCGACACGTCGTGCGCGGTCGTCAGGTTCGACGTCCACACGGCCGCGGCCAGCCCGTATTCGGTGTCGTTCGCGATCCGCACGGCCTCGTCGACGTCGTCGAACACGATCACCGACAGCACGGGCCCGAAGATTTCCTCGCGCGCGATCTTCGCATCGGGCTTCACCTCGAACACCGTCGGCTCGACGTAGAAGCCGCCCGTCTCCTCCTTCACGCGCGCCCCGCCCGTGACGAGCCGGCCTTCGCCGCGCCCCGCCTCGATGTATCCGAGCACGCGTTCGAGCTGGATGCCGTCGACGATCGCGCCCATCGACACCGACGGGTCGAGCGGGTTGCCCGGCACGTACGCGCGGGCGGCCGCGACGAGCTTCTCGATGAAGGCGTCCTTGATGTCGCGATGCACGAGCAGCCGCGACCCGGCCGTACACATCTCGCCCATGTTGTAGAAGATCGCGCCGGCCGCCGTTTGCGCGGCACGGTCGAGATCGGGGCAATCGGGCAGCACGATGTTCGGCGACTTGCCGCCGAGCTCGAGCCATGCGCGCTTCAGGTTCGACTGCGCCGCGTACTGCATGATCAGCTTGCCGACGGCCGTCGAGCCCGTGAACGCGATGCAGTCGACGTCGCGATGCAGCGCGAGCAGCTTGCCCGGTTCGCCCGCGCCCGGCACGACGTTGAACACGCCGGCCGGGATGCCGGCTTCGAACGCGAGCTGCGCGACGCGGATCGCGGTCAGCGGCGATTTCTCCGACGGCTTCAGCACGACGCTGTTGCCGGCCGCGAGCGCGGGGCCGAATTTCCACGCGGCCATCAGGATCGGGAAATTCCACGGCACGACGGCCGCCACCACGCCGACCGGCTCGCGCGTGACGAGACCGACCAGATGATGATCGGCCGGCGCGACCTCGCCGCCGACCTTGTCGATCGCTTCCGCGAACCATTCGACGCAGTACGCGGCGCCCGGCACGTCGACCGTCGTCGTGTCGCCGATCGGCTTGCCCGCGTCGAGCGTCTCGAGCAGCGACAGTTCGTCGAGATGCTCGCGCATCAGCGCGGCCCAGCGCAGCAGCACGGCCTTGCGTGCGCGCGGGTTCAGGCCGGCCCATACGCCTGCGTCGAACGCCCGGCGTGCCGCCGCGACGGCTGCGTTCACGTCGGCTTCGCCGCAGTCGGCGACCTTCGCGAGCACGCGGCCGTCGATCGGGCTCACGCAGTCGAACGTCTTGCCGCCGTGCGCGTCGCGCGACGCGCCGTCGATGAATGCGCGCCCTTCGATCCGGAGCGACGCCGCCTTGTCCTGCCAGTCAGCCAAAGTCAACTTGTTCATCAGGATGCCTCAATGTTGTGACATTCGCGGTGCGCCGCGCACCTGACGCGCGGCCGGCCTGCAGCGAATGCGATGACGCGCGGTCAGAAGGTCGCCGGCGAATTGGCCGAGACGACCTCGCAGATCAGTTCCGAGCTGGGATTGCGAAAACGGTGCGGCAAACGGCTTTCGAAGTAGTAGCCGTCTCCGGGGTCGAGCAGCCACGTCGCGCCGTCGACGGTCAGCTCGAGCCGGCCCGACACGACGACACCGCCCTCGTGCCCCGCATGCACGAGCATCTCGGGGCCCGTGTCGGCGTGCGGCTGATAGATCTCGCGCAGGATGCACATGTTGCGGTCCTTCACGCTCGCGCCGACCAGATGAAACGCGAGCGTGTCGTTGCCGAGGTTCGGCATCTCGTCACGACGCGACACGACCGAGCGCGACTCGACGAGCTCGAACGTGAAGAACTCCGCCAGACTCATCGGTATGCATTCGAGCAACTTCTTCAGCGATCCGACCGACGGGCTCACGCGCCCCTGTTCGATCAGCGAGATCGTGCCGTTGGTCACGCCGGCCCGCTTCGCGAGTTCGCGCTGCGACAGGCCATGCTTGTTGCGCACGAAGCGCAGGCGCTCGGCGACTTCGGTGGACATCGATTCGGTTTCGGACACGATAGGTGCGATGACAAAGTGAAACGACGCAGTGGACAGCCGTTGAATATTCTAATCACTTTATGCCGCAGATCAGCGGGGAAAACCCTGAAAGGCGTTCGAAATAATGAACACCTCGCCGACTATTCCGTTTGCGAATCTTTTGTTCGCACTGCTCGGGAAAGCCCTGATGCAGGACCGTTAAAAAACATTTGACGCCGTTTTTGGCTCGTATATGCTGGCTCTCAGGTCAGCGTCATTTTGTTTTCACAGGCAGCAAAAAGCGTTATTGCAACGCAAAAATTGATGCCCATCAATGTAAATGACGCATAACCGGCGCCTTGATTATTTTAAACGCCCAGCGCGTTGAAAAGATCGGGTGTTCAATACTTTCAACAACCCAGTCGAGTGTAATCGTGAGAGTCCGTGGCCCTCTGGTGAGGTGGGATCGTAGCGTGGCGCGAAGTTCGCGCAGCGCGGCATCCCCTTCCGATGGCAGTTGCGGCTGGCATAGTCCTCGCCTGCAGCATCTGTCGATCTACACCATCCTGTCTCGTCGTTCCGTTCGGCGCCACAACGCCGTATCCGCACGCGCATTCGTCGCCGTCGATACCGACGAAGTGGCGTCGCTGCTGCCGTAGCGCCTCTCCTTTCTTTACGCCGTTCGTTTCATCCGCTGATTCGCCAACCGCATGGTCCGTGCGGTGACGGAACGCGTTCGCGCATTCGTTGCCGCGTCGCGTGTCGCAATGAAACGAACGACGGCCTGATCGTCGCGCGCAGCGCGGATCGCCACGCCATCCCGTTGCGCCCATTCACCAGCGGCCTTGCGCCTTGCGCCAGGCTGCGGGGCTGTTGCACGCCCGCGTTTCGCGCCGTCCGGCGAGCCGCACGCAACAACCCTCTGGATAGCTGATAGACGTCATGGAAAGGAAACCCCTCGTCGGCATCACCGCCGACCTCACGCAAATCGGCGCACACGCGTCGCACACGGTCGGCGACAAATACGTCGCCGCGATCGTCGACGGCGCGCACTCGTTCGCGATGGTGCTGCCTGCAATCGGCGAGCGCCAGTCGGTCGACGACGTGCTCGCCACGGTCGACGGGCTGCTGTTTACCGGCAGCTATTCGAACGTCGAGCCGCACCGGTACGGCGGCGAACCGAGCGCGCCCGGCACGAAGCACGACCCGGCACGCGACGCGACGACGCTGCCGCTGCTGCGCGCGGCGATCGCCGCGGGCGTACCCGTGCTCGCCGTCTGCCGCGGCTTCCAGGAGCTGAACGTCGTCTGCGGCGGCACGCTGCACCAGCGCGTGCATGAAGTGCCGGGCCTCGCCGATCACCGCGAGGACGACGACGCGCCGATGGACACGCAATACGGCCCCGCGCACGTCGTGCGCCTGACGCCCGGCGGCCGGTTGCATGCACTCGCCGGCGGCCGCGACGAAGTGCACGTGAACTCGCTGCACAAGCAGGGCATCGCGCAGCTCGGCTCCGGCCTCGCCGTCGAAGCCGTCGCGCCGGACGGCCTGATCGAGGCCGTCAGCGTCGTCGACGCACCGGCTTTCGCCCTCGCCGTGCAATGGCACCCCGAATGGCGCCATGCGCAGGACCCGCTGTCGAGCGCGATCTTCCGCGCCTTCGGCGATGCCTGCCGCGCCCGCCGCACTGCCCGCACGCGCGCCATGGCCGCCGCCGCGCTCGCCTGAGCGCGCCGCCCCAAACCCACGAGAACAGACATGCAAGACATCGAAGATTTCCTGAAGCAGCACCGGATCACCGAGATCGAAGCGATCATCCCCGACATGGCCGGCATCGCGCGCGGCAAGATCACGCCGCGCAACAAGTTCACGTCCGGCGAATCGATGCGCCTGCCGCAGGCCGTGATGGTGCAGACCGTCACCGGCGAATATCCGGAAGACGGCTCGCTGACCGGCGTGACCGACCCCGACATGGTGTGCGTGCCCGACACGTCGACGATCCGCCTGATCCCGTGGGCCGTCGACCCGACCGCGCAGGTGATCCACGACTGCGTGCACTTCGACGGCTCGCCGGTCGAGATCTCGCCGCGCTACGTGCTGCGCCGCGTGCTCGACCTGTACAAGGCGAAGGGCTGGAAACCCGTCGTCGCGCCGGAGCTCGAGTTCTATCTCGTCGACATGAACAAGGACCCGGACCTGCCGCTGCGTCCGCCGGTCGGCCGCACGGGCCGCCCCGAAACGGGCCGCCAGTCGTATTCGATCGAGGCCGTCAATGAGTTCGATCCGCTGTTCGAGGACATCTACGAGTACTGCGAATCGCAGAACCTCGACATCGACACGCTGATCCACGAAGTCGGCGCCGCGCAGATGGAGATCAACTTCATGCACGGCGACGCGCTGTCGCTGGCCGACCAGGTGTTCCTGTTCAAGCGCACGGTGCGCGAGGCCGCGCTGCGTCACAACATGTACGCGACCTTCATGGCCAAGCCGATGGAGGACGAACCGGGTTCGGCGATGCACGTGCACCAGAGCATCGTCGACGAGGAAACGGGCCAGAACCTGTTCACGTCGCCGGAAACCGGCGGCGCGACGTCGATGTTCTACAACTACCTCGCGGGCCTGCAGAAGTACACGCCGGCGCTGATGCCGATCTTCGCGCCGTACATCAACTCGTACCGCCGCCTGTCGCGCTTCATGGCCGCGCCGATCAACGTGCAGTGGGGCTACGACAACCGCACGGTCGGCTTCCGCATCCCGCACTCGGGCCCGTCGGCACGGCGCATCGAGAACCGCATCCCGGGCGTCGACTGCAACCCGTACCTCGCGCTCGCCGCGACGCTCGCGGCCGGCTATCTCGGCATGACGCAGCGCCTGGAGCCGACCGAGCCGCTCGTCAGCGACGGCTACGACCTGCCGTACCAGCTGCCGCGCAACCTCGAGGAAGGGCTGACGCTGATGGCCGCGTGCGAACCGCTCGGCGAGATCCTCGGCCACAAGTTCCTGAAGGCGTATTTCGCGTTGAAGGAAACCGAATACGAAGCGTTCTTCCGCGTGATCAGCTCGTGGGAACGCCGCCATCTGCTGCTGCACGTCTGAACGTGCGCGCAACCGAATACGGAATCACGGAGGAAACATGACTTACCGCAACGAATCTGCCTGGATCCAGCCGGCCGCGCCGGCCGCCGCGCCGCGCGCGACGCAGGCACGCTCGACCGCCGAATACCGCGCGCTCGACGCCGCGCACCATATCCACCCGTTCTCGGACATGGGCGCGCTGAACCGCGCCGGCAGCCGCGTGATCGTGAAGGCCGACGGCGTCTACCTGTGGGATTCGGACGGCAACAAGGTGATCGACGGGATGGCCGGCCTGTGGTGCGTGAACGTCGGCTACGGCCGCAAGGAACTCGCCGACGCAGCGTATCGCCAGCTGCAGGAACTGCCGTTCTACAACACCTTCTTCAAGACCACGCACCCGCCGGTGATCGAGCTGTCCGCGCTGCTCGCGGAACTGACGCCGGCCGGCTTCAACCACTTCTTCTACTGCAACAGCGGCTCGGAAGGCAACGACACCGTGCTGCGCCTCGTGCACCAGTACTGGCGCGTGCAGGGCAAGCCGCAGAAGAAGTTCGTGATCTCGCGCAAGAACGGCTACCACGGCTCGACCATCGCGGGCGGCACGCTCGGCGGGATGGGCTACATGCACGAGCAGATGCCGTCGAAGGTCGAGCACATCGTGCACATCGACCAGCCGTATTTCTTCGGCGAAGCGCAGCCGGGCGAGACGCCGGAAGCGTTCGGCCTCGCGCGCGCGCAGCAGCTCGAGGCGAAGATCCTCGAACTCGGCGCGGAGAACGTTGCCGCGTTCATCGGCGAGCCGTTCCAGGGCGCGGGCGGCGTGATCTTCCCGCCGTCGACGTACTGGCCGGAAATCCAGCGGATCTGTCGCAAGTACGACATCCTGCTTGTCGCCGACGAGGTGATCGGCGGCTTCGGGCGCACCGGCGAATGGTTCGCGCATCAGCACTTCGGCTTCGAGCCGGACCTGATCACGATGGCCAAGGGCCTCACGTCGGGCTACGTGCCGATGGGGGCGGTCGGCATTCACGAGCGCGTGGCGCGGCCGATCATCGACAACGGCGAATTCAATCACGGCCTCACGTACTCGGGCCATCCGGTCGCGGCGGCCGTCGCGGTCGCGAACCTGAAGCTGCTGCGCGACGAAGGCATCGTCGAGCGCGTGAAGACCGACACGGGCCCGTACTTCCAGGCGCTGATGCGCGAGACCTTCGCGCGTCACCCGATCGTCGGCGAGGTGCATGGTCACGGCCTCGTCGCGAGCCTCCAGCTCGCCGAATCGTCGGCCGATCGCCGCCGCTTCGCGAACGGCGGCGACGTCGGCACGATCTGCCGCGACTTCTGCTTCAACGGCAACCTGATCATGCGCGCGACCGGCGACCGGATGCTGCTGTCGCCGCCGCTCGTGATCACGCGCCAGGAAATCGATGAACTCGTGTCGAAGGCGAAGAAAGCCGTCGATGCAACCGCCCAACAACTGGGTATTTCGTAACGGCTTTGCCTACAGGCGTGCGGCGGGCGCCGCACGCCGCCATAACCAGGGGAATTCCACCATGCGTGCCAGCTTTCTTCGCCAAGCCTGTTCTGTTGCCGCCCTTGCCGCCGCGGCCGCGTTCACGTCGGTCGCCAGCCCGACGGCGCGCGCCGACGAGCTGAATGTCTACAACTGGTCCGACTACATCGCACCGGACACGATCCCGAACTTCCAGAAGCAGACGGGCATCCACGTCAAGTACGACAACTACGACAGCGACGACACGCTTCAGGCGAAGCTGCTGGCCGGCAGCTCGGGCTACGACATCGTCGTGCCGACGTCGAACTACATGGCCAAGCAGATCCAGGCCGGCGTGTACCAGAAGCTCGACAAGTCGAAGATTCCGAACCTCGCGAACCTCGACCCGCTGCTGATGAAGATGATTGCCGACGCCGATCCGGGCAACCAGTACGGCGTGCCCTGGGCCTACGGCACGGACGGCATCGGCTACAACGCTCAGGCGGTGAAGAAGGCGCTCGGCGACAAGGCGCCGGTCGACAGCTGGGCGCTGGTGTTCGACCCGGCCAACATGGAAAAGCTGAAGAGCTGCGGCGTGTCGTTCCTCGACCAGGCCGTCGACGTGTTCGCCGCCACGCTGCAATACATGGGCAAGAACCCGAACAGCACGAACCCCGGCGACTACCAGGCCGCATTCGAAGTCCTGAAGAAAGTCCGCCCGTACATCACCCAGTTCAACTCGTCCGGCTACATCAACGACCTCGCGAACAACGACGTGTGCGTCGTGCTCGGCTGGTCGGGCGACGTCGGCATCGCGCACCGCCGTTCGGCGGAAGCGAAGCGTTCGTACGACATCAAGTTCTCGAACCCGAAGGAAGGCGGCCTGCTGTGGTTCGACGTGATGGTGATCCCGAAGGATGCGCCGCACCCCGAGGCCGCACTGAAGTGGATCAACTACGTGTCCGATCCGAAGGTCAACGCGGCGATCACCAACACGGTGTTCTACCCGACCGCGAACAAGGCGGCGCACCAGTTCGTCACGCCGGCCGTCGCGCAGGATCCGACCGTCTACCCGCCGGAAGACGTGCTGAAGAAGATGGTGCTGATGAAGCCGATGCCGGCCGACATCCTGCGCCTCGAGAACCGTCTGTGGGCCCAGCTGAAGACGGGCCACTGATCGTCATGCATTACGGCGGCGCAGGCATCGCATCACGCCTGCCCGCCTGAGATTCGCGGACCTCCGTCCGCCCGCGCGCGCCGCGCGCACTGTTCCATCCGGCACGAGCCGTTGTCCGCGAGTCGCGTTGCGCGCCTCGTGCGGGGACGCTCACGCCTGCAATCCGTGAAGAACGAATGGTGACTCCCATGCAATCGATACCCTCTTCCGCTGCTGCACGACAGACCCAACCGGCCGCCGCGGCCCGTCCGCAAAACGACGCGTTCGTGCGCATCGAAAACGTCGTGAAGAAGTTCGGCGACAGCACGGCCGTCGACAACGTGAACCTGACGATCGCGAAGAACGAATTGTTCGCACTGCTCGGCAGCTCGGGCTGCGGCAAGTCGACGCTGCTGCGCATGCTCGCCGGGCTGGAAACGGCGACCTCCGGCAAGATCTTCGTCGACGGCGAGGACCTCGCGTCGCTGCCGCCGTACCGCCGCCCGGTCAACATGATGTTCCAGTCGTACGCGCTGTTCCCGCACATGACGGTCGAATCGAACGTCGCGTTCGGCCTGAAGCAGGAAGGCACGCCGAAAAACGAGATCAAGGAGCGCGTGGCCGATGCGCTCGCGCTCGTGCAGATGGGCAAGTACGCGCAGCGCAAGCCGCACCAGCTCTCCGGCGGCCAGCAGCAGCGCGTCGCGCTGGCCCGCTCGCTGGTCAAGCGCCCGAAGCTGCTGCTGCTCGACGAGCCGATGTCCGCGCTCGACAAGAAGATCCGCCAGAAGACCCAGCTCGAACTCGTGAACATCATCGAGAAGGTCGACGTGACCTGCGTGATGGTCACGCACGACCAGGAAGAGGCGATGACGATGGCCAGCCGCCTCGCGGTGATGAGCGAAGGCAAGATCGTGCAGATCGGCGCGCCGGGCGAGGTGTACGAGTTCCCGAACAGCCGCTTCTCGGCCGAATTCATCGGCTCGACCAACCTGTTCGAGGGCCGCGTCGTCGAGGACGAACCCGATCACATCTTCGTCGAGAGCGACGACCTCGAGGCGCGCATGTACGTGAGCCACGGCGTCACGGGCCCGCTCGGCATGCCGGTCGGCATCTCGGTGCGCCCGGAGCGCATCCACGTGTCGCGCGAGAAGCCGGGCTCGAAGCACAACTGGGCGCGCGGCGTCGTGACCGACATCGCGTACATGGGCAGCTACTCGCTGTACCACGTGCGCTTGCCAAGCGGCAAGACGGTCGTGTCGAACCTGTCGAGCTCGCACCTGATGAACGACAACGCGCCGGCGTGGAACGACGACGTGTTCGTGTCGTGGTCGCCGGCCAGCGGCGTCGTGCTGACGCAATGAGGGCGACGCGATGAGAACCTCTGCTTCCACGCCTTCCACGCCGGTGTCGGCCGGCGCCTCGAGCACGGCCGCCGGCCGCTCGCGCCCGGGCCGCTTCGCCGCGCTGTCGCGCTTCCTGCCGTCGGGCCGCAGCGTCGCGATCGGCGTGCCGTTCCTGTGGCTCGCGGTGTTCTTCGCGCTGCCGTTCGTGCTAGTGCTGAAGATCAGCTTCGCCGACCAGGTGATGGGCATTCCGCCGTACACGTCGCTCGTCGAGATCAAGGACGGCGTCGTGCACTTCGCGCTGCAGCTGTCGCACTACGCGTTCCTGCTGCAGGACGACCTGTATATCGCGACCTACCTCAGCTCGCTGAAGATGGCCGCCGTGTCGACGGTGCTGTGCCTGCTGATCGGGTACCCGATGGCGTACTACATCGCGCGCTCGGAGCCGAACCGCCGCAACGTGCTGATGATGGCCGTGATGCTGCCGTTCTGGACGTCGTTCCTGATCCGCGTGTACGCGTGGATCGGGATCCTGAAGGACGACGGCCTCCTGAACCACACGCTGATCGCGCTCGGCATCATCCACACGCCGCTGCGGCTGTACCACAGCGACGCGGGCGTCTACATCGGGATGGTCTATTCGTACCTGCCGTTCATGGTGATGCCGCTGTACGCGCACCTCGTGAAGATGGACCTGACGCTGCTCGAAGCCGCATACGACCTGGGCGCGAAGCCGTGGGTCGCGTTCACGCGGATCACGCTGCCGCTGTCGAAGAACGGGATCATCGCCGGCAGCCTGCTGGTGTTCATCCCGGCGGTGGGCGAGTACGTGATTCCGGAGCTGCTCGGCGGCGCCGACACGCTGATGATCGGCCGCGTGATGTGGGATGAATTCTTCAACAACATGGACTGGCCGATGGCGTCCGCGGTGACGGTCGCGATGGTGCTGCTGTTGCTGGTGCCGATGGCGCTGTTCCAGTACTACCAGGTCAAGGAACTGGAGGAAGCGAAATGATCAAGCCGAGCAAACCGCTGTCGACGGGCGTCCTCGCCTTCGGCTTCCTGTTCCTGTACATCCCGATCATCAGCCTGATCGTGTACTCGTTCAACGAGTCGAAGCTGGTGACGGTGTGGTCGGGCTTCTCGCTGAAGTGGTACGCGGCGCTGCTGGAGGACGACGAGCTGCTGACGGCCGCGTGGCTGTCGCTGAAGATCGGCCTCCTGACGGCGACCGCGTCGGTCGTGATCGGCACGTGGGCGGGCTTCGTGCTCGCGCGCTTCGGCCGCTTCAAGGGCTTCACGCTGTACACGGGGATGATCAACGCGCCGCTGGTGATTCCGGAAGTGATCCAGGGCATCTCGCTGCTGCTGCTGTTCGTGGCGCTGGAGCAGATGTTCGGCTGGCCGAAGGGCCGCGGGATGCTGACGATCTGGATCGGTCACGTGATGCTGTGCGTGTCGTACGTGGCGATCATCGTGCAGTCGCGCGTGAAGGAGATGAACAAGTCGCTGGAAGAAGCGGCGCTCGATCTCGGGGCAACGCCGCTGAAGGTGTTCTTCGTGGTGACGCTGCCGCTGATCTCGCAGGCGCTGCTGTCGGGCTGGCTGCTGTCGTTCACGCTGTCGATCGACGACCTGGTGCTGTCGGCGTTCCTGTCCGGGCCGGGCTCGACGACGCTGCCGCTGGTGGTGTTCTCGCGCGTGCGGCTGGGGCTGAACCCGGAGATGAATGCGCTGGCGACGCTGTTCATCACGGCCGTGACGATCGGCGTGATCGTCGTGAACCGGATGATGATCGCCCGCGAGCGGCGCCGCATGGCCGACCTGAAGGCAGCGTTCGCGGCGGCATGACGGCCCACCCGCTTCGAGGATAACAAGCACGGCAGACAAGCAAGACGCGCTGCCCCAGGGGGGGCGCGCGATTCGATCCCGATTTGACAGGCGCACGACAAGGAGAATCCGCAATGAAGAAGAAACTGATCTGCCTGCTGGTGGCCGGCGCGTTGCCGGGCATCGCGCTGGCCGGTTCCACATCCGCCGAGATCAAGGCGCTGCAGGCGCAGGTCGCAGCACTGCAGAAACAGATGAAGGCGATGCAGGCGCAGCTCGCCGCGAAGCCGGGCGGCACGGCGGTCGCGACTGCCGGCGCGGGTGCAGGCGCCGGCACGGGCGGCGGCGGCAAGGTCGTCGCGGTGGCCGCCGATCCGGGCTCGCCGGATTACGGCAAGGCACAGGCCACGCTGACCAACGACGAGGTCAGCGAAATGAAGCAGCAGATCGCGAACCAGCAGCTGAAGGTCGATTCGCTGACCGACGCGGCCAACACGGGCCCGCTGGCCGGCCTGTCGGTCACGGGCTACATCGACCCGACCTACATCTACAACCGCGCGGCCGGCACGTCGTCGTTCCTGTTCGCGAACCACGAGAACGCGTACAACTACTTCAACAGCACGTTCGGCGATCTCTACCTCGACATCAAGAAGACGTTCGGCGTCGGCCCGATGGCGCCGTCGGCCGAGATCACGCTGATGCCGAACCGCGGCAACGGCATCACGCTGCTGCAGAACTCGCGCGGCTCGATCACCGACAACCTGCTGAACACGGCGGTCGTCAACGTGCCGATCACCGCCACGACGACACTGGTCGCCGGCCTGATCCCGAGCTTCGGCGGCTACGAGGTGCAGCAGTCGAACCAGATGCTCACGCTCACGCACAACCTGCTGTACGATTTCTCCGATCCGGGCAGCTACGTCGGTGTCGGCGCGAACTACACGAAGGGCAACTGGGCGTGGAAGTTCTTCCTCGGCAACGAGCAGTACCGCACGTACGGTTCGGTCACGCAGACGGGCACCAATGCGCTCGGCGATCCGATCACCACCAGCAACAAGGTGCCGACCTTCACCGCGCGCGCGGACTACACGTGGTCGAGCGCGCTCGATATCGGCGGTTCGTTCAACATCGGGCGGCAGACGCTGTCGAGCGCGATCGATGACAACGGCGTCGTCCACTACGGCCCGGGCGGGGCGGCACCGAGCGCATACGGTTCGTTCTTCTTCGGCGAACTCGACGCGACCTACACGCTCGCCGATATTCAGTACAACGCGGAAGTCGACTACGGCCGGCAGCAGCACGCGGCGTTCAACGGCGGGCTCGCGCAGTGGTACGGCCTGTCGCTGCTCGCGCACCGCAAGTTCAACGCGCCGGTGGTCGGCCGCATGGGCGTGACGCTGCGCTACGACCTGCTCGCCAACTCGAAGAACGGCGGCGGCGGCGGCGGCATCGCGCTGAACGGCAACGGGATGGATCCGAGCAACGGCTTCGGCGTCGACGCGGACTGCCTCGCGCAGTCGAAGGCCGGCGGCGGCCTCGGCTTCGAGTGCAAGGGGGCGGTACGCCAGGACGTCGCGCTCGACCTGCTGTTCTATCCGACCCAGCAGATCACCGTGAAGGTCGAATACCGGCACGACTGGGCGAACAACAAGGTGTTCCTGCGCAACGACGGTTCGTACGGCAAGTCCAACGACCTGCTCGCCACGCAGTTCATCTATTCGTTCTGACGCAGCACACGCGGGACGCCGTGCCGCGCGCACGGCGTCCCGCGCCGTTTTCAGGGGTGGCTGCGCGCAGCTTGCCGCCTTTTCGAAGGAGACGTTTTGATGACGCAGTCTTTCACCCGCCGCGCGGATGCGCTCGCGCGCGACTCGTACTACGAAGCAACGGTCGCACGCCCGATGGCGGACGATCCGGTGCTCGAGGACGCGATCGACGTCGACGTGTGCGTGATCGGCGCCGGCTTCGCGGGCCTGTCGACGGCGCTCGATTGCCGCGCGCGCGGGCTGTCCGTCGCCGTGATCGATGCGCACCGGCCCGGCTGGGGCGCGTCGGGCCGCAACGGCGGCCAGGCGATCACGGGCTTCGCGAAGGACGAGGTGATCGAGCGGCAGCTCGGCGCCGACGGCGCGCGTGCCGCGTGGTCGCTGTCGCTCGACGGCGTCGCGCTGATCGCCGAACGGATCGCGCGCTACGGGATCGACTGCGACTTCACGCGCGGCTACCTGACGGTCGCGACGAAACCGCGCCGTATCGACGACCTGCGCGCGTGGATGGAAGCCGCGACGTCGCGATGGGGCCATCCGTCGCTCGCATGGCTCGATACCGGCGAGATCCGCGCACGCATCGCATCGACACGCTACCTGGCCGGCGTGCACGATCCGCTGTCGGGCCACCTGCATCCGCTCAAGTACTGCCTCGGCCTCGCCGACGCGGCGCGCCGCGAAGGCATCGCGCTGCATGCGCACACGCCGGCGCTCGACATCGTGCGCGGTGCGCGGCCCGTCGTGCGCACGCCGTCGGGCGAGGTGCGCTGCCGCTTCGTCGTGGCGTGCTGCAACGCGGGGCCCGGCGGCATTCTCCCGGCCGCGACCGCCGCCCGCATCGCGCCGATCGCGTCGTACATCATCGCGACCGAGCCGCTCGGGCAGACGCGCGCCGACGCGCTGATCGCCCGCCGCGAAGCCGTGTGCGACAACAACTTCTTCCTCGACTACTTCCGGCTGTCGGCAGACCACCGGATGCTGTTCGGCGGCCGCGCGAACTCGGCCGGCGCCTCGCCCGCCGCGCTCGCCGAAGCGATCCGGCAGCGCATGGTCGGCGTGTTCCCGCAGCTCGGCGACGTACGCGTCGACCACGCGTGGGGCGGCTTCGTCGACGTCACGCGCAACCGCGCGCCGGACTTCGGCGCACTCGATCCGAACTTCTTCTACGTCCAGGGCTTCAGCGGCCACGGCGTCGCGCTCACCGGCATCGCCGGACGCGCGATCGCCGGCGCGATCGCGGGCGACACGCATGCGTTCGACCTGTTCGCACGCTTGCGTCACCGGCGCTTTCCCGGCGGCGACGCATGGCGGCAACCCGCGCTCGAACTCGGGATGCTGTACCACCGCGTGCGCGAGCTGTTCTGAACTCCTTTTCTCCGTACTCCCGATCATGCAGACCTTCGCCAACCAGCCGCACGTCGCGTCGTACTACGCGGCAACCGCCAACGATACGACCCGCCACCCGCCGCTCGCCGGCACGATCGACGCCGACGTGTGCGTGATCGGAGCGGGCCTCACGGGCCTCTCCGCCGCGCTCAACCTCGCCGAGCGCGGCCATTCGGTGGCCGTGCTCGAAGCGTCGCGGGTCGGATGGGCGGCGAGCGGCCGCAACGGCGGCCAGCTGATCGGCGGCTTTGCGTGCGACATCGACACGTTCGGCCAGTTCATGCCGGAAAGCGACGTGAAGCGCATCTGGGACATGGGGCTCGAAACGCTGTCGCTCGTGAAGTCGCGTATCGCGCAGCACGACATCGACTGCGCGCTGGTGCCCGGCTACCTGACCGCCGCGAACACCGAGCGCGACGCCGATTCGCTCAAACGCTGGCGCGACGACGCCGCGAAACGCTTCGGCTACGACCGCTTCCACTTCGTCGAAGCCGACGAACTCGGCGACTACGTGCAGTCGGCCCGCTATTGCGGCGGGCTGTACGACCCCGACAGCGGCCACCTGCATCCGCTCAACTACACGCTCGGCCTCGCGCGGGCGGCGACCGGCGCGGGCGTGCGCATCCACGAGGACAGCTGCGTGACGCGCGTGCGCGACGTAGCGGGCGGCCACGTCGTCGAGACGCGCGGCGGCAACGTGCGCGCGCGCTTCGTCGTGCTCGCGTGCAACACCTACGTCGGCACGCTCGCGCCCGCGCTGGCGAGGAAGATCATGCCGGTCGGCACCTACGTGATCGCGACCGAGCCGCTCGGCGAAGCGCGCGCCGCCGCGCTGATGCCTGCCCGCGCGGCGATCTGCGACAGCCGCTTCGTGCTCGACTATTTCCGGCCGGCGCCCGACACGCGGCTCGTGTGGGGCGGCAAGGTCAGCTATTCGACGCGGGAACCGCGCGACCTCGCCGCGGCGATGCGTGCCGACATGCTGAAGACGTTCCCGCAGCTCGCGGACGTGAAGGTCGACTACGCGTGGGGCGGCTTCGTCGACATCACGATGAACCGCGCGCCGCACTTCGGCCGCATCGCGCCGACGATGTACTTCGCGCAGGGGTTTTCGGGGCACGGCGTAAACACGACCGCGCTCGCGGGCAAGCTGATCGCCGAAGCGATCGACGGACAGGCGAGCCGCTTCGACCTGTTCGACAAGATCCGGCATCGCGACTTCCCCGGCGGCGAAGCGCTGCGCACGCCGGCGCTGGTGCTCGCGATGAGCTGGTACCGGCTGCTCGACGCGTTCGGCGTGCATTGAGCGGCATGCGCGCCCGCGACGAACGGCTGCGCGCGAACGTGGCCGGTGCCCACGCGCCGGTATGAATGCGCGCCGGGCCCGCTACTCGGCCACCTTCTGCCGCATCGTCACGAATTCCTCCGCCGCGGTCGGGTGAATGCCGATCGTGTCGTCGAACTGCGCCTTCGTCGCGCCCGCGCGAATCGCGATCGCGATGCCCTGGATGATCTCGCCCGCGTCGCGGCCGACCATGTGCGCGCCGACCACGCGCTGGCTGTCGCGCGCGACGACGAGCTTCATCATCGTGCGCTCGTCGCGCCCCGACAGCGTATGGCGCAGCGCCTTGAACGACGTGCGGTAGACGTCGACCTCGCCGTGCGCGTGACGCGCATCGGCCTCGGTCAGACCGACCGTCGCGACCTCGGGCTGACTGAAGACGGCCGACGGCACGCAGGCATGATCGGCCGCGACGCGCGACCCGCCGAACAGCGTGCGCGCGAGCAGCCCGCCGTCGCGCGTCGCGACCGGCGTGAGCTGCGGCCGCGACGTGACGTCGCCGATCGCGTGGATCGACGGCACCGATGTCGCCGAATACGCATCGACGGCGATCGCGCCGCGCGCGTCGAGCATCACGCCCGCCTGCTCGAGCCCGAGCCCGTCGACGTTCGGCACGCGGCCGGTCGCATAGAGCACCTGGTCGTACGGCCCGTGCCATGCATCGCCGACGCGCACGCTCAACGTGCCGTCGTCCGCGCGTTCGATCGACTCGACCACCGCGCGCGCGTGGATCGCGACGCCCTGCTTCGTCATCTCGTCGGTCAGGAACTGGCGCACGTCGTCGTCGAAGCCGCGCAGGATCTTTTCGCCGCGATAGAACAGGTCGACCTGGCTGCCGAAGCCGTTGAAGATGCCCGCGAACTCGACCGCGATATACCCGCCGCCGACCACCGCGATGCGCGCGGGCAGCGCCGGGAGCGACAGCGCCTCGCGCGACGTGATCGCGTGCTCGATACCGGGACGCGGCGGCAACGACGGACGCGAGCCGGTCGCGATCGCGATGTGGCGCGCACGGAGCGTGCGGCCGCCGATCGTGACGGTATGCGCATCGACGAGCGTCGCGCGGCCCGCGTGCATGTCGACACCCGACTGCGTCAGCAGGTTGATGTAGATGCCGCTGAGCCGGTTGATCTCGCGATCCTTCGCGGCGATCAGCGCGGGCCAGTCGAGCGTGCCGGCGCCGAAGGTCCAGCCGAAGCCCTTCGCGTCCTTGACTTCATGCGGATAGTGCGATGCGTAGACGAGCAGCTTCTTCGGGATGCAGCCGCGCAGCACGCAGGTGCCGCCGATCTGCTCTTCTTCCGCTATGCCGACGCGTGCGCCGTATGACGCGGACATCCGCGCGAGCCTCACGCCGCCGGAGCCGGCGCCGATGACGAACAGGTCGTAGTCGAAATCCATCGCATTGCCTCATCGCAGTTCGGATGAACGGACGATAGCAAGATTCGGGGATGCGTGCGGCGCGCGGCGCCGGGCGCGCGCCCAATAAAAAACGGCGAGAGACGTGGCCTCTCGCCGATCAAACCGGCTGCCGGGTGTGCCATGCGTCACCGATCGACCGCATGCCCGACCCGCCGGCCGCGCGGCACCGGTCCGCCCGGGCGCGCGAAGGGCGCGCCCGCAGCCGGACCGCCGCCATGCTCATGCCTGCGACGTGTCGCTGCCGTCCGTCGCCTGCGTGTCGTCTGCCTGCTGCGGCTGCTCTTCCTTCTTCTCGAGCATGCCTTCGATCGCTTCGGCGCCCTTGAAGCCGGCCACGGCCGCGGCCGCCTTGGTCAGCAGGCCCGCATCCGGATCGAGCTTCTCCGCGCCTTCCACGGCTGCGATTGCGCCGGCGATTTCACCCACGGTGTTCAGGATACCCATCGTCGTCCCCTTCAAGAAAATCGTGAGCGCATCGTCCCACGAAAAAAACCGGCGGACCGCGATTGTCATCGCCGGATACACAAGTTACGCACCTGGCCGGCCGCGCTCGACGCGCGCCACCGGAACGACGCACGCGCGGGCCTGACGGCACGCAACGGGCGATGCACGCAGCGTAGCGGAAAGCCTGCGCGCGTACTGTAAAAGTATGTTCTGGAATGCCGACGGATCGCTTACGGCGCGGGAGTTCGGCAATGGAGCGATTACCGAATAGTCGTGCGCGCGTATGAAGGTCGCGGATCGAAAAAAAAGAGGCGCCTCGCGGCGCCTCTTCGATGCGCGCCGGGCGAATGCCGGCGCATGCGTTCCGACGTTCGTCAGAAGATATTGCGCAGGCCGATCGCGATGCCCGTCTGGTTGCTGCGCCCCGGCAGCTCGACGTTCGCCGCGCCGTTCGTCTTGTTGAAGTCGACGGTGCCGTAGACTTCGGTGCGCTTGCTCAGCGCGTACTCCGCGATGCCGACGATCGCATAGCGGTTGCCGCTCGCGAGCGTGCCGTTCGTGGTCATCGCGTTGCGCATGTGGTCGTAGTAGAACGCGCCCGTCAGCGTCAGCGGTGCGCTGACCTGCCAGCTCACGCCCGCGAATGGACCGTCGTCGATCCGGCCCGTGCCCTTCGCGACCGGAATCGTCTGCTGCGCGAGCAGGCTGTCGACGAAGCCGGTGTCGTCCTTCGAACGCAGGTAGCCCGCGTAGATCTTCGCCTTGCTGAACGCATACACGACGTTCGCGTGGTAGATCGTCTGCTTGCGTGCCGAGTTGTCGCTGTTCTGCTGCGCGCCGGCCGCGATGCTGAGCGGCCCCATCACGTACGACAGCGACACGCCCCACGCATTGCCCTTGCCGAGCGAGCCCGGAATCTGGCCCGAGAAGCCGCCGGCGCCGGTCGATTCGTAGTTGGTGCCCGTCGAGTACATCGCCTTCGCGGTCAGGCCGTCGAACTTGCCGGTGTACTTGATCTGGTTGTCCGCATACAGGCCGCCGCCGAGTGCCACCGGCAGCCATGCGTTTTCGAGGTAGTTGCCGACCGTGAGCGGATCGTAGGTGTCCGACAGCAGGTCGAACAGCGGCGTCTTCTGGCGGCCGAGGGTCACCGTGCCGTACGGGCTCTGCAGGCCGACGTACGCTGCGCGGTTGAACAGGCGGCCGCTGTCGGCGAATGCGCCGTTCTGCAGGTTCACGCCGCTTTCGAGGTTGAACACGGCCTTCAGGCCGCCGCCGAGGTCTTCCGTGCCGTAGATGCCGAAGCGGCTGTTCGTGATCGCGCCGTTGGTCATCGACAGCAGGCCGTCGTTCTTGGCGTTGGCGTTGGTCAGGTAACGGATGCTGGCGTCGGCGACGCCCCAGAGCGTGACCGAGCTTTGCGCGGCCGCGTACTGGCTGGCAAATGCGAGCGCGGCGCCCCCTGCGATGGCTGCGAGTCGGGTGGTCTGCTTCATGAGCTTTCCTGTTTGTTGGAGTCTCCATTCATGGCCGGCCGCGTGCGCAGCCGGGTGGCGATCGCTCGCGTTTTTGGCGCGCGCGATGTGGCCTGAATCATATGACGAGTGCAATCGCTGAAAGAAATTGAAATGCGCGGTAATCGCGGAACTGTCGCCCGCGCACAACGTTACGGGCGTGACGCCTGCCCGGCGGGCGGCGAGCGCCGCGCGGCGGCAACCGGCCGCGAGTTTACGGTGCGTCGGGTTTGTCAGGATCGCGCGACAGGCGCCCCGGAACGGATCGGCGCACGCAAGCGTGCGCCGTGTACGGGGTCACGCCGCCGCCGGCCCGCCGTCGGCCGTATGCCGGCGCCACGCGCGCCGCACGATTTCCGCGAACGCGCCGACGAGCAGCAGCACCGCGCCCCACAGCGCGAGGTCCGGCATGAGCCGCGTCACGAGGCCGCCGGCCACCGCGCCGGCCAGGAAGCAGAAGCTGATCGTCGCGAGCAGCGCCGAGTCGTGCAGCGCGCCCGCGTCGTAGCGCGGGATCAGCCCGACGAACAGCTTCTGCGCGGCGCGCCGCAGGTTGCCGGTCGTCATCACCGACGTGTACGACAGTTCCTCCAGATGGGTGAACGACAGCGTCTGCAGCGTCGCGACGAACGAGATGCCCGGAATCAGCCACGCGCTCGACACGCCGACGAGCCCGCTCGCGGCAATGCCGAGAAACGCGATCTCGACGATCAGGCTCGTGAACGCCGTGTGCCGCATCCAGCCGCGCTGCGCGGCAAGGCCGAGCAGGTGCGCGACGAACACCGCGATCACGAAGCCGACGAGCGGCGGCACGTGATGCAGCGCAGCGGCCCATTCGCCGGCCGACAGGTTGATGCCGAGCAGCGCGACGTTGCCGGTCATCGTGTTCGCGAACACGTGGCCGTGGCCGACGTACGTGTACGCGTCGAGGTAGCCGCCGGACAGCGTGAGCAATGCGGCGACGGTGAGATTGCGGCTGGCGCCGTCGAGATCCATCGATCCTCCCGTGGTGCACGCCGCCCGGCCATGCGCGGCGGGCGGTGCGAAATTCAGTCCTGCCGGCCGGCGCGAACGCCGCCGGCGCCGCGCGGCCGGACCTCGCCCGCGTGCCGCGCGCCAATATGATGCTGGCCGTCGGAGGGCCGATTCCCGGCGCGCATCGCCGCGCGCCGAAGCCTCGAAGCCTCGCGACCGGGCGGGTTGCGTCGCCGGAAGACCGGCCGAGTATACCGGGCCGACTGGCTCCGATCGCGCCACGACTGCCCCCCGAGCGCCGCCCCGCGCCGCTTCACCGAGCCTTCGAATGACACTCGCGAAGTTCTTCCTGCGCCATACCGTGATCCCGTTCGCCGCGATCGTGCTGGTGGCCGTCCGGGCGTTCAACCGCGAATCGGGCGAGATCGATGCGCGCCAGTACGCGGCGCGGGTGGCCGCCTATCCGTCGTTCACACCGAAGCTGAAGCACGAGGTGGCCGACGCGTTGCGCGGCGGCAAGGTCGGCAAGGCCGATTACGGCGCGATCATGCGCGACGCGCTCGACGCGGGTTTCGTGGCCGACTGGCCGGCGGTGACGGACGACGTCGGCAGCGCGCGCGGCCGGCTGCTCGGCCTCGTGAACGGCGACCTGCCGGCGTCGCGCTAGCCGGCCGGCCGCGGGCCGCTCACTGCCCGATGCCCGTGAGGCCGATCAGCGCGCCGCCGGCGAGCAGCCACAGCGGATGGATGCGCGTGCGCCACGCCAGCACCGCGCACGCGGCCGTGATGCCCCACTGGATCGCCGTGCGGTTCGACGCCTCGGAGATCAGCAGCGCGCTCGCCGCGACGAGCCCGGCCGTGACGGGCATCATCCCCTGCTGCACGTAGCGGCGCCACGGCCGGTCGCGAAAGCGCTCCCACGCATGCAGCGCGAGCACGGTGACGATCGACGACGGCCCGAACTTCGCGAGCGACGCGACCAGCAGCCCCGCCCAGCCGGCCACGTGCCAGCCGACCAGCGACACGATCATCATGTTCGGCCCGGGCGCCGCCTGGGCCAGCGCGAACAGCGCGGTGAACTCGTGCGCGCTCATCCAGTGATGCACGTCGACGACCTGCCGCTGCATCTCCGGCAGGATCGTGTTGCCGCCGCCGAATGCGAGCAGCGACAGTTGGCTGAAGATCGTCGCGATGGCGATCAGCGTGTCGTTCATGGCCGGCGCTCCGGTTGCGAGTCGGGCGTGCCCTGCGAATCGTGCGCGCCCCGCGCGGCGGCCGGCGCCGGCTGTGGCGTGCCCGCGTCGCGGCGGCGCGACGCGAGCCACACGCTGACGGGTGTCAGCACGAGCATCGTGGTCAGCAGCGGCAGGCGCACCACCGCGATCGCGACGAACGCCAGCGCCGCGATCGCGGCCGCCGAGCGCGGCGCCCGCAGCAGCGGCTTCGCGACCTTCACGGCCATCGCGACGAGCAGCCCGGCGGCCGCGGCCGCGAGCCCCGCGAACAGGTGCTGCACGTGCGGATCGTTCTGCGTCTTCGCGTACAGCACGCCGAGCGCGACGACGACGAGCGTCGGGCCCGCGATCAGCCCGAGAATGCCGGCGAACGCGCCGGCAACGCCGCGAAAGCGCATGCCGACCGCGACCGACAGGTTGATCACGTTGCCGCCCGGCAGGAACTGGCACAGGCCGAGCAGATCGGTGAATTCATCGGCGGAGAGCCACTTGCGCTCGTCGACGATGGTGCGCCGCGCGAACGGCAACGCGCCGCCGAACGACATCAGGCCGAGCGACAGGAAACCGGTGAACAGCTCGGCGAGGCCGACGCGGCGGGGCGTCGCGGCGGACGGCGGGGAAACGGATTGCATGGTGCTCCTCACTAAACGGTGAACCGAGGTTACCGCCGTTCCGGAGGATGGCAAAACGATTTTATCGGTGCGTCCTTGTGATCTAGAATCACAAGCATGGCACGCGATCTCCCGCCCTTTTCCGCGCTTCGGGCCTTTGAAGCCGCGGCACGACATGAAAGCTTCAGCGCCGCCGGCGACGAGCTGCATGTGACCCATGGTGCCATCAGCCGGCAGATCGCCGGATTCGAGGCGTGGCTCGGCAAGCCGGTGTTCCACCGCTACGGCAAGCGCGTGAAGCTCACCGACGAAGGCCGCCGCTACCTGGACACCGTGCGGGCGGCGTTCGACAGCATCGCGCACGCGACCGAGCAGTTGCGCCATACCGGCGCGGCGCGCGTGCTGCGCATCAACGCGCTGCCGACCTTCGCGATGAAATGGCTGCTGCCGCGCCTGTCGCGGTTCCAGCGCGACGTGCCGAACGTCGAGCTGAAGCTGTCGACGTCGAATGCGCCGCTCGACACGCTGAACGGCTTCGACGTCGCGATCCGCCGCGGCCCCGGCCACTGGCCGACCTGCACGAGCGGCCACTTCCTCGACGAAAGCGTGATCCCGGTCTGCAGCCCGGCGCTGCTCAGGCGCGCGCCGATTACCCGCGCGGACGATCTCGCGCGGCACGTGCTGCTGCATTCGGATACGCGGCCGGAAGGCTGGCGCGACTGGTTCGCGGCGGCCGGCGTGACGATGAAGGGGCGCAAACGGCAGTCGTTCGACCACTTCTACCTGGCGCTGCAGGCCGCCGTCGACGGGCTCGGCGTCGCGCTCGGCCCGCTGCCGCTGATCGACGACGAGCTCGCGAGCGGACGGCTCGTGATGCCGCTGGCCGGGCCGCGCATCGCGACGCGCAGCTACTGGTGGATCACGCCGCACGCGCCGGGCGACGATCCGCTCGTCGCGCAGTTCTGCGCGTGGCTGCAGGCGCAGTCGAATACCGGCGCGTGAAGGCGCGCCGGCGGGCGGCAGCGCGCCGCCCGTCCCCGGTCAGACCACCGGGCCCGGTTCCTTTTCCTTGCGCAGGATCGCGTACAGGATGATCGCGCCGAACGTCGCGGTGCCGATCCCGCCGAGGCCGAAGCCGCCGAACTTCAGCGAGAAGTCGCCGGCGCCGAGCACGAGCGTGACGGCCGCGACGATCAGGTTGCGGTTGTCGGAAAAGTCGACCTTGTTGACGACCCAGATCCGCGCGCCCGTCACCGCGATCAGCCCGAACACGACGATCGACACGCCGCCGAGCACGGGGCCCGGGATCGTCTGGATCACCGCGCCGAATTTCGGCGAGAAGCCGAGCCCGATCGCGATCAGCGCGGCGAGCGCGAACACCAGCGTCGAGTAGATCCGCGTGACGGCCATCACGCCGATGTTCTCCGCGTACGTCGTGACGCCCGTGCCGCCGACGCTGCCCGACACGATCGTCGCGAGGCCGTCGCCGATGAACGCGCGACCGACGTAGCGGTCGAGGTTATGCCCCGTCATCGCGCTGACGGCCTTGATGTGGCCGAGGTTCTCGGCGACGAGGATCACCGCGATCGGCGCGAGCATCAGCATCGCGTGCGGGTCGAACACCGGGGCGCGGAAGGCCGGCACGCCGAACCACGCGGCCTGCCCGACGATCGAGAAGTCGATCGGCTTGCCGAGGCCCATCCCGTTGGTCGCGATCGCATAGATCGCGTAGGCAATCGCGAGCCCGACGAGGATCAGCAGGCGCTGCATCATCCCGCGCGCGAACACCGCGACGCCGCCGACGCACAGCACCGTGACGAGCGCCATCACCGAATCGAAGGTCGACGCCGAGACGCCCTTGACCGCGATCGGCGCGAGGTTCAGCCCGATCACCGCGACCACCGCGCCGGTCACGACCGGCGGCATCAGCGTCTCGATCCAGCGCGTGCCGATCGCCTGCACCAGCGCGCCAAGCGCGACGTAGACGACGCCGCACGCGACGATCCCGCCGAGCGCGACCGGAATGTTCGGGTTCGGGCCGCTGCCGCCGTAGCCCGTCACCGCGATCACGAGGCCGATGAACGCGAAGCTCGAGCCGAGGTAGCTCGGCACGCGGCCGCCGACCAGCACGAAGAACAGCAGCGTGCCGATGCCCGACATGAAGATGCACAGATTCGGGTCGAAGCCCATCAGCAGCGGCGCGAGCACGGTCGAGCCGAACATCGCGACCACGTGCTGCACGCCCATCGCGATCATCTGCGGCCACGCCAGGCGTTCGTCGGGGCCGACCACGCGCGATGCCGCGCCGGTCGATTGGACCCGCCAGCGCGGGAAGTAGGAATCGGACATGGGGAAAGGGCTCCTGTCGGTCGCCGGCTGCCTGGGATGCGCCGGTCTGGAATCTGGCGCGAGTTTACGGAGCGGAGATGGGGCTGGCAAGCGCGCCGGCACGCGCGGCTGACGGGCGCGGGACGGGGTGTCCCGCCCGCGCGGACCGGTGCGCGGCCGCGCGGCCCGGCGAAGCGGCCGCCCGCGCGGGGCACGCGGGCGGCGGAGGGCGCCGGCACGGACGTAAGCGTGCGCTCACATCGCCGCCGGCGCGCGGTGCATCAGGGGTTGATGTACTGGAACAGCGACATGTTCTGCAGTTGCACGTAGGCCTTCTGCGCGCCGGTCAGCGCGTTCTGCACCTGCAGGTACTGGCTGATCGTCGTGACCATGTTGGTGCTGGTCAGGTCCGACAGGTTGCTGGTCGTCTGCAGCGACGCCGTCTGGTTGACGGCCTGCATTGCCTTGACTTCCTGCTCGCGGCCGCCGACCGATGCCTGGATCGTCGTGACGTTGCGCATCGTGTTGCCGAGCTTGGTCGAGCCGGTCATCAGCGCATTCTTCAGCGCCGCGCCCGCCACCGCATTCGCCGTCACGGGCGTCTTCAGCGCCGAGATCATCGCGTCGAGCGTCGAGAACACGTCGGAGCCGCCGCTCGCCTGCGGCGCGGGCGAGACCGCGAACGTGTCGCCGGCGGCCGGCGTGCCCGATACGGCCACCGTCATCCCGCCGCCGAGCGAGATCGCCGAGCCCGCCGAATAGGCCTGCGCCGGCGTGGTGGTCGGCGGGCTGGCCGAATTGTCGGTCACCGTGTAGGTCGGCGCGGCGGCCGTGCCGCCGAACGTGATCGAGAACTGATGGCCGTTCGTCGCGATCGACGGGTTCGTCACCGTGACCGCGCCGATCGTGCCGGTGCCCGTGTTGCCCGCGCCGGCCGACGGCACCGGCGAGCTGCCGATCGCCGGCACCGACATGAAGACGGCCGCGCCCGTGTCGCCCTGCGCCACGGTGCTCGAATCGGCGATCTGCACCTGGCGCGTCCCCGTGTCGCCGACATAGGTGACGCTGCCGCTCGGCGTCGTCGAAAACGGCGCCGCCGAATTCTTCGTGCCGGCGAACAGGTAGTTGCCCGCGCCGTCGTTGGTGTTCGCGAGCGTCATCAACTGGTCGCGGTAACCCTGCAGCTGCGTCGCGAGCGCCGAGCGGTCGCTGTCGGACAACGAACCGTCGCCGGCGCGCACGAGCAGCGTCTGCGCGCTCGTCAGCACGCTGCTCACGCTCTGCAGCGTCTGGTCCTCGGCCTGCAGCGACGCGAGCGCGGTGTTCTGGTTGGTCGCGTACTGCGACAGCGTCGCCGACGTCATCGACAGCTGCACGGCCTGCGCCGCGCCGGCCGGGTTGTCGGCCGCCGTCTGCAGGCTCACGCCGCTCGAGATCTGCTGATACAGCTGCGCGAGCTGGGCCTGCTGATCGTTCATTTGGGAAACGTTCAGCTGGAAGAACTGGGCGCTGGAAATCCGCATCGCTTCTATTCCTCGAATCCGGTCAGTTGAACAGGCCGAGCACGGTCTGGAACAGCGTCGCCGCCGTCTGGATCACCTTCGCGTTCGCCTGGTAGAGCTGCTGGTACTGCATCAGGTTGGCCGCTTCCTCGTTCTGGTTCACGCCCGACACCGACTGCTGCGCCTCGGTGATCTGGCCGATCAGCCCGGTCTGCGCGGCGCTCGACGATTTCAGCTGGGTCGTCGTGTTGCCGATGCCGTTCACGTAGCTCGCATATGCGCCCGTGAGCGTCGTCGTGCCGTTGCCGAGCGCCTTCGCGTTGACCAGCTTCGACAGCGCGAGCGCGTTGGAGCCGTCGCTGGTGCCGCCCGCGTACGGCCCGATCGTGAACGAGTCGCCGGTCGCCGGTGCGCCGGACAGCGTGACGCTCACGCCGTTGAGCGCGCCCGCGGCCGTCCCCGACATCGTCAGCGTCGCGCCGGCCGCCGGGTCGTACGGGACGGTGTCCGTCGGGTTGTTGATCGTGACCGACGTCGGCGGCGTGGTGCCGATCGTCACCGTGGTGCCGACCGGGAAGCCCGTCAGCGTCTTCGCCGTCGCGTCGTAGGTCAGCTTGGTCGTCGGCACCTGGTAGCCCGCGGTCACGCCGCCGAGCGTGATCTTGCCGGTGCCGGTGTTGGTGCTCGCCGCCGACGTGACGGCCGGCGACGCGGCCGCGATCGCCGACGCGCTCGTCGTCGCGAGGCCGAAGCCGTTCAACGCGCCGCGCGTCGGCAGCACGGTGAACTTGTCGCCGGCGTTCATCGCGCCGGACGGGGTCGAGAAATTCAGCCCGCCGAGCGAGACCGGCATCGGCCCCGCCTTCTGGTCGACCACCGCGCCGCTCGCGCGGTCGGTCAGCGTGTAGTTCGTGCCGTCGAACGAGAGCGTGTAGTCGCTCGTCGTCGGCTGCGACGCGTTCGCGAACGATACGGACAACGACGCGTTGCCGGTATTGCCCTGGTTCGAGTACACGGTCGGCGACGGCATCGTGAACAGGTTGCCGCCCGGGTTGCCCGACAGGTCGATGCCGAGCGCGTTCTGCGCGTTGACCTGCGCGGCGAAGCTGGTCGCGATCGCGCCGAGCTGGGCCTGCGCGGGATCGAGCGTCTGGCTGCGGAACGCGAGCAGGCCGCCGAGCGTGCCGCCCGACAGCGACGAATCGGGCAGCGCCTGGTTCGGCCCCTGCGGGTTCGCGCCGGCGATCCCCTGCGACACGACGGTCAGCTCGCTCGGATCGGACGACGACGTGACGGCCGCGAGCTGGTAGCTCTTGTCGGCGACGACGAGCGGCTGGCCGCCCGACAGGAACACGCTGTAGCCGCTGTCGTTGCGCACGACCTGGATGCCGGCGAGGCCCGACAGGTTCGACACCGCGAGGTCGCGCTGGTCCATCAGCTGGTTCGGCGGCTGCCCCTGGCTGCTCGCCGCCGCGATCTGCTGGTTCAGCTGCGCGATCTGCGCGGTGTACGTGTTGATCTGCGACACGGTGCTGGTGAGCTGCGTGTTCACGCTCTGGCGCAGCGCGTCGTACTGCTGGCCGGCCGCGTTGATCTGGTTGGCCAGCGTCTGCGCGTTGCTGATCGCGGTCTGGCGCACCGACGGGTCGGACGCGTTGTTCGCGACGTTCTGCAGCCCGGTGAAGTAGCTCGTGATCCCGGTCGAGATCCCCGCCGTCGGGCTGCCGATGTAGTTGTTCAGCTGCGCGACGAGCGTGTACCACGTCGACAGCGCGCCGCCCTGCGTCTGCGCGGTGTTCAGCTGGTCGCTCAGGTACTGGCTGTACTGGCGCTGCACGGTGACGGTGCTCACGCCTTGCGGCATGTAGCCGCTGCCCGTGTACTGGCCGCTCGTTTCGGCATAGACCGGCCGCTCGACCGAATAGCCGGGCGTCGCGGCGTTGCTGATGTTGTTGCCGGTCGTCGTGAGGCCCCAGAGCGCGGCATTCAGGCCGCTGACGCCGAGGTTCATGAGTGTGTTGGACATGCGCGATCCTGATGAGCCGGCCGCGCTGCGGCCGCCGGGTTGCGTGACTCCCGGTATAACGGCCGCCGATCGAAAAAATTGAGGAAAAAATGCACGCGCGACGCGCGCGTGCGCGTCGCCGGTCGAAGCGTCCGGCGGGCAGGGCCGGCGGCGGGTCGCGGGGCGCGCCGGGCAAGGCCGGCGGGCGCGGGCACGTCAGGCCCGCGCGAGCGAGCGGCGCTTCATTTCGAGCTGCGTGATCAGCCGTTGCAGCGTGTTTTCCGCGCTGCCCGGCAGCGACATGTAGCGAAAGCCGAGCTGGTAGCGCCGCGACCCGTTCGGCATCTGCGTCGAGCGCTGCGACACCAGCTGCAGGTCGAGCGACAGCTTGCCGTGGCCGGTCAGCTCGAGCTCGACGTCCGGCAGCAGCGTGCCGACCTCGAGCGCCTCGACGCGTTCGTCGGCCGTGCGCAGCCCCACGCCGCCGAGCGACAGGTTATGCACCTCGAACAGGAAGCTCTCGCCGTCCGGCAGCTTGCCGCGGCACAGGAACGGATCGACGATCGGCGCGTCGACGCGGAAATATTCGCGGCGCTGGATGCAGACCAGCACGTCGGGGAAATCGGCGACGAACGCGGGCAGCCCCTCGAAGCGCGTCTCGCGCGGCGTGCCCGTGGTGAATTCGACGCGCACGCCTTCCGGCGAGGCCGCGAACGTGCAATGCGACGCGCCGAGGATGCCGGCGTTCTGCTCGGACAGCGCACCCCAGTCGAACGTGAACGTCCGCGCACCGACGTCGACCTCGAGCAGGCGCGTGACGAGCTGGCCGCCCGGGTACTGGACGGTCAGGAAATCGCCGCGGTTCACGAGGTTGCGCAGCTGCACGCCGATTTCCAGCGGATTGCGGCGGGCATAGTCGGGCCCGGAGTGGCCTGCATCCAGGCTGGGGTCCGTCGACGTTTCGATATTCATGGCTAGCCGGTCTTTCTTGTCATGAGCGCCCGGACAACCGGTGCGCAGTAAAACCGGGCCAGATCACGAGCCCGGTCACAGGTCTCTCACACTTAGCGGCAGTGCTGACCGAAAGTTTAGATCGAATTGGCGAATTTTTTCGCGCAAACGTTGAAACCGCGCGCGGCGAGTTGCCGGGCGCGGTCCGAAAGGGGCGAGCGGAGGGCGGCGGGCGCCCGTTTCCGGCGCAACCGGGCGCGGGCCGTCAGCCGATCTGCTGCATGATCGAGATCAGCTTTTTCGCGTAGTTCGGGTCGGTCGCGTAGCCCGCCTTCTGCATCCCGTGCGCGAAGCCTTCGACGCTGCGGCTCGCGCTGAGCACGCCCGAGTAGCGCGGGTTGTTCTTCAGCAGGTTCGCGTAGTCGGTCATCGCGTGCTCGTACGAGTCGTACGCCCGGAACTTCGCGACCACGCGGCGCGGCGTGCCGTTCACGTATTCGGTCGTCAGCGCCGACACCGTGCGGCCCGTCCAGCTCTTGTTCGCCTTGATGCCGAACACGTTGTAGCTGGTCGAGCCGTCGGCCGCGCGGATCTCGCGCTTGCCCCAGCCCGACTCGAGCGCGGCCTGGCCGACGATGAAGCGCGCCGGGATGCCGGTCGTCGCGCTGGCCGCCTGCGCGGGGCCCGCGAGCCGGTCGACGAACGCGTCGGCGTCCTGCACGCCGCTCGCGCCCTTCAGCGGCGGCGTCAGCGCGCTGCCGGCCGAATAGCCGCGCGCGCCGGCGAGCCCGCCGTTGTTCGCCGCGTTCGCATAAGCCTTCGCCATCGCGTTCATCGCGGCGAGGCTGCCTTCGTTGCCGGCCGTGCCGAAGCCGGCCGCCCCCAGGCCGCCCGCGCCGGCGCCCACGTCGGCCGCCGTGTCGCTGCCGGCACCGGCGCCGGCGTTGCGCAGCAGCTGCTTCATCAGCGCGTCGGCGACGCCCATCCCGCGCGTCGACATCTGCTGCGCGAGCTGCTGGTCGAGCATCGACGTGTACATCTTCGACGTATGCGAATCGAACAGGCCGCCGTCCGGCGACGCGTCGCGCATGCTCTTGAGCATCATCTGCGTGAACATCGCGTCGAACTGGCCCGCGACCGCCTTCGCGCCGGCCTGCGGCGACTGCCTCGCCTGCGCGCGCAGCGCATCGAAACCCTGCACGTCGAGCGCGAAGCGCTGCGTGAGGTCGTTCGCGTTCGGAAGGTTCGCCGCCATTTAGATGACCTCCAGGTCGGCGCGCAACGCGCCGGCCGCCTTCATCGCCTGCAGGATCGACATCAGGTCCGCGGGCGTCGCGCCGAGCGTGTTCAGCGCCTTCACGACGTCGGCGAGGTTCGCGCCGGCCGTCACCATCTTCAGCGCGCCGTTGTCCTGCTTCAGCTGGATCTGCGACTGCTGCGCCACCACGGTCTGCCCGTTCGAGAACGGCCCCGGCTGCGACACGACCGGCTGCGTATTGACGACGACCGACAGGTTGCCGTGCGCGACCGCGCAGCTCTGCAGCGTGACCATCTGGTTCATCACGATCGAGCCGGTGCGCGCGTTCAGGATCACCTTCGCCGCGGCCTTGTCCGGGCTCACGTCGAGGTTCTGCAGCCGCGCCATGAACGCGACCTGCTGCGCCGAATCCGCCGGCGCCGCGAGCTGGATCGTGCGGCCGTCGAGCGCCGTCGCGGTGCCCGGGCCGAAGCTCGAGTTGACCGCAGACACGATCCGCTGCGCGGTGCCGTAGTCCATGTCGTTCAGCTGCAGCTGCAGCACGCCGTTCATCTGCGCGATCGCGTTCGGCACCGCGCGTTCGACGATCGCGCCGCCGACGATCCGGCCGGCCGCGAGCTGGTTCACCTGCACGCGGCTGCCGTTCGCGCTGGCGCCCGCGCCGCCGACCGCCATGTTGCCCTGCGCGAGCGCGTACACCTGCCCGTCCGCGCCCTTCAGCGGCGTGAGCAGCAGCGTGCCGCCGCGCAGGCTCTTCGCGTTGCCGAGCGACGATACCGTCACGTCGAGCGCCTCGCCCGGCCGCGCGAACGGCGGCAGCGTGGCCGTCACCATCACGGCCGCGACGTTCTTCAGCTGCATGTTGTTCAGCGACGACGGGCCGCCGTTCGCCGAACCGTTGTTGATCGAGATGCCGAGGTTCGCGAGCATGTTCGCGAGCGTCTGCGTCGTGAACGGCGTCTGCATCGTCTGGTCGCCCGTGCCGTCGAGGCCGACGACGAGGCCATAGCCGATCAGCGGGTTGTCGCGCACGCCCTGGATCTGCGCGAGGTCCTTCAGGCGTTCCGCCTGCGCGGGCGCCGCGCCGAACACGCAGGCCGCGGCCACGGCCGCGAACGCGACGGCGAGCCGCGCGGCGGCTTGCACGCGGGCCGACAGGCGGCGGATCGGGGTCGTCTGCATCGTCATCACCACGGCGCGATGTTGAGGAAGAAGCGCTGCAGCCAGCCCATCGTCTCGGCTTCGTTGATGTAGCCCTTCGACGAGTATTCGATCTTCGCGTCGGCGACCTGCGTCGAGTAGACGGAGTTCGCGCCCGAGATCGTGTTCGGGTTGACGACGCCCGAGAAGCGCACGAATTCGTTACCTTGGTTGATCAGCATCTGCTTCTCGCCGCTGACCACGAGGTTGCCGTTCGGCAGCACGTTGGTGACGGTCACCGTGATCGTGCCGTTGAACGTGTTCGCCGCGCTCGCGCCGCCGGTCGCCGCGAACTTGTTGGCGCCGGTGGCCGACAGGTTCGCCTTCGCGAACAGCCCGCCGAGGAAGCCGGCCGTCGGCACGTTGAAGTCGGTGTTGCCCTGCCGGTTCGTGTTCGCGCCCGACGACTTGGTCGCGTTGATGTTCTCCGCGATCATGATCGTCAGGATGTCGCCGACGTTGCGCGGCCGCTGATCCTCGAAGAGCGGCCGCCCCGCGTAGCCCGGGTTGTAGATCGAGCCGGGCGCCTGCATCGACATCGGCATCGGCGGCTGCGCCGTCATCGGCTGCTGGATGATCGGATCGCGCGGAATCTGCGCGCAACCGGCGAGCGCCGCCACCGCGACCGCGCAGGCTGCGCGGACGGGGGCTGACGGGAGGAGGCGGACCTGCTTCATGGCGACGGCGGGACTTTCCGGTTAGCTCTTCATCTGCGTGACGGTCTGCAGCATCTGGTCGGACGTCGTCACGGCCTTGCTGTTGATCTCGTAGGCACGCTGCGTCTGGATCATGTTGACGAGTTCCTGCACGACGTTCACGTTCGACGCCTCGACGTAGCCCTGGTTGAGCACGCCCGCGCCGTTCAGCCCCGGCTGCGACACGTTCGGCGCGCCCGACGACGTCGTTTCCGCGAACAGGTTCTCGCCCTTCGCCTCGAGGCCGGTCGGGTTGATGAAGGTCGCGATCTGCAGCGAGCCGATCTGTACCGCGTTGCTCGAGCCCGGCTGCGTGACCGACACGACACCGTCCTTGCCGATCGTCAGCGACTGCGCGTTCTGCGGCACGGTGATCGCCGGCAGCACCTGGTAGCCGCTCGACGTGACGAGCTGGCCCTGCGCGTTGGTCTGGAACGAGCCGTCGCGCGTGTACGCGTTGGTGCCGTCCGGCATCAGCACCTGGAAGAAGCCCGCGCCGTTGATCGCGACGTCCTTCGAGTTGCCGGTCTGCGTGAGGCCACCCTGCGTGTACAGGCGCTCGGTCGCGACCTGCTGCACGCCGGTGCCGAGTTGCAGGCCCGACGGCAGCTCGGTCTGCTGCGTCGAGTTCGCGCCGGGCTGGCGGATGGTCTGGTACAGCAGATCCTCGAATACCGCGCGCGACGCCTTGAAGCCGTTCGTGCTGGTGTTCGCGAGGTTGTTCGAAATCACGTCCATCTGCGCCTGCTGCGCATTCATGCCGGTGGCGGCGATGTAGAGCGAACGGTTCACTTGTCGATTCTCCTGCGTGGGCTGGCGCGGGCGCTCAGCTGAAGTTGAGCAGCTGGTTCGCCGACTGCTCGTTCTGGTCGGCCGTCTGGATCAGCTTCGACTGAAGCTGGAACGCGCGCGCGTTGTCGATCATCGCGACCATCGCGGTCACCGGGTTGACGTTGCTGCCTTCGAGCGAATTCGGCGTGACGACCACGTTCGGGTCGGCGTCGGCCGGATTGCCGTCGGCGGTGCGGAACAGCCCGTCGTTGCCGCGCGTGAGCGTGGCCGGATCGGGATTGACGAGCTTCATCTGGTCGACGATCGCGACGGCCGTCGGCGGATCGCCCGGCATCAGCGCGGACACCGTGCCGTCCTTGCCGATCGTTACTTCCGCGTTCGGCGGCACCGAGATCGGGCCGCCGTTGCCGATCACCGGCAGGTTGCTCGCGTTGACGAGCTGGCCGTTCTCGTCGACGTGCAGGTTGCCGGCGCGCGTGTACGCCTCGCTGCCGTCGGCCACCTGCACCGACAGCCAGCCGGCGCCCTGCACGGCGACGTCGAGCGGGTTGCCGGTGCGCGTGATCGGGCCCGGTGCGTAATCCGCGCCGGGCGTCGATGCGAGCACGTAGGTGCGCGTCGTCGTCGGGTCGACGTTGCTGCCGTCGCCGAAATTCATCGGCACCGCGCGATACGTCGCGAGCTGCGCGCGAAAGCCCGTCGTCGACGCGTTCGCGAGGTTGTTCGCGACGATCGCCTGCTGGTCGAGCGACTGCGACGCGCCCGTCATCGCCGTGTAGATCAGTCGGTCCATGGCTGCCGGTTATCCGCGCTTACAGGTTGATGAGCGTCTGGTCGACGGTCTGCTGCGTCTTGATCGTCTGCGCGTTGGCCTGGTAGTTGCGCTGCGCGGTGATCAGGTTGACGAGCTGCGACGTGAGGTCGACGTTCGAGTTTTCGAGCGCGCTGCCCTGCAGCGTGCCGTGGTTCGTGCTGCCCGGCGCGGAGATCTGCGGCACGCCCGATGCGGAGGTTTCCGCATACTGGTTGCCGCCGAGGTTCACCAGCCCGTTCGGGTTGTTGAAGTTCGCGAGCGCGATCTGGCCGAGCACGGCGGTCTGGCCGTTCGAGTAGTTGCCGGTCAGCTTGCCGTCGGCGCCGATCGAGTAGGTCGTCAGCGTGCCGCTCGCATAGCCGTTCTGCGCGAGGTTGTTCACGCCGTCCTTGCCGCCGTACTGCGTGGTGCCGGTCAGGTCGAGCGTGAGGCTTTGCGGCGTCGCCGAGCCGTCGGTGTTCGGCACGGTGAACTGGAACTGGCCGAGCGACGTGGTCGGCGTCGGCGGCGTGCCCGTCGTCGTGCTCTTGATCGCGCCCGACGTATCGAACGTGACCGTGCCGAGGTCGGTCGCCGTCGCGGCGCCCTGCACGCCCGCGTACGCTTCCCACGTCCCGGCCGACGACTTCACGAAGTACATGTTGACCGCCTGCGAACCGCCGAGCGAGTCGTACACCTGGATCGACGTCGAGTAGTTGTACGTCGTGTTGTCGGTCGGGTCGAACGGCGTCTTGGTCGGCGTCTTGTCCTGCGAGTTCAGGTTGAACTGGCCGGTGATCTTGGTCGTCGCGGTCGGTGCGATGTTGGTCGTCGGCGCCTGCAGCGCCACGGTCTGCGCGGTGTTGATCACGCCGCCCGCGTTGGCCGCGTAGCCCATCAGGTTGCGGCCCTGCGAGTCGACGATGAAGCCGTTCTTGTCGCGCTGGAACGTGCCGTCGCGCGAGTACGTCGTCACGCCGTTGTTCGACATCTGGAAAAAGCCGTTGCCGTTGATCGCGACGTCGAGCGACGAATTCGTCGTATTGATCGTGCCCTGGCCGAACTGCTGCTGCACGGCATTCAGCGACGTGCCGATGCCGATCTGCGTGTTGACCGACGTCGCGACCGAGTTCGCGTACATGTCGGCGAACTGCGCGGTGCTCGACTTGAAGCCGACCGTGTTCGCGTTCGCGATGTTGTTGCCGATCACGTCGAGTGCGTTCGAGGCACCGGCGAGGCCGCTCAGACCCTGTTGATAACCCATTTCGATCTCCGTTTCGTGAAAGCTCGATCAGTTGGTGGTGGTGTCGCCGGCCGTGGACGACGTCTTGACGTTCGGGAAGATCGACGCGACCTGGGTGAGCCCGACCGTCGTACCGTTCGACAGCACCAGCCCCGCGGTGCCGTCCGCCTGCTTGATCACGCTCTGCACCGTGGCGGCCGCCAGCACGGTCGGCGCGTAGTTCTTGCCGTCGGTGCCCGTGTACTGCGCGCTGACCGTGTACGCGCCGTCCGGCAGCGCGTTGCCGGCCGCGTCGGTCGGCGTCCAGTTGAACGGCACGGTGCCGGCCGACTGCTTGCCCGCGTTGATCGTGTTGACGACGACGCCCGCGCTGTTCTTCACGGTGATCGTCAGGTTCGACACGTCGCTCGTGAGCGACACGCCGAACGGCGACGCCGCGCCGCTCTTCACCGCGACCGAATTGCCCGGCGCGAGCACGTTCGTGCCGATCAGCAGCGCGGCCTGCGTCTGCTGGCCGGCCGTGAGCTGCGTCGACAGCGACGTCAGCGACGTGTTCAGCTGCGCGATGCCGCTCACCGTGTTGATCTGCGCGAGCTGCGACGTCATCTGCGAGCTGTCGACCGGGCTCGTCGGATCCTGGTTCTGCAGCTGCGTGACGAGCAGCTTCAGGAACGTCGCCTGCAGGTCGCTCGCCGACGTGCCGTTGGTCGACGACACGTTGTTGGTGTTCATCGTGTCGGTCGGCAGGTTCGACACGTTCGTGCCGTTGCTGCCGATCGTCGTGCTGGAGGAAGTCATCCTGGTTGGCCTTCTGTCGGGTCTGTGAGGTCGGCGGGCGAACGGCTTACGAGCCGATCGTCAGCGTCTTGAGCATCAGCGTCTTCGCGGTGTTCAGCGTCTCGACGTTGGCCTGGTACGAGCGCGACGCCGAGATCATGTTCACCATCTCCTGCACCGGATCGACGTTCGGCATCTGCACGTAGCCGTTCGCGTCGGCGGCCGGGTTCGCCGGGTCGTAGGTCGACTTCATCGGCGACGGGTCGTCCATCACCTTCGTCACGCGCACGCCGCCCACGCCCTGGCCGGACGCGGTGCGCGCGCCGCCGATCGGGTCGGTCGCGAACACGACCTGCTTGGCCTTGTACGGCTTGCCGTCGGGGCCGGTGGCGCTGTCGGCGTTCGCGAGGTTCGACGCGGTGACGTTCAGGCGCTGCGATTGCGCGGACAGCGCCGAACCGGCGACGCCGAAGATGTTCATCAACGAAGGCATGGTGGCTCCTGGTGCGTGTGCTCGGGTACGGTTGCGCTTACGAGTTCGTCGAGATCGCGGCGATCATCGCCTTGATCTGCTGGGTCATCACGGTCATCCCGGTCTCGTAGTGCAGCGCGTTGTTCGCGAACTGCACGCGTTCGACGTCGAGATCGACCGTGTTGCCGTCGAGCGACGGCTGCAGCGGCATCCGGTATTGCGCGCGGCCGTAGTCGTCCGACGGGCCGCCGGTCGGGATCAGCTTCGCGGTGCCGGCCATGTGGCCGGCCGCCGTCGACACCATCGACATGCCGCTCGTCACGCCGGCCGGCTGCGTCATCGGCAACTGCGCGGCGTTGCTCGGCGCCAGGCCGCCGCTCGTCTGCTTCAGCGAGCGCGCGAGCGTCGACGCGAAATCGACGTCGCGGGCCTGGTAGCCCGGCGTGTCGGCGTTCGCGATGTTCGACGACAGCAGTTCCTGCCGGTAGGCGCGCACGTCGAGCGCCTGTCGGCCGAACGCGAATTCCGCATCGAGTTTGTCCAGCATGTGTGCGTCTCTCCGTATGAAGCGCTGCACGCCCCTCGCGCCGGATGGCGACCCGAGAGGCTTTTTTCCATGACAGCGATGGTAGGCGTCGGACGCAACCGGCAATCGGGCGAATAACGCGGCAAAGGCCCCCTCTATTCATCGTTTGCGCGACGGCCCGGCTCCCTAGAATGCAACTCGGATCAACGGATCGAGGACACGGCGATGACGGACAGCGCACTTCGCGGCAGGAACGGGCGGCTCACGCGCGTCCGGCGTGCGTGCGTGCTCGCCGCGGCGCTGTGGATCGCCGCACCGGCCGTGCACGCGGAAGACGGGATGATCGTGATTCCCGGCCGCGGCGAGACGGCGGAAGCCGCGCTCGCGCACGCCAACGCGGCGAACGCCGGCCAGTTCGGCGGGCCAACGGGAATGGCCTCGGGCGCGGGCATCGCGCCGGAAGCGGGCCGCGCGGTTTCGGGTGCGGGTGCCGCGGCCGGCTACGCGGCGCAACCGGCCGGCGCGATGGTCGTGACGACCGTCCCGCCGCCGGCGCCCGCGCCCGTTCGTGCAGCCGCCCGTGCGAACGCCGGCTACGGCGCGCAGCCACGCGCCGCCGACCCGACCGCGATCGCGACGGTCGTCGCCGGCACGGCCGAATCCGCATCAAATCCCGTGCGGCCGGCGCCCGCGCCTGCCGCCGCCGCCCGTTTCGCAGCGGCCCGCGCCGCGTCAGCCGCACCGGCGCCGCGCGCGGCAGCGGCTTCCGCGCCTCCGGCCCCGGCCGCCGCCGCGGCGCAGCCCGCGACGCCGCCCGGCCAGCAGGATCCCGAGACGATCCGCCGCGCGGCCCTCGCGTTCCTGCAGCAGCAGATCGCCGGCCTGCCCGGCAAGACCACCGCGACGGTCACGACCGCGTTTCCGCGCGGGCTCGCCGCGTGCACGACGCTCGAGCCGTTCCTGCCGACCGGCGCGCGCCTGTGGGGCCGCACGACGGTCGGCGTGCGCTGCGCGGGCGAGCGGCCGTGGACCGTCTACCTGCAGGCGAAGGTCGCCGTGCAGGCCACCTATTACGTCGCCGCGCGCCAGATCGCGCCCGGCGAGCCGCTCTCCGCGGCCGACCTGGTCGCCCGCGACGGCGACCTGACGGTCATGCCGCTCGCGGTGATCACCGATCCCGCGCAGGCGATCGGCGCGACCGCGCTCGCGCGCATCTCGGCCGGCCTGCCGCTGCGGCAGGACATGCTGAAGAGCGCGGCGTCGGTATCCGCCGGCCAGACGGTGCGGGTCGTCGCGGCCGGGCCCGGCTTCACGATTTCGGCCGAAGGCAGCGTGCTCGCGAACGCGGCGCCGGGCCAGTCGGTGCGGGTGCGGATGGCGGCGGGCCAGATCGTCACGGCGATCGTCAAGGACGCCGGCACCGTGGAAATTCCGCTATAGGGACGGATCGAACAGCAAGAGTGTAAAGAATTGTTTATTCGGAGCATTTCGGGCTCGCGATGCTAAAGTTCGGGCCGACCCGGCCGTTATCTGGGTCAAACCGTACAGGAAACCCATCGTGAAGATCGATTCCACTCCGAACCCGAGCCCCCTGGCGCCGACCGGCAACGGCGCGTCCCGTGCGCAATCCGGCACGGCCCAGTCGTCCGCGCCGGCGGCCGACGCCGGATCGACCGGCGGCGACACGAGCGTGAACCTGTCGGGTCTGTCCGGCCAGCTGCGCTCGGTATCCGCGTCGGGCGACGCCGATATCGACACGGGTCTGGTCCAGTCGATCAAGGACGCGCTGAACAACGGCACGTTGACGATCGACGCGAGCAAGATTGCCGACGGCGTATTGAACACCGCCCGCGAGCTGCTGCAGCAGCAGCGCCCGCAGGGTAACTAAGCGGCCCAGGCCGGTTCCACCGGTTTGCCGGCGCGCGCCCACCGCGCGCACCGGCGCGACGAGCATGACGCGATGAGAGAAGAGCTGCTGGCCACGGTCAACGACGAACACGCGACGGTCGAAGCGTTCGCGTCCCTGCTCGTCTACGAGGAAAAGGCGCTGACGACGGCCGAGCCGCTCGAGATGCTGCCCGGCATCGTCGAAAGGAAAAGCGCGCTGATCGACCGGCTCGCGCAGCTCGAACGCACGCGCGACACGCAGCTTTCCGCGCTCGGTTTTCCGGCCGGCAAGAAGGGCATGGACCAGGCCGCCGAGCGCGATGCGCGCCTCGCGGGCCGCTGGCAGTTGCTGCAGCAGGCCGCCGAACGCGCGCGCCAGGCCAATGCGAACAACGGGATGCTGATCCGCATCCGGATGGACTACAACGAGCGCGCGCTCGCGGTGCTGCGCTCGGCGCCCGCACCCACCGGCGTCTACGGCCCGGACGGGCGCGTCTCGGCGCTGGCCCGCTGACCGGCCGCCGCCGCACTCACCGCCTCTCACCGCCTCTCACCGCCTCTCGCCGCCGTTCGCGGCCACTCACGATTCGACAGACCGGGCCCGAGCCCGGCACCCACGGTCCCTTCCGATACACGGCCGCGCAACCGCGCCGCCGTCCCGTCACAACAATCAGAAGAGGGCCGCATGCCGTATTTCCGTATTCCGTTGTTTTCCCGTATCGTCGCCGTTTCCGCTGCCGCGGCGCTGGGCGCCGCGCTGACGCTCCCCGCCGCGCGCGCCGCCGGCCCCGCGCCGCTGCCCACGCCGACGGGCGACATGTCGTTGTCGCCGGCCGGCCCCGACGTCGCGCCGCCGGCCGCGTCGGGCACGCCCGGCGCGACGGCGCGCGCCGCGCGCCGCGGGTCCGACACCTACACGTACCTGCGCTGCTGGTACCGGATCGACGCGGATCCGCTGAAGCCGGCCGCGACCTACGAATGGGCGCGCGACCCGGCCGGCGGCGACTGGTATCGCGTGCCCGGCTACTGGTGGGCCGACGGCGCCACGCAGTGGAAGAACATGTTCTACAGCACGACGCCGCAGGACACGCTCGCCGACGTGTGCCGCAAGACGCTGGCCGCGAAAGGCATCCAGGCCGGCCTCACGCAGGCGGTCGCGGCCAACAACGCGCTGTCGTTCAACTACACGGTGTGGCCCCTCGACGACGCGCGGCAGGATGCGCGCGTCAACAAGCTGATCGTGTTCGGCGACAGCCTGTCCGACACCCAGAACATGTTCAACGCGAGCCAGTGGAAGCTGCCGAACGGCACGAGCTGGCATGCGGGGCGCTTCAGCAACGGCCCGGTGTGGGCCGAATATCTCGCCAACGCGCTGCGGCTGCCGTTCTACAACTGGGCGATCGGCGGCGCGGCGACCGACCAGCACCTCGTCGTGCCGGGCCTCGTGCAGCAGATCGACTCGTGGCGCGAATACATGGATCGCGCGCCGGACTACCGGCCCGCCAACACGCTGTTCGCGGTGTTCGCGGGCGGCAACGATCTCGTGAACTACGGACGCTCGCCCGAGCAGGCGGCGAATGCGGTGCGCGACAGCCTCGAGCGGCTCGCCGCGGCCGGCGCGACGCGGATCATGCTCGTCACGCTGCCGGACGTGTCGCGCGCGCCGGTGTTCGCGACCCGCGCCGACACGGCGAGCGTCGCCGCGCAGGTCAGGGACTACAACCGGCGGCTCGTCGACGCGGCCGCCGCGCTGCGCGATCGCTACGGCGCGGCGCTGCGGCTCGAGGTGTTCGACGCCTATGCGCCGTTCGACGACCTGCTGAGCCACCCGGCCCGGTACGGCTTCGACGACGCGACGCGCGCGTGCCTCGACATCCCGAAACCGTCGTCGCTCACCTACCTGGGCGCGCAGACGCCGCGGGCGGACTGCCGCGACCCGGCGCGCTTCGTGTTCTGGGACACGCTGCACCCGACGACGCGCACGCATGCGTGGCTCGCCGAGCGGATCGCGCCGTTCGTGCGCGCGCGCCTGCTGAACTGACCGCCGCGGGCGGCGGTGCCTACAGCAGCGGACACGCGGTGACCTGCGTGCCGCGCTCCACGCACAGCCGCTCGTAGTCGCGCAGGTACGCGCGCTCGCCGTCGTCGAGCAGGTCGAGATCGATCAGGTCCCAGTCGTAGCCGACCGTCACGATGTTCTCGAACGTCACGGTATCCGGCTGCGTGTCGTCGGGCCGGATGATCACGATGTTCTCGATCCGCACGCCGCCCTTGCCCGCCAGGTAGATGCCCGGCTCGACCGAAATCACCGCATTCGGCACCAGCCCGTACTTCGCGCCGGGCGCGAACCGCACGCCGCCCTCGTGCACGTGAATCCCGACGCCATGCCCGGTGCCGTGGCCGAAATCGTGGCCGTGGTCGCGGCACACCTGCCGCACGAGCGCATCGACGTCGGCGCCCGTCGCCGTGCTCGGGAAGCGCGCGACGAGCCCCTTGATGCAGGCCTTCAGCGCGACGGTGTAGATCTCGCGCTGCCACGGCTGCGCCACCGTATCCGGACGCGTGCGGCGCAGCACGACGCGCGTGCAGTCCGTCGCGAAGCCGGCTTCGTAGTAAGCGCCGCTGTCGAGCAGCACGAGCTCGCCTTCCGTCAGCTCGACGCCGGCGCTCGCCGCCGTGTAGTGTGCGAACGCGCTGTTCGCGCCGTTCGCCGCGATCGACGGAAACGTCAGCGCGACGGCCGAACGCGCGCCGTACGCGTCGTTGATCGTGCGCGCCAGGTCGTATTCGGTATGGCGGGCGCCCGGCTCGCCGGTCTTCGCCCAGCGCATCGTCTCGGCGATCGCCGCGGAGCTGCGCGCGAATGCGTCGCGGAAGCGCTCGAGCACCGCCGGCGTCTTGCTCGCCCGCATCGCCTCGACCGGGTTGAAATCGGCATGCCGCGCGTGCGGCCACACGCGGCTCACCGCGTCGACGAGCGCGCAATTCACCGATTCGAAGCCGTAGCACACGTGCTCGACCGCGAACCGCGCGAGAAAGCGCTCGAGCGCCGCGACATCGCGGCGGATCACGTGCAGCGCCGGATACGAATCGAGCGCGACCGGGCAGCGATCGCAGCCTTCCGGCAGGAACAGCACGACCTGGCCGCCGACCGCGAACAGGAACCCGAGGTGCGACGACGCATTCGGGATGTGATAACCGCGGCTGTTCAGCAGATACGCGAGATCGTCCGACGCGCACGAGAAGAACGCGGTCTTGCCGTCGGCCGCGCCGGTATGCGCGGCGAGCCGGCGGTTCAGCGTGTCGAGGTTCTGCGCGACGCTCAGGCCCGTCATCGATTCCGGCACCTCGAAGATCGGCCGCTCGACGATCCAGCCCGGCAGCGCGATCGCGCGGTCGATCTCGCGATCGGCGAGGCCCGTCCAGTCGAGCGACGCGGCCTGCGTCTGCGCGAATAGCCGGTCGCGCTGCGCGACGCTGATCCGCAGCGCGTCGTAGCCGACCCGCTCGAGCCGGCTCGCATGCGCAACCAGCCAGTCGGCCATCGCCTGCCAGATCGTCACGTTCATCCCGAGCTTCTCGATATGCACGCGCGCCGGATCGCACTGCTGCTCGGCCTGCAGGTGATACCGGCCATCGACGAACAGCACGAACGGCGGCACGCCGAGCGCCTGCGCGGTGGTCGCGCTCACGAAGATCCCGCAGCCGGCCGACCCGTCGAAGCCCGACAGCGCGTAGCGCGGATTGTTGCTGCGCGGCAGGTACTCGGTCACGTATTCGTCCTGCGACGTGACGACCACCGCGTCGAGGCGCGCGGCGTCGAGCAGGCGCGACAGGCCGGCCTGCGTGTCGGCGACGGACGCGTCGTACGGAGGCAGGCCGGAGAAGCTGTATTTCAGTCGATCGATCATCGTGTGCCCGTTATTCATTGTTGTCGGCGGCCGGCGGCGTGACGCGGCATGGCGCATGCCTGAAGCGACACGCCGCCCTGACGCGGATCACGCACGGCCCGGCGCGCAGCCGGGCCGCGGTGCCGTTCCGGCAGCAGGCCCTCGGGGAATTTTTGTCTCACTTAACTTTGTTTGATGCGCGACAGAATCTAGAGCACGCTGAAATTGAGGTCAAGCTAAAATTTTCGTAGGACTAAAATCGGCACGATGGCTGCGGATCCCGGCACAGCGCCAGATCGCCCGGCGACACCGCGCGGTACAATGCGCCGGCATCGCCGTCCCGGCGGCCGTGCTTCGTGCGATGCGCGGAAAGCAAGTCCCGGCGACTGCACCGCCTCTCCGCTCGCCTGCCGACTCGTTGCCACGAAAGAGATTCATGGATTCAGACATCATGCGTATCGGCCTGCGCATTCGCGGCCTGCGCCGGGAAGCGAAGAAGACGCTGCTGGAGGTCGCGACCGAGGCGAAGCTGTCGGTCGGGTTCCTGTCGCAGGTCGAGCGGCATCTCACCGGCATCTCGCTGTCTTCGCTCGTCAACGTCGCCAAGGCGCTCGACGTCCCGCTCGGCGCGCTGATCGACCAGCCGCGCCAGGCGCAGCCCGATTCGCACGAAGGCAGCCGCCAGCCGTACGCGCTCGACGCCACGTCGCAGTGGTACGAGCGGCTCTCCACCACCTTCGACGGCAGCCAGGTCCACGCGCTCAAGGTGCGGATGATGGAAGGCTACCGCTCGGAATGGGTGTCGCACGGCGGCGACGAGTTCGTGTACGTGCTGGCCGGCCGCATCTGCTACACGATCGGCAAGAAGGTTTACCCGCTGGCGCCCGGCGATTCGCTGCACTTCGATGCGCGCAAGCGGCATCGGGTCGCGAACGTCGGCGACGGGCCGGCCGAGCTGATCGCGGTCGGCACGCTCCCGCTGTTCGACGACCGGTGTGCCGAACTGGCGTCGGCGACGATGGACATCAGGCAGCCGGCGGCGGGTAAGCCGCGCGTGACCCGACGCGGCGATCGTGGCGCCGATGCGGCACGGCCGGCCAAGGCCGGTACGGCAGACCCGCAGGCTTCGGCGAAGCCGCGCGCGGCCCCCGGCAAACGCGCGGCGGCCGCCACCCCGGCGCGCAAGAAGAAGTCGTAGCGGCCGCGGGCGCGCGCCGCCCGGTTCGCCGCCCTTATTCGCCGATCTCGAGCGCTTGCGCGACGGCCTGGATCCGCGCGCGATGCACGGCATCCTTGATCTTCTCCGCGTCGTTGCCGATGCCGCGCGCGATCGCGCCGGCATCGACGCTGCGCGCCGCCGCGAGCGCGACACGCAACCGCTCGGCCTGCGGATACGGCTGCGTCTCGAGCCCGAGCCGCCCGCGCGCATCCGATTCGCACGCCTGCAGCATCTCGGCGAAACGCGCGGGCTTGCGCAGCGCATCGCTGCGCTCGAACAGCCGCACCAGCGCGGCCGCGCCCATCTCCATCACGCGATGCAGGTTGCCGTGCTCGCGCGCGACCACCAGCGCGAGATCGCGGCACTCGTTCGGCACGCGCAGCCGCTCGCACAACGGCTTGAGCAGGTCGACGCTGCGGCCTTCGTGGCCGACGTGGCGCGGCAGCACGTCGGCGGGCGTCGTCGCCTTGCCGAGATCGTGCGTGAGCGCCGCGAAGCGCACCGGCAGCGAATAGCGCTGCTTCGCCGCATAGTCGACCACCATCATCACGTGCACGCCGGTATCGACTTCCGGGTGGTAGTCGGCCCGCTGCGGCACGCCCCACAGCGCGTCGACCTCGGGCAGGATGCGCACGAGCGCGCCGCACTCGCGCAGCACCGCGAACATCCGCGACGGCTTCGCCTCCATCAGCCCGCGCGCGATTTCCTGCCATACGCGTTCGGGCACGAGCGCGTCGACCTCCCCCGCGTCGACCATCCGGCGCATCAGCGCGAGCGTTTCGTCCGCCACCGTGAAATCCGCGAACCGTGCGGCAAAGCGCGCAATGCGCAGGATCCGCACCGGATCCTCGACGAATGCGTCGCTCACGTGCCGGAACACGCGCGCCCGCAGGTCGGCCTGCCCGTCGAACGGATCGATCACGGGCCCGACCAGCCCGCCTTCCGGGCTCACCTCGCGCGCCATCGCGTTGATCGTCAGGTCGCGCCGCGCGAGATCCTCGTCGAGCGTCACGTCCGGCGCGTAGTGGAACTGGAAGCCGTGATAGCCGGCCGCCGTCTTGCGCTCGGTGCGCGCCAGCGCGTACTCCTCCTGCGTCTGCGGATGCAGGAACACCGGGAAATCCTTGCCGACCGGCCGGAACCCCTGCGCGGCCATCTGCTCGGGCGTCGCGCCCACCACCACGTAGTCGCGGTCCTGCACGGGCACGCCGAGCAATTCGTCGCGGATCGCTCCGCCTACTGCGTAGATATTCATGGCGTCGGCTCGTATTCGGCGATCACGGTCGTTTCGCGGCGCGCGGCGTCGATCCAGCGCTGCACGGCCGGCAGCGCCGTCACGCGCGCCGCGTAGCCGGCCGCTTCCGGCGACAGGCCCGGCGCATACGTGTTGAAGCGCATCACCACCGGCGCGTACATCGCATCGGCGATCCCGAATTCGCCGAACAGGAACGGCCCGCCCGACGCCTCGAGGCACGCGCTCCACAGCGCATCGATGCGCGCGACGTCGGCGAGCGCATCCGGCGTCGCGCCGCGCCCCGGCATCGACGCGCGCACGTTCATGCCCATCTGCGTGCGCAGCGCCGCGAAGCCCGCGTGCATCTCGGCCGACACGCAGCGCGCATGCGCCCGCTCGAGCGGGTCGGCCGGCCACATCGGCAACTGCGGATAGCGCTCGGCGAGCGTCTCGGCGATCGCGAGCGAATCCCAGATCGCGACGCCGTGATCGTCGACGAGGCACGGCACCTTGCCGGACGGCGAATACTCGAGGATGCGCGCGGCGGTGTCGTCGCGGCGCAACTCGACCGCGATCTCGTCGAACGGGATGCCGAAATGCGTGAGCAGCACCCACGGGCGCATCGACCACGACGAGTAGTTCTTGTCACCAATGACGAGTTTCATGACGGTTTTCCGGACAACGCAAAAAGGAAACGGAAAGGGGCTGAACGTCCGCGCCCCGCGCGGCGCGCTAGCGGCGCGAGCGGAACCAGTCGAAGCGCGAGCGCTTCGTCGCTTCGCCGAGATACGCGGGCGCGATGCTTTCGAGACTCGCGGGCGAGATCCCGAGTTCCGGCGCGAGCGGGCCGGACAGCACGTTCGGCACCGACATCGACGCGAGGTTGTCGCGTGTGATCACGGGCTCGCCGGGCAGGCATTCGAACACGCGCGCCTGCAGCCGCGCGAGCGCGTCGGGCAGCCGCACGATGCGTGCCTGCCGGCCAACCAGCGTGCCGCAATAGCGCACCAGCTGCTCGAGCGTATAGACGGTCGGCCCGCCGAGTTCGTAGGTCTTGCCGTGCGCGGCCGCGAGATCGAGGGTGTTGACGAACGCGCGCACGACGTCGCCGACGAACACCGGCTGGAAGCGCGCATCGGGCATCGCGAGCGGCAGCACGGGCACCGTGCGCTGCAGGTTCGCGAACGTGTTGAGGAACGCGTCGCCGGGGCCGAACACGACCGACGGGCGGAAGATCGTCAGCGCGAGCGAATCGGTCGCCGCGACCGCATGCAGCGCGGCTTCGCCGTCGCCCTTCGAGCGCTGGTACATGCTCGGGCCGCGCGAATCGGCGCCGAGCGCGCTCATGTGCAGCAGGCGCCGCACGCCGACCTCGGTGCAGGCGCTCGCGAGCGCGGCCGGCAGCGCGACGTGCGCGCGCTCGAAACCGGGCCCGTACGGCGTGCCGCGGTCGCCGTGCAGCACGCCGACCAGGTTGATCGCCGCGTGCGCGCCGGCGACGAAGCGCGCGAGCGTGCGCGTGTCGAGGGCGTCGAGCTCGACGATCTCGACCGGCAGCATCTGGAGGTGGCGCGCGTGGTCGCGCCGGCGCGTGCCGATCCGTACCTGCTTGCCGGCGTCGATCAGCGCATTGACGAGCCGGCTGCCGATGAAGCCGGTGCCGCCCAGCAGCGCGACGGTCTGGCGATCCATGTTCGGAACCTCAAAAGAGCACTGCCGCGTCTCGCGCGGCAGTGTGAAGATTGCGTATCAGGGCGAGATCATGCCTAGACGTTTCTTCAACGACTGCGGTTTGCCCTCGAAGAGCGCCGCGTAGTAGACGGTATTCGACAGCACGTTCTTCACGTAGTCGCGCGTCTCGTTGAACGGAATCGTCTCCGCGAAGATCGCGCCTTCGACCGGCTGCGTCAACACCTGGCGCCACTGGCGCGGCCGGCCCGGGCCCGCGTTGTAGCCGGCGGTGGCGAGCACCGGCGAGCTGTCGAAGTTGTTGTAGATGTCCGCCAGATACCAGGTGCCGAGCTGGATGTTGGTATCGATGTCGTGCATCTGCGCACGCGTGATCGTGCCCATGCCGAGCTTCTTCGCGACCATCTGAGCCGTCGCGGGCATCAGCTGCATCAGGCCGCCCGCGCCCACCGACGAACGCGCGCTGATGATGAAGCGCGATTCCTGGCGGATCAGCCCGTACGCCCATTCGACGTCGAGGCCCGTCGATTGCGCATAGCGCTCGACGATGTTGCGGTACGGCGACGGGTAGCGCAGCGTGAAGTCGTGCTCGGCCTTCGTGCGGTCGGCCGTGTTGACCGTGCGGTCGAGCAGCTCGACGCGCTTGCCGTATTCGGCGGCCGCGAGCAGCTGGCGATCGGTCATCCCGCGCAGCGGCCAGTTCCATTCGCGATTGCCTTCGAGGCGCAGGTTCAGCGCGTAGAAGCGCTGCGCGAGCGCGAAGCCCGGAATCTTGCCCATCGCGTCGATCTCGGCGTCGCTCACCTTGGTGCGCGGCGGGATCGACGTGCGCTGGCCGAGCTCTTCGCCGGCGAGCTGCCCGTAGAAGTTGAACTGCCCGGCGACCTGCTCGAATTCCTGGTTCGCCTGCAGCGTGTCGCCGCTCTGCTTGAGCGCGCGCGCATGCCAGTAGATCCACGCCGGATCGTTGCGCAGCGACGGCGGCATCTGCTCGATCGACCAGCGCACCATCGGCCAGTTGCCGGCGAGCAGCGCGGCGCGCGTGCGCCATTCGTAGCCCGGATTCGACAGCGGCGCGTTCGCGGATTTCGCGTACCAGACCGACGCGAGCGGCGAACGCTTGATCGCGCCCTGGTAGCCGATCGCGCCCCACGCGATCGCCTGTTCCTGCTTGGTCAGCGACGGCGCGACCGTCGTCAGCATCCCCGCGGCGGCGTCCGGATCGTTGCGCGCCATGCGGCCGAGTGCGATCAGCGCGAGCTGGTGCGACGTCGCGTCGGCGCCGACGCCGCGCGCGAGGTACAGCGGCGGCGCGCTCGTCGCCTGGTCGAAACCGACCGGGCGCGGGCCGAGCGCGTCGACGATCTTGCCGCCGAGCGTCGTGTAGTTCTGCTCGTAGGCGAGGCGCGCCTGCTGCCACACGTCGTCGCTCGTGAACTGCTGGTTGACGGTGAGCGCGGTGATCAGGTCGACGCACGCATCGCCGTAGTTCTTCGGCTCGACGAGCAGCGCCCGCGCCGCGTCGGCGACGTTCTCGCCGCGCGCCGCGCGCGATTCGAGCGCGTAGCACTTGACCTGCGTGTCGTCGTCGAGCACGAAGCGCTTGTACTGGTCGTCGAAGTTGCGCCAGTCGTGGCGCGCGCCGAGCACGAGCAGGTAATCGTTGCGCAGGCGGTCGGCGATCGCCTGGCCGTCGTAGCGCTGCAGGAACGACTGCACGGGCGCGTCCGGCGCATCGACGCGCGCGCGTCCCGTCGAATCGAACAGCTGCGGCTTGATCTGGAAATACTCGACGTAGGACGGGACCGGATAGTTCGGGATCATCGACGCGAGCTGCGCGGCTTTCGCGGCGTCGTTGCGGCGTGCGGCTTCGCGAAGCTGTACGAAGATCTGGTCATCCCCGGCGACCGTGTCGTCGTTCGGTGCGGCGCACGCGGCCGTACCGGCGACGAGCGCGGCGGCCGAAAGCGTCAGCGCGACCGCGCGATATACTCGGAAAAGGCTGTTCGACATCGATTTGAATGGAGCACGAAGTGAGCGAAAGCATAGCACGCAACCCTGTGCCGAACCCGAAGGTTGCGCTGCGCAAAACGCTGTCCGGCGCGCGTCGCGACGCCGCGTCGCAGCCCGCCGCGAACGCCGCGCTCGACGCCCGCCTGCGCTTGCTGCTCGACCGTCTGGCGCCGCGCACGGTCGGCTTCTACTGGCCGCTGCCCGGGGAATTCGATGCGCGCGACGCGGTGCTCGCCTGGTGCGCGGCGGGCGCCGGCCGGCGCGCCGCGTTGCCGGTGATCGGCGCGCGTCATGCGCCGCTCGCGTTCCATGCATGGGATGCGCACACGCCGATGCGCGAAGGTCATCACCGGATTCCGGAACCGGCGTCGGGAATCGTCGTCGTGCCCGACCTGTTGCTGATTCCCTGTGTGGGATTCGATCCGGAGCGCTACCGGCTCGGCTACGGCGGCGGCTATTACGACCGCACGCTCGCCGCGTGGCCGGGCGACGCGCCGCCCGTGACGGTCGGCATCGCCTATGAAGCGTGCCGCGTCGACGCGCTGCCGGCCGAAGCGCACGATCTCGCGCTGCGCTGGATCGTGACCGACGGCGCGCTCTACCCGGCCGCCGGATGACGCGGCGCGCGGCGCCGCGATCGTCGTCGCCGGCCCGTCAGCGCAACGCCGCGCGCAACCGCCCGGGCAATCGTTTACAGCGACGCCGCCGCGCGCGCGGCCGTGTCGTAGAGGCCCGACGCGTGGCGCAGCAACTGCGCCGCGTCGCCGATCTGCTCGTTGGTGAGCCCGCTGTCCTTCAGCGTCTCGATCAGGCAGTGCTCGCGCACCTCGCGGTATTTCAGGCACAGCTCGCGGCCCGCGTCGGTCGCGAAGAAAAAGGCTTCCTTGCCGCTCTTCTCGCTCTTCACATAGCCGCGCGCGATCAGTTTTTTCAGCGCATAGGTCGCGACGTGCGTATCCTCGATATTGAGCACGAAGCAGATGTCGGCGAGCTTCTTCTTGCGTTCGCGATGGCTGACGTGATGCAGCAGCGACACCTCGACCGCCGTCATGTCCTTCGCGCCGGCCGCCGACATGCAGCGCACCATCCAGCGGTTGAATGCGTTGCCGGCCATGATGAGCCCGTATTCGAGCTCCGACAGCTCCGCGCTCGAATCGGAAACGAGGTGTTCGGATGACACGATCTTGGTCGGATGACGCTTCATGGAAAGGCGGCGCAAGCAGGATGTCAGGGTGTGCCGAGTGTACGCCAGAAGCCGCTGTATACGGGCTAGGCGAAAACGCTTATTGGTAACTTATCGATATCTTATTGACAATGTGCGCTAACATTGCCGTCCGAACCGTGCCAGCCCGATGACGCAACCCCGCATTTATCCGCTCGGCGATGCCGCCCTCGTCTGCGAGGTGCCGCCGCCCGCCACGCTCGATTGCCAGCGCCGCGTCTGGGCCGTTGCCGAGGCCGCGCGCGCGTGGCCCGACGTGATCGACGTCGTGCCCGGCATGAACAACCTGACCATCGTGTTCGACGCGCTCGCCGCGACGGCCGAATCGCTCACGCCCGCGCTGCGCGACGCGTGGGAGACGGCCGACGTCGAGCACGCGGACGGCCGCGAGGTCGAGATCCCGGTCGAGTACGGCGGGGCCGCCGGCCCCGACCTGGCGGCCGTCGCCGCGCACACGGGCCTGCCGGCCGACGAGGTCGTCGCCCGCCACGCGGCCGGTGAATACGTCGTGTTCTTCGTCGGCTTCCAGCCGGGTTTCGCGTATCTCGGCGGCCTCGACGCATCGCTGCACACGCCGCGCCGCGCGGCGCCGCGCCTCGAGGTGCCGGCCGGCTCGGTCGGCATCGGCGGCGCGCAGACGGGCATCTACCCGGCCACGTCGCCCGGCGGCTGGCAGCTGATCGGCCGCACGTCGCAGGTGCTGTTCGATCCGGCGCGGCCGCAGCCGACGCTGCTGCTGCCCGGCGATCGCGTGCGCTTCACCATTGCGGGAGTCGACGCGTCATGACCCAGAGCAACGCACCGGGCACCATCGAGGTGTTGCGCGCCGGCCCGCTGTCGACCGTGCAGGATCTCGGGCGCCGCGGCGCACGCCACCTCGGCGTCGCGCAGGGCGGCGCGCTCGACGGCCTCGCGCTCGAGGTCGGCAACCGGCTCGTCGGCAACCGCCCCGACGCGGCGGCCGTCGAGATCACGATCGGCCCCGCCGCGTTCCGCTTCCCGCGCGCGACGCGCATCGCGATCACCGGCACCGAATTCGGCGCGACGCTCGACGGCCGGCGCGTGTATTCGTGGTGGAGCCTGCCGGTCGAGGCCGGCCAGACGCTCGTGCTGCCGGCCGCGAAACGCGGGATGCGCGGCTATCTGTGCATCGCGGGCGGCATCGACGTGCTGCCGATGCTCGGCTCGCGCAGCACCGATCTCGCGTCGCGCTTCGGCGGCCTCGGCGGCCGCACGCTGCGCGACGGCGACCGGCTCCCGGTCGGCGTGCCGCCGGCCGGCGCGGGCTGCCTCGCGGCCGATGCGCCCGAATTCGGCGTGAAGGCGCCCGCGTGGTGCGCCTTCGTGCGCGTCGACGAGCCGCCGCGCCGCCACCGCCCCGCGCATGCGCCGTGGGCGATGCCCGTGCGCGTGCTGCCGGGCCCCGACTACGCCTCGTTCGCGGCCGATTCGCAGCAGGCGTTCTGGGACGAGGAATGGCTCGTCACCGCGAACAGCAACCGGATGGGCTATCGCCTCGCGGGCGCCGAGCTCGTGCGCGAACAGCCGGTCGAGCTGCTGTCGCACGCGGTGCTGCCCGGTACGATCCAGGTGCCGCCGAACGGCCAGCCGATCGTGCTGATGCACGACGCGCAGACCACCGGCGGCTACCCGAAGATCGGCACGGTGATCCGCGCCGATCTGTGGAAACTCGCACAGGCGCGGCTCAACCTGCCGATCCGCTTCGTGCGCACGACCCCCGACGCCGCGCGCGCCGCCCTCGCCGCGGAACGTGCCTATCTGCGGCAGATCGACGTGGCGATCGACATGCGAGAAGAAGCGCGCCGCCGCGCCCAATCGCGCGCAGCGTGACCCTGGCGGAAGCAGTAACGAAAGACGCGCCACGCCATCAGTGGACGAGGAACATCATGGAAATCGATCTGAATGCCGATCTCGGCGAAGGATGCGGATCCGACGAGGCGCTGCTCGACCTCGTCACGTCGGCGAACATCGCATGCGGCTGGCATGCGGGCGGCGCGAACGCGATGCGCGACTGCGTGCGCTGGGCCGTGCAGAAAGGCGTGTCGATCGGCGCGCACCCGAGCTTTCACGATCCGGAGAATTTCGGCCGCAAGGAAATGCAGCTGCCGGCCGGCGACATCTACGCGGGCGTGCTGTACCAGCTCGGCGCGCTGTCGGCGATCGCGCAGGCCGAAGGCGGGCGCATCGCGCACGTGAAACCGCACGGCGCACTGTACAACCAGGCCGCGCGCGACCCGATGATCGCCGATGCGGTGGTGTCCGCGATCCACGACTTCGATCCGTCGCTCGCGGTGTTCGGGCTCGCGAACAGCGTGTTCGTCGCGGCCGCGCGGCATGCGGGGCTCGCCGCGGTGGAAGAAGTGTTCGCCGACCGCGGCTACCGCGCGGACGGCTCGCTCGTGCCGCGCAGCCAGCCCGGCGCGTTGATCGACGATGAGGATGCGGTGCTCGCGCGCACGCTCGACATGGTGCGCAACCGGCAGGTGCGTGCCTTGAGCGGCGAATGGGTGCCGCTCAACGCGCAGACCGTCTGCCTGCACGGCGACGGGCCGCATGCGCTGGCGTTCGCGAAACGGATTCGCGCGGCGCTGGAGGCTGCCGGCGTCGACGTGGTGGCCCCCGGCGCGCTGCAGGCCGACGAAGGCGCGTAACGCGCATCGTCATCTCGGCCGCCCAAAAGAAAAAAGCGCCCTCGTGGCGCTTTTCCGTTGGCGCAATCGCTGCGGCTTCGCCGTCTGTCGATTCGCCCCCCGAAACCGTCTTTCGACGGGACCGGAAAAATATTCCGGATTAAAAAACGTCCGCCGCCGCCCGATCACTGCCTTCCCCGGTCAGACGACGGAGCGTCGCTTATCCGCAAGTCGGCCTGCATGTATTGTTGTTGTCCGACGATGATTGGCCCCGCCGTACATGCAGACACTTCCGCGGCCGACACGTGTGCACCACGTGCCGGCAACGCGCTCACCCCGCGCTTTGTTTTCTGCTACCCCGTAGAACTTTTTCTATTCTTTTCAATTTTTCAACTTGTGGATCGAAGAATAGATATTGGCGGAACGGGATGTCAATCGTTTGAAACGCTATTTTCCGACGAATCGAGGGTTTTCCTTATCGAATCGCGTGTACAAACAAGCGTTTGACGTGGCCCGAACGACGTCGATCAAACAGGGGAGGATCGGTTCGGGCGCGACGGCGGCGATCAGTTCGCGTCGACCCTGTAACCTTGTTGACGCAACAATTCGAGCACGCCGCGCGGGCCGCCCAGATGCAGCGCGCCGATCGCGACGAACAGCGGCCGGTTCGGCGCGGCGATTGCAGTCATCCGTGCAACGAAGCGCCGGTTGCGCTCGTACACGATCTTGTTGTCGATCGACGCCGACAGCACCTTCGAACGCGCGAGCCGCTCGCTCTTCGCGACGGCCCACGCGGAGATCGCGTCGGCGTCTCCAATTCGCCACAGCCGGTGCAGCGCCTTGATGTCGTCGGCGTTCTGCGCGGGTGTCTGCACCATGTCCTGCGCGAGCATCTCGCGCTGCTCGGCCAGCGTCAGCCCGGTGAACGCGCGCATCTGTTCGGCGAGCGTCTCGAGCCCGATCACGCGGCCGCCCTTCTTCTTCAGGAACACGTTCTGCAGCTGGGCCTCGGTGCCGTATTCGGTCTGCAGGCCGGCCGACAGCGAATCGTAGGTCTCGACGACGAGCGCCGCGAGCCACGGCCGCATCTTGCGGATCTCGGCGAGCGCGGCCGGGTTGCCGCGCAGGCGTGCCGCGAGCCGCTGCCACAACGGCTCGGGCAGCAGGCGTTGCAGGCACGGGTAGCGGCACACGCCGTACTTCGACACGTCGTCCTGCGATTCGAGCAGATCGTCGGGCGACAGTTCGAGCGCAAGCGTCGGCGACGCGGCGAGCGCCGCCAGGATGCGCGGCCGGAACGGCTGCGCGCTCGGGTAATCGGACGGGTCGCCGGTATGCAGCGTGCCGAGCACGTACAGCGTGACGTTACCCTTGGTCGCGACGTAGAACGGCATGCGCGCGGGCTGCACGCGCACGGTGCCGCGCGACACCGTGCCGTCCGATACGGACGGCGCGTGGAAGCCCGGCAGGCTCATGCCGGGCGGCGGGACTTGCGACGGATGGATCGGTGACGTGGCCGGCGCGCGCCCTTCGGCGCGCGCGGATTCGACGGGAACCACGAGGCTGGCCGCCACGCACGCGCCGGCCAGCGCCGCGCCCGTGACGGTACGCACGCTCCAGCGCCGCGCGTCGCGGTACGCGCGCATCACGCGCGCCCCGCTTGCCCCCGCACGGCGCACGCCGGACACGCGCGCCGCCAACGCTTCAGGCATTCGCCTCCCCTACCTCCTCGGCGCGATGGCAGGCCACCTGCCGGCCGTCGACCTCGCGCAGCTTCGGCTCCTCCGCGCGGCACCGCTCGACCGCATACGGGCAGCGCTGGTGGAACGCGCAGCCCGACGGCGGATTGAGCGGCGACGGCAGTTCGCCCTGCAGCTTGATCTGCACGCGGCGGTCTTCCTCGAAGATCGCCGGCGTCGCCGACATCAGCGCCCGCGTGTACGGGTGGCGCGGCCGCGCGTAGATCGTCGCCTTGTCGCCGAGCTCGGCGACGCTGCCGAAGTACATCACCATCACGTCGTCCGCGACGTGCTCGACCACCGACAGGTTGTGCGAGATGAACACGTAGCTCGTCTTGAACTGCTCCTGCAGGTCCATGAACAGGTTCAGGATCTGCGCCTGGATCGACACGTCGAGCGCGGACACCGGCTCGTCGGCGACGACGATGCGCGGATCGAGGATCATCGCGCGCGCGATCGCGACACGCTGGCGCTGGCCGCCCGAGAACATGTGCGGATAGCGCTTCGCGTGTTCGGGCCGCAGGCCGACCGTGCGCATGATCTGCGCGATGCGTGCGGCACGCTCGGCAGCCGTCAGGTTCGCGTTGATCTCGAGCGGCTCGGACAGCGTCTGCTCGACGGTCTTGCGCGGATTCAGCGATGCGAACGGGTTCTGGAACACCATCTGCACGCGGCGGCGCAGCTCGGCGATCGTGTCGCGGCTCGCGCCGGCGACATTCTTGCCGTCGATCGTCAGGCTGCCCGACGTGGGCGTCTCGATCATCGTGAGCTGGCGCGCGAGCGTCGACTTCCCGCAGCCCGACTCGCCGACGACGGCGAGCGTCTTGCCGCGTTTCAGCGAGAACGACACGCCGTTCAGCGCCTTCACCGTGCCCTGCCCGAACATCCCGCGCTTCACCGAATAGTGCTTCGCGAGGCTGTCGGCCACCAGGACGTCCTCGTCGGGCGACGCGTGGCGCGTATCTTGGACTGCATTCATCGTGCGCCTCCCGTCAGGTCGAGGTTGGAAACATTGAGCGGCTTGATGCAGCGCGCGCGCATCGCGTCGTTGCCCGGCACCAGCGTGTCGAGCGCCGGCCGCGCCTTGCGGCAATCGTCGACGACGTACTTGCAGCGCGGCGCGAACAGGCACCCGGACGGGCGATCATCGCGGCCCGGCACCATGCCCGGCAATGCGGCAAGGCGACGCGCCCCCTGATTGTGCTCGGGAATCGCGGCGAGCAGCGCTTCGGTGTACGGATGATGCGGCGCACGGAAGATGTCGGGCACGCTGTTGGTCTCGATGATCTCGCCCGCGTACATCACCGCGACGCGCTGCGCGACCTCCGACACCACGGCCAGGTCGTGCGAGATCAGCACGAGCGCCATCCCGCGCTCCTTCTGCAGCTTCACGAGCAGATCCATGATCTGCGCCTGGATCGTCACGTCGAGCGCGGTGGTCGGCTCGTCGGCGATCAGGAGCTTCGGGTTGCATGCGACGGCCATCGCGATCATCACGCGCTGGTTCATCCCGCCCGACATCTGGTGCGGGAACGACGCGATGCGGTTCTTCGCGTCGGGAATACCGACCTGGTCGAGCAGTTCGAGCGCGCGCCGGTTCAGCGCGTCGCCGCGCAGCCCTTCGTGCAGCTTCAACACCTCCTTGATCTGGTAGCCGACCGTGTAGCTCGGGTTCAGGCTCGTCAGCGCGTCCTGGAACACCATCGCGATGTCCTTGCCGACGATCTTGCGGCGCGCCTTCGGCGACGCCTTCAGCAGGTCGACGCCGTTGAACGTGACCTCGTCGGCCGTCACCTTGCCCGGCGCGTCGATCAGGCCCATCAGCGCCATCATCGTCACGCTCTTGCCCGAGCCCGATTCGCCGACGACGCCCACCACCTCGCCCGGCGCGATCGACAGGTTGATCCGGTCGACGGCAGGCAGGCCGTTGAAATTCACCGCGAGATTGCGGATGGTCAGAAGAGTGCTCATGGTCATGCCATCCGTTTCAGTTTGGGATCGAGCGCGTCGCGCAGCCCGTCGCCGAGCAGGTTGATCGCGAGCACCGAAATCAGGATCGACAGGCCCGGCATCGTCACGATCCACCACGCGTTGTCGATGTAGTCGCGCGCGGAGGCCAGCATCGCGCCCCACTCGGCGGTCGGCGGCTGCACGCCGAGGCCGAGGAAGCCGAGCGCGGCAGCGTCGAGGATCGCCGACGAGAAGCCGAGCGTCGCCTGCACGATCAGCGGCGCCGTGCAGTTGGGCAGCACCTGCGAGAACATCAGGCGCAGCGTGCCGGCACCGGCCACGCGCGACGCCGTCACGTATTCCTTCTGCAGCTCGCCGAGCGCCGATGCGCGCGTGAGGCGCACGTAGGCCGGCAGCGCGACGATCGCGATCGCGAACATCGTGTTGGTGAGGCCCGGGCCGATGATCGCGACGACCGCGACCGCGAGCAGCAGCGACGGCAGCGCGAGCAGCACGTCCATGATGCGCATCACGGGCGTGTCGGCCCACTTCTGGAAGAACGCGGCGACGAGCCCGAGCACGATGCCCGGGATCAGTGCGAGCACGACCGACACGAAGCCGATCCAGAACGACATCCGCGCGCCGAACATCAGCCGCGAAAGGATGTCGCGGCCCGCTTCGTCGGTGCCGAGGATGAATTGCCAATTGCCGCCGGCGAGCCACGCGGGCGGGATCTTCACGTAGTCGCGGTATTGTTCGACCGGGCTGTGCGGCGCGATCAGCGGCGCGAGCAGCGCGACGAGGATCAGCACGATCACGACGATGCCGGCGCCGACGGCGCCGCGGTTGCGCGAGAAGTTGGCCCAGAACTCGCGCAGCGCGAGCGCACGGCCGCCGGCCGGCGCGGATTCGGTCGGCAGGGTATTTTGCAGATTGCTCATGGAATTACCTCGTGTGGCGGATGCGCGGATTCAGCACGCCGTACAGCAGGTCGACGACCAGGTTCACGACGATCACGAGCGTCGCGATCAACAGGATGCCGCCCTGGACGACCGGATAGTCGCGGCGGCCGATCGCATCGATCAGCCACTTGCCGACACCGGGCCACGAAAAGAGCGTCTCGGTCAGCACCGCGCCCGCGAGCAGCGTGCCGATCTGCAGGCCGATCACGGTGACGACCGGGATCAGCGCGTTGCGCAGCGCATGCACGACGACCACGCGCACGGGCGACAGCCCCTTCGCGCGTGCGGTGCGGATGTAATCCTCGCGCAGCACTTCGAGCATCGACGAGCGCGTCATCCGCGCGATCACCGCGAGCGGGATCGTGCCGAGCACGATCGCGGGCAGGATCAGGTGGCTGACCGCCGACTTGAACGAGCCTTCGTCCGGCGCGAGCAGCGCGTCGATCAGCATGAAGCCCGTCGGATGCGGGAAATCGTATTCGACGGCGATGCGCCCCGACACGGGCGTCCAGCCGAGGTACGACGAAAAGACCATGATGAGGATCAGCCCCCACCAGAAGATCGGCATCGAGTAACCGGTGAGCGCGGTCCCCATCACGCCGTGGTCGATCACCGAGCCGCGCCGCAGCGCGGCGATCACGCCGGCCGGCAGCCCGACCGCGAGCGCGAACACGAGCGCGCACAGCGACAGCTCGACGGTCGCCGGGAAGCGCGCGAAGAATTCGCCCGCGACGCTCGTGTTGGTGATGATCGACGTGCCAAGGTCGCCATGCAGCGCCCGGCCGATGTAGTGGATGTACTGCATGGGCAGCGGCTGGTCGAGCCCGAGGCGTTTCATCGCCTCCGCATGCATCGCGGGATCGACGCCACGCTCGCCCATCATCACTTCGATGGGGTCGCCCGGTATCAGGTGAATCAGCGCAAACGCCAGGATGGTGATGCCGATGAAGGTCGGGATCACCATGCCCACGCGGCGCAACACGAATCTGAACATGATGCGTCTCGTATTTTCTTGTGGGAAATGTGCGACCGGCGACGGGAAGCTTTTGGCCTCCCGCCGCCGGATGAGTTAGCCGGTCTTCGCGACAGCTTACGACAGGCGCGTTACTTCACGCTAACACCGTCGAAGCGGGCATAGCCGAGCGGTTCGATACGCATGTCGACCACGTTCTTGCGCACCGGCTGGTAGACCGTCGAGTTCGCGATCGGCGAGAACGGCAGCTGTTGCGCGAAGATCTGCTGGGCCTGCGTGTAGAGCTTCGTCCGGGCGTCCTGGCCCGTCGTCGTGCGGCCCTTCTGGACCAGCTCGTCGAACGGCTTGTAGCACCAGTGCGAGAAGTTGTTGCCCTTGATCGCCTCGCAGCCGAGCAGCGTGCCGAGCCAGTTGTCCGGATCGCCGTTGTCGCCCGTCCAGCCGATCAGCATCGTATCCTGCTCGCCCGTGTGCGCGCGCTTGATGTACTCGCCCCACTCGTACGTGACGATCTTCGCCTTCACGCCGATCTTCGCCCAGTCGGCCTGGATCATCTCGGCCATCAGGCGGGCGTTCGGGTTGTACGCGCGCTGCACGGGCATCGCCCACAGCGTGATCTCGAAACCGTTCGGGAAGCCTGCCTTCGCGAGCAGCGCCTTCGCCTTCGCGGTGTCGTAGGCGGCCATCTTCAGGTTCTTGTCGTACGACCATTGGGTCGGCGGCATCGGCGCGGTCGCGGCCTGGCCGGCGCCCTGGTAGACGGACTCGAGGATCGCCTTCTTGTTGATCGCCATGTCGAGCGCCTGACGCACTTCGAGCTTGTCGACCGGCTTGTGCTCGACGTTGTACGCGAGGTAGCCGAGGTTGAAGCCGGCCTGCGACGGCATGTCGACGTTCGCGTCGGCCTTCAGCGTCGCGATGTCGGCCGGACGCGGATAGCTCATCACCTGGCATTCGTTGCGCTTGATCTTCTGCACGCGCACGCCCGGATCCGGCGTGATCGAGAAGATCAGCTTCGACAGCTTCACTTCGCCCTTCTTCCAGTAATCAGGATTGCCGTCGAAACGGATCGTCGCGTCCTTCGTGTAGCTGCGGAAGATGAACGGGCCCGTGCCGATCGGCTTCTGGTTGATGTCGGCGGCCTTGCCGGCCTTCATCAGCTGGTCGCCGTATTCGGCCGACAGGATCGACGCGAATTCCATCGCCATGTTCTGGATGAACGGCGCATTCGGCTCGGCCAGCGTGAACTTCACGGTGTACGGATCGACCTTCTCGACCTTCGTGATCAGCTTGTCGAGGCCCATGTCGGTGAAGTACGGGAACGACACCGGGTACGCCTTGCGGAACGCCTGGTTCGGATCGAGCATGCGCTCGAACGTGAACAGCACGTCATCCGCGTTGAATTCGCGCGTCGGCTTGAAGAAGTCGGTCGTGTGGAACTTCACGCCGTGGCGCAGATGGAACGTATACACCTTGCCGTCGGACGACACGTCCCACTTCTCGGCAAGGCCCGGCTCGACCTTCGTGCCGCCGCGCTCGAATTCGACGAGACGGTTGTAGACGGTGAACGTGGCGGCGGTGAAATCGACGCCGGTCGTGAATTGCGCGGAATCGAAACCCGCCGGGCTGCCTTCTGAGCAGTAGACGAGCGTTTTGTTCGGGATCTGTGCGAATGCAGAGCCCGCGACGCCGAGCGATGCCGCTGCCACGCCTGCAATGGCTGTAACACGCAGGGTGTGCAACAGACGGTTGTATTCCATGTTTCCTCCAGGTCTCCAGATCGGAACCGTTCCCGCCAGGGTCCGGCGTACGCGGATATTACTTGAGCTAGCGATGCTGCAACAAGCTGGAGAAAAAACTCTTCTCGACGCCCTTGCGCGGGTTTTTGCCGATGTTTCGCCCCCGCGGGAAATGCGAGAACGCGCGCGAACGGCAGTTCCGTTCATCCGGCGCAAGTTTCGTTCGACAACTAAACAATTCGGGCGCGAACGCGTGGGGGGCGGCGGCTGTTTTCATCGTTTTGCCACCCGTCCATCATTGCGTTTTGCGAAACGATCCGATGACCGTCCTCGATCCGTCATGCGATCACGCCGGCGCATCGAGGTCGGCGCTGCGCGCGGGCACGAACGCGACCGCGACGATCGACAGCGCGATGCCGGCCATCACGTAGTAGGTCGGCGCGAGCGGCGTGCCCGTGACCTTGATCAGCCACGTGACGATGAACTGCCCGAAGCCGCCGAACAGCATCACCGCGACGTTGTATGCAATCGACAGCCCGGTCGAGCGCACGTTGGCCGGGAACAGCTCGGCGATCATCGCGCCGAACGGCCCGTAGTAGCCCGCGAGCGTCACCGACAGCACGGCCTGCACCGCGATCAGCCGCCCGATGCTCGGCGCCGCGTCGAGCCACGCGAACAGCGGATACATCAGCGCGAGCGTCAGCACCAGCGACCACAGCGACAGCCCCTTGCGGCCGATGCGGTCGGACCATGCGCCCGCGACCGGCGACAACACCATCAGCAGCAGGTTGCCGACGATCACCGCGTAGAACGATTCCGCGTACGGCAGCTTCAGCTGTTTCACCGCGAAGGTCGGCAGATAGCTGATCAGCACGTAGATCGTCACCGTCAGCGCGATCACCGAGCCGAGCCCGCACAGCACCTCGCGCGGGTGGCGCGTGAACACTTCGCCGAGCGTCGCGCGGCGCGCGCTCTGCTGCGCATGCAGGAACGCCTCGGAATCGGCGAGATGGCGGCGGATGTAGAAGCCGATCGGGCCGATCAGGAGCCCGAGGACGAACGGCACGCGCCAGCCCCAGCTGCGCAGCGCGTCGTGCGACAGCCCGCGCGTGACGGCCGCGCCGACGAGCGCGCCGATCAGCAGCGCGGCCGCCTGGCTCGCCATCTGCCAGCTGCCGTAGAAGCCGCGTTTCGAGAACGGCGCGGCTTCGATCAGCAGCGCCGTCGCGCTGCCGAATTCGCCGCCCGCGGAAAAGCCCTGCAGCAGCCGGCCGAGCACGATCAGGATCGGGCCGCCGATGCCGATCGCCGCATAGGGCGGCGCGATCGCGAGCAGGAAGATGCCGGCGGTCATCAGCAGGATCACGAGCGACAGCGCGGCCTTGCGGCCCGCGCGATCCGCGTACAGCCCGAACACGATGCCGCCGATCGGGCGCATGAAGAACGCGACGCCGAACGTCGCGGTGGTGAGGAGCAGCGACGAGTATTCGCTGGAGGTCGGGAAGAACAGCTCGGCGATCACGACGGTCATGAAGCCGAACACCGTGAAGTCGTACCACTCGAGCGCGTTGCCGATCACGGCGGCGGCCACCGCGCGGCGGTTCAGCGCACGCTCGGGCCGCACCGTTTTGGTTGAATTCGCAATCGTCGCCATGCGTGTGTCGTCCTCGTGAATTCACCGTATCGGGCGGCGCGTCGCGCGGGTGGGCCGCGGCGCGCAGGTTTGCAGCGAGTGTAGAAAGCGACGGAACCGTTTTCAAGCAATAAAAAACGCCCGCCATCGTTCGACGGCGGGCGTTGTGCGGTTTTCGCCACAATGCGGCATCGCACGATGCCGCACGGGCCTCAACCCATCTTCGAGAAGGCGCTGCACCAGCCCTTCGCCGACACCTGCTTGCCGGGGAAGGCGCCGCACGGGCCCGAAGCCGAGCCCTTCTTGCCCTGGTACAGCATGCAGGCCGCGCAATCCTGGCCCGCGGCGTATTTCGGGTACTTCGTCTTGTCGACCTTGGTGGCATCGGCCTTGTAGCCGAGCGCCACGGCGGTCGGATCCGTCTCCGACAGCATCGGCGCATCGGCCAGCGCTTCGCGCGACAGCGCCAGCGCGGACACGGCACCAATGCTCGTAATCAGGAAACTCCGACGGGATGTTTTCATGGGGGACTCGCTCCAACGTTATCGATTTGAAAGCTGTTCTGGCGACAGCCGTTCGACAGAATAACGCTCAAGCGAATAAATGTGCGCGCCGAAATTCCGGAGATAAGGGATTTCGCACTGCCGTCACGCGCGCCGCGTCAACGGCGGGCGGTCATCTCTCCCACACGCTGCGCGAGCGCGAGCGACGCGGTGAGCCCCGGCGACTCGATGCCGAACAGGTTCACGAGCCCGCGCACGCCATGCTGCGCGGCACCCTGCACGATGAAATCGGCCGGCGGCTCGCCGGGCCCCGCGAGCTTCGGCCGGATGCCCGCGTACGCCGGCTGCAGCGCGCCGTCGGGCAGGCCCGGCCAGAACGCGCGGATCGACGCGTAGAACGCGCCCGCGCGCGCCGGATCGACTTCGTAGCGCAGCGAATCGCACCACTCGACGTCCGGGCCGAAGCGCGCCTGCCCGCCGAGATCGAGCGTCAGGTGCACGCCGAGCCCCGCGCGATCGGGCATCGGGTAGATCAGGTGCGAAAACGGCGCGCGGCCCGACAGGCTGAAGTAATTGCCGCGCGCGAGATAGAGCGGCGGCACCCAGCGCGGGTCGAGCCCGTGCGTGCGGCGCGCGAGCGCCTGCGCGCCGAGCCCCGCGCTGTTGATCACGCATGCGGCCTCGATCTCGGTCGGCGCGTCGCCGCCCGTGCGCACGACGAAGCGCCCGCCGCGCAGCACGTCGATCGATTCGACCGGGGATTTCAACGCGCACATCGCGCCGTCGCGCTGCGCGTCGCCGAGCAGCGCGAGCATCAGCTGGTGGCTGTCGACGATGCCCGTCGACGGCGAGAACAGCGCCTCCACGCATTCGAGCGCGGGCTCGAGCGTCTGCGCCTCGGCACGCGTGAGCGGCAGCAGGTCGAGCACGCCGTTTTCGACCGCGCGCGCGGCGATCGCCTTCAGCTGCTTCACCTGCGCGGCGCTCGTCGCGACGAGCAGCTTGCCCGCACGCCGGTGCGGCACGTGATGCGTTTCGCAGAATTCGTACAGCATGTCGCGGCCATGCACGCACGACGTCGCCTTCAGCGACCCGCGCGCGTAATAGAGCCCCGCGTGGATCACTTCGCTGTTGCGCGAACTCGTGCCCGTGCCGATCGCGTCGGCCGCCTCGAGTACGATCGTTTCACGCCCGCGCGCGGCCAGTTCCCGCGCGATCGCCAGACCGACGACGCCCGCGCCGATCACGACACAATCCATCTGCTCCATGACATTTCGCGCCGCTAACGCGTCGAAGGGGGAGAAGAGAATTGTACGTCCCGGTTCATTCGCTTGCCGAACCCGGTTGCATCGCGTCGCGACGGGGCCGCCGGCGGGGCGGCGGCGCGTGCAGCGCGCCCACCCCGCCCACCCCGCGGCCGTGCACGCGCCAGCGTGTCAGAAGCCGATCGGCCGGCGCTTCTGGGCGCCTTCGTCCGCGCGGATGTCGTGCGGCCCGATCGCATCGCGGCCGTCGAGCCGCGCGGCGCCGAAGGCGTGCAGCAGCGCGCGGCGCATCGTGCGCGGCGGCGTCGCGGCCAGCACGTCGAGCGCGTCGTCGCCGAGCGTGTCGGGGAAGCGCTGCCCCCACGCATGCGACGTGCGGATCTCGTCGTAGATCGTCTGCGCGATCCGGCGCGCGCCGGCCGCATCGGGCGGCGCGATCTCGTACACGTTCATCCGGTTGAGCAGCGGCTCCGGAATCGCCTGCGCGTCGTTCGCGGTCGCGATCCAGATCACGTTGCCCGCATTGATCGGCACTTCCGCGAATTCGTCGACGAACGCGCGCGCCGTGTCGTGCTCGAGCAACGCGTACAGCGCGCCGAGCGGATCGTATTGCGCATCGCTGCCGGCCTTGTCGATCTCGTCGACCGCGATCACCGGGTTCGCGTAGCTGCCGTTCACGAGCGCCTCGAACACCTTGCCGGGCTTCGCGTTCTTCCATTGCGACGACGCGCCCGACAGGATCCAGCCGGCCGTCAGCGAACTCATCGGCACGTAGTGGTACGCGGTGCCGAGCAGGTGCGCGAGCGCCTTCGCGAAATGCGTCTTGCCGATCCCGGGCGGCCCGAGCAGCAGGATCGGCATCAGTTCGAGCCGGTCGTCCGTTTCGAGGCACAGCGCGACCTGCTTGCGCACGTCGTCGAGCGGCTCGCCGAAATTCGGCAATGCTTCGCCGAGCTCATCGAACGACGGCATCCGGTTCGGCTTCACGCAGAAGCGCAGATTCCCCGTCTTGAGCATCCGCTCGTAAGTGGCGCGCAGTGCGTCGCTCGCGCTCTCGTTCAGGTCGCTCAGCGCCGTCTCGACCTGCTCGAGGTCGTACACCGTGCTGAAGGAGGCCACCGCCAGTTCATGTTTCACCATCGCCGTCGTCATACCAACCTCGCTGCACTTGCCATCACATGATCATCAGACCCTTACGATTTCAGTGTAGCGATCCCGCATCACCGCGCAAGCAAGCAGCCGGGCGAGTCTGCTGCTAACACCTCGCGCGCGCTGCACGGCCGCGCGCCGCGGCGTATGATCGTCGGTTCACCCACCCGCCGCGCCGGTGTTGCCGACGGCGCCCGCGCGGCGCGTCGCCCGATGGCCCGAAGGTATGCCGATGTCCGTCCCCACTGCTTCCCCGCGCGTTCATGCCGATGCGATCGACGCCGTCGACGCGGCGCTCACGTCGCGCCGCGCGATCCGCGCCTTCCTGCCGACGCCCGTGCCGCGCGACACGCTCGAGGCGATCCTCGAAGCCGCGAGCCGCGCGCCGTCGGGCACCAACATCCAGCCGTGGCGCGTGTACGTCGCGACGGGCGCCACGCGCGATGCGCTCGCTGCCGCGCTGACCGCGGCGCACGACGATCCCGCGCGCGACGAGAAATACGTCGCCGAATACGACTACTACCCGCGCGAATGGGTGTCGCCGTATGTCGACCGGCGCCGCAAGGTCGGCTGGGACCTGTACGGCCTGTTGAACATCGGCCGCGACGAGAAGGCGCGCATGCATGCGCAGCATGCGCGCAACTTCCGTTTCTTCGATGCGCCGGTCGCGCTGTTCTTCACGCTCGACCGCGTGATGACGCACGGCGCGTGGCTCGATTGCGGGATGTTCCTGCAGGGCGTGATGACGGCCGCGCACGCACGCGGGCTCGACACCTGCCCGCAGGCCGCGTTCGTGCCGTTTCACCGGATCATCGCCGGCCACCTCGGCATTCCCGCCAACGAACAGTTCGTCTGCGGGATGTCGCTCGGCCACGCGGACCCCGACGCGATCGAGAACCGCCTCGTCACCGAACGCGCGCCCGTCGCCGAGTTCGCGCGCTTCTTCGCTTGAAAACGCGTGCGGCGGCCCTACCTTTCCGGCAGGACCGCATCTTGCGGCGAACCTGTCGCCGCCTGTCCTGTCACATCACGAGCGAAATCGATCGGGCGTAAGATGTGCGTCCGTTCCCCGTTATCGCGCGTTTCCGGAGACGTTTCATGCTGAAACACGGCCTGGCCGTCCTGCTTGCGAGCGTCGCGCTCGCCGCCCATGCGCAAAGCCCCGCGCCGGCCTCCGTCGCGTGGGAGATCCAGGTGGTGCGCGACGGTCAGACGATCGACACGTTCCAGCAGCGCACCACCGTCGGTCAGAGCCGCACGGATACCCATCGTTATCCGTCCGCCGTGCCGGTCGGCTGCGGCAATGCCGCGCGCGTCGTGCCGGCCGAGCGCACGCGTTCGGTCACCGTCGCGCCGCTCGCCGTCGATGCCGGTGCGAACACGGTGTCGCTCGCGCTCGACGTGCAGGAAACGCTCGACGACGAAAACGCGACGCGCAGCGATCCGTGCATACCGGCGTCGCCGCGGCAGATCGTCGCGAGCCATCCCGGCCTGTCGGTCGGCGGCGATGCGTGGACCGACTGGACGCTCGTCGAGCAGCATCCGCACCTCGTGTACCGCGTGCGTGCGCACGTCGCGAAGGACTGAGCGTCATGTCCGCCGACGCCCTGTCCCTGCCGTTCGCCGAACCGCACGCCGCGCCCGACGAAATCACCGCGGTCAGCTGGAACCTGCACAAGGGCCGCTCGCCGCTCGGCTTCACCGCGTGGAACGCGATGCGCAACTGGATGCAGTCGACGCACGCCGACGTGTATTTCCTGCAGGAAGCGATGGCGCGCCGCATGCCGCGCCCCGTGCTCGCGCCCGGCTTCGGTGCGCAGATGGACGACGCGGTCGACGACGTGTGGCATTGCCAGGCCACCGAGATCGCGCATGCGCTCGACTGGCAGATCGCGCTCGGGCCGAACGTCTTCAAGCCGTCGTGGCGGCACGGCAACGCGATCCTGTCGCCGCACCCGCTCGACCTCGGCGGCCGCTGGGACATCTCCGCGCACCGCTTCGAGCGGCGCGGGCTGCTCGTCGCGCGCGCGACGCTCGCGGGCGCGCGCCCGGTCACGCTGCTGTGCGCGCACCTCGCGCTCACGCGCGCCGCGCGGCTGCGCCAGATGCACTGGATCGCGCACTGGATCGTGCGCAACGCGGGCGACGGCCCGCTGATGCTCGCCGGCGACTTCAACGACTGGCGCAACGACTCGGTCGCGCTGTTCGGCGAGATCGGGATGTCCGAGGTCGCGACGCTGCTCGGCGAATCGGGCCGCACGTTCCCCGCGTTCTCGCCGGCGCTCGCGCTCGACAAGATGTTCGTGCGCGGCCTGACGCCGCTCGAATGGCGCGCGCCGTCCGGCGAGGCCGCGTGGCTGTCCGACCACCTGCCGTACATCGCGCGCCTGCGGCTCGATCCGCAATAGCGGCCCGCTCGCGCGCCGCCGAAGCGCGGCCGCACCGCGCGCGCTACAGTAACGGCTTGCCCATTCCGCCCTCGCCCCGCCGCCGGGCCGCGCCGCCATGACCTACCTGCCGATCCTGCTGCAGATCGCCGTCGTCTACCTCGTCGCGGCGATCACGCCCGGCCCGAATTTCTTCATGATTTCGCAACTGTCGCTCGCCGGCCGGCGCAGCCTGGGCGCCGCGTCGGCGCTCGGCGTCGGCACCGCGTCGGTCGCGTGGGCGACGCTCGCGATGCTCGGTCTCGCGGCCGTGCTGCACCAGGTCGAATGGCTGTACGAGGCGATCCGCATCGGCGGCGCCGTGTATCTCGTGTATTTCGGCTTGAAACTGCTGCGCGCGGGCGTGCGCCGCGACGCGGCGCCGGTCGACGCGCCGGACGCCGCCGCGCCGCTGGCCGCGCCGCAGGCGCGCGACTACCTGCGCGCGTACCGCAGCGGCCTGTTCACGTGCCTGACGAACCCGAAGTCGTGCGCGTTCTGGACCAGCGTGTTCGCGGCGATGCTGCCCGCGCACGTGCCGCTGTGGTTCGACGGCGCGGTGCTGGTGACGATCGGCGTGCTGTCGGCCGGCTGGTATTCGTGCGTCGCGTACCTGTTCGCGAGCCCGCGCGCGCAGCGCGGCTACCGGCGCGTGCGGCGCCCGCTCGACGCGCTGTGCGGCGTCGCGCTCGTCGGCCTCGGCGCGAAACTCGCGGCCGATCGCTGAAAGCTCGTTGCAAGCATTTGTTGCGCCAAATCCGCGCAGCCGCGGGGGTCAAGCCCGCGATCGGCGTCAACAGGGTAAAATAACGAGTTCCTCAAACGTCTGTCATCGAGAAGGCGCGTGTCCGACGCGCCGGCCGGCCGATCCAGGATCGGGCCGTCGCACTCGGTTTTTTTGCCCGTTTTTGGGCCCGTTACACGCGTTCGCCACGCGCGTCCGTTTTCAAAGCCATGAGCAAATACGACACCGCCACCGTCCAATCCGTCCATCACTGGACCGACACGCTGTTCAGCTTCACCTGCACCCGTGAGGCGAGCCTGCGCTTCAACAACGGCGAATTCACGATGGTCGGCCTCGAGGTCGACGGCAAGCCGCTCGCGCGCGCCTACTCGATCGTCAGCCCGAACTACGAAGAGCATCTCGAATTCTTCAGCATCAAGGTGCAGAACGGCCCGCTGACGTCGCGCCTGCAGCACCTGAAGGTGGGCGACACCGTGCTGATCGGCAAGAAGCCGACGGGCACGCTGGTCGCCGACAACCTGCTGCCGGGCAAGACGCTGTGGATGCTGTCGACGGGCACGGGCCTCGCGCCGTTCATGTCGATCATCCGCGATCCGGAGATCTACGAGCGCTTCGACAAGGTGATCCTGACGCACACGTGCCGCCTGAAGGGCGAGCTCGCGTACATGGACTACATCAAGCACGACCTGCCGGGCCACGAGTACCTCGGCGACATCATCAAGGAAAAGCTCGTCTACTACCCGACGGTCACGCGCGAAGCGTTCGACAACGAGGGCCGGATCACCGACCTGATCGCGACGGGCAAGCTGTTCACGGATCTCGACGTCCCGCCGTTCTCGCCGGAAAACGACCGCGTGATGCTGTGCGGCAGCACCGCGATGCTGAAGGATACGACCGACCTGCTGAAGCAGGCCGGCCTCGTCGAAGGCAAGAACAGCGCACCGGGCCACTACGTGATCGAGCGCGCGTTCGTGGACTGATCGGTCCCCAGATTTGCGCATCGTCAAGAACCGGAGCAAAAGCTCCGGTTTTTTTTCGTCCGCACTTGGCGAATTCGTAACAAACTGGGACCATCTCATCTCAAATAGTTACATTTGGATACGTCATCGCCGGGTCGTCGGGTGTCAGTGTTTTTCCTACAACAGGTTCATTCCGATTATTCACATTTACCCTTAAATGTCCGCCCGACATGACCTTTTCGGAAATTTTGAGATATTATTCGGCGCGCGTGGTTGTCGTTCGAATGAGAGTGGAAGGGTCGGATGCAAGTGTTACAAGGTGTAACTTTTGTTACCTCGGCATGGAGCGATTCTCTGGCGGCGACCGTCATCGAAACGGCAGCCGATTCACGCAGCCAGCCGGTGTCTGAACCGCTTTCTGACAGCAGGGAGAGTCATGGATACGTCGCTTAACGCGCCCGCGGGCGCCCACGCCCCGTTCCCGTCGCAGCAGCGCGTGCCCAACCGCGCCGCGACTCCGCCCGTTCCCGACACCGCGTCCGGACGCGACGCCTCCGCCGCACGGATCGCGGCCCTGTCCGCCCAATTGCTCGCCGCCGACGAAGCCGCCCGCCGCCATCTGGCCGGCGAGCTGCACGACGGGCTCGGCGCCGAATTGACCGCTGCCCGTTTCGCTCTCGCAAACGTTCAAACGTGGCTGCCGGCCGATGCGCCGGACGGCTGCCTGCGCGCGCTGGAGCTGGCGCAGCAGGCGCTCGACGCCGCCACCGACGCGAATCGCCGGCTGATCGACGAACGCGACACGCCGGCGCTCGACGCGGGCATGATCGGCGCGCTGTCGTCGTGGATCGACACGCACGCGGCGCGCACCGGCCTGCGCACGAGCTTCGTGTGTGCGGCCGACGCGCGCCTCACGCAGATCGCCGGCGCCAGCGCACTCGCGATATTCCGCGTCGCGCAGGAAGCGCTGTCGAACGTCGCGAAGCACGCCCGCGCGACGTCGGTCGACGTACGGATCGTCACCGACGGCACGCATCTGTCACTGATTGTCGCCGACGATGGGACCGGTTTCGCGCGCAGCCGCCGCACCGGCTACGGCCTCGCCGGCATGCGCGCCCGCTGCGAGGCCTTCGGCGGCGGCTTCGAGACGGCCACGCCGGAAACCGGCCGCGGCACGCGCGTCACCGCCCGTTTCGCGTGGGATTCGCTGCTCGCGGTGCCCGTCGCGGCCCGCCGCGCGTCGCTTTCGTGAGGTCGTCATGAGCCTGAACATCCTGCTCGTGGACGATCACGCGATCGTCCGGCAAGGGATTCGCCAGTTGCTGATCGACCGCGGCATCGCGCGCGACGTCACCGAGGCCGAGACCGGCGGCGACGCGATGGCGGCCGTCGACAAGCAGGAATTCGACGTGATCCTGCTCGACATCTCGCTCCCGGACACCAACGGCATCGAGGTGCTCAAGCGCCTCAAGCGCAAGCTGCCGCGCACGCCGGTGCTGATGTTCTCGATGTACCGCGAGGACCAGTACGCGGTACGCGCGCTGAAGGCCGGCGCGGCCGGCTACCTGTCGAAGACGGTCAACGCCGCGCAGATGATCGGCGCGATCCAGCAGGTCGCGGCCGGCCGCAAGTACGTGAGCCCCGCGATGGCCGAGGCGCTCGCCGAATACGTGTCGTTCGAGAACGAGCCGCTGCCGCACGAGAAGCTGTCCGACCGCGAATACCAGACGCTCTGCATGCTCGCGTCGGGCAAGCGGCTCACCGACATCGCGAACACGCTGTCGCTGTCCGTGAAGACGGTGAGCGTGTACCGGTCGCGGCTGCTCGAGAAGATGCGGCTGTCGAACAACGCGGAACTCACGTTCTACGTGATGAGCAACCGGCTGGTCGACATGGCGCCCGCGACCGGCGCCTGACCGGCCCGCCGGCGTTGGGCCGGCCCGATTCGCCCGCTACCTCGGATTCGTCCGATTCCACGACGCGGCACGTGCCGCGTCGCCCTCAAACCGCCCCCGTTTCGCGCGCAAGCGCTTGTTTTTCCGGACGATTCCGCGACACGCCGCTGCGCCGCAGCGGGTCTTGTTCGTCAAATCGGCTAAAATTACGGGTTTTCACTCAGTCAGCGCGCCGCCCCTGCGCGCGCCGGCGATTCATCCGCAATGTCTCTCTTCCGCAAGAAAAACGTCGATCGCATGATCGCCGGCGCGCACGCCGCTGGGCTCAAGAAAGCGCTCGGCGCGATCGACCTCACCTTCCTCGGCATCGGCGCGATCATCGGCACCGGCATCTTCGTGCTGACCGGCACCGGCGCCGTGCAGGCCGGCCCCGCGCTGATGCTGTCGTTCGTGATCGCCGCGATCGCGTGCGGCCTCGCGGCGCTGTCGTACGCGGAATTCGCGTCGACGATCCCCGTCGCCGGCTCGATCTACACGTATTCGTACGCGACGCTCGGCGAGCTCGTCGCGTGGATCATCGGCTGGGACCTGATGCTCGAATACGGCCTCGCGTCGTCGGCCGTGTCGGTCGGCTGGTCGGGCTACCTGCAGTCGCTGCTGCAGGGCTTCGGACTGTCGCTGCCGACCGTGCTGACGGCCGCGCCCGGCGCCGTGCCGGGCGTCGTCACGTGGTTCAACCTGCCCGCGTTCCTCGTGATGATCGTGATCACGACGCTGCTGTCGATCGGCATCCGCGAGTCGACCCGCATCAACAACATCATGGTGTTCATCAAGGTGTCGGTCGTGCTGCTCGTGATCGCGGTCGGCCTGTTCCACGTGACGCCCGCGAACTGGAAGCCGTTCATGCCGCACGGCTGGAACGGCGTGTTCGGCGCCGCGGCCGTGATGTTCTTCGCGTTCATCGGCTTCGACGCGGTGTCGTCGGCGGCCGAGGAGGTGAAGAACCCGAAACGCGACCTGCCGATCGGCATCATCGCGTCGCTCGCGGTGTGCGCGGTGCTGTACGTGACGGTCGCCGCGGTCGCGACCGGCATCGTGCCGGCGGCCCGGTACGCGAACATCTCGCACCCGATCTCGTACGCGCTGCAGGTTGCCGGCGAGACGTGGGTCGCGGGCTTCATCGATCTCGGCGCGGTGCTCGGCATGCTGACCGTGATTCTCGTGATGAGCTACGGCCAGACGCGCGTGATCTTCGCGATGTCGCGCGACGGGCTGCTGCCGGCGATGCTGTCGCGCGTGCACCCGCGCTACGCGACGCCGTTCCTGACGACCTGGCTCGTCGGCCTGTTCTTCGGGCTGATCGCCGCGCTCGTGCCGCTCAACGTGCTCGCCGAACTGATCAACATCGGCACGCTCGCGGCATTCTCGATGGTGTCGATCGCGGTGCTCGTGCTGCGCCGCACGCACCCCGACCTGCCGCGCGCGTTCCGCTGCCCGGGCGTGCCCGTGGTGCCGATCCTCGCGGTCGCGGCCTGCCTGTTCCTGATGCTGAACCTGCAGCCCGTCACGTGGGCCGCATTCGGCATCTGGCTCGTGATCGGTCTCGCGATCTACTTCCTGTACTCGCGGCACCACTCGAAGCTCGCGCACGGCCACCACGACGCGCACTGAGCGCCGTCGTCGCGCGCCCATGCCGCGCGACGACGAACGCGACATCCGCGGGGCCGCCACCGGCCCTGCGCGCCCCCTCCCCCGAACCGGCCAGGCGCCGTTCCCGCGCGCGATCGCTGTCCGATCGTCGCGATCTCTTGCCCGATTCTCCGGATTTGCCCGCACGGGCCGCCACGCCGCCTGCACGCGTGCGCCGCGCGGTTCATAATCCCGCCATCGAACGACGGTCCCGGGCAAAGGGCCGTCCGGCAACAGGAAAACACGATGGAAAGTGTCGATCTCGATGTACTGAAATCCAGCGCGCGCTGGCTCGAAGAAGGGCGCCGCGTGCTGCTCGTGACGGTCGTGAAGACGTGGGGCTCGTCGCCGCGCCCCGAAGGCGCGATGCTCGCGGTGCGCGAGGACGGCCTGGTGGTCGGCTCCGTGTCCGGCGGCTGCATCGAGGACGACCTGATCGCCCGCGTGCACGCGAGCGGCATCGCGGCCGACGCGCGCCCGGAAGCGCTGAAGTACGGCGTGACGGCCGAGGAGGCGCACCGCTTCGGGCTGCCGTGCGGCGGCACGATCCAGCTCGTGCTCGAGCCGCTCACGCGCGACAGCGGGATTGCCGCGCTGTGCGCGGAAGTCGAGGCCGGCCGCCTCGTCACGCGCACGATGACGCTCGCGACCGGCCGCGCGTCGCTGTCGCCTGCCCAGGCCACCGACGGGCTCGCGTTCGACGGCGAGCGGCTCGTGACGATCCACGGGCCGCGCTACCGGATGCTCGTGATCGGCGCCGGCCAGTTGTCGCGCTATCTGTGCCAGATCGCGGTCGGGCTCGACTACCAGGTAACGGTGTGCGATCCGCGCGAGGAATACACGGATGCGTGGGACGTGCCGGGCACGCGCGTCGTGCGCACGATGCCCGACGATACGGTGCTCGAGATGAAGCTCGATGCGCGTTCGGCCGTGATCGCGCTGACGCACGACCCGAAGCTCGACGATCTCGCGCTGATGGAAGCGCTGAAGACGCCCGCGTTCTACGTGGGCGCGCTCGGCTCGCGGCGCAACAATGCGGCGCGGCGCGAACGGCTGCGCGAATTCGACCTGAACGAAGCGGAACTGGGCCGGCTGCACGGGCCGGCCGGCATCTACATCGGCAGCAGGACGCCGCCGGAAATCGCGATCTCGATCCTCGCCGAGGTCACGGCCGCGAAGAATCACGTGTCGCTGCCGACGATCCTGCAGGTCGAAGGCGCGAAAGCCGCCCGCGAGATCGCGGCGAACAGCGGCGCGGCCTGCGGGCTCTGAGCCGCCGCGGCGGCCAACGACGATCGCGCCGGCGACCGCCCGGCGCGAACCCCGATCAGGCCAGGCCGGCGGCCAGCGCCGCGGCGACCGAACCGACCACCAGCACGACGCCGACCGTGCGGCGCTTGTTCAGCTCGGTCCACAACAGCACGCCGGTCAGCGACAGCAGGATCAGCGAGCCCGCGATCGTATCCATCAGCAGCACCCAGCCGAGGTTCATCCCGACGCCGCGATGCAGGTTGTTCAGCGTCGTCAGGAACGTATTGCCGGTACGCTTCACCGATACGTAGCCGTTGCCGACCCAGTATTCGGCCTGCAGGTTCTGGTGCGGGCCGAACACGCCGAACTGCCAGTGCTCGGGCTGCATCACGCGTTTGTCGCCCCACGCGACGGCCTGCGCGGGCTCCTTGCGCATGCGGCCCGGCTTGCCGTCGAAATGCAGCTCCTGCTGCAGCCACTTCGTCATCGCGGCGGGCGTCTTCGGCACCGGATCCGGCAGCGCGATCTGCATCTCCTCGACTTGCGGCTCGCCGGTCGGGATCTTCAGCGGCGGCGCGCGGTGATTGAGCAGCACGCCCGTCACGCCGAACAGCAGCCCCAGCACCGCGCCCCACAGCCCGACCCAGCCGTGCACCTTGCGCAGCCACTTGATGAAGGTGGCGCGCCGCGAGCGCTGGCGGCGCGCGGCCAGTTCGTCGTCGCTGAGCGGGCGGCCCGCCGGGTGCAGCACGGTGACGCCGGCGCGCGGCATGCCCGTCTTGGGCGGGTCGATCGTTTCGGGCGCGTTCACGCGAAAGGTTCCATTCGTTCAAAACAACGGCCGGCGCGCAGTGCGTGCGCGTCGGCCGGGCAACATGAAAATGAGAATGGATATCATTACATAAATCGATCGCCGGCTCAATCCGTCACGGTCGCCGGCGGCGGCCCATCATGCCTGGAGAGATTCGGCTGATGAGTGCGCGTTGCACGGAAATGCCGATCGATATGCGGCAAATGCCGTCGGACTGGCGCGACACGACCAGACAGCATTTCGTAAGAAAGTCGCGCGACGCCAGGCGCGTCAGCGCAGCGGCGGCAGCGGAAAGCGCGGCGCGGTGTCGTCCGGCGCGGCCTCGGTGCGATCGAGCGCGTACAGCCACGCCAGCAGATCGGCGACGGCCTGGTAGAGCTGCGGCGGAATCCGGTCGTCGAGATCGACCTGCATCAGCAGCGACACCATCTCCGGCGCCGTATGCACGTACAGCCCCGCGTCGCGCGCGCGTGCGACGATCATCTCGGCGAGCAGGCCATAACCCTTCGCAACCACACGCGGCGCCGTGTCGCCGCCTTTCGGGTCGTAGACGAGCGCGGCCGCGCGCTTGCGGGACGTCATGCTCATCGCGGCGCCTCGTCGTCGGCCACCTGCGTCGGCGGGGCGCCGGCCGCTCCCCGCGCATACGCGGCGGCGGCCGCCTGGGCCGCGAACAGGTCGAAGCCGTCCGGCCCGTCGTCGACCGCGCGGATCGACAGTCCGCCGACCTTGAGCCCCGACCCCTCGAGCCGCTGCCGCAGCGCGGCCTCGTTTCGCGTGAGACGCTCGGCGCCCGTCTGGTTCGCGCGCAGCCGCGCGACGAGCTGCGCGCCGTTCAGCACCAGTTCCGCATCGACCGTGCCGAGCGACGGCAGCGTCAGCGTGAGGCGCGTGCGCCAGGCGATGCCGTCGCCCGCGTCGTCCCCTCCGCCGCGCTGCCCGCGGTTGTCCGGCGCGTCGGGCTCGATCGTCCAGTCGAGCCGCGCGCCCGGCCAGGCCTCGCCGGTCCAGCGAAACTGGTCGGTCGCGAGCGCATCGAGCTGCTGCCGGACGATCGGCACGGTGGCCGGATGGACGGTCGCAAGCGTCTGCGCCTGCGGATCGGACGATGCGGCAGCGAGGTCAGCCCGCGCCGGTGTCCAGCGCGTGTCGGCATGCGTGCCCAGCGGATCGGCGGGATCGGGCGGCAACGATGCGCCCTGCCGGGCGGCCGTCGGCAGGGCCTGCGCGGGATCGCGGGCCGCGCCCCCGCCCTGCGCCGGCGTACCCGGCTGCGCGGCCGCCCGCGCGGTCGCAGGCGGCGGCGGACGCTGCGCCAGCAGCTCGTCGAGCACATCGGTCGAGCCGGGCGGCAACGCATCGGGATCGGCCGGCGCGAGTGCGGCCGTCAGGCGCGCCTGCGGCTCGCGCATCAGCGCCGCGAGCGGACGCTGGCCGGCCAGCCACTGCGCCAGATGGGATTCGTAGAAGAGGCCGCTCTCGCTCACGGCCTGCGCGAGCGCCGCGCGCAGCGCGGCGACCGGCAGCGGCGCGGCCGCTTCACGGGCGGCCGCGGCGGACGATGCCGCCGCGGAGGCCGGCGGGGACGGCGCAGCCGGCGCGGATGAAGCCGACGCGGGGGCGGCGGCAACGGGCGCCGGCACGGCCGGATCGGTCAGCAGCACGGCGGGATCGGCCAGCAGCGGCGTGCGGCCGGCAATCGCGGGCGTCGCATCGCCGCCCGCGCGTGAAATCGCGTCGAGCACGCGCCCGACATCGGACAGCGCGGTCTGCGTGGAGGCCGGCGGCGCGGCCGGCGGGCTGCCGGCCGGCGACGACGACGGCGCACCGCTGCCCGGCGTGCCGACCTGCGCGGTCGCGCCGCCGCCGGCGGGTGCCGATACGGTGTCGGTCAGCAGGCTGTCGAGGCGGCTTGCCAGCAGCGCGGCCGCAACGGAGTCGATACCGGTCATGATCGGAGCCTGCTCACCTCAGCCACTTCGTTGCGAATCCGGGCACGGCACGCCGGTGCCATCCGCGGGTACGGCGCGCCGGCCTCTCCCGTCGACGGGCCCTAGCCGCGCGCGCGATAGAGATCGGTCAATACCTGGGTCGAGCGCCGCGCCTCGAACAGCGCGGACAGCCGCGCGACGTCCGGGCTCGCGAGATCGCGGATCGCCGCGTCGTCGGCCAGGATGCGGCGGATCAGGTCAAGCTTGCGGCCGAGATCCGATTCGTCGAGCGCGACGCCCGGATCGGCTTCCTTCAGCCCGTCGACAAGCTGCATGAATTCGGCCTGCAACCCCGGCAACGCGCTCCAGTCGGCGCCGCGGGCGGCGCACAGCATGCGCCCCGACACGGCGGCGAGCGCCTCGTAACGTGCGAAGTATTCGGCCTTGTGATTCATCGTGATGCTTCCGCTGCCTGTTGCGCGGCCATCCGCGCGACTTCCGGGGCGATGCCCGTCCAAGCTTCCTCGAGCGTCGCGAGCAGCCCGTCGACCTCGACCAGCATCGCGTCGCTCGCCTGCGCGTTCGCGTCGAGCAGGCGCCGGCCGATATACGCATACAGCGCGCCCAGCCGGTCCGCGATCTCGCCGCCCGCGTCGTGGTTCAACGACGCCTGCAGGCCGCTCTCGACGATCCGGATCGCCTTGCCGATCGCGTCGCCGCGCGCGGGCACGTTGCCCTGCTGCAAATGCATGCGCGCCAGCGCGATCGCTTGCCGCGCGCCCTGGTACAGCATCGCGATCAGCCGGTGCGGGGAGGCGCCCATCACCCCCGTCTCGACGCCGACACGCGCGTATGCACTGGCTCCAGCGTGCCCTGGGGAAAACATGCGCTTCTCCTTGTCTTGCCTTGGCTATACGGTCGCCGCCGCCGTGCATCGCACGGCGCGGCCTTCTCCGGAGTTATCGGAAGGGATTTGAAAACCTTTAGGCGCAAGCGGCGGCCGCCGACTCGGGAAGCCGGCCCGCCGGCCCCGCCCGGCACGCCCGTCACACCGACATCTGCATGATGTCGTTGTAGGCGCTCACGAGCTTGTTGCGGACCTGGAGCCCGAACTGGAAGCCGATGTTGGCTTTCTGCATGTCGACCATCACGTCGTTCAGCGATACGTTCGGCGCGCCGACCTCGAACGCCTTCGCCTCGCCGAGCGCGTGCTGCTGGTCGCCGCTGATCTTGTCGAGCGACGCCTTCATCGCGCTCGCGAACGTGCTGGCCGTCGCCGCGCCCGAGCCGGCAAGCGCCGCCGTCGGGCTCGCGACGCCGCCGGACGCCTGCGCGGCCATCGACTGCATCTGTTGCAACACCGAACCGATTCCGCTGACGTTCGCAGTCATGCTGTCCCCAGACTTAGAGAAGAGACCCGGACGCACCGGGCGTTCCGCCGGCGCCGCACCACGCGCACCATGCCGGATCGCAAAAAAGGATAGCAGCGCGCCGCCTGTCAAAGCCGAGAAAGTACGGGGGAAACCCCGCTCTTTTCGGTCGATCGGAGTGCGCGTCGGATGCCGATAATCGCATCGTGTCATTGTCCGCCCGCTCGTCCGAGCGGGCTCAGTGGTCCCGCTCCGGAGAAACTCGACGCATGGATTCGCAGGCCAACTCGCTGATCAACCCCGACGCCCGCGCGGGCCTCGCCAGCCCGGCGCCCGGCGCCGCCGCGGCCGCCGCGCTGCCGGGCGCGGGCGTCGCCGGCGCTGACTTCGGGCTGGGCGGCTTCGCGGAACGCATTCCCGGCATCTCGCGGATGAAGGGCAACCCGAAGCTGCCGTTCCTGATCGCCGTCGCGTTCGCGATCGCCGCGATCACCGCGCTCGTGCTGTGGAGCCGCGCGCCCGACTACCGCGTGCTGTACAGCAACCTGTCGGACCGCGACGGCGGCGCGATCATTGCCGCGCTCCAGCAGGCAAACGTTCCCTACAAGTTCGCCGACGCCGGCGGCGCGATCCTCGTGCCGTCGAACCAGGTGCACGAAACGCGCCTGAAGCTCGCCGCGATGGGCCTGCCGAAGGGCGGCTCGGTCGGCTTCGAGCTGATGGACAACCAGAAATTCGGCATCAGCCAGTTCGCCGAGCAGATCAATTACCAGCGCGCGCTCGAAGGCGAGCTGCAGCGCACCATCGAATCGATCAACGCCGTGCGCAGCGCGCGCGTGCATCTCGCGATCCCGAAGCCGTCGGTCTTCGTGCGCGACAAGGAAGCGCCGAGCGCGTCCGTGTTCGTCGACCTCTACCCGGGCCGCGTGCTCGACGAGGGACAGGTCCAGGCGATCACGCGGATGGTGTCGTCCGGCGTGCCCGACATGCCCGCGAAGAACGTGACGATCGTCGACCAGGACGGCAACCTGCTGACCCAGACCGCGTCCGCCTCCGGCCTCGACGCGAGCCAGCTCAAGTACGTGCAGCAGGTCGAGCGCAACACGCAGAAGCGCATCGACGCGATCCTCGCGCCGATCTTCGGCGCCGGCAACGCGCGCTCGCAGGTCAGCGCGGACCTCGATTTCTCGAAGGTCGAGCAGACGTCCGAAAGCTACGGCCCGAACGGCAATCCGCAGCAATCGGCGATCCGCAGCCAGCAGACCAGCAGCTCGACCGAACTCGCGCAGGGCGGCGCCTCCGGCGTGCCGGGCGCGCTGTCGAACACGCCGCCGCAGCCGGCGTCCGCGCCGGTGGTCGCCGGCAACGGCCAGAACGCGCCGCAGACGACGCCGGTCAGCGACCGCAAGGACCAGACGACCAACTACGAACTCGACAAGACGATCCGTCACCTCGAACAGCCGATGGGCAGCGTGAAGCGGCTGTCGGTCGCGGTCGTCGTCAACTACCAGCCGGTCGCCGACGCGAAGGGCCACGTGACGATGCAGCCGCTGCCGCCCGCGAAGCTCGCGCAGGTCGAGCAGCTCGTGAAGGACGCGATGGGCTACGACGAGAAGCGCGGCGACTCGGTGAACGTCGTGAACAGCGCGTTCTCGACCGCGAGCGACCCGTACGCCGACCTGCCGTGGTGGCGCCAGCCCGACATGATCGCGATGGCGAAGGAAGCCGCGAAGTGGCTCGGCATCGCGGTGGCCGCGGCGGCGCTCTACTTCATGTTCGTGCGCCCGGCGATGCGCCGCGCGTTCCCGCCGCCCGAGCCGGCCGCGCCGGCGCTCGCGGCGCCGGAGGATCCGGTCGCGCTCGACGGCCTGCCCGCGCCGGCCAAGACGGAGGAGCCCGACACGATGCTGCTCGGCTTCGAAACCGAGAAGAACCGCTACGAACGCAACCTCGACTACGCGCGCACGATCGCCCGCCAGGATCCGAAGATCGTCGCCACCGTCGTGAAGAACTGGGTGTCCGATGAACGCTGAAGGCTTGACCAAGAGCGCACTGCTGCTGATGTCGATCGGCGAGGAAGAGGCCGCGCAGGTATTCAAGTTCCTCGCGCCGCGCGAGGTCCAGAAGATCGGCGCCGCGATGGCCGCGCTGAAGAACGTCACGCGCGAGCAGGTCGAGGACGTGCTGCAGGAGTTCGCGAAGGAAGCCGAGCAGCACACCGCGCTGTCGCTCGATTCGAGCGACTACATCCGCTCGGTGCTGACGAAGGCGCTCGGCGAGGACAAGGCCGGCGTGCTGATCGACCGCATCCTGCAGGGCAGCGACACGAGCGGCATCGAGGGCCTGAAGTGGATGGACTCGGGCGCCGTGGCCGAACTGATCAAGAACGAGCATCCGCAGATCATCGCGACGATCCTCGTGCACCTCGACCGCGACCAGGCATCGGAGATCGCATCGTGCTTCACCGAGCGGCTGCGTAACGACGTGCTGCTGCGGATCGCGACGCTCGACGGCATCCAGCCGGCCGCGCTGCGCGAACTCGACGACGTGCTGACGGGCCTGCTGTCCGGCAGCGACAACCTGAAGCGCAGCCCGATGGGCGGCATCCGCACCGCGGCCGAGATCCTGAACTTCATGACGAGCGTGCACGAGGAAGGCGTGCTCGAAAGCGTGCGCCAGTACGACGCCGATCTCGCGCAGAAGATCGTCGACCAGATGTTCGTGTTCGAGAACCTGCTCGACCTCGAGGATCGCGCGATCCAGATGGTGCTCAAGGAAGTCGAGTCGGAAACGCTGATCATCGCGCTGAAGGGCGCGCCGCCCGCCCTGCGCCAGAAGTTCCTCGCGAACATGTCGCAGCGCGCGGCCGAACTGCTCGCCGAGGATCTCGACGCGCGCGGCCCGGTGCGCGTGTCCGAAGTGGAGACGCAGCAGCGCCGCATCCTGCAGATCGTGCGCAATCTCGCCGAGAGCGGCCAGATCGTGATCGGCGGCAAGGCGGAAGACGCGTATGTCTGATTCGGCGAGCGATCGCGTGGGCACCCTCACCGCGTACCAGCGGTGGGAGATGGCGTCGTTCGACCCGCCGCCGCCCCCGCCGCCGCCCGACGACGCGGCGGCCGCTGCCGCCGCGCTCGCCAAGGACCTGCAGCGCGTGCGCGACGCCGCGCACGCCGAAGGCCATGCCGCCGGCCACGTCGAAGGCCAGGCGCTCGGCTATCAGGCCGGTTTCGAGCAGGGCCGCGAACAGGGTTTCGAGGCCGGCCAGGCCGACGCGCGCGAACAGGCCGCGCAGCTGGCGGCGCTTGCCGCATCGTTCCGCGAGGCCGTGTCGAACATCGAGCACGATCTCGCGTCCGACATCGCGCAGCTCGCGCTCGACATCGCGCAGCAGGTCGTGCGCCAGCACGTGAAGCATGACCCGGCCGCGCTGGTCGCGGCCGTGCGCGACGTGCTCGCGGCCGAACCCGCGCTGTCCGGCGCGCCGCATCTCGCGGTGAATCCGGCCGACCTGCCCGTCGTCGAAGCCTATCTGCAGGACGATCTCGATACGCTCGGCTGGACCGTGCGCACCGACGCGTCGATCGAGCGCGGCGGCTGCCGCGCGCACGCCGCGACCGGCGAGGTCGACGCGACGCTGCCCACCCGCTGGCAGCGCGTCGCCGCCGCGATCGGCAAGGTGAGCACGTGGTAACGCGGCCGCCCGAGGCGCTCGCGCACGACGGCATGACGCCGCTCGAGCGCGAGCTCGCGCTCGCGTCGTTCGGGCCGGCCGCCGCGCCCGACGCCACCCGCCCCGCCGCGCCCCACGCGGGCGCCGACACCGCCGCGGCCGCACCGCGCGCGCCGCACAATCCGCATCTCGCGCACTGGCGCACGCATCTGAACGGGCTCGCCGCGCGCAGCCACCGCGCGCTGCCGCTGCGGCCCTGCGGGCGCCTCACGCGCGCGGCCGGCCTCGTGCTCGAGGCGATCGGGCTGCGCCTGTCGGTCGGCGCCGAATGCACGATCGAACTGCCGCCCGGCAGCACGCTGCCGCATGCGGAAGCCGAAGTCGTCGGCTTCGCCGGCGACCGTCTGTTCCTGATGCCGACCACCGACGTCGCCGGCGTCCTGCCCGGCGCGCGCGTGTGGCCGAGGGAGGCCGCGCCCGTCGCCGATCCGCTCGCGGGCGCGAAGCGGCTGCCGGTCGGCTGGGAGATGCTCGGGCGCGTCGTCGACGCGTCGGGCCGCCCGCTCGACGGCCTCGGCCCGCTCACCGCGAAAGTCGATGCGCCGCTGTCGGCGCCGTCGATCAACCCGCTCGATCGAGAGCCGATCCACCACGTGCTCGACGTCGGCGTGCGCGCGATCAACGCGCTGCTCACCGTCGGCCGCGGCCAGCGGATGGGCCTGTTCGCGGGCTCGGGCGTCGGCAAGTCGGTACTGCTCGGCACGATGGCACGCTACACGAGCGCCGAAGTGATCGTGATCGGGCTGATCGGCGAACGCGGCCGCGAAGTGAAGGAATTCATCGAACAGATCCTCGGCGAGGACGGGCTCGCGCGCTCGGTCGTCGTCGCCGCGCCGGCCGACGTGTCGCCGCTGCTGCGGATGCAGGGCGCCGCGTACGCGACCTCGCTCGCCGAGTATTTCCGCGACCAGGGCAAGCACGTGCTGCTGCTGATGGATTCGCTGACGCGCTACGCGATGGCGCAGCGCGAGATCGCGCTGGCGATCGGCGAGCCGCCCGCGACCAAGGGTTATCCGCCGTCGGTGTTCGCGAAGCTGCCCGCGCTCGTCGAGCGCACCGGCAACGGGCCCGAGGGCGGCGGCTCGATCACCGCGTTCTACACGGTGCTGACCGAAGGCGACGACCAGCAGGATCCGATCGCCGATTCGGCGCGCGCGATCCTCGACGGCCACATCGTGCTGTCGCGCGCGCTCGCCGAGGCCGGCCACTATCCGGCGATCGACATCGAGGCGTCGATCAGCCGCGCGATGACGGCGCTGATCGACGAAGGCCATCTCGATCATGTACGGCAGTTCAAGCAGATGCTGTCGCGCTATCAGCGCAATCGCGACCTGATCGCGGTCGGCGCTTACGCACCCGGCCGCGACGCGCAGCTCGACCGCGCGATCGCGCTCTATCCGCGCATCGAGGCATTCCTGCAGCAGGGCTTTCGCGAATGCGCGCCGTTCGCACCGAGCCTCGCCGCGCTCGATGCGCTGTTCGACGCTTACGGAGGCTGATCCCGATGGCTCACGGCTTTCCCCTTCAACTGCTGCTCGACCGTGCGCAGGACGACCTCGACTCGGCCGCGAAGCAGCTCGGCACCGCGCAGCGCGACCGCACCGCGGCCGCCGAACAGCTCGACGCGCTGCTGCGCTACCGCGACGAATATCACGCACGCTTCGCGCAGTCCGCGCAACACGGGATGCCGGCCGGCAACTGGCGCAATTTCCAGGCGTTCATCGACACGCTCGACGCGGCGATCGCGCAGCAGCGCAACGTGCTGGCCGCCGCCGAAGTCCGCATCGACGAAGCGCGCCCGAACTGGCAACAAAAGAAACGCACCGTCGGCTCGTATGAAATCCTGCAGGCGCGCGGCGTCGCGCAGGCAGCGACGCGCGAGGCCCGGCGCGAACAGCGCGACGCCGACGAACACGCCGCGAAGATCCTGCGCATGCGGGCCGACGCGGCCCGCTCGTCGTAACCGACCACCGCATTCGAACGAGAGAACCGACATGCCTCCCCTGCCCCTGCTCGGCGCGCTGCTCGATACCGCCGGCGCCGCACTCAAGGCCGCCCGCGGCGCGGGTTCGTCCGCCGCCGGCAACGATGCATCGGCGACCGCGACCGCCGTGCCGTTCGCGCAGACGCTGAAGCAAAGCGTCGTCACGCGTCGCGACGCGTCGAGTACCGCCGCGCCCGATGCGTCGACGACGCAGGCCGCGTCGAAGCCGGCCGCCGGCACGAAGCCGTCGGGCACGGACGACGACGACAAGTCGACCGACGCCGCGAACGCGACGACCAGTCCGGACGCCGCCGCGCTCGCGGCAGCGGCGGCCGTGCAGGCGCAACTGCAGGCGCGCACGGACAACGCGACGACGCCGGCCGATGCGGCTGGCACCGCCGCCGCTGCCGCTGTCGCCGACACGACGCAAAAAACGGCCGTGTCCGGCCAGCCCGACGCCACGGCGACGCTGGCCGATCATGCAACCCGGGATACGGCTGCCCAGCCGCTCGAACCGGCGTCGAGCCGCGACGCGCTGCAAGCCGCGCTCGCCAAGCTGACGGGCGGTGCGGGCGCGATCGCGCTGCCGGCAACCGGCACGTCCGCAGCGGCAACGACCTCGGCGCCGGCGGCTACCGCGTCGAGCGCCGCCGCGCCGCTGACGCCGAAGGTGCCGACGTTCGACCGTACGCTCGCCGATGCGAAAGGCGCGCTCGCCACCCAGCAGGCGCCGGCCCAGGCCACGCCGCAGGCGCTGCAGGCCGAAGCGAACGCGCAGTCCGGCGCGCAGCATGCCCTCGCGGCCGCCGGCGACGCGACCGATCCGGCCGCCAGCGCGACGCTCGCGGCCGGCGCAACGGCCGCGGCCGCCGCGCAGGCGAACCTGCAGCTGTCGCCGGCCGCCGGTGCGATCGCCTCCGCCAACGCGCACGTACTCGCGCCGCACGTCGGCAGCGCCGACTGGACGGACGCCCTGAGCCAGAAGGTCGTGTTCCTGTCGAATGCGCACCAGCAGAGCGCCGAGCTGACGCTCAACCCGCCCGATCTCGGGCCGCTGCAGGTCGTGCTGCGCGTCGCGGACAACCATGCGCACGCGCTGTTCGTGTCGCAGCACGCACAGGTGCGCGAAGCCGTCGAAGCCGCGCTGCCGAAGCTGCGCGAGGCGATGGAAGCGGGCGGGCTCGGGCTCGGCAGCACGACCGTCAGCGACGGCGGCTTCGCTTCCCCGCAGCAGAACCCGCAACAGACCTTCTCCGGCGGCCAGTCGTCGCGGCGCGGAAACGGCGAACCGTCAGCCGTCGATGCACCGGCCGACGTTGCGCAATCCGCACCGGCCGCCGCGAGCGTGAGCCGCGCCGGCCTCGTCGATACGTTTGCCTGAGCATGGCCGCTGCCGTGCGCGCGCCGCGCTCAGCGGCCGTGCACCGCGGCAGCCGCCTCGCCGCGCGGTACCCCGCCCTTGCGCGCCGCGACGATGAAGTCCGCCGCGCGCTCGCCGATCATCACCGACGGCGCATTCGTGTTCCCGCCGACCAGTGTCGGCATCACCGACGCATCGACCACCCGCAGCCCTTCGACGCCGCGCACGCGCAACTGCGGATCGACGACCGCACGCGCATCCGAGCCCATCCGGCACGTGCCGACCGGGTGGTAGATCGTGTCGGCATGCGCGACGATCGTCGCGCGCAGCTCGGCCTCGCTCTGGTCCGCCCGCGTGTACAGCTCGCGCCCGCCCTGCGACGCGAGCGGCGCCTGCGACAGGATGCGGCGCATCGCCTGCGTGCCGCGCACGAGCAGGTCGAGATCGCGTGAATCGCTGAAGAAGCGCGGATCGATCAGCGGCGCGTCGCGCGCATCGCCGCTCGCGAGCGCGACCGTGCCGCGGCTGAACGGCCGCAGCGCGCACACGTGCAGCGAATAGCCGAACCCCCAGTGCATCTTGCGGTTGTGGTCGTCGACGAGCGCCGTGCAGAAATGCAGCTGCAGGTCGGGACGCTCGAGCGACGGATCGCTCTTGATGAAACCGCCGGCCTCCGCGACGTTGCTCGTCATCATCCCCGTGCGGCTCGAGAAATAGCGCGCGAGCGCGGGCGTCATCTTCGCGATCCCGCGCACGCACACGCCGACCAGCTCCGACGAATTCACGCGCGTGTTGATGATGAAGTCGATGTGGTCGATCAGGTTCGTGCCGACGTCCGGCGCATCCTGCACGACCGCGATGCCGTGCCGGCGCAGTTGCTCGGCCGGGCCGATCCCCGAACACATCAGCAGCTGCGGCGAATTGAACGCGCCGGCCGACAGGATCACCTCCGCGCGCGCGCCGAGCGTCTCGACGCGGCCGTTGCGCGATACCGCGACACCGACCGCGCGCTTGCCGTCGAAGCCGACGCGCAGCACCGTCGCATCGGTGATCACGTGCAGGTTCGGCCGGTTGCGGCCGTAGATGTACGCGCGCGCCACGCTACAGCGCGAGCCGTCGCGGTGCGTGACCTGGTAGAAGCCGACGCCTTCCTGCGTCGCGCCGTTGAAGTCGTCGTTCAGCGGATAGCCGGCCGCGTGCGCGGCCTGGATGAATCGTTCGGAGAACGGATTGCGAAAGCGCAGATCCGACACCGTCAGCGGGCCGTCCGCGCCGTGCCATGCATCGGCGCCGCGTTCGTTGCCTTCCGCGCGGCGGAAATACGGCAGCACGTCCTGCCAGCCCCAGCCCGTCGCGCCGAGCTGCGCCCACTCGTCGTAGTCGCCCGGATGGCCGCGCGTGTAGATCATCGCGTTGATCGCGCTCGAGCCGCCCATCCCGCGCCCGCGCGGCTGGTAGCCGCGCCGCCCGCCGAGGCCCGGCTGCGGCACCGTCTCGTAGCCGTAGTTCGTGCCGAGCTTGAACGGCACCAGCGCCGCGATGCCGACCGGCATGTTGACGAGCAGGTTGCGCTCCGTATGCGAGCCGGCCTCGATCAGCGCGATCGTCGCATCGGGGCAGGCATCGGCGAGACGGCCGGCCAGGCTCGACCCGCCCGAACCGCCGCCGACGATGATGTAGTCGTATTGCATGTCACGTCTCCGTCGTGTCATGGAGGGCGCCCGGCACCGCCGCGCGACCGCGTCTCCTCTTGTAATGTTCGGGCATTGTAGGAACGGCCGTCGCATGCACGGCGCGCGGATTCAAGAGCGATTCCTCTAAACGCCCGCGTGAACTAAATTTAAGATGTATCGATTCGCTTCGCGCGATACGCCGGCCACGAGAAGCCGGTCCGTCGCGAAACGGGAGGGACGACGATGCAGCGCCGGATTCTGCAGGCCGTGTGCCGACCGGGTGGTCCGGATGTCACGCGCGCGGCCCGCATTTCATTTCAAACGGCCGCCCCCGCGGCGACGCTCGGCATCATGCGCGCGGTCGATCGAAATCGAACGGCACGGGTCGTCGCCGACCGTTTGGATAACGTATCGCCGCAGCCGCACGATGCATCGCGATACGGATCGGCAGACACGTCGCCCGGCGCTGCTTCGGTGCGCCGGCATGCGATCGCGCGGCAGCATCGCACGACCGCTCGTCACCGCCTCGGGGCGCGCACGCGTGCCGTGCGACACGCGTGTCGACGGCGGACACCGTCGCGCGGATGCGACGCCCGCCGCGGGATGCAACCGGTTTTCGAGTACACGTCGCATCCGGCCCCGCGCCGCGCGACACGCATCACCCGATCCGCGCCGCCGCGCTCGCCGAGCGTGCGGCGTGACGGCCGGCCGGCCCGCCCGGTCCAACTGGAGGAGACGACATGAAGAACGACCTGCCCGAACTGGCCCCGCAAGCACTGCCGTCGGTCGACGCGCTGACGGCGCTGCTGCGCGACCAGCGCGCGGCGTACCTGCGCGCACCGTATCCGGCATGGGAGACGCGCATGCAGCACCTGCGCGCGCTGCGCACGATGCTGATCGACCATGCGGACGCACTCGCCGAGGCGATCAGCGCCGATTTCGGCCATCGCGCGAAGCAGGAAGTGCTGCTGTCGGAAATCTGGATGGCGAAGGAAGAGATCGACGACGCGCTGAAGCACGGCAAGCGCTGGATGAAGCCGATCCGCAAGCCGATGAACAAGTGGCTGCGGCCAGCGCGCGCGAAGGTGATTCCGCAGCCGCTCGGCGTGGTCGGCATCGTCGTGCCGTGGAACTATCCGGTGCTGCTCGCGGCCGGGCCGCTGATCTGCGCGCTCGCGGCCGGCAACCGCGCAATCATCAAGATGTCGGAACTGACGCCGCGCACGTCGGCCCTGTTCGAGCAACTCATCGGCAAGACCTTCACGCGCGACCACGTCGCGGTCGTGAACGGCGACGCGGAGGTCGGCGCCGCGTTCAGCGCGCTGCCGTTCGATCACCTGCTGTTTACCGGTTCGACGCATGTCGGCCGCCACGTGATGCGTGCGGCCGCCGACAACCTGACGCCCGTCACGCTTGAGCTCGGCGGCAAGTCGCCGGCCATCGTCGGCCCGAACGCGCGCTTCGACGCGGCCGTCGACGCGATCGTCGCCGGCAAGTCGCTGAATGCGGGCCAGACCTGCATCGCGCCCGACTACGTGCTGCTGCCGCGCGGGATGGAAGCCGCGTTCATCGAGCGCGCACGGGCACGCTTCGCGAAGCTGTATCCGAACCTGGCGACGAACGGCGACTACACGACGATCGTGTCGCCGCGTCACTACGCGCGCCTGCAGCAACTCGCGAGCGACGCGCAGGCCGCCGGCGCGCAGCTGCATCCGCTGTCCGACGCGCCCTCCGATCCCGCTTCGCGCCGCTTCGTGCCGTGCGCGGTCACGCAAGTGCCGGCCGCGTCGCAGTTGATGCAGGAGGAAATCTTCGGGCCGCTGCTGCCGCTCGTGCCGTACGAGCGGCTCGACGAGGCGATCGCGTACGTGAACGCCCGCCCGCGTCCGCTCGCGCTCTACCTGTTCGACGAGGATGGCGGCACGATCGACCGCGTGATGCGCGAAACGATCTCGGGCGGCGTGACGATCAACGAAGCGCTGATGCACATCGCGTGCGGCAGCTTGCCGTTCGGCGGTGTCGGCGCGAGCGGCATGGGCGCATACCACGGCTACGACGGTTTCGTGACGTTCTCGAAGATGAAGCCCGTGCTCACGCAGGCGCGCCTGAACACGCGCAACCTGCTTGCGCCGCCGTACGGCAAGCGCTTCGCCGCGCTGATCAAGCTGATGCTGAAGCTCTGAGGCAGCCGTATCGGACGGGCCGCCCGCATCGCGCCGCGGCCCTCGCCAGCCTGCCGCGCGGCGGGGATGCCGCGCGTGCCGTCACACGGGCCAGAGCGGCCCTTCCTGCATCGCGCCGATCTGCTCGCGCAACTCGAGCACGCGCGCTTCCCAGTAACGGTGCGTGTTGAACCACGGGAAGGCGGCCGGAAACGCGGGATCGTCCCAGCGCCGCGCAAGCCATGCCGCGTAGTGGATCAGCCGCAGCGTGCGCAGCGCTTCGACCAGATGCAGCTCGCGCGGCTCGAATTCGCAGAAATCCTCGTAACCGGCGAGCAGGTCCGCGAGCGCGCGCGACGCGCCTTCGCGATCGCCCGGCAGCAGCAGCCACAGATCCTGGACCGCCGGCGCCATCCGGCTGTCGTCGAAGTCGACGAAATGCGGGCCGGCATCGGTCCACAACACGTTGCTCGGATGGCAGTCGCCGTGCGTGCGCAGCAGGCGGATGTCGCCCGCGCGTTCGAACGCGGCCTCGACGCCCTCGAGCGCGAGCGCGACGGCCGTCTCGTAGGCCGGTCGTACGTCATCCGGAATGAAATCGTGCGCGAGCAGGTAGTCGCGCGGCTCGTAGCCGAACGTATGGATGTCGAGCACGGGACGCGCGACATACGGCTCGGTCGCGCCGACCGCGTGAATCCGGCCGATGAAGCGGCCGAGCCATTCCAGCGTGTCGCTGCGGTCGAGATCGGGGGCGCGCCCGCCGCGCCGCTCGAAAATCGAGAAGCGGAAGCCGTCGAACGCGTGCAGCGTGCGGCCGTCGAATGTGCGCGCGGGCACCGCCGGAATCTCGCGCGCGGCGAGTTCGGCGACGAACGCATGCTCTTCGAGAATCGCGTCGTCCGACCAGCGTGCCGGGCGATAGAACTTCGCGACGACCGGCGGGCCGTCTTCGATGCCGACCTGGTAGACGCGGTTTTCGTAGCTGTTGAGGGCGAGCAGGCGCCCGTCGGTGCGCAGGCCGGCCGGTATCAGCACGCTGTCGAGCGCGTCGAGCACGCACTCGGGCGTGAGGCCGGCGAACGGCGGGCTGGCGGGAGAAGCGGGAGCGGAAGTGGCGTCTGTCATGTCCCGCATTGTGCCGCCAGCCGGACCGAAAGACGAGCGTCCGGTGTGGCGCCCGCTTAGTGAAGCGCCGCGCCGGCCGGCAGCACGGATTCGCCGGTGTCGATCAGGTCCTCGAGAAAGAACGGCTCGGTGTTGAGTTCTTTCGACTCACCCGGCACGCCCGCGTACCAGGTCACCATGGCCATGTCGCCCAGGATGCGCTGGACGATGCCGCGCGCGCCCTTCGGCACCGCGATATGGGTAGTGCAGACAATCGACCCGATATGCATGATGGTTCCCCACTCTTGACTCTTGAAACCCGGCCCGCTGGCGGGCCGGCAAATGCACGATCCGCGCCGCTCTCGACGAAGCGTTGCGCGTCATCCCATTGTTCACGGTTTATCGAAGCACGAAAAGAAGAAGAAGCAGGCGAAGTGCCGCGAATTCGTCGAATGTCTCCAATCAACCACTGCGCCGGGCACGTACTTGCCCGCCCGGTTACCCCCATCATACCCTGTCGAATGTGACTGCCCGCCGAAACCGCCCGGCACGCCGGCACGCACGTGATCGACGCATCGCGTCGTTCGTGATGCGACGCCGCCGACAAGGGTTGCGCTCGATCCTTGCCTTGCGGTACCTTTGGCCTTCATCCGCGTTCAATCGCCTTCCGACACGATGCATCCGCTCACGTCCGCCCTCGCCCAATCCCGGCCGCAGTTCGACTCGCGGCCGCAGGCGTGCGCGCATCCGTCGGTCCTGCCTCCTCCTGTCGCACCGCCGCTCGTCGGCGCCGCGCCGCCCCCTCCGGCAGCGCGCGCCGGCTGACCAGCCGGCTGCCGTTTCGTCTTCCATTCGCCCCCGCTGGCCGCAGTGCGTGCGTCGTCACGTACCGCCTGTTGCCGCGCGCGCGGATGGAACGTTCCGATCCGTTCGACAGGTGGATTCACATGGTTTCGTTCAAACGCGCGCTCGCCGCGCATGGCGCGACATCGCTCTTCGTGCTGCTGTGGAGCAGCGGCGCGATCTTCTCCGAACTCGGTCTGCGTCACGCGTCCGCATTCGCCTTTCTCACCGCGCGCTTCGCGCTCGCGTCGCTCGTGCTGCTCGCGCTGGCCTTCATGCGCAAACGCTGGCTGCCGCCGCGCGGCGAGCGGCGCATGGCCGCGCTGACCGGCGTGCTGATGATGGGCGGTTATTCGATCTTCTACCTGCTCGCACTCGAGCGCGGGATCGCGCCCGGTGTGCTCGCAACGATCCTTGGCGTACAGCCGATCCTCACGCTCGCGATCGTCGAGCGACGCTGGCAGCCCGTGCGCGTCGCGGGTCTCGCGCTGTCGCTGGCCGGGCTCGCGCTCGTCGTGTGCCGGGGCGCGAGCGGCGGTGCGGGCGGCCTGTCGGCGGCAGGCATCGCGTGCGCGCTCACCTCGCTCGTCGCGCTGACCGCCGGCTCGCTGCTGCAAAAGCGCGTACGCGCGGCGCCCGCCGACGTGCTGCCGCTGCAGAATGCGATCGGCCTTGCGCTGTGCGTCGCGATCGTGCCGTTCCGGCCGGTGTCGTTCGAGATGAACTGGGCGTTCGTCGTCCCGCTGCTGTGGCTCGGCGTCGTGATTTCGGTGATCGCGCAACTGCTGTTCTACCGGTTGATGCAGCGCGGCGATCTCGTGAACGTGACGAGCCTGTTCTATCTCGTGCCCGTCGTCACCACGCTGATGGATGCCGTGTGGCTCGGCAACCGGCCGGAGCCGCTCGCGCTCGCCGGCATGGGGGCGATCGTCGCGGGGCTCGCGCTCGTGTTCCGCGCATCGGCCGCCCGCGCGCAACCCGAGCGCGCGTAAGCGTGCGGGCCGCCGCGCCGCGCTGCGGTGCGGCGGCCCGCATCGGACACATGCGCCCATTGCGCGAAAAACGAAAGGAACGGGAAAGATACGCGCAAGGCGTTCGTCTGGCTTGCGGAAAAAATGCGTGTTTCCGCGGGCTTTCCGCTGATTTTTAATGGTTCGGATAGCGAAAAGCGCCGCCGGTTGCCTATACTCGAATTGACCGTCCCGCTCGCAAACGGGTCGGGCCAACACTAGAAACACCCGGCATGGGGCCGAATCAAGCGCCAACGCGCTGACTCCGGCCGGCACTGGAGACACGCATGACGACCTATTTCACGATCGGCGACTTCATCCTGTTGATTCCGATGGCGCTGGCCGGAGCGCTGTTTCTCGGCGCGGTACCGTGCGCCACCGAATTCCGTCACAACCTGCTGCGCGTGCTCGGCGTCATCCTCGGCGTCGGCGTCGCGGTGTTGCTCGTCGAAGGCCTGCCTGCGCTGATCTAGCGCGGCAACCCGGCGTTATCGCACGCATCGCTGCGCCGCGGCGATGCGAGGGGTTGCCCGCACGCCCGCGATACGGCACGCGAGATCGTTTCGCATGCCGTATCGACTGCCGGTCAGATCGCCTGATCGGTGGACGGCTTTTCCCACAGATTGATGCCGCCTTCGGTCGCGTAACGATCGATCTCCGCCAGTTCCTCCGCCGAGAATTCGAGGTTCTTCAACGCACCGACGTTTTCGCGCACCTGCTCCGCACGGCTCGCGCCGATCAGCGCGGACGTCACGCGGCCATTGCGCAGCACCCACGCCAGCGCCATCTGCGCGAGGCTCTGCCCGCGCCGCTCGGCGATCGCGTTGAGCTTGCGCACGTGCTCGAGGTTGTCCGCGCTCAGGTGATCCTGCTTCAGCGAGCCGCCGCCCGGCTTGTTCACGCGCGCGTCGGCCGGCACGCCGTTCAGGTATTTCGACGTGAGCAGGCCCTGCGCGAGCGGCGTGAACGCGATGCTGCCCGCGCCGACGTCGTCGAGCGCGCCGAGCAGGTCGCCCTCGATCCAGCGGTTCAGCATGTTGTACGACGGCTGGTGGATCAGCAGCGGCACGCGGTACTGCGCGAGCAGCTCGGCCATCTCGCGCGTCTTCGCGGCCGAATACGACGAGATGCCGATGTAGAGCGCCTTGCCTTGCTGCACGGCCGACGCGAGCGCGCCCGCCGTTTCCTCGAGCGGCGTGTGCGCATCGAAGCGGTGCGAGTAGAAGATGTCGACGTAGTCGAGCCCCATGCGCTGCAGGCTCTGGTCGAGACTCGCGAGCACGTACTTGCGCGACCCGCCGCCGCTGCCGTACGGCCCCGGCCACATGTCCCAGCCGGCCTTCGTCGAGATCAGCAGCTCGTCGCGATACGGCCGGAAATCCTCCTTCAGCAGCCGGCCGAAGTTGGTTTCGGCGCTGCCGTACGGCGGCCCGTAGTTGTTCGCGAGATCGAAATGGTTGATGCCGAGATCGAACGCGGTGCGCAGGATCTCGCGCTGCGTCGAGATCGGCGTCGAGTCGCCGAAGTTGTGCCACAGGCCAAGCGACAGGGCGGGCAGTTTGAGCCCGGATTTGCCGCAGGTGCGGTATTGCATGCCGGCATAACGTTCGGAAGCTGCTTCGTAGGCCATGAATAATTCCCGTCAGGACATCGGACAGAAGGACGCGCGCCGGCCGCGCACGGCGCGGCGGCGGCGAAGGAGTCGTACGACGACTATGTTAGCGAAAGCGGCCGGAACGCGCACGGCCGCGTCGCGATGGACGCGACCGCGGTCGTCGCCTACACTGCGGCGTCTCGAATCACCGTTTCAGCGAGGTTGGTATGTCCCGGGTCATCTCGGTTGCATTGCTCGTCGGCGGCGTCGTGCTGCTGTACTTCGGCGGCCAGTCGTTCCATTCGATCAACGACAACGTGTCGCGCTTCTTCACCGGTTCGCCCGCGACGAAGACGATCCTGCTGATCGTCGGCGGGGCCGTCGCATCGCTCGTCGGCCTGATCGGCCTCGCGATGCCGGGCGCCAAGCGCTGATCGCGCGGCCGCACCGCGCACGCACGGCCCGCGTCCTGCGATCGGGCCGCGCCAAACGAAACGGGCGGCCAGGCCGCCCGTTGCTTCATGCGCCGGCGATGCGCCGCATCGCCCGATACGTCGCGGCATCTGCGCGCCGCCCGATTCACACCTAGAACTGCACTTCCGGCTTCGACGCCGAGCGCGTGCCGGGCACCGGCCGGTTGCTCGCGCCGTGGTACGTGTACACGAGCGAGAATTTCACCTGGTCGGAGCGGTTCTGTCCGGCCGAATGCAGCGTGTTGCAGTGGAAGAACACGACATCGCCCGTCTGCAGCGGCGGGCAGGTGGCCGCGTCGATCAGCTTGCGGTTCTCGGGCAGGTCGCCGCGGAAAAACTTCGCGTCGTCGAACGCTTCCGGCCCGAATTCCGCCGTATGCGAGCCCGGCACGAGCCACAGCGCGCCGTTCTCGTTCGTTTCCGGCCCCAGCGCGAGCCACACCGACACCATGTCGGGACGCGCGAACGACCAGTAACGGAAATCGCGGTGCCACCCCGTCAGGCTGCCGTACGCGGGATGCTTCGTCATCATGCAGTTGTGATGCGCGCGCGACAGCACGGGCTCTTCACCGAAATACTCGCGCATCCACGCGCCGATTTCGGGGGCGATCGCCCGTTCGGCGAACGCCGGATCGCGCGAGTACGCATCGAGCAGCCGCCGCACCGTGTGCCCGCCCGGCGCATGCTTCGACTCGGGCGCGCCCGGGTAGCGCAGATCGGCTTCGAATTCGATCGGCTCGGCGGCCTCGCGCAACTGGCGCTCCGCGATCTGCCTGAGCGTCGCGCACTGCTGCTCGCCGACGAGGCCGCGCGCGACGACGAAGCCGCGCTCGCGCAATTCCGCGACTTGCGCGCGGATCGATTCCGACTGCAATGAAGACGACATGGGATGCCAGACGTTTATTGTGTGAATGTGACGATTGTAAATCGGCGCCGGATGCCGCGAACAGCGCCATTGTCGTGCGCAGGGGCATGCCAATCGCGGATTTGATCCGGCTCAAGGGAACTGTTCGTCGCGACACCTGCCTCACCGACAGGCGGTATGCGGCACACGCCTTGCGGCTCAAGGGTTTATCGCGACTTTTGCCCGTCATGAATCCCCTGTAGCCTGTCGCGGCCTGTCAATTCTGGCGGGCGCGGCGCGCAGCGAGTTTCGGTAAGATCCGTTGCGCCATCCGAGGCCGTTCATACCAGTGCGCTCTCCAGGGCGCCACCCATACAAGCGAAGCATCGTTCACATGCCATTCCGTCTGACTTCCCGTTTCAACCGCGCTGCGAAGCGCGTCGTGCCGCCCGCTCCTGCCCGCTCGCTGCGCCATCACCGCGCCCGCACGCAGGCGCTGGCCGAGCGTACGCCCGCGCACAGCCGGCTGGACGGTATCCGTGCGTGGTTCCACGCATTTTTCTCGATGATGAGCGCGCAGGCATTCACACGCCGTGCCGGCCTGCGCTCGCTGCTGCAGAAGCCGTCGTCGCTGCGCGCGCTCGCGTTGCGCCGCGCGCTCGGCCCGCAGCGCCGCATCAACCGCCCGCGCCGCCTCGCGGCCAGCAACGGCTGGTTCGGGTTCGGCGCACGCTGAACGCGCGCCGGCGGGCACACCCGCCCCGCCACGATCGCCGCCGTTGCGCCGGCGATCGGCACCCGTAAAAAAACCCCGGCAAGCCGGGGTTTTTCTTTGCGGGCGAACGACGCTTACGCGACGCGTGCCGTCGGCTCGACGCCAGCCGCTTCGGCCAGGGCGAGCGCCTTGTCGGTCGCTTCCCAAGAGAATTCCGGCTCTTCGCGGCCGAAGTGGCCGTAGGCAGCGGTCTTCTCGTAGATCGGGCGCAGCAGGTCGAGCATCTTGATGATGCCCTTCGGGCGCAGGTCGAAATGCTCGCGCACGAGCTTCGTGATCACCGCATCCGACACGCGGCCCGTGCCGAACGTGTTGACCATCACCGAGGTCGGCTCGGCCACGCCGATCGCGTACGACACCTGGATCAGCGCGCGCGACGCGAGGCCGGCGGCGACGATGTTCTTCGCGACGTAGCGGCCTGCATACGCGGCCGAACGGTCGACCTTCGACGGATCCTTGCCCGAGAACGCGCCGCCGCCGTGCGGTGCGGCACCGCCGTACGTGTCGACGATGATCTTGCGGCCGGTCAGGCCGCAATCGCCCTGCGGGCCGCCGATCACGAACCGGCCGGTCGGGTTCACGAGGAACTTGATGTCGCCCTTGATCAGCTCGGCCGGCAGCGTCGGCTTGATGATTTCCTCGATCACGGCTTCGCGCAGCGCCGGCAGTTCGATGTCCGGTGCGTGCTGCGTCGACAGCACGACGGTGTCGATCGAATCGGGCTTGCCGTCGACGTAGCGGACCGTCACCTGCGACTTCGCGTCCGGACGCAGCCATTGTAGGCGGCCGTCGCGGCGCAGGCTGGCCTGGCGCTCGACGAGGCGGTGCGACAGGTAGATCGGCAGCGGCATCAGTTCCGGGGTTTCGTCGCACGCATAGCCGAACATCAGGCCCTGGTCGCCCGCGCCTTGGTCGAGGTTGTCGTCGTGAGCACGATCGACGCCCTGCGCGATGTCCGGCGACTGCTTGTCGTACGCGACGAGCACCGCGCAACCCTTGTAGTCGATGCCGTAGTCGGTGTTGTCGTAGCCGATGCGCTTGATGGTGTCGCGCGCGATCTGGATGTAGTCGATGTTGGCCGTCGTGGTGATTTCACCGGCCAGAACGACGAGACCCGTGTTGCACAGCGTTTCGGCCGCTACGCGGGAATATTTGTCCTGCTCGAGGATGGCGTCGAGAATCGCGTCCGAGATCTGGTCCGCGACTTTGTCCGGATGGCCTTCGGAGACGGATTCGGACGTGAAGAGATAATCGTTTGCCACTTTTTCAGGCTCCTGTGTGGTTACGGTTGGTTTCACGTAGCCAGCTTCGTTGGGCCTGAAGCGGCGACGCTTTAGCGGATTACCAGGACCGGGCAGTGCGTGTGGCACCAGCCGGCTTCGCCCCGCAAGTTGTCAGTTAACTCGGCGAAGCCCGTATTATAGCGGCTTTCCTGAATTGTCACAGAGCGCCGCCCGTGCTGCATCTTCCGCTGTCTTACCACCCTGTTCTCGACATGCCGGCCAGCCGGTCCCTCGGAGGTTTCGCATGCTAGGTCGTCTAGCCACGCACCTCGCCATCGGCTTGCTGAAACTGCTCGCCCTGCTGCCGTACGGCCTGACCGCACGGTTCGGCGATGGTCTCGGCTGGCTGCTGTACCAGATCCCCAGCCGGCGAAAGCGCATCGTACACACCAATCTGAAACTCTGCTTCCCGGACTGGAGCGACGCGCGGCGCGAGGAAGTGGCGGGCCAGCATTTCCGCCATGCGATCCGCAGCTACGTCGAGCGCAGCGTGCAGTGGTTCGGCTCGGAGAAAAAGCTCGCGAAGCTGATCCAGGTCGACAGCGCGGTCGATCTCGACGATCCCGACCTGCCGCCGACGCTGTTCCTCGGCCTGCACTTCGTCGGCATCGAGGCCGGTTCGATCTGGCTGAATCGTTCGCTGCACCGCCGCTGCGGGTCGCTGTACCAGCCGTTCTCGAATGCGGTGCTCGAGGAAGCGGCGAAGAAGGCGCGCGGGCGCTTCGACGCCGAGATGGTCGGCCGCGCGGACAGCGCGCGCGTCGTGCTGCGCTGGCTGCGCGACCGCAAGCCCGTGATGCTCGGCGCCGACATGGACTACGGGCTGCGCAACTCGACGTTCGTGCCGTTCTTCGGCGTGCCGGCCTGCACGCTGACGGCCGTCGGCCGGCTCGCGAAGACGGGCCGCGCGCAGGTCGTGCCGTTCATCGGCGAGGTGCTGCCGAACTACAAGGGCTACCGTCTGAAGGTATTCAAGCCGTGGGATCACTACCCGACCGGCGACGACGATCTCGACGCGCGGCGGATGAACGCATTCCTCGAGGAGCAGATCCCGCTGATGCCGGAGCAGTATTACTGGGTCCACAAGCGCTTCAAGACGCGCCCGCCCGGCGAGCCGAGCCTGTACTGACCCTGCCGCGCGAAACCCGCGGGCGCGCCGTCACGTGCGCGCCTGCGCTCTCGCCACCTTCGGCGCGCCTTTCGCGCGCGCCCGCCACGGATCGTAGGCCGACTGCTGCGCGAGCCACAGATCGGCCCGCCCCTCGCCGTCCTCGCCGAGCCACGCTTCGAGACGCAGCGCCATGTCCGGCGAGATGCCCGCATGGCCGTGCAGGATGCGCGACAGTGTGGCTCGCGTCACACCCAGCTGCGACGCGGCCTCGGTGACCTCAGGCCCAGCACCGGCAGCACGTCGTCGCGCAGCGTTTCGCCCGGATGGGGCGGATTGAAGACGCGGGTCATGGCTTGAATCACCTCAGTGATGGTCCTGGTCGTTGACCAGCACGGCATCGGCGCCTTCGAACCGGAACGTCAGCCGCCAGCTGCCGTTGACGCTGACCGCCGAATATCCGATTTGACCGGTACGAAAACGCGCGTCCTGATCGCGCCGTACCTTCGCCGCGCGGCGGGCACGCATCGCCAGCGCCGCTTTCGCCGCGACGGCGCCCGCCGTATCCCGACAATTTGCCTGCCCGTCACCTGCCCGACCAGTCGACCGATCGACCGATACCGCCCGCCGGCGCGACGCGAAGCGTCGCCCCCGCGCGGGACGCCCCAGTCGGCTGCATGTATCATTTGCGGTTGAGATCTGCACGACGAACGACACCGCCCGGCCCGGCCGCCGGCCGTTCATGCCGTGCCGACCGCCTTGTTCGTCATGGAATTCCGGACCCAGTGAAACTCTCGTTCACCAAGATGCACGGCGCGGGCAACGACTTCGTCGTGCTCGACGGCTATTCGCGCGCGTTGCCGCCGCTCACCGACGCGCAGGTGCGCGCACTCGCCAACCGTCATTTCGGCATCGGCGCCGACCAGTTGCTGCTGGTCGAGAAACCGACCGTCGACGGCGCGGATTTCAAGTACCGGATCTTCAATTGCGACGGCGGCGAAGTCGAACACTGCGGCAACGGCGCGCGCTGCTTCGTGAAGTTCGTCAGCGACCGCGGCCTGACCGACAAGCGCAGCGTGCGCGTGCAGGTCATGAAGGGCCTGATCACGCTGACGCTGCAGGACAACGGCGAAGTCGTCGTCGACATGGGTGCGCCCGTGTTCGCGCCGGCGCAGGTGCCGTTCGATGCAGCGGGCCTCGACGGCCGCCGCGAAGGCCGCGACACGCTGTGGCCGCTCGACGTCGGCGGTGCGACGCGCTGGATCTCGACGGTGTCGATGGGCAATCCGCACGCGGTGCAGGTCGTCGACGATACCGACGCGTATCCGGTGCTGGAAGAAGGCCCGCTGATCGAACGCCATGCCCGTTTCCCGCAGCGCGTGAACGCCGGCTTCATGCAGATCGTGTCGCGCAACGAAGTGAAGCTGCGCGTGTACGAACGCGGCGCGGGCGAGACGCTCGCGTGCGGCACCGGCGCGTGCGCGGCGGTCGCGGCCGGCATCCGGCGCGGCCTGCTCGACTCGCCCGTGACCGTGCACACGCACGGCGGCACGCTGACGATCGGCTGGGACGGCGCGCGCGACGAAGCCGCCGCGCTGATGATGGCCGGCCCCGCCGCGACCGTGTTCGAAGGCGAGATCGACCTGAACGCCTGACCCTGCAACGTCCTTGATAACTGAACGCGCCAGCCACATGAACGATCGCGAAGTCGCCGACTACCTGCTCGCCAATCCCGAATTCTTCGCGCAGCACGCCGAACTGCTCGCGACGATCCGTCTCGCGAACCCGCACGGCAAGGCCGCGATCTCGCTGCAGGAGCGGCAGATGGAGATGCTGCGCGACAAGAACAAGCATCTCGAGCGCCGGCTGGCCGAACTCGTGCGCTACGGCCACGAGAACGACAGCCTGTCCGCGAAGTTCAGCCGCTGGACCGCGCGCGTGATCGCGGAACGCGATCCGTACGCACTGCCGCGCACGATCGCCGACGGCATCGCCGACGTGTTCGACGTGCCGCAGACGGCGCTGCGCGTGTGGGACGTCGCCGACACCTACGCGCAGGCCGACTTCGCCCGCCAAGTCGGCGAGGAAGTGCGCCTGTTCACGAACGGGCTGTCGACGCCGTACTGCGGCGCGAACACGGGCTTCGAAGCGGCGCAGTGGCTCGCGCCCGCGGTCGCCGCGCCGGCCGCGCATGCAGCGGAAGGCGCCGAAGCCGCGCCGGCCGGCGACGGCGCGGCCACCTCGGTCGCGCTGCTCGCGCTACGCACGCCGCTCGCCGGCACCGATGCGCCCGCGTTCGGCCTGCTCGTGCTCGGCTCGCCCGATCCGCGCCGCTTCCACGACGGGATGGCCACCGACTTCCTCGCGCAGATCGCGACGCTCGCGAGCGCCGCGCTCACGCGCCTGCTGCCGCACTGATCCGCCGCCCACGATGACCGACGACCCGATCGCCGCCTACCTGTCGAACCTGAAACACGTCAGGCAGCTGTCGGAACACACGCTGCGCGCGTACACGCACGAACTCGACGAACTGAAGAAGCTCGCGGCCGGCCGGCCGCTCGACGCGCTGACGGCCGCCGACATGCGCGGCGCGGTCGCGCGCGCCCATGCGGGCGGGCTGTCCGCGCGGTCGATCTCGCACCGGCTGTCCGCCTGGCGCGCGTTCTACCGCTGGCTCGCGCAGCGCGTCGAGATGCCCGCGAATCCGGTTGCCGCGGTGCGCGCGCCGAAACGCCCGAAGACCTTGCCGAAGGCGCTGTCGGTCGACGACGCGTCCGCGCTGATGGACGCGCCGCTCGCCGGCACGACCGAGGGCATCCGCGATCACGCGATCCTCGAGCTGTTCTATTCGTCGGGGCTGCGCCTCGCCGAACTGATCGGGCTCGACGTGATGTATACGCAGGCCGACGGCTACCGTTCGACCGGCTGGCTCGATCTCGCCGAAGCCGAAGTCACCGTGCGCGGCAAGGGCAACAAGGAACGCAAGGTGCCGGTCGGCCGCAAGGCGATCGACGCGCTGAACGCGTGGCTCGCGGTGCGCGGCGAATTCGTCAGGCACGACCCGCATCCGCTGTTCGTGTCCGTGCGCGGCAACCGGATGTCGCCGGGCGTCGTGCGCGAGCGCGTGAAGCGCGCGGCGCTCGCCGCGGGCATCCCGGCCAACGTCCATCCGCACGTGCTGCGCCACTCGTTCGCGACGCACGTACTGCAGTCGAGCGGCGACCTGCGCGCGGTGCAGGAACTGCTCGGCCACGCGAGCGTCGCCGCGACGCAGGTCTATACGTCGCTCGACTTCCAGCATCTCGCGAAGATTTACGACAGCGCGCATCCGCGCGCGAAGAAGCGCGACTGACGCCCTTCCCGTGCTACCCGCCGCGCACGGCGACCGATAACGGTCGGCTTCCGTCGCGGCCCATTTCGATCTCATCATGCAAACCGTCACCCTCAAGCCGTCCAAGGAAAAATCGCTGCTGCGCCGCCATCCGTGGATCTATGCGAATGCGATCGACCGCGTCGACGGCAAGCCCGCGCCCGGCGCGACCGTGCTCGTGCGCGCGCACGACGGCCGCTTCCTCGCGCGCGGCGCGTACAGCCCGCAGTCGCAGATCCGCGTGCGCGTGTGGAGCTTCGACGAGCACGAGCCGATCGACCACGCCTTCTTCAAGCGCCGCGTGCAGCGCGCGGTCGCGCACCGCACGACGATGGTGTCGGGCACCGGCGCGGTGCGGCTCGTGTTCGGCGAGGCCGACGGGCTGCCGGGGCTGATCGTCGACTACTACGTCGCGGACACCGCCGAAGCCGGCGCCGCGCCGCGCGGCCAGCTCGTCTGCCAGTTCATGGCGGCCGGCGTCGAAGCGTGGAAGGACGCGATCGTCGCGGCGCTCACCGGCGCGACGGGTTGCCCGAACGTGTACGAGCGCTCGGACGTGTCGATCCGCGACAAGGAAGGGCTCGAGCAGACGACCGGCGTGCTGGCCGGCGATGCGCCGCCCGCGACGCTGATCTCGAACGAAAACGGCGTGCGCTATCACGTCGACGTGCCGAACGGCCACAAGACGGGCTTCTACGTCGACCAGCGCGACAATCGCGCGCTCGTCGCGCAGTACGCGGCCGGCCGCGACGTGCTGAACTGCTTCTGCTACACGGGCGGCTTCTCGCTCGCGGCGCTCAAGGGCGGCGCGACGCGCGTCGTGTCGATCGACTCGTCGGGCGATGCGCTCGCGCTCGCGCAGCAGAACGTCGTCGCCAACGGCTTCGACGCCGAACGCGCGACCTGGCTCGACGCCGACGCGTTCAAGACGTTGCGCCGCCTCGTCGACGAAGGCGAGCGTTTCGACCTGATCGTGCTCGATCCGCCGAAGTTCGCGCCGACCCGCGACAGCGTCGATCGCGCGGCGCGCGCGTACAAGGACATCAACCTGAGCGGCTTCAAGCTGCTGCGTCCGGGCGGCCTGCTGTTCACGTACTCGTGCTCGGGCGCGATCGACATGGACCTGTTCCAGAAGATCGTCGCGGGCGCGGCCGCCGACGCGAAGGTCGACGCGCGCATCCTGAAGCGGCTCGGCGCGGGCGTCGACCACCCGCTGCTCGCCGCGTTCCCGGAAGGCGAATATCTGAAGGGCCTGCTGTTGCAAATCGTCTGATCGCCCCGATCTAGACGCACACCCGCGTCCGCCGGCCCTCCGCGCCTGGCGGACCAGCGCTCGCCCCTGTCGTCCGGACGACGGGCGCGGGCTTGACAGGTATGTTTCAATGGATGGTTGTGCGCCCCGGCTCGCAGCGCGAGGGCGCGACGCACATCCTGGTTTTGACCCCGATTCACGAACCACAGGCGACCGACATGGCCACTCCCGTCACCATCCTCACCGGCTTCCTCGGCAGCGGCAAGACGACCCTGCTCAAGCGCATCCTGAACGAACAGCACGGCATGAAGATCGCCGTGATCGAGAACGAATTCGGCGAAGAGAACATCGACAACGAAATCCTCGTGCAGGATTCGAACGAGCAGATCATCCAGATGAGCAACGGCTGCATCTGCTGCACGATCCGCGGCGACCTCGCCCGCGCGCTCGGCGATCTCGCCGCGAAGAAGCGCGAAGGCAAGCTCGACTTCGACCGCATCGTGATCGAGACGACCGGCCTCGCGAACCCGGGCCCCGTCGCGCAAACCTTCTTCATCGACAGCGAAATCGCCGACGACTTCCTGCTCGACGCGGTCATCACGCTCGTCGACGCGAAGCACGCGAACGCGCAGCTCGACGAGCACGAAGTGGTGCAGCGCCAGGTCGGTTTCGCCGACCGCCTGTTCATCACGAAGTCGGACCTCGTCGACGATCAGACCGTCGCCGGCCTCAAGCACCGCCTGATGCACATGAACCCGAAGGCCGCGATCAAGGTCGTGAATTTCGGCGAAGCCGACATCAAGGAAATCTTCGACCTGCGCGGCTTCAACCTGAACGCGAAACTCGAGATCGACCCCGACTTCCTCGCCGAAGACGACCACGCGCATCACCACCACGATCACGACCATGAGCACGATCACGCCGGTTGCGATCACGATCACGGCCAATGCGCGCACGATCACGACCACGGCCACCACCATCACCACCACGCGCACCACGACGACAAGATCAAGTCGTTCGTGTACCGCAACGACCGCCCGTTCGACCCGAACAAGCTGGAAGACTTCCTCGGCGGCATCCTGCAGATCTACGGCGAGCGGATGCTGCGCTACAAGGGCGTGCTGTACATGAAGGGCGTCGACCGCAAGGTCGTGTTCCAGGGCGTGCACCAGATGATGGGCAGCGACCTCGCCGCGAAGTGGCTGCCGGTCGAGAAGAAGACCAACAAGATGGTGTTCATCGGCGTCGACCTGCCGCAGGACCTGATCACCGACGGCCTCGACGCCTGCCTCGCCTGACACGCGCGGGCACCGCCGCGCACGGTGTCGCCCGGCCGCCTTTCCCGGCGGCCGAGGCGCCCGCGCGGCGCACTTTCCGGGCAGGGTTTCGCCGTCATCGCTTTTTCGCGATTTGCGCGTTATATTTTCTAGATATTGGCGCAGCCGACGGGGATCGACCCGATACGGCGCCCGCTTGCGATTCAGTTACAATACGTGCCCGCTGGAGTACGGCAACAAACAGGCCCGGTTCTTGCTGAACCAGTTTTCCGGGCATCGCAACCGCGCCGGATCGCCAATCCGCCTCCCGGCCGCGGCCGATGCGATGTGCCGCGCAGCACACCGGTTCGCAGCGCGCGCAACTCCGCGCCAGGCCTATCCTGGTATTTGAGAACCGGTTTTCCAGAGGCTTTCGGCCCCGCGGCGGCAAATCGCAAATGAATGCAAACGCGGTTGCGGGTAATCCCAAAGTGCAGGCAATATCTCTTGATTTGCCGCACATTGAAGAAGCAAGCAGATGACGAAGAAACTCTTGACCGAAGCCGAAATCCTGAAGATGAGCGACAAGGATTACATGAATGAGGATCAGCTCGCCTTCTTCAAAAATCGGCTCGAACAGTTGCAGGCGGACATCCTCAAGAATGCAGGCCAGACGACCGAGAACCTGCGCGAAACGGTGATCGTCCCCGATCCCGCCGATCGCGCGACGATCGAGGAAGAGCACGCGCTCGAGCTGCGTACGCGCGATCGCGAACGCAAGCTCCTCAAGAAGGTTCAGCAGTCGCTCGCCCGCATCGATTCCGGCGATTACGGCTGGTGCGAGGAGACCGGCGAGCCCATCGGCATTCCGCGGCTGCTCGCCCGTCCGACCGCCACGCTGTCGCTCGAGGCGCAGGAGCGCCGCGAGTTACGCCAGAAGCTGTTCGGCGACTGATCGAGCGGCGTTCCGCTCAGACACGCTGCTTCCCGAAAGCGCGCGGCCTGCCGCGCGCTTTTTGTTTTTCCGGCACCGGTTCCCGGTGTGCCGATTTGCCCCCCGCCTCTTGATATCCCGGTGCCCGCCCTAAAATGAAACGGACGCGCGCCGGGCCGCTCCCCGGCGCACTGCGGATTCACGCGGCGGCGCGTCGCGCCGCCCGACTCTTCCCCGTTTTTCTCAAGGAACGCAGATGGAGCAATTTCACGGCACGACCATCGTTTCGGTCCGGCGCGGCGACAAGGTCGCGCTCGGCGGCGACGGCCAGGTAACCCTCGGCAACATCGTCATGAAGGGTGGCGCGCGGAAAGTGCGGCGGATCTACAACAACCAGGTTCTGGTCGGATTCGCGGGCGGCACCGCCGATGCGTTCTCGCTGCTCGACCGCTTCGAGGCGAAGCTCGAGAAGCACCAGGGCAACCTGACCCGTGCGGCCGTCGAGCTCGCGAAGGACTGGCGCACCGACCGGATGCTGCGCCGCCTCGAGGCGATGCTGATCACGGCCGACGCCACCACCACGCTCGTGATCACCGGCAACGGCGACGTGCTCGACCCCGAAGGCGGCATTTGCGCGATCGGCTCGGGCGGCGCCTACGCGCAGGCCGCGGCCCGTGCGCTCGTCGAGAACACCGAGCTGTCGCCGCGCGAGATCGTCGAGAAGTCGCTCGGGATCGCCGGCGACATGTGCATCTACACGAACCACAACCGCATCATCGAAACGATCGAGTAAGGACCGCACCATGAGCACCATGACCCCTGCCGAGATCGTCTCGGAACTCGACAAGCACATCATCGGCCAGGCGAAGGCGAAGAAGGCCGTCGCGGTTGCGCTGCGCAACCGCTGGCGCCGCCAGCAGGTGGCCGATCCGCTGCGCCAGGAAATCACGCCGAAGAACATCCTGATGATCGGGCCGACGGGCGTCGGCAAGACCGAAATCGCGCGCCGCCTCGCGAAGCTCGCCGATGCGCCGTTCATCAAGATCGAAGCGACCAAGTTCACCGAAGTCGGCTACGTCGGCCGCGACGTCGACAGCATCGTGCGCGACCTGATCGAGATCTCCGTCAAGCAGACGCGTGAGACCGAGATGCGCAAGGTGCGCAGCAAGGCGACCGACCAGGCGGAAGACCGCATCCTCGACATCCTGCTGCCGCAGCCGCGCGCGGTGGGCTTCGGCGGCAATGCCGAACACGCGAACGACGACAACAACGCGACGCGCCAGACCTTCCGCAAGCGCCTGCGCGAAGGCCAGCTCGACGACAAGGAAGTCGAGCTCGACCTCGAGCAGCCGTCGGCTGGCATGGACATCATGGCGCCGCCGGGCATGGAAGAGATGACCGAGCAGATCCGCTCGATGTTCTCCAACCTCGGCAGCGGCAAGAAGCAGCGCCGCAAGGTGAAGATCAAGGAAGCGCTGAAGCTGCTGACCGACGAGGAAGCGGCGAAGATGCTGAACGAAGAGGAAGTGAAGACGAAGGCCGTGCAGAACGTCGAGCAGAACGGCATCGTGTTCCTCGACGAGATCGACAAGATCACGTCGCGCAACAACGAAGGCAGCGGCGGCGAAGTGTCGCGCCAGGGCGTGCAGCGCGACCTGCTGCCGCTCGTCGAAGGCACGACGGTCAACACGAAGTACGGGATGGTGAAGACCGACCACATCCTGTTCATCGCGAGCGGCGCGTTCCACCTCGCGAAGCCGAGCGACCTGATCCCCGAACTGCAAGGCCGCTTCCCGATCCGCGTCGAGCTCGACTCGCTGTCGGTGAACGACTTCGAAGCGATCCTCGTCGCCACCGACGCGAGCCTCGTCAAGCAGTACCAGGCGCTGCTCGCGACCGAGGACGTGCAGCTCGAATTCGCCGAAGACGGCATTCGCCGCCTCGCGGAGATCGCGTTCGCGGTCAACGAGAAGACCGAGAACATCGGCGCGCGCCGGCTGTACACGGTGATCGAGAAGCTGCTCGAGGAAGTGTCGTTCTCGGCCGGCAACCACGCCGGCGAGCGCGTGACGATCGACGCGAAGTATGTCGATCGCGCACTCGGCGAAGTGTCGCAGGACGAGGACCTGTCGCGCTACGTGCTGTAACGCGCGCGGCACCGGATACGAAACGGGCGGCCCGGCGGGCCGCCCGTTTTCGTTGGTGCGCCCGCTTACTGGCGCACCGGCTTTTTCGCGAGCTTGCGCTGCAGCGTTCGGCGGTGCATGTTCAGCGCGCGTGCGGTCGCCGAGATGTTGTTGTTGTTCTCGGCCAGCACGCGCTGGATGTGCTCCCATTCGAGCCGGTCGACCGACAGCACGACCGGGTTCTCGAGCGCCTCGTCGGCCTGCACCTCGGTCGCGTTGGTCTGCAGCGCGGCCAGGATCGACTCGACGTTCGCCGGCTTCGCGAGGTAGTTGTCGGCGCCTTCCTTCACGGCCTGCACGGCCGTCGCGATGCTCGCGTAGCCGGTCAGCACCAGGATCCGCGCGTCGGGCTGCAGGTCGCACAGCGGCGCGATCAGGCTCAGGCCCGAATCCTCGCCCAGGTGCAGGTCGACGGTGATGAACTGGAACTTGCCGCCGGCGGCGAGCCGCAGCGCCGCCTCCTTGTCGTGCGCCTGCTGGACCGCGTAACCGCGCCGCTCGAGGCCGCGCGCGAGCGTGCCCGCGAACACCTCGTTGTCGTCGATCACCAGGAAATTGTTCTCGCTCATGTGGTTTCTCCGTCTACGTGTTGGTTGAGGCGGCCGGCGCCGCGACGCGCACGACCGGCAGGCGCAGCACGGCCCGCGTGCCGCGCGCGGCGGTCGCGCGGCTGTCCGGCGTGCCGGCCGGCCGTTCGGCTGCCCGTTCGCCCGTGCGCTGGCCCGTGCGTGGTCCCGATGCGGCAGCGGCATGGCCGTTCGCCGCACCGCCGGCCCGCCCGTTGCCGCCCGCCGCGCGCGGCGTGACATCGGACAGCTCGATCTCGCCGCCGAGCCGCGCGGCCGCGCTGAACGCGAGATACAGGCCGACCCCATGCCCGCCCTGCGTGCTGTCGACCGGCATCGCGCCGAGCGATTCGCGCAGCGACGCCGGAATGCCGGGCCCGTCGTCGCATACCTCGAATTCGATCTCGTCGGCCGTGCCGCCATGCGCGACCTTCGCGGCCAGCGTCACGTGCTGCGGGCTCGCGCGCGCGGCGTTGTCGAGCAGGATCGTCAGGATCTGGCCGGCCGCGACCGTGTCGTCGAGCGCGACGCCCGCCGGACGCGCGCCGAGCAGCTCGAATTGCACATGCGGATGCCGCAGGCGCCAGTGCTCGACGAACGTGTCGAGCCAGTCGTCCACCGGCTGGCGGCTCGCCGGCGCGCTCGCGCGGCTGCGCAGGCGCGCGAGCGCCGACGTGCAGAGCGTCATCTGCTCCTCGAGCACCTTCAGGTCGGCCTCGTAGCGCGCGAGCCCCGGATCGGCACGCGCCGCGTCGCGCAGTTCCTCGGCGAGCATCGCGATCGTCGACAGCGGCGTGCCCATCTCGTGCGCGACGGTGGCCGCCTGCACGCCGAGCGCAACGGCCCGCTCGTCGCGCAGCAGATGCTGCTGCGCTTCGCCGAGCGCCGCATCGCGCTGGCGCAGCGCATTCGACATGCGCGCGACGAACCACGCGATCAGCCCGACGCTCACCATGAAGTTCGCCCACATGCCGGTACGGTAGTAGTCGAACAGGTTAGCCGGATTGTCCATGTTGAGCGGCACCGAATCGAAACCGAGCGCCGCGTAGCACGCGACCGCGAACGCCGCGAGCCAGATCATCAGGTGCCAGGGCAGCACGGCCGCCGCGATCGCGAGCGACGGCAGGTACAGCGACACGAACGGGTTGGTCGTGCCACCCGACAGGAACAGCAGCGCGGACAGCGCGCCGAGGTCGACCCACAGCTGGCCGAGCAGCTCGAAATTGGTCTCGGGCCGCGCGCGCAGCACGCGCACCCAGGTCAGCGCATTGAAAACGATCTCGAGCGCGATGACCATCAGCATCGCCGGCAACGGCAGATGCACGCCGAAATAGGTCTGCACGACGCCGATCGTCACGAGCTGGCCGATGATCGCGAGATTGCGAAGCCAGAACAGGTGACTGAGGTTGACGCGCCCGGTAGTGGTAATTCGTTGCATCCGAGCAGTTTACCCGTTTAGCGGGCGGCGCCTCTAGCGGGGCCGGATCGGCGCGCACGGACGGCGCGAACCGCGGCACGGCCGACGCCGTCAGCCGGTCGTGCCGGCCAGCCGCTGCGCGATCTCGTCGGCGAGGCATTCGGGGCAGCGGCAGCGTGCGCCGGCCGCCGGCGGGGCGCCGCCGGGCAGCACCGGCATCGACGCGCACCAGCAGTCGAACGGCTGCGTACGCGCGCCGCAGTCGAAGCCGCGCCCGCAGTGCGGGCAACGCGCGCGGCGCGGGACGGAACGGGCGTCGGCGGCGGAGTCGGTCATGGCGCAATCGCGGAAACGGGCGGAAAGCCGCCCCACGCGACAAGCATAGCGCGGCGCACGGATTTTGCACGCCGGCCGCCCGGCCGACGTCCGCCGCCAACCGGCGCGCATCGCCCTGCCGCGACCGCGCGCGCCCGGCCGCCGGAATCGCGCCGCGCCATAGCCGGCGGGCCGCCGCACGCCGTGCCACCTCGCGCCGCCGGCATTCCGGGCCGCCCAAAAACCCGATGCTGCGCTGCGCCACTCCTGTACAATTCGCCGTGTTTCAACCGTTCCCAGCCAGAGCCGCCGCCATGTCCGAGCCCATCGACCTCTCGCAGATCGCCCCGACGCTGAAAGCAGAAATCCTCGCCGAGGCGCTGCCGTACATCCGCCGTTACCACGGCAAGACCGTGGTCATCAAATACGGCGGCAACGCGATGACGGAAGAGCGGCTCAAGCAGGGCTTCGCGCGCGACGTGATCCTGCTGAAACTGGTCGGCATCAACCCGGTGATCGTCCACGGCGGCGGTCCGCAGATCGATCACGCGCTGAAGAAGATCGGCAAGGCCGGCACCTTCATCCAGGGCATGCGCGTCACCGACGAAGAGACGATGGAAGTCGTCGAGTGGGTGCTGGGCGGCGAAGTGCAGCAGGACATCGTGATGCTGATCAACCACTTCGGCGGTCACGCGGTGGGCCTGACGGGCAAGGACGGCGGCCTGATCCACGCGCGCAAGCTGCTGATGCCGGACCGCGACAACCCGGGCGAGTACATCGACATCGGCCAGGTCGGCGAAGTCGAGGCGATCAACCCGGCGGTCGTGAAGGCGCTGCAGGACGACGCGTTCATTCCGGTGATCTCGCCGATCGGCTTCGGCGAAGACGGCCTCTCGTACAACATCAACGCCGACCTCGTCGCCGGCAAGCTCGCGACCGTGCTGAACGCCGAGAAGCTGCTGATGATGACCAACATCCCCGGCGTGATGGACAAGGACGGCAACCTGCTGACCGATCTGTCCGCCCGCGAGATCGACGCGCTGTTCGAGGACGGCACGATCTCCGGCGGCATGCTGCCGAAGATCTCGTCGGCGCTCGACGCGGCGAAGAGCGGCGTGAAGTCGGTACACATCGTCGACGGCCGGATCGAGCATTCGGTGCTGCTGGAAATCCTGACCGAGCAGCCGTTCGGCACGATGATCCGCTCGCATTGAGCGCACGCCGCCAGTCGCCCGGCCCCGACCTGCCGGCCCCGCTGCGGCGCCGGCGCATCTCGCGCAGCCGGCCGCGCGCCGGCGCGCCCGTCTGGCTGTTCGACCTCGACAACACGCTGCACCACGCGTCGCACGCGATCTTTCCCGAGATCAACCGTGCGATGACGCAGTACATCGTCGACACGCTGCAGGTCGAGCGCGCCGAAGCCGACCGCCTGCGCACCGGCTACACCGAGCGCTACGGCGCCGCGCTGCTCGGCCTCACGCGCCATCACCCGATCGACCCGCACGACTTCCTGCGCGTGGTCCACACGTTTTCCGACCTGCCCGCGATGGTCCGCGCCGAGCGCGGCCTCGCGCGCATCGTCGCCGCGCTGCCGGGCCGCAAGCTGATCCTGACCAACGCGCCGGAAAACTATGCGCGCGCGGTGCTGCGCGAGCTGCGCATCGAGCGGCTGTTCGAGCGCGTGATCGCGATCGAGCACATGCGCGACCGCCGCACGTGGCGCGCGAAGCCCGATCACACGATGCTGCGCCGGACGCTGCGCGCCGCGCATGCCCGCCTGTCCGACGCGATCCTCGTCGAGGATACGCGCGGCCACCTGAAGCGCTACAAGCGTCTCGGCATCGGCACGGTATGGATCACCGGCCACCTGCCGGGCCATCTGCCCGTTACCGGGCGTCCCCACTATGTCGACCAGCGCATTCGTTCGCTAAAATCGCTCCGACTGGGCACACGATCGGGGCGACAAAAATGCAGCCGACTTACCCGCAGGACCAAGCCGTAACCGAAAGCCAGGCTACCCCCTCGCGCCCGCGCCCCAAGCCGGGCGAGCGCCGCGTCATGATCCTGCAGATGCTCGCGACGATGCTCGAGGCGCCGAAACCCGAGAAGATCACGACCGCCGCGCTCGCGGCCCGGCTCGACGTGTCGGAAGCCGCGCTGTACCGGCACTTCGCCAGCAAGGCGAAGATGTACGAAGGGCTGATCGAGTTCATCGAGCAGGCGCTGTTCGGGCTCGTCAACCAGATCGTCGCGAAGGAACCGAACGGCGTGCTGCAGGCCCGAACGATCGCGCTGACGATGCTCAATTTCGCCGCGAAGAACCCCGGGATGACGCGCGTGCTGACCGGCGAGGCGCTGGTCGGCGAGGACGAGCGGCTGACCGAGCGCGTGAACCAGCTGCTCGACCGCATCGAGGCGACCGTCAAGCAATGCCTGCGCGTCGCGCGCACCGAGGCGCAGGCGCCCGACGGCGCGACGCCCTTCGTGCTGCCAGCCGACTACGATCCCGCCGCCCGCGCGAGCCTGCTCGTCAGCTACGTGATCGGCCGCTGGCACCGCTTCGCGAAAGGCGGATTCCACAAGCCGCCGGGCGAGCAGGCCGATGCGCATCTGCGGCTGATCCTGCAGTGATCGGCGCCCGGCGGCACGCCGCGCCATGCGTGCCGGAATCCGCGCCGCGCAATTTCCGCTATACTTTGCCGACTGTCGCTCCTCGGGCGGCAGGTCGGAGCGCGCCGATTTGCTGACTCGATTGCGGGCGCGCGAACCGGCCGGGCGTTGACGATGTCTCCGTCCCGGCGGTTCACTACAAATGCGGCTAAAGAGGTCGTCAGCCGCGCATCTCCGACTCCGCGCCTCGCCGACACCATTTAGCCGCCCAGTCATAAGGCGGAACGAATGGAATCGATCGGCATCGTCGCTCCACAGACCATGCACTTCGCCGAACCGCTGCGCTTGCAAAGCGGCAGCGTGATCGGCAACTATCAGCTCGTCGTCGAGACGTACGGCGAGCTCAACGCCGCGCGCTCGAACGCGGTGCTCGTCTGCCACGCGCTCAACGCGTCGCACCACGTCGCCGGCGTCTACGCGGACGATCCGCGCAGCACCGGCTGGTGGGACAACATGGTCGGCCCCGGCAAGCCGCTCGACACCAACCGCTTCTTCGTGATCGGCGTGAACAACCTCGGCTCGTGTTTCGGCTCGACCGGCCCGATGAGCATCGATCCGTCGACCGGCAAGCCGTACGGTGCAAAGTTCCCGGTGGTGACCGTCGAGGACTGGGTGCATGCGCAGGCGCGCGTCGCCGACGCGTTCGGCATCGAGCGCTTCGCCGCGGTGATGGGCGGCAGCCTCGGCGGCATGCAGGCGCTCGCGTGGAGCCTGATGTATCCGGAGCGCGTCGCGCACTGCATCGACGTCGCGTCGACGCCGAAGCTGTCCGCGCAGAACATCGCGTTCAACGAGGTCGCGCGCTCGGCGATCCTGTCCGATCCCGACTTCCACGGCGGCGACTACTACGCGCACGGCGTGAAACCGAAGCGCGGCCTGCGCGTCGCGCGGATGATCGGCCACATCACGTACCTGTCCGACGACGACATGGCCGAGAAATTCGGCCGCGCGCTGCGCCGCGCCGACGGCGCGCTCGACGCGTACAACTTCAGCTTCGACGTCGAATTCGAGGTCGAATCGTACCTGCGCTACCAGGGCGACAAGTTCGCCGACTACTTCGACGCGAACACGTACCTGCTGATCACGCGCGCGCTCGACTACTTCGACCCGGCGAAGGCGTTCGACGGCAACCTGACGGCCGCGCTCGCGCACACGCAGGCGAAGTACCTGATCGCGAGCTTCTCGACCGACTGGCGCTTCGCGCCCGCGCGCTCGCGCGAGATCGTGAAGGCGCTGCTCGACAACAAGCGCACGGTCAGCTACGCGGAAATCGATGCGCCGCACGGTCACGACGCGTTCCTGCTCGACGACGCGCGCTATCACAACCTGATCCGCGCGTATTACGAACGAATCGCCAACGAGGTGGGTGCATGAACCAGCAAGCGCTGAATTCCCTGTCCGCGCGCGCGGATTTCCGCACGATCGCGCGCTGGGTCGAGCCGCGCTCGACCGTCCTCGACCTCGGCTGCGGCGACGGCTCGCTGCTGGCGCTGCTGATGGAGGAACTGGACGTCACCGGCTACGGCATCGAGCTGAACGACGCGGGCGTGCTCGCGAGCGCGAAGAACGGCATCAACGTGATCCAGCAGAATCTCGAGGACGGCCTGCGGCTGTTCGAGGACCACAGCTTCGACATCGCGATCCTGTCGCAAACGCTGCAGACGATCCACCAGACGGCCGCGATCCTGCGCGAAACGGCGCGCGTCGGCCGCGAGTGCATCGTGTCGTTCCCGAACTTCGGCTACTGGCCGCACCGGCTGTCGGTGCTGCACGGCCGCATGCCCGTGTCGAAATCGCTGCCGTACCAGTGGCACAACACGCCGAACGTGCGGGTGCTGACGATCAAGGATTTCGAGGCGCTCGCGCCCGAAGTCGGCGTCACGATCCTCGACCGCGTCGTGCTGCACGAGGGCCAGCCGATTCGATGGGGAGCGAACTGGCGTGGTAGTCTTGCTGTCTACCGCGTCAAGCGCAGCTGAGCCGGGGGGCCGTTGACGGACGCCGGGCCCGGCCCGCGCCGCCCCCGCCGCGCGCTGCCGCCGCAATCAGTCAACGCTACCCAGTTCCAGTCCATGTCGAAAACGCCACACGAGGCGCCCGCACTCACCGCTCACGAGGATCACCCCGGCTGGCGAGCCTATCTGAACACGCACATGCTGATCTGCGTGTTCCTCGGCTTCACGTCAGGCCTGCCTCTCTTCACGCTCGTCTACCTGGTGCAGGCATGGCTGCGCTCCGAGGGCGTGAACCTGAAGGAAATCGGCCTGTTCGCGCTGATCCAGTTCCCGTATACGTGGAAGTTCCTGTGGGCGCCGCTGATGGACCGCTACATCCCGCGCCTGCCCGGCTGGCGGCCGGGCCGCCGGCGCGGCTGGATGCTGCTCACGCAGGTGCTGGTCGCCGGCGCGATCGCCGCGCTCGGCTTCGTGTCGCCGCGCGACTCGATCTGGACGGTCGCCGCGCTCACGACGCTCGTCGCGTTCTTCGGCGCGAGCTCCGACATCGTGATCGACGCGTACCGCCGCGAGCTGCTGCGCGACACCGAGCAGGGCCTCGGCAACGCGGTGCACGTGAACGCGTACAAGCTCGCCGCGCTGATCCCCGGCTCGCTGGCGCTGATCCTGTCCGACCACATGCCGTGGGACGCGGTGTTCGCGCTCACCGGCGCGTTCATGCTGCCGGGCATCCTGATGACGCTGCTCGTGCGCGAGCCCGAAGTGGTCGGCACGCCGCCGCGCAACCTGCGCGACGCGATCGTGCTGCCGTTCCGCGAATTCATCCAGCGCGACGGCTGGGCCGGCGCGCTGCTCGTCATCGCGTTCATCTTCCTGTTCAAGATCGGCGACACGATGGCCACCACGCTGTCGACGTCGTTCTTCCTCGACATCGGCTTCTCGCGCACCGAGATCGGCATTGTCGCGAAGACCACCGCGCTCGTCGCGAGCGTCGCCGGCGGCATCATCGGCGGCATCTGGCTCGTGAAGATCGGCATCGGTCGCGGGCTGTGGATCTTCGGCGCGCTGCAGATGGTGTCGACGCTCGGCTTCGCGTGGCTCGCGCAGCTCGGCCCCGGCTCGCCGGTACTCGCGATGCTGTACGACTTCACCGTCTCGACGAGCCATGCGATCGCATCGGCGCTGTCGGTGTTCGGCATCGCCGTCGCGCCGCAATTCAGCCCGATGACGGTCGCGCTCGCGATCGTCTACGGGTTCGAAACCTTCACGACGGGCCTGACGATGGCCGCGTTCGTCGCCTATATCGCGAGCACGACCGACCCGCGCTACACGGCCACGCAGTTCGCGCTGTTCACGAGCCTCGCGTCGGTGCCGCGCACGCTCGCGTCGGCCGCGAGCGGCTTCATCGTCGCGAAGATCGGCTGGTTCGACTACTTCATCGTGTGTACCGCGCTCGCGATTCCCGGCATGCTGCTGCTGTTCAAGATCGCGCCGTGGAACGGTACCGCCCGCAACGGCGAGGCCAGCCGTGCGCAGTGACCGCCTGCACCGCGTCGCGCGCGCGGCGGCCTCGCTGAGCATCGGCGCCGCGGCACTTGCGGCGTCGTTCGCGCACGCATCCGACGCCGCCGCGACCGCGGCGGGCTCCGGGCCCGCCGCACCGCCCGCGCCGGCGACTTCCGCCGCGCCCGTGGCGCCGTCCGCCGCCGAAGCCGCGCAGCCGACCGGCGCCGCCGCGCCGGCGAAGGCGTATGCGCAAACGCCTCAGCAGCAGGTCCGCTACGGCAACGCGATCGCGTTCCGCACGCTGATCCCGTCGCCGCTGCTCGAACAGCTCACCGCGAACGAATATGCGCAGATCGTGCAGACGGCCGCCGACAGCAACCGGCTGCTGCCCGCGAACCAGCCGCGCGTGAAACGCCTGCGCGCGATCGTCGCGAAGCTCGCGCCGTATTCGGTGAAGTGGAACGACCGCGTGAAGAGCTGGGCCTGGGACGTCAACGCGATCCGCTCGCGCGACATCCGCCTGACCTGCCTGCCGGGCGGCAAGGTGCTCGTGTACGGCGGCATGCTCGACCGCATCCGCCTGAACGACGACGAGCTCGGCGTGCTGCTCGCGCACGGCATCGCGCACGCGCTGCGCGAACACGCGCGCAGCAACTTCAGCGCGACGTCGCAGACGTCGCTGCGGGCGGCCGCGCTGCCGCCGCTGTTCGGCGTCGGCGATCCGCTGCCGCAGGCGCTGAATCTCGGCGAGCGCCTGCAGTCGCTTCACTACGAGCCGACCGACGAGACCGAAGCCGACGTGATCGGCGGCGACATCGCCGCACGCGCGGGCTTCGATCCGCGCGCCGCGATCACGCTGTGGGACAAGCTCGCGGTCGCGACGCGCGCGAACAAGGCGACGGGCTTCATCTACACGCATCCGTACAGCACCGCGCGACGCCAGGACCTGCTGAACCGGCTGCCCGACCTGATTCCGCTGTATGCGAAGGCGATCGGCAAGCGGGTCGACGCGCTGCCCGACTATGCGGGCATCAGCGCGCAACGGCGCAAGGTCGTCCGGCGCGCCGCCGGGTAACGCCGGACGCTACGCGTCCACCCCGGTCGCGACTGGGCGGACCCCGCTTTCACGCATCCAGCGCACCTCGTCACCGGGGCTGCGGCCGAACAGCCGCTTGAACTCGCGGCTGAACTGCGACGCGCTCGCATAACCGACGCGCGCGGCCGCCGTGCCGGCGCCCATCCCGTCCTGCACCATCATCAGCCGCGCCTGGTGCAGCCGCGCGGCCTTCACGTACTGCATCGGCGACGTCGCCGTCACGTGCTTGAACTGCGCGTGGAACACCGCGAGGCTCATTCCGGCCTCGCGCGCGAGCGTCTCGACGTCGAGGTCGGCGTTCAGTTCCGCATGGATGCGCCGCAGCGCCTTCGCGATACGGCCGAAGTGATGCTGCTGCACGAGCGCCGCGCGCATCGCGTCGCCCTGCTCGCCCGTCAGCACGCGATAGGCGATCTCGCGCATGATCGCGGGCCCCAGCACGCGCGTGTCGTGCGGCGATGCGAGCGCTTCGAGCAGCCGCACGACCGCGTCGGCCAGCGGCGCGTCGAGCGGCGTCGAATAGACGCCGAGCGGTTCGCTGACGGCCGCGCCGAGCGTCTCGTCGAGCAGGATCGCGAGCTCGGCGATCACCGCGAGGTCGACGCGGATCGAGATCGCGAGAAACGGCTCGTCCATGCTCGCGAAGGTCTCGCATTCGAACGGCAGCGGCACCGACAGCACCAGGTACTGCTGCGCGTCGTAGACGAACGAGCGGTCGCCGAGATAGCCGAGCTTGCGCCCCTGGCACACGACAATGATGCTCGGTTCGTACAGCACGGGCAGGCGCGGCACGGGACGGCTCACGCGGATCAGGCGCACGCCGTCGAGCGCCGCGAGCGTATCGCCCTCGTTCGGCGCGAGATGCGTGTGCAGCTCGATCATGCGGCGCTGCACGCGGTCGCCCGCGTCGGCCAAAAGGGGTTGGAAGCTCATCGGCGTGGTCCTGCGCGGCAAGAGAATCTGGCTTGCAATGTAGCAGCCTGCACGCGTTTTGACGGCTGTTCGCGTGCAGTTCAAGAGGAATAGGCAAATCTTCGAGACCTTCGTGTATTTCGCCGGCGCGCCGCGATCCTTACGATGACGTCCTGCCTCGCCGCATCGCCACATGATGCGACGGCAGTCTGTTTCGCCGGATCCGTTCCGGACAAGGAGCCCATCGCATGAGCACTACCTATGCCTACGCGGCGACCGATTCGCAGTCGCCGCTCGCCCCGTTCGAATTCCAGCGTCGCGCGCTGCGCGACCTCGACGTCCAGATCGACGTCCTCTACTGCGGCGTCTGCCACTCGGACCTGCACCAGGCGCGCAACGAATGGCGCAACACGATCTACCCGGTCGTGCCGGGTCATGAGATCGTCGGCCGCGTGACGGCGACCGGCCCGCAGGTCTCGCGCTTCAAGGTCGGCGAGCTGGTCGGCGTCGGCTGCCTCGTCGATTCGTGCCGCACCTGCCCGAGCTGCGCCGAAGGGCTCGAGCAGTATTGCGAGAACGGCTTCGTCGGCACCTACAACGGCCAGGATCGCGTGACGGGCGACGTCACGTACGGCGGCTATTCGACGCAACTCGTCGTCGACGAGGCGTTCGTGCTGCGCGTGCCGGACACGCTCGACCCGGCCGGCGCCGCGCCGCTCCTGTGCGCGGGGATCACGACCTACTCGCCGCTGCGGCAGTGGAACGTCGGCCCCGGCAAGAAGGTCGGCATCGTCGGGCTCGGCGGCCTCGGCCACATGGGCGTGAAGCTGGCGCGCGCGATGGGCGCGCACGTCGTGCTGTTCACGACGTCGCCGTCGAAGATCGAGGACGGCAAGCGCGTCGGCGCGCACGAAGTCGTGATCTCGAAGGACGAAGCGCAGATGAACGCGCACCTGAACAGCTTCGACTTCATCCTGAACACGGTCGCCGCGCAGCACGACCTGAACCCGTTCCTGCACCTGCTGAAGCGCGACGGCACGATGACGCTCGTCGGCGCGCCGGAACACGATCACCCGTCGCCGCAGGTGTTCAACCTGATCTTCAAGCGCCGCCGCCTCGCGGGCTCGCTGATCGGCGGGATCGCGGAAACGCAGGAAATGCTCGACTTCTGCGCGCAGCACGGGATCACGTCGGATATCGAGACGATTCCGATGCAGCAGATCAATGCCGCTTACGAGCGGATGCTGAAGAGCGACGTGAAGTACCGCTTCGTGATCGACATGGCGTCGATCAAGCAGTAAGCCCCGCTTCAAACGAAACGGGCCGCATGTTCGACATGCGGCCCGTTTCGCATTCGGCGACTGCGCACGCGGCGCAGCGCCGGCAATCACTTCGCGTAGTCGTAGTCGATCGTCAGCGGCGCGTGATCGCTGAACTTGATGTCCTTGAAGATCGACGTGCGTTTCGCGGTACCGGCCACGCCCGGCGTCGCGATCTGGTAGTCGATCCGCCACCCGACGTTCTTCGCGTACGCCTGGCCGCGATTGCTCCACCACGTGTACTGCTCGGGACGCGGGTCGAGCGTGCGGAACACGTCGACATAACCGACGTCGTCGAACAGCTTCGTGAGCCATTCACGCTCTTCCGGCAGGCAACCCGAGTTCTTCTGGTTGCTCTTCCAGTTCTTGATGTCGATTTCCTTGTGGACGATGTTCACGTCGCCGCACAGGATCACCTCGCGCTTCTTCTTGAGCTGCGCGAGGTGCGGCATGAATTCGTCCATGAAGCGGTACTTCGCCTGCTGGCGCTCCTCGCCGCTCGAACCGGACGGCACGTACACCGACACGACCGACAGCTTGCCGTAGCGCGCCTCGACGTAGCGCCCTTCGGCATCGAATTCGCTGCTGCCGAAGCCGATGATCACGTCGTCGGGTTCGCGGCGGCTGTACACGCCCGCGCCGCTGTAGCCCTTCTTCTCGGCGTGGTGGAAATAGCTCTTGAAGCCGTGCGGCTCGACGAATTCGGCCGGCAGGTCGTCGGCCGATACCTTGATTTCCTGCACGCACACGCAATCGGCGTTCTGTTCGCCGAGCCAGTCGAAGAAGCCCTTCTTCGCGGCGGAGCGGATGCCGTTCAGGTTGGCGGTAATCACTCGCATCATGTCGGGTTCCGTTCAGTTCGATGTTTTTACAGGGTGGCAGCTTAACGGATCTTCACGCCTTCGAGCTCGGGCTTCGGCGGCGGGAATTCCAGCTTCATGTTGGTCATCGTGCGCAGCAGCAGCTCGGCGATCATCACGTTGCGGTGCGTCTTCGAGTTCGCGGGGATCACGTACCACGGCGCATGCTCGACCGACGTCGCGGCGAGGGCGTCGCGGTATGCGGACTGGTAGGCGTCCCAGTGCTTGCGCGCATCGAGATCGGCGATGTCGAACTTCCAGTGCTTGGTCGGATCGTCGATGCGCGCCTGCAGCCGCGCGCGCTGCTCGTCCTTCGAGATGTGCAGGAAGCACTTGACGATCGTCGTGCCGTTTTCGTGCAGCATCGTCTCGAAATCGCGGATCTGCCGGTAGCGGCGCTCGCACTCCTTCGCGTCGATCGCGTCGAGCACGCGCGGCACCAGCACGTCTTCGTAGTGGCTGCGGTTGAAGATCGCGAGCTCGCCCGCGGCCGGCACCTGCGCGTGCACGCGCCACAGGAAATCGTGCGCGGCCTCGATCGGCGTGGGCGCCTTGAACGACACGACGCGCAGGCCGAGCGGGTCGACCTCGCGGAACACCGCGCGCACGGTGCCGTCCTTGCCGCTGGTGTCCATCCCCTGCAGCACGAGCAGCACGCGCTTCTTCTGCTGCGTGTGCAGGCGCTCCTGCTGGACGTCGAGCTCGGTCGACACGGCCGACAGGCGTTCGCGGTCGGCGTCCTTCGAGCCGGACGAAAACGGCTTCGCGGCCGGGTCGAACGCATCGAGCTTGAATGCGGCGGCTTCCTTCTCGCGCGTGAATTCAGGCACGCGGAAATCGTCGAGAGACGGTTGTTTCGCCATTCGTTCCTCCGTTGGACGGTGTGGCGCATACGATAACGCATCCGCCAAACGCAACGGGCCGCCCCGAACTGGTTCGAGGCGGCCCGCCGTCAAGCGCGGTTCAGGCGCGCGGTCATGCTCAGCCGAGCTTCTTCTTCAGCAGTTCGTTGACCTGCTGCGGATTGGCCTTGCCCTTGGTCGCCTTCATCGCCTGGCCGATCAGCGCGTTGAACGCCTTTTCCTTGCCCGCGCGGAATTCCTCGACCGACTTCGCGTTCGCCGCGAGCACGTCGTCGATGATCGCTTCCAGCGCGCCGGTGTCGGAGATCTGCTTGAGCCCCTTCGCGTCGATGATGCGGTCGGCCGCACCTTCGTCGGTCGCCTTCTCGTCCCAGATCGTCGCGAAGATTTCCTTCGCGATCTTGTTCGAGATCGTGCCGTCGGCGATGCGCTGCAGCAACAGCGCGAGCTGCGCGGCCGACACGGGGATCGCGTCGATCTCGATGCCGTCGCGGTTCAGCTGCGACGACACGTCGCCCATCAGCCAGTTCGCGACGGTCTTTGCGTTCGCCGCGCCGGCCTTCGCGACCACCGACTCGAAATACGCGGCCATCGCCTTGCTCGACGTCAGCACGCCCGCGTCGTACGCGGACACGCCGTACTCGTCGGCGAAGCGCTGCTGCATCGCGGCCGGCAGCTCGGGCATCCCGGACTGCACGCGCTCGATCCAGTCCTGGCCGATCACGAGCGGCATCAGGTCGGGGTCGGGGAAGTAGCGGTAGTCGTGCGCGTCTTCCTTGCTGCGCATCGAACGCGTCTCGCGCTTGTCCGGATCGTAGAGGCGCGTTTCCTGCACGACCTCGCCGCCGTCCTCGATCAGCTCGATCTGGCGACGCACTTCATAGTTGATCGCTTCCTCGAGGAACCGGAACGAGTTCAGGTTCTTGATTTCCGCGCGCGTGCCGAACTTCTCCTGGCCGACCGGGCGTACCGACACGTTCGCATCGCAGCGGAACGAGCCTTCCTGCATGTTGCCGTCGCAGATGCCGAGCCACACGACGAGCCCGTGCAGCGCCTTCGCGTACGCGACGGCCTCGGCCGCGCTGCGCATTTCCGGCTCGGTGACGATCTCGAGCAGCGGCGTGCCCGCGCGGTTCAGGTCGATCCCCGTCATCCCGGCGAAGTCCTCATGCAGCGACTTGCCCGCATCTTCCTCGAGGTGCGCACGGGTCAGGTTGACCGTCTTCTCGTAGGCCGGCTTGCCGGCCTTCTCGTTGGCGGGCACCTGGATCGTGATCCGGCCGCCCTGCACGACCGGAATCTCGTACTGGCTGATCTGATAACCCTTCGGCAGATCGGGGTAGAAATAATTCTTGCGCGCGAAGATGCTGCGCGGCGCGATGGTCGAGCCGATCGCGAGGCCGAAGCGGATCGCCCGCTCGACCGCACCGCGGTTCAGCACCGGCAGCACGCCCGGCAGCGCCAGGTCGACCGGGCAGGCCTGCGTGTTCGGCTCGGCGCCGAACTGCGTCGACGCGCCCGAGAAAATCTTCGAGACGGTCGACAGTTGCGCGTGCGTCTCGAGACCGATGACGACTTCCCATTGAGTAGCCATTGCTTACACCCCTGCCGGAACTTGCTTGTGCCAGTCGGTCGCGCGCTGGAACGCGTCGGCGACCTGCAGCATCCGGGCTTCGTTGAAATAGTTGCCGATGATCTGCAGGCCGACCGGGCGCTTCGCGTTCGCGCCCGCGCCGAAGCCGCACGGCACGCTCATGCCGGGAAGACCGGCGAGGCTCACCGACAGCGTGTAGATGTCCGCGAGATACATCTGCACCGGATCGTCGCCCTTCGCGCCGAGATCCCATGCGACCGTCGGCGACGCCGGGCCCATGATCACGTCGCAAGTCTTGAACGCTTCCTGGAAATCGTTCGCGATGATGCGGCGGATCTTCTGCGCCTGCAGGTAGTACGCGTCGTAGTAGCCGTGCGACAGCACGTACGTGCCGACCAGGATGCGGCGCTTCACCTCGGGGCCGAAGCCTTCGGCGCGCGACTTCTTGTACATGTCGAGCAGGTCGCCGTACTGCGCGGCACGATGGCCGAAACGCACGCCGTCGAAACGCGACAGGTTCGACGACGCTTCCGCCGGCGCGATCACGTAGTACACGGGGATCGACAGTTCCGTCTTCGGCAGCGACACCGGCACGAGCGTCGCGCCGAGCGCCTCATACTGCTTCAGCGCCGCGTCGATCGCCGCGCGCACGTCGTCGGCGAGGCCGTCGCCGAAATACTCGTTCGGCAGGCCGATACGCAGGCCCGCGAGCGGCTTGCCCGCATCGTTGCCGGCCGCCCACGGCTGGCCGAGGTGGCGCGTGAAATCCTCGTCGTCGCGCTCGAGGCTCGTCGAGTCGCGCTCGTCGAAGCCGGCCATCCCGTTCAGCAGCAGCGCGCAGTCGGACGCGCTCTGCGCCATCGGGCCGCCCTGGTCGAGCGACGACGCGAACGCGATCATCCCGTAGCGCGACACGCGGCCGTAGGTCGGCTTGATGCCCGTCACGCCCGCGAACGACGCGGGCTGGCGGATCGAGCCGCCGGTGTCGGTGCCGGTTGCCGCCGGCGCGAGGCGCGCGGCGACGGCGGCCGAGCTGCCGCCCGAGCTGCCGCCCGGCACGGCGTTCGTGTCCCACGGGTTCTTCACCGCGCCGAACGCGGAATTCTCGTTCGACGAGCCCATCGCGAACTCGTCCATGTTGGTCTTGCCGAGCGTGACCATGCCGGCCGCCTGCAGGCGGGCGACGACGGTCGCGTCGAACGGGCTCTCGTAGTTCGCGAGCATCTTCGAGCCGGCGGTCGAGCGCCAGCCGCGCGTGACGAAGACGTCCTTGTGCGCGATCGGCAGGCCGGTGAGCGCGCCGCCCGCGCCGCGCGCGAGTTCCGCGTCGGCGGCTTTCGCCTGCGCGAGGGTCAGGTCGGTGTCGACCTGGACGAACGCGTTCAAGTCGCGTGCGGCGTCGATCCGCTTCAGGTAGAGCTGCGCGAGCTCGACGGCCGAGCACTCCTTGGCGGCGAGCGCGGCGCGCAGTTCGGTGAGGCTTTTTGCGTGCATTGAGTGGTTTTCCTGGGAATTCTGGGTGGCGCGCGGCGCAGGGCGGCCGGCGCGCTTGTCATCGAATGCTTACTCGATCACCTTCGGCACGAGGTAGAGGCCGTCCTGGACGGCCGGCGCCGGACGCTGGTTGTCGTCGCGATTGACGACTTCCGTCACGGCGTCGTCGCGCAGGCGCTGCGCGACTTGCTGGATCTGTTCGATCGGGTGGGCGAGCGGCGCGATGCCGGCGGTGTCGACCGCCTGCATCTGCTCGACGAGCCCGAAGAATTCATTGAGCTGGCCGAGCATGTGCTCGGCGTCGGCGTCGGCCATTTCGAGTCGCGCGAGGTGCGCGATGCGTTTCACATCGGTCAGGGTCAGGGCCATGCGATCACCGGAAAAACAAGGCTGCGCAGCGCATCGAAAGCAGCGCTGCGGCGGGGGGTTGGAGGGTGCGATCCCACCCTCAAAAATCGGGGCCGAAGCGGCAAAAATACCGCCCGTTTCGATTCAAATACCGTGAAATTATAAGGTATCATTACGCGTTCGACCCAAACCCGGCAGCCTTTTCCCGCACCGTTTCGCCCCGCTTCGGCAAGCCGTGCGTGCTTCGTGCGATCCCCGGTAGACATCACTCGCAGCTTCGTGCGCCGCGGCGGCCGCTTCCGCCACGCTTCCCGAGGCTGTTATTTTTTCCGCTGCCGCCCTCAGCGTCCGCTAAGCAGGGCCGGCCCAGAGCGAAACAGGATTCTGAATGTTCGGTTTTTTGCGCAGCTACTTCTCCAACGATCTTGCGATCGACCTCGGCACCGCAAACACCCTGATCTACATGCGCGGCAAGGGCATCGTCCTCGATGAGCCGTCCGTCGTGTCGATCCGCCAGGAAGGCGGCCCCAACGGCAAGAAGACGATCCAGGCGGTCGGCAAGGAAGCCAAGCAGATGCTCGGCAAGGTGCCGGGCAACATCGAGGCGATCCGCCCGATGAAGGACGGCGTGATCGCCGACTTCACCGTCACCGAGCAGATGATCAAGCAGTTCATCAAGACCGCTCATGAATCGCGCATGTTCTCGCCGTCGCCGCGCATCATCATCTGCGTGCCGTGCGGCTCGACCCAGGTCGAGCGCCGCGCGATCAAGGAAGCCGCGCACGGCGCCGGCGCATCGCAGGTCTACCTGATCGAGGAGCCGATGGCGGCCGCGATCGGCGCGGGCCTGCCGGTGTCGGAAGCCACCGGCTCGATGGTCGTCGACATCGGCGGCGGCACGACCGAAGTCGGCGTGATCTCGCTCGGCGGCATCGTGTACAAGGGTTCGGTGCGCGTCGGCGGCGACAAGTTCGACGAGGCGATCGTCAACTACATCCGCCGCAACTACGGGATGCTGATCGGCGAACAGACCGCCGAGGCGATCAAGAAGGAAATCGGCTCCGCGTTCCCGGGCTCCGAAGTCAAGGAAATGGAAGTGAAGGGCCGCAACCTGTCGGAAGGCATTCCGCGCAGCTTCACGATCTCGAGCAACGAAATCCTCGAGGCGCTGACCGATCCGCTGAACCAGATCGTGTCGTCGGTGAAGATCGCGCTCGAGCAGACGCCGCCCGAACTCGGCGCCGACATCGCCGAACGCGGGATGATGCTGACGGGCGGCGGCGCGCTGCTGCGCGACCTCGATCGCCTGCTCGCGGAAGAAACCGGCCTGCCGGTGCTCGTCGCCGAAGATCCGCTCACCTGCGTCGTGCGCGGTTCGGGCATGGCGCTCGAGCGCATGGACAAGCTGGGCAGCATCTTCTCGTACGAGTGATCGTCTAGGCAGTTCCCTGACATGACGCACCCGCGGCGTGGCCGGATCGCTCGTTCAGAACGAACCGCCGCGCCGTTTGCGCGTCTGAGCATCATTTAACCGATCACACGCGCCCGGCGCCGACCATGGAATACAGTCCGCCGCCCCTCTTCAAGCAAGGTCCGCCCGCGCTCGCGCGGCTCATCTTCTTCGTTGCCCTCGCCATCGCGCTCCTCGTGTCGGACGCGCGCTTCAGCACGCTCGAAATCGTGCGCGGCGTGCTCGGCACCGTGCTCTATCCGCTGCAGCGCGCGGCACTCGTGCCGCGCGACCTGTTCATGGGCGCGGCCGACATCGCCGTCACCGGCGCGTCGCTGCGCCACGAGAACGACGATCTGCGCAAACGCAACCTGCAGTTGTCCACGCAGGCCAACCAGGCCGCCGTGCTCACGCAGGAAAACGCGCACCTGCGCGCGGTGCTCGAGCTGCGCCAGCACATCGCGACGCAATCGACGCCGGTCGAGATCCAGTACGACACGAGCGATCCGTTCACGCAGAAGATCGTGATCGGACAAGGCTCGCAACAGGGCATCCAGAACGGCTCGCCCGTCGTCAGCGAGGACGGCGTGATCGGCCAGGTCACGCGCGTGTTCCCGCTGCAGGCCGAAGTCACGCTGGTCACCGACCGCGATCTCGCGATTCCCGTGCAGGTGCTGCGCACCGGCCTGCGCAGCGTGATCTACGGCACGCCGAAGGGCGATTCGCTCGACCTGCGCTTCGTGCCGACGAGCGCGGATCTCGTCGCCGGCGACGAACTCGTCACGAGCGGCCTCGACGGCGTCTATCCGCCCGGCCTGCCGGTCGCGAAGGTCGCGCGCGTCGACAAGCTCGCCGATACCGCATTCGCACGTGTGACCTGCGCGCCGATCGCCGCCGTGCGCGGCGCGCGCCAGATGCTCGTGCTGCATTACCAGAACGACATCCCGCCGCGCCCGGCCGAGCCCGATCCGGCCGCCGACAAGAACGCGAAGGGCAAGAAGGGCGCGAAAGCCGCCGCGAAGGGCGAGAAGGCCGACGCGAACGCGAAGCCGGCCGCCGCGACCCCGCCGGCCGCGAAGCCTGCACCGGCGGCGCCCGCCGCTCCGGCCAGGCCGGCCGCCGCGCCCGCGAAGCCCGCGGCCGGGCAACCAGGAGCCCAGCGATGAACCGCCCGCAATACATCCTGCAGCCGGTCAATCCGTACTTCATCGTCTTCAGCCTCGCCGCCGCGTTCCTGCTGAACCTGATGCCGTGGGGCCGCCTGCCCGGCGTGCCCGACTTCGTCGCGCTCGTGCTGCTGTTCTGGAACATCCATCAGCCGCGCAAGGTCGGGATGGGCGTCGCGTTCGCGCTCGGCATCCTGATGGACGTGCACGACGCGGGGCTGCTCGGCGAGCACGCGCTCGCCTATACGCTGCTGTCGTACGGCGCGATCACGATCCACCGCCGCGTGCTGTGGATGCCGATCGGCGTGCAGGTGCTGTATGTCACGCCGCTGCTCGTCGTCGCGCAGCTCGTGCCGTTCGTGATCCGTCTGCTGATGGGCGCGGCGTTTCCGGGCTGGCGCTACCTCGTCGACGGCTTCGTCGAAGCCGCGCTGTGGCCGATCGCGAGCCACCTGCTGCTGATGCCGCAACGCCGCCCGGTCGATCCGGACGACACGCGCCCCATCTGAGCCGGACCGACCTTGAATACCCGCCGCCCCCACGCCCGTTGCGCCCAGGGGCGGCACCTCGCCCGCCCGCGCGGGCCAGACCGCCCCTAACCGCATGACCGAATTCAACGACACCCAACAGCAGCTCTCGAAGTTCCGCCTGCGCGTCGCGGCGGCGGGCGTGTTCGTGTTCGTCTGCTTCGGGCTACTCGCGAGCCGCTTCTTCTACCTGCAGCTGATGCAGCACGGCAAATACGCGCTGCAGGCCGAGGAGAACCGCATCTCGGTCGCGCCGATCGTGCCGAACCGCGGGATCATCACCGACCGCAACGGCGTGATCCTCGCGAAGAACTATTCGGCGTACACGCTCGAGATCACGCCGTCGAAGCTCGACGACACGCTCGACAACACGATCGACAAGCTGTCCGAGATCGTCCCGATCGACGCGCGCGACCGCCGCCGCTTCAAGAAGCTGCAGGAAGACTCGAAGAACTTCGAGAGCCTGCCGATCCGCACGCGGCTCACCGACGCGGAAGTCGCGCGTTTCACCGCGCAGCGCTTCCGCTTCCCCGGCGTCGACGTACGCGCGCGGCTGTTCCGGCAATATCCGCTCGGCATGACGGCCGCGCACGTGATCGGCTACATCGGCCGGATCTCGAAGCGCGACCAGGATCGCATCGACGCGATGAGCGACGACAACGACAGCGACCAGGAAAACTACGATCCGCGCCGCGACGCGAACAACTACAAGGGCACCGACTACATCGGCAAGATCGGCGTCGAGCAGAGCTACGAGACCGAGCTGCACGGGCTGACGGGCTTCGAGGAAGTCGAGGTGACGGCCGGCGGCCGGCCGGTGCGCACGCTGTCGCGCACGCAGGCGACGCCCGGCAACAACCTCGTGCTGTCCCTCGACATCGGGCTGCAGCAGGTCGCCGAGCAGGCGTTCGCCGGCAAGCGCGGCGCGCTCGTCGCGATCGAACCGAAAACGGGCGACGTGCTCGCGTTCGTGTCGTCGCCGAGCTTCGACCCGAACTCGTTCGTCGACGGCATCGACCAGCAGACCTGGGACGAGCTGAACAACTCGCCCGACAAGCCGCTGCTGAACCGCCCGCTGCACGGCACCTACCCGCCCGGCTCGACCTACAAGCCGTTCATGGCGCTCGCGGGCCTGACGCTCGGCAAGCGCACGCCGGGCTGGGGCTTCCAGGATCCCGGCTACTTCACGTTCGGCGGCCACACGTTCCGCAACGACGTGCGTTCGGGCCAGGGCTGGGTCGACATGAACAAGGCGATCATGGTGTCGAACGACACCTACTTCTACATGCTCGCGCGCGACCTCGGCGTGAACGCGATCGCGAACTTCATGAAGCCGTTCGGCTTCGGCCAGATCACCGGGATCGACATCCAGGGCGAGGCGCGCGGGATCCTGCCGTCGACCGACTGGAAGAAGAAGGCGTTCAAGAAGGCCGCGCAGCAGAAGTGGTTCGACGGCGAAACGATCAGCCTCGGGATCGGCCAGGGCTACAACTCGTTCACGATCCTGCAGCTGGCTCACGCGACCGCGACGCTCGCGAACAACGGCGTCGTGATGAAGCCTCACCTCGTGAAGGAAGTCGAGGATCCGATCACGCGCGCGCGCCACCTGACCGTGCCGAAGGAAAGCGAGGTGATCCCGCTCAAGGCGGCCGACATCGACGTCGTGAAGCGCGGGATGGAGAACGTGATCGAGAACCCGTCCGGCACCGCGTACAAGGTATTCCGCGGCGCGCCGTACCTCGCGGCCGGCAAGACCGGTACCGCGCAGGTGTTCTCGCTGCAGGGCTCGAACTACAAGGGCCACCTGCTCGCCGAGCACCTGCGCGACCACGCGCTGTTCATCGCGTACGCGCCGGTCGACCACCCGCAGATCGCCATCGCGCTGGTCGTCGAGAACGGCGGCTGGGGCGCGCAGGCCGCCGGCCCGATCGCACGCCGCGTGCTCGACTACTATCTGGTCGAGCGCCAGAACCCGAAGAACGAGGCGGCGGCCGTGGCGGCCGCCGCGTCGGCGACCGAACCCATCAGCGCACCGGTGATCGGCGATGCGACCAAGCCCGCTGCCGTCGCGGCCGGCTTCAAGGCGCTGCCGCAGCCGGTCGTGCCGACCGCGGCCAGCGCGGCGGATGCGGCATCGGCTGCCTCGGCCGCCGCCGCATCGGACGCAGCCGCCAGCGCGGCCCAGCCGGCCGACGCGAGCGCCGCGGCGCCGAGGGCCGCGAGCCTGCCGCCGATCCGGCGCCCGCACCGGCCGCGCCGGCCCGCCAGCGATGCGCAGCCGCTTGCCGCCGCGCCGCGGGACGACAACCACCGCGCGACGGCCCCCGCGAAAGCGGCGGACGCCGGCACCGCTCATTAACGGAGAAAGGCATGCAATTCGACAAGCGCGCCTGGCTCGACAAGATCAAGCAGATGTTCGCGGGCTTCGACCGCCCGCTCGCCCTCATCGTGTTCCTGCTGCTGTGCGTCGGCATCGTCACGCTGTACAGCGCATCGATCGACATGCCGGGCCGCGTCGAGGATCAGCTGCGCAACATCCTGCTGACCTTCGTGCTGATGTGGGTGATCGCCAACATTCCGCCGACCACGCTGATGCGCTTCGCGGTCCCGCTCTATACGTTCGGGGTCGCGCTGCTGATTGCGGTCGCGCTGTTCGGGATGACCAAGAAGGGCGCGAAGCGCTGGCTGAACGTCGGCGTCGTGATCCAGCCGTCCGAAATCCTCAAGATCGCGACACCGCTGATGCTCGCGTGGTACTACCAGCGCCGCGAGGGCGGGCTGCGCTGGTACGACTTCGTCGCCGCGTTCGGGATCCTGATGGTGCCGGTCGGGCTGATCGCGAAGCAGCCCGACCTCGGCACGGGCCTGCTCGTGTTCGCGGCCGGCTTCTTCGTGATCTACCTTGCCGGCCTGTCGTTCAAGCTGATCGTGCCGGTGCTCGTCGCGGGCGTGATCGCGGTCGGCTCGATCGCCGTGTTCGAGGAGCGCATCTGCCAGCCGGACGTGCAGTGGCCGCTGATGCACGATTATCAGAAGCACCGCGTGTGCACGCTGCTCGACCCGACCTCCGACCCGCTGGGCAAGGGCTTCCACACGATCCAGGCCGTGATCGCGATCGGCTCGGGCGGCGTGCTCGGCAAGGGCTATCTGAAAGGCACGCAGGCGCACCTCGAATTCATTCCGGAAAAGCACACCGACTTCATCTTCGCGGTGTTCTCGGAGGAATGGGGGCTCGTCGGCGGGCTCGTGCTGCTGACGCTGTACATGGCGCTGATCGCGCGCGGGCTCTACATCGCCGCGCAAGGCGCGACGCTGTTCGGCCGCCTGCTCGCGGGCTCGCTCACGCTCGCGTTCTTCGTCTACGCGTTCGTCAACATCGGGATGGTGAGCGGCGTGCTGCCGGTCGTCGGCGTGCCGCTGCCGTTCATGAGCTACGGCGGCACCGCGCTCACGACGCTCGGCATCGCGATCGGGATGATCATGAGCGTCGGGCGGCAGCGGCGGCTGATGAAGAGCTGACCGCGCGGCCTGCCCCGCGGTCGAGGAAAACGGCGCTCCGGGGCGCCGTTTTTCATGGAACGGACCACAACGCCGCGTGCGCTCATGGCGGCGGCGCGTGCGGCCCGCCCGGCTCCGCCGCGCCGCCCGGTGCCGGCCCCTGCGACTTCAGCCGCGCGCTCAGTTCCTTGAATTTCAGCCCGGCCGTCTCGTCGCCCTGCGCGGCCGCCGCCGCGTAATACGCCCGCGCGATGTTCAGGTTCTGCGCGACGCCGTCGCCGCCGCGCTCGTAGAACGACGCGGTCACGTACTGCGCGGTCGGCTCGCCGGCGTCGGCGGCCTGCTTGTACCACCCGAACGCCTGCCGGTTGTCGCGCGGCGTGCCGCGCCCGTCGAGGAACTGGTTCGCGAGCGACAGCTCGGCCTGCACGTGCCCCTGCTTCGCCGCCCGCAGGAACCAGCGATGCGCTTCGGCCGGGTCGCGCGCGACGAACTCGCCGTCGTCGAACATCCGGCCGTACACGTATTGCGCATGCGACATGTTCGCGTCGGCCGCGCGCTTCAGCCAGCGCAACCCTTCGTCGACGTTCGCGGTCACGCCCTCGCCCGTCAGCAGCATCATCGCGTAGTTGAATTGCGCGAGACGATCGCCGCGCTCGGCCGCGTCGTGGAACTGCACCAGCGCCGCGCGATAGTCGCCGGCGTTGTAGTCCGCGACCGCCGACTGCGTCTCGCGCGACGGATCGGGCTTCGCTTGCGGCGTGCCCTGCGCGGCCGCCGCGATACACAGGGCCCACAGGCCGACCATCACGCCGATCCGCGCGCGCACGCCGCATTCACCGCTGCCGCCGTTCATGACCGTACCTCCTGCAATGCCTGCCGCGTCGCGCGCAACAGCCAGCTCACGTCGGCCGACACCGTGATCATCCGGTAGCCGGCCTCGCGGTACTGGCGCGCGGCCGCCGTGTCGCCGGCGAAGATACCGACCGCGACGCCGGCCTGCCGGCCGGCCGCCAGCACGCGCGCCATCGCGGTTTCGACGTCCGGGTGGCGGATGTCGCCGAGATGCCCGAGGCTCGCCGCGAGATCGGCCGGGCCGACGAACAGGCAGTCGATGCCCGGCGTCGCCGCGATCCGCTCGACTTCGTCGACACCGCGCGCCGATTCGATCTGCACGATCACCGCGACCTGCGCGTTCGCCGTCTGCACGTAATCGCGGCGCATGCCGAATGCCGCCGCGCGCACCATGCCCGCGACGCCGCGCAGCCCGTCGGGCGAATCGGGCGACGGATAGCGCGTTAGCCGCACCGCGTGCGCGGCTTCGTCGGGCGTCTCGATGCCGGGGAACATCAGCGTGCGCGCGCCGGCGTCGAGCGCGCGCTTCACGAGCCACGGCTCGCGCGCCGGCACCCGCACGACGGGCTCGCTCGGCAGGTGGGCGGCCGCGATCGCGCGCAGCTGCGAGGCCACGTCGCGGCTGTCGTTCGGCGCATGCTCCATGTCGATGCAGAGCCAGTCGTAGCCGGCATGCGCAAGCGCTTCCGCGGCCGACTCGCTGCCGAGCGACAGCCACAGGCCGTACAGCGGATCGTCGCCATCACGCAGGCGTTGTTTGAGGGAATTGGTGAGCGTGCTCATCGATACGGCCTCCTGGACGGAACGGCAATCGAACGGGACAAGCAACAGGCGAGGCGGGACGCAACCCGTCGTGCAGTGCGGCACGGCGGCGGCACCAGGATCGCCCCTGGAATCGTTAGTCGGCGACAGGCAGCCGATCTGACAGCGCATGCCGTACGACGGCGCACGGGCATCGTGTCCGGTGCCACTCGACGATCATAGCGCGCGGTTACGCGGAATGTGGGAACAGGCGGGATGCGGCGCCGGCGCGGGTCGAAGCCGCACGGCACGGTGACGGGCAGCCCGCACCGGCCGGCGCGGGCTGCCGGGAAGGAAAATCAGCGGCCGGGCTGGCGCTCGACGTCGGCCCAGCAGTTCGGCGTTTCGTACAGCCGCACGCGCTCGAGGCGCAGGTTCACGCCGTAGTGCGCGTCGTACACGTTCGCGAGGAGGTCGAACGCGATCGCGGCGAGGTTCTCGACGGTCGGGATCCGGTCGATCACGACGGTCTTGTGGTCGGCCATCTGCTCGAGGAACGAGCGCACGACCTCGTCGCGCGCATAGACCAGGAACGCGTGATCCCACTTGCTGACGAGGTGCTCCATCGCGAGCGCCTTCACGTCGGCGAAATCCATCACCATGCCGCGGTCGGGCGCCCCCTCGGTATCGACGAGATCGCCGCGCAGCGTGATTTCGAGCACGTAGCGATGGCCGTGCAGGTTCCTGCACTGGCTGCGGTGATCGGGGATGCGGTGGCCCGCGTCGAATTCGAGTTTTCGGGTAATCAGCACGATGTCAAAAGCCGGGGCTCAGGGAATGTTCAGATATTTGTGGGTCTGCATCGACAGCCGCCACTGCGGATGACGCTTGCACCAGTCGATCGCGAGCTTCGTATTGAGGTCGCGCGACGGGCCGTCCATCGGCTGGACCAGGAAGTACTCGAAGTCGAGCTTCGCATAGTCGGCCAGCCGCTGGTTGTCCTGCGGGATCACGACCTTCAGCTCGTTGCCCTTCGTGACGACGAGCGGCGCGTCGGCCTTCGGGCTCACGCAGATCCAGTCGATCGATTCGAGCACCGGCAGCGAGCCGTTGGTCTCGATCGCGATCTCGAAGCCGGCCGCGTGCAGCGCGTCGACGAGCGGCTGGTCGAGCTGCAGCATCGGCTCGCCGCCCGTGCAGACGACGAAGCGGTGCGCCTCGCCCTCCGGCCACAGGCCGGCGATCGTCGCGACGAGCGCATCGGCGTCCTTGAACTTGCCGCCGTTCTCGCCGTCGGTGCCGACGAAGTCGGTATCGCAGAAGCGGCACACGGCCTCCGCACGATCCTCTTCGCGGCCCGACCACAGGTTGCAGCCGGCGAACCGGCAGAACACGGCCGGCCGGCCCGCATTCGCGCCCTCGCCCTGCAACGTGTAGAAAATTTCCTTGACCGCGTAAGTCATCGTGCTTCGTCCGGCTCGCGCCGCTCGTTGTCGATCAGAATCCGTTATTCATGCGGCGCTGCCGGCGCATCCGCGTCACAGCGGCGCTTCGGTCACCCGCTCGCCCTTCAGGTAAGCCTCGTAGCCGCGCTTGCGCAGCTTGCAGGCCGGGCACTCGCCGCAGCCGAAGCCCCAGTCGTGCAGTTCCGCGCGCTCGCCCACGTAGCACGTGTGCGTCTCGACGCGGATCAGTTCGACGAGCGCTTCGCCGCCGAGCTGTTCGGCCAGTTGCCAGGTCTGTGCCTTGTCGAGCCACATCAGCGGCGTCTCGAGCACCATGCGCGTATCCATCCCGAGATTCAGCGCAACCTGCAGCGCCTTCATCGTGTCGTCGCGGCAGTCGGGGTAGCCCGAGAAATCGGTCTCGCACATCCCGCCGACCAGTACGCGCAGCCCGCGGCGATAGGCGATCGCCGCGGCGATCGTCATGAACATCAGGTTGCGGCCCGGCACGAACGTGTTCGGCAGGCCGTTCGCCGTCGTCTCGATCTCGATCGTGCGTGTCATCGCGGTATCGCTGATCGCGCCGAGCACCGACAGGTCGATCATGTGATCGTCGCCGAGCCGGTCCGACCATGCGGGAAAATCGCGCTTCAGCGCTTCGCGCACGCCTTCGCGACATTCGAGCTCGACGATATGGCGCTGGCCGTAATCGAAGCCGAGCGTCTCGACCGTCTGGTAGCGTTCGAGGGCCCATGCCACGCACGTGGCCGAGTCCTGCCCGCCGGAAAACAACACGAGCGCGCCGTCTTTAGCGTCTGTCCGAGTCACCGTGATACTCCGTGAATGTGTAGGCTCGCGTCGCGCTCCGACCCTGGGCCGGCTGCCGCCGGGCGGCCCGACGCGGCCGGCCCGCGCCGGCTCGACCAGTATAGGCAGCGCGGTCGGCCGCGAACGCGGCGGCGCGCTTATACCGTCCATCGCGCAGCATCGTTGCCGCATGCCGCGGCGGCGTGCGCTTCGCAGCCTGCCGTGCGCGTGAAGCGATGCGCTAAGTCATTGAGCGGGCACGGATTTTATCATGCCCCTGCGAATGCTGCCGGCCATGCCGCCCACGACACGCGATACCCACCACAAACGAAAAACCCCAAGAACCTTCCGATTCTTGGGGTTTTAAATGCTGGTGGCCTGGGACGGAATCGAACCATCGACACGCGGATTTTCAATCCGCTGCTCTACCAACTGAGCTACCGGGCCAACGAAGAATGAAAGTATATCGAGCTATTCGTACCTGAGCAAGTGCTTTCGCAAAATATTTTTATACGGCGCCTTCGGTCGGCTTCTTGCCGAGCTCGACGCCGAGCTGCTTGAGCTTGCGGTACAGGTGCGTGCGCTCGAGGCCCGTCTTCTCCGCGACGCGCGTCATGCTGCCGTTCTCGCGCGCGAGGTGATATTCGAAGTACGCGCGCTCGAACGCGTCGCGCGCTTCGCGCAACGGGATGTCGAACGGGATCGCGGCCGTCTGGCCCGCCAGGCCGAGTGCCGACGCCATGTCGTCGCCGAGCGTCGGCAGCGCGGCCGCGGACGCAACCGCCGCGGGCCCCGCGGCCTGTCCGGCGCCGGCCTTCGCCGCCGCGTTCGCCGACACCGGCGCCGCGCCGCGGGCGAGGCCGTGCTCGACGGACTTCAGCAGCTTCTGCAGCGCGATCGGCTTCTCGAGAAAATCGAGCGCGCCGATCTTCGTCGCCTCGACGGCCGTATCGATCGTCGCGTGCCCGGACATCATGATCACGGGCATCGTCAGCAGCCCTTGCGCCGCCCACTCCTTGAGCAAGGTCACGCCGTCGGTATCGGGCATCCAGATATCGAGCAGCACGAGATCGGGCGCCTGATTCAGCCGGTATTCCCGCGCGGCCTGCGCGTTCTCCGCCGCCTCGACGACATGTCCTTCATCGCTGAGGATCTCCGAGAGCAATTCCCGGATGCCCATTTCATCATCTACCACCAGGATGGTTGCCATTTACGCTGCCTTTGTCTGCTCACTTGCTTTTGTCTTAGCGGGGGTCGCCCCGTCCTGTGCGCGATGTTCGGCGCCTGGCGTATCGCTTGCCATCTGCAGGAACAGGATCGACACCTGCGCACCCTCAACGGTCTCGCCGTGCATGCGATTGCGCAGATCGATCCGCGCGCCATGCTCGTCGACGATTTTCTTGACCGTGGCCAACCCGAGCCCCGTGCCCTTCGCCTTCGTCGTCACATAAGGCTCGAACGCGCGGGTCAGGATGCGTGCCGGAAAACCGGGCCCGTTGTCGGACACGGTAAGACGTACCGCGACGCGCGTTTTACCCTCGGCGTCGGGATCGCCATATTCTACTGTCTTGGTTTCGATCAACACACGCGGATGAGCGGACTCCGCGACCGAATCCTGCGCATTCTGCAGCAGGTTGTGAATCACCTGGCGCAGTTGCGTCGCGTCTCCGCGTATCACCGGCAGCGACGGCGCGAGCTCGGCGACGATCGGGCTCTTGCCTTCGCCGACACCATACAGCCCGAGCACCTCGCTCGCCAGTTCGTTCAACTGCAGGTTCGCGAGCACCGCCGGCGGCGTGCGCGCGTATTCGCGGAAATCGTCGACCATCCGCTTCATCGCCGCGACCTGGTTCACGATCATCGTCGCGCCGCGCTTGAGTACGTCCGCATCGGGCGGCGCGAGCTTGTCGGACAGCTTCATCTGCAGCCGCTCGGCCGACAGCTGGATCGGCGTCAGCGGATTCTTGATCTCGTGCGCGAGCCGGCGTGCGACCTCACCCCACGCGACCGACCGCTGCGCGGAAATCACGTCGGAAATGTCGTCGAACACGACGACGTAACCGGACGTCTGCGGATCGTCGGCCTGCCCTTCGACCGTCGACACGAGGCGCGTGCCGCGCACGAGCAGCGTCAGCGGATCGCTTTCCCCCGGCACCTCGATCGCGAACTGCTGCTGCCAGTGGCCGCGGTCGCCGCTGCCGCCGTCGGACGCCGCCTCGCGATCGGCGAACGCCTTGCGCACCATCGCGCCGAACCCCGCGGCCACGCCGATCCGGTCGAGCGTCGTGCCGATCATCGAGTTGAACGGCTGCCGGAAGATCCGCTCGGCGCCGCGATTGGCCGTCGTCAGCCGGAACTGGCGGTCGAGCACGAACACGCCGGCCGTCAGGTTCGCGAGGATGCTCTCAAGATACGTCTTCGAATGCTCGAGCGCGATGCGGTTCTTCTCGACCGCGAGCCGTGCCTCGGACAACTGCCGTGTCATCGCGTTGAACGACTGCGTGAGGAAGCCAAGCTCGTCGCGCGTCTTGATCTCGCGCTTCGGCGTGTAATCGCCTTCCGTGATCTCCTTCGTGCCCTGCGCGAGCAGGAACAGCGGCCGCGCGAGCTGCTGGCCGAGCGCGAGCGCGAGCATCATCGCGATGAAGGTCGCGAGGAACAGCGCGAGCGTCAGCGTGCCGATGTACATCTTGCGCAGCCCCGTGCGGCCGAGCGACTTTTCCTGGTACTCGCGGTAGGCGCGCTGCACGGCGTCCGCGTTGTGCGCGAGCGTCGGCGGCACCGGCTGCGTGAGCTGCAGGAAGCGCTCCGCCGGCTGCAGCAGCGACGTCGTCGCATCGGGAATCGGCCGCACCACGCGCAGCCGCAGCGCGCCCTTCGCGCCATGCGCGCGCGGGTCGCCGTCGACCTCGCCCTCGATCGCCGCGTACGCGCCGTGTTCGCGCGCCTGGCTCAGCATCAGCGGTGTCGGCAGGTCGTCCGGAATCAGCGCCGCGAAATTGCCCGACGCCTGCGCGACGATGTGCAGGTCGGGCGCCGCGCCCGAGCCGCCGCGGCTCGGCTCGACGATCGTCGCGTCCTGCACGCCGAACTGGTCGCGCAGCCGCAGCAGCGTGAGCGTCGTGCCGTTCGTGTTCGCGTCGACGCTCGCGAGCTGGTCGGACATCAGCCGCGCCTTCGTCTGCAGATCGGACAGCGATGCATCGAGCATCCCGCGGCCGAGGTTCAGGCCGGCCGTCAGCGCCGTCTCGACGTTCACGTCGAACCACGACTCGATGCTGCGCGACACGAACTGGTACGACACGATGTAGATGATCCCGCCCGGCACCACGCCGACGAGCGCGAAGAACACCGCGAGTTTCGCGAGCAGCCGCGTGCCGAACTTGCCCTTCCTCAGGCGCACGACGATCATCCCGATCAGCCCGAGCACCACGAGCAGGAACACGAGCGCGACGACGATGTTCGTCGCGTACAGCCACGAGTAGTAGCGATCGAAGAACTCGGTGTTCGCGCTCGCGGCGGCGAGCAGCACGAGCAGCAGCAACGCGGTCAGCGCGACGGTCGAGACGATCACGCGAATGAGGAAGCTCTTCCCGCTGGCCGCGCGGCGCACTTTATTTAGCACGTTCGGTCACCGTGAAGTTGAAGCGCTTCCAGTCGGACCCGAGCGTCCAGTCGCGGTTGTTCACGGCATCGACCTGGAACGGCTTCGGCATCAGCGCCGTGTCGAGCTGCATCCGCACCGACGCCGTGTAGGTCTCGCCCGCGCGCACCTGGTTGCGGTCGATCACGTGCCACGACGTGATGTGCCGGATCACGGCGAGCGCGTCCTTCAGCGACGGGAAGCCGAGCTGCAGGCCGCCCGTCGACACGCGGTACTCGCGCGTGAGCGGCTGGAACGACAGGCGGATCGTCTGCGTCACCGCCACCGGCTGCTCGTCGAACCAGTACCAGCGCGCGCGGCTCAGCTCGAAGTCGGTCGTGAAGTAAAGCGGGATGCCCTTGTTGACGGCATCCTCGAGGTTCGGATTCAGCTCGAAGTCGAAACGCGCGTCGAGGCTCCAGCCGCTTCCGTCGGCCTGGAGCGACGCGCGCTGCACGGCGATCGATTCGGCATGCGCCGGCCGGACGACGGCCAGGCACAGCATCAACGCGACCAGCAGGACGGCCGCGAGCCGAAAGGGAAAAAGGTGTTTGATCGTCACCGTTTCTGGAACCGCGCGTAGAAAAATCCGTCGTGATCGGTGTTCTGGTCGAGTGCGCCGGCGGCCGCCCGTCCCTGCACGCCGCCCGGCAGCAGCTGGCCGGGGGCGTCCAATCGTACCGCATCTTCACAGGCCGCTTCAAACCAGCGGGCCTGCATTTCACCTTCTTCCGGGAAGATCGAGCAGGTCACGTAAAGCAGTTCGCCGCCCGGCTTCACGAGCGGCCACAGCGCCGACAGGATGCGGCGCTGCTCCGCGACGAGCGCCGGAATGTCGGCCTCGCGGCGCAGCCAGCGGATGTCGGGGTGCCGCCGCACGATGCCGGACGCCGAGCACGGCACGTCGGCGAGGATCCGGTCGAACGGGCGCCCGTCGTACCACGCGTCGGGTGCGCCGGCATCGCCGACGCGCACGTCCGCCTCGAGCGACAGGCGCACGAGATTCTCGCCGATGCGCGCCGCGCGCGTCGCATCGCTTTCGAGCGCAACGACTTCCGCGTCAGCGAGTTCGAGAATATGGCCGGTCTTGCCGCCGGGCGCCGCGCATGCATCGAGCACGCGCATGCCGTCGCGCGCGTCGAGCCATTCGGCCGCGAGCTGCGCGCCGGCGTCCTGCACCGACACGACGCCGTCGGCGAACCCCGGAATGCGTTCGACCGGCAGCGCCGACGCAAGCCGCACCGCGTGCCGGCCGATTGCGGTCGCTTCGATCCCGCTCGCACGCAGCGTCTCGAGATACGCGTCGACGCTCGCGCGGCGCGCATTCACGCGCAGCGTCAGCGGCCCCTGTCGTTCGCCGGCCGCGAGGATCGCCGGCCACGCATCGGGCGCTGCACGCTTCACCGCGTCGACCCACCATGCGCGGTAATTCCAGCGTGCGACCGGATCGTCCTGCATTGCCGCTACGAGCGCATCGCGTTCGCGCAGGAAACGGCGCAGCACCGCGTTGACCATGCCCTTCGCGAACGCGCATTCGCGGCGCGCGCCGATGACGGTGACGGCCTGGTCGACCACCGTGAACGCCGGATACGCGGCCTCGTCCGCCGGGTCGAGCAGCAGCGCGAGCGCGCCGGCGAGCACCGCATGCACGTGCGCGGGCGGCGCCTTGCTGACGAGTTTGCCGATCAGCCAGTCCGCGCTGCCGAGGCGACGCATCGTCCGGTAGGCGACGTCCTGTGTCGCACCGCGCGCGAGCGCCTGTGCGCCGGACGCCATCTGCGCGAATACCGCCGACAACGCTGCCGGCAGCGCGGTGCCGCGCCGTACCGCATCGACCGCCTGCGCGGCCGCGTCGAGCGCGAAGCCGAGCGAATCGGGCGCCAGATGCAGCGCGGCCAGACGCGCCGGGCGGCCGGAAGAAGACGGAGCGGAAGAACGGGTTCGTGTCATCGGTACGGAATCGGCAATCAGGCGCGGCAAACAAATACGGCTAACGGCAGGATCGCGGCGGCCGCGAGGCCCCGCGATCCCAAACCGCGCATTGTAGCGTGCGACCACGCGGCCCCTTTGGCCCCTTTGACCTCTTTAAGGCGCGCCCAAATGAAACACCCCGCAGCGCGAAGCGTGCGGGGTGGCGTGACGGCCCCCGCGCGGCAACGGCCGCGCGGGGGCCGGGGTTCAGTCGAAGCGGCCGGTACGCGCCATCTCCATCAGGCGCGCGATGCGCTCCTCGGTGGCCGGGTGCGTCGAGAACAGGTTCTGCAGGCCGCCGCCGTGCAGCGGGTTCATGATCATCATCTGCGCGGTGGCCGGATGGGCCTCGGCCGCCTGGAACGGGATACCCGCCGCATAGCGATGGATCTTGTCGAGCGCGGTCGCGAGCGACTGCGGATCGCCGGAAATCTGCGCGCCGCCGCGGTCGGCCTCGAACTCGCGGGCCCGCGAAATCGCCATCTGGATCAGCGCGCCGGCGATCGGCGCGAGCAGCGCGACCGCGATACCCGCGATCGGGTTGGCCGGCCGGCCGTTCTCGTCGCGCCCGCCGAAGAACATCGCGAAGTTCGCGAGCGCGGAGATCGCGCCCGCCATCGTCGCGGTGATCGTCGAGATCAGGATGTCGCGGTGCTTCACGTGCGCGAGCTCGTGCGCCATCACGCCGCGCATCTCGCGCTCCGACAGCACGCGCAGGATGCCCGTCGTCGCGGCGACCGCCGCGTGCTCGGGGTTGCGGCCCGTCGCGAACGCGTTCGGCGCATCCTCGTTGATCAGGTAGACGCGCGGCATCGGCAGGTTCGCGCGCGTGGCCAGCTCGCGCACCATCCGGTAGAACTGCGGCGCCGTGTTCTCGTCGACTTCCTGCGCGTTGTACATGCGCAGCACCATCTTGTCCGAGAACCAGTACGAGAAGAAATTCATGGCGAGCGCGAACAGCAGCGCGATCGTCATGCCCCGCGAGCCGCCGATCATCCCGCCGATCACGATGAACAGGGCCGTGATCGCGGCCATCAGCATCGCCGTTTTGACCCAATTGAACATACCCACTCCTTATCCGTCAGGGGACCCGCCGCGCATCACAGCGCACGGCGGAAAATTGTAAGCGATTTGTTAGATAAGGTCTTGCCGGAAAAATTCAATCTCAGCGTTGCGCTGCCGCAAGACGCAGCCCAAGGCCCACGAACGCGCTGCCGACCGTGCGGTCGAGCCACTTCCTGACGCCCGGCTTGCCGGAAAAACGCTGCGTGACGCTGCCCGCCACCCATGCGACGAGGCTGGTCCAGACCGTGCTCATCGCGACGAACACCGCGCCGAGGGTCAGGAACGCCCATGCCTTGTGCGGGCTGTCGGCCGACACGAACTGCGGAAAGAACGACACGAAGAACAGCACGACCTTCGGGTTCAGCACGTTGGTCCAGAAGCCCTGCATGAACAGCTGGCGCAGCGGCTTGACGGCCGCGGCCTGCGCGGCTTCGGCGCCCGACGGCGCGGCGGCCTGCTTCGTGACGATCATCCGCACGCCGAGGTAGATCAGGTAGGCCGCGCCAACCAGCTTGATCACCGTGAACGCGGTGGCCGACGCCGCGAGCAGCGCGGTCAGGCCGAATGCGCACGCGAGCGCGTGCACGCAGCAGCCGGCCGAAATGCCGAACGCCGACATCAGCCCCGCGCCGCGGCCCTGCGCGACGCTGCGGCCGACGATGTAGGCCGTATCGGGGCCGGGCGTGACGTTCAGCAAGAAAACCGCCAGCACGAAGAAACCGAAATGGGTGATGCCGAACATGAAAACCTCGAAACCGGAGAGCGCAGGGAAATTCTACGCGCGCCTGCCGCGCCGCGCGACTCGGCCGTTCGGCCGATTGCGCAGGGCGGGCAGGTCGGATCGAATGGCGCTCAGGCCGCGTCGGGCAACGCGAAACGCTGGCCCGCGGCGAGCGGCGAGCCGGCCAGGAATTCGCGCGCGGGCAACCGCTTGCCGCCCGGCTTCTGCAACTGCGTGACGCGCAGCGCGCCGCTGCCGCACGCGACGACCACGCCTTCCGGCGCGGCTTCGACGATCGTGCCGGGCGCCGCGTCGCCGCGCGCCGCCACGGGCTCGGCCGCCCACAGCTTGATCGCCGCGCCGTCGAGCGTCGCGACGCCGCCCGGGAACGGATCGAACGCACGCACCTGGCGCGCGAGCACGTCGGCAGGCTTGCGCCAGTCGAGCGCCGCTTCGTGCTTGTCGATCTTTTCCGCATAGGTCACGCCGTCGGCCGGCTGCGGCGTCGCCGGCAGCGTGCCGTCGCGCTCGAGCCGCACGAGCGCGTCGACGATCAGCCGCGCGCCGTCGGCGGCCAGACGGTCGTGCAGCGTCGCGGTCGTATCGTCGGCCGCGATGGCGACACGGGCTTCCTCGATCATCGCGCCGGTGTCGAGGCCGACGTCCATCTGCATCAGCGTGACGCCCGTCTCGGCGTCGCCGGCCTCGATCGCACGATGGATCGGCGCGGCGCCGCGCCAGCGCGGCAGCAGCGACGCATGGATGTTGATGCAGCCGGCACGCGGGATGTCGAGCACTTCCTGCGGCAGCAGCAGGCCGTACGCGGCCACCACCATCACGTCGTGCGGCGTCGTGCGCAGCAGCTCGATCGCGTCGGCCGCCTCGGCCGGGTACTTGCCCGCGCGGCGCAGCGACGGCGGCTGCGCGACGGGCATCCCGTGCTCGACGGCGTAACGCTTCACGGCGCTCGCCTGCAGCTTCATCCCGCGCCCCGCAGGGCGATCGGGCTGGGTGAGCACGAGCGGCACCGGGAAACCGGCCTCGTGGATCGCGGCAAGGGCAGCCGCGGCGAATTCCGGCGTGCCGGCAAAAATCACGCGCAACGTATGGGTCATGAAAGCGTTCGGGTCGGGCAGGGGGAACGCGCGTTACATCGCGCGTTCGAGTTTCTTCATCTTCGTCTTGATGCGCGTCTGCTTGAGCGGCGACAGGTATTCGACGAACACGCGCCCCATCAGGTGATCCATCTCGTGCTGAACGCACACGGCGAGCAGGCCTTCGCAGTCGAGCTCGAAGGTCTCGCCCTGCTCGTTGAGCGCGCGCACGCGCACGTGATCGGGCCGCTCGACTTCGTCGTAGATGCCGGGCACCGACAGGCAGCCCTCTTCATAGATCTGCTTCGCGTCGCTCGACCACACGATCTCGGGGTTGATGAACGCGCGCAGCTCGTTCTTCTCCTCGGAGACGTCGATCACGATCACGCGCTCGTGCACGTCGACCTGCGTGGCCGCCAGGCCGATGCCGGGCGCCGCGTACATGGTTTCGGCCATGTCGGCGACGAGCTTGCGGATCCGGTCGTCGACCTTGTCGACGGGCTTGGCGACCTTGTGCAGCCGCTTGTCGGGGTAATGAAGAATATTGAGCAAAGCCATGGTGTTCGGTATTCGGTGGAGCGACGTGCCGCATCGGCCGTCCGGCCGACTGGTGCCGCCGCCGGGATGCAATGAAGATGGGGCGGATGCGTGGCGAATCAACGCCGCGGATCGCGCCTCCTGCAATCGGCCGGGCGCTTGTGCGCGCGGCCCTGTCGAGTATTTCGGATGATGAAAATTTTATCATGGCGCCACGCGGTTCGCTGGCCGCCGCATTCGAGGGCAGCCTCATGTCGCCGCAAGCGCTGACGCCGTCCGCGCTGCGCGCGTGGCTGCAGCTCGCGCATGCGCCCGGCCTCGCGCCGGCCGTGCTGCAGATCCTGCTCGATACCTTCGGTTCGCCGGCCGCGCTGCTGCGCGCATCCGACCCGGCCATTGCCGCGGTGAGCAGCGCCGCCGCCGCGCAAGCCGTCCGCGCGAGCGAGCGCGGCGATCTCGACGTGTGCACCGACGCCGCGCTCGCGTGGCTCGACGCGCCGGGCAATGTGCTGGTCACGCTCAACGATCCGGCCTACCCGCCGCGGCTGCGCGACCTGCACGATCCGCCGCCCCTGCTATATGTAAAGGGCCGGCTCGACCTGCTGCATGCACGCGGCCTCGCCGTGGTCGGCAGCCGGCACGCGACGCCGCAGGGGCTCGCCGACGCAACGGGCTTCGCACGCGCGTTGTCCGACGCAGGGCTCTCGATCGTCTCGGGCCTCGCGCTCGGGATCGACGGTGCCGCGCATCGCGGCGGGCTCGACGGCCGCTCGGGCACGGTCGCCGTCATCGCGACGGGCGCCGATCTCGTCTATCCGGCGCGGCATCGCGCACTTGCGCACGAGATCGCCGCGCGCAGCGCGATCGTGTCCGAATGGCCGCTCGGCACGCCGGCCCGTGCCGCGCATTTCCCGCGGCGCAACCGGCTGATTGCCGCGCTGGCGATCGGCACGCTCGTCGTCGAGGCCGCGCCGCGCTCCGGCTCGCTGATCACCGCGCGGCTCGCGAACGAACTGGGGCGCGACGTGTTCGCGGTGCCGGGCTCGATCCACGCACCGCTTGCCCAGGGCTGCCACGCGCTGATCCGCGACGGCGCGAAGCTCACCGCATCGCCGCTCGACGTGCTGGAGGAATACGGGTTGGGCGAACCGGCAGCGCGCGCGACGGGTGGTGCCGCGCGCGCCGACAGCCGTGACCCGACAGACGGCGAAATTCGCGCCCCCGAATCCGCCTCCATCGCACCAGCGGATTCCGCCGCAGCGGCCATCGCGCCGGCCCGGATCGACGCCCCGCCACCCTGCTCCCCGCCGGAGCGAGCCGTGCTTGCCGCCTTGGGATACGGCCCCGTTACCTACGAGTGGCTCGCCGAACACAGCGGCCTGCCCGACGACGTGCTGCACGGCGCGCTGCTGGCGCTGGAGCTGGCCGGCCGCGTCGCCAGCCTCCCCGGCGGACGCTTCGCGCGGCTTGACGCCGCGCCCACCCCGGCCGCGCGCGGCGTGCTACATTCCCCGGCATAGAGGCGGCCAAGCCGCCGACGATATCCAAGGAATTCCATGCCCGCGCTGAACCTCGACACCGATGCGGATCGGATCGCCGAGCGCCTCGCCGATCCCGGCACGTTGCTCGTCGCCTGCCTGTGCGCCGAGTGGTGCGGCACGTGCCGTGACTACCGGACGGCCTTCGACCAGCTCGCCGATGCGCATCCAAACGCCTGTTTCGCCTGGATCGACATCGAAACGCATGCCGACCGGCTCGACGATCTCGACGTCGAGAACTTCCCGACGATCCTGATCGAGGACGCCAACACCGCACGTTTCTTCGGCACGGTGCTGCCGCACGCGGCGATCGTCGAGCGGATGCTGTCCGACCTGAGCGCGGTACCCGGCGCGCCGCACGCACCGAAATTGCGCAACGTCCTGATCGTCGAAGCCTGAATTCGCCGGCCGGCGCAGCGGTTGGGCGCGTGTTTGCGCGCCTCGCCGCGGCGGGGCGCTTGCCGCCGTTGCAGCCCCCCTCTATGATGGGCCGCTTTTTACACGCCGAGCCGCCGTCGCTGCGGCGTGTGCTATAAAGCGGTCGTAAAAGCGACCCACAACCGGCGAACCCGGTCTACCAACACACACCTGTCATGTCCAAAGCACTGATCATTGCGGAAAAGCCTTCTGTCGCGAACGACATCGCACGCGCTTTGGGCGGCTTTACCAAGCATGACGAGTATTACGAGAGCGACGATTTCGTCCTTTCGTCCGCTGTCGGCCACCTGCTGGAAATCGCCGCCCCGGAAGAGTACGAGGTCAAGCGCGGGAAATGGAGCTTCGCGCATCTGCCCGTCATCCCCCCGCATTTCGACCTGAACCCGATCGCAAAAAGCGAGTCGCGCCTCAAGGTGCTCACGAAGCTGATGAAGCGCAAGGACGTCGACCGCCTGATCAACGCATGTGACGCGGGGCGCGAGGGCGAACTGATTTTCCGCCTGATCGCGCAGCACGCGAAGGCGAAGCAGCCGGTCCAGCGCCTGTGGCTGCAGTCGATGACGCCGCAGGCGATCCGCGACGGTTTCGCGAACCTGCGCAGCGACACCGACATGCAGCCGCTCGCCGACGCCGCGCGCTGCCGCTCGGAAGCCGACTGGCTCGTCGGGATCAACGGTACCCGCGCGATGACCGCATTCAACAGCAAGGGCGGCGGCTTCTTCCTGACCACCGTCGGCCGCGTTCAGACGCCAACGCTGTCGATCGTCGTCGAACGTGAAGAGAAAATCCGCCGCTTCATTCCGCGCGACTACTGGGAAGTGAAGGCCGAGTTTGCGTGCGCCGGCGGCTTCTACGAAGGCAAGTGGTTCGACCCGAAATTCAAGCGCGACGAATTCGATCCGGAGAGGCGCGACTCCCGCCTGTGGAGCCTGCCGGCCGCCGAAACGATCGTCGCCGCGTGCCGCGACCAGATCGGCACGGTCTCCGAGGAATCAAAGCCGTCAACGCAACTGTCGCCGCTGCTGTTCGACCTGACGAGCCTGCAGCGCGAGGCGAACAGCCGTTTCGGCTTCTCCGCGAAGAACACGCTCGGTCTCGCGCAGGCGCTGTATGAAAAGCACAAGGTGCTGACCTACCCGCGTACCGACGCGCGCGCGCTGCCGGAAGACTACCTGTCGACGGTCGAGTCCACGCTCGAGATGCTCAAGGAGAGCAACAACTACCTGCCGCATGCGAAGCAGGTGCTCGACAAGGGTTGGGTCAAGCCGAACAAGCGGATCTTCGACAACTCGAAGATCAGCGACCACTTTGCAATCATCCCGACACTGCAGGCGCCGAAGTCGCTGTCCGAGCCGGAGCAGAAGCTGTACGACATGGTCGTGAAGCGCTTCCTCGCCGTGTTCTTCCCGGCGGCCGAATTCCGCGTCACGACGCGGATCACCGAAGTCGCCGGCCATCACTTCAAGACCGAAGGCAAGGTGCTCGTCGAGCCGGGCTGGCTGCAGGTGTACGGCCGCGACGCCGAAGGCGCGGACGCGAACCTCGTGCCGGTGCAGAAGGACGAGAAGGTGAAGACGGACGAAATCGCCGCCGTCGCGCTCGTGACGAAGCCGCCCGCACGCTATTCGGAAGCGACGCTGCTGTCGGCGATGGAAGGCGCGGGCAAGCTCGTCGAGGACGACGAGCTGCGCGAGGCGATGGCCGCGAAGGGTCTCGGCACGCCGGCAACGCGTGCGGCGATCATCGAAGGCCTGCTCGGCGAGAAATACCTGCTGCGCGAAGGCCGCGAGCTGATCCCGACCGCGAAGGCATTCCAGCTGATGACGCTGCTGCGCGGGCTCGGCGTGAAGGAACTGACCGCGCCCGAGCTGACCGGCGAATGGGAATACAAGCTGTCGCAGATGGAGCGCGGCAATCTCGGGCGGGACGCGTTCATGCAGGAAATCGCCCGCATGACGCAGCAGATCGTCAAGCGCGCGAAGGAATACGATTCCGACACGATCCCCGGCGATTACGCGACGCTCGAGACGCCATGCCCGAACTGCGGCGGCCAGGTGAAGGAAAACTACCGCCGCTTCGCGTGCACGAAGTGCGAGTTCTCGATCTCGAAGATCCCGGGCAGCCGGCAGTTCGAGATCCCGGAAGTCGAGGAATTGCTGCAGAAGAAGGAAATCGGGCCGCTGTCCGGCTTCCGCAGCAAGATGGGCCGCCCGTTCTCGGCGATCCTCAAGCTGTCCTTCGACGACGAGACGAAGAACTACAAGCTCGAGTTCGATTTCGGCCAGGACCAGGGCGGCGAGGAAGGCGAAGCGCCCGACTTCTCCGCGCAGGAACCGGTCGGCGCGTGCCCGAAGTGCAAGGGCCGCGTGTTCGAGCACGGGATGAGCTACGTGTGCGAGCACTCGGTGGCGAACCCGAAGACCTGCGACTTCCGCTCGGGCAAGGTGATCCTGCAACAGGAAATCACGCGCGAGCAGATGGGCAAGCTGCTGGCCGACGGCCGCACGGATCTGCTGCCGAACTTCAAGTCGTCGCGTACCGGCCGCAACTTCAAGGCGTTCCTCGTGAAGCAACCGGACGGCAAGATCGGTTTCGAGTTCGAGAAGAAGGAGCCGAAGGCCGCCGCCGCGAAGAAGACGGCAAAATCGGCGACGAAGGAGGCCGAAACCGTGACGGAAGGCGCCGAAGAAAAATCGGCACCGGCCCGCAAGACGGCCGCCAAGACCACGGCGACCAAGACCGCCGCCCGCAAGACGACGACGCGCAAGACGGGGTCGTAACGGCCCGGCCGCCGGGAGCCTTCCCCGGCGTATCGGGCTGCGCCAGGCAGCCATGAAAAAAACGCGGATCGATCGCTCGATCCGCGTTTTTCTTTTGTGCCGGCGGCAACCGCCGCCCGGCCGTCGCGCCGTTACAGCGGCGACGGCGCCGCGACGCGCGTGCGCGGCGAACGCGGCAGGCGCGGCGACAGGTTCGGGTCGGCCGCTTCCGGCTGCTCGGCACGCGTCTCGACGCCGATCGGCGCGAGCGCCGAACTCTGCGCGGCCCACTGTTCCCCCATCATCGCGTCGGTCGAGTGGCTGAAATACTCGACGAGGTGGTCGATGAAGGTCCGAACCTTCGCAGGCAGATGGCGCCGGCTCGGGTACGCGATGTTGATCTCGACCTGCGGCAGCCGGAAATCCGGCAGCAGCCGCACCAGCGCGCCGCGCGCGATGTCGCTGCCGATCAGGTAGCTCGGCAGGATCGCGACGCCCATGCCGAGCAGCGCGAACTGGCGCAGCATCGCGGTGTTGTTCGCGACGATCACGTTGGTCGGGCGCACGCGCACTTCGCCGTCCGGCCCCGTGAACACGCGCTCGTCGCCCCAGTATTCGGTCGGCAGGCTCAGGCTCGGGTGCTCGGCGAGCTGCTCCGGATGCGTCGGCACACCGTGCTTCTCCAGGTAGCTCGGCGTCGCGCACACGGTCATGCAGCCGGTGGTCAGGCGCCGCGTGACGATGCTCGCGCTGCGCATCTGGCGCGTGACGACGATACCGACGTCGAAGCCTTCCTCGACGAGATCGACCTGCCGGTCGACCAGCGTGAGATCCGGCACCACTTTCGGGAAATTCTCCGTGTACGACTGCAGCACGGGCGCGAGGTTGTGCAGGCCGAACACGACCGGCGCGACGATGCGCAGCGTGCCGACCGGCTCGTGATTGCGCGCGACGACCATCTGCTCGACGTCCTCGAGCTCATCGAGGATCTGGCGGGCACGCTCCAGATAGACCTGACCCGACTCCGTCAGGGAGAGGCTGCGCGTGGTGCGATTGAGCAAACGTGTGCCAAGCCGGCCTTCCAGGTCGGCGACATGGCGCGTCGCGACCGCGTTGGAGATATCCATTGCGCTCGCGGCCCGCGCGAAACTGCCGAGATCTGCAACCTTGACGAACACGCGCATCGACTGCAAATGATCCATAAACGACTCCTGCCGCTAATACAACTTCAAAAAGATGAAGCAAATGCGTAATTCTCCTACGACAGCGGAAATGATGCAGAGTTGCTCAACAAGGCACCGGTTGACGATAAAAATAGTCAAAAATCCTCGCCTTACGCGGATGGATGATCCAATTATTCTGATTGGAGCAACAATTGGGTGAACCTCGTCGAGTAAGCAGCCGAATCAGGAAGGACGTGTCTGATGCGACACAACAGCGCACCCTTCCACACTGCGCGCGAGCGGCGCCCGGTCAGGCTCCCGCCAATTGCGGCGGAGCGTAACAACCTGTTAAAAAGACACCATGAAGGCGGCCGACGTAGCATCATGTCGGCCCCGGCCGGGCGGGACGGGCGCGCAACGTGCGCCGCCGCCACGGCCGCTTTCAACGCGCGACACCCGTTCACCATGAAAATTGCCATCCTCGACGACTACCAGGACGCCGTCCGCAAGCTGAACTGCTTCGAGATGCTCGCCGGCCACGACGTGAAGGTCTTCAACAATACGGTGCGCGGCCTGGGACAGCTCGCAAGCCGCCTGGCGGAAGTCGAGGCGCTCGTGCTGATTCGTGAACGGACCCCGATTACGTCGCAACTGCTCGCCAAGCTGCCGAACCTGCGCATGATCAGCCAGACCGGCCGCGTGTCGAGCCACATCGATCTGGAAGCCTGTACCGACCGCGGCATCGCGGTGCTCGAAGGCACCGGTTCGCCGATCGCGCCCGCCGAACTGACGTGGGCGCTCGTGATGGCCGCCCAGCGCCGCATTCCGCAATACGTCGCGAACCTGAAGCAGGGCGCCTGGCAGCAGTCGGGCCTGAAGACGTCGGCGCTGCCGCCGAACTTCGGCCTCGGCCAGGTGCTGCGCGGCCAGACGCTCGGGATCTGGGGCTACGGCAAGATCGGCCGGCTCGTCGCCGGCTACGGCAAGGCCTTCGGGATGAACGTGCTGATCTGGGGCCGCGAGCATTCGCTCGAAGCCGCGCGCGCCGACGGCTACACGGCGGCCGAGAGCCGCGAAGCGCTGTTCGAGCAGAGCGACGTGCTGTCGCTGCACCTGCGCCTGCACGACGACACGCGCGGGATCGTGAAGCAGGAAGACCTGATGCGAATGAAGCCGACGTCGCTGCTCGTCAACACGAGCCGCGCCGAGCTGCTGGAGGAAAACGCGCTCGTCAACGCGCTGTCGCACAACCGTCCGGGGATGGTCGCGATCGACGTGTTCGAGAGCGAGCCGATCCTGCAGGGCTACAGCCTGCTGCGGATGGAAAACGTGATCTGCACGCCGCACATCGGCTACGTCGAGCGCGAAAGCTACGAGCTTTACTTCAGCGCGGCGTTCCGCAACATCCTCGCGTTCGACGACGGCGACATGTCGAGCGTCGCCAACCCGGAAGCGCTGACGCCGATCCGCAAGCGCTGATCGCACGGGCTGCGCGCGCGCCGCGCGGCCCCGCTTCTCCCTTCCCGATCGTCAGGCGGCCGCGCGGCCGCCCGTCATCGCGCCGACGCGCGTGAGGAAATGCTCGCCGTCGCGCCGCCCGAGATCGTACGCGTGCCGCATCTGCGACGGACTCGTGTAATCCCAGCTCGAAATCGGTACCTTGCTCGACGGCTGCACGTACAGCCGCCGCTGATCGCCGTGCGCGACCGTGAACATCTGCGGACGCGGGTACAGCCGCGTGACGAGCACCAGCACGTCGCCGGGCGACGGGTCGAGCGCGTCGACGGGCACGTTGTCGACCATCCCGCCGTCGAGCACGGGCCGGCCGCCGCGGCGCAATACCGGCGTGAACGGCGGCGTGCAGGACGACTGCAGGATCAGGTCGGCGAGTTCGTCGACGCGCGTGCAGGCCTGCGCCCGCACGAATTCGGGCCGAAAGCCGAGCGTGCGCCCGAGCGTCGGGTGCAGCGTCTTGCGCACGTATTTCTCGATGTTGTACGCGACGAGCCCGGCGGCGACCGCGCTGCGCGCGCCGAGCCAGCGCGGCACGTGCGACACGCCGATGCGGATCTCCGGCGCGTCGGCCAGCTTCGCGAACGGCTCGCCGTAGATGTCGAGCAACGCCTGGCGATAGATGCGGTAATGCGGAAACACGGGCTCGCGCCCGAACAGGTTGCCCCAGTACGCGTTCTTCCGGTTGTCGCGCAGCGCCTCTTCGTAATAGCGCATCACCCATGCGGCGTCGCGTGTATACAGCATGCACGCGGTCGCGGCGCCGGCCGAGATGCCGGTGATCACGCGCGGGCGCAGGCCGAGCGCCGGCTGCGCGACGTCCCAGAAGCCGGCTTGCCACCAGCAGCGATTGCCGCCGCCCGCAAAAACGATCTGGTCGAACATCGCGCCGCTCAGCTGACGAGGGCGTAGGTCGACGTCGCATGGACGGCCATCTTGCCGTCCTCGTCGAACAGCTCGACTTCACCGAACACGAGGTTGCGGCCCATCCGCAGCACGCGCGCGGTGACAAGCACGTCGCCCTTGCGCACGGGACGCATGAAGTTGGTGTTCAGCGATACCGTCGTCATCGGCCGGAACTCGCCAAGCGCGGACGAGATCGCGACCACCATCGCGGTATCGGCGGCCGCCGTGAACACCTGGCCGCAGATGATGCCGCCCGAATGGCGGAACTCGCCGGAAAACGGCAGGCGCAGCGTGACGCTGTCGTCGCCGATCGACACGGGGACCAGACCCAGCGAGCGGACCCACGGGGCCAGCAGGCGATCCAGCAATTCGCGGACTGCGTTTTCGTCCATCTTCGACTGTCCAGAAAGCGTTGCGCGACCGCCGCGCAACACGTGTGGCGTCATCATACCGGGAGCGCGCAAACTGCGATCGCTCGTTACCGCGCCGCCGCCGGCCGCCGGCGTGACGAAATATTTTCAGGAAATTTGCACAAAGGGCTTGCCATGCCCTGAAAACCCCGGCATAATCTTTCTTCTGTTGGGGGCGTTAGCTCAGTTGGTAGAGCAGCGGACTCTTAATCCGTAGGTCGAGTGTTCGAGTCACTCACGCCCCACCAGGAATTTCAAAGGCCGGTCAGCGCAAGCTGACCGGCCTTTTCCTTTTCCGCCGCCGAATTTCACGGTTGTACACCTTTCTCGGCATGCAACCCGCGCGCCTCTCGCGCAACGTTTCCGCTAGAATCGTCCGACAAATATCACACGACCGGCCCAGGCGTTTGCCTGCCGGCACTGAGAGAACATGGGACGTCATACATGGAAGCATGTGAACGAGACGCGACCATTCAGAGGGCCTGGTTGCGCCGATATCGGCTTGTCCGTCCGGTCGAGCCGCGCACCCGAGCCCGTCCGAATCCGCCGCGCGACGCACGAACCGGATCGGACCATGCCGGGTAAGGACGCGCTCGTCGCGCTGGCACTCGGCGTCGCGCTGCTCGTGCTCGCGGGCGTGCTCGCCGTCACGGCCGGCCGCGCAACCGGCCATTTGATCCGCGCGCCGGGCACGGTCGTGCGCATCGTGCAGGACAGCGACGCGATGCGCGCGTACCGGCCGATCGTCGCGTACCTCGCGAACGACGGCCAGCGCCGCGAAATTGCCGGCAATACCGCCTCGACCGTCCCGGCGTACGACATCGGCGAGAACGTCGACGTGCTGCTCGACCCCGCCCACCCCGACCGCCCCGCCCTGATCGACGATTTCGCGCAACGCTGGTTTCCGATGCTCGTGCCGGCGCTGCTCGCCGTCGCGTCGTTCGCGATCGGCGGCCTGCTGATTGCCGCCGAGCGGCGGCGCCGGCCGGCCGAGCCGCCGCCGACCCGCGCCGCGCTCAAACGGGCGCGGCGCCGCTGGGATGTCGCGATCGTGCTGATTCCGATCGCGATCGGCACGGGCTTTTTCGCCGGCGCCGGCGCGACCGCGCTGCATCAGTGGCAGATCGTGCACCACTACGCGCGCTCGACCGGCCACGTCGTCGAGATCGCGAAAAACGGACGGTCGTCGCGCTCGCGCACGTCGCTCTATTCGGCCATCGTCGCGTTCACGACCGACAGCGGGCGGCTGATCACGTTCGCGCAAGGCTCGGCGTCGTCGCATCCGGGCCTGCACGAGGGCGACACGGTCAACGTGCTGTACGACCCCGTCACCCCCGAACGCGCGATCGTCGACCGCTTCTGGGATCGCTGGGGCCTCACGGCCATCCTGTTCGCGATCGGTGCGCCGTTCCTCGCCGCCGGGCTGTTCATCGCCGCGACGCTGTGGCCCGAACACCGGCCGCGCGAAGCCGCCCAATGACGCACGCACGGCGCGCGCCCCGTCACGCCGTGCGCTTTATCGTTCCCTGAACGCCTCCACCTTCGCGCGGTTCCCGCACGTGCGCATGTCGCACCAGCGGCGCCCGACACCACGGCCGCGATCGACGAAGAACCACGTACACCGGCCGCACTGACGCACACGCGCGAAATCGTCGCTGCGCAGCAACTGCTCGAAGCCGAGCGCGGCCGCATCGATCCAGCGCGACGCGGCGCGCACGTCGGGCCGCCACGCGAAGCGGCCGTCGATCGCATCGAATGCGCTGCGCCCGATCGCTTCGCGGATCGCCACCGCGAGCCGGCCCGCCGCGCGCGCACCGGCGCTGCCGCCCCCATCCGCCGTCAGGTGCGCGATCGCGGCATACGCATCGTCACGAAAGCGGCGCAGCGCCGCCAGTTCGTCAGGCCCGTCCTGCCGCGGATGACGCAGCAGCCGCGCCAGATCGTCCGGCGCCAGCAATCCGGCCTGCTCCGCCCACGCGCGCACGGCCGGCCAGTCGACGAGCTTGTCCTCGTCGCGAGTCTTGCCCGTGTCGGCCACCGTATTGAGGAAATCGAGCGCCGGATGGCCGCCGACGAAATCCGCCGCGCGCCATTCATGCGCGTGTCGCGCCGGCTCGGTTCGAGTAACCATTTATTTTCACCTATCGGTTTCACATCCGGACGATCCGGCGTAACCTGTTAACAACCAAAACAGGTTATCACGGAGAAGCCGATGCTCGAACTCCCGAATCGCTTCAATGTCGACGGCCACCGGATTGCCTGGGGCGCGTTCGGCGAAGGGCCGCCGCTGGTGCTCGTGCACGGCACGCCGTTTTCATCGCAGGTGTGGCGCCGGATCGCGCCGTGGCTCGCGCGGCGTCATCGCGTGTATTGCTACGACCTGCTCGGCTACGGCCAGTCCGACATGCCGGACGCGGATGTGTCGCTCGGCCGCCAGAACGCGCTGTTCGGCGCGATGCTGAATGCGTGGGGCCTTTCGCGGCCACGTGTCCTCGCGCACGACTACGGCGGCGCCACCGTGCTGCGCGCGCACTTTCTCGACGGCATCGCGTACGCGGATCTCACGCTCGTGAATCCGGTCGCGATCGCGCCGCAAGGGTCGCCGTTCGTGCGGCACGTCGCGCAGCACGAAGCCGCGTTCACCGGCTTGCCCGCGTATGCCCATCACGCGCTCCTCACGGCCTATCTCGGCCATGCGGTGGCGCGGCCGCTGAGCGACGACGCGCTGTCGATCTACCGTGCGCCGTGGCTCACGCCGGCCGGCCAGGCCGCGTTCTATCGGCAGATCGCGCAGATGCGCCAGTGCTACATCGAGGAAGCCGAGGCGCGTTACGCGCCGCCGGATTTCCCGGTGCGCATCGTGTGGGGCGAGGACGACGCGTGGATTCCGCTCGAACAGGGGCAGGCGCTTGCCGATCGCATCGCGAACGGCAGGCTGATCAGGGTGCCGCGGGCCGGGCACCTGGTCCAGGAAGATGCGCCGGAGGCCATCGTCGCCGCGGTACTGGACGGGCACGTGACCGGCTGACCACCGCCGGCATCGCGCCGCGCGTCAGAACACCGGCACGCCCTGCGCGAGCGTCGCGACGAACTTCGCGGTGCGTGGGTCGCGCGGCCGGCCGAACAGGTCGCGCGACGCACCGGCCTCGACGATGCGGCCGTCGGCGAGGAACACCGCGTCGTGTGCGATCGACGCGGCCAGGCGCAGGTCGTGCGTGGCCATCAGCATCGTCGTGCCTTCGCGTGCGAGCTGGCGCAGCACCTCGACCACTTCGACGGACAGCTCCGGATCGAGCGCCGACGTCGGCTCGTCGCACAACAGCACCTGCGGAGACGGTGCGAGCGCACGTGCGATCGCGACGCGCTGCTGCTGCCCGCCCGACAACGTGGCCGGCCATGCGTCGGCCTTGTCCGCGATGCCGACCTTGTCGAGCAACGCGAGTGCCCGCTCGCGCGCCCGCTCGCGCGGCCAGCGCTGCACGGTGACGAGCCCCTCCATCACGTTCTGCACGACGCTCAGGTGCGGAAACAGCTGGAAGTTCTGGAACACCATGCCGGTCTGCCGGCGCACCGCGAACACCGCGTCGCGCGACGGCCGCCGCCCCGGCGCGAACGCGATGCGCGCGTCGCCGACCGCGAGCGTGCCCGCTTCCGGCACTTCGAGCAGGTTCACGCAGCGCAGCAGCGTGCTCTTGCCGCTGCCGGACGGCCCGATCAGCGCAGTCACGCTGCCCGGCTGCAATGCGAGGTCGATTCCGCTCAGCACGCGCTGCACGCCGAACGACTTGTCGATGCGTTCGAGACGGATCATCGCAACTCCGCCTGGAACAGCGCGTGGCGGCCGAAGCGGGCTTCGAGGCGACGTTGCAGCGTGGACAGCACCGAGCTGAACAGCAGGTAGATCAGCGCGGCTTCGGTATAGAGAATCAGCGGCTCGTAGGTCACTGCCGCGATCCGCTGCGCAGCCTGGAAAATCTCGGGCACGGTCAGCACGGCCGCGAGCGACGTGTCCTTCACGAGCGAGATGAACGAGTTCGACAGCGCGGGCAGCGCCACGCGCGCGGCCTGCGGCAGGATCGCGCGGCGCAACGCCTGCGCGCGCGTCATCGCCATCGAATAGGCGGCTTCCCACTGCCCCTTCGGCATCGATTCGATCACGCCGCGGATCACCTCGGCGTTGTACGCGCCGACGTTCAGCGAGAAACCGATCACGGCCGCCGTCAACGGATCGAGCACGATGCCAACGTTCGGCAATCCGTAGAAGATCACGAACAGCTGCACGAGCAACGGCGAACCGCGGAACAGCCAGATATAGAAACGCACGACGGCCTGCGCCCAGCGCGGCCCGAACAGCCGCGCGAGCGCCGCGCCGAACGCGAGCAGCAGCCCGATCGCGAACGACGCGAGCGTGAGCGGAACCGTGAACACGAGCCCCGCGTATAGCAGGGGCCGCAGCGATTCCGCCATCAGGTGCAGCCAGGCCGGCATCGTTCAGCCTCGCGTCACGGCTGCGACACGTCGCGGCCGAAGTACTTCTGCGAGATCTTCGCGTAGGTGCCGTCCGCCTTGATGTCGGCCAGTGCCTTGTCGATCGCGGCCACCAGCGCGGGGCTGCCCTTGCGCAGCAGCACGCCGGATGCGTCGCCGGCGCCGGTCTTGTCGGTCGCCGCGATCTTCAGTTTCGCGTCGGGCTTGTGCTTGCGGAAATCGAGGTACGACAGCGAATCGTTGATCGTCGCATCGACGCGCCCCGACGTCAGCAGATCGATCGATTCGTTGAAGCCCTGTACCGGCACCACGTCGGCGCCATGGGCGGCCGCGAGCTTGCCGAAATTGCTCGTCAGCGTGTTCGCGGACTTCTTGCCTTTCAGGTCGTCGAACGAGCGGATCGTCGTGTTGTCCGAGCGCACGATCAGCACCGCGTGCGACGTGATGTACGGGGTCGAGAAATCGTATTTCGCCTTGCGCGCGTCGGTGATCGACACTTCATTGACGACCGCATCGTAGCGGTTCACGTCGAGGCCCGCGATCAGGCCGTCCCACTTGCCTTCGACGAACTGCGGCTTCACGCCGAGGCGCTGCGCGATCGCCGTTGCGATGTCGACGTCGAAACCGGTCAGCTTGCCCGTTTCGTCGTGGTACGTGAACGGCGCATAGGTGCCTTCGGTGCCGACCCGGAACACGCCGGACGACTTGATCTGCGACAGGTCATCGGCGGCCAGCGCGCTGGTGGCCGCGGTGGCCTGCAGCAGCGCGACGATCAGGATGGAGCGGAGAAATTTCATGGTGCGGACCCCGAATGATTAGAGGAAATCATCCCGCCGGCACGCATGCGCCGTTCGAGAGGTCCGCGAATTCTACCGATGCGCCGGAGCGCGACAAACACGCAAATCCGCTAACGATATGAGCCGATCGAATAACGCCCGCACCGGCCGCGCAACCGGCGCGGGCGCCTTACACGCCGCTTACCACGGCAGCGAATAGGTCTTCGTATTCGTGAAGCTCTTCATCGCTTCCTGCACGCCTTCCTTGTATCCGAGCCCCGAATCCTTCACGCCGCCGAACGGCGTCAGTTCGAGCCGGTAACCCGGCACTTCGCGCACGTTCACGCTGCCGACTTCCAGCTCGGTGATGAAGCGCGTGATGTGGTCGAAGCGGTTTGTGCACACCGACGACGACAGCGCATAGTCGGTGCTGTTCGACATCCGGATCGCGTCGTCGATGTCGCGAAAGCGCAGGATCGGCGACACCGGGCCGAACGTCTCGTACTTCACGATCGGCATGTCGGGCGTCACGCGGTCGATCACCGTCGGCGAATACAGCGCGCCGTCGCGCACGTTGCCGACCAGCAGCCGCGCCCCGCGCGCGATCGCGTCGTTCACCTGCTGCTCGCAGAACTTCGCGGCCGCCTCGTCGATCACGGTGCCCATGTCCACCGCCGGATCGGACGGATTGCCGTATGACCAGGCCCGCGTCTTCTCGACGACGAGTTCGGTGAAGCGATCGGCCACCGATTCGTGCACCAGCATCCGCTTGATCGCCGTGCAGCGCTGCCCCGAGTTCTTGTACGAACCCGACACCGCGAGCGTGCTCGCTTCGTCGAGATCGGCGTCTTCCATCACGATGATCGGATCGTTGCCGCCGAGTTCGAGCACGGCGCGCCGGTAGCCCATCCGCGCCGCGATCGACTTGCCGATCGACACGCCGCCCGTGAACGTGATGAGGTCGATCGCCGGGTTCGTGATCAGCTCGTCGGCGATCTCCTTCGGGTCGCCGGTGATCACCTGCAGCATCTGCGGCGGCAAGCCGGCTTCGTACAGGATGTCCGCAAAGAGATAACACGACAGCGGCACCTTTTCCGACGGCTTCACGACGATCCGGTTGTTGGTCGCGATCGACGGCACGATCTTGTGCGCGACCTGGTTCATCGGATGGTTGAACGGCGTGATCGCGGAGATCACGCCGAGCAGCGGGTCGCGCTGCGTGTACACGCGGCGTTTCTTGCCGTGCGGCGTCAGATCGCACGAGAAGATCTGCCCGTCATCCTTCAGCACTTCGCCCGCGCCGAACGTCAGCACGTCGGCCACGCGGCCCGCCTCGTACGTCGAATCCTTGAGGCACAACCCGGCCTCGGCCGTGATCAGCGCCGCGATCTCCGCCGTGCGCGCACGCACGATGTCGGCCGCGCGGCGCAGGATCGCCGCGCGATCGTGGCGCGTGAGCGCCGGCCGGTATGCACGCGCGACCGCGAACGCGCGGCGCACGTCGTCCAGCGTCGCCTTCGGCACGGTGCCGACCAGCGAGCCGTCGTACGGGTTGCGCACGTCGATCACCGCGTCCCGATGAATCCGCTCGCCGTCGATTCGCAGTGCTTCGCGACGAATCCCGCGGACGGCCGTCGATGCTGCAATGGCGTTCATGAGTATGTCCCCTTGCGGATGCAGGTGCATCACTGCAGATGGTTGAGCGCGATGTCGATGATGTCGAAGTTGCGCAGCCGCGCGCGCGCCGTGACGTCGGTCGCGACCGGCTTGCTGAAGATCAGCGGCACGATCTGCTCGGAGATGCCGCCGTGCGAGCGCAGCGGCACGTCGAGGCCCGACAGGTCGTGCTTGATGCGACGCGTGCCGAGCACGACGTCCTGCTTCGAGATCACGATCAGGTCGCCCATGCGCGCGGGCGGCAGCTCGAAGCGCGCGCAGCCTTCGGCGCCCGTCAGCACGACCTCGATGCCGTCGACCGCGGCGAGCCGCGCGCGCAGCGCGTCGGCATCGGCCGTCGCCGGCACGTAGACGGTCGCGAACGAGCCGAGCGCGCCGTGATGAACGACGTACGGATCGGTGATCGGCAGGATCACGCGCGCCGCGTCGTGGCCGAGCCACTCGTCGAACAGCTCCTGCAGGTAGATCACGTTCGGCTCGCCGGTCTCGTCGTCGTGCTTCGCGTTCATCCCGTGGTCGGCCGTGATCGCGACGATCGCACCGAGCGCGTCGAGACGCTGCAGGTACTGGTCCATCATCTCGTAGAACGCGTTCGCGCCGGGCGTGCCGGGCGCGCACTTGTGCTGCACGTAGTCGGTGGTCGACAGGTACATCAGGTCGATCGGGCGCGTCTCGAGCAGGCGCACGCCGGCCGCGAACACGAATTCCGACAGCGCCGCGCTGTACACGCTCGGCACCGGCTTGCCGACCAGCTCGAGCACGTTGTCGATGCCGTTTTCCTCGAGGCTCGCCTCGTCGGCCTTTTCCGACGAGAAGCAGATGCCCTTCAGCCCCTTGCCGAGCAGGCGGCGCAGCTTGTCCTTCGCGGTGACGACCGCGACGCGCGCGCCCTGTTCGGCGAAGGTCGCGAGCACGGTGGGCGCGACCAGGTACTTCGGATCGTTCATCAGCACCTCGGCGCCGGTGTCGCGATCGTAGAAGTAGTTGCCGCTGATCCCGTGAATCGCCGGCGGCACGCCGGTCACGATCGACAGATTGTTCGGGTTCGTGAAGCTCGGCACCACGCATTCGCCCTTGAGCGCCGTGCCCGGCTTCAGCAGCGTGCGCAGGAACGGCGCGACACCGGCCTCGGCGGCTTCCTCCAGATATTCGTATGCGCAGCCATCGACGCAGACCACCACCACGGGCCGGCTCATCCAGTTGTAGCGGCGGCCGTTCACTTCCACGGATACAGGCGTTTCACTCATGACGTTCATTCCTTTCGGTTCGAAGGGGTTGAGCCGTCGGCGCCCGCGCCGCGCCGAAGGGAGGTGTTTTCCATGCTTGACATTAAAATGGATGATTTGTAGATTGTCAACAACATGCAGAGAACAGAAAGCAAAACAACGCAGCAGCAAGAGGGCTGGTCTCCACTCATCCGCCGTGTGCCGCGGCGCCACAGTCAAGGGGTCTGAAGATGAACGAAGTGCCGGTAAACAAGCGTTTGAATGCATGGGCGACGGGCGCGGCCCGCCTCGCGCTGGCCGCGGCGGTCGCGCTCGGCGTCGCGCAGGCGGCGCACGCGAGGACGTCGCTGCTCGTCTACACCGCACTGGAAGACGAGGCGATGAAGCCCTACAAGGACGCGTTCGAGAAAGCGAACCCCGACATCGAGATCCGCTGGGTGCGCGACTCGACCGGCTCGGTCACCGCGAAGCTGCTCGCGGAAAAGAACAACCCGCGCGCGGACGTCGTGCTCGGCCTCGCCGCGTCGAGCCTCACGCTGCTCGACCTGCAGGGCATGCTGATGCCGTACGCGCCGAAGGGCTTCGACCAGCTCACGCGCAAGTACAGCGACGCGAACAACCCGCCGCACTGGGTCGGCATGGACGTGTGGGGCGCGACGATCTGCTACAACCGCGTCGCCGCGCAGGCGAAGAACATCCCGAAACCGACGTCGTGGGAAGACCTGACGAAGCCGGTCTACAAAGGCGCGATCGTGATGCCGAGCCCCGTGTCGTCGGGCACCGGCTACCTCGACGTGACCGCATGGCTGCAGACCTTCGGCGACGACAAAGGCTGGAAATTCATGGACGCGCTCGACAAGAACGTCGCGCAGTACGTCCACTCGGGCTCGAAGCCGTGCACGCTCGCCGGCACCGGCGAATTCCCGATCGGCATCTCGTTCGAGTTCCGCGGCCACGAACTGCAGTCGCAGGGCGCGCCGATCGACCTCGTGTTCCCGAAGGAAGGGCTCGGCTGGGACATGGAAGGCACGGCGATCATGAAAACGACGAAGCAGCCCGAGGCGGCGAAGAAGCTCGCCGACTTCATGGCGAGCAAGGATGCGAACCAGATCACCGCGCGCTGGTGGGCGATCGTCGCGTATCCGGGCGTCGCGCGCAAGCTGGCCGGCATCCCCGACAACTACGCGGACCTGCTCGTGAAGAACGATTTCGTGTGGTCGGCGAAGAACCGCCAGTCGATCCTCGATACGTGGCAGAAGCGCTACGGGGCGAAGGCCCGGCAATAACGCGGCCAGCACGCCGCGACCGGCAGCGGGGCCGCGCAACGCGCCGCCCCGTGCCCCTTCCCCTCGTCGAATCCGGCCCCCGGGCCGCCCCAGCATGGAGGCGCGCATGGCACCTTATCTGAGCGTAGAACGCATCGAGAAGCGGTACAACGACACGCAGGTCCTCACCGACATCAACCTGAGCGTGATGAAGGGCGAGATGATCTGCTTCCTGGGGCCGTCGGGCTGCGGAAAGACCACGCTGCTGCGGATCATCGCGGGGCTCGAGACGCAGAACGCCGGCCAGATCATGCAGGACGGCCGCGACATCTCGCGGCTGCCGCCGCAACTGCGCGACTACGGCATCGTGTTCCAGTCGTACGCGCTGTTCCCGAACCTCACCGTGTACGACAACGTCGCGTACGGGCTCGTGAACCGGAAGATGAAGCGCGACGCGATCCACGCGCGCGTGCACACGCTGCTCGCGCTGGTCGGCCTGCCCGACAGCCATCGCAAGCATCCCGGCCAGCTGTCCGGCGGCCAGCAGCAGCGGATCGCGCTGGCGCGCGCGCTCGCGACGTCCCCGGGCCTGCTGCTGCTCGACGAGCCGCTGTCGGCGCTCGACGCGCGCGTGCGGGTGCGGCTGCGCCAGGAAATCCGCGCGCTGCAGCAACGGCTCGGCGTGACGACGATCATGGTCACGCACGACCAGGAAGAAGCGCTGTCGATGGCCGACCGCATCGTCGTGATGAACCACGGCGTGATCGAGCAGATCGGCACGCCGCTCGAAATCTACCGGCAGCCCGCCTCGCCGTTCGTCGCGGATTTCATCGGCCGGGTCAACACGATTCCCGCCGAAGTCGCGCGGGACGGCACGCTGCGCGCGGGCGCGGTCGGCCTCGACTGCCGTCATGGCACGGCCCGCCCCGCGCCAGGCGCGGCGGTGTCGGTCTACGTGCGGCCGGAAGACCTGCGGATCCGCGTACCGGGCGAGACGGCCGACAACGTGCTGGCCGGCCGCGTCGAGAAGCTCGAATTCCTCGGCGCGTTCTGCCGCGTGAGCTTCCGGATCGACGGGCTCGACGGCCAGGAGATCGTCGCCGACCTGTCGTATCACGACGTCGACCGCACCGGCGTGCAGGCCGGCGCGCGCATCGACCTCGCGCTCGATCGCGAGCATGTCCGCGTGTTCCCGTGCGCGAAGGAGCGACTGCAATGAGCACCGTCCTGACCGAGCGCCGCCGCGGCGCCGCCGCCCCCGCCGACGTGCGGCAGATCACGCACTGGCACGACCGCCTCGCGCAGCTCGCGCTCGTCGCGATGGCCGCGCTGATGTCGCTGTTCCTGCTGCTGCCGCTCGCGCTCGTCGTGCAGAAATGCTTCGTCGACGCGGACGGGCGTTTCGTCGGCGCGCACAACTTCGTCGAATACCTCGAGGACAGCGGCGTGCTGCGCTCGATGCTGCACTCGCTGACGGTCGGCGCGCTCGTCACGATGATCGTCGTGCCGATGGCGTTCACGTTCGCGTATGCGCTGACGCGCTCGTGCATGCCGCTGAAGAACGCCGCGCGCACGATCGCGCTGCTGCCGCTGCTCGCGCCGACGCTGCTGTCGGCCGTGTCGTTCATCTACTGGTTCGGCAACGCGGGGCTGCTGAAGCCGCTGCTGCACGGCCATTCGATCTACGGGCTGCCGGGCATCGTGCTGAGCATGGTGTACGCGTCGTTCCCGCACGTGCTGATGATCCTCGTCACCGCGCTGTCGCTCGCGGACGGCCGGCTCTACGAGGCCGCCGACGCCATGGGCACGCGCCGCATCCGCAAGTTCTTCACGATCACGCTGCCCGGCGCGAAGTACGGGCTGATCAGCGCGACGATGGTCGCGTTCACGATGTGCATCAACGACTTCGGCGTGCCGGTCGTGATCGGCGGCTCGTACAACGTACTGTCGACCGACATCTACAAGCTGATCATCGGGCTGCAGGACTTCAACCGCAGCGCGGTCGTGAGCCTGATGCTGCTGTGCCCGGCACTCGTCGCGTTCGGCGTCGATTTCTTCATCCGCCGCCGCCAGCAGTCGCAGCTCGGCGCACGCTCGACGCCGTACCAGCCGAAACCGTCGCGCGGCTTCGACGCCGCGATGCTCGCGTATTGCGCGCTCGTGTGCGCTTTCTTCATCGCGGTGGTCGGCATCTCGGTGTTCGCGTCGTTCGTGAAGTTCTGGCCGTACCAGATGAGCCTCGGGCTGCAGCACTACCGGATGGGGCTGATCGCGGCCGGCATCTTCGATGCGTACCAGAACAGCCTGCGGATGGCCGCGACCGTGGCGATCGGCGGCACGATCGTCGTGTTCGGCGGCGCCTACCTGATCGAGAAGACGCGCGGCGCGCGCTGGCTGCGCGGCTTCATCAGCCTGTGCGCGATCCTGCCGATGGGCGTGCCGGGGCTCGTGCTCGGCATCAGCTACATCTTTCTGTTCAACGCGCCCGGCAATCCGCTGAACGGGCTGTACGGGTCGCTGTGGCTGCTCGCGATCGTCACGGTCGTCCACTACTACGCGTCGAGCCACCTCACCGCCGTCACCGCACTCCGGCAGATCGACAGCGAGTTCGAGGCCGTGTCCGCATCGCTGAAGGTGCCGTTCTACAAGACCTTCCTGCGCGTGACGGTGCCCGTGTGCCTGCCCGCGATCCTGCTGATCGCGCGCTACCTGTTCGTCAACGGGATGACGACGGTCTCGGCCGTCGCGTTCCTGTACTCGCCGGACACGCAGCCCGCGTCGGTCGCGATCCTGAACCTCGACGACGCGGGCCAGATGGGCCCGGCCGCGGCGATGGCCACGCTCGTGCTCGCGACCTCCTCGTTCGCGTGCGTGCTGTTCGCCTGCATCTCGCACCGCCTGCTGCGCCGCACGCAGGCGTGGCGCAACCCGCATCGCCGTTGATTTCCCGCCGCATTCACGTGACGTCCCGACTTCATCAAGGAGACACCATGACGCTCGCCGCCCAGCCGATCCTGCTCACCCCCGGCCCCCTGACGACCTCCGACACCACGCGCGACGCGATGCTGCGCGACTGGGGTTCGTGGGACAGCGACTTCAACGCGATCACCGCGCGGCTGCGCGAACGCCTGCTGCGGATCGTGCACGGCGCGGGCACGCACGAATGCGTGCCGCTGCAAGGCAGCGGCACGTTCTCGGTCGAAGCGGCCATCGGTACGCTCGTGCCGCGCGACGGCCACGTGCTCGTGCCGAACAACGGCGCGTATTGCCAGCGCATCGCGAAGATCTGCCGCGTGCTCGGCCGCCGGCTGACGACGATCGACTACCGCGAGGATCGCCGCGTCGATCCGGCCGACGTCGAGCGCGCGCTCGCCGCCGATCCGACCATCACGCACGTCGCGCTCGTCCACTGCGAGACCGGCGCCGGCGTGCTGAACCCGCTGCACGAGATCGCGCAGGTCGTCGCGCAGCACGGGCGCGCGCTGATCGTCGATGCGATGAGCTCGTTCGGCGCGATCGACATCGATGCGCGCACGACGCCGTTCGATGCGGTGATCGCGGCGTCCGGCAAATGCCTCGAAGGCGTGCCGGGGCTCGGCTTCGTGATCGCGAAGCGCAGCACGCTCGAACGCTGCGAAGGCAACAGCCATTCGCTCGCGATGGACCTGCACGACCAGTGGGTCTACATGCAGCGCACGACGCAATGGCGCTTCACGCCGCCGACGCACGTGGTCGCGGCACTCGACGCGGCCGTCGCGCAATACGTCGACGAAGGCGGGCTCGCCGCGCGCGGCGGCCGCTACCAGCGCAACACGCGCGCGCTGCTCGACGGGATGCTCGCGCTCGGCTTCCGGCCGTTCCTGGATCCGGCGATCCAGGCGCCGATCATCGTCACGTTCCATGCGCCGGACGACCCGAACTACGACTTCAAGCGGTTTTATCAGGAGGTCAAAAAGCGCGGCTACATTCTGTATCCGGGCAAGCTGACCGAAGTCGAGACGTTCCGCGTCGGCTGTATCGGCCACTTCGGCGAAGCCGGAATTCCAGGCGCCGTCGCCGCGATCGCCGACACGCTGCGCGCGATGGGCGTGCGCCGCGTCTCGGCCGCGGCGGCGGCTTAACGACGCAGCGCGACGCAGCCGGCCGCGTGCGTACGCGCCTGCGGCCGCCCGTTTCCCGGCCGTGCGCGGCACGTGCCTCGACCCTTATTGACGAACCATCCGATGCGACCCTTCTGGATCGAACAAGCGCTGTTCAACGACGGCGATCTCGCCCCCGCGCTGCAAGGCGCGACGCAGGCCGACGTGTGCATCGTCGGCGGCGGCTTCACGGGACTCTGGACCGCGATCCAGGCGAAGCAGCAGAACCCCGCGCTCGACATCGCGATCCTCGAGGCCGACCTGTGCGGCGCCGGCGCGAGCGGACGCAACGGCGGCTGCCTGCTCACGTGGTCCGCGAAATTCCTGACGCTACGGCGCCTGTTCGGCGAAGCCGAGGCAATCCGGCTCGTGAAGGCATCCGAAGCGGCCGTGCAGCACATCGCGGATTTCTGCCGCGCGCACGCCATCGACGCGGAACTGCGGCTCGACGGCACGCTGTACACCGCGACGTCGCGCGCGCAGGTCGGCACGCTCGCGCCGGTGCTCGACGCGCTCGCCGCAGCCGGCATCCACAGCTACGAACCGCTGCCGCCCGCGGAGGTCGCGCGCCGCTCGGGCTCCGCGCGCAACATCGACGGCGTCTACTCGCCGATCGCCGCGACCGTGCATCCCGGCAAGCTCGTGCGCGGGCTGCGCCGCGTCGCGCGCGCGATGGGCATCCGGATCTACGAGCGCACGCCGATGCTCGACTTCACGCCCGGGCAGCCGGCCGTCGTGCGCACGCCGTCCGGCAGCGTCACGGCGGGCACGCTCGTGTTCGCGATCAACGCGTGGATGGCGAGCCGCTTTCCGCAGTTCGAGCGCACGATCGCGGTCGTGTCGAGCGACATGGTGATCACCGAGAAATGCCCGGAACTGCTCGAGAAGACCGGCCTCGTGGACGGCGTGTCGGTGCTCGATTCGCGGATCTTCGTCTACTACTACCGCACGACGGCCGACGGGCGGCTGATGCTCGGCAAGGGCGGCAACACATTCTCGTGGCGCAGCCGCATCGCGCCGGTGTTCGACCGGCGCTCGCCGTACGAGGCGCAACTCACGCACAGCCTGCGCGAATTCTTCCCGTCGCTCGCCGGCGTGCCGGTCACCGCGAGCTGGAACGGCCCGTCGGATCGTTCGGTCACGGGCTTCCCGTTCTTCGGCCGCCTCGACGACGCGCCGAACGTGTTCTACGGCTTCGGCTATTCGGGCAACGGCGTCGGGCCGACCTACATGGGCGGGCAGATCCTGTCGTCGCTCGTGCTCGGCCTCGACAACGCATGGACGCGCAGTCCGATCGCGCGCGGCCCGCTCGGCCATTTCCCGCCGGAGCCGATCCGTTACGTCGGCGCGCACGTCGTGCGCAACGCGATCCGTCGCAAGGAGCGTGCGGAGGACGAAAGCCGGCAGCCATCGGCTGTCGATACGTGGCTCGCGAAGTTTGCGAGCGCGGCCGGCAAGGCCGACAAGGCGTGACGACGCAACGAAAAAGGGACGCTGCGCAGCGTCCCTTTGTGTGTGTGCGGCAGCCCGCGCGAGCGCCGCCGACGCTCATGCGCGCGCGGTTTTATCCCGCGCCGCCTTGCCCGCGGCCGGCAGCCCCTGCTCGTGCGTCCGGCGCATCCGCGCGAGGCCGTGCGCGACGTGCTCGCGCACGAGCGCGACGGCCTGCTCGGCGTCGCCGGCCGCGAGCGCCTGCACGATCTTGTCGTGCTCGGCCGCGGACACGGCGATCGCATCCTCCTCGGCCTCGATCGCGGCTTGGCGCAGCAGGCCGAGCTGGCGCACCAGCCGGCGGTAGGTGTCGGTGAGGTGCGTATTGCCGACGCCGACCACCATCGCATCGTGGAACTGCACGTTCAGCTCGGTATAGCGCGTGACGTCGTGCGTCTTCGCGGCGTCCTTCATCGACTGGATGATGCCCTTCAGCACCTTCAGCGTGTCGGGCGAGATGCGCGTCGCGAGCGCGCGCGCGACCGACTCGTCGAGCATCGCGCGCACTTCGTAGATCTCCTCGGCCTCGCGCAGCGGCACGACGCGCACCGTCACGCCGCGGTTCTTCTCGTTGCGCAGCAGGCCGGCCTGCTCCAGCGCACGAAACGCTTCGCGCACGGGGCCGCGCGACACGTTCAGCCTGGTCGCGATGTCGACTTCGTTGAGCTTTTCGCCGGGCGCGTATTCGCCGGAAACGATCGCGCGCTCGAGCATGTCCTGGACGATCATCGCGAGCGACTGGCTTTGCAGGAGTTCGATGGCGCTGAGCGCGTTCGGGGAAGTCATGGTCGGACAGGCAGCGGAGCTGCGGGTGAAAACGAGGGCGCCCTATCGGCGAATGATCCTTGTATACCCTCGGTCCGACACATTGTCAACAGTTTTCAGTTTCCAAAATCCATGCCGCCTGCCGGAACACGCCCGGCAGGCGGCGCGCACGCGGCGGCCGAACCTGCCCGGCCGCGCGACCTCCGGCCGTCAGGCCGTGCGCTTCACCGGCCCCGGATCGCTCTGGCTCGGCCGACCCGTTTCGACGTGGCCCGCGAAGCGGCGCACGACCTTGTCGTCGCCGCCGCGCAGCGTCGTCGCGGTGATCGTCAGATCGTACCAGCCGTGGCTCGACGACAGCGCGAAGTGATCCTCGATGCGCTCGCCCGGCTCCAGCGTGTAGGTCCGCGCAGGCGCATGCCCGTATGCGTTGTCGACCGTCACGCGGCACGTCGCGCGGCCGCTGTTGCGCAGTTGCAGGTACACGTGGCGGTTGCGCACGTCGTAGCCGATCTTCGCCTCGGGGTTCGCGTGGCGGCCGTCCGCGGCGAGCCGCGTGTTGCCCTGGAACTCGCACAGATAGCCGTTCGGGCCGTAGGCGGCGAGATGGTACTCGCCGCGCGCGGCCGACGTGCTCCACGTATCGGCGAAGCGGTCGTGCGCGGACACCGCGTAGCGGCGCGGCGGCGTCGCCGGGTTGCGGCGGTCGTACACGTAGAACGCGGCGCCCGCGTCACCGGCGTTCGCGAAGTCGAGCGACACGCTGTCGTCGCGGCCATGCACGTGGGCATGCACGAACAGCTCGTACGGCAGCGCCCGCGCCGGACGCGTGCCGGGCTCCTGCGCCGGCATCGACTGCCGGGCCGGCACCTGGTACGCCTGGCCGGCCGTCGCGATGTGCTGCGGCACCGTGAAGCTCACCGTGCGCGTGTCGGGTCGCGCGGAGAAGTCGAACGCCGACGTGAGATCGCCGCAGATCGACCGGCGCCATGCGCTGATGTTCGGCTCCTTCACGCCGAAACGCGCTTCGAGGAAACGCAGCACCGACGTGTGGTCGAACGTTTCCGAGCAGACCCAGCCGCCCTTCGTCCACGGCGAGATGATGATCAGCGGCACGCGCGGCCCGAGGCCGACCGGCTGGATGCCGCCCGGGTCGGCGCCCGGCACGAGCGGGCTCATTTCGCCCGGATACTGGTTCAGGTCGAGCAGCTCGTCGCCGAGGGTCGACAGCAGGTTCGACGACACGATGCCCTGGCCGCCCACGCCGCTCGTGACCGGCGGCACCGGCGGCACGACGTGGTCGAACAGCCCGTCGTTCTCGTCGTAGTTCAGGATGAACACCGTCTTTGCCCACACCTCCGGGTTCGACGTCAGCGCCTCGAGCACCATGTTGATGTAGAACGCGCCGTCGGTCGGCGACGCCTGCGGGTGCTCGCTGTACTTGTACGGCGACACGATCCACGACACCTGCGGCAGCCGGTTCGCCTGCACGTCGGCCTTCAGCTCGGCGAGCGTGTGGTCCGATGCGCCCTTGTCGACCAGCGGGCCGCTCGCGCCCTCCTTCACCTGGAACTTCTTGAAGAACATCAGCGAGTTGTCGGTGTAGTTGTCGGTCGGGTCGCCCGGGATGCCCGTGCCGCCCTGGTACACCTTCCAGCTGATCTTCGCGTTCTCGAGGCGCTCGGCGTAGGTCGTCCACGTGTAGCCGTTCACGTCGTCGCGCTCGCCGATGCCCGGGCCGTTCGGCGGGTTGCCGTAGACGTTGCGCGGGTCGACCGTGCCGGTCCACAGGTAGATGCGGTTCGGCGCGGTGTCCGCGTGCGCGGAGCAGAAGTACGAATCGCAGATCGTGAATGCATCGGCCAGCGCGTAGTGGTACGTGAGATCCTGGCGCTTCAGGTAGCCCATCGTCAGCACGTCCTGCTTCTGGTTCACCCATTGGTCCCACTGGCCGTTGTTCCAGGACAGGTGGCCGCTGCTCCAGCCGTGGTTGGTGCCCGGCTGGAATTCGGTCGTCTGCTTCGGATCGAGGTAGAACGGCAGCACGTACGGCGCCGACGGATCGAGGCCGCGCGAATGGTAGTTCTTCGTGAACACCGACGCCGGCGGCTGCTGCCATACCGGCGCACCGCTCGGCAGCAGGTGCGGGCGCGGATCGTCGAAGCCGCGCACGCCGCGCAGCCCGCCGAAGTAATGGTCGAACGAACGGTTTTCCTGCATGAAGATCACGACGTGTTCGACGTCGCGGATCGTGCCCGTGCGATAGGCGGCCGGCATCGCCAGCGCGTTGCGGATCGCGGGCGGAAAGCCCGCATAGGCGGCCATCGCGCCGGCCGACTGCGCGGCAAGGCGCAGGAAATCGCGTCGATTGTTCGAGGACATGAAGGGAACCCTGTTGTCGGTAGGAGTGAGGGCCGGTCGAGCGGGGCCGGCGGTCGGTGTGTTACCCGCCATTACCCCGCACCGGCGTGTCCCGGCCATGACCGGTTACCGCAGGATTCTTTGGGTGACCCACAGGTTTTTTTCGAAGCGGCGCACGACGCGCCTTTCATGCGGCCGACACACGCGTGCGCTACGCTGACGCGCGATGAAGAGGGGGGAGAAGCCGAGTCGTGTTCGATCAGCTGAAGGCGTTCCACGCGACCGTCCGGCAGGGCAGCATCACGCGCGCCGCGCGCCATCTGGGCGTGAGCCAGCCGACGATCGCCGCGCAGATCCGGCAGGTCGAGCAGGTGTACGGCGTCGAGCTGTTCTACCGCAGCGGCCGCAAGCTCGAGGTGACCGAGACCGGCATCGAGCTGCTGCCGCTCGTCGAGCAGATGATCGCGCTCGAGGCGCAGGCCGACATCATGCTGCGCAACGTCGGCGGCCTGTTCGAAGGCCACCTGCGGATCGGCGCAACGGGCCCGTACTACATCATGGATGCGGTCGGCCGCTTCTCGCACGCGCATCCGTCGATCGCGCTCACGTGCCGGATCGGCAACTCCGATGAAATCCTGCAGGCGCTGCAGGAATTCCGCATCGACCTCGCCGTCTCGTCGCAGCGCAACGATGCCGACGGCCTCGAACGCAAGGTGATCTCGACCGATCCGCTCGTGCTCGTCGTGCACCGCAACCATCCGCTCGCGCGGTTCGATGCGATCGATCCGGCTCGACTCGCCGACGTGCGGCTGCTGATCCGCGAGGAAGGTTCGGTCACGCGCCGCTGCACGGAGACGATCCTGGCGGCGGCCGGTGTCGCGGCCGTGTCGGTTGCCGAGATCGGCAGCCGCGAAGCGATCCGCGAGGCGATCCTGCACGGCGTGGGCGGCAGCCTGTTTCCGCTCGGCGAGGCCGAACGCCATCCTGACCTGCGCGTGATCGCGCTGCGCGGCGCCGAAACGACGATCGACGAATACGTGTACTACCTGAAGGCGCGCCGCCAGAGCCCGGCGATCGACGCGTTCCTCGCGTGCATCCTGCCGGACGGCGGCAAGCCGGCCGCGGCGGACGAAACCGGACGCACGGCGCGGCGGGCGAACGCGCGCTGAGCTGCCGCGCGCTCGCCGGTTCCGCACTTGACCGGCGCTGTTCCCGCGCCTTCCCTCGTGTTGCCTCGTGCCTTCCTTCCGTCGTTGCGCTCACCTCATTTCGGCAGTGCCGGAATCATCCACGTCAGCACGTGCTGCTGCAGGAACACCAGCACGCCGAGCAGCAGCGTGAGAATCACGCTGTGCCAGAAGGTGCGCGCAAACACGACACCTTCCTGCCCTTTCAGGTCCGTCGTCGATACGCCCGTCGCGATGTTCTGCGGCGAGATCATCTTGCCCATCACGCCGCCCGACGAGTTGGTCGCGGCCATCAGCACCGGATCGAGGCCCAGCTGCCGGGCGGCCACGACCTGCAGGTTGCCGAACAGCGCGTTGCCCGACGTGTCGCTGCCCGACAGGAACACGGCGATCCAGCCGAGCGACGCGGACACCAGCGGGAACAACGCGCCCGTCGACGCGACGCCGGTGCCGAGCGTGTAGCTGATGCCCGAGTAGTTCAGCAGGTAGGCGAGGCCGACGATCATCATCACCGTGACGATCGCGATCCAGGTCTGCCGCCACGTCTTCACCACGCATTCGACGAACGCCCCGGGGCCGGTGCGCGTCAGCGCGGCCGTGATGAGCGCCGACACCAGGATCGCGGTACCCGTGCCGAGCGGCTGGAAGTCCCAGATCGCCGCATACGGCTTGTGGTACAGCGACACGAACACCGCGTTGTGCAGGCCCGGCCACTTGATCTTCACGTCGCCGATCGCCGCGATGTTCGCGTGCACCCACACGATCACGACCACCGACACGACGAGCCACGGCAGCCAGCCGCCGAAGCCCGCGCGCGCGGCGCCGGCCGCCGCCGGCACGCTGCGCGCGAGCGCGTATTGCGGATCGGGCTGCGGCTTCCACACCTGCAGGAAGCCGATCGTCACGATCAGCGACGTGAGCGACGACAGCACGTCGGTGAGCTGGTAGCCGAGGAAGTTCGACGTGACGAACTGCGCGAGCGCGAAACTGCCGCCCGACACGAGCAGCGCCGGCCACAGCTTCGAAATCGAGCGCAGCCCGCCGTACGCGCCGACCACGTAGAACGGCAGCAGCAGCGCGAAGAACGGCAGCTGGCGGCCGACCATCTGCGCGAGCGTCGCGGGCGGCAGCGACGTGACCGCGCCGAGCACGGTGATCGGCACGCCGAGCGCGCCGAACGCGACCGGCGCCGTGTTGAACAGCAGCGTATAGGTGAGCGCTTCGAGCGCGGGGAAACCCAATGCGATCAGCAGCGCGCTCGTGATCGCGACCGGCGTGCCGAATCCGGAGATCCCTTCGAGCAGGCACCCGAACGAGAACGCGACGACGAGCAGCACGAGGCGGCGGTCGTCGGGCAGGTTGTCGAGCATCCACTGCCGGAACTGGTCGAAGCGGCCCGACTTCACCGCGATGTTGTACAGCAGCAGCGCGTTGAAGACGATCCACATCACCGGCACGACCGCGAGCGCCATGCCGGCGCCGACCGCGTTGAACGCCAGCCCGGCCGGCATGCCCCACGCGCCGATCGCGACCGCGAGGCCCGCGACGAGCCCGGCGAGCGACGCCTGCCACGCCGGGCGGCGCAGCACGCCGAGCGCGATCAGCGCGACGGCGATCGGGATCGCGGCGACGAGAAACGACAGCAGCAGCGAGTGGGCGACGGGCGTCAGCGGCTGCGCGAAGACGATGCCGGGCGGTAGGGCGTCGGTCGGGTTCATCGTGTCTCCAGATGTCGACCCGAGTTGGCGCTTTAGCGCTTACTCGGGTCCCATGCCTTGCGCTGACGACCCGGGTTGGCGTGTCGATGCCCCGGGTTCGGTACAAGGCGATGTCCTGTGGTCACGACCACGATCGGGCGCTTGCGCACGCAACGACGTTGCATGGCCAACCGATCGGTCGCTTAAAAGAGGTTAGGAGGCGCGCGGCGCTTGTACAAGGGGGACAAGCCCGATGCGTGACGACCCGATACGGCCGTTGCGCCGCCAGATGACCGGCGGATGGCGGGCGGCTGTCGCGTTCGACAGGAAGCCCGGTCATGCGGTCGACCGCGCAATGTTGCGCGCGCGGCAAAGGTGACTGACGGCAACGAGGATGTTTCGTCCGGCATCCGACGCCTAGACTGGCTGCATCGATTCCGGCCGGGCCAGCAACGGCGCGGCACCGGAACCTCTCGGAGCAGACACGATGAAGACGATCCAACACGCGGCATGCGCCTTCCTGCTGATCGGCGCGGCCGTCGCCGCCCATGCGCAGGCGGCATCGACGGTGACGCGCGCGCAGGTCCGCCAGGAACTCGTTGAATTGCAGGCCGCCGGCTACCGGACGAGTCTCGCAAGCAGTCCCGACTTTCCGGAGCACATGCAGGCGATCATGCAGCGTGCCGCGCGGGCGCGCGGCGGCGATACCGGTCACGGCAGCGACGGCCGGGCGAACGGGGAATCAGGCAAGCCGGCGCTGCCGCACGCGATCGATCGCGGCACGTACGCGCATCACTGATCCGATGACGGAAGGAACCGGACGATCGCGCCGCGGCGGCGCGGCGCGCGCTGCGCCGGCCGCCCGCGCAACCGTCAGACGCTGAAGCGGTTCAGCGTATAGGCGCGATAGGCCGCGACGAACGCATCGAACGATCCGGCCTCCTTCGCTTCGAGTTCGGCCTGCTCGGCCAGCGACTTCGCGGCGAGCGCCTGCTCGGTGTGCAGCGTATCCGCCGACGGCGGACGGGCGCGGAAATGCGCGGCATGCGCTTCGCTCTGCGCGAGCGCAAACGCGAGGAACGACTGGCCGTTGTCGCGCATCGTGCGCAGCACGCGCGCGGACGGCGTGCGTTCCGGGTCGGCGAGCCTCTCGCGCTGCGCGGCAATCGCGCGTGCGTGCTCGTCCCCGCCGCGGATCTCGTCGAGGCGGCGGCCGACGGTTTCGATATCGGCCATCAGCGCGTCGGCCCACTGCCGCAGCGAGATCGACTGGCCGTCGCGCGTGAGCGCGAGCCCCGGCTTGCGGCCTTCCATCGTCACGCTGCCGAAGTTCGCGTTCGCTTCCTTGTACGCATCGCAGTCGAGCGGCGCACTGTCGTCCAGCGCGCACGCGAGCAGGAATGCGTCGATGAAGCGCGTGGTTTCCAGCGCGATGCCGGTCGGCTCGAACGGATCGATGTCGAGGCAACGCACTTCGATGTACTGCACGCCGCGCGACGCGAGCGCATGCAGCGGCCGCTCGCCCGAGTACGTGACGCGCTTCGGGCGGATCGTCGAGTAGAACTCGTTCTCGATCTGCAGCACGTTCGTGTTGATCTGGATCCACTCGCCGTCGCGATGCGTGCCGATCGCCTCGTATGCCGGATACGGCTCGCTCACGGCCTTCGACAGCGCGTCGAGATAACCGGGCAGCGTGTTGTAGTCGACGTGCAGCGCGGCCTGGGCCGTCGTGTTCGAGTAGCCGAGATCGCTCATCCGCAGGCTCGTCGCATACGGCAGGTAAAGCGTGTCGGCGTCGAACGTGTCGAGCTTGTGCGGCTTGCCGCGCAGGAACTTCGTGTCGAGCACCGGCGATGCGCCGAACAGGTACATCAGCAACCAGCTGCGGCGGCGGAAGTTGCGGATCTGCGCGAGATAGCGCTCCGACTGGTAATCGACGAGCGTGGCCGTCGAGCCTTCTTCCGCATGCAGGCGCCGCCACACCTCCTCGTGCAGCGAGTAGTTGTAGTGGATGCCGGCGATGCACTGCATCGTGCGGCCGTAGCGATACGCGAGGCCGCGCCGGTACACCGTCTTCAGCCGGCCGATGTTCGACGTGCCGTAGTTGGCGATCGGAATCTGGTCGTCGGCCGGCAGCAGGCCCGGCATCGAGTCGTTCCACAGCAGCTCGTCGCCGAGCGACGCATAGACGTAGCGATGCAGGTCGTCGAGGCGTTCGAGCGTGATGGCGGCATCGCGCTCGGCGGGCGTGATCAGTTCGATCAGCGCTTCGGAATAGTCGGTCGTCAGCGCCGGATGCGTGAGCGCCGAACCGAGCGCGCGCGGATGCGGCGTGAACGCGATCATGCCGTCGCGCGTCACGCGCAGGCTTTCCTTCTCGATGCCGCGCAGGCCGTCGGGCAGATGCTGCCGCGTCGGGCCCGAGCTCAGCGCGTCGAGGCGTTTCAGCAGCAGTTCGGACTGGCGGTGAGTCATGGTGTTCGACATGGAGACGCAAGTGCGTGACGGCCGCGCGCAGAACGCCGCGCGCGGCCGGCTGGATTGTTGGTCGCTTCGTTGGTAGCGGGCACTTTAACATCTCGCCGGAACACGCGCTTGAGGTGGCGCCGGGCACGGCACACGGGCCTGAGCGGGCCATCGGAGGGGCCGGCGCGGCAGTCCGGGCCCGTGTCACCCGTTCGCGACGAAGCCGATCCGCACGCCGGTCACCGCCATTCGTCGGACGGAACGAGAACGACGAACGGGTGGCGGCAGGTGCAACCGTGCCGCTGAATGGATCGGGAAACGACGCGTGCGCAGGCATCCGCACGCGCGACATCCGGCCGATGCCGGATGCGTGGAATCGCCCTCACGGGCCGCGTCACGCCGGCACTCGCCGCATGCCGGCACCGCGTGCGCAGCGGGTTGCGGCGCCGCCTTCTTGCGGTCGCACCCGACCGCGGTGCGCCGCGATCACCCGCCGCGCGCGCCGCCCGCCCGGTCGGCCACCTCGTTCCACAGATGCAGCGCCGCATACGCGCGCCACGGCCGCCAGCCTTCGGTGCGGCGTTTCTGGCTGGCGAGCCGGTCGAGCGCCGGATCGCGCGCGGCGATCGACTGCATCAGCACGAGATCGGAGGCCGGCCACGCATCCGGGTCGCGCCACGCGCGCATCGCGATGTATTCGACGGTCCACGGACCGATGCCCGGCAGATCGAGCCACGCGCTGCGCAGCGTCGCGAGATCGGCATGCGCGCGATCGACCGGCACGTCGCCGGCCGCCACCGCGCGCGCCACGCCCGTCAGCGCCGCCACCCGCTTGCCGGGCATCCCGATCTTGTCGAGATCGCACGCGGCCAGCGCGTCGGGCGTCGGGAAACGCCACGCGGGTGCGCCGTCGTCGTCATGCACCACGCGCTCGCCCGCCCGTTCGACGAGCCGGCCGACGATCGTCGTCGCGGCCTTCACGCTCACCTGCTGGCCGACGATGGCGCGCACGGCCAGTTCGAACCCGGACCACGCACCCGGCACGCGCAACCCCGGCGCGGCCTCGACGAGCGGCGCGAACCACGGATCGCGCCCGAGCCCGCCGCCGATCGCGGCCGGATCGGCGCCGAGGTCGAACATCGTCGCGACGCGCGCGGCGAACGCCTCGTCGACATGACGCGCGACGGCCCCTTCGACGGTCGCGATCAGGCAATGCTTGCGCGGATGTTTCGTGACGGTGAGCCGGCCCGCATCGCCGTGCAGGTCGACGATGCGGCGATACGCGCCGTCCGCGACCTGTTCGACGCCCGGAATCGCGCGCCCGCTGAAGAAGCGCAGCACGCGCGCCCAGTCGTACGGCGCCTGGTAGCGCAGCGTCATTTGCGCGGACGGCGGCACGTGGCCGCCGTTCGCGATGGACGTGATCGTTGTCGTTTCGATGCTCAAACCGCACTGCCCTCCGTCACGGCTTCGGCTTCATCGGGGTGGATATGACGCGCCTCGGATGCGAGCAGCGTCGCCTTGCGGCGCACGCCCCAGCGATATCCTGCCAGCGCGCCGCCCTTTTGCACGACGCGATGGCACGGGATCGCGAGCGCGACCGGATTCGACGCGCACGCGGAGGCGACCGCCCGCACCGCGCGCGGCGAGCCGAGCGCCTCGGCAATCTCGGAGTAGCTGCGCGTCTCGCCGTACGGAATATGCGTGAGCGCTTCCCACACGCGCTGCTGAAATGCGGTCGGCGCGATGTCGAGCGGCAGGTCGAATGCGTGCCGCGTGCCGTCCAGGTATGCGCGGATCTGCGCGACGAATGGCGCGAGCCTGGCGGACGCCTCGACCAGCTCGGCGCGGGCAAAGGCGTCCTTCAGCTCGCCGACGAGCGCCGCCGGTTCGTCGCCGAACGCGATCCGGCAGATGCCCTGCCCGGTCGCGGCGATGAGCACGGTGCCGAGCGACGTCGACGCGGTCGCATAGTCGATCGTCAGGCCGGCGCCCTGGCGGCGGAACGCGGACGGCGCCATCCCGAGCTCGCGCGGCACCGACGCATAGAGCCGCGACGGCGAGTTGAAACCCGCATCGACGGCCGCCTGCGTGACCGGCTGCCCGCTTTGCAGCGCCTGCCGCAACGCGGCGCCGCGTTGCGCGGCCTGGTACTGCCGCGGCGACACGCCGACCACGCGCTTGAAGAGCCGCTGCAGGTGGAACGGGCTCACGTGCACGGCATCGCTCAGTTGCTGCAGCGTGAGCCGCTCGGCATGCGCGTCGAGCACCGCGCACGCGCGGTTGACGATCTCGAGCTCGCGCGGCAGCCCTTCCGGCTGGCAGCGCTTGCAGGGCCGGAAGCCGGCCGCGCGCGCGGCCGCCGGATCGGCGAAGAACGACACGTTCTCGCGGCGCGGCAGCCGCGACGCGCAGGTCGGACGGCAGAACACGCCGGTCGTGCTCACGGCATAGAAGAACGCGCCGTCCGCATGCGGATCGCGCTTGGTCACGGCGCCCCAGCGGGCATCGTCGGTCGGATAGGCAGTTTTCATCTGAACCTCGCACGCTCTAGTGTAGATGGTGCCTACTCTAGACATCGGCACCTGCCGTCGCGCCCTGAATCTTGCTTTGTGATTCGCGCCGCCGAACCGGGGACACATCGGCCGGCCATCCATCCGACAAAACACCCGAAACGGCTGCTCCGGCGCGGTTTTCGTCATCGTCCCGTCACCATTTTGCTGCAGTGCGGATGCGACAAATCGCCGTCCTGACGTTTTTTTGCAAACGGAATATTGCGTCGCACCATCGCCGTGTGTATAGTTGGAACTGTCTCCTCCATGTCTCCTCCTGATATGGATTAAGCCCGTTCCGCACTGCGTGAACGGGCTTTTTTTCGTCTGTCGATTGTGCCGTGTTCCGGCCGGCGGCGCCGGCGCGATGCGTCTACACTCGATGCTCGTCGACTGCGAAGGAGTATCGGTTCATGAAGCCCACCATCCGCGGGATCGATCACATCGTGCTGCGCGTGACCAACATGGCGGCGATGACGCGCTTTTACTGCGACGCCGTCGGCTGCCATGTGGAAAAGGAGCAGCCCGATCTGGGCCTCGTGCAGTTGCGCGCCGGCGATGCGCTGATCGACCTGCTGACCGTCGGCGGCCCGATCGACCGCCCCGACAGCGGGCCGCCCGGCACCGGGCGCAACCTGGATCACCTGTGCCTGCGCGTCGAGCCGTTCGACCCCGACGCATTGATCGCCCATTTCGCCGCGCACGGCGCGCGCCCGGGCGCCCCGGCCGAACGCTACGGCGCCGGCGGCTACGGGCCGTCGATCTACCTGTTCGATCCCGAGGGCAACATGGTCGAATTCAAGGGGCCGCCGCCCGCGATCGGCTGAACGCGGCCGGCATGCGGGCCGTCACGCGTCCGCGCGCGCCTTCAGCACCGTCCATTCGACCGCAACGGGATCGTGGTCCGCGCTCGAGATCCACGCCGCGCCGTCCTGCACCGTGCACTGCAGGCGCATCGTGCGCTCCGCGAGCTGCCCGAGCGCGCTCGCGACGCCGTCGGCGAGCGACAGCACCTGCACGTTGCGCAGCCGTTCGACCTTGCTGCGCACGCCCTGCCACCAGATATCCGAGGTCTTGCCGCCGTACGCGATCACCGTGACCTGCCCGGCGCGGCCGGCCGCCTTCGAGATGCGCCGTTCGTCGGGCTGGCCGGCCTCGATCCACACGTCGATCGCACCCGTCAGGTCCTTCTGCCACAGATCGGGTTCGTCGACGTCCGACAGCCCCTTGCAGAATTCGAGCCGCTCGTGCGCGAACAGCGCGAACGCGACGATGCGCACCATCATCCGGTCGTCGGTTTCCGACGGATGGCGCGCCACCGTCAGCGCGTGATCGGCGTAGTAGTGCCGATCCATGTCGGCGATTTGCAGTTCGGCTTTGTAGATCGTGGATTTCAGCGCCATGCGGAGTCGGCCCGGGCGGGCATTCGGTTCGGTCGGGCCGTGATGATACCGAATGCGCGCCGCCCGGCGCGTGTCATGCGTGCCCCACAGCGCAACGGCCCGGCATCAGCCGGGCCGTGTTCGGTTCGCGCCGCCGGCACCTCGGGCCGGCGCGCTCGCGCGTCGTGCGACTGCGCGGGGATGGATCGGTTACTGCTTCACGAAGCGCGAATCGGTCCAGAGGCCTTGCTGGTCGCTGTTGTCGGCGCTGACGAACTGCACGTCGCCCTGGTCGACCGACACCACGCGGAAGCGCTGGCCTTCCGGCACCGACAGGCAACGGAAGTCGTCGAAGTATTGCTGCTTCGCCTGCGACTTGCCGTCACGCTCGTGATTCAGTACGGAATCCAGATTGTCTTTCGAAAGGCAGCCCCACGCATTCTTCGTCAACTGGATTTCCTGCTTCGGCTTCACGGCGGAATCGCCGCCGGCCTGGGCAATCGACACCGCGCAAAATGCGCCGACGAGGGCAAAAAGGATACCGGTACGCTTCATCATGTTCTGTCTCCAGGCTGCGGGCACCAGGCTGGGGTTAGCTATGCGTTTAAAGATGATCGTGAACCCGCGTTTTTCACTTTAGAAGACCGGCAAACGATAGCAAGCACATTTGTTGTGCGACCGCAATAGCGGCGGATTGTCGCACCCCCGTGCGCAGCCCGTTTTTCGCGCGGTGCACGCGGCGGACAACACCTGCCGTGTGGCGGACAGCCCCGTCACGCCGGGCGGAAAGCGTTACCCGGCAAGGCTTTCATCCAAGTTACATGGCGACGCTTGAACGGTTTGGATAATCCATTTCGTGATCCCGATCATTTTGATGCGCCGCACATAAAGTCATCCGAAACGATTCGACTTTACCGCGGCGCGGAATCGCCATTACCCGACACAAGAAAAATGCCAGGTATAAGCGAATCCGTATTTATCCGTAGTTCCCCGCATGGATTCGGCACCCGAGAAAGTCCCGTCGCAAGCGTTTTTCGCGAGCGTGTTTACCCTGCCTTATTCGGACCGGATTGCGGGCGTTCGAAATAATCGCGCTGGAAAATGCACATGCGATAGGCGTTGTGATACGCGCCGTTACCGAAAAATTCTTCCTTCAATTCGGCTTCGTGCTGGAATCCGCATTTCTCGTACACGTGAATCGCCGCCGCATTCGACGTGTCGACGATCAGGTACAGCTTGCGCATGTTCAGCACCTTGAAGGCGTACTCGATCGCGAGGCGCGTCGCCTGCCCTGCATAACCGCGCCCCTGGCATTGCGGCGCGATGATGATCTGGAACTCGCCGCGGCGGTGGATGTAGTCGAGCTCGATCAGCTCGACGAGGCCGACCAGCTCGCGTTGCGCATCGACCGCGACGAACCGGCGTTCGCGCTGGTCGTGCACGTGGCGGTCGTACAGTTGCGACAGTTCCGAGAAGGTTTCGTACGGCTCCTCGAACCAGTAGCGCATGATCTTCGCGTCGTTGTTCAGCTCGTGGACGAAGCGCAGGTCCTGGCGCTCCAGCGGCCGCAGCGCGAGCGTGTGGGTATCGTTCTGGAGTTGCATGTTGGTGTCCTGTTGGATGCCGGCGCACGGGCGGAATGCCCGCGCGGCACGGCCGCGTCCGGGCCCGTTCCGCACTGTAAGAAATTGAACGCGGGCGAGGTTCAGAGCCTAGAATGGGAGCAAGGGTTCCTGCCACCGCAAGGAGGCTATCGTGATCGAGCAAGTCATACTCGGAATATTCCTCGTGCTGCCGCTCGTCATCGTCGCGGCGCTGTTTTCCGACGAACTGTGGCAAGAACACCGGCGCCAGCATCCACGCGACGAAAACGCACCGCATATCGACTGGAAGCATCCGTGGCGCCGCGTGCGACGCGGCCATTGAGCCGGTTCACCCTCGATCCGCAGCACGCGCCGGCCCGGACGCCCCGGGCCAAGTAACGCGCGCTGTACCGCCCCTTCGACCCGATTCCCGCCCAACCCGCGAGACGCCGACGTGAACGACAAGCCCGCTGCCCCTGCTCACGATATCCCTCCCGAAACGATCGACCTGCAGATCGCCGACGTGCTGGCGGCCGTCCGCTACCCGGCGAACAAGGATGCGATCGTCGATGCCGCGCGCGACGCCGGCGCCAGCAACGAAGTGCTGTCGATGCTCGACGGCCTGCCCGAACAGGACTACGCGGACGTCAATGCCGTCACGCACTGGGTCGCCGGCAACTTCGGCCCGGGGCTCGGTATTTGAGCGGATGCCGATAACGCGATAGGATCGGGCCGCACCGGTCGCGCCGCGACCGGGAGGCGTGCTGCCCGGCGCAAGATCGGGTGCGGGCACGCGTGTCCGGGGGACTCCATGGAAGGCATCCTGATCCAGCACACGACGCGACGTCAGCTCTGGTTCGGCGCGCTGACGGCGCTCGTCATCCTGCTCGCGCTCGGGATCGCCGCGCCGCACGCGAATGTCGCGCTGCCGGCCGTCGAGCCGTTCATGCCGATGTGCGCGCTCACCGTGTTCACGACCGCGAGCATCGCCGCGTTCTTCCTCGGCGCGCAGTTCACCGTCACGCGCCAGCCCGTGCTCGGCGCACTCGGCGGCGCCTATGCGTTCACCGCGCTCGCCGTCGCACTGCAACTGCTCACCTTTCCCGGCGTATTCGCGCCGCACGGCCTGCTCGGCGCGCGCCCCCAAAGCGCCGCATGGATGTGGATCTTCTGGCATGCCGGCTTCCCGTGCTTCGTGATGGCCGCGCTGTTCGCGCGCGAGCGATTGACGCGCGCACCGGTCGGCGAGCACGAGACGCGCCGCTGGACGGTCGCGCTCGTCGGCGGGCCGGCCGTCGCCGCGGCGCTGCTGTGCGCGCTCGCGCTGAACGTGTCGCTGCCGCCGGCGTTCCATCCGCCCGGCGACGCGGCCGTGCTGCCCGTCAACGGCATCGCGCTCGTCGTGTGGCTCCTCAACGCGCTCGCGCTCGTCGCGGTGCTCGCCACCGGCCGGCTGCGCACGACGCTCGACCTGTGGCTCGCGATCGCGGTGCTCGCGTGCCTGACCGACACGACGCTGAACCTGCTGACGACGAATCGCTTCACGGTCGGCTGGTACGTCGCGCGCGTGTTCAGCATGTTCACGCCGGGCGTGCTCGTCTGCGTGCTCGCGTGGGAAGTGACGATGCTGTACCAACAGCTGTTCGAGGCGCATGCGACGCTGGTTCGCTCATCCGCGCGCGACGGGCTCACCGGCGCATTCAACCGCAGCCATTTCAACGACCATTTCCACACGCTGTTCCTGCAGGCGCGGCGCCAGGGCGAACCGCTGTCGCTGCTGATGGTCGACGTCGATCACTTCAAGGCCTACAACGACACGTTCGGTCACGTGAAAGGCGATGCGTGCCTGATCGCGGTCGCGAATGCGCTGGCCGGCGCGGTACGGCGGCCCGCCGATATCGTCGCGCGTTACGGTGGCGAGGAGTTCGCGATCGTGTTGCCAAACACCGGTGCGCGCGGGGCGCGCGTGGTGGCCGACGAAGCGCGCGAAGCCGTGCTTCGGCTCAATCTCGAGATGCCCGATTCGCCGGCCGGACGCGTGAGCGTCAGCATCGGTTGCGCGACCGTGTCGGCCGACGATCTGTCGACGACCGACGCGTTGATCGAAGCCGCCGATGCCGCGCTGTATCGTGCGAAGGATACGGGGCGAAACCGGGTCGTCGTCGCGTGAAAACGTCTGCTGTTTGGCTATTTGTTACGGTCATTGTGACCGGAATAATCCGCCGTTACGGATTGCGGAGCGGCGATACGATCGCTTACAGCCGGTGTTGATGGCGCTCGCTATGCTGGGCTTCATATCGAACCCGAGCAGGTGAACGCCATGAAGAAGACCCTTTTGCTGATTGCCGGCGTCGCCGTGTTGCTGAGCGGCTGTATCGTGGTGCCTGACGGTGGGTACTACGGCGACGGGTATTACCACCATCATCGTCATTGGGATTGATGCTGGCGAGGATTCCGGCGCGTCGCTCGCGTAACGGCCGACGTGCCGTCGTGATCGATGCGCCGACGGTTTGATTTTCGCCCAGCGATCGGCGCGACGAGCGCAAGCACGGTGGTCGTGCAGCGTAGTGTCGTAAGCAACAGGGCGACCGAGATCGCCTGACAAGAGAGCCGCCCGTCTCGTCCCGAGCGGCCGCTCACTTCGATGCAGAACCTAGCAATCTCCACGAACTCCATATACAACAAGGCCCTACCGATCTGGCAGGGCCTTTGTGTACCTTCTTGTGTACCTTAAACATTAGGTGCTTGATCATCTGATGCAGGATCTTTCGGCGGCCTGCGGACATGTTGAGCAGAAATGGCTGCAACGAGATCCTGCTGAGCCGACATCCGCGCGTCCTTTGCATCCGGATCGCTGTTCCATCCCAGAATCACACCATGCTCGTCGTAGTCGACCTGGGGAAGCGGCTCGCAAGCAAGATTGGCCGCACTAATATCTGCGACGGAAACCTCAGCGACCGCGAACGCTGTCTTGTCGGATCTGATCGTACGCCCCAAATGCCACAGCCGATCATCATGGACGCCGTTCAAACCACAAACTGAAGTTTCATATCGCCGGAGATCCGGATGCAGTTCCGGCTCGAACGCCTTGGGTCTGGGCGTCCCATTCGCATAGATATCGCGCTTGCTAAAAATGAACCGCGCCACCTTTCCATTGGCGGTGACAAAATCAGCGTCGGCGACTTCAGGTAGCGGTGACGGCTCTGTTTCAGACCGCAGTGACCTGATAAAGTAGTTCCACAACGCGCGCAGGAATCGCATCGTCGAATCGCTTTATTCCGTGATCTTTGTCAAAGGCGGAAATGCGCGCAGCATACGCGAGCCGCCCATCTTCTCGTAGCGCAACAGTCAGCATCTTTCCTCGCGGACCACGCCAATCAAACGACACGTCTCCATCGTCGTCCATTGCGAGTTCCGGCGGCGGAACATTGGATGGCAGCGCAAACAAGAATCGCTGTGCGAGCACCAGTACTGGGGAATCTTGCATCTCGATCGCCTGTTCCTGCGCCAACGCGTACAGGTCGTTAAACACGTAGGATTGGCGTGCCGGAATCCCAAAGCGGGTTCCACTCACCACTTGGCTCGAGTTGCACCCAATCGTCCGGGCTTCCTCCCCGGCAGCTGGGGAGCTGAAAGCCAATCGTCCGAACTTTCCAGGTCCAAGCGCTAGAGTGCTCATTCATACATCTCCACTGTCCTTTCGGTCAGATGCTCGAAAAACATACGATTCTTCTGATCCCGAAGGGTGTCCAAGGCTGAAAATATCTTTTCAATCTCATCGCCGTTCAATCGCACCGTACGGTACACGTCAATATCGAGCAACACCATGATCGTCGTCCCGGAAGGCGTCACGACTGGACCGCCATCCAACACTTGGGTCACGATCGATACACAATCGGCAGCCGGGTCGGGAATGATAACTCGACTCAGAAACCCGCTGACGGACTGCGGCAACGCAGCCGGAACGTGCGGCGGGGATGTCAGGTAATCGCCAAAATCCCCCAGTGGGAGAGGTAAATTTAGCTCATTGATGTATCGGACAGCGACTCGTGTAACGTCCAAGTGGCCAGCTTCCTGCCGAAACGCCTCCCACAGCGTCCAAGCCTCGTCTCTCAACTCGCTCCATTTCCCATATGGGGATAGGCGGCTTAAAGTAAATCCCGCGACTCGCGCTTGCAGGATGTACTGCGGAACTTCGACGGACTGAAGCCGCCGACCTACGGCCTTCTGTCCGCTATGGGTCGAGGTCGCGGTACCGTCGTTAACCAGACCGAAAACTGCCTCCCAAAGGTCGGTCCGCGCTCCATATCTATTGCCCAGCTTAGCAACGAACCGGTCAACTACATCAAGGGAAACGGGGGGTTCAAACCGAAGATCAATTAGTGCCTCCCGAACGGGCGCATTGGCCAACTGACGATGTCGTGCCATTCATTGCCCCCCATTTCCGGAAGGCTTCCCGCGGCCATCACGCTGAAACTCGATACCGTTGTCGCGTAGCTTGCCTTGGTTCTCCGTAAGCGTCATTTCGTGGCCGCATGGACAGAGCTGCAGCCGGTGTCCAAAGTGATGTCCGTTACTTCAAGTGATGGGGACTACTTTGGACACACGGGATGCGCGAGCGTCGAACCGCAAGGGCCGACCGAACTACACGCCGGAGTACCGACGGCAAGTTGCCGTCGCGGCGTGCGAGCCGGGTATTTCGGTGGCCAAGCTCGCGCAGGCGCACGGACTGAATCCCAATATGGTGTTCAAGTGGCGTCGGCAACTGCGGGCGGGCCTGTTTGAAGGTGTGGCGCACAGCACAGCGGTGTTGTTGCCTGTAGCGCTACCTGATGCACCGACCGGCGAAACGTCAGAACTGGCGTCGCTCGCTCTACAGCCTGTCGAGCCACATCGCGAGAGCGTATCGGCAGCGTCGGGCATCGAGATCGAACTGAACGGTGCCCGTGTACGCGTCACGGGCATGGTGGACCCCGTGCAGTTGCGCCTCGTGCTGCGCTGCCTGATGCCAGCATGATTGCGCCGCCAGGCGGTACCCGCGTATGGCTGGCAGCGGGCGTTACCGATATGCGCCGTGGCATGGATGGACTTGCCACGCTGGTGCAGTCAGCGCTCGGACGTGATCCCTTCTCGGGGCACATCTTCCTGTTTCGTGGGCGTCGCGGTGACCTCATCAAGATTTTATGGTGGAGCGGCGACGGCATGAACCTGTACGCGAAACGACTCGAGCGAGGACGCTTCGTGTGGCCGCAGGCGGACTCGGGAACAGTCCATCTGTCAGCTGCCCAACTGTCGATGCTGCTCGAGGGGATTGACTGGCGGCATCCAGAGCGGACGTGGCAGCCGACGCACGCCGCGTAACGCCGGGTGCGGGAACCCACAAGCGCGTGGGCTTCATTTACACTGGCTGCATGCCTGCCAACCATCTGCCCGATGACATCGCCGCCCTCAAGCGCATCGTTGCCTCGCGTGACGAGACCATTGCGCAGTTGCTGGCCGAGATCTCGAGGCTGAAGCGATGGCAGTACGGCCGCTCATCGGAGCGCATGACAGAATTGATGGACCAGCTGCAGCTCGCGCTCGGTGAGCTGCCTGTTCCTGAAGCAAATATGGCCGCACCGGCGAAGGTGCCTGATGCCGCGACTGCGGATACATCGGCTACTACGAACCTCAATTCGCTGCGCCGCAAACCGCGGCACTTCCCTGCCCATTTGCCTCGCGATACGGTTGTTCATACGCCAACGAGCTGCGGATGCCCGGAATGCGGCAAACAGATGCGCGCGCTCGGCGAAGACGTCTCGGAGGTGCTCGACTATGTACCCGGCTACTTCAAGGTACTGCGTCACGTACGTCCGAAGCTGAGCTGCCCGCGCTGTGCTGCAGTGGTACAGGAGCCAGCACCTTCGCGACCGATAGCGCGCTCGATGGCGGGTGCCGGGCTGCTCGCACAGGTCGTCGTCGCGAAGTACGCTGACCATACGCCGCTGTACCGGCAGGCCGGCATCTATCGCCGCGCCGGCATCGAACTGGATCGCGCGACACTGGCTTCGTGGGTGCGTGAAGCAGCGGCGCTACTGCAGCCGCTGTCTGATGCACTCGGCCGTTACGTGCGCGACGCAGACAAGATTCATACCGACGACACGCCCGTGCCTGTGCTGGAGCCGGGGCGTGGCAAGACACGCACAGCGCGCCTGTGGACCTATGTGCGGGATGACCGCCCTGCGGCAAGCCGCGCGCCACCAGCAGTCTGGTACAGGTACTCACCCGATCGCAAAGGTGAGCGACCTCGAGAACATCTTGCGGGCTACACGGGAATCCTGCAGGCAGATGCCTTCAGCGGATATGACGCGCTGTATCGTGACGGCACGGTCATCGAGGCCGGGTGCTGGGCCCATGCGCGGCGCAAGTTCTACGACATATACAAACTGGACAGCTCACCGATTGCCGAAGAAGCACTGCACCGCATCGGGGCGCTGTATGTTGTTGAGCGCGAGGTTCGCGGCCAGACGCCGAACGTGCGCCTGTCTGCGCGTCAGCAGCGCTCGGCCCCATTGCTCGCTGAGCTGAAGGCCTGGCTCGAACACACGCTGTCACTGGTCTCGGCGAAGTCGGGGCTGGCGAAGGCGATTAGATACTCGCTGGGGCACTGGCACGCTCTCACACGCTATTGCGAAGACGGGCGCGTCGAGGTGGACAACAATACGGCGGAGCGCGCGATCAGGCCGCTGGTTCTCGGCAGGCGCAATTATCTGTTCGCAGGCTCCGACGGCGGTGGCCAAAGCGCGGCGGTGATCTATAGCCTGATCGGTACGGCGCGCCTGAACGGCATCGAGCCGTTTGCCTACCTGCGCACGGTGTTTGAGCGCATCGCCGATCATCCCATCAACCGCATCGACGAGTTGCTGCCGTGGCACCTGATGCCGACTGCACACATCGAACAGCAAGCCGCCTGAGAATCAATCCGATGGTCCAACCCCGCAAACCTGCCGTGCGCCTGGTCAAGGCGCCAGTCCCCGATTACGTACTGCGCGTTGAGCTGAAGTACATCAAGCCGGCGATCTGGCGACGAATCGTCGTTCCCGGCTCGATCCGGCTGGGCAAGCTGCATGTCGTGCTGCAACTGGCCATGGGCTGGGAAGGCGGGCACCTGCACGAGTTCGTCTTCGGCGAAACCAACTATGGTGAACCTGATGACTTCGGATTCCAGAGCGATCCACCAATGCTCAATGAAGCACGGGTCACACTGTCGAAGGCGCTCGGCGGGCTGAAGTCATTCACCTATATCTACGACTACGGTGACAACTGGCAGCATCGGATCAAAGTCGAGAAGGCGCTGGTGCCTGATCCAGACATGCGCCGGCCGATGTGCCTGGACGGGCAGAATGCGTGTCCACCGGAAGACGTCGGGGGAGTGCCAGGATATGCCGACTTCCTCGGAGCGATCACCGATCCGACGCACGAGGAGCACGACCACTTCCTCGAGTGGTGTGGCGGCAGCTTCGATCCCGCCGCCTTTGATCTCGTGCTCGCGAATCAGCGCCTCTCAGAGGTCAAGTTCTGATCGTCAAGACGGCCTCAGATTGACGCTTACGGTTCTCCCAGAGCCACATTCGAATGATCGAGCAAGCCACCTCGGATTTGTTGGTCCCATGGAGCCCGAGCTGCGCAATTTCCTCAATGATGCGCTCCGTCGTCTGGTCGACGGTCAGCTGCAGCTTCTTGGTCTCGACAGAATTGGTACGGGCCACGGTGAACCCAGATTGAATCTAAACGGAATCAGTATAGATTGTCGATCCAGAGCCAAGCAAGGGCGACCGCATCGGGACCTTCCCTTTAGGGGAAGGATTCGTGAGTGCAAATTGCGTCAAAATAAAGGGTCAGCCACTTGTGGACGGAAGAGACTTGATGTCGGCGATCTTCTTGAATTCCGTCAGGTAGTCCCGCCGATTCTCCGACAGCCAAAGTACAATGCGCGCGTCTGTCAGCAAGCTTTGCAGGTACGTCGTGATCATCATCAGCTGCAAATTGTCGCGGCCGTAGTTGTCCTCGTACATCCGGCTTTCGACCTGCAGCGCGGCTACTTCACGCTCAAGGCGAGCATTGGCTTCGCTCCATGTGCTGGACTTCGCATTCTTTGCAGCCGGCACCTCCAGCAATTCCTGGGGCGTAGCCTCAAGCATCGCCAGCGCAAATTTGACCGTGTAGTTGTTGAAATCGACCATCCGACTTGCAGCATCAATCTGCCGGAGTGGCTTCATCTTTCGAAGTATCGGGAAGATTCCGGTTGGACAGTTTTTCTCGGCCAATATGTCCGTCGCCTCGCGGCAGATACCGTCCAGCATCCGGAAGCGAGCTCTGATCATGTCCTCCGACATGCCAAGCGCCGCGGCAAGGTCCTCGGCAGGCACGCCGCGGTCCAAGGCCTTCACAATCATCTTGTGCACTTGAATAGCGGCAATACCGATGTTGTGGCGGTTGTATGTGAAGCTCTCGTCATCCAGCGCAATCAGACAGTTTGTCGTCTTAACCCCACAGGTGCGGAGCGCCTCGACACGAAGATGACCATCTATGATGACGTAGATTCCGGCTTCAGCCGGATGTGGTTTCGCAACGACTGGTTCAACTAGCCCAATCGCCTGTACAGAGGCGAGTATCTGGCGATACTTGGTCGATTTCCAAACCGCATCTGCGATGACTTTGTTTGGACGCAGACTGCTCAGGGGCACCTTGACGGGCTGTCGATCAAACCCCATCGCAACGACTCGATCACTCACGATACACCTGCCTCGCGACGTGTCGCCGCCTCTTTAAGAAACTCGGGCATAGAGCTACGCTTCTCGTCCGTCAGCAATGTGACGAACTCATCGACCTGCAGCAGATCACGAAAAGCTTCGACAGCGCCCATGAGCCTGCTCTGTGTAAATTCAGCGCGCTTGTGCAGTGCCTTGTGTTTTGCTGCTTCTACCTCGTAGATCCGGCGCAACTCTTCCGGCTTGTAGGCCTTGCTCCGTCCCTTCGCTGCAATATTGATTGCCCCCGTTTTTCCGACTCGCGCGCGAAGTGCCAGAACCCTCCGCACGACCGTGACCTTTTTCCCTCGTAGATCGCCGCGGTTGTATGCGTCCATCAACAGATTCTGGCATTCCGAGTCCGGCGCACGAGCTATTTCGATCGCCAAGCTCAGGGACATGTGTCCGGCCTCGACCGCTGCCAGGAGCCGACGCTCTCCTTTCTCAAGCAAAGCTGCAACGCTCTTCACCCACTCAGCGGTGCATCCGATCTTCCGACCAATTTCCGCGTTTGAATAGCCTCGATGCTTCAAGATGCTGATGCTATCGAGCAGTTCTACAGTTGCCTTTTGTGGCCGAGCGATGTTTTCGACCAAGCTCTTGATCAAGCACTCATGTTCCGACGCATCGATAACGCGCGCGGGAATCTCGCTTTGACCAAGTTCGATGAATGCCTCCAAGCGCCCCTGACCACAGACCAAATCAAACACGCCCGACTTTTTGGTTTCATCGCTTCGGCAAACCGTGATTGGCCTCTTCAGCCCGACAGCTTCAATGTTCCGAACGATTTCCGCGTGCATACGACGACTTCGCGCACGGGGATTCAGCACCCGAATCTGATTAACCGGTATCAGCTCTATCGGGCCAGTGATGTCATCCTCGTTCATGCTGCCTCCCGGCACGTCACGCGTGCGGTGAGTGAATACAGGAGCGAAAGGTCGTCAAACCGATACGCTTCTAGGAAGAAATTGTTCTCCTCTTTCAGCTCGCGTACATCGCGCGGAAAGTCGATAGACGGAAGAATGAAGAAGTCGTGCGGCGTCTCGTTGTCAGCGTTCATGCGCACGATGACTGTCATGTCCGGCATCAAGGCCTGATCGAGATGGGTGATCCATCTACGATGCCCACCCGGAGTCGTCTTACATCGAGCGATCACAACCGAGAGCGACAACTCTCCGTTGACCAGCATCAGGTCCGCGACTTCCGATCTCTCCACCCACCCACCAGTGGACTGAATGCCTTCCACAATCTCATTCACAACGGCCGGATGCAGACGACGCAGCGCTTCGTTGATGATCAGGTACCGATAGTCATGCTGCGGACAATATCCCACCATTGAATAGGCACGCAGCAGACCGCCGAACCGAGCCGCATATGCCGCACTTGATGGCAATCCGGCTTGCTCGTCTATGACCCAACCTGACAAGTAACCCGTACGCACAAGCAGCTCCTGCAGCGCACCTAGCATTTCGGCATCGTCGAGCCTCTTCCGACGTCGGGCTATAACTCGCTGAGCTTCGGCAAACAGATCCGCTGAAACGATTGGTTCGAAGGCTCCGTCGCACCTGACCCAATCCGACGTTGGATTTCGCCTCCGAGGAGATTTCAAACGTCCGCTCGTTCGATTCCAGACGTTATTTCCAATGTACTTTTCGTTCGTGAGAACTTGCTGGACCGTAGCCGGGCGCCAATGCCGGCCGAGGTCCGTGAGGAGCCCACGTGCATTCAACTGCTCGGCAATCTGCCGCTCAGTCCAATGGCTATGCACGAACCAACGATAAATCTCGATAACAACGGAGACTTCGTCCGCGGGGCCCGGTATCAGGATCACGCGATCCGTCTGGATACTCTTGTGCTGCCGAAACGCGAGAACCTCCTTGGGTTTGCGTTGAGCATCAACTAGCAAGCGGCGGAAGCCAAACCCTGGCGTACCTCCTTGCCGCACTCCCATCTGGGCAAGCGTTCGAAGCCCCGCATGGGTTTTGACGGAAAGATTGCGCACGAAGTCGCCAGACGACATCCGGCGCACCTGTCGAATTAGGCTTCCCGCCGGACCTTTGTCGTTCCCTATTTCGTCCTCGCAATAGAGAACCTGAACACCAGCGCGGCGGCAAAGCTGTTCGTAGAAAGTGCTCTCGTCCGCATCTTGAAATCGTCCCCAACGACTCATGTCGTAAACCAGGACGACCTCGAAATCAGCGCGACCTTGGGTAACATCGGAGATAAGCGCTCGAAGTCCGGGGCGCCCCTTGAACGTCAAACCGCTCTTTCCGTGGTCGACGTAGCTCCGGACTACGCGCATGTTGTGCTGCCGCGCGTACTCCAATATCGCCTGGTGCTGATTCTCGGTCGAGTACTGCTGATGGTCCGTCGACATGCGCAGATACTCGGCGGCCGGTATCTCGGTCCCGTCTGCAGCACTTGGGAAAGGAAGCAAGTCGGCATCCATCAACGACCTCCAACAGCATGACTTTCTGTCGATGAATGCTGCGACTGCTGCCATGTCTGTTTGATGACATTCGCCACCACGAATCACCGCGCACCGGAAATGCCAATTGGTGTTCGACACCAGTTCTTACATTTCACCCTCCCGCAGCACGGTAATCCAACGGGCTCTTCAGGTATGCGTGAATCTCACTGTTCTTCCAAACCGTGCACCGCGATGACAATTGAATCGGCTGCGGCGCCCATCCGGCCAAGCAGAGCCTTCACCACCTCTCGCGGCACACGTCCACGAACGGTACAGACTGCCGCATATCCCAATCTAGTTGGGGCACACGAGCGAACGCAGTCCTGCGCCGCCACTATTCGCAGCCCCCGCCTGAATTTGTCGAAGTCCGACTCCGGGGATTTGGACGCTGACGCTTTGATTGCCAGTCTGCGTGGTGACGGAGAGAGCGAGGCTTGCACCGGTGACGTCAGCAACACCGAACGTATTGTTGCCAAAAATTGCGGTGGGACCGTTGACTGCGGTTTGGCTCTGCAATGAACCTCCTGGGCCTGCAGCCCATGCAATAGAACCCGAGCCAGCGCCATTGGCCGGAAGATCGATCGCAGCGCTCGTGAACACAGCAGTACGGAAGTCGATGCCGCGCGTCACGTTGGCCGACCCTGACGCGTTGCCGGTACGGATAAGTGCGCCAGAGATCGCACCTTGATTCGCGGTCAAGTCATCGCCGAATTGGATGCCCGTGGTCCAGCCGGATCCACCGGCCTGCTTCTCTATGATCATTCCGGCACTGATGTTGCTGCTTCCGCCGGTGCTCGTATTGACATCAACGATCTGAAGGCCGACCTTGCGGTTAACACCGGCATTGCGCACATCGGTGTTGATTTCCGCGCCGACAATTTCGGTCGTCGACGCAGCACTACTTAGGGCTTGGCAATATGCGTTCATTCCCGATGCGTTGGCGGAACCACTATTGATGAATGCAAAGCCACAAGAGCCCACGATGAACTCTCCGGCGTTGGCCCCACTCGACGTGATCTGGGCGGTGAAAGCCTGACGATGGCCGTTCCCATCGGTGCGCACGTGATTGACCACCACACCATCAACAAACACATTCGGGCCTGGCGAAAGGCTCTCGACGAAATCCGTTTGGAACAGCGGATTCGTGCCGGCACCTGAATTGATCAGGTAGTTTTGTGCGATTGAATTCTTTTGCAGAAGGGCGCGGCCGCTCGCGATTGCAGCGTCGCTTACTGCTCCAGATGCGAGTTGGGCAGACCCGACAGATGCATTGGCCGGCACGCCGATGGAGCGAGAGGGCCAACCCGTGATCGTGACTTGCTGCGTACCGATTGGCACTGTCGGATTGAAGGTCAGAACCTGACCATTCAGCGTGCAGTCAACCTGCGACGCGGCATCAAATAGGACGGTGATGTTGTTGATCGAGCCGTAGATTCCCGCCAAGGTGATGCTGGTCGAAAAGCCGGCTGCGAATTGGCTCGAATTCGCAGATCCCATTGATTCGCTGGTGACGGTTTGCGAATTGTTGACAGTCCAAGATGTGCCGCTTCCGCCAGTGATCGTCGTTCCGGCGGCCACTCCCGCACCATAGACCGTCTGGCCGATGGCGATCGTACCCACAACACCCGAGACGGTCAGCGTGGTTCCAGAGATCGAACCAGTGAACGATGGGCCGGCGGTGAAAACTTCGCGCGATGCATTTTGTGCGATAGCCGCTGCAATCTGAGCTGGCGTTGCGGCAACCTCGATCCCATTTTGGGACATGTAGATCAGATCGCTTGGACCGATGTTCGCCGCACCTGGAAACTGAAAGAGACGCTTGGTGGTCATGCGCGTGCACCTCCGCAGCTGGCGCGAATGTCCGCGACACGGAAAAGCCAATGCCCTTCGGATCGGGCCGGTGCTGGGAAGCGACGCTCCTGAACCCAGCGACGAATCGTTGCCGAGTTGACATCATAGAGAGCGGCAACTTTGCTCGTCTTCAAAAGTGCGTCGTCCGGGAGTGCCTCAATGTCCGGCACCGCCCGCGGCGACACTACGTGGCCTTGCATGTCCAATTGCAGCTCCGCACGATAGCAGACGCGGGCTGAGCTACTTCATGGCGTCTGCTATCGTTTCGTTGCGTTTCTCAGCCTGCTGCCAAGGCTATAGATCGCCAAATGCGCGGTCATTCCATTAAGTCTCGTATATTTCCGGAACGCCGATCAGTCGGCGCAGCAATGGAGGCTGTCAGTTGTGAGAAAGGTTGCACTTAGCCATGGCCCATGCCGACGCGGTCCGCCATACTAAATTTAACGAGAGCCGCGTCGGTCAAACCCTTGCTGCTTTCGCCCCGTCGGGCTAGGCGCGGTTGTAACAATTTTCAGAACTACCCTGCACTCCGGGAAAGGGAGGCCCGAAGCTCGTCGAATTTCACGCGGGCCGCCGCCCTCTCATCGTCCAGGAATTGCGCAACGTCGCGGATATCGGCGACCCATTTGCCGGCGCACTTCTGCATCGGCACGGGGAAATGCCCGAGACTCAGTTCGTTATAGGCAGTCTGCCGGGCATAGCCGATGGCTTCGCAAACCTCGTCAAGCGACAGGCGCAACTTGGAATCAAACTGCGCCATCAGGATAAATAGGGATTTCATCGAGTCCTCCTTTGCCTAGCACCACGGTCATCACTGACCGTAAAAAAACGAATCAGCCTCATCCGTAGACGCAAGACGATTCCGGTATCGAAATCGTCTTGACGTCGCGATTCCTACTGTTCGATTTTCCGCGCCTGTGCCGGCCTGCCGCCCCGGCGAGTCCGAGGTTCCGGAACGAGCCCCGGAACGAGCGCCTTGAAAGCCTGGAATTTCTGATCTTCCGTTGCAACCTGTAGAGCAGCCCAGAACTTACTGAATGCTACCCTTCCCGCTCGTGAATCTCGATGAAGCATGTTGCGCAGTTCCTCGGTCCTACGCATGATCTGATGGTCGAAAGGACTCCAATTCCGTCGCAATATTCCCAAGCGCCAGTTATCGCAGCTTAGGAAGTCACGACGCGGGCCTTTCGCTCCTTCAGGACGATCTCACCTCAACCAGAACTCATTGTCACCTGCGGACCATCTTACGACGTCAAAACCCTTCGGCCACTCGGTAGTTGCCGGAACCATACCCTCGGCCTCAATCTGCGCGCGCGTGCCGAAATATGACGCGCCACCTAAGCGCGGATCGAGAAGAATGGTCAGCTCGCCGATGTCGATCGGACACGACTTTGCGTCCGGCGAGGGTGCGTCATCGGGACGCTCGGTTTCGCGCTTAGCCATGTCGCACCTCCGCACCCAACTTCTCGATCATGTTCCGGGCTGTCTTGAGGAGCGTATCGATTGCAAGGAGCGAGTTCTCGACAACCTCGTGGTCGATGGACGGAGGCGGAATCTCACGAGTGATCTTCCGATGGTCGGCCAACCGAATAACTTTGGCTTTGCTGGCGGCCTGAGATGCAATCTTTGCATTAGCAGCCATGGCGCACCTCTGCGTCACGACCATGATGATCACCGACTCGATCAAATGTGCGATTAAGAAAGTATTGTTCGCCGGCCGGAACTCTGGCTTCGAGATTGCGTGACATGGTGGATCCTTGAGTGTTGGACCCGCCTTCCGTCGCCAAACGGGGTGGGCGGGCGAATGACAGGGTTGGCGAACCGGCACTCAAGGCATCCGGCATACCCTCGCGGGTATCCCCACCACCGCCCACCCATAGACTGGATGTGTGCGAAGTGTACAGACGAAAAAATACCGCCATGTGGCGGTCGTCATCCGCCTTGAGTGTCAGGTCGCCAAACCCGGTGCTTGTTGTCTCAAGCACGACTTAAGATTATGTCCGTCGCATCACAGCGTCAAGCGGATTTTATTGCGAACCGCGCGCGACGATGCGAACTCACGAACGAACGTAAGGAGATGCTGATGGCAGAGCGCGAGGACATCACAGAGAAGGCAACCAAAGGCACGAGGCCGAAGCTGATTCCGCTGAGTGTCTGGGCCGAAGAAACGTTCGGCGAGTACGCTCCACATCGCCACACCCTTCGCAACTGGGTCAACAACGGAAAGATTCGCCCCGTCCCGATCAAGATTGGCCGCTCATATTTCGTGAGCCCGAACGCACGGTACATCGATCCGGTCGCCGAGGAACTGCAACGGATGATCGACGGGTGCTGATGGTCATCTCGATCGAGTCTTCGCTCGCATCTTCTGTATCTCGTCTCGAAACGCGTCGAGGTTCGGGCCTGACTCGAGACTATCGTCAACGACGGCCGCCTTCATTCCTAACCGCTGATCGCGATATGCTCGCAGCACGTTTGGCAGGCCGTTGCGATCGACGACAAAGGACCAAGCGTTCTTGGTCAGCCAAGCCGACATAACGGCTCGCTGGTTCGGCCTGCATCCAACAAGATCAGCCAGTTCTTCGGACGTCAGGTAGTCGCTCATAGCGGAATCGACGTTTGGATCGCAGCAGGTCGCGCTCAGCATCTCCGATCGTGATGCGTTCATCGACAGGCAGCGCGCCGCCACGGTCAGGAAGCACGAGACGTTTCATAGAAATGGAAACCGATCTGGGAAATGGGCCGGAGCCTCTGTCACCCGAGCCTCGGTGGCTCAATCAGCGTTGCTAGGCGACGGATCTCCAGCGCCATGCCAAGAAACCGCGGAGTCCAGCCGGGGATCGGTGTCGTTCCCTTTAGCCAACGGCTCGGCGTGTTCTTGTCGACCCCGGCCATGCGGCAGAAGTCGGACTGCTTCCAGCCGAGCTGGTCAAGAGCGGTTTGAAACTCGTCAGGGGTCATGTGCCTTGCGCGCGCGAGAATGATCGTGTCCCGAGGATAGCACGCCTCCCCAAAAGAGGAGAAAAGATCAATTTCCCTCCGCAATTTGACATAACCTCCAATTATCAAATGTAGAGAAGTGGACAATTTTTGTCCGCATTTCGGGAGACACAAGCCGGATAAGGCGCACGAGCCGGTCAGGTTTTTGCACATTTTTTAGGCAATAGCGGCACCGGAAGTTATCCACATCCTGGCCCCAACATATGCCGCTGCCACCGTGGGTGGCACCGGCCATCCAGAACTGCCCGATCGGTTAAAGTTGTGGCCAGGAGTGCCGATAAATCTGAGAACTGGCACCATTACCAGAAAATTCACTACCGGGGATATCGTGGCGAAATACGTAGAAAAAAACCTCCTGTCTGAGGAGCAGATCGTCTACCAAGGGCAACTCAGCCTTTGGCACCTTGCTCCCAAGCTCGTCGCGGGACTGCTGCTTCTCCCTTTGTTCGGTATCGGTTTGCTCCTGTGGCTGGACGTCTTCATCCAATACAAATCCACTGAGCTAGCGATCACAAACAAACGAATCGTCGCGAAATTCGGGTTCATCCGGCGAAGCACGGTCGAAATCGGAATCCGCAAGATCGAAAGCATCCAGATCCATCAAGGCATCCTCGGTCGCCTCTTCGACTTCGGGTCGATCGTAATGGCTGGGGCCGGCAACCCGCAGGCCCCGATCCCGGGCATCTCCAATCCGATGGAGTTTCGCAAGCGCTTCCTGCAACAACAAGAGGCCACTGCATAATCCTGACCGCGACCGCAGGGCCATCAGTGATCTCCGGGGCCGAGGGTCAGCCGCAAAAGCGGCCGCCAGCAATCCAGATCGCGGGCGGGCGCCGCACGTCTTCGCCATGTGCGGCCTCGTTCATGGGGTTTGTTTCTCTATTGCCGTCGGAAAGCGTCGACCCGAGCACTTCTGAGCGTGCAACATGAGTTCGTCCGGCTTACGGGGGGACATCGACAGCGGCAAGAAGTGGCCATTCGAAGTGGCCCTCGAACGGCTCAGCACTGCGTAAGTCACGGCAAACATGGGATTGATGCAATTCAACAGGAGACCATGATGAATTGGTTCATTACACGCGTCGAGCTGCACGGTGCCACGGAGGCGGACTATCAGCGGCTGCATGAGGAAATGGAGGCGCGGAGGTTCTTCCGGTCGATTCAAGACCAATCCGGAACACTGCATCAATTGCCGACAGCCATGTACTTCTCGCAGTCGATCGAGCTCGACGCCGTCGGCGTGAAAGGCCTCGCCGTTGCCGCTGCGAATACTACTGGGCGCCGGTCATGGGTAATCACATGCCTGACGACCCAGTGGGCCGCCCAAGGTTTGCCGGCAGCCTGAGCGGCGCGGGGCTAAGCGCGCCGCAATCGGTCTCTGCATTCCCGTAGGAAGTCAGCTATGCGCCGGCGCTCCTCGAGTGACTCCGCGGAGCGCTGGCCGTGCACCCAAGCATTCTGTGCCGCAATCGCCTTTCCTTCATCGGATTTCGGCCCGGTCGATCGCTCCCACGGCTTCCAACGTCGGATCGCTTCCGCTTGTCTTGCGCGTCGCTCGGATGTCCAGCCGTTCGCCATGATGATGCTCCAATAGTTCGTTCGATTGAGCGACGTCGCTTTCTTGCGCGCGCGCGCATGAGTCCGCCACGGCACCCGGCGCAGATCCGTTGTTCACCTGTTGATGGCCGTGCGCGATGTTCGCCTGCTTCACGAAGGCAACCGCTCGCGGGTTCTTGATCTCGGCCAACGCTTCTAACGTCGCCCGGCATTGAGCCTGAGCTTTCATGGCATGGCGAAGATGTGCATCGGCCTGGTTCAAGTACTCAGCATTGAAAGCCTTTCGCGCGAGGTGGTTGAACATCATGTCTAGCGTGTTCGCCTGCGTCATCAACATCGTTTCGATCGATGCCGTGTCGCCGGCGATTACCGCGTCAGCCTGCTTCCGGAGTTCGGAGGCGTAGGCGGTGAAATCGATGTCCCGGCCAAACATCGGTCTGGCGTAATGCAGCCCCGCCTCCGCCCCTCGGATGATAGAGCTGCCGGCAATGGTCGCGCGCCGTTGCTCTGGGCTCATCCCTCGATCATCGTCAACGCACAAGATCTTCTGCTTACCGCGTGGCTCCTTCTTCTCCTGCGCAGCCTTGGTCATACTGTCTCCGTTTGCGGAGGAATATCCACAAGCGTGTCGCCGATTTGGATCGTGCGACCGACCAGGTGCGGAGAATTGTCCGGCGTAAGCATCATGCCGGCGGCAACGGCGGCTTCTCTCACCTGCACCGCAAGCCCGGGTAAGGCGGCGCAGGCATTCGCATATCGTTGAACGGCTGCTAGGTAAGCGTCGCGGGCCGCGCGCCGCCGCGCGCCATGCATTTGCTGCTGCAACGACTCTTGCTCCGCCCGCAACGCCGAGAGACGAGGCTCGCTTGCATCATCGGCCGACAGTTCGCGCTGTTGACGCAGAGCTTCAGCCAGACGACCTGGATCGTCCAGCGTGCCGGCAGCAGCCCGCTCCGTGAGTTTGGCGATTGACGCAGCTACTGCTTGCCGGCGGAGCATGACTGCTTGCGCATTTGCCTGCATCAATTCGATATCGTCGTCGACGCGTGAAAGTCGCCGCTGCAAGTCAGCGAGCTCCGCCGATTGGGGTTGTCGTTCAGCCTCATGGGACCCACGGCTCATACCGGTAATGCGACCAAGAATGCTCATTGAATTTCCTTTATCCGACGAGTGTTTTCCATAAACCTCATTTGAAGCCGCGAGGTTTCGATTTTTCCGGCTCGCTGTGAGTCGGCCAGACGCCGACATGGCTTTCGAACCGAGTGAACTCGCCGCGGTACGTCAGCGGGATGTCGCCCGTGCGGCCGTGGCGAAATTTGGCGAGTCGCAGTTGGGCGAAGCCGTGCCACTGGGCGCCGCAGTTCGGGTTCGCGATCTCCTCGCGGTGGATAAACAGCACCGCGTCCGCATCCTGCTCGATCGAGCCCGAATCACGCAGATCGGAAAGCTGAGGCGTCCGGTTTGCACGCTGCTCGACCTGGCGGTTGAGTTGGGCGAGCGCGATCACCGCGACGTTCAGTTCTTTCGCAAGCGACTTCAGACCGCGCGAGATGCCTTCGATCTCGGCATTACGGTTCACGCCTTCGCCCTGCATGAGCTGCAGGTAGTCGACGATCAGAACATCGAGACCCGATTTTCGCTTCACCATCCGAGCCTTCGAGCGCACGTCTAGGAGGCGCAGGGACGGCTGATCATCGACGTACAGCTTCAGGTCGCGGACTTTGGTAGCCGCAACCGTCACGTGATCCCAGAAAGCGTTGTCGTCCGGCGCTTCCATGACTTGTGACAGTGAGATACTGCCGAGCGACGCGATGTTCCGATCGTGCAATTCCGATTCCGGCATTTCCATCGACAGATACAGCACGCCGTGGTCACGAGCGATGTTCGTACCGATGTTCATCGACAAGGCCGTTTTCCCCATGCCCGGGCGTCCGGCCAGAATCACCGTCCAGCCGGGGCGAAGGCCACCGTTGAGCACCTTGTCGAGATCGTCATACCCGGTCGAAATGCGCCGCTCGGCGCCATTCGACCGGCGCTCGAGCACATTGATGTGTGCGCAGAGCCCCTCAGCTGCAAGCTTGGGTTCGCTCTTCACGGATGCTTCGCCGAGCGCTTCAATCCGGGTTGCCGCCCGGTCGATGAGGGTCGCAGCGTCGTCAGCCGTGACGCCGACCGATTCCTGAATGTCCGCGGCGGCTGCGAGCAAACCACGCTTCTGGGCACGGTCACGCACGATACCGGCATTCCGCGCAATCGAAACGGCACTCGGCGCGTTCTGCGTGAGCGCGTTGAGGTACGGCATTCCGCCAACGTCGTCGACTTTCCCTTTGCCGCGCAGACGCTCGAACAGGCTGACGATGTCAGCACCTTGACCGTTGGCGATCATGTCGACGATCTCGATGAAGATCGCCCGATGGTCTCCACGATAGAAGTGCTCCGTCCGCAGGTCGCCTATCCGGTCGATCGAGTCGTTGTCGTTGAGCAGGATGCCGAGGACTGCTTGCTCGGCTTCCACGCTCTGCGGAACAGCGCGCTGGATGTCGTTCGCAGTCATGCCGCCTCCTGACTCGGCTTGGCGATGTCGTAGGCGCGACGGGCCTGCTCTCCGGCCGTCGTGAGGCGGCAGTTTTCGTATGCGTCGAAGAACCACAGATGAAACCAGTTGCCCTTCACCGCGTTCCGGAAATGAGCGCGCCAATCAGCTTGCTTTTTTGCGGGGACTTCGAGAAAGCGTTCCTTGAAAACCTCCCAACAAACGTTGAGCATTTCGTACGGCACCTTCGTTTTTTTACCCCACCGGAAGATCGGATCCGATTCCGGGATGGGGTCCTCGTCGGTCGCCGCCAACGAATCCAACCATGCCTGCAGGGGCACGTCATCGCGTTTCGCACGCTTCGGCTTTGCAGCGGTTTTCCGAGAAGCCGGCGCGGGGGACTCAATACTTGCTTTCAGTTCAATACTTGCTACTTCTTCAATACTTACTTGCGTCGGATTAGCCGTATGCGGCTGGTCCGTATGCGGCAAAGCCGTAAGCGGTGCCGCTTCCGGATTTCCCGTAAGCGGTTCGAGCCGACACTCCGAGACCAGGTAGTCGACTTCGGAAAACGTCCCGCCATCGTTTTTCGACTGTGCGCGGTTGATATAACCGACCTGCTGCAGCTCACGGAGGATCCGATAGACAGCGTCACGACCGCTCGGCATCGACGCCGCGTCGGTCTCGTTCACCAATGCCTGAACACTGACGCGCCAGTGATCGGGTTTACCGAGCAAGAAGACCAGGAGACCACGCGCCGCCCACGACAGGTGCTTGTCCTCGCTGATCTTCTTGTCGAGCATGTAGAAGTTGGACTGGGGGCGCGGAGCGCGAACGATCGGCATTAGGCGTCCCCCAGGAAGTACTGGCCGACGCGGTGCTTTTCGCCTTCCGGGCCATAGCGGTGAATCCAGCGCATCCCGATCGGATAGCCGGCGCGCCGCAGTTCCATGATGCGCCGCGGCAGATGGAGGGAGCCGAGGATCACGTAGCCGTCGACGGTGTCGAGCGGGCGACGTTTGAGCCACGCGAGAATGCGAGCTCGTTGCGCTTCGGCGGACGTTCCTTTACGATTGACCGCGGTGGTCTTTTGGGTCGCGCCCTGGCGGGGGTTGCGGCCCTTGTCGTTTGTGGTGGTCATGGCACGCCTCCTTAAGCCGTCCGTGCTGCTGCGCACGTGGCGAGGTAAGCGTCCAGTTCCTGCTCGAGGAACAATGTGATGCGAGGACCGATCTTGAACGGCTTGGGGAAGTTGGGCTCGTTCTTCGCCCGCAGCCAAAGGGTACTGAGACCGATGCCCAGTTTCTCTGCTGCCTTTGCAGGCCGAAGGCCCCGGGGTGTAGCGATATTCGCTGCTGACATTTGAACCTCGTCTATTAAGGTCTAGTCGCACGTTGTTGCGACCTGTCAGCAATACTATTTACGGGCTTTGCGCCGGTCATTCCCATAACTCGGCGCTATTTTAGGAACGCGCGCTAATCGAACGAGAGAGCACGTGACCGCTTTATAGACTCTTGTACCTCTTGGTCGTAGTAGTACTTGCGGATGGCGTGTTCATTGCAAACCTTTTTCGCGCGAAACGGCTCCCACGGCCCCCAGTGCTTGTCTCCATTGTGCGCTTCTATGATGGCAGCTATGACATCCTCCGCTTCACGACAGGCTTCATCGACAGGCAGTTCGTGGAAGCGGTGAAGATATTCGACGATCGACGCGGCTAGAATTTTCCGGCCGTAGGAGTCAGGACTGCGCCCTTTCTTGCCTTGGTTCAGATGCAGCGCTTTGTCGGGGGAGACGCCGGCCGCCATGAGGCCGAAGGCGCGCGCCAAGTAGTCTCGAACAAAGCCTGGCACTGGCAGAACCTCGCCGGAATTCGGATGAACGTTCTTCGTCGAAGTGAGGAATGCAATCGCACCTAGCACGTTACGCGCGGCCTCCTCATCTCCGCGCTCAGCCCGCTTCAGTTCTTCCCAGAGAGGCACCTCAAACAGAAAACGGAACAACTTCTCGTAGTCGACCGACGACATTGCGCCCTCACGCAACAACCCTCTGTAAGGAGTCGTGCCAACCGGGGAGGGACCCGGCTTTCGGGGATCATCCTAGGCACGGCGTAATCGATTAGAAGTATTCACGAACTACGTCGTTGACATCCTCTCCCAATATGATCGTTGCGCGTTCGACCGCGTCAGCGGCACGTATCAAGTCCTCGTCACGAGTCTGCCGGGATCGAGCTTTGGCAATACAGATTGCTGCGACTCCCAGCTGCAAGCGCACCATTTCGATCTCGTATTCATTCATCATAGGCACTCGATATCGATCAAGCCGCTGACGGGCCACAATTACCGATCACGACCTTCTTCTCCCCACCGACCTGAGCCTCAACAAACTCCGCCCATAGTTGGAGGATCTTCCGACGCTCGTCGGCATACTCGGCCCGGTTGTACACGCCCTTGATACCCTTGATCGAGTGCGCCAGTGCCTTCTCGATCGCATCCGACGACATGCCCATCTCATGCAGGTGTGTCGACGCAGTACGGCGAAAGTCGTGCAGGACGAAGTGCTGAACATCGAGACTGAGCGAGCGCACAGCCTGGTTGAGCGTGCTCTTCGCGATAGGCTGGTCACCGCGGCCGCGCGTCGACGGGAATACATGCTCGTGGCTGCCCGTCTGCTCGTACAGTTCGCGGAGCATCGCAACGGCCTGCGAGGACAGGTAGACCCAATGCTCCTTGTCCTTCTTCATCCGGTCAGCAGGAATGCGCCAGATGCCGGCGTCGAGATCGAACTCCGACCACCGCGCCTCGATCAGCTCGGACTTCCGGACCATCGTCAGGATCAGCAGGTGGATCGCGAGCTTGAGCGCGCGGCGAATGTCTGAAGCGTAGACGGCCCGCAGCACGGTCCCGACCTCATCAGGGGAGAGGACTCGCGTGCGGCTGTCCTGAGTGGCGACGAAGCGCGCGACGACGGCATGTGCAGGATTCGTCGGTGCAAGCTGGCGCGCAATCGCGTATTCGAACAGTCGTTTGATGACGTTCCGAGTCGAGAGCGCCATCTTGGGCGCGCCGCGGGCCTTGATCCGGTCGCAGATTGCCAGCACGTCGCCAGGCGTCACGTCCGGCAGCGGTTTGTTGCCGATCGCGGGATAGATGTCCTTCTCGAGCGCGCGCTTGATCGTCCGACCGTACTCGGGGGACATCCCCGCGATCTGGGTTGTGTACCAATCGTCGCCGAACTCCCGAACCGTATCGAAGCGCTTCACGGCGCCGCGATCCTTCTTGGCATCGGCGATAGGGGAAACACCTTTGGCGACGATCTCAGCGTAGCGGCGGGCCTTCTCGCGCGCATCCTGCAGCGTGACTGCGGGATAGTCGCCGATCGTCACCATCGGCTGGCGTTCGCCATGCAGTGTGTACCGGTAGCGCCAGACCTTCGACCCCGACGTCATGACCTCCAGCACAAGGCCACCACCGTCCGAAATACGGTAGCGCGCCACCTTCGGCTTGAGCGCCTTGATGCGGGTGTCATTCAGCGGGACGACAGTTTTCGGCATGGTTGGTACACATCAATTGGGACACAACGTCCATGTGTACCTAAATGTGTACCATCAAAGGCTGGATGTCAATAGACAACCTTGGGCAACGCTAGGCGATCAATCCTAGCATTCACAAGGGTTTCAGAGGGGTGACTAGACGACCCTAGACAACCTTGGGCGACTGGTTATTTTCCAATGCAGAACCTGCTGAAAATCACCCCCAGCAGATCATCCGACGTGAACTCCCCGGTAATCGAATTCAGTTGCTCCTGCGCGAGCCGCAGCTCCTCGGCAAACAGGTCGAGCGACTGAGCGCGTTGCTCCGCGTGATCCGCCGCCTGCGCCAGGTGTTCCTGCGCGGCCCGCAGCGCGATCAGATGCCGCTCGCGCGCGAGGTATACGCCTTCGGCGCCCGCCTGCCACCCGGCGATCCGCAGCAGTTCCGCGCGCAGCATGTCGATGCCGTCGCCGCGCTTCGCCGACAGATGCACCTCGGTCAGGTCGCCTTCCGCCGCCGGATGCTCGACGCACGCCGGCACGCCGGTCAGGTCCGTCTTGTTCAGCACGCGCACCACCGGCACGCCGCCGGGAAAGCGCGCCGCGATCACTTCGTCATCGGGCGTCATTCCCGTGCGCGAATCGAGCAGATGCAGCACGACATCCGCGCGCTCGATCTCGCTCCACGTGCGCGCGATGCCGATCCGCTCGACTTCATCCTCGGTCTCGCGCAGCCCGGCCGTATCGATGATGTGCAGCGGAATCCCCTCGACCTGGATGGTCTGCGCGACCTTGTCGCGCGTCGTCCCGGCGATCGGCGTGACGATCGCCAGCTCCGCGCCGGCCAGCGCATTCAGCAGCGACGACTTGCCGACGTTCGGCTGCCCCGCGAGCACGACCGACAGCCCTTCGCGCAGCAGCGCCCCCTGCCGCGCATCGCCGAGCACATGCGCCAGCTGCGCGCGGATCCTCGCGAGCTTGCCGCGCGCGTCGGCCGCCTCGAGGAAGTCGATCTCCTCTTCCGGAAAATCGAGCGTCGCCTCGACCAGCATCCGCAACGTGATCACGTCGTCGACGAGCGCATGGATCTGCCGCGAGAACGCCCCATCGAGCGAACGCCCCGCCGAGCGCGCCGCGGCCTCCGTGCTCGCCTCGATCAGGTCGGCGACGGCCTCGGCCTGCGCGAGGTCGAGCTTGTCGTTCAGGAACGCGCGGCGCGTGAACTCGCCCGGCTCCGCGAGCCGCAGCCCGAAACCGCGCCCGGCATCCAGGCAACGCTGCAGCAGCAGTTGCATCACGATCGGCCCGCCATGCCCCTGCAGTTCGAGCACGTGCTCGCCGGTGTACGAATGCGGCGCCGGGAAATACAGCGCGATCCCGCGGTCGAGCGGCGCGCCATGCTCGTCGAGGAACGGCACGTAGCTCGCATGGCGCGGCGCCAGCTTCTGCCCGCACAACGCGTCGATCAGCGGCAGCGCGGCCGCGTCGCCGCCGCGCCCGAACGATACGCGGACGACCCCGATGCCCCCTCGGCCGGCAGCAGTGGCGATGGCGACGATCGGATCGGAGTCGGTAGCGAGCATGGGAATCGGGTGATCAGGATGAAAACGGTGCGCCCGCACAACAGTTCGGGCATCGGAACGCCGGCATTGTAGCGTGCCGGCTCACACGCGACCGGCCACCGTGCCGGATTCGAACTCGCCCGAATTTATCCCGCCGGGGATAAGCCGAGTATCAGTCCAGCGCGATGACTTTGCCACCGTTTCGGACGAGTATGCCCGCTGGAGCGCCCCAACGATTTGCCCCCAAATTTCCGCACTCCATCCGGCCAAGGTCGCGATTCGTCCGAAAGAGATACGTTTAGCTCATATGGTTGTCTGAAACGCCTCGATGGAATTGCACAATCTCCCCCATGCCGACATCCGAAGAAAAAGCCGCGTTCTCGGAACGCCTGAAATTCGCCCTGCGGCGCAGCCCGGAGAAGGTCACCGGCGCGACCGAGCTGGCGAATCGATTCAATCTGCGCCACCGCGGAACGCATCCCGTTTCGCCGCAAACCGCGCACAAGTGGCTGACGGGGCGCACGATTCCGACATCGGACAAACTCGAAACGCTCGCCGAATGGTTGCGCGTCGAAGTGCACTGGCTGCACTACGGGCCGTCGCCAAGCGTGATCGAACACCCGACGCCGCAACCGCTGCCCCGCGACGAGCGCTACCCGCCGACGCCCGAGACGATCGAACTCGCGTCGAAGATCGAGGCGCTGTCGCCGCATCAGCGCTACCTCGTGCAGGAACTGGTCGAGCAGTTCTACGGCGATCTGAAACTCGAAGCGAAGAAAGCCTGACCGGGAACGGCGCGCCGCCGCCGTCGCCGCCGGGAAACAAAAAAGCCGCATGGTCATGAACCATGCGGCTTTTTTTGCGTGCGTCGCGGGCGTCAGGCAGGCTTCTTCTTGACGCCGCCGAGCTTGCGCGTGATGTAGTACTGCTGCGCGATCGACAGCACGTTGTTCACGACGTAGTACAGCACCAGGCCGGCCGGGAAGAAGAAGAACATCACCGAGAACGCGATCGGCATGAACTTCATCATCTTCGCCTGGACGGGGTCCGGCGGCGTCGGGTTCAGGCTCGTCTGCACGAACATCGACACGGCCATCAGCACCGGCAGGATGAAGAACGGATCGCGCTGCGACAGATCGTGAATCCACAGAATCCACGGCGCGCCGCGCATTTCGACCGAGGCGAGCAGCACCCAGTACAGCGAGATGAACACCGGGATCTGGATCACGACCGGCAGGCAGCCGCCGAACGGATTGACCTTCTCGGTCTTGTACAGCTCCATCAGCGCGGCATTCATCTTCTGCGGATCGCTCTTGAAGCGTTCGCGCAGCGCCTGCATGCGCGGCGTGATTTCCTTCATGCGTGCCATCGACTTGTAGCTCGCGGCCGACAGCGGGAAGAACACGGCCTTGATCAGCACCGTCAGCAGCACGATCGCCCAGCCCCAGTTGCCGACGTAGCTGTGGATCTTCTCGAGCAGCCAGAACAGCGGCTTCGCGATGATCGTCACCCAGCCGTAGTCCTTCACGAGCTCCAGGCCCGGCGCGATGCCTTCGAGCATGCGCTCTTCTTCCGGACCGGCGAACAGGCGCGCCTGCACGTCGGCCGACTGGCCCGGCGCGATCGCGGCGACCGGCTGCTTCACGCCGACGCGGTACAGCGTCGGATCGATCTTTTCAGCGTAGATGTCGCGCTTCACGCCCTGCTGCGGAATCCACGCCGACGCGAAGTAGTGCTGCACCATCGCGACCCAGCCGTTGTCGGCGGAGTTCACGAAGTCGGCCTTGTTCTTGTCGAGGTCGCTGAAGTTGATCTTCTGGAAGTGCTTCGCGTCCGTGTAGACCGCCGGCCCGAGGAACGTGTGCGAGAACATCGGCGTTTCGACGGCCGTGTTGTCGCGCACCAGTTCCATGTAGACCGTCGGCGTGACAGGCGCCGTGCCGACGTTGTCGATCTTGGTGTCGACGCCGATCACGTAGCTGCCGCGCGTGAACGTGTAGGTCTTCACGACCTTCACGCCGCCCTTCACCGGCGACTCGAACGACAGCTTCAGCGTGTTCTGGTCGCCCGTCAGCGACGTCGAGCCGGGGTTCAGCTGCGTGTAGACGTCGTTGTGGTTCGGGAAATCGCCGCCGAGCAGGCCCGTGCGCGCGAGATACGTGTGGCCGGCCGTGTGGTCGAACAGCGTGATGTACAGGTCGGGCTGCTTGCCGTCGCCCTGCTTCTTCAGCGTCAGCTTCGCGAGCGTGCCGCCGCGCGTGTCGATTTCGCCGTCATACACGTCGGTCGAGAACTTCACGAGCTGCGCCTGCGCGGCCGGGGCCGTCGTCGTCGGTGCGGCGCCGGCCGCGGCGGCAGGCACTTCACCTGCGGTCGTCGTCGTCGCGCCCGTGCCCGATGCGCCGCCGGCCGCGGCCGCGGGGGCCGTCTGCGTGGCGCTCGGGAAGAACATCGACGGGCGTCCATGGGACCGCTGCCAGTTGTCGTACAGCATGACAGCTGACATGAAGAAGATCACCCATAGGACGGTGCGTTTGATATCCATGCGTTGTCTCAGAGTCGATGGGACCGCGCGTCGGCTTCGCCGCGAGCGCGAGTGTCGGAGTTGGGCGGCGGGACGAGGTCGATGCCGCCCGCGGAAAACGGATGGCATCGGCACACGCGCCTGACGGCGAGATACGTGCCGCGCGCGGCGCCATGATACTGGATTGCCTCGCGCGCGTAATCCGAACAGGAAGGATAAAAACGGCAACGGTTGCCGAGCATCGGGCTCACGGCAACCTTGTAGAAGCGCAGCAAGGCGATCAGTACCGTTTCCATACCTTGGGCGGCGCCGTACGACGCCGCGTCAAAACCGGCCGGGCAGGCGCGAACGCCGCACCGGGCACGGATGCGTCACTCGGACGCGGGCTTCGACGCACGGCGCGCGATTTCCCGGACTGCCCTGTCGAGCAGTTCGCGGATCTCGGCCGCGCACATCGCCGCGAGCGGGGCGGAAGCCGCGCTCGGCAGCGCTTTCTTGTCGAAGCGCGTGTGCTGCCGCAGCAGCAGGTCGTAACCGGCGAATTCGGCCCGGCGCAGGCGAAACTGATCGCGCGCCAGCCGCTTCACGAGGTTACGCGTCACCGCTCGCGGCGCATACTTCTTGCCGATGACGAGCCCCAGACGTGCAGGCTGACCGGTCGGCTTGCCGTAAATCACGAAGTGCGCGGAGCGCCGCCAGGGGCGCAAACGAAAAACGGATGAAAATTCATCCGTTTTCAGAAGTCGCGCAGCTTTCGGGAAGGCGGCTTTCGTCTGCGACGGATTCGCACCCGGCTCGACGGCACCTTCCGCAGGACTGCGGACGGCGGACACAGCGCGCAACCTGCCTTAGATGGCGAGGCGCTTGCGGCCCTTCGCGCGGCGAGCGTTGATGACCTTGCGGCCACCTGCCGTCTTCATGCGGACACGGAAGCCATGGGTGCGCTTGCGGCGCGTCACGGACGGTTGGTAAGTACGTTTCATGATGTTCTCACTTGTTCGAGAATGTCGAAATTCAGGGGACCGCGTGCCCTTAACCGGAGGCATTCGGGCGAACGCAATCGCCGGGAATACAGGATTGGTTTTCGCGGAACCCGTTATTTAAACCGTTTTTCCGTTGACGGTCAATACTTTACGAGTCGCTCGCCTGTGCCGGGCCGCTCCGATCCGGCCCCGCGCCCCACAAACACAGCCTGTGGATAAGTCCCGCTGTGGCCGCGTTTGGCGTTAGAATCTCGCCTTATCTCCAAGAATCCCGCACGCCGCCTCGGCTCGCGCCTGCCCCTCCAACACTGTGACGCAGGCGTCCGAGGCACGCTCGCACGACCGCTTCGGGCCTTGTTGCGCGACCGCGACAAGGGCGCCGGCGAGCCGCGCTGTGCACGCAAAAAACGACAGTTACTT